>NZ_CM132926.1:4800000-7387917 GCF_054031145.1 Nocardia sp. FBN12
CCGACCACGTAGCTTCTTCTCGCACAACGGCGAACGCCGGGTGGATCATCGCGATCCGCCCGGCGTTCGCCGTTTCGCGGCGAGAGATGGGTCACAGAGTTCTCTTATCCAGGCGGCAACCACGTCTCAATGAGTCCCGGTAGTGTCCGAGAACCTAAGGGGCCCGCCCTGATCTGGACTGACCGGAGGGTGCGACGAAGGAGTGCCCGGGGGGAGGGAAGATCAGGGGCCCGCAGGGCCCCGCTCGAGCGCGCCAGCGCTCCAACAAACACGGGAGCATGGCATGGCGAACGGACGTAACGGGTACCTGCTGTTGGGCGGGATCGCCTCGGTGGGAGCTGGCGCCGTGCATTTCATGGCGGCGGGAATGCACACCGAGCACGCGACTCTGGCACGGCTGATGGTCGTGCTCGCCGCGGTCCAGTGCGCGACCGGACTGGCGGTGTTGCTGAGTGAGCGCAAACTCGTCGTGACGTCGATGCTCGCGGTGAATGCTTTCGCGGCCGCGGTATGGGCGTTCACGCGGTTCGCTGATGTGGGGTTCATCGCCGGGTTGACCGCGGAGTCACCGCAGGTAGCGGATACCGTGTGCGCCGCGTTGGGTGCGCTGGCCGCCATTGCCGCGGGAATCGGCCTACTCAGGCCCACCGCGACGTTGCCGCCACTGCGGTCGGGGATCGCGGCCGCGGCGGTGGGGGTGCTCGCGCTGGCGGCGATGCTCAACGGTGTCGGACACGTCCACAGTCACGGGAGCGAGGACGCGCACGCGGCGGGCGGGGACCACGCGCACGGCACGGGCGACGACCACGGCACCGAGGCGAACTGGCCGCGCCCCTTCGATCCGGCGAAGCCGATCGACCTGTCGGGTGTCGCCGGTGTGACGCCGGATCAGCAGGCACGCGCGACCGACCTCGTTCGCAGCACCCTCGACGGCCTGCCCGCCTTCGCGGACGTGAATTCCGTTGGCGCCCTCGGCTTCCGCTCGATCGGCGACTCGGCCACCGGGTACGAGCACTACATCAACACCAGCTACATCCGCGACAACAACTTCCTCGATCCCGCCCACCCGGAGTCGCTGGTCTACCGGGTCGACGGAACCGACCGCACCCTCGTCTCGGCGATGTACATCGCCAACGGCAAGAAGATCGACGACCCGGCCCTGGTGGATTTCGGCGGTTCCCTGATGCAGTGGCACGTCCACGACAACCTCTGCTGGAAAGCCGGCGACAACGGCCCCGTGGTCGCCGGTGTGCTCGACGCCCAGGGCAACTGCCCGCCCAACTCCATCAACCCCGGCTCGGGAAACCCGATGGTGCACGTGTGGATCGCCCCGCACGAGTGCGGTCCGTTCGCGGCGCTGGAAGGCCACGGCGCCGGGCAAGCCTCGGCGGACGGTCGGCGCACCGACACCTGCGGCGGCCATGACCACGGCGGCGGCCACAAGTAGCAGCCGGTCTCTGCTTCACTCCGGCTGCACCCACCGGCGCAGCGCGTCGATGGTCGTTTCCGGAGAAGTGTTGAAACAGAATCGAATTCCCGGAGCGATCTCGCCGGCGACATTGATCAGGCGTTCGAACAGCAGGGTGTGCTCGGGGGCCATCCGCACACCGGCTCCGATCATGGCCACCCGGAACTGCCCGCTCGCCGCGCATTCACGCAGCGTCGCCTCGGCCGCGTCGGGATCGGCGGGGACCTGGCACGAGACGATGTCGAATCCCGCCGCACGCAGGGCGGTTTCACCTGCCGCGATGCGGGCGGTCAGGGTGGCTTCGTCCATCTGCGGGTAGCGGGAGTAGTCGACCGCGTTGGGGTGTAGACCGATCGACAGCACCGTGTTCGGCTGGGCCACTGGATTCTCCGTTCTCATCAGATAGGCGGTGATGCCGAGACCGGCGAGCACCGCCACGAGCAGTGCGCCCGCTTTCACCACGGTGCGGTACCCGTTCGGTCGAAGAATCCGCCGGTCGGGCCGTCCGGGTCGGCCATCGCCACGGCGACGACGGCGTCGGTGCCCTCGGTGACGGTCTGGAAACCACTGTGCCCGTTGAGGTCGGTGGCGGTGTAGCCGGGATCGATCGCGTTGACCTTCATCTCGCCGAGTTCGCTCGCGTACATGACGGTGAGCATGTTCAGCGCCGCCTTGGTGCCCGGGTAGCCGAGGGCTGGTGGCAGCAGGCCCTGCCACTTCGGGTCGGTGATCGTCGCGATCGAGCCGACACCGCTGGAGACCATCACGATGCGGGGGTGGTCGGACACACGCAGCAGCCCCACGAACGCGTTCGTCACCCGAATCGGGCCGAAGACGTTGGTCTCGAACACTTCTCGCAGATCGTCGGGCCTGGTTTCGGAGGGCGCGGTGCGCGGACCGCCGATGGCGGCGTTGTTGATGAGCACGTCGAGGCGGCCCGCCGTGGCCTTGACGATGTCGGCGGCCGCGGCGACCGAGTCGTCGGAGGTCACATCGAGCGGGACGAATCGAACGTCGAAACCGGCCGCGGTGAATTCGGCGGCGGCCGCCTCGCCGAGGGCGGTGTCGCGGGCCGCGAGGAACACCTGCCAGCCCGCTTCGGCCAATCTGCGCACCGTTTCCCGGCCGAGTCCCTTATTGGCCCCGGTGACCAGGGCAATCGTTGTTGTCATGCGTCCAGATTCCCGCCGACGCGCCACGTTCTCCAGTGCTGCCTCGGCATAGGACCGGCGGTACCACCCCCGCGCTCGGGTCCTGCGGCACCATGGGAGAGGTGGACAGAGCGGAATTGGCGACGGTTTTGCGCACCGCGCGTTCTCGGCTGACCCCCGCCGACGCGGGCCTGCCGAGCGGGTCACGCAGGCAGGTACCCGGGTTGCGGCGCGAGGAAGTGGCGAACCTGGCCGGTGTCAGCGTCGACTACGTCGTGCGGCTGGAGCAGGGTCGCGGACCCAAACCGTCCGAGCAGGTGCTCGGCGCGCTCACCAGGGCGCTGCGGCTCACCGATGTCGATCGCGATCTCGTCTATCGACTCGCCGGGTCGGAACCACCGCAGGCCGGGCGGATTCCGATGCTGATCCGCCCCAGCGTGCTGCGCCTGCTGGATCGCCTGGCCGATCTGCCCGTGCTGGTGCTCTCCGCCAAATCCGATGTCCTCGCCTGGAATCCCTTGTCGGCGGCCCTGCTCGGTGATTTCTCCGCGATCCCCGTGACCCAGCGCAACATCATGTGGCAGCGCTTCCTCGGCAGCGGTATGGGCCGCATCGTCATGACACCCGAGGAGGCCGACAGCAACGCGGCCGCCTGCGTCGGCTGCCTGCGCGCGGTCAAAGCCACCTACCCCGATGACCCCGGCCTGACCCGCCTGCTCACCGAACTTCGCACCGGCAGTACCGAATTCGAGGAGCACTGGCAGGCGGGCCGCTCCAGCGTCATGCACAGCCTCACCAAAACCATCGCCCACCCCGACCTCGGCGCCCTCACCCTCGACTGCGACGCCATGCACGTCCCCGACACCGACCAGACCGTCATCATCTACTCCGCGGCCCCCAACACCCCGACCGCCACCGCCCTCGACCTACTCCGCGTAACCGGCCTCGAATCCTTCGCAACACCCGAATAACACCTGGCCGCCACTGGGCTACATCGAGGTCGTCCGCAGTTTCCGGCGGACGCCGCTCCCTGACCGGCCGTGAACCTCCGGCATTTTCGTCTCCGCTCAGTCAGTTTTCTGACTGGCCAGCCCCGAATCGGGCGAAAATGCGGCGCGGATCGATGCGACCGCGGCCTTCGGATCATCGGCCCAGAATGCGACGGTGCTCGCCGTGAAGTCGCCGTGCGGGGTGTGGAAGGTCTGCGGTTCGATCAAGTCGACGCGGATATTGGTCGAGCTGCCGACGATGACAGCGAGCGTTGTCTCGCCGGGGCCGGTGAGCTGCAAGGACTTCGCGCCGTCGTAGGCGCGTAGATCGTTGCGGACGGCGCGGATGCCGGCCAGCGGGAGGTCGAGGGCGACCCGGCGCAGGTAGCGGACCCGCAGGAGTTCATCGGTGAGCACATGGGGATACATGTGGTGCGCGGCCAGCATGCCAACCATCCACAGCAATCCCCAGACCCCGAGTCCCAGCGCGACAAACCGCGCCGCGGGCCACGGAATCAGTAGGTGAACCGCCGGGATCTCCACGGCGCTGACCACGATGAACGCCCAGATGACAGCCGACTCCGCGCCCGCGTACCGAATCGGCGTGCCGCCTTCGGTGTCCGGCCTGCGGCTGACGGCCCGCGCGAGGCTCACCCAGATGTCGGTTTCCAGACGAACGAAAGACCGTGCGAGCCGGCTGATCGGGCGCATGGGACCCTCCTTTTCAATACACTCGCATTGTAAAGGGGCGAAGTGCGGCAATACAAGTGCATTGTGAAAAGATTGGCCCATGCCGAAGCGGGTGGATCACAGTTCTCGACGCGCGACGATCAGCGATGCGGTGATGCGCCTGCTCGCCCGCGACGGCCTGGAGTCGATCAGCCTGCGCCACGTCGCCGCCGAGGCAGGAGTCTCCGCGGGCCAGGTGCAGCATTATTTCCCCAGCAAGGAGGCGATGATGGAGTTCGCGACCACCACCATCGCCGACCGGATCGCCACGCGGATCTCCGCGGCGGGCCCCGACCCCGATCTGCGCCAGATCCTCACCACGCTGCTCCCCACCGACCCCGAATCGGCCGCCGACGCCCGCATCCTGATCGGTTACCTGGCCTTCGCCACAGTCCGCCCCCAGATCGCCGAAACCCTGAAAATGAACGGCCTCGGCTTCCGCGACCACGTCGCAGGCATGCTCCCCGACCACCCCGACCCGACCGCCGCCGCCGAATCCCTGCTCGCCCTACTCGACGGCCTCGCCCTGCACGTCACCATCGGCCAGCTCTCGCCGGACAAGGCCCGCGCCCTGCTGACCACGGCCATCGATGACGCGCAAGGCTATCGCACTCGACCACGACCCCCGGCGGACGACGCACCCACTGCCGACCAGGAGGAAACCCTGACCCCGAACTGATCGACAGCCCCGGTTTTCAGGGCTACCGGTCGGTCGTTTCACAGGGAATCATTCTTCTCGCCGACTCTGCGGCAACACTTTTCGAGATTTGGGAGACAGCGTGTCGATCGGGAAATTTGTCATGGCCGGTATGGCGATTGTGGCGCTGGGGGCCATGGCTCCGGCTACCGCGATGGCCGCGCCGACAGCAGCCGCGCCGGTCGCCGAGACCGGCAGCGCCGATGCGACCAGTGGCAGTGGCACCCTGGTCATGCTCATCGAGGAGCTGTTCAAGCCGTGCCCGTTCAGCAGCACGGTGTGCCCGGCCACCGATAACTGAGTCCGTCGCGAAGGGCCCCGCCGAGACGTTCGGCGGGGCCCTTCGCGCCAGATCGAACCGAGGGTCGATCGGCTTACGCCGACGCCGATTCGGCCAGGTCGGCATCGGCGCGACGTACGGCCACCGCCGCGGCGGTTTCGGCCATCACCAGTTCCGCGTTGATCTGCGCACCGGCCATTGCGCCGGCGGCCGCGGCCGCGCCGACCTGGGCAGACGGGTCGGTGGCGTTGCCCGCGATCCAGACGCCGGGCACCGCGGTCCGGCCGACGGGATCAGCGGGGATGTGGTCGCCCGCGCCGGACGGGTGCGGCTCGGGCGTGAGGCCGAGGTCGGTAAGGAAGGTGGCGCGCGTGTTCATGCGGGGTGCCACGACCAGGGCGTCGCGTTCGATGATCGTGCCGTCGGCGAGCTGGACACCGGTCAGGCGGTCGGCGCCGAGAACCTCGACGACCTTGCCTTCGATGATCCGAATACCCCGCGCCACAAGCTTTTCCGCATCTTCTTCGCTCAGCGGCGCAGCCGTGTGCGTCAGGAACACGATATCGTCGCTGAGCTGGCTGAACAGCAACGCCTGATGCACCGACATCGGTCCACTCGCCAGCACGGCGATGCGCTGATCGCGCACTTCCCAGCCGTGGCAGTAGGGGCAATGCAAGACGTCGTGACCCCAGTGTTCGCGCAGGCCGGGAACATCGGGGAGTTCGTCCGCGAGGCCGGTGGCCACGAGAATCCGCTGAGCGGCCACCGTGCGACCGTCGGCGAGGGTCACCGCGAATTCATCGATATCCGATGAATCAGCCGCACGCCCCACCGCGACAACCTGACCCGACACGACGTGCCCGCCGTACCCACGCACCTCGGCGCGGCCGAGTTCGAGCAGCTCCAACGGCGACATCCCCTCGCGCCCGAGCAGTCCGTGGACGCCCTGAGCAGGCGCGTTACGCGGCGCCCCCGCGTCGATCACGGCGACCGAGCGCCGCGAACGCGCCAGCATCAGTGCCGCGTTCAGCCCAGCGGCTCCACCACCGAGCACCACCACGTCGTATGAATCGTTCAGCTGTGTCATCTCGACCTCCTTCGAGCTCCACCATGCATTCCAGCGCCGAATACTGGCAACCTTCTTTGCCGACATGGCAAACTGGAGAGCATGGACGACCTCGATCAGACCCTCGACTCGGTCGGCCCTCGCCTGCGCGCCCTGCGCAAACAGCGCCAGACCACCCTCACCGACCTCTCCCAGGAAACCGGCATCTCGGTGAGCACCCTGTCCCGCCTGGAATCCGGCGACCGCAAACCCACCCTGGAACTCCTGCTCCCCCTGGCCAAGGCGCACGGCGTCACCCTCGACGAGCTCGTCGACGCCCCGCCCACCGGCGACCCACGCATCCACCTGCGCCCGGTCAGCCGACACGGCATGACCATGCTCCCGCTCACCAAACGCGCGGGCGGCATCCAGGCCTTCAAGATGATCATCGCCCCCGGCGCCCGCGATCGGCCTCAGACGCCGCAGGTGCACGAGGGTTACGAGTGGCTCTACGTGCTCAACGGTCGCCTGCGCCTGATCCTCGGTGACAACGACATCATCATGAACCCCGGCGAGGCCGCCGAATTCGACACCCATGTCCCGCACTGGTTCGGCGCCGCCGACGAACAATCCGTCGAATTCCTCAGCCTGTTCGGCAAGCAGGGCGAGCGCGCACACCTGCGCGCCCGCCCGAAGTCCGAATAGGCCGGAAAGGGCAAGCGATTCGGAGAATTCAGCCCTGCAGTGCCGCGATCAACGCCGGACTCAATGCCAGCGCGGGCAAGGACTCGACCAACAAGTCGACCAACTGCTCGCGGCTGATCGGCTTCTCGACGATCCAGGTGAGGATGGTCTCCTCGACAAACGCGATCCAGCCACGAATGGCCAAGGTGAGCCGCGCCAGTTCGGCACCCTCGGGCGGCAGCGGCAGTTCGCCGATGATGAGATCGGCGATGGCGCCGCGGGTTTCGTTGACCTGTCCGGCCACGTCCGGGGTGACGCTAGCGGGCCCGCGCAGCACCGAGCGGTAGGGCGCGGAGTGTTCACAGACGTAGTCGACGTAGCGTTCGATCGAGTCGCGCAGCATGTCGAACAGCGACAACTCACGGTTGGGCATGATCGCGACGAAGAACTCGGTGCTCACATGCCGGGCGATCGCCTCGTGGAACTCCTGCTTGGACGCGAAGTAGTGGAACAGCAGCCCGCGCGAAATGCCCGCCTGCTTGGCGATGTCGTCGACCGAGATCTCCTCGAGTGATCGGTCGACCAGCATCTCGGCGCCGAGGGTGATCAGCTGCAGCCGACGCTCCTCGGGACTGAGCCGCACACGCTTGGTCTCTCCCACGCTCCTGGTACTCACATCAGCCATCCTAGCCACTACTGAATACGGTTCAATAGCTGTTGACTACGGCTCAATAAGACCGTATTCTGCATTACATGAGTCGCAAGGTTACAGACAAAGTTGTCGAACCCGGAGCAGGCGCCCGCCACGTCACGACGGTCATCGTCGGCAGCGGGTTCGCAGGCCTCGGCCTGGCCATTCGCCTGCGTCAGCAGGGTCGCGAGGATTTCCTCGTGCTCGAGCGCGGCAGCGAAGTCGGCGGCACCTGGCGCGACAACACCTATCCCGGTGCCGCCTGCGACGTGCCTTCGCACCTGTACTCCTACTCGTTCGCCCCGAACCCGGACTGGACCCGGTCGTTCTCCAAGCAGGGCGAGATCCAGTCCTACATCAAGAGCGTCGCCGAGCGTTACGACGTGCTCGACCGCCACGTCTTCGACTGCGACGTCCAGAGCGTCCGCTGGAACGAGGCGACCGCGCAGTGGGACATCCGCACCACCAAGGGCGAGTTCACCGCTGACACCGTGGTCTCCGCGGTCGGCGCGCTGTGTGAGCCGTCGCTGCCGGACATCAAGGGCATCAACGGTTTCGAGGGCGAGATCTTCCACTCCGCCCGCTGGAACCACGACGCCGATCTCACCGGTAAGCGCGTCGCGGTGATCGGCACCGGCGCCTCCTCGATCCAGATCGTGCCCGCCATCGCGAGCAAGGTCGCCACGCTCGACGTCTACCAGCGCACCGCGCCCTGGTTGCTGCCGCGCATGGACCGCCCGTATCTGCTGCCCGAACGGCTGGCGTTCAAGCACCTGCCCGTCGTGCAGCGTCTGTCCCGCGCGGCCATCTACGCCGCGCGCGAGACCCAGGTCGTCGGCCTGACCCGCTTCCCGGCCCTGATGAAGGCCTTCGAGGCCATCTCACGCGCCAAGCTGCAGATCGAGATCCGCGACAGCGAGCTGCGCAAGAAGGTCACCCCGAACTACCGGATCGGCTGCAAGCGCATGCTGATCTCCAACGACTACTACCCCGCGCTCGATCGCGACAATGTCGACGTGGTCACCGACGGTATCGCCGAAGTGAAGGCGGGTTCCATCGTGACCAAGGACGGCACCGAGCGCGAGATCGACGCGCTGATCGTGGCCACCGGCTTCCACGTCACCGACTCCCCGACCTACAACTCGATCGTCGGGCGCGACGGGCGCACGCTGACCGAGGTGTTCGACCAGATCGGCCAGCAGGCCTACAAGGGCTCGGCCATCGCGAACTTCCCCAACATGTTCTTCCTGGTCGGCCCGAATGTCGGCCTCGGCCACACCTCGATGGTGTACATGATCGAATCGCAGATCAATTACGTCAGCGACGCGCTGGCGACGATCGACAAGCAGGGTCTGCGCACGGTCGAGGTGCGCGAAGACGTGCAGCACGCCTACAACGCCGACCTGCAGGAAAAGTTGGGCAAGACCGTCTGGAACACTGGCGGCTGCGCCAGCTGGTACCTGGACAAGCACGGCAACAACACCACGTTGTGGCCGGACTTCACCTTCGAATTCCGTAGGCTCACACGGTATTTCGATGCCGATGCCTACACTACGACAACCGCAGACGCCGACAGGGAAGTGGTGGCAGCACAGTGAGCAAAGATGCTTACTTCACGAACAAGGTATGCGTGATCACCGGAGCAGGCTCCGGCATCGGGCGCGCGCTGGCCGAGAACCTGGCCGCGCGTGGCGCCAAGCTCGCGCTCTCCGACATCGACGCCGAGGGCCTTGCCCAGACCGTCGCCTCCTGCGAGAAGCTGGGCGCGCAGGTCAAGTCCGACCGGCTCAATGTGGCCGAGCGCGAGTCGTTCCTGCTCTACGCCGATCAGGTGAAGGCGCATTTCGGCGTCGTGCACCAGATCTACAACAACGCGGGCATCGCCTACCACGGTGACGTGATCAAGACCGAGTTCAAAGACATCGAACGCATCATGGATGTGGACTTCTGGGGCGTCGTCAACGGCACCAAGGCGTTCCTGCCGATGCTGATCGAGTCCGGCGACGGCCACGTCATCAACGTCTCCAGCCTGTTCGGCCTGGTCACCGTGCCCGGCCAGGCGGCCTACAACTCGGCCAAGTTCGCGGTGCGCGGCTTCACCGAGGCGCTGTACCAGGAGATGAAGGTCGCCAAGGCGCCCGTCAAGGTCACCTGCGTGCACCCCGGCGGCATCAAGACCGCGGTCGCCCGCAATGCCACCTACGCCGAGGGCATGGATGGCGCCAATGCCGCCACCCTGTTCGACAAGTACCTGGCGATTCACAGCCCGGAGATGGCCGCGCAGACCATCACCGAAGGTGTGCGCAAGGGCCAGGCGCGCGTGCTGATCGGCTGGGAGGCCAAGCTGCTCGACGTGAGCGTGCGTTTCCTCGCCTCCGGCTACAACCGAATCTCGGCCGTGGTCAACGGCCGCTTCATGCCGAACTGACAGACCAGGAAACTCCATGCGCGAGTTCAAGATTCCGCTGCCGATCGCCCGCACGCTGCTCGACCCGGTGTTCCGGGTGACGCTGAACGCGCGGCTACCGGTCGCGGTGCAGCGGGTGCTGCTCGACACCGTCTCCCGGCTGCAGTTGGTGCCCGACGGTTCCGTCGTGCAGCACCTGCAGCTGGGTGGGCGCCCCGCCGAGCGGGTGATCGCCGAAACCCCCATTCCGGGTTCGCGTACCCGGGCGGTGCCACCCGAACGTGCCGCGGGCGCGATCTTGTACCTACACGGCGGCGGTTACGTGGTCGGTTCGATCGCCACACACCGTTCGCTGGTGGCCGGTCTCGCGCGCGAGACCGCGTGCGCGGTGTACTCGCTGGACTACCGACTGGCGCCGGAGCACCCGTTCCCGGCCGGGCTCGACGACGCCGAAGCAGCGTTCCTCGACCTGGTCGGCAACGTCGGCTACCGGCCCGATCAGATCTGCCTGGCCGGTGACTCGGCGGGCGGCGGCCTGGCGATGGCACTGGCTCAGCGACTGATCCAACGGCATCAGATGACGCCCGCCGCGCTCGGCCTCATCGCCCCGTGGGTCGATCCCACCGAGGTGCCGAGCAAGGACCGCGATCTGGTGATCAACCGGGCGTGGTCACAGGCGTGTGCCGCCTACTACCTCGGCGACGCCGCCGCAACCGAAGTGGGTTACGCCCCGCTCTCGGGAGACCTGATCGGCCTGCCACCCACCTACGTGCAGGTCGACGTGAGCGAACTCCTGCACGACCAGTGTTGCAAGCTCGTCTCAGCCCTGCGTGGAGCGGGCGTCCACGTCCGGTTCACCGAAACCCGCGGCCTCTGGCACGTCGCGCAACTGCAAGCCGCGCTGGTCACCGAGGCAGCGATGGCACTCAGCGAACTCGCAGAATTCCTGCGAGAAGCAATACAGCCGGTATCGATCAACGATTTACGATAAAGCCTGGTGACGGGCAATTCGGGCGGCGATATCGCAACCGGGCCGAACGTGTCGTAGATTACTGGCGAGTAGAACCCACTGGAAGGGCACAGATGCGAGAGTTCGAAGTTCCGGCTTCCTACACCATCCCGGACGATGCGAACAATTCCGACAACGTCTTCCGCTTCGCGCAGGAGACGCCGAACACGGTCTTGTTCAACGTCCCGAACGGCAGCGGCGGCTGGAATGACGTCACGGCGGCACAGTTCGAGAAGGCCGTCCTCGGCGTGGCCAAGGGCCTGATCGCCGCAGGCATCGAGCTGGGCGACCGCGTCGCGATCATGGCGGCCACCCGCTACGAGTGGACGCTGCTCGACTTCGCGATCTGGGCCGCCGGTGGCGTCACCGTCGCGATCTACGACAGCTCGGCCGCCGAGCAGGCCAAGTGGATCCTGCAGGATTCCGAGACCAAGCTGCTGGTCGTCGAGAACGACAAGCACCGCGCCACGATCGACGAGATCGAGGCCGGTTCGCTGCCCGCGCTCGCCGAGACGATCCAGATCGACAAGGGCGCGATCGACGAGCTCACCAAGCGCGGTGCCGATCTCGGCGACGAGGCCGTGCACGAGCGTCGCAAGCAGGTCGGCGCGGCCTCGCCCGCCACCCTGATCTACACCTCGGGCACCACCGGCAAGCCCAAGGGCGTGCAGCTCACCCACGCCAACCTGTGGGCCGAGTCGCGCTCGGGCGGCATCGAACTGTCGGCGTTCGTGAAGCCGGGTCAGAAGACCCTGCTGTTCCTGCCGCTGGCGCACGTGTTCGCCCGCGCGGTGGCGCTGATCGCCTTCGATTCCAAGGTGATCATCCGCCACAGCTCGGACTGGACCACGCTGGTCGAGCAGTTCGGCGACTTCAAGCCCGACTTCATCCTTTCGGTGCCGCGCGTGTTCGAGAAGGTGTTCAACTCCGCCAAGCAGAAGGCGCACGACGGCGGCAAGGGCAAGATCTTCGACGCCGCCGCGGAGACCGCCATCGCCTACAGCACGGCGCTCGAGACCCCCGGCGGCCCCGACCTGCTGCTCAAGGTCAAGCACTTCGTCTTCGACAAGCTGGTCTTCAGCAAGCTGCGCGCGGCCCTCGGTGGCCAGTGCCTGGCCGCTGTCTCCGGTGGCGGCCCGCTGGGCGCGCGTCTGGGCCACTTCTTCCGTGGTGCGGGCGTGACGATCTACGAGGGCTACGGCCTGACCGAGACCACCGCCGCGTTCAGCGTGAACACCGCCCAGCACATCCGGGTGGGTTCGGTCGGTCGCCCGATCCAGGGGCATGCCGCCAAGATCGCCGAGGACGGCGAACTGCTGCTCAAGGGTTCGGTCGTGTTCGACGGCTACTGGGGCAACGCCGAGGCCACCGGCGAGTCGTTCGAGGACGGCTGGTTCAAGACCGGCGACCTCGGCGCCATCGACGCTGACGGCTTCATCACCATCACCGGCCGCAAGAAGGAAATCCTGGTCACCGCGGGCGGCAAGAACGTCTCCCCCGCGATCCTCGAGGATTCCCTGCGCGCGCACCCGCTGATCAGCCAGGTCATGGTCGTCGGTGACGGCCAGCCGTTCATCGGCGCGCTGATCACCCTGGATCCGGAAGCCCTGCCGGGCTGGAAGGATCGCAACGGCGTGGCCGCCGACACCGCGATCGAGACCCTGATCGAGAACCCGGCGCTGGTCGCCGAGGTGCAGGCCGCGATCGACGAGACCAACAAGAAGGTCTCCAAGGCCGAGGCGATCAAGAAGATCCGTATCCTGCCGGTCGATTGGACCCAGGAGACCGGTGAGCTCACCCCGAAGATGTCGCTCAAGCGCGCCGTCGTCATGAAGCAGTACGCGGGCGAAGTAGACAAGATCTACTCCTAGTCCCCACCCTCGAAAGGCCGGTTGCGTTGCCGCAACCGGCCTTTCGGCTGTTCAGGGCTCGAGTCGGTCGAGGAAGTGCGCCACCAGCGGGGCGATCTCGGGCAGGTGGGTTTCGAGAGCGAAGTGGCCGGTGCCGAACAGGTGCACCTCGGCCGCCGGGAGGTCGGCGAGGTAGGCGTGGGCGCCAGGTGCGGGGAAGAACGGGTCGTCGGCGCCCCAAACGATCAGCGCCGGCGGTGTGTACTTGCGCAACCATGCCTGCCAGGCCGGGTACGCCTCGACATTGGACTTGTAGTCGAAGGCCAGCGAGACCTGCGCTTGTTTGCGGCCGGGCAGGTCGAGGAAGTGCTGGTCCAGAGTCCAGCCCTCGGGTGAGAGCACGGCGGGGTCCGGCACGCCGTGCTCGTATTGGCTGCGCGTGCCTTCCAGCGTGAGCAGGCCGCGGATCGTGTCTTCGGCGCCTTCGTCGTCCGGGCTCAGGGCGGTGAATTCGCGTGCGCCGTCGGACAATCCGGCCTCGTAGGCGTTGGCGTTCTGTATCACCAGCCCGGTGATCCGGTCGGGCATGCGGTCGGCGATCCGCAAACCGACGGGCCCACCGAAGTCGAACAGGTACATCGCGAAGCGACGCAGGCCGATTCGCTCGACGAAAGCCGCGATCGTGTCGGCGAGCCCATCGAAGGTGTAGTCGAAATCATCTGGCGCACTGGTGTATCCGAACCCGGGATAGTCGGGGGCGATCAGCCGGTAGCGGTCGCCGAGCGTATGCATCAGGGTGCGGAACTGGTGTGAGGCTGTCGGAAACCCGTGCAGCAGAAGCAGAACCGGAGCGTCGGGCGCGGTCGGCACGGACTGCCGATAGAAGACGTCTACCCCGTCGATGTCGACGGTGCGGTATTCGATACGGGGCACTTCGCTCATCTTCACATGCTTTCATCCGTAGTTGATGCATTAGTCATACCGCGCCATGACTAATGCGTCAACAGGGCGATGTAGCATTACATGATGACCGCATCGACTCCGCTTATCGGCGAACCGCTGGCGGTGGACCTGGTCAACACCCGTCCGCTCGGCGCGGATCTGCTCGCCAGCCCCGCGCTTCTCGAGGACTGGCTGACCATCCAGGCCTCCCGCGACCCCGACCTGGCCGTCGCCGCCCCCAGTCCCGCCGACCTGCGCGCGATCCGCGCCGTTCGCGAGCACACCGCGGCCGCTATCGACGCTCTGCGCCACGGCCGCCGACCACCCGAATCCGCCCTGCGCGGACTTATCGCAGCCCAGAACGCGGCCCCCGCGATCCTGCGCCCGGCCTGGACCGGTACCGAGATAACGACCGTCCGCCACCGCACCGGGCCGGCCGGGGCCAGGGCCGCCGCCGCCCTCGCCGAAGCCGCCGCCGAGCTACTCGCGGATCCGGCACTGCGCAAACTCCGCCGATGCGCCGCCGACGACTGCGTGCTCCTGTTCGTCGCCACCCACCCGCGCCGCCAATGGTGCTCTCCCGCCCGCTGCGGCAACCGAGCCAGGGTCGCCCGGTACTACCAGCGGCACAAGGAACACCCCTGAGAACGCGCAAGGCCGGTCGCGCCTTCGCGACCGGCCTTGCGCTGTCTGCGATCAGAGTCGTCGCACCGCGAATTGTGCAGCGGTGAGGGTCATTCCATTGATGCCGTAGAGGGTGTGCAGGGCATTGGGTTGGGCGAGGGGGGAACCGTCGCAGATGTTGTCCGAGGGGACACACAGGTCGATGGTCTTGTTCTTGTAGAGCGCGCCGATGGAGATCGCGGGCGCGTCCGCGTCGCGCATGAACCGATCCGAGGGTTTGCCGAACAGCGCGACCGCCGCGACATGCTCGGCGATCTCGGGCGCCATCGGCTCGGGCAGGTACATCTCGTACTCCGGCGGCACACCCTCTGGCACACCGACACCGGTCGCGAACCCGGCCAGCGCCGCACCCTGGGAATACCCGCCGAGGACGATCCGGGAACCGGGGCAGTTCGCCGCGATGTACTCGACCCGACGCTGGGCATCGCTGATGCCCTGCACGACGGAGTGCGCGAAGGCGAGCCGGTCGGCGAAGTTGCTGCCGGCCGGGTAGTCGACGCCGTAGGAGCCGACCGAGCGTCCACCGGCGTTCGCGCGCAGCGCTTCGACGAAGGAGATACCGGTCAGGCCTAGTTCGCCGCCCGGCTCGGCGGTCCCGCGAGCGAACACCACCTCGATATCGGAACAGGGCGCGGCGGTAGCGGAATGGGTGGGCGATACCAGGGGAATCGCGGCTGCCAAGAAGACTGCAGACACGAATCGCGAGAAGGAACGTGCTGTCATTCCGCGCAGACTACCGACCGCGACCGTTCACCGACGCCTTCGGTGCCGATGGCGCGCCGCTGGTGGGCGCGTCATTGCCGAGGTAGGCCGCACTGCTGTGCCGCTGCCGAAACGGCGGTCGCGCATCGGCACTGCGCTTTCACGCCACGCTCACCCGCCTCGATCGCAGTACTCGCAAGCCCGCGACGGCGATCGCGAGGTCGGCGGCGATCTCGAATAACGCTGCGAACCAGGAGAATCCGGTGACCCCTGAGCTCGCCGGTGCATTGACGAAGCTGTCGCTGAGTGGGCCGAACCAATCCGGGAGCAAGTGCACGATCGTGAAGCCGACGGCGCTGGCGAAGCCGACGAACACCGCGGCGCGTGCGGCCTCCTGGTGGCGGCGCAACACCAGGAACACGGTGAGTAGCGCGAAGAGCAGTTGCAGGGTGCCGAGGGCGTTGACGAGGGCTGAGGTCGCGTCCATGCCGCGGCGTAGGTGGTCGGCGCCGTGGACCAGGAGTGCGACGGCGAAGACCGCCGTGGTGGCGCGCAGTGTGGAGTCGGGTGTTGTCTCGGTCATCGGGTTCTCCTGCCGAGCGGGATCACTTCTACTACGCAGTGTAGTTTTCATGGGCCTCCGGTGACAGGTGTTCGGCCGTCACAAATCGGTCACCGCCGCTGATCCGGCCGCGACGTACGCTCTGTGCATGGCGTTCTTGCGGGTGGTGGCCGGGATCGTGGCCGCCGCACTGGTGCTCGGTGTGGCGGAGTTGGTCGCGGTGTTCACCGGGGCGGGTGGTGCGCCGGCGTACGCGCTCGGGGCGACGGTTATCGACCACACGCCCGATGGGATTCGGGAATGGGCGATTTCGACCTTCGGGACCAATGACAAGGCCGTGCTGTTCGCGTGCATGGGGGTGGTCGCGGCGATTGTCGCGGGGGTCGCTGGAGGGTGCGAGCGCAGGACTCAGCCGATCGGGTCGGTCACGTTCGCGGTTTTCGGCGTGATCGCCGCTGTCATCGGCGCCGGGCGGATCGGCGGGTTCTTCGGGGCACTCCCCGCGCTGATCGGCACTGCCGCTGGGATTCTCGCGTTGCGAGGGCTCACGCGCCGGATCGACGCGGCCTCTGGTCAGCAGCCCGCAGCGGCAGCGTCCGGCGATACCCCGGCGCAGGACCGCGGCATCGAGGGCAGTTCGACTGCTGCCGAGAGCCTCGCCGCGAAGGCCGGGCGCCGTCGAGTCCTCGGCGGGATCGCGGCCACCGGGGTATCGGCTATCGGCGCCGGGCTGGCAGGGCGATTGCTGGGCGGGGCACGCAGTGACGTGACCGCCGAGCGGGCGACGGTCGAATTGCCCAGGCCCGCAACCCCTTTGCCAGGCCTCGCGCCGGACGCCGATCTGCGCGTACCGGGGCTGACCTCCTACATCACCCCGAACAGCGATTTCTACCGTATCGACACCGCGCTGATCGTTCCCCAGGTGTCCACAGACTCCTGGTCCCTGCGCATCCACGGCATGGTCGAACAGGAAATCACGCTCACCTGGGACGATCTGCTTCGCCGGACGCCGGTCGAGCGCCTTGTCACCCTGGCCTGTGTGTCCAACCCGATCAACGGCGACCTCATCGGCAACGCCCGGTGGCTCGGCTACCGCCTCGACGAGCTCCTCGCGCAGGCCCGCCCGCTCCCCGACGCTGATATGGTGCTGTCGCACAGCAAGGACGGCTGGACCGCGGGCTCGCCGCTGTCGGTCCTCACCGACGGTCGCGACGCGCTGCTCGCCATCGGCATGAACGGCGAGCCCCTCCCGGTGCAGCACGGCTATCCCGCCCGCCTCGTCGTCCCCGGTCTCTACGGCTACGTCTCCGCCACCAAATGGGTCACCGAACTCGAGGTCACCCGCTTCGACAGGGCCACCGCCTATTGGACCCGCCGCGGCTGGTCGGCGCAGGGCCCGATCAAGACCGGCACCCGCATCGACACTCCACGCGCCCGCGGCCGAATCCCCCAGGGCCGCACCGTGATCGCCGGTGTGGCCTGGGCCCAACATCGCGGCGTCACCGGCGTCGAAGTCCAGATCGACAACGGCGACTGGCGCCCCGCCCGCCTGTCCACCGAGGTCACCATCGACACCTGGCGCCAATGGACCTACGACTGGGACGCCACCCCGGGCCAGCACACCCTGCGCGCCCGCACCCTCGACCCCACCGGCCCCCAAACCGCCGTCTCCCAGGACGTCGTCCCCGACGGCGCCACCGGCTACCCCACCCTCACCATCCAGGTCAGCTGATCGCAAGGTCAGGCCCGAAACCATCACCGCTGGTATCATTCCGGTATGACGACGATCAGTGTGCGACTCCCGGACCAACTACACTCGGGGATCACAGCAGCAGCCGAAGCCGACCATATCTCGGTGAATTCAGCGATCGTCCAGGCTGCGCAGGCATGGGTCGATGCGCAGGTTCACCGCGCACGGGCACGCGTCTCGGTGCAGCAGATCATGCTCGAGGACGCCGACCTGCTCGCGCAGTTGGGTGACGAGTGACGCCGGAGGTTCTCCTTCGAGTCAATGCGACGGTGCTGGATGGGCGTGCGGAAGTGCGCGATCCTGGTTTGGTCGCTTCTGCCGCAGACCGACCTCATCTGACTATGTCAGGTTCCGAGGCCTACCCCACCATCGAAGAGAAGGCCGCTGCACTGATTCACGCGATTGTGCGAACGCGACCATTTCTCCGCGGGAACAAGCGAACCGCCTGGGTCGCCGCTCGCCTGATGCTGAGTTGCCATAGCAAACGCCCCGGCTGTACGGCCACCGAAGCGAACGATCTGTTCCAGCGATTGTGGACTGATGACGACGATCTGACCGTTTCCGACATCGTCAAGAGACTCCAGATCGTCGAGTTCTAGCGCTGGCAGATTGAAATTTCACGATCAGACCGAGGCGTCCGCTTTCTCCAGCGTGGGAGCCTTGCCCGCGGACTTCCCGATGGCCGACGAACAGGGCCGAGGCGACTACACCGATCAGGAGGATGGCGGCGGGCAGGATCATCGACTGGGCCAGTGAGGTGCTGAATTCGTCGAGGACCTGGGGTGGGAGCGGGCCGGTGGCCGTGCCCTCGCCGACCGGCCCACCGCCGCCGAGGCCGTTGGCGGTGAGGCGGGCGGCGATCAGGGCACTGATCGCGGCACTGCCGAGGACCGCGCCGACCTGGCGGGTGGTGTTGTAGACGCCTGCGCCCGCGCCTGCCTGAACGACCGGCAGGTTGTGGGTGGCGGTAGAGGCGAGCGGGGCCCAGATGCACGAGCTGGCGAGGCCGCCGACGCCTGCGGCGATCAGGAACCAGATGATCGACGAGTCCGGGGTCATGAGCACACCGAAGGACGCCACCGAGCCGGCGAACAGCACGAAACCGATGGTCGGCAGCAGCCGTGGTGGCAAGCGGTCCGATACCTTGCCGATGAACGGCGCGGTGAAACCGGTGATGATCGCCATCGGCGCGAAGACGAGCGCCGACATGGTCGGCGACATCTCCCGCACCGACTGCAGGTAGAAGTACGACGGCACCATCATCGAGGTGACCGCGGCGCCCATCGCGGCGATCGCCAGGTTCGACAGGGCGAAGTTGCGGTCGCGGAACAGACTCAGCGGCAGCAACGGTTCGCCGGTGTTGCGCGCCTGGTTGATCACGAACACCACCAGCATCACCACACCGAAGCCGATCAACAGCCAGATCCGCAACGACCAATCCTGCGAATTGCCTTCCTGGATACCGAAAACCAGTGCCAGCATGCCGATTCCGCTCAGGATCACCCCGACGATGTCGAACTTGTGGTCGTTGGTCGGCAGCGCGGGCACCAGCCACACGGCCAGCCCGAACGCGATGATGCCGACCGGCACATTGACGAAGAAGATCCACTCCCAGCCGAGGTTGTCGACCAGCACACCGCCGAGGATGGGACCGACCAGCGTCGCCAGCCCGGCGACACCGCCCCACAGACCCATCGCGGCGCCCCGCTTGTCCGGCGCGAAGGTGCGGGTGATCACGGCCATCGTCTGCGGCGTCATCAGCGCGGCACCGATGCCCTGGGCCGCGCGGGCGGCGATCAGCATGCCGATGCTGCCCGACAGACCGCACCAGAGCGAGGCGGCGGTGAAGATCGCGAGGCCGATCAGATAGATGTTCTTCGGCCCGAACTTGTCACCGAGGCGACCGGTGACCAGCAGCGGCACCGCGTAGGTGAGCAGGTAGGCGCTCGTGACCCAGATGACGTTGGAGATGTCGGTGTGGAGTTCGGTCATGATGGCCGGATTGGCGACCGCGACGATCGTCATATCCAGCAGGATCATGAAGAACCCGACCACCAGGGCGAAGAGCGCTAGCCACGGATTACGTTGGGAGGTCATCGAATTGGTTCCCATCGGGAGAAGGATTCAGACTGATGCGTTCGCCGGTCTCGGGGTCGAACTGTTCCCACGGCACGGCACCGTTGCCGAGTTCCGCGGCGAAATCCTGGATCCAGGTGAGTTCGGCGTGGACGGTGGCGCGAATGTATTCCAGGACAACGTAATAGCGACGCGGGACCGCACGGCTGCGCGTCCAGCCGAGCAGTTCGTCCAGTTCGGTCCGCGACTGACTCAGGTGCTCCACGCGCTCATCGAGCAACGCGACAACCTGCTCTTGCGGGAGGGTGTGCGCCTCGGACAGCGCCACCCGGAAGATCGGATACTCCTGCACGGGCATGCGCAGTAACTCCGCGATCCGCTCCCGCAGCGCGGTACGCCCGGAATCGGTGATCCGATAGGTGGTCCGCTCGGGCCGATTCCCCGCCCGCCCGATCCCCTCCGCGGCCACCATCTCACCATCGGCCAGCCGCGCCACCACGTGATACAGCGAGCCCGGCCGCACCTTGACCAGCAGATCCTCGCGCCGGGCAATCAGCAGTTGATACATCTCATACGGATGCATCGGCCGCTCGTCCAGCAACGCGAGCACCGCGATAGCCAACGGCGTCATCGCATTCCGCCCGACCTGCCCCACCCAGGCCACCTCCACTCAGCTTCATGTTCCAGACCAAATATTCCAGTAGGAATATACGGATTGGGACATAGCCTGGCAAGGCCGTAACAGACCGCTTACCCCGTCCTTGGGAATGCGTACTCGCTGGATCTACTTCACGCCGCCCGAGAACTACCGCGAGCGGGAGTGTGCGCTCGGCCGGGCGTGGCTGTCATCGGCCTACGGGACCAGGACCATGTCCGGGTGCAGCAGGGTGGCCGGCAGCTCGGCGAGATCGGCGTATCGGCCCAGCGTCGTATCGAAGAAGCTGCGCAGATAGTCGCGTTGCACATCGAGCGACGCGAGCGGATCGATGGTGCCGACCGCCTGTGCCGCGGCAGCGGCGGGGATGAGGCCCGCGGTGATCAGGGGAGCGGCCATCAGCTGGATGTCGCAGAACGACATATGTTGTGCGTCGCCGAGCTGGAAATGCAGCTTCGGTCCGCGGCTGGTGGCCCAGAACTGTTCCCAGCTCGGCACGTCGTCGCGGTCGTGACCTTCGCCGCTGATGAGCATGAAGGGGCGGTCCAGCCCGTTGGTGACGGCCGAGCCCCAGAGGCGGCCGTCGAGATCGACTGCCGCGGCGATCCGGCGGTCGTCGTGCATCGCCTGGGCCGCGGTGGCGCCGCCGAGGGAATGGCCGAACATCCCGATCTTCGACACGTCGAGCACTCGGGCCAGGTTCGCGGGCAGCGGCTGCTGACCGGCGTCCGGGTTGTTCCCCGCGGTGATGTCGACGAGCTTGTCGAGCACAAATCGTGTGTCGGCCACCCGCGCCGCCATCGCGATCGCGCCCTGAGCCTCGACTTCGCCGGGATCGATGGTCGACGGCAGCACGCTGGGTTCGATCCGCCCGTCGGGGAATTCCGTCGCAACCGACTCGTACGTATGACTCAGGGTGACCACGATGAAACCGTGGCTGGCAAGGTCTTCGACGTGCGCGGTACTCAGCTCACGCGGCATGCCCATACCCGGCGAGAACACAATGATGGGGCGAGGTCCACGAGAGATCTCCGCGGGCGCGCCGAGGTGGCCGTGGCTGGGCGCCAACGTCAATCGCTGCGTCGATGCTGCCCCGATCTGAGCAATGCTGTCGGCATAGATCCGGGTGAGGCTGGGAGACATCCATGGCCGCACGGGCGTTCGGGTCACGTCGGCAGCGGGATACCAGATGCTGGCCATGAATTCGCGCGGCACGGCCGGCTTGTACGGATCGGGCCGCGAGGTATCCACCATGTGCAGATCCACCACACCGATCGGCTCGGCACCGGATGGTTCCGGCAGGGTCACGAGCACCGGGTCCTGGTGCGGCGGCTCAGGTTCGGCGTGTGCTACGACGTCGACCGTGGTCAACATCAGTAGCACGAGAACCGAAACGCACCGAAATACTCTCGTCCGCAAGGCTATTCCCCCCAAGCATCGACACCACACGCCTTCTGCCGGTTCAGCCTAGCCCGAGCCGCTCGGAGGCGGATCGGCCGGCGCAGGCCGAGTGGTCCGACGTCCCGCGCTACAGCCCGTGGGCGTCCAGCCAGGATCGGGCTGCGTCGGCGGGGTGGGTGCCGGTTTCGATCTTGTTGATCGACTCGATCAGATCCTCGGTGGTGAGTTCGCCGGCGACGTAGTTGAGCTTTTTCAGCTGCTGACGGTCGAAGATGCCGGTGCGGTAGAGGGCAAGGATGTTCTGGGCGCGGAGGGTGTAGTCGGGGTCGGGGAGGGCGTCGCGGGGGCGCAGGTCGGTGCCCTCTGCCGCATCGGTCACCGAAAGACCCGGTGGGAGCGCGGCATTGACCGCGGCGGCGACCTCGCCCGGTTTGCGTGCGGGAGAGGTCGGGTTCCAGCGGTCGAGCAGGGCGCCGTTGCGGGCGGGCAGGACGGCGATGCGGGCCGCGTCGAGATCGGCGAGGGGGGTGGTCAAGCCGGTGACGACGGTGGAGTCGACGCCCACGCGGTCAAGGGCTTGGGAATAGATCTCGGCGAGCAGAACCGATTCCGCCGACGAATCCGCACCGACCGCGATCACCGGACCGGCCTCGTCGGAAGCGCAGGAAAGGGTGCTGAAAGCGCAGGTGACGGCCAGGATCGCGGCGGCGGTTCGACGCACGGCGACCGAGTGCATCCGGCGACACCAACTTTCTGTATTTGCCGTCAACCCGCGCAATTCGGCCCGACGGCGGGCAGTATGAACTACCAGAATGTACCTGTGGCCCCCGGGTCGCACGCACAGCGCACTGCCCGCCTTTGCCGGAAGGACACCAGTGAAAACCGCCTTCGCCTCCTCATCACCAGGACAACGTCGACCGGCACGCCGCCTCGCGGTGCGGGCGGGCCGGGTGCTGGCTGCCGCGGTGGCGCTGGCCGCCGCCATGATCGTCGCCGCGTGCGGCAACAGCGATCCGCTTGCCGCCAAGGGCGATTGCACCAGCGACGCGTTGATCATCGGGTCGGCCAACTTCCCCGAATCCGAGACCGTCGCCAACATCTACACCGAGGTGCTGCGGATCAACGGCTTCAAGGTGG
This sequence comes from Nocardia sp. FBN12, assembly GCF_054031145.1. Classification (NCBI taxonomy): domain Bacteria; kingdom Bacillati; phylum Actinomycetota; class Actinomycetes; order Mycobacteriales; family Nocardiaceae; genus Nocardia; species Nocardia sp. FBN12. Next base: position 4,822,910 of record NZ_CM132926.1, read on the forward strand.
ACACCAAGTTCGACATCGGCTCGCGCGAGGCCTACATTCCCGCGCTGCGCCAGTGCGCGATCTCGCTGATCCCGGAATACACCGGCAACCTGCTGCAATACCTCGACAAAGACGCCACCGCGACCGCGGCACCCGAGGTGAACGCCGCACTCACCAAGGCACTCGGCGAGGACCTGGCCATCGCGACGCCCGCGCCCGGCGAGGACTCCGACGCGGTGGTCGTCACCCGCGCGACGGCCGACAAGTGGGGCCTGAAGTCCATCGAGGATCTCGCGCCGCACTCGGCCGAGGTGAAGTTCGGCGGGATGGCCGAATTCGCGCAGCGCCCAGGCGGGCTGCCGGGTTTGAAGAAGACCTACGGACTCGACATCACCGACGCCAATTTCGTGCCGATCGCCGACGGCGGTGGCCCGGCAACGGTGCGCGCGCTGGTCGACGGCCAGGTGAACGCGGCCGATATCTTCACCACCTCGCAGGCGATCGCCCAGAACGACCTCGTGGTGCTCGCGGATCCGAAGCACAACTTCGCGGCCCAGAACGTGGTGCCACTGTTCAACGCCGCCAAGAAGACGGACAAGGCCGTCGCGGTGCTCGACGCGGTGTCGGCCAAACTGACCACCACCGAACTGATCTCGCTGAACACGGCCGTCTCGGGTGACAGCAAGATCGAACCGAAGGCCGCCGCGCTCGCCTGGATCACCGCACAAGGGTTGAACTCCCCCATCGGCTAGGAGCCCCGTTGTCCGACATCGTCTTTCGCGGCATCGACAAGACCTATCCGAACGGCACACACGCGGTACGCGACCTGAACCTGCACATCGACTCGGGTTCGTTCACCGTCTTCGTCGGGCCGTCGGGCTGCGGCAAGACCACCTCGATGCGCATGATCAATCGCATGGTCGACCCCACCGCGGGCACCATCACCGTCGACGGACGCGACATCGCGACGGTCGATCCGGTGAAACTGCGCCTCGGTATCGGCTATGTGATCCAGAGCGGCGGGCTGCTGCCCAACCGCAAGGTGATCGACAATGTGGCGACCGTGCCGATGCTGCTCGGGCAATCGCGCAGGGCCGCCCGCGCGGCCGCGCTGGACGTGCTGGACCGGGTTGGCCTCGATCGCGGTCTGGCCGAGCGGTATCCGGCGCAACTGTCCGGCGGCCAGCAGCAGCGCGTCGGGGTGGCGCGGGCGCTGGCCGCCGACCCTCCGGTGCTGCTGATGGACGAACCGTTCAGCGCCGTCGACCCGGTGGTGCGGGCGGAACTGCAGTCGGAGATGCAGCGACTGCAGGCGGAGCTGCACAAGACGATCGTGTTCGTCACCCACGATATCGACGAGGCGATCACCCTCGGCGACAAGATCGCGGTGTTCGGGCGCGGCGGGGTGCTACAGCAGTTCGACACACCCGAACACGTCTTGGCCCAGCCCACAACGGATTTCGTCGCCGGGTTCGTCGGCCGGGATCGTGGCTATCGGGGGCTGTCGTTCCGCAGCGCCGAAGCTGTTGCGCTGGCACCGATTCGGACGATCGAACCGGACGAGATCGCCGACCTGCGGCTCGCCCAGGGCGAGTGGGCGCTCCTCGTCGATGCCCTCGGCAAGCCGGGCGGCTGGATCGACGTGACCGGTGTGGAACGAGTACGCGCCGGAAAACCCTTGGACTCCAGCGTTTCCGCCGGTGGTTCGCTGTTCACCCCGGGCGGTGACCTCCGCCAGGCGCTGGACGCGGCCATCTCGTCACCGTCGGGTATCGGCGTGGCCGTCGACGACGCGGGTACGGTGCTCGGCGGCCTGCTCGCCACCGATGTCCTCACCCAACTCGCCGAACAACGCGAAGCCGAGGACGCCGAACGCAACCAGGAGTTCTTCGCCAAGGGCACGTCGTGAGATATCTGATCGACAATTTCGCCGACATCATGGCGATCACCCGCACACATCTGGTGCTGGCGCTGGTGCCCCTGGTGCTCGGCCTGGTGATCGCGGTCCCGGTCGGCGCACTGATCCGCGAAAACCGCTGGGCCAGAAGAATCGTCACCACCGCGTCGAGCCTGGCGTTCACGATCCCCTCGCTTGCCCTGTTCGTGATCATCCCGCCGCTGATCGGCATCTCGATGATCGACCCGCTCAATGTGATCATCGCGCTCACCGTGTACTCGGCGGCGCTGCTGCTGATCGCGGTGCCGATGGCGCTCGATACGGTGCCTGCCAGCGTGATCGACGCCGCCGACGCGATCGGGTTCGGACGATTCCGGCGCACCGTCACGGTCGATATGCCTTTGGCGCTCCCGGTTTTCACCGCCTCGCTGCGCGTGGTGGTGGTCACCAATATCGCGATGGTGTCGGTGGGTGCGCTGATCGGAGTGGGCGGGCTCGGGAAGCTGTTCACGCAGGGCTATCAGCGGGATTACCCCGACCAGATCGTCGCGGGCATCATCGTCACCCTGGTGCTGGCGCTGATCTTCGACCGGCTGGTCTTCCTGCTCGGCACCCTCGCCACGCCGTGGACCCGCGCCGATTCGCGCGTGAAAGGGGCGCGCTCGTGAATCTTTTCGTCGAAGCCTGGAACTATCTGAGCGATGGCGCGAACTGGGGCGGACCCACCGGCATCGAACATCGCCTGCTGCAACACCTGTGGTACAGCTTCCTCGCGGTGGCCTTGTCGGCGGTGGTCGCGGTGCCGCTGGGGTTGCTCATCGGGCACACCCGCCGTGGCAGCGCGGTGATGGTCGGTTTCGCCAATGCCATGCGGGCACTGCCGACGCTGGGTCTGCTCACCTTTCTGGTACTCGGACTGGGCCTCGGGCTGATCCCGCCCCTGCTGGCGCTGATCACCGTCGGCGTTCCCCCGCTACTGGCGGGTGCGTACGCGGGCATCGCGAACGTGCAGGCCGACGTCGTTGACGCCTCACGGGCGATGGGGATGACGGAGAGCCAGATCCTGTTCCGGGTCGAGGTGCCCAATGCGATGCCGGTGCTGCTCGGCGGGTTGCGTAGCGCCACTTTGCAAGTCGTCGCCACCGCGACCATCGCCGCCTACGTCAACCTGGGTGGGCTCGGCCGCTACATCTTCGACGGGATCGGCCTCTACCGGTACGACCTGGTGCTGGTCGGCGCGCTGCTGGTGGCGGTGTTGGCGCTGGTGCTCGACGGGCTGCTCGCGGTGGCGGTCTGGGCCAGCGCGCCGGGGTCGGGCCGGGTCACGCGCTCCGCTGCCCCCGGACCCGCAGCCTCAGTCGTCGCCGAGTAATGCGCGCAGGTGCGGGTCGTCCGCCAGGACCTCCCGCATTCTGGCCCGCTCACGCGCACGATGCGCCTGCGCCTGGATCCACTCCTGCGCGGCCAGCACCATCGCCACGTTCACCGACACGCCCTCGGCCTCGGCTCCGGCGGCCAACTGCTCGTAGACCTCGTCGGGGAGCTGCACGGTGATCGCGGTCATCGTTCGATGATCCCAGACGACAGGAAAGCGCCCCCGCTCCGGTGGGAACGGGGGCGCTTGTCAGCAGAAATCAGGCGACGCCCTCGGCGCGCGCGGCTTCCGCGACGGCCTCGGCAACGGCCGGGGCGACGCGCGGATCGAGCGGGCTCGGGATGATCTTGTCGACCGCGAGCTCGTCGGCGACGACACCGAAGATCGCATCCGCGGCGGCCACCTTCATGCCCTCGGTGATGCGGCGGGCACCGGCATCGAGCGCACCCTTGAACACACCGGGGAAGGCGAGGACATTGTTGATCTGGTTCGGGAAGTCGCTGCGACCCGTCGCCACGATCGCCACGTACTTGGCGGCCACGTCGGGGTGGATCTCCGGGTCCGGGTTGGACATCGCGAACACGATCGCCTCGGGGGCCATCGAGGCGATGAGCTCCTCAGGGATGGTGCCGGCGGACAGGCCGAGGAACACATCGGCACCGGCCAGCGCGTCGGCCGGACCACCGGTGAGACCACGCGGGTTGGAGCGTGCGGCCAGGTCGGCCTTCACCCCGTTGAGACCGTCGCGACCGGCGCTGACGATGCCCTTGGAGTCGAGCACGACCACGTCGGGGACACCGGCGGCGAGCAGGATGTTCGCGCAGGCCACACCGGCCGCACCGGCACCCGAGACGACGACCTTGAGCGCGGACATGTCACGGCCCTGCACCGCGGCCGCGCCCTTGAGGGCGGCGAGCACCACGATGGCGGTGCCGTGCTGGTCGTCGTGCATGACCGGGCAGTCGAGTGCCTCGATGACACGACGCTCGATCTCGAAGCAGCGGGGGGCGGAGATGTCTTCCAGGTTCACCGCGCCGAAGCTCGGGCGCAGGTGAATCAGTGTCTGGACGATCTCGTCGGGATCGGTGGTGTCGAGCACCAGCGGGATCGAGTTCAGACCCGCGAACTTCTTGAACAGCGCGGCCTTGCCCTCCATCACGGGCAGCGAGGCGCGCGGGCCGATGTCACCGAGGCCGAGCACGGCGGTGCCGTCGCTGACCACGACCACGAGCCGGTCGGTCCAGGTGTAGCGCTTGGTGAGCGCGGGGTCCTCGGCGATCGCGCGGCTGACCTGGGCGACACCGGGGGTGTAGGCGATCGAAAGATCACGCTGGGTCTCGAGGGGGGCGCTGAGCTCGACCGACAGCTTTCCGCCGAGGTGACCCGCGAAGATCTCCTCCTGGGTGATCGCGGCGAGGCTCGCTGCGTCATCGGCCTTGGGCGCCGCGGTGGCATTCGGTGCGTCAGTCACAGGTGACACGATTTCACTCCTGCTCGAGTCGGGCTCAACCGGGGGACGGTTACCGCCGGGTATATCGGAACAATGATTTCTAGGACGCTCATCGGGTGCGCGACCGCACGCGTTTCGCGGTGGCTACCGGTACGCGTGGCGCGGCACTGATCCGCCGAGCGGAACCGGACGGGTGTGTCCGGGCGAGCAAAACGGGTCGACCTCCGTTGCGACGGTGCGTCGCAGGGAGAAGGTCTCCAATGTCCCCGAACCCGGCGGTGGCAAGGGTAGGGAATCCGCAACATTCTGCCAGCACGGTGCGCCTATTACCAAACCGCGTCATGTGTCGAGCGTAGCCGCGTCGAATTGCCGTGGCGTAAGCGAAAACTCGCAGTGCAGCGGGAACATCCGGTGAACTCTCACACCGTGGCGGGGGTGGCCGCGGTGAGCTCGCCGCCGAGCGGCTCCGGCCATTCCTCGCGGCGCACCCACACGTCGTCGAGCCCACCGCAGCGCAGCCGCACCCGCCAGTCGGCGTGGGCGGCCGGGTGGTCGATGCGCCGGTGGATGCCGCGGGTCTCGGTGCGCACGAGCGCGCTGTAGCCGGCCCACCGGGCGACGGCGAGCAAGGCGGCGGCCTGGCGCGCCCGCAGCTGCCCGACGCCGAGGCCACCGAGTTCGAACTGGGCGCCGGGCCACATGGCGTCCAGTTCGGCGATGCTGTCGCCGAGGCTGCCCGCGCTGCGCCGGTAGCTGCGCCGCAGCGGCAACGTGTGTTCCTGCACCAGACCGACCACCGAGCGCGGGTCGATATGAGCATGGGGACCGAGGCCGGCGCCGGGCACAGCGCGCGCACTGCTCGCCCGCTCGTTGACGAGCGCGAACGCGGCGGCACCCTGACCGGCCCAGGTGCCCGAGGCCAGCGCCCACGCGCCATTCAGTCCCGCGGTGGCGCCCGCCGCTCCGGTGACGACCTGCCTACCGGTCACATCGCCCGCGCAGAACAGGCCGCGGATCGTCGTCGAGCAATCGGTGCCGGCGATGGCCAGCCCACCCGCACCGCGAATGGTCCCCTCCAGCACCGCCCGCACGGGCACCCGGCCCGTGGCATCGATCGCGCCGTGTCTGCTCAACCAGTGCCGCACCGTGTCGGGCACCTCGTTCAGTGCGGCGAAGACCCGCCGACCGTCCGCGATCGCGGTGAGTGCCGCCGGGTACCGGTCGGGCAGTTCGGCGCCCGCCTCGTCGTAGAGGGCCGCGAAATGCACCGAGAGTCCGGGCGCGACCGCCGGATGCGGAAGTACTCGCGACAGCACCGGCGCCAGTCCGTAGGCGCTGGAGAATTCCATCCCACACAGTTCGGCACCGGCCTCGGCCGCCATCAGCAGGCCCTCGCCGGTGCTCACCTCGGTTCCCGCACCGCCGGACAGGAAGGCACAGCCACCGGTGGCGACCACGACCGCACCCGCCCGGATGGCCCACGGCCGAAACTTGTTGTGGCGCTGGACCCCCGCGGCCCCGGCCACGGTGCCCGCCGGATCGACGAGTAGTTGCAGCGCCGGATGGTGATCGAGAATCCGCACGCCCGCCTCTAGCGCGCCGCGACGTAGTCTGCGCAGGTAGCTCGCGCCGTCGAAGTGAAGGTGGGCCGGGTCGCCGTTCGGGTGTGGCACGCGGTGGCGCGCGCCCGACCAGGTCTGCAATTGCCGGTGGGTCTCGTCGACGACGCGGTGCAGCCAGGCCCGATCACCGAGCCCGCCACCGGCGGCGAACACCCTCTCGACCGCCTCGGGCCGCCCGGGACCGGGCGGGATATCCCAGAGCACGGTGGTGCCGTACACGGTGGGACCGCTGGAACCGCAGCGGCTCTTGTCGACCAGAATCACCCGCGCGCCCGTCGCCGCGGCCGAGACGGCGGCCCAGAGCCCGGCGGGTCCACCGCCGAGGATCAGGACGTCGGTTTCGATACTGGCCACAAAGAGAAATATTCGGGCACCGTTCACCCGGCCGCAACCATTACGCGGCCATCAACCCCACCATTGTGTCCAAAGCAATACACCGGCCGTGATCAAGACCGTCCCGGAGCCGAACAAGGTGGACATTCCGCGACGCCGGTCGGCGAAAACCTGCGCGACGACCACCACCACGGCGGCCACGAAATGCCACGTCAGCGATTCGGCGCCCGGCCCCGGAAAGTCGCGACGCGAGCCGATCACCGCCGCTCCGATGACCACACACAACAGGGCGAGCACCCCGCCCGCGACGACGCCGCTGACCGTGCGCACCAGTGTCACGGGGCGATCACCGGCGTCCCGCTCGCCTTGTCGATGAGCGCCTCGTACTGGTCGGGATCGGTGCCACACGCGCCGATCTCGATGGTCTTGTTGGTGCCGTGATAGTCCGACGAGCCGGTGCGCACGAGGCCCAATTCCCGCGAAAGTCCGCTCAGCACAAGGCGATCGGCTTCGCTGTGATCCGGGTGGTCGATCTCGAGCCCGCCGAGGCCCAGCCCGGCCAGCTCCCTGATCTCGTCGAGCGCCAGCAGCCTGCCCCGCTTACGCGCGCGAGCATGGGCGATCACACTGACGCCACCCGCGGCCGCGATCAACTGCACGGCCCTGGTCAACGGGGTATCGGCCTTCTCGGCGTAGTACGGCCCGTGCGGGGCGAGCAGATCGATGAACGCGTCGTTCACACTGTCGACCACCCCGGCCGCCATCAGCGCCTGCGCCAGATGTGGCCTGCCCACCGCCGGACCCGCGCTCGCCATCACCGCGACGGGATCGATCGGCAGTCCGTCCGCCGCCATCTTCTCGGCCATCGCGCGCACCCTGGCCACCCGCTCGCCGCGCAACCGCTCGCGCTCGTCGGCGAAGCCGCGATCGGCCGGGTCGAACAGATACGCCAGCAGGTGCACCGGCACCGGGTAGCCGTCCTCCCCCATACCCGTGCACGACATCTCCATGCCGCGCACCAGGGTGAGCCCCGAGGGGCGGGCCGCCTCGGCCTCGGCCCAGCCGCCGGTGGTGTCGTGGTCGGTGATCGCGACGACGTCGAGACCGGCCGCCGCGGCATGCCGCACCAGTTCGGCAGGGGTGTCGGTGCCGTCGGAGGCGGTGGAATGGGTATGCAGGTCGATGCGCACACCCTCAGTCTTACAGTGCGGTCTCGGGTCCCGCGCGTCGCCGGTCGCTGCCCGTAGGATCCGCCTGGTGCCCTCCCTCCCGCCGATGCCGTCGTTTCACGGGCCGAATCGCGTGACGAAATCGCCGAGACCGCAAGTCCCCGTGCCGACGGCGCGAGCGATCGTCGACTGCGGGGTCTACGTCGACGGCAAGCGGCAACCAGGGCATTTCACGCCACAGCAGGCACTGACAGCGGCCGACGCCACCGATTCCGGATTCGTCTGGATCGGCCTGCACGACCCGGACGAGCGGCAGATGAACGACATCGCCTCGACCTTCGACCTGCACCCGCTGGCGGTGGAGGACGCCGTGCAGGGGCGTCAGCGACCCAAGCTCGAGCGCTACGGCGACACGCTGTTCCTGGTCTTGAGTACGGTCTGCTACATCGACCACGACATCGACTCGACCAGTGAGATCGTCGAGACCGGCGACATCATGGTCTTCACCGGACCACGCTTCGCGATCACGGTGCGCCACGGCGAACACACCCATCTGTCGAACGTGCGCCACGAGCTGGAAGCGCAGCCCGAACAGCTCGGATACGGGCCGACCGCGGTCTTGCACGCCGTCGCCGACCACGTGGTCGACACCTACGTCGACGTCACCGAATCCGTCGGCGGTGATATCGACGAGATGGAGGAGGCGGTGTTCACGCCCACTTCGAAGATCGGCATCGGGTCGATCTACCAGCTCAAACGCGAAGTGGTGGAACTGCGAAGGGCGGTGGCGCCGTTGGCGGTTCCGCTGGAGCGGCTGGTGAACAACACCGACCTGCCGGTGCCGACCGAGATCCGCCGCTATCTGCGCGACGTCGCCGACCACCAGGTCACCGTCGCCGATCACATCAGCTACTTCGACGAAGCGCTCAGCAGCTTGGTCAACGCGGCGCTGGCCAAGATCAGCGTTCAGCAGAACACCGATATGCGCAAGATCTCGGCCTACGCCGCGATGGCCGCGGTGCCGACGATGATCGCCGGCGTCTACGGCATGAACTTCGACCACATGTGGGAACTGCACCAGGTGTGGGCCTACCCCGCGGTGCTGCTCGTCATGGCGGGGCTGTGCGCGCTGCTGTTCCGCAGTTTCCGCCGCAACGGGTGGCTCTAGAGCGTCACCGCGCCGCGCTCGGGGTCACGCACGTCGATACCGGCCTCGGCCCAGGCATCGCGCAGTGCCTGGGCACCGCGCACCCGCACCCAGGCGGCCTCGGTCGCGGTCACCGGGGTGACGCTGAGATAGCGGACCGGCTCGGCGGGATCGGGCAACGGGATCGCGGGAATATCACTCTCACCGAGCACGACCGCGGTGAACTTCGCGTTGCGCCACAGCGGTTCGCCGAGATCGAGGAGCGCGTCCGCTTGCAGCACAACGCCTTCCACCGACGGCGAGGCGACGAGGATGCCGAGGGACTTGGCCACCCCGACCTGCGGATCGGCGCTCATCAACAGTGTCAGCACCAGTTCCGCGCGCGGGCCACGCACCGGGTCGGCCAGGAGATCGGACGGATCTCCCATCGGATGACGTGAACCGCCCAGCGTCGCGTAATGGACCGCGCCGTCGCCGGGGATGCGCAGGATCTCGACGGGTTCGAGCCCGAGGAAGGTCAGCGAGGCCGAATCGACCTGCGCGCGTTCGACTTCGAAGTGGTCCAGCACCGCGGCGCGGACCGTGTTCTCCACATCCATCGCGCTACAGGGCCAATCGGGCCAGCATGTCGCGGGCCTGTTCGGCCGACTTCGGGTCACACAGCACGTCGTAGCGCCCCGCGACCAACTGCATGGTCGAGGCGAAATCGCGCTGGCCCTTCGTGGCCGCGTACGGGATCGAGGTGGTGATCACGCCGAACACGATGCCGCCGAGCAGGCCGACGACGAGTGGTCCGAGCGCACCGCCGGTGGTGGTGAACAGGCTCAGCAGCAGACCGAGGAACAGGCCGAGCCACGCGCCCGACACCACGCCGCCGCCGATGACCTTGCCCCACGTCAGCCGGTAGAGCACCCGCTCGACCTGCATCAGATCGACACCGACGATGGTCACGTCCTGCACCGGGAACTGCCCGTCGGCCAGGTAGTCGACCGCACGCTGCGCCTCGGCGTAGGTCGGATAGGAGCCGACCGGCCAGCCCGACGGCGGCGTCGGCAACGCCTGCCGCCCGCGATTCGAGTTGCCCAAGGGATTCGTCATAGTCCTATTCTGCTATTCGTCGACCGACTGTGCCGCAGTGAAACGCACCATCGCGCTGCTCGGCGGCTATCGGCGATCAGCCGGCAGTCCTTGTCATTCCCGCGGCGCGGCCTTTGTCGGCTACCACCTGTGCCATTTTGGCGCTGGCCTCGTCGATCATCTCATCCCCCAACATGACAGCGCCACGTGCGCCGCCCGCCTCGGAGGTGTGGAAGGCGTAGGTCTCCAAGATCAACTCGGCGTGGTCGTAGTCGGCCTGGCGCGGGCTGAAGATCTCGTTGCACGCCTCGACCTGGCCGGGATGCAGCACCCATTTGCCGTCGAAACCCAGTGCGGCCGTGCGGCCTGCGGCTCGACGGAACCCCTCGACATCGCGAACCTGCAGGTAGGGGCCGTCGATCGCCTGCAGGCCGTGCGCACGCGCGGCGAGCAGGATCGTCATCAGGATGTGGTGGTAGGCATCGCCGACGTCGTAGCCCTCCGGCTGCTCGCCGACGACCAGCGTGCGCATATTGATGCTGGCCATGAAATCGGCGGGCCCGAACACCAGCGCCTGCACGCGCGGGCTCGCGGTGGCGATCGCGTCGATATTGCGCAGGCCGAGGGCGTTCTCGAGCTGCGGTTCGATGCCGATCCGGCCCACCTCGAGGCCGCTCGCCTTCTCCAGCTGGGTCAGCAGCAGGTCAAGGGCCCGCACCTGACCGGCGTCGGTGACCTTGGGGAGCAGGATCGCGTCGATCCAGCGGCCCGCGCCCTCGACCACGCTGATCACATCGGCGAAGGTCCACTCGGTCGACCAATCGTTGACGCGCACCACCCGCAACTGCGCGCCCCAGCCGGGTTCGTTCAGCGCCGCGACGATGTTCGCCCGCGCCGCGGCTTTGGCACCGGGGGCGACCGCGTCCTCCAGGTCGAGGAACACCTCGTCGACCGGTAGCGTCTTCGCTTTCGCGATCATCTTCGGGTTGCTACCCGGCACCGCGAGTACCGAACGACGTGGCTTCATGAGGAGCGCCTCCTGACTCTGTCGGCCGGTTCCGACCGATAGCCTGATGGTCATGGCAACCACCAGGGTGTATGTCGCCCGGCTCGCCGGCCTGACGGTGCTGGGTCCGGACGGGGAGTCTATCGGCCGGGTCCGCGATGTGGTCGTCGCCGTCCGGCACGGGCGCCAGCCGCCACGCGTGCACGGGCTCGTCGTCGAATTGCTCACCCGGCGCCGGATTTTCGTGCCGATGCTGCGGGTCACCGCGATCGAACCGGGCATGGTCACGCTCAACACCGGGACCGTGAGCCTGCGCCGCTTCGCCCAGCGCCCCGGCGAGCGCCTCGCCATGGCGCAGATCCTCGATTCGCCGGTGCGCGTGAACGACCCGGATCTGCCGGATCTGGCCGAGGTCGACGTGCTCGTCGCCGATCTGGGGATCGAGCAGACCAGGACCAGGGACTGGATCGTCAGCCGGGTCGCGGTGCGCGGGCATCGGCGGATCGGGCGCAGGCGCTCGGTGCACGTGGTGGAGTGGTCGCAGGTCGACGGGCTCACCCCCGCCGAGGTGGACCGGCCCGGCCAGGACGTGACCACCCTGCTCACCCAGTTCGAGGGGCTGCGCGCGGCGGATGTCGCGCACCGGTTGCGCGAGCTGCCGGAGAAACGTCGCATCGAGGTGGCGATCGCGCTCGACGACGAGCGCCTCGCCGACGTGGTCCAGGAACTGCCCGACGACGACCAGGTCGACCTGCTCGGCCACCTCGAGGTGCGCCGCGCCGCCGACGTGCTGGAGGCGATGGACCCCGACGACGCCGCCGACCTGCTCGGCGAGCTGCCCGAGAGCGAAGCCGAATCACTGCTGGCACTGATGGATCCCGAGGAATCCGAGCCGGTGCGCCGGCTGCTCGCGCACTCCCCTGACACCGCGGGCGGCCTGATGACGCCGAAACCGATCGTGCTCGGGCCCGCGACGACCGTCGCCGAGGCGCTGGCCCGGGTCCGCGACCCCGACCTCACGCCCGCCCTGGCCTCGATGGCCTTCGTCGTCCGGCCGCCGACGGCCACGCCGACCGGCCGCTATCTGGGCTGTGTGCATATTCAGCAGTTGCTGCGGGAGCCGCCCGCGCATCTGGTGGGCGGGATCGTCGACAGTGATCTCGCGCCGTTGTCACCCGATCTGCCGCTCTCGGCGGTGACCCGCTATTTCGCCACGTACAACCTCGTGTGCGGGCCGGTGGTCGACGCGGAGAATCACCTGCTCGGCGCGGTGACCGTCGACGATGTCCTCGATCATCTGCTGCCAGAGGACTGGCGCGAGGAAGAGCCACCGGCACTCGGCCAGATCGAGGCGAGCCTGGCGAAGGGGAGTTCGGCGTGAGCGAGAAGAATCAACCACGGCAGCGGCTGGAGACGCCGGTCGGGTCGCGCTTGCGCTTCGACTGGGACTCCGACGCGTTCGCGCAGGGCAGCGAGCGGGTGGCGCGGTTCCTCGGCACCGGGCGGTATCTGGCGATCCAGACGGTGATCGTCATCGTGTGGGTGCTGCTCAATGTCTTCGCGGTGACACTGCGCTGGGACCCGTACCCGTTCATCCTGCTCAACCTGGCCTTCTCCACCCAGGCCGCCTACGCCGCGCCGCTGATCCTGCTGGCGCAGAACCGCCAGGACAACAGAGACAAGGTCTCCCTCGAAGAAGATCGCACCAGGGCCGCGCAGACCAAGGCCGATACCGAGTTCCTCGCCCGTGAACTCGCATCCCTGCGCTTGGCGGTCGGTGAGGTCGCCACCCGTGACTATCTGCGCCGTGAGCTGGAGGAAATCAAGGACGTGCTCGACCGGATCGACGCGGTCACCACGCCCGACGGCGCGCCGAAGACGGACAAAAAGCGAAAAGCGGTCCGCAAGAAAACCTCCGGTCAAACGCCCTCTTCCGCCCCGATTTCGCCTGGTGCTCCAGATGCATGACCGGAAATGCTCAACAACTACCTGACCGGTAGGTAACCTGGATCACGTTGTTCCGGGCGGGCCGGAGGGGGACTCTGCGGACCGCCGCTTTTCGACGAAAAGGGTGTGGCCGTGCGAATCTCTGCTCCGATAACGATGTCGGCCCTTGTCGTCGCAGGTCTCGTCGCCTCGGGGTCGGGGGTGCACACCAGCGAACCGAGCACCGCGCCGACCGCGCCGGAGGCCCTGCTGGCCGCCACGGCAGGCACCGCCGAGGACACACCCGAAACCGATCCGTCCGAGATCGTCGGCCTGTTGCCGGTCGCGCAGGAAGCACCGCGCAGACTGCGGGCGCTCAACACCAACACCGCCGCACCCTTCGCGGGAACCGTTCCACTGCAGAGCATTTCGCTACCCACCGGTAGCGGCGCGCTCGGCATCCCGGAGATCGTGCTCGCCGCCTACCGCAACGCGGAGCTGGCCATGGAATCCGCGCAGCCGGGCTGCGGGCTCACCTGGAACCTCCTGGCGGGCATCGGCCGGATCGAATCCGGGCACGCCAGCAGCGGTCGCACCGACCCCGCCGGAACGACGACGACGCCGATCTTCGGGCCCGCGCTGGACGGCACGCTGCCCGGCAACGAGATCATCAAGGAAGCCGACGGCGGATTCGTGCGGGCACTCGGCCCCATGCAGTTCCTGCCGAGCACCTGGGTGCACTACGCCGCCGACGGCAACGGCGACGGCGCCTCCGATCCGCACAATGTCTTCGACGCCGCGCTGGCCGCGGGCAAGTACCTCTGCTCGGGTGGCATGAACCTGCGCGAGGCGGCCCAGGAATTGCGCGCGGTGCTGCGCTACAACAACTCCATGTCCTACGCGGCCAACGTACTGAGCTGGTCGGCGGCGTATCGGACCGGCGGCGCGCCGAGTCAGGTGGCCATCTCGCCCGAGATCATCCCGCCGGGCAGTGGACCGCTGGTGGCGCCGAATGTGCTGGCGGCGTCTACCGATACGCCAACCACCACCCCCAAGCCCGCGCCCACCACACCGAAGACCACCACGCCGACCCAGGTGATGATCACGCTGCCCGGTCTGCCGCCGATCCCGTGTGGCATCTTCTGCCCGGCGCCGGTCGCCCCGCCCGAGAACTGCGTGAGCCAGCCGCTGCCCGCCGACATGCCGAACCCGCTCGAACCCGACAAGCCCGCAGGCAAGCCCGCCGAGCAGACCTACGGCGCTGCGGCGCCGAAGGATCCGGCCGCGCCCGAGCAGCCGGTCGTCGAGCCCGCCGCGTGCACCCCGGAGGCTGCCGTCGCACCGGTCGAGCCCGCACCCGAAACGCCGGAGAAGACGCCGGAACCGGGTGTCGCGCCTGCCGAGGAACCCGCACCCGCCGAGCCCGCGCCGGTCGCGCCGACGCAGCAGCCCGGCATCACGCTGCCGTTCGGCATCGTCATCCCGCTGCCGCCCGCCCCCGCACCAGCCCCGTAGAAATCAAACCGAAACTCAGATCACAGAGGGGTAACAAAAAGGTCTCGGGTGCGGTAATCTCTTCTCATCCAACACGGTTGAGGAGGGCACCACACAGTGGGTCGTCATCGGAAACAGTCACCTGCGACAGTCCGCCGCAGCTCGCTCATCGCACTGACCGGTTTGGTCCCCGCTGGATTGGTAGCCGTCACCGCGGCCGCCACCGAGGCGACCACGGCAACCAACGCAGCTGTCGAGCACGACCTGCTGCCCGGCACCGACCCGGAGCCGACGGCCAACCTGGTCGCGGCGCCACAGGCCGACATCGCCGACATCGTCCATGCGGAAGCGCGCCAGTCGGCCTCGGCTACGCCGGTCGTGAAAACCGTTGCGCTGCCGGATGATCGCGTGTCCGCCGATATGCCCGCGGGCCCGCTCGGTATTCCTGGCATCGCCGTGGCGGCCTACCAGACCGCCGAACAGCAACTGGCCGTGGAGAATCCGCACTGCGGGATGTCCTGGTCGCTGCTGGCCGGCATCGGCCGCGTCGAATCCACCCACGCCTACGGCAAAGCCGACGCGCAGGGCAATCCGATCAAGGCGGTCTACGGGCCCGTTCTCGACGGCAGCCTTTCCGGCAACAATGTCATCCACGACAGCGACGGCGGCGAGCTCGACGGCCTCGGCGGCTACGACCGCGCCATCGGCCCGATGCAGTTCCTGCCCGAGACCTGGCACCGCTACGCGGCCGATGGCAACGCCGACGGCGTCGCCGACCCACAGAACCTCTTCGACGCGGCCCTCACCGCGGGCCGGTACCTGTGCGACGGCGGCCTGAACATGCGCGACCTGTCGCAGCAGTCGAAGGCGATCCTGCGTTACAACAACTCGATGGCCTATGTCGCCAACGTGATGGCGTGGTCGGGTTCCTACTCCAGCGGCCTCGCCCCCAAGCCCCAGGACCTCCCCCAGATCCACTAGGTGGCCGTCGACGCATAACATCGGGGTATGTCAGTGATTACGGAAGCGGATGTGCGGGCGGCGCTCGCGAAGGTCGACGACCCGGAGATCCGCAAACCGATCACCGAGTTGGGGATGGTCAAGTCCATCGCCATCGCCGACAGCGGTGATGTGCACATCGAGATCTACCTGACCACCTCCGGGTGCCCGTTGCGGACCGAGATCATTCAGCGGGTCACCAAGGCCGTCGCGGACGTCAACGGTGCGGGGGCGGTGACCGTCGATCTCGATGTGATGAGCGATGAGCAGCGCACCGAGCTACGCAAGTCGCTGCGTGGGGATTCGGCCGAGCCGATCATTCCGTTCGCCCAGCCGGGCTCGCTGACCCGCGTCTACGCGGTGGCTTCCGGTAAGGGTGGCGTCGGCAAGTCCAGCGTCACCGCCAACCTCGCCGTCGCGTTGGCGCAGCGCGGGCTGTCGGTCGGCGTGCTCGACGCCGATATCTACGGCCACTCCATCCCGCGCATGCTCGGCTCCGACGCCAAGCCGACCCAGGTCGAGCGGATGATCATGCCGCCGGTCGCGCACGACGTGAAGATGATCTCGATCGCGCAGTTCACCCAGGGCAACACCCCCGTGGTGTGGCGTGGGCCGATGCTGCACCGCGCGCTGCAGCAGTTCCTCGCCGACGTGTTCTGGGGCGACCTGGACGTGCTGCTGCTCGACCTGCCACCCGGCACCGGCGACGTCGCGATCTCCATCGCCCAGCTCATCCCCGGCGCCGAGATCCTGGTCGTCACCACCCCGCAGCCTGCTGCCGCCGAAGTGGCCGAGCGTGCGGGCGCGATCGCCCTGCAGACCCGCCAGCGCATCGCGGGCGTAGTCGAGAACATGTCCTGGCTCGCCCTACCTGACGGTTCCCGGATGGAGTTCTTCGGCTCCGGAGGCGGTCAAGAGGTCGCGGACCGGCTCACCCGCGCGGTCGGCGCGAACGTACCGCTTCTCGGCCAGGTCCCCCTGGAACAGGCGCTGCGCGAAGGCGGCGACGAAGGCACACCGATCGTCCTGTCCGACCCGACCAGCCCGGCCGCGGTCGCCCTGCTCGACATCGCCGACAAACTCGCCGTCCGCAAGCGCGGCCTCGCGGGCATGTCGCTGGGAATCGACACCACCCGCCATCTCTGATTCGGGGGTTGTCGGTGGCTTTGCCTAGGCTGGGAAGATGCTGACGCTGCTTCTTTACGTGCTCATCGTCGGGTTGGTCGCGGCGATGCTGTTCCTCGTCGCGAGTGCGGTGTTCGGGCGGGGCGAGGAACTCGGGCCGCTGCCCGAGGGGACCACCGCTACCGTGCTGCCCGCCGACGGGGTCTCGGGGGCCGATGTGCGGGCGTTGCGGTTCCAGCAGGTGGTGCGCGGGTACAAGGCCGGCGAGGTCGACTGGGCGCTGGGCAGGCTGGCCGAGCGGATCGATGAGCTGGAGTTCGAGTTAGCGCAGGCCCGGCACTGGCAGGCCCAGGCGACGGCGGGCCAGGAGCGCGGGTGAGCGAGCTCGCCGACGACGGACTGGTTCGCTGCGACTGGTCGACCGGCTCCCAGCTCTACCGCGATTACCACGACACCGAGTGGGGGCAGCCCCTGCACGGCGACGACGCCATGTTCGAACGGCTCTGCCTCGAGGCATTCCAGTCCGGCCTGGCGTGGATCACCGTCCTTCGCAAGCGGCCCGCCTTTCGCACCGCGTTCGCCGGATTCGAGATCGCGAAGGTCGCCGAGTTCGACGATCACGACCGCGCGCGGCTGCTGGCCGACGCGGGCATCGTGCGTAACCGCGCCAAGATCGACGCGGTGATCAACAACGCCCGGGTTGCTCGCGACCTGCCGGTGAGCCTCGACGAGCTGGTGTGGTCGTTCGCACCCGCGCCACGCCCACGGCCGACCTCGATCGCGAATGTGCCCGCCACCACACCCGAATCCATTGCTCTGGCAAAGGAATTGAAGCGTCGCGGGTTCGCTTTCGTGGGCCCGACGACGGCGTATGCCCTCATGCAGGCAACCGGCATGGTGGACGATCACCTGGATGTTTGCTGGGTGAGAGCGGTACCGAACGGAACCGACTCAGCAGTCACATTTCGTACTCAGGTGTCCGCCCGCGGCGGCAATAGGGAAGAATAGGACCGGTGTGGCCCGCCGAACACCCGGCGAGCCCGCTGGTTGGCGACAACCGGCAGACGAGAAACAGTGCGCAGAACCACCGCGCAGATCTGGAGGGAGCAGAGGATGGCGGCCATGAAGCCCCGTACCGGGGACGGTCCCCTCGAAGCAACCAAGGAAGGTCGTGGAATCGTCATGCGGGTTCCACTCGAGGGTGGCGGGCGTCTGGTCGTCGAACTCACACCGGACGAGGCTGCGGCGCTCGGTGACGAACTGAAGAGCGTCACCAGCTGAGTGCGCTGACCGAGGTCGCCGCACTTCTGGCCTGTCCGGAGTGCGGCGACGAACTGCATCCGCACGATCGTGCGCTGCGATGCGGTACCGGTCACAGCTTCGACATCGCCCGCCAGGGTTATGTCGGACTGCTGACCGGCGCATCGACGAAAATGACCGGCGACACCGCCGACATGCTCGACGCCCGCGCCGCTTTCCAGGGCGCGGGCCATTTCGCCCCGATCGCCGCGGCGATAGCGCACGCCTTCGATGCGCCTACCGACGCCGACGCGGTGCTCGAGATCGGCGCGGGCACGGGCTACTACCTCGCCGACGTCCTCGACGCGTACCCCAGCCGCTTCGGCATCGCCTTGGACGTGGCCAAGCCCGCCGCCCGCCGAGCCGCCCGCGCACACCCCCGAGCGGCGTCCGTACTGGCCGACGCCTGGCGCGGCCTACCCCTGCGCGACGGCACCCTCACCGGAGTCCTCTCCGTCTTCGCCCCGCGCAACCCCGCCGAAGTCGCCCGCGTCCTCGCACCCGGCGGACGCTTCGTCGTCGTCACGCCCACCGCTCGTCACCTGGGCGAGCTGATCGGCCCCCTCGGCATGGTGCGCGTCGACCCCGACAAGGACCGCCGCCTGGCCGACGCACTGGCCGACACCTTCACCCGTACCACCCACACCCCCGTCGAGTTCCCGATGAAGCTGTCCCGCACCGACATCACCAACGTCGTCGCGATGGGCCCGTCGGCCTTCCACGGCACCCCCGCCGACGACCCGCGCATCGCGGCGCTACCCGACATCACCGAAGTAACGGCCTCGGTGACGGTGTCGACCTACTCGCCGAACCGCTGACCGCATTCGCACCGATCAGCCCGCGATCCTTCCCCGCCGACAGCACCGCACCCGACGACGCACGCGCGAGGACCCCACACACACAGCCCCGGGTACGCACCGAGCACTAGCGCAGCACGCTCCGATACACCTCGAGCGTGCGCTCGGCGATTCGCGCCCAATCGAACTCCGCGATCGCGCGTGCCCGCCCGGCCTCGCCGTAGCGCACCGACAGCGCCGGATCACCCGCGACCTCGTTCACAGCAGCCGCGAGCCCCAGCTCGTACTCGCCCGTCGCTTCGGGGTCGTAGTGCACCAACCGACCGGTGACCCCGTCGTCGACCACCTCGGGAATCCCGCCCACATCGGAAGCCACGACCGCGGTCGCGCACGCCATCGCCTCCAGATTCACGATGCCGAGCGGTTCGTAGACCGACGGGCACACGAAGACCGTAGAGGCGGACAGGATCTGGCGGACCTGTTCGGCGGGCAGCATCTCCTTCACCCAGAAGACGTTGCCGCGCTGCCGCTGCAATCCGTCGACGGCCTCGGCGACCTCCACCTCGAGTTCCTTGGTATCGGCCGCACCCGCGCACAGCACCAACTGGATATCCGGGTCGAACGCGGCGGCCGCGGCGAGCAGATGCCCGACGCCCTTCTGTCGCGTGATCCGCCCGACGAACGACACGATCGGCAGATCGGCGCGTACCCCGAGCCGTTCGAGCACCGGCCGCTCCCCGGCCGGCGGGCCGGGATGCCACACCTGAGCGTCGATCCCGTTGTGCACCACATGGACTCGATCGGGGTCGATCGCGGGGTACGCGTCGAGCACGTCGTGACGCATGCCCTCGCTCACCGCGATCACCGCATCGGCATGCTCCATCGCCGTGCGTTCCGACCACGACGACAGCCGGTACCCCCCGCCGAGCTGCTCGGCCTTCCACGGCCTGCGCGGTTCCAGCGAATGCGCCGTGAGCACATGCGGAATCCCGTACAGCATGGCGGCCAGGTGACCGGCCAACCCCGCGTACCAGGTATGCGAGTGCACCACGTCCACACCGCCCGCCGCATCGGCCATCCGCAACTGCGCCGACATCATCTGCAACGCGGCGTTGGCGGCATACAACTCGGGGTCGGGGCGGTGCACCACGGCACTGTTGCGCGGCGCGCCCATGCAGTGCACGGTGACGTCGCAGAGCTCACGCAACCGGGAAGTGAGTTCGGTGACATGAACTCCCGCACCGCCGTACACCTCGGGCGGATACTCGCGGGTCAGCATGGCGACCCGCAGCGATTCCGCCTGCGTCCGCTCGCCAGCGCCACCATCACTCACAGCCTCAAATTAGACCCTCGGGTCGACATGGGCCACCGTAGCCGCGCTGGCACTGTACTTTGAGCAGGGTGAGGAGCCAGCCGCACGTACTCGGGATCGTGCTCGCCGGTGGCGAGGGCAAACGACTGTTTCCGCTCACGGCCGACCGGGCCAAGCCCGCCGTTCCGTTCGGTGGCGCGTACCGGCTGATCGACTTCGTGTTGAGCAACCTCGTGAACGCGGGATACCTGCGCCTGTGCGTGCTCACCCAGTACAAGTCGCATTCGCTCGATCGCCATATCTCCCAGACCTGGCGCCTGTCCGGATTCACCGGTGAGTACATCACTCCGGTGCCGGCGCAGCAGCGGCTCGGGCCGCGCTGGTACACCGGCAGCGCCGACGCGATCATGCAGTCGCTCAACCTGATCTACGACGAGGACCCCGATTACATCGTGGTGTTCGGCGCCGACCACGTGTACCGGATGGACCCGGAGCAGATGGTGGCCAGCCATATCGCCTCGGGCGCCGGCGTCACCGTGGCGGGCATCCGGGTGCCGAGGGCGGAGGCGAGCGCGTTCGGCTGCATCGACTCCGACGAGTCGGGCAAGATCACCCAGTTCCTGGAGAAGCCCGCGCACCCACCGGGCACCCCCGACGACCCGAACGTGACGTTCGCGTCGATGGGCAACTACGTGTTCACCACCCGCGTGCTCGTCGACGCCATCCGCGCCGACGCGGAGAACTCCGACTCCGACCACGATATGGGCGGCGACATCATCCCGAAGCTGGTCGCCGACGGCAAGGCCGCCGTCTACGACTTCGCCGACAACGACGTCCCCGGCGCCACCGAACGCGATCGCGGCTACTGGCGCGACGTCGGCACCATCGACGCCTTCTACGAGGCGCACATGGACCTGGTCTCGGTGCACCCCGTGTTCAATCTCTACAACAAGCACTGGCCGATCCGCGGCGCCGCCGAGAACCTGCCGCCCGCGAAATTCGCCCAGGGCGGGCTCGCCCAGGAGTCGATCGTCGGGGCGGGCTCGATCCTGTCGGCGGCCACGGTCCGCAACTCGGTGCTGAGCTCGAACGTGGTGATCGAGGACGGCGCCACGGTCGAGGGCAGTGTGTTGATGCCCGGTGTGCGGATCGGGCGTGGCGCTGTCGTGCGCCACGCGATCCTCGACAAGAACGTGGTGGTCGGCGAGGGCGAGATCATCGGCCTCGATCTCGACCGTGACCGGGAACGTTTCGCTGTCAGCAACGGCGGGGTCGTCACCGTCGGCAAGGGCATCTGGGTCGGCTGAAACATTGGCGGCCGGCGCCGCGGTTCTCGGCGCTCGACTCCACCTCTTCCCTCGCTACGGGCACTTCTTCGTCGCACCCTTCGGTCAGTCCATCGGCGGAGGCGCGCCGAGAACAGGGATCAACCCCGCGACGCGCAGAGCAACCCGTCACCGATGGGAATCAGCACGCTCGTGAGCTCGGGGTTCTCCGCGATCGCGCGAGTAGCCGCCCGCACCGCCTGCGTGGCAGGGTCGCGCTGCGCCTGATCAGGAACCCGCCCACCGAGCAGCGCGTTGTTGAGGATGAACGCGCCACCCGCACGCAGCAACCGCACACCCTGTTCGACGTAATTCGGATGTTCCATCGGCGCCGCGTCGATGAAGACCAGGTCGTAGGACCCATCGGCCAGCCGGGGCAACACGTCCAGCGCGCGCCCGTTGATCAGGCGCGTGCGTGACGGCGCGATCTCCGCGGTCCGGAACGCTTCCTTGGCCGCGCGCTGATGCTCGGGTTCGGAGTCGATCGTCGTCAGCGTCCCGTCCTCACGCATGCCGTCGAGCAGCCACAGCCCGCTGACGCCCGCCCCCGTACCCACCTCGACCACCGAGCGCGCGCCCAGCATCTGCGCGTACATGCTCAGCAGCGCACCGACCGCCGCGGGCACCGGCGCCGCGCCCAATTCGGTGGCCCGCTCGCGCGCTTCCAGCAGGACCTCGTCCTCGACGACGGACTCCTCCACATACGCCAGGTTCCGCTCCACGTTCGATGCCACGGTTATGAGGCTATGTCACAGAAGGGGTCTGTGTATTCAGCAAAGGGACCGATCCGGCACTGTGTCGCACAGATCCCGACCAATTGCCGGAAGTTTGCGGATAGGTCACAACCCGCCCCGAACTGCTGGTTCTCCGTTGCCGACCGGACTAGGCTCTAGTCCGACCAGAATTCTCAGGTCACACTCAGGATCTCCACACCTGACCCATATCAGGGCAGGAAATAGTTGCCCTACGCAAGGCCAGCCGATCGCGGCGGGCACGAGACTCGGGAACAACCGCACACAGTTGCTGGTTGATTGTCGATAAGCAAGGTTCGCTGACCCGGACCAGCCAGGTTTCGTGCCAGCGGTCCCGAGTAGGAGGTGTCCCATCCCGATGGTAGACACGGCACGTCAAGACGCCACCGACCAGACTCTGCCCGCTGATCTCCTGGCGGCAGCAGCCGAAGACGCCGAACTCACCGGCACCGCCGCCTTCGACGCGACGGGCGATCGCGCCGCCATGCCCTCCTGGGACGAACTGGTCCGCGAACACGCCGACCGGGTATACCGCCTGGCCTACCGCCTGTCCGGCGACGCCCAGGACGCCGAAGACCTCACCCAGGACACGTTCATCCGGGTCTTCCGCTCGTTGCAGAACTACCAACCCGGCACCTTCGAGGGCTGGCTGCACCGCATCACCACCAACCTGTTCCTCGACATGGTCCGCCGCCGCAACCGCATCCGCATGGAGGCGCTGCCCGAGGACTACGACCGGGTGCCCGCCGAAGGCCCCACCCCCGAAGACGCCTACCACGATTCCCGCCTCGACCCCGACCTGCAGAAAGCACTCGATTCGCTGGCGCCGGAATTCCGCGCCGCGGTCGTGCTCTGTGACATCGAGGGTCTGTCCTACGAGGAGATCGGCGCCACGCTCGGCGTGAAGCTGGGCACCGTGCGAAGCCGGATCCACCGCGGACGTCAGGCACTGCGCGAGTACCTTGCGCATAATGGAAGTGAGCAGCGGTACTCCGCTGAAGCCCACACAGCGTGACGGGTGTTTCGACGTCGCCTGGTGGCTCAGGTGATGTCGGTCGGAAGGAAGAAATCCGCATGAGTGTGGACCCCAATGCCGCAGGTCGCCCACCGCGCTTTCAGCCCACCGAGCATTTGGCCAGTGAGGCCGTCGCGGCCTTCGTCGACGGCGAGCTGCGGATGAACGCCTATCTGCGTGCCGCCCAGCATCTTTCGGTCTGCCCCGAATGCGCGGCCGAGGTCGACGCGCAGCAGCAGGCGCGGATCGCGCTGCGCCGGGCCGCCGAGGTCGCGATTCCGCGCAGCCTGCACGACAGCCTCTCGCGCATCCCGCTGGCCGATCTGCCCGGCAACGCACCCGAACCGCAGCGCCGTAACGAGGCATTTCTCGGATTCATCACAGATTCCTTCACCGCGACCCGGTGGACAACGTGGCGGCGCAAGTAGAGTCTCGGACGTGACTGGCGAATCGACGAATTCCGGATCGGCCGAGCACTCGGGTTCGGGGGCAGAATCAACGAATGACGCGCGGGGCACGCTGCGCCCGTCCGACGCGCCGAGTCTCGGTCCGCGCCCGGTCTACCGGCCGCACATCGACAGCCACACCGCGCGTGCCTTCCGTCGCCCGAACGGCCAGGCCGGTTCGTTCGCCCCGCACGACCCACAGCGCGCCACGAACAACGGCGCCGACGAAGGACTCGTCCAGCGCCCGCCGGACGGTGTGCTCGCCGAGGCGTTCGCCCGGCCGGAAGGCTCGTCGGAGCTGCTGCAGCGCGAGCCCGGCGCCGGCGAACCGAAGACGGTCGTCGCGGGTCCGGTGGATCCGTGGCGCGATCCCGACGCCGCCGCCCGGCTCGGCGCACCGGCCGTCGACACTCCCCCGCCTGCCCGGCTGCCGGTCGCGACCAAGCTGAGCGCCCGCGAGGTGTTGTTCGGTTCGCGCGTCGCGCCGAAGGCCCTCGCGCTGCTGGCCGTCCTCGCCCTCGGTATCGCCGTCGTCGGCGGGCTGGTCGGCCGGGTCACCGCCGAGACCGCGTCCACCCTCACCTCGCGCAAGGTGACCCTCGATCAGAGCGCGGGCACCGAGACACCACACAGCCAGATCGCCGCGGTCGCCAATGCCGTTCTGCCCTCGGTGGTCTCGATCCGGGTCACCGTCGGCGACAACGGCGCCACCGGTTCCGGCGTGGTGATCGACGGCGGCGGTTACGTCGTCACCAACAATCACGTGATCTCGATGGCCGCGACCGACAAGTCCAACCGGGCCGCCATCCAGGTGCAGTTCTCCGACGGCACCAGGGTGCCCGCGCAGATCGTCGGGCGCGATCCCAAGACCGACCTCGCGGTGCTCAAGGTCGAGGCGAAGAACCTGACCGTCGCCAATCTCGGCAAGTCCGCCGATGTGCAGGTCGGCGACGACGTCCTGGCCGTCGGTTCGCCGCTCGGCCTGAGCAAGACCGTCACCTCCGGCATCGTCAGCGCCCTGCACCGGCCCGTGAAGCTGGCGGGCGAGGGTAGCGACACCAACGCGGTGATCGACGCCGTGCAGACCGACGCCGCGATCAACCCGGGTAACTCCGGTGGCGCGCTGGTCGACATGGAAGGTCGCGTGGTCGGCATCAACACCGCCATCCGCAGCGAGACCGGCGGTTCGGTGGGCCTCGGCTTCGCCATCCCGGTCGACGTGATGACCACGGTCACCCAGACGCTGATCCGCGACGGCCAGATGCACCACCCGGTGATCGGCCTGAGCGCGCGCACCAAGACTGTCGCCAACGAGGTGATGAGCGGTGCCGCCGTCGCCGACGTGGCGCCCGGCAGCCCCGCCGACAAGGCAGGCATCGTCGAGGGCGACGTGGTGGTGCGCATCGGCGACCGTGAGGTCACCGGGCCCGACGAACTGGTGGTCGCCGTGCAGCAGCACAAGATCGGCGACACGGTGAACGTGCAGTTGATCCGCGATGGCAGGCAGGTGGACGTGCCGGTCACCCTCGAATCCGACTGAGCTGGGACCGTGCGCGCCGGGTAACCTGGATTCGTGTTCAGCAACATCGGGTGGAGCGAGATGATGATCCTGCTCGTCGCCGCCCTCGTGATCCTCGGTCCGGAGCGTCTGCCCGGCGCCGTCCGCTGGACCACCGGTGCGCTCCGGCAGGCGCGCGACTACGCCAGCGGCGCCACCACCCAGCTGAAGCAGGAGCTCGGACCGGAGTTCGACGACCTGCGCAAGCCGCTCGCCGAGCTCAACGAGCTGCGCGGCATGAGCCCGCGGGCCGTGGTCACCAAGCACCTGCTCGGCGGTGACGATTCGGTGCTGCGCGATCTGGAGGGCGCGGTGCCCGACAAGAAGCAGCTGTTCGGCACCAGCAGCGGCATGCCGGGCACCTCGTCGACCCCCGCGCCGCAGAAGTCGCTGGAGCACAACGAGCGCCCTCCGGTCGACTACGACGCGACCTAGACCAGGAAACACACCGCACGGTCGGCATTTGCTACGAGATCGCGCCGGCCGATCATCGCGGGCGGCGACCTCGCATGTCCGCGATTTGCCGACATTCCCGTTCCGAGGCCGTTGTCTCCCAAGACAGTTCGATGTCAACAGTTATAGACACACAACGCTGTCGAGCTGTCTAGACTTCGCACATGTCGGCCGATGACGTGGCACGAGTTTTCGCGATCGAGGACAAGGTCGAGAGACTCAAAGCAGCCACCGACGGGGTGGCGGCTGCACAGCAGACCATCAACGAACTAACGAGGATCCGGCGAGCCGTGATCCGAGAACTCCATGCCGACGGCTGGACGTTCGCCCGGATCGGTGCCGCCGCCGGATTGTCGCGTGCGCGCATCCACCAGGTGAGCACCCAGGGTCCCGTTCCCGAAGGACTGTTCTTCGGCCACGGCACACTGACCGTGCTCGCCCCCGAGGTCCGCTCCGGCAGGCTACTCGGCGCGCCCGATCCCCAGGCCGCCCAACGGCTGGCCGAGCTACTGCGGCAACTCGGCTTCGCCGCGAACGTCGAGACGTTCATGCCAGGCAGGCCGATCGACCTCAATCGAGACGGGCTGGTGATTCTCGGCGGGCCCGAACTCTCGCCAAGCCTGCGGCAGCTGGTCGTGGCCGATCCCCGCCTGCGCCGGACCGTCACCAGGGCGGGCGATACCCGGCGCGGCATCGAGGACAGGGCCGCGCGCCGCGTCTATCGGCCCGGCGGCACCGAACCGCACGACATCGCCTACCTGGCCCGGCTGCCCCGGCCCGACCGCCGTGGCAGCATCATGCTGATCGACGGTCTGCACCCGCCCGGCTCATTGGGTGCGATCCGATTGCTGGCGACCCGATTGGCGACCCTGCACGAACGTGCGAGCACGCATTTGTTCTCGGTCCTGATCGCAGTACGGTACGACCGCGCAACCGGTGAACCCGTTGATGCGGATCTTCTCACCCCGGTATACCGCCATGAAACAGACCCCAAGTTGGTTACGACCCGGGTTCGTCCGTGACGTGATCTAAACTCGTTGCGCTTAGTGATCTGCATCACTGTACTGTTATGGATCACAAGTCGTCCGCGGTGGTTAGATTGCTAGCGAGTAACCGAGTGTGAGTAGGTGAGCATCACATGTTCTCGTCTCCTGAGGCCAGCGCATGCCGGGTTCTGCCCGTGCACGCAGCAGGGCACCCCAG
The DNA here is from genome assembly GCF_054031145.1 of Nocardia sp. FBN12. Taxonomy (NCBI): domain Bacteria; kingdom Bacillati; phylum Actinomycetota; class Actinomycetes; order Mycobacteriales; family Nocardiaceae; genus Nocardia; species Nocardia sp. FBN12. Next base: position 4,849,669 of record NZ_CM132926.1, read on the forward strand.
GCCCGTTTCGCCTGTCGACGCCGAGTCGACCATCGGCGATGTCATCGTCACCACCCATCGCGTGACCTACAGCGACCGCCTGAAGGTCTTCATCGGCCCCCACGAGGACGTGGACAGCTTTCTGCGCCCGATGCGCCGGATGGACGGCCATCAGCGCTACGCGCTCGATCTGACCGTGCTGCCCGAACCGGTGCCCGCCACCGAGGTCACCACCACGGTGAGTTCGGCGCGCGGCGATCTCGCACTCGGCTGCGCCGGTTCGGCGGACGCGATGACGCTGCAGCTGCGCACGACGGTCGATCACGTCACCCGGCGCTTCACCCTCGGACTACCCGGCGGCCGGCTCGGCCTACCGACGGTGTACCTCCCGCACGGCAACGAGGACACCTACGTCTACCCCGAAGAGGTGTTCACCGCCGACAGCGCGGTGGAGATCTTCCGCGACTTCTTCCGCAGCGGTGTGGTGCCGATCGGGTTGCAGCGGCGCGAGATCCTGGACTGACCTGCGCGAAGCCGCCCGGCTCGGTCGATTCACCTGCTGCGCGGGAGTCGGCGATGCCGCATGCTCGGCGCGCGAGAATGCTCGAAGATAGCTAGGCTGGTCAGACAGTCACAAGCCTTTCGGCGGTGACCGCGGAAAGGCCGGTGCGGGATGCGCGAACTGCTCGGGACAACACTCGAACTGCTCCCCGACCAGGCCGTGGCGCTGGCCAGGATCATCGATCGGACCGGTGCGGGGCCGCGCGAGACCGGCGCCGCGATGGTGGTGACCGGCGACGGGCAGGTGCTCGGTTCACTGTCCGGCGGCTGTATCGAATCGGCTGTTCTGCACACCGCCCACCAGGTTCTGCTCGACGGCCGGGCAAGTCTCGAGCGTTTCGCCGCCGCCGATGAGATCACCGTCGGCCTCCCGTGCGGTGGCGAGATCGAAGTCTTCGTCGAACGCCTCGACAACACGGATGTCCCCACCTTGCGCGCGCTCCACAGCGCCCTCGAAGCCCACCGTCCGGTCGCCTACGCCACCACCCTCGAGTCGACCCCCGACAGGAGACTCCTGCACCCCGGCGACTCCCACCCGTGGCGCGGCCTCGACCACGACGCCGCAGCGCTGCTGACCGCAGGCCACAACGGTCTCATCGGCGCCCAGGACTGCACCCCCGCGCAAGCCGACCGCCCCCGCACCTTCGTCCAGGTCTTCCGCACCCCCGCCCGGATGATCCTGGCCGGCGCCAACGACTACACCCGCGCGCTCGCGGTCACCGCCGCGACCCTGGGCTACCACGTCACCGTCGTCGACGCTCGCGAAACCTTCACCACCCCAGCCCGTTTCCCCGCGGCCGACGAGGTGGTGGTCGACTGGCCACACCGGTATCTGGAAGCCGAACAGGCCGCTGGCCGCATCGACGCCCGCACCGTCGTCTGTGTCCTCACCCACGACCCCAAATTCGATGTCCCCCTGCTGGCTTCGGCCCTGCGCCTGCCGGCCGTCGCCTTCATCGGCGCCCTCGGTTCCCGCCGAGCCCACGCCGACCGCACCACCCGCCTACGCGATGCGGGCCTCACCGACGCCGAAACAGCCCGCGTCCGAAGCCCTCTCGGCCTCGACCTCGCCGCCATCACCCCCGAGGAAACAGCCATCTCCGTCCTCGCCCAGATCCTCGCCGACCGAGCGAACGCCACAGCCCAACCCCTGGCGAACCTAGACGGCCCCATCCACCGCCGACCGAACTAGACGCACCTCCGAAAGTATGGACGGGCGGTCGCCGCCCACAACGAGATCAGCCAGGGGCGCCGCTTCGGACCGAAGCGGCGCTCCGAGGGGACGGCTATGCCGCGACTTGTTCTGGGCGAAGGGTTTTCATCGGGGGGCGGTCTTCCAACGAGACCGTGGTGGTGTGGGCGATGAATTCGCCTTCTATCAGTGGGAATTGGGTGAGGGGGGCGCCGGAGTCGGGGACGCCGGTGCGGCGCAGGGCGGTGCCGAGGATCTGGCGGCTCATGACGCCCAGGTCGGAGAGGGGGCGGTTGCGGTGGGTGCGGACGCCGAGGTTGACCTGGGTGATGGCGTCGAGGCCCATCGTGTCGTAGGTGTCGAGGAGCAGGCCGATCTCGACACCGTAGCCGGGGGCGAAGGGGACCGAGGTTAGCAGTTCCCTTGTGCCCGCGTATTCGCCGCCGAGCGGCTGGAGGACCTGGGCCAGTTCCGGGCGAAGGGCGGCCAGCAGGGGGCGGGCGACGAGTTCGGTGACTCGGCCGCCGCCGTTGGCGTCCACCGACTCGCCCTGACGGAGGGGGCGGCGGTAGTAGGCCTTGGACAGGTGGGTGCCCGCCATCATCAGCAGCGGGCCGAGGAGCTTGGGTACGAAGTCGGGGTCGGGGTCGATCAGGTCGGAGTCGACGAAGGCGATCAGGTCGCCCGTCGTGCACGCCAGCGAACGCCACAGCACCTCGCCCTTGCCGGGGACCGGCTCGAGTTCGGGGACGGCTTCCTCGCGGGAGACCACCTCGGCGCCTGCCGCGCGTGCGCGTTCGGCGGTGGCGTCGGTGGACCCGGAGTCCAGCACGATCAGTTCGTCGACCAGGGTGCCGAGCAGCGGCCGGATACTGGCCACGACGTCGGCGACGGTGTCCTGTTCGTTCAGCGCGGGCAGCACCACCGAAACGGTGCGGCCTGCCTTGGCGGCGACGAGTTCGCCGACCGTCCAGTCAGGGGTGTCCCAGGTGTGGGTAGTGGCCCAGGCGGGCTCGCGGTGTTGGATTTTCATGCCAGACCTCGCAGAGTTCGTGCGGGGGGCCGGATGCCCTGGATCGCGGCGATCATGTCCACGACCCGCCGGGTTTCGGCGACTTCGTGAACCCGGAAGATCCGAGCGCCTCTGGCTGCCGACCATGCGGTTGCCGCCAGTGTGCCCTCGACCCTTTCGGTAAGACCTACCCCTAGAGTCTCCCCGATAAAATCCTTGTTACTCAGTGCCATCAGTACTGGCCATCCGGTTTTTACAAGACCGTCGATTCCGCGCAACAACTCGAGCCCGTGATAGGTGTTTTTTCCGAAATCATGGGTGGGATCGATCACGATGCCATCGGCGCGCACCCCCGCGGCGGCGGCATGTTCGGCCGCGGCGACGACGGTGGCGGTCACCTCGGCCACCACATCGGCATACCGAACCCGGTGCGGACGGGTGCGCGGCACGGCACCGCCGGTGTGGCTGCAGACGATGCCCGCCCCCGTCTCGGCGGCGACGTGCACGAGGTCGGGGTCGGCCCCGGCCCAGGTGTCGTTGATCAGGTCGGCACCCACGGCGACGGCCGCCCGCGCGACAGCACCGCGCCAGGTATCCACACTGATCAACAGGTCCGGATACTTCGCCCGGATCGCCGCGACGAACGGCACCACCCGCTGCGTTTCCTCGGCCGCGTCGACCGTGACACCCGGCCCTGCTTTCACCCCACCGATGTCGACCAGATCGGCACCTTCGTCGACCGCACGCGACACACGTTCCATCGCGGCACCGTCGCTGAACGTGGCACCACGGTCATAGAACGAGTCCGGCGTGCGATTCACGATCGCCATCACCAACGCGCGATCCGTCGCCACATCGCGCCCACAGAAGGTACTCATACGAATTCCGACATTACGGGTGCTACCTCGGCGCCTTACCGGCGGCAACGTCGGCCGCGTATTCGGCGTAAGCGGGGATGTAGCCATCGGTCGGGCCGGACAGGACATACAGCTGACTGTCCGGATCGGGTGCGTAGCCGAGCTGACGCAATTCCACTTTTCGGCTCTTGAACGTCGAAGTCTGTTCCAGCTCCTCGACCACGCGCACATAGAGCGGAAGCGCGTACAGCGGAAGACGCCCGTAGACGGTCGCGGCCAGTGCCTTTCCGTCGAACGTGGCGCCGGCGGCCAGGGTGATCGCCGCCATGCCCGCCTTTCCGTCGGTGCCGGGAATATCGACACCGTAGACAACGGCCTGCTCGACACTCGCGTCGTGCCCCAGCGCGCCCTCGACCTCCGTGGTGGCCACGTTCTCGCCCTTCCAGCGGAAGGTGTCGCCGAGGCGGTCGACGAACGCGATGTGCCAGAGGTGCTGATCGCGGACGAGGTCGCCGGTGTCGAACCAGCAGTCGCCCTTCTTGAAGCCGTCGCGCACCAGTTTGGACTCCGACGCCTTCTTGTCGGTGTACCCGTCGAACGGCTGACGGTCGTTCACCTTCGCCAGCAGCAGCCCGACCCCGCCCGAACGCACCCGGCGCAGCTTCCCGTCGCGACCGCGCGCGGCGTGGCCGGTCTCGTCGTCGTACTCGACGACCGCGTACGGCAGCGGGCACAGACCCGCGGTCCGGTCGACGCCGAACGCGTTGACGAACGCCAGCGGCGCCTCGCTCGACCCGTAGAACTCGACCACCCTGGCGATCCCGAACCGGCGCCGGAACTCGTCCCACAATTCGGGCCGCAGCCCGTTGCCGACCACAAGCCGAATCCGGTTGCCCTTCTCGGCCGCACGCACCGGCTGGTTGACCAGATACCGGCACAACTCGCCGATGTAGATGAACGCCGTGGCCCGCTCGCGCGCGATCTCGTCCCAGAAGCCGGAGGCCGAGAACTTGCGGCTGAGCACATAGGTCGATTCGCCCGCGAGCACCGCCGACAGCGCGACCGTGAGCGCGTTGTTGTGATAGAGCGGCAGGCAGCAGTACAGGGCATCGTCGGCCCGCAACCGGATGCCGAGCCCGGCGAGCCCCGACATGCTCTTGGTCCAGCGTTGATGGGTCATCACACTGGCCTTCGGCAGGCCGGTGGTGCCGGAGGTGAAGATCAGGAACGCCCGCTCCCCGGCCCGCACCTGCTCGCATACGGCGGGGTCGGAATCGGCCGCGGTGCGGGCGGATTCGGCCAGCTCCTCGGCCGCGAGCACGTTCTGCGCGGGCTCGGGCAGCGAGTCGATCGCCTCCGCGCACTCCTCGCCGACGACAGTGAGCACGCTGCCGAGCAGGCCGATGCTGTGGGCGAGCACCTGATCGCGCTGGTTGTAGTTGAGCAGACCCACCGTGGCGCCGAGCTTGAGCACCGCCAGCACCGTGAACAGGGTCTCGGGCCGGTTGGTCATCAGCACGCCGACCACATCACCACGAGTCACCCCGCGCGCGGAAAGCACCGCGGCGTAACGGTTCACCTCGCTGTTGGCGGCGCGGTAGGTATAGGACCGACCCTCGAAACGCAGGAACACCCGGTCGGGCCTGCGATGCGCGACCCGCTGGAAATACCGGCCGATGGAGGCTTTGTCCTTGGGCCCCACCAGCATTCCGCGCGCGTTGCGCAGCATGCCGGGTGCGTCGAGCGCCATTCCCGGTAGGGCTTTGGCCAGGTCGAACACGCTTACCGTGTCGCGTGCGTCATTGCTCACGTCGATCTCCTACTGTGCGGCCGGTGCGAGCGCGGCGAACGCGGCGGGCAGGTCGGCGGCCACGATGAGGCGCTCGCGTGCCCGCCTCGGCACAATGGTGCGCTCGGACAGTTCATCGATCCAGTGGAACAGGCCGTCGTAGAAGCCGTTGGCATTCAGCAGCACAACGGGTTTGGCGTGTTCGCCGAGGTAGCCGCCGGTCCACGTCTCGAACAGTTCCTCGAGTGTGCCGATGCCGCCCGGCAGGGTGAGGAACGCGTCGGCGCGCGCTTCCATCAGCTGTTTGCGCTGGCGCATGGTGTCGGTGACGAGCAGTTCGTCGGCGTCGACATCGGCGACTTCCTTGTGCACCAGGTGTTTCGGGATCACGCCGATGGTGTGCGCGCCACCCGCCCTCGCCGCGGTGGCGACCGCGCCCATCATCGACACGTGGCCACCACCGGAGACCAATTGCCAACCGCGCCGGGCGATTTCGGTGCCGACGCGCGCGGCGAGGCTGATCAGATCGGGATCGGTGGTGCTGGCGGAGCAGTAGACACAGACGGAGTAGCTCACCATTGATCCTCGGTGCCCAGACGCTCGATATCGGCGTGTCCGCCGGTTTCACCCTGGATGATCCGCACGACCTCGTCGACACTGTCGGTGATCTGGATCAGGTCGAGATCCCCGGGCGAGATCTTGCCGGAGCCCGCCAGGGAGCTGCGCATCCACTCGACCAGACCCGACCAGTATTCGGTGCCGAACAGGATGATCGGGAAACGGGTGATCTTGCGGGTCTGCACCAGGGTGAGCGCCTCGAACAGTTCGTCGAGGGTGCCGAAGCCGCCGGGCAGGCAGACGAAGGCCTGCGAGTACTTCACGAACATCGTCTTGCGGACGAAGAAGTACCGGAAGTTGATCCCCAGATCGACCCACTCGTTGAGCCCCTGCTCGAACGGCAGCTCGATCCCGAGCCCGATCGAGTAACCGTCGGCCTCCGAGCACCCACGGTTGGCCGCTTCCATCGCGCCGGGCCCACCGCCGGTGATCACCGCGAAACCGGCCTGGGCGAGCGCGCTGCCGATCGCCTCGCCCGCCACGTACTCGGGGTGGTCGGGCCCGGTGCGCGCCGATCCGAACACCGTCACCGCGGGCGGGATTTCCGCGAGCGCGCCGAAACCCTCGACGAACTCGGCCTGGATCCGCAGCACCCGCCACGGATCGGTGTGTACCCACTCGCTGTCCTGCCGCGTATCGAGCAGGTTCCGGTCGGCGGTCCGCGCACCGGGCTTGCGATCCCGGCGGAACATCACCGGCCCACGGAACTTCGGTTTGGCCTTCCCAACCTGTTCATCAGCGGAATCGGTAGACATGCTCCCAACCTACTGTGTCGGATCAAGGGGACGGGCGGGAGCTACGGCTTCGTCAGGTAGGTCCGCAGCATGGCGGTGACGGCGGTGATCTGGCTGATCGGGACGTGCTCGTCGCGTTTGTGGGCGAGGTTGGGGTCGCCGGGGCCGAAGTTGACGGCGGGGATGCCGCGGGCGGCGAAGCGGGAGACGTCGGTCCAGCCGTACTTGGCACGCACGCCACCGCCGCCGTGGGCGTTGACCGAGTCGATCAGGGTGCGGGCGGCGGGGGCGGTGAGGCCCGGCAGGGCACCCGGTGAGGAGTCGGTGACTTCGAAGGCGACGTCGAGTCCGTCGACAACCTCGCGGACATGCGCGATGGCCTGCTCGACACTGCGATCGGGCGCGAAACGGAAGTTCACATCCACCTCGGCGACATCGGGCACCACATTGCCCGCGACCCCACCCGAGACACGCACGGCGGACAGACCCTCGCGATACACACAACCGTCGATATCGACCTCGCGCGCCACATACGCCGACAGCCGCGTCAGCAATGGGGCGAGACCATGAATCGCGTTCTCCCCCAACCATGCTCGTGCCGAATGCGCCCGCAAGCCGGAGGTGGTCAATCGCACCCGCAAAGTACCCTGGCAGCCCGCCTCGATCCAACCCGCGGAGGGTTCACCGAGAATGGCCAGATCGCCTTCGAGCCATTCCGGCAATTCACGCTCGATATGCCCGAGTCCGTTGAACTCCGCGGCGATCTCCTCGCCGTCGTAGAAGATCAGTGTCAAATCGTGGGCCGGATCGGCGATCGTCGCGGCCAGGTGCAGGAATACCGCATCGCCGGACTTCATATCGACTGTGCCACAACCGAACAGCACCGCTTCACCATCGACTTCAGCGGGTCGGCTCGGCACATTTTCGGCGATCGGCACGGTATCCAGGTGGCCCGCCAGAATCACTCGCGTCGGCAGGCCGCGCTGCGTCCGCGCCAGCACGACGTTGCCGTGCCGCAGCACTTCGAACCCGGTGGTCTGCTCCCGCAACGCCTGCTCGACCAGGTCCGCGATCTTGGCCTCGTCGCGCGAAACACTCGGCACGTCGACGAGGGCGGCGGTCAGCTGGATGGGATCGGCACGCAAATCGAGAGTCACATCTCGACAGTAGTACGGCGGTGGGGTCCGACACCGCCCACACGGCGACGAGACCGGCGTGGCCGGACGCACAGGGGTCGCGGAACACACATCGACGCTCGCGCGGCAAGATGGAGCTGTGAGTATTCAGGGAGCAACTGCAGTCGGAATCGCCAACGTGACCTCGGACGGGACCGTCCTCGATACCTGGTACCCCAGCCCCGAGCTGGGTGAGTTCACCGAGACCGGCTCGAAGCGCCTCGACGCCGCCGAGGTGCCCGAGTTCGCTGAACTCCTCGGGGTGGACGCCGCGCGTGGGGTCGAGGTGATCGCAGTGCGCACCACCATCGCGGACCTGTCGGCCGCCCCGGTCGACGCGCACGAGGTCTACCTGCGCCTGCACCTGCTCTCGCACCGCCTCGTGCAGCCGCACGGCCTCAGCCTCGACGGCCAGTTCGGCCTGCTCAGCAACGTGGTGTGGACCAACCACGGCCCGTGCGCGGTCGACGGCTTCGAGCAGACCCGGCTGAAGCTGCGCGCCCGCGGCCCGGTGACGGTGCTCAGCGTCGACAAGTTCCCTCGCCTGGTCGACTACGTGGTCCCCGCCGGCGTACGCATCGGTGACGCCGACCGGGTCCGTCTCGGCGCGCACCTCGCCGCGGGCACCACCGTGATGCACGAGGGCTTCGTCAACTTCAACGCGGGCACCCTCGGCAACTCGATGGTCGAAGGTCGCATCTCGGCCGGTGTCGTGGTCGGCGACGGCTCCGATGTGGGCGGCGGCGCCTCCATCATGGGCACGCTGTCCGGTGGCGGCACCCAGGTCATCTCGGTCGGCGAGCGTTCACTGCTCGGCGCCAACTCCGGACTCGGCATCTCGCTCGGCAACGACTGCGTGATCGAGGCGGGCCTCTACGTCACCGCGGGTACCAAGGTCACCGGACCCGACGGCGCCGTCGTCAAGGCCGCGACCCTGTCGGGTCAGGACAACCTGCTGTTCCGCCGCAATTCCACCACCGGCGCCGTCGAGGTCGTCGCCCGCAAGGGCACCGGCGTCGAACTCAATGCCGCATTGCACGCAAACGATTGATCGTCACGAATTGCCGGGCCGCCCGGCCCGGCAATTCTCTACGCAGTCACAATTCAGCAAATATTGCGGTTTCATGACGACGAACCCGAATGTGCGACAAGCAATTTCGCACGCTAACCTTCGTTTCGCTGCTCTGATCAGGACAGCGAAAAAGCGGAGGGATACAAAAGAATGAAGTTCGGAAAGATCACTACTGCTGTTTTCATGGCGGTCGCTGCGGTGGGGATTACCGCTGCCACCGCGCACGGTGCGCCCGCGGTGGCCACCGAGCAGCCCGCTGTAGTGGCTTCGGGGGGCGTGACTTCTGGCGTGACGCACGGCATCAACTACCAGACCACGGTCTCCCCGGCTGACAAGACCGTCACCTGGGCGGTCGACAGCGGCAAGTTCGAGCTCGCCGCCGACGGCGCCTCGGTGCTGCTGAAGACCGCCGACGGCGTGACCGTCGACCAGGCGCCGCTGCGCTCGGAGGTCGCCGGCCTGCCGATCGCCGTGGGCCAGCAGATCAGCGAAGACGGCCGCACCGTCAAGCTGACCTCGACCATGACCCCCGAGGATTCCGCGAAGCTGAGCAATGTCGCGGAACTGAAGGACATCAGCTCCTACGACCGGCTCATGGAGCAGGCCAACAAGAACATGCCCGGCATCGTCATCGGTGGCATCATCGGCGCGTTCTTCCCGTTCCTGTGGCTGATCACCATCCCGGCCGGCATGGTCATCGGCGGCTACGTGATGGGCGGCCAGGAATTCCTGGATGCCGTGATCGCGTTCGCGACCGGTCAGCCCTGATCTGACCTCGCGATAAGGAAAGGCCTCGTACTTCTGCGGAGTACGGGGCCTTTCCGCTGTGAGGCGCATCACCGTCACAGCAGGGCCCCGAGCCGCATCCCATGGTCGAACGCACAACCCCATGGCAGGAGGCACTGATGGACATCGTGGTGATCGGGGCAGGATACGCCGGGACGCTGGCGGCGAATCGGTTGCGTAAGAGGGCCCCTGACGCGCACATCACCGTGGTCAACCCGCGCGATGACTTCATCGAACGGGTGCGGCTGCACGAGCAGATCGCGGGCAGCGGCACCGCGGCCCGCCCCCTCACCGAGATGCTCGCCGACGGGATCGCGTGCGAGACCGCGAGTGTGGACAAGATCGGCGACGGGACCGTCACTCTCGACAGCGGTCGCAACCTGGACTTCGACTACGCGGTTCTCGCGACGGGCAGCATCGCGGACCCGATTCCCGGCGCGATCCCGGTCGGTACCTGGGAAGGGGCCGAGCAGGCGCGGGCCGCGCTCGCGGCGCTGCCCGCGGGCGGGATCGTGACGGTGATCGGTGGCGGTCTCACCGGGATCGAGACCGCGGCCGAGGTCGCCGAAGCCCGCCCCGACCTGCGCGTACGTCTGGTGAGCGATACCGTCGCGGCCTCGCTGTCCGTCGGTGCGCGGCGGCATGTGCGCCGCACACTCGACCGCTTGACCGTGGAGATCGTGGCCGGTCGAGTCATCGAGATCGACGGGACAACCCTGCGGCTGCGCTCGGGCGACGAACTCGATTCCGACCTCACCCTCTGGGCGATCTTCGCCGCGGTACCCGACCTCGCCGCCCGCAGCGGACTGGCCGTGGACGCCGACGGCAGGGCACTGGTCGACGCCACCCTGCGAAGCACGACCGACCCCCGGGTCTTCGCGGTCGGCGACTGTGCGGCGGTGCCCGGCATGCGGATGGCCTGCGCCACTGCCGCACCCCAGGGCGCGCATGCCGCCGATACGCTGGTGCGGATGAGCAAAGGACAGGAGCCACGGCCCTTTTCGCTGGGTTACGCCGGGCAAGGCATGAGTCTGGGCAGGCACGACGGGTTGCAGCAGATCACCGACCGCGCGGATGTGCCCTATCGACTGTTCCTCCGCGGGCCGATCGCGGCGTTCGTCAAAGAACGCGTGTGCCGCCTCGCCGCCAACGCCTCCCGCGCCGGCTACACCGTGTGGTTGCGGGGTCCGCGGCGGTGACGCACGAACCGGCGATCGAGAACACCTTCACCGAGAACCGGCGGCTGCTGTTCTCGATCGCCTACGAGATCCTCGGCTCGGTGGTCGACACCGAGGACGTCCTGCACGACAGCTACCTGCGCTGGCGCGAGGTCGACCGCACGCTGATCGACAATCCGCGCGCCTACCTCGCCCAGATCGTCACGCGGCAGGCACTTGGCGTGCTGCGGTCCACCGCGCGCAGGCGTGAGGAGTACATCGGGCCGTGGCTGCCCGAGCCCTTGGCCACCGAGGCCGAGGGCGGGGTCGAGCACGTGCTGACCGGCGAGGCGGTGACCACCGCGATGCTGCTCGTGTTCGAGAAGCTGACGCCGCTGCAGCGTGCGGTGTTCGTGTTGCGTGAGGTGTTCGCGTTCGAGTATTCGGAGATCGCGGCCGCGGTGGGCAAGTCGGAAGCCGCTGTGCGCCAGCTGAATCAGCGTGCCCGCGACCGGGTGCACGCGCACCGGCACACCGCGATCGCCACCCCCGCACAGGCTCAGTCGGTGGTCGAGCGGTTCTCGATCGCCGCCGCCACCGGCAATGTGGCCGCGCTCATGGACGTACTCGCTCCGGACGTGGTGTTCCTCGGCGACGGCGGCGGCGTGGTGAACGCGGTACGGCGACCGGTACTCGGCCAGGACAAGGTCGCGCGACTGGTCATCGGCCTGCTCACCAAGGGTCGACAATTGGGCGAGATCGGCGTGCACTTCGGCGTCTACAACGCGATGCCCGCGGTCGTGGCGACCGTCGACGGCGTGATCGACCAGGTGACGTCCATCGAGGTGACCGATGGTGTCATCACCGCGCTGTACTGCGTGCGCAACCCGGACAAGCTCAGCTCCGTCCAGATTCCGGAATGAGGCCGACAACCCGGTCGGCGCGCAGGCGGTTGGCCACCGACGACGTGGGCGAGCCCACAGCCGCGAGAAGCAAGCCGTCTCTCGACCTCGCACCGCCCGCACGCTAAGCTTCCAATTATACGGAACCGTATACTAGGAGGTTCGACATGACACTTCCCCCTGGTCAACGCGCGATCGACGGCTTCCCCCGGTTCGGCACGCACCTGCATCACCCACCGCCACCGATTCCCGCGAGCCCGGTGATCGAGGTCGGCGGGGAGCTGACGCAACAGTTCACCCTCACCATGACCGACCTCGCGCAGCTCCCGCGAGTGGAGGTGACGGCCGACTTCCACTGCGTGGCAGGCTGGTCGGCCACCGACCTGCGGTGGGCGGGCGTCCCGTTCGCCACGCTCTATCGCGCGCGCGTCGAACCGGTTCTCGCGCCGGGTGTTTCGATCAGCCATGTCGTCTTCGAAGGACTCGACGGGTATCAGTCCATCGCGTTGCTCGAGGACGCGCTGGCCGATGACGTGCTCATCGCCGACCGACTCGACGGACAGCCACTCACGAGCGACCACGGCGCTCCGGTGCGGCTGGTGAGTCCAAGCCAGTACGGATTCGTCAACACGAAACACCTGTGCCGCATCGGATTCCACACGTCGCAGCCCGTCGACCCGGACAAGTGGTCACCGCTCGCGGCGCACCGCAGAGCGCGCGTGTGGGAGGAAGAGCGGCATCGCTATCTGCCCGGACGCGTGGTGCGCCCGATCTACCACACCTTGATCGGACCGATCCGACGAATGAGCGCTCGGGGAAGCAGCGAACCGCACGCGTGAATCATGCTGTTGGACAGCCTGATTCGGCGATCGAGCGAGTGCAGACTCACTCGGCTGCCGACAGCGGTCTCGAGTCAGGCCAGCAGCTTCTTCTGCACCTTGCCCATCGCATTGCGGGGCAGCGCATCGACGAAGCGCACCTCGCGTGGCCGTTTGTGAGCCGAAAGCTGTTCGCCCACATAGGCGGTCAGCTCAGCACCCAGTGCGTCCGAGTTCGCCTCGCGCGCGACGACGAAGGCCACGATCCGCTGGCCGAGATCGTCATCCGGCAGGCCGACGACGGCCACTTCCGCGACCGCCCGGTGCCCGAGCAGCGTGGTTTCGATCTCCCCCGCGCCGATCCGGTAGCCGCCGGATTTGATGAGGTCGATCGATTCGCGCCCGACGATGCGATGGAACCCGTCGGCGTCGATGACGGCCACGTCACCGGTGCGGAACCACCCGTCTTCGGTCCAGTCCTGTGCGGTGGCGTCGGGCCGATTCAGATACCCGCCGAACAGCATCGGTCCGCGAACCTGCAGGCCACCGATGCTCGCACCGTCGTGCGGGACGGGCTCGCCCGCGTCGTCGCGCAGCCTGGTTTCCACCCCGCGCACCGGCGTGCCGACCCAGCCGGGCCTGCGCTCGCCGTCGGCCCGGGTGGACAAGGTGATCATGGTTTCGCTCATCCCGTACCGCTCCACCGGCGCCTGCCCGGTGAGCTCGGCGAGCTTGTCGAACACCGGCACCGGCAGCGGCGCACTGCCAGAGACGAGCAGTCGCGCCTTTCCCAGTTCCTTGGCCAATTCAGGCTTTTCGACCACCCGCGACCACACCGTCGGTACGCCGAAGTACAGACTGCCGCCCGCTGCCGCGTACGCCTCGGGTGTCGGCTTGCCGGTGTGGATCAGCGGACTACCCACCCGCAACGGCCCGAGTAGACCGAGGATCAGACCGTGCACGTGGAACAGCGGAAGGCCGTGCACCAGTGTGTCTTTCCACGTCCACGCCCACGCGTCGGCGAGCGCGTCCAGCCCGGCGGCGATCGCGGCGCGGCTGAGCATCACGCCCTTCGGTGCGCCGGTGGTTCCCGAGGTGTAGAGGATGAAAGCGATTGCCGCGGGGTCAGGTTCGGGATAGGTGTGCCATGACCGGGCGTGCAGGCGCACCGGCACCACCGGCAGCTCTGTGCCGTCGGGCGCTGCGCCGAGCCAGGCCTGCGCGCCCGAATCGCGCAGAATGTGCGCGAGTTCGGCGGCACCGGAATCCGGCGGCACCGGGACCACGGTCACCCCCGCGATCAGGCAGCCGACCACGGCGATCACGGTGCGCAGCGTAGGTTCGGCCAGCACCGCGACGCGGTCGGCGCGGGCGATGCGCTCCGCCACCGAGGTCGCCGAACCCAGCAGATCACTGCGCGACATGGTGGCATCATCGATGGTGACGGCGTCGGGAATGTCATCCCCGGCGGCGACGGCGGCCGGATTCAGCGAAGTGAGCAGCAGCGGCGGACCATAGGGCATTCGTCAACGCTAACGCGACGCGGTTCACCGCCCGCCGCCGGTCCGTTGACACCCCGACGGCATGATGAGACATTATTCATATAGTTCTCTCACGCTCTCGATGAAAACGGGGTCAACGATGACCATCCTGTCGCGCTCGCGTTCGCGGTCCGAACCGGAACAATTCGACATCCGCGACTACATCGACGGCTCCGCTGCCTTCTACGGCGCGACCGCCAATGTGATCATGCAGCTCAGCCTGGCCCCCGTCGGCTACGGCGTCGCGGAATCGACGGTGCACAGCGGCAGCATCATGGTGCACCCGATCAAACGCACCCGCACCACGCTCACCTACCTGTCGGTGGCACTGATGGGCACCGACGCCGACCGTGCGGCCTTCCGCGCCGCGGTCAACGGCGCGCACCGCCACGTGCACTCCACCGCGGACAGCCCCGTGCAATACAACGCCTTCGACAAGAACCTGCAGCTGTGGGTGGCGGCGTGCCTGTACTGGGGCTCGATCGACGTGATGGATCGCCTCTACGGCCCCGTCGACGACAGCATCGCCGACACCTTCTACGGCTACGCCCACCACCTCGGCACCACGCTCCAGGTGCCGCGCGAGATGTGGCCCGCCGACCGCGCCGCCTTCGACGCCTACTGGACCGAACATCTGCAGCTCACCAGTGTCGACCCGACCATCAAGGCCTACTTCGACAAGCTGCTCGACCTGAAAATGGTCAGCCCGCCCCTGCGCCTGCTCCTCGCCCGCTTCCACCGCTGGTTCACCACCGGCCTGCTCCCTCAACACCTCCGCGACGAACTCGGCATGACCTGGACCCCCGCCGACGAACGCCGCCTGAACCGCCTGATGCGCACCACCGGCACGGTGACGGCCCACCTGCCCCGCCTCATCCGCAATTTCCCCTTCAACGCCACCCTCGCCGACATGCGCCGCCGCCACCGCCGGGGCAAGCCACTGATCTGATCGGGGCTACCGCGCGCCTCACACGTCGACCCGCGACGTTCGGGTTTCATTCCCACGACCCCAACGCCGGCGCACGTAATCGGAGGACGCTAGTGAGCATTCGAACAGTGACATGGTGTCTGGCGGCGGCTGCTGTCGGCCTCATAGCGGCCGCGCCTGCCGCCAACGCCGACGAGGACCCGACGACGGTGCCGTCACGAACGGCCATTTCACTGCGGATGCCAGGCGGATTCGCCTGGGGCACAGCCAATGAGCACGAATCGCGGTCGGCGCTGTCGATGTCCAAGCTCTACATCGTCGACTACGCGCTACGCCACGGCGACGGCTCGCCGGAGGACCGCGCACTCTCGGAACGGATGATCCGGGACTCCGACGACGGCGCCGCCACCCAACTGGCAGGCAAATACCCGCAGGCGATCGAAGCGACCGCGAGCGAATACGGGCTGCGCGAGACCCACGGCACCGCCGACTGGGGCCGGTCGCGCACCAGCACCGCCGACATCACCGACTTCCTGGCCGCCAAGCAGCGCACCGATGCCGGTTCGCCGATCTTCGAGTGGATGGCGGGTGCGAGCAATACCGCCGCCGACGGCACTCCCCAGAATTGGGGCACCGCCCAGCTCCCCGGGGTGCAGGGCAGCAAGTGGGGATGGTCCGATTCCGGTGTCCCCGAGGTGGCTTCCGCGTCTTTCGGACCCAGCTTCTCGGTCGCCGCGCACACCTACGGCACCCCGGCCGACCAGTCCGCGGATGTGCTCGACGCCCTGCCCGCGCTGATCCTGCGCCTGGCCGGAGCGTACTGATCCGGTGCGCGGATCCCGATCTGTCACGCTCCCAAATCAGAAGGGGGCTTGCTGCCACCAGTTGTCGCGGGTCTCCTCGAAAGTGTGACCAGGCCAGGACACCTCGACCACCGAGTTCGCGCTGAACACATTGCCTCGTTCCCTGGCCGCGAGGGTGAACGGCGCGGCGGGGTCGCGTGGGCGGTAGGCGGTGAGGCTGGTGTGGTGCAATTCGCGCGTGGTGTCCTGGGTGGTGTGGCGCAGCAGATAGGCATCGACATCGGCGGCGGCGGGATACTCGGTGTACCAGGCGATGAGCCCGTCGGCGTCGGTGCAGGTGATCTGCTGTAGCGGCGCCGGGTCGCCCGGCAGCACCACCAGCGACGGGGTCGCTGAACAGCTCGCCTCCCGCCAGCCGCGCCCGGAGGGTCCCGGCGGGATCAGGTCGGTGAATCCCGAGGCCACTGACGCGTGCGCACCCCAGGTGGGCGGCGGCGGAACTCGATTCGGGCGCACGAACTTCCAGTAGACGGCCCCCACGCCGACGGCTCCGACCCCGGCGACCATCGCGAGTACGAGCAAGCTCACCGCGAGCACCCGCCATCGCGACGAAACTGCCTGCCGGGTCGCGCCACGGCCGTTCGACGGATTCCTCGGCCCGCTGTCATCGGAGCCTCGCGGCAGGTATCCGGCACGCGGAACAGGCCCGACTCCAGCCGATTCCCCACCTCCGACTCGACGCGTGGCCGCATGCACGGCGGAGTGCGACGACGGTGAACTGACGAGGGTCGGGTTCAGCGAGTCGGCATCGGGAACCGCCGACCACCCCACTCGGCCGGAAGCAGGCGGGGTCGCGGGCGACGTGACCGAACCATTTGCCGCGCGGTCGGCTTCGCGAGCGAGCGACGGCCGGAAGTCGCCGGCACCCGGCGATACGAGGTCGGCGCGGTTCAGCGCCGCTGCCGCCGCGTGCGCGAATTCCGCACAGCTGGCGAATCTTTCGGCAGGCTCCTTCGCCATCGCCCTCGCGATGACCGCGTCGATTCCGGTCGGCAGGTCGGCGATCGTCGCGGAGGCGCGGGGCACCGGTTTGGTCAGGTGAGCGGCGACTACCGCGCCGGGATTGTCTGCGGGGAACGGGCTTTCGCCGGTGAGCAGGGTGAACAAGGTGCAGGCCAGGGAGTACTGGTCGCAGCGGTGGTCGACCGGGGCCCCCGAGAGTTGTTCGGGGGACGCGTAGGCGAGGGTGGCGAGAAAGGCGCCGGTGCGGGTGAGCTGGCGGGCGTCGCCGCGGAGCCGGGCGATACCGAAGTCGGTGAGCAGGGCGCGGTCGCCGGCGCGGGCTGGCGCCAGCAAGATGTTGGCGGGCTTCACATCTCGGTGCAGGACGCCGCGATCGTGGGCGTAGTCGAGGGCTTCGGCGGTTTGGGTGATGATGCCGATCGCGCGGGCCGGATCCATCGGCTCACGGCGGAAGACGGAGGCGTCGGTGCCGTCGACGTACTGCATGGAGATCCACATGAGCCCGTTGTCGACGCCACGGTCGAGCACCGACACGATGCCGGGGTGATCGAGATGGGCGGAAACGTCGGCTTCACGTTCGAACCGGCCGCGCACCTCGTCGTCGGAATACAGTTCGCGGTTGAGCAGTTTCAGTGCCACCTGCCGCGGTAGGCGTGGATGCGCCGCGAGGTACACGGTGCCCATTCCGCCCCGGCCGAGCAGTCGGTCGATGCGATACCCAGCGAAGACCGTGCCGGCGCTGAACTCCACCCCGTGCATCTGTTGTGCCTCTCGATCCTGTCCGCGCCGACTGGCCGGACCCCAACCGGTCCAGCGCAGGACAGCTATCGCCCCTTGTGCTCCACACGATATCGCTCAACCTGGACAGCGCGCACCGCTGGGCGCGATCTACCCAGAGGTTCGTGCGGAAACCGCGTTCAGGACAGGCGTGCGACAGCTTCGGCGATGCGCTCGTCGGCGGCGGTGAGGGCGATGCGCACATGTTCGGGCGAGCGGGGACCGTAGAAATCGCCGGGGGCGGCGAGGATTCCGCGTTCGGCGAGCCAGTCGAGGGTGACGCGGCACGGTTCGCCGCGGGTGGCCCACAGGTACAGACCGGCTTCGGAGAAGTCGATGCGAAAGCCTGCTTGTTGCAAGGCTTTACGGAGGATGTCGCGGCGAGCGCGGTAACGCTCGCGCTGCTGCGCCTCGTGCACGTCGTCGCTGAGCGCGGCGGTCATCGCGGCCTGGATCGGGAGCGGCATGATCATGCCGGAGTGCTTGCGCACCTCGAGCAGTTCGGCCACGAGTTCCGGATCACCGGCGACGAAGCCGGCGCGGTAGCTGGCCAGGTTCGAGGTCTTCGACAGCGAGTGGATGGCCAGCAGGCCGGTGTGGTCACCGTCGCACACGCGGGGGTCGAGGATAGAGACGGCCTCGCCCTCCCAGGTCAGACCCAGGTAACACTCGTCGGAGGCGACCACCGCGCCGCGCTCGCGCGCGAACGCCACCACCTTGCGCAGGTGCTCGACGGGCAGCACCTTGCCGGTGGGATTCGAGGGCGAGTTCACGAAGATCAGCGCCGGATTCTGCGGGCCGATCTGGGTGAGACCGTCTGCGCGCCACGGCTTCGCGCCCGCCAGCAGCGCGCCGACCTCGTAGGTCGGGTAGGCGATCTCGGGGATCACCACCAGATCGTCGGAGCCGACGCCGAGCAGTCGCGGCAGCCCGGCGATGAGCTCTTTGGTCCCGAGCACCGGCAGCACGGCCGTCGACTCGACACCGGTGACGCCGAACCGGCGCGTCAACGCGGCGACGACGGCGGCGCGCAGCTCAGGGGTGCCGTGCGTGGTCGGATATCCGGGGACAGCCGCCACCGAACCCAAGGCCGCCTGGATCAGCGGATCGACCGGATCCACCGGCGTACCGACGGACAGGTCGACGAGGCCGCCGGGATGCGCGGCCGCCTTCTGCTTGACCGCGGCGATGGTGTCCCAGGGAAAATCCGGCAGCAGGCTGCTCACGCGGCCTACCCGGCCATGGGTCGGCACCCCTGCGCTCACTCTTCGGCCATCGGGGGCAGCGCCTTGATGAAGGCGGGGTCGAAATCGACCACACCGACCTTGGTCGCGCCACCGGGGGATCCCAGCTCGTTGAAGAAGTCGACGTTGGCGTTGATGTAACCGCTCCACTGGTCCGGAGTGTCGTCCTCGTAGAAGATCGCCTCCACGGGGCAGACCGGCTCACACGCACCACAGTCCACGCACTCGTCGGGTTGGATGTAGAGCATGCGACCGCCCTCGTAGATGCAATCCACGGGGCATTCCTCGATGCACGCCTTGTCCTTCACGTCAACGCACGGTTCAGCGATGATGTACGGCACTGCCGTTCTCCTAGTCTGTCCTCACCTGCGGGGTAACTCCGCCCACGAAACACTATCCCGACCGCCCACATTACTCCCAGGTCAGCCTGCCCTAACTCACAGTGACGATCACCCGATCGACAACGGTAATGGGACCGCTTTCGATTCGACCGAGCCGTAGACGGTGGTTCGTTCGCGGACCGGGCGGTTGATGCCCGCGGCGATCTCGGTCAACTCCGCGACGGTCTTGGCGGAGCCGTGTTGGGAGCCCGCCATGCGGGAGATGGTTTCCTCCATCAGGGTGCCACCGAGGTCGTTGGCACCGCCGGTGAGCATGGCCTGGGTACCGAGCGTACCCAGTTTCACCCAGCTCGTCTGAATGTTGTGGATGCGACCGTGCAGCATGATCCGGGCCAGGGCGTGGACCGCGCGGTTGTCACGGTTGGTCGGGCCGGGCCGGGCCGCTCCCGCCAGGTAGAGCGGCGCGCTCTGGTGGACGAACGGCAGCGGGACGAACTCGGTGAAACCACCCGTCTCGTCCTGGATGCCGCGCAGCACCCGCAGGTGGCCGACCCAGTGCTTCGGGTTGTCCACATGGCCGTACATCATCGTCGAACTGGACGGGATGCCCAGTTTGTGGGCGGTCGTGATGACCTCGATCCAGGCCGAAGTGGGGAGCTTGCCCTTGGTGAGCACCCAGCGGACCTCGTCGTCGAGGATTTCGGCGGCCGTTCCGGGGATCGAGCCCAATCCGGCCTCTTTCAGCGCCGACAGCCAATCATGGATGCTCTGGCCGCCGCGCGAGGCACCGTTGACGATCTCCATCGGGCTGAACGCGTGCACGTGCATCGACGGGACGCGCGCCTTGATGGCACGGACCAGGTCGGCGTAGCCGGTGACGGGCAGCTCGGGGTCGATGCCGCCCTGCATGCAGATCTCGGTGGCACCGTCCACGTGGGCTTCCCACGCGCGGTCGGCGACCTCGTCGGTGCTGAGGGTGAAGGCGTCGGCGTCGCCCTTGCGCTGGGCGAACGCGCAGAAGCGGCAGCCGGTGTAGCAGATATTGGTGAAGTTGATATTGCGGTTCACCACGTAGGTGACCTCGTCGCCGGAGACCTCGCGTCGCAATGAGTCAGCCAGTGCCGCAACGGCTTCCATGTTGGCGCCGTCGGCAGTGGCCAGGGCCAGATACTGATCGTCGGTGAGTCCCGCCGGGTCCTTCTCGGCGGCGCGCAGGGCGTCGAGCACCTCGGAATCGAGGCGCTCGGGTGCGACGACGGCCAGGTCGCGAGCGTGTTCGCGGATTGTCTCCCAGTCACCGAACGCGCCGACGACCTCCTGGCCGAGCCCGGAATCGCTGCGGCTGTCGGTGTTGCGGCCCTCGGTGTCGATGGCGGTGTTCAGGTCGACGCGGCCGACCGAATCCCACGACTCGTCGGGCTCCTGCCATGGCAGTCCGACCGGCATGGCATCGGGCCTGGCCAACCCGGTCGCGGGGTCGGTGAGCGCGTCGACGTGCGCGCCGATCCGCGGATCGATCCACGGATGGCCGGCGCGAACGTATTTCGGGTGCGCGGAGGTGCGCTCGACGAGGGTGAACCCGGCCGCCTCGGTGATCTCGCGCAGGGTATCGAGGTTCGGCCACGGACGTTCGGGGTTGACGTGGTCGACCGTCACCGGCGACACCCCGCCCCAGTCGTCGATGCCCGCGTCGATCAGCGCCCGGCAATCACTGTGCGACACCAGGTTCGGCGGCGCCTGCACCGGAACATCCGGGCCGAGCAGCAATCTCGTCACCGCGACGGTCGCCAGGAACTCCGCGACGCCCGCGTCGGGAACATCGCGCATGGCGGTGTCGTCCTTGGCACGGAAGTTCTGCACGATCACTTCCTGGATGTGCCCGAACTCCCGGTGCAGCTTGCGAATCGCCATGATCGACTCGGCGCGCTCGGTGAGATTCTCGCCGATGCCGACCAGGATGCCGGTGGTGTAGGGCACCGAGAGCCTGCCCGCGTCGGTGATCGAACGCAGCCGGACCGCCGGGTCCTTGTCCGGGCTGCCGTAATGGCATTCACCCTTGTCGGTGAACAGCCTGGTGGCGGTGGTCTCGAGCATCATGCCCATGGATTGGGCGACCGGCTTGAGGCGGGAGATCTCGTTCCAGCTCATCACGCCGGGGTTCAGATGCGGCAGCAGGCCGGTCTCCTCCAGCACGAGGATAGAGACGGCGCGCAGGTAGTCGAGGGTGGAGTCGTAGCCGCGTTCGTCGAGCCACTGCGCGGCCTCGGGCCAGCGGTCCTCCGGCCGATCGCCGAGGGTGAACAGCGCTTCCTTGCACCCGAGCGCGGCGCCCTGACGGGCGATTTCCAGGACCTCGTCGGGTTCGAGGAACATGCCCTTGCCCTCGGCGCGCAGCTTGCCCGGCACCGTGACGAACGTGCAGTAGTGACACTTGTCCCGGCACAGCTTGGTGAGCGGGATGAACACATTGCGCGAATAGCTGATGGTGTGTGGGCGGCCCGCCGATTCCAGTCCGGCATCACGCACCCTGGCCGCGCTGGCGCACAGGTCGACGAGGTCGTCGCCGGTGGCATGCAGCAGGACGGTGGCCTCGTCGACGTTCAACGTGACACCGTCGCGGGCCCGGCGCAGGGCCCGGCGCATCGCGGCGGGACTCGGCGGCGGCATCGGAACGCTCGGCTTCGGAAGATCGGTCACCCCGTCGATCATGCGCTACTTCTCTCCCGGACGTGTGGTCGGCTGCTCACGCCGCGCGCGGCGGGCGCGGGGAGGTCGTCCTTGCTCGACGACAACCTCGGGCGTGACCCCGCATATTCCCGACCGGATGAACTCGTCGGACGGGCATGGAACCATGGGCAGCATGTCGTTGCCGCGCTCCACCATTCTGGCCGAACCGGCCTGGCGTCCGAGTTCCAAGGCCAAGCTGCTGTGGGCGTTGGAGAACACGATCGGGGTGGTCGTGTCGATCATCGCGCTCGTGGTGTGGGCGGTGCTCGACGGGGACCATCGTGGGTGGCAGGTGCTCGCCGGGCTGGCGATCGTGGTGCTCGCGGCGCTCGCGGTCGTGGTGGTTCCGGTGTGGCGGTACGCGGTGCATCGGTGGGAGGTCACCGATGAGGCCGTGTACACGCGGGTGGGGTGGCTGGATCAGGAGTCGCGGGTGGCGCCGATCTCGCGGGTGCAGACCGTGGATACCGAGCGCGGGCCGCTGGAACGGATGCTGGGGCTCGCGACTGTCACGGTGACCACCGCGTCGTCGGCGGGGGCGGTGAAGATCAGTGCGCTCGACCTGCCGGTGGCCGAGGAGACGGTGCTGCGGTTGACCGCGATCGCCGCGCAGCACCGTGGAGACGCGACATGACCCAGCCCGTCGAGTGGCAGCGTCTCGACCCGCGCATGCTGCTGGTGTATCCGGTCACCGAGATCATGAAATACATTCCGGTGCTGCTCGGTTCGGTCATCGTCGGCACGACCAGTGGCAATCCGCTGTGGAGCCTGATCCCGGTGGCGCTGGTCGCGGCGTTCGGTGTCGCGCGGTGGTTCACGACGTCGTACCGGATCGATGCCGATCATGTGCAGTTGCGCAGTGGGATCGTGGCCCGCCGGACATTGTCGGTGCCGCGGCCACGGATTCGATCGGTGGACGTGGAAGCCGATCTGCTGCACCGGGTTCTGGGGTTGGCGGTGCTGGCGATCGGCACCGGCAAGCAGACCGACAAGGGCGAGGAATTCAAGCTCGACGCGCTCGATACGAGTCAGATTCCGGCATTGCGGGCCGAATTACTCTCGCACACAGGGCAACACACGCCGTCGCACGTCGATAGCGCTGCCGTGCCGCATGTTTCGCAGCCCGACGCACTCGGCGAGTCCGGGGTGGAGATCGGGCACTGGCGGGCGGCGTGGGTGCGGTACGCGCCGTTGTCGCTGACCGGACTGGCCGTCGTCGCGCCGATCGCGGGAGTCGGCGCGCAGTACGGGCTCATCGATGTGCTCTCGAACAGTGCAGTCGTGCGCGATCTCGACAACGACACCGCGGTCATCGTCGCGATCGTCATCGCCGGCCTGACCCTGCTGACGCTGCTGCTGGTGAATCTCGCCGCGTGCGCCCAGTACCTCGCCACCTGGTACGGCCTGCGCGTGCTCGACAACGGCGCCACCCTGCACCTGCGCCACGGCCTGTTCACCACCCGCCAGATCACCCTCGACCTGGCCCGCTTCCGCGGCGCCACCCTCAACGAACCACTCCTGTTGCGCGCCGCCAGCGCCGCACAACTGGAGATGATCATGACCGGCGAGAACCCCCGCCAGAAGATCCTCCCCCAGGCCCCGCGCACCGCCGTCGAACGCACCCTCGACGAACTCCTGCGCACTCGCCGCCGACCCGATGCGGCGACCGACCCGGCGCCGGAATCGGTCTGGGATCAGCGCGCGGAATCGAGCGCTCCTGCGCCGGACTCGACGTGGGCCCGACGCGGCGAATCGAGCGCCCCAACAGTGGTTGCGCACGATGAATCGGCATCGACGCCCTCCGCAGGCAATACCGGCAGCAGCGAGCTGCCGACGACCTCGCTCACCAAAGCCGCAGACGCAGGAATCTCGAATTCGACTGCACTGCAACCGATCACCGGCGCCACTCTCGGCACCATCGACCTACATCGCCACGGCCCCGCCGCACGCAGGCGCCGCTATACCCGCGCCGCGTGGCCGGTCGGCGGCGTTGTCGTCGCCATGCTCGCCGTCGTGCTCGCGGGCGGTGATCTACCAACCTGGACCTGGACATTGCCGGTGCTCTTCGCCGTGCTCATGGCCGCACTCGCCGAAGACCGCTACCGAGGACTCGGCCACCGCGTGCTGCGCGGCACCACCGGCCCGACCTGGCTCATCACCCGCCGCGGCAGCCTCGACCGCAACCGCGACTGCCTCGAAGCGCCCGGCATCATCGGATGGACAGTGCGCCAGACCTTCTGGCAACGCCGCGCCGGCCTCGCCACCGTCGTCGCGGCCACCGCGGCGGGCAAGAAGGCGTACCTGGTAGTCGACATCCCGATCGACCAGGCCGCCGAACTCATCGAGGCGGTGACCCCGGGCCGCCTCGGCCAACGGTGATTCGGCACCTGCGTGAGCTCAGCGGACCAAGCTCATGCCGCACGGCCCTTCGTCGAGCGGGTGACGATCGAGCGGGACTACCGGCTGACATTCGAGCGGTAGTACAGGTATCCCGCCGGGGCGAGCACACCGCACGCGAACAGCAGCAGGGTGCGGCCGTCGCTGCCGAGCATCACGTCGCCGCCGGGTCCGCGCGAGGCGCACACCAGGAACCCGAACACCCACACCACGATCGGGGCGAAGGTGAAGCCGATCCGGTCGGTCACCGATTCCATGCCGTAGACCAGCGCCACGTTGATCGGGGCGGCCAGCAGCGCCACCACCGGGAAGGGCACCGAGCCGAGGTACGTGGGCAGGAACAGCACCTCGACGGCGAGGGTGATCAGCGCGTCGACGCACAGCAGCACGACGATGAGGCCCGAGATCAGCGGATCCGGCAGGCCGGAGAGGCGCGAGGACCGCAGCACGGCGGTGGGCTGATCGTGATCGGTCACCATGGGCGTGAGTCTATTCGGCCGAGCCAGGCCGCTGTGCCCGTGCGCGCCAGGACGAAGCTCCGACCTATCCGCGACCGGTCGGCGCCGCTGTGGCAATCCGGTGGTCAGCTGCTCAATCGAGACCGGCGAACAGGTCGTGCTCGAAGCCGTCGGCACCGACCTTTCCCCGCGTGCCGCGCACCAGGGTGAAGTGTTCCTCCGGCAGCACCGGCAGCGCGATGTTGTTCGACAGCGCGAATTCCCGGCCACTCGGCGCGACGGTGACCTGGGTGGCGTGCGCGCGCATGGCGGCGCGCTTGGCCGAGACCACATCGGAGACGTCGACCACGGTGGTCACCCCGCTCGTCGACATGGCGGCCAGTTCGGCCTCGACCGGCAGGCGCCAGCCCGCGGGCAGCGCGCCGGGCAGTTCGTCGACAGTGCGGCGCGCGAGCGCGGCGGTGTGCTGACGCAGCAGGTCGCCGTCGGTGACGGTCCAGTAGAACTTGGGGACATCCCAGCCCCGCTCGGCGGCGGCCGCGACGGCCGCGGTGGTGATCTCGTGTGCGCGAATGTGGTCCGGGTGACCGTAACCGCCGCGCGGGTCGTAGGTGACGACCACCTTCGGCCGCAGTTCGAGGATCACCGCGACGAGCTCGTCCACAGCGGCGGCACCGGAGTTCACGAAGGCCCGCGGGTTCGCCGCCGACGGCGTACCCGCCATCCCGGAATCGCGCCATCGGCCGGGGCCACCGAGGAACCACGGCTCGCCCGCGTCGAGGGCCGACAGTGCGGCGGTGAGTTCGCCGATCCGGTAACCGCCGAGCTGATCGGCTTCGGCGGCGATCAGGCGCGACCACCGTTCGCCGATGACCTCGCCTTCCTCGCCGAGCGTGCAGGTCACCACGGTCACCGGAACACCGCGGCGGCGATAGTGCGCGATAGTGCCACCCGTGGTGAGCGTTTCGTCATCAGGGTGCGCATGGACGAGGAGCAGTCCACCGGTTCCGGTCATCGGGTCCACCACCAGTTCTCCTGTCCCACAACGAGACCCGACCGACGGGCGTCGATCACGGGATCCGCCGCCACTGTGCCGTATCGCCGAAGATCCCCACCTGGATGGCGCCCGACAGCGACACACCGTCGACGCGCGGACCGGCCGCCGCGACGACGTTGTCCTGCACGATCGGCAGCACCGTCGCCAATTCCCAGAGCCTGGGCTCGGATTCGGCAAGGATGCGCGGCACATCGAACCCTCGCAGGGCTTCGTCGATCGAGGGCTGCAGGGTCGGATCGCACACTCCGCCGATGTTGCTCGGCGCCTGGCGATACGCCTCGGCCGCGGCCAGCGCGGGACCTTCGGCACCGACCGGTTCGACCGGCGCGCAGCCGTAGCGTGAGGCCAGCGCGGTGGCGGGGTCGCCACCTGCCAGCTCCCAACCGACGATGGCGTCGATCGAGGATTCGGTGAGGTCCTTGCCGTACAGCTCGTCGGCGGCCAGGCCGCGCACGGTGGCATCGATTCCGGCACTGCGCAATTGGTCGGCGGCGGTATTGGCCACGGCCAGCGCCGACGCGTCGTCGGTGACGGCGCCGATCCGCACCGACAGCCCCTTGCCGTTGCGCGCCACCGAGCGCGGACGCGGCGCGGGCGAGGTGGGCGAACCGGTCTGCTGCGCCTCCGGTGCGCGGCCGAAGCCCGCCTCGGCCAGCAGCGCGAACGCCTCATCGGCGGTCATCCGCGGCGGAGCGGTGGGCACATAGCCGGGGCTCGACGGCGAAAGCACTTGTGCGCGTGCGGGTTCCACCCAGCCGCCGGTCTGCGCGCCGACCGTCGCCAGCAGCGCGGGGTCGAGCAGCGCGAGCACCGCCTTGCGGACCCGCACATCGGCGAGGTCGCCGGATCGGCCGTTGAGCGCGAGTTGCAGTTCGCGAGCCTGCGGCATGATCGTGGTCCGCACCGACGGGATCGCGGCCAGTTGCGCCTGGGTCGCCACGCCGCCGTGCACGAGCGCCATCTGCGCGTCGCCGGTGCGCAGCGATTCGGCCAGCTGCGAGGGCGTGCCGCCACGGCGGAACTGGACCTGATCCGGGGAGGCGGGGGTGCCCCAGAAGCGGTCGTTGCGTTCGAGCAGGATCTCGTCGCGCCCGCGATCGACCGACTTGATGGTGAAATTGCCGCCCGAGACCGGGATCTTGTCGACAAGACCACTGGTGAACCCGCCCGGCGAATCCTTCACCAGGTGCGAGGGCAGCAGATTCGAGAACAGTTCGCGCCAGGCCGGGTACGGCTGGGCCATGGTGACGGTGACCGTCTTGCCGCCCGCCGACGACGCCACATCCGAGATCAGCCGATAGCCGGCCGGATCCACCACGCCGGGCTGACTGATCATCTGCTGCCACAGGAACCGGAAGTCCTCGGCCGCGATCGGGGCGCCATCGGACCAATTGGCCTGATCACGCAGGGTGTAGGTGATGGTGAACGGCTCCTGGGCCGTCACATCGGCCGACACGATCAGCGAGCTGTCGGGCACCCAGTCGACCAGACCGGGATGCACCGGACTCGGCGCGGCGCGGAACGGGCTCGGCAGCACCATCGAGCTCACCGCGCTGGTCACCGGCGACTGATCCGAGCGCAGATGCGGGTTGAACCCGATCCCGATGTCGTCGATCGCGACGACCACGGTGTTCTTACCCGGCTTGGCCTGGGTGGTCTTGGGCGAATCGGAGGACTCGATCGGCGGTGGCGGATTCGCCGTGCAACCGGCCACGACCGCCGTCGAGGCAATCATCGCCAGCACCATCGCACGCCACCTCGCGCGCCGCCCCGAACTCACCTTGCGCACTCTACCTCCATCTAACAGCGGCTGGCGCCGCGGGTTTCGGCCCTCGTAACCTCGGTCTTCCCTCCCTCCGGGCGCTCCTTCGTCGCACCCTCCACTCAGGCCGGACCGAGGCGGGCCGAAACCAAAAATGAGGCGGCGCCGAAGCACCGCCCCATCATTGGTACGCCTTGGTTCAGTTCGCGGCGGCCTTGTCGCGAGCCTTGCGACGCGACAGGTCGCGGGCCCGCTCGTTGGCGCCGAGCACCAGCTTGCGCACGCGGACCACCTCGGGGGTGACCTCCACGCACTCGTCCTCGGTGCAGAACTCCATCGCCAGCTCGAGGTCGAGCTGCAACGGCTTGGCCATGGTCTCGAAGGTGTCCGCGTTGGCGCTGCGCATGTTGGTCAGCTTCTTCTCGCGGGTCACGTTGATGTCGAGATCCTCGGCACGCGGGTTGATGCCCACGACCATGCCCTCGTAGGTGTCGGCGCCCGGCTCGACGAAGAACTGACCACGGTCGGCCAGCTGGATCATCGCGAACGGGGTGACGGTGCCCGCGCGGTCCGACACCAGCGAACCGGTGTGGCGAGCGCGGATCTCACCGGCCCACGGGGCGTAACCGTGGGCGACGGCGTTGGCGATGCCGGTGCCGCGGGTCTCGGTGAGGAACACGGTGCGGAAGCCGATCAGGCCACGCGAGGGGACGATGAACTCCATGCGCACCCAGCCGGCGGCGTGGTTGCTCATCTGCACCATCTTGCCCTTGCGGGCGGCCAGCAGCTGGGTGATCGCGCCCAGGTACTCGTCGGGGCAGTCGATGGTCAGCTCTTCGAACGGCTCGTGGGTCTTGCCGTCGACCTGCCGGGTGACCACCTGCGGCTTGCCGACGGTGAGCTCGAAGCCTTCGCGACGCATCTGCTCGACCAGGATGGCCAGCGCCAGCTCACCACGACCCTGCACCTCCCAGGCGTCGGGACGGCCGATGTCGAGCACGCGCAGCGACACGTTGCCGATGAGCTCGGAATCCAGGCGCGACTTGAGCATGCGGGCGGTGAGCTTGTGGCCCTGCACCCGGCCGACCAGCGGCGAGGTGTTGGTGCCGATGACCACCGAGATGGCGGGCTCGTCGACGGTGATGCGCGGCAGCGCGATCGGGTTCTCCGGATCGGCGAGGGTGTCGCCGATCATGATGTCGGGGATACCGGCGATAGCGACGATGTCACCGGCCTCGGCGACCTCGCCGGGCTGACGCTCGACACCGATCGTCTGCAGCAGCTCGGTGATCTTGACCGTCTTGGCGCCGTCGGCGTTGATCCAGGTGACGTTCTGACCCTTGCGCAGCTCGCCCGCGTAGATGCGGACCAGGGCCAGGCGACCGAGGAACGCCGAGGCGTCGAGGTTGGTGACGTGGGCCTGCAGCGGCGCGTCCTTGTTGCTCTTCGGTGCCGGGATGTAGTCCATCAGCACCTCGAACAGGGCGTCGAGGTTCTCGGCGTCGGGCGCGGAACCGTTTTCCGGCTCCACCTTCGACGCCTTGCCCTCACGGCCCGAGGCGTAGAGGACCGGCAGGTCGAGTGCGAGCTCGGCGGCTTCGGCGGCCTCGTCGTCGAGGTCCGACGCCAGGTCGAGCAGCAAGTCGTGCGACTCGGAGACGACCTCGGCGATGCGGGCGTCGGGGCGGTCGGTCTTGTTCACGACCAGGATGACCGGCAGCTTGGCCGCGAGGGCCTTGCGCAGCACGAAGCGGGTCTGGGGCAGCGGGCCCTCGGACGCGTCGACGAGCAGCACGACACCGTCGACCATGGAGAGGCCGCGCTCGACCTCACCACCGAAGTCGGCGTGGCCCGGGGTGTCGATCACATTGATGACGGTGAGAGAACCGTCGGGGTTGTGGCGATGGACGGCGGTGTTCTTCGCGAGAATGGTGATGCCCTTCTCGCGCTCGAGATCGCCGGAGTCCATGACTCGGTCGACCAGTTCGGCTCGCTCGGCGAATGCACCGGACTGACGAAGCATGGCGTCAACCAGCGTCGTCTTGCCGTGGTCGACGTGGGCCACGATGGCGACGTTGCGAAAATCGCGTGAAGACGACACGCCTGGATCCTCCTGCTGTTGGGGTGTTTGGCGCGCATTCATCTGGCATCGCGGCCTGTTACAGCTTACCGGTTGCGCGGGGGCACCCTCGTGTCAGGCTTTGTACTTAGGCTAGGCTAACTCCCATGGGCAAGGTGAAGGCGAAGAAGGTCTCGAGCCTGAAGCCGAAGAAAAAGTGCTGCAGGAAGAAGACGCGCTGCTTCAAATGCCCCGTCGTCATCATGCGGATGAAGAAGGCCGAGGCTGCCGGAACGTGCGGTAAAGATCTCAAAAAGGCCTTGAAGCTGGCGCGCGCCAAGTAGCCGAACGCTGCGCGGGCGCGCCCATGAGGCGTACAACCGAAGTATGGGTGCTCCGCTGCTCTCCGACCCCGAGCTCACCATCGCCTTGGCCACCCTGCCGGAATGGTCGCGCGACGGTGACGCGATCACCCGCACGGTAAAGGCCGCGAGCTTCCTCGCCGGCATCGAGACGGTGCGCAAGGTCGCCGTCGCGGCCGAGGCGGCCGACCACCATCCGGACATCGATATCCGTTGGCGCACACTGCGTTTCACGCTGAGTACGCACTCGGAGGGTGGTCTCACCTCGCTCGATACGGCGATGGCGCACACCATCGACGACATCGTCGGCTGAGCCTCAGCCCGCGGGCACCTCGGCCGTGCGACGGCCGGGGAGTTGTCCGCGCAGCGTGTCGCGGCCGTGCCAGATCATCCAGCCGAGCAGGACGAACACGCCGATCACATCGACCGCGCCGAGCCAGGCCAGCGCCCACGGACGCGGAATCGTCCAGATCGTCGGCTGCGCGAACGAGAGCACCCACGGCACGCCGACCAGCATCGTCAGCACCCAGAACCCGGCGATGATCCGCGCGACACGCTCGTTCCGCAACGGCCCGTAGAGCAGCCACAACGCGGTCGGGATCAGCCACACCCAGTGGTGTGACCAGGAGATCGGCGAGATCATCAGCCCGAACAACTGCACCAGCACCAGGGTGCCGAGCCGATCGTCGGCGCCGAGGGTGCGCCAGGCGAGCAACGCCAGCACGGCGGTGATCAGCACCGCGACGATCCACCACGGCCCCGACTGCACGTCGTGCCCGAGGATGCGGCTCAGCGCGCCGCGCAGCGACTGGTTCCAGACCGAACCCACCGGGCCGATCCGGTCGGCGTCACCGAGCAGGGTGCCGAAATAGCGCTTCGCCTCGTGTGCGTTGATGAGGAAGCTCACAGCGACGGTCAGCCCGAAGGCGGCCGCCGACCACAGCACCGTCGCCCAGCGCCGCCGCGCCACGAAGTACAGGCCGGTAATGGCCGGGGTCAGCTTGATGCCGGCGATCACGCCGACGAGGCTGCCCGAGATCCACCAGCTCGCGCTGCGCACGGCCAGCATCGCCCCGAACACCAGGAACACATTGACCTGGCCGTAGTCGATCGTGGTTCGCACCGGCTCGAGCCAGACGCCGAGCGCCGTCCAGCCGACGGCCGCGGTGAGCCACGGCGTCCGCTTCGCCTGCTCCGCGCCGAGCAGCAGTTCGAAACTGATCCGGATCACGCCGTAGAGGGCGGCGACCGTGGCCAGCATCCAGCCGACCGCGACAAGGGTGAACGGCAGATAGTGCAGCGGGAAGAACACCAGCGCGGCGAACGGCGGATAGGTGAACGGCAGCGGGAAGTCCGGCGTCACCTCCGAGTAGGTGAAGTCGTAGAGCCGGTCGGTGAGCAGCGCGGCCGAGCCGTCCACATAGACGTGCAGATCGACGACGTTGAGCCCGTTCGGGGCGAAGAGCATCCAGGCCAGCCGGGCGAGCACGGACAGTCCGAGCAGCGCGAGAGCCCATCGGAGGTGTCTGTTCAAGGCCAGGCTTTCGGTCGGCATCGGTGGCGCCGGGCGCCATTTCGCGGGTGCTCAGCTACTTTAACCGGGCGCCCAACGACCCCCGCGTCCACCAGCCGCGGCGACACCATGGGTAACATTTGCATCAAAATCCCCAGGTGTAACTCCATGCGGGGCTAGCGTCGATGAACATCGTTTCGGCTGGTGCGCCACCTTGGGCCCGGCGGCTGTACAACACGGCGGCGTTGTCCTTAGAGTGACCCCCGACATGTTGGGCTCGACAACCCTCGCCCATCGCACCATCGAGGTAAGGACGGCTAGACAAGTGCTTCGTAGCCGAGGATCGCGGATCGCAACGACCGCTCTCGCCATCGCGGCAGGCGCCATGCTCGCCGCGCCTGCATCGATTGCCGCACCAGCGCCCGCCCCCCAGGCGGCGCCGATCAGTGTCCCGATGGTGCCCGAGGGCGTGCCGGTCGACGCGCTGGCCGCCTTCGCCCCCGCCGTGGCAGGCCTGGTCGCCGGTCCGGCCGACGTCGCGAGCCCACAGACCGCCCTGCTCGATCAGGCGCGCGCACTGCTGGCCACGCTGAATCTGCCGCCCGCCATCAAGTCCACCCTCGAGCGGATCATCACCTTCCTCGACGGCAGTGGCGGCGGCGGTCCCGAGCTCCCGCAGGACGGCCCGGCCATCGCGCAGTTCCTGTACCCGACCATCGGCAAGGGCTGCATCGGTGACGGCGCCGATTCGGTCGGCACCGCGCTCGCGGTCGCCGGTCCGGCGCAGCTGCCCCCGCCCGGGCCCGCCGCCGGTCAGGCCGGTTTCGTGTTCACCGCGCTCGGCACCAAGGCGCCGACCGGCGTGCAGAATCCGCCGATGACGGTGCAGTGGCTCAACCTCGACACCCGCCAGTCCGCGATTCAGACGCTGACCGACGAGGCCAAGATCAACCCCGGCGGTCCGGCCACCCTGTCGGCCGTCGCGAACACCGGCCACGGCCGGGTCGTCGCGGTGATCTCGGGGTCACTCACCACCGCCGCCGAGGGCGCCGCACCACGCACGTGCACGTTCATGCCGACCCTCGGCTTCTTCACCGTGTAGCAGACAGCGCCACTGAGCCCGGTTCGTTCCTCGAGAACGGATCGGGCTCAGTTGTTTTGGGCTGTTCCCGCGGGCACCGCGATGTGGTAGACCGAGACGATGGCGACCACGCGTGGTTCTTCCCGGAATGTTCGGTCGATCCGGAGTCAGCGGTCGATCCTGTCGTACCGATCCGAGGGGTCGATCCTGTCGATCGGCTCGGCCTATTCGGTGCTCTCGATCGGCAGTGTCGGATCCGTGCTGTCCATCGGCTCGATCGGGTCGTTCGGGTCCGCGATCTCGTCGCTGTCGTTCGCCAGCATCGGGTCGGCGCTGTCGGGTCTGTCGCGGTGGTCGCTGATGTCGTGGCGCGGGGTGTGGGCGGAGCCCGAGATGCGGTCAGCGCTGCGTGTGGTGCCCGACGACGAGGCCGATATCCGCTGCGGCGCGACTTGCCACTGCCAGACCTAGGTCACCACTGGCCGTAGTCCTCGGCCAGTACCCGGTTCAGGTCGACGCCGATACCGTCGATCGCGCGCTTGTCGATCTCGAATTGGTGCAGGTGCGCGGCGTCGTGCACGAAACCGCGCTCGGTGCCCCAATTGTGTTGCCAGAACCAGGAACCAAGGCCCGCGTCGAGCGCGCGGTCGATCGTCGGGGCGTTGGCGTAGATGCCGACGAGTTCGGAGCCGAGCACCGATTGCCAGCCCTCGATGTAGGGCGCGATCATCTCGTCGAACTCCTCTTCCGAGGGGTTGTCGTCGATGGAGGCGTAGATCGGCGCGGTGTCCGGTCCGCCCGCGGCGGTATGGATCGCCCAGCCGCGTTCGGCGTGTTGCTTGCCCGCTTCGAGGCCGCCGCGCCAGTCGGCCGTCGGGCCCTTGCCGAACTGGTAGTTCGACACGATCGACAGGCCGTGCGCCCACAGATCCTCGACCTCGGCGGCGAGCAGCGGTTTAC
The DNA here is from genome assembly GCF_054031145.1 of Nocardia sp. FBN12. Taxonomy (NCBI): domain Bacteria; kingdom Bacillati; phylum Actinomycetota; class Actinomycetes; order Mycobacteriales; family Nocardiaceae; genus Nocardia; species Nocardia sp. FBN12. The sequence continues at coordinate 4,883,354 of NZ_CM132926.1, forward strand.
CTTCCATCCACTCCGCGCCGGGCCTGCGCTCGGAGACATATCGGATCACGCCGATATGACCCTCGGCCGCGATCGAGGCGGCGGAGGGTACCCCCGCGGCGTAATCGACCATGGTGCCGAAGGATTGGGCGCGGGCAGGCGCGGCGGCGAGACCGGCACCGATCGTGGCAGCGGCGGCGGCGAGGCCGAAGAACTTCCGCCGGGTCACCGGAACAGAACGCATCGCAGGACTCCTTCGCGCAACCTTCACCGGCAAGCGAACCCGGCGCGCCTTCCCCGAAAATCGCGCGCCGGGAGTCTAGAAACGTGCGACTCATTGCACCACAACCCCAGGGGAACCGCCAGAACCAAGGGCAACATTCGCCCCACGAGTCACAGGACTCAGGTGGCGCCGTCGATCGCCGCGCCCACGTCGATGGTGCGGCCGGCCGGATCGGCCAGCTCGGTGCTGACCACCGCCACAACCTGCGCGACGATCTGCTTCTTGATACCCGCCAGCCGGGCCAGGGTGGCCGCGCGCAGGCCCTTGGCCTTGAATTCCATCGAGATGTCCTCGAGCGCGGGCGGCGGCACCTCGATCACGATCTGCAGCGGCTCGGCGGCCCGTGCCGTGAGGACGAGGGGAATCTCCAGGTCGGCGCGGTAGTGGTTGGCTTTGAGGACGTCGACGGTGATGTCGAGTCCCACCGGCAGGGTCATATCGAAGATTCGCAGGTCACCCGGCTCGCCGAGGCCACGATCGATCACCCGCGGCTGCTCGATCGCGCCGCGCACGGTCACCGTGGCCGCGCCGCGCGGGCCCTCGGCCAGCGGCCCCACCTCGATCTCGCTACCCGCCATCTGGCCGACCACCCCGTGCACGCGGTCTCTGGTGACGATGGTGGTGAAGAAGCGCAGACCGAATTCGCGGTAATCGATCCAGTCGAACACGGTGTCGTTGCGATGCGGTGAGCGGTAGCCGTCCAGGATCGCCTCGATGTCGAAGACCCGTTCCGAGCGGACCTTCGGGTCGCCGACGATGGCGTTGACCCGGCTGGCGACCTCGCTGCGCACCAGGCCCGCGATCGGATCGAGCAGCATCTCCCAGGCGCCGTCGACGGCCTCGGCGCGCAGCGTGAAGCTCACGTCCTTGGCGGTCACCGGGGCGACATCGATCACGACCAGCAGCGGAGCGGCAGTCCGGGCGTGCAGCGTGAGCCCGATCTCCACCACGGCGGCCAGGCGCAGCTTGCGGCCACCGAGAACCAGCTTCACGGCCAGGGTCAGCGGGATTTTCACGCCGAAGCTCAGCGCGTCGCCGGGTGTGCGGGTGACCACGGGGGTGCCAAGCGTGCCCTCGGCCACGAAACCGGCAAGTCCGGCGGGACCGAGCGAGAACGGTCCGATCTGCACGCCGCGCCCGGTCATCCCCGATACCGCGGCGGCGATGCGTTCCTCGGTCACCGCGTAGGTGACGAACCGTTCGCCGAAATCGGCGTACTCGATCCACATCGGGTCACGACGTGGCTTTTCGTCCACCTTCACACGCACATCGGACACCGTACGGGATGGCGGTAAACCCCCAGCTGGTGGCACAACTCCCCCGTCCTGCCGATGAGGGGGAAGCAGGACGGAGGAGCTGGCGACGGCGCTGCCGGGCGCCGCGAGCTCCATGGTACGGGTATCAGCGTGGTACCGCCGTCCAGGATCGTCGCAGTTGTCTTGAGCGCCAATCGATTTCAGAATCGCCCGTAACCGACCAGATCGGCGGTCTCGGACGGGGTGATAGTGCGAACCCGAACCGTGCCCATCTCGTTGCCGCCGATGGTGGTGATCTCCTCGCCCTCGGCCTTCAGCACGATATTGGTGTGCTGACCGAGCGGACTGCCGGGGCCGTAGAGCACCACGTCACCGGTGCGCGGGCGGTAGCCGACATCGGCGCGGGTGAATCGGCCGACCTGCTGGTAGTACTCCTGCAAGGTGTACACGCCGGGAATGCGCCAGGAACCGGAGTTCGGATTCGCCAGCGGCCTGCCCGCCTCGCGCATCGTCCAGCTGACGAAGTCGGCGCACCAGGCCTCGCGGACACCCTCGGCGTACTTCGGCCCGTCGCCGGGCTGCTCGTACTCACGACGCAAGACGTCGACGAGCACGATCTGCTGCTCGTCGAGCTGCTCACTGTCGAGCGCGGGGAACTGATCGCCCCAGTCGTGCTGCCACCACACCAGTCCGACGACTACTACCGTCGCCGCCGCCAACACGCCGGAGATTCCGGCGATCCAGGACGTGCGGCGTCCCGGTCGTTGCTGTACTTGCGTCATCGCCCCCCACTCTCGTTCATCCATCTGCCCTATTGGACGAATCGCGAGGGCTTTCGGTTCCCGCTCACGCGTGTTTTCCGAAGCGGACGGGCGACCACCGGATGGACCCCTGCGCCACCCGGGTTTCACCCGGCAATCGCTCTCGGCGCGCACACAGCGAGCGCACGCCGTCCCCTCCGGCGACATTCGTCCGCGCAGGGGGTGGTGTCGAACACTTTCCGCTCCGGAACACACTGGCCCGACCAGCACAAAGGCCGACAATGGGCCTGGGCGCGGCGGCCGGACAGCCATGCGATCACCCGCTCGGCTGACATGATTTTTGCGAAACCTTTACCCTCGGTCAAGCTAGACGACTGTCCCAATTTGTACCGGTGACCGAAACAGGAGCGCATTGTGGAAGACCCGAACGTGTCGATCTCGCGATACCTCCGCGAACGCCGCGAATCGTCGGGCCTGACCAGGGCGGCACTCGGCGAGGTGGCGGGCATCTCCCCCGCTCTCATCCAGAAGATCGAACAGGGTACGCGCGCACCGACATTGGAGGCGCTCACCGCGCTCACCGACGCGCTCGAGGTGCCCGAGATGTTTCGCGACCACCTCGTCGCGCTGTCGGTCGCTCAGCGCTACGACTCGACACCGTCGCTGGTCCGCCCCGCCGACCAGGTGCTGCTCGACGGGATCACCCATCCGGCCAGCCTGCAACTGCATCCGGTCTTCGAGGTCCTCGCCACCAATGCCGCGTGGCGGCTGCTCTTTCCCGGACTCGAAGCGGGGGTGTCGATGCTCGAGTGGATGCTGCTCGACCCTCGCGCCAAGACCGCCATGGTCGATTGGGAACACCAGGTTCACATGTGCGTCTACGGGTTTCGCGTCATGGGGCCGGGATTGGCGTCGCGGGCGCAGATCGCCGACATCGTCGGAGCGTGTTCGCGGGCTCCCGAATGGGAGAAGTTCTGGACCACCGAACCCCTGACCGCGCACGGCCCCGACGGTCCGGTAGTCCATTTCCGCGACCCGCACACCGGTGCGACGGTCGCGATGGCGGTGCACTCCCTCGGCGCCGCCCTGGTGCCGCGCCGCGACTGGTCGCTGGTGGTGTACTCGCCGGTCGCGGACTGACTCAGCCGACCTTCTTCTTCCCCATGGGGATGAATACGGTCAAGGCGATCGCGGCGATCGCGCCCGCCATCGAGATGAAGAACGCGGTGTGGAACGCCGAACGAGTCGGCACCATGTGCGGGCCGAGTTGCATCGTCATGTGCGCGAGCACCACGCCCATCACCGCCGCCGAGGTCGAGGTGCCGATGGAGCGCATCAGCGAATTGAGGCCGTTGGCGGCGCCGGTCTCGCTCAGCGGCACCGCACCCATGATCAGCGCGGGCATGGCCGCGTACGCCAGGCCGACGCCGCCGGCGACGATGACCGCCGACAGCACGATCTGCCACACGGTGTCCATCATCACGACCGCGCACAGGTAGCCGACAGCGATCACGGCCGAGCCGAGCGCCAGCGTGAACTTCGGGCCCTTCTTCGCCGACAGGCGCGCCGATACCGGCGAGAGCAGCATCATCACCAGACCGGTCGGCGCCATCGCCAGGCCCGCGACCACCATCGACAGACCGAATCCATAGCCGGTCGCCTCGGGGGCCATGAGCAGCTGCGGGAACGTCAGCGACATGCCGTAGAGCGCGAAGCCGACCGCGATCGACGCCATATTGGTGAACAGCACGCGCGGACGGGCCGACACGCGCAGGTCGACCAATGGCGCGCCTTGGTGTAGTTCATAGGCGCCCCAGCCGAGGAAACTCACCAGCGACAGACCGAACAGCGCGAGGATCGAGCCGCTGCCCCAGCCCCAGTCGGCGCCCTTGGTGATGCCGATCAGCAGCGTGAGCAGGGCGATCGACAGCCCGATCGCACCACCGAAATCGAAGCGCGACGGCGTGCGCACCGGCGACTCCGGCACGAAAACGAAAACCAGCACCGCGCACAGCACGCCCATCCCGGCGGCCGTCCAGAACAGCATGTGCCAGTCCGCGTTCTGCGCGATCAGGGCCGCGAACGGCAGGCCGACGGCGCCACCGACGCCGAGGGTCGCGCTCATCACGGCCATCGCGCCGCCGACCTTCTCGGGCGGGAGCTCGTCGCGCATGATGCTGATACCCAGCGGGATCGCGCCCACCGCGATGCCCTGCAGCGAGCGGCCGACCACCTCGGGCAGCAGCGAATTCGCCATCGCGCAGATCACCGAGCCGACGATCATGAAGCCGAGATTGCTGACGAGGATCAGCCGCTTGCCGAACATGTCGCCGAGCCGTCCGGCGATCGGCGTCGAAACCGCGCCGGCCAGCAAAGTGGCGGTGACCACCCAGGAGGCGTTGGACGCCGAGGTGTTCAGCAGCGTCGGCAGCGTCGGGATGATCGGGATGACCAGCGTCTGCATGAGCGAGACAACGATGCCGACCGTGCTGAGCACCGCGATGAGCACAGCCGGGGCCGGGCGGCGGCGGATTTCGGGTGGGGCCGGCGAAACATCGGCATCGGTGACAGACACAAATATGCACGTTACACAGCATGTGCATAGTACACAATTTGATTCAGCGGTGACCCACCCGACATAGTTGGCACATGTCCGATTCCGGCGCCGCCGACGACACCCCGTTCACCCGCCTGGTGTTCGAGATGAACCTGATCTCGCGGCACTTCCCCACGACCACCCGCAGGCGCCCCGGCTTCCTCCTCGACCGGTCGGCGTTCCTCATCCTGACCCGCCTCGATCTCGGCGAACCACTGAGCTTGCGCGAGCTGTCGGAGTCGTTCCAGCTCGACATCTCCACCATCAACCGCCAGGTCGGCGCGATGCTGAAACACGATCTGGTACAACGAGTTCCCGATCCCGACGGCGGCGTCGCGCGCAAGATCGAGGCCACCGCCGACGGCAAGGCGGCGCTCGCGGCGGATCGGCGCCACCGCAGCAGCGACCTCAGCAAGGTCGTCGCCGACTGGGACGCCGAGGATGTCACCGAACTCGGCAGACTGATGCGCAAGTTCAACCAGTCGGTCGAACAGCTGGAACGAAACCCGTGGCCGAGACCGCCGCACAGCGACAGCTGATCGCGTTAAGCTGCGCGGCGTGGTCACTCACCGGTCTACCCGCCCGAGCTGGCTTTCCTGGGACAACTACTTCGTCGGCGTCGGCGGTCTTGTCCTCGGACTCTGCTTCGGTACCTGCGCCGCGCTGATCGCCGGCCCCGGATACAATCTCGCGGCGATCGTCCTCGTCGCGCTCGCCGCGCTCTGCGTCCTGCCCGCGCTGCTCCGCGCCCTCGGCGAACTCAGCGTCTGGGTGCGGCTGGCGATCCTGCTGATCGGCTTCGCGCTGCTACTGCCCGCGATTCTGGTCAGTGGCGAGGTGCGCGACTGGGCTGCCGAGCGCTGGGAGAAGGCCTGGGACTAGCCGTTGCGCATCGGGACCGACAGCAGCATGCGCAAGGTGTTGTGGATGAACTGCGCCGACTGCCAGGTGAGGTAGGCACCGGCCGGGCCTGCCGCCGCCGAACCGGACGCCGAGCCGGATGCCAGGTCCGCGGACCCGCTGGCCGAACCCGATGCCGACCCCGAACCCGGAAGTGCCGCAGCGGTTCCCGCCGAACCGAGCAGTCCGATCAGCACCGCCGCTCCCACCACTGCGACCCGAGCGGCGTACGGCTTGGACGTTTCACGGCCGGAAAACATCAGATAGATCCCACTCTGTCGAAATGCATTGCGAATGCCCAGTATTCACACCAGAACTCACCGCCAAACCTGTTTCGCCGGATTATCCCGGTTTATCGGTTTGCGCGGTGAGTTCGCCGGTGTGCCCGACCCCGGATCTATGGTGCGCCACAACCACATCGGGGCACCAGACCACGATTGTCGGGGCATCCACGTACTGACCGGCCGGTTCGCCCGTGACGGCCGCGCGGGCGGTGCTGCCGAGTTCGCAGTGCCTACGGGATTCGCCGGGTGGAACCTATCGCCTCGACCACCGACGGGCAGGCGCTGCGATTTCCTCGCGCTCGCGCGCCGCGGCGGCCAGTTCCGAGCCGCGTTCGCGGGCCGTATCAACCAGGTAGGTGCCTCGCTCGCGCGCGGCTTCGGCCAGCTCAGGCCCCTTTTCCTTGGCGACTTCGGCCATGTGGGCACCGCGGGTGCGGGCCGCCTCAGCTACCTCGGGACCGCGATCTCTGGCCACCTCGACGAGGTGGGTACCACGGGTCCGTACGGCTTCGGCCACCTCGGGGCCACGGTCCTTGGCCACCTCGACCAGGTGTGCACTGCGATTGCGCACCGCGTCGGCCAGCTGCGGCCCACGCTCACGGGCGATCTCGGCCAGCTGCGAACCGCGCTCGTTCGCGACCTCCGCCAGGTGCGTGCCCTGCTCGTGGGCGACATCGGCGAGCTGCGCGCCACGAACCTTGGCCGCGGCCGCGATGGCAGCGCCCTCGGCCGCGATGCGCGGCTCCTCACGCGAGAATGCCCGCCGTGCCCGCCAGCCCAGCGACGGCTTGCCCTCGGTGTCGGCCGCCGCGATCATCAATCCGCCGAGCAACCCGAGATCCTTCAGGAAACCCACCCGCTTCGCTGCTTTGCGGTCGGGGTCGTTCTCGGCCCAGAAGTCCTGTTCGGTGACGGTCCCCGGCACCACAGTCGCGGCGAGCACGAGTGCCGCGGGCCGCGGTGCCCGTCCGCTGGCCAGCAACAACCCACCGACCACCTGCGCCGCGGAGTTGACTCGCACGAATTGACTCGGATCGTCGGGCACCCGCGCGGCCAGTGCGTCGGGCAGACCGGTCCTGCCCTTCGCGGCCAGCGCGTTCGCGGCGTCGGCGCGGGGCTTCTGATTCATCAACCCGTTCACTCCGGCGGCCACGAATGTGGTCCCCAGCAGCGCGCGAGCAATGCGTCGAACAGGCTTGATCGGCATCGTCGATCCCTTCGTGTCTACGACTGGGAAAACGGCTCCCTACATTCGACTACCCGGGTCTTGCGGACACAAACGATGGACGAAACGGGGCATGCCCTGTCCAGTGGCTAGTGTCGGCCGGGTGCCCGACAACACCGTTCAAGCCGCTTACACAGCCATCCACGACCTCTACATCGACCTCTTCGGCTCCCCCACCGACCTGCCCCCCGAAGACACCGCCTTCGCCCGCACTCACCTGGCCCCCGGCCCGGTCCTCGACCTCGGCTGCGGCCCCGGCCACTTCACCAAATTCCTAACCGACGCCGGCATCCCCGCCACCGGCATCGACATCGTCCCCGAATTCATCACCCACGCCCGAACCACCTACCCCGGCATCGGCTTCGAACTCGGCTCCCTGCGCACCCTCGACGCCCCCACCGCATCCGTCCCCGCCATCCTCGCGTGGTTCTCCCTGATCCACCTCGACCCCACCGAACTCCCCAGCGTGCTGGCGGAATTCCACCGCGTCCTCACCCCCGGCGGGCGCCTGGTCGTCGGCTTCTTCGAGTCCGCCGACACCGTCGAACCCTTCCCCCACAAGGTGACCACCGCCTACCGCTGGCCCGCCGACCACCTCGCCGAAACCCTCCACAAGGCCGGTTTCATCGAACTCGCCCGCCTACACCACCCCGCCGCAGGCGAGGTCCGCCCGCACGGTGCGCTGGCCGTCGCCAAGTCGTGAGTTCGATCGACCTTCAGCCGATGACGGCGTCCGCGATCCGCTTGGCGGCTTCAGCCGGCGTGAGGTCGGTGGTGTCGACAACCTCGGCCTCGCTGTGCAGCCAGGTGCGAGCGGCCTCCGCATAGGGCTCGAGGTACTGGAGCAGGCGCTGGTTGCTCAGGCGACGAGTGCCAGCTGGGCGCGCACGGGACGGTCGGTCTGAACTGCGCGGGCGACCAGGCGGGTGATGGCCGCGGCGACCTGGGTGGGCTGTTCGAGGATGACCGAATGGCCCGCGCCGTCGATCTGGACGAGGTCGGCGTAGTCGACGGCGGTGGCCATGGCGACGGAATGCGACGGGGGTGTCATCAGGTCGGCGGAGCCGCACAGGATCAGGGTGGGGATGGTCGAGAGGGTGGCCAGGGCGGCGGTGCGGTCGAAGGTTTTGAAGGCGCTCAGGAAGGTGGCCATGGTGACGATCGAGGTCGCGTTGTGCATCGCCTCGGCCAGCGCCAGCACGCGCGCGCTGACCTTTCGATCGCCGAACTCGGCGGCGCGCACAACCGGGGCGAAGACCTTGCAGGCCAGCACCTTCACCTGCTGCATCAGGCGCGGTGCCCGCCGCACCGCGGCCTGGAAAACAGGGACGATCGGGTTGTGCAGCAGTCGGCCGAAACCCGCGTCGGCGAGCCCGCTCGCGGCGGTGGCGACGAGGCCGACGCCCACGATGCGCGTCCCGACCTCGTGCCGATACTGGTCGACGTAGGTCAGCACGGTCATCCCACCCATCGAATGCCCGACCAGCACGACCGGCCCGGTCGGCGCGACCACGTCGAGCACCTCGTGCAGATCATGACCGAGCTGCTCGATGTTGTAGGTCTGCCTCGATGCCGCGGCGGAGTCACCGTGCCCGCGATGGTCGTAGCAGATCACCTTCGCACCGGAATGCTCGCGCAACAGCGCGTCCCGCACATCCGTCCACGACTCGGTCCGCAGGCAATGCCCATGAATGAGAACAACCGTCAGGTCCGCGTTTCGCCGGCCGTACTCCCGAACCGCGAGCTCCACCCCATCACCGGTCGACACCGAAACACGACGCTCGGCCGAGCGGGCGATTGTGCTGATGTTCGACATCGGAACCTCCGGTTCGCGTGCGGTGACAACACCAACTCTCCGCCGAACCGCCCCCCACCATCAGGGCCCCGAGTACTGAGCCCGCACCCCCGAGGGTGCCCAGAACACCACCTAGGTGTCACTTACCGCTGGACTGAGAGGTCAGAGGAAGCGGCTCGGAATTCCTTGGGTTTACAGCGATGCGTTGTTCAATATTTCATGTTGTTCAGTTAAAATGAACAACATGTCGGACCGAACGCGGCTTGATGACATCGAACAATCGCTGGCACGGAGACTTGCGGAGTACTCGATCGACCTCTCCGTGCGGCGCTGGACGTCAGAGCAGACTGCGATTGTCGACGTGCGCCGACAGGGCTTCGAGACGACCTATCGGATGGCTTGGTTACCGCGCGCAACCCTGTCCGAGCTGGCACGAATCGACCAGCAAGATCACATGCATCGCCTGCTGGTGACCGGACCACGGGTCACCGGTCGCACCGCTGACGCTCTGGTTGCCGCGGACATCGATTACATCGACTACGCGGGCAATATCCACCTGAACTTCGGACCAGTCCTCGTCGATATCCGCGGGCGCTCTGGTCCCGCCACGGCATCGAGCCCACTGGCCGCGGAGGCAAACCTGTTCAGCGGCCGACGGATGCAGGTCCTCTTCGTGCTGCTCACCTGGTCGAACATGGCGGAGATGCCGGTCCGGCGAATCGCTGAAGCTGCCGGAACATCGGTAGGGATCACGCAGTCGACGCTCGAGATCATGAAAGAAGCCGACTATCTGATCGGCAGATCGCTCCACCGCCGCGATGAACTGATCGATCTGTGGGCCGCCGCTTTCAGGGGCGCACTACTTCCGAAGATCCGGAACCTCTCCTTTCGCGGAAATATCGACCGCTGGAGTGCGCCCGCAGGATGCCTCGTGAGCGGGGAGTCTTCTGTCGAAATGATCAGGCAGCCACAGACACTCACAATTTATGCCGAGAACTTCGACCTCGCGGAGGCCGTCCGCAACCGCTGGCAGAAGTCGGATGATCCGAACATCGAGGTTCGCCAGAAATTCTGGAAAGCACCTGACTGGGCTCCTCCGTCCGATGAACACAGCCAATTCGTCAGGTCCGCGGCGCCCCCATTGTTGGTTTACGCGGATCTCCTGGCTTCGAAGGAGCCGCGGCAATCCGAAGTGGCAAAAAGCTTGAGGAAGGACCATCTTGTTTGACCTCAGCCGGATCGATCAGCGGTCAGTGGATCTGATCGATAGCGTGGTGGTCGCATTGATCTCGGGCGCCGAGACCAACGACGCGGCGATCATGATCATCGGTGCGCAGTGTCGCGACTTGCTGCACACCGGATTCGGCCGCATCGACCTACTTCGCTCCACCTACGACCTCGATGTAGCGATCGCCGTCGACGGTGACGCCGCCTACCGCCGCATCATCGCGGCGCACCCGAGGTCGGGAACCACTGACATCCGGTTTTCGATCGCGGGAATGGCGGTCGATGTGGTGCCGTTCGGCGACATCGAAGATCCTGTCGGGACGACCTCCCTAGCAGGCAGAAAAGAAGCCATTGATGTTTTCGGCTTCCGCGAGGTCTTCGCACATTCGATCGAATTGCGACTTCCGAGCGGTTACCAGGTACGGATTCCGACGCCAGCGGGCTACACCGCGCTGAAGCTGAAGGCATGGTGCGATCGATCCGCCAACGGCGAATACAAGGACGCCGAGGACATCGCGACGATTTGTGCCTGGTACCAGGGAGACGCCGATATCACGGCTTCACTCTACGAAATTCGCACCGATCTGCTGATCAGAGCCGAACTGGATGTCGATCTCGCATCACTGCATTTCCTCGGCGAGGAGGTCGCAGACCTTCTCGGCCCCGTGCGACTAGCTGAGCTCTCAGCAGCATGGGACCGAACGGATCGAGACCTACTCGCCCATCACTTCGCACGGCATCAGTCAAGGACACATCCCGACCGCGCCGCGGCGCACAGGGCAGTGCGGGCGCTGAACAACCTACTCGCAAGATGACAGCACCATCCATGCCGAGAACGTCGCTTCTCGCAGTCGCTTCGCCCCGTCGGCAAACGTGAAGTGATGTGCCGCTTCGGCGCTCGGTAATCAAACGCTAATGCCCGCGCGGACCGGTGCCGAAAGACGGTGTGCCGCGAGTCAGCTGCACAGGGCTGCGCGAATCCCACCCCTATGCAGCAGACACAGATGACTCCCGCGAACTAGCTTTTCTCGGGGCGACACAGCACGCTCGGGCTCGATCGAGCTAACTCGCGCTAGACGTTGAAGCGGAACTCTACTACGTCGCCGTCGACCATGATGTAGTCCTTGCCTTCCATGCGGACCTTGCCCGCGGCCTTGGCAGCTGCCATGGAACCGGCATCGACCAAGTCGTTGAAGGCGACGATCTCGGCCTTGATGAAGCCGCGTTCGAAGTCGGTGTGGATGACGCCTGCGGCCTTGGGGGCGGTGTCGCCCTGGTGGATGGTCCAGGCTCGGGATTCCTTGGGGCCTGCGGTGAGGTAGGTCTGCAGGCCGAGGGTGTGGAAGCCGGCGCGGGCGAGGGCGTGCAGGCCGGGTTCGGTTTGGCCGATGGATTCCAGGAGTTCCAGGGCGGATTCGTCGTCGAGTTCGAGGAGTTCGGCTTCGACCTTGGCGTCGAGGAAGACGGCGTCGGCGGGGGCGACGGAAGCCTTCAGCTCGGCGATCTTCGCCTCGTCGGTGAGAACGGACTCATCGGCGTTGAAGACGTAGAGGAACGGCTTGATGGTGAGCAGGGAGAGCTCACGCAGCAGGTCGGCGTCGATCTTCTTGCCCGCGGCGAACAGCGTGGTGCCCTCGTTGAGGAACCCCTCGGCGACCTTGGCCGCGTCGAGCAGGGGCTTGCGATCCTTCTTGACCCGGGCTTCCTTCTCGAGGCGCGGGATGGCCTTCTCGAGGGTCTGCAGGTCGGCGAGGATGAGCTCGGTTTCGATGACCTCGATGTCGGCGGCGGCGTCGACCCGGCCGTCGACGTGGATCACGTCGTCGTCGGCGAACACGCGCACGACCTGGCAGATCGCGTCGGCCTCACGGATGTTGGCGAGGAACTTGTTGCCGAGGCCCGCGCCTTCGGAGGCGCCCTTCACGATGCCGGCGATGTCGACGAACGACACCACGGCGGGCACGATCTTCTCGGAACCGAAGATCTCGGCGAGCTTGTTCAGGCGCGGGTCGGGCAGCGGGACCACGCCGACGTTGGGCTCGATGGTCGCGAACGGGTAGTTCGCGGCCAGCACGTCGTTCTTGGTCAGCGCGTTGAACAGCGTCGACTTTCCGACATTGGGCAGGCCGACGATTCCGAGGGTGAGGCTCACTGTGTTTATCTTGCCGCACCTGCGGCGCGGCGGGTTCGCGGCCCCCTTGTGGCCAGCTGGTCAGGCGCCTGACCAGCTGGCCGAGCCGCGAACGGCACGGTGGGCGTTGATCAGGGAACGAGGACGACCTTGCCCAGGTTGGCGCGCTGCTCGATGACAGCGTGCGCGGCGGCGGCATCGTCGAGGGCGAACTCGGCGTGCACGACCGGGTGCAGCAGACCGGAGGCGTAGTACTGCCAGACCTCTTGGCGCAGGTCCTCGTAGCGAGCCGGGTCGCGCTGAGCGAGACGCCCGATCCGGAAACCGGTGAGGGTTTTACCGCCCGCGAGGAGGTCTTCGGTGTCGATGAGGCCGCCGCCGGTGCCGTAGGTGACCGCGCGGCCACCCTCGGCGAGACCGGCGAGTGTGCCGCCGAGACCGGTGCCGCCGACGCCGTCGAGGGCGTAATCGGCCTGCTTGCCGCAGTGCAGCTGGTCGTAGGTGAACACCTCGTCGGCGCCGAGTTCGCGCACGAAGTCGACCTTCGACTCGTCGGACACCGCGCCGACCACCCAGCTCGCGCCGCGCACGCGGGCCAGCTGCACCGCGAGGTGGCCGACACCACCCGCGGCGGCTGTGACCAGGGCGGTTTCGCCGTCGCGCGGTGCGGCGGTGTCGAGGGCGCCGAGGGCGACGAGACCGCTGCGCATCAACGCGACGGCGTCGACCGCCGAAGCGCCGTCCGGGATCGCCGAGACCTGGTCGATCGCGAGGACGACGTACTCGGCGTAGGCGTCAGCGGTACACAGCCCGACGACGCGATACCCGGCGCTGTAGCCGTCGATCCCGTCACCGACCGCGACGACCTCACCGGCCACCTCGGCGCGCACCTGCTCGGCCTCGCCGCTGATCCGCCGAATCGCCGACAGGGTCACCCCGATCGCCTCGACCCGCACCAGCAGCTCACCGGCACCGGGCACCGGCACCTCGGCCGCGACGACTTCGAGCATCTCCGAACCACCGCTGCGTTCGTATCGAACCCGCCGCATGACACCTCCTACAGAATTGAGCGAAGGCGCAAGATTAACCGGCTGACCTCGCGTTTTCACAGACCGTGCGCCCGCGAGTGCGAAATCTCACCGCCGCCCCCGCGTTGCGGAGAGCACCTTCGGATGCTGGGTACCCCACCTCGGAGGCTGGGACGCGTGGGCAATGCCACACCGCGGCCGGTTTCCCGCGGGCTTGCCGCGAGTGCGCCCGAGACGGGCAGACGTCTGACCTGGTCGCCACCGGTGTTCTCGGCGTAGCGTGGCGAACATGGAGGCGACCACCGAGGTGGTGACAGCGGCCCCCGCCCCGGTGCTGGCAGCGTTCATCGACCGGTACGTGGGCTATCGGCTCGTGGGTTTCGAGCCGGGCCTGCACCGCGGCCTGCCCTCCCGGCACATGACGTTCATCGTCGCCGTCGGCCCGACCATCGATGTCATCGAGCAGACCGATCCACACCAAGCCCCCGGCAGTTACCGCTGTGTGTTGAGCGGACTGCAGGCGAGCCCAGCGATGATCGCGCACACCGGTTTCCAGGAGGGCGTGGCGATCGAGCTGACCCCGCTGGGTTGCCGGGTGCTGTTCGGGATGCCCGCGAGCGAACTGTGGGACACCTCGATCGAATGTTCCCAAGCGCAAAGGATTCTGGGCGATCAACTCGCCGATGCTGTGCAATCGCACCAGGATTGGCCGAGCCGGTTCGCCGCGTGCGATCGCGCCCTGACCGCGGCGGCGCGAACCGACACTCTCGCGGGGCCCGAACTGTCGATGGCCTGGCGCGCGCTCGTCAAAACCGGCGGCACCTGCCCGATCAACCCGCTCGCCGATCGAATCGGCTGGACCCGCCAGCACCTGACCCGCAAGTTCACCGCCGAATTCGGCGCGAGCCCGAAACTGGCCGCGCGGATCATCCGGTTCGAGCGCGCCAGGCGCATGCTCGCCGGCACGCCGTCCTATATCTCCATCGCCCAGATCGCGACCACCTGCGGCTACTACGACCAGGCCCATATGAACCGCGACTTCGCCGAGCTGGCAGGCGTGGCCCCCACGGTGTGGCTCGCCGAGGAGATTCCATCCGTCCAAGACCCGAGCGCCGCCGAAGCGCGAGGCTGAACACATGGCTACTTCAACGAACACCACAACCACCATTTGGCCCTGCCTCGCCTTCGACGACGCCCGCGCCATGGTCGATTTCCTCACCACCGCCTTCGGTTTCGAAGCCACCGCGGTCTACGCACGAGACAACGACGCCTCGATCGTCGAGCACGGCGAACTGCGCTGGCCCGCGGGCGGCGGCATCATGTTCGGTTCCACCGGCCGCAACGACACCCCGTTCGGCACCCGCCCACCCGGCGTCGCGAACCTCTACCTGGTCACCGACGACCCCGACGCCCTCTACACCCGCGCCGAGGCCGCGGGCGCGACCATCATCCGCGAACTCCGCGACGAGGACTACGGCTCCCGCGGCTTCAGCGCCGCCGACCCGGAAGGCAACCTCTGGAGCTTCGGCACCTACCGCGGCGAATGACCAGCTGAACAAAATTTCATTCTGCGCACGATCGTGTGCGAATCTCTCCGACGCAGTTCCGGGATCGGCTACGTTGTCGATGCTTCACCCGAGGCTCTGCGCGTTATACAGGAGAGTTGTCAATGGCGACCATCGAATATCTGCGGACCGATCCGGATTTGCCTCCGGTCGGTGTCGTCGATCGCACCCCGATCACGCCCGCGAAGAAGGCTGTGTTCGCGGGGATCGCGGTGCTCGGCGCCATCGCGTGGACGATCATCGCGTTCGTGCGCGGCGAGTCCGTGAACGCGGTATGGATCGTGATCGCGGCGGTCTGTACCTACATCATCGCCTACCGCTTCTACGCGCGGTTCATCGAATGGAAGATCACCAAGCCGCGTGACGACGTGGCCACGCCCGCCGAGATCTACGACAACGGCAAAGACTTCATGCCGATGGACCGGCGGGTGCTCTACGGGCATCACTTCGCCGCCATCGCGGGTGCCGGTCCGCTGGTCGGTCCGGTGCTGGCCGCGCAGATGGGTTATCTGCCCGGCACCATCTGGATCATCGTCGGCGTGGTGTTCGCCGGCGCGGTGCAGGACTACCTGGTGCTGTGGGCCTCGACCCGTCGACGTGGCCGCAGCCTCGGCCAGATGGCGCGCGACGAACTCGGCACTGTCGGTGGTGTCGCGGCGATCGTGGCGATTCTGGTGATCATGACGATCCTGCTCGCGGTGCTGGCGTTGGTCGTGGTGAACGCACTCGGCGAGAGCCCGTGGGGCGTGTTCTCCATCGCGATGACCGTCCCGATCGCGCTGTTCATGGGTGTTTACCTGCGGTATCTGCGACCGGGTGCGGTCGGCGAGGTGTCCGCGATCGGCATCGTGCTGTTGCTCGCCGCGATCATCGGCGGCGGCTGGGTATCCGAAACCGAGTGGGGCGCGGACTGGTTCACACTCTCGCGCACCACCATTGCCTGGGCCCTGATCGTCTACGGCTTCATCGCCTCGGTGCTGCCGGTGTGGCTGCTGCTCGCCCCGCGCGACTACCTGTCGACGTTCATGAAGGTCGGCACGATCGTGCTGCTGGCCGTCGGCATCCTGATCACGATGCCCGTGCTGAAGGCGCCCGCTGTCTCCGAGTTCGCGCACACCGGTGCCGGACCCGCGTTCGCAGGCAGTCTGTTCCCGTTCCTCTTCATCACCATCGCCTGCGGTGCGCTCTCGGGTTTCCACGCGCTCGTCTCCTCGGGTACCACGCCGAAACTGCTGGCCAAGGAATCCAATGCCAGGATGATCGGCTACGGCGGCATGCTGATGGAGTCGTTCGTCGCGGTCATGGCGATCATCACCGCCTCGATCATCGACCAGCACCTGTACTTCGGCATGAACGCCTCGGCCGGACTCACCGGTGGCACGGCCGAAGGTGCCGCCAAGTTCACGAATTCGCTCGGCCTGTCCGGCCCGCCCGCGACGCCGGAATTGTTCTCCGACGCGGCCGCCGATGTGGGCGAGAATTCGGTCGTCTCGCGCACCGGTGGCGCCCCGACCCTGGCCGTCGGCATCTCCGAGGTCTTCTCCCAATTCCTCGGCGGCTCGACGATGAAGGCGTTCTGGTACCACTTCGCGATCATGTTCGAAGCGCTGTTCATCCTCACCACCATCGACGCGGGCACTCGGGTGGCGCGCTTCCTGGTCTCGGACGCGCTCGGCAACTTCGGTGGTGGGTTCAAGAAGTTCCGTGATCCGTCGTGGCGGATCGGTGCCTGGCTGTGCTCGCTGATCGTGGTCGCGGGCTGGGGCGGGGTGCTGCTGATGGGCGTCAACGATCCGTTCGGTGGCATCAACGCGCTGTATCCGCTATTCGGCATCGCCAACCAGCTACTCGCCGCGATCGCGCTGATCGTGGTACTCACGATCATCGTCAAGCGCGGGCAGTGGAAGTGGGCGTGGATTCCCGGCATCCCACTGGCCTGGGATCTGGTGGTCACGATGACCGCGTCCTGGCAGAAGATCTTCTCCGACGATCCCAAGCTCGGTTACTGGAAGCAGCACAGCCTGTGCCAGGCCGCCAAGGACGCGGGTAAGGCCTGCCTGACGGCCAAGACGCCCGAGCAGGTCGACATCGCGATCCGCAACACCTTCATCCAGGGCACGCTGTCGATCGTGTTCGCCGTGCTGGTGCTGATCGTCACCGTCGTCGGTGTGCTGGTGTGCGTGAAGGCGATCCGGACGGGCACGGTGACCAGCACCGAATCCGAGGAGCAGCCGTCGAAGATCTTCGCCCCCAGTGGTTTTGTCGCCACCGCCGCGGAGAAGGACGTGCAGAAGGAATGGGACGTGCTGATCGCCGAGGGCAAGGTGAGCGCGCCCGGATCGGCGCACGTTTCCTGATATGACCGGTGTGAATATCACCCGCGGTGCGGACGGCCGGTTCATCGAACCGACCGTCCGCACCGCTGCGGCCGGCCCGCTCGACAGCACCACCGCGGTCGCCGGGCCGCGAGCGATCCTCCAGCGAGTCTGGGCCGCCGCGCGTGGAATCGCGCGCTGGTACAGCGCGATCAACGGCGGCCAGGACTACCAGCGCTACGTCGACCACCTGCGCCGCACCCATCCGGGGGCGCCGGTACCGTCGGTGCGCGACTACTGGCGCGAGCGCTATGCCGAGGCCGAACGCAATCCCACCAACCGCTGCTGCTGACCTCAACCGTTGCCACCGACGAGCACACCGGACGAGGCCGACATCGCGGCCAGTACCCGTCGGGTGTTGTCGTCGGCGGGGAAGAACATCTCGACGGCGATCTCGTCCAGCGTCACATCGCGCGGCGAGCCGAAGACCGTGACGGCGTAGAGCAGCGACAGCGGACCCGCCTCGGTGTCGAGCAGCATCGGCGTGCACACGTCGGCGTCGAGGCGACCGGCGATTTCACCGGAATCCGTTGCGACCGGGTAGCTCTCGAGCTCGGCGAGCAGGTCGGCCAACGCCGGGTCCGCGATGCGGTCGAGCTGGCGGCGCACCCGGCGCAGCGTGTGCTCCCGCCACTGCCCGTGGTTGCGGATCTGTCCGGCGAGACCGTCCGGATGCAAGGTGGCGCGCAGCATGTTGGTGTGCGGCTCGCGCAGGTGCGCGGGGACTGCGGCCAGAAACCCGGTCATGGTGCGGTTGGCGGACAACAGATTCCAGCGTGCGTCGACCACCACCGCCGGATTCGGCTCATGGCCGGCGAGGACGGCCTCGACGGCGACCCTGACCCTGCCCAGATCGCGCAGGGGTCGTTCGGTGTGCACCGGCGCGTATCCCGCGCACAGGTGCAGATGATTGCGGGCCCGCAACGGCACCTCTAGTTCGTCACAGAGCCGCTCGATCATCTCCCGGCTCGGCACGGCCCGTCCGGTCTCGACGAAGCTGAGATGACGCGCCGAAAGACCGGCGGCCAAGGACAGCTCGAGCTGGGTGCGCCGCCGCCGCTGGCGCCACTGCCGCAGTAACGATCCCACCGTCGGCTGATCACCCATAGGCGCCACTCTAGGACGCCGTCGCCTTTACCTCCCGCGTAATCGACTGCCGACCCCGCGCGAAACCATCATGGACTCATGTTCCTCATCGAGATCGCCCACCCGGCAGGCACCTATACCGCCGACGACCACCACACCATCGCCACCGCCCTCGTCGCGACGATGACCAGCGCCGACGACGCACCGGAGGCGACCATGCGGCGCGCGCGGCGGATGACTCATGTCGCGTTCCGGGAATTGCGCGACTGGCACACCGGCGACGGCCCGATCGCGGGATCGGGCGCGCCACCGGTGATCGCCACCATCACCCTGCCCGAGGACTGGTGCGACGAATCGGGCGCCCACATGATGGGCACCGTCCGCGCCGCCATCGGCCGCGTCGACCGTGCCCGCGGCTGGACCCGCGACGTCGGCGATCTGTGGATCAATGTCGTCGGCATCGCCAACCGCCGGATCGGCATGAACGGCAAGGCCACCGACAGCGACGGCGTGATGGCCGAACTCACCGCGGAGTTCCAGGCCCTGCTCGCGTCCGGGGAATACACCGTCCCCGAGGGCAAACTTCTCGACCCGATCTGCGGCATGACGGTCACCGCGGGTAAGAGTGCGATCACGCTGGACCACGACGGCAAGACGATCGGATTCTGTGCCATCGGCTGCCGCGACACCTACGCCAGACGACACGATCTGTCGCTGAGCTGACGAAAGGCCAGCTCGCGCTCGGGTGACCGTCTCGCTCGAGACTGCGCCACCGGGGCACCGAGCAGGGCCCGCCGGGGTCGGGTAGATGGCCGATTTCCGCTAGCACCCCGACCGAGTGGGTGCCATTGTGGAACTCGTGACCATCAGTGCTTTGGACTTCGAGGGCTGCTACCGGGCGGTCTCCACCCGTGACTCCCGCTTCGACGGGCAGTTCTTCACCGCGGTGCGCACGACTGGCATCTACTGTCGGCCGTCGTGTCCGGCGATCACGCCCAAGCGGGTCAATGTGTCGTTCCTGCCCACCGCGGCGGCGGCCCAGCAGGCCGGTTATCGCGCCTGCCGTCGGTGCCTGCCCGATGCCGCGCCCGGCTCGCCGCTGTGGAATGTGCGGGCCGACCTGGCCGCGCGTGCCATGCGGTTGATCGGTGACGGGGTGATCGAGCGGGGTGGGGTGCCGGGATTGGCTGCCACCCTTGGCTATTCGCAACGTCAGCTCACGCGGGTGCTCACCACCGAACTCGGGGCGGGGCCGCTCGCGCTGGCCAGGGCGCATCGTGCGCACACCGCGCGGCTGCTCATCCAGACCACCGAGATGCCGATGTCGGACATCGCGTTCGCGGCGGGATTCGCCAGCATTCGGCAGTTCAACGACACGGTGCGCGAGGTGTTCGCGGTGAGTCCGACGACGATGCGGGCCGAGTTGCGCCGATCGCCGCGCGCCGATGTGGTCGCGCCGGGCACGCCCGGTCTGCTGACTTTGCGGCTGCCGTACCGCGAACCGCTCGATACCGGCTGGCTGAGCTGGTTCCTCTCGGCACACGCGGTGGCTGGGACGGAACTGTGGGACGACGACGTCTACACGCGCAGCCTGCGTACTCCGCACGGGCACGCGACTGTTCGGCTGTCGTTTCAGCCCGGCCATGTGCGGGCCGAGCTGGCATTGCGGGATATGCGCGATCTGGCGCCGACCGTGGCACGAGTGCGGCATCTGCTCGATCTGGATGCGGATCCGATGGGGATCGACGATGCGCTGGGGATCAGCGGCACCGACGGGTTCACGCCGGGAATCCGGGTGCCGGGGTGCCTGGAGGGCTCAGAATTGTTGCTGTGCACCATGATCGGGCAACAGATCTCGGTGCGGGCGGCCGGCACGCATCTCGCGCGGCTGGTGGACGCGCTGGGTGAGCGGATCGAAGGGCCGGTGCCGCGGCTGTTCCCGACGGCCGCGGCCATCGCCGAGCACGGTGCCGAAGTGTTGACCGGCCCGGCGCGCAGGGTGGCCGCCATCGTGTCCGCGGCACGCGCGATCGCCGACGGCGAACTGGTCCTGCATTCCGGCCGCACCGCCGATGACCTGCGGCGCGACCTGCTCGCGCTCGACGGCGTCGGGCCCTGGACCGCCGATTACGTCACCATGCGATCCCTGGCCGATCCCGACATTCTGCTCGACACCGACCTGGTGGTCCGGCAGGGCGCCGCACGGGCCGGAATCGACCTCGCCAACACCACCCGCTGGGCGCCGTGGCGCTCCTATCTGTCCATGCACTTGTGGAAGACCGCGCTCGAACATCGTGGCGCGCTTGTCCGTGAACCCGCTCTCCAGGAAGCGAAAACCCATGACTGACACTGCTCTTCGTCTCGCCGATGTCGCGACCGTCAGCACGCCGATCGGCCCGTTCACCACCATCGTCGATGCCGACGGCGCCGTACTCGCCTCGGGCTGGACCGGCGACCCGACCACGCTGACCGGCCTCGTCCACAGCACATTGCGCCCGGCCGAACTGCGGCAACGGGATTCGCTCGGTGCGGTGACCAAGGCGGTCATCGACTATCACGCAGGTGATCTCACCGCGATCGACGCGATTCCGGTGCGGCAGCAGTCCGGCGAATTCCTGGTCCACGCCTGGGAAGTCCTGCGCAAGGTACCGGCCGGCGAACCGGTGACCTATACGGAGTTCGCCGGACTCTCCGGGCGTCCGGCGGCCACCAGGGCCGCGGCCAACGCCTGCGCTCGCAACTCCGCGGCGCTGTTCGTGCCGTGTCATCGCGTGCTGCGGATCGGCGGAGCGCTCGGCGGGTTCCGGTGGGGGCTGGAGGCCAAGGCCTGGTTGCTCGCGCACGAGAGCTGAGCATGCGCCGGGGCGGCGGCCATCGCCGCACGCCCCGGTTCAGCCCACTAGGTGGGTGCAGGGAGCGCCGCGTGACGATTCGGCGGAAGTCCAGTCCAGTGATCGTCGATTGGCTCTTTTTTTCAGGTCCAGTAGGCCGGATTCTGTTAGCTATGCTCACTCGTCGCCTGGTCGCGCTGTATGTCGGTTTGTGGTTGTACGGGACATCGATGGCAGTGATGATCCGGGCGGGGCTCGGGCTCGACCCGTGGGATGTGTTCCACCAGGGGGTCGCCGCGCATGTGCCGTTGAGTTTCGGCGTGGTGACCGCGCTGACCGGGATCGCCGTGCTGCTCGCCTGGATTCCGCTGCGGCAGCGGCCGGGGCTCGGGACCGTCAGCAATGTGGTGGTGATCGCGATCGCGGTCGACGCCGGATTGTGGCTGATCCCGGCGGTGGACGGGCTGTGGTTGCGGATTCTGGCCATGCTGGCCGCGGTGGTGGTGAACGCCGCGGCGACAGTGCTCTATATCGGCGCGGGCATGGGTCCGGGACCACGCGATGGACTGATGACTGGACTGGTCGCTCGCACCGGATGGCCGGTCTGGTCCGTTCGTACCGGTATCGAGGTGTCGGTGCTGGCCACCGGGTGGTTCCTCGGCGGCAGTGTGGGGATCGGCACGCTGGTCTACGCCTTCGGGATCGGACCGCTGGTCCAGCTGATGATCCCGCTCGTCGACGGCAAGCTCCCCGGGTTCGCGCCTACTCCTAGCCGTTCGCGGTCGGCACTCGACAAGGCGCCGGCGTAATCGCCGTCTTGTCATCGCGCGCGGCTGCCGTCGACGCCACGACGGCGTCGATTACGCGACGGTGGCTTCGAGGTGAGAGCCTGCGCGGCCGCGCAGGACGTGCAGGCGGGTGGGGATGCGTTGACGCATTTCATCGACGTGGCTGACGACGCCGACCACGCGGCCGTTCGCGCGGAGTTCGTCGAGCACGCCCATGACCGCGTCGAGGGTGTCGGCGTCGAGGCTGCCGAAACCTTCGTCGATGAACAGGGTGTCCAGGACCAGGCCGCCGGATTCGGCGGCGACCACGTCGGCGAGGCCGAGGGCCAAGGCCAGTGAGGCCATGAAGGTTTCGCCGCCGGAGAGGGTCTTCGCCGACCGGATGGCGCCGGTGTAGTCGTCGCGGACATCGAGCCCGAGGCCGCCGCGCCTGCCGCGCGGGCCCGCCTTGTCCGAGTGAACGAATTCATAACGGCCGCCCGACATTCGGCGCAGCCGCAGCGAGCCCGCGACGGCGACCTCTTCCAGCCGAGCCGCAAGGACATAGGAGCGCAACGACATTCGCCGGTTGTTCTCGCCACGGCCCGCGACTACTTCCGCCACGGCCGCCAACTCGTCGAAATCACGCTGTTTAGGCGCGATCCGCTCGACCTCGCCCCACAGCTGCGTGCCCAGCTGCTCGAGCTGGGCGACGCGCTCGGTGGCCGCCGACTGTGCCGCCACCGCCGCGGTGAGCGCGCCCTGCGCTTCGCTGAACCGGCGTTCCAGCGCGTTCAGGTCGCCCGGGGTCTGCTCGGCGACAGCGCGGATCTGTGGTTCGGCCAGCACCGCCTCGGCATGCGCACGGGCGCGGTCCGCGGCGGTGAGTTCGTGTTCGATCGTGGCCTGCTGCTGCGCGGTCCGCGCGACGGCGGTGACGACCTGCGCGTAGGCGGTGAGCTGTGCGATGTCGTCGCGGGGCGTTGCCGGCTCGATCTCGGAGACTTCGTCTGCCGGTTCCTCGTCGATCGGATCTTCCTCGAAAAGGTCGAACAGGCTCGGCATTTCGGGGTCGGCGCGCACGGCACGGGATTCACGTGCACTTCTGGCGTGCTCGGTCGGGCGTTTCGCGGCGCCATCCACCGTCTTTGCGAGGTCGGCTGCCCCGTCTGCGTCGGCCGGCGAAGCGTTGCCCGCTCCCGCGGCGACGTCAGTGGCGTTGGCTGCCATGGAACCATCCGCCATGGCCGTGTCGGCGTTGGGAGCGACATCCGCGGTCACCACGGCGTCGGCGGTATTCGGTTCGGCGACGACGGCGGCCCCGTACCCCTCGGGCACGAGACCTGCTGCGCGGGCGAGGTTTTCCACGCGATCGGCGATGGTTTGCACAGCGTTGCGGGCGGCGGATTCCTCGGTGCGAGCGGTGCGCAGGGTTGCGGCGACGGTGATGAGGGACTCGAGGCGGGCGGTGCGGGCGTCGACGGTGTCGTCGGCACCCGCGGCGGTGCGCAGGCGGGCGGTGAGTTCGTCGAGGCGGGTGCGGGTGGTGGCGATGTTGGCGGTGACGGTGCCGAGGCGGGCGTCGAGGTCGCGGGATCGGTCGTGGAGTGCGGTCTCCTCGGCGCGAAGGGCCTCGAGCCGGGTGGTCAGGGCGGGGGCGCGGTCGGCGGCTTCGGCGGTGTCGTCGAAGCGGTGGGTGGCGGTGCGGACCGCGTCGGCGAGGGTGACCGGATCGGCGTCGCCACCGCGCGCGATCAGCGCCTCGATCTCGCGCTCGATGGCGCCGATGCGTTCGGCGATGCGCTCCCGCGCGGCCTCGGCGACCTGTTCGGCCGCGTGTGCGCTGTCCTCGGCGGCTTTGGACACCGCGTCATCGGTGGGCCGCGCCGGTTCGGGATGGTCGGCCGAACCGCAGACCGTGCACGGCGCACCGTCGGTGAGCGCGCCCGCGAGCTCGGCGGCCATCCCCGCGAGGCGGCGTGCGCGCAGGTCGAGCACGCGCTCCCTGGCATCGAGATGGGCACGGCGAGCGGTATCGAGTTCGGCCTGCGCCTTGTCCAAAGCCGGCCGCTGCCGGGCTATTCCGACCGCCGCTGCCGCAGCGTCCTGCCACTTGGCCAGCTCGTTGCGCACTCCGGGCAGCGCGGCCGCCGCATCGGTCGCCTCGCGTAACTGTTCCTGCACCGAGGCGATCGCCGTCGGCAGTTCGAGGCGCCGCTTGCCCAGGTCGCCCGCGCGCTGGGTCAGCCGAGCGGCTTCGCTCTCGTGGGCGGCGAGATCGCCGGTGAGCTGACGCGCGGTCACCGCATCGGCGCGCACCTCACCGAGCACACCGAGCAGCGCGTTCCACTGACTGATGCCCGCATCGAGATCACCGCGGATATCGACAACGCCCGCGCCCGAACCGAGAACGCCGGCAGACGGGCCGATCGGGTCGTCCATCACAACGGTCAGCAGGTCTACGCCCGCGATGTCGGCGGCGGCAGGGGCTCTGAGCTGGTCTGCCAATGTGGTTGCGGCGCTTCGGGTTGCGGCTTCGGCGCGGCGCAAGGTGCGGACTGTCGAGCGGGCTTCGTCGATGGCTTGGACAACGGGTTCGGCGCGGCGGGCCTGGTCGAGTTCGTGTTGGAGTTCGGCGCGGCGGGGGGCCGAGGCGGCGTACGCGGCCAGCTCCGCGCGGGCCGCCGCCATCCGGGCGCGCAGCTCGGTGATGCGGCGTTGCGCTTCGGCTTCGGTGCGGGCCTCGCCCGATTCCTTGTGCCGCAGTTCGGCATTCGTGGTCGCCTCGGCGAGGGCAGTGCGTGCGGTGGCCAGCAGTTCCTGGGACCAGGTCACCGCGTCGAGGATCCCGATCGATTCCGCGCCGCCGTAACCCGCCGCCATGCCGACCTTGGTGATCAGGCGATCGATGCCCTGCCGACGCGTGGCCAGATCGGCTTCGGCCGCGCGGCGCCGATCCGACAACCATTTCTCGGCCGTGCCGAAACGCTGGGTGTCGAAGAGCTTTTCGAGCAGCTTCTCGCGGTCTTCGTTCTCGGCGCGCAGGAATCTGGCGAAATCGCCCTGCGGGAGCAGCACCACCTGGAAGAACTGGTCGGCGCTCATGCCGAGCAGGCGCATCACCTCGTCACCGATGTCGGTGAGCCGGGACAGGTTCTCGCCCGAGCCGTCGAGCCACTCGAGGGTGCCCTTGGCCTGAATCTCGCGGACCTTGGTGCTGTCGCGGCTGCTCGGCCGTTCGAACGCCGGGCTACGGGTGAGCCGCAGGCGCCGGCCACCGAGGGTGGCTTCGAGGGTGACCAGGGGCTGGGTCTGTACGTCGGCGTGGTCGGAGTGCAGGCGCTTGCTCTCCCCCCGCGCTCCCGGCACGCGCCCGTACAAGGCGAACGCGATGGCATCGAGGACGGTCGTCTTGCCCGCGCCCGTGTGCCCGTGCAGCAGGAACAGCCCGTCGGTACCGAGCGCGTCGAAATCGACGACGGTGGGCTCGGCGAACGGACCGAACGCCACCATCTCGAGCCGATGCAGCCTCATGCGCCACCGCCGATGTCGGCCCGGCGGCGGGCCTCGACGCCCGGTTCCCCGGACATGCGTGCGCGGACGGCACTCGCCGGATTCAAGCGACAGCGTCCGCGGCGTCGACCGACTCCCCGGTGCCGGATTCGCGGACCGGATCGGTGTCGCGGACCGCCGCCTCGAGCGCCCGCTCCACCCATGCCATCTCCCCCTCGCTCGGTGTGCCACGTACGTCGGTCAGAAAACTCGCCGCGACCTCGGCATCGCGGCGGCCGTGTACCCGCTCGCGATAGCGCAATTCCGGGCTACCTTCGGGCCGAGCCCATTCCACGTGCACCGCGTGCGGGAATCGCTCGCGCAGCTTACGCATCGGGTCCACCGGGCGGGTGGTGTCGGTGAGCGTGGCCGACACGTAATGCTCTTCGGCCGCCGCGTATTCGGCGTCGCCGAGCAGGGATTCGATGGTGCCGGTGAGCCTGCTCAGCCCGCGCACCAGCGGCAGCTCCTGGCGGCGCACCGCGGCCAGTCCCGAGGCATCGAGGTCGACGATCCACACGGCTTTTCGATGCGAGGCTTCCCCGAACGAATACGGCAACGGGGATCCGCTGTAGCGCACCGACTCCGACAGCGTCTGCGGTGAATGCAGGTGGCCGAGCGCAACATAGTCGATGCCGTCGAAGGCTGACATCGACACTGTCTCCACGCCGCCCACCGAGATCGACCGCTCCGAACCCGTGGCCTCGCCGCCGATCACGAACGCGTGCGCCAGCACCACCGTGCGCGTGCCGGACCTGGCGGCGAGATCGGCACGAATCCGCTCCATCGCGGCATCGAGGATCTCCGCGTGCGAATGCGCCTGTGGCACACCGAGTTCGGTGCGGGTGATCTCCGGTTCGAGATAGGGGATCGCGTAGAACGCCACGTCACCGTGGGTATCGGCCAGCACGATCGGGCGGTCCGCATCGGCGACTCTCGTGCACAGGTGCAGCCCACCGGCCGCGGCGAAGCTGGCGCCCGCACCGAGTCGAGCGGGCGAATCGTGATTGCCCGAGGTGGCGATGATCGTCGCGCCCGCCGCCCGGATCGCCTCGAATCCGCGATTGCAGACCCCGATGGCATCGGCATTGGGGATGGAGCGGTCGTAGATGTCGCCGGGCACCACCACCACGTCCACGGATTCGCGCACGACCAGTTCCGCGATCGCGGTGAGCACGCGCGCCTGATCGGCCAGCAGGTCGACACCGTGAAAGGTGCGCCCGATGTGCCAGTCGGAGGTGTGCAGGATCCGCATGTCGCGAACCGTAGGGCACACCCCCGACAGAATTCAATCGACGCACCACACGCGTGTAATTCACCGGCGTGGCGCACACACCGGCCGAATGTTCGGCCTGCGGCGGATAGTGCGCACCCGTCCGTGGTGCATCCGCCGCGGAATTGCCCGGTTTGCCGGGGAATTGCGAACTTGTCGGTGGCCTCGGGCAGTATCGCCGCCATGACCGCTTCGATGCTCGTCGCGCTCGTCCTGGTATTCGCCGCAGGCTTCGGTCTCGGCTGGTTGGGCCACTCCGCCCGTGGTGGGCAACGCGCCGCCACCGCGGAGGCTCGGCTCGCGGCGGCCGGGGACAATCAACGGTTGCTGCAGCAGTCGCTGCACTCGGCCAACGAGGATGCGGCGCGCAGGCATTCGGCCGCGATCGGCGCGATGGTCGATCCGCTGCGCGACGCGGTCGGGGCATTGGAACAGCAGATCAGGCAGGTCGAGCACCACCGGATCGATGCGTATTCGGGCTTGCGCGAGCAGGTCGCAGGCATGCAGCGCACCTCGCATCGACTCTCCGATCAGACCGGTCAGCTGGTCGCCGCGTTGCGTGCGCCGCAGGTGCGCGGCCGGTGGGGTGAGATCCAGCTGGAGCGGGTGGTCGAACTCGCCGGGATGACCCGGCACTGCGATTTCGACACCCAGGTATCCAGGTCCGGCGGCGACGATCGCGGCGTGGTCCGGCCCGACATGGTGGTGCGGCTGGCCGGTGGCCGCCACATCGTCGTCGACGCCAAGGTGCCGTTCTCGGCGTATCTGGAGGCGGCGACCACCGACGACCCCAGCGCGCGCACCCAATTATTGGCCCGCCACGCCAAGCACCTGCGCGCCCACGTCGACCAATTGGCCGACAAGGCGTACTGGGCGGCATTCGACCCGGCGCCGGAATTCGTCGTGCTGTTCGTGCCCGGCGACCCGTTCCTCGATGCCGCGCTCACCACCGATGCCGAGCTGCTGGAGTACGCGTTCGGGCGGAACGTGATCCTGGCAACCCCCACTACCTTGATCGCGCTGCTCCGCACTGTGGCGTTCAGCTGGCGACAGGAAGCGCTCTCGCGCGATATGGCAACGGTGCAGCAACTGGGCAAGGAGCTCTACACCAGGGTGGGCAAGGTCGCCGAACATCTGGACAATCTGGGCGTGAATCTCGGTAAGGCCGTAGCTGCTTTCAACGCGACAGTGGGCTCGGTGGAGTCACGCGTGATGGTCACCGCGCGCCGGATGCACGATCTCGGGATCGCCGATCAGGAGCTCCCGGCAATCCGGCTCACGGAGTCCCGACCGCGGGTGGTGGCCTTAGCGGACGCTGAGGATCGCATCTGAGATCCCCGTGCCGTGGCGCCTACGGGGCCGATGTGCAGTTAGTGTCATAGTGTGGCTGCTTCCCAACGTGCGCGACCCCGGGTGCCCGCGCCGCAACGTTCGATCGTGCCCTCGGTACCCGGCATCCCCGCCTGGGCCGCGATTCTGGTCGCCGTCGGTGCGACGGGCGTCGGGTTCCTGATCGACGCGTTCGGCGGTGAAACCCTGCCGACCGGCACGTTCTCGGCGCTGTATGTGCTCGGCTGTGTGCTCGCCGTCTGCGCGGTGCGCTTTCGCGGCCTGTTCTCGACCATGGTGATGCCGCCACTGCTGCTGTTCGTCGCGGTGCCGGTGGCCTGCCAGCTGCTGGGTGGGCGCGCCACCTTCTCGATCAAAGAAGTCCTGATCAACCTGATCATCCCGCTGGTGGAGCGCTTCCCGACGATGGCGCTGGCGACCGTGCTGGTCCTGGCGATCGGTGGAGCCAGGATCGCGATCGCCAAGCGCACGCCCCAGGCGGCCCGACCCGGTGCGTCGGAGCGTCGCGGCAAACCCAAGACCGAACGCCAGCCGGCCAAACGCCGTCGCCCCGAATCGACCCCCGACCTCGCCACCGCCGCCCGCAAGCGACCACGCCGCGGCACCGCGGTCCTGGACGAGCCCGACACCGAGGTCGACATGGCAAGCCCGGCCCGCCGACCAGCCCGGCCCGCCGAACCGAAACGCGCCCCCGCAGCGGCCAGGCCACGCGAACCCAGAGCCGCACGCGGTGAACCCCGCCCCGCCCGCGCTGCCGCCGCCCCCCGCGAACCCGAACCGGCCCGCGTCCCGCGCCGCCGCGGCGAAGCACCCCCGCACCCGCAGCCGAACGTGCGCTACCGCGACCGCGCCGACTCAGCCCGCACAGAACGCCGCCGCCCGGACAACGTCTGAGGCTCGCCCGCCTCCCCGCGACTCGAGGTCAGACCGAGTTGCGGGGAGATTTGCGTTGGCCAGGCGATGGATGTGGCTCGGTCAGCCCATACCCGGTGAGTGAGCAGGTCTCAGCTCTGGGCGGTGTCCCTGCGCGCGGCACGGAGTTCGCGGGGCAGGGAGAAGACCAGCGTTTCGTTGGCTGTGGTCACCGGCTGTACCTCGCCGAAGCCGTGTTCGGCCAGCAGGTCGAGTACCCCGGTCACCAGGATCTCCGGCACCGAGGCACCGGAGGTGATGCCGATCGTCTGCACACCTTCGAGCCAGGCCAGGTCGACCTCGCGGGCGTAGTCGACCAGGTACGACGCCTTCGCACCGGCACCGAGTGCCACCTCGACCAGTCGCACCGAGTTGGACGAGTTGCGCGAACCGACCACGATCACCAGATCGCATTCGGGCGCCATCGCCTTGACCGCGGTCTGGCGGTTGGAGGTCGCGTAGCAGATGTCGTCGCTCGGCGGGTCCTGCAGCGTGGGGAACCGTTCGCGCAGCCGCTCGACGGTCTGCATGGTCTCGTCCACCGACAGCGTGGTCTGCGACAGCCAGATCACCTTCGACGGGTCGCGCACGGTCACCTTGTCCACCGAGTCGGGCCCGTCGACCAGCTGCACGTGTTCGGGCGCCTCACCGGCGGTGCCCTCGACTTCCTCGTGGCCCTCGTGGCCGATCAGCAGGATGTCGTAGTCGTCGCGGGCGAAGCGCTTGGCTTCCTGGTGCACCTTGGTGACCAGCGGGCAGGTGGCGTCGATGGTGCGCAGGTTTCGTTCGGCGGCGGTCTCGTGCACGATCGGCGCGACACCGTGCGCGGAGAACACGACCAGCGCGCCCTCGGGCACCTCGTCTGTCTCGTCGACGAAGATCACGCCCTGCTCACGCAGCGTTTCCACCACGTGGCGGTTGTGCACGATCTCCTTGCGCACATAGACGGGGGCGCCGTGTTTCTCCAGCGCCTTCTCCACGGTCTCGACGGCGCGGTCGACGCCTGCGCAGTAGCCGCGCGGCTCGGCAAGCAGCACGCGCTTGCCACCGGCAGCCTTCGCGCCCGCGGAGCGCGTGATACCGACGTTCAAGGGAATTGCCGAGGTCATATCCCACAGCTTACGTGCGCGCGACGGGCCGGATCAGGTCGGATCAAGGGGCGAAAGTCACACAACCGGGGTGTGGACCTTTGCATCACACCCGGTTTGGGGCAGGCTGGGGGCATGTTTCGACCTCCGTTCCTGGCCAGGGTGGCCGCCGGCGCCGCCGTGTATGCCTTAGAAGAGACCCGGCGACTGCCCGTCGCCGCGGTCAATTTCCCGATCACCGCGCTCAGTCGCGTGCTGCAGACCACCATGCATGTGCAGCAGTTCGTGACCAGCCTCGCGCTCAAGGGTGACGGTGTGTTCGAACGGCTGGGTTCGGCGCCTGCCGAGCAGCCCGAGTGGGCCACCTTCGACGAGGACATCGCGCCCGCGCCCGCCACCAACGGCCACGCCAGCCGCTTCGACCTGTTCGAAGAGGCCCCGCAGACCAACGGCAAGGCCGTGCCCGCCTCGCTGCTGCTGCTCGAGACCGAGGACGAGGTCATCGAGCCGGCCGAGGAGCCCGCCGCGGAGGAGGTCGTCGCCCCCGAGGTCGCGATCCGCTACGACTACCCCGCGATGACCCTGGCCCAGCTGCGCGCCCGCCTGCGCATGCTCACCCTCGAAGAGCTCGGCCAGCTGCTGGCCTTCGAACAGCAGACCCGCGCCCGCGCCCCCTTCGTCACGATGCTCACCAACCGCATCGCCACGGTGCAGGCGAAGTAACCGGACTTCCGTCGAGGCGGCCGCGATCCGACACATCGGATCGCGGCCGTCTTTTTGGTTGTGTCGGTGGCCGCGCGTAGAACTGACTCATGACTCAGGACGGCGTCGCGCAGACCGGCGCTCCGGCCAATTCGGCGGAGCAGCCGTATCCGGTGCGCTCGGTCGCGGTGAAGGTCGCCCAGTGGATCGAGCGGCTCGGCAGCATCTGGGTGGAGGGGCAGGTCACCCAGATCAACGCGCGCCCGGGCACCCGCACCGCGTTCCTGGTGCTGCGCGATGCCTCGGTGGACATGTCGCTGTCGCTGACCTGCGATCCCGACCTGTTGCGCAGGCTGCCGGTGCCGTTGACCGAGGGCAGCCGGGTGGTCGTCTACGGCAAGCTGCAGTTCTTCACCGGGCGCGGCACGGTGTCGTTGCGGGTCACCGAGATTCGCGCCGTCGGCATCGGTGAGCTCCTGGCGCGGATCGAACGGCTCAAAGCCCTGTTGACGGCCGAGGGGCTGTTCGACGCTCGGCTCAAGCGGCCGCTGCCGTTCCTGCCCGCGACGATCGGGCTGATCACCGGACGGGCAAGCGCGGCCGAACGAGATGTCTTGTCCGTGGCCCAGAACCGTTGGCCCGCAGTCCGATTCGTCATCCGTAATACCGCGGTGCAGGGTCCGACCGCGGTGCCACAGATGCTCGAGGCCCTGGCCGAACTCGATCGCGACCCCGAGGTCGAGGTGATCGTGCTGGCGCGCGGCGGCGGCAGCGTCGAAGATCTGCTTGCCTTCTCCGACGAAGCCCTCTGCCGCGCGGTCGCCGCCGCGCGCACCCCGATCGTCAGCGCCATCGGCCACGAACCCGACAATCCCCTGCTCGACCTGGTCGCCGACCTGCGCGCGGCCACCCCCACCGACGCCGCCAAGCGCATCGTCCCCGACGCCGCCGCCGAACTGGCCGGGGTCCGTGAGATGCGCGCACGCTCGGCGGCCGCGCTGCGCGGCTGGGTCCAGCGCGAAGAGCACATCATCGCGCAGCTGCGATCGCGCCCCGTCCTCGCCGATCCCCTGCGCGAACTGACCCACCGCCACGACGAGCTGGAACGATTGCGCACCGCCGCGCGACGCACCGTCGAACAACTCCTGCGCGGCGAGTCGACGACCACCCTGC
Source organism: Nocardia sp. FBN12 (assembly GCF_054031145.1). Classification (NCBI taxonomy): domain Bacteria; kingdom Bacillati; phylum Actinomycetota; class Actinomycetes; order Mycobacteriales; family Nocardiaceae; genus Nocardia; species Nocardia sp. FBN12. Next base: position 4,915,493 of record NZ_CM132926.1, read on the forward strand.
ATCTGCGCGAGAAGCTCACCGCGGTGGGTCCGGCCGCCACGCTGGCCCGTGGCTACGCTGTCGTGCAGCGCGTCGCCGGTCCCGAACGCCATGTCGTTCGTTCGATCGACGACTCCCCCGCGGGAAGCCAGCTCCGCATCAGGGTCGCCGACGGAGCCGTCACCGCCGCGGCACTCGGTGCCAAACGACTGACGCCAGAGACCACCGACGAGAAGAGGAAGTGACCGTGGCCGACGCCGGTTCCGAGAACACCGCTGCCGACACCCTGGCCGAGATCGCGGCCTTCGGCTACGAACGCGCCCGCGACGAGCTCATCAACGTGGTGAAGATGCTCGAGCAGGGCGGCCTCGACCTGGACGACTCCCTGGTCCTGTGGGAACGCGGCGAAGCACTGGCCACCCGCTGCGAACAGCATCTCGCCGGGGCGCGCCGCCGGGTGGAGGACGCCCTGTCCCGCGCCGACCTCGACACCGCCGACTGAGTACGCGGACCGACATTCCGCTTTTACCGCCGCGAAACACCGGCCGGGCACGCTGTTGCACGGTCGGTCCGGCGAGGATCGCCCTGCGCGCGGCGCACGGAAAGTTCGAATGACGGAGTACGGCCGATGGCACCCACCGATTCGCTGACGAGCCTGCGCGCCGACCTGGGTCCCATCACGTTCTCCACCGACACCCGCAAGCTGCGCACCAAGAGCCGGGACCGGTTCGCCCAGAGCCCGGTCCTGCGAGACCTGTTGCGCGGGCGCAATGCCGAGATCTTCATCGCGCCACGTACCAAGGAAGAGCTGCGCACCGCGGTGGCCGCCTGCGCGCGTCATCGCATCCCGATCACCGTGCGCGGGGCCGGTTCCGGGCAGTTCGGTCAGGGTGTGCCGCTGCGCGGTGGCGCGGTGATCGATGTCACCGCTGTCGCCGGCGTCCTCGGCTGGCACGGCGAACCCGGCAGACGCCTGCCAACCAGCGTTCGCGCGCTCACCGGCACTGTCGTCGCCGATATCGACGCCGCGATCCGCCCGTCCGGCTGGGAGCTGCGGATGCACCCGTCGACCGCGCATCAGGCCACCGTCGGCGGCTACATCGCGGGCGGGCACGCGGGTATCGGCAGCTGCCGCTGGGGCATCCTGCGCGACACCGGCAACATCACCGCGCTGGAGGTGATGACGGTCGAGGAACACCCACGGCTGATCGAGTTGCGCGGGCGCGATGTGAACACCGTGCACCACGCGTACGGCGCGAACGGCATCATCACCGAGGTCGAGCTGCCGGTCGCCCCCGCCTGGGAATGGCACGAGCTGGTCGTCTCGTTCCCGGCGTTCGAACAGGCGGCCCGCTTCGCGGTCGACATCTCCCGCAGCGACGGCATTCTCACGAAAGTCGTTTCGCCCCAAGCGCATCCGCTCCCGCAGTACTTCCCCGAACTCGCCGGGCTGATTCCCGGCGGCGAGTCGATGGTGCTGCTGATGGCCGCCGTCCAGTCGGTGCCGAACGTGGAGGATCTGGTGCAGGACAACGGCGGCCGGATCCGCTACCGCTGCCTCGAGGGCAAGGGCAGCTACGGTGCGCCGCTCTACGAGTTCACCTGGGGCCATTCGATGCTGCGCTACCAGCGTCACAACGACAAGCTCACCGGGCTGATGGCACTGTTCCCACAGCGGGATCTGTACGAGTCGATCGTCGGCATCCACCGGGAATTCGCCGAGTTGGGGCCGCTGCATGTGGAGATGAAGCGGATCGACGGCGGCCTGTCGTGTCAGGGCTCACCGGTCTTCGCCTTCGAGAGCCAGGAGCACTTGGCGGCCACCACCGAGCGATTGCAGCGCGCGGGATTGTTCATCGCGAACTCGCACACACCCGTCCTCGGTGCGGGCGGAATGAAGCCGTGGGGCGCGAAGGAAGCCGCCGCCAAACGCGAATTCGACCCGTACGCCCTGCTGGCGCAGGGCAAGTCCGACGACGCCGAGGACGCGATCACCACCTCGACCGCGCTCCCCAACAGCGGCTGGTCCTACCGACTCAGCTGAGCTACTTCGCCAGTGGTGGAGCCGTCGTGATCGCCGTCGCGAGAGTGGTGAAGGCGGCTTCGTTACCCGCGCCGGTGATCAGGATCCGCACCCCTCCGAGGTCGGCGATCCAGCCGGTTTCCTCGGTCGGTTCGGAATAGACGACCCACTTCTGCCCGGCCACGTCCTGCGTCCCGGTCGGATACCGCGAGCCGAGCTCCTGGCGCGACAGGGCCTCCTCGGCGGCATCGGTCTGCGAATACCGCATGTAGGTGCCCTGCGGCGTGATGTAGCCGACCGTGCTCACCGCGGCGCCACCCGCGGCGGCGATGGTGTCGCGGCTGCCCGAGTTCGACACCCAGCCCGCGGGCAGGGTCGGGTTGCGGATCGGGAACGACAGCGTTTTCGCGTCGGATGTCAGCGCGGCGTCGGCGTCGAAATGCGGGATCTGACCCTGCGTCGGGCCGTTGGTCGCCACCGAGCACTGGCTCGCGACCCCGGCCAAGACCACCGCGGCCAGCACCAACGGGATCAACGACCAGAACAGATCGCGGTAGTCGTTGAAAATGCGGTGCTTGGTCTGTGCCACGCCTACCAGTATCCACTCGGGCCATGACCAGGCCGCTCAGGGGTCATCGCAGGAGGTCGTGCACGAGCGTGCCGTTTCGAAATGCGACAATGCCCCCGTAACACCAACGCCAAGGAGGCACTCCGCAATGACGCCCACCTCGCCCGCCCCCAGCCGCCGCGAGGCACCTGATCGCAACCTCGCACTCGAGCTGGTCCGCGTCACCGAGGCAGGCGCGATGGCGAGCGGCCGTTGGGTCGGCCGCGGCGACAAGGAAGGTGGCGACGGCGCGGCCGTCGACGCCATGCGTCAGCTCGTCAGCTCGGTCTCGATGAAGGGCATCGTCGTCATCGGCGAAGGCGAGAAGGACGAAGCGCCGATGCTCTACAACGGTGAGCTCGTCGGCGACGGCACCGGCCCCGAGGTCGACTTCGCGGTCGACCCGGTCGACGGCACCACCCTGATGTCGAAGGGCTCCCCCGGCGCCATCTCCGTGCTGGCGGTCGCCGAGCGCGGCGCCATGTTCGACCCGTCCGCGGTGTTCTACATGCACAAGATCGCCGTCGGCCCCGACGCCGCGGGTTCGATCGACATCAACGCCCCGATCGGCGACAACATCCGCAACGTCGCCAAGGCCAAGCACCTGTCGGTCTCCGACCTGACGGTGTGCATCCTGGACCGTCCCCGCCACGCGGAAACCATCCAGCAGGTCCGCGACGCGGGTGCGCGCATCCGGCTCATCTCCGACGGTGACGTCGCAGGCGCGATCGCCGCGGCGCGTCCCGAGTCCGGCGTCGACATCCTGGTCGGCATCGGCGGCACCCCCGAGGGCATCATCGCCGCCGCCGCGCTGCGTTGTCTCGGCGGTGAGATGCAGGGCAAGCTCGCCCCGAAGGACGATGAAGAGCGACAGAAGGCCATCGACGCGGGCCACGACCTGGACCGGGTGCTCTCGACCACCGACCTGGTCTCCGGCGAGAACGTGTTCTTCTGCGCGACCGGCGTCACCGACGGTGACCTGCTGCGCGGCGTCCGCTACTTCCCCGGCGGCGCCTCGACCCAGTCCATCGTGATGCGGTCCAAGTCGGGCACCGTCCGCATGGTCGACGCCTACCACCGCCTGACGAAGTTGCGCGAGTTCTCCTCGGTCGACTTCGACGGCGACGACAGCGCGAACCCGCCGCTGCCCTGACACAGGCGGCCGGGGCCGCGGGTTCGCGGCCCCGAGGGCTCGTAAGACTCGCCTGTGGTGGTCTCCGCTGTGGTTGCCCTTCGATGTATTCCCGCGGGCGGTGTGGGAATCGCCGCTGGTGTGGGGCCACCATTCGCGACGTTCTCGTCCTAGTGTCGAACTATGGCTGACGACGACGGGCAGTACCGGATCGAACACGACACTATGGGGGAGGTTCGCGTCCCCGTCGATGCGCTCTGGCGGGCGCAGACCCAGCGGGCGGTCGAGAACTTCCCGATCAGCGGGCGCGGGCTCGAGCGTGCCCAGATCCGGGCGCTCGGTCTGCTGAAAGCCGCGTGCGCGCAGGTCAACAAGGATCTGGGTCTGCTCGATCCGGTCAAGGCCGACGCGATCATCGCGGCGGCGGGCGAGATCGCGAACGGCGAGCACGATGACCAATTCCCGATCGACGTGTTCCAGACCGGTTCGGGCACCAGCTCGAACATGAACGCCAACGAGGTGATCGCCTCGATCGCCGCGCGCGACGGCATGACCGTGCACCCCAACGACGACGTGAACATGTCGCAGTCCTCCAACGACACTTTCCCCACCGCCACGCACCTGGCCGCCACCGAGGCCGTGATCACCGATCTCGTTCCCGCACTGGAACATCTGCGCCTTGCCCTGCTCGACAAGTCGCAGCAGTGGCGCACCGTGGTGAAGTCGGGCCGCACCCACCTGATGGACGCGGTGCCGGTGACCCTCGGCCAGGAGTTCGGCGGCTACACCCGCCAGATCGCCGCTGGCATCGAACGCGCGATGGCGACCCTGCCGCGCCTCGGCGAGCTGCCGATCGGCGGCACCGCGGTGGGCACCGGGCTCAACGCGCCCGCCGGATTCGGCGCGAAGGTTGTCGCGGAACTGGTGCGTACCACCGGGATCGACGCGCTGCGCGAAGCACACGACCACTTCGAGGCTCAGGCCGCGCGCGACGGACTGGTCGAGGCCTCCGGCGCGCTGCGCACCATCGCGGTCAGCCTGACCAAGATCGCCAACGACATCCGCTGGATGGGTTCGGGCCCGCTGACCGGGCTCGGCGAATTGCAGCTGCCGGACTTGCAGCCCGGCAGTTCGATCATGCCCGGCAAGGTGAATCCCGTTCTGCCCGAGGCGGTTACGCAGGTCGCGGTGCAGGTGGTCGGCAACGACGCGGCGATCGCGTTCGGCGGGGCGAGTGGGGCGTTCGAGCTCAATGTCTACATCCCCGTGATGGCCCGCAACCTGCTCGAGTCGATTCGCCTGCTGGCCAACGTATCTCGCCTGTTCGCCGACAAGTGCGTGAGCGGCCTGGTCGCCAACGAGGAGCACCTGCGCACCCTCGCCGAGTCGTCGCCGTCGATCGTCACCCCGCTCAACTCGGCCATCGGTTACGAGGAAGCGGCCGCCGTCGCCAAACAGGCACTGCGCGAGAAGAAGACGATCCGCCAGACCGTCATCGACCGCGGCCTCGTCCCGGACAAGCTCTCACTCGAAGAGCTCGACCGCAAGCTCGACGTACTGGCAATGGCCGACGTCGACCGGGCTCAATAGAACGGAACCTGGCCACGCACCCCCGACCTCGAGGAGGGCGTTCGCGGCCGGGTCGCCGGTCAGGTGCCGCGGCGCCAGCCGCTATTGATACAGAGCGAGTTCCGCGCGGGCCTTTTCGCCCTCTTCGCTGAAATCGGTGCGGGAGAAGATGTTCCAGCGCTTCAGCAGCGGCTTGAACACCAGCTCGCCCTCCTTCGCGGGATCGTAGATCCCCGCCTCGGCCAGCGCCTCGTCACTCGAACCACCACCGGGCAGATCCACGTGCGGCACCCGGAAATCGGCGACCCGGTCGGCGATCGCGCGCACGGCCTGATCGGGAACCAGATCCAGGGCGGCGGCGACGAGCACGGCGAAGAACTCGGCCTGCAGTTCGTCGTCGGCGGCCAGCTTCTCGGCCATCGCGGTGACGATCGGGTTCTCGCCGAGCGCGGCGGTGTTGCGATGCCGGATCGCGGCGGCGACCTCTTCGAACGCACAGGTGGCCAGCACGTCGATCAGGTGCATCGGGGGCCGGTTGAAACCGTCGGTCATGTGCTGCATCCGGGCCCGCTCGAGCGCGACCGGGTCCACCGCGCGGGTGAGCATGAGGTAGTTGCGGATCATGATCTCGTGGCGGTTCTCCTCCGCCGTCCACCGGCCGACCCAGCGCCACCAGGGACCGGTGCGCAGGTGCTTGCCGAGCTCACGGTGGTAGGACGGCAGATTGTCGGCCACCAGGACGCTCACGGTCAGTGCGAGCCGCGCGGTATCGCTGAGCTCGGACTGTTCCGGAGTCCAGTCCTCGCCGCCGAGGAAGGCGAAGTTGCGCCCGTCCGCCCACGGCACTTGCTCGTGCGGCTGCCAGCCGTCGGCCAGGTCGATGTGGCGACGCAGGTTCAGTTCCACCTCGTCCGCGAGCGAATCCAGCAGCTCGCGATCGGTCAAAGTTTTCTGCACCCCGACAACCTAGTACCTCCTCCGCGAGCGCGGGGACCTACGGGGTGAACCCGGGTCCCCGCGCTGAGCGGAAGGCAACGCTGAGCTGGTATTACTTCGGGGTCACCGTGGTCTCGCCGTTGACCCAGGTGATGGTGCCACCGGTGAAGTCGCTCTGCTTGCCGCCGGTGATGTCCTTCTCGTCGCTGGTCGGGTAGCCCAGCGTGCCGTTGGCGCCGCCGTTCTCCTCCCACGCCTCGCGGATATCGCCCCACACGATGTGGGCGCCGGAATCCTTGCTCCAGTAGACGGTGCCGCCGGTGAAGTCCTGGTACTCGCCACCGTTGGGGCCGGCTTCCTGGGCTTCTTCCGGTGCGCCGAGCGGGCTGTTCGCGCCGCCGGCCGCCACGTACTTCTTGTACACCTCGCCGGAGACGGTGATGTCACCGTTCGGGGTGGAGATGGTGGTCGACTCGCCTGCCGCCCCGCCGGTGGCCGCGCCCGAGGTGGTCTCGGAGCCGGAGGTGGTTTCCGAACCGGGCGTGGTGGTCATCGCGTCCATGTCGTGCTCGGTGGTGGTCGCCCCGCCCGGGGCGCCGACCGCGGAGGTCACCGAGGCGACGGCGTCCTTGGCCTTGTCCTTGTCGTCGTCGCCGCAGCCCGCGGCGAGCAGTAGACCCGCCGCGGCCAGGACCGCGGCGCTTCCGGCAGCAGTACGTCGAGCGAAGTGGTTCATATCCATCCTCTCGCGAGTGGCTCCCTGGAGGGCACGCCCTCGGATGGAGCCTGGCCGACATCCGCAACGGCCCGGCGGAACAGCGTTCGCCGAGCCGTTGCTGGAATGGTGTCCTCGCGGATATTACCCACCGTTTGCGGTAATCAAACGGATTCGGGCCGTGACGCGGCCCGATTGCCGACGATTACGCGTTCGGTCCGTACTCCTCGAGCATCTCGGTCACCAGCGCCGCGATCGGCGAGCGCTCGCTGCGGGTGAGCGTGATGTGCGCGAAAAGCGGGTGACCCTTGAGCTTTTCGATCACCGCGGCCACCCCGTCGTGCCTGCCGACCCGCAGATTGTCGCGCTGGGCGACATCGTGGGTGAGCACCACCCGCGAACCCGTGCCAAGGCGGCTCAACACCGTGAGCAGCACATTGCGCTCGAGCGACTGCGCCTCGTCGACGATCACGAACGAATCGTGCAGCGACCGACCCCGAATGTGGGTCAGCGGCAGCACTTCGAGCATGTCGCGACTGAGCACCTCCTCGAGCACCTCGCGGCTGGCCAGCCCGTCGAGCGTGTCGAAGACGGCCTGAGCCCACGGGCCCATCTTCTCGCTCTCCGAACCGGGCAGATAGCCCAGTTCCTGCCCGCCCACGGCGTACAGCGGCCGGAACACGACCACCTTGCGCTGGGTCCGCCGCTCCAGCACCGCCTCGAGCCCGGCGGTCAGCGCCAGCGCCGACTTGCCGGTGCCCGCGCGCCCACCCATCGACACGATCCCGATGCTCTCGTCGAGCAGCAGGTCGAGTGCGATGCGCTGTTCGGCCGAACGCCCGTGCAGGCCGAAGGCCTCCCGCTCCCTGACCAGCTGGATCCGCTTGTCCGCGGTCACCCGGCCCAGCGCGCTCGAACTGCTGCCCAGCAACCGAACACCGGTGTGGCACGGCAACTCTCGCGCATCGTCGAGGTCGATCACCGAATCGGTGTAGAGCTGATCGATCTGCGAACCCGCGACATCGAGTTCCACCATCCCGCTCCAGCCGGAGGTCACCACATCCTGCGCGTGGTACTCGTCGGCCGACAACCCGACCGCGCTGGCCTTGACGCGCAGCGGGATGTCCTTCGACACCAGCACCACGTCCGCGCCCTCTGCTGAGAAGTTCAGCGCGCACGCCAGGATGCGGGAATCGTTGGTGTCGGAACGGAATCCGGCGGGCAGCACCGACGAATCGGTGTGGTTGAGCTCTACCTGCAGGGTGCCGCCTTCGGTGCCGATGGGCAGCGCCTGGTCGAGCCTGCCGTGCTGTACCCGCAGGTCATCGAGCATGCGCAGAGCTTCGCGAGCGAACCAGCCGAGCTCGTGGTGGTGCCGTTTCGCCTCCAACTCACTGATCACGACCAGGGGTAGGACCACACTGTGTTCCCCGAACCGGGTGACAGCCCAGGGATCCGACAGGAGTACAGAGGTGTCGACGACAAAAGTCTTGCGACCGGAACGTGAGGGGCGAGCCCCTTTCTTCGAGGCCGAGGCCGGGGCCGTGTGCTTCGCGGAAGCGGAAACGGAGCGTGCAGCAGTCACGGTGGGCTCCTTATGTGTTCGCACGGCACCCGCGCGAACGATCTCGCTGGACCGGTCCGTCCTTGTGGGCGTTCGACGCTGAGTCAACCGCCCCGAGGGCCAGGTGCCGGCCCTCTCGCACTGAGTAGCTCAGTCACGGTCAGGACCTCCCGTACGAATCACACCGACGCGACTCGCATCAACGACGCTACCGCCGAATTCGTGGCCGCGCTGCTGGACCGGCACACGTGTCCGTGAATTTGTCGTTAACCCGCACTGTCGCGCCGGATCCGGCACGTGTGCGCCGCCGAGCGCTAGAGTCGATGGCATGGCCGATGACCAGGATCTGGAGAAGCTGTCGTCGAAGGAACTGCACGATCGCGCGGTGAAGGCGGCCGTGCGCCACGGTGATGTGAAGTTCCTGTGGGAACTGCTCAAGTCGATTCCGGCGGCCCAGGCCGAGGCGGGCGATCTCGGCGAGAGCTCGGCCGACATCAAATACGTGGTGCCGATGATCGACGACTACATCCACGCAGGCGACGGCAAGCTGGCCGACGTGCTGCGACCCACCTACCTGGCCTACTTACGCAAGCACGAGTGATCAGCGCCCGGTGATCGCCTTCACCACGCCGACGACGGTGCCACGCAGGACATTGCCCTTGCTGAAGTGGTCGTCCCACAGCACGATTCGGCCGTCGCGCAGTTCGAAGGTGCCGCTCACCCAGAAGCCGATGCGCACCGGCCCGACGTGTAGGTAGTCGGTGCGGTCGGTGAGCACGATGTCGCCGTCGGCGGCGATGTGGTGCATGTCGGCGGAGAACCCGAGCTTCGGACGATCCAGGCCACGCAACAGTGTGGCGACCCGATTCTTGCCGCGCACGGTCGGCAGCGAGGCGTTCTTCCAGACGATCTCGGGATCGAGGAGATCGAGCGCCTCGTCGATCACGCCGAGTTCGAGCGCGCCGAAGAATTCACGGACGATGGTGACGGCGGGCTCCGGCAGTTCCGGCTGGTCGGTCATGGGTCTGAGCCTAGGGCCCGGATCGCGGCGGGACCAGGGTCAGTTTCGCCGGCCGATCAGGACGGCGAGTCCGTCGAGGATGCGCTCGACGCCGAAACGCAGGGCATCGCTCGGCCCACTCTTGCCCGCCGGGGTGGCGGCTTCCTCGGCGAAGGCCGCGCGCACCTCGGGGTAGCGGTCCGCCGCAGCGGTCATCATCGCGGTGAACTGCTCGGTGAACTGCAGCTCCCCGTTCTCGCCCATCGAGGAGACCTGCTGGGCGAGGCTGCGGGCGTGGCCGTTGAGCAGGACGATCGTGTCGAGCTTCTCCGAGCCGGTCAAGCCGGTGCCCGCCAGTGCGGTGAGGGCGGCTTCGGTCCAGCCCATCTCGTTCGGGCCCATGGGGCGCACGCCGATGGTGAGCTCGATCGCCCACGGGTGGGCTCGGTAGCGAGCGAAGAGCGCTTCGCCCCAGTTCCGCAGGCCGGCTCGCCAGTCCTGGTGCACGCCCGCGGCATTCGGCGGTTCGCCCATCGCCGCGTCGAGCATCAACGCGGTCAGTTGCTCTTTGCCGGGGACGTACCGGTACAGCGACATCTTGGTGAAGCCGAGCCGTTCGGCCAGCCGCTGCATCGACAACGCGGACAACCCTTCGGCGTCGACCAGCGCGATGGCCTCGGCGACGATCCCGTCGAGGGTGAGCGCGGGTTTGGGCCCGCGTTTGGGGCGCTGCGTGGTCCCCCACAGCAGCTCGACGGTGGTCGGCGGCGGCATCTGTTCATCCTCTCGAAAATCGTCTTGACGTGAAACTGTGTCTACCATACTCTTATCTGCATCCCCCGGATACAGATTCCATCGGACACAGATTATCGGGAGTTGTCATGCGCACTGTTCTCATCTCCGGCGCCAGCGTCGCCGGCCCCGCCCTGGCCTACTGGCTGCACCGCTACGGCTTCTCCGTCACCGTCGCCGAGCGCGCCCCCGCCCTGCGCGCAGGCGGTCAGGCGGTGGATTTCAAAGGCAAGACCCACCTCACCGTGCTCGAACGGATGGGCATCCTCGACGAGGTTCGCGCCCGGCGCACGGGCACCACCGACGTGGTTTTCGTCGACGACGACGGACGCGAACTCGGCGTGATGTCGGGCGAATTCACCGGCGGCGACCTGGAGATCCTGCGCGGCGACCTGGCCGAGATCATGTACGACAAGACCGCCGACACCGTCGAATACCTCTTCGGCGAGACCATCACCGACCTGCACGACACCGGCGACGGCGTAGCTGTGAAATTCGCGAACAGCGCGCCGCGCACCTTCGACCTCGTGCTCGGTGCCGACGGAATCCATTCGCGGGTAAGGAAATTGGCCTTCGGCCCCGAAGCCGACTACGTGCGGCACCTCGGCTACTACTACTGCGTGGCAGGCGCGAGCCGCTGGAGCGACACGACCACCCCCCGCGACAAGGCGGCCGGCTACGCCCACAACACCCCCGGCAAACTCGCCATCGACGGCGGCCCCAAAGCCCAGCAGATGTACATGTTCGCCGCCCCCGAACTCGACTACCCCCGTGGCGATACCACCGCCCAGCGCCGCATCATCGCCGAAACCTTCGCCGACATGGGGTGGCACGCCCCCCGCATGCTCACCGACCTGGCCGACTTCGACGACATCTACCTCGACTCGATCAGCCAGGTCCGCATGAACGGCACCTACACCCGCGGCCGCGTAGCCCTGATCGGCGACGCCGCCTACGGAAACACCCTGGCAGGCTTCGGCACCGGCCTCGCCATCGTCGGCGCCTACGTTCTCGCGGGCGAACTTGTCTCTGCCGCAGGCGATCACGTCACCGCCTTCGACAACTACGGCCGAATTATGAAGCGCTACGCCAAAATCGCGGGCAACAGTAATGCGGGCCCCTTCCTCGCCCCGAAAACCGCCCTCGGAATCAAGGCCCGCAACTGGTTCCTCGGCTCCCGCCTCTTCACCCTGATGATGAAATACGGCGACAAGGCCGCCAACGACATCGACCTGATCGACTACCCAGCGCTGGTCGAGACCGCACCCACGTGAACTGAGCGTTGTCCACAATCGCGGAGTTATCCACAGAACCCCAGTTCACGACCGCCGACGATGCCGGGACCCGATATTCTGGGGACAACCTAGGAGGAGGTTGGCCGCAATGACCACCGCACAGGTTCGTGGACCCATGAAGATGCCCGATTCAGCCTTCGCGATGTGGGAGCGCGGTGAGCTCGACGAGTATCTGCATGTCCCGGATGGCAGTCGCGTCGAAATCATCGGGGGGGAAGTCGTTGTGTCACCTTGTCCAAGATTCGGCCACGGGCACGTGGTCCAGTCCATCACCGAGACCATCTACCGCGCGAAGGCCGCAGACGATCAGTTCCGGTGGCGACTGGGCACGAACGTCGACCTCAGCCTGGTCGAGATCCAGGACGGCTACGTCCCCGACCTGTTCCTACTCGACCGCGACACGCACGCCGCCCTCCTCGCCGCCGACTCACCCCGGGTATACCCCGCCCAGCTCGCACTGGCAGTGGAGGTGACATCCCCGTCCAACGCCGCCGACGACCGCCCTCCCGGCTTGCGCCCACGCCGCCGCCGCACCAAATGGAACGGCTACGCCGCCTCGGGCGTCCCCTTCTACCTTCTGATCGACCGCGATCCCCATGCCGGCTGCGCGACCCTGTTCTGGTCCCCCGATCGCCCAGCAGGCACTTACGACAACCACCGCCAGTGGAAATTCGGCGACCAGATCGAACTACCCGCCCCTTTTCACCTCACCCTCACTACCGACAGTTGGACGACATGGACAGAGGAGTGAAAGGGCAGTACAGAACACTCCCGCACCCGACCGACTGACGCGACTCGATAGGCTCCGCACCATGTCAGCGATCTTCGACTGGGCGCGGCCGGACAACATCCAGCCCGAGCCCATCACGCTCGACATCTGGCGCGAACTCACCGAAGAGTTCTGCCGCTTGGTGGAGATCGCCAACGGTGACGCCGTGCGCTGCGTATCACCGGCTCCGGTGCATCAGAAGGCCGTCCATCGACTGCTCACCATGTTCGAGGCAGCGGCCAAACGGCAGATGGTCGACGATCCATCGACTCGCCTCGATGCCGGCCACGACATCGATGTGGTGCTCTGGGAACTGCCCCGCGCCACGATCCGTCGCCCCGACATCGCCCTGTTCGAGTGCGTACCGTCCGAGATTCGACCGATGCCCGCCCGCCATCTGAAAATCGCCGCCGAGGTCATCTCACCGAGCCACGTAAAGACCGACCGACTCACGAAGATGAGCGAATACGCAGCCGCAGGCATCCCCTGGTACTGGCTGGTGAGCATCACCGACACCCGCGTCAGCTCCATCGAGACCTACGCCCTCGACCACGGCGTAGGCCACTACCGCCTCGCTCGAATCCTGAAGCCCGGCACCGCGTTCGCCGTCGAACTACCCATCCGAATCAACGTCGATTGGGACCAGCTGACCGACCTCGTGCTGTAGATCCACCGCAGGCCCTCCGCGTCAGCTATCAGTGACCTCACCTGCATGCTAACCTGTGCATGCACCCTAGGTCGACGGGAGGCCCCCATGGCAACTGTCCAGGTTCGCGACGTTCCCGATGATGTCGCTGCCATCATCGCCGAAAAGGCCAACGCTGAGCACAAGTCGGTGTCGGCCTATCTTCGGGATCTCATGGCGGCGGATGTCCAGCGGGAGCTGCAGCGCCGTGCCATCGCTCAATGGAATGCCGATCTGAAGCAGACACAGCAGAAGCTCGGGATCCCCGTCCGCTCCACCGTGTCGAGTGCCGACGTCGTCCGCGAAATCCGGGATGGCTACGACCGGGGCAGCGAGTGATCGTTGTAGACGCCACCATCTGGGTGGACCTATTGCGAGGAACCCTCCCATCCGGTTACAGCGACCGCATCGCGATCGCGGGGTGCGTATCAGCACCAAATGTCGATTTCGAGGTCGGATCGGCGCTGATCCGACTCGAGCGGCGCGGAGATCTCGAACCCGGTCAAGCCGAAGCCCTGATCACCGCATTCAGCGCCCATCCGGTCGACCGCGTCCGCGAGCCAGTCGACGCGGTCGAGGCCATCAGGATCCTCGACAACGCCACCTACGCCGACGCTTGGTACATCGCGATAGCCAAGCGCCGCGAGTTTCCACTGATGACGCTGGATGACGGTATGAAAGAAGCGGCCCGAATCCACGGCGTCGAACTGGTCGGCCCGCCCAATCCCGAACCCGACCAACCTGCCTGAATCGGCACCTGCCGCATACTCTGTCTGCTCACCGCAGCCAAGAACTGCACCCATGTGGGGTGACGCACTCGTCGTCAGCTCGCGCTTCGACCGAACATCACGTCGACGAGATCGGGCACCGTCGTGTCGAGCGCTTCGCTCAGCCCGATCAATGTTGACAGCCTCGGGTTCGCAGGCGCCTTCGTCTTACGGACACCCCACCCGTTTTCGAGCAGTTGGTAGTAGTTGCGGCTGATGCCCGCAGCGTTCGCCACTGCCTCCTGAGTGAGGCCTCTGGACTCGCGCAGGGCGGCCAGGTGCTGTCCCAAAATCGCCATGAGCTGCTTCTCAACGGCGGATTCGGACATCTCAATGAGGTTTCCGAGGCAGCGCTCTCGCGTCGACCATCTATAGATGGCATTATGTGCGCAGTCCGGATCAGGCCATCTACAGGTGGCCTTTCGTCGGGAACGCGCGATGGCTGAGTTGATCGAGCTCGCCGACGGCTGAGGGCAGCATATTCCTGGGGAGGGACCACGATGACCGAGCCGATTGCCAACCCGCTGTTTCCGTTCAACAACCTCGATCCGGCTGCGCTGATCCGGGTATTGAGTTCGAATCCGGCTGTCGCCGATGCTGTTTCGCGCACCCAGGCCGTCGATCAGGCGTTGCGCGACAAGCTCGCGGGTACCGACCCGGACTATGTGAAGACCCTCGACGACTTCAGCGGCTACAGCCACCAGGCGATCTACGACGGCGTGCACGGCACGAGTGGCACAGGTGGCATGAACATCGCCACCATCACCACCCTGCGCGACACCTGGAAGACCGTCGAAACCGAACTCACCAGGATCGCGACCACCCACCAGACCAGCGCCAACGCCCTGCTGGGATTCGGCGAGTGGGCCGGTGCCAGCGGTGATGCCGTGCGGGCGGGGATCAGCGCGCTCAACAATTCGGTTCTGCAGATGGCGCAGGTGTGCGAGGCCATGAAGAACCGGCTCGACATCGTTGGCCCCGCCGCGGAGGCGGTCCGCGCGGCAGTACCTCCGCCGACCGCCCAGCTGACCGTACTCAACCCCGACGACACCCACACCTCGCTCATCCCCGGCCTGATCAACCCCGCGACCGCGACGATCGACCGGCAAGCCCAGCGCCAAGCGGAGCTGGACGCGCAGGCGACGATGAACCGCATCTATACCCCGACGATCCCACCGACGGGCTCCTTTTTTTTTTTTTTTTTTTTTTTTTTTTTTTTTTTTTTTTTTTTTTTTTTTTTTTTTTTTTTTTTTTTTTTTTTTTTTTTTTTTTTTTTTTTTTTTTTTTTTTTTTTTTTTTTTTTTTTTTTTTTTTTTTTTTTTTTTTTTTTTTTTTTTTTTTTTTTTTTTTTTTTTTTTTTTTTTTTTTTTTTTTTTTTTTTTTTTTTTTTTTTTTTTTTTTTTTTTTTTTTTTTTTTTTTTTTTTTTTTTTTTTTTTTTTTTTTTTTTTTTTTTTTTTTTTTTTTTTTTTTTTTTTTTTTTTTTTTTTTTTTTTTTTTTTTTTTTTTTTTTTTTTTTTTTTTTTTTTTTTTTTTTTTTTTTTTTTTTTTTTTTTTTTTTTTTTTTTTTTTTTTTTTTTTTTTTTTTTTTTTTTTTTTTTTTTTTTTTTTTTTTTTTTTTTTTTTTTTTTTTTTTTTTTTTTTTTTTTTTTTTTTTTTTTTTTTTTTTTTTTTTTTTTTTTTTTTTTTGGTGTGCCGTCCTACTCGGTGGTTCCCGCCGGAGCGAATTCGGGTGGCGATCCGACCAGTTCCGGTGGTGGCTCGCCGTCCACCGGGTCGCCGAACGCGGGTTCCCCCACCGCAGGAAGTCCGACCGCCGAAACGCCGACACAGCCGCAATCACCGACGACAGAAGAACCGACTACGCCGTCGTCGACCAGCCCGACCGACGAGTCGGCGTCCTCGGACAGCCCAAGCAGCACAGCATCGCCGACCGATCCCGGCAGCACCTCTCCGGCGGGCACGACTCCGGCATCGACCGCCCCGGCAGGCCTCACGCCGACCGGTACCGGTTCGCCGCTCAGTGGCGGATCAGCGGGATCACCGCTCGGCAACACAGGTTCGCCCGGTGGTCTCGGTTCCCCGAGCCCAGGTCAGGCGATGCCAGGCGTACTCCAATCGCCCAGTGCCGGTGGCACACTCGCATCGGGAAGCGCTGCTGGACCGCGTGTCGGTGCCGGAACAGGCATGGGCATGATGCCCGGCGCCGGCGCTGGGGCGGGCCGCAAGTCCGAGGGTGACGACGAGCATCGGTCCCCGGACTACCTGCGCGGCATTCAGCCCGAGTTACTGGTGACCACTCCCGCGCTTACAGGCGCGATCGGCGAATATCCGGCAGGCGACCTGGGCGACGATTCGGTCGGTGCGCCGGACTCGGCAGGCCACACCGACCCATCTCGGACCATCCCGGCACCGGTGCCGTCCATTCTCGACACACATTTCGAATCACCCTCTACCACAACGGCATCGGTTGCCAACCGTCCAACTGGCCGTCCGGTCGAGGCCGAAACAGTGGACACCACAACAGCATCCGCGTCCGCCCGGTCAGCGATCGAGCTGACCACACCGACACTGCCACCCGAAATCGCAGCCTTGCTCGCCGAACACGGCACGCAGGAACCGCCACAAACCCCAGCGCCCGCCGCAGAAAGCGAGCGCACCAGTCGATGACGCATCCCCCGACCTGGACCCTGACCGGTGACGAATTCACCTGGGTGTGGCGCCAAGAGACTCGTTTCGACGAATACGACCACCCCGACCCGATCGCGGTCCGCACCACACCGACCACCGAACCGGAAGCCGATCGACTACGAACAATCCTGCGCGAACGGTTCCCCCGAGGTGGAGACCGCGGCCTCTCCGCGGTATTCGCCATCCTGGCCAACGCCGACACGCGGGTAGCCGCCGTCGGCACGGTCGACGACAGCGAAATCCGCTGCCACGGCGCCGCCCTCGATGGCCTTGGTGTCATTGTTGCCCAACGCCTCTCGCCCACCGAACGCAATGGCCCCGTCCGCCTCGCCCTGGTCTCCCGAGCAACTGTGCCCACGCACCTCACCGCGATCCTGCCCACCGCCGAACCCGGCGCAGCGGGCCCGATGGTCGCCTACACACCCCGCGTGCGCGGCGAGGAACAAGCCTCCAGCTGGACCCGAGACGCCGCCGGCCGCCTCCCCGCCGACGAACGCATCCGCAGACTGATGCACCTGCGCCGCAGCGCCGAAGGCTATTTCGTCATCAACCGCACCCCCGGCTCCCACCGCCCCACCCAATACCTGAGCTGGATCGACATCCCCCCAGGCCAATTCGCCAGCGGCCGCTACCTCATCGAGGTCAACGACAACGACACCACCGTCACCCCCGCCTCCCCCGCGATCGTTGCCCGCGAGATCAGCAAACGCGGCTACTTCCACACCACGCCGAAACGACAGGACGACTGATGACCATCGACATCAACTATGGCCAAGCCCAGATCTCCGCGTTCACCCAATCCGCGCGGGCCGGCGAGTTCGCTTTCGATGAGGCTGCTGCGATGTCAGCTGTTTCGTTGTACGACAGGATGATTCAAGACCTGTACGCGCTCCGCGATGACTTCGACAATGCCCAGAATGTCAGCGGTTTCGGCGGATTTCCATCAGCACAACAGTTGCAGCAAGGGTTCGCGACAAAGGCGACCGACGGCATAAACGTGCTTGTGCAATTGATCGACGCAGCGATGCAGATGCAAGAGGGTCTTCTCTGCGCCGCGAACAAGGTAACAGAGGCCGACGACCTCAGCAGACGACGTATCGCGGCTTTGGAACGCGAAGTCGGCGGGCAGGCATAGCGGATGCGAGGACTGGTCACGACGCTCATTGCCGGCGCGCTAGCACTCACCGCGTGCTCATCGACAACGACGCCAGAACAAGCTCCGGCTTCCACGAACACCGCCCCGAGCGTTGCGATAGCCGCACCGGTAGCACCCGCGCCCACACAACCACCGAGTAAACGTCAATCAGTCGAGTACGACCCCTGCGCCCGAATCGATGACGCCGTCCCCACCTCGTTGGGCTTCGCCCCATCGACCAGGAAACGAGTCGATTTCGTCTTCGACGACTACGCGTTCATCGGTTGTGAGTTCCGGCGCTTGGACAACGTTCGCGGCCAGCAATTGGAGGTCGGCACGTTGGGCATCTCATCAACAAACGTGACGCTCGACGAAATGCGTGCCCGCAACTACGAAGATGCTCGACCGACCAGTGTGAACAGCGCAGAAGCCCTGTTCCACAGG
This sequence comes from Nocardia sp. FBN12, assembly GCF_054031145.1. Classification (NCBI taxonomy): domain Bacteria; kingdom Bacillati; phylum Actinomycetota; class Actinomycetes; order Mycobacteriales; family Nocardiaceae; genus Nocardia; species Nocardia sp. FBN12. The sequence continues at coordinate 4,933,594 of NZ_CM132926.1, forward strand.
ACCCGCGCGGCCGAATCCTGTTACATCGCGATGCCGGGCCCCGACGCAACAGTCGAAGTACGAGTATCCAGCATCTACGCCCTCACCGACTGGGTCGGATGCGACCACATCGACGAAGCCGCCCGCACCGTCGAAGCCGCTCTACCAACGAAGTAGCAGACAGAGAAGGGGAGGGAACATGGCAGGGATCTTCAAGGCCGACATCGACCTACTCAACCAAACCGTCCAATCACTACGCGGTTCGGAACAGGTACTCACCGACGCCATGAAGGCCATGTCGAAGGACGGCAACGCCGACATCGGCACCACTACGCTCAACGAGTCCGCCGACAACTTCCAGCGCCGGTGGGAATACGGGATCGAACGAATCTGCGAGTCCGCTACCGTCACCGCAGACGGTGTAGCGAAATGCAGCACCGCATACCAGGAACTCGACAACACGATGGCCGTGGTCCTCGGCTCAGCCGGTGACCAACTCGACGCATCATCACCCGTGCCGACGGTGACCGGAAAATGACAGCTAACCCGTACCCGAACCTCGGCTTCGACCCCGCTCCAGGCGACGCGGCCCAAGTCGCCGCCCTCGGCATCAAGGTCAAAGCTGCCGCCGACGCGGTCACCGAGACCAACACCCTGCTCAACCGCCTCCGCGACAACAACGACGACGTCTGGAAAGGCGATGCGGGCCAAGCATTTCGCGACAATTATGACGCGACCCTCTCGCAAGACCTCGGTCGCGCCCAGTCTGCTCTTCAGCAGGCAACCGACCTGATCACCACCTGGAACGCGGACCTCATCGGCTTTCAAGATGCAGCCAAAGGCTTGGAGACCGAAGCCGCCGCCGCCCGCGCCGACCACTCCCGAGCCGTCGCCGCACTCCAACAGGCCAAGGCCGACCCGGATCTCGGCCTCGCTAACCAAACCTTCACTGACTCCGGGCAATTGGCTGCTGCACAAGCCCGCCTCGACGCGGCTGGAACCAAGCTGAGTTCTGCGGTGACGACGGTCAACAACTGCCAGAGCGCCATCGACGCGATCATCGCCCGCGCGACCAGCCTGCAGACCAACCACACCGCGAAGGCCAAAGCCATCGCCACCGAACTCGACGCCGCCGCCAACTTCTCGCCGAGCGAGCCGGACAAGAGCATCTGGGACTCGATCGCGGATTGGTTCAAAGACAACCAGGAGGCCATCCACGACACGTTGGCGGCGACATCCGCGATCACCGGGCTGCTGGCGCTGGTCACACCACCGCCTGTCAGCATTGTCTTCGGCGCTGTCGCGCTGGCCAGCGGTCTCGGCGCACTGGGAATGAACGCGCTGAACCCCGAGGTCCGGGATGCGCTCGGCGACGTCGCGGACCTCGACTTCAACAAGGAAGCTCTCACCACGCTGGGCACAACCGTCGGTACCGACACCCTGTCCGTTCTGCCCGGCGTAGGTGGGGTCATCAAAGGGTCCAAAGTGTTCTTCGCAGAGGCTGACACCGCAGTCGCCGCCGCGAATGCCGTGACCGACTCCGCTTCCTCTGCGTCGAAGTTCAGTCAGGTCATGACTGCCTTCGGCGACGGCGCGCAGAGCCCCGGCATCGCGACCAAGATATTGGATGGGGTGGGGTCGAAGATTCCCTCTGGTTCCTTTGGCGTTCAGACCGCGGGTATGTTCCAGGACTTCAGCCAGGCGAGCACGCACGCGGCCAGCGCGGGCACAACTGTCGGCGGCGTCGAACTACTGTCGAGAGCAGCCAAGGCCGGTTACGGGATGACCGTGGCTGGCGACCTGATCGGCGGGTGGTACGGCAATGACTGATCAGCCGATCAGCGTCGCGATTCCCGACGGCTACAACGCGATCCCGCTGCATGACGTAGTCACCCACAGCGACGTCACCCACGCGATAGGTGCGGGCGCGCGGACCGACCGTGTGTCCTTTCTGTCCGCGATCACGACACTGGTGGAATCCTTGGTCGTGAACGGCACCAGGTATTGCGGGATCGGCGCTCACCTCCTCCCCGACGGCAATCCGTTGTACTCCTGCCTGACCGTCACAGTGGTCGATACTGTCGGCGGCCCACGGAATCCACGCCTGGTGTTGTCGGACCTCGTTCGATCCAGAAGCGCCGACGGCACTCTCGGGTTGTCCGCACTGGTCGAAACCGACACCCACCCGGTACTGTTCACCGAGAAAGTAGGCTCAGCGTTACCGAATCAGTCCCCGGGAAGCCAGGCTCCCGCCGTGTACCAACTCCAAGCCGTTGTTCCTTCGCAGGACGGGAATTCACTCGTCGCGATCGAATTCTCCACGCCGGATTCTGAACGCGGAACTGCCTGTCGCAAAATGATTTCCGATATGGCACGATCGGTGAAATTCGGTCCGCAGGTGACATCGAGCTTGAACCTGTGATGCTACCGAGAGCGTGGCGCACCCCGAGAACCCTGTGGACGCTGACGTGGACCACGTTGCGATCGCTGGCGGTTCTAGCCTGTGGGGTTGCCTGTGTGCCCGCCTGGTATCAGTCGGCCGGTCTGTCCGATTCGACTTACGCTGCGGCACAGAATGATTCCGGTGACGGTGCATCGGTATTCTTCTTCTTTGCCTTCTTTCCACTCACCATTGCCGGGATTGTCATGGTGCGCACGTCTATTCGTCGCTGGTGGGCGGCGCGGCATCGCTGGCAGGAATGGCGTATCGAAACTCATCGTCCACAAATCCAGGAATGGGTTCACCTGATCAATGATCAGGGAACCATTACCGCCACCTTCGTGTTACGGAAGTGGACGTCTCGCACTTTCGAGCGCGAAGATCAGATCGTCTGGTTCGCCGGCCACCCGAACAAGGCCGGCCTGATCGCGAAGCCCGGGGGCGCGCGGACCCGACTCGCCTACCGATCGCTCTTCTACGTAGCCCCTCCGTTCGGCAGTGCGATCACGCCGCGCACTGCGGAGCCAGCCATGCTGTCCAAGCCCCGGCCGAGCACGGCGCCAAGCGAATTCGCCCTCGAACAGAACGGCGATCACACAACCATGCGACCGCCGAGGGGACATCCGAAGGGTCCTCTGCACGGTGGACTCGACGACGACCGATTCCCCTCCCCACGCAAACTTCGGCGAACGCTCGCCTACCTGCTCGACATCGTCGCCCACGTGGCGATCGGCCTCGGGATGTATTTTGTCAGCTCGCCGGACACTCAATTCGCGGTGATGCACCAGGAATGGACTACGCTGCAAATCAATTGGGTCGCGGTGATCGGTTTCTCGCTGCTCGCCTCGTTCATCGACCGCGTGGTTCTCCAGGCGATGACACACACGACCATCGGAAAGGCCGTGTTCGGCCTGGTGATCATCGACCGCGACACCGGCCGCTATCCACGTTTTCGGTGGTTGCTTGCCTCCTGGCTGGTCAGCGGCCTCCTGGCGATTCAGCTTCCGTTCGCACTCATCGAACTCGGCGGCATCGGCCCGGAACGCCCCGAACGGTACATGCTCCCCGCGGTCCGCCGTCGCGATGTGCGGCCTGGCGAGAATCCGCCCACCGCCACAACCACGAACCCCTCGGGTCCCGAATCTGAGCAATCGAACGCCGCGAGGGTGCGACATGCCGTCGGGGATGGCATCATCGGCCCTTCGACATAACGCAACGACAGACACCGCGGGCCAGGCGTTCGTAGCCCGCCCCGTCGATGCGATAGCTGCATGCGCGCGCAATCTCGGCTGGTAATTCTCGACCTCTTGACTTGGAGTGCACTCCAAGCTCTAACGTCGATGACATGAGCATTCGACTCGGTTATCAGATGCCCAACTTCAGCAACACGTCCTCGGTGCGCGAGCTGTTTCCCGCGGTGATCGCGCAGGCCAGGGAGGCGGAGGGGGCGGGGTTCGATGCGGCTTTCGTGATGGATCACTTCTACCAGTTGCCGTTGATCGGTGAGCCCGAGGAGCCGATGCTCGAGGCTTACTCGGCGCTCTCGGGTCTGGCTACCGCGACCGAGCGAATTCAGTTGTCGGCCTTGGTCACCGGCAATACGTATCGGAACCCGGCGCTGCTCGCCAAGACTGTCACCACGCTCGATGTGGTGAGTGGTGGTCGAGCGGTGCTCGGGATCGGGGCGGGGTGGTTCGAGCTGGAGCACCAGCAGTACGGGTTCGAATTCGGCACGTTCACCGAACGATTCGAGCGGCTCGACGAGGCGTTGCAGATCATCACGCCGATGCTGCGCGGGCAGCGCTCCACCCTCGACGGCAAGTGGTACCACACCGAGAACGCGATGAACGAGCCTCGCATCCGCGACGACCTGCCGATTCTGCTCGGCGGTGGCGGCGAGAAGAAGACCTTCGGCATGGCAGCCCGCTTCGCCGATCACCTCAACATCATCTGCAACGCCTCCGAACTCCCCCGCAAACTCGATGCACTGCACCAGCGTTGCGCCGAAGCGGGTCGCGACCCCGCCACCCTCGAAACCAGCTTCCTCGCGCTGACCATCGTCGACGAAGACGGCGACCGCGCCCGGAAGACCCAGTCCGACATGCTGTCCCGTCTCGGCGTCGACCTGTCGACCATGACCGAAGCCGAACGCCGGGCCAGCGTCGCCGACCGGCAGTTCGTCGGCACCCCGGACGAGGTCGCCGAACAGATCCAAGCCCGTGTCCTCGACTACGGCATCGACGGCGTCATCGTCAACCTGATCGCCAACGGTCACGAACCCGGCGTCATCGACCAGGTCGGGCGCACCTTGCGCCCGCTCGTGCAGCGCCGGCCACACCGGCTCTGAGGCCTCAGCTCACCAGGACGCGAAGTGGTCTTCTCCTCGTTGGCGGATCTGCCTGCGGCGGCGGAAGAAGACTTCTTCGGCGGTGACGGTGGTGAGGGCGTCGGTGATGCGGCTCAGGCGCGTGTCGTAGCGGTTTTCGTGGATGTGGCGTTCGATGCCCGCTTGCGATTCGGGCGGCAGGTGCGACCAGATCGTGGCGACGCGGGACTGGGCGGCCGGTTCGGATTCGGCGAGGAGTTGCAGGAGGGCGGGCCAGTAGGTGGCGTCGGTGGCGTGCGCGGGGAGGGCGGCGACCGAGGTTTCGTCGAGTTCGGCGAGAGTGGCGGCGATGTGACGGCGGGCCGGTTCGCTCAGGCGAGCGGAGAGGGCGAACAGGCCGCGCCACGGGTCGGCTTCGTCCTTGCCGTCCAGCGAGCGCACCAGGGCGCCGAGCACGTCGGTGTCGGCGAATTGCGGGTTGGTCGAAAGTGCCCACAGGGCAACGGGATCGAGTCGGCCGATGACGGTGAGCAGAGCGGGCGACGCGTTGCGGTTGACGGCCGTGAGCAGGAATCGGCCCACCTCGTGCACGGTCCCGCGACCGAAGAAGATGTCACCGAGAGTGCCCGCGATGTCGGGGGCGACCTTGCAGAACAACGCGAGCATCGCGTGATGCAGGGCGGGCGGTCCGGCCAGGACCGTCTGGAGCATGCCCGGCACCCGCTGGCGCGGGCCCGCCAGCAATTGCCGGACGATCCGGCTCAGGGTGTGCGCCGGATAGGCGTAGGCGGCGGTGAAGACCAGGCCCGCGTCGTCGAGGACGGTCTGTTCCAATGCCGCGATCAGCGGTTCGTCCACCACCGAGAGGAATCGCGCCGCCGTCACGTAGTCGCGCCTGCGCAGTAGCTCGTTGATGATGCGGGTGATCGGCTCCGGCTTGCCGTATCGCATCAGCTGCTCGAAGACATTCGGGTCGAGGAACGGTGCGCCGTCGGCCGCGTAGACGGCATCGACCGCGCACAGCGCCTGCGCGCACTTCACGGGATGCTTGACCCCGACCGCCCCGAGAAATCTGGCCGCGAGCACGGGCGGCACCACCCGCTCGAACAGCGCGACCCCGAGCCCGACCGGAAAGATCGGCACGACCGGCGCGATCCGCCGGAACGTGTCGGCGTGTTCGGCGTGCAACGCGCGCAGAATCTGCTGCTGCATCGCCGAAAGGTGCACGGCACCGAGGCGAGCCAGTGGCGCGAGATGCTGCGGCGGCACCTGCAGCGTGCGCGCGAGCACCACGAGTTGTGTCTGAGCTTCCAGCTCGGTCTCGATCATCAGCTGCCGAAGATGATCTTGCGAGTAACCTTGCGCAACGGCCCCGGCATCGCGGTGAGCGCGGCATCGATGGCCCGGCGCAGCGCCCGCACCTCATTGGCCCGCGCGGCCCGGAACAGTTCGATCACCTCCTTGGCCTCGGCCTCGGACAGCAACTCGAACGCATGCACCTCCCCGCCGACCTCGCGCGCAAGCTCACGTCGATATCCCATACGGACTGACCATGCCGTATTTCAGTAGCCCCGTATACCATTCCCGCGAACTTTGTGTGTTCCGACAATCGCACTCCACGTCCCCTGTCGTCGCGCCACGCTGACCGGGACGGGACCGCCGCGCCCCGATGATCGGGGTCTTATCCGCCGCGTTCCGCGCTGTTAGCGTTCACACCGATGTGGTCGGGGACCGCCGTTCAGTGAGGATCAGATGAAACGCACCATCGCCGCCGTAGCTTTCACCGCCGCGGTACTCGCTCCTGCCCATTTCGCCACCGCGACAACAGCTTCCGCTGCTCTCAGCGTGGCGACCCCGATCGACGGCCCCGTCCTCGGGTCCACCGACGAAGGGTGCAACGCCGCGGGTTGCAGTTCGCCGTTGGCGGAGTTGCTGCTGATCACGCTGCCAGAACTGCTGTCCGGCAGCGGCTCCTAGCGAAATGGCGAATCGCCCTGGCTGACCGAGTTGCCGGTCGACCAGGGCGATTCGCGAGTCCGAACAGCCTCAGCCGAGCAGGCGCCAGTCCTCGAGACCCTGATAGAGCGGGACGCTCTGGGCCAGCCGGGACACCCGGCCGCGCAGGGTTTCGGTGTCCGAAGTGCCCGCGAGGGTAGCGGCGATGATGTCGGCAACCTCGGTGAATTCGGTGTCGCCGAAGCCGCGGGTGGCCAGGGCGGCGGTGCCGATGCGCAGGCCCGAGGTGACCATCGGGGGGCGCGGGTCGAACGGGACGGCGTTGCGGTTGACGGTGATGCCGACCTCGTGGAGGAGGTCTTCGCCCTGCTGGCCGTCGATCTCGGAATTGCGCAGGTCGACCAGGACCAGGTGCACGTCGGTGCCGCCGGTGAGGACCGAGATGCCCTTGTCCTTCACGTCGGCGCCGGTGAGACGCTCGGCGAGGATGCGCGAACCCGAGAGGGTGCGCACCTGACGGTCGGCGAACTCCTCGGTGGCGGCGATCTTGAACGCGGCGGCCTTGGCGGCGATCACGTGCATGAGCGGGCCGCCCTGCTGGCCGGGGAAGACCGCGGAGTTGAGCTTCTTGGCGAACTCCTGCTTGGCCAGGATCAGGCCGGAGCGGGGGCCGCCGAGGGTCTTGTGCACGGTGGAGGAGACGACGTCGGCGTAGGGCACGGGCGAGGGGTGCAGCCCGGCGGCGACCAGGCCGGCGAAGTGCGCCATGTCGACCCACAGGTAGGCACCGACCTCGTCGGCGATCTCGCGGAAGCGCGCGAAGTCCTGGTGGCGCGGGTAGGCCGACCAGCCCGCGACGATCACCTTCGGCTTGGCCTTCAGTGCGATGTCGCGCACCTCGTCCATGTCGATGCGGTGGTCTTCCTTCGACACACCATAGGAGTGCACGTCGTAGAGCTTGCCCGAGAAGTTCAGGCGCATGCCGTGGGTGAGGTGACCGCCGTGCGCGAGGTCGAGGCCGAGCAGGGTCTCGCCCGGGTTCATCAGCGCCATCAGCACCGCGGCGTTGGCCTGCGCGCCGGAATGCGGCTGCACATTGGCGAATTCGGCGCCGAACAGCTCCTTGGCACGGTCGCGAGCCAGTGTCTCCACCACGTCGACGGCCTCGCAGCCACCGTAGTAGCGGCGGCCCGGGTAACCCTCGGCGTACTTGTTCGTGAGGACGGAGCCCTGCGCCTGCAGGACCGCGCGCGGCACGAAGTTCTCCGAGGCGATCATCTCGAGGGTGTCGCGTTCGCGGGCGAGCTCGCCCGCCATCGCGGCGGCCAACTCGGGATCGAGCTCACCGAGAGACTGGGTATTCACCGAAGCGGTCGTCTGCGTCACGCCGTCGAGTCTATTGCCGACCGTGTACGCGCCGAGCACGGGGATACCGCAACACCGCCGAGGCCGCCACCGGAGAGACCAGGGTCACAGCGTGTCTGACCAGGTTCGATAGCCGTCGAACAGCCGGACTCGGCGTAACGACCCGTCCGGCGGTGACCGATGACACAGGTATGAACTTCGCACCCGTTGGCCCGTTCGAGGCGTTCCTGATGGCGATCCAGCAGCTGATCTGCACCATGTCCGGCGGCCAGAACTGCGTCATCTACACCTAGACCCGACCGAAGGACCTGCCATGAACGCACTGCCCGTGACCCCGGCCATCGCACCGTCCAACCCGATCGAGGCACTGCTGCTGCAGATCAACTACTTGCTCTGCTCGCTGTTCAACCCCGGCGGCTGCGTCGTCATCCAGTAACCACACTCATCCGCCGGATCGCCCCCGGCGTGAGCGGTTCGTCGAGCAGGCGCCCGAACCGCTCCACCCGATCCTGCGGGCCTGCCGCACCGTCGAGCCAGCCGCCGAGTAGCCGGTAACCCTCGACATAGGTGCTGATGTAGGCCCGCCACAGCGGCGAGGACAGAAAACGCAACGACTGCCGGGCCCGCTCCGGCGTCGCCAGAATCCACCGCTGCAGAAACAGCGCCACCTCGTCTTCGCTGCGATGCTGATCGTGCAGCAGCAGCGCCGCGTCCTGACGCACATTCAGCAGTTTCGCCGACGCGATCGAGAAGCGTTCGGCCCGCTCACCGTCGAAACGAAGCCCCAGATCGGCGTAGATCTCCTGCGCCCACACACCCCAGCCCGGTCCGACGATCGACTGCAGGGCCAGGTCGGCGAGGCCCTCGGCCATCAGGCACTGCGGGGTGTTGACCAGGAACAGCGTCTGCTCGTCCTCGCCCGCCGCGACCAGCCCGGCTTCCTTGCGGCAGTGCTCGGTGTGATGGCCGGGGTAGGCCTCGTGCGCGATCAGCGCGGGCAGGTTGCCCATGTGCTGTTTGAGGTCGGAGTTGATCGCGACCGTCGAGGCGAAATTGCCGAGGTAGTAGTTGAAGCCGGACCACGGCTTGTCGCCGACGACCTCGTAGGTGACGTGCTCGTGATCGGGCAGCGGGTACCGGTCGCGCACCCGCTCGCGCAGCGCACTCGAGAACGCTTCGACGCAGAGGGCGAGCTTGTCCGGCGGGATCTCGTCACCGCGGCGGAAGGCGGCGGCACGCTCGGCCAGCGGTCCGTCGCCGCCGAGCACCTCGTCCATCTGCCGGTGCGCTTCGCGGTAGTCGTCGGGGTCGCCGGGCGCGATGTCGACATCGAAGTAGGCGCGGACCTCGTCGACGAAACCGATCTCCTCGCCGGCGAACTTGCGCGCCGAGCACTCCATCGCCACCAGGTGGGCATCGAGGAATTCGGTGCGCTGAGCCGAGAGCCCGGCATCGGGCAGTGCGGCGCGCAGGTCGACAGCGCGCCGGGCCAGCTCGGCGGGCTCCGGCACGGGCGCGTTCTCGACATCGCGACGCAGCTGCGGATCGCCGGTGTAGGCGTCGACGAACCCTTCCTCGAGCCGATCGAAAGCCAGTCCGAGCCGCAGGTATTCAGTGACAAGTGGATGTGACCCCATCTTTGCGACATTACGGGGTCGATCAGAAAACCGCGCCTTACCTCGGCATTGTTGCTAGTTACCTACCGGTAGCCAAACCCCCTGTTGCGCGCGGTCGGCGAGCACGGAGCACAATCTCGCTATGCGGTCAGAGTTATCCCGGATCTCACCAGACGGGCAGCCAAGCTGTGCGGATGCGCCCGGACGGAGGGTCGGGTAGGTGGCACGGATGAGTGAACCGAGCCCCTATGTGGAGTTCGATCGAAGCCAGTGGCGCACCCTGCGCAAGTCGACTCCGCTGGTACTGACCGAGGACGAACTGACCGGCCTGCGCGGTCTCGGCGAGCAGATCGACCTCGAGGAGGTCGCCGAGGTCTACCTACCGCTGGCCAGGTTGATTCATCTGCAGGTCGCGGCGCGACAGCGATTGTTCGCCGCCACGGCCACCTTCCTCGGGGAGAAACATCCCGACAAGCAGGTGCCGTTCGTGATCGGTGTCGCGGGCAGTGTCGCGGTCGGCAAGTCGACCACCGCGCGCGTGCTACAGGCGCTGCTGGCGCGCTGGGATCACCATCCGCGGGTCGATCTCGTGACGACCGACGGATTCCTTTATCCCACCGCCGAACTCACCCGTCGCGGGATCATGCACCGGAAGGGTTTTCCCGAGAGTTACGACCGGCGCAAGCTGTTACGGTTCGTCACCGAGGTGAAGTCGGGCGCCGAAGAGGTGTGCGCGCCGGTGTATTCGCACAAGTCCTACGACATCGTGCCCGACGAGAAGCACTGTGTTCGTCAGCCCGACATTCTCATCGTCGAGGGACTGAATGTGCTGCAGACCGGTCCGCGACTGATGGTGTCGGACCTGTTCGACTTCTCCATCTATGTCGACGCCCGCATCGAGGATATCGAAAACTGGTATGTGCAGCGCTTTCTCGCGTTGCGCAAGACCGGCTTCGCCGACCCCGACGCGCACTTCCACCACTACGCGGCGTTCAGCGACGAGCAGGCCACCGCGGCCGCGCGCGATATCTGGCATTCCACGAACCGGCCCAACCTGGTGGAGAACATCCTGCCGACGCGTCCGCGCGCAACCCTGGTGCTGCGCAAGGACTCCGACCACACGATCAACAGGTTGCGGCTGCGCAAGCTCTGAGCTACTCGCGCGGCAGCGAATTCGCGTCAGCCGGCCGTCGGCGCACCCAGCGAGACGACCCGCTGCGCGAGTTCCGCACGGGCGTCGCCCTTCTGCACTACCAGCACCCCGTGCGGTGTGCCGCGCGCGTCGGTGGGCTCACCGGCGACCACCTGGATCGACTCCTGTTCCCGCGGGAGCATGTCGACCACCGGGTACTCCCCGATCGGCGCCCACCCCTGCGCGGCCGACTGCAGCCGGTCGACCATGCTCGGCGCGCCGGCGAGGTCGGCCCATTTGCGGGTGGCGATGGTGATCGAGCCGTCGGCGCTCCACCGCGGGTTGTAGACCGCCGAGCACTCGCCCGGCAGCGTCGGCAGCGAGCGGACACCGTTGGTGTTGGCGTCGATGGTCGCCACGTTGCCGCTGCCACAGGTCGCGCTGCGCGCGGTCGCCCCCGCCAGGACGAAGGTGTGCCCGTCGGGTCCGGCGGCGGCCGAGAGTCCGGCGTCGATGCCGGGAACGCGGCCGAGCGGCAGGATGGCGTCGGCGCCGATGGCGTAGAGGTGGCTTTTCTCCCACCACAGGCCGCGCGATTCGACCCTGGCCAGCAGCACGAATTCGTCGGTGGCCGCGACCAGCTTCGCGCCGTCCCACGCGCCACCCGTCAGCGGGCTCGGCGAATCCGGGAGGACGATCTCGCGTTCGGCCGCGGGCGGCTCGTCACCGGCCAGGTCCATGCTCATGATCTGCCCTGGTTCGCGCCACCAGGCGACCACCGAGCCACGCAACGACACCGCATCGGCGCAGTCACACGGAATGCGCGTCACCGAACGGTCCCGGACACCCAGCGCGACGAGGGTCTTGCTGCTGGTCTCCACGGCGAACGCGTACTGCCCGTCCCTGGTGAACGTGACCGGTGCCGACGAATAGCCGAAACTGCCCGGCGCACGGACGGTTTCGGTGCCACGCACCACCGCCAGCTCGGCATCGGTGCGGTAGGCGAACACGGAGCCCGTCGCGGCTTCTTCCTCCGCCGGTGTCAGTCGCGGCAGCGCGGGCTGATCGACTTCACCGCACCCCGCGACGGCCAGCACCGTACCGAGCACCGCGATCCGCGCACGCCACCCGCTCGCCTTCGTCGCAACTCTCACAGCTCACACCCCTGCCTGCCTGCAATTGTGTCGTCGGGCCGGTCCCGCGCAGAGCCTAACGGACGCAGTCGGCGCAGCCGCCCGAAAACGCGCGCGGCCGCCGGCGAAGGTGGGCGTACTCGGCTACAACTTCCAGGCCGCGTCGAGCCTGGTCGCCACGTCGATATTGCGGACCGCCGCGATCTCGGGCTTGCGGATCTCCAGCGCGACATACCGGGCGACGAACCGCCGGATCTCGTGGTCGACACTGGCCAGCACCCGCAGCAACTCCCCGCGCTTGGAGCTGCTGGCGACATTGACCCGCACATCGCCTGGACGTGGCTCGGCGATATCGATGACCACCCGCAACGGATCGGCGGTACGCGCGGTGAGGTGCAGATGCACCGTGCCGTCGACCCGGAAACGCGACCGGTCGACCGCCAGATCGAGGACCAGATCCACATGCAGCGGAATGGTCAGTTCGAACGAGATGAAGGCGTCGATGAAGCGCAGAATCCGCGGCTGCCCCAGCTCCACCTGCGCGGTGACCTTGGCAAGGCGACCCGGCCCCACCCCGATCGGGCCGAAATCGAAAGCAGCTCCGGTGAGTTGGCCGAACGCGTCGGCGATGCGCTGCTCGGAAACGGCGTATTCCAGGAAACGCCTGCCGAATTCCTCATAGCTGATGTAGGAAGGCTGTTCGGGTTCCACTGACCGCAGAGTACGCGACCGTTACGACATCACACGCCGAAACGACGGTGGCGCGCGGCGTAATCCCTTAGCGCACGCAGGAAGTCGACGCGCCGGAACTCCGGCCAGTAGGCCTCGGTGAACCAGATCTCCGAATAGGCGCTCTGCCACAGCAGGAAACCCGAAAGCCGCTGCTCACCAGAGGTTCTGATCACCAGATCCGGGTCGGGCTGGCCGGAGGTGTAGAGGTGCTTACCGATCGCGTCGACCGTAATCGACTGCACCAGATCCTCACCCGACTCGCCCGAGGCGATCTCCTGGCGCACCAGCGAGCGCACCGCGTCGGTGATCTCCTGGCGTCCGCCGTACCCCACCGCGACATTCACGTGCACGCCGTCGCGCCCGCTCGTGCGCTCGGCGGCCACCCGAAGACGCTTGGCGATCAGCTCGGGGAAACCCTCGAGCGACCCGACGATCCGCACGCTCCAGTTCTGCTCCGGCGCGGACAGTTCCTCGACGACATCGGTGATGACCTCGAACAGCGTCTCCAGCTCTTCGGGATCGCGGCGCAGGTTCTCGGTGGAGAGCAGATAGACGGTGACCATCTCGATGCCCTGATCCGAACACCAGCCGACGAGCTCGGCGATCTTCAGCGCGCCGACGCGATGACCGTGGCTCACATCGGTGAACCCGTTCTCGCGCGCCCAGCGGCGATTGCCGTCGCACATGACGGCGACGTGGCGAGGGTGCTGCTTGTCCGCCAGCTGCTGCGACAGCCTGGCTTCGTAGATGCGGTACGGCAATCCACGCACCCGACCAAGAAACTCCACGCTCGCACACTACTCCCCCGCCTCTCCGCGTATTTTTGGCCAGACTCAGGCGCGGGGCGGGTTGGCGACGCGGCAAGCTTTCGCGGCGGGGTGGGTTAGCCCGTGCCCGGTGAGTTACCCATGTTCGTGCGAGATCAGTGGGTGTGGTTGTGGGCACGTTTGTGGTGTTGAGGTGGGGATTGCCGTACGGTTTGAGCTAACTTACGGTACCGTAGGTTTCGTCTTGGGAGGTTTCGTGGAGACGGTTCTGACTGAGGTCGCCGCGGTGATCAAGCCGCGCTTTCGCGGCTGGATTCATACCTGGGCGGTAGGGGTTGCCGCTGTCGCGGTGACCGTGCTCGTGGTGTTCGGGTTTCTCACGTCGTTGACCGCGGGGTGGTCGACGCTGCTCTATGGGGTCTCGGTGTGTGCACTGTTCGGGGTGAGCGCGGTGTATCACCGGGTTACCTGGGCGAGTGTGCGGACTCGGGTACGGATGAAGCGGGCCGATCATTCGATGATCTTTCTGTTCATCGCGGGCAGTTACACGCCGTTCGCGCTGCTCGGGTTGCCTGGGCGGACCGGGCAGGTCTTGCTGATCGTGGTGTGGGCGGGGGCCATTGCCGGGGTCGCGTTGAAGTTGTTGTGGCCCACCGCGCCCGCGTGGGTGGGGGTGCCGCTGTATCTGTTGCTGGGGTGGGCGATCGTGCCCGTGATTCCCGAGCTGTTGCGCAATGTGGGCGTCGCGCCGCTGGTGCTCCTCGCGGTGGGCGGGGTGATCTACAGCGTGGGGGCCGTGCTGTACGCCACCAAGTGGCCGAACCCCTGGCCAGACTTCGGGCATCACGAGTTCTTCCACGCCATGACGGTCGTGGCTGCGCTGTGTCACTACATCGCGATCTGGCTGGTCGTGCTCGGCTGAACGGCGCGTGCGCGCGGCGTGGACCCGCGCGCCTTCTATGCTCGACAGTTGTGTCACCCGTCAGCGCAGCTCGTGATGCCCGGGCGTCCTCGGGCGCCGGGTTCGGACGTGCGTGGTGAACCGGCTGGTCCGGTGGGCGCTGCAGTCCTATTGGGGACTCGCGCTGGTGGTCATCACCGCCAATATGGTCGGCGTCGCGGCCGTCTTCCTGATCAGCTGGGCGGGCGGGGTGTCGAGGCGAGTCGGCGCCGATTGGCATGAAGCAGCGCCGCTGATCCTGATCTATCCGGCTTTCGCCTTGCTCGTCGGCGTCGGAATCGCGCTCTACGATCGGCGCCGGTATATGCGCTGGCTCGACGAGAACCGCAAACCGACGCCGGAGGAAGCCCGGGTCCTGATCCGGCTGCCCGCCGCGATCACCGTGCGCGGGATCATCCTGTGGACACCGGGCGTCATCCTGACCGCGTTCCTCGTCGACCGCTTCACCGAATATCACAACCTCACCGTGCTGCTGGCCGGATTCACCCTCGGCGGACTGGAGGCCGCCGGCGCGATCTATCTGATCCTGGACCGGCTGATCCGGCCTGCCGTGCCTATCATCGCCGCCGTGCTCGGGCCTATCGTGCACCCCAGCTCGACCGTGCTGGTGCGTCTACTCGTGACCTGGGCGGTATCCGGAGCACTGCCGGGGCTGATCATCATCGTGGTCCTCAGCGACCGAACCACGCCGGCCTCCGACCGGGTGCGCGCGGCCTGGCTGTTCTCGATCGTCGCGCTCGCTGTCGGCGCTCTCGCCACCGCGCTGCTCGCTCGCTCGGTGGCCACGCCGATGCGCACGATGTACCGGGCGCTGGACCGGATCACCCGCGGTGAACTCGATGTGCGGGTGCCGGTCGGCAGCGCGAGCGAGATCGGGCGGCTCGAACACTCCGTCAACGAACTCGCCGCCACCCTGCGCGACCAGCTGCACACCGAGGACGTCTTCGGCAGGCACGTCGGCTCCACGGTCGCCGAGCGCGCACTGTCGGGCAGCACCGACCTCACCGGCGATGTGCGCATGGTCTCCGCTCTGTTCGTCGATGTCACCGGCTCGGTGCAGCTCTCGGCGGAGATGGCGCCGGAGGACTTCGTGCACAAGCTCAACCGCCTGCTCGCCACGGTCGTCGCGGCCACCGAGGACAACGGCGGCCTGGTGAACAAATTCGCGGGCGACGCCGCCCTGTGCATCTTCGGCGCCCCATCGGCCCTGCAGGACAACGCCACCCCGGCCCTGCGCGCCGCCCGCCGTATCCGCGACGAGGTGGTGGCCACCGGCGAACTCGATGTCGGCATCGGTGTGGCTCGTGGCCAGGTCTTCGCCGGCGACGTCGGCGCCGACACCCGCCTCGAGTTCACGGTCATCGGCGACGCGGTGAACGAAGCCGCCCGGCTCACCGCGGTAGCGAAGGAAGCCCCGCGGCGGGTGCTGGTGAGCGATGCGATCTGGCAGGCCGCTACCCCGGCCGAGCGAGCCAAGTGGAAGCGCTACAAGGACTTACGGCTGCGCGGCATCCCCGGCCGAACCCGAACCTGGACAGACATCTCGCCGGGCAAGTGAGGCGAACGCCGGGGCTACCTACCGCCTGAGCGAGGCCGTCAGGGCGACGGGATCGGTGACCGGGAGATCGCAGACCGATCCTCGGCAGACGTAGGCCGCGGGAGCTCCGTCGACGAGGGGGCGATCGGCGAGGAGGGGGGCGGTGTTCGGCGGCGCCGCGAGGATGATCGAGCCGCCAGGGGCGTAGGCGCGGGCGGCAGCGAGGAGTTCCATTGCGGTGGAGGACTTTTCGGTGGCGGCGATCGCGACCTGGTAGGGGCCACGGACCGAGGCTTCGGCGACGGAGAGCCAGTTGCCCGCGGTGCGGGGCGCGCGAGCCAGCAGGATCGCGCCGCGGGTGAGGGTGTGGTCGGCGAGTTCGCGGTAGCGGACGGCACGGTCGGGGTCGGCGACTGCCGAGGCGGTGAGGAGGGCCTCGGCCAGGGCGGAGGCGCCGGCCGGGGTGGCGCCGTCGACGGGGTCGCGCGGGCGGGCGACCAGAGTTTCGGCGTCGTCGGCGGTGTCGAACCAGCTGCCGGCCCGGTCGGGGTCGGCGAAGTGGTCGATCGTGTTGTCCAGCAACAACTGCGCGGCGGCGAGCCAGTCCGGTTCGCCGGTGGCCTGGTAGAGGGCGAGCAGGCCGGTGACGAACCAGGCGTAGTCCTCGAGGACGCCGGGCGGGGACCCCGCGACACCGTCGAGGGAGGCGCGCCGCAGCCTGCCGTCGACCAGATGGACGTCGAGCAGATAGCGGGCGCAGCGCACCGCGGCGGCGATCCACGACGGTTCTTCCAGTGCCGCACCGGATTCCGCGAGCGCGGTGATGGCCATGCCGTTCCAGGCGGTGACCACCTTGTCGTCACGGGCGGGCTGTGGGCGTTTCGTGCGGGCCTCGAACAGCTGGGCACGCAGTCGATCGAAGCGCGACGACTGCTCGACGTCGACGGGGTCGCTGTGCCGGGTGAGCACCGAGGTGCCCTGTTCGAAATTGCCCGCGGTGGTGACGCCGAAAGCATCGGCGGCCCACATGCCATCGAGCGGGCCGAGTTCGCCGATCAGCTCGGCGGGCGTCCATACGTAGGTAGCGCCCTCGACACCGGGACCGCCCGGTTCGAGGTGGGTGTCGGCATCGAGTGCCGAGGCGAAACCACCCTCGGCTGTCCCGAGATCACCGAGCAGGAATTCGACCGTCTCGCGAGTCACCCTGTGCGGCAACGACTCCAGCGGAGTCTCCGGAGCCCGGCGGGCCAGGTGGGCGTAGGCGCGCAGCAGCACGGCATTGTCGTAGAGCATCTTCTCGAAGTGCGGTACGAGCCACCCCGCGTCGACCGAGTAGCGCGCGAAACCACCGCGCAACTGGTCATAGATCCCACCCCGCGCCATCGCCTCGGCCGTGCGCTCGACCA
Organism: Nocardia sp. FBN12; assembly: GCF_054031145.1. Taxonomy (NCBI): domain Bacteria; kingdom Bacillati; phylum Actinomycetota; class Actinomycetes; order Mycobacteriales; family Nocardiaceae; genus Nocardia; species Nocardia sp. FBN12. The sequence goes on from NZ_CM132926.1 coordinate 4,950,944, forward strand.
GGTCGAACACCGCCTGGTCGCCGGTGCGCTCCCAGTGCCGCAGCAGTCCCTCCAGCAGCGCGGACGGCGGAAACTTCGGCGCCCCACCGAATCCGCCGTGCGTGGCGTCTTCATCAGCGGCGATCGCCAGCACAGCCTGGTCGAGAAGCTCAGGGACAACAGTGAATTCGGCGTCGGGCAGCCCCGAGGCCTGCTCCTGCAGTGCCTCGGTCACCTGACGCGCGGCCTTGTCCACGTCGTCGCGTCGGTTGACCCAGGTCTCGGTCACCGCGCTGAGCAGCTGCGTGAACGACGGCATGCCGGACCGCGGGGCCTTCGGGTAGTAGGTGCCGCAGTAGAACGGCGCACCGTCGGGCGTGAGGAAGCACGTCATCGGCCAACCACCCTGCCCGGTCATGGCCACGGTGGCGTTCATGTACACCGCGTCCAGATCTGGACGCTCCTCCCGATCGACCTTCACGCACACGAAGTCGGCGTTCATCTGCGCGGCGGTCGCGAGGTCCTCGAAGGACTCGTGGGCCATCACATGGCACCAGTGGCAACTCGCGTACCCGATCGACAGCAGGATCGGCACATTCCGCTCGGCGGCCTCGGCTAGCGCGTCGGCATCCCACTCCCGCCAGTGGACGGGGTTGTCGGCGTGTTGACGCAGATAGGGCGAGGTCGCACCGGCCAATCGGTTCACAGTTCCACCCTGCCACACCTGCCGCGCGCAGACCCGCGGCCCCGGTGTGTGACGCCCGTTGCGTTCGATCCGACGCCAGTGCCAATTCCTCGGCCCCCGGCGCGCGGCGCCGCCGGTTCGCCGCGAATCCATGCTCGAACACCGTCTTTGCGGCTGAAATCACCACGATCACAACGGTGTTCGGCCGCTTCCCCGGTCCGTATATCTAAGTAGCCGGATCAAGCGTCCGCGCGATTCGCTCGGCCATAGGGGAGTGCATTGTTTGTGCAAGCGGAAACCGGCGAGACTCCGGCTTCCGCGGCAACACGCCGAGCAGTTGTCGCAACGGCATGTGTCGCGGTCGCGGTCGCGCAAATGGCGACCACCATCTATCTGCCGAGCATGCCCGCGCTCGGTCCCGATATCGGTGCCAGTGACAGCGTTCTGCAGTTGTCGGTGGCCGTGTTCGTGGTGTTCGCCGCGCTTCCGGTGGTCGCGTGGGGCAGGGCGGCGCAGCGGTTCGGGCGGGTGCCCGCCTTCGTCGCGGCCGGGCTGTTGTTCGTCCTGGCCAGCGCGGGCTTGGCGCTGATCACCAACGCGCCGGAACTGCTCGGCTTGCGCGTCGTCCAGGCCATCGGTGCGGGCGGTATCGCGGTCGTCGGCCGGATGATGATCAAGGACCTGTTCACCGGCGCGGAGCTCGCGCGCCAACTCGCGCTGTTGTCGATGGCGTTCGTCGTCGCGCTCGGCGGCGGTCAGGTGATCGGCGGCATCGTCACCTCGACGGTCGGGTGGCGGTACGGATTCGTCGTGCTCGCGGTGCTCGCCGCGGTGCCGGTGGCCTTCGCCCTGCGCATCGCGCTCCCCCGGCGCGAATCCGGTCCGAAGGACAAAGGCACAGCCAGGCGCCTTTTCACCGACCGGGTCTTCGTCGTCAGCGCGGTCGCGGGCGGTATCGGATTCGCCGTCATCGTGATGATCCAGCAGAAGTCCGCGTTCATCTTCACCGACCGATTCGCGCTCTCGCCCTGGGTGTTCGGGCTGTTCGGCGTCCTCTACGGTGCGGCCTATCTCGGCGGCGCGACCTACGTGCGCCGGCGCGTGCGGCAGGTGGGCGCGCGCGCCATGATGCGCCAGGGCGCCTGGATCATGTTCGCGGGCTGCGCGCTCATCACCGTCGTGTGGGCCGCCGAGCTGCCACGGGCGATCGCGTTGCCGGTCTTCCTCGCCGGGTATGTCACGACGACCTTCGGCCAGGCGACGCTGTTCCCCAACAGCGCCGCGCACGCCGTCAGTCACCTGGCCACCGGGGCCGCCATCGCCGTCTCGTGGTGCGCACTCGTCCAGCAGGGCCTCGCGGGCATCGCCTCGCTGGCAGGCCCCACCTTATCCGGGCTTCTGGCCTGGTCCATCGCCATCACTGTGCTCGCCGCTGTAAACGTGCTCGTCGTTGCAAAGGAATGAACGAAATGGCCCGACACCAATTCGCCAATATCCGCAGACAGTTACAACTGAGCAATACATTTTGGAATGACAGCACCGCCCACGGCCTGGTCGACATCATCGCCGATGATATGCGCGAGGGAATAGTCAACTCGCGCGACGGCCGGACGATCGTCAACTTCTCGTCCTATTCCTACCTGGGCCTCGACAGCGATCCGCGAATCATCGAGGGCGCTCATCGCGGACTCGACGAAACCGCGACAATCAATTCCTCCATCTCCCGAATGCGCATCCGGCTCGGTCTGTTGGAAGCGGCCGAGCACCGCCTGACCCGGACCTTCGACGCCCAAGCGGTGACGGTGTCGTCGTGCGCGGCCGCCGCCTGGGCGACATTGCCGCTGCTGGCCTCCGGTGAGCTCACCGACGGGCACCCGCCGCTGGTGGTCTTCGACAAGAACGCGCACTTCTGCCTGAACGCGATGAAGCCGCTGGTCGCGGACGAGACCGAACTGGTGACGATCGAGCACAACGACATCGCCGCCTTGGAAGAGCTGTGCCGCAAGCATTCCCACGTGGCCTATGTCGCCGACGGGGTCTACAGCACAGGTGGCGGCGCACCGCTCGCCGAGCTGCACCGGCTCCAGGACCGATACGGCTTGTTCCTGTATTTCGATGAGGCACACGGTATTTCGACGCTGGGTAGCGGTGGCCGCGGATTCGTCCTCGGCGCCTACGGCGGCTGGCGCGAGCGGACGCTCGTGATCGCCTCGCTCAACAAGGGTTTCGGCGCCAGTGGTGGCGTGATCTTCTTCGGCGCGGCGGGCGATGCCTCCCGGCTACCCACCCTGCTGCGCACGAGTGGCCCGCTGATGTGGTCGCAGCGCGTCAACACGGCCGGACTCGGCGCGATCATCGCCTCGTGCGAGCTGCACGACGACGGCACCGTCGATCGACTGCAGGTCGCGCTCCAGGAGCGGATCCGCCTGTTCGACTCCCTGGTCGACACCGACCTCGCCGGTGACGGACTGCCGATCCGGTTCGTGAGCATCGGCCAGGAGGACGTCACGGTCGCCGTAGCACGCGACATGCTCGACGCCGGGTTCTACACCTCGCCGGTGTTCTTCCCGATCATCCGCCGCGGCAGCGCGGGCCTGCGGCTGATGCTGCGGGCCGACCTCGAGCCCGACACGATCCGTCGCTTCGCCGACACCCTGAGCGCCCGCCTCGCCGCGCATCAGGACCGGGAGGAACAGCCGGCATGACCGCAGTCATCGAGAACACCATCGGGTTCGAAGCCCAGCGCAGCCTGCTGCGCGATCACACCGCCGGGATCGTGGCGCCGCGCCGGCGCCACGGGGACACGAAACTGCCTGTGCGCGAACGGGTCAACCGCATCCTGGACCCGGGCACGCCGTTCCTGGAGATCGGCAGGCTCGCCGCGCACGAGGTCTACGACACCGACCTGCCCGCCGCCGCGCTGATCGTCGGCATCGGCACCATCCACGGCAGGCCCTGCATGGTGTTCGCCAACGATCCGCACGTCAAGGGCGGAACCTTCTATCCGCTCACGATCAAGAAGCACCTGCGCGGGCAGAAGCTGGCCAGGGAGTACCGCTTACCGTGCGTGTACCTGGCGGACTCGGGCGGCATCTACCTGCCGTTGCAGGAGGAGATCTTCCCCGACGAGGAACACCTCGGAAAGATGTTCCGCAACATCGCGGAGATGTCGGCGCTGGGTCTGCCGCAGATCTCGGCGGTGCTCGGCATCTGCACGGCGGGTGGCGCCTACATCCCCGCGATGAGCGACGAGACGGTGATGGTGCGCGATCTCAGCACCGTGTTCCTCGGCGGGCCGCAGCTGGTGGAAGCCGCCACGGGCGTGGTGGTCGACGCGCAAACACTCGGCGGCGCCGAGCTGCACGTGCGCGAAACCGCGGTGGCCGACCATCTCGCGGCGAACGAGCTGGAAGCGCTGGCGATCGTGCGCGACATCGTGTCACGCACGCCCGGTGACCGCGTGCGTCCTCCCGCGTTCGCGGCGCTCGAGCCCGCCGACGATCCGGCGCGGCTGCCGGATCTGATTCCGGCGACCACCAAGAAGGAGATGGACGTCCGCGCGATCCTGCGCTGCGTGGTCGATGCCACCTCGTGGGTCGAGTATCGCAAGGACTACGGCATCACGATCGTGTGCGCGACCGCGCGGATCGCGGGTTACGAGGTCGGGATCATCGCGAATCAGGGCGTGATCTTCCCCGACAGCGCGCTCAAAGCCACCAACTTCATCCAGATCTGCGAGCAGCGGCGCATTCCACTGTTGTTCGTGCACAACGTGAGTGGGTTCATGGTCGGCGAGGAGTACGAGCGGGCCGGGATCGCCAAACACGGCGCGAAGATGGTGAACGCGGTCTCGTGCGCCACCGTGCCGAAGATCTCCCTTGTCATCGGCGGGAGTTTCGGCGCCGCCAACTTCGCGATGTCGGGGCGGTCGATGGGCGGCCAGTTCATGGCGATGTGGCCGAACGCCCGCTCCACCGGTGTCGGTGGCGAGCAGGCCGCGGCGGTGATGGCGATCCTCAAGCGTGACCGGTTGCGCCGAGAAGGCAAGGAGCTCAGCGCTGCTGAGGAAGCGGCCATCAAGCAACCGATCATCGACAGTTTCGAGCGGCAATCGCTGCCGACCTATATCGCGGCGCGGATGTGGATCGACGCCGTGGTCGAACCGGAGGACACCCGGTCGTGGTTGGCGCGGTGCTTGTCGCTGGCGCACGAGCGGTGGGATCGGCCGCAACCCGCCGGTTCGAATTTCGGGGTGTTCCGGCTGTGATCTCACGCTTGCTCATCGCGAACCGGGGCGAGATCGCGGCCCGGATCGCCCGCACCTGCGATCGGCTCGGCATCGAGTACGTGACGGTGAGCGTCGACGAGGACCGCGCGCTCACCTACCACGCGGCCGCGGTGGCGACGGTGAACCTCGTCGACCCCGCACACGACAACGCCGTGGCCACTGGCCATCCGGGCCCGGTGAACACCGGCACCGCACCCACTGACACAGCACGCGGTGCGCACCGATCGCGACCCCCCGGTTACCTGGACGCGGTCGCGCTGGTGCGTGCCGCCGTCGAAACCGGGTGCGACGCCGTGCATCCCGGGTACGGATTCCTCTCCGAGAACGCCGATTTCGCGCGTGCGGTGCGTGCCGCCGGGCTGGTGTTCGTCGGCCCGAGCTCGCGGGTGATCGAGACCATGGCCGACAAGTCCTCCGCGCGTCAGGTGATGGCCGAGGCGGGAGTGCCAGTGCTACCGGGCACGGCGCGGGCGAGCGAGGATCTCGATGCGCTGGTCGGTGTGGCCGCCGATATCGGGTATCCGCTGATCGTCAAGCCCGCCGGCGGCGGTGGCGGCAAGGGCATGTCGGTGGTGCGCTCGGCCGCCGGGCTGCGCGAGGCCCTGGCGTCGGCTTCCCGCACCGCGACAGCGGCTTTCGCTGATGGGCGACTGCATCTGGAGCGGTATGCCGAGCGCGCGCGGCACATCGAGGTTCAGGTGTTCGGCGACGAATTCGGCCACGCGGTACACCTTTTCGATCGGGACTGCTCGCTGCAGCGGCGGCATCAGAAGGTGATCGAGGAAGCGCCTGCCCCACGGATTCCCGATGCGGTGCGCGCGGCGATGTTCGACGCCGCGGTGCAGGGCACGAAGGCTTTGCAGTACGTGGGCGCGGGCACCTTCGAGTTCCTGCTGGTGGGTGCCGAGTTCTTCTTCATCGAGATGAACACGCGGTTGCAGGTGGAGCACACCGTCACCGAGGAGATCACCGGCGTAGATCTGGTGGAGTGGCAGTTGCGGGTCGCTTCGGGCGAACCACTGCCCGCCGACCAGGCCGAGATCGCGTACACGGGCGCTTCGGTACAGGTGCGGATGTATGCCGAGGATCCGTTCCGGTCGTTCCTGCCGTGCCCGGGCGAGCTCGAGGTGACCCACTGGCCGGAGGTTCGCGTCGAACGCGCCTTCGACCGCCGTCTCGATGTCACCGGCGGGTTCGATCCGATGATCGCCAAACTCGTCGCCACCGGCGCCACCCGAGAGGACGCGCTCGCTGCGGCGCGGCGGGCATGCGAAGACCTTCGCTGGCAAGGCATTTCGACCAACCTCGGTTATGTGGCGCGTGTCCTGGCCGCTCCGATCGTCGCGGCGGCCCAGCACGACACGGCCTATCTGGACCGGATCGATCCGGTCGTCGAGTTCGCCGATCCCGACGAGCTGAGTGCCCTCGCGGTAGCCGCCGCGCTCACCGCACCCGACCGGACGACGCCATGGTCTACCGGCGCTCCCGGTGGCGATCGGGCCTGGCTCGATCCCGCTGATCGCGATCTCGGCAGCCTGGACCTGTCGGTCGACGGACGCGCGTTCACGGTGTGGGTCAGCGGCTATGACGGCGACGCGGTGCTGGTCCGCGCAGACGCCACCGACCCAGCCTCCATCCCGACCAGCCCGGAAGTGGCTGCTCCGCAATCCATCGCGCGGCCGGGTATCGGCCCGCGACCAACCACCGGTGCGCAAGTAGGCGCCCAGCAGACCATCACCGGACCCGCGCATATCGAGGTGGGGGTCGCAGCCCTGCGAACCGTCGGCGACACGATCACGGTCGGCTCCATCCCGTGTGTCCTACGACGCGTAGGCGAGGGCTGGATCTGCCAGGTAGCCGGGGTTTCCCGGCAGGTGCGCTACGCCGAATACCGCTCGCTCGGCACCACCGCGACGGATCCCGAGATCCGCTCGCCCATGCCGGGCACTCTCGTGCAGCTCCACGTCGAATCGGGCAACCCGGTCGAGAAAGGACAGCTGCTCGGCGTGGTCGAGGCCATGAAGCTCGAACACGAACTCACCGCCACCCATGCGGGGATCGTCACCGTGACCGCGGCCGAAGGCGCCGTCGTCACCACCGCTCAATCACTGTTTCTCATCGAAGAGAGGGGCGCCGCGCTGTGATGCGACATCGGCGACTACTTGCCACAGCTCTGGTATCGGCGGTGGCCGTGCTGGCGACCGCGTGTGGTGGAACGGACACCGCGGCACGCGAATCGGCGCAACCGGTCAGCGGCGGCTCGGTGACGTGGGGAGTGGAGACCGAGCCGACCACGCTGAATCCGCACCTCAACGGGCAGAGCAACACGCACCTGATGTTGCGCAACATCTTCGAGTCGCTGCTGGCGCGCACCACCGAGGGCGGTTTCGTCCCGTGGCTGGCCACCGGCCACGAGATCTCGCCCGACGGGCTCACCTACACCTTCCCGCTGCGCGAGGGCGTGAAGTTCACCGACGGCAACCCGCTCACCGCGACCGCCGTGGCCCGCAACTTCACCACGATGCAGGATGTGTCCTATTCCGGCGGCTGGTCCGCAGGCCCGCTCTCACACCTGGCCGCGGTGACCGCCCGCGACGAGCGCACCGTGGTGTTCACCCTGAAGGACCCGTACGCGCCGTTCCTCGACTTCGCCGCCGGATTCCCCATCATCTCCCCGGCCGCGTGGGACAAGCCGCAGCTCAAGGCCGGTGGGCCGGAGATCGCGGGTACCGGTCCGTTCGTCCTCGACCGCTACGTGAAGGGTCAGGAACTGCACTTCCGCAAGAACCCCGACTACAACTGGGCGCCGCAGAGCGCGAAGCATCAGGGTCCGGCCTACCTCGACGAGGTCACCTACCGTTTCCTGCCCGAGTCGTCGGTACGCACCGGGGCGCTCACCTCCGGTCAGGTCGACCTCATCGAGGGCGTCTCGGGTAACGACGCCGACCTGTTCCGGGACAACCCCGACTTCACCTATTCGACCGGGCTGAACAACGGCAGCCCGTACACGCTGTATTGGAACTCGACCTTCGGCCCGGCCACCGATGCGCGAGTCCGCAAGGCGCTCAACAACTCCGTCGATGTCAACGCGGTGCTGCAGTCGATCTATCGCGGCGAGCGCACCCGCGGCTGGGGTATCGCCTCCAGCGTCGACACGCTGTTCTACGACAAGAGCATCGAAGGTACCTACGGTGCCGACAAGTCCGCCGCGAACCGGCTGCTCGACGAAGCCGGTTGGACAGCAAAGGATTCCGACGGCTTCCGGACCAAGGACGGCCAGCGGCTGACCATCGAACTGGTGCAGGCCCAGTCGACGGTCCGCGACCAGCGTGAGGTGCTGTTGCAGGCGGTGCAGGCGCAGGCCAAGCAGAACGCGGGCATCGATCTGAAGCTGTCCTACGTCGACCTGGGCACCTACGGCGAGCTCCGCAAGAAGAACGCTTTCGGGTCGATCGCGAACTCCGACACCATCACCGGCGGCATCGACATCGAGAACCACTGGTACCCGCCGACGCCGCTGGGCACGCTGAACTACAGCCGCGCCACCGATCCCGAACTGTCCAGCTGGCTGCGGGCCGCCGCCTCGACCACCGACACCACCGAGCGGGCGAAGCAGTACGCGCAGTTGCAGCGGTTCGCGCTCGTCGACAAGGCCTACGGGCTGCCGCTCTACATCCCCGAGAACCAGATCGCGACGGGCGCCCACGTGTACGGCGCGGGATACCGGCCGTACAAGCAGCTTCCGGAGAACGCGTACGACATCTGGGTCGATCGTGGATAGCGGGACCCGCGGCGGGCGCGGGGGTCGGCCCGCTGTGCGCGGCGGCGCGTGTAGGTCGCGTCGGCGGTCTGTCGTGGCCGTCCGCCGGGGCGATCAGGGTAGGCCAGGAGGTTCGGCCCGGCAGTCGGCGGTCGGCTCAGCTCCGGTGGATCGCTGGTGTACCGGATCGGTCCTGCGACCGTGACGGCGAAGGTTGTCGCCCCGGAAACAGCGGCGCCGATCGCGGACAGCGAGCGTGGCGGGCGCTCTGGGATCACCAAAACAGTTGTGCTGCGGGTGATCACGGGGATCGGAGTGCTGTGGGGTGCGACCACGCTGTCGTTCCTCGGTGTGCGGCTGGCGCCGGGCGACACGGTCGACGTGTTGCTCGGCGAACAGCCGCGCACCCCGGAGGTTGAGGCGGCCATCCGCGCCGAATGGGGACTCGACAGTCCGGCCGTTGTCCAGTACGCCCGCTACCTGTGGAATGTGGTGCAGGGGGATTTCGGGCGTTCCTATGTGCTGCAACGGCCGGTGTCGGAAGTGATCGGCTCGCAGGCCGGGCCCACCTTGGCGCTGACCGGCGCCGCGTTGCTGGTAGCGCTGGTGTTCGCGGTGGTCGTCGCGACGACCACAGCGCAGCGGCGGCGATCGCGTGCTATCGCGAATGCTGTTGAGCTGGCTCTTGTTTCGACGCCAGCGTTCTGGCTCGGCATCGTGTTGCTGTCGGTATTCAGCTTCCAGCTGAAGATCTTTCCGGTGGCGGCGAACAAGGGACTGGCGGCCTTGGTCCTGCCCGCGCTCGCGCTCGGCCTTTCGCTGGGCGCGGTGATCTCCCAGGTGCTGCGTGACGGGCTGGAGCGGGCGCTCGACGAACCGTTCGCGGTGACGGTGCGGTCGTGGTCGGTGCGCGAGAGCGCGTTGCGGCTGCGGCACGGATTGCGCCACGCGGCCCTGCCCGCGGTGACCTTGACCGGCTGGTTGGTCGGCGGATTGCTCGGTGGGGCGGTGATCATCGAAGAGGTCTTCGGCAGGCCGGGACTCGGCCGGGTGACTGTCGAAGCTGTTCTCGCACAGGATCTTCCCGTGGTGGTGGCGGTGGCGATTCTCTCGGCGTTCGTCTACGTCGTGATCAGCACGCTGGTCGATCTGCTCTACCTGTGGCTGGACCCACGGCTGCGCCGCGATTCACGCAATGGAGGGCAACGATGACTGCCGGCGGAATGCGTCGAAGGGGCCGAATCGCCCTGCACACAACATCTTCACGCGCACTGCCCGACTGCCGATGTGGAGCGGCGCTATGACGATCGCAGATCTTCCGCGCACGACCGTCGACCGAATCAGCCTGCGTGCGAAGGGTTTCGCGGTGACGCCGGGCGTTGCCATCGCAGCGCTGACAGTGGGGCTGGTCGCCATCGCGGTGGTTGCCCCCGCCCTGCTGACCGGTGCCGATCCGCTCGCCGCCGATCCCCTTGCCGCCCAACTGCCACCGAGCGCGCGGCATTGGTTCGGCACGGACCACCTGGGGCGTGACGTCTTCACCCGCGTCGTCCACGGCGCGCGCTACTCGCTGCTCATCGGCGTCACCGCCGTCGCGATCGCGGTGGTGGCTGGCACGGCGCTCGGCCTGCTGTCCGGGTTGGCGCGTGGGCCGCTCGACGAGCTGATCACCCGGTTCCTCGACGTCGTCTCGTCGTTCCCCGATCTACTGCTCGCGCTGGTCCTGATCTCGTTCACCGGGCCAGGCACTACGAATTTGATCTTCGCGCTCGGTGTCGCCTCGATCCCCCGATTCGCCCGGGTGGTGCGGGCGCAGACCCTCGTGGTGCAGGAGTCCGGATATGTCGAGCAGGCACGAACTTTCGGACTCACCAGGACGACGCTGGTGCGGCGGCATGTCCTGCCACACGCCGTCGCGCAAGTCCCGATTCTGGCCACCATCGGCCTGGGCACCGCCATTCTCGGCGCGGCGGGGCTGAGCTTCCTGGGGATGGGTCCGCAACCGCCGGAACCGGAATGGGGCGCGATGCTCGCCGAAGGACGCAATTACCTGCGTAATGCCTGGTGGATCGGCGTGCTGCCCGGTGTGGCCGTCACCGCCACGGTCATCGCGGTGAGCTCGCTCGGCCGGCGCTGGCAGCGGCACTACGACGGAAGGCCATCGGTATGAGTCTGATCGCGGTCGAGAATCTGCGGGTCGGGTTCGCGGCGAAGGAGGTAGTGCGCGGCATCGATCTGCGGATCGAGCCGGGTGAGGCCGTCGCCCTCGTCGGCGAGTCCGGGTCGGGCAAGTCGGTGACGGCACGCACGCTGGTCGGCCTCGCGGGACCAGGTGCTGCCGTGCGCGCCGATCGGCTCGAGCTCTTCGGCCAGGACGCGCGTGGACATCGCGAGCGGCAATGGCGGCGGATCAGGGGCTCCGACGTCGGCTTCGTACTGCAAGACGCCTTGGTTTCCCTCGATCCGCTGTACTCGATCGGCAGCCAGCTCGCCGAAGCGCAACGCGCGCTGACCGAGCTGCGCGGGCAGGCGCTCACCGCACGTAGCGTGCGGCTGCTCACCGACGTCGGTGTCCCCGAACCCGAACTACGACTGCGCCAATATCCGCACGAGCTGTCGGGCGGACTGCGCCAGCGCGTCTTGATCGCGACGGCACTCGCGGGCGATCCGCGTCTCATCATCGCCGACGAGCCGACCACCGCGCTCGATGTGACTGTGCAGCAACAGATCCTGGACCTGCTTCGCGCACGCAAAGCCGAGGGCACGGCTCTGCTGCTGATCAGCCACGACCTGGCAGTGGTGGCCGAGGTGGCCGACCGGGTGCTGGTCATGCGCGACGGGGAGGTTGTCGAGGAGGGCAGCACGCACGACGTGCTGACCCGTCCGACGCATCCGTACACCGAGAAGCTGCTCGCGGCCGTGCCGTCGGCGGCCTCACGCGGGTCGAAACTGTCGGTGTCCGAGCGCTCACCGCTGCCGCCGCGCTCGGTGGACAACACCAGGGTCGTGCTCTCGGTCCGCAACCTGCGCAAGACCTACGGCTCCGGATCGGCCGCCCGCACCGTGGTCGACAACGTCGACTTCGACCTGTTCGGCGGCGAAACCCTCGGCATCGTGGGCGAATCGGGTTCGGGCAAGACCACCACGGCTCGTCTCGCACTGCGGCTCATCGCACCGTCGTCGGGGCGGGTGGTCGTCGACGGCGAACCGTGGAGCGAGCTCTCCGACAGGGCATTACGCCCCCTCCGTGGCGCGGCGCAGCTGATCGCCCAGGACCCACTCAGCTCCTTCGACCCCCGCTACACCGTGGAGCGCGTGATCGGCGAGAGCCTCGACACGGTCGGCCTGCGCGGAAAGGCCCGCACCCAGCGCGTCCGCGAAATTCTCGACGCGGTCGGCCTTGCCCGCGATCTGCTCCCCCGCCACCCCCGCACCCTCTCCGGCGGCCAACGCCAACGCGTGGCGATCGCCCGCGCCCTTGCCCCCAACCCCGCCCTCCTGGTAGCCGACGAACCCCTCTCCGCCCTCGATGTCTCCGTCCAAGCCCAGATCCTCGATCTGCTCGCCGAACTCCGATCCGAATTCGGCACCGCCCTGCTCCTCATCTCCCACGACCTCGGCGTAGTGCACCACCTCGCCGACCGCGTCCTCGTGATGAAGAACGGCCAGATCGTCGAATCCGGCGAGGCCGACACTGTCCTGCGCTCCCCCCGACACGAATACACCCGCCAGCTCGTAGCCTCGGTCCCGCGCCTACCCGAGGTCGCCGAATGACCGAGGGCGACAACCAGACGACCGTGCCGCGTAACCCCTCATCGGGTTACGCGGCACGTCGTTCGGCAGGCGGTGGCACCCCACCGCCCGGATCACTCGACGGGGGCGAGCGCGTCTTCCGGCTCGGCCGCGAGCGGTGGGCGTTCGGGCTCCTCGGTGAAGAAGATCATCGCCGCCGCGCCGATCAGGCACAGGACCGTCATCACGATGAACCCGCCGTTGTAGGTGCCGGTGCGACCCACGATGAAGCCCATCGCCGAGGGGGCGATGATGCCGGACAGCGCGAAGCAGGCGTCCGCGAAACCGGCGGCCGTACCGGGCTGGGTGGGGGCGGCATCGATCGAGGCGACCCACCAGATGCCGCCGGTGATGAAGCCGAAGCCGACACCGGCCGAGATGCAGATCAACGCGACGGTCAGATTGCCGGGGAAGAACAGGATCGGGATGATCGAGGTGCCCGCGAGCAGCAGTGCCGCGCCGATGATGAGGAAGCGTGACCGGATGCTCTGGGTGCGCTTGTACACCCGGTCCACCAGGACGCCACCGGCGAACGCGCCGACCACGCCTGCCGCCCACGGCGCCACCGAGAATCCGCCGACCTCCTTGATGGAGAGACCGAATTCGTGTTCCAGGTACTGCGGTAGCCAGTACATGAACGCCCAGAACATGAAGCCCCACGCGAAGTAGCCCACGCCGACGAGCCACAGGTTGCGGTTGTGCAGGATCTCGCCCCAGTCGGTGGTCGACTCGTGGCCGCTGTCCTCGCCCTCGGTCTGCCCGGACCGGATGTAGTCCAGTTCTTCCTTCGAGACGAACGCGGACTCGCTCGGCGAGTTCTTCAGGAACGGGTAGGCGACCACAACCCAGACGAGGCCGGCGACCGCGAGTACCCAGAACATGCCCTTCCAGCCGGTCAGCGCGATCAGCTGAGTGAGGATCGGGCCACCGACGAGGAGGCTGCCCGATACCGCGACACCGCCGATGAGCGCCAGCGCCTTACCTCGTTCGTGCGCCGGTAGCCACCGGCTCGCGAGCCGGGTCGCCGCCGGGAAGCAGGGTGCTTCACCGGCGCCGAGGAGAATGCGCAGCAGGATGAGCCCGATGAACCCACCCGCGAACGGGGTGAGCGCGGTGGCGGCGGCCCAGATGAACATGCCGACCATGAGCACTTTCCGGGAACCGTACCGGTCGACCAGCGGTCCCGAGAGCAGGGCGAACAGCATGTAGCCGATCGAGAATGCGGAACTGATGATGCCGTACTGCCCGGGTGTGATCCCGAATTCGGCCTTCAGATCGGTTGCCGCGTACGAGATGGCACTGCGATCGATATAGTTGACCACTACCAGGCCCAGAATGATGGTGATCATCCACCAACGCGATTTCATAGCGAACTCCTCGGATGAAGCAAAGTCGCGGGGTCAGATGACCCTGCGGGCCCGCAGGTCGTCGATAGCCTCGGGGCTGCGCCCGAGCTGGGTGAGGACCTTGTCGGTATCGGCACCGACGGGTCGGCCGGTGTGTCGGATCGCACCGGGGGATCGGGTCATGCGCCACATGACGTTCTGCATGCGCATGGGGCCGAGTTCGTCGTCGTCGACAGTGGTGATCATGTCGGTGGCGACGACCTGGGGATCTTTGAGTAGATCGCTCGGCCGGTAGACCGGCGCCACCGCGGCGCCGGCTGCTTCGAAAACGCTGGTGACCTCGTCGCTGGTGCGTGCCGCGATCCAGCCACCCACGTACTCGTCGAGGAGGTCGGCGTGTTCGGCGCGGGTGCGACCGGTGGCGAACCAGTCCTCGTCGATCACCTCGGGATGACCGACGATCCGCATCACCTTCTCGGCGATGGCCTGGGCGCTGGTGGAGATCGCCAGCCAGTGCTCGTCGGCGGTGCGGTACAGGTTGCGCGGGGCGTTGTTCTGTGACCTGTTGCCGGTGCGCTGCTGGTCGATCCCGAGCTGGTCGGCGTAGATCACGCCGGGACCGACCGCGGTCATGATCGGGCTGAGCAGATCCAGGTCGATCACCTGGCCGGTACCGCCGTTGCGTTCTCGCTCGAACAGCGCCATCGAAACCGCCGACGAACCGGCTACGCCCGCAATGGAATCGGCGAGCCCGAAGGCGGGCAGGGTGGGCGGCCCGTCGGGCTGGCCGGTGAGATGGGCGAAACCGCTCATCGATTCGACCAGGGTGCCGAACGCCGGGCGTTTGGCATACGGGCCGTGCTGGCCGAACCCGGTGACCCGCAACATGATCAGGCCCGGATTGTGTTCGGAGAGCGCGGGGTAGGAAAGGCCCCAGCGTTCGAAGGTGCCGGGCCGGAAGTTCTCGACCACGATATCGGCCTCGGCGGCCAGATCCCGGAAGATCGCCTGCCCGTCCTCGGTACCGAGATTGAGCGTGACGGTCTGCTTGTTACGGCTGACCATCTTCCACCACAGTGGAATTCCGTCCTTGTCGAGGCCGTGGCCGCGCATCCCGTCCGGTTTCTCCGGGTGCTCGATCTTGATGACCTCGGCACCGAAATCACCCAGGATCTGCGCGGTGAGCGGTCCGGCGAGGATGGTGGAGGCATCGAGGACCTTGATGCCTCGCAGCGGGCCGGTCGACTGGTTCACGTTCGCTTCGTCCGTCAAGTCCGCACTCCTCAGTACGGCCGGGAGATGTAGCGGCCCTCGGGCTCGCCGGTGACCACACCGTCGGCCAGCACGCGATTGCCGCGCACGAAGGTGTCGGTGACGGCGGCGGAGAGCTCGAATCCCTCGAAAGGTGTGTATTCCTGGGTGGATTCGGAGTCCGCGGCATGCACGGTCCAGGTGCGGCCCGGGTCGACGATCGCGATATCGGCGTCGACGCCTTCGGCGAGGCGGCCCTTGCCGGGCAGGCCGTAGCGGTCGGCCGGGTTCGAGGCTGTCAGCTGGGCGATCCGGCGCAGCGACAGCCCGCGCTTGCGTCCTTCGGTGACCAGACCGGGCAGCAGGTACTCGGTGCCACCGAATCCGGACTTCGCGGCGAACACATCGTCGCGGTCCTCGCCGAATTTCACCTCGTCCTTGCAGCAGGCGTGGTCGGAGACGACCCAGTCGATATTGCCCGCGAGCAGGTGCTCCCACAGCGCCTCGACGTCCTCGCGCGGGCGGATCGGCGGATTCACCTTGGCGCCGAGGCCGTTCGCGTTGTCGATATCGGTGAGCAGATGGCCGATGGTGACCTCGCGGCGGAAGTTCACATGCGGGAACGCCTCGGCCATCTTCATGGCCGCCTTCAGCGCCTTGGCCGAACTCAGATGCAGCAGGTTGATATTCGGCAGGCCGGTTTCGTCCGCGAGGAAGGCCGCGATGGTCACGGCCAGGCCCTCGGAGTGC
This sequence comes from Nocardia sp. FBN12, assembly GCF_054031145.1. Classification (NCBI taxonomy): domain Bacteria; kingdom Bacillati; phylum Actinomycetota; class Actinomycetes; order Mycobacteriales; family Nocardiaceae; genus Nocardia; species Nocardia sp. FBN12. The sequence continues at coordinate 4,966,795 of NZ_CM132926.1, forward strand.
TGCGGGCGGGAGGCGCTGTAGGCGGCGAGGCCGCTGAGCGTGCCTTCCTGCTCGACGAGCTTGGTGTAGGCGCTCATGATCTCGGCCGTCTCACAGTGCAGCGAGAGCGAGATGTGCGGGGCGAGTTCGGGATGCCGCTCGCGGGCCTGCTGGACCCCGCGCATCACGAACTCGAAATGTGCGATGTCGTAGCGCTCGTCCTCGGGAATCATCAGGAAATCGCTCTGCGAGGTGGAGCGCCCGTGCAGCCCGTGGCTGCCGTAGAACATGAAGATCTTGAACGAGGTCACGCCCTGATCCGCGGCCAGGTCGGGAATCTCGCCGATATGTTCCTTCGACATCGGCGCGAGGTGGAAGGCGTAGTCGATGTAGCTGCGGCCTGCCGAGGCGTCGAGCACCTCTGGGAAGAAGTCGGCGTAGGCGCCGCCCTTGTTCAGGTAGTACTGGCCGGTGCGCATGTAGGTGAGTGCGGTGGTGACACCGCCCTGCGCGCTGGCGCGGGATTCGGTCTGCGTGTCCTCGGACAGCGGGTTGTAGATACCCCAGTGCTGGTGCGCGTCGACAACACCGGGGAAGACCAGTTTGTCTGTCGCGTCGACGATTTCGGCGCCTTCGGCACTCAGATCGGGCCCGATGGCCGCGATCTTGCCGTCGACGATGAGGATGTCGGCGGTTTCACCCTCGGCGGGAGCCGCGTCGTCGGTGCGGACGACGGTGCCGTTCTTGATCAGGTAGGTGGTCATTTCTTCTCCTGGCGAATATCTGGATGTTCGTGCTGTTTGTCAGGCGGTGACGGCGCTGCCCACATGCTCGGCGGCGAGGAAGGCCAGGCCGAGGGCGGTGATCAGGCCATTGCCCGCGAGGTAGCCGCCGGCACCGTGGCCGGATATACCGATGGCGGCGCCACCGGAGGCGTACAGGCCGGGTATCGGTGTTTCGCCGGCGAGTACTCGGGCGTGTTCGTCGACGACGAGACCGCCCTGGGTATGGAACAGGGCAGGGGTGATGGCAATCGCGATGTAGGGCGCGGCCAGCGGGCGGCGGGTGTCGGTGCGACCCTGCCGGTCGGGCTCTTTCCCCGCGGCGGCCCGCCGGGCGGCGTCGAGCTCGTCCTCGAACGCCGCGGCGGGCACTCCGATACTGTCGGCCAGCCCGGCCGCGGTAGCGGCCCGGACCAGCGATCCGCTCTCGGCCACGGTGCGGAAATCGTCGAACACCGAGCACAACTCGGCGATGTGCTCGTCGATGACGATCCAGCCAGCCGCGCCCGGCCGACCGGCGAGAATGGCGGCGAACTCGGAGTAGCCGGTGGTTTCCGGCGCGAAGCGGCGACCCGTGCTGTCGACGATCACACCGCCGTGCACGACGGTGGCCCAGCCGATGAGTGTCTGGCTGCGCGCGGACAGCGCTGCGTGCCCCTGGTACGCATCGAGAAAGGCACTGTCGGCACCCAGCTCACGGCCGATCCGCAGCGCGTCACCGCGACTGAACCGGCCGCCGTGGTAGTGGGCGTCGGCGATCTCCGGCATATGCCGGCGGACGAGGTCGCGATCGGCGCCGAACCCGTTCGTCGCCAGCAGGACGGCCGACGTGGTCAGGTGCTCGCTGTTGCCGTCGGGGGTGGCGATCTCGACCCCGGTGACCCGGCCGTCGGCGGCGCGCACCTGACACAGGCTCATCGGCGCGATCAATTCGATCCGCGGATGCGCCTGCGCGCGCTGAACCAGGTGACGCAGCAGCCGGGAGCCGTGCCGTCCGGGAATGCTGTGGCAGCGGTCGGCGGTGTGGCCGGGGTAGCGGAAATCGGTGACCAGTTCGAGTTCGAGGCCCTGATTGTCGGCCAGCCAGGTGACCAGCGACGCGCTCGATTCGGCCAGCGCACGCGCCACCCGCCGGTCGGCGGTAGCTGAGGTTTTGCGGGCGATATCGTCGAGGAACTGGTCCGGGCTGTCCTGCACGCCCGCGGCTTCCTGCCAGCGGGTGCCCGCGGCGGGGATCATCGCGGTGCACATCGAGGTGTTGTTGCCGCGCTGGAAGTGCTCGTCGGCGTCGACCACCAGGACGTTCGCGCCCAGTTCGGCCGCGCGCAGCGCGGCGACCAGTCCGCCGCCCGCACCGGCGACGACGAGATCGAAATCCGGACTGTCCACGCTTCCTCCAAATCGTTCCGTCTAGCGGAACACTAGAATGTGACCCCTTGCACTATGCACGTTGGATGGTTCGCGCACAAGTGCCTGCACAAGGATCTATCTAGCGAAACAGGCATCGAGTCATCAAAATGCGCCTGGACAATCGTTTCGCTAAGCGGTACAACTTGTTTAGCGTTTGGTCGATCTCGTCGCGTGTGACGGTGGTTGGCGGAACACGAATCCCCCCAGAGAACGGAGCCACGATGGAGCCCTCGAGTGGCGGCACCACATCCGCCGCGCGGGCAGCGGAGGTACTGCTCGAGTTCGGTCGCAGGCCGAGCGCGCTCGGCGTCTCGGAGATCGCCCGCTCGACCGGTATGTCCAAGGCCGTCGCCCACCGCATCCTCACCACCTTCGTGGACTGCGGCCTGCTGCTCTACGAGCCCGATACCCGCCGCTACCTGCTCGGCCCGGCCGCCGCGACGCTGGGCGCACGGGCCATGGACATCTCCCCGCTGCGCCGGATGGCTCGCGAGGCGCTGGTGGATCTCCAACGCGCCACCGGCGAGACCGCGACGGTGACCGGCCGCCTGCCGGGCGGGCGCGTCTACCTCGACCAGGTCGAGAGCACCCAGGAGATCAAGATGACCGTGGAGCTCGGCCGTCGGTTCGAACTGCACAGCGGCTCGTCGGGTCGCATCATCCTGGCCCACCTTTCGAAGGAGGAGCAGGAGGACGTGCTGTCCGGCGCGCTGCCGCGGCTCACCGCCACCACCATCGTCGATCCGGACGCGCTCCGCGCCGCCCTGCGGGAAGCCCGCGAACGCGGAGTGTGCCGGTCGACCGGTGAACGGCAGGAGGGCGCCGGTTCGATCGCGGCGCCGGTGTTCGGCGCCGACGGCACGGTGATCGGCTCGGTGTCCGTGTGCGGGCCGAGCTACCGGATGACAGCGGAAGCCTGCGACCGGCACGAGAGCGCGCTCGTCGAAGCGGCCAAGCGGGTTTCGCGCGCCCTCGGCCACCGGTCGGCGGTGACGGCGAAATGATCCCGCGTAGTTGGCTGTACGTGCCGGGACATCGCGCGGACCGCATCGGTAAGGCGATCGACAGCAGGGCCGACGCCGTGGTCATCGACCTCGAGGACGCCGTACCCGTAGGCGCGAAAGACCGGGCCCTCGACAATGCCATCGACGCGCTGCGCGCCGCGCCACCGGACCGCGATATCTGGTTGCGGCTCAATGCCATCGGGTCGCCGTGGCTCGAAGCCGAACTCGCCGCGCTGGCAACCGGGCCCACACCGGCCGGGGCCCGGTTGCCGAAATCCGACGATCCCGAATCGGTGGCGGCCACAGCGCAACGCCTCGACTGCCCGGTGCACGCCATCATCGAATCCGCCGCGGGCCTGCTGGTGGCCCCGCAGATCGCGCGGTGCCATCCGCGGGTCACCGGGATCGCGCTCGGCGAGGCGGATCTCGCCGCCGATCTGCGCGTCGAGCCGTCGGGATTGACTTGGGCGCGTGGCTGGATCGTCACCGCGGCGCGCGCCGCCGGGCTGTCCTCGCCGGTCCAGAGCGTGTGGACGGCTGTGGACGATCCGGCGGCGCTGGCCGAGACCTCGAGGGCCGGGCGCGCCCAGGGGTTCTTCGGCCGATCCGTCATCCACCCCGATCAGATCGACATCGTCAATACGGCCTATACGCCGACGGCGGAGGAACACGACCGAGCGTGCCGGATCATCGACCGCGCGGCCGCGTCCATGGCCGCGGGCGAATCCGCGGTTCTCGACGAGAGCGGCAAATTCATCGACCCCGCCGTGGTCGCGAACGCCCGCGTGGTCCTCGACCGAGCACAGGCCGCAGCAGCAAGAGGAGTGAGAGCATGACCGGACAAACCGTTACCGCGGGCCACGACACGCTGTTGAACGCCGTGGTAGGCGGCGCACTCGACGTGGTCGAGCTCGGACATCCGTATACGACGGGTATGCCGTGTTCCCCCAACCACCCCGGTTTCCGGATGACCCTCATCCGTCGGCACGGCGATATGGTCCGCCCGGACGGCGGTTCGGCCGCCAACGAGATCATCGTGACGGGCGGGCACGTGGGCACCCACGTGGACGCCCTGTCGCACGTCAGCCACTGCGGCAAACTGCACGGCGATATCGATGCCGAGCAAGCGCAACGCGGCGGCCGATTCACCGAGCTCGGCGCGGAGAACATCCCGTTCATGCTGTGCCGTGGACTGCTGCTCGATGTACCGCGGGTGCGCGGTGTCGAGGCGCTCGAGGCCGGTCAGGCCGTCACCGAGCAGGATCTGCGTGACGCCGCCGACGCCGCCGGGGTGACACCGCGGCGCGGGGACGTCGTCCTCATCCGTACCGGCTGGGCTCGCCATTTCGACGATGCGCAGCGCTACCTCGGCCAACAGGACGGGGTCCCCGGCGCCGATGAGAGTGCGGCCGAGTGGCTCGCCGCGGCCGGGGTGGTCGCCGCGGGTGCGGATACCACCGCCTTCGAACACATCCCACCCGGCCAGGGCCACAGCGTGCTGCCCGTCCACCGAATTCTGCTGGTAGAGAATGGAATCCATATCATCGAACACCTGAATCTCGAGCCTGCCAGTGCCCGCGGACTCACCGAGTTCACCTTCGTGATGGCGCCGCTGCGGATCACCGGCGGTACCGGTTCGCCCGTGCGGCCGGTCGCGGTGGTGTCGGCATGAGCGAATCAGGCACTCGGCACGACTTCGAGAACACGGTGGTCGGCCGCCTCGCGGCGCTGGCCGACCGGACCCGCGCCAACGGGCTTTCGGGCGAGCTGCGCAAAGACGTCGCCCGCCGCGTGCTCGATGTTCTCGGCAACTCCCTCGCCGCGCAGGACCAGCCATCGGCCCGTGCCGTCATCGCGGTCGCCCGCGACTGGGCCGGGGCACCCCGGGCCACCGGCATCGGCACCGGGGAACGGTTCCCGGCTGCCACCGCCGCCCTGATCAACGGCACCCTCGCCCATTCGATGGATTTCGACGACACCCACCTGCCGTCGATCCTGCATCCGTCGGCGTCGGTGGTCCCCGCCGCGCTCGCGGTCGGTGAGGCGACCGGTGCCGCGGGTGCCGCCGTGCTCGACGCCGCCGGTGTCGGTATCGAGATCGCGGTCCGCCTCGGCATGGGCGGCTACGACGAGGAACTCGGGAACTCGGAGTTCTTCGAACGGGGCCAGCACGCCACTTCCATCTGCGGCGCCGTCGGCTCGGCCGCCGCCGCGGCCATGCTGTACGGCCTCGACGCCGAGGGCATCGCCGATGCCATGGGTATCGCCGCCAGTTTCGGCGCCGGTCTGCTGGAGGCCAACCGCACCGGCGGCACCGTCAAACGCGCGCACTGCGGCTGGGCCGCGCATTCCGGCGTCACGGCCGCGGAATTCGCCCGGCACGGACTCACCGGCCCGCCCACGGTGATCGAGGGCCGCTTCGGTTTCCTGCACGCCTTCTGCGGCGAGCGGGCCGACACCGCGAAGGTGCTCGACCGGCTCGGCGACCACTGGGAACTGCCCGGCATCTTCTTCAAGCCCTACCCCTGCAACCACTTCACCCACGCGGGCATCGACGCGGCCCGCATCCTGCGCCGTGAGGTGGACCCCGCCGACATCGTGGAGATCGAGCTCGGCGTCCCGAAACCGGTGCTGCGCACCATCGCCGAACCGCCCGCGGCGAAGGCGGCCCCCGAATCCGGATACCACGCGGCGTTCTCGGGCCCGTTCACGGTGGCTCGCGCGCTGCTCGGCGGCTCGGGTCTCGGTGTGGGACATGCCGATTTCACCGACGCCGCCGCGCAGGATCCGCGCACGCTGGAACTCGCGCGGCTGGTGACCAGTCACAGCGACGACCGCTGCGATGAGCTCTACCCCCACCAGTTCCCGGCCGCGCTGCGCGTGCGCACCCGCGACGGTTCCTGGCATCAGGCGCGTGTGGACCACAATCGCGGCGGTCCGGCAAACCCGCTCTCCGACGACGAACTCACCATGAAATTCAACCTCAACGTCGAAGGTCGGCTGACCCCGGAGGCGGCGCGGGCCGTCGTCGGTCATGCGCTCGCGCTCCCCACCGCCGATCCGCTCGACACCCTGATGGCGGCCGTTCGCGGCTGACCGGCGGCACCTCGCCTACCCAGCCGAAATCAACGCGCTCGCAACGACATTCGTCCGCCCTCAGGCCGGATATCGATCAGCCGGATCGAGCATCCCGCGTGATTCGCCCGGCCATGAGGGAGTGCACTGTCTGTGCCCGGTGCTCGCCGCTGTCGACGTGCTCGTCGTAAGCCTGCGATCAGAGCAGCAGACGAGCCAGTTCGGCAGGCCTGGACAGCATCGCCATATGTCCGCCACCCATCTCGACCGGCTCGATCCCCAGCCGGGTGCGGACGAGTTCGCGCAGGAAGTCGGCGGGGAGGAATCGGTCGTCGCGGAGCAGGATGAACCGGGTAGGTACGTCGGGCCAGGCCGTGAGCGGCCATGGTGACTTCATCGGGGTATCGGACTGCCCACGCTCGTACTTCTCGGCCTCGGCCTGCTGCTCAGGCGTGAGCTGGTTGTAGAACACATCGTCATCGCCCGAGGTTTCGTGTCCGGTGGCGGCCCACCAGTCGCCAGGCGCCTCGCCGGGAGACGGAATCATGGCCGATACCAACACCATTCGCGAGACCGGGACCCGATCGCACACGAGCGGCGCGGTGAAACCGCCGAACGAGTGCGCGACCACGACCACGTCCCGGCGTTCGCCGATCGCCTCGACCACGGCGTCGGCGTATTCCGCCAACCCGGCGGTGTCGTCCTCGTTCGGCAGCGACACGGGCACCGCGTCATGACCGAGCCCGCGCAGTTCGTCGGCTACCTGCTGCCAGTAGCCCGCATCGCATCCGGCGCCCGGGATCAGCATGAATGTGCTCATGCACCTTGATACCAAGCACCACCGACAACAACGGTGCGCGGTGCTGTTCGCGGCGCACCCGGCGGCGCGTCGATACCCTGGTGAGGGTGAGCATCAATGCCCGTTCGGAGATTCGCGGTTCGGTTCGGATGCCGACCGCGTGGGCTCGGCCGGGGCACATCGGGTATGTCGGCCCGGATCTGCTGCCCGATACGCATTCGCCGCCGGTCGCGATGCTCACCGTGGGGCTGGACGGGCCGCTGATCGTGCACACCGCCCGCGGTCTGATTCGCACGGGCAGTTCTTTCGCGCCTGCCCGCACCGCCCACCGCGTCGTTGCCACGCAGGGGTGGATCCTGGTGTTGTTCATCGACCCGTCGAGCGCGCCCGCAACCATGATCGCCGACGAGATGACTTCCGCGGAAGGCACTTTCGGTCTCAGCCACCGCCGCGAGCGCGAACTCGTCGAGCTGTGTGGCCAACCCGTCGTCGACCCGGATCTGCTCTACAACCGCGCGATCGCGGGCGCGAACCTCGGCACCGACGCACGCATCGCCAGACTCGCCGCCGCGATCCGTGACCAGCCCGCCAACGCCCTGCGCGCCGACCAGATCGCCGCGAACCTCGGCCTGTCCACCGGCCATTTCCTGCACCTGTTCACCCAGCACTGCGGCACCACGTTCCGTGGCTACCAACGCTGGAACCGCATGGTCTCCGCGATCACCAACGCCGTGAACGGCCACGATCTCACCCGCTCCGCCATCGACGCCGGCTTCGCCACCCCCTCCCACTTCAGCGAATCCTTCCGCGCCATGATCGGCCTGCCCGCCACCACCATGCTCGGAGCAGGCATCCACTTCGACCTCGGCACCGGGGTCGTTCAGCGCGGGTGAGCGCGGCCGAGGTCGTAGCGACAGGTGCGGCGACGGATTCCGCGGCGGCCGCACCCGCTGGTGCGACGAGCCCGGCGATCACAGCGGCGACAACGACAAGCGGATCAGCAAGAGCTAAGTCTGGCGTACCAGCCGGTCCAGCAGATCGCGCATCGGTTCGTTGTCACCACGCAGCGACGCCATCGACCCCTGCACGTTGGCCTCGGGATCAAGGCCTGTCCAGTCGATCATCCAGCCGGCCTCACGAGCGAGTTGGTGGAAGAACGCTCGCTGGGTACGACCGTTCCCCTCACGAAACGGATGGATCGCGTTGACCTCACCGAGATAATGCGTCAGCTTCACGATGAAATCGGTTCGGTCCAACCCGCGCAAATGCCCATCTGCCGCTAGAGAGGCGAAGACCTCTGATGCGTAACTCACGATGTGATGCGGGAGGCAGAACGGATCCGATTTGGCGATGCCGACCGTTCGAACTTCACCGGCCCATGGGTACACGTCAGCGAATATCTCACGATGGAACACACGCAGGTGCTCCAGGTCATAGCGGCCAGGCAGCGGCCTGATTCCCAGGTCCGCGAGCGCAGCCTGACTCAGATCGGCCTCCGCTTGACGTAAGGAAGCGGCGTCGACGATCCCTAGTCGATTACGCAACACTCCCGATTCGGGGTCGAGGTACGGATCCACCGTCACGCTGCGCCGTGCATGCCCCGGATCAGCTCCCGCATGCGTGTGGTGCTGATCTCGCCACGCGCCCACTGCCCCATAACTCCCTCGGCAGCCGGACTCGCCGACGCACCTTCCGCCCTGACCGAAGCCGCAGCCTGGGCCAACGACCGGGACCGTTCCGCAGTCAACTCCTCGAACACCTCGACAGGCACCATCACCGCCTCGGTCTTCCGATGGGATCCGACCCCGATCGGTCGCCGATCACCTTTGCGAAACCGCGCCAAAAGACCAGACAACTGCTCCCGCGCCTCACGCACCGATAGTGTCTCCATGAGAAAAGTGTACACAATTGCATACACAATTGCCCCACTTTTCATGCTTCACGACTACGAATCCATCCTGCCTTACCACCCACGCTGTGGGTGGTTCACGCAGACCTGGCGGAGATGGCCGTGGACGCGCGGCGGCAATCGGCAGCTTGGTAGACGACGAGGAAATCGAGCCTCGCCGTATGGCCGCTCGGGCTGACGAAAGGGCTGTTCAGCGCGCGGAGGTGGGGCATGATGGGGTGTAATCCTCGTTTCGGGCAGTCGAATAGGAAGTCGCGTCGATGGTGCAGCTCACGCTTTCCGCGCAGCGCGCCGCGCTGGAGCGGGAGTGGGCGATGTGGGTGCCGGGCGGGGTGGAGGTTTCGGGGGCGGGCGTGCGGACCGAGGTGGCACAGTCTTGGACGCGGTCGTTGCGGACCGTGGATCCTGGGCGGGATCACGCGCCGGTCAGTGAGACCGATATCGGGCCCCGGTGGGCGGAGTCGCCGTTGCGGGGGCCGGTGACCGAGCTGAAAGAGCAACTGCACAGTGTCGCTGATGACGCGGGGTACGTCGCGGCGGTCACCGACGCTTCGGGGACGATCCTGTGGACCTACGGCGGACCCGTCATGCGCAGGCGGGCCGAGCAGGTGAACTTCGCGCCGGGTGGGCGATGGGACGAGGCGCATATGGGGACCAACGCACTGTCGTTGGCATTGCGCACCGACCAACCGCACACCGTGTTCTCGGCCGAGCATCTTGTCGCGGCACTGCATGGTTGGGTCTGCTATTGCGCGCCGATCCGCGCCGCCGACGGGACCTTGCTCGGTGTGCTCGACCTGTCGACCACCTGGAAACGCTCGCATCCGCTGGCCATGGCCACCGTGCGCACCATGACCAGCGCCATCGAAGCGAAATTGCACGCCGCCGTGCCCGCGCCCGCCGGAATGCGGCTGACCTGCCTCGGCACCGGCCGGTTGATGCGCGACGGTCAGCAGATCCGGTTGCGGCCACGCCACCTCGAGATCCTCACCCTGCTCGCCCTCGACGACGACGGCTACAGCCACGAACGCCTGCACTACGCGGTCTACGGTGATCGCGCGGTCGGCGCGAGCACGCTGAAATCGGAGATGTCGTACCTGCGCCGCGCCACCGGCGGCGACATCACCAGCCGCGTCTACCGCTTCACCACTCCCCTGTCCTGCGACGCCGTCGACGTGCTGCGCGCCATCGAGCGAGGCGATCTCGACACCGCCGTGCGGCTGTATCACGGTCCGCTGCTTCCTGATTCGGACACACCGGGCATCAGCGAATGGCGCGACTACCTCGAAGTCGCCATGCGTAACGCGGTTCTCAACAGCCCGGACGCGAATCACGCACTGACATACGGGGATTCCGCCCCCGATGACATCGCCGTCCACGAACACGCCCTCGCCCTGCTCCCCACTCGCGATGCCCGCCGTGCCGTCGCCACCGCACGCCTACACACCGCTCTTCGCGCCTGATCGGTCCGGCTTCAACGTTTCATCAACCCTTGGCGGGGATAGTGATGGGCGTCACGATTCATCGGAATCAGCGAGGAGCCACCGCACATGATCTACGCCAAGCCGGGCACCGAGGGCAGCGTCGTCAGCTACGCGCCGCGATACGACAATTTCATCGACGGTAAGTGGGTTCCGCCGGTCGAAGGCCGCTATTTCGAGAACACCTCCCCGGTGGACGGGCAGCCGTTCTGCGAGATCGCCCGCTCGAGCGCCGCCGATGTGGAACTGGCGCTCGACGCAGCCCACCGCGCGGCCCCCGCCTGGGGTGAGACCTCGGCCGCCGAGCGCGCCAACATCCTCAACAAGATCGCCGACCGGATCGAGGCCAACCTCGAGGCCCTCGCCGTCGCCGAGACCTGGGACAACGGCAAGCCGGTCCGCGAGACCCTGGCCGCCGACCTCCCCCTCGCGGTCGACCACTTCCGCTACTTCGCCGGGGTGCTGCGCGCACAGGAAGGCGGTATCAGCGAGGTCGACAAGGACACCATCGCCTATCACTTCCATGAGCCGCTCGGCGTTGTCGCGCAGATCATTCCGTGGAACTTCCCGATCCTGATGGCCACCTGGAAGCTGGCGCCCGCCCTCGCCGCGGGCAACGCGGTGGTGCTCAAGCCCGCCGAGCAGACCCCGGCCTCGATCATGAAGGTCGTCGAACTGGTCGCGGATCTACTCCCGCCGGGAGTCCTCAACGTGATCAACGGTTTCGGCGTCGAAGCGGGCAAGCCGCTGGCCTCGAGCCCGCGCGTGGCGAAGGTGGCGTTTACCGGCGAGACCACCACCGGCCGGCTGATCATGCAGTACGCCAGCGAGAACATCATCCCGGTCACCCTCGAGCTGGGTGGCAAGAGCCCCAACATCTTCCTGGCCGATGTGATGGCCGCCGATGACGACTACCTGGACAAGGCGATCGAAGGGTTCGTCATGTTCGCACTCAACCAGGGCGAGGTGTGCACATGTCCGTCGCGCGCGCTGATCGCCTCGTCGATCTACGACGAGTTCATGGCCCGCTGCGTCGAACGCACCAAGGCCATCATCAGCGGCAACCCGCTCGACGAGGCGACCATGATCGGCGCCCAGGCCAGCAACGATCAGTTCGAGAAGATCCTGTCCTACATCGACATCGGCAAGAAGGAAGGCGCCGAGGTGCTCACCGGCGGCGCGGTCCGCAGCGTCGACGGGCTGTCCGACGGCTTCTACATCGAGCCGACGATCTTCAAGGGCACCAACGACATGCGCGTGTTCCAGGAGGAGATCTTCGGCCCCGTCGTCGCGGTCACCACCTTCGACACCACCGAGGAGGCGCTCTCCATCGCCAACGACACCCTCTACGGCCTCGGCGCCGGCGTGTGGACGCGCGACATGAACACCGCCTACCGCCTCGGCCGCGGCATCAAGGCGGGCCGGGTCTGGACCAACTGCTACCACGCCTACCCCGCGCACGCGGCGTTCGGCGGCTACAAGAAGTCCGGCATCGGGCGCGAGAACCACAAGATGATGCTCGATCACTACCAGCAGACCAAGAACCTGCTGGTCAGCTACTCGGCGACGAAGCTCGGCTTCTTCTGATGGTGCAGCGCGTCGACCTCACCGAGAAGGCGGCGGCGCTGCTGCGGGACTTGACCGGGCAGCACGGCCCGGTCATGTTCCACCAGTCCGGTGGGTGCTGCGACGGCAGCTCGCCGATGTGTTACCCGCGTGGCGAGTTCCGGGTGGGCGGGTCGGACGTGCTGCTCGGGTACCTGCCCGGCGACACCCCGTTCTGGATGAGTGCCGATCAGTTCGAGTACTGGAAACACACCCACCTCACCGTCGACGTGGTGCCGGGCCGCGGCGGCGGATTCTCCCTCGAGGCCCCCGAAGGCGTGCGGTTCCTGATCCGCTCACGCCTGTTCACCGACGAGGAATCGGCCGCGCTCGACTCTGCGCCGCCGCCGACCGGGTGATCTGAAACACCCGTAATCAGTTCGTTTCCGCAGGTCAGCGGTGCTCGATACGCACCGCTGACCTGACGGATCCACGGCCGTAACAGTCGTCAATCATTCTTCAACCTTCGACGAGCACCGTGGCCGGTCGAACGCGCATCTGTTTGTTGATGAGAGGCTCCCGATGAGTACAGAAGTCAGCCCCGCCGCAGGCGAGGGCGCACCAGTCGACGACTACCTCGCCAAACGCACCCTGCGCAAGGGCACCGCCGGATGGGTGCTGCTCGCCGGCCTGGGCGTGAGTTACGTGATCTCCGGCGACTTCTCCGGCTGGAACTTCGGTCTCGCCGAAGGCGGATTCGGCGGTCTGCTGATCGCCACCGTCGTGATCGCCGCGATGTATCTGGCGATGGTGCTCGGCATGGCCGAGATGTCCTCGGCGCTGCCAGCGGCGGGCGGCGGCTACACCTTCGCCCGGCGCGCACTCGGGCCATGGGGCGGATTCGCCACCGGCACCGCGATTCTCATCGAATACGCGATCGCGCCCGCCGCCATCGCCACCTTCATCGGCGCCTATGTGGACTCGCTGAACCTGTTCGGGATCACCGACGGCTGGTGGGTGTATCTGGCGGTGTACGCGCTGTTCATCGGCGTCCACCTCACCGGTGCGGGTGAGGCGCTCAAGGCGATGTTCGTGATCACCGGGATCGCGCTCGTCGGCCTGGTGATCTTCGCCTTCGCGGCCGTCGGCAAGTTCGACGCGGCCAACCTGACCAACATCGCGGCCGATCCCGCGGCAACCGGGTCGTCGTCGTTCCTGCCGTTCGGTTACCTCGGCATCTGGGCCGCCATACCCTTCGCGATCTGGTTCTTCCTCGCCGTCGAAGGCGTGCCGCTGGCCGCCGAGGAAGCCAGCGAGCCGGAGAAGAACGTGCCCAAGGGCATCATCGTCGCGATGCTGCTGCTGTGTGTCACCGGCGCGGCGGTGCTGTTCCTGGTGACCGGCGCGCTCGGCGCCCAGAGCGCCTCCGCCTCGGGCAACCCGCTGGTCGAGGCGCTCGGTGACAGCTCGATGGCCAAGGTGGTCAACTACATCGGCCTTGCCGGTCTGGTCGCCAGCTTCTTCTCCATCATCTACGCCTACTCCCGCCAGACCTTCGCACTCTCCCGCGCCGGCTACCTGCCGACCGTCCTGTCGATCACCAACTCCCGCAAGGCGCCGGTGCTGGCGCTGATCGTGCCCGGCATGATCGGCTTCGCCCTCTCGCTCACCGGCAAGGGCGCGATGCTGCTGAACATGGCCGTATTCGGCGCGGCGCTGAGCTACGTGCTGATGATGGTGTCCCACATCGTGCTTCGCGTGCGCGAACCGAACATGCCGCGCCCGTACCGCACGCCCGGCGGCATCGTCACCACGGCGTTCGCACTGGTCATCGCGGCCGCATCGGTCGCGGCGACGTTCCTGGTCGACCAGCAGGCCGCGCTGTGGACGCTCGGTGTGTTCGTCGCCTTCATGGCCTACTTCGCGCTCTACAGTCGCAAACACCTGGTCGCCAAGTCGCCGGACGAGGAGTTCGCGGCGATCGCCAAAGCGGAATCCGAGCTGGAGTAGACCGTCAGGCACCCGGCGGCGTCGCGCATACTGCCGGGCTCCGGTGGCCGTGGAAACTCTCGAAAGGGACCGATGACCTTGTACCGCAGCACAATCGGCGTTACGACCCACACCTTCGACGGGTTGATCGACCTGATGGCGAAAGCCACTCCCCTGCGCAGTGGTGACGAGCTCGCCGGATGCGCGGCGGCCACCGATGCCGAACGTGCCGCCGCGCAGTGGGCGTTGGCCGAGGTGCCGCTGACCACGTTTCTGAGCGACGTACTGGTTCCGTACGAGACCGACGAGGTCACCCGGCTGATCATCGACAGTCACGACCGGTCGGCGTTCGCGCCGATCTCGCATCTGACCGTCGGCGGATTGCGCGACTGGCTGCTCGCTGTCGCCGCTGCCGCCGATTCCGCGGCGACCCTGGCCGCGGTGTCGCCGGGGCTGACACCGGAGATGGTGGCCGCGGTCAGCAAGATCATGCGCAATCAGGATCTGATCGCGGTGGCCAAGGCGGTCGAGGTGACCGCGGGATTCCGCACCACCATCGGCCTGCCCGGCCGGTTGAGCACGCGGTTGCAGCCCAATCATCCGACCGATGATCCGCGCGGGATCGCCGCCGCTACCTTGGACGGACTGCTGCTCGGCTGTGGCGACGCGGTGATCGGGATCAACCCCGCCACCGACTCACCGCAGGCCACCTCGGATCTGCTGCATCTGCTCGACGAGGTGCGCCTTCGCTTCGATATCCCGACCCAGTCCTGCGTGCTCTCCCACGTCACCACGACCATCGGGTTGATCGAGGCCGGGGCGCCGGTGGACCTGGTGTTCCAGTCCGTGGCGGGTACCGAAGGCGCGAATACCGGCTTCGGCGTGAATATCTCGCTGTTGCGGGAGGGGAACGAGGCGGGGCGATCGCTGCGGCGCGGCACCGTCGGCGACAACGTGATGTATCTCGAAACCGGGCAGGGGTCAGCACTGAGCGCGAATGCCCATCTGGGCGTTGGTGATCGGCCGGTGGACCAGCAGACCCTGGAAGCACGCGCCTACGCCGTAGCCCGGGATCTGCGACCGCTGCTGGTGAATACAGTCGTCGGCTTCATCGGACCCGAGTACCTCTACGACGGCAAGCAGATCATCCGGGCCGGGCTCGAAGACCACTTCTGCGGCAAACTGCTCGGCCTGCCGATGGGCGTGGATGTCTGCTACACCAACCACGCCGAGGCCGACCAGGACGACATGGACACCCTGCTCACGCTGCTCGGTGCGGCCGGTTGCGCCTTCGTCATCGCGGTGCCCGGCGCCGACGACGTGATGCTCGGCTACCAGAGCCTGTCGTTCCACGACGCCCTCTACGCCCGCCAGGTCCTGAACCTGCGCCCCGCACCGGAATTCGAGGCCTGGCTGGCGGGCCTGGGCATGCTCGACGCGAACGGCCGTGTGCGACAAGTAGAACCGCTGTCGTCACCTCTGCGCGCACTGACGGCCACCCGGTGACCGCGCCAGGGCCAGCGCCGAAACTATCCACAGTCGGTCACGACCACCGAAGCCTGGAGGCAATGATGCCGAGCACGGACGACGTAGCGGCGTCGCGCGATCCGGCAGGTTCTCCGCACGCCGAGGACGCTGCCGTATCCCCCGCGGGCCGACCATCGGAATCCAATGTCGCCCAGGACTTCTGGCGAGATCTCCGGGACAGCACGCGAGCCAGGATCGGGCTCGGCCGCACCGGCGACGCGCTACCTACGACAGATGTCCTCGCACTGCGCGCCGCCCACGCTGCGGCCCGCGACGCCGTGCACCTTCCGCTGGACGTCGCGACGTTCACCGAGCAGATCGCCACGCTCGGTCTCGGCACTCCGGTCACCGTAGCCAGCAGGGCGGCCGATCGCGCCGAGTACCTGCGCCGCCCCGATCTCGGCAGAGTGCCCGACGACCTCACCCCCGTCACCGCTACCCGCGCGGACATCGGCTTCGTTCTCGCCGACGGGCTGTCCCCCTTGGCACTGTCCGAGCACGCCCCCGGCCTGCTCGCCGCCCTCGCCGGCGAACTCTGCGACCGCTACACCCTGGCACCGCCGGTCATCGCCACCCAGGCCAGAGTGGCGCTGGGCGACCACATCGCCGAAGCCATGGGCGTGCGTACAGTCCTGGTGCTGATCGGCGAGCGCCCCGGCCTGTCGGTCGCCGACAGCCTCGGTATCTACCTCACCCATCTGCCGCGCCCCGGCCGTGCCGACGCCGAACGCAACTGCATCTCCAACATCCACCCGCCCGACGGCCTCGCCTATGCCGACGCCGCCCGGGTGGTGGCAGGTCTGGTCGCGGGGGCCCGCGCACTCGGCCGCTCTGGAGTCGACCTCAAAGACACCTCGCGCGCCGACTCTCTGGCCGCCGCCGAGACTTTGACCGTCGACCCGCCACCGGCACCGACTTCGTGAGCTGACCCAGACACCAGGGTGACGCGGAGCACGTTCGACGTGAGCCGGAGCCGATCGCTCCCTAGAGTGATCCCCATGATCCGCACCGCCGCCCTCGCCCATGTCCGCGACCGCAGGCTGATTCAGACGCGTCCCGAAGGCAAGGATGTCTTCTACATGGCGGGCGGCAAGATCGACCCCGGCGAGACCCCTTTACAGGCGCTACATCGCGAGATCGAGGAAGAACTCGGCGTCGGCCTGGCCGGTGTCGCCGAGTTCGGTGTCTTCGAGGCCGAAGCCTTCGGCCACCGCCGCAACACCGGTCTGCACATGACCTGTTTCCGTGCCGAACTCACCGGCGAACCCCAGGCCACCGGCGAAATCGCCGAATTCCGCTACTTCACCGGCAGCGAATACGAGGCCATGGACCACGTCGCCCCCGGCTCGCTGATGGTCTTCCGGCGTTTGCACGAACTCGACCTCATCGACTGGTAGTTCGCTCCAGCAACGATTCAATCTCGGGCGAAACGAACCCACGACCTGCGACGATCCCATAGCTGTGAACATGACGATGACCACGGCAGCCATGACAGCGTCCGAGCGCCGCGCGGCGCTGCGGCGACTCATCGCCCTGTTCGGCCTGATGAACACGATGATCGAGCTGAGCAACAGTGGCGCGCAGCGCTCGGTGGCCGAACACGCCACCGCCGCACGCGACCTCGTCGGCGAACTCGTCGCCGATCTCGCCGCAGCCCGCTAAGCGGTCGGCTTCGGCGGGTCGGCGGCGTCCTCGGTGATCACGCCCGGCTCGGTGCCCTCGTCGGCCTTCTGATCCGGTTCCGGGTGCTCGGGTTCGAACGTTTCGGGCAGGCCTTTGAGATGCTTGTTCATCGAGCGGACCAGCAGCACCGTGCCTGCCAGCAGGATCAGGATGACCAGCAGGCCGAGCGGGGAGGCCTTGCCGAACTCGGGGCCGGTGGGTTGCTGCGCGAGGTAGACCAACATCACCGGTCAGTGTCCTCGATGCCGGCGAACAGGTCGGTCTCCGGGATAGCGGTGGACACTCTGGTCTTGGCCAATTCGAACTCCTCGGTCGGCCAGAGCCGCTGCTGCATCTCCAACGGGATCGCGAAGAACGCGCCGTTGGGATCGATCTGGGTCGCGTGGGCGCGCAGGGCGTCGTCACGCTGGGGGAAGTATTTCGAGCATTCGATCTGGGTGGTGACCCGGCCCATGATGTCGCCACGCGCCGCCTGGTACTGCTTCATCCGGTCCAGCCACTCCTGCAGCGGGAACGGTTCACCTATGCGCTCGTACTCGTCGGCGAAGGCCTCCAGGCGCTTCATGCTGAAACCGTGGTCGTAGTAGAGCTTGAGCGGTGTCCACGGCTCGCCCGCCTCGGGGAACTTCGTCGGATCGCCCGCGGCCTCGTACGCGGCCATCGACACCTCGTGGCAGCGGATGTGGTCCGGGTGCGGGTAGCCACCGTTCTCGTCGTAGGTGGTGATCACCTGCGGCTTGAACTCGCGGATCACGCGCACCAGCGCCTCGGTGGATTCCTCGAGCGGCACCAGCGCGAAGCAGCCCTCGGGCAGCGGCGGTAGCGGGTCGCCCTCGGGCAGGCCCGAGTCGACGAAGCCCAGCCAGTGCTGGCGCACGCCGAGCGCGTGGGCGGCCGCGGCCATCTCCTCGCGCCGCACTTCGTTGATCCGGTCCAGCACACCGGGGGTGTCCATGGCCGGGTTCAGGATGCTGCCGCGCTCGCCGCCGGTCAACGTCACGACGAGCACCTCGACGCCCTCCGCGGCGTACCTGGCGGTCGTCGCGGCGCCCTTGCTCGATTCGTCGTCGGGGTGGGCGTGCACTGCCATGAGGCGAAGGCCACTCACTTCTCGTTCACCGTCGCTCTCGCTCGCGGGTGTCAGATGTCGTTACCTATAGTTCCATCCGACCCCCTGTTTGTTCCGACCACCCCCGGGAGCGCGAAACCGATGACCGAGCCCGCACCCGACTCCGCCGCGACCTCGGCCGCGGCAGCAGCGCGACACGCCGATCGATACGGTACGAAACCACCTGCGCGTCGCCTGTGGCTGATGGTTTTGCTCGGTGTCGGCGTGGTGGTGGCCGGTTTCGCGGTGGCCTATCTGGGCTTCCAGAAATATGGTCCGAAGGCGGTCGAGACCGAGCAGCTGGGCTATGTGGTCGTCGACGACGCCACCCTGGACGTGCGGATCAAGGTGACCCGCGACAACCCACAGCAGGCAGTGGTCTGCTTCGTGCGCGCGATGGATCGCGACGGCGCCGAGGTGGGCAGGCGCGAAATACTCGTTCCCGGCTCGGACTCGACCAGCGTGCAGGTGAGCACTACGGTGAAGTCATCAGCCCGCGCTTCGGCGGGCGACATCTATGGTTGCAGTGACCAGATTCCGGGCTACCTGCGCACGCCCGCCTAGCCTGACCTGCATATTTATGAGACATGCTAAAATGGTCTGATACACGGTTCCGGGGTTCGGAGCCGTGTTTGCTGCATTGGCGGCCAGCGGTGCTGTTTGTGGGTATCGGGTTCACCCCCAGGATCGCTCCAGCCGTCGGGCTGGTGCATGCCCTCCTTCGGGGGGTCTCGCGCCGGTTTCAGGGAATCCCGGTGCGCCGGGAACAACTACTAGGGAGTGATCGAGATGACCGAGAATGTGACCTGGCTTACCCAGGAGTCGCACGACAGGCTCAAGGGCGAGCTGGACTCGCTCATTGCCAATCGTCCGGTCATTGCCGCCGAGATCAACGAGCGCCGCGAAGAGGGCGACCTCAAGGAGAACGGTGGCTACCACGCCGCGCGTGAAGAGCAGGGTCAGCAGGAGGCGCGTATCCGCCAGCTGCAGGAACTGCTGAACAACGCCAAGGTCGGCGTCGCCCCCACCAAATCCGGTGTGGCACTGCCGGGCTCGGTCGTCACGGTCTACTACGACGGCGACGAGGGCGATACCGAGACCTTCCTGATCGCGACCCGCGAAGAAGGGCTCGGCGCCACCGGCCTCGAGGCCTACTCGCCGAACTCGCCGCTGGGCGGCGCGCTGATCGACGCCAAGGTGGGCGAGACCCGCGAGTACACACTCCCCAACGGCAACACCATGAAGGTCACGCTGGTCAGCGCGGAGCCGTACCACAGCTGAGCGCGCTGAACCCGTACATCTAGAACCCGAACGCAAGCGGCCGCATCCGGAATCCGGATGCGGCCGCTTCGTCATGTGTGTTGGCCCTGCTCAGCTCAGCGCCTGCTCGACATCGGCGAGCAGATCGCTGATGTCCTCGATGCCCACCGAGAGCCGGACCAGGTCGGCGGGGACTTCCAGCGCCGATCCCTCGGTGCTCGCGTGCGTCATCGCGCCGGGATGTTCGATGAGCGATTCGATGCCGCCCAGCGATTCCGCGAGGGTGAAGATCTCGGTCCGCGAGCAGAACTTCAGCGCCGCGTCCCGGCCGCCGACCAGGCGCACCGAGATCATGCCGCCGCTGCGACGCATCTGCTTCTGCGCGATCTCGTAGCCGGGGTGCGTGGGCAGGCCCGGGTAGATGACCTGGGAGATGGCCGGGTGGTTGGTGAGGAACTCCGCGATGACCTCGGCGTTGTCGCAGTGCTTCTCCATGCGCACGGCCAGGGTCTTGATGCCGCGCATCGTGAGGAAGGCGTCGAACGGACCTGGGACAGCGCCCGCGCCGTTCTGCAGGAACGCGAAATCCTTGTCGAGGTCGGCGCTGTTGGTGATCAGCGCGCCACCGACGACATCGGAGTGACCGCCGATGTACTTGGTGGTCGAGTGCAGCACCACATCGGCGCCGAGCAGCAGCGGCTGCTGCAGGTACGGGGTGGCGAAGGTGTTGTCCACGACCAGCTTCGCGTCGGACTCGTGGGCGATATCGGCCAGCGCGGGGATGTCACCGATGCTCAGCAGCGGGTTGGTCGGGGTCTCGATCCACACCAGCTTGGTGTTGGGGCGGATGGCCGCGCGCACCGCGTCGAGGTCGGCGATGTGGGCGGGCGAGTGCTCGATGCCCCACTGGCTGAAGACCTTGTCGATGAGCCGGAAGGTGCCGCCGTAGGCGTCGTCGGGGATCACGATGTGATCGCCGGGGCGCAGCATGGCGCGCAGCGCGCAGTCGGTGGCCGCCATACCCGAGGCGAAGGCCCGCCCGTAACTGCCCGATTCGAGGGCGGCGAGGTTGGCTTCCAGTGCCGTGCGGGTGGGGTTGCCGGTGCGCGCGTACTCGTAGCCACCGCGCATGCCGCCGACGCCGTCCTGGGCGAAGGTCGAGCTCGCGTAGATGGGCACGTTGACCGCACCGGTCTGAGGATCGGGTTCATATCCGGCGTGCACGGCCCTGGTGGAGAATCCCAGCTCACTCATTGCCTCAGACTAGTTGGCTCGCTTCGCGTGCGATCGCTGGGGTATCGGCCTGGTCGAAGTGTCGGATTCGGGCGTGGTACTGCGGTTAAGCTCACGCCATGGTCACTGTCGAAGAGTTGTTCGCCATCGATCCGTTGCTGTCGCAGGAGGAGCGCGAGATCCGCGACACGGTGGCGCGATTCGGGGAACGCAGGCTGCGACCGCACCTGGCCGACTGGTTCGAGCAGGGCACGTTCCCAGCTCGCGAGATCGCGCCGGAACTGGGCAAGCTCGGGTTGCTCGGCATGCACCTGGAGGGCTACGGCTGCGCGGGCTCGTCGGCGACCGCGTACGGGCTCGCCTGCCAGGAGCTCGAAGCGGTCGACTCCGGGGTGCGCAGCATGGTGTCGGTGCAGGGCTCGCTGGCGATGGCGGCGATTCACTTCTTCGGGTCGGAGGAGCAGAAGCAGCAGTACCTGCCCGCGATGGCGGCCGGCGAGGTGATCGGCTGCTTCGGACTCACCGAACCCGACTTCGGGTCCAACCCCGGCGGGATGCGCACGCGGGCGCGTCGCGATGGTGACGACTGGGTGCTGAACGGGTCCAAGATGTGGATCACGAACGGGTCGGTCGCCGATATCGCGATCGTCTGGGCCTACGCGGACGAGCCGGGCGCGGACAAGCCGCGGGTGCGTGGCTTCCTCGTGCCCTCGGGCACACCGGGTTTCACCACTCGCGAGATCCACCGCAAGCTGTCGCTGCGCGCATCGATCACCGCCGCACTCGATTTCGACGACGTCCGCTTGCCCGCCGACGCGGTGCTGCCCGAATCACGCGGGCTGAGTTCGCCGCTGGCCTGTTTGAGCGAAGCGCGGTTCGGCATCATCTTCGGCGCGCTCGGCGCTGCCCGCGACTGCCTCAGCGCGGCGATCGACTACTCCCGCAGCCGCGAGGTATTCGACAAGCCACTCGCGGGCTACCAGCTCACTCAGGCCAAGCTGGCCGATATGGCGCTCGAGCTCGGCAAGGGACAGTTGCTCGCGCTGCACCTGGGCCGGTTGAAGGATCGTCACGAGATCACCGGCGAGCAGATCAGTGCGGGCAAGCTGAACAGCACTCGCGAGGCAATCAAGATTGCTCGCGAATGCCGAACCATCTTGGGCGCCAATGGGATCACCCTCGACTACCCGGTGCTGCGGCACGCCAACAACCTGGAGTCGGTGCTGACCTACGAGGGCACCGCCGAGGTGCACCAGCTGGTCATCGGCAAGGCGCTCACCGACGCGAACGCGTTCCGGTAGGTCAGGTACCGGCCGGTCTCGGCCTGATCATGCCGCCGGCGAAGGCCGCGGCGAGCACGACGATCACCACCGTGAGGACGGTCAGCGCGATGGGCACGGTGATCGCTGTGGGAATGCCGAGCACGGTCAGACCGGCCACACTGCCGCAACCCCAGATGATCGCGGCGGTGAGACGTCCGAGTACTGGCGCGTAGGGCGAGCGCCGCCACGCCTCGGCGATCCTCGTCTGCGCCGAATACCCTGCGCTAGCAGCGATAACCGGGCTCATGCCGAACAGTTGTACGGCCGGGTCGGTGACCTGCACTGCGGATCCCTTCGCTCGCCGAGCTGGTTTGCCGAAAGTTGTCTCGGAACGGTTATACCCATTCAGAGTCCATCGGGCGCCCGGTTCGCGCAACTCCGCGCTGTCGTGTCGGCTACGCCCTGGCCGCCGCGGTCGGCGCGGGCAGTTCCAGGTTCTCCCGGTAGGTCGCGCCCAGATAGTCGGTATCGAGCAGATTCCTGCGACGCAGTTCGGGCAGCAGACCGTTGACGACGAAATCGTGGGTGCGCTCGTCGGTGAGCCCGCCGAGGGAGATCACGTCGAGCACATTCGCCCGATAGCGCTCCTCGATCGCGTCGGCCAGCTGTTCGGGCGTGCCCGCAACGGCCCAGTGGCCGGTGTCCTTGGCGGCGATGACGAGTTCGCGCAGCGTCGCGCCGGACGCGGCGAGCTTGCCGAAGATCTCGACGCGGCCGCGGCGCCGGTGGACCGAGCCCAGTTGCGGTAGAAGGGTTTCCGGGATGGGCTTGTCCAGTGGCAGGTCGGACAAATCGATGTCGCCGCCGAGCATGTCGGCCAGCTGACGGCGCCCCGCCTCGAAATCGGTGGCTTCGGCCGCCTCGCGAACCAGCCGGCGGGCCTGCTCCTCCGTCGCGCCATAGGTGGCGTGCAAGGAACTGAAGATGAGCGGAAGTCCGTCCGGTCTGCCCAATTCGGTAGCACGGGTGCGGATCTTCTTCGTGTAGGTGATCGCATCCTCCAGCGTCGGCAGCGAGGTGAACACCACCTCCGCGAATCGCGCACCGAACTCGACCCCGCCCGCGGATTGACCGGCCTGGAACTGGACCGGCCTGCCCTGGGGCAGCGGTGGAATGTTCAGCGGACCACGCACCGAGAAATACTGTCCGACATGGCCGATCGGCCGCACGAGCGATTCGTCCAGTGCCACAACACCATTGCTGTCCTGCCGCAGCGCACCCGGCTGCCAGCTGTCGAACAACGCGTTGACCACTTCCAGCGACTCGGTGGCGCGAGCGTAGCGCTGCTCCGGGCTCGGCAGGTCCTCATCGCCGTAGTTCTCCTCCCCCAGCGAGGAGGTCACCGCGTTCCACGCCGCGCGGCCGTTGCTGATGTGGTCGAGCGTGCCGAACAACCTGGCCAGATTGTAGGGATGGTGGAAGGTGGTGGTGACCGTGGCGATGAGGCCCACATCGGTGGTCACCGCGCTGAGGGCGGCGAGCTGGATCAGCGGTTCCTGCGCACCGATGGCGCCCTGGGCACCGAAGCTGAGCAGGTCCGCCGCGAAGAGCGCACCGATCTTGTTGGCCTGCGCGATCCGGGCGATCCGTACCGCTTCGTCGAGGGTCGATCGGGTCGGGTCGAGCGCCGCCGCGTACACGTCGCGCGATCCGCTGACCCCGGTGACGGTCTTCAATTTCCGACGTTCGCTGCCCATGTTCGACAGTCCAGCAGAACACCTGGACAGCGACCATGGTTGCGCTCACCGGAATTCGATCGCGCGTGCTCGATGTTGCGTCATATTCGCCAGGCCATGAGTTTGATCTTGAAACAATCCAATTTCAGCATCACCGTATAGATTGCTATCATATTGTGATGTTTGCGCCAGGTCGCGCGTTGCTCGAACTTTCGGCGCAACGACAAATACAGCAGTTGAACACCGAGTTCGGAGCACCCGCGGCGGTCGTCGCCGCGGCGGTGCCCGCGTTGTCGGCGCAGTTGGATCAGCATGCCGCCGCGGTGCGCGACATTCTCGAGCTCGGCGTCGAGGATTCGGCCCGGGTGCCGCTCATCGTGCTGCTCGCCGGTTATGTCCGCGGACTACTCGATCATTTCGCCGAGCGGGCCGACGGATTCTTCGCAGGCGCGCCGGACAACTGGCACGATGCCGATTGGCTGCAGTTGCGCCTTGCCGCGGTGTGCGCGTACGCCGACGACTGAGAACGACGACGGCGCCCCGCCTCCCGCAGGCTGACGGTGCGCCGACGCCGGTTGGTCATCTAGCCGTTTCGCCACCCCAGCCGGGCTCGGTTTCCGTGGCGCTCGCGCCGGGCGTGGCCCATGCCTGCTGGGTCGTGCTCGGTGCCACCCGCTCACCCTGACGCTCGGCATCCTCGCGTCCACGCTGGTAGGCCTGGGCATGCCCCTTCATCGCGGGCATCTCCGATTCCAGATTGCCGAGCCAGTTGCTCCAGCGCTGTTCCATGGGCCGCACCAGGCCGCCGCCGACACCGACCACCAGGATGCCGCCGATGGTGGCGAGCACGGCGATCAGGATCGGCGTGGTCACCGAGGTCGCGACACCGATCTGGTTCAGCGCGGCGATGATGCCGATGCCCCAGATGAACACCGCCGCGATCCGGCCGAGCATGGTCCCGTAGGACAGCCCGCCGAGCACATTGGAGACGAGGTCGCTCACCGCGTGCGCGATGGCCGCGGCGATCACCACGATCACGATCGCGATCACGGCCTTGGGCAGCCATGCCACGATGCTGGTGAGCAGCGCACTGACCGGGTTCGGCCCGAATACCGCGAAACCGATCTGTAGCGCGATCAACAGAATCGCGTAATAGGCGATCTTGGCGATAATGTCGGAAGCGTCATATTTACTGCGGGACAGCATTTTCCGCAGATCGCCGCGTTCGACGAGCTTGTCGAATCCGACGCGCTCCAGCACCGCGTTCACGATCTTGGCGACCACCTTCGCGATGATCCAGCCGACAAGAAGAATGGCGATGAACGCCACCGCTTTGGGGACGAACTGCGCGACCGAACTCCACGCGTCGGTCAAGCCCTGCTGGAAATCTATCGCAACGACGGAGGTATCCACGGCCAGTCCTTTCGCTCGC
Source organism: Nocardia sp. FBN12 (assembly GCF_054031145.1). NCBI lineage: Bacteria > Bacillati > Actinomycetota > Actinomycetes > Mycobacteriales > Nocardiaceae > Nocardia > Nocardia sp. FBN12. The sequence continues at coordinate 4,992,009 of NZ_CM132926.1, forward strand.
TCTTGCTGATCAGGGCGGCTGAATTGCCGAAGCACCTGTTCGTGGTGTTTACCCAGGTAATACTCATCGAATCGGTCGAGTAGCGATAAATTTGCTCACGGCCGGTCAGCGGCACAGTGACCCACTACTCACCGCAGGGGTCTTGTGTTCGTCGCACACTCGAGTCACCGTGAGTAAGTGGTTACTTACAGCGAGTCGCCTACGTCGCGGGAGCGGATCCTGACCGAGGCCTTGCGCCTGTTCGGGGAACAGGGCTTCGCCAAGACCTCGGTCGCGCAGATCGAGCGGGCGGCCGGGCTCTCCGGCGGGTCCGGCGCGCTGTACCGGCACTTCAAGTCCAAGGACGAGTTGCTGGTGGCCGCGGTGGACACGCGGCTGAGCGATCGCGGCGAGTGGGACCAGTTCCTGGCGCCCACGTTCTCCGTCGCGGCGGCGCTCGAGGCGATCACGCCGTCGGGCAGCACCGTCGACAAGATCGTCGCGCTGTGCGGGATCGGCTTGGCGCGTCTGGATCACGATCGCGACGTCACCCGAATTCTGTTGCGGGACAATTCGATCCCCACTTCCCTGCTGGAGGTCTTCCGGCAGCAGGAGTACGCGGTGGTGATGTCGGCGGTCACCCGCGGGCTGGTCGAGCTCGCCGGGGACCGGGCCGGTGAGCAGGACTGGGACGCCACCGCGGCGGTCCTGGTCGGCGCGCTCGCCCACTTCTGGATGATTCGCGACATCTTCGACGGCGACCACCCGGCCGACGTCGACACCGACCGATACCTACGAGCTACCGCAGAGTTGATCGCCGCCCGGCTCGACTGGGCGGTTCCCGAAGGAGAGGACCGAGGATGAACACACCCATCACCGTGGTCGGAGGCGGACTGGCCGGACTCACGGCCGCGATCGCCGCCGCCGAAACCGGCGTGCCGGTCCAGCTTTTCGAAGCGCACAAGGCGCTGGGCGGACGTGGTCGCGCGACGCCACCACCGCACGTCGCCCACGAAGGCGCGCATGTCTTCTACGCCGACGGCCCGCATTACACCTGGTTGAAGGAGCGCGGTTTCGTGGCCGGCCTCGGCTGGCCGGGGCTCGCCGACGCCACGAGACTCGGGTTCCGCACGGACGGCACGATCCGCCGCGTGCCTCCGCTCGGGATGTTGCGCGCGCAGTCACGCAAGTGGTTGCAGGCCCCGGTCGACGTCGACTTCCACACCTGGGCCGCCGGTCGCTGGGGTGAGCGCACGGCCACCCAGGTCGCCAACGCGATCAGCGTGGTCACCTACGACGCGAACACCGGCAGGCTCTCCGCCGCCTTCGTCTGGGATCTGTTCCAGCGGGCACTCGGCCCCGCCGTCCCCGCGGTGCGCTGGGTGCGCGGTGGCTGGCAGCAGACGATGGATCGCATGGCCGCGCGCGCGACCGAACTCGGGGTGCGCATCGAAACCGGTTCGCGGGTCACCGAATTGCCCGCCGGTGGACCGGTCATCGTCGCCACCGACCTCGACTCCGCCCGTCGCCTGCTCGGCGACGACACCCTGCACGGCACCAGCGGTTTCGCGGCGCTTCTCGACCTCGGCGTCATCAAAGACCGCCGAGACCGCAGCATCGTCTTCGACCTGGACCAGGGCGGCTTCCACGAGAGCTACACCATGCAGGACGACACCATCGCTCCCGCAGGCGAATCCCTGTACCAACTCCAGATGCCGCTGCGCGACAACGAATCCCGCGACTCCGCTCACGAGCGCCTCGAACAGTTCGCCGATGCCACCATCCCGGACTGGCGCTCCCGCAACACCTTCCACCGCACCGCCACCTCGAAAGGCCGGACCGGCGCACTCGATCTACCCGGAACCACCTGGCGTGACCGGCACGCCATCGATCGAGGCGACGGCATCTATCTGGCGGGCGACATGGTCGCCGCACCCGGCATGCGCGGTGAGATCTCCATCAACAGCGCGATCCGCGCCGCCGCATCGGCGGTCGCCGAGGTACGGGCCCGTAGCCGCGCGCGCACCGGACCCGCCTGATCACCGGCCGAACCGAAATCCGGTTGCGCCGCGGCTCCCCGCATTCCTAGAGTTCGTTCCCATGTCGTGCAACTACTTCATTCGCCTCCGCTACAGCCGGGCTCGGGCCCGCTAGCGGACGCGGATAACTTCATCGGCGTCCACCGGCGCGCCCAGGGCCCTTCGAGCCTCCATCAACTCGAAGACCCGAAGGGGCAACTGCCGTGGCGCAGGATCATTCACACCGAAACTATTCACACACTCAGCGCAAGGTCACCGCTCAGCGCGGTGGCCGTACCGCCCGTGACCACGCGAGAAGGACACTGTCACAGAACTTTCTGGTGAATCAGGCCGCAGTCGACTCGATCGTGACGGTCGCCGAACCGACGGGGACCGTCCTCGAGCCCGGTGCGGGTGCGGGCATTCTCACGCGTGCCATTGCCCGCCGGGGCGCACAGGTCACCGCGTACGAGATCGATCCACTCCTCGCGGCCAAGCTCTCGGCGCAAACGCGTTCCGAGAACGGAATCCGGGTTGTCCGTGGTGATTTCACCAAGGCCAAGGCTCCCCGCGAGCCGTTCGCCGTGGTGGGCAACATCCCGTACTCGGTGACCGCCGAGATCGTCGACTGGTGCCTGACCGCCCCCACCCTCACCTCGGCGACCCTGCTCACCCAACGCGAATACGCCCGCAAACGCACCGGCGACTACGGCCGCTGGAGCCTGCTGACCGCATCGACCTGGCCCTGGTTCGCCTGGGAACTCCGCGGGCAGGTACCCCGCCACCACTTCCGCCCGATCCCCTCGGTCGACTCGGCGATCCTGCGAATCACCCGACGGGCGCAACCCCTTGTCCCCCACCGGGATTCCTACACGGAGCTGGTGCGGGCCGCGTTCTCCGGAGTCGGCGGTACGGTCCGCGCGTCCCTGCGCACCCGCTACCAGGGTGTGGACGACGCGATGGCGACAGCGGGGATCGCACCCGGCACTGTGGTCGCCTACGTCCATCCGGAGCAATGGGTGGCACTGCATTCAGCACTCGACCGCTGACCCGAGCGGCGCCACAAACCAGCTGAGCGGCTCCCACATCAGGTGTGGGAGCCGCTCAGCGGTGTCTCGCGAGGCCTCGGCGTCAGATGGAGCCGGTGCTGAGGAAGCCGAGTAGATCGTGCCGGGTGATGACGCCGACCGGCTTGCCGTCTTCGACGACCATCAGCGCGTCGGAATCCGACAGGGCCTTGGTGGCGGTCGAGATGGGTTCGCCCGAGCCGATCAGCGGGAAGGACGGGCTCATGTGCTGGGCGACGGAGTCGGTGAGGTTGGCGCGGCCTTCGAAGACGGCCGAGAGCAGGTCGCGTTCGGTGACGCTGCCCGCGACCTCGCCTGCCATGACCGGCGGCTCGGCGCCGACGACGGGCATCTGGGAGACGCCGTATTCGCGCAGGATCTCGATGGCGTCGCGCAGGGTTTCCGACGGGTGGGTGTGCACCAGGTCGGGCAGGGCGCCGGACTTGCCGCGCAGCACGTCGCCGACCAGCGGTTCCGGGCCCGCTTCGAGGGGAGTCTGGAGGAAGCCGTAGGAGCTCATCCACTTGTCGTTGAAGATCTTCGACAGGTAGCCGCGGCCACCGTCGGGCAGCAGCACGACCACCACGGCATCGGGATCGCGACGGGCGACCTCGATCGCGGCGACCACGGCCATGCCGCAGGAACCGCCGACCAGCAGGCCTTCCTCGCGAGCCAGGCGCCGGGTCATCTCGAAGGAGTCGGCGTCGGAGACGGCGATGATCTCATCGGGGATCGACGCGTCGTAGGCGCTCGGCCAGAAGTCCTCACCGACACCCTCGACCAGGTACGGGCGACCGGTGCCGCCGGAGTACACCGAGCCTTCGGGATCGGCGCCGATGATCTTCACCTTGCCGCCGGATACCTCCTTGAGGTAGCGGCCGGTGCCGGAGATCGTGCCGCCGGTGCCGACACCCGCGACGAAGTGGGTGACCTTGCCTTCGGTGTCGGCCCAGATCTCGGGGCCGGTGGTCTCGTAGTGGCTGTCGGGGCCACCCGGGTTGGAGTACTGGTTGGGCTTCCAGGCGCCCTCGATCTCGCGGACCAGGCGATCGGAGACGTTGTAGTAGCTGTCGGGGTGCTCCGGCGGCACGGCGGTCGGGCAGACCACGACCTCGGCGCCGTAAGCACGCAACACGTTGCGCTTGTCCTCGCTGACCTTGTCCGGGCACACGAACACGCACTTGTACCCGCGCTGCTGCGCGACCAGCGCCAGGCCGACACCGGTATTGCCCGAGGTCGGCTCGACGATCGTGCCACCCGGCTTCAGCAGTCCGTCCTGCTCGGCGGCGTCGATCATCTTGACCGCGATCCGGTCCTTGGAGCTGCCGCCCGGGTTCAGGTATTCGACCTTCGCGGCCACCAGGCCCGCGTTGGAGCCGACCACCGAGTTCAGCCGAACAAGGGGCGTGTTGCCGATGAGGTCAACCACATGATCCGCGATGCGCATAGCTCCATCGTTGCAGAACCCCCGATCTCGCGAGTAGATGGGTAACTCGTCGAGCACGGGCCAACTCACACCTCCGAACCCCCGGCCGCGTGCGGACCGGTGCGGCACCCGGGTCCGGCCACCGGCCCGGAGAGGCGGATCAGTCGTAGAATTTTTGAATGTGAGCGCACCTCGAATCAGCTGGCGGACCGCGGTCGTTACCGGAGCGACGACGGTGCTCGCCGGATCGAGCGCCGGAACGGTCTCCTGGGCGACGTATCGATTGCTGATGACCCAAGCCGGTGCGGCGCGCGCCGTGATCGGTCGCGACACCTCCAAGCCGCCCGAGGCCGACGGCGTGTACGCGCCAGGGGCGACCGTTCCCGAGCCGTGGCGCAAGACGACGCCGGTCGACCTGCACTTGATGATCTTCGGCGATTCCACCGCGGCCGGGCTCGGTTGCCTCGGCGCCACCGATGTCCCCGGCGTGCGGCTGGCCCGCGGGCTCGCCGAGGCCACCGGCATGCGAATCCGATTGAGCACCAAGGCGATCTCGGGTGCCACATCGAAGGGCCTGGCCGGACAGGTCGACGCGATGTTCGTCGCGGGCCCGCCGCCGGACGCCGCGGTGATCCTGGTCGGCGCCAACGACATCACCAAGAAGCACTCCATCCGGGCCTCGGCGCGCAGGCTCGCGGCGGCCGTCTCGCGGCTGCGTGAGGCCGACGCATTGGTCGTGGTCGGCACCTGCCCGAACCTCGGCACCGTCACCGCGATCCAGCAGCCGCTGCGCACGATCGTCGCGAACTGGAGCGTGCGGCTGGCCAAGGCGCAGACGGTCGCGACCACCATCGCGGGCGGCATCGCGGTGCCGATGGGCTCGCCACTTGTCGCCTCGGAGTTCCGGGCATCGCCCGAGATCCTGTTCGCCACCGACGGATTCCACCCATCCGCGGCGGGCTACGAATTGGCGGCAGCGCAGCTGCTTCCGGTGTTGATCGCGCAGGTGCGCGACCGCCCTGCCCTTCCGGTCGCGCAACTGGAGACGTAGATTCGAAGGATGACCGGCAGCTAAACAGCCGTTCACGTCGAACAATGCGAAAAGGAGTCCTCATGCCCGAGGCCGTCATCGTCAGCACCGCCCGTTCCCCCATCGGCCGTGCCGTCAAGGGTTCACTGGCGGGAATGCGCCCGGACGACCTGACCACGCAGATGGTTCGTGCCGCGCTGGCCAAGGTGCCTTCGCTGGATCCGACGCAGATCGACGACATCATCCTTGGCACCGGCTCCCCCGCCGGCGAGGGCGGCTTCGGCATGGGCCGCATGATCGCCATCGAGCTCGGCCTCGATGTCGTCCCCGGCACCACCGTGCAGCGCTACTGTGCGTCGTCGGTGCAGACCACCCGGATGGCCTTCCACGCGATCAAGGCAGGCGAGGGTGACGTATTCATCTCCGCCGGCGTGGAGACCGTGTCGCGCTACGCCCGTGGCTCGGCCGACAGCTCGCCCGACACCCGGAACACCATCTTCGACGAGGCCGTCGCCCGTACCGCCAAGGCCGCCGAAGGTGGCGCGGGCGTGTGGCACGACCCGCGTCAGGACGGTCTGCTCCCCGACGCCTACATCGCGATGGGCCAGACCGCCGAGAACGTCGCGTCGCTGACCGGCATCTCGCGCGAAGACCAGGACCACTGGGGCGTGCGCTCGCAGAACCGTGCCGAAGCGGCCATCAAGGCCGGCTTCTTCGAGCGGGAGATCACCCCGGTGACGCTGCCCGACGGCACCATCGTGAGCAAGGACGACGGCCCGCGCGCCGGCGTCACCTACGAGGCGGTCAGCCAGCTCAAGCCGGTGTTCCGTCCCGACGGCACCGTCACCGCCGGTAACTGCTGCGCGCTCAACGACGGCGCCGCGGCGCTGGTCATCATGAGCGACACCAAGGCCAAGGAGCTGGGCCTGACCCCGCTGGCCCGCATCGTGTCGACCGGTGTCTCGGGCCTGTCGCCCGAGATCATGGGCCTCGGCCCGGTCGAGGCCGTCAAGCGCGCGCTGGCGATCGCGGGCAAGTCGGTCTCCGACATCGACCTGTTCGAGATCAACGAGGCCTTCGCCGTGCAGGTGCTCGGCTCGGCGCGTGAGCTGAAGATCGACGAGGACAAGCTCAACGTCTCGGGCGGCGCGATCGCGCTGGGTCACCCGTTCGGCATGACCGGTGCGCGCATCACCACTACCCTGCTGAACAACCTGCAGACCTACGACAAGCAGTTCGGCGTGGAGACCATGTGCGTCGGCGGCGGCCAGGGCATGGCACTGGTCATCGAGCGCCTCAGCTGAGATAGGCTCCTCCGCCTCTCCGCGACTTATGGCCAGACTCGGGTGCCGCGAGACATCTGTGGCGGCCAGACTCCGGAGGCGGCCAGGTTAGCTGGTACCCGGTGAGTTACCCATGTACTCGCTGGACATAGTCGAGCGGCTCCCCACAGTTCGTAGGGAGCCGCTCGATTTGTTTTTGTGCTTCTGGATCAATCCCGCTGGAAGTAGCTCAGCAGGCGGAGGATCTCGATGTAGAGCCAGACCAGGGTGATGGTGAGGCCGAGGGCGACGCCCCAGGCGGCCTTCTCGGGGGCCTGGGCGCGGATCAGCTGGTCGGCGGCGTCGAAGTCCAGCAGGAAGCTGAACGCGGCGATGGCGATGCAGACCAGGCTGAACACGATCGCCAGCGGGCCGCCGTCGCGCAGGCCGAAGCCGCCGTCGGTGAAGAAGCTCGCGATCAGGTTGCCGACCATCAGCACCAGCACGCCGACCATGGCGCCGATCAGCATGCGGGTGAAGCGCGGGGTCACGCGGATGGCGCCGGTCTTGTAGACGACGAGCATGCCCGCGAACACGCCGAACGTGCCGAGCACCGCCTGGCCGATCAGGGCGCTACCGCCGACACCGCCGAAGGTGACGTCGGTGAACATCAGCGACAGCGCGCCGAGGAACAGGCCTTCGAAGGCCGCGTAGGACAGCACGATGGCGGGGTTGTCCATCTTGCGGCCGAAGGTCGCGATCAGGACCAGCACCAGGCCGATGATGCCGCCGCCGATGACGAACAGCGGCGCCAGCGACGGGTTCGCCGTCGACAGCGCGTAGGAGGCGATCGCCGAGACGGTGAGCACCGCGAGGGTGATGCCCGTCTTGGTGACCACGTCGTCGATGGTCATCGCACGGGTGGCGGGGGCCTGCTGGAATTGCTGGCCGTACTGCTGCCCGTACTCGCCGTACTGCTGGTTACCGACCTGACCCGCGCCGGCTACGCCCGAACCGAAGTTCGCGTAACCGCCGACACCCTCCTGGCGGGGAAGGTTCTTGAACACCGGATTCGATGAGGTACGCACCGTGCGCCTTTCTTGTAGCTACAAAAAGCTCCAACTGCCCTGTTCAACGCGCCACGATCGGACAAAGTTCCCAGCGATCCGGTTTTTGGACCGCACCACCGCCCGTTCGGACAATTCGGACTCTACCGCTTTCGGGTCGCCCTATCGTTGTACGTCGCGCAGACCACGAACGGACCGCGTGACCGTGAACTTCTGGTTCCGCCCGATCACATCGGTGCGGCCAACCATCCGCTCCACCACGCCGCGATAGTTCAGGTGCGAGTTGTACACGGTCCACAGCTCGCCGCCAGGCCGGAGCACCCGCCCGGTCTCGACGAACATCTTGATCGCCGAGCCGGTGTGCACGGCCGCCCCGACGTGGAACGGCGGATTGCACAGCACCAGGTCAGCGCTGTTGTCGGCGGCCGAGGACATGGCGTCGTCGCGCACCACCGTCACCCGGTCGGCCACGCCGTTGGCTTCGGCGGTAGCCCTGGCCGAGGCCACCGCGGCAGCGGACTGGTCGGTGCCTACCACCCTGATGTGCGGGCGCGATTTGGCCAGCGCGACCGCGAGAATGCCGGTGCCACAACCGAGATCGACGGCGTCGCGCGCGTCGGGCTTCATCCGGTCCATGTGTTCGAGCAGGAAGCGGGTGCCGATGTCGAGGCGCGATCCCGAGAACGCCGCACCGAACGCGACGACATCGCCGTCGATCTCGATCACGTGTTCACGCACCGGAAATCGCGATTCCCCCACCGGCAGCGGTTCGCTGACCATGAGCACGCGCGACTTCTGCCTGCCCCGGCCCGCACGGACCCGCGCGAAGGATTCGGCGAGCACCTCGTTCATGGCGGGCGTGAGGTATTTGTCGCGACCGCCCGCGAACACCACCACGTCGCCGGCGGCGTAGCGGGCGATGGCCTCGGCGATCTCGGCGACACCCGAGAGCATCCGCGGCAATCGCATCAGGACCACGCGCGCGCCGGTGAGCAGGTCAGCGTCGAGGGCGTGGGTGGTGTAGCGATCGGTGAGCCCGAGGGTCTTGGCATTGGCCGCGAGGGCCGATTCGCCGGTGATTAGGTCCTGGTGCACGCGCAGCCCGGCGAGACCGCGCCGCGCGGCGACGCCGAGGGTGAGCGCGCCGTACGCGTCGCCGATCACCGCAACCTCGCCGCTACCCGCGGTCGCGAGGGTGTCCGCGGCGGTGTCGAGGATCAGCCGGTCGGCGGCGTCGACGGCATAGAGGTTCGGCGCTTCCACATCCGGGTACCGGCGTAGTCGATCGAATACGTCCTCAACACTGTCCACCCGGCAAGTGTGCTAGATCGTTGCCCCACCGTCACATCCGGGCCCGGTATCGGCGGCTCGGGTCGCTCACAACGGGGGGTCGTGGGATGTATTCCGCTGAACAATAACGGGTCTCATCGATTTGCGACGTCCTTGCAGATCGCCTCGAATTCGCGGAATCGACGAATCCCGTTGTTCCCCAATGCTTTGGTCGCGGCCCGCGATTCCCGCGCGTCACGTCCGATCATCGCAGGTGGCGCTAACTTCCGATCTGGTACGCGTTCACCGAAAATCCGGGCTGCGACCTGCGCGCATCGACCGGAACAGCTCCCATTTCCGAGCCGCCAGCAAACTTTCCGTAGCCCGAACACACCCCGCCTTCCTGCGCCCACCACACCATCGTCCGTGCGTACCATCAGCCTCATGCGCAACGCCCTCGTGTTCGTGCTGATCGCCGCGGCTGCGGTTTCGATGTCCGGCTGCGGCACCGACGACGCACCGGCCACGGCGCCGCCGGCAACGACGAGCACCACCAGCACCTTCGCCGACGCCACCGGCGAGGTACCCACCGACGCGGGCCCGAAGTCCGGCGCGGCTTCGCCGGGTGCGGCGCTGACGGTGAGCGATATCCGGATCGGCCATCAGCCGGGCTTCGACCGGGTGGTCTTCGCGCTCGGCGGCACAGGCTCTCCCGGGTGGCAGGTGTCCTACACCGATCGCGCGGTGCAGGACGGCAGCGGCAAAACCGTCGACGTGGCGGGCCGAGCGATCCTCGAGGTGCGCATCCTCGGCTCCGCGTACCCGTTCGACTCGGTCGTCCCCCCGTTCGCGGGGCCGGATCCGGTGACCGATCCGAGCGCACCGGCCATCACCGGCGTCTACAAGAAGCTGGTCTACGAGGGCGTCACCCAGTCGTTCATCGGCATCGACGCCGATCAGCCACCGTTCGCCGTCACAACCTTGGCCGATCCGCCGCGCCTGGTCGTCGACATCGCCACCCAGTGATTCCTACCCCTACCCGGTATCGTGATGGCGATCGCTAGACTGGTCGTCGTGATGGACCAGCATCCGCCCGCGCGCGCACCCGGCATTGCCAGGGCGCTCGCCGTGCTGATGCTGCTGGCCGGAATCGTCGCCATGCACTCCGCGGTCTTCGGCACCGCCCATGCGAGCGACGGTGCGCACGGTCACGATGCGCCGGCCGCCGCGATCGCCCCGTCCGACCACCCGGAACCACCTTCCGCCGCGACCGACAGCCACGACGTGGTTCTCGCGGCAGCGCCGTCCGACCACTCCGCCAAGGGCTCCCCCGCCTTCGCCGGAGCACCGCCCGCCTCGACGCCCATCGCCGCTCCGTCCGACCCGCACACCGGCTGCGGCGCGGCAGGCTGCGATGAGCACGCTGCCGTCCACGGCTGCGTTTTCGTTCTCGTCGCACTCGCCATCGCACTGACCCTGGTCCTGCTCTACCGCCTCGGCGACACCGCCCGAACCGCCCGGCTCGCCTCGAAGGTATGGCGCGGCAGACGGACGCGCCCACCACCGTGGACCGTCCTCACCCTTTCCCAACTGGCGATTCTGCGGATCTGACAGGCGCGGCACAGCTCGTGCCTCGCCAGTGTCGACACCCCACCAGAATCCCCAGGAGGATCACCATGTCCATCAGTCGTATCCACGTTCTCGTCGCCGCGGCCGCCACCGTCTTGTTCGCGGCCGGTTGTAGCGACGACAGCACCACCACCCATCCGACCGAGCACGCCACCTCGACAACGACCAGCGCCACCGCGAGCACCGACTTCAACGACGCCGACGTCAGCTTCCTGCAGATGATGTACCCGCATCACGCACAGGCCGTCGACATGGCGAAGATGGTGCCGAGCCGCACCCAGAACCAGCAGCTCATCGCACTGGCCGCGCAGGTGGAGAAGGCCCAGGCGCCGGAGATGCAGCAGATCACCGACCTGCTCACCGGCTTCGGCAAACCCGCGCCGAGCGCGACGGAAGGCCACGGCGGGCACGACATGCCCGGCATGATGACCGACGCGCAGATGAGCAGCCTGGAAGCCGCGAGCGGCGCCGATTTCGACAAGCAGTGGCTGGAGATGATGATCGCCCATCACGAGGGCGCCGTCGACATGGCTCAGGTCGAACTGAACGGCGGGGTGAACCCGGCATCCAGGCAGCTCGCGACCAAGATCGTGGCTGATCAGGAAGCCGAAATCGCCACCATGCGCGGCATGCTGGGGCAGAACTGATCGAGTGCGGCGCCGGGCCCGGCAGCCCGGCGCCGCGCCGGAAGTTCGTCATCGAAATCGCCACCGTGACCTGACATCACCCGGAACCAGCCAGTACGGTCGATATGTTCGGCTCCGGCCCAACCGGTGCCTGCAATCTCGAGGCAGGAGAGAGAAATGCGAGTACTGGAACGGCTGGGACTCGGGACCGCGATCGCGGCGACCGTGACCGGAGTGATCTTCATCGGCGCCTGCTCCAAGCAGGTGCCGGGCACCGCCGAGGTCAACCAGGGCGAGCTCGCCTCGTATACCTCCGAGGTGGCGGCCTCGTCGGCGGCGGCATCGTCGTCGCGGGCGGCGAAGATCGAGGCGGCCAACGACACCGCGTGCGACGGCCTTCGCTCGGCCAACAAGACCTCGGTCGGCTCGTTCAACGCCTACATCGAGGCCTCCAACGATCAGGCGCCCGATGCCGACGCCAAGGCCACCGAGGCGGTCACCACTCTGCGCAACAGTGCCAAGGATCTGGATCGCCGGATCACCGGCGATGTGATCCCCGATCTGGCCGAGCCGCTGCGCGACTACGTCGCCAAGACCAACATCCTCGCCGACACCCTCGAGCGCAGGGCGGCCACCGACGAACTCAACGGTGTGATCGACACCTTCAACGCGTCCAAGGACATCGCGATCGGGGTGTGCACGCCGTACGGCAGCTGATCGCTCGTAACAAGAACGTGACCGTTCACGATTCCCCTCCCGACACCACTGGAGGGTTACGTGCACTATCCGAAATATGTTGTGGCAGCGACGATTACCGCACTGACCCTACTTTTGGGGGCTTGGCATTCCGGCCCGGCGGATGCCGACCCGGTCACCGCGAAACAGTGCGAGGTCACCACCGGCCGTACCCCGCAGTCCGCGACACCGGCCGAAGCCGCGCTCGACCCCGCCGTGCTCGCCACGGCGATGGCGCGCGCCACCGACGTGACCCGGTTCAATATCCAGCTGTATCGCAACAACTGCCTGATCGCGACCGGCCCACGCAATGCCGAATCCGGCGGGGTGGCGTGGAATCTGTGGAGTGGGACCAAGAGCGTCGTCGCCCTGGTCGCCGGGGCGGCCGTCGACGAGGGACGGCTCCGGATCGACGAGCCGATCGGCCGCTATCTGCCGCCGGGTCTCGGCGACGCCGCGCACCGTGAGATCACCGTGCGCAACCTGCTCACCGAGTCCTCCGGCATGGAGGTCGCCGTTGCCGCCGAGGGCGCGACCGGGCTGGCGCAGCTCGATCCCAATGTCGTCGCGCAGGCACTCGCGATGCCGATCGAGCGCCCGCAGGGCACGATGTTCCGCTACAGCCAGCGCGCGGTCGACCTGCTCGTGTATGTCATCGGGCAGGCAGTCGGCGAAGACTTCCAGGCCTTCGCCCAGCGAAAGCTGTTCGACCCGTTGGGCATCGCCCGCGGCGACTACTACTGGGCCCGCGACCGCGCCGGAAACACCTACGGCCACGCGCATTTGGTGCTGCCGCCGGACGACTTCGCGAAACTCGGTCTGCTCGTAGGTAATCGGGGGCACTGGAACGCTCAGCAGGTGATCTCCGAGGACTACATGCGGGCTGCGGTATCGCCATCGGCGAGCATGCCCTGCTACGGATTCCTGTTCGTGCTCAACGGCGCACCGTGTCGCCTCGAGTTTCCCGGACTGCCCGACGACGCGGTGAAGATGTCGGGCATGCTGCGCAACGACAGCTTCATCGTGCCAAGCCTGGGCCTGGTGCTGAACTGGACCGGTGTCGCGACGGTGGGCGCCTCGACCACTTACACCCACGACGTGCTGCGCACACTCGTCTCGGCGTTCCGCGACCAGCAGATCCCCGATCCCGGTCCGTATCGGGAACGTCCCGACGTGAGCGTGACCGACCCGATGATCGCCCGGCCCGACGCCTTCTTCGGCACCCTCGGCGTCGGCCCGTACGCCTACCCCGGCTGCAACTTCCTCGACTGCCTCGGCGAGACGCCGAAGGCCCCGTTCGCTGATTCGCCGCCGGGATGCGTCATCCTGGGATGCATCGGCACCGACCCACGTACGCCGGGCATCCGCTGAGGCGTGGCAGATCTCTGGGCTCCGAGGCGCCGGTCGCGTACTCTCGAATCAACCGGATAGGACCAGTAGGGACCGGTCGGCCTACCAGGAAAAAGGAGCCACTGGCGATGCCCGCACCGCTGCGCGACAGCGCAGTGCCCAAACACGAACAGCTACGCGCGATTCTGCTGCAGAAGTGCACGCGCGAGCTACAGCCCGGCGATCTGCTGACCAGCGAACGAAACCTGATGCAGGACTACGGCGTCAGCCGGATCACGGTGCGCGAGGCCGTCGGTCAGCTGGTCAACGAAGGGTATCTGGTCCGGGTTCGCGGCAAAGGCACCTTCGTCGCGCACCGGCCCGTGCAATCGCGGTTGCACCTGGCCTCGTTCACCGAGGAGATGCGCGCGCTCGGCCACCATCCGACCACCCTGGTGCTCGTCGCCGAGGAAGCGATCGCGCCCGAGGCCACCGCCCGCGCGCTGCGCCTGCCCCAGGGCGTGCTCGCCTATCACGTGCGCCGATTGCGGCTGGCCGACGAGGATCCGATCAGCGTCGACGATGCCTGGTTCAATCCCGAACTCGTCCCCGGCCTGATCTCACACGACCTCACCAGTTCGATCTACCGGACCACCGCCGATCGCTACGGCAGGCCGATCGAACGAGCCGTGCAGACGGTCGACGCCCAGGCCGCGGAGGCCGGTGTCGCGGCCCTGCTCGGGGTCAAGAAGGGCGGTCCCGTACTGCACTTCGACCGCGTCTCGTTCAGCGCGGAGCTGCCCATCGAACACACCCAGAGCTGGTACCGCGCCGACCGCTATCGCGTGCAGATGGAAGTGGGTCAGCGGCCGCAGGCCTAGCGGAACCAAGCCGATCTGGTGTGAAATCAACATGTTTCAGTTACCGTCTGGGGGCTATCACAGCGAAGCTCTCGGAGGTATCACCCATGTCCATCCGTCAATCCACCGCCGCCAGGGCAGGCCTGCTGGCCGTGCTCGCCGCGGGAACCCTGCTCGGCACCGCGGGCACCGCGAACGCGATCGGCGGCGCCGACTGGGACCTGTTCCCCTCGGGTTCGGTCCAGATCGGTCCGCCCACCGGCAGTTCGATGGGCTCGGTCGACGCGGGCAGCGGCACCGGCTCGTTCGACGCCGACCTCGGCTCCAGCGCGCCCCCGCCCTCGTCGGGCTCGGCCGTGCTGCCGATCTTCGCCCGCTGACCCGTCCCTGAGCCGCCGTGCTCGACCACGGCGGCTCAGACCCATCCTCTGCGGCACAACCTGTTTCGGATCGGGAAAACCGGGCATGCGGCCAGTGTGGATGCCTACCGGTATTCCACAGTCCCGACACCGAACAAGGTGAGCTCTGATGATTCTTCTCGGCGCAGTTCTTCTCATAGCCGGACTCGTATTCGGCATATCCCTTCTCAGCACGGTGGGGGTCATCCTCCTAGTGGTCGGCCTCGTGCTGGCCTTGATCGGCAGCACCGGGCGCGCTGTCGGCGGCCGTCGGCACTACTACTGATCATGCGCAGAATCCGTCGAACTAGAGGAAAAGCCATGTCAGGCAGTAGCTCTCGCATCATTTCGATCGTCGTGCTGGTGTGGTTACTGATCGGCATCCTGGCCGCGGGCCAACGCGGCTATTACACCGAACGCGACCAGAATTGCGCGACCCTCGGCACCATCGCGGTGACGATAATCGCGGGCCCATTGAACTACGTGGGCGCCAATCCGAAGGTCGACAACTGCGACCTACCCCAGCCGAGCTGATGGATCCGCCGTGGCCGAGCTGTTGGGCCACGGCGTCAATCCGGCTGACGCGGCCAGTGCTTGCTGCGACCGGGAATTCCATTCAGCTGATTTCGGCGCGAAATCCTCGGCATTTCGATCGAGTCATTCATTCTGCGAACGTGCCCGGATCAAATCGGCCAACCGATCCAGGGATTCCTGATTGCGAGCCGCGAAGAGCAGATCCTGGGCCACCCCGGGAATCAGCTGCGCGGGTCCGCGGGCAGCGCGCTCGACCATCCGGATCGTCGTGTGTCCCGGAGATTGTTCCACCAGCGTGAGCGTGATCCACGCCGAGCCGACCGACCACAGCCGCGCCTCCAATTCGAGCCGGTGCGGCGGCTCGATCGCGCGCACCTCGGTGGTATCGCTGATCAGGACCGGCCACAGCCCGAAGCGGTAGTGGATGCGGCTGCCGACGGCGGGCCAGTCCGGGTCGACCTTGCCGATGTGGGAGGCACCGACCACCCAGCTCGCGTAGAGCCAGCCGTCGGCCAGGGTCGCGAACGCCCGGTCGGGCCGCACGGGCACGGTCACCTCGGCTGTCAGCACGTCTGATTTCCTCGTCCGTCGCGGGATCCTCCTCACCCCAGCGTAATTCGTCTCGGCGACCGCCGCCGGACGTGTTCGCACCGGCCCACCGGGCGCGGCACGCCGAAGCCGCGATGATGCGGGAAAATTGCTGTCCACCGTTTCGGCGTGGGATCGTTGCCGTCATGTCCACGGAAGAAACACGGCTCGGCGACCCGCCGGACCCCGCCGACGCGGCGGCCGAACACACCCTGTTCGGTCATCCCATCGGCTTGACCAACCTGTTCGGCGTCGAGCTGTGGGAGCGTTTCTCCTTCTACGGCATGCTCACCATCCTGGGCTACTACCTGTACTACTCCACCGCCGAGGGCGGCCTCGGCATCGCCCAGAGCACCGCGCTCGGCATCGTCGGCGCGTACGGCGGCCTCGTCTACCTGTCCACCGTGCTCGGCGGCTGGATTGCCGACCGGGTGCTGGGGATGGAGCGGACGGTCTTCTACGGCGGTGTCGTGGTCGTGGCCGGACATCTCGCGCTGGCGGTATTGCCTGGGCTGGCCGGCGTCGGCGTCGGCCTCGTGCTCGTCGCGCTGGGTAGCGGCGGGTTGAAGGCGAACGCGTCGTCGTTGCTCGGCACCCTCTACGCCCCGACGGACGCGCGGGTCGACGGTGGCTTCACGCTGTTCTATCTCGGCATCAATATCGGCGCGTTCTGCGGCCCGCTGCTCACCGGCCTGTTGCAGCGCGAGTGGGGTTTCCATGTCGGCTTCGGGGCCGCGGCGATCGGCATGGCGCTCGGCCTGGCCCAGTACGTGATCTTCCGCCGCAATCTCGGAACCCACGGGCGCGAGGTGCCCAATCCCATCACCCGCCGCGAACTCACCCCGATACTGATCGGGGTCGCGGTCGCCGCGGTCGTGGTGCTGGTCGCCGTGCTGACGAAGCTGGTCACCCTCGAGAATCTCTCCGATGTCACCACCGGCGTCATCGTGGTCGCCTCGATCGTCTACTTCGCGGTGATGCTGCGCAGCGCCAAGGTGACCCAGGTCGAGCGGACCAGGGTTGTCGCGTTCATTCCGTTGTTCCTCGCCAACGCGGTGTTCTGGTCGCTGTTCCAGCAGATGTTCACCATGCTCGCGGTGTATTCCGACGAGCGCGTCGACTGGCGGATCTTCGGCTGGGAGGCCCCCGCCAGCTGGATCGGTTCGGTCGAACCGGTGTGGATCATCGCGCTCTCGCCGCTGTTCGCGCTGATGTGGACCAAGCTCGGCAATCGCGCGCCGAGCACGCCGATCAAGTTCGCGCTCGGCGTGATCGGCATGGGCATCGCGTTCTGGTTGTTCGCGCTGCTCAGCGGGTTCGACGGCAAGACAGTGCCGGTCCTCGCGGTCTTCGTGATCCTGGGCGGCTTCGCCGTCTCGGAGCTGTTGCTCTCGCCCATCGGACTCGCGGTGACCACACATCTCGCGCCCGCCGCGTTCCGCTCGCAGATGATGGCGCTGTATTTCTTCTCCGTCGGTATCGGCACGTCGATGGCGGGCACGCTGGCCCGCTTCTACAGCCCAGACAGCGAGACCGCCTACTTCGGGTTCAGCGGTGGCGCCGCCATCGTGGCCGGTCTCGTCGTCGTCGCGTGTGCGCCCTGGATCAAGCGTCGTATGCAGGGCGTGCACTGACCTGATTTCCGGGTAATCCCCGATTACGATTTTCGCAGCAGAAGGAGAAATACCGTGCCGACACCGCAGGACGCTCCAGGGGTGGGCCGATCGCCCAGCCGAGGCAGCGGGTTGTTCCGCACCAAATCCGTCGAGCAGTCGATTCTCGATACCGATGATCCCGATTCCAAACTCCGCAAAGATCTGACAGCCTGGGATCTCACGATCTTCGGTGTGGCCGTTGTCGTCGGCGCGGGCATCTTCACGTTGACCGCACGCACCGCGGGCAATATCGCGGGGCCGTCGGTATCGCTGGCATTCGTTTTCGCGGCCATCGCCTGTGGTCTCACCGCGGTCTGTTATGCGGAATTCGCATCGACCGTGCCCGTCGCCGGTAGTGCGTACACCTATTCCTATGCCACCTTCGGTGAATTGGTGGCGTGGATCATCGGCTGGGATCTGATCCTGGAATTCGCGCTCGCCGCGTCGGTGGTCGCGAAGGGCTGGTCGCAGTATCTCGGCACGGTATTCGGATTCGATTCCGCCACTGTGCAATTCGGGTCGATCACGTTCGACTGGGGCGCGGTGCTGTTGCTCGCGGTGCTCGGTGTGCTGCTCGCCGTCGGCACCAAGGTGTCCTCGCGGGTGTCGGCGGTCGCGGTGGCGATCAAGCTGGCCGTCATCGCGCTGGTGCTCGTGCTCGGCATCACCTACTTCAAGGCCTCCAACCTGAGCCCGTACATCCCGCCGTCGCAGCCTGCCGAGGAAAGCGCCAGCGGGCTGCACCAGACGCTGTTCCAGTTCGTCACCGGTGCGGGTGACACCAGCTTCGGCTGGTACGGCCTGCTCGCCGCGGCGAGCATCGTGTTCTTCGCGTTCATCGGTTTCGACGTCGTGGCGACCGCCGCCGAGGAGACCAAGAACCCGCAGAAGGCGGTGCCGCGCGGCATCCTCGGTTCACTGCTGATCGTCACCGTGCTCTACGTGGCGGTGACGCTGGTGCTCACCGGCATGGTGCCCTACACCGATCTGGCGGGCGAGAACGCCACGCTGGCAACGGCATTCGAGATCCACGGCGTGGACTGGGCCAAGAACGTCATCTCCATCGGCGCCCTGGCCGGCCTCACCACCGTGGTGATGGTGCTGTTCCTCGGACAGACCCGCGTGCTGTTCGCGATGTCGCGCGACGGCCTGCTGCCCCGCTGGCTCGCCCACACCGGCAAGCGCGGCACGCCGGTGCGCCTGACCGTGATCGTCGGCGTGGTCTGCTGCGTGCTGGCCGGTTTCGTCGATTTCGGCACGCTGGAAGAAATGGTCAACATCGGCACGCTGTTCGCCTTCGTGCTGGTGTCGGTCGGCGTCCTCATCCTGCGCCGCACCCGCCCCGACCTGCCCCGAGGCTTCCGCGTCCCCCTGGTTCCGCTGATCCCCATCCTGGCCGTCGGGTCCTGCCTGTGGCTGATGGTGAACCTCTCGGTGGAAACCTGGCTGCGCTTCGTGATCTGGATGGCCCTCGGCTTCGCCGTCTACTTCGCCTATGGCCGCCGCCACTCGATCCTCGGCAAAAAGGCCGCGAGTGGCGACTGACCAGCCCCTTCGATGACATGATCGGTCCCGGCGTGGTCCGTTCCGACACGCCGGGCCGACCTTGTCGACCAACAGGATTCCGGTACACCCGTACGATTCGCTACGCTATCCGGGACGCCCCTATAGCCCAATTGGCAGAGGCAGCGGACTTAAAATCCGCACAGTCAGGGTTCGAGTCCCTGTGGGGGCACATATTGCGTCGGTGACATCCGGGGCGCGGGAGGGTGGGTCAGCCCAGGTCCGGGTGGCCGACCCACTCGACAATCGTCCAGCCCTTCTGCGGGCTGCCCTTCAGAACGACGCGGCCGCCGTTGCGCATCGGATCGGTGCCGAGTTTGTTCTTGTCGGCGTTGTCGGCGTTCATCATCGACCAGAACATGATGGTGCCGCCGTGCGAGAAGATCACCGGGCTGGCGCAGCCGCGGCGCTGCACATCGAGCAGTGCCTGATCGACGCGGCCGTCGAACTCGTTGCCGTCGATGGAGCCTGGGATCCGGGCGTTCAGGTCGCCGGAGAGCCACTTGATCGGCGCCTGTAGGTACCCGGACAGCGCCTCGGCCTCCGGGGTGCCCTCGTACTGGCCTGCCTCGATCTCCCGGAAACCGGGCTGAATGTCGAGGCTCAGGTCCTGCTTGGCGACGGTCGGTGCCGCGGTCTGCTCGGTACGCACCATGTTGGACGCGAAGGCGCAGTCGTAGTTCTTGTCGGCCAGCTGGATGGCCAGATTGTCTGCCTGTGTCCGGCCGCGTGCGGTCAGGTCGGGTCCGGGCACCTTGGTGTCGACCAGGCCGGAGGTGTTACCGAGCGACTCGGCATGGCGCACCAGGGTGATGACCATCTCGCCGCTGCTGCCGGAGCTGCTGCCGGAGCTGCCGAGGTCGATATCGGCGGACGCGACGCCGGTGGTAGCGGTGGTGGCCGCGACCGCGGCCGCCATGACCGCAATGGACAATCTAAAAGATCGGATTCGCATGGGTGGAAATGCCTTTCATCGTGGCGAACGCCAATTCAGGTATGCCGAAGAACCGGAATTCGGAGTGTCGCGTCTCACACAGAAGCAGCTATTCGCCCGAAACAAATGCCGGGTTTCCCATTCATCGGGATCTTTCGCGCACTTGACCGCGCGCCGGCGGATCATGGCTGAACTGGCTGCTGGGAGAACGTGGCTACGCGCCCACCCGGTTGTGCCGATACCGGGGAGAGCGGGCCGCCCGCGTGCCCTGCCGGGGAGCGTGCACCCGGTGCCAGATGTCGGCTGCCGCGGTCTGCACCGCCAGCCTCAGCTGCTTGTCGGGGCCGATCTTGGTGGCCGAACCGAAAACCGAGACGGCGGCGGCGCCTTCGTGGTCTATCTGCCCGATCGGGGCGGCGGCGCAGCTGAAGCCCTTCATGCACTGCTCGCGCCCGAAGGCGATGCGGGATTCACGCACACGCTGGATGTCCGGCGAGCCGACGCGGGCTGACCCGTCGACAGCCAGCAACGCTTTCCCGATCGTCGACGAATGCGCGGGGATGCGGCTACCCACTCGTGACCTGATGCTGGGAACGAGTTCCCCACCGACTTTCTCGAGGTACACCACATCGGCGCCGTCGAGTACGCCCAGGTGCACGATGCATCCTGTCGTCTGATGCAACCAGCGCAGGCTGGGCAGCGCGGCCCGGCGTAGCGAGTTCTGCTGGGCGGCTGTCGCCCCCAGTTCGATCATGCGCATGCCCAGCTGGTAGTTCATGTGGTCACGGTGTACCCACTGGAGCGCGACCAGTTGCTCCAGCATGCGGTGCACAGAGGATCGTGGCAGTCCGGTGGCGGCGACGATCTGCGACAGGTTGAGACAGTCCGCGCCATCGAACGCGTCGAGGATCAGTGCGGCTCGCTGCAGAACTCCGGTCGGTGCGTCGCCGGAACTGTGTGGTCGCATCCGGGCTCCTTCGGTTCGCGAGAATTCCCGTCATGGGTAGCACATCGCGCTCACGCGCCGACGAGTTCTTCCACCTGCCGGGATAATGGCTGTCGGCCCGCTGGCGGACATTCTGTAATCGGTCCATGCCCCATCTCATGCCCTTCACTCCCGGCGCCATGCTGGCCGGTCGGCGCGCGGTCGTCACCGGTGGCGGCGCGGCTATCGGTGCCGCGATCGCACGGGCGTTCGCCGCGCACGGCGCCGACGTTCTTGTCGCAGATCTCGAACCGAACGGTTCGCTCGAGTTCGACAGCTCGGCAGGCGGCTCGATCACAGCGCTCGAGTGGGACGTGCGGGCGACGACGTGCCCACCCGAAATCGTCGAGCACCGTCCCGATGTCCTGGTCAACAATGTCGGTCACTACCTACGGCCGCCGCACACGTTCGCCACCAACGCGCCTTCGTTGTGGGACGACCTGCACGAGATCAACTTCGCCCATGTCCTGCGTCTGACGCAGGAGTTGCTGCCGGGCATGATCGAGCGGCGAGGCGGCTCGATCATCAACCTCACCACCGTGGAGGCCCACCGGGCGATTCCCGGCCACACCGTGTACTCCGCGTACAAGGCGGCGCTGACCCAGTTCACCCGGTCGCTGGCCGCGGAGGTCGGCCCCTCCGGTATCCGGGTCAACGCGATCGCTCCGGACCTCATCGAATCGGTGCAGGTGCCCTACGCGACGCTCATCCCAGAGGAGGACCGGCCGCTGTGGCCGAACTGGTCGCCGCTCGGCGGCCCCGGGCAGCCCGACGATGTCGCCGGGGTCGCGCTCTTTCTCGCCTCCGATCTGTCCCGCTTCGTCACCGGCGGCACCGTCCACGTCGACGGGGGCACCCACGCCGCCGGCGGCTGGGTGCCGCGCGGTTCCGGCGGCTGGACCAACCGCCCCCGCAATCCCTGACCCGCGAAACCACCGAAAGGCACCTCACCATGAAGATTCTGATCATCGGCGGCACGGGCATGATCGGCGCGCACGCCGCGCTCCACCTGCGTGCGCAAGGCGACGACGTCACCGTGGCGGCTCGAAGTTCGGTACCCGACGATTCGCCGGTCGCCGACTTTCCGCTCCTGACGGGCGATTACACCGTGCCCTCGTTCACCCGTGCGCAACTGTCGGGGTTCGACGGCATCGTCTTCGCCGCCGGGCAGGACGTACGGCACAAGAAGTCCGAGGACGAAGACCGAACGTTCTGGGAGAACACCCAGAGCGTCGGCGTGCCACGCTTCGCCGCGCTCGCCAAGGAGGCTGGCGTTGGCCGCTTCGTGCAGGTCGGGAGCTATTACCACCAGCTGCGACCAGACCTCGCGGCCGGCAACCCCTACATCACGGCTCGGCAAGCGGCCGACGAAGGCGCCCGTGCGCTCGCGGACGAATCGTTCACCGTCTCCACCCTCAATCCGCCGTCGATCATCGGTGCGGTGCCGGGCGCGTCAGCCCGGCGCTATCGGCGGATGATCTCCTGGGCGGCCGGAAACGAGCCGGACATCCCCGACTTCGCCCCGATCGGTGGAACCAACTTCATGTCCGCCGCGTCGCTCGCGCAGGCCATCTCGGGTGCCCTGCGCAACGCGACACCGGGCACCGCGTATCTCGTCGGCGACCAGAACCTTTCCTACCGGGAGTTCTTCCAGATGGTCGTCGACGCCGCGGGCGGCAAGCGTGTGATCACCGAACGCGACGAGGAACACCCCCTGCTTCCGGACGGCGCCATCATCCAAGGCCGCGGCAAAACGCTGGCCTACGAACCCGACGCGGACGAGACGCGGCTGCTGGGTTACGCCCGCGCCGACTGCACGCGGGCGGTCACCGCGCTCGTTGATGTGGTCGTCGCCGCCTCGCACTGAAACCGTCCCCCGAACGGACTGTGATCCGACCCATCATTCAGGGGCTGCCGAGCCCTGGGGTTTCGCTGTCTCCCGGCGTAGGTTCCTAGATAAGCGAACCGTCGACACGAAGAGGTGTTTTCGATGCGGGTGGCCAAGCGAATTCGGGCGTACGCCAAGGTTATCGGGCAGGCTCGGCGGAATCGGGGTGACCTGGCGGGGTGGCTCGGGCGGCGGCCGCAGATCGGGGTGGCGACCGTGGCTTATGAGACGGCGTTATTGTTCAGCAACCGGCTCGATCCTCGGCTCAAAGAGTTGGCTGAGCTGAAGACGGCGGGGCTGGTGGCCTGTCAGTTCTGTCTCGATATCGCTTCGGCGCTGGCGCATACGTCCGGGTTGACCGAGAAGCAGCTCACCGATCTGCACTGGTATCAGACCAGTGACGCATATACCGAGCTGGAGAAGTTGGTGATCGCGTTCGCGGAGGCGATGACGGTTACTCCGGCGGTCGATATCGACGAATTGCGCGAAACCCTGCTCACCCATCTGTCGAAGGCGCAGCTGGCCGAGTTGGCGGCGAGTATCGCGTGGGAGAACCAGCGGGCCCGGCTCAACCAAGGTCTCGGTGTGCAGCCGACCGGGATGGCCGATGGGCTGGCGTGCGCGATGCCGGAACCACGGCGGGCCCAGTAAAAGGACGCGTTCTCCGGGAGTGTGCGCGGCTCCCGGAGAATCTGGCGTATTACCCGGCGATCAGGCCCTTGGCGATGTGGGTGACCTGGATTTCGTTGCTACCGGCGTAGATCATCAGTGACTTGGCGTCGCGGGCGAGTTGTTCGACCTTGTACTCGGCCATGTACCCGTTGCCGCCGAACAGCTGCACAGCCTCCATCGCGACCTCGGTGGCGGCGCGGGAGGAGTACAGCTTCATCGCCGAGGCCTCGGCGAGGGTTACCTTGTCGCCCGCGGCGGTGCGCTCGATGGCGTTGAACACCATGTTCTGCACATTGATTCGCGCGATCTCCATCTCGGCCAGCTTGAGCTGGATGAGCTGGAACTGCGCGATCTCCTTGCCCCACAGCTTGCGGGACTTGGCGTAATCGACGCAGAGGCGGTGACATTCGTTGATGATGCCGAGCGCCAGCGAGGCGATGCCGATGCGTTCGGCCGCGAAAGACTCCTTGGCACTGTCCTTTCCGTCGCCCTTGGCCGGGTTCTCGGTTTCGCCGAGCAACCGGTCGGGGGTGATGCGGACGTTCTCGAAGAACAGTTCGCCGGTGGGCGAGGAGTTCATGCCCATCTTCTTGAACGGGGGGCTCTGCGCGAAACCGGGCATGCCCTTGTCCAGCACGAACGTCAGCACCTTGCGATCGCGGCGGTCGGTGCCGTCCTCTTCGTCCAGCTTGGCGTAGACGACGGTCACGTCGGCATACGGGCCGTTGGTGATGAAGGTCTTGCGGCCGTTGAGGATGTAGTCCTCGCCGTCACGGCGGACGTAGGACTTCATGCCGCCGAACGCGTCCGAGCCCGAATCGGGTTCGGTGATCGCCCAGGCGCCGACCTTCGCCATGGTGACCAGCTCCGGCAGCCAGCGCTTCTTCTGCGCGAGGGTGCCGCGGCTGCGGATGGTGCCCACGGCGAGACCGAGGCTCACCCCCATCGACGCCACCAGACCGAGGCTCACACCGGCGAGCTCGCTGTTGAGGACGACACCCATGCTGCCCGCGCCGCTGAAGCCCGGCTTACCCGAGCCGGCGGTACCAGCCTCTTCGCGGGCGAGCGCCTTCTCGAGCCCTTCGCGCGCCATCTCGTCGAGCCCGAAGGTGGCGTACAGCTTGCGGATGATGTCGAACGGCGGCAGCGCCCCGCTCTCCAGCTGGTCGACGTGCGGGGTGACCTCCTTGGCGATGAAGCCGCGCACAGCGTCGCGGAACATCAGGTCTTCGTCTGACCACTGGTACATATCTGGACTCCCGAGGGATCGCCGGAACTTTCCCTCGAATATAGAACACGTTCTAGTTCGGTGCGACGAAGGTCCGGGTGACGACCGGCGCGACGAACTCTTCGAGCATGGCGCGTTCGTCGGCGGCGTCACGGCCGGGCGCCGAGAGCAGCGAGACGATGATGCGCGTGAGCCAGCGGGCCAGGCGGCTGCGCTCCGGGTCGGTGAGGTCCGTGGGCGCGAAGATGGTCGCGGCCATGGATTCGATGACGTCGGAGTCCTGGCTGATGCGGCCCGCCGTGCCGGAGTCGGCAGGGCGGAACCAGGCGATGAGCAGGGGGTTGGCGCGAACCTCCTCGACCGCGCCGAGCATCGCGGCGATGATCCGTTCACCCGGGTCGGTGATGTCGCGAAACCGCTCGTCGAGCTGGGCGACGATGCGACGGGTCTCGCGGTGCACGAACGCGAGACGCACCGCGTGCCGGTTGTCGAAGTAGCGGTACAGGGTGGCGCGAGAACACCCGGCGGCCTTGGCGATCTCGGCCATCCCGACCGCGGCCACCCCGTGTTCGGCGAACAGTTCGGCGGCCGCGTCGATGATGCGTTCGGCGGCCAGGTCGGCCCGGTCGGTGGCCAGCCAGTCACCGCTCATACTGTTCCCTCTCGACATGCCGCGTGGTGACGCGAGCTACCGCTCATGCCGCGCGGAACGGCACCGAGACGGGCCAGCGCACGTAATTGCCCTGCGACCATTGCACCGCATCGAGGTCCACGGTGAAATCCGGGCACCGGGAGAGCAGTTCCTCGAGCGCCACCCGCGCCTGCATGCGGGCGGCGGCCGCACCGAGGCAGTGGTGGTGTCCGTGGCTGAAGGTGAGGATGCGCTTGGGGTTACGGCGAATGTCGAGTTCGGCCGCGGTGGCACCGAATTCGCGCTCGTCGCGGTTGGCGGAGCCGTAGAGCAGCAGCACACGGCGGCCGGCCGGGATGGTGGTGTCGTGCAGTTCGACGTCGCGGGTGGTGGTGCGGGCCAGCCCCTGCACCGGGGAGGTCATCCGCAGGAACTCCTCGATGGAATCCGGGATGAGCGACGGGTCGTCGGCGAGCTGTCTGCGCTGGTCAGGGTTGGCGGTGAGGAGCTGAACCGCGCCGCCCAGATTGCCGGTGGTGGTGTCGTTGCCGCCGGTGATCATCGTGAACGCGAAGCCGAGAATCGCGATCAGGCCGTCGTTGTCGCCCTCGGCGCCGAGGCCGGAGGCCAGCAGGTGCGAGATGGTGTCGTCGCCCGGCTCCACGCGACGGCGGGCGATCAGTTCGGTGAAGTAGCCGACCAGTTCGCCGACAGCCGCGAAGGCGTTCTGGTCGCCCGCGGCGATCCCGGCGCCCGCGACGGCGCCACCGACGATGTTCTCGGTCCACTCGTCGAATTTGCCGTGATCGTGTTCGGGAACCCCGAGGTAGTGCGCTACCACCATGGTGGGCAGTGGCTTCAACAGCTCTTTGACGATATCGCCGCCACCCGCCGCGCGCAGTCGCTCGATGCGTTCGACGACGAACCTGCGCACTGCGGGCTCGACCGAATTCACTTGGCGCGGAGTGAATCCCGGCGACACTCGGCGGCGGAAATCGGTGTGCTCCGGCGGGTCCATGAAGACGAACGGCCGGACGCCACCGAACCCGGCCGCGGCCAGGTCGACGTAGTCGACGGTCAAACCAGAGGCCGAGGAGAAGGTCTCGGGGTCGCGGGCGGCCGCCCACACATCGGGGTGCCGGGACAGCACGTAGAAGTCATCGGATTCCCGCCCGTCGGGGATTACCCGATGGACCGGATCATGCTCGCGCAGTGCGGAATACATGGACCAGGGATCGCGCCAAGTGTCTCCGGAGCGAAGTTCGAACCGCACCGAATGAGACGTCGTTGTACTCATGACTCTATGGTGAGACACATGTGGTTGTTTGTCTAGTTTCGCCGCGGATCTTCCCGGTAACCGCAGGTCGAGCAACATGCGCGCTACCGTGGACTGATGAGCAGTCGACAAGTCTCCGGTGGTGTGGTGCACGAGTTGCCGACGGATCTGCGTGCGGCACTGCTCGCGAACTCGGCGGCGCTCACCGCCTGGCAGGACATCACCCCGCTGGCCCGCAACGAATTCATCTGCTGGGTCGAGGACGCGAAACAGGACGCGACCCGTGCACGGCGGATTCGGCGCACCCAGGAGGAGCTGGAAGAAGGTCAGCGACGCCCGTGCTGCTGGCCTGGCTGCAAGCATCGCGAGCGCACCGGCAGCTGAGCGGACCCGCCTGCCACCATCGAGGCATGGATTCCGGGGAGGATTTCGGCAGCTGGGGAGCCGCGTTCATCTGGGCACTGCTCGCTTGGACGATCGGCGCGCCACTGTGGTTGTGGACCGGCGAGGACGCCTGGCTGATAATCCTGGTACTCCCCGGCATCGGCCTCACCGGCGTCGGCCGTGGCGTCGTGTGGGTGGCGCTGGCCACCCTGTCCAGTCGCGGAACCCTCGTCGCCGGATGGTTTTTCGTGTCGGTCGCCGTCGCGGACGCGGTGGCGATCTCGGTGTGGAAGCTGTCGCCGTCGGGGTGGACGTGGCCGGTCGCCGCTATGGGGGCGCTCGTTCTCGGCGCGGTGACCTATCTCGCGGTCGCCTCGGAGGTGGCAGGCGGCTGGCTGTTCGAGCACGGTGCCGCGCTGCAGCGCGTTGAAGCGGAGATCGCCTGGACGACAGCACATCCGGATGAGACATCGGGCGTCGATCGGTCGTCGATGTACGGCTCGCGGTCCACGCTCGGGCTCCGGCTACCACCGTTCGCGTTCGGGGCCTACCAGCTCAACAACAAGCTCGGCGGCTATCACGCCAGGATGGCACGTCGGTACTGGATCAGCGCCGAGACCGACATGGCTTTGCTGCACGCGGCGGAATCGTCGGCGGCGTACCGCGAGATGGTCAGCGGGCCGCTGGGGTACGCGAAGATGGTCGACTTGGCGCAGTCGCTCTACGAGGAGGCGTTCTACCTCGACCAACTCCAGCGCAGGCGCGAAGCCGTCGACGTTCGGACCGAGGAGATCGACGTGCGCCGTCAGCTCGTCCGCCGCTTCGACAAGCGGTTTCCGAAGCTGGTCGCGAAAGCCACCCGGCCGCGGGCGAAAACCGAGACGAAGCAGAAGGTGGTGGCGGTCCAGTTGTTCGGGCAGGGGTTGACGGCGTCGCTCGTCACCACGCTGACCACCCAGGCCACCGGACTGACGGCATTGGAGCGGACGGCCGAGGCGGCCGAGCTTCGCGCCGAAGCCGAGGCGCTCGCGGCCGCCGACCTCTGACACGGTGCGCCCGCGCCGGGGGCTGCGGCGTCGTCGACCGACGAGAACGACGTCAGGCCGCGGTGTTCACGATCGACATGGCGATGCCGTCGAGAATGTCGTGTTCGCTGACGATGAGTTCGGAAACTCCCGCACGGCTGGACAATTCGTCGGCGAGGACTTCGGTGATCACCGCGCCGCCGCCGATCACGTCGACGCGGCCGGGGTGCATCGGGCCGAGGGCTGCGCGTTCGTCGTGGTTCATGGCGATCAGGCGGTCGCAGACCTGGTGGACCTCGGCGAGGCTGAGGCGGGTCAGATGTACCCGCGCGGAGTCGTATTCGGGGAGGTCGAGGGCTACGGCGGTGATGGTGGTCATCGTGCCTGCCACGCCGACCCAGGTGTGGACCTTGTCCACGGGGACCTTCTCGAATGCCTCGTCGAGTTTCTGCTGGGCGAATTCTCTTGCGGCAGCGACCTGATCGGCGGTCGGTGGGTTGCCTGCCAGACAGCGTTCGGTGATGCGGACGCAGCCGATGTCGGCGGAATGGGCCGCCTGGACGCCGTTTTCGTCGCCGACGACCAGTTCGGTCGAGCCGCCGCCGAGGTCGACGACCACGAAAGGCCCTGCGTCAGCGGACAATTCGCCGACGGCACCGGCGAACGACAGCCGGGCTTCTTCGTCGCCGGTGATCACCTCGGCGACCGCATCCGGCACTGCACGACCGAGTTCGGTGCCGGTCATCGAGAAGAAGTCGTCGCGATTGGCGGCGTCGCGGGTGGCGGAGGTGGCGACCATGCGGACGCGCGAAACACCCTGCGCCACCATCACATCGACGTAATCGGCCAGCGCCAGGCGCGTGCGTTCGATGGCTTCGGGCGCGAGACGGCCGGTGGCGTCCACACCCTGACCGAGCCGCACGATGCGCATCTCCCGGTGCACGTCGGTGAGCGAGCCGTCGGCGCCCACCTCGGCGATCAGCAGGCGGATCGAGTTGGTGCCGCAGTCCACTGCGGCGATGCGCTCACTCATGGCGTTCCTCCAGGTCTCGTGCGCCGGGCACTCCCGCGATTATGCCTGCTCGCCAGGTGCGGCGGGCCAGTCGGCCGGGATCGCGGTCCCGCGGAAGCCGGCGGCGGCCGCCAGCGCGACAGCCTCGTCACCGAAGGGGTTCAGTCCGGGCCCCTTGGCGAGGGAGTGCGCGATCAGTACGTGCAGGCACTTCACCCGGTCCGGCATGCCGCCCCCGGTGAAATCGGTGCCGAGGGACTCGATCTCGTTGCGTTCGGCCAGGTAGCTCTCGTGCGCACGACGGTAGGCGGCCGCGAGGTCAGGATCGGTGGCGAGGCGTTCGGTCATCTCGCGCATCACTCCGGCCGACTCCTGCCTGCTCGCCTCGGCGGTGAGGCGGGGATCGGTCAGGTAGTAGAGCGTGGGGAACGGGGTGCCGTCGGGCAGGCGGGGCGCGGTCTTCACCACGGCGGGCAGGCCGTCGGGGGTGCGGTAGGCGACTTCGAGCACACCGCGAGGCTCGCGGCCCAACTGCTTCGCGATGATCTCGAGGTCGCTGGCGTTCGGTGTCGTCACCGTGGTCCTTCCGGGGCTGGTTCGGAGATGCTGCGCCACAGGTCGGTGTACCAGGGGTCGGGCGCCGCTGATCGGGTACTCATCGGCGGCGGCGCCGGTGCTTCGATGCCGGGAATCTGCACGATGTAGGGGGTTTCGCCGGGCATCACCAGACGCAGACGGTCGCGCGCTTCGGAACGGATATAAGCCGGATCCTGTTGTTGCGCACGACGATCACGCAAACCCGCGAGGTCGGCCTCGAGTTCGGTCCGCTGTTTGGCCAGGGCGACGGCCTCGGCGCGCTGACTGAAGTAGGTGCGCGTCGGCACCGCCAACGTCAGCGCGAGACCACACAGTACCGCCGCCAGGATCACCGCTTTGCCGGTCGAGAGACCGAGGATGGTGTGCTCGTTGTGGTCGAGCTTGCCGCTCGCCTTGCGCTTCGCGCCCGCGGTTTCCGGGCGACGGCGCGTCGGCCGTTTGGCCGCGGTGGGGCGGCCCGGCGTGTCGAGACTGGGGCGGGAGCGCGCGGCCCGCGACGTACGCCTGTCACCTCGTCCACCCGGACTGGTTCCACGCGCACGTCGCTCGGTCATTCGCTACCGCCCCTGTACTGCCTTCAGAATTCGCCGGTGAAACGCGGGAAGGCCACGTCACCCGCGTAGCGTGCCGAATCACCGAGGGCGTCCTCGATGCGCAGCAGCTGGTTGTACTTGGCGACCCGCTCGGAACGCGCGGGAGCACCGGTCTTGATCTGGCCCGAACCGACGGCGACCGCGAGGTCGGCGATGGTGGTGTCCTCGGTCTCGCCCGAACGGTGCGACATCATGGTCTTGTACCCGTTGCGGTGCGCCAGCTCGACAGCGTCGAGGGTCTCGGTGAGCGTGCCGATCTGGTTGACCTTCACCAGCAGCGCATTCGCGGCGCCCTTGGCGATGCCCTCTTCGAGGCGCTCGGGGTTGGTGACGAACAGGTCGTCGCCGACCAGCTGCACCTTGTCACCGATGGCGTCGGTGAGTGCCACCCAGCCGTCCCAGTCGTCTTCCGACAGCGGGTCCTCGATGGAGACCAGCGGGTACCGGGTGAGCAGGTCCGCGTAGAACTCGCCCATCTCGGCGGCGGTGCGGACCTTGCCCTCGAACTTGTAACCCGAACCCTCGGTGTGGAATTCGGTGGCGGCCACGTCGAGAGCCAGCGCGATATCGGTACCGAGCTTGTAGCCGGCGCGCTCGATGGCGGCGCTGATCAGGTCGAGCGCTTCCACGGTGCCCGCGACGTCGGGAGCGAAGCCGCCCTCGTCACCGAGACCGGTGGCCAGGCCCTTTTCCTTCAGCACGGCCTTGAGCGTGTGGTACACCTCGGTGCCCCAGCGCAGCGCCTCGCGGAAGGTGGGTGCGCCGATCGGGGCGATCATGAATTCCTGCACGTCCACGCCGGTGTCGGCATGCGCGCCACCGTTGAGGATGTTCATCATGGGCACCGGAAGCACGTGGGCGTTCGGGCCGCCCAGGTAGCGGAACAGCTCGAGGCCCGAGGACTCGGCGGCACCACGGGCCACGGCCAGCGACACACCGAGCAGGGCGTTCGCGCCGAGGCGGGACTTGTCGGGGGTGCCGTCCAGATCAAGCAGGACCTGGTCGACGGTGCGCTGCTCCACGGCGTCGAGGCCGATGATGGCGGGCGCGATCTCGTCGAGGACGCCCTCGACGGCCTTGGTCACACCCTTGCCGCCGTAGCGGTCGCCGCCGTCACGCAGCTCGACGGCCTCGTGCTCGCCGGTGGACGCACCGGAAGGTACGTCTGCCCTGGTCAGGGTGCCGTCGTCGAGGGCGATCTCGACCTCGACGGTGGGATTGCCGCGCGAATCCAGAATCTCGCGAGCTCCGACCTGTTCGATAATGGCCACGAAAACTGCTCCTTACGACGGAAGGCACGGTAGGTATCACGGGAAGGGCCGTGCGCGGTCGAGCCTATCGTCTCGGCGGAGTGTGGAGTAACCGGCACTCCGGGCCGTGCGCAACTACACGCGGCGGCCGATGCTGTATATGGCGGCGCGATCGCGCACCACATGCATGTATTTGTTCGACTGGTTGTAGGCGAACAGAGCGCGCTGCCAGCCGTCGGCCGAGGTCAGGTCGCCGCCGCGGGTGCAGAGGTAGCGGGCGGCGGTGAGGGCGGCGTCGTCGATGTTCTGTGGGTCGGCCACGCCGTCGCCGTTGGCGTCGACGCCCCAGCGCTTCCAGGTTTCGGGGATGAACTGCAGCGGGCCGACGGCGCGGTCGTAGGTGGTGTCGCCGTCGAGGCTGCCGCCGTCGGTGTCGCGGATGTCGGCGTTGCCCTTGGTGCCGTCGAGGGCGACGCCGATGATCCCAGGGCGCACCGTCCCGTCGGCGTCGACGCCCGCGCCGCGGTGGGTGCCGTGTCCGCTCTCCACGCTGGCGATACCGGCGATGGTGGTCCAGGCGATCCCGCATTCGGGCTTGGACTTCGCCAGCACGGCCGCGGCGTACCCGTAGGCCTCGAGTGCGACCGGCTGGATGCCGATCGCGTCGGACTGCTCGTCGGCCCAGCCGCGCAACTGCTCGGAGGCGCGGCCGGGTGCGTCGACATCGATCATGGGCAGGGGCACACCGGGCCCCGGCGGCATGTCGCCGGGGATCGACGCGAGCGAACTGCACCCCGCTAAGAGGGCGCTGATCGCGACTGCGGCGAGCACGCCGACTTTCTGCACTGTCACCTGCTCAATCATCCAGATCCAGCGCGCATTGTGCACATCTCACAGGCACTTCTCAGAGTGGCACGTAGCAAACCACCAATCCTGAGGACGCCGCGGGCTTCAGGGTGAACGCCCCCGAGGCGCCCACCGGCCGTGGACATTCCGCGCCCGCGCCCCGGAGAACCTCGCTCACCGTCGCATTGGCGGCCGGGTCGGCACAATCGACGAGCACCGGGGCCGAATCGCCCGTGCCGCCGAACCCGATCAGGCAATCGCCCGGCTTCCCATATCCCAGGTGATCGAGATTCGCCGGACCGAGGCAGACCACCACGCGCAGATCGGTCGTCCCACCGCCGTTGACGACCACCGCGCTGACATTGCCGTCGTCGGGGCACTGCGGCGATACCGGTTCGACGTGCTGGGTTCGCACCGACAGCACTCGATGACGAACCCCCGGCTGGTCGCACGGGGCCAGGGTCATCGTCGTTTCAGCGGCGCAATCACCGACTTTGCTGCTGGTCATCGCGGTCGATGTCACGGCGGGCCGGGCGCACACGACGACCGCGCGACCGCCGAGCGAAACCTGGGCAACGGCGTCGCGCGTCGAGGCGTGGGCTTTGCAGGCTTGGTCGGTGACGGGGATCTTCGCGTGGATTTCGATGGCGACGACGGCGAGGGTGGCGGCCGATGCGCCGCACGTCATCCGCACGATGGTCGCGCCGCCCTTCTTCACGTCGACGCAGTCCCCGGCGAGCAGCGAGCCGGGATCGGTGGTGTTGGCGCGGGTGGGCGACAAGCACAGGGCGGCAGCGGGATTCGACTCATCCGGCTTCGGGTCGAGGACCGCACGGGTGGCAGCGGCGTATTTCATACAGAGGATCCCGAACGGCCACTGCGCCGACTCCCTCGCGACGATCCGGTAGGTCGCCTGCGCGTCTGCACAGCTGTACTCCACCGGGACATCAGCACCGGACACGCAGTCCCCCACCGCCATTGCCGGTGGTTCGGCGCGGGTGAGCGCATACCCCGCCACCCCGGCAGCCGCACCGAGGACGACAACGACACCGAGCACGAGCCATAGCACCCACCGCCTGCGCGTGGAACCAGCAGTCGGAGGTGGTGCGGACGGCGGTGCGGCGGGCGCCTGCATCAGCTCGCTGTGCTGGGGTGGGTACATCATCGAGGTCCGTCTCCTGAAATCGCTTGGAGGACAACCCGATTTAGTCGGAGGTGGGGTAGTAGCCGTTACAGACCGTCGCCGGCCGGTGTGGCCGCGTCAACACGCCGGAGGGGATCAGCACACGGAGCCGCCCGGGCGCAGGGACACGACCAGCGGCTCGGCGGGCGCGGCGCGACGTGTCAGCCCAACAGGTCGGCGGTGGCCTGGTGCGATGGTGCGGCGAGAACCGCTGCCGGGGCGCCTGTTTCGACAATTCGGCCGTGGTCGAGGACGAGGAGGTCGGTGCAGTGGCCGCGGACCAGGGTCATGTCGTGGCTGATCAGGATGATCGCGGTGCAACGGTCGGCGCGGAGGCGGTCAAGCAGGGTCATGATGGCGACGGCGGTAGCGGTGTCGAGGGCGGTGGTGATCTCGTCGCAGATCAGGACGGCCGGGTCGGCCGCGAGAGCGCGGGCGAGGGCTACTCGTTGGCGTTGTCCGCCGGAGAGTTCGTGGGGTCGGCGCGCGGCGAAGTGGGCGGGGAGTTCGACGGCGGCGAGGAGATCGGTGACGCGAGCGGGCGTTTCACGCTTGGGCACCCGCGCGATGCGACGGAGTGGGCGAGCCAGAGTCTGCTCGACGGTGCGCCGCGGGTTCAACGCCGCGCGCGGGTTCTGTGTTACGAGCTGAATCCCGTTGGCGCCGACCTTGATTCGTCGCTTCTGCCCGACCGGGATCCGGACACCACCTACCTCCAGCAACCCGGCCGCGTCGGCATGCAAGCCCGCGATCACCCGCGCGAGGGTCGTCTTCCCTGCCCCGGAAGGCCCCACAACCGCGAGGGCGGCACCTGCGGGCAGACTGAACCCGACGCCCTCGAGCACCACTCGGCCGCCTGCTTCAGCGTTGATGCCCATGGCGTGCAGGGCAATTGCCTGTTCGGAACTCGACGGATCGTTGATCGCAGATGCGGTCGCGGCGAGGTCAGTGGCCTGACCTCCGGAGTCGCCGTTGCGGCCCGCCGGCACCTCGCCCAACGGATCGTCACCGATATCAGGCTCTGCGACAGTGCCCACTGACCGTTCGCTGGGCGGGTGAAGTTCGATCACGGTGTCGGCGATGGCAGTGACCGCCTCGGTGTCGTGCCCGGAAAGCAGGACGGTGGTGGAGTTCTCGGTGGCGAGGTCCGAGATCAGCTGGGCGATGTCGGTGCGAAGCGTGCCGTGCAGGCCGGCCAGAGGTTCGTCGAGGACGAGGATTCGGGGGCGACGGAGGATGGCTCGAGCCAGGGCGACACGGCGCTGCTGACCACCGGAGAGGCGGGCGCAGCGGCGGCGCAGATGCGTAGCGTCGAGTCCTACTTGTTCGAGGACGGCAAGGCGGTCAGCATCGGAAGAGTCGGGCGCCGCCTCCGCCAGGACCGCGCGGACGCGCAGCAGCGGGTTGAGCTCGGATCCGGGATCCTGGCCGACGTAGGCGATGTGTTCGCGGCGGAACGTGCGCAGTGCGCCCGTGTCGAGTGCGAACACATCATGTCCCGCGACGAGCACCGCGCCCTGCCCGCGAGCACCAACGGGCAGATGCCCGAGCAGCGCACGCATCGCCGTCGACTTTCCCGCCCCCGACGCCCCGGTGAGCGCGGTGACCGTCCCCGACTTCAACCGAAACGACAACGGCGCCAGCAACACCGCTCCGCTGTCGGCGACAACGCGGAGCCCGTCCACCACCGCCGCATCCCCGGAATCCACCACGGAGATCCCACATCCCCGCGCATCCGATGCGGTTTTCGGGGTCCGGCGTTTCCCTGGCCCACTCGTCACCACCAGATTCACTCCGACCGCCACGATGGCGATGGCAGCGCTCGGCGCCAGGACCGCCCAGGGGTTCAAGAGGAGCCCGGAGGCGTTGTCGCGGACCATGATCGCCCAGTTGTCCGGGCCGAGCGCCGAGACACCAAGGAAGGCGATGGTGCTGACGAGGTAGACGGCGACGACGAAGCGAAGGCCGAGCTGAGTGGTGAAGACGGCCCGAAGGTTCGGAAGGATCTCACGGAAGACCAGGTGGGACAGGGATTCTCCGCTGGCGACTGCGGCTTCGACGTAGCCGGAGGCAGCGATGGTCGAGGCGGAGGCCGCGAAGATCCTGGCGCAGTAGGGAACGCCGAAGAGCAGCGATACCGCGATCAGCGCGGCGACACCGCCCTGGGGCCATGCGGTGAGCACGAGCAGGATGCCGAGGACCGCGGGCAGCAGGATGACCAGGTCGCCGCACAATTCGATGACCTTGCCCGCGCGCGGGCGCACCGCGGCGATCGCGCCGACGACGGCCGACAGCACGGTCACCGCCACCGCGATCACCGCGGACACGGCCAGCAGCTGGGTGCCGCCGGTGAGCAGGTGACTCAGCACATCCCGCCCGAGCCGATCGGTCCCCAGCAGCGCTCCCCCACCCGGCTGCGCGAACGGCATCCCGACAGCCTGGTCGCTCGAATACGGCGCGAACAGCGGCCCTGCCACCGCGAGCAGGACGAAAAGCCCCACACCGCCCGCCACCGGGTACCGCCACCATGCGACACCAGATCTGGACGCCTGTTCACCAGGCTGTGGCGTCGACATCGGCCTGTTCATCGCGCGCTCCCTGCCGCCCATGCCCGGACAACGTCGGCGATCGCGAGCAACGCCATGATGACGATCGCCGTCAGGGCGACCACCGCGACGACCATGGTGGCGTCGCGGTCGGCGACGGACCCGGCGAGCACGGCGCCGACCCCGGGATAGTTGAAGAGTGTCTCGACCACCAGCGCGCCGCCGAACAGCATGCCGACAGAGGTGGCGTAGCCGGCGACGATGGTCGGCGCCGCGAACGGCAGCATGTGCCGGAGCAGAATCGTGCGGGGCGCGAGCCCGTCCAGCACGGCACTTTCCACATGTGGTGCGGCAGCCACGTCGAGCAGAGCCGAGCGTACGACTCTGGCGTTCCAGCCGATCTGCGGAATAGCCAGCGCCAGCACCGGCAGCACCAGCATCTCGGGACCGAGGGGAAAACCGGAGCGCCCCGTGATGGTCACGGCCGGGAGCCAGCCGGTAGCCAGGGAGAACACCAGGATCAGCAAGGTCCCGCCGACGAATTCGGGCACGGCGACCGCGACAGTGCTGGCCGGCTGCAGGATTCGCGATCCGACCGCGGTCGGGCGCATCGCCCACCAGCAACCGAGCGCCAACGACAGCACAATGGTGAGCAGCAACGCGATCCCACCGAGCAGCAGTGTCTGCGGGAACCTGTCGGCCAGCAGTGCGCCGATCGAATTCCCCCGCGCGGTCTGCCCGAAATCTCCGGTGAACACCCCGGAGATCCAATCCAGGAACTGCACCGGCAGTGCGCGATCCAGGCCGAGCTCGTGTTCCTTCGCCGCCAGCGCGGCCGGGTCCGCGTCCCTACCGAGCGCCGAACGGGCCGCGTTGCCCGGCAGTAGATCCACCGCGACGAACACGATCGCCAGCAATGTCACCAGGAGCGCGATCCGCCGGAACATCGGCACGGCAAAGGTTTTCATCGCCGTCACGCCAGCCAGGCGCGTTCCAGCTGAACGCGCGCGAACCCACCGAGGGTCGGCAGATCACGCACCGTCGACGCGGCGATGTCGATACCGTCGGCCATGCCCCACACCAGATAGCCGCCCCGCTCGAACTCGATGCGCTGCAGGTCACGGGTAGCCCGGGTGTACTCGTCACCGGAAGATGCCAGCGCCTTGGCATTAGCGGCGTCGAATTCGGTGTCGCGGAACGCGGTTTCGTTGCGGTTGGAGCCCGACGTCATCAGCTTGTCGGCCAGGAACAGCACCGAGTCGTTGGTCCCCCACGACACCGTGTACAGCGGCGCGTTCAGCCAGGTCTGGTCGTAGAACGCGGCCGATTCCGCCACCTGCACGTCGAGCCGGACACCGATCTCGGCGAGCTGAGTGGCGATCACCTTCGCCGATTCGACCTCGCCCGGCACTTCGGCCTTCGTGACGAACGGGTAGCTGCGGCCGGTGTCGAAATTCGCTTCGCGCAGCAGGGTTTTCGCGCGCTCGACATCGCGGTCGCGGCGCAGCGAGGTGTCGTAGAGCGGGTCGGCGGTGCCGAGCACATCCGCGGCGACGGTGCCGTAGCCGGAGTGCACCTGGTTGACCAGCGCCGTCCGGTCGACACCGAGGCGCAGCGCCGAGCGCACCCTGGCATCGGCGAACGGGCCGTCGGCGGTACGCATGGCCACCCCGAGCATGGTGTCGTTGGCACGCCGGATGACCTGCAGGTCACCGCGTCCGGCGGCGGTGCGCCCGGCGATCGCGCCGACATTGGAGGCGAGGTCGATCTGCCCGCCGAGCGCCGCGTTACCCAGTGCGGTGACACTGTCGAACATCGTCACCTCGATGGCGTCGAGCAGCGGCGGCGTGCCGTGCCAGCGCTCGTTGCGCACCAGCCTGGCATTGCCGCCCTGATAGGACTCGAGCCGGAACGGACCGGTGCCGATCGCGGCGGCGAAGTCGGTGGTGCCCTTCGGCACGGTGAACGTCATCAGCCGAAGCAGCAGTGGCAGTTGGGTATTGGGCTCTGGCACGGTGAAAACGACGCGATTCGCGCCGTCGGCGACGATATCGTTCTCGGCCACCGGCATCTTCGACGCGCCACCGACCGAGCGCAGGCGCCGCATCGACCACACCACGTCGTCGGCGGTCACCGGTGCGCCGTTGTGGAAGGTCGCGCCGTCGGCGATGGTGAAGGTCCAGCGCCGGTTGTCGGCGCTGGGCTCCCACTTCGAGGCGAGCCGCGGGGCGACGGTCGGATCGGCGCCGGGGACGGTGAGCGCGTCGTAGACGAGCGAGGTGATGAGAAAGTCGCTGTCGTTGCTGAGGTTGGCGTGCGGATCTCGTTCGCTGCGCGCGGCGGTGCCGAGCGCGCCGACGCGCAGCGTGCCACCGCGTTGCGCGGTCGCGGACCGATCATCGCTGGTGCACGCGGCGGCCAGGAGTAGCGCGGTGACGCCGACGCCGGATTGGAAGAGCTGCCTGCGAGTGAAACCCATCGTTTTGCCTCCTCGAACCGCGCGCGCCGAAACCCCTTTCCCGACGCCGCAAACTAGGCGAGGCTAGCCTAAAACCGAACCCGAGTGGGGAGGTTCACATCGACCGTCACCGAACCGCAGCGACCCGCGACACCCCGGTCAGCGCTGACAACGACCGCTCGGGTAGAAAGCTACGTTATATGGATCGGCTATTTCCCTTGCCGACACGTTAGGTAAGTCTTGCCTAATCAGATGGTAGGCACTACCTTCGCACATCGAGCCTGAAGACCACCCGCGTTCGACTGATGCGAAGAAGGGAAGCCGGTGAAAAGCGTTCTCTCCGAACGTATGACGATTCACCAGCACGACATCGAATACCGCGAGCTCGATCCCGCCGCCGCTGCGGCGCTCCGATCGCTCGCGACCGATATTCGCCACCGCTTAGGTGACGCACCCCATACGACCACCCTGCACGACCCGGCGCTGATCGGCCAGATCACCGAGCGCGTCGGCGAACTTCCCGACAGCGTGCGCCACGCGGTTCGACCACCCGCCACCGCGGCGGGCGCGACGGTGGTGCGCGGATTGCCCGTCGACGATGCCGAATTCGGTCCGACACCGGCGCACTGGCAGGCCGCGGCCGAGCAGGCGCACGACGGCTCGCTCGAACTGGACATCACGATGCTGCTGCTCGCGCGGTGTGTCGGCGAACCGTTCGGCTGGCAGGGACAGCAGAACGGCAGGCTGGTGAACAACATCGTGCCCGCCGCGGGCCACGAGGACGAGCAGTCGGGCGCGAGCAGTTCCACCCTGCTCAGCCCGCACACCGAAGACGCCTTCCACGCGCAACGCGCCAACCTGCTGATGCTGACCTGCCTGCGCAACCCCGACCGGGTCGCCACCACGGTCTCCTCGGTGCGCGAGGTGTGCCTGTCCGACGAGGATCTGCGGACGCTCACCACCCCGACGCTGCCGATCCTGCCCGATGTCTCCTACGGCACCGGCTTCGATCGGCTCGCACCGCTGCCCACGCTGTGGCTCGACGAGAACGGCGCTGCCACAGCACGTTACGACCCCGCCTACACTCCGCTCGACGATGCCGACGAGGTCTTCGGCGCCGCCTACACCCGGCTCACCGCCGAACTCGCCAGGGTCAGTCACGCCCCCGCGCTGGCCCCCGGCGAGATCCTGCTGGTGGACAACGATGTGGCCGTGCACGGGCGCGTTCCGTTCCGCGCGCGCTACGACGGCACCGACCGCTGGCTCAAACGCGTCAATATCCGGCTGCCCGAACGCCGTCGGCGTGCGCAGGAGTCGTCCGAGAATGGGTATGGCCAACGAGTGGTCTCGCCGTTCCGGGCGACCGCTGATCGGACAGCAGAGCGGGGCATTGCAGATGAACGAGGATCCGTTGAACAACCGTGACCGCGGCATCGGACTGCGAGTACTCTCCCGCAGCGATCTGGCCGACGTGCCGATCAGCCCCGCCGAAGTGGTGCGCGCCGTCGAGGAGGCCTATCTCGCCTTCGCGGCGGGCGAGTCCGACAATCCACGCAAGCTGAGCGTCGCCGACCCCGGCGGCTCGTCGGTGTCCTACGCCATGCTCGGCCGCGACGGGCGCCGCCGGGTGGTGGCGATGAAGACCTCCTACAAATTCGATCCCGGCCACGACCGCAGCACCAAGCGGTACTACACCACCATCACGCTCTACGACGACACCACCGGCGCCCCTATCGCGATGATGGACTGCTCGCGGGTCGGCGCGTTGCGCACGCCCGCGGTGTCGGCGCTGCTGGTGCGCGAGACGGCGCGGCGCGGGGCGGAGAGCGTACTGCTCATCGGTACCGGCACGCAGGGGCGAAATGCGTTGCCGCACTTGCTCGCCGCGAACCCGCAGTTACGCAAGCTGATGGTGTACGGCACCCATCCCGAGGGGCTGGCGGCGGTGCACTCGCAACTGGCCGATGCGGCGCCGCACGCGCTGCTCGACGTGGTCGACGACCCGTACGCGGCGGCGGCGTCCGCCGATGTGGTGCTGGCGACAGCGGGACCGGGTACCGAGGTCGCGCTCGAATCCTCGCATCTGGCACCGGGTTCGGTGGCCGTGCTGGTCGGCTACGGACTCGCCCCGTCGACGCTGGTCGAAGCCGATCGGGTCGTCGCCACCAGTGCGGCACAGATGGCGCTCACGGGCACCGACATGGTGGGCCCCGACGGGACCCTGCGCTCGGTGGATGCCGAACTCCCGCAGGTCCTCACCCGCAGTGCCGTGGCCCGCCGCAACGAGGACGAGAAGATCTTCGTCTACAACAGCGGGCTGGTCCTCACCGATATCGCGGTCGCGCACGCGTTGGCGGCCAGGGCGATCGCCGAAGGACGCGGCACGGAGGTGCCGTTGTGGGACTGACGGGTGCGCAGACCGGGGAAGGCAGCGCGTCGCCACCTGACACGGCGGCAAACCTGTACACCCCGTCGGCGCGAGTGCCCGCACAGCACACCACCGCCGGTCGGCCCGTCAGCGGCAGCGTGCCGGAGCACTGCGCTCCGCCGATGCCGGCTGACATCGACCCGATCGAGCGGCGACTGCTCGCGGATCCATTACTGCTCAGCGATATCGCCGAGGCGGTCGGCGGACCGTTTCACGTGTTGTTCCCAGAGCGGGTTTCGGTGAATATCGCCGCTTTTCAGTCAGCATTCGCCGACGCGGGTGTCGACGGTGTCGTCTACTTCGGGAAGAAGGCGAACAAGGCGGCATGTGTGGCTCGGGCGTGCGCGGAGAACGGGGCGGGGATCGATGTCGCCAGTACCGGCGAGCTGATCGCGGCCATGGCCCAGGGGGTGCGTGGCGAGGATCTGGTGGTCACCGGACCCGCCAAGTCCGACGATCTGCTGTGGCTGGCCGCTCGGCATCGCGCGCTGATGGCGATCGACGCCCTCGATGAACTCGACCGGCTCACCGCGCTGAATCTGCCGGTACGCGTGCTGTTGCGGGTGCTGCCCGCAGGCTCGACCAGCCGGTTCGGACTCGATCCCAGGGAACTCGAACAGGCGATCCACGCCATCAGCGCACCGATCACACTGTCGGGCTTCAGCTTTCACCTTTCCGGATACGACGCCGTCGCCCGCTCCGAGCAAGCGGCCGCGTTGGTCGGACACTGCAGGCGCGCGCGGGCCGACGGCCATCCGGCGGACACGATCTCGATCGGTGGCGGGTTCGGGGTCGACTATCT
This sequence comes from Nocardia sp. FBN12, assembly GCF_054031145.1. NCBI lineage: Bacteria > Bacillati > Actinomycetota > Actinomycetes > Mycobacteriales > Nocardiaceae > Nocardia > Nocardia sp. FBN12. The sequence continues at coordinate 5,033,782 of NZ_CM132926.1, forward strand.
CGACGCCTCGACCTGGGCTGAGTATCAGAACACCCTCAGCGACAACTGGTTTCACACCAACCCGCCCGGCGACTACTACCCCTACCATTTCCCGGTTCCCGGCGCGGCCATGCTCGAGGCGATCCTGGCGCATAACGATCTCGCGACACTGTTGCGCGCCGCCGGAATACGACTCGCTGTCGAGCCGGGTCGGGCATTGCTCGATCGCGCCGGTAGCTCCGTCTTTCGCGTCCAAGGCGTGAAAACCCGGACCACACAAGGAAACCCGTACGACATCCTCACCGTCGACGGCACCAGCCTCAGTCTGTCCGAACAGTGGTTCGACAGTGAATACCTGCCCGATCCCGTGCTGTGGCCGCCAACCACCGGCCACCTCACCCCCACCTGCGTCGGCGCCACCACCTGCCTGGAGTCCGACCTGCTGAGCAGACGGCGCATCCCGCTGCCCCGCCGCGCACGCACCGGCGACCTGCTCGTCTACCCGAACACCGCCGGGTACCAGATGGACTCCAACGAGTCCGGCTTCCACGAACTCCCGCTCCCGCCGAAAGTAGTGCTGCGCGCAGACGCCGACCGACTGCGCTGGAGTCTGGACGGCACAGCCCGCTGATCCACCCGAGATATCGATCCGATGGAGGAACACCCCATGGCTCTCGTCACGCGCGTGACGGACCTGATCGGCCGCACCCCGCTGTTCGAACTCGCCGTCACCGACACCGGCACGCGGCTGCTGCTCAAGCTCGAACAGTTCAATCCCACCGGCGCCGCCAAGATCAGAATGGCCCGTTCGATGGTGCTCGACGCGGAGCAGCGGGGTTTGCTGCGCGATGGCGGGCATATCATCGAGTCGACGTCCGGCAACACCGGACTCGGCTTGGCGGTGGTCGCGGCCGAACGTGGCTATCGATTCACCGCCGTGGTCGACAACCACGCCTGTAAGGACAAGTTGCGCGCGATGCGAGCCATGGGCACCGACCTGGTGTTCGTCGCCGATGACGACAGCGACGAACTGGCCACCTCGGCACGAGAAGATCTCGCCGAGGCGATGGCCGCCGCGCGCGAGGACGCGTACTTCACCGAACAGCACAACAACGACGCCAACGCCGTCGGCTACTACGCCGTCGCCGAGGAGTTGCTGGCCGAGGTCGACCGGGTCGACATCCTGCTCTCGGCGGTCGGCACCGGCGGCTCGCTGTTCGGCACCGCCACCCGCTTGCGCGACCTCGGTCTGCCCGCCCGGGTGATCGGCGTCGAGCCGGTCGGCTCCATCGCCTTCGGCGGCGAGGGCGGACCGTACTGGCAGTCGGGCACGGGCACCCCGCCCGGCGCGACCATCGGCACGGCCGTCGACTATTCGCTGCTCGACGAGGGCGTGAAGGTCAGCGATGTCGACGCCTTCGCCACCACGCGCGCCGTCGCCAGGACACACGGACTGTTGATCGGCGGTTCAGCGGGCGGTTCGGTGCACAATGCCTTGGCGCGGCTCGCGGAGTTCCCGGCCGGGTCCACCGTGGTGACCATCGTGTGTGATGGTGGCGAGAAGTATCTCGACACCGTGTTCGACGACGACTGGATGCGCGCCCGCGACCTGCTCGATCCCGCCGCCGAAGAAGAAGTGACCACGCTGCTGCGCCGCTATTCACCGCTGCGGCGCCACAACGAACTGATGGAGGTCTGAGTGAGCGCGATCGCGCGCCACCCGAGCGTCTGCCCCGGAGCATCCGGGTGAACGTCACTACCCGTTTCGCCAGCCGGAGCGCCAACGTCAACCGGAAGAGCCACGCCGGAGCGAGCCGATGAGCGCCGCGCGCGCGGACGGCGGCGCGCTGGCCAGGCTGGCGACGCCGATCGCACTCACCCAATTGGCGCAGATCGCGGTCTCGACGACCAATCTCGCGCTGATGGGCACGCTCGGGGTGCGCGAGGTCGCCGCGGGTGGGCTGGCGCTGGTGTTGTTCAACCAGATCCGGACGATGTGCGTCGGGCTGATCACCGGCACCGGGAATCAGATCGCCGGCGCGCTCGGTGCGGCCGGTAAGCGTGGCGGTTCGGCCGACGACGAAGTGCGCGCGGTGGTGCGTGCCGCGTTCGTGATCGCGACCATCGCCGGCCTGCTCGGTGGTGCGCTGCTGGTCGGGCTGGGCTGGGTATTGCCATGGCTCGGCCAGGATGCGGCGGTGCTCGAGCTGGCCCGGCCGATGATGATCGCGCTCGCGCCCGGGTTGCTGCCGTGCCTGTGGTTCCAGGTCTTGCGGCAGTACACCGTCGGCATGCAGCGTCCGCAGGCGTTGTTGCTGGTCACGCTCGGTTCGGTGGCGTTGAACGTGGTGCTCGCGCTGGCCTTCATCCACGGCTGGGCCGGCATTCCGGCGATGGGCCTGACGGGTGTGGGCATCGCGACCTCGCTGGTCTTCCTGATCACCTTCGGGGTGCTCTGGGCGATGGTGCGCCACGACGAATATCTCGGCCGCACGCTGCCGTCGACGCCGTGGCCGGTGCGCTGGTCGACCGTGCGCGAGGAGTTGCGGCTCGGCACGCCGATCGCGCTCACCTACGGTTCGGAAGCGGGCATGTTCTCGGTACTCGCGCTGGTGATGGGCAGTTTCGGGCCCGCCGCGCTCGCCGCGCACAATGTCGTCTACCAGATCATCTACATCGTGTTCCAGGTGGCGATCGGCCTGTCCCATGGCGCGTCGATCCTGGTCAGCGATGCTGTCGCGCGTGACGAGTACAGCCACGCGAGGGCACTGGCCTGGCTGGCGCTGCGGATGGCCGCGGTGCTCGCGATCGTCACCGGTGCCGTCTACGTGCTCGCACCGGACCTGGTGCTGGCGCCGTTCCTCGACGCGTCCGATACCGACACGGTCGCGATCGCGCACACGCTGCTGCTCATCGGCATCGTGCTGCAGTTCTTCGACGCCGCCCAGAACATCGGCACCGGGCTGCTGCGCGGGCTCAAGGAAACATCCGCGGGCTTCCGGCTCTCGCTGGTCGGCTATTGGGGCGTCGGGCTTCCGGCGGCGTTGCTGCTCGCCTTCCCGCTGCATCTCGGCGCGGCGGGCGTGTGGTGGGGCCTGACGGCAGGCCTGGCGACCACCGCCGCGCTCATGCTCCGCAAGTACTTCGCGCTGCTCGATCAGGCCAGCACGGCGCGGCCGCCGCGCGTGCCCGTCAGCCAGTCGAGATAGGGACACACACGACACAGGCGGGCGACACCACGTCGCCCGCCTGTGTCGTGGTTCGTCAGAGATTCACGCCGTAATCACGAGCGATGCCCGCGAGACCCGAGGCGTACCCCTGGCCGACCGCGCGGAACTTCCACTCGTTGTTGTGGCGGTACAGCTCGCCGAAGACCATGGCGGTCTCGGTGGACGCGTCCTCGGACAGGTCGTAGCGGGCCAGCTCGACGCCGGTGTTCGCGTCGGTGACGCGGATGTAGGCGTTGCGAATCTGACCGAACGACTGGCCGCGGGCCTGGGCGTCGTGGATCGAGACCGGGAAGAAGATGTTGGTGATCGTCGGCGGGGTGGCGGCCAGGTCGACGTTGATGATCTCGTCGTCGCCGTCGCCCTCGCCGGTCAGGTTGTCACCGGTGTGCTCGATGGTGCCTTCCGGCGAGCGCAGGTTGTTGTAGAAGATGAAGTGCTGATCCGAGAGCACTTTCAAATTCGTGCCGGTGGCCAGCGCGCTGGCGTCCAGGTCGTGGTCGGCACCGGTGGTGGTGCGCACGTCCCAGCCGAGACCGACCGCCACCTTGGTGAGGTTGTCGGTCTGCTTCGACAGCGAGACATTGCCGCCCTTGGCGAGTGTGACGCTCATGAGAACCCTTCTGTCCAGATGGTGTGCCGTAGAAGAACTTACGCTGCAGGTCCGTGGTCGGCCCAGGTTCGCAGGGTCTCGACCCGACCTTCGAGCGCCCGCAATTCGGAGTCGTCGAGGACCGTGCGCTGGATGCCACGGTCGACGGCGAACGCGGACTGCCGATGGTCGTCGATCACGTCGACGTCCAGCTGCACCGCGGTGTAGTCCTCGGCCCCCGGCATCTGCTCGGCGACGACTTTCGCCCGCCCGCGCGCGCACAACGCCACATTGCCGCCGCCCAGGATCAGCAACGCCACCTCCGGCCGCGCCCGCAACCGTGCCAGCGACCCGCGATCGGACTTCAAACTGATGAGAATCCGCCGGTCACCCGCGCGCACCGGCCACGAAACGGGAATCGCGTGCGGCGCGGGATCGGTGGTGACCAGTACCGCGATGGTTTCCTGCGGCCACACCGGCAGCACGTCCAGCTCGGGATGCTCGGCCATCACGTCCTGCCCTGCCGGATCTACCTCTGTACCCATCAACCTCACCTCGACGATCGCCGGACCCCTGCCCCGCCGCGCACGGCGAGCTGCTACGAGTCTAAAGCGGTGTGCGCCTTGCTCGCTGGCGCGCGCGAGATTGTCCACAAGATCTCAGCAACGTCTCAGATGCCGCGCACCCGCGAAACGTCGTTAGCTCATCGGTAACTGATGGTCTCGATGCGCGGCGGGCCAGTAGGCGCGCCAGTCGTCCGGGGTGAGCGGGGACCGGGTGCCGCGTGCGGCTTCGGCGGCATCTTCGGCGGCGCGGATGGCGGTGGCGAAGGCGATGGCCGCTTTGCGGAGGCATTCCTCCGCCGATTCGGGGCCGCCGAGCTCGACCACGCGCAGGGTGTCAGGGACGAGATCGGCGGGCAGGCCCGCGGCGGCGCTGCGGGTACGGATCTTTTCGGCGAGAGCGAGGGCGGGTTGGGCCATGGCGATGCCGTCGAGGCAGGAGCGGCGGGACTTCTCCGCGGATTTGCGCTCTTCCCAAGCCTTTTCCTGTGCGGCGATCTTGTCGGCCGTCGAGGTACCCGAGGAGAAATCGGCGTCGGTCAGGTAGGGGCTGCGGTGGACGAGTTTGCCGACAAGGGTTGCCGCGACGTCGTCGACGGTGAATTCGCCTGCGTGTTCGGCGATTCGGGAGTGGAAGAGGACCTGGAGCAGGAGGTCGCCCAATTCTTCCTTGATGGTTTCGGCGTCGCCAGCTCCGATGGCGTCGAGGAGTTCGTAGGTCTCCTCGAGGAGGTAGGGGCGCAGGGAGTCGTGGGTCTGGGTGCGTTCCCAACCGCCGAAGTGCCAGAGACGGTCCATCACCTCGACGGCGTCGGACAATCCCGCGGCGACGACCGCGGTGTCGGCTTGCTCCTGGGAGATCTCCCGGCTCATCGGACGGCTTCCACCGGAACCGAAAGATCCACCATCCCTTGGGGTTTACCATCGAGCACCAGCAGTAGATCCGCGACGAACTGCAGCACTGCCACATCGCGCACCCGATCGGCACCGACGCTGTCGGTGATCCGCGGCAGCGGCAGCGTGATCAGCCCACTCGCGGGACGGTAATTGGCCGCCGGGTAGATCCGCTTGAGCCGAAGCTGTTTGGAATCGGGGAGATTCAGCGGCGCGATCTTGAGCGAGGAACCGGTGACGACGATCTCGGACACGTCGTACTCGCGGGCGAGCAGGCGCAGCTTGGCCACCGACACCAGTCGGCCGACCTCCACCGGTAGCGGGCCGTACCGGTCGGCGAGTTCCTCGATCACCGCCGACAGGGCCGTATCGTCCTGGGCGGCGGCGAGTTTGCGGTAAGCCTCCAGCCGCAGGCGGTCGCTGGCGATGTAGTCGGGCGGGATGTGCGCGTCGACGGGCAGATCGATGCGCACCTCCTTGTTCTCCTCGGTGACGATCGGCTTGCCGTCGGCGGCCGCGCGGTAGGCCTCCACCGCCTCGCCTACCAGTCGCACATACAGATCGAAGCCGACACCGGCGACGTGACCGGACTGTTCGGCGCCGAGCACGTTGCCCGCGCCACGGATCTCGAGGTCCTTCATCGCCACGGCCATACCGGCACCCAGATCGGAGTTCTGCGCGATGGTGGCCAGCCGGTCGTAGGCGGTCTCGGTGAGCGGCTTCTCCGGCGGGTACAGGAAGTATGCGTAGCCGCGCTCGCGCGAACGACCGACGCGACCACGCAACTGGTGCAGCTGCGAAAGGCCAAGGGAGTCGGCACGTTCCACGATCAACGTGTTCGCATTCGAGATGTCGAGGCCGGTCTCGATGATCGTGGTGCAGACGAGTACGTCGTACTCGCGCTCCCAGAAGCCCTGCACGGTCTTCTCCAGCTGGTCCTCGTTCATCTGACCGTGCGCCACGACCACCCGCGCCTCGGGCACCAGATCGCGAATCTTCTTGGCGGCCTTGTCGATCGAGGACACCCGGTTGTGCACGTAGAACACCTGGCCGTCGCGCATCAGCTCGCGGCGGATGGCGGCGGTGACCTGCTTGTCGTTGTAGGCGCCCACATAGGTGAGCACCGGATGACGTTCCTCGGGCGGGGTGAGAATGGTCGACATCTCGCGGATGCCGGCCAGGCTCATCTCCAGGGTGCGCGGGATCGGGGTGGCCGACATGGTGAGCACGTCGACGTGGGTGCGCAGGGCCTTGATGTGTTCCTTGTGCTCCACACCGAAGCGCTGTTCCTCGTCGACCACCACCAGGCCGAGGTCCTTCCAGCGCACACCGGTCTGCAGCAGCCGGTGCGTGCCGACCACGATGTCGACCGAGCCGTCGGCCAGCCCGGCCAGGATCTCCTTCGAATCAGAGACATCGGTGAAGCGGGAGAGCCCGCGCACCGTCACCGGGAAGCCCGCGACGCGTTCGGTGAAGGTCTGCAGGTGCTGCTGCGCGAGCAGCGTGGTCGGCACGAGCACGGCGACCTGCTTGCCGTCCTGCACCGCCTTGAACGCGGCGCGCACGGCGATCTCGGTCTTGCCGTAGCCCACGTCGCCGCAGACCACGCGGTCCATCGGCACCGCCTTCTCCATGTCCGACTTCACGTCGGTGATGGCGGTCATCTGGTCGACGGTCTCGGTGAACGCGAACGCGTCCTCCATCTCCTGCTGCCACGGGGTGTCCGGGGCGAAGGCATGACCGGGCGCGGCCTGCCGCGCGGCGTAGAGCTGCACCAGCTCGCCGGCGATCTCGCGAACGGCCTTGCGCGCCTTACGTTTCGTGTTCGCCCAGTCGGAGCCGCCGAGCTTGGACAGGCTCGGCAGTTCGCCACCGACATAGCGGGAGAGCTGGTCGAGCGATTCCATCGGCACGAACAGGCGGTCGCCGGGCTGACCGCGCTTGCTCGGCGCGTATTCGATCACCAGGTACTCGCGGCGCGCGCCGCCGATGGTGCGCTCGATCATCTCGACGAACCGGCCGATGCCGTGCTGGTCGTGCACCACCATGTCGCCCGAGGCCAGCGCGAGCGGGTCGACCTGGTTGCGGCGCTTGGCGGGCAGCCGTTTGCCCTCGGTGGGCGCGGTGACCCGGTTGCCGGTGAGATCGGATTCGGCGACGACAACCAGTCCGGCGTCGTCGAAGATCAGGCCGTCGTGCAGCGATCCACACAGCACGCCGACGACTCCCGGCTCCGGGGCAGCCCCGGAGGCCAGCAGCGCGGCGGGTACTTCGGCCTCGCCGAGCCGCTCCAGCACGCGTTGGGCCGTGCCGTGGCCGGTGACCACGACGACCGCGCGGCCACCGGTGGCGACGTGCGCGCGCAGCGACGCGAAGATGGTGGCGACCAGTTCCTCGGACCCGCGCGCGGTGGGTCCGGCCTGCACCGGCAGGTTCACCTCGATCGGATCGCCGGAGCTGAGCGGGCTCAGCGTCCACCAGGGCAGGCCGAGTTCGTCCGCGCTGGTGTGCAATTCGGGCAGGCTGCGGTAACCGGAAGCGGCCAGATCGAGGCCGTTGGCACCCAGCGGAGCGTCGCTACCGAAAGACGCCGCGGTCCAGGAGGCTTCGAGGAATTCCTCGCCGGTGCGCACGAGATCGGCTGCGCGCGTACGGATCTTCTCCGGATCGCACAGCAGCAACTGGGCACCGGCAGGCAGTGCCTCGGTGAGCAGGCTGAGCTTGCCCGGCGCGAGGACCGGCAGCAGCGCCTCCATACCGTCGACCGGAATGCCATCGGCGATCTTGTCCAGCATCTCGACCAGGGACGCATCGGCCTCGTTGTCGGCGGCGACGGCGGCGGCACGTTCGCGCACCGGAGCGGTGAGCAGGAGTTCACGACACGGGGGCGCGACCACCAAGTCGACGGTGTTCTCGCTCAGCGAGCGCTGATCGGCGACCGAGAACGGGCGGATCTCGGTGACCTCGTCGCCCCAGAACTCCACGCGCACCGGATGATCCGCGGTCGGCGCGAACAGATCGAGGATCCCGCCACGCACCGCGAACTCACCGCGCTTGCCGACCATGTCAACCCGGGTATACGCGAATTCGACCAGGCGAGCGAGCAATTCGTCGAAATCGGACTCACCGCCGACGCGCAACACCACCGGCTCGATATCGCCGAGACCGGCCGTCATGGGCTGCATCAGCGAACGCACCGTGGTGACCACGACCCGGAGCGGATCGGGATAAACAGGATCTTCCGGGTGAGCGAGCCGGCGCAGCACCTCGAGCCTGCGGCCCACCGTGTCGGGGCCGGGCGAGAGGCGTTCGTGCGGCAGGGTCTCCCAGGACGGGAACATCGCCACCGACGGGCCGAGCATCTCGGTGAGCTCCACGGTCAGATCGTCGGCCTCACGACCGGTCGCGGTCACCACCACCAAGGGGCGCTGATCGGCGATCGTCGCGGCGACGAACGGCCGCACAGCCGACGGCGCGACCAACTCCACCCCGGACTTGCCGACCAGGTCGGTGACCATCCGCAGCGCGGCATCACCCGCGACCACTTCGGCCAGACCGGCGAGCGGAGGACGAAGGGAGGACATTGTTCGCTCCTGAATGCGCAGTCGGGATGGGCGAGGTAGCCGTCTCGGAGTCTAGATGAGTGATTCCGGGGGGTTGGTCCGCGGCTGACCCCGGAGTGCGAGCTGCCGCAGGGGCGGTAGGTGACCTATGAGAGACATCACAGTTGGAATATCGACCAGTCGCCGAACGCGCTCGCCACGAATCCCAGAAAGCTATAGATCTATCGAGTAGGTGATCCATGACGACCACGGTCGGAATATCAGCGGAACGCACTGTCGTCCGGGGGATACTCCTGTCCAGCGGATCGGGAAGACAGTCCGAGGTCCTGCGGACAGTCGAGCAGCGTGTCGAAGACGGCGGCTCGATCGTCGGCGCGCTCGACGCGCTCACCGCGTCAGCACCGGTCATCGCCGACGTCGCGGTGGCCTATCACACGGCGGAGGACCGGCAGCGGATCGTGTCACAGCTGGCGGACGGGCAGTGGCGGGCATCGTCGCTGGTTTCGACCCGATCGGCACTGTTCGCACTGGTCGGCGCCATGCCGGAACTCGACGAGTTCGGGACCGTTGTGCTGCTGAACCTCGCTGATCGCACCGCGACCGCCGTAGTGGCCGGGCCGGATCGCCGGCAAGTCCTGGCATCGCGGACCTGGACCACTGGACTCGCCGACGGCACCTCGGACGAGGGCTCCCTGGCAGCGTTCGATGCCGACGCGATGGCCGAGACGATCGGTCATGTGCGCTCGATGCTGGAGTCGATCCCGACGCGTCCCGACGTGGTTGCCCTCTGCGGTACATCAGCGGCCGATCCCGAGATCGCGGGCGCGTTGCGCTACGAACTCACCGCACGCGTCGTTCTCGTGCCGGACTTCGGGCAGGCAACGGCGCGCGGAGCCGCGCTGATCGCCGCCGACCAGGTACGACAGCAATACACCGAACCTCCGCGCGCTCCCGGGCGCCCCAAGCGGCTACTGCTGGCCGCGGCGGCACTCGCGGCCTTCCTCGGGGTGTCCGGATTCGCGGTGTCACAGGTACTGGACGACAGCGCGCCGACCATGACCGCGGGTTCGGCGGACACGACCAGCCTTTCGCCACCGTCGTCCTCGGCGCCGCCATCCGTCGAGGCCCGGCTTCCGACCTCGCCCGCGGGCTCGCCGCGATCACCGGATCAGCCCGCCCCACCCCTGGCACCCGCGCCGAACCACGGCCCACCCGCAGCCGCTGCTCCGGCGCCGCCCTCGACCGCTGCGGCCCCCGCCACCACCGCGCCTCGCGATCCAGAACCGCCCACTTGGGTTCCAGCACCTGGGGCCGGCCCCACAGACCCCTCCGCGCCACCGAGTTCACCGGAAGCGGTCGCGCCGAGCGAGGCTCCGACACCGACAAAGGTCGGCGCCCCTGGTCCGGCGGGGCTGTTCCCAGGAGAATCGCCACCCCCGGCGGCGGGCTCGGACCCCGCGGCGGAACAGGCGTGGTGGGCCAACCATTGGAACCTGAAGCGACAGTGGATGAACGGCGGCTGAAACGCACCGCCGGATGAGATCGCTCGGTGCTGAACGTCGCGACGCGCGTAAGGTCGAGGCGTGAGTCTGGCTCGACGTGAACGCCTCGCCCTCGTGGCGACAATGACCGAGGCCGGCCCTGCCGCGCCGACCCTGTGCGGCACCTGGACGGTGCACGACCTCGCCGCCCACCTGGTGGTCCGCGAGCGCAGGCCCGACGCGTCGATCGGCATCGTCTTCCGGCCGATGGCCGGCTACCTCGACGCGAAGCAGGCGCAGATCGCGCAGCGACCGTTCGCCGAACTGCTCGAGCTGGTGCGCACCGGTCCGCCCTGGTGGTCGCCGCTGCGCCCGGTCGACGCGGTGGCCAATCTCAGCGAGATGTTCGTCCACCACGAAGACGTCCGCAGGTCCGAACCGGGCTGGGAGCCAAGGCAATTGGCGGCGCGCGACGAAGATCGCCTGTGGAGCGCGCTGCGCGCCGTCGCCCGCGCGGCCTACCGCAAGTCGCCGGTTCCGGTCGTCCTCGCGACGCCGCAGGGCGCCACGATCACCGCACATCGCGGTGACGGCGCCGGGGTGGTGCTCACTGGACCGCCGTCGGAGCTGCTACTGCACGCGTTCGGCCGCGACGAAGTCCGGATCACGCCGACCGGGGCCGACACCGACGTGCGGGCGGTGCTCGCCACCGACCGCAGCGTCTGACCTAGACGACGTAGCGACGCAGCCTGCGCGCGGCGAACTCCCGGAAGTACGACAGCTTCTCCGGCGGCACCAGCGAGGGCAGCAGGAAGTACCAGGCCCGTTCCATCCGCGCCGCCATCTGCTCCATCGACTCGGTGCCGACCGCGACGATGTGCACGCCCGCGGTCAGTTCCTGGAGCAGCACACCGACGACCTCCGGATCGAGGTCGGCGATCAGATCACCCTGGGCGATGGCCCGCTCCGACAGCAAACGGTAGGTCTCGCCCCAGGTCTTGGCGATATTGTCGCCCTGCGCACCGCGATAGTCACCGATCTGGTGGGTGAGCTTGAGCATCGCACCGACCATCGGATCGTTCATCGACAGGTCGGCCACCACATAGGTGATCCCGACGGCCGCCTCGAGCGCGGGCACCCGGGAATCGAAGAAGCCCTGACAGGATCCGGTCAGGCGCTCGTTGCCCTGATCGACCACCGCCCTGGCCAGCTCCTCCTTGGAGCCGAAGTGAAAGTACAAGGCGCCCTTGGTCACATTGGACTGCGCGATGATTTCGCTGAGGCTCGCGTTGGCGTACCCCAAACGGAGAAAGACATCGGCAGCGCCAGCAAGGACGGAGTCGCGGGTGATCTCCGCGCGTGCTTGCCTAGCCATCAGATCCGCCTGTCATCCAATAATCCAGCCATCCTGAAGTAGACCGACATCCCGAAATTTGCTCGACATACCGCCCGGCAGCACCCAAAAGGATGGGTGAACCGTACCACCAGGCGGCAAAGTGGCAGCCGAATCATGGATTCGGTCCACACTGCGTGCGCTAACGTCCGGTTACCCCACCGATTGTCGGCGTAGTCCCCGTATTCCATTCGGAGCTGAGACCCGGTTCGGCTTCCAAATGACTCAAACCGTTCCAACACAGGTTGACCAGGTGCGCCGCGACCACCTCTTTGGGCGGGGTGCGCTCGTCGAGCCACCAGGTGGCGGTGGTCGAGACCATGCCGACCAGTGCCTGGGCGTAGAGCGGAGCGAGGCTGGTGTCGAAATCGCGACGGCCGAAATCGCCGGCCAGGATGTGCGCGACCTCTCTGACGGCCTCGTTGAGCAGGCTCGAGTAGCGGCCGTCGGCGTTGTTCGCGGGCTGGTCGCGGACCAGGATGCGAAAGCCGTCGGTGCGCTCCTCGATGTAGGTGAGCAGGGCCAGCGCGACCTGCTCCAACCGCACCCGGGAACGATTCTGGGTGAGCGAGGAGGTGATCATCTCCAGCAGCATCGACATCTCGCGATCGACGACCACCGCGTAGAGGCCTTCCTTGCCGCCGAAATGCTCATAGACCACCGGCTTGGACACCTGCGCGCGCTGCGCGATCTCCTCGATCGATGTCGCGTCATACCCACGCTCGGCGAACAACGCGCGACCGATCTCGATCAGTTGCTGCCTGCGCTGCGTACCGGTCATCCTGGGCCTCGTTGTTCGCCCTGGCTCACCAGACGACATGCGTTCCCCCGCCTCTCCGCGTTTCGACTCACGAGAATCAGTACGTGCGTTCCAGAAGGCTAACAACGTCATCCGAGCTCGGGCGCGACAGGCACACACTAGATTCGCCGGAGGGCGGGATCGTGTGCGAGGATCATGCCGTGCCGTAGCACAGTGGTGGGCTTACCCGGCCCACTGGTGTGGCGATCCGCCGTAGTGTAATGGCAGCACCTCTGATTTTGGTTCAGATAGTTCAGGTTCGAGTCCTGGCGGCGGAGCACACGGACACACAGTGACGTATCGTCGGCCCGCACCATCTACCGACCGAACCCGCCACAGCACTCGCTGACAGGCAGCCGAGGGAGATCCATGCCACCGCAGACCGCCGTCGTCGTTCTCGCAGCAGGTGCTGGGACGCGAATGCGGTCGAAGACTCCGAAAGTGCTGCACCCGTTGGCAGGCCGGTCGATGCTCTCGCACGCGCTGCACGCCGCCGTCGAGATCGATCCGACCCACCTGATCACCGTTGTCGGGCACGACCGCGAGAAGGTCGGCGCCGCCGTGGCGGACGTGGGTAAGGAACTCGGCCGCGAGATCGTGTGCGCGGTGCAGGAGCAGCAGCTCGGAACCGGACACGCGGTGCAGTGCGCACTGGGTTCGATCCCCGCGGACTTCGACGGCGACCTTCTCGTCACCTCGGCCGACGTGCCGCTGCTCGACGGGCACACCCTCTCCGCGCTGCTCGACGAGCACCGCAGCTACGCCGACCGGCCCGCCGTCACCGTCCTGACCTTCGTGCCCGACGACGCCAACGGCTACGGCCGGATCGTGCGCGACGACGACGGTCAGGTCGCCGAGATCGTGGAGCACGCCGACGCGACGCCCGTGCAGGCCAAGATCAAAGAGGTCAACTCCGGCGTCTACGCCTTCGACGCGTCGGTACTGCGCACCATGATCGGGCGGCTGTCCACCGCCAACGCCCAGCACGAGCTCTACCTCACCGATGTGCTGCGGCTGGCCCGCGAGGCCGGCCATCCCGTGCACGGCGCGCGGCTGATCGATTCGAACAAGGTCACCGGCGTGAACGACCGGGTGCAGCTCTCGCAGGCGGGCGCCACTCTCAATCGCTACATTCTCGAACGGCACATGCGCGCGGGCGTCACCATCATCGACCCCGCGACGACCTGGATCGACGCGAGCGTGCGCATCGGACGCGACGCCGTGCTGCGGCCGGGCACCCAGCTCTTCGGCGAGACCCACATCGGTGAGGACGCCGAGATCGGGCCGGACACCACGCTCACCGACGTGTTCGTCGGCGAGGGCGCGAGCGTGATCCGCACCCACGGCGAGCGCGCCGAGATCGGCGAGGGCGCCACCATCGGGCCGTTCAGCTATCTGCGGCCGGGCACGGTTGTCGGCGAGGAAGGCAAGCTCGGCGCGTTCGTCGAAACCAAGAACGCCTCGATCGGCGCGCACTCGAAGGTTCCGCACCTGACCTATGTCGGCGACGCGACCATCGGCGAGTACAGCAACATCGGCGCTTCCAGTGTTTTTGTGAACTATGACGGAGTGAACAAGCACCACACCGTGGTTGGTTCCCATGTGCGAACAGGTAGCGACACCATGTTTATCGCACCGGTAACGGTGGGTGACGGGGCATATACGGGTGCGGGTACTGTACTGCGCAGAAGCGTTCCACCGGGTGCACTTGCTGTGTCGGGTGGGCCACAGCGCACTATTGAAAACTGGGTGCAGCGCTACCGTCCAGGAACCGCTGCGGCGCGCGCGGCGGCGGAAGCCATCGCGGCAGACGAGACGTCTTCGAAGACAATCGAGCAAAAGGATGGCAACCAGCAGTGACCGCGTTCTCGATCGACAACCAGAAGAACTTGATGCTCTTCGCCGGCCGGTCACATCCTGAGCTGGCCGAGCAGGTCGCCAAGGAACTCGATGTCGACATCACGCCGCAGACCGCGACGGACTTCGCCAACGGCGAGATCTTCGTCCGGTTCGAGGAGTCGGTCCGCGGTTCGGACGCCTTCGTGCTGCAGAGCTTCCCCGCGCCGCTGAACCAGTGGCTGATGGAACAGCTCATCATGATCGACGCGCTCAAGCGCGGTTCGGCCAAGCGGATCACCGCGGTGCTGCCGTTCTACCCGTACGCGCGCCAGGACAAGAAGCACCGCGGCCGCGAGCCGATTTCGGCCCGCCTGGTCGCCGACCTGCTCAAGACCGCGGGCGCCGATCGCATTATCAGCGTCGACCTGCACACCGACCAGATCCAGGGCTTCTTCGACGGCCCCGTCGATCACATGCACGCGCTGGTGCAGCTCTCGGACTACATCCGCACCAACTACTCCACCGACAACCTCGCCGTCGTCTCCCCCGACGCCGGCCGCGTGAAGGTCGCCGAGAAGTGGGCCGACGCGCTGGGTGGCACGCCGCTGTCCTTCATCCACAAGACCCGCGACCCGCTGGTGCCCAACCAGGTGAAGTCCAACCGCGTCGTCGGTGACGTGGAAGGCCGCACCTGCGTGCTGATCGACGACATGATCGACACCGGTGGCACCATCGCCGGCGCGGTGAAGGTCCTCAAGGAAGCGGGCGCGGGCGACGTCATCATCGCGGCCACCCACGGTGTGCTCAGCGATCCGGCCGCCGAGCGTCTGGCCAACTGTGGTGCCAGGGAAGTCGTCATCACCAACACGCTGCCGATCAGCGAGGACAAGAAGTTCCCGACGCTGACGGTGCTGTCGATCGCGCCGCTGCTGGCCCGCACCATCCGCGAGGTCTTCGAGAACGGCTCGGTCACGGGCTTGTTCAACGGCAACGCTTGAGCTGTTCCGCCTCTCCGGGTCTTTTGGCCAGACCTAGGTGCGGGTGAATTGGGGACGCGGCAAGCCTCCATTGGTGGAGGGTTAGCTCGTACCCCGTGAGTTACCCATGTTCTCTCGAGACCAGTCGGTGCGCTTTGTCTTCGGACGTGGCGCGGCGGCTGGTCTTCGGGCATGGTGGTCCTGTAGTCCGGGACGTGAGGGGGGATTGTGAGTAGCGAATCGGAACGGCCGGTCGAGTTGGGGAAAGACCGGGTGCAGGATGCGCCGGATTCCTCGGGTGGGGAGCCGTGGGGTGGGATCGCGAGGCCGGTGCCCGCCGATGATGCGGTGCCTTATCCGCCGCCGCCGGCGGCGGCACAGCAGCCTTGGGGTGGGGGCGCGAATCCTGGTCCGGCTGTCGAGCTTCCGCCGTATCCGCCGCCGCCGCCGGGGCCGATGTTTCCCGCGCCCGGCTATCCCGCTGTCGGCAATGCCTCGCCGATATATCCCGCTTATGGCTATCCGCCGCCTGGACGGGCGCCCTACGGTGCGCCGCAGTACCCCGGGCAGGTCCCGGCGCCGCTGCCGCCGGGTTATGGCTATCAGGACAACACGCCCGTGTGGTCGATCGTCAGTTTCTGTTGTGTCGCGGCCTCGCTGCTCGGTGGGGCCATGCTGTGCGGGCTGCCGGTACTGGTGACCGCGCCGACGGGAGTCGTGCTCGGGCTGGTCGGGCATGCCAAGGGTGAGTCGATGGGCAAGTGGGCGGCGACCGCCAACGGGGTGGTCGCGGCGCTGGCCGCGGTTCTGGTGCTCGTGTTCGTGGCACTGATCGGCGGTGTTTGAGCGTCGGAGGGCGATACTGGTAGGCGGTAGCTGGACCTCTGATCCCCGAACAGAACTGAGAATCGCCGCACCGATGGACGCTTTCACCGGATTCCCGCTCGCCGGACTCGACTTCTACGAAGACCTCGAGGCCGACAATTCGAAGGCCTTCTGGAACGCGCACAAACACATCTACGACGAAGCCGTGCGCGCCCCCATGACCGCACTCACCGCCGAACTCGCGGCGGAATTCGGACAGGCCAAGATCTTTCGGCCCTACCGTGATGTGCGGTTCTCCGCCGACAAGCTGCCCTACAAGACGCATCAGGGTGCGGTGGCCGGGGTATCGCCGGGCGTCGGCTGGTACGTGCAGATCGGGGCGGCGGGGTTGTTCATCGCGGGCGGTTGCTTCCGGCCCTCACCCACTGCCTTGGCTGTCCTGCGGGCCACCATCGACGACGACGTGCGCGGCGCGGAACTGGAAAAGATCCTGGCCGCGACGACGGCAGCCGGCTTCGCCCTCGGCGGCGACAAGCTCAAAACCAAGCCGAAGGGCTACCCGATCGACCATCCCCGCATCGACCTGCTGCGCCACAAGTCACTCACCGTGCACCGCGACTTCGGCGCCCCGGACTGGCTCACCACTCCGGTCGCCGCGACCGAGATCCGCCGCGCCTGGAACGACCTGCGCCCGCTCGTCGAATGGTTCGCTGCCGTCCTCGAGGGCGTCCCGGAGGACACGAGCGGCCGACGCCCGTAGGCCGTGCGAGCGTGGCTCGTGACGGACGGCCGATGGAGGCCGATACTGGAAACCATGAGCCGTGAACCGTTGGACATGGACATGGGCGACGACGATCAAGCCGACGACATCGTCGAATACGAGCGCTACGTCGAAGACCCGCCCGCCGACCACGTGATCCGCAACCACGAAGCCGACGCTGACGGCTTCCTCGGTATCAACGAGGAAGTCGCCGAGGAATGGTCTGAGGGCGGCTCCCGCCACGAGGCCATGGAGGAAGACGAACGCCCCGCCGAGGAAGGCGCGATGGGAGTGCGCGGCGACACCGCCGTCGACGGCGACCTCTTCGACGACGACGCCGTCAACGGCGAGGAGAGCGTCGAAAAGGACCTCGAGGGTGATGAGAACCTGACCAGCGGCGAATACCTCGCCGACGAGCTCGACCTGTAACCGGACCTACGCCGTAGGTCCGGTTACCTGCCCCTTGATCAGCGGCGTTCGGCCAAGGTCAGAATGAAGCGGTCGTCGGGGTCGGTCCAGGTGTGGGTGGGGGTGAAGCCTGCGGTGTCCAGTTCGGTGGACAGGGATTCCGGTCGGAATTTGGCGGATATCTCGGTGCGCATCTCCTCGCCTGCGGCGAAGTCGACAGTGAGGCCGAGGGCTTTGACGGTGGCGGTCATTGCCTCGGTGGCTCGCAGGCGCATTTCGATCCACTCGTTCTCGGGGTCCCAGAGGGCGACGTGGTCGAACTTCTCTGCCACGAAGTCGGCGTCGAGGCGGGTGTTGAGGACGTGCAGGACGTTGCGGTTGAATTCGGCGGTGACGCCTGCGGCGTCGTCGTAGGCGGGGACCAGGATCGCGGGATCGATGACCAGGCCCGCGCCGAGGAGGAGTAGTTCGCCGGGTTCGAGGACTTCGTTGATGCCTGCCAGGAATTCGGCGCGCTCGGTGGGGACCAGGTTGCCGATGGTGCCGCCGAGGAAGGCGATCATGCGACGGCCGCCGCGGGGCAGGTTGTGGAGGGTGTCGGTGAAGTCGCTGACCACTCCGTGCACGGACAGGTTCGGGTATTCGGCCGCTATCTCGTCGGCCGCACCGCGCAGTGCCGAGGCGGAGACATCCTGCGGTACATAGGTTTTCAGCGAACCTTCGGCGGTGAGAGCATCCAGCAGCAGACGGGTCTTTGCGGCCGAACCCGAGCCGAGCTCCACCAGCACCTCGGCGTGGGCGGCCGCGGCGATCTCGCCGACGACCCGCTCGAGCAGGGCCCGTTCGGTGCGGGTCGGGTAGTACTCGGGGAGTTCGGTGATCTGCTCGAAGAGTTCGCTGCCGCGCGCGTCGTAGAACCACTTGGGCGGCAAGGATTTCGGGGTGGAGGTGAGGCCGGTGCGGGCGTCGGTGCGCAAGGCCGCGGTGAGATCGTCGTCGGTGAGGTGGATGTCCAGCAGCGGCGCGGTCATGAACGGACCCTTTCGGTGGCGGGGAGTTCGAGAGCGGTGATGGTGCAGTGGCCGGGCGTGGCGGTGACCAACTGGTGGTCGTCGACGGGTTGCCAGCGCGGGTCGGCGTCGTAGGGTTCGGAGCACAGCACGGTGTAATCGTCGGCGACCAGCACCGACAGCGCATGCCAGCAGGTCGTGGCCCACAGCTGGACCCCGTTGCCGAGCAACAAGTTCACCCGGGCGCTGGGTTGGTGCCGCAGCACGGCCGCAACCAGAAGTTGCAGGGCCTGGTCCGGCGAGGTGACCGGACCCGCGGGGGCGATCGCCCCGAGCAGGCCGCGCAGCAGCACCCACAGTGCGGCGGAATCAGTGAGCGACTCAGCCTGTAACAGCACAGCAGGCGAATCGAACAGCACTGCGGCGCCGGGCAATGCATCGAGATCCAGCGTGGTGGCGGTGGGTATCTCGTCCGTGACCGACTCAGCGGGAACGAAGGTGTCACCGAGAACCGGCGACGCGGACATGTTCGCCGGCTGCGCATACGACGGTCCGGCGGCGAAGACCTCGTTCAGGTCGGCGAGGACGGCGACGAGAGTGTTTCGCCAGTCGGGAATGACGCCGTTGTGGCTGAAGGCCCAGTGTTCGTCGGTGAAGGGGGCGCAGGCGGAGCGCTCTACCGGCATTCCCACGGTGGCCGAACGGACGGCGGCGATCACCGAGCGGGATTCGAGTTGACCGAGGACTTCGGCAACGGCGGGGTCGGTCCAGATCGGGGCGTGATTGCGATAGCGGGTTACCGCGTCGCGGGCACCTTCCATGCCGACATCAGCTCGGCGCCACCAGGCGACGCCGAAGCCGTCGGCGTTGATGGTGCCGCCCGCGCGCATGTCGGTAGGCGCCCAGGACTGGGCGTAGAGCGAGTGTGGGCCGCGCAGCACCAGCTCGCCGACCCCCACCGGCGGGCCGACATAGCCGAGGTGCCTGCACATCAGAGTTCGTCCGCACGCAGATCTCTGGCCAGGCGGAACCCGGCGAAGATCTGACGGCGGATCGGGTGGTCCCAGTTGCGGAACGTGGCGCGGCAGGCGACCTCGTCGGTGCCGAACGAGCCGCCGCGCAGGATGCGATAGTCGCCGCCGAAGAAGACCTCCGAGTACTCGCGATAGGGGAAGGCGCGGAAGCCGGGGTAGGCCTCGAAACCCGATGAGCACCATTCCCAGACATCGCCGATGAGCTGGTGCACGCCGGTGGCCGACGCACCGGCCGGATAGGCGCCGACCTCGGCGGGTTCCAGGTGTTGCTGGCCGAGGTTGGCCAGGTGCGCGTCCGGCTGATCCTCGCCCCACGGATAGCGCCGCGACGCTCCGGTTTCCGGGTCGAATCGGGCTGCCTTCTCCCATTCGGCCTCGGTCGGCAATCGCTTCCCTGCCCAGCGAGCGTAGGCCTGCGCCTCGAACCAGCACACGTGCACGACCGGTTGATCGAGTCGCAGTGGAGCGCGGACGCCGAAGGCCGTGCGCGTCCACCCGTCACCGTCGCGCTCCCAGAACTGCGGCGCGACCAACCCCGCCTCCTGCCGGTGCGCCCAACCACGCTCCGACCACAGCTCGGGACGGTCGTAGCCGCCATCGCCGATGAACGCGAGGAACTGCCCGTTGGTCACCGGAGCGACAGCGATGGCGAAGCCGTCGACATGCACCGGATGGGCCGGTTGTTCATTGTCCAGCGCCCACGGATCCGCCGAGGTGCCCATCAGGAATTCGCCTGCCGGAATGACGATTTCGCCACTGACCGGCACCCGCGAAACAGGCGCGGGCGGAGCCGACAGCACCGGCGCGCCGATCCGTAACTGATGGGTGGCGAGCATCGTCTCGTCGTGCTGCTGCTCGTGCTGGGCGATCATACCGAAGGCAAAACCCTTGTCCACCAGCGGATTACCGGAAAAGTCACTGGAATCGAGAACGTCGAGTACCTTTTCGCGCACCGAGCCCACATAACCGCGCGCCTGCTCGGGGTCGAGCAGCGGCAGCGCGGGCCGGTTCGATCTGGCGTGTTTGAACGCGTCGTAGAGCTCGTCGATATCGGCACGCACCGCCTCGCGCCCACCGACATCACGTACCAGCCACAGCTCTTCCTGGTTCCCGATATGCGCCAGATCCCACACCAGCGGCGACATCAACGGCGAATGCTGCGCGACGAGATCGGCCTCGTCCACACTGTCGGTGAGCAAGGCAGTGCGGCGACGAGCGCGCTGCAAGACCTCAGCGATCCGGGCGCGCGTGCGGTCACGATCACTGTGGTCGGCGGGGGCGGAAAGAGTCACGAGATCTCCGAAACAGACTGGTAGACAACGATTTCAGACGAGACGGCGGAAGCTGAATCGACGGCACCTGCAGGTGACTCACCCGCGCGGACAAGTCGCCGGTGACAACACATAGGCGCGCGGTTCACCTCGGCGGGCGCGCAACCGTCGGCGTACCCGAACGAGCCCCTCGCCGGCCCACAACCGTTGCTGCCGGACAAGCGATCAGCGGTTTCGTCCCCGAGACACGCGGTCGGCGACAACGTCATCGCGGCCCACCAGAACCATCGCTGGCCGATTCGACCTCGGCGAGCGGACTGCGACCGGACCGACATCGGCGCGCGGCGGCTGCCAATTCCGCAGCAGCAGAGGGTGTTCGCGCATGGGCGGCGGCCAGATCCAGCACCTCCACGGCCGCGCGGCGCAATTGCGGGTCGAGCAGTCCGCACCGGGCCGACGTCAGCCACTCCCCCGCGGTGGGCGCGGCGAGCGCTGTTGCCTCGGCGACGACGGACGGGGTCGACAGCAGCGCGTCGAAGAGGTGGATCGGGGTGGTCCACGCCGCACCGGGCTGGGTGTCGAGGTAGCGGACTTCCAGGTGACCGGAGGCTCGAACCGGAGGAAACAACGTGGTCAGGTGGTAGTCCAGGTCGGCGCGGGTGGGGCGGCGGCCGACCTCGTCGTCGAGCGCGCCGGACAACCAATCGGCGAACGTGGCACCGGGGGGTGGCGACCAGTCGGCGTCGATGTCGGTGCAGCGCACGCACAGCAGCGGCACATCGAGCGCCCAGTGCGCATAGGAGGTGATCGGGTCGGCCCAGTCCGCCACCGGAGGTCTGGTGCGGGCGGGGTCGAGGCGCAACCAGGTGCGCATTCGCTGCGAGGCCCACTCGCCGCGCGGAACGCCGTGCAGACGCGGTGAGCAGGCGAACGCCGCGATCAGAGTGGGGCCGAGGACGTAGAGCGCCGTCCAGCGGGCCCGTACTTCGGCGGCATCGGCGCCCGCGTCCACGCTGACCTGCGTGGCGGCGGTATTGCACATCATCAGCGCGCCGAACGGGCCGACACCGCCGAAATGGCGTTCCATCGCGGCGTAACGGGGCAATCGGAGCAGGCGCTCGGCGGGACGGCCCGCATCGGCGGCGGCGGCGAAGATGCTGATCTCTCGGGCGGCGAGCAAGTCCCGCAAACGGGCTGCATCAGCGCGCAGATGCTGGGTCAGCGCGGCCGGATCGGCGAACGGTGCGCTGGAAAGTTCTATCTGACCACCGGGTTCGATGGTGACCAGGCTCCCGCCGGGCAGGGGAATCGCGGCGGAATCGGCAGTGATGGAGGTGGGTGCGTGCGGCCCGAGGGCCGCGGCCAGCTGGTCGAGCGAGGGGCGGGAACCGGTGGGCCCGGCGGTGAGCCACTCCAGTTCGGCGCCGATCAGCGCAGGTGGTCCGAGCTTGAAACAGACCCCGCCGACATAGGCCTCCGCAGCCGCCCTTGACGATAGTTCGCCCTGGTCGGGGGCATAATCTGGCCACGATGACCGCTCCAGGGTGACCGCCATACCAACCTCCACGTGCTGTGTGCTGCCGGGGAACCTGCGTTTCGCTCATTCCAGAGTAGCGAGGACCACCGACAGAAAAAGTGACGAAAAGGGGAACGAATCGGGGCGCTATCGTCGTCACCATGCTTGACCTCGCCGCGATCAGAGCCGCCACCTCAGGACTTGCCAACGGTCAGATCTTCCTCGACAGCGCCGGATCATCGCTGCCCCCTCAGGTCGTCCTCGACACGATGATCGCCCACCTGCACCGCGAAGCCGAGATCGGTGGCTACCGTGCCGCTAACGAACGTCTCGACGATCTGGCGAAGGTGAAATCCTCGATCGCCACCCTGATCGGCGCCACCCCGGACACCATCGCGCTCAGCGACAGCGCGTCCCGGTCATGGGCCGATTTCGCGTACTCGGTCCCGCTGCGTCCCGGCGACCGAATCCTCATCTCGGGTGCCGATTACGCCAGCAACGCGATCGCCGCGCTACAGCGGGCCAAGCACACGGGCGCGGTGGTCGAGCGCATTCCCAGCGACGACACCGGACGCCTCGACACCGACGCGCTCGCCGATATGCTCGACGACCGCGTGCGGCTGGTCTCGCTCCAGCACGCGCCGACCAACGGCGGTCTCGTGAACCCGGTCGCCGAGACCACCAGAATCGCCCACGAAGCCGGTGCGCTGGTGCTGCTCGACGCCTGCCAATCGACCGGCCAGCTGCCCATCGACGTCACCGAACTCGGGGTCGACGCCATGTCGAGCACCGGCCGCAAATGGTTGCGCGGGCCCCGCGGTACCGGATTCCTTTACGTCCGTTCCGAATTGGCCAAGACGATGGAACCGGCCCGCCTCGACCTGCACAGCGCGCAATGGGTGAGCCCCGGCGAATACCGCCTCGCCGACGACGCTTCCCGTTTCGAATTCTGGGAATGCGGCGTGGCCGCCCGCCTCGGCCTCGGAGCCGCCGTCGACTACCTGCTCGAACAGGGCCCCGGCGAGGTCTACGCGGCCGTCGCCACCCGCGCCGCGTACCTGCGCAAAACCCTGCCCGAGCTACCCGGCGTGACCGTGCGCGACCTCGGCACCGAGCACAGCGGCATCGTCTCGTTCACCGTCGACGGCTACGATCCCGAACGGCTGCGCGATCGCCTCGCCGAGCACGCGATCACCGTCACCGTGAGCCACGCGGGCTCCACCCTGCTCGACATGTCCGAGCGCACCCTGCCCGCCATCCTGCGCGCCTCGCCGCACTACTTCGTCAGCCCGGACGACCTCGACCGCTTCGTCACGACACTGGCCGAGCTCACCCGCTGAGCCCCGCGAGGTGCTCGCGGACGATCCGGTCCACGAGCACCCGCGGATCCTGATCGGGCGCAACGATTTCCAGCGTCCGGTTGACGGCGATCGTCGCCAATCCGTGCACATTCGTCCACAGGGCAAGGGCCCGCTGCGGCGCCGACTCCGGCGCCACCGCCGCGACCAGCTCGACCACCTGCCCGTACAGCGGTTGCGTTGTCGCCCGCAGGTTCGCACCGGAGCCGACGAGCAGATCGTGGCGAAACATCAGCGTGAACATCTCCGGCCGCGACACCGCGAAATCCACATAGTCGACGGCCATCCGGCGCAACCGCTCCCGCGGGTCATCGATGGTGGCAAGGGCCGCGAACCGCTCGATCAGCTCCCCGAATCCACGCGCGGCGATCGCCGCGAGCAGCGCCGCGTGCGTGGGAAACCACCGTCGCGGCGCGCCGTGCGAGACACCGGCGGCCCGCGCGATCGCCCGTAGTCCGAGTGCGCCGAACCCGTCGGTTTCGAGCAGGTCGACGCCGACGTCGATCAAGCGCTCGCGCAACGAATCAGGCATCCCGCAATTCTGCACGCACCGTCGGTACGGCCATCCGTGGCATCCGTAGACACTGTCTACTAATCTTCGGTAGACACTGTCTACGAAGGGTTGCCCATGTGGTATCTGCTGTGCAAATACGTCCTCATCGGCCCGGTGCTGCGCCTGCTCGGACGCCCACATGTCGAAGGACTCGAACACATTCCCCGCACCGGCCCGGTGATCATCGCGGCCAACCACCTGGCCGTCGTCGACTCGCTCTACCTGGCCCTGGTGATTCCACGGCCGCTCACCTTCCTCGCGAAACAGGAGTATTTCTCGGGCACCGGATTGCGGGGGCGGTGCAAGCGCTGGTTCTTTACCGCCGCGAACCAGGTGCCGGTGGACCGAACCGGCGGTGACGCGGCCACCGACGCGCTCGCCGCGGCCACCGGAATCCTCGATGGCGGCGGTGTCTGGGCAATTCACCCGGAGGGCACACGCTCACGGGATGGCAGGGTCTATCGTGGTCGCACCGGGGCGCTGCGCGTTGCCATGGCCACCGGGGCACCGGTGGTGCCCGTGGTCCTGGACGGTACCGATCGCATGAACCCTCGCGGTCGGAAACTGTTGCGTTTCACCAAGGTACGCATCACCGTCCACCCCCCGCGGCACTATCCCGCAGCAGATCATCATGCCCAGGTCAGAACGGCAACAGATCTGCTGATGCGGGAAATTGCCACGCTATCGGGTAGACCATACGTAGACCGCTACGCAGCTACCTTCGCTGTCGAGGGCTGATCAGCAGGGGTGCTGGAGTTGTCAGCCCGGGTTAACACGCGCGGGGCGGGGCGGGATTTCTGTTGGGAGTGCAAAGCACGGCCGTAACCGATCGTTGGCGTAAAGGGAGACCGACGTTGAGCAGGTTCACCGACGAAATGTTTGGCACAGCGTTGACCAGCTCGAAGGGGCTGGTCACCGGAGAGCCGGAGGCGCCACTGCGGCAGACCTGGGGGGACATTCACAGGCAGGCGCGGCGGATGGCGGGTGGTCTCGCGGCCGCCGGGATCGGGCACGGCGACGCTGTCGGCGTGCTGGCGGGTCTGCCCGTCGACATCGCGCCCGCCTGCCAGGGCATCTGGATGCGTGGCGCGTCGATCACGATGTTGCATCAGCCGACGCCGCGCACCGACCTCGAGGTCTGGGTGCGCGACACCGAAACGGTGCTGCGCATGATCGACGCGAAGGCCGTGGTCCTCGGCGCGCCGTTCGCGGCGGCCGAGCCCGTATTGCTGGAACGCGGAATCACTGTGGTGCGGATCGAGGACCTGCACACCGGCGCGGACGCCGACCCGGTGCCCACCACCGAGAGCGATATCGCGTTGCAGCAGTTGACCTCTGGGTCGACCGGATCGCCCAAGGCGGTGCGAATAACCCACGGCAACTTCTACGTCAACGCGTACGCGATGTTCAACCGGGTGAAATTCCAGACCGACGACGACGTGATGATCAGCTGGCTGCCGCTGTTCCACGACATGGGCATGGTCGGATTCCTCAGCGTGCCCATGCAATTCGGTGCCGAAGTGGTATGCGTGACGCCGCTGGACTTCCTGGCCAGGCCACTGCTGTGGGCCGAGCTGATCGACAAGTATCGCGGAACCGTGACCGCCGCACCCAATTTCGCGTATTCCCTGCTGGCGCGGCGGCTGCGTCAGGCCGAACCGGGCACCATGGATCTGTCCAGCGTGCGCTACATGTGGAACGGCGCCGAACCGGTCGACCCCGACACCATGATCGCCCTCGCGGCGGCCGGAAAACAGTTCGGGCTCAACCCGATGGCCCTCACGCCGGTGTACGGCATGGCCGAGACCACCCTGGCCGTATCGATTCCCGACCCCGGCCACGGACAGGTGCTCGACGTGATCGATGCCGACCTGCTCGAGGTTGTCGGCAAGGCGGTACCGATCGCCGAGGACGGTCACCACGGCACCCCGCGCAGGCTGCCGACGCTGGGGCACCTGGTCGACGACCTGGAGGGTCGCGTCGTCGACGCCGAACGTCAGCCGCTGCCGGTCCGCTCGGTCGGTGTCATCGAATTGCGCGGCCCCGCTGTCACTTCGGGCTACGTCACCGTCGACGGCTTCCGCCCCGCCCAGGACGCCGAAGGCTGGCTCGACACCGGCGATATCGGCTACTTCACCGAAGGTGGCCTGATGGTGGTGTGTGGGCGCATGAAGGACGTGATCATCATGGGCGGCCGCAACATCTACCCCACCGACATCGAACGAGCCGCCCTGCGCGTGCCCGGAGTCCGCCCCGGCAACGCGGTGGCGGTGCGCCTCGACGCGGGCGAGAAGCGCGAAAGCTTCGCGGTGGTAGTCGAAACCAACGACTACCAGAACCCTGACGAGGTGAAACGCATCGAGCGCGAGATCGTGCACGAGGTCTTCGCCGAAGTAGGTTCGCGCCCCCGCACCGTAGCCGTCCTAGGCCCAGGAGCCCTCCCGAAGACGTCATCGGGCAAACTCCGCCGCTCCGCCACGGCGGTGCACCTCCGGTAGCCCAACCCCAGACCCCCCATGACCGCACCCCCAGCCCCCACCCGCGACCCATAGGAAGCGGCGGCGCGAAGTTAGCCGGTCACGGCCGGCCGCCGGTTAGCCGCCGGGGCGTAGTCGACATAGCCCCACCCCAGATCCGCCATGACCGCACTCCCAGCCCCCACCCGCGACCCATAGGGAGCGGCGGCCACGAAGTGGCCGGTCGCGGCCGGGTCGCCGGTTAGCCGCCGGGGCGTACGCGACGAAGGAGCAAGCCCCGGTGGCTAACCGGCGGCCCCTCGGGGCCGCGACTCGAGCGCGCCAGCGCTCCAATAAACACAGCGTCAAACCTGCCTGGGACTACTCAAACCCCCGAGCCCTGCCACACAACCCGCCCCCGAGCCCTGCCACACAACCCGCCCCGGGACCACCAAACCCCCTAATGCAGATTGTTCTGAGCCGCTTCCAGCCCGACTTTCAAGAGCAACTCCACCGCATCAGCCGCCTGCTCCACAATCACCGGAACCTCTTTACGCTCCGGCGCGGCGAACGGCTTCAACACATAATCGGCCGGATCCTGCCGCCCAGGCGGACGTCCGATCCCGATCCGCGTCCGCAGGTACTCCTTCGTGGTCAACGCCTGCGAGATAGACCGCAGCCCGTTGTGCCCACCCTCGCCGCCGCCCTGCTTGAGCTTGAGCGTCCCGAACGGCAGATCCAGCTCGTCGTGGACCACGATCACCTGGTCCACCGGCACCGAGAAGAACTTCGCCAGCGCGGCGACCGGCCGACCGGACAGGTTCATGTAGGTGCGCGGCTTCGCGATGAGGATCTGACGGCCGTCCAGCCGCGCCTGCAGCAGGTCGGCGCCGGACTTCTTGTGCACGGCAAAACGGCCGCCGACGCGCTCGGCGAGCACATCGGCGACCAGGAAGCCCACATTGTGGCGGGTGCGCTCGTATTCGGGGCCGGGGTTACCCAGTCCGACTACGAGCGCGGGCCCGGAAGATTCGGTCACAGGCCGAACCGTAGCGCAGTATTACTCGGACTCGGGAGCGGTCTCCGCGGTCGCGGCCTCTTCGCCCTCTTCGTCCATCTTCGCGGCGGACGGCGCCTCGATGACGTTGACGATCAGCGCTTCCGGGTCACCGGCCAGGGTGACGCCCTCGGGCAGCGCGATGGCGCCGGCCAGGATCTGGGTGCCGGTGGCGACACCGTCGACCGAGACCTCGATGGTCTCGGGCAGGTTCATCGCGTCGGCCTCGATCGACAGGGTGTTGAGTTCCTGGGTGATCAGGGCGCCGGAGACGGCGTCGCCGACGACCACGACGTTGACGTCGGTGGTGACGCGCTCGCCACGCTTGACGATCAGCAGGTCGGCGTGCTCGATGTAGCGACGGATCGGGTGGACGACGACCGACTTGGTCATCGCCAGCTGCGGCTTGCCGTCGATCTGCAGGCTCAGGATGGCGTTGGTGCCGTGCAGACGCAGGATCGCGGCGAACGCCTTGGCGTTCAGCGACAGGTGCTGCGGCTCGGCGTGGTGGCCGTACAGCACGGCGGGCACGTTGCCGTCGCGACGGGTACGGCGAGCGGCACCCTTACCGAATTCGGTGCGAACGGCGGCTTCGATCAGATTGGCGTCGGACATACTGATGCGCTCCTACGGCTGGTCATGGGTGACCCAACTCCGGGGTCAAGGTCTACTCGTCGGACGAAAGAACGAACGAGGACGGCCCAAACAACTCAGCCGAGCCGCGTCGATCACGGTGTGCGCACCAAAACGGGCACTCACCCTCGCCGAGACAACCCGCCAACCATACCGCATCGACAATCGCACCCTGAAACCGCCATGTGACCGCACACCGACCCGCACATCCCGACCTCGAGGAGGGATCGCCGACGACGTCGGCGGTTCGCGCCCGTCCCGTCGATCAGGTGCCGTTGCGTAGGCGACGAAGGAGCAAGCAACGGTGCCTGATCGACGGGACCGCCGGGGGCGCGAACTCGAGCGCGCCAGCGCTCCAATACTGTAGATAGGTTGCCGCCCACTGCGAAAGGTCCGTCCGTTGACCGAGTCCGGAGAAGTCGTCGCCACCACCCCACGCGGGCTGCCCGCCGAGGTGGCCCGCCGGCGCACGTTCGCCGTGATCTCGCACCCCGACGCGGGTAAGTCGACGCTGACCGAAGCGCTCGCCCTGCACGCTCGGATGATCTCGGAAGCGGGCGCGATCCACGGTAAGGCCGGTCGCAAGTCGACCGTGTCGGACTGGATGGAGATGGAGAAGGCGCGCGGCATCTCGGTGAGCTCGACCGCGCTGCAGTTCAACTACCGGGCCGCCGGCTCCGATATCGACAATGTGATCAATCTGGTCGACACCCCCGGTCACTCCGATTTCTCCGAGGACACCTACCGCGTCCTCACCGCCGTCGACGCCGCGGTGATGTTGATCGACGCGGCCAAGGGCCTCGAACCGCAGACGCTGAAGCTGTTCCAGGTCTGTCGCCATCGGGGCATCCCGGTGATCACCGTGATCAACAAGTGGGACCGGCCGGGCCAGGCGCCGCTGGAATTGCTCGACGAGATCAGCGAGCGGATCGGCCTCACCCCCACTCCCCTGTTCCTTCCGGTCGGCATCGCCGGCGATTTCCGCGGTCTGCTGCGCCGCGGGCCCGAGGGCGAGGCGGCCGAGTACATCCACTTCACCCGCACCGCCGGTGGCGCGACCATCGCACCCGAGGAGTACCTCACCGCCGACGAAGCCGAGGCGCGCGAGGGCGAAGCGTGGACGACCGCGGCCGAGGAGAGCGAACTGCTCTCGGCGACCGGGCAGGACCACGATCAGGAAATGTTCCTGGCCGGCCAGACCTCGCCGGTCATCTACGCCTCGGCCATGCTGAATTTCGGTGTGCGCCAACTGCTCGAGACGCTGGTGGAACTGGCGCCCGCACCCGGTTCCCGCGAGGACGTGACGGGCAAGGAACGCACGACCGGTGACCCGTTCAGCGCCGTGGTGTTCAAGGTGCAGGCCGGAATGGATACCGCCCACCGCGACCGGCTGGCGTTCATGCGGATCGTGTCCGGTGAATTCGAGCGCGGCATGGTGGTGACCCACGCGCAGACCGGTCGCCCGTTCGCCACCAAGTACGCGCTGACCGTCTTCGGCCGCGAGCGCACCACCGTCGACACCGCCTACCCCGGCGATGTGGTCGGCCTGGTCAACGCCACCGCACTGGCGCCGGGGCACACGCTGTTCGTCGAGAAGAAGGTGGAGTACCCGCCGATTCCGAGCTTCGCCCCCGAACATTTCGCGACGTTGCGCGCGCAGAGCGCGGGCAAGTACAAGCAGTTCCGCAAGGCCATCGACCAGCTCGATTCCGAGGGCGTGGTGCAGGTGCTGCGCAACGACGCGCGCGGTGACGCCACGCCGGTGCTCGCCGCCGTCGGTCCGATGCAGTTCGAGGTGGTCACCGCTCGCATGCAGGGCGAGTTCAACGTCGAGACCCAGCTGGACTTTTTGCCCTTCACGCTGGCTCGGCGCACCGATGCGGAGTCGGCGCCCGAACTCGACCGCCAGCGCGGGGTCGAGGTGTTCACCCGCACCGACGGCGTGATCCTGGCACTGTTCAGCGACAAGTGGCGGCTGCAGTACATCGAGAAGGAACACCCGAAGCTCACGCTGGAACCGCTGGTCGCGACCGCGGATTAGGACTCAGGCTGTCTGGGTCGGCTACGCGGCCGGTCCCGGGTTGCGTTCCACCGGGGAGATATGGTTCTCCTGCGCGATCATGCCCCAGCGGCTCGCGGTGAGCCGCAGGCTGGGCAGATCACTGAGGGAGAGCACCACCTCATAGGTGCGCTCGTAGCCGGTGTGCGAGATGCGCCAGTGCCCGTCGTCGCAGCGGACGTAGCTGTCGGTGTAGAAAGCGGCGCCGCGCAGGCACATATTGTGTTCGGGGATGATCACCGTATCGGCCAGGTACCAGGTGCCGGAGGCGGTGTCGCCGTCGACATCGATCTCGGGATGGTCGCAGCGGTGCTCGGTGATCACGTGTGGTCCGAGGGTGTTGCGCAGGAAGGCAAGGAAGGCCTCGCGCGACTCGAACTGCAGGTATTCGCTGTAGGTGGCGGTGGCCTCGGGGACAAGGGTGTCGGCGAACTCGTCCCAGGACTTCGTATCGAGGCTGCGCAGGTAGCGGTACTTCAGCCTGCTGATCGCGATGAGGTCGTCGGGGTGATCCGGCGGCCGCTCGATCGGTGCGGGCTGTTCTTCGTCGTCCGACGGCTCTGACGCCATCCAAGCCTCCCCCGAGTTCGACCCAGGGACCAACGGCGCGTCCTCACCGGGCAGCAATGGCGCAGGACCTGTCCACACGGCCGCGACAGGTTCGTCGACGTGCACGTTCGGAGTTTCCGGACCCTGCTCCATCCCTCCACGATCCCACCAGAACCGGCTCGCCGCCCGTTCTGTATCAGATCGCTATCACTGCCGACACCGGAGTGTGACCTCCGGCGCCGGCAGGCCCGGGGTGTCTGGGCTACCCGATGGTGAAGCAGGTGCGGCAGAAATCCTCACCGAATTCCGAGAGGCGAAGGCTCTTGCGCACGATCTTGGGCGCGCGGCCCGCCTTCTTGAGCGCGTGCTCCACCACGGGCTGTACTTCCAGCACCATGTACCGGCTCAGCACCACCGGATCGTCGGAGGTGAGCGTGAGACCGAGGCGGTTGAGGTTGATCAGGTAGGACCGCGCGCGGTCCGGGTAGCGCACGCCCGCCTGTTCGGGGACCGAGGTCAGGTCGCCCTGCACCAGCTCGGAGCCGATGCCGAGCGGGCGGTTGGTGCGCACGTCGACCGAGGGCTGCGGACCGTTGAGGGCCATGAATCGAAGGATGCGGGCCTCGTCGGGCGCGACCTCGTCGAGGATGCGGTCGTAGGCCGGGTGCACGTCTTCGGTGAAGTACACATCCGCCGAACGGGCCAGCAGCGCGTCGCCGCGTCGGCGCAGGTCGTCGGTGGTGGCCGAGCGCAGGTACGGGCCGACGGTGATGGCCTGCTGGTTCGCCCCGTTCGGCGTCGGCACATAGCTGACGATCTCGCGCACCGACCCCTCGGTGACGCCGAGTGCGCTGCGCGCGATGGAGCGCAGGGCGTTGCCGGTGCGCTCGGCGATATCGGCGGAGGACTCGCCGTCCAGCGCCGCCTGCGCCAGTTCCTTGGTGACCTCATAGGTGGTGCCGACAGCCCACTGGCTGCCACGCACCGCGGTACCGGCGGCCAATCCGGCGGCGCGGAAAACGCCACGGATCAACCGTGCTTCATTACTGATCTGTCGCTGCTCGACATCCGAGCTGCGCTCGACGGCGCGGGTACCGGCACGGGCCAGGTCCTGTCCGGTCCTGTCGTCTGTCACGTCCTACTCCGAAGTCTCGCCATGTGAACAGTGCTGCCACTACCGCGCGTCCCCTCTGCACGATATTTGTGGCCTGTCACGAAAGGTGGTGATGGTCATTGTGTCCGACTCGCCAAGGGGAGTACGGCATTCGGGACAGGTTCTGTGACTGATGTCTCAGACACTACCCTGTGGCCTGACACACGACGAATGGACCCAGTTCCTCATCTCACAGTAGGGTCACCTCGCCGCGGGGGTGATAAATTTTGGTTCTCGGTGAGGCGGTGGTCACCGGGTATCGGCAGGAGGGCGTGTCGTGTTGGAGAGTGTGTTCGGGTTACACCCGACACTCCTGCTAGAAATTCTGACCATTCCTCTTTTCACAGGAATTATCGGTTACATAACCAACTGGTCCGGCATTCTCATGCTGTTCCAGCCGATCAAATTCCATGGATTCCGACTGCCCGGTCTGCGCGCGGTCTTTCCCTATCTGCCCAAGCGGATTCAGGTATTGCCGCTGCTCAGCTATGACGGCCGGATCGGCTGGCAGGGCATCGTGCCTTCGCGCGCCGACAAGATGGCCAGCATCGCGGTCGACAAGGGACTGTCCAAGCTGGGCAGTGTCGCCGACTTCTATCGCGAGCTCGACCCGGAGAAGCTGGCCGAACATCTGGCCGAGGTCGCCGATGCGCAGATCCGCGACATCGTCGAGGTGATCCTGCGCCGCGAACACCCGCAGCTCTGGTACAACCTGCCCGCCGGGGTCAGGGAGATGATCCATCAGCGGGTGCGCTCGCAATTGCCGGAGATCCTGCGCGACCTCACCATGGAACTCGGCGCCAATATCGACCAGCTGCTCGATGTGAAACAGATGGTGATCCGCTACTTCCAGGCACGCCCGCAATTGCTCAACCAGCTGTTCCAGGTGCTCGGCGCCAAGGAACTGCGCTTCATGCAGAACTTCGGCTTCTACTTCGGCGCACCCTGCGGGCTGCTGCTGGTTCTGGCGCTGCACACCACCGCGCTCTCGCCGCTGGTCGTGCTGCCCGTCGGCGGCATCATCATCGGGTGGGTGGTGAACTGGGTGGGGATCAACATGATCTTCGCGCCCGCCACGCCGAAGTGGTGGTGCCCGTGGCGGCAGGGTCTGCTGATCAAGCGTCAGCCCGAGATCACCGCCGGTTACGCGGCATTGGTGTCCACCGAGGTCGTCACGGTGGCCAATATCGGCGACGAACTGCTCAACGGACCGCGCTCCGACCGCACCCTGCAGATGCTGGAGGACACCCTGCGCCCGGCCGCCGACCGTGCGCTCGGGCCCGCGCGGCCCGCGGTGAAATTCATGCTCGGCAGCCGCGAATACGACACGCTACAAACAACTCTCACCGCGCAGGCGATGACGATCGCGCCGATGGCGTTCGCCGATCCCGCGTTCAATGTCCAACAGGGCAGGCAGGTGAACGAATATATCGCCCGGCAAATGTCCGCACTTTCGCCACATGACTTCGTGGACATGCTGCGCTCGGCGATCAAACAGGACGAATGGTTGCTTTTCGTCCATGGCGGCGCGCTGGGACTGCTCGCCGGATACGCTCACATCCTGGTCTTCGGAACAGGAGTAGCGACGACATGGATGTAGACGACGGGACCCCGTCCACCGACCTGGTGCGACGATCGGTACCGCCGCTCGACAAGCGTGGTGGCTTGCTGCCCGTCTCACCGGTGCGCACGGTGCGGGCGGCCACCGGCGTGGCCAGGGTGGCGCTCACCGCCGCCTCCGGGATGACGCTGTGGACCCTGGACACCGCGCTCGGGGTGACCGTTACGGTGCTGCGCGGCAGCATGGCGGGCAACCCGCCCAACGAGGTGCTCGCGGACGCGGAAACCGAAGTGCGCGACCGGCTTCGGCACGCGCTCGGCCTGCCCACAGGTCCCGAGCACCGCAGCGACGACGGCGCGCCGACCCTGCGCGAACAGGGCGCCGAACTGCTTCGCCTGTCCGCCAGCACCACCGCTGCCCAGCCCGACACCCATCCGGCCTATCCCGGCATCCTCGCCGAGATCACGCCCGACGAAGCCCGGATCCTGCGCTTCCTGCACGTCGACGGGCCGCAGCCGGCCATCGATGTGCGCACCGGGCGCCAGCGGGCATTCGGTGGCGAGCGGCTGATCAGCGGACTCACCATGCTGGGCGACCACGCGGGCCTGCGGTTCCCGAACCGGGTGCCGCAATACCTGCCCAACCTGCGCAGGCTCGGACTCATCGAGTCCACCCGCGAACCTGTCGGCAACCCGCACCGCTACCAGGTGATCGAGGCACAGGAGCAGGTGCGGGAAGCGTTGAAGCGCCCCGGTTTCGGCACGAAGGTGACCTACCGCAGTATCCTGCTCACCGAATTCGGCGCCGACTTCGTCCAGACATGTTTACCGGTAGTCATCAATGACGGACGCGAGACCGCGACCTAGCTCTCCCCGAGCTCGGCCAGTTCCATCCAGCGCTCTTCTGCCGCTTCCTTTTCGGCGACAACAGCCTTCAGCTCGGACCCGAGCTTGACCAGCTTGTCGGGATCCGTCGCGGCGTCGGCGAGGGCGGCGTGAAGCTTCTGTTCGCGCTCGTCGAGTTTGGCGATGCTGCGTTCGACCTTCGACAGTTCCTTGCGGGCGGCGCGGCGGTCGGACGAATCCGTCGAGGTACCACCGGTTTTCGCGGTGAGCGGCTTGGCGTTGCCCGCCATGGTGGCGCGCTTGGCGAGGTAGGAGTCGATGCCGCCGGGAAGGTTGGTGAGTTTGCCGTCGCCGAACAGGGCCCAGGTGGAGTCGCAGATGCGCTCGACCAGGTAGCGATCGTGGCTGATGACCACCAGCGTGCCTGCCCAGTTGTCGAGGAGATCCTCGAGCTGCTGCAGGGTGTCGATGTCGAGGTCGTTGGTCGGCTCGTCGAGCAGCAGGACGTTCGGTTCGGCCATCAGGATGCGGGTGAGCTGCAGGCGACGGCGTTCACCACCGGAGAGGTCGCCGACCGGAGTGCGCTGGCGGGCCGGGGTGAACCCGAGCCGTTCGGCGAGCTGACCGGCCGAGATCTCCTTGTCGCCGAGCATGATTCGCTGCGCGACCTGCTGCACGGCCTCGAGCACCCGCATATCGGTGGGCAGGTCGTCGAGCTCCTGGCGTAACCAGCCGATCTGCACGGTCTGGCCCTGGATCCGCTTGCCCTTGGCTGGCTCGGTCTCCCCGGCCAGCGCGCGCAGCAGGGTGGTCTTGCCCGACCCGTTGACGCCGACCAGGCCCACTCGCTCGCCCGGCGCGAGCCGCCAGGTGAGGTCGTCGACCAGGACGCGGCCGTCGGGGGTGGTGAGCGCGGCATCCTCTAGTTCGATCACCACGCGGCCAAGGCGCTTGCGCGCGAACGCGGCCAGCGAGACCGAGTCGCGCGGCGCGGGCACATCGGCGATCAGCGCCTCGGCGGCCTCGACGCGGTAGCGCGGCTTGGACGTGCGGGCCTTGGCGCCACGGCGCAGCCAGGCCAGTTCCTTGCGGGCCAGGTTCTGGCGGCGCGATTCGGAGGCGTCGGCCTGACGGGCACGCTCGGCGCGAGCGAAGATCCAGTCGCCGTAGCCGCCCTCGTAAACCTCCACCTTGCCGCCGACGACCTCCCAGGTCCGGTTGGCGACGGTGTCGAGGAACCAGCGATCGTGGGTGACGACGACGAGCGCGGTGCGCCGGGCGACCAGATGTTCGGCCAGCCACTGCACACCCTCGATGTCGAGGTGGTTGGTCGGCTCATCGAGAACCAGCAGGTCCAGATCGCGCACCAGGGCGGCCGCCAGTGCGACGCGACGGCGTTCACCACCGGAGAGGTTGGTGACGAGCGTGTCGAGGCCGAGATCGGCGATGCCGATGCCCTCGAGGATCGAGCGCACGCGCGAATCGGCGGCCCACTGGTGGTCGGCGATGTCGACGGTGGACAGGTCGTCGGACAGCCCCGCGAACACGATCGAACCGATGCTCGCGCCCGCTGGCAGCACGCCGCGCTGGGTGACCACGGCCATCCGCAGCCCACCCACCCGGCTCACCCGGCCATTGTCGGGCGGCTCCAGTCCGGTCAGGACCTCGAGCAGCGTGGTCTTACCGCCACCGTTGAGGCCGACCACCCCGATCCGTTCCCCCGCGTGAATTCCGAGGGAGACGTCATCCAGCAGCGGCTTGACACCGAAGCTCTTGGAGACCTGTTCCAGGTTGATCAGGTTGGGCATTGCCGCCTCTCCGCGACTCGAGGCCAGACATAGGTGCGGCGCGTCGGCGTCCGACGGGGGATTTGCTGGACCAGTTGGCCCGTACCCGGTGAGTTACCCATGTTCGTGCGAGATGTTGATTGCGATCATAGTGGACGCCGCCGGGTGGTCTGTCCGGCGGCGCTGCGGCCGGGCTCAGCTGGTGGTCGTCAGCGTTTGGACGGTGCCTCGCTGTCGAGCACACGCGCTCCCGACACCGGCCCGGTCGCGGTGCGCACGCTGCGGCACACGCCCGCGCCTGCCAGCTCCGCGGCGACACCGATCGCGGCCTCCTCGGATTCACAGAGGAAGGCGCAGGTGGGGCCGGAGCCCGAGACCAACCCGGCCAGGGCGCCCGCGCCGACGCCCGCGCGCAGGGTGCGGCGCAGTTCGGGTTTCAGTGAGAGGGCCGCGGCTTGGAGGTCGTTGCCAAGCAGCGGCGCGAGCGTGTGGGGGTCGCCCGCGGCCAGTGCCTGCATGAGTTTTTGGGGGTCACCGAGGCGCGGGGGCTCACCCTCGGCGCG
Organism: Nocardia sp. FBN12; assembly: GCF_054031145.1. Lineage (NCBI taxonomy): Bacteria > Bacillati > Actinomycetota > Actinomycetes > Mycobacteriales > Nocardiaceae > Nocardia > Nocardia sp. FBN12. The sequence goes on from NZ_CM132926.1 coordinate 5,070,487, forward strand.
GAGGCGGTCGAGTTCACGGAAGACCGAAGGGGTGGACAGCCCTTCCTTGGCCAGCGCGAGGACCCAGTGAAAAGTGTTGCGCGACAGCACCGGAAGTAGTCGTTCGCCGCGGCCGGTGCCCAGCGCCGTGCCGCCGTGCAGGGAGAACGGGACATCGCTGCCGAGTTCGGCGGCGATCGCGGACAGTTCGTCGCGGGTCAGGCCGAGGTCCCACAGCTCGTTGAGCCCGACCAGGGTCGCGGCCGCGTCGGCGCTACCGCCCGCCATGCCACCGGCCACGGGGATGCCCTTGGTGATGGCGATCTCGACCAGCGGGGCACGACCCGCCAGATGCGCGAGGCGGACCGCGGCCTTCCAGACCAGGTTGGCCCGATCGGTGGGCACCTCGGCGGCGCCCTCGCCGCTCACCCGCACGGCGAGCGAGGCCGACGGTGCCAAGCGGATGTCGTCGGCGAGGGACAATGCCTGGAAGACGGTGGTCAGATCGTGGTAGCCGTCCGGACGCAGATCACCGACTCCGAGATGCAGGTTCACCTTCGACGGAGCTCGCACGACGACCGGGCTGGGCACAACTGACAGCACGATTACCCAGCGTAATAGGTTCCACCGACGAGTACGCACGTCGAACGCCCACAGTTCGATCGACGGGTTGCGTCATATACCTATGGGGGGTATGTTCATTCGTGTCGGGGACATACCCCTGGACCGTATGATCGAAGAGCGAAGGAGCCAGCCATGGCCACCACCACCTACACCGTCACGGGGATGACCTGCGGACACTGCGTGAGCTCGGTCAAGCAGGAGATCGGCAAGATCGACGGCGTCACCAGCGTGGATGTCGACCTCGCGAGCGGTCTCGTTCGCGTCGACAGCGCGGGCGAGCTGGCCGATACCGACGTGGCCGCCGCGGTCGACGAAGCGGGCTACGCGCTGAGCGCCTGATCTCCTCGCCGATGACGCGAGACCGTTCCTGCTGGGTGAGACCTTCCGCCGCCTCGCCCAGCGGAGCGCGGTGCGGCTGACAGGCCGTTCACCAGCGGTTCATCCGCGTCGCGCAGGCCGACGAATCATCCACAACGTCATCCACATCCCTGACCGGGCGTGGTGAGACACGAATTTCCGGGTTCGACCGGGAGCGCCACGCGCGGATCATGATCAACTCCGAAGGCGGCGAAAACCGGTTGTCCACAATTGCTTTCACTCCATGTGCACAACCCGCCCGATGAACGGCCGGTGTACTGCGGGTTCCCCTGCCAGAACCCATGATTCGCCGAGCTAGGTCGTGGCCGCCAGGCGGACGAACGCCGCGGTCTCGAGCGTCTCGCCCCGTGCGGTCGGATCGATACCCGCGGCGATGAGCCGGCGCTCGGCCTCGGCGGGCGAGCCCGCCCAGCCGGACAACGCCGCCCGCAATGTCTTTCGCCGCTGCGCGAACGCGGCGTCGATCACCTCGAACACCCGGCGGCGATGCGCGTCGTCCATCGGCCACGGCGGTTCGGCGTAGCGATCGATCCGTACCAAGCCCGATTCCACGCGCGGCACCGGCCAGAACACCTGCGTCCCCACGTGCCCGGCCCGCCGGACCTTGCCGAAGAAACCGGCCTTGACACTCGGCACCCCGTAGACCCGATTGCCGGGTTCGGCGGCGAGCCGGTCGGCCACTTCGGCCTGGACCATCACCAGCGACACCATGATGCTCGGCAGGGTGGCGAGCAGGTGCAACAGCACGGGCACCGCCACGTTGTACGGCAGGTTCGCCACCAGCGCGGTGGGCACGGCGGGCAGCTGCTCGGGGCGCACCCGCAGCGCGTCGGCCTCGACCACGCGCAGATGCTCGACCAGACCGGGCGCGCGAGCGGCGACGGTTTCGGGCAGATAGTTGGCGAGCACGGGATCGATCTCGACGGCGACCACCTGGTCGACCACGTCGAGCAGCGCCAATGTCAGCGAGCCGAGGCCAGGGCCGACCTCGAGCACGGTGTCCCCCGCGCCCACGCCTGCCGCCGACACGATCCGACGCACCGTGTTGCCGTCGTGCACGAAGTTCTGCCCGAGCTGCTTGGTAGGCCGGACGCCGAAACGCTCGGCCAGGGTCCGCACCTCGGCGGGACCGAGCAATGCGGCACGGTTACCTCGGGCGGAATTATCTGGTTCGGACACTGCTAGAACCTACCAACCTCACCGATGGGGCAGCTCAGCGCTGTGTCGGGGCCGCGTTGACGCGCGCGAGGAACCCGTCGATGGCGGCGAGTTGCTCGGCCGAGACCGAGCCGTGCTGACCGGTGCCGGTGACCACCTGCTGGTCGACGCCGTTGGCCGCGAGCTGGGCGACCAGCGCCGCGTGCAGCGGGGAGGGCACGATCGTGTCGGTGATGTTCATCGTCAGCAGAATCGGGGCGTCGTAGCCGCTGGTCGGCAGCATCATGTAGGCGGCGAGCGCGTCCCGCAGCGGGGCGAGCGGGCGCGCCAGGAAATCGGCCGAGGTCACGCCCTTGGTGGCGGTGATGATCTCGTCCAGGCACTGGGTGCCCGCGTCGTCGACGAGCGCCTTGCCGCGTTCGGTCAGGTAGGAGTCCACGTCGAGTTCAGGGTGGGTGGCGCGCAGCCCGGCCAGGATGCTGACGATGAACGACGTGGTGCCCGAAAGGCCGGGCACCGACGGGACATCCGGCCCGAGGAACGGCACGATCTTCTCCACATCGGAGGCCGCGTCGATAGCGGCGGTGCCGCGGAAGTCCAGCTCAGGGGCATATTCAGCCTGCACATGTGCCGCACTCAGCGCGGCGTGGCCGCCCTGGGAGGTGCCCGCGGCGCTCCAGGTCCGCGACAGTTCGGGACTGGCGGCTCTGGCCGCGCGGACCAGGTCGATCGTCGCGGTCGCCTCGCTGCGCACCTCGAGGTAGGGGTGCGGGCCGGTGTCGAACCGGCCGAGACCGAGGTAGTCGGGGGTGACCACGGCGAAACCCTGGTCGACGAACCGTTTGATCAGCCGGTCCTCGGACGCGCGGTGCAGCGGCAGCGGCGCGAGTTCCGGGTCGGCCTGACCGCCGCAACCCGGGCCCGAGCCCGAGGTGCCGTGGGCGTAGGCCAGGATCGGCCAGCCACCGGCCGGAGCGTCACCTTCGGGCAGGAACATCGCACCGCTGGCCGGGCGCTGGACCCCGGCCGAGTCGGTCATCCAGTACTCGACCGACGAGCCCCTGGCGAGCCCGTGCCAGCCCGCGGGTTCGGCCTGCACCGAGATCAGCGAACCGGGAGTTCCGGCCAGCGCCGGGGTGAAGCCTGCGGCCGCGAAAGCACTCGCGGCCAGCGCGGCGACAACGGCCGCCCGCATCGGGTTTTTCAGCACAGTCCGGTCTCTCTACCAGGCGATCAAGATCTTGGACGAGTGTACAGATCCACCGGGCCCCTACCCCTGAATGACAGAGAATCCTCAGTCTTGGAGTCAGCGCTGCGGCGCGGCCGGGCGATCAGTGAACCTGACCGAGGAACTCGTCGATCGCCGACCACATGGCGGGGTTCAGGTCGCAGTGGCTGCCTGTCCCGACTACCGGCTTGTAGTTCACGCCGCCCGCGGTGAACTGCGCCGCCAGTGCCGCGTGCAGTGGCGAGGGCACCGTGCGGTCGGTGGCGTTGACCAGCAGCAGGATCGGGGCGTCGTATCCGCTCGTCGGCACCGTATGGTCCCGATCTCGTCGATGACCTGGCGGCCGAGCGGGCTGAGGTAACTGTCGACCTGTGCGTCCGGGCGGGCGGCGCGCAGTCCGGCCAGGATGCTGGACGAGAACCCCAGAATCCCGCCGCTGACCCGATCGGGATTACCCGGCCCGAGCAACGTCGCTACCTTCTCCACGTCCGATTCCGGGTCGATCGCGATGGTCCCGCGGAAGTCCAGCTCCGGCGCGTAGCTCGTCTGCCGGTGCGCGGTGCCGAGCGCGGCCTGCCCACCCTGCGACATTCCCGTCGCCACCCACACCGGTGACAGATCATCACGCACCGAATGCGCGGCCCGGAGCATGTCGATGGTGGCAGTGGCCTCGGTGTCGATCCCGAGATACGGATGCGGACCGGTATCGAACCTGCCGAGCCCCAGATAGTCCGGCGCGACAACGGCGAACCCCTTCGACACCAGGTGCCGAAGGAAAACATCCTGTCCCACTTGCGATTCCGGCCACGGCGCCCCCGCCGGATCCGATTGACCCCCACACCCCGCGCCCAACCCCGTGGTCCCGTGGTCATACGTGGCAACCGGCCAACCGCCCGCGGGCGCGACTCCGGTCGGCAGATACAGCGCACCGCTCGCAGGTTGTGACACACCACCGACGCCGCGCGTCCAGTAGTCGATGACCTGAGCGCCGGACATCCCGTGAAACCCGTCACCCTGCGGAACCACCGCGATGACCGTGCCCGGCGCCTCCGCGTGCGCCACCGTAATCGGCGCGCACACTCCGGCACCCGCCGACAGAACTATCGCGGCAACCACACGCCGCCAGGCCGAAACCCCACGCATCACAACCCCTGTCGACTCGTCACCGAGCCGAACCCGCCGCACGAGCACAGCAGACCCGGCGAAACGAGAGCACAGTACCGCCTCCCCGGATATTCAGCGTGTCGTCCGGGAGCTCGGCTGTTCGTTGTCGTCCGCGCGTTGGGTGTGCGTCAGATGGGAGGTGGCTGGGGAGTTACCCATGTTCTCGCGAGATCAGCTGATTCCCAAGCGCCCGGTGCAAGCAGGCCAGGCACCCCAACCCTGTCGCGCCCGAGTCACCTCGGCGATCGCGATCTGTTCTTCGCGGCTGGCCAGGTCGGCGCGGGGTGCGTACTTCAAGCCACCCTGGCGCTCCCAGGTGCTCTGGTCGAACTGGATGCCGCCGTAGTACCCGTTGCCCGTGTTGATAGCCCAGTTCCCCGTCGACTCACACTTCGCCAACGCATCCCATACCGCACCATCACGCACCGGCGGAACCTCGGTCCCCGGCTTGGCACCCTTACGAATCGTCTTGTTCTGCGCCGGCGTGATCACATTCGAATGCACCTGCACGCGTGAGGCTTCGACCCCGTTCACCATCTTCACCGCGAAGGTCGCCTCGTGCAGACCCGGCATGCCCGGATTCTCGACCACCGTGCGGCTCATGTTCATGGTCACGTCCTCGATCACCGTTTCGGTGGGATCGAGCGGCAGCGTCTCGGTGCGCTGTTCGGTGCGCTGGCGCGTGACGACCACCTGCATGCCCTCGGCGAGCGGCGTCGTGGCGGCGGGTTCGGTGAAGTCCTCGTCCTTCAACGGAACGCCTGCGGCCGTGAGGAATTCACCGATCGTCGCGGCGGCAAGGCGCACATCGACCGGGGCTGCGCCACCGTCGATCAGCGAGATATTGCGCGGGGTGTACACGCTCAGCGCCGCGCCCGCGAGGGGCAGCTTCTCGGCGCGGGACGGCAACACGTGGGTGTCGGACGGGATCTGCATCGCCACGAGCGCGTCGCCCGCGGTGGTGCCGGTGGTCCACACCTTGCGCTCGACACCGTCGACGGTGACCGTGATCTCGCGGCCCCGGTTGAAGGTGATGGTCGCACCGTCGCCGACCTTGGCGCTCGCGGCGGGGATCACCTCGTCGTGTTCGGCGATCTCGTAGCCCGCGTCGGCCAGGATGGCGCGCACATCGCGCGACATCGTCGAGAGCTCGGTCCGCTCGCCGTCGATGACGATCGCGACCGTTTTGTGGTTGACGATGGCCAGCGAGGCGCCGACGAGCAGAATCAGCAGCATGGCCGCCACTGCTGCGAACAGCAGCGGTGAACGTGACGAGTTGATCCGCGCAAAAGCTGACATGATTACAGGACGATAACGACGCGATGCGCGGTAGACAACACCAGGCCGTCCGATCAGCGGGATCGTAGATCACGATTCGATATAGACGGCGCTGGTAGATAACGGCGCGAGCGGGCGAATGTGAGCCGACTCACGTTTATCGTCCAGCCCCCTACCGACCAGACGAATCGGACTACCGAATCCGATACAGCCTGCGCGCGTTGGCGGTGGTGATCTCGGCCAGCGCCTGCGGATCCTGTTCGCGCACTTCGGCGAGCGCGCGCACGGTGTACGGCAGGCAGTACGGCTCGTTCGGCGCACCGCGATACGGCTGCGGCGTGAGATACGGCGCGTCGGTTTCCACCAGGATCTGGTCGTCCGGGACCAGCTTGGCGGCCTCGCGAAGTTCATGCGCGTTCTTGAAACTCACGGTGCCAGAGAAACTCAGCACATATCCCTCCGCCACGCACGCCTCGGCCATCGTGGGGCCCGAGGAGAAGCAGTGGAAGATCACCGTGTCCGGCGCGCCCTCGTCGAGCAGCACCGTGAGCAGGTCGTGGTCGGCTTCGCGGTTGTGGATCATCAGCGGTTTGCGCACGCGTTTGGCCAGGTCGATGTGCCAGCGGAAACCCTCGATCTGGGTTTCGATATCGGCGCAGCCGTCGAGCTTGCCGGGCCAGTAGTAGTCGAGGCCGGTCTCACCGACCGCGACCACGCGCGGGTCGGTGGCGAGGTGTTCGAGTTCGGCCTTGGCCTTGTCATCGAGGGCGTTGGCCCGGGTGGGGTGCAACGCGACGGCGGCGTACACCCGCGGATCCCACTGCGCCGCCTGCACAGCCCACTGCGCGGCCGCGAGATCGTCGGCGACGGTCACCACGTGCCCGACACCGGCCGAGGCGGCCCGGTCCACGATGGCCGCGGTGGACGCGGCATCGGTTGCGCCACAGGCATCGAGGTGTGTGTGCGCATCGATCAGCGGCGCGAGCGGCGGAGGTAGGGGCGGAGCCGGACGATTCGTGTTTGCCACCCGGATTACAGTAATGGGCATCATGAGTGCAGCCGAAGGCGCCGAGGCGCCCGCCTTCTACGTCACGACGGCCATCGCGTACCCGAACGGTGCGCCGCATATCGGCCACGCGTACGAGTACATCTCCACCGACGCGATCGCCCGCTTCAAGCGACTCGACGGATTCGACGTGTTCTTCATGACCGGCACCGACGAGCACGGTCAGAAGATGCAGCAGACCGCGGCCACCGAAGGCATCCCGGTGCAGGAGCTCGCGGCCCGCAACTCCGACGTCTTCGAGGCGATGGACAAGGCGCTCGACATCTCGTTCGACCGCTTCATCCGCACCACCGATGAGGACCACCAGGCCGCCTGCGTCGCCATCTGGGAGCGGATGCTCGCCAACGGCGACATCTACCTCGGCAACTACTCCGGCTGGTACTCGGTGCGCGACGAGGCCTTCTACAACGAGGACGAGACCACCCTCCTGCCCGACGGCACCCGCGAGTCCACCGAGACCAAGACCCCGGTCACCTGGACCGAGGAGTCGAACTACTTCTTCAAGCTCTCGGAGTACCAGGACAAACTCCTGGCCCTCTACGAGGAGCGGCCCGAGTTCATCGCGCCCTCGACCCGGCGCAACGAGATCGTCAGCTATGTCAAGGCCGGTCTGAAGGATCTGTCGATCTCGCGCACCACCTTCGACTGGGGCGTTCCGGTCCCCGGTGAGCCCGACCACGTGATGTACGTGTGGGTCGACGCGCTCACCAATTACCTGACGGGCGTCGGCTTTCCGACCACCGACTCCGCGTCGTTCGAGAAGTTCTGGCCGGCGAACCTGCACATCATCGGCAAGGACATCACCCGCTTCCACACGGTGTACTGGCCCGCGTTCCTGATGTCGGCCGGGATCGCTTTGCCGGACCGGGTTTTCGTGCACGGGTTCCTGTACAACAAGGGCGAGAAGATGTCGAAGTCGACGGGCAACGTCGTCGACCCGCTCGCGCTGGTGTCCACCTACGGCCTCGACCAGGTGCGCTTCTTCCTGCTGCGCGAGATCTCCTACGGCCAGGACGGCAGCTACAGCAACGACGCCATCGCGGGCCGCATCAACAGCGACCTGGCCAACGAGTTCGGCAACCTGGTCCAGCGCAGCCTGACCATGGTCAACAAGAACTGCGACGCCAAGTCCCCCACGCCCGGCGAATTCACCGACGACGACCGCGCCCTGCTCGACCGCGCCAACGGGCTCCTCGCCAAGTGCCGCACCGAGTTCGACGCCCAGCAGATGCACCTCGCCCTGGAAGCCATCTGGCTCACCCTCGGCGAAACCAATCGCTACTTCTCCGCCAACGCCCCCTGGGCGCTGCGCAAGTCGGGCACCGACGAAGACCTGGCCCGCATGGCGACGGTCCTCTACGTCACCCTCGAGGTAGTCCGCATCGTCGCCATCCTGGTCCAGCCGGTCATGCCCGGCTCGGCGGCCAAGATCCTGGATCTGCTCGCTCAAGAAGGCCGCGCCTTCGCCGACATCGCCACTCCCCTGGTCCCCGGTCTCGACCTGCCCGCGCCGGAACCGATCTTCCCGCGCTACATCGAGCCCAAGGAATAGTCGTCTGAGCGGGGTCGACGACCTCAGCTCACCGGGGTCACCGTCGTTCGCCAGGCAGGTCCGCGACCGACGGTGACCCATCGCAGCCGCTCGCGATCAGTCTTCGGCGGACCTGGCCGCCAAGACGGCGTCGTACAGTTCGCGGCGGGAAGCGCCGCGGCCCGCGGAGACTTCGGCGCAGGCGTCCTTGAGCCGCATCCCGCCCGCCACCAATGTCTCGACCTCGTCGACCAATTCGGCGGGCTCGGCCGAAACCGGTTGGGAGCCTTCGAGAACCACGGTGATCTCGCCACGGGCGCCGTCGGCGGACCAGGCGGCCAGTTCACCCAGGGTGCCGCGGACGACCTCCTCGTAGGTTTTGGTGAGTTCGCGGCAGATGGCGGCGCGACGGTCGGGCCCGAGGACCGCGACCGCGTCGGCCATGCAGTCGGCGAGGCGGTGCGGTGCCTCGAAGAAGACGATGGCGCGTTGTTCGGAGGCCAAGGTGCGCAGCCACTCCCGGCGCTGGCCACCCTTGCGTGGGGCGAACCCGTCGAAGCAGAAGCGTTCCACCGGGAGACCGGACAGGGCCAGCGCGGTGGTGACCGCGGAGGGCCCGGGTAGACAGGTGACCGGCAGGTCGCGTGCGACGGCGGCCGCGACAAGTCGATAACCGGGATCGCTCACCGACGGCATGCCTGCATCGGTCACCAGCAGGACCTGCAGGCCGCTCTCGATGTCGTCGAGCAGGGCGGGGATGCGGGCGGTTTCCACGTGATCGTAGAAGCTGACGACGCGGCCGGTGATCTCCACGCCGAGCGCCTTCGCGAGCGATTTCGTGCGACGGGTGTCCTCGGCGGCGACCACGTCGGCCGAACCGAGCGCGTCGCGCAGTCGCTGCGACGCGTCGCCGATATCGCCCATGGGGGTTGCCGCTAAGACCAACACAGTGTTGTCCCGCCTCTCCGGTATTTTGGCCGCAGGCGATCGTGTACGGCGAGCGGTGCGTGCGATGAGCAGATGGCGCCCGTACATTCTGTCAGGCGAGCGTGCCGCCGCTGTGCGCGCGTAGGTGGGGAAACGAGGGGGCGCGGTGTCGGGTCGGACTTCAGTGGGCGTACCGCCTACGATCGGGGCGTGATCCCGGTGACCGATGAGCGCGCGATGCCCCCGGCGCGCCCCGCGTCGGCGTCGGTGAGTCCCGCGCCGCTGCGCCCGGCCCCCGATTTCGGTCCGCTCGACACCGCGCGCGGCTGGGTGGTCACCGGTGTACTCACCCTCATCGCCGCGGTGACCCGGTTCGCCAACCTGAACTATCCGACCGACGCGCGCACTCCCGTCTTCGACGAAAAGCACTACGCCCCACAGGCCTGGCAGATGGTCACCGGCGGCGGTGTGGAGGACAACCCCGCCTACGGCCTGGTCGTGCACCCACCCGTCGGCAAACAGTTCATCGCCATCAGCGAGGCGATCTTCGGCTACAACGCGTGGGGCTGGCGCGGCACCGCGGCGCTGGCGGGCACGATCCTGGTGCTGCTGGTGGTGCGAATCGTGCGCCGGATGGCCCGGTCGACGCTGATCGGCGCGTTCGCGGGCGTGCTGCTCATCGCCGAGAGCCTGACCTTCGTCTCCTCCCGCATCGGCATGCTCGACATCTTCATGTCGCTGCTGGTCACCGCGGCTTTCGGCTGTCTGATAGTCGACCGCGACGAAGTCCGCGAGCGAATGGCTCGCGCCGATCTGGCGGGTCGGGTCCGCGTCTCGGACTGGGGGCCACGACTCGGCGTGCGCTGGTGGCGGTTCGGCGCGGGCGTGCTGCTCGGGCTGGCGTGCGGCACCAAATGGTCGGGCGTCTACTACATCATGTTCTTCGGCCTGCTCAGCGTGGCCTTCGACGTGAGCGCGCGACGCGCGTACGGGGTGCGCAGGCCCTGGCTCGGCACGATGGTGCGCGACGTGGGGCCGGCGCTGTACGCGCTGGTGGTGATTCCGCTGGTGGTGTACCTGTCCTCGTACTGGGCGTGGTTCGCCAGCGAGACCGGGGTGTTCCGGTACGCGGTCGGCAATCAGGTCGGCAGCGGCGGTGCGTTCGCCTTCGTGCCCGACGCGTTGCGTTCGCTCTGGTACTACCAGGGCGAAACCCTCGACTTCCATTCCAGCCTCACCAATTCGGCGGGCAACCACCATCCGTGGGAATCCAAGCCGTGGACCTGGCCGATGGGCCTGCGCCCGATGCTCTACTACTACGCGGACGGCACGGTCACCGGCTGCGGTGAAGCGCAGTGCGTGAAGGCCGTGATGGCCGTCGGCACACCAGCGCTGTGGTGGCTGGCACTGCCGCTGATCGGCTGGATGGTGTGGCGTTCGGTCGTGCGGAGCGACTGGCGCTACGCGGCGATCCTGGTGGGGTACGGCGCCGGGCTGCTGCCGTGGTTCCTGACGCTGGACCGGCAGATGTACTTCTTCTACGCGGTGGTGCTCGCGCCGTTCCTGGTGATGGGGATGGCGCTGGCCCTCGGTGACATTCTCGGCTCGGCGAGGCCGGCTGGAATACCGCGCAGCCCGACGGGCACCTATCTACCCACCCCGGTGAACGAGCGGTACGCGCTCGGATTGCTGATCGTCAGCATCTACCTTGGTTTGGTGATCGCGAACTTCGTCTGGCTGTGGCCGATCCTCACGGGTCATCCGATCACGCCACAGAACTGGCAGGACCATCTTTGGCTACCCAGCTGGCGCTAAATATTCAGTGCTCGATGGACCAGATCGACCGCGTCCGCGTCGGAGAGGCCGAGTCGCCGGGTGGTCGTGACGTAGTCGACGGCGGCGCGGCTGGCTATATCGCGGGTGGGGTCGCCGGAGGAGGCGATGAACGAGCCTTGGCGGCCGCGGGTTTCGAGGACGCCGTCGGCTTCCAGTTCGCGATAGGCGCGGGCGACGGTGTTGGGGGCGATGCCGAGGTCGGCGGCCAGCGCGCGGACCGTGGGGATCTTGGTGCCCGCGGTGAGCGTGCCCGCGCGGACCTGTTCGATCACGGCCATCCGTAGTTGCTCATAGGGCGGCTGGGTGGAATCGGTGGACAGCTCGACGTGGAACACGGTGCTCACACCTCGTCTCGGGACAGCGGGCAGGACATACAGCGGGGACCGCCGCGGCCGGAGCCCAACTCCGAGCCACTGATGGTGACCACCTCGATACCCGCCTCGGTCAGGCGCGAGTTGGTCATTTCGTTGCGTTCGTAGGCCACGACCACGCCGGGCGCCAGGGCGAGGGTGTTGTTGCCGTCGTCCCACTGTTCGCGTTCGGCGTCGGGTCCTTCGCGGCCGGTGTCGATCACGCGCAGCTTCGCGATGCCCATCGCGGTGGCGGCGGCGGGCAGGAAGGGTTCGGGTCCGGTGATGCTGATGCGTTCGAGATCGCCGCGTCCGGAGAAACCGTCCTCGCGACGGATCGTGAACGCCTCCAACGTTTTCCGCACGCCGGGATACATGACCACCGCGTCGGAGTCGACCATGGTGCAGACGGTGTCGAGATGCATGGTCGCCCGGTTCTGCGCGATCGGCACCACCAGCACGGTGTGCGCGAGGTCGTCGTCGAACAGGCTGCGCGCCAACGCTTCCGCGCCCGCGGGCGTCGTTCGCTCGCCGACACCAACGGCGACAACACCTTTGGCGAGCAACAGCACATCGCCGCCCTCGATCGGCGCCGTGTGTGATTCGTAGGCCCGCCGCACGCCGAGGAAGCGCGGATGGAACGCGTAGACGAGGTCGGTGATCGAGGTCTCGCGGCCGCGGGCGGGCAGGGCCAGCGAGGTGATGGCGACCTTCGGACCCACCCAGAACGAGGAATCGCGGGTGAACAGCAGATTCGGCAGCGGATCGATGACGAAATCGCCGCCGTGGTGCATCCGCCGCACCAGCGAGGTCGCGTCGGGGCCGAACGGCAGCTCGTCGAAGGTCATCCCGGCCATCAGGATGTCGGCGAGCTCGCGTGCGTCGAATTTGCGCAGTTCGGCGGCGAGCTGGTCGGCCAGGCCGTGGCCGAGCCTGCGGGCGTCGACCGCTGCCGAGATGCCCTGGATCCTGGCAGCCCCACTGGCACTGAGGGTTTCGGTCAGCAGATCTGCCAATAACAGCACTTCCACCCCGCGCTCGCGCAGTACGGTGGCGAAGGCGTCGTGTTCGGCTTGCGCGCGCTCGACCCAGGGGATGCCGTCGAACAGCAGCTGATCGTTGTTGCTCGGGGTGAGTCGGCGTAGTTCTGCACCGGGGCGGTGCAGCAGCACCGTCCGTAGCCTGCCTACCTCGGAGGTGACGGTCAGGCGTGAGTCGGGGGCGGTTCCCATCTGCAAACCGTAATGCGAGGACGGCATGTCTGCGAGCCGCAACGCGCTGGGTTCGGCCCGTCAGTGCGCGTTCGCACACCTGTTCCGCTCATTTTTCGTACAGGACACGAATACCTGAAGTATTGTTTAGGTGGAAGTGGGAGGAGCTATAGATGACGATGGCCGATTGGCAAACGAAGGAGCTGACCCCCGGGCAGCTTTCCGATCGTAGTGGAGTTGCAGTGTCCGCGTTGCACTTCTATGAACGCGAAGGTCTCATATCGAGCCGTCGAACCAGCGGCAATCAACGCCGATATTCTCGCGAGACGTTGCGCCGGGTCGCCTTCATCCGCATCTCGCAACGAGTCGGCATCCCACTCAGTGAGATCCGGTCGGCATTGGACCGGCTCCCAGAAGGCCGCACCCCGACCCGTCGCGACTGGGAGAATCTGTCGACGACCTGGCGTGCGGATCTCGACGACCGCATCACCCAGCTCGTCCGCCTGCGCGACAACCTGACCGGCTGCATCGGCTGTGGCTGCCTCTCGCTCGGCTCGTGCAAGCTCGTCAACGAGCACGACCGCCTCGGCGCGGAGGGCCCCGGCGCGCGCGTGCTGGATGTTCAGGTGAACTGCCCGCCCAAATCCGGCTGCGTATAGCCCTTGTCGGACGCCTGGGGCATCATCGCGGGTATGACTTCTCTGGATACCAAGGCGAAAACCCTGCTCGAACTGCACCGTCCGGGAAATCCGGTGGTGCTGCCGACCGTATGGGACGCGTGGTCGGCGAATGTCGCTGTGGCGGCCGGTTTTTCGGGTTTGACCATGGGTAGCCACCCGGTCGCCGACTCGATCGGCCGCGCCGACGGCGAGGGTATGAGCTTCGATGAACTCCTCGCCCGCGTCGCCCAGGTCACCGCCTCGGTGGAGGTCCCGGTCTCGGTCGACATCGAATCCGGCTACGGCCTCGAACCGCTACAGCTCATCGACGGCCTGCTCGCCGCGGGCGCCGTCGGCCTCAATATCGAAGACACCGTCCACAGCGAAGGCAAGCGTCTTCGCACCCCCACCGAACACGCCGACCTGGTCCGCGGCCTCCGCGAAGCCGCCGACGCGGCAGGCGTCCACGTGGTGGTCAACGCCCGCACCGACCTGTTCCTCCGGCAAGACGGCGAGGAATCCGACCGCCTCGACCGCGCTATCGCCCGCCTGACCCTGGCCGCCGAAGCGGGCGCCGACGTGCTGTACCCGGTGGGCAAGCACGCCGACGCCGACCTGCGCCGGCTCACCACCGACCTGCCGTTGCCGATCAACGCGATCGGCCAACCGGGCACCCCGGCCAAGGACTACTTCGCCGGCCTCGGCGTAGCCCGCATCAGCTTCGGCCCGTTCCTCCAGGCCGCGCTGGGCAGCGAGGCGACCACCCTGCTCGCCGCCTGGAAATAGCGGCTACGGCCTGCCGAGCACGGCCAGCATGCCCGCGACCGCGCGGGGCCAGCCGAATTGTTCGGCGCGGGAGCGGGCGGCTCGGCGGCGACCGGAGGTCGGCATGGCCAGGACGTCGGTGACGGCCTGGGCGAAGGCTCGGGGGCGGTCGGCGGCGATGGCTCCGCACTCGGTGGTGACGATGTCGGCGAGGGCGGAGGAGCGGCTCGCGACCACCGGGGTGCCTGCCGCCAAGGCCTCCAGGGCGGCGAGGCCGAAGGTTTCGTGCGGGCCGGGGGCGAGTGAAACATCCGCGGTGGCAAGGAGTTTCGCCACCATCGCGCGGTCGTTGATGAACCCGGTGAAGTGGACCGCCGGTGCGCCGCCCGGGAGGGCAGGCAGGGTGCGGGCGCGGCGTTCGAGTGACTCGCGGCGGGGGCCGTCACCCGCGACGACCAGGCGGGCGGGCACCCCGGCTCGATGCAGGGCGCCGACCGCTTCGATGCTGCGGTCGACGCGCTTCTCCACCGAGAGCCGTCCGCAGTGCACCAGCAGCGGGTGTCCGGCGACGCCGAGATCGGCGCGCAGGCCGAGGTCGCGGCGGCGTGGGCTGAACAGGTCGAGGTCGACGCCGAGCGGCACCAGTTCCACGTTGGGCGCGCCGATCCGCAGGAATTCCTCGCGCGCGAAATCAGTGGTGCACACGACCATGTCGTAGTCGTCGGCCGTGCGCCGGTTGGCGACATCGGCGCAGCGGCGCGCCGCGGGTCCGGGCAAGAACTGGCCGAGGAGCCGGTCCAGCCGCTCGTGCGAGATCATCACGCTCGCCACTCCGCGTCGCCCCGCCCATCGGCCGAATCCGCGCAGCGTGAGCCGGTCGGACACCTCGAGCACATCCGGCGACAACCCCGACAGCACATCGGCCACCCGCCGCGGATCGGCTGCCCGATATCCACCGGTCCACGGAATTCCCAATGCGGGCAGGGTAATTCGCAGCGCGCCCGTGGGCAGCACCTCTTCGGAACGACGCGACCCCGGCACGATCAGCACCACTTCGTGCCCCGCTGCCACATAGCCCTCACCCAGGTGGTGCAGGGCAGTGCGCAACCCACCCGACCGCGGGCCATAGAAATTGGCTAGCTGCACGATGCGCACCCGCCGATCGTCGCGCCGCGCGGGTTACCCAGGGGTTATGCCCGAGGAACGGGAAGTGAACAGCGTCGAAAGATGCGACCAACCAGCATCGGGACACCGGGACCGCCTGCCCGCACAACCCGCCGACCAGCGAAGACGCCGGATCGGACGGCGATCAGCCGGGGTGGTCGGCCGACCAGACGCGCAGCAACCCGTGACCGGTGGCGGCCGTGGTGATGGTCACCAGCTCGGCGTCCGCGTTGATCCACTCCCCCTCCGCGAAGCGCACGCGCAGTGCGAGCCGCTGTGAGGTACCCGGCCGTCGGGCGGCGTCAGCGCACGCCGCCCGCAGTGCGGCGAAATCCGCGGGATCGATGGCCGGTCGTTCCACCGCCCACCGGTCAAGGGGCGGGGGCGGATCCGCTGCCCATTCGTAGATGATCCCGCTCGACAGCAGGACGATGCCGACGCCGACACCGCTGCGCTGCGACACCGCACGCAGCATCGCGACGTCGGGGTCGACGGCCGCCGCGTCATCGCCGAGTTCGGGCAGCGCGTGCATCAACGCGCTCACTCTGCGCTGCTCGGGTCGCGCCCTTGTCACCATCTGGAATCGGCGAACGCCGTCGTCGTCACCGAGCATGTCGACCTCGCCCTGCCAGTGCCCGCCAGGCTCGAGCCGGGTGGCCATGTCGAAATAGTCGACCCGGCCGTCGAAGCGAACCATGCGCCCGAACGCGTCGGGCGGCGTGCGGACCACCTGCACGTGCTCCGACTCCCTGGCGAAGACGAGTTCCTCCAAACCGGGCCCGTGATGGGCGAGTTCGGTGACCGCGTCCCAATCCCATGCGGCGACCCGCCGTTTCGGCCGGACCGGCGCGTCCACCGGACCGACCCAGACCTGGACGCCGTGGATTCCGTCGAAGGCGCAGCGAATCGGCTCGGCCAGCACGACGTTGTCACCCTCGACCGCGCGCTGCGGGTCGCCGGCGGCTACGCATCGGCGCACCGTGTCGACGACGAGGCGAGCACGCGCCGGACCGACCGTGCGGTGCAGCCGCGCGGCAACGGTCCACGGTCTGGTGGTGGCGTCCTCGGCGACGAGGGTGGGCTCGAGATCCCCGGCGAGGGTCTCCAGCAGCAGCCATCTACCAGCCGGCATATTCGCGATCAGCTCGGCGCCACGCCGCGGCCCGCTCGCGGCAGATCGAGATCGAGCGGAATACGGCCCTCCCGTAACTGCGCCTCGACTTCCTCGGCGGGCATCGGCCGTGCGATCAGGAAGCCCTGCGCGCGATAGCAACCGAGTCCGACGAGCGTGCGCGCCGCCATCGCCGTCTCCACGCCCTCGCCGACCACGCCGAGGCCGAACGAGCCTGCGAGTCCAATGATCGATTTCACGATCGCCAGGTCGTCGTTGCTGTCACCGAGACGCTGGACGAACCCGCGGTCGATCTTCACCGCGTCCACCGGCAGCGCCTTGAGATGCGACAGCGAGCTGTAGCCGGTACCGAAGTCATCGATGGCGATCTGCACGCCCATCCGCTTGAGCCCGCGCAGGGTGAGCCGGGTACGCACGAGGTCTTGCACCACGACATGTTCGGTGATCTCGAGGCACACCGAACTGCCGTCGATGCCGAACAGCTGCAGGACATCTTCGATGCGTTCGACGAAATCCACCGAAACCAGCTGCACCGGCGAGACATTGATCCGGATCACCACATTCGAGGCCAGCCCGCGTCGGCGCCAATCCGCGAATTGCGAACAGGCGGAACGGATTACCCACCGGCCCAGTTCACCGGCCAGGTTGGTGGCCTCGGCCACCGAGACGAACGCGCCAGGCGGCAGCAGCCCGCGCGTGGGATGCTGCCAGCGCACCAGCGCTTCCAGCGCCACGATCCGCCCGGTGCGCAGGTCGACCTCGGGCTGGTAGTGCAGCACCAGCGACCCGTCCGACACCGCGCTGCGCAGGTTCAGCTCCACGTCGTCCTGCAGTTCGAATTGCGCGCGCATGGCGTCGGTGAACACCGCAACCCCATTGCCGCCGCCGGACTTCGCCGACAACAGCGCGTGATCGGCGCGGCGCAGCACATCCGACACCTGGGTCTCGCCCGGAATGCCGAGTGCCACCCCGACACTCACACCACGACTGACCGATTCCCGGCCCACCGAGACGCGGCGCCCGATGAGCTCCTGGATGCGGGTCGCCTCCAGTTCGGCGGCGACCGCGTCCATCGGCGCCGCGGGCACGATCACGAACTCGTCGCCACCGAGCCGGGCGATCATGTCGTCGGGTTCCAGATTCTCGCGCAGCCGGTGGGCCAGCGTGCGGATGAAATTGTCGCCCGCGCTGTGGCCGAGGAAGTCGTTGAGCGCCTTCAGCCGGTCCAGATCGAGGAAGAAGGTGGCGATCGGGCCCGGATTGCCCGCCCGCAATCGCTGCTCCATGTACTCGAGCAGGGCGCGGCGGTTGGCCAGACCGGTCAGATCGTCGTGCAGGGCGATGTAGCGCAGCTTCTCCTCGGCTACCACGCGCGCTTGCAATTGTGCGAACAGCGCGGCGATCGCCTTGAGGACGTTGAGCTCGCGCTTGGACCACGCGCGGTCGCCCATCTTCACGAAACCGAGCACGCCCGTCGACTCCCCGCGCGAGACCAACGGCACGCAGGCCATGGCCACCTCGGGGATGCCAGAGGACTTGCGGATCGTCTCCTGATAGTCGGCGCTGGCGGTATCGGGTCGGACGATGATCGGTTCGACGGCGTATTCGAGGGCGCGGAAGACCGAATCGGCATGCTCGAATTCGACCTCGCGCAGCGGATCGGGATCGGGAATGTCGACGCGAGGTGGCCATTCCGCGATGAGGACGGTCGTACGCCGCGCACGGTCGGTGTGGCGTAGATAGCTCACGTCGACATCGAAGTGCTCGACCAGGGAGGCGAGCACACGCTCGCTCACCGCCACCATGGTCGTGGCGTCGACACCCATCAACTCGGAGGCGACCTGGGTCACCAGTGAGTCGAGCGTTTGCCGAGGCACGTTGTCTCCGATCCGCGCTATCCGTCGTTGCTACTGCCGGGCACCGGCACAGTTCTACTGCCGGGCACCGGCAACCGTCGACTGCGAACGCTCGCAGCCGCGGCGTAGCTCAGACGAAGAACCAATGCCACGTTCTCATCCTCAGGGATTCCCAGCAGGTCCAGGAAACGTCTCTGAATGCTGGCAAGTGTATCTGTGAACTCGGGAGAAACGCTGCGCAAATCATCGGGCCGGTCGGCATAGAGGAACACCGGCGACACCGGCTGCACCGCGAGACCGAGCAGTTGCGCACGTAGCCATACTCTTTCCACCGCGGCACCGGCCCGCGCGTAGCCGGCCAGATCCGGCTCACCGTCGCGGGCACCGAAGGTGATCGCCACCAGCGCGGAGCTGGCCCGCACCCGGTCGACGGTGAACTCGCCGAGCGCCGAACCCGCCGACCACTCGCGCAACCGATCCATGACATCGGTGCGGCGACCGACCTGCATCTTCGCCAGTTCGTCCGGGGCCGGGTCGAGCGTGCGCACGTCGATCCCGGTCATCAAATCTTCACCTGGCCAACGCAATTCAGCGTAGAGCTGTTCGTGCAGCTGAGGCGTGAGGTAGCGGACGCGATCGCTGGCGCCGAGCAACAGCGCCGCCTCGGCCAGCGCGTCGACACCGGTGATGGCGCGCACGCTCGCCTGTTCGGCCGCGGCGGCTACGGCCAGCGCGGGCAGGACCGTTCCCGGCAGCGGCGCCGGGCGGCCGAGGCGGCGGTTGGTGTGCCTGGCGAGCGCGAGCGGATAGTCGGCGGCGAGGTCGGGGTCGGTGCCCGCACGCAGTCGCAATCGGGCGATCAAGGGGGCGGCCGGGTCGTCGACGACCAGTTCGTGGTCGGCGAGCAACCCGTGCGCAGCCGCGGCAGCGCGGGCGTTGTGCACTGCGGCACCGATCGCGACAGCACTGCCACGCAGGCGCACGTCCATGGCCGTCGACCCCGCGGGATCGAGGGCGAGCTCGATCAGCTCGGTATCGCCGCGCAACCGCCACGGCTGCACGTTGCCGCCGGACGGCGCGCGCTGCGCGCAGGCGAGTATCGCCGCGACCGGGTCGGCAGGCGGCGGTTCGACGGGGTCATCGACGACGGCGTCGATGCCGTCGTCGAGGTATCCGGGTTCGGCGAGGGAGTCGAGGGTGGCGTCGAGGTCGACGCGGGTGCGACCGGAGGACAGCTTGGCGCCGAGCCCGATCCGGCGGACAGCCGCGGTGACGATCGCGGCGCCGAGCTGCACGTCGCTGCCGAGTTGGGGCCAGGTGGTGATCGTTTCACCGATCTCGGCGAGGCTGGCCGCCATCCGCGAGGACAGCTGCCCCGGGTCGAGGATCCGCAGCACGTGCGGTGCCTTGGCCTTGGTGTCGAGGTCGGCCAGTTGTTCGCCGGTGGTCGCGCCGAGCAGGCCGTGGAAGGGTTCGCGGTCGGGTTCGAGGTCGTAGCGTTCGACATCGAACAGACCACGGTCGCTGGTCTCCATCAGCAGCGGCATCCGGTGCCTGCGCGCGGCCTCGCGCACCGCGAATTTGATGTCGAGGGAATCGCATTCCTCCACCACCACCGACAGCCCGTCGAGGAACTCGTCGACCGTGTCGGCCAGCACACCCGCGGGCCAGATCTCGACCGGCAGGAAGGGGTCGAGTTCGGCGATCCGGCGCGCGGTGACGATCGCCTTGTTCACGCCGACGTCGAACAGCCCGCCGGGCACTCGATTCAGATTCGACAGCTCGATCGTGTCGAAGTCGGCCAGGCGCAGCAGCCCGCAGGCCCCCTCGAGCGCGAGGGTGTAGGCGATCGAGTGGCCGACGCTCTGCCCGACGACGCCGACCCTCAGCTGGGTGAGGCGCTGCTGTTCGCTCCTGGTGAGTTTGTTGCGGTTGCGGTCGGAGCGAATCGCCTGGAACGCCGTTGGCCCGAGGATCGCGACCAGCGCGCGTCGCCACGGGTAGTAGACCCAGCGTTCCTCGCCCGCGTCGATCCCCGGCGGCACACCGGTGAGCCGGTCCAGCTCGGCACGCAGCCCGGCACGCAGGTCGTCGGTGCGGATTCCGGCCAGGTCCGACAGCTGCCGCAGAGTTGCCGTGTCGGCGGGGTCGGTCGGGTCGAGAACGAGCGGGCGATGATCCATCGCCGGATAGTCGGGGCCGGTCATGGAGCGATCCGATCCCGCGCCGGGAGCACCTCGACCGATTCGGCCCGACGGTGAATGCTCCGCAACCACACTCCAGCCAGTATTTCTTCGACAGCCATCGTGTTCCTACTCCGTGCTCAACGCCCGTGCGCGGTCGGCTTCCTACCGATGCCAACTGGTGCAGTATCCGTCATTCGGAACGAATGCACCATACGAGTGGCTAATTTTCCGGTAACCTTCTGAGCCAGTTGAAATAACCCCAGGTCAGAACGGGTGTATACACGCAAGGCGAGGTAATGCAAACCGATCGGTTCGAATTCGGCTAACTTTCAGCTATCGACGGTGATCGACACGAACAACTCGACCGTATCGGGGCCGTGCCACACTTCGATCTCCTCGCGGTAGGCGCGGGAGATCTCGGCGGACGCGGTCGCGTCGTCGACCTGAGCCCAGACGTCTTCCACCGGGTCGTGATAGTCGCCGTTGGGCGCGAAGCGGGCGTAGATGCCCTTGGGGACAGCCAGCATGAGATCGCCGACCGGCACGTCGGCGGGGGTGGCGTATTCGCGGGCGACCAGCGCGTTCCAGTTGCCCGCCGGATCCGGGACGTAGACCGTGTGCAGCGGTTCGCCGCCGCCGGGACGGTCGCGCAGCCGGTCTTTGAGGAACTCGATCAGGTCGCTGTTGCTCACCTTGAAGCTCGGGTGCACCCGCGGCACCGCCAGCCCTCCGTACAGCGCCGCGCCACGGACCACGATCGAATAGGTCATCGCGGGTCGACCGCCAGGTACAGGTCGATCTTGTAGGCGTGCGGGTAGCACTCGAAATCGCCGGTGAAGGTGCGCTTGATCTGGTTGTGTTCTTCGGCGTAGGCGATCTGGGTCCACAGATCCGTCATCACCTGCGGGAAGTTACCGACCGAGGAGAAGCGCGCGTAGGTGCCGCGCGGGAGCCGCGCCGCCAGATGTCCACGGGTGACCTGCTCGAGCGAATCGCACTGATAACCCACGATCTGGGTGTTGTAGGTGCTCAGCTCGCCGGTGTAGTCGGTGTACGCGCTGGCCAGTGGCCCGCCGAGATCCTGATGCAGGACCGCCGACCAGGCTGCTTCGAGGTCACGGTCGCGCAGCTCACCGAGTGCGCGTTTGGGACTGCGGACCGGAAGCCCGGCCACCCAGGTCTCGTCCCGCTCGACGAATTCGAACTGCAATTGATGACTCTCTCGAAGGGTCCTGCTCGGGTTGCGCCATGCTATCAAACCCCACCCTAACCACATCTGAGCTGGACAAACGTCCACCACCCCGGCGTGGATACCGCACGCTATTGTTCGATTCACCTGGATGCCCTAAACTCCCGCGCTCGTGTGGGTACGCGCGGAGCTCGAACCGCGAAAACAAGTCGTGCAGTGGGCCGGTGTGGTCGTCGCCGCCGTATTGGTCGGGTATCTCGCTGTGCTACTTGGCGATTCGCGGCACTTCTATACCGACGACACCGAGGCGCAGTACGTGCCCATGTGGCAACTGCTCGGTACCGAATTGCGGGCAGGCCGCTTCCCGGCGATGGTGCCGTGGGAATGGATGGCGGGCAACTACAGCCTCGAGGAGGCCGGGCTCTACAACCCCGCGCAGTTGCTGGTGTATCTGCTGGCGCCCTCGTTCGACAATCTCGCCCTGTACGCGACCGCCGTGAAGTTCGTGTTCGCCGCGATCGCCGCGCTCGGCGTGTTCCGTATCTGCCTGGCCTACGGCGCCCGTGCGCCGTGGGCCGCGGTCGCCGGCGTGGCGTTTCCGTTCAGTGGGTGGTTCCTGTTCTTCGACGAGGCCAGCTGGTTCACCTCGCAGACCGGCACCGCCTGGCTGGTCCACGCCTGGGCCTCGGCCGTTCTCTACGCACGCGGGCGCTCAGGGCCGATTCCGGTCTTCGTGTTCCTGTACCTGGCACTGACCATCCAATACGCCTTTCCCGCAGTCGAATCCGGACTGATGATCGCCACCGTCGCCGCGGGCGAGTACCTGTACCAGCGCAAGTGGGCGCCGGTTCTGCGGCTGCTCACGGCATCCGGGCTCGCGGTGCTCGCGTCGATGATCGCGAACCTGCCGATCCTGCTGTCCTCACAGGCCACCTGGCGCGGTGACGTCTCCACCATCCACAACGACCCCTTCCTGACCGTGCCGTGGTCGGAATCGCTCAATGCGAGCCTGCCCAGCACCGTGCCCGCGTTCACCGCGTGGTGGGGACATGTGCAGCCACTGCCGATGGTCTACATCGCGTGGTTCGTGATTCCGGCGCTCGCGTTCATCGATTGGAAGGCCGCGGCGCGTCATGCCGCGTCGTGGAGCGGCATCGCGCTGTTCGCGGTGGCGACCCTGATGTGGACAGCGGGACCTGGCGCGATCGGACCGCTGCGATGGCCGGCGCGGGTATTGCCGATGCTCGCGATCGCGCTGCTTGTGCTGGTGTGTGTGCTGATCAGCCGGTACGGGGACTTCACTGCGTCGCGGCGGCGGTACGCGGCGGCGGGTGCCCTGATCGCCTTGCTGTTCATCCGATCGTTCTCCGCCGCACCGAAACTCGTCGAACGCCATGCCCTCGCCGCGTTCGTGGTGGTCGGGCTCGGCGCCGGGGTGGTGTGGCTGGCACGCACTCGCGGGATCGCGGCCGCGGCGGCGTTGACCATCGTCGCGACATTCCCGATCGCGTTCGCCCAGGTGGCATCGGCACCGCGAACCCCGATGTCCTACGGTTTCGCCGAGCAGCGCTCGGACATGACCGCCGCGTTCCCCGATTTCGGTGGTCGCACACTGCAATTGGCGGACCGGATCATGGTGCGCGACGAAGAGCGCACGCTCGCGGGCACTTACGGCTCCATCGCACTGGGCAGCTATGCCAAGAACCTCGGTCTGCAGTACGTGAACGGCTACACCCCCGTCGGGCACGCGGCCTTCGCCGGATTGCTGTGCATGGCATGGGACGGCGGCACCTGCCCGGACGCGTACCGGCGGGTCTTCGCCGTCGAACCGTCGACCGACACACCGATCGTCGACCTGATGCGGCTGGATCGCATTGTCCTGCAACGCAGTCAGTACCCCCACGCGGGAAACGACCCCGCCCCCGCCGGCTGGAAGTTCGTCCACTACCCCGGCCACGAACGCCAGATCTGGGTCCTGGAACGACTGAACCCGCTGCCCTCCCCCGGCGACCTGATCGCCCACGAATCCGGCGTCCACGCCACCGTCATGCCCGAAGCGGGCCTCACCAACCGCGCCACCGTCTCCTCCGGCACCGGCGGCCGAATCGTGTTGTCCCGCCTGGCCTGGCCCGGCTACACCGCCACCCTCGGCAACAGCGAAATCCCCATCCGAGCAGTCGCGGGAACCTTCGTCGCGGTCGACATCCCTCCCGGCACCCACAACGCGACCCTCACCGTCACCTGGCGCCCACCCGGCCTGCCGATCAGCCTCACAACCGCCCTACTGGCCCTGATCGGTATCGCACTCCTCCAGTGGTGGTCCCGCCGCACCCGCCACCCCACCCCACCCAACACCCAACACCCCCAAGCAGTTTCCGCCCTACAGACCACGCCGAACTCACCCACCACCCCCAGCACATAGCTTGTCCAGGTCTTCACACACCTCCCAACCCACCCACCACACTCCCGACCACACCGCGCACCCCAACCCGTCCCCGTCTTCCACAACCCACCCACCACACCGTGCACACCGGCCTGTCTCCTCACCCGATAGCCGCGGCCAGATGCGGCCACGCTTCATGCAAATCAGCCTCGAACTGCCCCCACGTATGCGACCCAGTCGGCCGATGAACATGCACAGCCGGAATCCCCAACTGCCCAAGCCGCCCCGCAAAGGCAGCCGTACACGCCCCCGCCAAAGTCTCGATCGGCGGCATCGGCAACCCACGATCCTTCGCTCCAGGAAAGCCCGTCGCGGCAGACAGGAAAATAGTCTTACCCGCAAGCCGCCCCGCATTGGCGAAGACGTCATGCTCCCGCCACCCCGGCCCACCCGGAATCCCCCACATGTTCCCCGGATTCCCACCACCACGCACCGCCTGCGCACTGGCCATCGCGATCCCCATCGGATCCGAAGCCCACGGACACCCACTCAACGCCGCCACCGCGGAGAACCGCGTCCCGCTCTGAATAGCCAGGTCCAGCGCCGACGACGCACTCATCGACACCCCCGCGATCGCATTGCGCCCGCTCGCATCGAGCGCACCGTCGATCACCCCGGGCAACTCCTGGGTCAGATACGTCTCCCACCGCACCCGCCCGACCCCCGGATCATCGGACACCCAGTCGGTGTACAACGTGAACGCGCCGCCGACCGGCATCACCACGTTCACGAACTTGTCGGCGAAGAAGTTGCGGACATCGGTGTTGTCCCACCACGAGATCCCGTCCGCGCCACCGCCTGCCCCCGTGAGGAGATACAACGTGGGCGCCCCAGCCCCCGCAGCCTTGATCACCTTGTTCTGGATCACCCGCCCCATCGCGGGCGAATACACATCGATCTGAGCGGACCTACCACCCAGCGGCGCCTCCCCCGCCACATAGGCCCCCGGATCGGCCGATGCCTTCGCACCCCCGAGAGCAGCAATCATCGCGCACACCACAGCAAGCCACGTTCTCGATGTAGTCACAATCCCGGTATACCCGGCGTCCGGAGGTAAACACAGGCGAACACACCGATCGGTCATGAGCCCGGATCCCGCAGTGACCAGGCTCACCATCGGATCTGAGATTCGCTTCGATAACCCCGCTGACCTGTGGCTTCGAGCCCGCACAGACCAGCGCGCACCCGAAAAACCAGGTGATTTGTGTCGTACCCGACCGGAATACTGACCGGCGCCCGATGAGTTAAACCGACGGAATCCGTCTTTTCTCATGTGGTGCCGGGACATCGTCGACTCGGTATCGGGCCACAGCTCCCGCCCAGCCGCTCCCATGTTTCCCGGAGGTACCCCGATGCCAGCCGACGTCTCCCCACCGATGACGAAGGGCAAGACACCGACCGTCATCCGCGTGCTGGTGCTCGCGACCTTCGTCGTCATCCTCAACGAGACCATCATGATCAACGCGATCCCGCGGTTGATGAGCGACCTGCACGTCACCGAGGTCGCCGCGCAGTGGGTCTCCACCGCGTTCATGCTCACGATGGCCGCGATCATCCCCACCACCGGCTGGTTCCTGCAGCGGGTCACGACCCGGCAGGCCTATGCGGCCGCGATGGGCGTGTTCATCGTCGGCACCGTGATCTCGGCTCTCGCGCCGACGTTCGCGATACTGCTGATCGGCCGCGTCATCCAGGCCGGTGGCACCGCGGTGATGATGCCGCTGCTGATGACCACCCTGATGACCGTCGTGGCGGAGCGGGACCGTGGCCGCGTGATGGGCAACGTCACCCTGGCCATCTCGGTCGCGCCCGCCATGGGCCCGGTCATCTCCGGCCTGATCCTGCAGATCGAGATCCCCGGGATCGAATCCTGGCGACTGCTGTTCGTGGTGATGCTGCCGATCGCCGGTGTGGTCACCTGGCTGGGTCTGCGTCAGCTCGAGAACGTCGGCGAGCCGCAGCCCGGCACGCTCGACCTCCCCAGCGTGGCGCTGGCCGCCCTCGGCTTCGGTGGGCTGGTGTTCGGTCTGAGCAAGTTCCACGGTGACAGCTACACCACCGCGGCACTGATCACCGCCGGTGGTGTCGCACTGATCGCGGCGTTCGCGCTGCGTCAGATCAGCTTGCAGCGCAACGGCACCCCGCTGCTGGATCTGCGCGTGCTGCTGCAGGGCACCTACACCAAGGCGCTGGTGCTCATGTCGATCGCGTTCCTGGCGATGATGGGCTCGATGATCCTGCTGCCGCTGTACCTGCAGAACCTGCGCGGGCTGAGCCCACTGCAGACCGGTCTGCTGGTGATGCCGGGTGGTCTGGCGATGGGTCTGCTCGGCCCGACAGTCGGCAAGATGTTCGACAAGTTCGGTGGGCGCGCGCTGGTGATCCCCGGCTCGATCGGCATCTTCGCCTCGCTGGCCGGTTTCACCCAGATCTCGACGGACATGCCGTACTGGCAGCTGCTCGGCCTGCACATCCTGCTGATGGTGTCGCTGGCCGCCGCGTTCACGCCGGTGTTCACCCTGGGTCTGGGCGCCCTGCCGATGAACCTGTACTCGCACGGCAGCTCGATGCTTGGCACCATCCAGCAGGTGGCGGCCGCCTTCGGCACCGCCCTGGTGGTCACCGTCATGTCGGCGCGCAGCACCTCGCTCATCGACGAGGGCGTCGCACCGGCCACCGCCACCCTGGACGGCATGCGCCTGGCCTTCCTGATCTCGGCCGCCCTGGCCCTGATCGTGATCGTCATGGCGGTCCTGCTGCCGAACCGCGCGGCGACCGACCCGCACGCCGCACCCGTGCAGGACGCCGCTGACGAGCCGGAGCTGGTCAAGAACTGACCGCGATCTCCCGAGTATCGAAAGGCCCGCCTCCGGTGAGGCGGGCCTTTCGCGTTTCTGCGTGACTCAGCGAGTGGGCCGGGTGGTGGCCCGGTGGTCTCGCCAGAGACCGAGATCGAAGTACAGGGTGGTCATGGTGTCCCAGGCGGTCGACCACTGCTGCTTCGGGCCCTTGCACACCCAGACGGCCGTCATGCGGTCGATGCCCGGGATGCCCATGGGGTCGTCGAGGTGCGCGACCCGTTCCACTTCGGTGAAACGGGAGCGCAATTCGGGCTCGGCGGAATCGAGCCCGAGGTAGATCACCGAG
Organism: Nocardia sp. FBN12; assembly: GCF_054031145.1. Classification (NCBI taxonomy): domain Bacteria; kingdom Bacillati; phylum Actinomycetota; class Actinomycetes; order Mycobacteriales; family Nocardiaceae; genus Nocardia; species Nocardia sp. FBN12. The sequence continues at coordinate 5,097,758 of NZ_CM132926.1, forward strand.
GTCGCGGAGTCCGGTGGTGGGCCGAAGAAGCCGAAGCCCCGACTCGGGCTGTAGGTGGCAGGCAGGTCGTATTGCCCGCCGAATTGTTCGACGGCGCCCGCCTGCCAATAACCCTGGGCCACAACGACCGCATTCGCCTTCTCGGCGGGTGACAGCTTGTCGTAACCGGTGTCGACCGCCGCGACCGGTGCCGTCCAATTGGTGGTGCCCCAGAAGCCCGATCGAATGCCGAGATCGATGCCGTCTTCGGCGACAAAGCGCCAACTGGCGGGCAGCGGCGTGACCGTGATCGAGACGATGAATCCCAATACCGAGAGGGCGGCGACCGGAATCATCGCCAGATTCATCCACCGTTTCCGGTCGTACTGCCACAGGCCGACGGCGCCGAGGGCGAACATGGCCGGGAAGAAGCCCGTCGGGTAGTAAGGCCGACCGCGCGTGACGATAACAACTGTGGTCATGATCACCAAGGCGATCGCAATGAATCGGTACGGCCGTAACGATTCCTGTTTGAACACAGCCCAGAATCCGACAGCCATCAGCAATACGCCGAGGAAACCCGCCAAACCGAGCCACTGCGGAACGAATCCCAGCTGACCGAATCCGGTGGCATCCTGCTCGGCGGCGATAATCGAGCCCATGGCCAACTGCGGCCAGTTGTGCTGCGACTGCCAGAACAGAATCGGAACCAGCGACAGCGTAAGGATGCCCGACGCCACCCAGAGTGCGGGACGACGCAGAACCTCGCGGGGTCCGCACAGAATGACGGCGAGGCCGAGGGATCCCCAGACGATCGGGATCATCCACTTCACTTGCATGTCAACGGCGGCAACCAGTCCCGCCACGACGATCAGCCAGTCCTGGCGCGTCCGCACCCAGCGGATGAACAGCCAGGTGATCACGGCCGTGAGGGTGGCGTCGAAGGCGAAGGTGCTCAAGATGACCTGGGTGGCCACCAGGTTGGAGGTCGCGTAGGTGGCCGCGGCGAGCAGTTGCACGCGGTGACTGCCCCGGAGTTCGTAGGCGATCAGCGCCGACACCACGATCGCACCGACACACATCAGGATGGCCGGGAACCGCAGTGCCGTCACCGATCCCGGCGCGAGCGTGTCGGCGATCCAGGCGAACAGTGGTACCACCGCACCCTGATCGGCGAAGGTGTAGTCGAGTCGTCTTCCGGCGGAAAGGAAATAGAGTTCATCGCCGAAGAAGTCGAAGCGTCCCGCGGTGACCGTCAGCGCTATCGCGGCGATCGAGGCGATCAGCGCGACGCCACGAAAAGCGAACGACGGATGGGTATTCGGTATTTCTTCGGGCTCGGAACGAACCTCGATGACCGCTGTCATGAACTGCCTCTGATGCTTTCCAACAGACGCGTTCGACGCCCCCTCCCGTTGGTGGCGTCACATCTGTTCGCTGGTGAACCGATTCCTCCCCGGCAGCGAACTTGGTGAGCGCGGGCGCTCGCGGTCCTGCGCGGATCATGTAATTTACCGAAACGTTACTGCTATTCGGCAAGGTCCGCAAATGCGCTGACCTGCAGAGTAATAGCCGTTTGCGTTCTATCGGCTATTACCTGGACAGCGTTACCGATGTGACCGAGCTAACGGTTTAGGCAGTAGGCGAATAATTCAAAACCCCTGCTGTACAGCAAAATGAGGCTTTCAGACTGCACTCCGGCATCGTGCGCGCAGAACTGCCGGCGGCTCGAATATTCAGACCCCCGAAATGGAAAAGGCTCTTACTCGCCGGTATCTATTCATCAATAGTCATGCCAAAACAATTGGGGGCATGCGATTGATCGTCGGCACGCCTAGAGTGCGTGCCGCGTGGCGGTTCGCAGCAGGGTCGGGGCGACACAGAGAAAGGGCCCGGTCGATGACCGGGCCCTTCTTGGGTGGAGCTAAGGGGAATCGAACCCCTGACCTTCTCGATGCGAACGAGACGCGCTACCAACTGCGCTATAGCCCCGTGCGGCTCTGGTGAACCGCGCTGTGACACTGTATCAGGGCTTGCGCCCGGATACCGAATCGGTACTCTGACCTGCGGATATTGCGTGGTTGCACCAGTTACTCGCCGACGGCTTGACCGAGGTCCTCGACCCGGTTGCGGAGTGCGCGAGAAGTGGCCGGATCGAAGATCTCGAGGAACTCGAACCTCGGGTCCTCGTCGTCGGTGTCGAGCAGCGTGGAGCGGCGCCGCAGGGCGCGTGCGGTGTCGCGGTCCATCGTGCGACGCGTGGTAGCCGCCTCAGGGGTCGCCTCAGCGGCTTCCTGACGCTTGCCGCGGGTCAGGCGGGCAGCGCGCCTGCGGCGGATCTCCTCCTCCACGTGGACCTGCTTGCGCAGGTACGCGAGATAGCCGGTGAGCACGGCAGCGGACAGCCCGCACGCCCACCAGAACATCGAGTTCAGCAGCAGCCCGAAGGCGAGGAACAGGATCATGCCGATGATCAGGCCCATGACCGCGCGCTGACGGAAGCGGTAGCGGGCGGCGCGGGCGATGGCGTCGGCCTCGGGGTCGTAGCCGCCACGGCCGCGTCGCGTGGGGGTGAAGTCGTCGTCGTCATCGAACTCGGCGTCTTCGGCGGTGAGGTCGTCGAGGCGGGCCGGTGGCGCGGGTGGGATGCGCGCGGCGACGGGCGGATCTTCGCCCGCTTGCGCCGAGAGTGGCTCCGCCGCGGCATCTTCAGCTACGTCGTCGTCGAGATCAGCTGTTTCAGTAGGCTCTTCGGCTTCGCCGGAGCCCACCTCGGCCGCCGCTTCGAGTTCGACTGCGGGGGTCAGCTTTTCGTCGTCATCTTCGGTGACGGGCTCTTCGGTCGTCATCCGATCCTCCGAATCAGTTCGGTGGGGGCGCTTGCGCAGCACACGGGGTCGGTAATCGGGGTCACTCTCGTGACCGCCTGCCGCGCCGATGCGGATCCGTCGTTCGGCCCCGCCACGGTGCAGCACGCGTGTGGCGAGCGCGGCATCGGTGGTACGGCGGATCCGGGGATGCCGGTCCGCCAGGATCGGGAACAGAACGAAGACCCACAGCACTACCAGTCCGATCCACAGGATCGAGTTCGGCATCGCGGTCATCACCTCCCGTCCCCACCTACGTGTTGTCCATCTGTGGACGCACCACTGACGTCCGTAGGTTAATTCGGGCAGACGCGCCCGTGTGGCAGGCGCGCCGTGCACACCTGCCACATGAGTAACAGAAATTTCACGGCCGCGCCGCTCGACCCTCCCTGACCAGGCGATCCACCACAGTGCCCATAACCTCTTCGACGGTCAACCCGACCAGAAGGTGATCGCGCCACGCGCCGTCGACATCGAGGTAGCGGCGCAGCATGCCCTCTTCCCGGAAGCCGACATTGCGCAGAACCGCCTGGCTGGCAAGGTTTTCCGGTCGCACGGTCGCTTCGACGCGATGCAGGCCGACTGATCCGAAGCAGTGGTCGAGGCCGAGCGCCAACGCGGCCGTCGCCACCCCCTGACCGCCCAGATCCTTGGCCACCCAATACCCGATCCAGCCCGACCGCAGCGCGCCGCGCACGATATTGCCGATCGTGAGCTGACCGCTGAACTGCCCGTCGACCTCGATGACGAGCGGGATCATCGCCCCACGCCGGGCCTCTGCCTTCAAACTCGTCCACAGCGACGGCCAGTTCGACGCGTGATTGCGCGCCTCCCACGAGCCGCGCCCGGTCGGTTCCCACCGCTCCAGATGGTCGCGGTCGCGCAACCGGATCCGGCTCCATGCGGCCGCGTCGCGGAAACGCACCGGTCGCAGCGTCACCTTGCCGCCTGCCACCAGCACCGGACCGAGCCGGGCGGGCCATCCGGGGTGCTGTCCGGCCCGGAACACGTTCATGGAGTCCACTGCTCAGCCGCGCTGCGCCAGGAACGCGACCTGCACTTCGTCACCGGTACGGAAATCGGTGTCGTCGGGTTCCACCACGATCAGGCTGTTGGCCTCGGCGAGGGTGGCCAGCAGATGCGAGGAGCCGCTGTTGCCGTTGCCGAGCGGCTGCACCAGGTAGTCGCCGGTCGCCTCGTCGCGCAGCAGTTGCGCGCGCAGGTAGCCCTTGCGGCCCGGCATGGAGGTGATGGGAGTGATGGTGCGCGCGTTGACGATTCGACGCATCGGCTGACGACGGCCGAGCGCGATCCGGATCAGCGGACGCACCATCACCTCGAACACCACCAGCGCGCTCACCGGATTCGCGGGCAGCAGGAAGGTGGGCACCTCGTCGCGCCCGAGTCGGCCGAAACCCTGTACCGAGCCGGGGTGCATCGCGACCCGGTCGACCTCCAGTTCGCCGAGCCCGTCGAGCGCCTCGCGCACCTGATCCGAGGCCCAGCCGCCGACCGCGCCCGCGATCACCACGACCTCAGAGCGCACCAGCTGTCCTTCGACCACGTCACGCAGCCGGCGCGGATCGGCGCTGACGATGCCGACCCGGTTCACGTCGGCGCCCGCGTCGCGCGCGGCCGCCGCGAGGGCATAGGAGTTCACGTCGTAGACCTGGCCGGGGCCGGGCGTGCGATCGATGTCGATCAGCTCGCCGCCGATGGAGATCACCGACAGCCGTGGACGCGGGTGCACGAGCACCTTGTCCTGGCCGACGGCGGCGAGCAGGCCGACCTGGGCCGCGCCGATGATCGTGCCCGCGCGCACGGCCACATCGCCGGGCTGCACATCGTCACCGACGCGGCGGACGTAGTCGCCGGAGCGCACCGGCTCGAAAACCTTGATCCTGGCCCGCCCACCGTCGGTGAACTCCACCGGCAGCACCGCGTCGGCCAGGGTCGGCAGCGGCGCGCCGGTATCGACCCGCACGGTCTGGCGCGGCTGCAAGCGGATGGGCTGGCGCGAACCGGCCACCACCTCGCCGACCACCGGCAGGGTGAGGTCGATCAGCTCGCCCTCCTCGTCGCGCACGTCGACGCCCGCGGCGGTGACGTCGACGCTGCGCACCGCGTACCCGTCGATGGCGGCCTGATCGAAGCCGGGCAGCGGCCGTTCGGTGACGACGTCCTCGGCGCACAGCAAACCCTGGGCTTCGGATATCGCCACCCGGACCGGCCGGGGTGCGACCGCAGCCGCGGTGACCTTGATCAGCTGATCCTCAACCGAGCGCATCGAGCTCCTGTATCTATGGCGGCGGCGTATCTGGCGCGTTTAGGCGACGGGCGACTGTGGATCCCACTCCGGGCTGAGCCGGAAGTTCAGCCACTCGCGCAGTTGCGGACCGTATTCCTCCCGCTCGAGGGCGAAATCCACAGCAGCTCGAAGATAACCGCCCGGGTTGCCCAAGTCGTGGCGCGACCCACGGTGGACCACCACGTGCACCGGGTGGCCCTCGGCGATCAGCAGGGCGATGGCGTCGGTGAGCTGCAGTTCCCCACCCGCGCCGGGGGTGATCCGGCGCAGTGCGTCGAAGATCACTCGGTCGAGCAGGTAGCGGCCCGCTGCGGCCAGGGTCGACGGCGCGTCGGCGAGGTCGGGCTTCTCGACCATGCCCTTCACCCGCAGCACGTCGGTTTCGGCGCCGTCGGCACATTCCTCGACGTCGAAGACGCCGTAGGCGCTGACCTGGGATTTCGGCACGTCGATGGCGCACAGCACGGACCCGCCGCGTTCGCGACGGACCCGGCTCATCGTCTCGAGCACGCCACACGGCAGCACCAGATCGTCGGGCAGCAGAACGGCGATGGCCAGTTCGTCGTCGTCGAGCACGGCTTCGGCCTGGGCGACCGCGTGGCCGAGGCCGAGCGGCTCCTCCTGCACGACCGAGGTTACGTCGAGCAGCGCCGGGGCCTTGCGAACCTTCTCCAGCAGCGCGAACTTCCCGCGCTCGGCCAGGGTGCTCTCCAGCACCAGATCCTCGACGAAGTGGGCGACCACGCCGTCCTTGCCCGGCGAGGTCACGATCACCAAGCGGTCGGCGCCGGAGTCGGCGGCCTCCGCGGCGACCAGCTCGATTCCGGGGGTGTCGACCACCGGCAGCAACTCCTTGGGCACCGTCTTGGTGGCAGGCAGAAACCGCGTCCCGAGTCCGGCCGCGGGTACCACCGCAGTGCGGAAACCGGAAGTCTTGTCTGTCATGCGAATACCCTATCCATTCAGTGCCGTCCGATCGTCTCCTCGCGGCGATCCGGCGTCGGCAAGAGCTTAGGCGTACCTCCGCCTCTGCTCCGGCCATGCGCGAAAGACATCGGATCGCTCGGCGGCTGTGCACCCTGTGCGTACCTCCGCCAACGCTGCGGCCCTGCGCGAAAGACGCCGGATCGCTGCGTGTCTGTGCAGACTATGGTGGTCGCTGTGGAGATGCCCGGTGAGCGCACCAAATATGCGTGGCGCCGCGAGATCCTGGCCACTCGCGCACAGGTCGACCCCGCTGAACACGCTGTCGACGCGGCGGCCCTCGCCGCCGCCGCGGCCCGTCTGGCCGGGGTCGATGACATCGTGTGCGCCTACGTCGCGGTGCGGGGCGAACCCGGCGATCTGCGGATGCTCGACGCGGTGCGCGAGCGTGGCGCCACCGTGTTGCTGCCGGTGACCGGCGAGCCGGGTCCGCTGCAGTGGGCGCGCTACGAGGGTGCGAGTTCGTTGCGCAAGGCCCGTTACGGCCTGCTCGAACCGGCCACCGAGACGTTGCCGCCCGCGGTGGTGGCCGAGGCCACGACCATCCTGGTTCCGGCGCTCGCCGTGGATCGACGCGGGGTGCGGCTCGGGCGTGGCGCCGGGTACTACGACCGGACGCTCGGTGCCGCGCGCTCGGACGTTCGCCTGATCGCCGTTGTCCGGGATAATGAACTGGTCGACCGGCTTCCCGAGGAACCGCACGATCGGCGAATGGGTTGGGCGCTCACCCCGGGCGGCGGGCTACGGCAGCTGGGCCGCGACCTCCCTGTTTCGCCGGAATGAAACGGCGATTCGCGACGTTGGCAGTGTCGGCGGTAGAGTGCTAGATCGACGAGAGACTTGCGGAGGATCCTGTGCCAACTTATTCGTACGCGTGCACCGAGTGTGACAACCGCTTCGATATCGTTCAGTCCTTCTCCGACGACACACTGACGGTCTGCCCGCAGTGCTCCGGGAAGCTGCGCAAGCTGTTCAACTCCGTCGGCATCGTGTTCAAGGGCAGCGGTTTCTACCGCACCGACAGCCGGGGCGGCGCGTCCACCGCGAGCGAGCCGGCGAAGACCTCCGCCGAGAGCGGCAGCAGTACCAGCAGCAACGGATCGAGCGGCAACGGGGATTCGTCGTCGAGTGCGAGCACCACCTCCACTCCGGCCGCCGCCAGCTGACTTTTCGGCAGTTATCCACAGCCCCGTAGTTATCCACAGGCGGGGCTTTCGGCGGCTTTTCCGCACTGCCACGGTTCTACGCTTTCGCCATGACTCGCAGTCTCGCCGATCTGGGACGTGGCAGCTCCTGGCGTTTCGCCCTCGGTAATCGTCCGGGCTGGGCCGATGCCCTACTCGCCCGGCGCATCGCCGCCGCCGTATTGGCCATCGCCGCCGTCGTGTTGTTCGTGCGCGGTGACCCCGGCGGAGCGAAGGTCACCGTGGTCGTCGCGGCCCGCGATCTGGCGCCCGGTCGGCTGCTCACCGCCGATGATCTGCGCATAGATCACCACGAATCCCGTTCGCTGCCAACCGGTTCCGTCGATTCGACCGCTCCCCTGCTCGGCGCGACACTGACCGGTGCCATGCGCGCGGGCGAGACCTTCACCGATCTGCGCGTCGTCGGTCCACGGCTGGCCGCGGCGGCCGCAGGCAGTGCCGATGCGCGGATCGTGCCGATCCGGTTGGCCGATGCCGCGGTGGCTGATGTGTTGCGGGCGGGCGACCGGGTCGATGTGATCGGTGTCGAGGACGCGGGCGGACCAGGGGCGAGCAAGCCCGCACGGACGCTGGCCACCGATGCCGCGGTCGTGCTCGTCACCGCGACGGGCGATCGACGCGGGGCGGAACGGGTGGTCCTGCTCGCCCTTGATACCGAATACGCGACCGCTGTCGCCGGTGCTTCTCTGCGAACGGCACTGACAGTCGTCTTCCACTGAACGTCCTGTCGTCGGCGACGGTATAGTTCGCGAGAGATTTGCCCGAACTCTCGATAGCATCGCAGAGGAACCAAGCACCACCGTTTCGCATCATTCGATAGGGAGCACAGCGCCCACGGCCGGCTCCTGGACGAAGGAGACATCGGCAATGCTCAAAGGTTTCAAGGACTTCCTACTTCGCGGCAATGTGGTCGACCTGGCGGTCGCCGTCGTCATCGGCACGGCGTTCGTCGCGATCGTCACCGCGTTCACCAACGGGATCATCAATCCGATCCTCGCGGTGTTCGGCGGATCGAACGAGATGGGGCTCGGCTTCCAGCTCGTCGCGGACAAACCGGCGACCTTCATCGAGATCGGGCCGATCATCACCGCGGCGATCAACTTCCTGCTGGTCGCGCTGATCCTCTACTTCGTCCTGGTGGTGCCGGCGACCAAGGCGAAGAAACGATTCTCCAAGGCCGACGAGAAACTCAGCGAAAACGAATTGCTCATCCAGATCCGCGACCTGCTCGCCGAACAGCACAGTCTGTCGAACGGCAAGCACAGCTACCTGCCCGAACCGGCGCCGAATGCCGACGGTAAGAACACCTACTGATCCGGGCACTCCCACAACCAGCTCGGGTCCCGCTCACCTGGTGAGCGGGACCCGAATTCATCTGTTGCGATTGCTCAGCCGAGGCTGAACGGCGCGCCCCAGAGGGTTACCCAGCTCATCACGTTGTCGGTTTCCACCTCGACGCTCACGAAGGCACGGGCCTGGGCGTAGCCGCCGCAGCCGGACAGGCCGATGGTCTCGTCGGCCCAGGTCACCGAGCCCGAGCCACCCTTGAAGGCGTTGCGGGTCTTGTGGGTTTCGTTGCCGAAGTCGTCGGCCATTTCGAGGTCGAGGACGTAGAAGGACTTCGACTGGCCGGGGCCGATGGAGAGCTCGCCGCCGGAGGACACGCCGCCGGTGACAGCGCCCTCCCAATCACTTTCGGCGTCCGCGCCGCCGGTCGCGCCGCCACCGGCGATATTGACCTGGCAGCCGACCGTGTAACCGGGGAAGATCTTGCCGCCGCCGCCACCGGATACCGTCACCTGCGCGCTGCCGGAAACCCAGGCGTTGCGATGCGCGGGCGTGGAACCCAGGGACGGATTGATATTGGCAGACTCGCCGACCAGGCTGATATCGACGACGGTGCCATCGGACAGTGTCTTGGTGATGTGCCCGCCCGGCAGCGGAACAAAGGTGTCGGCGTTGGCCGCACCTGTGGAAAGCAGACCCAACGCCACGGTCGCCGCTGCCGTGACACCGGCTGCGCGCGCCATGCTCTTACGGTTGATCATCACAGTGACCCCTCGAGGGTGAATTCGTGTGAACGAGAAAGAGTTTCGGTTCGGATGCGCGATCAGCCGATGCTGAACGGTGCTCCGTACAACGTGGTCTTGGAGTAGTGGTCGCCGATGATCTCGACCACCGAGTAGGACCGAGCCTGGGCATAGCCCGCGCAACCCTGGACCTGGATCTCCGCGTCCTGGTACTCCACCGAATAGACGCCGGGCTTCAGGATGTCCTTGGCATCGATCTGCACGAAGGCGACCTGACCTGGTCCGAGGTTGAGGCCGATCGAACCACCGGCCGACGGGCCACCAGTCGAAACACCACCGGACAATCCGGCGCTGACCGCGTCGTCGCCGATGCTGACCTGGCAACCGACGATGTATCCGTGACTCAGGTTCGACGCGCCATGCGTCGAAGAATTGTTGGAGCCGGGACGGTTCGACGGACCGTTCCACGGCCCGACCTCACCCTCCGGCGTGACCTGCACATCGGCGCGCGCGTTGCCCGATACCCACACGACGCGACCAGCGCCGTTGGCGGCCAGCGACGGGGAGACGACGGCATGCTCGCCGGTACGACTCAAAGTGACACCGGGACCGGCCTTCTGGCCGTCCGGCAACGGGACAAAGGTGTCCGCGTTGGCAGCACCGGCCGGCAACAGGCCGATCGTCACGGCCACTGCGGCGCCTGCGCTCCACGCGACGCGACGCCCGCGGTTGGTGCGGTTCTCGCTCATTCTTCCCCTCGAGGTATACGCAAATCCGACCTCGACCATCGAGGCCGATATCTGTGATGCGCCCGGACCCAGCTGGGGTGTGTCACGGGGACAGGCACCGCTGGCAACAGGACTGAGCGTCCTGCCGGGAGGTGAATCGAGAAGCTATGAATCGGGGTTCAACATAATGAGGCGGACTCGTAATGTCCAGCGCTACGACGTTGAAAGCACAACAAAACGGGCCGGTCGCAGTAGCGACCGGCCCGTTTCGAGTTCGGGATGCGAACAGATCAGCCGAGGCTGAACGGAGCGCCCCACAGGGTCACCCAGGAGATGACGTTGTCGGTCTCGACCTCGACGGAGACGAAGGCACGCGCCTGCGCGTAGCCGGCGCAGCCGGTCAGGCCGATGGTGGTGTCGGACCAGGTCACCGAACCGGAGCCGTTCTTGAACTTGTTGTTCTTGCTGTGCGATTCGTTGCCGAAGTCGTCGGCAACCTCGCGGTCGAGGATGTAGAACGAGCTCGACTGGCCGGGGCCGAGCGACAGCTCGCCGCCGGTGCCGACGCCCGCGTCGACGTTGCCTTCCCAGTCGCTCTCGACCGAGCCGTCGCCGGAGACGCCGCCGCCCGCGATGTTGACCTGGCAACCCACGGTGTAGCCGGGGTAGATCTTGCCGGAGCCGCCGTCGGAGACGGTGACCTGAGCGCTACCCGAGACCCACGCGTTGCGGTGGACCGGGGTGGAGCCCATCGACGGGCTGATGTTGGCCGACTCGCCGACCAGGGCGATGTCGACCACGGTGCCGTCGGACAGCGTCTTGGTGATGTGTCCACCCGGCAGGGGAATGAAGGTATCGGCGTTGGCCGCGCCCGTCGAGAACAGGCCGACGGCCACGGTGGCCGCAGCGCTGACGCCCGCCACCTTCGCCATGAACTTACGGTTGATCATAGGATTTGTCCCTCGAGGATTGAGTTCGCCGCAGCGAGAAGAAGATTCGTGCCGGATCGAAAGACGTCAGCCGATGCTGAACGGCATGCCGTACAGGGTGGTCTTCGAGTAGTTGTCGCCGATGACCTCGACGACGGTGTACGCCCGGGCCTGCGCGTAGCCGGCGCAACCCTGGATCTCGATTTCCGCGTCCTGGTAGTCGATCGCGTACGTACCGGCCTTCAGGATGTCCTTCGAGCTGATCTGCACGAACTTCACTTCGCCGGGGCCGAGGTTGACGCCGATGGAGCCGCCTGCGCTCACGCCACCGGTGCTCAGACCACCGGAGAGACCGGCGCCGATCGCGTCGTCGGCGATGCTCACCTGGCAACCGACGATGTAGCCGGTGTTCAACTGGGAGGTGCCGTGTGTCGACGAGTTGTTGGAGCCGGGACGGCCGGTCGGGCCGTTCCAGGGGCCGACCTCGCCCTCGGGGGTCTCGGTGACCTCGGCGATCGCGGTGCCCGAGACCCAGACGACGCGTCCCGCGCCGTTGGCGGCCATCGACGGCGAGATCAGTGCGGACTCGTGGGTGCGGGTGATGGTCACGCCAGCAGGGCTGACCTTCTGGCCGTCCGGCAACGGCACGAAGGTATCGGCGTTGGCGGCACCGGTCGACAGCAGGCCCATGGCCACGGCGGCCGCGGCAGCGCCGACGCCCGCGGCACGGACGCCACGGCGCACACCGGTGGTGCGGTTCTCGCTCATACTTCCCCTCATCAGGTGTCTAACAGCCGACTTCGACTTTCGAAGCCGGACAAATGGACCTCACAGGGCCCAGATCAGTGTGTCGCCCCTTTGTTGCCGTTACGTAACCAACTGTTATTTCGACGATACGGCCGGGGCCGGTGTGGCGAACCCGAGCCAGGGTTCCACCGGGTGGTTCAACGCACAGAGGTGGGAGTACTGCGGGGACCGATAGTTGGTGGCTCAATGGCGAACATTAAACGCCGTTCTATGGACACGGCAACGAAAGAGTTCGTAAATTTCACTGTGAACCACAGCACACATTCGTACATCGCCACATGCCTTGACGTGCATTGATGCAGTCGCGAAGACTCCTGTCATGGCACCTTGACAGGAACCCGTCGGAGATAACGATCTGGGTCGGCGAACGACAAAAGACCACGCTTTCGCGTGGTCTCGAGTATTTGTCCGCCGTTCACGTTCGTTCAGAAAACGGCTTTTCGAAGATCGCCTATTACGTAGCGGCTACGTAGATAACGGGACGATCACCCGTGATGCGGGGGAACTTGGGAGCGTAACCATTCGTCGCCGCCCGCGCCGCCCGATCCCTCGCCGCGCTCGTCACCGGTGGTTTCCGGCAGCACATCGCCGAAGATCCGCGCCAGCCGCGCCGCCTCGGCCGCCTTGCGCCGGATCGCCTCCGCCGAAGCGGGTTCCCGGCCCTGATCATCGGGGCCGGGAACCGGGGCGTGGGAGTCGGAGGTCATTCGTCCAGACCGGACAGCTCGCCGATCACCTTGCTGGCCAGCGGGCCGAGGGTCGCCATCCCGTCGCGGATCGACGCGCGGGTGCCCGGCAGGTTCACCACCAGGGTGCTGCCGGAGATGCCCGCGACACCACGCGACAAGCCCGCGTCGAGCGAGCCGGCGACCCGGCCGGACGCGCGCAGCGCCTCGGTGATGCCGGGCAGTTCACGGTCGAGCACCTGGGTGGTGGCCTCAGGGGTGATATCGCGCGGCGACATGCCGGTGCCGCCGACCGAGATCACCAGGTCGACTCCGCCGATCACCGCGGTGTTGAGCGCGTTGCGGATCTCGACCTCCTCGGCCTGCACCGTCACCGAGGCATCGACGAGGAACCCGGCCTCGTTGAGCAGTTCGGTGACGAGCGGGCCGAGCGAATCCACGCCGCCATGAGCCGTCCGATCGTCGACGACAACAACCAGTGCGCGCCCTGCCACGGGAGCATCGATGTCCATGGTCATCACCGTAGCGCTTACGCACGACAGGTTTGCGTTCGAACGCATCATCGGCCGCCTTCCGCCGCCGCGGCGGTGAGCGTGACCTCGACGGTCTTGGAGTTACCGCCCTGTTCGTCGGTGTAAGTCACCTTCACCTTGTCTCCTGGCTGGTGTGAGCGGACGGCCGCGATCAGCGCGTCGCCGGAATCGATGGGACGGTCGTCGAGACGGGTGATGACGGCACCGGTGGGGATGCCCGCATTCGCCGCGGGGCCGCCTGGGGTGGCCTCGAGCACGCGCGCGGCGGTGTCCTGCGGGCGCAGTTTGATGCCGATCTGGGCGTAGGTGGCGTGGCCGGTCTTGATCAGTTCGTCGGCCACCCGGCGCGCCTGATCCACCGGGATCGCGAACCCGAGGCCGATCGACCCACTCTGGGTGCCGCCCGCCGCCTCGCCGCCCAGGCTGGCGATGGCGGTGTTGATGCCGATCAGCTTGCCCTGCCCGTCGACCAGCGCGCCGCCGGAGTTGCCCGGGTTGATCGCCGCGTCGGTCTGGATCGCGTCGATCACCGGGTTCACCTGGCTCGGCGTGCCCTCGCCGCTGGTCGAGACCGGCCGATTGAGGGCCGAGACGATGCCGGTGGTGACCGTGCCGGCCAGGCCGAGCGGGGAACCGATCGCGATCACCGGCTGACCGACAGCCAGACCGTCGGAGGTGCCGAGTTCGATCGGCGTGAGGCCGGTCTTGCCACTGACCTTGATGACCGCCAGGTCGGACACCGGATCCGCGCCGATCATGGTGGCGGGCGCGGTGCTGCCGTCGCTGAACACCACTTCCATCTTCGCCGCGGCACCGGCGCCCGCGGCGACGTGATTGTTGGTGAGGATCAGCCCGTCCGAGGACAACACGACCCCGGAACCCTCGCCGGACGCGCGGCTTCCCGCGACCTTGATCATCACGACACTGGGCAGCACCCGCTGCGCCACGGCCTGAGTGGACCCGGCGGGCGCGTTGGCGACGGTGTTCACCTCGGGCTTCGGCACCTCGAGCGCGTTGGTCACCGGCGCGGAACCCGAGTCGGCGGCCAGCACTCCGACAACGCCACCGACACCACCGCTGACCAGAGCCAAGGCCGTCGCACCGGCGACCAGGCCGAGCCGCAACGGCTTGCGCTGCGGAGTCTGCACGGGCCCGAATGCCTGCGGCTGGGCACCGCCGTGTGACGCCTGGCCACCCTGCGCGGGCTGGCCACCGAACGACATGGGGCCGTGGTAGGGCGCGGAAGCCCCGAACGGCGCAGTCGGCTGCCCCCCATAGGGCGCCTGTCCGCCGTGGGGCGCCTGTCCATGGGACGGGTCGCGGTAGGGTGGCTGGCCGCCGGAGCCTGGCGCCTGCCCCTGATTCCCGGCCGGCGGGCCCGACTCGGCGGGATGGCCCGCGTCGCCCGGTCCGGTAGCGGCGGGCCGGTCAGCGGGGTGCTGGGGATCGTCGGTCATGGTATCTGTCTCCTCACGCTTGCTGACCAGCTTCCTGATGGCTACTGAGAGGCGCCTGAGATCGGACTATCAGTTCGCCGAGACTCCGGCGCTCACTCGTCGTCGACCTCGTCGAGCACGGTCGGCGCCTCCCCCGGCAGCACGATCCGGACCAGCGCGCCGCCGCGATCGGAGGTGTCGACGGCGATGGTGCCGCCGTGTTTGGTCACGACCTGTTTGACGATCGCCAGCCCGAGCCCGGATCCGGGCATCGAGCGCGAGGCGGTGGTGCGGTAGAAGCGTTCGAAGACCAGTTCCCGTTCGCCGGCGGGGATGCCGGGTCCCGCGTCGCCGACGGCCAGTTCGAGCAGGCCCGGTCCGGCCGGGCGCATGGCGATCTGCACGACCGCGTCGGGCGGACTCCACTTGGCCGCGTTGTCGAGGACGTTGAGGACGGCCCGTTCCAGCCCCGCCTCGTGCCCGTAGACGAACCACGGCGCGAGATCGGCCACAAAGGTGATCCCCACCCGCCGACGCCGTGCACGCTCGAGCGCGCGCTCGGCCACCTCACCGAGATCCACCCGCTCGTAGACGGTTTCGGGGGCGTCCTCGCGGGCGAGATCGACCAGGTCGCCGACCAGCGTCGACAGCTCACCGATCTGTGCGACCACATCGGCGCGCAATTCGGCCATGTCCTCGTCCGGCAACTGGGGCGCGCCCGGCCTGCCCGAGGCGATGAGCAGCTCCATATTGGTCCGCAGTGAGGTGAGCGGGGTCCGCAGCTCGTGGCCCGCGTCGGCGACGAGCCTGCGCTGACGATCGCGTGATTCGGTCAGCGCCCGCAGCATCGTGTTGAAACTCTCGGTGAGACTGGCTAATTCGTCGTCACCGGTCACCGGAATCGGCGTCAGGTCATCGGTGCGGGCGATGCGCTCGGTCGCCGCCGTGAGCCGGGCGATCGGGCGAAGGCCGGTGCGCCCCACCGCGGTGCCTGCCGCGGCGGCCAGCACCACACCGCACGCGCCGACCACGAACAGCAGCCAGGCCAGCTGGTCGAGCACCTCGCGGGTGCGGTAGAGCTTCTGCGAGATGATCAGCGTCGCGCCGCTGTTCGTGCGCGCGGCGAGGACCCGTTGGTCGCCGACGGTGCGCAGCGAGGAGCTGATCTTGCCGTCGGCCACGGCGAGCTCCTGGGCGCCGACCGGCGGAATCGTCTGCTGGGGCGGCATATACGGCTTGTGGCCGGAGTAGATCAACGCGACGCCGACATCGTTGGAGAACAGCCCCGCCAGCACGATCGACTGGAAACCGGCGGTCTCGAAATTGTTGTTGATCATCGTCGCCGCGCGCGCCTCCAGCTGCGCGTCGACATCGGCGTACAACGCGCGCGCCACCATCGCGTAGGCCGCGATCGAGGTGAGCGCGACCGCGATCAGCACCACCGACGCCGCCAGCAGGGTCACCCGCCAGCGCAGCGAGACCGACCTGGTCAGCGGGGTCGGGGGACGCATCTCGCTCGCGTCGAGCGGCCTGCCGAGAACGGCGACCACCGGTTCCTTGTGTGCCATAGCGCCCGCCTACGGAGGGGTCTCGCGCAGCACGTAGCCGACGCCACGCACGGTGTGGATCAATCGCTCTTCGCCGTCGGCCTCGGTCTTGCGCCGCAAATAGCCGATGTAGACCTCCAGCGCGTTGCCGGAGGTGGGAAAGTCGTAGCCCCAGACCTCTTCGAGGATCCGGCCGCGGGTGAGTACCCGGCGCGGATTGGCCATCAGCATCTCGAGCAACGAGAACTCGGTGCGCGTCAGGCTGATCGCGCGTTCGCCGCGCGAAACCTCGCGGGTGACCGGATCCAGCGACAAGTCAGCGAACACCATCGCCTCGGACGCTTCACCAGGATCTGGCGTACGCCGGCGAAGCAACGCCCGTAAACGCGCGAGCAATTCCTCCAACGCGAAAGGCTTCGGCAAATAATCGTCGGCACCCGCGTCGAGCCCGGCCACCCGTTCGGATACCGAATCGCGCGCGGTCAAAACGAGAATCGGCAGATCGTCGCCCGTACTGCGCAGTCGGCGGCACACTTCGAGGCCATCCAGGCGCGGCATCATGACGTCTAGGACGAGGGCATCGGGCCTGGATGCGGTCACTTTTTCCAGTGCGTCCAGACCGTCGACGGCGAGGTCGACGGTGTAGCCGTTGAAGCTCAGTGACCGGCGCAGTGATTCCCGCACCGCGCGATCGTCGTCGACTACCAGAATGCGCATGGCTGTAGTTTGCCGTGATCGACTGAGAACGTACTGAGAGGGCCGCCGGGCGAGTCGACGTGTCCGCGCACAGCACTTCGGCGGATCGGTTGTAGGTCTTGACAAGATCGGCCGAATCGTCGTTGTGGCGGCGGCTATTCGGAGAATTATGAAACGAGCCGCCCGGATTGCCGTTGACCACCCAGCACGGTATCTTTCCTGCGGTAAAAGAAGACCTCCAGTTGGTTCTGCGCTCGCATCGCTCCGCGACCTCCCCGCGCGGGCCGGGGTCACACGTGGAAGCAGAGGCAACGCACGCGGATGGAACCTGCATCGCGCTCCTGGCAATTCAGCCTGTCCAACTGGTCGGTAACGCGCAAGGTCGGTGTGGTGCTGGTGCTGCCGGTGATGCTCGCGACCACCTTCGCGGTGCTGCGCATCAACAACGAACTGCAGACGATGACGCAGCTCGGCGCGGCTACCGAACAGGCCACCGTCATCCGTCCCGTCGTCAAATTCGCCACCGCGACCGAGCAACTCGCCGTCGCCGCGACGGCCAACTGGGGTGCGATCGCCGACCCGCAGACCGACGCCGCGCTCACCACCTATGACCAGGCGCTGGCCGAGGTGCAGAGCGCGCTGCGCACGGCCCGCATCGAACCCGGCGTCGCCAGGGAGCTCAACGCGGCCGTCACCACCGGCGCCACCCTGCGCAATACGGTGCGCGGCGGTTCCCCGGCGATGGTCAGCGAACAGACCGACATGATCGGCGAACGAATCGGCAACGCGCTCGCCCAGACCCCGCAGGTCGACGACACCGTCGTGCAGCGCTACTTCCTGCAGCTGACCGCGCTGCACCAATCGCGCCGGATCCTCACCAGGGAACGCACGCTGGTCGTCGCGCCCGAGTCGGGTCGCAGCCAGAGCGCGCGGGCGAAGATGCTCGTGGAGCTCGGCGCCGAAGCGAACATGATCAAGACCTACGCGATGGTCCTGCCCGAGCACGCGGGCAATCAGGCGGCATTGCTGGACGCGGTGCAGACCCGGATCAGCGTGTTCAGCCAGAACAACGGCGACCCGACCACCAACGCCGCGGTGCTCAACACCCTGCAGGTCAGCGCCGACACCTATTCGTCCACCATCTCGGCGCTACTCGACACCGTCGACCACACCCTCGACAGCAACACCGCGACCGCCCAGACCGGCGCCCTGCGGGAGACCACCCTGGTGCTCGGCATGCTGCTGGCGGGCCTCGCGCTCGCGCTGGCCGTGGCCCGCACCCTGGTGGTGCCGGTGCGCAGGCTGCGACGCGACGCGCTCGAGGTGGCTCACGTGAAGCTGCCCGACGAGCTCGCCGTGGTTCGCAGCGGCGGCGCGACGCCGGAGATCACCCCGGTGGGTGTGCACTCCACCGACGAGATCGGCCAGCTGGCCCGTGCCGTCGACGAGATCCACGAGCAGGCCCTGAATCTCGCGGGCGACCAGGCCCGTCTGCGCCTGCAGATCGGCAACATGTTCGAGACGCTGTCGCGGCGCAGTCAGTCGCTGGTGGAACAGCAGCTCGCGCTCATCGAGGAACTCGAGCACGACGAGGACAACCCCTCGCGCCTGCAGACGCTGTTCCGCCTCGACCACCTCGCCACCCGTATGCGCCGCAACGGCGACAACCTGCTCGTGCTCGCGGGCACCGTGCTGCGCCGCGGTCATCTGCCGCCGGTGCCGCTGTCGGACATGCTCTGGAGCGCGGTCTCGCAGGTGGAGGACTACCAGCGGGTCGAGATCGGCAATGTGCCCGACGGTGTCGTCGCCGGTGAGTCCGCGGTCGACATCGAGCACCTGCTGGCCGAGCTCATCGACAACGCGCTGCGCTACTCCCCGCCGAGCACGTCGGTGGCGGTCATCGTCGGCCGGGCGGTCGACAGCGGCTATCTGATCGAGATCACCGACCGCGGCCTCGGCATGTCGGCCGAGGATCTGCGCACGACCAACGACCGGCTCGCCTCCGGTGGTGAGGTCACCATCGAGACGGCGCGCCGGATGGGTCTTTTCGTCGTCGGCAGGCTCGCCAAGCGCCACACCATCACGGTCAGCCTGCGCCGGACCAGCGGTGCGGCACCGCAGCCCGGCATCACCGCCAGTGTGCATCTGCCCAGCGCGCTCGTCGCGCCGTCGCCGCCCGTCCCGTCGGCGGGCCAGTCCACCGGACCGAATCCACTGGCGACCGGCCCGAATCCGATCATGCCCGCCGGAATCGGCCCGTACGCCCTGACTCCGGCCGACATCACCGGCCCGAATCCGATCATGCCGATCGGCCCGCGCCCGTTGGTCTCTCTGGACGCGGTGACCGGGCTCGACCTCCCCGATCTCCCGGCATCACCACTGCCCCCGATCTACACGCCCGCGAGTCCGGATCCGGTCGTCCCGGCCAACGGCACTGGCACGCCGAAGACCCCGCTCACCAGCGTCGGTCTCCCGCAACGCGTTCCGGCCTCGGTACCGGCGCCGCCACCGGAACCGGTCGCGGTCGAGCCCGACGTGGACGCCGCGCCGGTGGGCATGTGGGCCGAGCACGAACACGACACCGACGATCTCCCGGTGTCCACCGATCCGCCTACGCCCGCCGCCGACTCGACGCCCTTCGGCCTGCCGCAACGCATACCCGCGAACGCACTCGCCGAGCTCGCCACGCCTGCCGTGCCGCCGGATCCCGAGCCGGAGCCGGTGTCGCGGCCGGTCGACGCCGACCCGATGCCGACGACGAGCACCCGTTTACAGCCGGTCTCCGGCCCGGCGCCGACCCCGATCTACCAGCGGATGGTCTCGGAGTGGCTGGTCGAACCCGCCTCCGCCCCTACCGAATCCGGTAACGGCAACAGCGGGTCGTGGAGCGCCCCCGGCGACGCGGGCTGGTCGGCCGCCGCAGAGGCGGACCACCCACCCACGTCCTCGCGCACGAGCGGCGGGCTGCCGATCCGCAAGCCGGGCGCCCAGCTCGTCCCGGGCGGGCTCACCCCCGCGGAGGAAGCGGGCGCGCGCGACCCCGAGGAGATCCGCAACAACTTGACCCGACATCTCAGCGGCGTCCGCAGCGGCCGTGCCGAGATCCAGTACAACGACGGAGGCCTCGAATGAGCAACGCGCACCCCACAGACGAGAATCTGAACTGGTTGGTCGCCCGCTTCACCCGCGACGTGCCCGGCGTCTCGCACGCGGTGCTCGTCTCCGCCGACGGATTGCTCCAGGCGACCAGTCCGCACCTGCCCGCCGATCGCGCCGAGCAGCTGGCCGCGGTCACCGCGGGCCTGGCCAGCCTGTCGATGGGTGCGGCGCACCTGTTCGACGGCGGCAAGGTGATGCAGTCGATCGTGGAGATGCAGCGGGGCTATCTGCTGGTGATGAGCGTCGGAAACGGTTCGCACCTGGCGGTTCTGGCCAACAAGAGCCACGACATCGGCCGGATCGGCTACGAGATGGCACTGCTCGTCGACCGGGTGGGCTCGGCGGTCACCGCCACCGCCCGCTCCGCCGGCTGAGGTGAGATGTCGAGCCCTTACGGATCCGATCAGCGGCCCACGACGCGAGTCAGGCCCTATGCACTGACCTCCGGCCGCACCGAACCCGCGATCGCACTGCCCCTGGAGGCGGTCGTGGAAACGGTCTCTTATACAGCGCACAACGACTGGTCCGCAGGCGATTTGCGGATCGAAATCGTGCGTCTTGCCACACATCGGCTTTCTGTCGTCGAGATTGCCGCATACCTTGGTCGCCCACTGGGTATGGTCCGGGTGATGATCGGCGATCTCGTAGTGGGCGGGATTCTTCGAGTGCATTCGACGCTGACCGAGCAGGCGAGCTACGACGAACGCCGATCACTGATGGAGAGGACTTTGCGTGGACTCCGTGGCCTCTGATGGCATGCGCCCGCCGACACAGGAACAACGAGTCGCGTCGACCAAGATCGTGGTGGCCGGTGGATTCGGTGCGGGCAAAACGACTTTCGTCGGTGCGGTATCGGAGATCGTGCCGCTGCGCACCGAGGCGATGGTGACGCACTTCTCCGACGGCATCGACGATCTCGCCGAGACGCCGGAGAAGGAAACCACCACCGTCGCCATGGACTTCGGGCGTATCGTGCTGCCCGGCAACCTGGTGCTCTACCTGTTCGGCACGCCGGGTCAGAAACGGTTCTGGTTCATGTGGGACGACCTGATCCGTGGCGCCATCGGCGCGGTGGTGCTGATCGACACCCGCAGGCTGGAAGACAGTTTCGCCGCCGTCGACTTCTTCGAGGCACGCGGACTGCCGTTCCTGATCGCGGTCAACCGCTTCCCCAACGCCCCGCGCTTCCCCATCGCCGAACTGCGCGAAGCGCTCTCGGTGCGCGAGGGCATCCCGATCGTCGACATCGACGCGCGCAATGCCGTCGAGGTCCGTCAGGCGCTGGCGGCGGTGACCGAATACGCCATCGCCCAGCTCGAGCCGCAGCAGTTCGAAGGAGCGGGCAGGCGTGCTTGATGTGCTTGCCGCGAGCGGTGCCGAAACCTTCGCGCACGGCACCGGTATCGCGTGGCTCGCGTTGGATCTGTCGGCGCTCGGCGCGCTGGTGGCGTTCGCCTGTATCCGGCACGCGAAGTACTCGATCAAGTTCCGGTTGGTCTGGCTGACGATGGCGGCGGTCTCGCTCGGCGGAGTCGGGCTGTGGCTGGCGAATTCGGTGGCGCTGCTCGCGATGCGCGTGAACGACAGCGCCATGCGGTACAACCTCGCGCTCGGTGCGGCGGCGCTGGCCATCGCGGTGGTCGGCGTGCTGGCCGGATTGCTGATCAGTGGCCGGACCACGCAGGTGCCGCGGCTGATCATCGGCGGGTTGACGATGGGGCTGAGCGTCGGGCTTTCGACCTTTCTGACCCTGGACGCGCTCGCCGTGCAGGGCACCGTCGAGGAGTCGCTCGGTCTCATCGGAGTGGCCGTGCTGGTGTCGATGGCGCTGTGCACCGCGACGCTGTGGGTGTCGCAGGTGGTCCGCCGGGTGCCGATGCGAGTGCTGGTGTCGGTGCTGTTCGCGCTGGGCGTCGCGGCGGTGTACTACACGGCCGTCGCCGCGCTGAAGTTCTCGATCGATCCGGGCATCCGGACGCCGGCCGGGATCCCGCTGTTCGACTTGGTGTTCCCGATGTTCGTGATCGGCGCGCTCGGTCTGACGGTGCCGATCACAGCGGTGCTGGTGGCACCGGATCGGCGGGACGCGGCGGCTCAGGTGCGTCAGCCTGTCTCGGTGCACTGAGAGGCAACCAGCTAACGTCCGGTTTGTCGGAATAATTCCGGTCGTCCGCCCTGCTGAGCCGAGCTCTCGCGACCTGTGGAGATTCGCCGGGAAACTGCCCCTGAAGTGGCGATGAGCGGGTTCTCCTGACTCGGAGAACCCGCCCTCCCGCACGAGAGTACATACCCGCGCGGGACTCCGCATCAGTGGTTGGGGAATTTTCTTGTGGCGAAAAACAAACCAAGAGTTGGTAATTCAATGGCCAGCAAACCCTCCGCAAGCCGATCAGAGCGCCCATGCCAAGTGGCGCGCATCACACCGTTAACGGAGCGGTTGCCGCCCGCCCACATTTAAGGCCCTGAACAGGCACAACAGTGCGGAAGTAAGGCCCCTGGACAGGGGGCCGACCAGAACGAACCGCCGACCACGTGGAACCTCACCACGCAGTGCGGGAACCGAGTTATGGTCGCTGCAGGGCGCATTCGTCTCGCCCGGCACATCCAAGGTTCGTTCGAAGGAGTTCGCATGGCCGTCAACGTGGTGCTCGACAAAGTCCTCGACAAGGAATTCGAGAACAAGACGCTCGCAGAAATTCTCGCCGCGCCCCCGTCGGCGCTGGCCGGCCTCACCGAGGCGCACGACAAGCAGCTGCTCGAGGCGCTGAAGATCAAGACCATCGCCGACCTGGGCAACAACAAGTTCTTCCAGCTCGCCGCGACCCTGGTCGAACTCGCCGAGCGCGAGGGCTGAAAGCTTCCAGACAACACATGGCCTGCCAGGCATTCCTGGCAGGCCATTGTCATGTCAGAGGCGGGCGGGGTCGATCATTCCCTTGCGGACGGCATTGACGATGCGGCGCGGTACGCGGTATTCGACGCCCGCCACGGTCACCGGGACCAGTTGTGGGACTTCCGCTTTCCACTGCGAGCGCCTGCTGCGGGTGTTCGAGCGCGACATTCTGCGCTTGGGGACCGCCATGATCAGCCTTCCTTGCCTGCGCGGGAGCGCTTTCCGTACTTGCGCTCGAACTTCTCGACCCGTCCCTGGGTGTCGAGGTTGCGGGCGGTGCCCGTCCAGAACGGGTGCGAATCCGAGGTCACGTCGACCAGCATGAGCGGGTAGGTGTTCCCGTCGGCCCATTCGATCGTCTGGCTGCTGGTCGCGGTTGACCTGGTCAGGAACTGTTTCCCGGTGCTCGCGTCCTCGAACACGACGGGGTGGTAGTCGGGGTGTATGCCCGCTTTCATGCCGTTTCTCCTCTCGGGTTTGTGCGCTCGCTCGCCGAGGCTGTTGCCTCGGTGGGATCGGCGCAGGGATCTTGGTGCCAGTCGCCGAAGGGGTCCTCCCACAACGCGACTCGTTCCGGGGCCCGGTCGACGAGCAGTAGTTCGTCGTCCTCGACCAGCGCCCAGTGCAGGGCGTGCCGGATCTCGGCGGGGTCGGCGTCGTGGGCCAGGATCACCAGCGACACATCGCGATCGCCGAACCGCTCGTCCCAGCCCAGCGCGGCCATCGCCCGCCGGTCCGGGTCGGCGGCGGCCTGTTCCTCGGCGCTCATCGCGGCCAACCAGCGCCCGGCGCCGCCGACCCGCAGCCCGCCACCGGCCGACTCGAGCCAGACCACATGGTCGGGCTGGGTGGCCAGCCAGATCCGGCCGCGGGCGGTGACAACACCGTCGAACAGGACGTCGAGCGCCTCGTGCAGCCGCTCGGGATGGAACGGCCTGCGCGCGGCGAACTCGACGATCGAGACGCCGCAGTCGGTGCTCAGCGGCGGCTGTCCGCGCAACAGCGGCGCGTGCGCGTCGAAGATCCGGCCGCGGCGCGACTCCGCGGGCACGCGCGTCAGCAGGGCACCGATTTCGATGGCGTCGAGGCCGGGTAGGTCATGCAGCCAGGCGATCGGCGCGGCGGGCGTGAGCCTGGTCAGCACGGCCCCGAGGCGCTCGAGGTCGAGCGCGTCGGCGCCGGCGGTGAGCACTACCAGCGCGTCGGCGAAGTCGACCTGACCGACGGCCACCTGCGCGACCGTGCGCTCGTCGTCGGCCGAGGCGAGCCCGCGATCGGCCAGTACCTCGTCGCCGGTGGCGTCGGCCAGCCACTGCTGCCCGTCGAGACAGGTCAGCACCGCCTCGATCCGCACGGTGCGCCCGGTGGGCCCGTCGACGCGATCGGCCACCCCGCTGACGACTACATGCTCGATCGCGTGGCACAACGCCTCGGCCTCGATGCCCGGATCCAGCGCCAGCACGATCCGCTTGACGTGTTCGCGCGCCGCGAGCGTGCACAGCATCGGCAGCAGGTCGGCACGCAGCGTGCACGACACACACCCGTGCGCCAGCTCGAGCACCGTGACGCTCGTGGTGCCCGCGGTGGTCATCGTGCGGCGCACCACACCTTCGCGCAGTTCGGCGAGATCGTGATGCAGCACCACAGTCCCGGCGTCCTCGCCCAACATCGCCGCGATGTGCTCGACGCCGCCCATGGCGGGTCCGGAGAAGCCGGCCAGCAGCACCACGGGCGTTCTCCGGTCTGCCTGGTCCAGCATCCGAAACCCCTTTCGACAATGATTTTCATTTACCTCGGGGCGACTGTACAGTGCGGAATAATCGTTGTCGAAAATGGTTGTCATAACCATGGAAGGAGGTCGCATGTCGGCCCACTGCCAGGTCACCGGTCGTAAGCCCGGCTTCGGAAAAGCCGTCTCGCACTCGCACCGGCGCACCAACCGACGCTGGAACCCCAACATCCAGCACAAGACCTACTACCTGCCCAGCGAGGGCCGCCGCGTCACGCTGACGGTCTCCACCAAGGGCATCAAGACCATCGACCGCGACGGGATCGAGGCTGTGGTGGCCCGCATCCGCGCTCGCGGGGACAAGATCTAGGAGCTGAACATGGCCTCGAAAGCGACCGATATCCGGCCGATCGTCAAGCTGAAGTCCACCGCCGACACCGGCTTCACCTACGTCACCCGCAAGAACCGCCGCAACGATCCCGACCGGCTGGTGCTGCGCAAGTACGACCCCGTCGTGCGCCGCCACGTCGACTTCCGCGAGGAGCGCTGATGGCGAAGAAGTCCAAGATCGCCCGCAACGAGCAGCGGCGCGAGATCGTCGAACGGTTCGCGACCCGGCGTGCCGAGCTCAAGGAACTCATCCGCAAGCCGAGCACCGGCGACGCCGAGCGCGCCGCCGCCCAGGCCGAACTGCGCAGCCAACCGCGCAATGCCAGTCCGGTACGCTTGCGCAATCGGGACGCTGCTGACGGCCGCCCACGCGGCTATCTCCGCAAATTCGGCCTCTCCCGTGTTCGTGTGCGCGAGATGGCCCATCGGGGTGAGCTCCCCGGGGTCCACAAATCGAGCTGGTGAGGAGATCGCATGGCAGTGAAGCGAGCACCGTCCAAGAAGGCACGCGCCGACCAGGGCCGTAAGCCGAAGAAGAATCCGCTGATCGCCGCGGGCATCGAGTACGTCGACTACAAAGACGTCAATCTGCTGCGCACCTTCATCTCCGATCGCGGCAAGATTCGCAGCCGCCGCGTCACCGGCCTGACCCCGCAGCAGCAGCGTCAAGTCGCCGTCGCGGTGAAGAACGCCCGCGAGATGGCGCTGCTGCCGTTCACCACGACCAAGTAGCAGTACGCGCGAAAGTGGCCCCGAGGCAATAGCTTCGGGGCCACTTTCATTCGAAAAGCCGACCCCCACGGAGGGAGTCTTACGACCGACCCGTCCGCGGCCGGGTCGCCGGTCAGGCGCCGTTGCGTAGGCGACGAAGGAGCAAGCAACGGTGCCTGACCGGCGGCCCCTCAGGGCCGCGGACACGCGCGCGCCAGCGCGCCGATATCACGGAATGGTCAGTACCTGGCCCTCGTTGATGAGGTCCGGATTGTCGATCCCCGAGGCCGAGGCGATCTCCTGGTAACGGTTGCCGTCACCGTAGAAGCGCTCCGAGATGGCCCACAGGGTGTCGCCCGACTCGACCGTGTAGGTCTGCGCGGCGGGCGGCGGCGGGACCTCTTCGGCGATCGGGGCGGCGGCGACCGGCCCGGGAGCGGGCAGCGGGTTGTCGGTGACGGTGGCGGTAGCCCACGCGACTGAACCGTCGGTGCCGTAGAGCACCACGTTGCGGTCGGGCTGCACGACCAGCTTCTCGACATTCTTGCCGCTGGTGTCGGTCGCCCAGATGCGCGCGCCGCCACCGCTGTAGACGACGAAGTCGCCGTCGTGCTGCAGGGCCGCGCGCTGCGCGTCCTGCCCGTGCGTCATCGCGGCCCAGACGACGTTGCCGTCGGGCTCGGTCAGCACCAGGTTGCCGTCCGGCTGCAGTGTCAGGGTGTAAGCACCGCCGGTCAGGGACTGACCAAGTCCCAGTTCTTCGCCTACGCGCAGCGTGTCGGCCACGTTGTTCCTTTCGAAGGTTGCCAATTGCAGAGCCCAACAGGAGATGCCGGCCGATTGCCACAGCCACATCGCAGCCGAATGTAGTCCTCGCGGCGGGCATACGGAGGGGTTATGCGCAGGGTTCGCGGAAAGTTCACGGTGTGGCCGTGCGGACTATGGTGCAACCATGACAACGATGTCGCGTTACACTGTCGCCGCGGCAGCCGTGGCCGTGCTGATCGCACCCCTCACCGGCTGCGCAACCTCGGATGATCCTGCGCCCCAACCGGATACGTCGCACACGAACACCCGTCCCGAAGCTCCGAATCCCGGTATCGGCCAACTACTCACCGCCGATCCCACCCTCGTCGACCCACACCCGATTCCCTTCACGTCCTGGAATCGCGTGAGCGACAACAAGATCGGCGTCAACTTCGAGACCGGCAACCCCGAGTGCTACGCCGTCGACGCCACGGTCACCGAAACTCCCGAGACCGTCACCGTCGCCCTGCGCGCCGGCACGCGGGCGGATTCCGTGAACAAGATGTGCACCATGAACATGATCCTCGGCACGCTGGAAATCCCCCTCCGAGACCCGCTGGGAACCCGCACGGTGCTCGACGCCGGATAAACGAAAACGGGTGCCGCACCGAGGATTCGGCGCGGCACCCGCTTCTGGGATCAGTGCGCGAAGTGGCGGGCACCCGTCAGGTACAGGGTGACGCCCGCTTCCTTGCAGAGCTCGATGGTGTCCTTGTCGCGGATCGAACCACCGGGCTGCACGATCGCGCGAACGCCCGCGGCCACCAGGATCTCCGGCCCGTCCGAGAACGGGAAGAAGGCGTCGGAGGCGGCGACGGAGCCCTTTGCCCGCTCACCCGCGCGCTCGACGGCGAGCTTGCAGGAGTCGACGCGGTTGACCTGACCCATGCCGACGCCGACCGCGGCGCCGTCCTCGGCGAGCAGGATCGCGTTCGACTTCACCGAACGGCATGCGCGCCAGGCGAATTCGAGGTCGGCCAGGGTGGTGACATCAGCCGGGTCGCCCGCCGCCAGGGTCCAGTTGACCGGATCGTCGCCCGCGGCGTCGAGCACGTCGCGGTCCTGCAGCAGCGCACCGCCGCTGATCGGGCGCAGTTCCACGCCCTTGCGCTGCGGGGCGTCGGCCACCAGCACGCGCACGTTCTTCTTGCGCTGCAACACTTCCACCGCGCCGGGCGCGTACCCGGGAGCGATGATCACCTCGGTGAAGATCTCGGCGACTTGCTCGGCCATCTCCACGCTGACCTCACGGTTCGCGGCGATCACGCCACCGTAAGCACTGACCGGATCGGTCGCGTGCGCCTTGCGATGCGCCTCGGCGATATCGGCGGCGACGGCGATGCCACACGGGTTGGCGTGCTTGATCACCGCGACAGCGGGCTCGTCGAAGTCGAACGCGGCACGCCAGGCGGCGTCACCGTCGGTGTAGTTGTTGTACGACATCTCCTTGCCGTGCAACTGCTTCGCCTGCGCGATCCCGACCGTGCCGTCGTTGCTGGTGTACAACGCGGCGGCCTGGTGCGGGTTCTCGCC
Source organism: Nocardia sp. FBN12 (assembly GCF_054031145.1). NCBI lineage: Bacteria > Bacillati > Actinomycetota > Actinomycetes > Mycobacteriales > Nocardiaceae > Nocardia > Nocardia sp. FBN12. Next base: position 5,125,715 of record NZ_CM132926.1, read on the forward strand.
GTAGCGCAGCACCGCGGCACGCTCCCACGAACCGGCGACCCAGCCGGGGAACTGCTCGGTCTCCTCGGCGACGGCGGGCACGGCGACCGAGCCCATCCAGCTCGCGACGGCCACGTCGTAGCTCGCGGTGTGCTGGAAGGCCTTGGCGGCCAGCGCGGTCCGCTCGGCGAGGGTGAACCCGCCGGACTTCACCGCGGCGAGCACGTCGTCGTAATCGCTGACGTCGACGACCACACCCACGGAGGGGTGGTTCTTCGCGGCGGCACGCACCATCGACGGCCCGCCGATGTCGATCTGCTCGACACACTCGTCGACGCTCGCGCCACTGGCCACGGTCTGGGTGAACGGGTACAGGTTCACCACCACCAGCTGGAACGCCTCGACACCCAGCTCCACGAGCTGATCGACATGCTCGGCGCGCCGCGTGTCGGCCAGGATGCCCGCGTGCACCCGGGGGTGCAGCGTCTTGACCCGGCCGTCCAGGGTCTCCGGGAACCCGGTCAGATCCTCGACCTTGGTGACCGGGATACCGGCCTCGGCGATCTTGCCCGCGGTCGACCCGGTCGACACCAGCTCCACACCGGCCGCGTGCAGCCCGGTGGCGAGCTCGATGAGCCCCGTCTTGTCGTAGACGCTCACCAGCGCCCTCTGGATCGCCTTACGTTCACTCACCGGCGTGCTCGCTCACTGGTATTTCTGCCTTTCGTCCGTCGGAGACAATGCCTCGCGTCGCGACGGCGGCGATGACCTCCGCCAGTAACCGTCGCTCGACAACTTTGATGCGCTCCTGCAGCGTGTCCTCGTCGTCGCCGGGCATCACGGCGACCGCTTCCTGCGCGAGGACCGGGCCGGTGTCCACGCCCGCGTCGACCAGGTGCACGGTGCAGCCGGTGACCTTGACCCCGTAGGCGAGCGCGTCACGCACCCCGTGCGCGCCGGGGAACGACGGCAGCAGCGCGGGGTGGGTGTTGATGAGCCGGCCGCCGAAACGTTCCATGAACGCGGGGCCGAGGATTTTCATGAAGCCCGCCAGGACCACCAGATCGGGCTTGTGCGCGTCGACTGCCTCGGTGAGGGCGACGTTCCAGGCTTCCCGATCGGCGAAATCTTTGAGTCCCACCTTGAAGTGCGGCACTCCGGCGGCGTCGGCATGCGCGGTGGCCGGGCAGTCCCGGTCGACACCGACTGCCACGATCTGCGCCGGGTAGCCGGGCTCGCGCGCGGCGGCCAGCAGTGCGTTGAGCAGCGAGCCGGTGCCCGAGGCCAGAACGACGACGGTAGCCGGTGTTCTGGCGGGCTTCCACGGGGCAAACGAGGACGTCAGCGCTCTACTCCTGCGTGTGATCGGGCGGCGGCGATGGCGATAGGCGCCGGGTCGAGCTTAGCGACCGGGGGTCTTGTCCTCGTCCGGCAGGTCCGACTCGACCACTTCGACGTCGACGATGTCGTCGGCGGGCTCGTCGGTGGAGCCGGGTGCGGCGATGCTCACTTCGAGCTCGTCGTCGAAGTCCTCGACCAGTTCGCCGTCGACTTCGACTGCGGGATCGTCGTATTCGACCGGGTCGTCGTCGGCGGGATCGTCGTCGTACTCGTCGTCGTCGTAGTAGTAGTAGTCCTCGTACTCGTACTCGTCGTCGGCGTCGTAGTCCTCCTCGGGCTCGGTCGGCGTCAGGAAGCGGCGGGCGAACACCATCCCGACGAAGCCGCCGAAACCGAACCAGGTGACCATCAGCACGACCAGCATCAGCAGATCGACACCGACCCATCCGACGGCGCCGAGCTGACCGCTGCCGAGAATCGCGAGCACCAGGAACGTCAGCGTGGACAGCGCGGCACACGTGAGCGTCGCCCACGGCGCGCCGGGCCGGTCGTCGCTGGTGCGGCCGAGTTCGATCCCGCCGAGCACCCCGACGGCGAGCGGGACGAGCAGCAGCACGGCCCACCACGGGGACGCGGGTCCTTCCGGGACGGGAATCAGCGCGGGCACGACCGGCATGTGTCCGCCCGTCACCCCGAACAGACCCACCGATCCGGCCCCGAACAGCACGGCCGCCCCACTGAGGATGCCTGCCGCGCCGATCACCACATTCGGCAGATAGAGCAGGGAGAGCAGGGTCATACCAAGTACATCGGTGGCGTTGTGTGCCTGCTGAAAAGCGCCGTCGAGCCGGGACAGATGCACGAAGAACGAGATCACGGTGGCCAGCGCGGCACAGCCGAGCATGCGCAAGACGGTGCGTCGCGCTGCCCGGGCGCCGAGGACCGCCCAAACCGGGATCTCGATCGGCACGAACGCGCACACCGAACTCCACGCCCGGCTCGCGATTCCGGCGGCTGCCGCGCCCAGATACAGCACGAGCACCCACCCGAACGCCGCGATCGGGCCGGGCGATTCGAGCGGGATGACGCCTGCGGCATCACCGGTGACGGCGAGGCAGACGGCCGTCATGAGCAGCGGCCCGGCCAGCACCGCACCGGTCAGCCAGCCCAGCTCGACCGGGGTCGGCCGGTTGGGGACCGCACGCGCGCATTCGCGGGCGGCCAGCCAGACCAGGACCGCCGTCGGCACCAGCGGGAGCAGGCCGAGCGTCGTCCGGCCGACTGTGAGCGGAACCTGATGGGCGGCAAGCCAAGTCGCGGCGACCGCGGCGGGCGCACTGGTGAGATCGGTACCGGTGGTGAGCATGACCACGAGCACGAGCAGCACCGTGGCCGCCAAGGCGGTGATCGTCGGCCGCGCCGCGACCAGCAGCAGGGTCCGCGCCCGCTCGGGCGAGAGTGACCACCAGCCGGGCTCGGGCCCGGACGGTGGTGCGACGACGGTCTCCCCGATGCCGCGTGACCCGGAGGTCCGGCGCACGAGGGAGTTACGGGCGCTCATGACAATTCAGCGTGTCAGCTTCCCCGGCGGCCGCGGGTCAGGCGCGCCGCGAGCCCACAGGCGTACCTGTGGGCTCGCGATCGATCCTGGACCACCACGCGGCAGCCGTTCTGTTCTTCGGTTCTACTTGTTGTCGTCGTTCGGGCGGAACGCCGTGGTGGCGTCGGCCGCCGGATCGGCGGTCTGCTCACCACCGAACGGCTGCGGCTGCCCGGGCGCAGGCTGCTGCGCGCCACCGAAGTTCGGCGCACCGAACGGCTGGCCCTGCGGCTGCGCACCGCCGAAGGTCTGCGTCGCGCTCTCATCCGGACGCGGCTGTGCCTGCGGCGCCGCACCGTACGGCGACGCCTGCTGCTGCGGCGCGCCGTACTGCTGGCCGTACGGCGACTGCGGCGGCTGCTGACCGGGCTGACCGTAGGCCTGCTGACCCGGCTGGCCGTAGGACGGCTGCGGTGCCTGCGGCATCGACGGCGAACTCTGCTGGCCGTACGGCGACTGCTGCGGGTACTGCCCACCGGTCTGGGTCTGGCCGTAACCGGTCTGGCCGTAGGACTGCTGGCCGGTGTTCTGGCCGTAGCCCTGCTGGCCGTAGCCCGGCTGCTGGCCGTACTGACCGTATTGGCCCGGCTGCTGTTGCGGCTGAGCCGGTTTCGGCGCGGGTGCCTTGATGATCCCCAGCTTGAAGAGCAGCCCCGCGACGGCGACGGCGGCGGTCGCGAAGCCGAGCACCAGCACCAGGTAGGCGCCGATCTCGAGCTCGGAGCCGTCGGGAGCGCCGACGAAGGTCACGATCACCAGGGTGAGGAAACCGGCGAGCGCGGTCGCGGCGGCCACGCCGAGCAGATCCTGCTTCGGCAGCAGCGACACCCCGGCCAGCAGGCCGGCGACCAGCAGCAGCGCGAGAATCGCGCCGTTGCCCGACCACTCGAACAGGCTGAACGTGACATCGGTGCCGATGGTGGTGCCGCCGATGGTGGTCGGCTCGGAACCGATGTACGGCAGGAAGCCGAGCAGGAACGTCAGCACACCGAGTCCGGCAGTCGCCGCGGTCAGAATGAACGGCAGCCCCTTGGCTGGGGAGCTTTCCGAACCGGTCGATGGCGCAGCCGCAGCGGCTCCGGTGCTCTGGCCCTGAGGCGCGGCGGGTGTCGCGGGTGTGTTGTACCCGGAGCCCCCGGTCGGGTATGACATGTCTCGTCGTCTCCTTGTCGAGTCGTGCGCATCGGTCGCGTCGAACTGACTGGTGCCTGATCCGATACCTGACGCTACTGCACGCCACGCCCCCGGTCATCACCTACCGATGCAGGCTGTGGATAAACCACCGCCTGTGGATAAATCGACGAAGGCCGCCCAGGTTAAACCTGAAGGCGGCCTTCGAAGATGTGAGATTGAGATCAGGCAGAAGCGATGGACGCCTTCTCCAGGATCTCGCGGGCGAGCGCGGCGGTCGCGGACGGCGTCTTGCCGACCTTCACACCTGCGGCCTCGAGCGCTTCCTGCTTGGCCTGCGCGGTGCCGCCACCACTGGAGACGATGGCGCCTGCGTGGCCCATGGTCTTGCCCTCGGGCGCGGTGAAACCGGCGACGTAGCCGACGACCGGCTTGGTCACGTTGGCCTTGATGTACGCGGCCGCACGTTCCTCGGCGTCGCCACCGATCTCGCCGATCATGACGATGATCTTGGTCTCGGGGTCCTTCTCGAACGCCTCGATGGCGTCGATGTGGGTGGTGCCGATGACCGGGTCGCCGCCGATGCCGATCGCGGTCGAGAAACCGAAATCGCGCAGCTCGTACATCATCTGGTAGGTCAGGGTGCCCGACTTCGACACCAGGCCGATCGGGCCCTTGCCGGTGATGTTGTTCGGGGTGATGCCGACCAGCGCCTCGCCGGGGGTGATGATGCCGGGGCAGTTCGGGCCGATGATGCGGGTCTTGGAGCCCTTTTCGACGTTGTAGGCCCACGCGTAGGCGGAGTCCTGCACCGGGATGCCCTCGGTGATGACCACGAGCAGCGGGATCTCCGCGTCGATGGCCTCGACGATGGCGTCCTTCGAGAAGGCGGGCGGCACGAACGCGATCGAGGTGTCGGCGCCGGTCTTCTCCATCGCCTCGGCGACGGAGGCGAACACGGGCAGCTCGATCTCGTTGCCGGCCTTGTCGGTGTGCTTGACCGTGGTCCCGGCCTTGCGCGCGTTCACGCCGCCGACGACGTTGGTGCCCGCCTTCAGCATCAGCGCGGTGTGCTTGGTGCCCTCGCCGCCGGTGATGCCCTGGACGATGACCTTGTTGTCCTTGTTCAGGAAGATGGACATGTTCGCTGTTCCTTACTTGGCGCTGAAGGCGAGTTCGGCGGCCTTGTCGGCGCCCTCGTCCATGGTCTGGGCCAGCGTCACCAGCGGGTGGTTGGCCTCGGCGAGGATGCGGCGACCCTCTTCGACGTTGTTGCCGTCCAGACGAACGACCAGCGGCTTGGTGGCCGCGGCACCGAGCACCTCGAGCGCGCCGACGATCCCGTTGGCGACCGCGTCACAGGCGGTGATGCCACCGAAGACGTTCACGAACACGCTCTTGACCTGCGCGTCGCCCAGGATCACATCCAGCCCCGCGGCCATCACGGAAGCCGAAGCGCCGCCGCCGATGTCGAGGAAGTTGGCCGGCTTCACGCCGCCGTGGTTCTCACCGGCGTACGCGACGACGTCCAGGGTGGACATGACCAGACCGGCGCCGTTGCCGATGATGCCGACCTCACCGTCGAGCTTGACGTAGTTGAGGTCGTTTTCCTTGGCCTTGAGCTCGAGCGGGTCGGTCGCGTCGACGTCGGCGAACTCGAGGTGGTCGGGATGCCGGTACTCGGCGTTCTCGTCCAGGGTGACCTTGCCGTCGAGGGCGAGGATCTCGTCGTTGGGGGTGCGCACCAGCGGGTTGACCTCGACCAGGGTGGTGTCCTCGTTGACGAAGACCTCCCACAGCTTCTGGATGGTCACGGCCGCGGCGTCGAGCACGTCGGCGGGCAGGTGGCCCTTCTCCGCGATCTCACGGGCGAAGGCCAGGTCGACACCCTTGACGGCGTCGACGGCGATCTTGGCGAGGCGCTCGGGGGTCTTCTCGGCGACCTCTTCGATCTCCATGCCGCCCTCGACCGAACACATGGCCAGGTAGGTGCGGTTGGAGCGATCGAGCAGGAAGGAGATGTAGTACTCCTCCGCGATGTCCTTGGCCTCGGCGACCAGGAGCTTCTTGACGATGTGGCCCTTGATGTCGAGGCCGAGGATGTTCTGCGCGTGCGTGAACGCGTCTTCCGGGGTGGCCGCGTACTTGACGCCGCCAGCCTTGCCGCGGCCGCCCACCTTGACCTGCGCCTTGACCATCACGGGCTTGCCGATTTCCTCGGCAATGGCGCGTGCTTCTTCAGCCGTGTCGCAAACACGACCCTCGGACGAAGGCACTCCGTGCTTAACGAAGAGCTCCTTCGCCTGATATTCGAAGAGATCCATGTACTCACCGTCTCGTCTGCGTTGCTATGACAACGTCTTTGTTGGCGGCCCGACGTCGGTAGCGGGTCGGATCGGACTGTAGCTAGTCACGGGGAGGGCTAAACGACCACGTTCATAGTAAGTGGCGCAGGTCACGACCGTTTACGGGAGCCCCGGAAAACCGCTGGCCAAGGCTACTGGCGAGTAGTTTTTGGACGTTTTCCGATGCCTTGCCAGGTCGGGCCGCCTAAAGCCGGAACACTCCGACATCTACTACGTTATGTCGTCGACGGACCTCACCCGGGATGCCGGAAAACAGTGAGTTATTCCGCCGCGTTACGGTGACGAATGTCACACGGAGGTGTACGTTTCCGGCGAGCGCTTGCCACTCTGCAATCGCTTCGTTACCGTCAATGCGGTCGATGTCACAACCAGGTCACGACAACCAGGTCACGACTGGGCAAGTCAGGACTGAGGAGGACGACATAGCGTGAGGTACTTCATCCGATGAACCACCGCTCCACCCTTCCAGTCGAAAATCGCACCAGCTCCGGTCCGCGTTACCGGTACGCCGACGAATACACGTCGCATCCGCAGGCCCGTAGAGCCCCCGCCGCCGCATGGCCGCAGACCGACGACGTGTGGCGCGACCAGTCCGCTCGGACCGACAACTCCACCTGGTCCGACGACGCCGCCTGGACGCCCGCCGAGGACGAATGGACCGCGGACGAGTCCTATGACACCGGCACGTACGGCACCGACTGGGCGCCCGCGGCCGAAGAGCCCGCCGAAGCAGCGGCCCCCGCGCCGCGCCGCGCCGAACGTCGTGCCGGCGCACACCGTGTCCCCGCACCGCCCGCAGCGCTGAAGGGCCGCGCCGCGGTCATCGCCGTGGCCGCCGGCGCCGTCGTCGCCGCAGGTCAAGCGGCCATGGCCGATCCGGGCCAGCCCGCACAGGGCATCGATTACGAGGCCGCGGGCCAAGTACACGAGATCGCCGCCCAGTCGATGAGCACGGCCGAGGTCGGCGACCCCGGCACCGGCGCGGCACCCCAGGTACTCGACGCCACCGCCATCGCCGACAAGAACCACTTCGACGACATCCTCGCCAAGGGCGCCAAGTTCGCCGAAGACCTCGCCGCCCAGGAATCCGCCAAGCTGCGGCCCCTGTTCGCCAAGTTCGCCGCGGGCAACTACACCTCCGGTTTCGGTGCCCGCTGGGGCGTCCAGCACCTCGGCATCGACGTCGCGGGCCCGATCGGCACCCCGATCTACGCGGTCGCCGACGGCACCATCATCGAAGCGGGCCCGGCCTCCGGTTTCGGCATGTGGGTGCGCGTTCTGCACGACGACGGCACCGTCACGATCTACGGCCACATCGACACCGCCACCGTCTCGCAGGGCGAGCGCGTGATGGCGGGCGACCAGATCGCCACCATGGGCAACCGTGGCTTCTCCACCGGCCCGCACTGCCACTTCGAGGTCTGGCTCAACGGCACCGACAAGATCGACCCGGTCCCGTGGCTCGCCACCCGCGGCATCAGCCTCGGCTCACAGCGCGATTAGGGGTAGTCGAGGACCGTTTGTGGACGGTCTTGTTGCGTGATGAGCAGCACGCTTCCCCTAGGTAGGCGGCGGGGTTAGCGTTCAGCTATGGCTGGTACGACGAAGTACACGCAGTTCATCGGGCTCGCACCAGAATTGGTGTGGGAAGTGCTCGCGGATCTCGAGCAGTGGCCGGTGTGGAATCCCGGGGTGCGGTCAGTGCGGATGCACGGGCCGGTTGCCGTCGGCGCCACCGGTGACTATCTCCCCGACGGAAAAGTCTCGGCGCGGATCCACGGGCGGTTCGCCGAGCCGTTCACCGTCACCACGTTCGAACCGAATCGTGAGCTCGGCATCGAGCAGCCCGAACCCGCGGGCACCATGCACCTCACCTGGCGGCTGACCCCGTGCGACGGTGGCACCGAAATCACCCAGGAACTGCGCTTCACCGGCCCGTCCGCCGCCGCGGCCCGGGCCGTGGTCCGCCCGTTCATCGAAACCGATGCGCGCGTGAACTTCTCGCGCCTGGCCAGGCTGGCCGGACTGGTCCCCACCGACGACGCACTGAACGTAGTCATCGCCGGCGGCACCGGTGCGCTCGGTCTCCAGATCGCCGCCGACCTGACCTGCCGCGGCCAGCGCGTCACCCTGCTGACCCGCCGCCGCAACCCCGCTCTGCCGTTCCGCCAGACCGAATGGGACGGCCGCTCGGTCGGCGCCTGGTCGGCCGAACTACGCGAACCCGGCCGCCTCGCGGTGATCAACCTCGCGGGCAAGCTGGTCGACTGCAGGCCGACCGAACGCAACGTCGCCGAATTGCGTTCCAGCCGAGTCGATTCCACCACCGCTCTGGTCGCCGCCGCACGCCTGCGCGATACCCCCATCGACTACTGGGTCCAAGCCAGCACCACGGCCATCTGGTCCGACGCCGGCGAAACCCGATGCACCGAAACAACTCCCCTCCCCGTAGGCCTCCCCCAGATGACCGGCGTAGCCCAGCCGTGGGAGGAAGCCTTCGACCCAGCCGGCTCCGACCACTGGACGATCCTGCGCACCTCCATCGTCCTCGACCCCGACGCCCCCGCCCTGAAACGCCTCGGCCAACTCACCAAGGCAGGCCTCGGCGGCCGCGTAGGCCCCGGCGATCAATGGTTCAGCTGGATCCACATCGAGGACTGGCTGGCGATCGTCCGCGCCACCCTCGGCCTCGACCAGAACATCACCCTCCCCAACGGCATCCTCGTAGCCGCCACCGAATTCCCCGTCCGTAACACCGAACTCATGGCCACCCTCCGCCGAACCCTGCACCGCCCCCCATCACCCCCCACCCCGAAGGCCGCCCTCACCATCGGCGCCGTCTTCCTCCGCACCGACCCAGCCCTCGGCCTCACAGGCCGACACGCCACCTCCGAAGTCCTCCACAAGCTCGGCTTCGACTTCCAATACCCCACCCTCGACGAAGCCCTGACCAACCTCTTCCCCCACTGAACACCCCGCCCCAACCCGAACCACCTCACTCCCAGCCACACCGCACACCCAAAACCCGCACCCCTACCACACTTTCAACCACACCGTGCACAAGGCCTGTCCCCGTCTTCCACAACCCACCCAACCCAACCACCGCACTCCCGACTCAAACCCCGGAGCTCTGCCACACCCCCAAACCTGGACTACTCCAACCCCAGATTCCCGAAACCTAGAATCACAACTTCACAATCGTCCGACTGAACTGCGGAATCAACCGAATCTTCCCCGCAGACCCGAAGTCGATAGTCACCGTAGCCAACGGCCCCACCCCATCAGCCGCCACAACCCGCCCCAACCCATACTTATCATCAGTAACCCGATCCCCCACGGCAAGAACAAGTTCGGTGTTATTCCGCTTAACAGCCCCACCCGGCGCAGGCCGACGCTCACCGGCCCCCCCACGCACACCCGGCCGCTGATCCCACCCACTCCCACTGGTCCAATCCCGCTCGAACCCACTGTCCTCCCCCCGACGCCGCCCCCGCTGCGGCGAAATCACCGGCTCCAACCTGCGCCAATCCAGCAGATGCTGCGGAATCTCCTGCAGGAACCGCGATTCCGGGTTCGACACCGGCTGCCCCCACCCCGACCGCACAACCGCGCGCGAGAGATAGAGCCGCTGACGAGCCCGCGTGATCCCCACATAGGCCAGCCGACGTTCCTCGGCCAACTCGTTCGGATCACCCAGCGCCCGCATGTGCGGGAATTGCCCGTCCTCCCAACCGGTCACGAACACCACCGGGAATTCCAGCCCCTTGGCCGTGTGCAGCGTCATCATGGTGACCACACCCGTGCCCTCGTCGGGGATCTGATCGGTATCAGCGACCAGCGACACCCGCTCCAGGAAGGCCGCCAGCGAACCCGGCTCTGGTTCACCGTCGCCGGCCTCGGGCACCAGCCCTTCCTCACGTGCCGCCTCGGCATTGTTGAACGCCTCGGAACTGAATTCGCGGGCAACGCTGACCAATTCGTTGAGGTTGTCGAGCCGCGCACCGTCCTGCGGATCGTCGGAGGCTTCCAGCTCACCGCGATATCCGGTGCGATCGAGCACCGCCTCGACCACATTCCCCACATCGGGATAGTCGCTGTCGGCCCGCTTACCGGCGAGCCGAATCTCGTCGAGCAGCTCGAGAAACCCCGCGATGGCCCGCTGCGCACGGGTATTCAGCAGCGCGACCTTGCCATCGGCCGCATCACGCAGAGCCGCGGCGAAGCCGATATCGCGCTGTTCGGCATGCACCGCCACACACGCCTCGGCCCGATCGCCGATCCCGCGACGCGGAGTATTGAGAATGCGGCGCACGCTCACCGCGTCTTCGGGATTCTCGAGCACCCGCAGGTAGGCCACCACGTCGCGCACTTCTTTGCGCTCGTAGAACCGCACCCCACCGACGACCTTGTACGGCAGGCCCATTCGGATGAAGATCTCTTCCAGCGCACGCGAATTGTTGTTGGTGCGATAGAACACCGCCACGTCGCCGTAGTTGGCATCGCCGCCGTCGACGAGCCGATCGATCTCCTTGGCGACGAAGGAGGCTTCGTCGTGTTCGTTGTCGGCGACGTAGCCGGTGATCAGTTCACCCTCGCCGGAATCGGTCCACAGCTTCTTCTCGCGCCGGCCCTCGTTGCGCGCGATCACCGCGTTGGCGGCGGACAGGATGTGTTGGGTGGAACGGTAGTTCTGTTCCAGCAGAATGGTTTCCGCATCGGGGAAGTCGCGCTCGAATTCCTCGATATTGCGGATCGTGGCGCCACGGAAGGCGTAGATCGACTGGTCGGCGTCACCGACCACGCACAGCTCGCTCGGCTCGACCGCCTGCTCGTCCGCGTCACTGTGGTGCCCGACCAGCTCACGCACCAGCACGTACTGGGCGTGGTTGGTGTCCTGGTACTCGTCGACGAGCACGTGCCGGAACCGGCGCCGGTAGTACTCGGCGACCTGCGGATGGTTCTGCAGCAGCGCCACCGTCTCGCCGATCAGATCGTCGAAGTCCATCGCGTTGGCCGTGCGAAGGCGGCGCTGGTACTCGGCGTAGACCCTGGCGACCAGCGCGGGCAGTTCGGTGTCGTCGGCTTCGGCGTCGGCGGCGGCCTTTTCCGGATCGATCAGTTCGTTCTTCAGATTGGAAATGGCGGTCGACAGCAAACGCGCCGAATACTTCTTGGTGTCGATCTCGAAATCGCGGCTGATCATCGTGAGCAACCGCCGGGAATCATCGGCGTCGTAGATCGAGAAATTCGAATTCAAACCGGGCAGCAGGGCCGCCTGCATCCGCAGAATGCGCACACAGCTGGAATGGAAAGTCGACACCCACATGCTGGCCGCCCGCGGACCGACCAGCCCCGCGACCCGTTCCCGCATCTCGGCAGCGGCTTTGTTGGTGAACGTGATGGCCAGGATCTCACCGGTGCGCACGCCACGTGCCGCGAGCAGGTAGGCGATCCGGCGGGTGAGCACCGCGGTCTTGCCCGAGCCCGCGCCCGCTACGATCAGCAGCGGTGAACCCGCGTGCATCACCGCGGCGCGCTGTGGCGGATTGAGCCCGTCGAGCAGCCGCTCGATCTCCTCGGCACGCTGTTGTTCGCGCTCCTGGCGGCGCTGCGACTGTTCGGCGCTGTTTCGGGCCGCCGCCTGAGCCAGCGCGGACGCGCCGGTGCCACCACCGTCCCGAGGCGATAGCGCGCCAGGCGCGGGTTCGTTGGGATCGGTGGCTGAGGCGTGGGGAGCGACCGTGATATCCATCGTCTGTCCACGCTACCGGCGGGCACCGACAAGCTGCGAACTGCTCCCGATTCGATGACCGGCCGGCAACGGCCCGGCAAACCACTGGTGAACTCGACCAGCTCGGCACCGCCGCCACCTGGTGAACCTTCTCAGCGAATTCATAAACAGAACTGTTTTGCCTACCTACCGCCCCGTGGCAGACTGGGCCTCATGATCAGCGCTCCTCCGCATGCCCGGATCGGCCGCCGATCCGATATCGTGACGGGGAGTACGACTGATTGCGCACTCCCGGGGGGATCCAGTACTGCCCATCGGGAAAAGTTTCAGGGTGACGGAACAGATCGGGTAACAGGCCGTTCGGTCCGACCGATCCAAGTTCTGACACGAGGAGATGAATGATGAGCACCCCTGCTACGACAACCGGGTCCGATTCGGCCTTGCCGCAATCCGAAGCCGAGATCGACAAGCTTCGCCTCGAGATCGACCAGCTCGATGCCACGATCCTTGCCGCGATCAAACGCCGCAGCGAGATTTCCCGGATCATCGGCCGCACCCGGATGGCTTCCGGCGGCACGCGCCTGGTCCACAGCCGTGAGATGAAGGTACTCGAGCGTTTCAGTGAGCTCGGCCAGGAGGGCCACACCCTCGCCATGCTCCTGCTCCGTCTCGGCCGCGGCCGCCTCGGCCGCTAGGCCGACCCCCCAAACCATGCGGCGACCAGCCAGTTCGCCGCTTCCATAAAGCCGCCCCGGGTGCGACACCATCCCCGGGGCGGTTGTTTTTTGTCTGGCTCAGGTGAGCGCGATGTATTTGGTGTTCAGGTATTCCTCGATGCCCTCGGTGCCGCCCTCGCGACCTAAACCTGATTCCTTGACACCGCCGAACGGGGCAGCCGGGTCGGAGATGACGCCCCGGTTGACGCCGACCATGCCGCTCTCCAACCCCTCCGAGATGCGAAGCGCACGATCCAGGTCCCGGGTGAAGACATAGCTGACCAGGCCGTATTCGGTGTCGTTGGCGGCGGCGAGACCCTCCTCCTCGGTATCGAAGGCGACGATCGGGGCAACCGGACCGAACACTTCCTCGCGCAGGATGCGGGCGGTCGGCGGGACATCACCCAGGACGGTGGCCGGGTAGTACCAGCCCTCGCCGCCGGGGACCTTGCCGCCGATCAGCACGCGTGCGCCCACGGAAACAGCATCGTCGACCAGGTCGCTCACGATCGTCCGCTGGTCCTCGCTCACCAGCGGGCCGAGGGTGGTCGCGGGATCGGTCCCTGGACCCATCACGACGGTGTCGGCCACCGCGGCGACGAACTTCTCGGTGAACTCGGCGACCACACCGCGCTGCACGTAGAACCGGTTGGCCGCGGTGCACGCTTCGCCACCGTTGCGCAGCTTCGCCAGCATCGCACCGGCCACGGCGGCGTCGATATCGGCATCGTCGAACACGACGAACGGCGCGTTGCCGCCCAATTCCATGGACGTGCGAAGCAACCGGTTCGCCGACGACGCCACGAGTTTCTTGCCGACTTCGGTGGAGCCGGTGAAGGTGAGCTTGCGCAGCCGCGGATCGTCGATCAGCGGGCTCGTCACAGCCCCGGAACGCTGCGTGGTGACCACCGACAGCACCCCGTCGGGCAGACCGGCCTCGCTGCAGAGCCTGGCCAGCGCCAGCATGGTCAGTGGCGTCGCCGAGGCGGGTTTGACGATCATCGTGCAGCCCGCCGCCAGCGCGGGCCCGATCTTGCGGGTGCCCATGGCGAGCGGGAAATTCCACGGCGTGATCGCCAGGCACGGCCCCACCGGCTGCTTGGCGACCATGATCCGGCCCGTCCCCGACGGCGCGTCCAAGTACCGCCCGTGAATCCGCACCGCCTCCTCGCTGTTCCAGCGGAAGAACTCGGCGCCGTAGCGCACCTCGTTGCGGCTCTCCGACAGCGCCTTGCCCATTTCGAGCGTCATCAACAGCGCGAATTCCTCGGCTCGCGCGGTGAGCTGCTCGAACACCGCCCGCAGGATCTCACCCCGCTCCCGCGACGGCGTCGCCGCCCACGCCTCCCCCGCCGCGACGGCCGCGTCCAGCGCCCGCATCGCGTCCTCCGGAGTCGCGTCGGCCACCTGCGCGATCACCGACCCATCGGCCGGATTCCGCACGTCGAAAGTCCCACCCCCGGTGGCCTCGACAGGACCGGAACCGATCCACAAACCCTTGGGCACGAATTCAAGTACGTCGCGTTCAGACACCATGAGCCCACCCTAAGCCCGCACCCGCAACCACCGAAGAAGAAACATGACCACCCTCCCGCACCACACCGTCCATGGCCTGTCCCCGCCTTCCACAACCCACCCACCCCAACCACCGCACTCCCGACCCTTAGGGAGGGACGGCCACGAAGTGGCCGGTCGCGGCCGGGTCGCCGGTTAGGCGCCGTTGCGTAGGCGACGAAGGAGCAAGCAACGGCGCCTAACCGGCGGCCCCTAGGGGCCGCGACTCGAGCGCGCCAGCGCTCCAATAAACACAGCCCCAAACCTCCCTGGGACTACTCAAACCCCATGGCTAGAGCGCGCCAGCCGTACAGCAACGCGGTACCCTCGGCTCGTGAGCAGCAGCGACATCACCGCGTCGGCGGCCTGGCAGGCACTGCACAGCAATCACCGCACGGTCGCGCCGATGCACCTACGGCAGCTGTTCGCCGACGACCCGAAGCGCGGCCACGAGCTGACGCTGCAGGTGGCCGACCTGCACATCGACTACAGCAAACATCGCGTGACTCGCGAAACCCTGCGCCTGCTCATCGATCTCGCGCGCACGGCCGGTGTGCCGCAGCGCCGCGACGCGATGTACTCGGGCCAGCACATCAACACTTCCGAGGACCGCGCGGTCGGCCATATCGCCCTACGCCTGCCGGTCGGCGATCAGCTCTGTATCGATGGCACCGACGCCGACGCCGAGGTGCACGACGTCCTGCGCCGGATGGGCGAATTCGCCGATTCCGTCCGCTCGGGCGCGTGGCGCGGCGCGACCGGTGAGCGCATCGAGACCATCGTCAATATCGGTATCGGCGGCTCGGATCTCGGCCCCGACATGGTGTATCGCGCGCTGCGCCACTATGTCGACGCGGGCATCGCCGCTCGTTTCGTCTCGAATGTCGACCCCGCCGATCTGGTCGCCAAGCTCGCCGGCCTCGACCCGGCGACGACGTTGTTCATCGTCGCCTCCAAGACCTTCTCGACCCTGGAAACCCTCACCAACGCGACCGCGGCCCGCCGCTGGCTGGTCGACGCGCTGGGCGAGGAAGCGGTCGCCAAGCATTTCGTCGCGGTGTCGACGAACGCGGAGCGAGTGGCCGAGTTCGGCATCGACACCGCGCACATGTTCGGCTTCTGGGATTGGGTGGGTGGGCGCTACTCGGTGGATTCGGCGATCGGCCTGTCGGTGATGGTGACCATCGGCAAGGAGCAGTTCGCGCAGTTCCTCGGCGGAATGCACGCCATAGACAAGCATTTCGCCACCGCGCCCCTTGACGAGAACGCGCCGGTACTGCTGGCGATGCTCGGCGTCTGGTACTCGAACTTCTTCGGCGCGGAATCCCGTGTGGTACTGCCCTATTCGAACGATATGGCCCGATTCCCGGCCTACCTGCAGCAATTGACGATGGAATCGAACGGCAAGTCGGTGCGCGCCGACGGCACCCCGGTGACCTCCTCGACCGGCGAGATCTTCTGGGGTGAACCGGGCACCAACGGCCAGCACGCCTTCTACCAGCTACTACACCAGGGCACCCGCCTGATCCCCGCCGACTTCCTCGGCTTCGCCCGGTCCACCGACGACCTCCCGACCCGCGACGGCACGGGCAGCATGCAGGACATCCTGATCAGCAACTTGTTCGCGCAGTCGAAGGTGCTGGCCTTCGGCAAGACCGCCGAGGAGATCCGCGCCGAGGGCACCGACCCGGAACTGGTGCCGCACAAGGTGATGCCGGGCAACCGGCCGAGCACCACGATCCTGGCGGCGGAGCTCACACCGTCGGCGCTGGGTCAGCTGATCGCGCTCTACGAGCACCAGGTGTTCGTCGAGGGCATCATCTGGGGGGTAGACAGTTTCGATCAGTGGGGCGTCGAGCTGGGCAAGCAGCAGGCGCTCGCCCTGATGCCGTTGCTGAGTGAGCCGGAAAAGCCGGTGTCGGTGGGTGATTCGTCGACCGACGGGCTCATCGAGTGGTATCGGTCGCACCGTCGGTGATCTCGTCCGGTAGGAGACAATAGGCAGACACACCCTGCTACCCCACTACCGTCGCAATACAGTCGAAGTGTGCGAAAACCGTGGGGCGAATTCGGCATCGATGAATGGCTGTGGACACAGATCCGCAACCCGCGACCGAAGTTCGCGACCCCAGTCCCGGTGGTCGACCTGCCCGGGTTCGCGGCGGGCGAAGTGTCGTCGCGGCGTTGGCTCGACTGGCGACAGGCGAATGCCATCAACGCGTTCGCGGTGCGGTTGACTCGTGAGATCGTGGCGGCCCTGGGGCAGGAAGGCATTACGCCCCTCGAAACCTGGCTGCACCGAGAAGTCAGAAGGACCAGCGTGGGTGGACGCTCGCGAATAATCGACCCGCGAACCGACGCCAACGGCTTCGCCATCCTGACTTCGGTGAAATTCCCGAAATACAGTATCTTCTCCGGCAGACTGGACGGCAGAATCGTGCCGGCGATCTACGCCCAGTACCCGATCTCCGCGACCACTACCGCGAGCGTCAACAGTTCGATACCCGGCCCCTACGGATTTCGCACGGGCGTGCGGTTCCCACTGAACGGCGAACGGTACGATACCCTCCAAATCGGCTCCCCCAGCTACTTCCACCGCTACCGCGAAAGCCCCGCCTATCCTGGCCGCTACATCGGGAACTGGCCCCTGGACCCCGCTGCTGAGCGCGAACCGCTCGTCTACCCCGACAAGCCACGACACACGATGCCCGCGCGGCGTCACGTTCCCGCAATCGCCGAATACACCCTGGCCGAGGTGACTCGCTGGAGCGAATACCTCGGCTACCGACTCGGCGATGCCACCTCCGGCTGGCACTTGGACTGGAATGAGTCCACCGTCAAAGGCTATGAGACCTACGTGCTCTCGGCGCCGGTCACGCTCACCGTCACCGAAGCCGAGATCGGGCGACGCGCGCTCCCCTACACAGCCGTGTCGGCCAAGCTCAACGGAGTATCTCGTGAACCGCAACCCTGGCATCGACAACGCTCGCCCCTGATTACCTTCAACATCTTCAACGGCTTGCGGGCAGATATCAATGACCCCGATACGCCGGGTCAGTTCGTCCTCACGGTCAAGAGCAGCGGCTACCGCAGTCGGCCGGCGTTCAGTCTTCCCTGCTGCCGAAGCTGCTGAAGAAAGGCTGAGAAGTGGCTTTCAGGTGTGCGGTTGCCGCGGCGCGGATCGTGGACATCGCTGAACGTGCGTCCGACCGGGCCGCTGTCTCGGTGCGGTAGACAACACTGCGCCCGCGGGGATTCTCACCGACGAAGGGCAGTGGATCGAAGGCGTAGATCGTGGAGTGGTCGAGCGGGCCGAGCTTTGCCACGATCTTCCCGAAAGCACCACGCCAGTGGGTATCGCCGCTGACCTGCGACCCCAACGCCAAGACGAGCGCGCCGAAGTCGACCCCGCGCGCGATGTGGACGACTTCGGGTGTGAGTGGGTCGATACGGACCAGGTTGCCCATTTCCGCCTTGAAGCAGATGATTTCTCCGAACGCGGTCCGGAACAGCGGGATCTGACCTGCGCGATGGGTTTCCGGAAGGTCGAGTCCCGCCAGCCATTCGTCGACGATCGGTTGCCATTCGTGCGGGTCGCACACCCACAACAATCCCTTGGCGAAGCCCGCGAACCCGACCTCCCGCCAGAAGGTGTGCACGATGCCGGGCAGATCGCTGTACTCGTCGAAGTAGCTCTCCGGAACCGCCACCTGCTCGAGCGGTTCACCGGTCCAGCTGGTGTTCCACCGGGACAGGAAGTCGTGTACTTCCAGCGGGAGTTGCTTTCCGGTGGCGCCGAGCGCCGTCCACAGCTCGTCGAACTCGGTCTGGCGGGTGATGAACTGCCGCAGTTCCCCTCGTTCGTGCAGGTAGCAGATGACAACGTAGGGGATACGGACGCTGAATCCGTATTCGTCGTGCGAGGACGTGTAGTTGGTGGGGCCGACGCTCGAGTCCCGCACATAGTCCTGCACCGAGTCGTCCAGGCTGTCGATACGCGCATCGAAGTTGCGGTAGATGTATTCGTAGAACTCGGCGATTCTCTTGATCTCGTCCCATCCCACGCATTCGTCGACGAGTTCGTCGATCGCGACGTAGTCGTGCGGGTAGGCCATGAAGGCGAAGTTCTCCAGGTACCGGTAACGCCAGTCATCGGGCATCGTCGAGAGATCCGTCGGCAGGCTATTCAGCACGCGGCCGTGGCTCCACAGAACTTCCTCGTCGAACTGAAATCCCTCGAAGTCGTCCATCATGGACAGCATCGACTCCAGGAGGAGTTCCCGTACGTCCGCGTATCCCTCGACGTGATCGGGGCAGCTACGCAGTAGGTCGTCGACCTCGTCCATCGATTCCTCGACGTCGCCGCTCCATTCGATGTCGTCGCCCCCGAGGTCATCCGACTTCTTCTCGGTCAAGCGGCGCTCGAGAGTGTCGAACAACGTCACGACAGCGTCGGAGTACCGCGGTTCCGCGGCGATGTTCCACTCGATCTCATCCAACGACACGGTGTGCCCGGTCGATTCCGCGATGAGGTTGATGGCGGCGGTCTGGTATCCCTCCGCGATGGGGACCGTCGTCGAGAACCGACCGGATTCGCCGGCCAACTCGCGCGGGATGCGGACAAGGTAGTTCCTTCTACCCTCGCTTCGGACGCTCACGCGATACATGGCCCTCCCCCTGCCCTCCAGTGTCACGTGGTGAGACTCTAGCGCGGCGACCGGGGACGGTACCAGTAGCCGATCGAGCGCAACCTACTGCGCGGCAGTCCCGTTCGCGGCGCTGAGCCTGCGGGTGACGCTGGTCGTGACAATAGTGGCCAGGGTGCCGATCACCACCAGGTCGAACACAATCTGGACCATCGTCGCGACGCGGGCCACCTGACCGACGGCGTGGACGTCGCCGTAGCCGATGGTGCCGAGGGTGGACAAGGTGTAGTACAACGCGTCGGTGCGCGTCACCAGGCCGTCGAACTCGTCCGGATGTAGTTGCTGCAGCCGGTAGTAGAACAGCGAGAACACCACGCAGACGATGCATACGACGAGCAGGACACCATCAACCCGGCCGCCCGCCGTCGCCGGCGCTTTCAGGAAATGCTCGATCCGCCGCCACACCAGCCACACCAGTCCGACGACGCCCGCGATGAAGCTGACCACCCCGAACACCCGCCCCGGCCAGGCATCGAGCTGGAACGTCCAGCTCATCGGCACGCTGTAGTAGAGCAACAGCGCGCATACCGCCGCCGCGCCGTTGCGCAACGCGTGCCCTGGCACCGATACCCGCCGACGTCGCGTCATCGCTCCATGATTGCCCGGTGACGCCGAATTTCGTGGCGCACGCGCCGACTGCGCGACCGCCACTGCCGAGTCACCTCAGCTGATCCGGTATCCCTGCCCCGCCGCCGCGAGCACCAGGTCGGCTCTGTCCCTGCTCGCGGCGACGAGATCGGCGTTGCGCAGATCGCTATCGGTGACCTTGATCCGCGCCTCGGTCGCCGACCACCCGCCGGCTGTGTGCCGGTGTAGCAATCGTTCGGTGAGGATCTCGCGCGGCGCGTCGAGGTACCAGCACGCGTCGAGCAGTCCCCGGACCTCCGCCCAGCCGGGCGCTTGGGCATCGGTGAGCAGCAGATAATTGCCCTCGACCACAACGACCTCTTCGTCACGCACGAGCACGCCGCCTTCGGTGGGTTCGTCGACGGCCCGGTCGAACAGCGGCCATGGCAAGTCAGCGCCGATCGGCGTCGCCCGCAGCGTCCGCAGGTCGGTGACGAAGGCGGCCGCGTCGAAGGTATCGGGCTCGCCCTTGCGGTGTAGTGCTCCGCGGGCGCGCAGTACGTCGTTGCGCAGGTGGTAGCCGTCCATCGGCGCGATGACAGCGGGTCTGCCCGCGCGGGTGAGCTCGGCGCCGAGCCGCTCGGACAGCGTCGATTTGCCCGCGCCCGGTGGTCCCGCGATACCGAGCAGGAAGCGCCCGCCGAGCGAGTGCGGGACCCGCCGGGCGAGGTCGGTCACCGACAGCACCTCACTCGGCCAGGTCACTGCCTCACCCTACGAGATCACCATGCCTGTATGCCTTGCAGCCAGCGCCGAATCCCTGCCCTTCGACCCGCAGAGCCAGGCGGAGGACAGGTGGGCACAGCCGGGGGTCTCGTCACCGTCGACAGCCAGAGGCGGGCGCCCGGTCCCGGGCATCAGCCCGGAGGCCGAGTTGGCCGCAGATGCCCCCGATACCGGCTCGCCCGGATCAGACCACGTCGACGAAGGCTCGCTCGATGATGGCGCCGGTGTCGACGCCGACGGGCAGGGTGCCGAAGGCGATGCCCCAGTCCCCACCGAGGCGGGTCGCGCAGAAAGCATCCGCGACAGCGGGGTGCCCGTGCCGCACCAGCTGCGCGCCTTGGAGGACGAGTGCCATCAGTTCGACGACGCGGCGGGCACGATATTCGATGTCGGACAGGTCGGTGAGTTCCTTGCCGACGCGGTCGATCGCGTCGTCCAGGCGCGAATCGGCGCCGCGGGCGAGCCCGACCTCGGCGAAGTACGCCTCGACCGTCTCGGGCTGACGCCCCATCGCGCGCAACGCATCCAGCGCCGCCACATTGCCCGATCCTTCCCAGATCGACATCAACGGCGCCTCGCGGTACAGCCGCGGCATACCCGACTCCTCCGCGTATCCGTTGCCGCCCAGGCATTCCAGCGCTTCGGCGGCATGCGCGGGCGCCCGCTTGCAGACCCAGTACTTGGTGATGGCGAGGGCGATCCGGCGCAGCGCGGCCTCGGCCGGGTCGCTGCCGGCGCGGTCGGTGGCCCCGGCCAGTCGCATCATCACCGTGGTCGCGGCATCGGATTCGATGACGAGGTCGGCGAGCACATTGCGCATGGCGGGCTGGTCGATCAGCTTGGCGCCGAAGGCTGCTCGGTGCCGGGCGTGATGGATCGCGGTCACCGCGCCGAGGCGCATGCCGGTGGCCGAGCCGATCACGCAGTCGAGGCGGGTCATGTTGACCATTTCGATGATCGTCTTCACGCCCGCGCCCTCGGCGCCGACGAGCCAGCCGGTCGCGTTCTCGTATTCGATCTCCGAGGACGCGTTGGACTTGTTGCCCAGCTTGTCTTTCAGCCGCTGGATGCGAATCGGATTGCGGGTGCCGTCGGGCAGCACACGCGGCAGCAGGAAACACGACAGGCCGCCAGGGGCCTGCGCGAGGGTGAGGAACATGTCCGACATGGGAGCCGAGGTGAACCACTTGTGTCCGACGACGCGGTACGAGCCGTCGGGTTGTGGTGTGGCGGTGGTGGTATTGGCTCGAACGTCGGAGCCGCCCTGCTTCTCCGTCATCGACATGCCCGCGATGAGGCCGGCCTTGGCCGACGGTTCACGCAGGCCGAAATCGTAGGTGCGCGAACCGAGTAGCGGTTCGAACCGGGCTGCCAGTTCGGGGTTGTGGCGCAGCGCGGGCACCACCGCGTAGGTCATCGAGATCGGGCACATGTGCCCGGCGTCGGCAGCGCCCCAGGTGTAGAACTTGGCGGCGCGGGCGGTGTGCGCGCCGGGCCGCTCGTCGAGCCACGGCGAACCGTGCAGGCCATGTGTCACAGCCACATTCATCAGGTCGTGCCAGTGCGGGTGGAATTCGACCTCGTCGACACGGTTACCCCACCGGTCGTGGGTGTGCAGCACCGGCGGGTACTCGTTGGCGAGCCTGCCCCACTCCTGCGCCTCGACACCGCCTGCCAGCGCGCCGAGTTCGCGCACCTCGGCTTCGGCCCAGCCCGCGCCTTCACGGTGCAGGCCCTCGAGTAGCGCGGGGTTGCGCGCCGCGTCGAAGGGGATCAGCGGTGGTGCCTGGTTGAACACTTCGTGGGTCGGCATGTCCTGTAACTCCTTCGACTACAACGTTTCCGGGCGCGCACCGAGCGCGCGTACGGCGAAAGCGACCAATTCCGGGATGACGGTCTCGGCGTGCGGTGCGGCGGCCAACGGGCCGACGAGTACCTCGCCGATCGCGCCGACCAGTGCGGCGGCCGTGAGGCCCGAATCCTGGGCGGGCAGCCGACCTTCGGCGACACCGTGGGCGATGGCGGTCTCGAACGAGGCGGCGAACGCGCGCCGGAACTCCAGCCGTTGCGCGTCGACGGCGGCGTCGACCGGCTCGGCCAGCAGCACGTAGGCCAGCTTCGGGTTCTTCAGCGCGCGGCCCGCGAAGGTCTCCACCGCCGCGGTGACCCGCCCGACCACGTCACCGTCGGCCACCGCGGCCCGGACCGCGTCGACCTCGCGGGCGACGACGGTCTCGAATACCGCGGCGACCAGTGCGGCCTTGTTCTCGAACTGCTTGTACACGGTGCCGGTGGCGATCCCCGCCTCGGCGGCGACCGCGGCCATCGACAGCCCGGCGAACCCGTCGCGCGAGAGCACGCGGGTGGCGCCCTGCACGATCAGCGCCCGTTGCGCGTCGAGCCGGGCCTGCACGGCCGGGGTCCTGCGGTACACCATGCGAAGAAGTGAATCATGGATTCACCTCTTCACACAAGAGGCCTTCACCCACGAGCGCTGTGCCCGTATGGTCGAAGAATGGAAACAGGTTCACCGGCCGAGAACAGCGCGCGGTCCCGAGGATCGGTGGCCGGGCAACCCGGTTCGCCCGCCGGCGGGCGATCGGCCGGGCTGCCCGTCGACGGCAGCGAGGCGGCGAAGTCGGTGCGCGTCGAGCATGCGGGCCCGGTCACCACGGTGATCCTGGATCGCCCGCAAGCCCGCAACGCGGTGGACGGTCCGACCGCGCAGGCGCTGGTGGAGGCCTTCCGCGCGTTCGATGCCGACCCCACCGCCGCGGTGGCCGTGCTGTGGGGCGAACACGGCACCTTCTGCTCCGGCGCGGACCTCAAAGCCCTCGGCACCGAGAACAGCAATCACGCCGCCGAGGACGGTGACGGCCCGATGGGACCCACCCGGCTGCGCCTGTCCAAGCCGGTGATCGCGGCGGTCTCCGGGTACGCGGTGGCAGGCGGGCTCGAGCTCGCCCTGTGGTGCGATCTTCGAATCGCCGAGCAGGACTCCACTTTCGGCGTCTTCTGCCGCCGCTGGGGCGTCCCGCTGATCGACGGCGGCACCGTGCGCCTGCCGCGCATCGTCGGCGAAGGCCGCGCACTGGACATGATCCTGACCGGCCGCCCGGTGAGCGCACCCGAGGCGCTGCAGATGGGCCTGGTCACCCGGGTCGTGCCCACCGGTGACGCCCGCCGCGTCGCCGAGGAATTGGCCGCCCAGCTCGCCGCCCTCCCCCAAACCTGTCTGCGCACCGACCGCGCCGCCCTCTACGACCAGTACGGCCACGCCGAGGAAGAGGCACTGCGCATCGAATTCCGGCACGGCATGACGGCCCTGACCGGTGGCGCGCTCGACGGCGCCGCCCGCTTCACCGCAGGCGAGGGCAGGCACGGTAGTACCGACCACCGCTGATGGACCCGCTCACCGTCGTCGACGAAATCTTCCTCCGCACCCACCGAGGCATGGGCACCCCCATCGCCCTCCAGGGCCTGTGGCGCACCCCCGACGCGATGGAACCGGCTCTCCTGCAAGCGATTCACCACCATCTGCGCACCGGCCCCTTAGGCCGCCGGGTGGTCACACCCCGAGTCCCCGGCGCCCGCCGGACCTGGCACCCCAACGTCACCGCCCACCCCCTCGACATCCTCCCCGACCGAGACGGTGGCCCACTCACCGATCTCGCGATCCTGCCGTGGGCCGACAGCCTCGGTGCCGATCTGGACCCGGAGTTCGCGCCCGGCTGGCGCCTGTCCGCGGCACGCCTCGACGATGGCGGAACCGTTGTCGCCCTGACCTGTTCGCATGCCCTGGCCGATGCCCGTGGCCTGATCCACGCCATCACCGCCGCCCTTCGATCCCTCGAATCCACCGGCCCCGGCCTCGACGAACCCGCAGGATCACGCAGTGCCGGATCGGCGCAGCACATCGACGACGAGATGGGCAGTCGCACACAGTTTTCGGAATGGGCCGACGCCTGTTCCCAATGGGCCGTCATCATCGGCGGCACCGCCCGCGCGCTGCGCCGAAGGCTCGCTCGACCGGCACGTCCCATCGAGGACCCCTCCGCTGACCGCGTCCCGGACTCCGACATCGCGCCGTTGCCGACTGCGCGGAACCCACCTTCGCGGCCCGGCACTGATGTGTCGACGGACGGGCGCGTGGGCGGTTCGGCCAGCGACCGGGACCTACGGCCACTGCTGCTCACCTTCGACGCCGATCACTGGGACACCACCGCCACCGCCCTCGGTGGAACCTCGAACAGTCTGTTCATTTACCTGATCGCAAACATCCTGTGGGAGAACGGCTTCCCCGACCCGACGATCACCGCAAGCCTGCCCGTCGACACCCGCGACGAGCCCCGCGTCGACAACGACCTCGCGATGACCGAGATCGCCATCCAACGCCGCGACACCCCCGCGACGATCCGCGACAAGGCCAAGGCTGCCTACCAACGCCGAATGTCCAGCCCCGCAGGCCTTCCCGAGCAGATCCTCCAGGTGATCCCCGACCGATGGGCCTATGCCCTGAGCAAGGGCGCGGGCGAGCGAGACATCCTGTGCTCCAACATCGGCCCCCTACCCGACACCGTGCGAAAAGTCGGCCCGCACAACTGCACCCGAGTGGCTGCCCGCGCGATCCACCCCGGCATCACCACGTTCCCCCGCACCCAACTCTCGGGCTACCTCTCCCGCCTCGACAACACCTACTCGCTCGCACTGGTCGGCCTCACCGCCGACAACGACTCGCTTTTCGACGCCGTCCAGAATGCCTGCGCGAAACAAGGATTGAGACCTACACCTTGGTGAGCGCCTCCAACGCCGCCTCGGCCGTCAGGTAGCCGTCATCCCGATGAGCAGCACGCGCAGCCCCCAGACGAACTGATCAACGGAGGTCCACGCCGCGATCTCATCCAGATGCGCGGCGGTGCGCGGCCACCGGTCCGGATCCACGTCCCGCAGGGCCACACGACGAGCGGCGATCCGCTCGGATTCCGCGGGGAGCGGCGACTTTCCGTCGGTTTCGGCCACCTCGAGGGCGATCGAGCCGAGCACGTACACGAGCACCGCGTAGACCCCATGCGCCCGGATCGCCGACTGCAGCCCGCCGCGGGCGAGGCAGACGAACAGCGACTCGGTTATCTCCCGCGCCACCGGCCCGTCCGCCGACGGACTGTCCATGGGCCCCGACATGATCAACTCCGCGACGGCGGGATGGTCGAACAGCCGACCGCGCATGCCGAGCGCGAACTGGATCACCGCCGCGGTCCACTCCACCCCTTCGTCGGCGAGCGGCCCGAGCGCCACCGCCCCGAGCACGTGTTCGATCACGGCACGTTCGAGGTCTTTCACGCTACCGACGCGCGCGTGCACCGCATCAGCGTCGACCCCCAGCCGTTGCGCCACCGCGCCGATGGACAACGCTTCGACGCCGCCGGTGTCGAGGATGGCGAGCGCGACGTCAACGAGCTGCTCATCGATGCGCGATTCCGCCCCGCCGATGCCTGTACCTGGGGTTTTATCCTCGGACATGCGTCGAACTGTACTCCGCGAGTCCCCGCGGAACCCGTCACCGATCAGGGTGTCAGGCCGAGCCTGGTGGCCAACCACGGCAGCTGATCGCGCAACGCGGACGCCCACAGCGCGAAGTTGTGCCCGCCCGGCAGAATCCGCAATCGCACATCCATCCCCGCGTCTTTCGCCGCCTGGTACATCCGCTCCACCTGCGGCCGATACACCTCGTCCTCGGCCCCGACCACGAACGCACCGGCCGAATCCGGATACGTCCGCGACTTCAGCAGATCGAGCGGATTGACCCGCAGCAGCGCCTCGGTATCCCCGCCGAACGCGGCGTCCACGGTCCGCTGCCGGTCGCCCAGCGTCGGCTCGTCCTGTCCGGAGATATCGAGGAAGGTGGGATAGACCTCGGGGTAGTTGGTGGCAAGTTGCAGCGAGCAGGTCCCGCCGTAGGACAGTCCGCCGACCGCCCAGGAACGTGGATCCGGATCGATCTGCAGATTCGCTCGTGTCCAGGCAGGCACATCGACGGCCAGATAGGTGGCGACCTTGCCCAGCTCGGAGTCCAGGCACAACGGGTTCGCCAACTGGGAACCGGTTCCATCGGCCACCACGACCACCGGGGCGAGCCCGTCGTGCGCGCGGGCGAACGAGTCCATGGTCTCGGCCAACTGCCCACCGACGAACCAATCCCGCGGCGCACCCGGCTCACCGGCGAGCAACACCAGCACCGGCAACAGCGGCCGCGGATCCGCGAAATAGGCCGGTGGCAAGTAGATCTGGGCCTCACGAGCGGCGAAACCGGAAGCCGTCGGCGGGACCGAGGCCGTCAGCATCCGGCCATCGCGAGCCAGTCCACCGGGCTTGCGCCACGCGGGCTCGAGCGGACGCGCGCTGACCACCTGCTCGCGGCGGGTCAGCTCACCGGGCTCGACCCGATCCACCTGCTCGACGCCGAGCGCCGCGCCGACAGTCGGATACGACGCGTACTCCAGGTTGATCCGCACGCCCACCGCGACCAGCACGACCACCGCCGCGAGGACGGTCACCAACCCGGTCCACACCGTCCGGCGCACCAGAATTCGCGGTAGCACCAGTAGCACCGCGGCCACCGCGATCCCGATCAGCACGTACACCGAGACTGCGATCGGATCGGGAAACGGCCGCCACACCTCCTCGACGAACAGGTACAGCGCCACGGTCAGCACCGCCGCGGACAGCAGCACGATCGGCATGATCGTGGTGACATACCGCCGAACACGGGGTAACAGCAACCACACCGCACCCACGATGCCCAGTACCGTCGACGCCACCGGCAGCCATCCGGTGAGCAAAGACAGATCGGTGATTCGCGTCATCGCTGACCTCCACAGATGCCACCTCGACCGCCCTCGGCGCCCGCATCGCGGTCCCGGTACGGCCGCGATGACATACGGTACACAGAAGACCTCACCGCGCCGGTGCGGCGCACTCGCAGCAAAGGGTGGTTCCATGGACGAGAACACAGCTGCCACCGAACCGGCACCCGCACGCGCCGTCGCCTTGGCGCACACCGTGATCCGCCGGATGCCGTTCACCTTCGGCTTCCTCGCCGTGGTCGCGATTCTCGGTCTCGCCACCGGCGGCCTCTGGCGCAGGCTCGACGGACGTTCCTGGTTCCCCGAGATCGCCTACGGCTGGCCCGCGCTGACCGAGGGCAAGTGGTGGACGCCGCTGTCGGGCTGGTTCTTCGGCCTCACCCCGTTCCAATACCTCTGCATGGCAGTCGTTTTCGCCGCGGCGGTCGGCTGGACGGAGTGGCGCCTCGGGACCACGCGCACCGCCATGGTCTGCCTGTCCGGGCAATTGGTCGGCATCCTCGGCGCCTCGGTGACGGTCGGCTTGCTGGCGCACACCCATCTCGGTTGGGCCGACCGGCTTTCCGAGGTACGCGACGTCGGTTTCACCACGGGGGCGATCGCGGCGCTGGCCGCGGTCTCGGCGACCTTGCGTTCGCCGTGGCGGCTGCGGGTGCGCGCCGCGCTGCTGGCCTACGTGGCGATCACCTTCCTGTTCGAATCGACCTTCGCCGATCTCATGCATCTCATCGTGCTCGCCGTGTGGCTGCCCGCGGGCGAAAAGCTGTTCAGCCGAACCGAACACGGCTTCTGGCCGCGGACCCGCCGCGAGGTGCGCCTGCTCGCGTTCGCCGGACTGCTGGTGATCGCGGCGGCCTCGACAGCGGTGTATTTCTTCCCCGGCAACAGCCTGCTCGGTCCCACCGAGAACGAACGCGGCTCGTTCTGGAGCACGCTCCTCACAGTGCTGGTGATCGCGGTGGTCGCCGATCAACTGCGCAAGGGCAGGCGCTGGGCGTGGTGGGTCACGCTCGCGTACGGCCTGCTGCACGTGGTTCTCACGCTGATCCTGCTCGGCGTGGCCATCGGCACCGACTACGAGACCACCGGCGCGGTGACCGTGGGTACCGCCCTGCTGTGGGCGGGCGAGGTGGCGCTGCTCTACGGCGGCCGCGGCGCGTTCCGGGTGCCCGTCCGGCGCAAGATCACCGACGGCGCGCTCACCGGCGCCGAACCCGGTGACGCGGTCCGCACGCTGCTGGCCCGCTACGGCGGCAGCACCATGTCGTGGATGACCACCTGGCCGGAGAACAAGTACTGGTTCGCCGCCGACGGTGAACGCTGTGTCACCTACCAGCGCCACGCGGGCACCGTCATCGCGCTCACCGACCCGATCGGCCCGGTCGACCTGCTGCCCGACACCATCGCCGGGTTCACCGACCGTTGCGAGTCCGACGGCCTGATTCCGTGCCTGTTCTCCACCACGCGGTCGGTCGCCGATATCGCAGGCGAACTCGGTTGGCGCAGTGTGCAGATCGCCGAGGACACCATCGTCGACCTGCCCGAGCTCGAGTTCAAAGGCAAGGCGTGGCAGGACATCCGGTCGGCGATCAACAGGGCGGACAAGGAGGGGATCGAGTTCCGGCTCGTCGAACTGGCTGACGAGCCGTTCGCGGTGATCGCCCAGGTGCGCGCGATCTCCGAGGAGTGGGTGGGCGAAAAGGGGCTACCCGAAATGGGATTCACGCTCGGCGGCGTGGAGGAAGCACTCGATCCGGCAGTGCGGGTCGGCCTCGCCGTCGATGCCGACGGCATCGTCCACGGGGTCACCTCCTGGCTGCCGGTCTACGCGCCCGGCGACGAGATCCGCGGCTGGACACTGGATATGATGCGCAGGCGACCCGACGGCTTCCGGCCCGTGGTCGAATTTCTCATCGCCTCCGCCTGCCGGGCGTTCAAAGAGGAAGGCGCCGAGATCGTTTCGCTCTCCGGCGCTCCGCTGGCGCGCAGCGCGGGTACCGACGGCGCCGAACCGATCGATCGTCTGCTCGAAGGGCTCGGCGCCGCGATGGAGCCGTATTACGGCTTCCGGTCACTGCATTCGTTCAAGGCCAAGTTCCAGCCCCGCCACGAGCCGGTGTACCTGTGCTATCGCGACGAGGCGGATCTGCCCCGCATCGGCATCGCGCTGACGAAGGCGTACCTGCCCGAGGTCTCGGCCAAGGACTTGATCGCGCTCGGCGCCGCGGGGCACTAGCTCACCGGCAGTTCGACGGGGGTCACCCTGGCCGTGACGTCGGCGGGCACGTCGATGCCCGGTTCCAGGTCGCCGGCCGGGATCGGCTCGCCCCACACCTGCCGTAGCGGTAGTACGCCCGCCCACACACCGCCGGTCTCGATGTCGCTCTCGTCATCGTTCGGGCCGCCCGAACGCACCTTCACTGACGCTTCGGTGAGGTCGAGCGCGAGCACCATCGTCGCCGCCATCTCCTTGCGGTTGGGCGGCCGCACCCGATCCCAGGCGCCGGGCGCGGAATGCTCGACGATCACTCGTAGCGCGTTCGCACGCTCGGCCTCGTCGGTGACCAGCACCGCCCTGCCCCGGATCACCGCCGAGCGGTAGTTCATCGAGAAGTGCATGGCCGAGCGCGCGTACACCAGCCCGTCGACATGGGTCACGGTCAGCGAGATATCGGTGTCGATCGCGGCCCGCATATTGCCCGCTCCGGTGGATCCGTGCAGGTAGAGGGTGTCGCCGACGCGGCCGTAGATGGTGGGTAGCGCCACCGGCGAGCCGCCGAGCAGTACGCCGAGGTGGCAGACCAGGCCCGCGTCGAGCACCGCGTCCAGCGCCGCGCGATCGGTGACGCCACGTTCTTTCGAGCGGGTCAGGGTGGTGCGCGGGGTCGGCGAGAGGGGGCTGCGGTTGACGTCGTGCGTGCTCATAGGATGAGCTTCGCCGATAAAGTGGACCGCGTGTAGATCCAATTCAGCCGAAGTTCAACAGGCCAATTCGAGGTGGACGATGCTCGACGACCTTCCGATTCCGCTCGACCGGACCGCCCCCGAACCGCTGTCGGTGCAGGTGGCCGATGCCCTGCGCACCGCGGCGACCGACCGGGTGCTGCGCATCGGCGACCGTTTGCCGTCCTCGCGCGCCCTGGCTCAGCGGCTCGGTGTGAGCCGGGCCGTGGTGGCGGGCGCCTACGACCAGCTGCACGCGGAGGGCTGGCTGACCGGCAAACACGGGTCCGGCACCTACCTCAGCACCGCCCCCGCCACTGCGCCACCGGCCACCGGCGCGGGTCACGACACCGATCCCGACGCGGATCTGCTCGACCTCGGACCCGGCGCGCCGTGCGCCGAAGCGGTCGACTCCGCCGCCTGGCGCCGTGCCTGGCGTGCGGCAGGAGACCAAGCCCCGGAGGCTCGCAAGAACCGCGCGGGCGAACTGGACTTCCGGTCGGCGATCGCCGACCACCTCCTGCGCCATCGCGGACTGGCCGCCGGGGCCGGATCAGTGGTCCTGGCCACCGCGGGCACCAGCGCGGCGGTGGGTGAGCTCGCCACGGCACTGCTTCGCCCCGGCGATACGGTCGCCTTCGAAGACCCCGGCTATCTGCGCGCGGCCGGCGCGTTCCGGGCCGCGGGCATCGAGGTGCTCCCGGTGCCGGTCGATGCCGGCGGCTTGTGTGTCGACCGGATTCCGCCGGGTGTGCGCGCGGTGTATTGCACACCGGCGCACCAGTTCCCACTCGGCGCGCGGATGCCGGCCGCTCGACGTGTCGAGCTCATCGAATTCGCCAGGAGGACCGGCGCTTTCGTCATCGAAGACGATTACGACGGCGAATTGCGTTATGACACCGCGCCATTGCCACTGCTGGCGGCGATGGCCCCAGACGTCGTCGTCCATCTCGGGACCACCAGCAAGATCATCGCCACCACCCTCGGCGTCGGGTGGCTCGTCGCCCGCCCCGACATCACCGCCGCCGTCCTCGCGCACCGCACCGAGATCGGCAGCTCCCCCAGCCCCGCCGGGCAACGAGTTCTCAGCGAGTTCGCCCGCCACGGCGACCTGTCGCGGCACCTGCGCCGGCTCCGCCGCGTCGTGCCACCGCGCCGCGCCCTTGTGGTCGACGAACTCGCCCGCCGTGGCCTGCCCGTCATCGGCGACGACGCCGGCTCGCACGTCGTCGTCGAACTCCCCGGCCACGCCGCCGAACGCTATGCCGTCGACGCCGCCCGCGCCCACGGTGTCCTGCTCGACGGCCTGGCCCGCCACCACCTCGCCGAACCGCACCATTTCGGCGTAGCCATCGGCTACACCGCCCTGACCAGCGCCGATCTCGCCCGAGCGATGCCCGTCGCCGCCGATGCGCTCGCCGACGCGGCCACCGGTGATGCCGACCCGCAAGACCTCCCCGCCGGACCAGCGCGGTCGTAGCATGGACCGAGAGTCCCGCACTACCCTCCGACTATCGAAGGCGTGAGCATATGACCGATCAGGACATTCTGGCGCGGATCAAACAGCTGGTCGACGACGAGCACTCGCTGCGAGCCAAGGCCACCGCGGGCGAGATCGACCCGATCGCCGAACGCAAGCAACTGGCCGAGCTGGAGGTGATGCTCGATCAGGCGTGGGATCTGCTGCGGCAGCGGCGCGCTCGGACCGGCTCCGGCGAATCCGCCGAGGAAACCGGGCTGCGTTCCCCGCATGAGGTCGAGGGCTATCTGCAGTGACCGAGCTCGAATACGACGTCATCGTCATCGGCGCGGGTCCGGCGGGTGAGAACGCCGCCGCCTACGCCATCGCGGGTAGCGATCGCACCGCCGCCCTCGTCGAGCGGGAGCTGTTCGGTGGTGAGTGCAGCTATTGGGCGTGTATCCCCAGCAAGGCGCTGCTGCGCCCGGGCGCCGTGCTCGACCTCGGCGAGGCGATGCCGGGGGTGACCACGAGCGGCCCGCAGGTCGCCGACGTGCTGGCCCGCCGCGACGCCTTCGTGCACGACCACGACGACAGTTCCCAGGTCGAGTGGGCGAAATCGGCGAACATCGATCCCGTGCGCGGCGCGGGCCGCCTGATCGGCGAGCGCCGCGTCGAGGTCGATACCGACGACGGTGTCAAGGTCTTGCTGGCCCGGCACGCGGTGGTCATCGCGACCGGCACCACCGCCACCGTCCCCGACATTCCTGGCGTGCGCGAGGCCCTGCCGTGGACCTCTCGCGATGCCACCAACCTGACCGTCGTTCCGCGCCGAGTCGCCATTATCGGCGGCGGCGTCGTGGCCTGCGAGGCGGCGACCTGGCTGGCCGAACTCGGCGCCGAGGAAGTCACCCTGCTGGTCCGGGGTGACCGTCTGCTCCCACGCAACGAGCCGTTCGCCTCGGAGCTGGTCCTGCGGGGCTTGCGGGACAACGGCATCGTCGAGGTGCGGTTCCATACCGAACCACTGCTGGTCTCGCGTCGCGATCCCGAAAACACCGGCGTCGGGCGGATCCACGGCGGCCCCGTCACCCTGGTGCTCGACGACGGCGAACTCGAAGTCGACGAACTCGTCGTCGCCACCGGCCGCACGCCCGCCACCGCGAATCTCGGCCTCGACGCCATCGGCCTGCCCGCCGGCTATATCGAGGTCGACGACCAGCTGACCGCGCGCGAGGTGCCCGGCGACTGGCTTTACGCCGTCGGCGACGTGAATCACCGTGTGGCACTGACACATATGGGCAAGTACCAAGCCAGGGTGTGCGGTGACGTGATCGCCGCCCGCGCCGAGGGCAGGCCGCTGGACGGCATGCGGTTCACCGCGAGCGCCGACCACCAGCAGGTACCCCAGGTCATCTACACCGCGACAGAACTCGCGGCTGTGGGCCTCACCGAACACGAGGCACGCACCGCCGGATTCGCGGTGGACACGGTCGAACTCGACATCGCCGTCGCGGGTTCCGCACTCGCGCGTGACGACTTCCACGGTCGCGCGAAACTCGTCGTCGACACCGCCGCCCAGCGCATTCTCGGCGCCACCTTTGTCGGCCCGGAGATGGGCGAACACCTGCACGCGGCCACCATCGCGGTCGTCGGGCAGGTGCCGCTGGACACGCTGTGGAACGCCGTGCCCGCCTTCCCGACCGTCAGCGAATTCTGGCTCCGGCTACTGGAAGCCTGGCGCGAGAAGACTATTTGAGCAGCCGCGACATCCGCCGGTCGGCGAGCACTTTGCCGCCGGTCTGGCAGGTGGCGCAGTACTGGAACGACCGCTCCGCGTAGGACACCTCGCGCACGGTGTCGCCACACACCGGGCACGGTTGCCCGGTGCGGGCGTGCACCCGCATGCCCGAACGCTTTTCGCCCTTCAACCGGGCCGCGTCCTGCCCCACCGAGCGGTCGACCGCGTCGAGCAGAACGGTGCGCATCGCGGTGTACAACTGCGAAACCTTGTCCGTCGACATCGTTTTGGTGTTCGCGAACGGCGAGATCTTCGCGGTGTGCAGTATCTCGTCGGAATAGGCGTTGCCGATCCCGGCGAGCAGGGTCTGATCCACGATCGCGGTCTTGATCCGCTGCGAAGTACTTTTCAGCAGGGCGGCGAACTCGTCCTCGGTCAGCCCGAGGGCATCCGGTCCAAGCCGCGCGATCCCCGGCACCATCTTCGGGTCCTCGACGACGTACACCGCCAGCCGTTTCTTCGTCCCGGCCTCGGTCAGGTCGATCGCGGGCGTAGCACCCTCGGGGGTGAAGAAATGCACGCGCAGCGCCAACGGGCTCTTTCCGCCCGGCTTGGGCGGCACCGGATTCGGCTCATCGACCCAGCGCAACCAGCCACCGCGCGACAGATGGGTGATCAGCCACAGTCCGCCACAATCCATTCCGAGGAATTTCCCCCACCGCCCCGCACCGGTGACATCCCGGCCGGACAACGCGGTGACCGGCGGATCGAAGGTCTTCACCGCGCTCAGGGCGGCCACATCCACACGGCCGACCACAGCGCCGACGGCATGATCCCGAAGGAACTGCGCCAACGCCTCGATTTCCGGCAGCTCGGGCACGGGTGCCAGTTTAGCGATCTATCGCGCGTCGGCGCGGGATCCGGCCCGGAGCAGATAGACATCCATGATCCAGCCCTTTTCCGCGCGCAGTTGCGCGCGGCGAGCCACGATGTCGCGTTCTACCTCGCGCACGTTGCCTTCGATCAGGGTTTCGTCGGGCATACCGAGATAGGCACCCCACCAGATGTGGATATCGTCGCCGCTGATCTCGGTGAACGAGCATTCACCGTCGAGCATCACCACCGTCGACCCTGGCCCGAGCCCCTCATCGCGCAGTCGGCGCCCGGTGGTGACGTGGACGGGTTCGCCGATCCGGTGCAGCACCATCCGGTGCCGGGCGGCCAACGCGGCGACGCTGGTGACGCCGGGGATCACCTCGTAATCGAAGTCAGCGCGCCCGCGCGCGAGCACATGCTCGACCATCCGCAGCGTGCTGTCGTACAGCGCCGGATCGCCCCACACGAGAATCGCGCCGATACCGTCCACCTGGTCGAACGCGGCTTCGAGGAGCTCCGAACGCCGTTCGTGCCAGTCCACGACGACACCCGCGTAGTCCGCGGGGGTACGTTCGCGCGGCGGATCGGTGATCTCGATGATCCGGTGCGGCCCGGCCACGTGCTCGGCCAGGATCGTGGTGCGCACGTCGACCAGTTCCTGCTTTTCGGCACCTTTACCGATCACGAAGAAGGCCTCGGCCTTTCGCATGGCCTTGACCGCCTGCATCGTCACCTGGTCGGGGTCGCCCGCGCCGATGCCGATCACGTAGAGCTTGCGCATAGCGCAAGAGCTTGCCAGGTGCCGATCCACCGGCCCGACCCACGTAGAATCGCAAGTCGTGGCCACCCCTGATACGCAGTACGAGGATCTGCTCCGGCACGTTCTGGAGCGAGGCACGCCAAAGGCCGATCGCACCGGCACCGGAACCCGCAGTATCTTCGGTCACCAGCTGCGCTACGACCTGGCCGAATCCTTCCCGCTGATCACCACCAAGCGGGTCCACATGAAATCCATCGCCTACGAACTGCTGTGGTTCCTGCGCGGTGACTCCAACGTCTCCTGGCTGCGCGAACACGGCGTGACCATCTGGGACGAATGGGCCGACGCCAAGGGTGAACTCGGCCCCGTCTACGGCGTGCAGTGGCGCTCGTGGCCGACCCCCGACGGCACCCACATCGACCAGATCGCCCAGGTGCTGCACACCCTGCGCACCGACCCGGATTCACGCCGTATGATCGTCTCGGCCTGGAACGTGGCCGACCTGGACAAGATGGCCCTTGCCCCCTGCCACGCCTTCTTCCAGTTCTATGTCGCCGACGGCAAGCTGTCCTGCCAGCTGTATCAGCGCAGCGCCGACCTGTTCCTCGGGGTGCCGTTCAATATCGCCAGCTACGCCCTGCTCACCCTGATGGTCGCCCAGCAGACCGAGCTGGAGCCGGGCGAATTCATCTGGACCGGCGGCGACGTGCACATCTACGACAACCACGTCGACCAGGTTCGCGAGCAGCTCACCCGCGAGCCCTACCCGTTCCCGACGCTGCACCTGCGTCCGGCGACGAGCTTGTTCGACTACGCCTACGAGGACATCGAGCTGTCCGGCTACGAGCACCACCCCGGCATCAAGGCGCCGGTGGCGGTGTGACTCGCATGATCGGCCTCATCTGGGCGCAGGCGAACAACGGCGTGATCGGCGTCGACAACACCATTCCGTGGCGCGTGCCCGAGGATATGGCGAATTTCCGCGATACCACCATGGGGCACCCGGTGATCATGGGCAGGCGGACGTGGGATTCGCTTCCGGCGAGTTTCCGCCCGCTGTCCGGTCGCCGCAACATCGTGGTCACTCGCCAGACTGATTGGTCCGGAGAGGGTGCCGAACGCGCCGCGTCGGTGCCCGAAGCGCTGGCCATGACCGGCGAGGCGGACACCTGGGTCGCCGGCGGCGGCGAGATCTACCGGGCCGCCCTGCCACTCGCCACGTCACTGCTGGTCACCGAGGTCGACACCACCGTGACGGGCGATGCCTTCGCCCCGGCCATCGGCCCGGAATGGCAGGCGGACGACACCCCGTGGCGCACCTCGAAAACCGGTCTGCGCTACCGCATTCGCCACTACACCCGCGGCTGACAACACACCGCTAACGGTCGCGGCAAAACGCCCGAACGCGTGGGCGCCGTCGGGCATACTCCTGGCAAGACCTGCCCGCGAGATGCCTGCGAAAGGCCCGATCCATGGACAAGAAATCGCTGACCGCGGTGGCCCGTCAACAGCTCAAGCTGGCCGCCACTTCGACGAGCGGCCGGAGCTCGCAAACCCTCATCGGCGGCCACACCCACGCGCTGCGCCAGACGGTCGTCGCCCTCGCCGAGGGCCAGAGCCTGGCCGAACACGACAACGCGGGCGATGCCACCATCCAGGTGCTCTCCGGCACGCTGGTGCTGATCGCTGGCACCGACGAATGGAAGGGCTCGGCAGGCGATCTGATCGTGGTGCCGCGCGCTCGCCACAGCGTCAAAGCCGTCGACGATGTCACCTTCCTGCTGACCGTCGCCAAATAGGCCGCTCACCTGACACACCAGAGTGCTGCGACGAAACCTGTCGGCGCGGCGCCGTACTCTGGTCCCCATGGGTGAGCCACAGCCTGTCCTCGATCCACTCACACCGGCCGCGATCTTTCTTGTCGCCACGATCGACGAGGGCGGCGAATCGGCGGTCCGCGACCTCCTGGCCGATATCTCGGGTTTGCGCCGTTCGGTCAGTTTCCGGGTGCCCGGCGAGGGATTGACCTGCGTCACCTCGATCGGCTCCGCGGCGTGGGACCGCCTCTTCACCGGCCCGAAACCAGCTGAGCTGCACGAGTTCCCGGGATACGACGGGCCGATCCACAGCGCACCGGCCACCCCGGGCGACCTGCTCTTCCACATCAGGGGCGAGACCCAGGGCCCGTGCTTCGAACTCGCCATGGTGATCGGCGCGCGGTTGAAAGGCGCGGCCACCATCGTCGACGAGACGGTCGGCTTCCGCTACTTCGAACAGCGCGACCTGCTCGGTTTCGTCGACGGCACCGAGAACCCCGAGGGCCGCGCCGCGGCCTCGGCGGCGCTGATCGGCGACGAGGACCCAGCCTTCACCGGCGGCAGCTACGTGATCGTGCAGAAGTACACCCACCCGCTCGACCAGTGGAACGCGCTGTCCATCGAGGAGCAGGAGCGGGTGATCGGGCGGACCAAGCTCGCCGACTACGAACTGCCCGACGATGTGAAGCCGCCGGATTCGCATGTCGCGGTGAACACCCTCGTCGACGCCGACGGCACCGAACGGCAGATCGTGCGCGCCAATATGCCCTTCGGCACCATCGGCACCGGCGAGTTCGGCACCTACTACGTCGCGTACGCGGCCACGCCGAGCGTCACCGAACGCATGCTGGAGCGGATGTTCCTCGGCACCGACGAGGCAGCCTACGACCGCATCCTCGACTTCTCGTTCGCGGTCACCGGTACCTCGTTCTTCACCCCCACCGTCGATTTCCTCGACGATCTTCCCGACGCACCCGAGACCGCCGTCACCGAGATCGAGCCGACGACCCTTTCCGAATTCGACCCGATAGAACGGGCGAACGCCGCGGCAGACGGGTCGCTCGGCATCGGCACGATGAAAAGGAGTATCTGAATGAACAACCTGCATCGCGAACTCGCGCCGATCACCGGCGAAGCCTGGTCGCAGATCGAGGAGGAGGCGACCCGCACGTTCAAGCGCAATATCGCGGGCCGCCGGGTGGTCGACGTGGCGGGACCGCACGGTTTCGACTTCTCGGCCCGCAACCTCGGCCGGGTCACCTCGATCGACTCGCCCGACGACGGCGTGCAGGCCCGTCAGCGCGTAGTGCAGCCGGTTGTCGAACTGCGGGTGCCGTTCACCCTGCAGCGCGCCGAGCTCGACGACATCGAGCGCGGCGCGGGCGACGCCGACTTCGACAATCTCAAGGACGCTGCCCAGAAGATCGCCTTCGCCGAAGACCGCGCGATCTTCGAGAGCTACGCCGCCGCGGGCATCACCGGTATCCGCGAGGCGGCCTCGAATTCTCCCGTCGCGCTGCCGAACAATGTGGTCGACATCCCCGACGCCATCTCGCACGCTCTCACCGGCCTGCGTCTGGCCGGCGTGCAGGGCCCGTATTCGGTCGTGCTCAGCGCCGAGCTCTACACCCAGGTCAGTGAGACCTCCGACCACGGCCACCCGATCCGCACCCACATCGAGCGGCTGATCGAGGGCGAGATCATCTGGGCACCGGCGATTTCCGGCGGCTTCGCGCTCACCACCCGCGGCGGCGATTTCGAGCTGGCGCTGGGTCAGGACCTGTCGATCGGCTATCTCAGCCACGACGCCGAGACCGTGCAGTTGTACTTCCAGGAGACCTTCACCTTCCGCGTCGAGACCTCCGAAGCAGCGGTGTCGCTCGGCTCCTGAGCACGGCCGCTAGGGTAGGCCACGAATCGCGATTCGGGGACGGCTTACTCGGGCCCCGGAGCTGGAGAGGGAGGTCCGCATGTCGGTCGTGCGTGCCGGTGTGGTGCCCGCTGGTCGGAGCATGGCGTATTGCTTGATCGCAGTCCTGGTCACCACGGGCGTCGTCGGGTTGTTCCTGGCGATGTTCGGGGTGAACCGGGTGATCACCGGATTGCTGGTCGGGGCGGTCGGTGGATTCGCGGTGGGTGTCGCGCTGTTCATCCGTGATGTCGTCGAACTGCACGAGCACGCGATCTACGCGCGGACCCCGTTCCGCTCCTCGACCGTGCCGTGGGACCGCGTCGTCGCGGGCCGCTTCACCCTCGACGAGCACTCCCGCTGGGCTCTGGCGCTCGACCTCGACGGCGAGTCGGCCGACGAGCTCGTACTGCTGTCGATTCCCCCGGTGATCCGCCCCGTCACCGGCGCCTACGACATGCGCAAACGTGAACAGGTGAGCGAGATCCGGGAGATGCTGCGCGCCAAGCGAATCCCGATCACCGTCCTGCCCGAAATCGCCGAGGCGCTCAACCAGCACTGGCAGATCGCACCGCCGACCGCCCGCTGATTCCGCCCACCCTCGCGCGGGCCCGATCCCCACACCGGCGCGCGCATCAAGCCGGCGGGGTGCCGCCGATCTCCCCCAACCGTGCGAGTAGCGCGCAGGCCGCGGCCCGCACCGCACCGACATCGCCGCGATGTCCGACGATCCGCACGATCCCGTCCGGGATTTCGCGCTCGGTGTCGATGCCCGCGTCCCCCTCGTCGTACCTGATCGCGATCACCGTCTCGACCAGACGGAACGGCAGGATCCGCGAACCCTCGGATTCCCCCGCGGCCGCCGACGACGCGGCGGCCAGCCGCTCGTAGTGCCCGCGCAGTTCGTCACGGCGGCGCCGGAACGCGACGAAACGTTCGGTGCGTAGCTCCGGCAGCAGGTACAGCGCACCCAGGTTCCAGCGCGCGGTGCGTAATTGGCGCACGTCGAACAGCGCCAGCGCGTACAGCTGGACCACCGCGGATTCCGGCTCGGCCATCATCCGCTGCGCGAATTCGACCGGGCCTGCCACCGTTTCGGCCAGCAGCGCGTCGAGGATGTCGTCCTTGGCGGCGAAGTGGTGATACAGCGAGGCCTGGCGGATGCCGACCGCGTCGGCCACCGCCCGGGTCGAGGTGTTGGCGTACCCCTTGGTGGTGAACAGCTCCGCCGCCGCGTCGAGGATCTCCGCGCGCGGCGTGGTTCCCTGCCTGCGCCGCTGTTCCAGCCGGGGACGCCCGGGCCCGAGATTCGCCACACCGGAGATTCTGTCATCGGGCCATGACCTGCCCCGCAGTGGGCAGCTCACCAGCGAAGATGCCCGGCGGTCGATTTTCTGTCATTTGACAGAAACTCAGGCAACGCAGAAGTTACCGCGGGCCGCCCAGTCGATACACGCACGACACCGTTCGAGCGATCGCGCGCGCAAAACTATCGACTGATAGATATTGGCCGAACCGCTGAAGGACACCGACATGGCCACGACACTCGAATCCCCCGCCGCCCCACCCGAACTCGCCCGCGACAGCGCCGATCTGGCAGCTTTCGGCTACCAGCCGGTCCTGCACCGCAAACTGGGGCGCTACGCGTCCTTCGCAGCAGGTTTCTCGTTCGTCTCCATCCTCACCACGATCTTCCAGTTCTTCGGCTTCGGCTATTCGTTCGGCGGCGCCGCCTTCTTCTGGACCTGGCCGCTCGTGTTCGCGGGCCAGTTCCTGGTCGCGCTCAACTTCGCCGAACTCGCCGCCCGCTACCCGATCTCCGGCTGTATCTATCAGTGGTCGCGCCGGCTGGCGGGCGGGCTGATCGGCTGGTTCGCCGGCTGGATGATGGTGATCGCGCAGGTCGTGACCGCCGCCGCGGCCGCCATCGCGCTGCAGGTGGTACTGCCCTCGATCTGGAGCGGATTCCAGCTCATCGGCACCGACACCGCCCTCACCTCCCGCGACGGCGCGATGAACGCCGTGCTGCTCGGCAGCGTGCTGCTCGTTGTCACCACCACGATCAATGTGATCGGCATCGATCTGATGGCGAAGATCAACTCGATCGGTGTCACCGTCGAGATCGTCGGCGTGCTGGCGATCATCGCGCTGTTCTTCGCCAACAGCGAGCGCGGCCCCGACGTCGTGTTCCAGACCGACCAGGCCTCCCCCGGCCCCTACTGGGCGGCGTTCCTGGTGTCGGGCCTGATGGCCGCCTATGTGATGGTCGGATTCGATTCCGCCGGTGAGCTTTCCGAGGAAACCAAGAACCCGCGCACGGTCGCTCCGCGCACCATCCTGCTCGCCCTGTCGGTATCGGCGCTCGGCGGCGGCCTCATGCTGCTCGGCGCCCTGATGGCGGCACCGAGCCTGTCCGACGGCGAATTGTCTTCCGGCGGACTGGCTTACGTCATCACCTCGAAGCTGAACAGCCCCGCGGGCTCGGTCCTGCTCGGTTGCGT
Organism: Nocardia sp. FBN12; assembly: GCF_054031145.1. Lineage (NCBI taxonomy): Bacteria > Bacillati > Actinomycetota > Actinomycetes > Mycobacteriales > Nocardiaceae > Nocardia > Nocardia sp. FBN12. The sequence goes on from NZ_CM132926.1 coordinate 5,167,061, forward strand.
CGCGGTGGCGGTGATCGTCTGCACGCTCGCGATCCAGACCGCGGGCTCGCGCCTGCTGTTCTCGATGGCCCGCGACGGCAAACTGCCGTTCGCCAAGGCGCTCTCCACCGTCCACCCGCGCTTCGGCACGCCCGTGTGGCCCGCCGTGGTGATCGGCGCGCTCGGCATCGGCCTGCTGGTGCTCAACCTGGGTAACCCGGCTATCTTCGCCACCCTCGCCAGCGTCTGCATCGTCAGCCTGTACCTGGCTTATCTGCTGGTCACAGTCCCCTTGCTGATCCGCCGGATCAAGGGAATGCCCGCCCTCGACGACAAATCCCTCTTTCACCTGGGCCGCTGGGGCATCCCCATCAACGCACTCGCCGTCGTCTGGGGTATCGCCATGGTCATCAACCTGGCCTGGCCCCGCCCCGAGGTCTACACCCCCGCAGGCGGCAGCTGGTGGCAACTCTGGGCAGGCCCGCTGTCGGTAGCCGTGATCCTCACAGCGGGCGCCATCGTCTACCGATTCGTCGTCGCTACCCCGAAAGACGCCGCGACGGAGTCCGAAATCGCTTCCGCGACAGCTTGATCCACAGGCGCGGCGGGTGCGCCGAGTACGCACCCGCCGCGATTGCGCCCAGCTCGCACCACGAGCTCGCCCATCGTCCCGTTCGTCACCCACTCGCTGAGGAGTAACCGATGACGAGTACCCAGTCCACCGACGGCGCCCGCGCCCACGCGCGAGCCCAGGCCGCGGCTGCCACACAGGCACGTCCTGAAACACCGGACGGCATCGACCCCGCGACAGTCGTTGTCGCACAGCGTATTCCCTCGGGGGGCTATGCGAACGTCGTGCTCGGCCGCGGCACTCGAGTACGTCTCGCCGACCCGTCCGGCACCACCTGCGCCCACCTGTTCCTGCTGCGCGCCGAAGCATCCTGGGAGCGGCTGAATGTCGCTGACACGGTGAAGGTGCCGTGGCAGGCGTACCTGAGCGCGGGCCACCCTCTGCTCTCCGACCAGGGCAGAGTGCTGGCGACGGTTCTCGCCGACACCTCCGGCCACCACGACACCCTGTGCGGCCCCACCACCGACGGCCGCCACCAGCTCCACGTCGCCGGTGCCAAACAGGGGCTCGAACCCCGCGATATCGGCCCCTCGATCGCCCTGTTCCGTGGCGCCCGCGTCGCACCGAACGGCGCGATCGAGCCGACCGGCAACGGTCCCGTGGGCGCCACCATCGACCTGTTGGTTCACCTCCCGCTGACCCTCCTGGTCGCCAACGCGCCCCATCCCCTCGACGACCGGCCCACTGGCGACCTCGACCTCCTCGCCTGGTCCGCCCCCACCGATCGCGTCACCAACGCCGACCCCGAATACCGACGGGCCGTGGACAACACCGAAGCCGCCTGGTCGGCCGCACTGAACACGGAGGTTCCGGCATGACCACCACCCGCACCGTCGTCCTCGACGAGACCGTCCCCGCCCAGGCACCCTGGTCGGCGATCGTCCGCGCAGGCGACCACCTCGACATCATCGACCTGCACGGCAACCAGGCCGTCGACTGCCTGCTCTACTCCGCTGCCGACCACACCGACCGCTACAGCGCCCAAGCCACCATCGCGGCCCAGCGAAATATCTTCCTCACCACCGGCAGCGTTCTGCGCACCGAAGCCGGCACTCCCCTGATGACCGTCATCGCCGACGAGGTCGGCAACCACGACACCATCGCGGGCGCCTGCTCCCAGGAATCCAACACCCTGCGCTACGGCCACCACACCCGCCACCAGCACGCCTGCGTGGAGAACTTCCTCACCGCCGCCCTCGAATGGGGTCTGGGCAAACGCGACCTGGTCTCCAACATCAACTGGTTCATGAACGTCCCCGTCGAGCCCGACGGCACCCTCGGCATCGTCGACGGCCTGTCCGCGCCCGGCAAGAAGCTCACCCTGCGCGCCGAGGCCGACACCCTGGTCCTGGTCTCCAACTGCCCCCAGATCAACAACCCCTGCAACGGTTTCGACCCCACCCCCGTCCGCATGGTGGTGACCCGATGAGCCTCACCGACACTCGCGCCGGCGCTGCCGACCTCTCGGTCGAAACGCCTACATCGCGCACGAGTACCGTCCTCGCGCCGGGTATCAGCCGAGCCGAGGCCACTGGCGACGTCGGCACTGTTCACGCCACGGTGGCCGGGCTCGAGCCGAACTCGGGCCCATCTTCTCCGGCGCGCATCGAGGTCGTCCGGCCCGGTATGCAGACCACCGTGCAGGACTGGCCGGGCCGAATCGGCTACTGGCACATCGGCGTTCCGCCGTCCGGGCCGATGGACGACCTGTCGTTCCGGCTCGGCAACCGGGTGCTCGGCAATCCGGAAGGTGCGGCCGGGCTGGAATGCACCCTCGGCGGACCCGCGCTGCGTTTCACGACGGCGACGTGGGTGTGTGTCACCGGCGCGGTCGCCGACGTTCGGGTCGACGGCCGCCCGGCCGAGCAGTGGCGCACCGTCGAGGTCCCGGCAGGCGGTGTCCTCGATGTCGCAGCGATCCGTGGTCCCGGCATGCGCACCTACATTCTCGTCTCGGGTGGGATCGATGTCGATCAATTCCTCGGCAGCGCCGCCACATTCACGCTCGGCAAGTTCGGCGGCGGCACCGGCGCGGCCCTGCGGGCCGAAGACTCGCTCGCTCTCGGCGAGCCGGCGACTCGTCTCGCGCCCGCCGTTCCGATGGCCGACATCCCCGCCTTCGGACGGCGCTGGGAGCTGGCGGTCACCGAGGGCCCGCACGGCGCACCGGAGTTCTTCACCCGCGCCGACTTCGACACCATCATCGGCACCGACTACGAGGTGCACTTCAATTCCGACCGCACCGGCGTCCGGCTGATCGGACCGAAGCCGGAGTGGGCGCGTACCGACGGCGGCGAAGCGGGCTTGCACCCGTCCAACATCCACGACAACGCCTACTCGATCGGCGCACTCGACTTCACCGGCGACACCCCGATCCTGCTCGGTCCCGACGGCCCGAGCCTGGGCGGCTTCGTCTGCCCGATCACCGTGGTCGCGGCCGACCGCTGGAAACTCGGCCAGCTCACCCCCGGCGACAAGGTGCGTTTCGTCCCCGTCCGCGCCGACCACGCCGCACCCGCCGCGGCGCTCGGCGCGAGCAGGCGTGCATCCCTGGGCACGGTGCTTTCGGCGGGCCGTGACGGCGACGACGGAGTACTTCGTCGCGCCGATGTCGACGACGAGACCGGCGTGACCTACCGCAGGCAGGGTGACGACGGCGTCCTGGTCGAATACGGCACGCTCACCTTGGATCTGGGCTTGCGCGCCCGAGTTCATGCCCTGCACCAGCATCTGATCGCCATCGGTGTACGCGGGGTCATCGAACTCACCCCGGGCATTCGCTCCTTACAGATCCGGGTCGACCCAGCCGTCCTGCCGATCGCACAGCTCCTCGACCTGCTGGCCGAAGCCGAAGCGCACCTACCGGATTCGGCCGAACTCGTGGTGCCGAGCCGCACCGTCCACCTACCGCTGTCCTGGGACGACCCGTCCACGCGCGAGGCCATCATCCGCTACATGCACGGTGTGCGTCCCGACGCGCCGTGGTGCCCGTGGAATATCGAATTCATCCGCCGCATGAACGGCCTGGCCTCGGTCGACGATGTCTACCGAACCGTCTTCGATGCCGAGTACCTGGTCCTCGGCCTCGGCGACGTCTATCTCGGCGCCCCCGTGGCCACCCCCACCGACCCCCGCCACCGACTGGTCACCACCAAGTACAACCCGGCCCGCACCTGGACCCCTGAGAACGCCGTCGGCATCGGCGGCGCCTACCTCTGCATCTACGGCATGGAGGGCCCTGGCGGCTACCAGTTCGTCGGGCGCACGACCCAGGTGTGGAACCACCGCGCCCGACCTGTGGGTACCGCGGGGCCCGGGGTCGACCGGTTCGCTACCGACGCGGAAACCCCTTGGCTACTGCGCTATTTCGACCGGATCAAATGGCATCCGGTGGAGGCCGACGAACTCCTCGATCTGCGTGCGGATTTCACCGCGGGCAAGGTGGACGTCACTGTCACCGACGGCGAGTTCCGGCTCGCGGACTACCGCGGGTTCCTCACCGATAACGCGAGCTCCATCGAGGAATTTCGCGCTGTCCAAGCCGAAGCGTTCGCCGCCGAACGCCAATCATGGCGCTCGGCAGGCGAACTCGCGGACTGATCAGCGCAACGTACGGAAGAACTCGCGCACATCGGTGGTGAGCAGTTCCGGTTCCTCCAGTGCCGCGAAGTGCCCGCCCCGGTCCACATCGTTCCAGCGCACGATCGTGTTCTCCGCCTCGTCGAAGCGCCGGATCGCCACATCGTGGGCGAAAACGAGCACGCCGGTCGGCACACCCGAATTCGCGGGCACCGCACCCCATTCCACCGGTTGCGCGTAGCCGACGTAGGCCGCCGAGCCCGCGGTGCCGGTGAGCCAGTAGATCATCGCGTTGGTCAGCAGCCGATCACGATCGATGATCTTGTCCGGCAGCGTCTCACGCGGGTGCGTCCACTCCCGGAACTTGTCCATGATCCACCCCAGCTGCCCGATCGGGGAGTCGACCAGCCCGTAGGCCAGGGTCTGCGGGCGGGTGGACTGCACGGCGATGTAGCCGAACTCCTCGTTCATGAACGCCTCGATCCGCGCGATGCGGTCACGCTCGAGTTCGGTCAGGCTCGCCATGTCCGCCTCCGACAGCGGCAGTTGCGGGAACGAGCCCGCACCACCGTTGACGTGCACACCGATTACCCGATCCGGTGCCACTCGCCCGACCTCCGGGCTCACCGCCGCACCGATGTCACCACCCTGCACCCCGAACCGCTCGTAGCCGAGCCTGGTCATCAGTTCGACCCAGGCCTCGGCGATCCGGCGCACCGACCACCCCTGCGTGACCGGTCCGGAGAACCCGAAACCGGGCAGCGACGGGATCACCACGTGGAAGGCATCGGCCGGGTCGCTGCCGTACGCACGCGGGTCGGTCAGCGGGCCGATCAGGTCGAGGAATTCCGCGATCGAGCCCGGCCAGCCGTGCGTCAGCAGCAGCGGCACGGCATCGGATTCGGCCGAGCGGACGTGCAGAAAGTGGATGTTCTGCCCGTCGATCACGGTGGTGAACTGCTCGTGCGCATTGAGTTTCGCCTCCTCTGCCCGCCAGTCGTAGCCGGTGCGCCAGTGGTCGACGAGCTCGCGCAGGTAACCGGTCGGCACGCCGGTGTCCCAGTCATCGCCCGGCAGCGCGGCGGGCCAGCGCGCGTTGTCGAGCCGATTGCGCAGGTCATCGAGCTGCTGCTGCGAGATGTCGATGCGGTAGGGCTGGATCTCGTTGCTCATGAGATCAACAGTACGAGCCACCTAGGACAACTTCGGCCCTAGCTGCGCAAGACATCCGAATCGGCACGGCATCCCCGGCGAATCAGGCGATGAGGACGGTCTTTCCCGACGCGTGACCTTGCTCGAATGCGGCGACGGCCAGTGCCGCGTCGGACAACGCGAACCGCCGCTCGATCACCGGTCGCAAGCTCCCGTCAACGGCCAATCCGGCCAGATATGCGAGGTCGGCGGCCGCGGGTCGCATCAGCAGAGCCTTCAGGGTCTGTCGCGCGAACAGGTCGGTGAGTGCCACCTGACCCAGCCATCGGATCGGGCCGAACCAGTTGTTGCCGGGCGCGGCGGCGGAGGAGATGAAGACGCCGTCCGTGGCCAGCACGCGACGGATCTCCCGCAGTGCTCGGTTGCCTGCCAGATCGAAGATCACGTCGTAGCGCAGATCCGCGCGGGTGAAATCGTCGACGGTGTAGTCGATGACGACATCGGCACCGATGCTGCGCACCATCTCGACATGCCGGGTGCCGCACACCGCGCTCACGTGCGCGCCGAGCACCTTCGCGATCTGCACCGCGAAGCTGCCGACCCCGCCCGACGCGCCGTTGATCAGCACGCGCTGCCCCGGCCCGACCTTGCCGATATCACGCAGCCCCTGCAACGCGGTCATTCCCGAATCCGGCATCGCCGCAGCATCTTCCATGCTCAACGCCGCAGGCACGATGGCGAACGCGCCCGCGCCGGCGCAAACGTATTCAGCGAACGCCCCACTGGGCACCGCACCGAAAACCCTGTCACCAGCGCGAAATTCGGTGACACTCCCGCCGACCGCGACTACCTCACCCGCCAGATTCTGCCCGATCATTCGATGCTTGGGCCTGCGCAACCCGAACCCGAGCCGCAGCAGATACGGCGTCCCGGTGAGCAGATGCAGATCCCCACTGCACAGTGATGCCGCCCGCACACGGACCACCACATCACCCTCCCCCGGCGCCTTCGGCCGCGGCACGATCTCGCTGCGCAACACCTCAGCCCCGCCGTATCGGGGTGCGATCCAGGCGGTCATCGAAGCCGTATCCACATCGGTCATCAGGGCCCCTCAGTGGTGGTCGCCGAGATCTACGTCCCCCGTGCGGGCACCGACTGGCGAGCAGAGCTGCGGCACCGAGCCATCTCTGCCCACGAGGTACTCCTGACCCACCGCTGGGCCACCGGCCTGCTCGGCTCCCGCGTCAATGTCGGCCCCGCCATGCTCCGCTACGTGGACGCCACCCTCGGCTGCCTGATCACCGCTGGCTTCACCTACGAACAGGCAGACCGAGCGTGGAACGCCTTGGACAGCCACATCTACGGCTTCACCATCCAGGCCATCAACTTCCCTCTCGACCCCGCCGAATTTGCGTCGGCCGCAGAACAATTCCTCCCGCTTGTCCCCGCCGAAACACATCCCCACCTGCGCACCCTCTCGGGGCTCGTCATTGCCGGATCCCACTCCGGTGCGGCGGATTTCACCTTCGGCCTCGATCTGCTCCTCGACGGGTTGGCCGGACTGCTCACCCGCTGACATCGTCGCGGTGTCCACCGATCGGTGGACACGAAGTTCGACCGGTCGATGCTGTCTGCGACCCCGGCGCCGAACTCGACGTCAACGACCGCACCCATGCCGTCATCGTCGCCATGAACCGGGGCCTGTTCACCACCGGCGAGTGATCAGCCAGGAACCAGATCCGCGCTGCGACGTACGCCCTCGAGCTGACCGTCCAGCAACGGCGCAACCTCCATCACCGCTTCCGCCACGGCGAGACAGGCACCCAGCCGCGGCGGGTGCCGTAAGCCCGAATCACCTTGCAGCAGTAGCCGAACCGCGGCCCATGGCAAATTCACGTCGGCGAAGGACGTATGGAACAGGCCTGCCGAGGGTCGCGGATTCGCCTCGAGCAGGACCGGTTCCCCACCGCGATAACGTAATTGGACATTGGTCAGGTAGGCCAGTTCGAAGTGCCACACGAGCCGCCGCGCGATGTCGACCGCGGCGGGATCATCGAGCAATACGCGGAAGCGGCCCTGCTTGGCGCGCGGAATCCCCATCAGCAGTTCACCTCCCGGCGCGGAGAGACAGTCGATACTGATCTCCGGACCTTCGAGGAACGGCATCACCAGCAGCGGCGGGACGCATTCCCCCGCCGCCGCGGCCCGGCGCATCGCCCCCGCGACGGCAGCGACCGAGGCCACCGGTCGTGGCGCGACCCGCAAGCTCGCCATGGTCAACGGACGGTCGTCCAGAATGCGAAACCCGAACGCCGAGAACTCACCACTCGGCTTGATGCACAGCGTCTCCCCGCCCATCGCCAACTCGTCGACGGCCGCGCAGAACTCGTCCGCATCGCGCGCCTCCCGCCACGGCGGTACGGGAACTCCTGCCGCACCGGCGATCTCGTAGGTTCGCACCTTGTCGGTCAGCGCCTTCACCGCTGCCAACGGCGAACACATCAGACTGGTGCCGACCGCCGCGAAGTCGGCTCCCCGACCTGCCAGCGCGTCGAGACGCCGTGGCGGAATGAGCACATCGATGCGATGCGTGCGACAGAATTCGAGCGCGAACTGCGCGTACTCCTCGTTGCTCACGTACCGAGGTTCGATCGCCGACACATCACCTGCCGAGAGAGCGACCGCACTCGGATCCACATTGCTGGCATAAATCGTGACGTCGACACCGTCCGGGTTCTCCCGGAGCAACCGCATGACCTGAACGGTCGCTGCCCCGGCACTGCTCAGCCAAATCCGAAGTGCGATAACGAACGCTCCCTAGCCTGTTCCCGATGCGAACCCGGACCCTATCCCGGTTCGGTGACGAGCACATTTCGGGCAGCAGGCCCCCACGTCACATCCATCCCGGCGGATGGGCTCAGTGGTCGGGCAAGGTGAGTGCCGTGTGGGCCGGTCGTCCTGTGGTCGGCGGCGACGTGGTGAGGCCGCGGAGCCGGTGGTTGCGAGCTTCCAATGCCTCGGCGGTGGTGGGAAACAGCGCTGCCTCGCCGGTGGAGATCTGCGCTTGGTTGAGTTCGACGAATCCGCGGCTGGCGCGCTCGTAGGCGGTGAAGGCGGCGGTGTGATCGTCGTGGGTGGCCAGGGCGTGGGCGAGCATGTAGGCGCCGACGAGGGCGAGACTCGAGCCCTGCCCGGTGAGGAACGACGGCGCGTAGGCGGCATCGCCGACGAATGCCACCCGCCCGCTCGACCATCGCGGCAGGTGGATCTGACTGACCGTGTCGAAGAACTGATCCGGCGCGTGACGCATGGCGTCGACGATCATCGGTACCTGCCATCCGTCATCGCCGAAGACGGTGGTGATCAGCTCGTCTCGAGTGCCGTTGTCGCGGAGTGCTTCGTGTGCTGGTTCGGGGTGGGCGAAGGTCAGCAGGGCGTGTACGTCGTCGCTGTTTCCGACGGCGTAGAGAGCGGCGGCGCGTCCAGGGGTGTTCCAGACGAGTGCCTCGTGCGAGAGCCCGAACGTGTTGGGCATGGTGCAGATCGAGAAGCAGTAGCCGAGGTAGCGCAGGTAGTCCTGTTCGGGGCCGAAGGTGAGGGCCCGGGTTCGTGAGTGCATTCCGTCAGCGCCGACCACGAGGTCGAAACTACGGTGGGCGCCGCTGCGGAAGGTGACGTCGACACCGTGATCGTGCTCGGTGAGCGCGTCGATGGCATCGTCGAACAGGAACTCCACGTCGTCGCGGACGGCGGTGTAGAGCACGTCGGTCAGCGTCCCTCGCGGTATCTCGAGGTCATGTCCGTCGACGCCGCCTACCACTGCCTGCGGATGAACGACCGCGGCGCGACTGCCGTCGGCATCGAGGAAGCTCACCCGCCGCGTGTCGATATGGGCTTGCCGTAGGCGCGGCAGGATGCCCATCCGGTGCGCGACGGCTACCGCGGTGCCACGCACGTCGATCGGATATCCGCCGTCGCGCACCCCGGTGGACTTCTCGACCACCGTCACCTCGAAGCCATGTCTGCGCAGCCAGAACGCCAGCGCGGGACCCGCGATGCTCGCGCCGGAAATCAGGACGGTTCCGCTGGATTTCATGTCAACTCCTACGTTTTCTGTCGATGGAAAGGCTCACGCGCGCGTCTCGACGGGTTCGAGCCTCTGCGCCGGCGCCTGATGCTCCGGGCGGGTGGTTCGTACGAGAATGACGACGACCACCGCGGCGATCGCGAATGCCACGGTGGCGATCGCGATGTAGCTGAACACCCCGGTTGCGGAATTCACTGTCTCGCCGTCCGCGACGACGGTGGTCGAGGCGAGCACGGCCGCGCCGACGAAGTTGAACACCACGGCCCCGGTCGACACCATCACCATGACCAGGCTGGACACGATGCCCTGCCGTTGTGCCGACGCCAAGTTGCCTGCCATGTTGAAACCCGACGCACCCAACGCGGCGACCGTGACACCGAGCAGGAACGCGAAGCCCAGCGCCGCGACCAGCTGCGACACACCGAGAAACATCCCGATGGTGGCTGCGGTTCCGAGCATGACCGCCCCGGCCAAGGTCCTGGCGGGTCCGATCCGCGTCCCCAACCAGCCGGCCACCGGACCTCCGAGCATCACACCGACAGCGGGTGCCGCGAGAAGCAGCGCCACCGACCCGTGACCGCCGAGACCGTAGCCCAGATTCTGGTTAGCCGGAATCTCACTGATGAGCGGGATGAGCTGAAGCATGCTCTGGTAGGAACCCGCGCCGAGGAAAACGACAAGCAGCGTGAGAATCAACGGCCTGCCGAGGTTCCCGACGTCGATCAGCGGGTCGGGCTTTCGGCTCGAGACCGCGAACCATCTGGCCAGCGCCACGATCCCACCGAGGAGAACGGCAAGCGGGCCGATGGCCGACCAGCCGAGGTCGGGACCCATGCTGATGTAGCCGAGCACCCCGAGCAGACCGCCCCCGAGCAGCAGCGCACCCGAGATGTCGAGCCGGCCCGGCGTCTTCACGAGCGATTCGGGAACCAGCACACGCACGCAAACCGCCATCGCGACCGCCACCGCGGCCGAGATGAGGAAAAGGATCTGGAAGCCGAACTCCGTCGCCAGCTTCTCGATGAGAAAACGGGACGCGACATTGAGCACCGCGGTACCGGTGGTCACGATGCCGACGATGATCATGGCCAGGCGTGGCGTGCAGACGGTTCGCACGATCGCGACCGACAAGAACATGGCCGCCAACGCGGCTCCCTGCAACATGCGTCCCACGACGAAGATCCACATCGTCGGGGCCACCGCGCAGATCAGCGCACCCACGCAACTGATCAGCAATGCCAGCACGAGCACTCGGCGTTTGCCGTAGATGTCGGCGCTCTTGCCGAGCAGCGGCGCCCACATCACGCCCGCCAGCATCGCGGTGGCGTTGAGCCACGCCGCCTGGTCGGTGCCGAAATGGTCGAGCATCTCGGGCAGGACGATCAGCGGGGCGCCGATCGCCGAGTCCACCACGAAGTTCACCAAGGCCAAGACCGCGACGAGGCCGAGTAGTCGCCAGCTCCATCGCGTGTGTAGACCGACGTTCGCATCGTCGATTGTGTTCTGCTGCATTGACTTCGGCTCCTCACCAGAGGTTGATGTCCCGACTCGGCGGGACTCGCGCCACGCGGGCGCCGGGCTGGTTACCACCGTTCCAGCGGAGCTTCCTGCGGGCATCGTCTCTCGTCACCGACTGCCGCTAGTGCTGTCGCACCAGACGACCGCGCACCCTGGTGCGTACGCACCGAGTCGAGCGCCATGCGGTCGCCGTGGCCTCGGACGCGCGTATCTTGGGCGAGTTGTTGCCAACCCAGCAGCGTTCCCCGACCCGGTGACGGCCACCCACCCAGTGGCACGACGACCCGTGTGGTGGCGCGAGGCGCTCGTCCTCGCGACAGCGTTGCTGCTGTGCCTGGCCGGCGGGATCTTTCACCCCGACAACACCCTGGGATGGCCGCCGATCGCCACCTATGCTGTCGCGGGAGTCTCGTGTGCGGCGCTGGTCGTCCGGCATCGCGCACCCGTGATCGCGGTCGCCGTGACCACCGTGTGCGGGATGCTGGCCGCGCCGTTCGGCCTGCTGTTGACCCCGTTGATCGTGGTGCCCCTCGCGATCGCCGCCTACGCGCTGGCAGTGCATACCGAACCCAGAGTGACGATCGCGATCCTGCTCCCTGCCGTCGCGTTGCTGGTCGCGGTGACCCCACTGCTCGACGGGCTTTCCTGGCAGGACGGCAGCAGGCTGCTGTCGGTGGCGGCGCTCCCGCTGATCGCCGCAGCGCTCGGCAACGCGACGCAGAGCCGACGGGCCTACCTGGCGGCGATGGAAGAGCGGGCTCTGCGCGCCGAGGAGAGCCGGGAGAGCGAAGCGCGCCGCAGTGTTGCCGAAGAGCGAGTACGCATCGCGCGTGAGCTGCACGATGTCGTCGCCCACCAGATCACGCTCGCCAACGCCCAAGCCGTGGTTGCCGCGCACGTGTTCGACTCGCACCCGGAACAGACTCGCTCGAACCTGCGGAACATCATCCAGACCACGAAAAACGCCCTCGATGACCTGCGGGCCACGGTCGGACTGCTACGCCAGGCCGGGGACGCTGGTACTTCCGCCGAACCGTCGCCCGGGCTGTCGCAGCTTCCCCCGCTCCTCGAGTCATTCGGCCGTGCGGGACTACAAGTGACGATGGACAACGAAGGCGCGCCAAAACCACTACCTCCCGGCGTGGATCTCACTGCCTACCGGATCATTCAGGAAGCCCTGACCAACGTGCGCAAACACGCAGGGACCGGCAGCGCTCGAATCCGCTTGTCCTGGAGCCACAACCGACTCGCCATCACCGTCACCGACGACGGACCGGACTCGCAGGCCGCACCGAAACCGCTCGAGCCGAGTGCGTTCACGCGATCGGACCGGCCATCGGGTTACGGGCTGATCGGTATGCGAGAACGCGCCACCGCGGTCGGGGGCCAGCTCTTCACCACCAACAGCCCGGCAGGTGGCTTCATCGTCTCCACCCACCTGCCGCTCACGCCCGAGAACGCGCCGACGGCCGACAAACCGGCTGCAGATTCGGACGCCGGGCGCGTAAGCGACGCAGAGAACGGTGGTCCCCCATGACGATTCGAGTGTTACTCGCCGACGACCAGGCCCTGCTACGCCAAGCGTTCCGGACGCTGCTCGACACCGCCGACGACATCAGCGTGGTCGGTGAGGCCGCCGATGGCAGGCAAGCGGTGAGCCTCACCCGTGAACTGCGCCCCGATGTGGTCATCATGGACATCCGGATGCCGGACACCGACGGCCTCACCGCCACCGCACAGATCTGCGCGGACCCACAACTGCGCGACAGCCGCGTCCTGATCCTCACCACCTATGAGACCGACGAATACGTCGCGCAGGCGCTGCGCGCGGGCGCGAGCGGTTTCATCGGAAAGGGCATCGGCGCAGCGGAGCTACTCGCCGCCGTGCGCACTATCGCAGACGGAGAAACCCTCCTGTCCCCTGCGGCAACGCGCAGCTTGATCGCCCGCTTTCTGGCAACGCCGACCCACGACGCCCACACGTCCGAGCTACTCGACGCCCTCACCCCGCGCGAACGCGAAATGACCATGCTGGTCGCAACAGGACTGTCCAACAACGAGATCGCCGAGCAACTGTTCGTGAGTCCGTTCACCGTCCGCGCCCATGTGCAGCGCGCCATGAACAAGCTGCAAGCTCGCGATCGTGCACAGCTCGTCGTCATCGCCCACCGCACCGGACTGGTCAACCGCGCGAGCGACGGCACCGATCACCTGCCATGACATCGGCGTCGCGTCCTGCCGGGCTGGACGGGCCTTCCTGGGCGCCGACCTAGCGAGGGAGCAGCGCGCCAGGGTCGAAGGTGACCTCGTACGGCGAACGTAAAGTCACCGGATCACCCGCGGACGCACGGTGCGTCTGCTCGTACTCACCATCAGTGCCGAGGGCGTAGGCGAACAGTACCGGCAACTCTTCGCCGGCCAGACAGCCTTTGAATGCGTTGATTTCGAATCGCCAATACGTCGGGATTCCGGCCTGCGCGTACAGAACCGGCTTCACCAATCGGTCCTGCAATGTCGTCGACCTCGACACGACCTCCACGGCGAGCGCGACCTGTCCCACCGGAACCCCGCGCCCGTTCCAGTCGATCGATCCGGCGACAACCATCAGATCGGGGATCGGCTCGTCGTCCCCGATGAGTACGCCGACACCGTCCAGGACGAGGTGATCGGCGGGAACGCACGCGTCAAGGACCTGTGTCAGCCGTTTGATCAACCACTGGTGCTTCGGCTTGGGTGCGGCGTTCACGACAAGCTGGCCATTCAATACCTCGTAACGCAGTCCGTCATCGGGTAGTCGATCCAGATCGGCAGCGGTCCATTCGGCCGAATGAGGCACCGGCATTGCCATGGAAACCACCTCCCACCTTGCTGAACTCGTCACATGAACGCACTGGTAAGGCTCAGTCTAGTTCAGTCATCGTGTCGACCCAGCTCATCACTTGGCTCAACGGTGCAGACCTACTCGGCAGCGATCACCGTGACCTCACCCTCGACCGCGTCGGTCGGGTCGCCCGCGGCGACGAACCAGTGCGTGACCTCGCCCTCGGCCAGGTCGTCTTCGACCGCGCCATCGGGCAACACCGACAGCGCACCGGCGGTGGACGACACCAGGAATTCCTGAATGGCGGCCGGGCCGGAGGCGTGGGTGGTGTAGGTGGTGCATTCGTAGTCGATGCTGTGTTCGTCGCGGAGGCGCTCGGCGAGGGCTACCGCTTCGGACTGGCTGAGGACCGTGGTGTTCTCGCCGGCGACCAGCACAAAGGCCGGGTGGACTTCGGCGAGGGGGCGGACTCGGTCGGCGTAGGAGACGGGATGTGCTGCGGCTGCGGCGATCTCGTCTTCGACGTCGGACAGGGTCAGCCACTGGCCCGCTACGCCGGCGACCGGGTCGGCGCTGATGCCGAAGGATGCTCCGGCAGCGGCGAGTTCGACACCGGAGAGTTCGCCGGCGAAGAGCACCGCGGCGCCTGCCTTGTGCACCGCCCAGGCGGCGAGGACCGAATCCACACTGCGGGGCAGCGAGATCGCGACCACGTCGCCGGGGCCCGCACCGCGCGCGATGAGCACCCGGGCCAGCTGGGAGGACTTGCGATCCAGTGCGCTGTAGGCGATTTCGCTGTCACCACGCAACAGCGCGGGTGCCTGCGGGTCGGCTTCGACGACCTCGGCGAGCACCTTGGCCACCGTCTGCGCGCCGACACCGGACGCCACCGGAGCCGAAACAGCAGCTGTCAGACCGGAATCGGCGAGCAGCTGGGCACGTTCGCTCGCATCGAGGATGTCGATGTCGCCGACCAGGCCGTTCGGGTTGTCGAGCAGCTCGTCGAGCACGCGCAGCAGGCGCTGCGACAGTGTGCGGACCTCGTCGGCGGTGAAGGTGCTGGTCAGGTACTTCATCGTGATCTCGATGGTCGACTCGGCCATCACCACGAGCGTGAGCGGGTAGTGGGTGGCGTCGTCGAGGCCCACACCGGTGACCTGCATGCCGTCGATCGAGCTCGCCGCGGTGACGGCGTCCTTGTCCATCGGGTAGGACTCGAACACCACCAGCGTGTCGAACTGCGAGCCCATGCCCGCCACCCGCTGGATGTCGGACAGGCCGACGAAGTGGTGGCTGAGCAGTTCGGCCTGCTCGGACTGCACCCGCTGGGTCAGCTTCTCCGCGGTCATCCGGTCGTCGATCTGGATGCGCACGGGCAGGGTGTTGATGAACAGGCCGACCATGGACTCCACGCCGGGCAGTTCCGCCGGGCGGCCGGAGACGGTCGCGCCGAACACCACGTCGTCACGCCCGGTCAGGCGTCCGACGACGATGCCCCACGCGGTCTGCAGCATCGTGTTCACGGTGACACCGAGCTCGCCGGCGAACTTGCCGAGCGCCCTGGTGCGGTCGTTGTCGATCTCGACGATGACCTTGCCGAGTTCGTAGCGTTCCTCGGTGCGCGGCGCGGGCGCGAGCTGGGTGGGGCCTTCGACCCCGGCCAGCGCGTCGGCCCAGACCTGCAGCGACACTTCACGATCCCAGCCCGAAAGCCAGGACAGGAAGTTGCGGTAGGACGCCACCCGCGGCAGCGCGGTGAGGTCACCGTGCACCGCGTAGAGCACGAGCAGGTCGCGCATGAGCAGCGGCATGGACCAGCCGTCGACCAGGATGTGGTGGACGGTGATCGCCAGGTGCGCCGTGCCCTCGCCGGTCGTGTACAGACCGAAGCGGATCAGCGGCGCGGTGGCCATGTCGAACTGGTTCGCCTGATCGGCCTGCAGCAGCTGTCGCATGCGCGGCATCCGCTCGTCTTCGGGCAGGTCGGTGAGGTCGACCTCGCGCCACGGCACCTCGAGCTCGGACAGCACCACCTGCACCGGCTGACCGGCAGAATCGGTGACGAACGCGGTCCGCAGGTTCGGGTACCGGTCGAGCACGGCCTGGGCCGCGCCACGCAGCCGCTCGGTGTCGAGGGTGCCGGTCAGGTCGAGCACGGCCTGCACGGTGTAGACGTCGACGGTCGCCGAGCTGAGCATGGCGTGGAACATCAGGCCCGCCTGCAGCGGCGAGAGCGGCCATACCTCCGACAGCGCCGGGTAGTCGCGCTCCCACAGCTCGAGATCGGACTGGCCGACCCGCACGAGCTGCATGTCGGACGGGGTGAAACCACCCGCGTCGGCACGCTGGGCGTGGGTGGCGAGCGCGGTGAGCGCGGCCACGAACAGGTCGGCGAACTCCTGCGCCTGCTCGGCGGTGAGCAGACCCTTCGGAAACGCGATGTTCGCGCCGAGCTGCGGGCCCTCGTCGCCGTCGTTGACGATGGCGTTGATGTCCAGGGTCGCGTTGGCGGGCATGTCGAGGTCCATCTCGGCGTCGAGCTGACCCAGATCCGCCACCGGCACCCAGCCGAGTTCGGCGAGTTCGGCGGGAATCTCGCCCGCGGTCGCGCGACCGAGGTAGTTGAAGCTGATCTGGCCCACGCTCGGCAGGTCGGCACCGTCGAGGTACTTCAGCATGCCGAAGCCGATGCCCTTGTCCGGCACCGCGAGCATCTGCTCCTTGACCGACTTGATGACGTCACCGAGCACGGCGCCACCGGCGAACGCGTCGTCGAGATCAGCACCGGCCAGATCCAGGCGGACCGGGAAGGCTGTGGTGAACCAGCCGACGGTGCGCGACAGATCCGCACCGGCGACGATCTCTTCCTGGCGGCCGTGGCCTTCCAGCTTGATCAGCGCCGCAGTACCGGATTCGTCTCCACGCCAACGGGATACAGCCAGCGCGAGCGCGGTGAGCAGACCGTCGTTGACGCCGCCGTGGTAGAGGCCGGGGATCGCGGTGAGGACCGCGTCGGTGACCTCGGGCGAGAGGGTGACCTGCACCCGGTCGACGGTGGCGAAGGTGTCGACCTGCGGGTCGAACGCCCGCGCGCCCAGCTGCGGGTCGGCGGTGGCCGAGACCTCGCGCCAGAACGGCAGTTCCGCGCGACGGTCTTGCGACTGCTCCACCAGGCTGTGTGCCCAGCGACGCATCGACGTGCCGTTGACCGGCAGCGCGACCTGCTGGCCCGCCGCGATCTGGCCCCAGGCCATGCCGAGGTCCGGGATCAGGATGCGCCAGGAGACGCCGTCGATCACGAAGTGGTGGCCGACGATGAGCAGCGCGTCGCGACGGCGGGGACCCTCGGTGGGCTCGCCGAAGGTGAACCAGACGAACTGCACCATGGCGGCGTTCGCGGGGTCGAGACGGCCCATGGCCTCGTCGTATTCGATACTGGCCAGCTTGGACAGCTGATCGTCGGCGATGTCACCGGGCACCTCGACCCGGCGCACCAGCGTGGTCACATCGACCTCGCCCGGCGCCAAAGCCTCGAAGATCCAACCGTTTTCACCGTGCGCCACCCTCGAACGCAGCACGTCGTGGTGGTCGAAGACCGCGCCGATCGTGGCGTGCAGGACCTCGGCGGTGATGTTCTCGGGCAGGCGAAGCACCATCGACTGGGAGAACCGGTCGTAGGTGGAGCCGCCGGCCAGGATCTGGCGCATGATCGGCAGCATCGGGATATCGCCGACACCGCCGCCCGGCAGTTCCTCGAGCACGATCTGTTCGGCGTCGCCCGCGAGCACGGCGATCTCGGCAAGCCCTGCCACGCTGCGCTTTTCGAACACATCGCGCGGCTTGAAGAGCACGCCGCGATCCTTGGCGCGCGAGACCAGCTGGATGGACAGGATCGAATCGCCGCCAAGAGCGAAGAACGAATCGTCCAGGCCGACGGCGTCGACACCGAGCACCTCGGCGAAGACGGTCGCGATGATCGCCTCGACTTCGCTTGTCGGCGTGCGGAACTCGCGCGGAGCGAGAACGGGCTCGGGCAGTGCGCGACGGTCCAGCTTGCCCGCGGGGGTCAGCGGGATCTCGTCGAGGACCATCACGGCGGCGGGCACCATGTGCGCGGGCAGGTGCTGCGCCGCGTATTCGACCAGGGCGGCCGGGTCGACGTTGCCGCGCACGTAGGACACCAGGATGGTGGCGCCCGCGTCGGTCTTGCGGCCGATGGTGGCGGCGAACTCGACGTCGTCGTGCGCGGTGAGGACCGCGTCGATCTCGCCCAGTTCGATGCGGAAACCGCGGATCTTCACCTGGAAGTCGTTGCGGCCCACGTATTCCACGACCGGCTTGTCGTTGACGGTGCGCCAGGCGACGACGTCGCCGGTGCGGTAGAGGCGCTCGCCGTCGGCGTACGGGCTGGCCACGAAACGCTCGGCGGTGAGGCCGTGGCGCGCGTGGTAGCCGCGGGCCAGCGGGACCCCGCCGAGGTACAGCTCACCGGCTACACCCTCGGGAACCGGGCGCAGGCGGTTGTCGAGCACGTACACGGTCGCGCCCGCGATCGGGCCACCGATGTTCATGGTGTCGCCCGGCAGCAGCGGATCGGACAGGTTGGTGGCGATGGTCGCCTCGGTCGGACCGTAGGCGTTGTAGAACCGGTGGTGCGCCGGGTCGGTGCCCGCGCTGTGCCAGTTCGCGACCAGGTCGACGGGGGCCTTGTCGCCACCGACGATCAGCGCTTCGAGTCCGGCCAGTGCCGCGGGTTCCATCGACGCCGCGACCAGCGGGGTGAGGAACACGTGGGTCAGCTGCTGGCTGGTGATGATGTCGGCCAGTTCCTCGCCGCCGACCACGCCGACCGGCGTGATGACGAGCGTGCCCGCCGAGCCGACCGCGAGGAGGAACTCGAGGATCGAGGCGTCGAACGACGGTGACGCGAACGCCAGGGTCCGTGCGTTCTTGTCGAGACCGAACTGCGCGACCTGGGCGGCGGCGAAGTTGGGCACACTGGCGTGGGTGACGACTACGCCCTTTGGCAGGCCCGTCGAACCCGAGGTGTAGATCATGTAGGCCGTGTTGCCGGGGCGGACCGCGCCGCGGCGCTCGGCCTCGGCGATCGGGGCATCGGACTGCGCGGCGATCTCCGTCTGAGCGGCGGCGTCGTCGAGAACCAGCCAGTCACCCTGTGCGGGCGCGGGCAGGTGGCCGACCTCGGACGAGACCGTAATGCCCAGTGCCGCACCGGAGTCCGACATCATGTGCGCGATGCGCTCGGCCGGGTACTTCGGATCGACAGGGAGGAACGCCGCACCGGTCTTGCTGACGGCCCAGATGGCCAGGGTGGTGTCGAGCGAACGCTGCATGGCGATGGCGACGACCGTTTCCGGTGCCGCACCACGCTCGATCAACACACGAGCCAGGCGCGAGGAAGCCGCGTCGAGCTCGGCGTAGGTCAGCGAGGCCGACTCGCCCGGCGCGACGATGGCCTGACCGGTCGGGTTGGTCGCGACGGCCTGGGTCAGCAGCTCCGGCAGGGTGCTCACCGAAGCGGCGGGACCGCCTGTGCGGGTGAGCAGTTCGGTGCGCTCGGCGCTGTCGAGGAGTTCGAGGTCACCGACCGGGGTGGTGGTGTCGGCGACGACCTCGGCGAGCAGACGCTGGAAGCGCTGCGCGAACTTCTCCACCGTCGACTGATCGAACAACGCACTGGCGTAGGAGAACTCGGCGTAGGCGCCCGCGTCGTCTCCGGCTGCCGCTTCCCGCACGGTGAGCAGCAGGTCGAACTTGGCGGTGTCGACGTCGAAGTCGACCGCCGAGACCGACAGACCCGGCAGCTCGAAGCTGGCGTCGGGCAGGTTCTCGAACGACAGCGCCACCTGGAACAGCGGGTGCCGCGCGGTGGAGCGCTCGGGGTTGAGCAGTTCCACCAGGCGTTCGAACGGGATGTCGGCGTGGGCGAAGGCGGCCAGATCGGCTTCCTTGGCCTGGGTCAGCAGCTCGGCGAAGCTCAGCTGTCCGCCGACCTGCGTGCGCAGGGCGAGGGTGTTGACGAACATGCCGATCACGTCGTCGAGTTCGGCTTCGCCGCGGCCCGCGATCGGGGTGCCGATGACGATGTCCTCGGTGCCCGACATGCGCGCCAGGAATACCGCGAGCGCGGTGTGCACGACCATGAACAGCGTCGCGTTCTGCTCGCGAGCGATCGCGGACAGCCCGGCGTGGATGTCGCCACCGATCGGGAACAGCACCCGGCCACCGGCGAAGGACTGCGTGCTCGGACGCGGCCGGTCGAGGGGCAGGTTCAGCTCGTCGGGGACACCGGCGAGTGCGCGCTTCCAGTAGTCGGCCTGCTGGGCGACGAGGCTGGTCTCGTCGGTCTCGGAACCGAGCACCTCGCGCTGCCAGACGCTGAAGTCGGCGTACTGCACCGGCATCGGCGCCCAGCCCGGGGCCTCACCGGCGGCACGCGCGGCGTAGGCGATCATCACGTCGCGGGTCAGCGGGCCCATGGACCAGCCGTCGGCGCTGATGTGGTGAGCGACGAAGACGAGGACGTACTCGTCCGCCGAGTCCGACCCGGCCCGCGTCGCACCTGTGGCACTGCCGGTGGTCACGACAGCATCGCCCGCGGCCGTCGCGTCGGCGGCAACGCGGAGCAGCTTGGCGCGCAACGGAACTTCGCTGATCACATCGAAGCCGGTAGCGATCACTTCGGCGATCTTGTCGCGAATCTGTTCGGGGGCAACGGTTTCCGGCGTCAGGTCCGGCACATTGCCCTCGACCGGCAGGATCACCTGGTGCGGGGTGCCGTCGGTCGACGGGTACACCGTGCGCAGGGTCTCGTGCCGTGCGAGCACATCGGCGACGGCCAGTTGCAGCGCCTCGACATCCAGCGCGCCCGACAGGCGGACGGCGACGGGGATGTTGTTCACCGAAGAAGCCGTGTCGAACTGGTTCAGGAACCACATGCGCTGCTGCGCGAGCGACAGCGGCACCTGGTCGGGACGCGTCCCGGCGACCAGCGCGCGACGCCCACCGGCGCCCGCACCCTGCTCGACCTTCACCGCGAGACCGGCAACGGTCGACGCCTCGAACAGCAGGCGCACGGGCACCCGGCTGTCCAGGGCGGCACCGAGGCGGGCCGTGACCTGGGTGGCCAGCAGCGAGTTGCCGCCGAGGGCGAAGAAGTCGTCGTCGGCGCCGACACGATCGGCGCCGAGGACATCGGCGAACACGCCCGCCACGATCTCCTCGATCGGGGTCGACGGCGCGCGGAAGGCCTGCGCCTCGAACTCCGGCTCCGGCAGCGCCTTGCGGTCGAGCTTGCCGTTCACGTTGAGCGGCAGCGCGTCCAGCACGACGAACGCGGTGGGCACCATGTAGGACGGCAGCCCGGCGGCGAGCGTCGACTTGACCTGTGCCACATCGATATCCGCGGCAGTCGAGGGCTGATCGAGGCCGTCGGCCACGTCATCCGCCGGTGCACCCGAAGCGGGTGTCGTCGCGGCACCGACCAGGTACGCGACCAGGCGATCACCAGTGCGCGGATCGGACTTGGCGATCACCGCGGTCTGGGCGATCTCGGGCAGCGCGAGCAGCGCGGCTTCGATCTCGCCGAGTTCGATCCGGAAACCGCGGATCTTCACCTGGAAGTCGGTGCGGCCGCGGTAGTCGAGTTCGCGGTTGTGCCAGGCCACCAGGTCACCGGTGCGGTACATGCGGGTACCCGGGGTGAACGGGTTGGCCACGAAGCGATCGGCGGTCAGGTCGGGGCGACCGTAGTAGCCGCGAGCCAGCTGCGCGCCTGCAAGGTACAGCTCACCGGCGACACCGTCGGGCACCGGGCGCAGACGCTCGTCGAGCACGTAGACCTGGCTGTTCCACTCGGGCGAACCGATGGAGACCGAGGCCTGGTCGGCGGCGTTCACCCGGTGCGAGGTGATAGACACCGCGGCCTCGGTCGGGCCGTACAGGTTGAACAGCTCGGTGCGGCCGAACTCGGCTCGGAAGCGCTGAGCCAGCGAGCCCGGCAGTGCCTCACCGATCGCCAGGACCCGCCACAGCGAATCCGGCATCCCGGAAGCGAGCAGCGCGTCGAGCATCGACGGCACCACGTGCAGGGTGGTGACCCATTCGCGGGCCATCAGCTCGTTGAGGTAGGCCGGGTCGCGATGGCCGTCGGCCGAGGCGATCACCAGGCGGCCACCGCAGACCGCGGCCGACCAGAACTCCCAGACCGAGAGGTCGAAAGTGGCGGCGGTCTTGAGCAGCACCGCGTCGGCGGCGTCCATGCCGAACTCGATCAGCTTCCACTGCAGCTGGCTGGCGATGGCGCCGTGCGGGACGGCCACACCCTTCGGGCGGCCGGTGGAGCCGGACGTGAAGATCACGTAGGCGGTGTTCTCCGGACGCAGCGGTTCGGTGCGCTCGGCATCGGAAATCGGTGTGGCAGCGATCGATTCCAGGTCAAGCTCGTCGATCCGCACGACCGGTGCGGCATCGGTGGCGAACTCGGCGTTGGTCAGCACGCAGACCGGTGCCGCAGTCTCGAGGATGTAGTCGGTGCGCTCGGCTGCCTGATCGGGATCGACCGGCACGTACGCGCCACCGGACTTGGCTACCGCGTACATCGCGACAACCAGATCCACCGAGCGCCGCATGGCCAGCGCGACACGGGACTCCGGGCCCACACCCAGCGAGATCAGGTGCCGGGCGAGACGGTTCACCTTCGCGTCGAGTTCGGCGTAGGTGAGCTGGGCGCCGTCGTCAGTGACCAAAGCGGTCGACTTCGGGTCGGCGGCCACGGTCGCGTCGAGCAGCGAGACCAGGGTGGCCTCGGTGTCGACCGAATAGGTGGTGGCGTTGCGGGCATCGAGGATCTGGGTGCGCTCGGCCGGGGCCAACAGCTCGATATCGCCGACCGCGGTGCGCGGGGTGGCGACGATCGCGCCGAGCAAGCGGACGAAGCGCTCCACGAAACCTTCGACCGTGGCGTGATCGAACAGGTCGGTGGCGTAGGTGAACAGACCCGAAATGCCTTCGGGCTCACCGGCATCGCCGTAGCGGTCGGTGGCGATCAGGTGCAAATCGAACTGCGACAGCTCGGTGGCGATGTCGAGGCCGGAGACCGTCAGGCCGGGCAGTTCCAGGGTGGCGCGGCTGAGGTTCTGGAACGACAGGCCCACCTGGAACAGCGGGTGGCGCGCGGTCGAGCGGACCGGGTTGAGTACCTCGACCAGGCGCTCGAACGGCACGTCGGCGTTGGCGAACGCCGCGATGTCGTCTTCACGCTGGCGGGCCAGCAGTTGCGTGAACGCCTCGCCGCCGTCGACCTTGGTGCGGAACACCAGGGTGTTGACGAACATGCCGATCATGTCGTCGAGTGCAGCTTCGCCACGACCGGCCATCGGGGTGCCGATGGCGATGTCGTCGGTGCCGGACAGGCGGGCGAGCAGCACCGCGAGGGCGGTGTGCACGACCATGAACAGCGTCGCGCCCTCGGCGCGGGCCAGTTCGACCAGCGCGCGGTGGGTGTCGGCGTCGATCTGGAGGTCGACCTTGCTGCCGGCGAAGGTCTGCACCGCGGGGCGCGGGCGGTCGGCGGGCAGGTCGAGCTGATCGGGCAGGTCCGCGAGGGCCTGCTTCCAGTGCGCGACCTGCTTGGACGCCATCGAGTCGGCGTCGTCCTCGCTGCCGAGGAGGTCGCGCTGCCAGATGCTGTAGTCCGCGTACTGCACGGCCAGGGGTGCCCAGCCGGGCTCGGAGCCCATGGAGCGGGCCGCGTAGGCGGTCATCAGGTCGCGGGTCAGCGGGGCGACGGAGGAACCGTCACCGGAGATGTGGTGCACGACCAGGGCCAGCACGAAGTCGCCCGCGATGCTCCCGGCGGGCCCGGAGGAGGTAGCGGAGCGTGACCACGCAGGGCCCTCGAGAGCATCGCCATCAGATTCAGCGTTCTCGACGCGGAATAGTGCGACCTTGAGGGGGACCTCGACGGTGACGTCGAACATCGTCGACATCAGTTCCGCCACAGCCGATTCCACCTCGTCGGCGGCGACCGTGCGTTCGATCAGCTCCGGCGCGGCCTGTGCGGGCGACAGGATCACCTGTGCCGCACCAGCAGCGCCCCCTGCCCCCTGACCCACCCCGAGCTGCGGGTAGATCGTGCGCAGGATCTCGTGGCGGGTCACCAGGTCGGTGACCGCCGCACGCAGCGCGTTCACGTCGAGGTCGCCGGTGAGGCGGACCGCGACGGGCACGTTGTAGGCGGCCGACTGAGTGTCGAAGCGGTTGAGGAACCACATCCGCTGCTGCGCGAGCGAGAGCGGGATGTGCTCGGGGCGCGGACCGGCGGTCAGCGCCTTGCGATCACCGGTCTCGGCATGCTGCTCGACCCGCTGGGCCAGCGCGGCCACCGTCGATGCCTCGAACAGCAGACGCACGGGGATGCGGGTGTCGAGCGACTCACCCAGGCGAGCCGCGACCTGCGTAGCCAGCAACGAGTTACCGCCCCAGGCGAAGAAGTCGTCGTCGAGCCCGAACCGCTTGTCGGCGTCGAGGCGAAGGACCTCGGCGAAGGTGGCGGCGACGAGCTGTTCACTCGGACTCACCGGCGCGCGGAACACGGCCTTCTCGACCTCGGGCTCCGGCAGCGCCTTGCGGTCGAGCTTGCCGTTGGCGTTCAGCGGCAGGGCGTCGAGCTGCAGGAACACAGTCGGGACCATGTACGACGGCAGCTCGGCGGCCAGTGCGGCACGCAGGGCCAGCTTGTCGAGCTCAGTGGCGGAGCGAGACTGCGCGGCGTCGGCGTTCAAGGCGGTTACGGTCTGGGCGTCCCCGGTCACGGCGTCCACCACGGCGGCATCAGCAGCGGTACCGGCGACGACGTAGGCGACCAGGCGATCGCCTACGACGGGATCGGTGTGGGCGAGAACGGCGGCAGAGGTGATGCCGGGCTGACGCAGTAGCGCGGCTTCGATCTCGCCGAGTTCGATGCGGAAACCGCGGATCTTCACCTGGAAGTCGGTGCGGCCACGGTAGTCCAATTCGCCGTTGGCATTCCAGGCCACCAGGTCGCCGGTGCGGTACATCCGGGCACCGAGTTCGCCGGCGGTTCCAGCCGCGGAAGCAGCGAACGGATCGGCGACGAAGCGGTCGGCGGTGAGGTCGGCGCGGCCGTAGTAGCCGCGGGCCAGCTGGGCACCGGCCAGGTACAGCTCGCCGGAGACGCCGACCGGGACCGGGCGCAGGCGCGAATCCAGCACGTAGACAAGGCTGTTCCACTCCGGCGCACCGATCGACACCGAGACGGTGTCGGCGTCGGTGACCGCGTGGCTGGTGATCGAGACCGCGGCCTCGGTCGGGCCGTAGAGGTTGAACAGCGCGGCGGTGTTGGCCGTGCGGAAACGCTGCGCGGTCGCGGCGGGCAGCGCCTCACCGATGGCGAGGACGCGGCGCAGCGTGCGCGGCAGCGCCGCACCGGATTCGGTGAGCAGCGCGTCGAGCATCGACGGCACCGCGTGCAGTGTGGTGACGGCGGTGGCCCGCATCAGGTCGTTGAGGTAGGCCGGGTCGCGGTGGCCGTCGGCGGTGGCGACCACCAGGCGGGCGCCCGCGACGGCGGCGGTCCAGAACTCCCAGACCGAGAGGTCGAAGGTGGCGGCGGTCTTGAGCAGCACCGCGTCGTCGGCGCCGATGCCGAATTCAGCCGTCTCCCACAGCAACTGGTTGACAATCGCACCGTGCGAGACCGCGACACCCTTGGGCTTGCCGGTCGAGCCGGACGTGAAGATCACGTACGCGGTGTTCGCGGGGACCAGGGTGCGCCCGGTGATCGCGGCATCGCTGACATCGCTCAGGTCGAGCTCGTCGAGAACAACCACTTCGGCTGCCGCCGTGCTGAATTCGGCGTTCGCCGTGGTCAGCACGACAGCGGGTGCGGCTGTTTCCAGGATGTAGTCGGTGCGCTCGGCAGGCTGATCCGGGTCGATCGGCACGTAGGCCGCGCCCGTGCGGGCCACCGCGTACATCGCGATGATCAGCTCGGCGGAGCGGCGGATGGCAAGAGCCACCCGGTCCTCGGTGCCGATGCCGCGCGAGATCAGGTGCCGCGCAAGGCGGTTGACCTCGGCATCGAGTTCGGCGTAGGTCAGCTCACGACGACCGCCGACGCTCAGACCGTTCGCGTCGGACTCCGGCTCGTCCACGACCAGTGCGATCGCGTCGGGCGTGGCCGCCACAGTGGCGTCCAGCAGCGACACCAGGGTGGCGTCGGTGTCGACAGCGTGCGCGGTGTCGTTCCACGCGGTGACGATCCGCTCGGATTCCGGCGTGGTGAGCAGGTCGATGTCGCCGACCGGGATGGTGGCGTCGGCGGCGACCGCGTCGAGGACGAGCAGGAAGCGGTCCGCGAAGCTCTGAACCGTCGACTCGTCGAACAGGTCGATGGCGTAACCGAATTCGGTCACCAGCTGGGCAGGTGCGCCGTCGTCGGTGTAGCGGTCGTAGAGGGTGACATGCAGGTCGGTCTTGGCCAGCTGCGAGTCGTAGTCGACGGCGCTGACCGTCAGGCCGGGCAGTTCGAAGGTGGTGTCGGCCAGGTTCTGGAACGACAGGCCCACCTGGAACAGCGGGTTGCGCGCGGTGGAGCGGACCGGGTTGAGCACCTCGACGAGACGCTCGAACGGCACGTCGGCGTTGGCGAAGGCCTCCAGGTCGCGGTTGCGCACGTCGGCGAGCAGTTCGGCGAAGGAGGCGCCGGGGTCGACGGCGGTGCGGAACA
Source organism: Nocardia sp. FBN12 (assembly GCF_054031145.1). Taxonomy (NCBI): domain Bacteria; kingdom Bacillati; phylum Actinomycetota; class Actinomycetes; order Mycobacteriales; family Nocardiaceae; genus Nocardia; species Nocardia sp. FBN12. The sequence goes on from NZ_CM132926.1 coordinate 5,193,600, forward strand.
CCAGGGTGTTGACGAACATGCCGATCAGGTCGTCGAGTTCGCGTTCACCACGGCCCGCGATCGGGGTGCCGACCGCGATGTCGTCGGTGCCCGACAGGCGGGCCAGCAGCACCGCGAGCGCGGCGTGCACGACCATGAACAGCGAGGCGTTGTTCGCCCTGGCCAGCTCGTGCAGGGCCGCGTGGCGGACCGGGTCGATCTCGAAGCGAATGGCCTGGCCCTGGAACGACTGCGCGGGCGGGCGCGGCCGGTCGGCGGGCAGTTCGAGCTGGTCGGGCAGCCCGGCGAGCGCTTCGGCCCAGTACGCGACCTGCTTGGCGGCGAGGGATTCGGAATCGGTCTCGTCGCCGAGGACCTCACGCTGCCAGAGCGCGTAGTCGGCGTACTGCACGGGCAGCGGCGCCCACTGCGGCGCCTCGCCCTGCACGCGGGCCACGTAGGCGGCCATGATGTCGCGGGCCAGCGGACCCATCGAGGAACCGTCGGCGGAGACGTGGTGCACGGTGAACGCGAGCACGTGGTCGGTCTCGTTCAGTTCGAACAGCGCGACCTTGAGCGGCACCTCCTGGGTGACGTCGAAGGTGGTCATCGCGAATTCGATGACGCTGCCGAGCAATTCGGCCTCGGTGACCGAGATACGGTGCACCACGGCGCGGCTCTGCGAGATGGGCAGGATCACCTGGTGCGGGCCGTCGGGCGAGCCCGGGTAGGTGGTGCGCAGCATCTCGTGGCGGGCGAACACGTCGCCGATGGCCTGCTCGAGCGCGGGCACGTCGAGTTCACCGGTGAGGCGGACGGCGAGGGGGATGTTGTCGACCGCGGAGGTGGACGTGTCGAACTGGTTGAGGAACCAGTAGCGCTGCTGGGCGGGCGAGAGCGGGATGACGGCGGGCCGCTCCCCCGCGGTCAGGCGCGGACGGGTCCGGCCGGAGCCCGCGTTGTGCTCGGCGCGGGCGGCCAGTGCGGAGACCGTCGAGGCCTCGAACAGGTCGCGCACCGAGAGCTGGGTGTCCAGGGCGGCGCCGATGCGGGCGGTGACCTGGGTGGCCAGCAGCGAGTTGCCGCCGAGTTCGAAGAAGTCGTCGTCGGCGCCGACGCGGGTCACGCCGAGCACGTCGCCGAAGGTGCCCGCCACGATCTCCTCGATCGGGGTGGACGCGGCGCGGAACACCTTGGCCTCGAACACCGGCGCGGGCAGCGCCTTGCGGTCGAGCTTGCCGGAGGCGTTGAGCGGGAAGGCATCCAAGATCACGAAGGCGGTGGGAACCATGTAGGCAGGCAGCGCGCCGCCGAGTTCGGTGCGCACGGCGTCGAGGTCGATGCTCGCACCGGCCGCCGGGATCAGGTAGCCGACCAGCTGGTCGCCGAGGCGCTCGTCGGAACGGACCACGACCACGGACTGGGCGATCGAGGGCAGTGCGGTGAGCGCGGACTCGATCTCGCCGAGTTCGATACGCAGACCACGCAGCTTGACCTGGAAGTCGGTGCGGCCCAGGTATTCCAGCTCGCCGTCCGCGGTCCAGGCGACGAGGTCGCCCGTGCGGTACATGCGCTCGCCATCGGCACCGAACGGGTCGGCCACGAAGCGATCAGCGGTGAGATCCGGGCGAGCGACATAGCCGCGCGCCAGCTGGACACCGGCCAGGTACAGCTCGCCGGGAACGCCGACGGGCACCGGGTGCAGACGCGAATCCAGCACGTACACCTGGGTATTGAAGACGGGAGCACCGATCGGCACCGAGGTGGTGTCGGCATCGGCGACCTCGTGGAAGGTCACGTCGACCGCGGCTTCGGTGGGCCCGTACAGGTTGTGCAGGGCCGCGCCGGTGAGCGCGCGCATCCGCTGGGCGGTCGGCGCGGGCAGCGCCTCACCCGAGGCGAACACCAGGCGCAGGCTGCTCGAGACCTCCGCACCGTCGGCGAGCGCCACGGCGGCGGACTCGGCCAGTTCGGCGACGAAGACCGACATCATCGACGGCACGAAGTGCGCGGTGGTGACGCCCTCGGCGGCGATGAGCTCGGCGAGGTAGGCCGGATCGCGGTGACCATCGGGCTTCGCGACAACGAGTCGCGCGCCGATCTGCAAGGGCCAGAAGAACTCCCACACCGACACGTCGAACGTCGCCGGGGTCTTCTGCAAGACCACATCGGCCTCGGTCAGACCGTAGGCCTCCTGCATCCACACCAAACGGTTGACGATCGCACCGTGGCTGACCGCCACACCCTTCGGACGACCCGTGGAACCCGACGTGAAGATCACGTACGCGGTGTTCTCCGGACGCAGCGGCGCGATCCGATCGGCATCGGTGACCGGCGCATCCGAGTAACCCGAGAGATCCAGGCGCTCGATGTTCAGCGCGGCGGTCGATCCCGCGTCGAATTCGTCACGGGCAGTGGTCAATACGCAGACCGGTGCCGCGGTCTCGAGCACGTAGTGGGTGCGCTCGGCCGGGTGGTCGGGGTCCAGCGGCACATAGGCGCCACCGGCCACGCTCACCGCGTACATGCCGATCACCAGGTCGAGCGAGCGGCGCATGCCGAGCGCGACCATGGTGTCCGGGCCGACGCCCTGGGCGATGAGGTGGCGGGCCAGGCGGTTCACCTGCGCGGAGAACTCGCCATATGTCAGCGTCGCAGCGCTACTAGATGAGGGGTGGTGGTCGGGCGACGGGTGGGCCAGACTCGTCCCCTCGAATGTCACGGCGGTCGCGTTCGGGCTGGTCGCGGCCTGTGCCTCGAACATCGAGACCAGCGTGGCGGCCTGGTCGACCGGGTGCTCGGTGGCGTTCCAGTCGGTGACCACCTGGCGGTATTCGGCCGGGGCAAGCAGGTCGACCTCGCCGATCGCGCGGGTCGGCTTGGCGACGACCGCGGTCAGCATCCGTACCAGGCGCTGCGCGAGAGCGGCGACGGTGCCGGCGTCGAACATGTCGGTCGCGTAGGCGAATTCGGCCGTCATGCCGTCGGCGGAACCGTCGGCACGGTGGCGGTCGGCCAGGTTCAGGTGCAGATCGAACTTGGCGGTGACCACATCCAGCGGCACGCCCGCGACCTCGAGGCCGGGGAGTTCGAAGGAGGCCTCGCCGGTGTTCTGGAACGACAGCATCACCTGGAACAGCGGGTGGCGTGCCTGCGAACGGGCCGGGTTGAGGATCTCGACGAGCCGCTCGAAGGGCAGGTCGGCGTGGCCGAAGGCGGCGAGGTCGTTCTCCCTGGTCTGGGCGAGGAGGTCGGCGAACGGCTGGGCCGGGTCGACGGTGCTGCGCAGGACCAGGGTGTTGACGAACATGCCGATGGCATCGTCGAGCACCGCTTCACCACGGCCCGCGACGGCGGTGCCGATGGCGATGTCGTCGCTGCCCGACAGGCGGGCCAGCAGTGCGGCGAACGCGGCGTGCACGACCATGAACAGGCTGGCGCCGTGTTCGCGGGCCAGCGCGTTGAGGCTCGCCGACAGCGTCGGGTCGATCGAGAACTCGTGCACGCCACCGCGATTGGACGCGACGGCGGGACGGGCCCGATCGGCGGGCAGGTCGAGCTGGTCGGGCAGACCGGCCAGGTGCTGCGACCAGTAGGCCACCTGCTGGGCGATCATCGACGCCGAATCCGCTTCGGAGCCAAGCGTTTCGCGCTGCCACAGGGCGAAGTCGGCGTACTGCACGGGCAGCGGGGTCCAGCCGGGCGCCTCGCCGCGCGAGCGGGCGGCGTAGGCGATCATCACGTCGCGGGCCAGCGGGCGCACCGACCAGCCGTCGCCGGAGATGTGGTGCACGACGAAGACCAGCACGTGGGTGTCGGGCTGCGAGCCGTCCATCGAGCCCGCGATGCGCAACAATTCGGCGCGCACCGGGACCTCGGCGGTCACGTCGAACCCGGCGAGCACGAGTTCGCTGATCCGATCGCGGATCTCGTCCTCGCCCACGGTGATCGGGTGCAGCGAGATCGGCACCTGCCCCACGGGCAGCACGACCTGCACGCCCTGGCCCTCGGCGGTTTCCGGGTAGACGGTACGCAGCACCTCGTGCCGGTCGACCACGTCGGCGACGGCCTGGCTCAGGGCGTCGATGTCGAGGTCACCGGTCAGGCGGACGGCCAGTGGGATGTTGTTGACGCCGGTCGCGCTGTCGAAGCGGTTGAGGAACCACATGCGCTGCTGGGCGAGCGAGAGCGGGATCTGCTCCGGGCGCGCACCGGCGACGAGCTCGCGACGGCTGCCGCTACCCGCGTGGACCTCGACCTTGGCGGCGAGGGCGGCCACCGACGGCGCCTCGAACAGCACGCGCACGGGGACGCGGGTGTCGAGCGCGGCACCGAGGCGGGCGACCACCTGGGTGGCGATGAGCGAGTTGCCGCCCAGGTCGAAGAAGTCGTCGTCGAGGCCGACCGCGCGGTCGCCGGTCAGGCCGAGTACCTCGGCGAAGGTGGCGGCGACGATCTCCTCGATCGGCGTGCTCGGCGCGCGGAACTCGCGCGCCTCGAACACCGGCTCGGGCAGGGCCCGCCGGTCGAGCTTGCCATTGGCGCTCAGCGGCATCTCGTCGATGACGACGAACGCGGCCGGAACCATGTACGACGGCAGCTGTGCCGCGAGATGCGCACGCAGAGCGCCGATTTCGACGGTCTCGCCGGCGGCGGGCACGACATAGCCGACGAGCTGGTCACCGGTGCGCGCATCCGAGCGCACGACCACCACAGCCTGGGTGAGGGTGTTGTGCGCGGTGAGCGCGGCCTCGATCTCGCCGAGCTCGATCCGCAGACCACGCAGCTTGACCTGGAAGTCGGTGCGGCCGAGATAGGTGATGACGCCGTTCTCGTCGCGGCGGACGAGGTCACCGGTGCGGTACATGCGCTCACCGCTTGTCCCGAACGGGTCGGCGACGAAGCGGTCGGCGGTGAGGTCGGGTCGGCCGAAGTAGCCGCGCGCCAGCTGGGCACCAGCGAGGTACAGCTCACCGGCGACACCGGCGGCGACCGGGTGCAGACGCGAATCCAGGACGTAGGCCTGCGAGTTCCAGACCGGCGCACCGATCGGGACGGCACCTTCGACCTGGTCGGCGACCGGGCCGTGCGTCGCATGAACGGTGAACTCGGTGGGCCCGTACAGGTTGAACAGGGCCGCGTCGCTCACCTTGCGGAACGCGACGACCGTGTCGGCGGTGAACGCCTCACCGGCGATCAGCAGGGCGCGCAGCGAGGACAGAGCTCCGCCCTCGACAGCGGCTTCACCGATGCTGGCTGCGAAAACAGTCAGCATGGACGGCACGAACGACGTCATCGTGACCTGTTGCGCGGCAATGACATCCGCCAGGTACTGGGGATCGCGGTGACCGTCCGGGCTCGCCACGACGATCCGGCCGCCGGTGCTCAGCGGGCCGAACAGCTCCCACACCGAGACGTCGAAGGTGGCGGGCGTCTTGAACAGCACTACATCGTCGGCACCGATGCCGTATTCGCCGGTGATCCAGCGGATCTGGTTCACCACGGCCGAGTGCGGCACGGCCACACCCTTGGGGCGACCGGTCGAACCGGAGGTGAAGATGACGTAGGCCGGGTGCTGCGGGCGCAGCGGCGCGATCCGCTCGGCGTCGGTGACCGGGGTCTCCGGGTACGCCGAGAGGTCGATCGCGTCGATGACCAGCGTCATCGGGTCACCCGCGACCTCGCCGCCGACAGCCGAGCCGATCCCAGCGGACGAGCCGGTCACGGCAGCGCCGCCGGTCACGGCAGCCTGGCCGGTCGCGGTCGCGGTGGCGCGTGATCCGGCGGCATCCTCGGCCGCGCTGTCGTCGAGCCCGAACCCGTCGCGGGTCGTAGTGAGGACGGCGACCGGGGCCGCCGTCTCGAGCACATAGGCGATGCGGTCGGCGGGCTGGTCCAGGTCCAGCGGCACGTAGCCACCGCCTGCTTCCTGCACCGCGTAGGCGGCGACGACCAGGTCGACGCTGCGGCGCAGGCCGAGGGCGACCAGGGATTCCGGGCCGACGCCCGCTTCGATCAGGCGATGTGCCAACCGGTGTACGCGCGAAGCGAATTCGGCGTAGGTCAGGGTTTCCCCGGTGGCGGGGTCGATCATCGCGACCGCGTCAGGGGTGGCCGCGGCCTGGCGGGCGAACTCGTCCACCAGCGTGCCCGCGTCGGGCAGCTCGCGGGCGGTGTCGTTCCAACCCCGCACGGCCAGTGCGGTTTCCGCCGAGTCGAGCAGCGCGATGTCGCCGACGGCGCGGTGCGGGGTCGCCGCGATTCCGGCGAGCAGGCGGGCGAACCGGGCACCGAAGCGTTCCATCGTCGCCGCGTCGAACAGGTCGGTGGCGTAGATCAGCTCGGCGACGATGCCTGCGGTCTCGCCCTGCTTCTCGGTCAGCACGACCTGCAGGTCGAACTTGGCCACGTCGATCGGGAGGTCGACGCCGCTGACGGTGAGGCCGGGCAGTTCCAGGCTCGTCTGGGCGGTGTTCTGGAAGGCCAGCATGACCTGGAACAGCGGGTGGCGGGCCTGCGAGCGAGCGGGGTTGATGATCTCGACGAGGCGCTCGAACGGCAGGTCGGCGTGGCCGAAGGCGGCGATGTCGCTCGTGCGGACCTCGCCGAGCAGGTCGGTGAAGCCGGCGTCGCTGTCCACCTCGGTGCGCAGCACCAGGGTGTTGACGAACATGCCGATCAGGTCGTCGAGAGCGCGCTCACCACGGCCCGCGATGGGGGTACCGATGGCGATGTCGTTCTCGCCGGACAGGCGCGAGAGCAGCAGGGCCAGCGCCGCGTGGGCGACCATGAACAGCGTCGCGCCACGGGTGCGGGCCAGCTCGGCCAGTGCCGCGTGGGTTTTCGCGTCGATCTCGAAGGTGTGGGTGGCGCCGCGGCCGCTGGCGACCGCGGGGCGCGGCCGGTCGGCGGGCAGGTCGAGCTGCTCGGGCAGGCCGCGCAGGGTCGAACCCCAGAACGAGATCTGCTGGGCGATCACCGATTTCACGTCGTCCTCGTCACCGAGCACGGCGCGCTGCCAGAGCGCGAAGTCGGCGTACTGGACCTCGAGGGGACGCCAGGCCGGTTCCGCGCCTTCGACGCGGGCGCTGTAGGCGGTCATCACGTCGCGGGTGAGTGGGCCCATGGAGAAGCCGTCGGCCGAGATGTGGTGCACGACAAGGGCGAGCACGTGTTCGGTGGGGCTCACCTCGAACAGGGCCGCGCGGAAGGGTACCTCGGCGGTGACGTCGAACGCGGTGCGCACCAGCTCCGAAAGCCGTTGCGGCAGTTCGGCGGCGGTGGTCTCGATCGGCGCGAGGTCGGGGATCACCTTGCCGGTCGGGACGATCACCTGGTAGCCGGCGCCGGAGACCTCCGGGTAGTAGCTGCGCAGGGATTCGTGGCGGGCGAGCACGTCGGCCACGGCCACCTGGAGGGCCTGGCGGTCGAGCAGACCCGAAAGTCGCACGGCGGCAGGGATGTTGTCCACCGCGGACTCGGGGTCGAAGCGGTTGAGGAACCACATGCGCTGCTGGGCAAGGGACAGCGGCACCCGCTCGGGGCGTTGCTGCGGCACCAGCGGTGCGCGACGCTCGGCACCGGAGTGCGTCTCGGCGCGGGCCGCCAGGGCGGCGACGGTGGAGGCTTCGAACAGCTCGCGCACGCCGATATCGGAGTCCAAGGCGGCCGACAGGCGGGCGGCGACCTGGGTGGCGGTCAGCGAGTTGCCGCCGAGGGCGAAGAAGTCGTCGTCGAGGCCGACCCGGTCGAGGCCGAGCACGCCGGCGAAGGTCGCCGCGACGATCTCCTCGACCGGAGTGGTCGGGGCGCGGAACACCGCGGCCTCGAACACCGGCGCGGGCAGCGCCTTGCGGTCGAGCTTGCCGGAGGCGTTGAGCGGGAACTCGTCGAGGACGATGATCACCGCGGGCACCATGTAGGCGGGCAGGTTGTTGCCCAGTTCCTCGCGGGTGTCCTCGATGTCGACGGTGCGGCCGGTCGCCGGGATGACGTAGGCCACCAGCTGGTCACCGGTGTGCTGATCGCCGCGTACGACGACCACCGACTGCGCGACCTCGTCGAGGCCGGTGAGCGCGGACTCGATCTCGCCGAGCTCGATGCGCAGACCGCGCAGCTTCACCTGGAAGTCGGTGCGGCCCAGGTATTCCAGCTCGCCCTGTTCGGTCCAGGCGACGAGGTCACCGGTGCGGTACATGCGCTCGCCGCCCGTGGGGCTGCCGGCGGGCCCGGAGGCGGTAGCGGAGCGTGACCGCGCAGGGCCCTCGGCTGCACCGCCGTCGGATACAGCGCCGAACGGGTTGGCAACGAAGCGGTCCGCGGACAGGTCAGGCCGCGCGACGTATCCGCGCGCCAACTGATCGCCCGCGAGGTAGAGCTCACCCGCGACGCCGACCGGGACAGGGCGCAGGCGCGCGTCGAGAACGTAGACCTGGGTGTTGAAGACCGGCGCGCCGATCGGGACAGTGTCCACATCGGTGTCGACGACCTCGTGGAAGGTGACGTCGACCGCGGCCTCGGTGGGGCCGTACAGGTTGTGCAGCGCGGCGCCGGTCAGCTCACGCAGACGGTGAGCGGGCTTGGGCGGCAACGCTTCACCGGAGGCGAACACCATGCGCAGCGACTCACAGCGCGCGGCCGCGGCGTCGGCGACGAACACGGCGAGCATCGACGGCACGAAGTGGGTGACGGTGACGCCCTCGGTGCGAATGATCTCCGCGAGGTACGCCGGATCGCGATGGCCGTCCGGCTTCGCGACGACGAGCTTCGCGCCGATCTGCAAGGGCCAGAAGAACTCCCACACCGACACGTCGAAGGTGGCGGGCGTCTTCTGCAGGACCACATCGGCCTCGGTCAGGCCGTAGGCCTCCTGCATCCAGACGAGACGGTTGACGATCGCACCGTGGCTGACCGCAACGCCCTTCGGCCGGCCGGTCGAACCCGACGTGAAGATCACGTACGCGGTGTTCTCCGGACGCAGCGGCGCGATGCGCTGGGCATCGGTGACGCGAGTGTCGGTGTAGCCGTCCAGATCGAGCAGGTCGATGCGCACCTGCGCGGTGTCGATCGCCAGATCGGTGCCCGAGGTGAGCACACACACCGGATCCGCTGTCGCCAGAATGTATTCCGTGCGCTCGGCCGGGTGATCGGGGTCGAGCGGCACATAGGCGCCACCGGCCACGCTCACCGCGTACATGCCGATCACCAGGTCGAGCGAGCGGCGCATGCCAAGTGCCACATAGGTTTCCGGGCCGACGCCGCGGTCGATCAGCCAGCGCGACAGGCGGTAGACCCGCTGGGCGAACTCGGCGTAGGACAGGCTGGTGCCCTCGAAGGACAGCGCGGTGCCCCGCGGCGTGCGCGCCAGCTGGGCCTCGAACATCGAGACGAGGGTGGCCTGCTGATCGACCTCGTGCGCGGTGGCGTTCCACGCACGGACGACGAGTTCGCGTTCGGCGGCATCGAGCAGCTCGATATCACCCACGGCGACAGCCGGTTCCGTGGTGATCGCGGTGAGCACCCGGATCAGGCGCTCGGCGATGCGATGGACGGTGGCGGCGTCGAACAGGTCGCTCAAGTAGCCGGCGCGGATGCGCAGCTGGGTGTCGAGCTGGGCGATCAGCGACAGCGGGTAGTGCGTGGCGTCGGCGGCGTCGAGGCCGGTGACGGCCATGCCGTCGATATCGGCGGCCTGGGCCTTGATGCCCTCGGCGTCGACCGGGTAGGACTCGAAGACCACCAGCGAGTCGAACAGGCCACCGATGCCTGCCGCCGACTGGATCTCGGCGAGGCCGATGTAGTGGTGGTCGAGCAGGTCGGCCTGCTCGCCCTGGGTACGGGTGAGCACGTCACGCACCGATTCGGCGGCGTCGAAGCGCACGCGCACCGGGACGGTGTTGATGAACAGGCCGACCATGGATTCCACGCCTGCGAGCTGCGCGGGACGGCCCGAGACGGTGGTGCCGAAGAGCACGTCGTCGCGGCCGGTCATCCGGCCGAGCACGATCGACCAGGCCACCTGAAGAACGGTGTTCGGGGTGACGCCGAGGTCGGCGGCCAGGGCGACCAGGCGGGCCGTGGTGGGCTCGTCGAGGTCGAACAGGTACTCGTCGGACAACGCGGCGATCTCGCGGCTCGCGTCGGGACGAGCCAGCATGGTGGGCTCGGTGACGCCGCGCAGTGCGTCGGACCAGGCCTCGACCGAGACCGAATGATCCTGGCGGGCAACCCATTCCAGGAAGTGGCGGTAGGAGCGAACGGCGGGCAGCGCGCTCGCGTCGCCGTGCAGGGCGTAGAGGGCGAGCAGGTCACGCATGACCAGCGGCGTCGACCAGCCGTCCAGGAGGATGTGGTGGTTGGACACCACGAAGCGCCACTCGTGCTCGGCGATCTGGATCAGTGTGAAGCGGATCAGCGGCGGGTTCGCCAGGTCGAAGCGGGCGGTGCGGTCGGCCTCGACGAGGTCGTTGTACTCGCCCGATTCCGTGCGGTCGTGTTCGGTCCAGGCAACACGGGTGGTGTCGAGGACGACCTGTACGGCATTGCCGTCGTGGTCGGTGACGAACGCGGTGCGCAGGGTTTCGTGGCGGTCGAGCAGCGCCTGGGCGGCGGCGCGCAGACGGGTGGCGTCGACGCGACCGGTGAGCGTGAGAACAGCCTGGGCGGTGTAGACGTCGACCGAGCTGGCCGCGAGGCGGGCGTGGAAGAACAGGCCTGCCTGCAGCGCGGCCAGCGGCCACACCTGGGTCAGCTCGGGGTAGCGCTGCTCCCAGGTGTCGATGTCACGCTGGGTGGCGCGCACGAGAGCGAAGTCGGACGGCGTGTGGCCGCCCGCGTCCGCCGAATTGGCGTGCCGGGCAACGGCTTCGAGTGCGGTGATCCACAGGTCGGCGAATTCGCGGACCTCGGCTTCGGCGAGCAGGGTGCTCGGGTAGCCGATGTTGGCGCTGAGCTTGTCGCCGACGACGATCGCGTTGACGTCGAGGGGCGCCATCGCGGGCATGTCGGCGTCGTAGGCGCCACCGAGGGCGGCCAGTTCGGGCGCGGGAATCCAGCCGAAGCCGCGCAGGGCTTCGGGGACATCGCTGTCGGCGACGCGGCCGAGGTAGTTGAAGCTGATCTGGCCGGGGAGCTGCGTGGGCAGTTCGACGGCGGTCTCGGCGTTCATGTACCGCAGCAGGCCGTAACCGATGCCCTTGTCGGGCACCGAGAGCAGCTGTTCCTTGACGGCCTTCACGGCCTGGCCCAGCGCCGGTCCACCGGCGAGAGCGGCGTCGATATCGATGCCTGCCAGGTCGAGGCGGACCGGGAAGATCGCGGTGAACCAGCCGACAGTGCGGGACAGATCGGCGCCGGGCGCGACCTCTTCCTCGCGGCCGTGGCCTTCGAGGCGGACCAGCAGGGCGTCGTCGCCGGACCGCGCGCCCGCGGCCGAACTGCGACCGTTCGTGGCGGCACGGTCGCTGCTCGCGGTACCGGTGCGGGTGGAGCGCCACTTGGCGGCGGCCAGTGCCAGCGCAGTGAGCAGGCCGTCGTTCACGCCACCGTGGAACAGCGCGGGGACGGTGGTGAGCAGGGCCTTGGTGACCTCGGCGGACACCTCGACCGGCAGCTTCTCGACGACGCCGGAGACGTCGACCGCCGGGTCCATCGGCCGCTCGGTGAGCAGCGGGTCCGGGGTCTGGACGACCGCACGCCAGAAGTCGAGTTCGGCGGCGCGATCGGCGCTCTTCGCCTCGTCGGCGAGGGCGTGCGCCCAGGCCCGCATCGAGGTGGCGGGGGCGCCGAGTTCGGGCTGCTGCCCGGCGGAGAGCTGACCCCACGCGGAAACGAAGTCGGGCACGAGGATGCGCCACGAGACACCGTCGACCACGAGGTGGTGGGCGACGACGATCAGTCGACCCGCCCGACGGGCATTCGACGCACCGGTCGCGGCGCTGGTGTGCGTGACTGCCAGGCCCTCCGGGGCGGCGTCGCTCGACTCAGCGGTGTTCAGGTCCGGCTCGAGCCAGACGAAGCGCACGACGACACCGTTGGCGGGGTCGAGGCGGTCGAGGCTGGCATCCAATGCGGCGGAAGCGATTTCGACGAGTTCGGCATCGGAGACGGCGGTGTCGAAAGCGGTGTGGTCGATCAGTGCGGTGGCGTCGACGGTGCCGGTCGGGGCGGTGTCGACGACCCAGCGGCCGTCGACCTGGTGCAGGCGCGAGCGCAGCATGTCGTGGCGATCGATGACCGCGCCGACGGTGGCGGCGATGCCGGCGCGGTCGATGCCGACCGGCAGTTCCAGCGCCATGGTCTGGTTGAACCGGTTGAACGAACCGGCCCGCTCCGCCATGAACCGCACGACCGGGGTCAGCGGCATCTCGCCGACGCCACCGCCCGGCAGCTCGGCCAGGGTGATCGCGGAAGCGGCTGCCACATCGGCGGTTTCGGCGACCGAGGCCAGGCCGGCGACGGTGCGCTGTTCGAAGACGTTGCGCGGGGAGAAGAGCACGCCGCGCGCCTTGGCGCGGGAGACGAGCTGGATGGAGACGATCGAGTCGCCGCCGAGGGCGAAGAACGAGTCGTCCACGCCAACGCGTTCCACCCCGAGCACCTCGGCGAAGACCTCGGCGATGGTCTGCTCGATCGGGTTTCGCGCGGCCCGGAAGGTCACCTCGGTGGCGAACACCGGCTCCGGCAGCGCCTTTCGGTCGAGCTTGCCGACCGGGGTGAGCGGCACGTGGTCGATCACCATGATCGACGACGGCACCATGTACGCGGGCAGGCGATCCTCGACGTGCGCGGTCAGCGCGGCGACATCGATCGAATGACCCGGCGCGGCAACCACATACGCGACCAGCGAGACGGCGCCAGCGGTGCTCTTGTGGCCGACTGTGGTGGCGAAGTCGACGGTCTCGTGCGAGGCGAGAGCGGAGTCGATCTCGCCCAGTTCGATCCGGAAGCCGCGGATCTTGACCTGGAAGTCGGAGCGGCCGACGTACTCGACGGTCCGCTCGGCGGTCCAGCGCACGACGTCGCCGGTGCGGTACATCCGCTCCCCCGGCAGGAACGGGTCGGCGACGAACCGGTCGGCGGTGAGCCCGGCGCGGGCGTGGTAGCCGCGGGCCAGCTGGATGCCCGACAGGTAGAGCTCACCCGCGACACCCACCGGAACGGGCTGGAGCTGGGCGTCCAGGATCAGCGAGCGCATGCCGCGGGTCGGCCCACCGATGGTGACCAACTCGCCCGGCACCAGCGCGGCGCTGATGTTCGTCATGATCGTGGTCTCGGTGGGTCCGTAACCGTTGTGGAAGGCGCGAGTTGTGCCGTTTTCCAGGGGAACTGCCCACTTGCTCACCAGATCGGCGGGCACCGCCTCACCACCGGCGACCAGGACGCGCAGCGAGTCGAGGCCGGTGGGGTCGAAGGTCGCCAGGGCGGCGGGGGTGATGAAGGCGTGGGTGACCCGCTCGGTGCGGATCAGTTCGGACAGTTCGTCGCCGCCGTAGACGCCCGGCGGGACGACGACCAGCGTGCCACCGCGGGCCAGCGCCAGCAGCAGTTCGAGGATCGAGGCGTCGAACGAGGGCGAGGCGAAATGCAGTGCGCGCGTGCCGGAATCGAGGGCGTAGCGCTTGGCCTGCTCCTCGCCGAAGTTGGCAAGACCGGCGTGCGTGACGACGACGCCCTTGGGCACGCCGGTGGAGCCGGAGGTGTAGATCACGTAGGCGGGCTGCTCAGGGGCGGTTACCCGGACGAGCTCGGCGTCGGTGATCGGACCGCCGTCGAAACGAGCCAGGTCGAGCTCATCGAGCACGAGCCAACCTGCCGCGGGAGCATCCGCGGTCGAACTGCCATGGCTTGTTTCCGACTCGGCGGCTTCACCCGACGCGTGCGGCGTGGATTCGACACCGGCCGCGGTAGGCGGTGCGATGTCGGGCAGTCCGCCCAGCACCGACGCGACGGTGATGCCCAGCGGCGAACCGGAGTCGGTGACCATGTGGGCGATGCGGTCGGCGGGATAGGTCGGGTCGACCGGGACGAACGCGGCACCGGTCTTGGCGACCGCCCACGCTGCCAGCACCGAGTCGGCCGATCGCGGAACGCCGATCGCGACGAGGTCTTCGGTGCCGATTCCCTCGGCGATCAGCAAGCGCGCCAGGCGGTTCGAGCGTTCGTCGAGTTCGGCGTACGACAGCGTCGCGAAGCGACTCGATGAGGGGCGGTGGTCGGGCGACGGGTGGGCGACACTCGTCCCCTGGAACACCACGGCGGTGCCGGTCGGGTTCTGGGCGACAGCGTCGGCCATGAGGTTGCGCAGGGTGCGCGCGGGCACCGGCGGTTCGCCGACCCGGAACACCAGGTCGGCCCGCTCGGCGGCATCGAGCACATCGATCGCGCTGACGGTCACCGACGCATCGGCGGCCACCGCTTCGAGCACTCGTTCCCAGCGGGTCGCGATGGTGGCGACGGTGTCCTCGTCGAACAGTTCGGTGGCGTAGTTCAGTGCCAGCGCCATCCCGCCGTGGCCGGGTTCGCCCAGCTCGGAGAGGGTGAACTGCAGGTCGAAGCGGGCAACGCTCTCGTCGAGATCGAGCGCGGAGACAGCCAGGCCGGGCAGTTCCAAGGTGGTGCGGTCCAGGTTCTGGAAGGCCAGCATCACCTGGAACAGCGGGTTGCGCGACTGCGAGCGCTCGGGCGCCAGGAGTTCCACCAGGCGTTCGAAGGGCACGTCGGCGTTGCCGTAGGCGTCCAGGTCGGTCTTGCGCGCCTGCTCGAGCAGGTCGGTGAACGACTCGGCCGGGCGCACGCCGGTGCGCAGCACCAGGGTGTTGACGAACATGCCAACCAGGTCGTCGAGCGCCTGCTCACCACGGCCCGCGATCGGGGTGCCGATAGCTACGTCGTCGGAGCCGGAAAGGCGAGCCAACAGCACCGCCAGCGCGGTGTGCATGACCATGAACAGCGACGCGCCCTGGCGACGGGCCACCTCGTCGAGCTTCGCGATGAGCTCGGGCGAGAGCTCGCGATGCACGGTGGCGCCGCGCAGTGAGGCGATGGCCGGACGCTGCCGGTCGAACGGCAGGGTCAGTTCGTCGGGAACGCCGGCGAGTTGCTGCTGCCAATACCCGACCTGGCGCGACATCAACGAATCGGCGTCGTCCTCGGTGCCGAGCACCGCACGCTGCCAGATCGCGAAATCGGCGTACTGCACCGGCAGCGGCGTCCAACCCGGGGCAGTGCCCTGGGCGCGGGCGGTGTAGGCCCGCATGACGTCGCGGGTCAGCGGCGCGATCGAGAAGCCGTCGGCGGCGATGTGGTGCACGACCACGACCAAGACGTGTTCAGCGGAGGCGACCCGGAACAGCCGCGCGCGCATCGGAACCTGTTCGGCCACATCGAAACCGGTGGAGACGAACTCGGTGACGGTCTCGAACAGCTCGTCCGGCGAGACCGCGACCGGGCGCAGATCCAGCGAGATGCGTTCCGCCGCGACGATCTGCTGCACCGGGGTGCCGCCGTGTTCGGGGTAGCGGGTGCGCAGCGACTCGTGCCTGCGGACCAGGTCGGCCAGCGCCAACGACAGTGCCTCGGTGTCGAGTTCGCCGGTGAGGCGGATCGCGACGGGCAGGTTGTAGGCGGCCGAGGTGGTGTCGTACTTGTTGAGGAACCACATGCGCTGCTGCGCGAACGACAGCGGAACCAGTTCACCTTCGGCGCGCTCGCGGGCGACCAGCGCCGCGCGGGCGGTGCCGCCGGTGTGCGATTCCACCCGTGTCGCAAGGGCTTCCACGGTGGAGGCTTCGAACAGCGCGCGCACCGGCACCGTGGCGCCGAGCGCCGCACCGATGCGGGCGACGACGCGGGTGGCGATGAGCGAGTTGCCGCCGAGGTCGAAGAAGTCGTCGTCGACGCCGACCCGGTCAAGGCCGAGGACGTCGGCGAAGACCGCGGCGACGGTTTCCTGCACAGGCGTGACCGGTGCGCGGAAGGCCCGCGCCTGCACCGCCGGAGCGGGCAGCGCGCGGCGGTCCAGCTTGCCGTTGACGGTCAGCGGGATCCACTCGAGGCGCACGAGCGCCGCCGGAACCATGTAGGCGGGCAGCTGTTCGGCCGCACCGCTGCGGATGGTCTCCAGGTCGGGTTCGAGATCGCCCTCGGCGACCACGTAGGCGACGATCCGCTGGTCACCCGGCTGATCCTCGCGCACGATGACCGCGGCCTGAGCGATGCCGGGCTGCGCGAGGACGGCGGCTTCGATCTCGCCGAGCTCGATTCGGAAGCCGCGGACCTTCACCTGGTCGTCGGCGCGGCCGAGGTATTCGAGTTCACCGAAGCGGTTCCAGCGCGCGAGGTCACCGGAGCGGTACAGGCGCGAGCCGCCCTGGTTCGGGCCCGCGAGGGGGTTGGCGACGAAGCGGGTGGCGGTCAGGTCGGGGCGACCGAGGTAGCCGCGCGCCAATTGCGGTCCGGCCACATACATTTCGCCCGCGACACCCACCGGCACCGGACGCAACCGGTTGTCGAGCACGTACACGCCAAGGCCCGCGATGGCGCGGCCGACGACCGAACCAGCCGCGGCGGCAATGGTTTTCGCGTCCAGCGCCCGGAACGACACGTGCACCGTGGTCTCGGTGATGCCGTACATGTTGACCAGCGTCGGCGAGCTGTCACCGTGGCGGGCGACCCAATCCGACAGGCGGCGCAGTTCGAGCGCCTCGCCACCGAATACGACGTAGCGCAGGGCGAGCGGTTCCAGGCCCGGGCCGGCGTTCCGGTCGGCCTCGGCCAGCTGGTAGAACGCCGACGGCGTCTGGTTGAGCACCGTCACCTGTTCCACGCGCAGCAGTTCCAGGAACTGCTCGGGCGAACGCGAGGTGTAGTAGTCGACGACGATCAGCGAGCCGCCGAACAGCAGCGGGCCCCACAGTTCCCACACCGAGAAGTCGAAGGCGTAGGAGTGGAACAGGGTCCACACATCGCGCGGGCCGAAGCCGAAGTCGCGATCGGTGTTGGCGAACAGGCGCACCACATTGCGGTGCGCGACCGCGACACCCTTGGGGCGGCCGGTCGAGCCGGAGGTGTAGATGACGTAGGCGACATTGTCCGGCGAGAGCGGGGCGAGCCGGTCGGCGTCGGTGATCGGGGCATCGTCGGCGTCTTCGATATTGCCGGTTTCCACGGCGAAGCCGTCGAGTACCACCGAGGGCAGGTGCTCCGGCACCGTCACCTGGACGGTCGAATCGAGGACCACGCTGGTGGGGCGCGAGTCCTCGAGCACGTAGGCGATGCGCTCGGCCGGGTAGGTCGGGTCGACGGGCACGTAGCCCGCGCCGGTCTTCACCACGGCGAGCAGCGCGACGACCAGGTCCAGCGAGCGCGGCAGGATCACCGCGACCAGCGATTCCGGGCGCGCGCCGTCGTCGATCAGCCTGCGCGCCAGCACGTTCGCGCGGCGATCGAGTTCGCTGTAGGTCAGCGATTCCATGCCGAACTTGGCGGCGATGCGATCGGGGTAGGCGGCGGCCGCGGCGTCGAACAGGTCGACCAGGGTGGTGTGCTTGTTGCCGAACAGGCCGCGCCGGTAGCCGGCGGGGGTGCTCGCGTCGTGGATGACCGGCAGGCCGATGGCGTCGACCCCCGAGGACACCCAGCGCTGGGCGACATCGCGCTGCTCGGCCTCGCCGAGCAGGTCGATGTCGCCGACGATCACGTCCGGGTTCTCGGCGACGGTGCGCAGGATGCGTACCAGCCGGTCACCGAAGGCGACGACGGTTTCGGCGTCGAACAGATCGGTGGCGTAGTTCCACGACAGTGCGAGCGAGCCGTCGGCGGCTTCGCCCACGGTGAGCTGCACGTCGAATTTCGCTGTGCCCGGGTCGAAGTCGACGACATCGAGGTCGAGGCCGGGCAGGGCGATGGTGCCGGTGTCGGCGGCGGTGGCCGCTTCGAAGGTGAGCACCACCTGGAACAGCGGGTGGTGCGCCTGCGATCGGGTGGGGCTGAGCACGTCGACGAGGCGTTCGAACGGCACATCGGCGTTGGCGAAGGCGGACAGGTCGACCTTGCGGATCTGGTCGAGGAGGTCACTGAAGCTCGCGCTCGAGTCGACCTCGCTGCGCAGCACCAGGGTGTTGACGAACATGCCGACCAGGTCGTCGAGCGTGCGCTCGCCACGACCGGCGATGGGCGTGCCGATGGCGATGTCGGTGCTGTTGGACAGGCGCGCGGCCCAGGTGGCCAGTGCCGCGTGCATCACCATGAACAGCGTGACGCCGCGGGCGCGGGCGATCTCGGTCAGTGCGTGGCGCAGTTGCGCGTCGACCGAGAATCGGTGCAGGTCACCGGCATTGGTGGCGACCTCGGGGCGCGGGCGATCGGCGGGCAGCTCGAGCTGATCCGGCAGGTCGCGCAGTTGCTCGGTCCAGTAGGTGAGCTGGCTCGCGGCGACCGACTCGGGATCGGACTCCTCGCCGAGGACCTCACGCTGCCACAGGGTGTAGTCGGCGTACTGGACCTCGAGTGGCGCCCAGGCGGGGATCTCGCCGCGGGTGCGCTCGGTGTAGGCGATGACGACATCGCGCAGCAGCGGACGCAGCGAGAAGCCGTCGCCGCTGATGTGGTGCATGACCAGCACGGCGACGTGGGTACGGTCGTCGACGCGCAGCAGGCTCGCGCGGAACGGGACTTCGCGGGTCACGTCGAAGTGCACGCTCGCCAGTTCGATCACCCTGGCCACCACGTCGCTCGCGGCGACCGGCTGGGCGGCCAGCGCGAAACGGGCCTCGTCGGCGGGCAGGATCCGCTGGTAGCCCGCGCCTTCCTCCACCGCGCTCGTGGCGATGTCGGCGGCCGGGTAGAAGGTGCGCAGGGACTCGTGCCGGGCGACCACGTCGGCGATGGCCGCTTCGAGCGCGGCGACATCGAGCTCACCGGTGAGGCGGATCGCGACGGGGATGTTGTTGACCGCGGTGCGATTGTCGAAGCGGTTGAGGAACCACATCCGCTGCTGGGCCTGCGACAGCGGCACCAACTCGGGACGCGGGCGAGGAGCAAGCGGGATCCGGCCGCCACGGCCGGTGTGCGTTTCGACGTGCGCGGACAGCGCGGCCACCGTCGAGGCCTCGAACAGCGCGCGCAGCGGCACCTGGATGTCGAGCGCCTCCGACAGGCGCGCCGCGACCCTGGTGGCGACCAGGGAGTTGCCGCCGAGTTCGAAGAAGTCGTCGTCGAGGCCGACCTGACCGGCGCCGAGCACCTCGGCGAAGGTGGCGGCGACGATCTGCTGCACCGGCGTGACCGGCGGCTGGAACACCCGCGCGGCGAACACCGGCGAGGGCAGCGCCTTGCGGTCGAGCTTGCCGGAGGCGTTGAGCGGGAACGCGTTCAGCACCACGTACGCGGCGGGCACCATGTAGACCGGCAGCGCGGTGCCGAGGGCGTTCTTGACCGCGTCGGTGTCGACGGTGGCGCCGGTCTGCGGGATGACGTAGGCGACCAGCTGATCGCCGGTGTGCTCATCGGCGCGAACCACGACCACCGACTGGGCGATCTCCGGCAGCGCGGTCAGCGCCGACTCGATCTCACCGAGTTCGATGCGCAGACCACGCAGCTTCACCTGGAAGTCGGTGCGGCCCAGGTATTCCAGTTCGCCTGCCGCGGTCCAGGTGACGAGGTCACCGGTGCGGTACATGCGCTCGCCGGGTGCGAAGGGATCGGCGACGAACCGGTCCATCGTCAGATCCGCGCGACCCACATACCCGTGGGCCAGCTGCACGCCCGCGAGATAGAGCTCACCCGCGACACCGACCGGAACCGGCCGCAGTCGCGAATCCAGCACGTACAGGCGGGTGTTGAACACCGGGGCGCCGATCGGCACTGTCTCGGTGTCGGCGTCGGTGACCTCGTGATAGGTCACGTCGACCGCGGCTTCGGTGGGTCCGTAGAGGTTGTGCAGTGCGGCGCCGGTCAATTCGCGCAGACGCTGGGCGGTCGGCGCGGGCAGACCTTCACCGGAGGCGAACACGTTACGCAGCGAGACACACTCGGCGGCAAGCGGTTCGGTGACGAACACCGCCATCATCGACGGCACGAAGTGCACCGTGGTGACCTGCTCGGCCACGATCAGCCGCGCCAGGTAGGCCGGATCGCGATGGCCGTCCGGCTTGGCGACGACCAGGCGCGCGCCGACCTGCAGGGGCCAGAAGAACTCCCACACCGACACGTCGAAGGTGGCGGGGGTCTTCTGCAGCACCACGTCGTCGGCGGCGAGGCCGTAGGCGGCGTGCATCCACACCAGGCGGTTGACGATCGCCGCGTGGCTGACCGCGACGCCCTTGGGGCGACCGGTCGAACCGGAGGTGAAGATGACGTAGGCGGTGTTGTCCGAGCGCAGCGGGCGGTGCCGGTCGGCATCGGTGACCGGCGCGGTCGAGTGGCCCGACAGGTCGAGCTGGTCGATGCGCACCTCGCGACCGGCGGCCGCGGGCAGGTCCTCACCGGAGGTGAGCACGCAGACCGGTTGCGCGGTCTCGAGGATGTGCTCGATGCGCTCGGCCGGGTGGTCGGGGTCGAGCGGCACGTACGCGCCACCGGCGGCGGACACGGCGTACATGCCGACCAGCAGGTCGATCGAGCGCCGCATACCAAGGGCCACATACGATTCCGGGCCGACACCGGCGTCCTTGAGCCAGCGCGCCAGCTGACGCACCCGCCCCGCGAACTCGGCGTAGGACAGACTCGTCCCCTCGAACGTGAGCGCGATCGCGTCGGGCGTGCGCGCGACCTGGGCCTCGAAGAGGGCATTGAGGGTGGCCGGGTCGTCGTCGCTCGGGGTGCTCAGCGCGGCGTCGACCGCGAATTCGGTGTCGTTCCAGCGGTCGAGCACCAGGGTGCGTTCGGCGGTGTCGAGGAGTTCGATGTCGCCGACGGGGGCCGAGGGATCGACCACGATGGCGGTGAGCACGCGCAGCAGGCGGGCACCGAACCGCGCGGCGAAGTCGGCGTCGAAAAGGTCTGTGGCGTAGACGAGTTCGGCGTCCATGTAGCTGTCGTCCGGAACCTCGCTCAGCGCGAGCTGCAGGTCGAACTTGGCCATGTGCTGGTCGATACCCAGCTCCGAGACCGTGAGGCCGGGCAGTTCCAAGGTGGTGCGGCCCAGGTTCTGGAACGAGAGCATCACCTGGAACAGCGGGTGCCGCGACTGCGAGCGCGCCGGGTTGAGCACCTCGACGAGGCGCTCGAACGGCACGTCGGCGTGGGCGAAGGCGGCCAGATCGTGTTCGCGGACCTGACCGAGCAGCTCGGTGAAGGTGGCGGCCGGGTCGACCTGCGCGCGCAGCACCAGGGTGTTGACGAACATGCCGACCAGGTCGTCGAGGGCCTGCTGACCACGGCCCGCGACCGGGGTGCCGATGGCGATGTCGTCGGTACCGGACAGGCGCGACAGCAGCACGGCGAAGGCGCTGTGCACCACCATGAACAGGGTGGTGCTGTGCTCGTGCGCGACCTGGTTCAGTGCGTCGACGAGCTCGCCCGGCAACTCGAAACGGTGCGTGCCCGCCTGGTAGCTGGCCTGCGCGGGCCGCGACTTGTGGCCGAGGCGCAGTTCGTCGGGCAGGTCGGCCAGCGCGCCGCGCCAGTGCTCGAGCTGCTCGGAGATCAGCGAGGTGGGATCGGTTTCGTCGCCGAGGATTTCGCGCTGCCAGAGCGCGTAGTCGACGTACTGGATGTCCAGGGGCGGCCAGCCGGGTTCGGTGCCCGCGGTGCGAGCCACGTAGGCGGTCATCAGGTCGCGCACCAGCGGGCGCAGCGAGAAGCCGTCGGCGGCGATGTGGTGGACCACCATCACCAGCACGTGCTCGCGTTCGCTGAGTTCGTAGACCCGAAGGCGCACAGGCGCGTTCGCGGTGACGTCGAAGCCGCGGCGGGCGAACTCGTAGAGCGAGGTCGCCATGTCGGTCTCGTCGGCTTCGACCAGCTCGACTTCGGGGATCGAGCCCGCGGCCGCCAGGACCTTCTGGAAGGCGCTGCCGTCGGCCATGGTGGCGCGACCCGGCTCGGCGGCCACGTACACGGGATAGACCGTGCGCAGGGTTTCGTGGCGGGCGACCACGTCGGCGACCGCGCCGCGCAGAGCGGGCAGGTCGAGCAGGCCCTGGAGGCGGACCGCGACCGGGATGTTGTAGGTGCCGGTGTCGGCGACGTCGAAGCGGTTCAGGAACCACATGCGCTGCTGCGCGAGCGAGAGCGGCGGGTGCTCGGGACGCTGACGAGCCGTGAGTTCGGCGCGCAGACCGGTGCCCGCGTGCGATTCCACGCGCGCGGCCAGGGCACCGACGGTGGGCGCCTCGAACAGGGTGCGCACGCCGACCTCGGCATCGAGTGCCTTGCTCAGGCGGGCGGCGACCTGGGTGGCGACCAGGGAGTTGCCGCCGAGGGCGAAGAAGTCGTCGTCCACGCCGACGCGCTCGGCGCCGAGCAGGTCGGCGAAGATCTCGGCGACGATCTCCTCGATCGGCGTCGAGGGCGCGCGGAACACCTTGGCCTCGAACACCGGCGCGGGCAACGCTTTACGGTCGAGCTTGCCGGAAGCGTTGAGCGGGAAGGCATCCAGCACCACCAGGGCGGACGGCACCATGTAGGTGGGCAGTTCGGCGGTGATGCCCGCCTTCACGGCGGCCACGTCGAGGGTCGTCTCCGCTTCGGGCACAACGTAACCGACGAGCTGGTCACCGGCGTGCGCGTCGGAGCGCACGACGACGACCGACTGCGCGACACCCGGCTGGGCCAGCAGGGTCGCCTCGATCTCGCCGAGTTCGATGCGCAGACCGCGCAGCTTCACCTGGAAGTCGGTGCGGCCCAGGTAGTTCAGTTCGCCGTGCGTCAGGCCAGAGCCGTCGGACACCGAGGTCCAGGTGACCAGGTCGCCGGTGCGGTACATGCGCGAGCCGGCCCCGCCGTACGGGTTGGCGACGAAACGGTCGGCGGTGAGGTCGGCCCGGTTGAGGTAGCCGACGGCCAGCTGGTCGCCCGCGAGATAGAGCTCTCCCGCGACGCCGGGTGCCACCGGGTGCAGTCGCGAATCCAGCACGAACACCCGGGTGTTCCACACCGGACGCCCGATCGGCACCGACTCCACATCGGCGTCGACGACCTCGTGATAGGTGACGTCGACCGCGGCCTCGGTGGGCCCGTACAGGTTGTGCAGGCGCGCACCGGTGAGTTCGCGCAGGCGCTGCGCGGTGGGCGCGGGCAGCGCCTCACCGGAGGCGAACACCTGACGCAGGCGCACCGCGTCGCCGTTGCCGTTGCTGCCGAGGGTCGAGACGAACACCGACAGCATCGAGGGCACGAAGTGCGCGGTGGTGATGCCGCGTTCGGCGATGATCTGGGCCAGGTACACCGGGTCGCGGTGGCCGTCGGGCTTGGCGACGACCAGGCGGGCACCGGTCTGCAAGGGCCAGAAGAACTCCCAGACCGACACGTCGAAGGTGGCCGGAGTCTTCTGCAGCACGGCGTCGGCGGCGTCGATCGGGTACTCGTGCTGCATCCACAGCAGGCGGTTGACGATCGCGGCGTGATCGACCGCCACACCCTTGGGACGACCGGTCGAGCCGGACGTGAAGATCACATAGGCGGTGTTGGTGGCCCGAATCGGTTGCACGCGTTCGGCATCGGCGATCGGGGCACCGCTGAAGTCGGCGGGCGAGAAGAGGTTCTCGACCGCGGCCACGGTCACACCGTCGGCGTCGAACGAGTCGCGACGGCTGGTGAGCACCAGTCGCGGCTGCGCGGTCTCGATGATGTGGCCGATGCGGTCGGCGGGCTGATCCGGGTCGAGCGGCACGTAGGCGGCACCGGTCTGCAGCACCGCGTACATGGCGACGACCAGCTCCGTCGAGCGCCGAATCGCCAGTGCCACATGGTCACCGGGGCCGACGCCGTCGGAGATCAAGCGGCGGGCGATGCGGTTGGCCCGCTCCTGCAGCTCGCGGTAGGACAGTTCCTCGTTGTCGAAGACCAGGGCGACCGCGTCCGGAGTCCGCTCGACCTGCGCGTCGAACAGCGACACCAGGGTGGCGTGCGGGACGGCGTGCGCGGTGTCGTTCCAGTCGACGAGGACCTGCGCGTGTTCCTCGGGCGCGAGCAGATCGATGTCGCCGACCATCACCTCGGGATCGGCGACGACCGCGGCGAAGATGTTGTCGAGCCTGCGCGCGAACGCGGCGATCGTCGATTCGGAGAACAGGTCCAGCGCGTACGAGAACTCGGCCGCCATGCCGCCGGGTTCACCGTCGGTGTCCTGTACCTCGGTGAGGCTGAGCTGCAGGTCGAACTTGGCCAGCTGCGGGTCGTAGTCGATGCCGCTGACCGCGAGGCCGGGCAGCTGCAGCGAGGCCTGCTTGTTGTTCTGGAACGACAGCATCACCTGGAACAGCGGGTGACGTGCCTGCGAGCGCGCCGGGTTCAGCACCTCGACGAGCCGCTCGAACGGCACGTCGGCATGTGCGAAGGCCTGCAGGTCGGTCTCGCGTGCCTGATCGAGCAGGGTCGCGAACGGGGTGGCGCCCTCGACCTGCGAACGCAGCACCAGGGTGTTGACGAACATGCCGACCAGGTCGTCGAGCGCCTGGTCACCACGGCCCGCGACCGGTGTGCCGATCGCGATGTCGCTGGTGCCGCTGGCGCGGGCGAGCAGCACGGCCAGCGCGCTGTGCATGACCATGAACAGCGAGGCGTTGTAGCGGCGGCCCAATTCGACCAGGGCGCGCTGGGTTTCGCTCGCGATGACGAAGCTGTACGTGCCACCGCGGTAGGAGGCGGCGGGCGGGCGCGGGTGATCGGCCGGGAGGACCAGCTCGTCGGGCAGATCGGCGAGTTCCTTCGCCCAGTAGGCGATCTCGGAGGAGATCAGCGACTGCGGGTCGTCCTCGGAACCGAGCACCTCACGCTGCCAGAGCGCGTAATCGGCGTACTGCACCGGCAATTCGGCCCAGGTCGGCGCTTCCCACGAGGTGCGGGCGGCATAGGCCATGATCACATCGCGCGAGAGCGGGGCCATCGACCAGCCGTCCGCGGAGATGTGGTGCACCACCATACCGAGCACGTACTCGGACTCGGAGACCTCGAAAAGCCTTGCGTGCAGGGGTACTTCGCTGGTCACGTCGAACGCCATCGACGCCAGATCGATCAGGTGATCGATGAGGTTGTCCTCGGTGACCCGGTACGGGGTGAGGTCGGGGACGATCTGGGCGGCGTCGAGAACCACCTGCACGGGGCCGGTGCCCGAGTCCGGGAACACGGTACGCAGCGACTCGTGCCGGTCGATGACGTCGATGACCGCGACCTGCAGGGCGGCCACGTCGAGGTCACCGGAGAGCCGGATCGCGACGGGGATGTTGTTGACCGCCGACGCGGTGTCGAAGCGGTTGAGGAACCACATGCGCTGCTGCGCCAGCGACAGCGGCACCCGGTCAGGACGTTCGCGGGCGACCAGCGCCTTGCGCGCGCCGTCACCGGCCTGGGACTCCACGCGGGCGGCCAGCGCGGCCACCGTGGGGGCCTCGAACAGCATGCGCACCGGGACGCGGGTGTCGAGGGCGATACCGATGCGGGACGCGACTTGGGTGGCGATCAGCGAGTTGCCGCCCAGTTCGAAGAAGTCGTCCTCGACACCGACCCGGCCCAGTTCGAGCACGTCGGCGAAGATCTGCGCGACGATCTGCTCGATCGGCGTGGTCGGCGCGCGGAACTCGCGCACCTCGAACACCGGCGCGGGCAGCGCGCGACGATCGAGCTTGCCGTTGACGGTCAGCGGGATCGCGGCGAGCACCATGATCGACGACGGCACCATGTACGCGGGCAAACGCTGCGCGACATGGTCGGTGAGCTCGGCGATGTCGATCGAATTGCCCGGCGTCGCGACGACATAGGACACCAGCGAGGTGCTGCCGCCCTTGTTCTTGTGACCGATGCTCACCGCGAAGTCGACGGTCTCGTGCGAGGCGAGCGCGGAATCGATTTCGCCCAGCTCGATACGGAAACCGCGGACCTTCACCTGGAAGTCGGAGCGGCCGACGTACTCCACATTGCGGTCGGCGGTCCAGCGCACCACGTCACCGGTGCGGTACATCCGCGCGCCGGGGGCGTAGGGGTTGGCGACGAAACGGTCGGCGGTCAGCGAGGCGCGCGCGTGGTACCCACGCGCCATGCCGACGCCACCGATGTAGAGCTCACCCGCGACACCGACCGGCACGGGGCGAAGGCGGTCGTCGAGGATCAGGGTGTGGACGCCGCGGATCGGGCCGCCGATGACGACCCGCTCCCCCGGGATCAGCCCTTCGCTGAGGTTGGACGCGATGGTGGTCTCGGTGGGGCCGTAGACATTGCCGAGCATGCGGCGCGAGCCGTCGGGCAGGCGCACAGCCCACTTCGAGACCAGTTCGGGCGGAACCGCTTCACCGCCGGCGGCGAGCACCCGCAGGTGATCGAGGCCACGGGCGTCGAAGGTGGCCAGCGCGGCCGGGGTCACGAACGCGTGGGTGACCTGTTCGGTGATGAGGATGTCACGCAGTTCCTCACCACCGTAGACACCAGGCGGGACGACGACGAGCGTGCCGCCGCGACCGATGGCGAGCAGCATTTCCAGCACCGACGCGTCGAACGACGGCGAGGCGAAATGCAGTGCGCGCGTAGTGGAGTCGAGGGAGTAGAGGTCGATCTGCTCGGCGCAGAAGTTGGCGACGGAGGCATGGGTGACCACGACGCCCTTTGGCACACCGGTGGAACCGGAGGTGTAGATCAGGTACGCGGGCTGCGCGGGATCGGCCTGGCGGACCAGTTCGCGCGGAGCCAGCGGCGCGTCGGAGATGTGGGTGAGATCGATGTCGTCGACCACGACCCAGCTCACTGTGCCCGACTGCTCCGCAACCGCGTCCGGGCCCGCCGGTCGCTGCGCGAAACCCGGGAGCTCATCGGCCTCGCCGGTGACCGTGATGCCGACGGACACACCGGCATCGGCGATCATGTGGGCGATGCGGTCGGCCGGGTAGTTCGGATCGACGGGCACAAACGCGGCGCCGGTCTTGGTGACCGCCCACACGGCGAGCACCGATTCCAGCGAGCGCGGCACGGCGACGGCGACGAAGTCCTCGGCGCCAAGACCCTGCTGGATCAGCAAGCGCGCCAACTGGTTCGAGCGACGATCGAGTTCGCCGTAGGTCACCGCGGTGCCCTCGAACACCACGGCGGTCGCCTCGGTGTCGCGGGCGGCCTGCGCGATCAGCTGCGGCAGAGTGCGCGCCACCGCGGCGGGGGCGCCGAAGCGGGTGACCAGATCGGCGCGTTCGGCGTCGTCGAGCACGTCGATCGCGCCGACGGTGACGGCCGGGTCGGCCAGGATCGCGTCGAGCACGCGCCGCCAGCGCAGCAGCAGTTCTTCGACGGTCGACTGGTCGAACAGGTCGATGGCGTAGGTGAGTACGCCGGTCATGCCCGAGAGCGAGCCGGTGCCGGTGTGTTCCTCGGTGAGGGTCCACTGCAGGTCGAACTTGGCCATGTCGACCTCGACCTCGTCGGCCGTGACCGTGAGACCGGGCAGTTCCAGGGTGCCGTGCGACATCTCCTGGAACGACAGCACCACCTGGAACAGCGGGTGCCGCGCCTGCGAGCGCGACGGGTTGAGTACGTCGACGAGCCGCTCGAACGGGACGTCCGCGTTGGCGAACGCGCTCAGATCGGTTTCGCGTGTGCGAGTGAGGAATTCGCTGAACGGCTGGGTGGGGTCGACGTCGGAACGCAACACCAGGGTGTTGACGAACATGCCGATCAGGTCGTCCAGTGCCTGCTCACCGCGGCCGGCGATGGGGGTGCCGACGGCGATGTCGGTGGTGCCCGACAGTCGCGCGAGCAACACCGCGAGGGAGGCGTGCACCACCATGAACAGGGTGACGCCGTTGGCGCGGGCCACGGCGGCGAGCTGCTCGTGGGTGTCGGCGTCGATCTCGAAACCGACGCGCGCGCCGCGGAAGCTCTGCTGCTGCGGACGCGGGCGGTCGCTGGGCAGGTCGAGCTGGTCGGGCAGGCCCTCGAGGGCGCTCTTCCAGTAGTCGAGCTGACGGGCGGCCATCGAGGCCGGGTCGGATTCGGCGCCGAGCAGTTCGTGCTGCCACAGGGTGTAGTCGCGGTACTGGACCGGCAGCGGCAGCCAGGCCGGGGCCTGACCGGCGGCGCGAGCCAGGTAGGCGGTGGCGACGTCGCGGGCCAGCGGGCCGAAGGAGAAACCGTCGGCGGCGATGTGGTGCACCACGAAGGCGACCGCGTATTCCGCCGGTGTGTCACCGCCGTGACCGGCGGGCTCGGCGGTCGCGGAGCGTGACCAGGCAGAGCCCTCGGGGGCGGCGCCGTTGGACTCAGCGATTCCGCCGACGACCTTGAAGATCTGGACGCGAATCGGCAGCTCGAGGGTGACGTCGAAGCCGGTGGAGGCGAAGTCGATCAGTTCGTCGCGCAGGCGCGACTGGTCGATCGGAGTCACCGCGATGCCGAGATCGAATTCGTCGGCGCCGAGGACCTGCTGGAAGCCACCGTCGGCGTCGGGGAAGATCGTGCGCAGCGATTCCTGGCGCACCACAACATCATTGAGCGCGGCGATCAGGGCGTCGACGTCGACGCGGCCCTTCATCTGCACCACGAAGGGCAGGTTGTAGGTGGGCGCGGTGGGGTCGAACTGGTTGATGAACCACATCCGCTGCTGGGCCAGCGACAGCGGCACCTGCTCGGGATGCGGCTGCGCGACGAGCGGCGGCCGGGTGGAAACATCGGCGGGCGTGACGGATTCGGCCCGTGCGGCGAGTCCGGCCACGGTCGGGGTCTCGAACAGCGCGCGCACACCGAGCTGGATGCCGAAGGCGGCGCCGATGCGGGCGACGACCTGGGTGGCGACCAGCGAGTTGCCGCCGAGTTCGAAGAAGTTGTCGTCGGCGCCGACGCGTTCCTGGCTCAGCACGTCGCCGAAGATGCCCGCCACGATCTGCTCGGCCGGGGTGCGCGGTGCGCGGAAATCGCCTGCGGCAGCGGTGAAGACGGGTTCGGGCAGGCCCTTGCGGTCCAGTTTGCCCGAGGTGTTGAGCGGGAACGCGTCGAGCACCATGATCGACGCGGGCACCATGTAGGCGGGCAGCTTCTCGGACACGAAGCGGGTCAGCGTCGCCGGGTCGGCGGACTGGCCGGGCGCGGGCACGATGTAGGCGACGAGCTGCTGACCGGTCGCGGTATCGACCACGAGCACCGCGGCCTGGCTGACGGTCGGGTGTGCGAGCAGGTCGGTCTCGATCTCGCCGAGCTCGATGCGCTGACCGCGGAACTTCACCTGGAAGTCGGTGCGGCCGATGTATTCCAGGACGCCGTCGGCGTTCCAGCGCACCAGGTCACCGGTGCGGTACATGCGCTCGCCGGGGGCGCCGACGGGGTTGGCGACGAAGCGATCCGAGGTCAGGTCGGGGCGGCCGCGGTAGCAGCGGGCCAGCTGCCGACCGGCCAGGTACAGCTCACCCGGTGCGCCGATCGCGGCCGGGCGCAGCCGCGAATCCAGTACGTAGACTTCGACATTCCACTCGGGGATACCGATCGGCACCTGCGTGGTGTCGGCTTCGGTTGCCTCCCAATAGGTCACCGAGACCGCGGCTTCGGTGGGGCCGTAGAGGTTGTGCAGGCCGGCGTCGGAGATCGCGCGCAGACCCGCGGCGGTCTCGGGCGGCAAAGCCTCACCGATGACGAAAACCGCACGCAGAGTCGCACATTGGACCTGCGTGGCGTGGGAGACGAAGACGGTGAGCATCGACGGGACGAAGTCCGTCACGGTGACGCCGTGACGCTCGATCATGTCGGCGACGTACAGCGGGTCGCGGTGGCCATCGGGGCTCGCGATGACCAGCTTCGCGCCGACCATCAGCGGCAGGAAGTAGCCCCACAGCGACACGTCGAAGGTGGTGGCGGTCTTCTGCAAGTAGACGTCATCGGCGGTCAACCGGTACTCGTCGAGCATCCACAGCTCTTGGTTGACGATCGCGTGGTGGGTGATCGCGACGCCCTTGGGGCGACCGGTCGAACCCGAGGTGTAGATGACGTAGGCCGTGTTGTCCGGGCGCAGCGGGGACAGGCGGTCGGCGTCGGTGAGAGGTGTGGCGTCGAAGCCGGTCGTGTCGAGTCGATCGATCTCGACGCGGGCGACAGTTTCCGGCAGATCGAGGTCGTCGCCGGTGGTGGTCAGGACGCAGACCGGTGCCGCGGACTCGAGGATGTAGGCGGTGCGGTCGGCCGGATGATCGGGGTCGATCGGCACATACGCGCCACCGGCCCGCAGCACGGCGTGCATGCCGATCACGAGGTCGAGCGAGCGACGCATGCCGAGCGCGACCAGGGATTCCGGGCCGACACCGTCAGCGATCAGGAAGCGGGCCAGCCGGTTGACCTTCGCGCCGAATTCGGCGTAGGTGAGGGTTTCGCCCTCGAAGTCCAGGGCGATGTTGTCCGGAGTAAGCGGGATCTGCGCGTCGAGCAGTGCGGGCAGGGTGGTCGCGGGGACCTCGTGTGCCGCGTCGTTCCACTCGGTGAGCGAGCGTTCCAGTTCCGCGGTGCCGGTGACCGGCAGGTTCCAGACCGGTAGCTCGGCGTCGGCGGCCAGGAAACGATCGAAGAACTCGAGGAACCGGCCGTGATGGGTCTGCGCCTCGGCCGCCGAATACAGGTTCGGGTTGGTCTCGAAGTCGATGTGGGAGCGGGTGCCACCGTGCGACTGATAGAAGTTGACGCCCAGGTCCTCGATGCTGCCCGTGGACAGCACGTTGAGCGTGCCCTCCATGCCACCGAATTTCAGGTGGTTGTCGAACAGCATGATGTTGACCCACGGGCCGAAGAACTCCGTGGAGACCATGCCCTCGCCCGCCGAATCACGGCGGATGTCCTCGTGGCGGTAGCGCTGGTGGCGCAGGGCGCCGGAGACCTCGGTGGTCACCGAGCGCAGCAGCTGCGCGACGGTGGTGTCGTGGCCGACGCGCAGGCGCAGCGGGACGATGTTCGAGGTCGCACCGCCCGAGCGACGCATCACCGCGGTGGTGCGGGCGGTGACCGGCAGACTGAGGATGACGTCCTCGGTACCGGTGATCTGGGCCAGATACGCCGCGAAACCGGCGATCAGCAGCGGTGCGGCCGTGCTGTCGTGGCGGGCGATCGCCGCGGTGAGCAGCTCGTCCTTGGCCGTGCTCAGCGCCGCGCTGGTGACGTCGTTGACCGGCGAGGGCGGGGCAGAGCGGCCGGTGAGGCTGCTGCCCTCTTCCAAGCCCGCGACGCGCTGGGCCCAGTGTTCTTTGTCGGACTGGAAGCGGGTGCTGTCGCGGTAGACCAGTTCGGACTCGTAGAGCGCGCGCAGATCGGTGGCTTTGTTCGGCGGAGCCGGGGTGCCGGTGACCTCGGCGGTATAGAGCTGCGCCGTGCGGTTGACGAAGTTGTTGGCACCGAAACCGTCGAGCACGATGTGGTGAACGCGGGCGTACCAGTACCAGCGGTCATCGCTGAGCTGGATCGCGGCAGCCTGGACGAGACGGTCACGAACGATGTCGAGCGGGCGGCTGTACTCGGCGCGCATCCACGCGGCGGCGGCCGCTTCGGGGTCGGCCTCGCCACGCACGTCGACATAGATCAGCGTCGCGTCCTGGGTGGGATCGACGGTCTGCATCGGCTCACCGTCGACCTCGACGATGCGCAGCCAGCCCGATTCGAGGTCGGTGGCCGCGTCGGCGCTCGCGCGCTCGAGCACGGCGACATCGAGGCGTCCGCGCAGGTCGACGTACTGGGCGATGTTGATCGGCACCTGTGGGTCGACGTGCTGCGCGTACCAGATACCCAGCTGTGCGGGCGAGAGCGGGAAGTACTCCGAGGAGCCTCCACGTCCGTCACCAGTTTCGCCGTTTCCGCCGAAATCCAGCCGGTCCAACCCAAACCTCGCTTCCGGAACACCTGGGTAGGCGCTCCCCGACGACACCGGAACGCGAGCGCCCACCTAACTACCAGCGTGGCGCCCGCGTCTCGGGTTCAGTTCTCGAATCAATCAGGCAAAAATGTCCATTGGCACTATCTATCGACCTGGCACGTCTCGTTACACGGCCGAGACCATGCACTGAACCGTCCACACCGACAGCGCCGGTCTACTCGTCGCAAACCATCGCACCAATCTACCGGTGTGCCTGCCCCGCAACCAACCACCTCCATAGCTGGCGAACATCGGCCCAGGTGAGACCGCAGAGCGACGTTTGCTGACGCTTGTCCGCGTTCTCACATCCCCGTGGGATGAGCTGCGCACCGGCGCAACTGAGTGATGGATCACACCGATCGGTCCGATATGCGGGCCTTGCCACCGCGCCGGACCGCCCCGCACAGATCGGCGATTCGCCATCAGATCCGTTGCCCACAGCACGCCTGCTCCCGCTTGAAGCGATTAGACGAGATGCCTGGAACGTAGCTACCGTGCGCGAACAAGGAGTTTAAGAAGGAAAGCAGGAAGATCATGTTCGCCACTCGTTCGCTGACGTTGGCCGCTGCCATCGCTGGATGCGCAGTGGCCGTTGCCGCCGTCGCACCCACCGCCTCCGCCAGTTGGCCTCCGCATGGGCCGGTGAACAGTTACTTCTTGGGCGACGCCCTCAACTGTTACGTCGACGTACTACTAACAGTCGAAGCTGACCCGAGCGACGGTCGCCCGGTCGCGTTCGTAGAACCTGTCGGCATCCGGTCGACCGTTCCGGGCCTGGCAGCGCCGACGACTTGCTCGGCCACACTGGGAGTCACGTGGACCGATGAACGGAACATGTGGACTGCGCTACCCAGCGGTGTCATGCGTGTCGACGCCGGGCAGGGTCATACCGACCGTGCCCGTCTCGACTTGAATCTGCCATCGGAGACGCGAGGGACCGCAGTCAACTGGGTACCTCAGTCGGCGATCCTGGTGCAGGCATTTGCCTATCCCGCCGGCGGAACCGCCGTGGGCTACGGCGATATCAGCTGACGGCGCCGGTTCAATCCGAGATCTGTCGAACGCGGGCGGGGTCGTAGAGGTGGGACTGAGCGCAGTCGATCGACACCGACAACGCCCGGCCGACCAGGATGACCGCGGCTTGGCGCAGGCCTGCTGCTTCGACTTGGTCGGCGATGTCGGTCAGGGTGCCGCGTAGGACGAGTTGTTCGGGCTGGCTGGCGCGGTAGACGACGGCAGCCGGGCAGTCCGCGCCGTACTCGGCTACGGCTACCAGCTCGTCGGCGAGCGCTCTGATTCGCGTGATCGCGAGATGCAGGACAAGGGTCGCGCCGGTGGTCGCGAAGTTCGCCAGGGCCTCGCCTCGCGGCATCGCGGTGGAGCGAGCCTGGGTTCGGGTGAGGACCACCGATTGGACGACCTCGGGGACGGTCAGTTCGGTGCCGAGGGCCGCTGCGGCGGCCGCGTAGGCGGGGACGCCGGGGGTGATGTCCCATGGCACGTTATGGGCGTCGAGCCGGCGGGTCTGTTCGGTAAGGGCCGAATACAGGGAGGGATCACCGGAGCACAACCGGGCGACGTCCTTGCCAGCCTCGGTGGCGCGCACGAGGTGGTCGATGATCTGGTCCAGGTTCAGGTGCTGGGTGTCGATCAGTTCGGTGCCAGGGGCGCAGTGGGCGAGGACCTCGGGGTCGAGGTAGGTGCCCGCGTAGAGGCAGACCGGGCTGGCGCGCAGCAGGTCGACCGCGCGCACCGTGAGCAGGTCGGCGGCGCCGGGGCCTGCCCCGATGAAATGCACAGTCATGCGCAGGAGTCTAGGGACCGCGTCGAACGAAGCCGACTCGGACCGGCGCCCGAGGCGAAAAGGTTCGGTCGGGTGTCCCCGCGACGTGGCGACAAGTAGGTTCTGTGGTCGGAAGACAAGCGACGACGAAACGGGGGTCTGCGATGCGGGTTTCAGGCTGGAGCGGTGGGGTGCGGGCCGCCGGCGTCTGCTCGGCGATGGTCGTGGTCGCGATGTCGGCGGCGGGGTGCGGCGCGGCCGACGTGATCGTTGGTCAGGCCACCGCCGCCGGGGACAGCTTCGCGCCGACCGCGGACAACCGGGATCCCTCGCTCGGGATTCGCGGCGTCGTCGTCACCGAGATCGCGCCCGGACAACCGCACGTGCTGCCGACCCAGCGCGTCGCCTACTCGTCGATCCCCCCGGTCGGCGGACCGCACGATTCCCAATGGGCAGCCTGCGCGGGCGTCGTCTATTCGAAGGCCCTGCGCTCCGAGAACGCGGTCCACTCGCTCGAGCACGGTGCGGTGTGGATCGCCTACAACCCCGCGAAGGTGAGCGCCGAGGATCAGGCGACGCTGAGCGCCAAGGTGACCGACCGGCAGTACACCCTGATGTCGCCCATCCCCGACCTGGACGACCCGATCTCATTGCAATCGTGGGGCCACCAACTCGCCGTCGACTCCGCCACCGACGAACGCATCGACCAGTTCATCGTCGCCCTTCGCGAAAACCCCTACACCACACCAGAAGTGGGCGCGACCTGCTCCTCCCCCCTCTTCGACCGCGCGGATCCCCCGCCCTACGACCCGACCCCGCCCGGCCCCGACGCCGTCCCGATGGACGGCGCCCGCTAGCCCGTCACTGCTCTGGCGCGTTCGAATCGAAGGTGGCGATCCCGAGCGCCTTCCATGCGGTGAGCAACTTCCCGTCACCGGAGCCGGCAACAAGATCAGGGTCCTCGAGTTGTGCGGCAGCAGCACAATGCACGGCGTCGTAGCCGCGCAATGCATACCGCTCGGCTAGGACGGCGGCCGACTGTGCCAGCTTCTCGTCCACCTCGGTGACGTTGATCTGTTGCCAGAATTCGTCCCGCAGGCGTGAGGCCGCACGGAGCTGAGGTTCGTCGAGTCGGCCCATCCGGTGTGCCTGGGCCAGCGTCGCAGCCGATTCGACATAGAGCAGCCGACACGAGACGACATCATCGGCTAGGTCCCAGAATCGTTGACACGCGGCACTACTGGGCTCGGCGACCAGCAGCGGGATGAACGCCGAAGTATCGAGGTAGCCGATCACCGGCGCTGATCATCGATCAGGTCGGAGACGATCCCACTGCCCTGCACCGGCTCCCCCGCGGGCTGCTTACGCTTTCGGGCTGGTTGAATTCGCCCCTCGGCACGCAGCTGCTCCAAGGCGGTCAGACGATCGACCGGGACGATGCGCGCGATCGGCTTCCCATGGTCGGTCACTGTCACAGTCCGGCCCGCGCGTACATCGGCCAGATGGCTGCTGAGATGGTCTCGCAGGTCCCGCACACCGATCTCCATGACGCTCCTTATTGTGGCCACAAAAGCTTCCTTCATTGTAGCCACTCAGGACGATTCTCGGCGGGATCCGCGCCCGCTAGCCCGTCATATCGAACTGTGCGATGACCTTCGTCGGCCGCAGTCGAACCACGAGCTCGCCGGGAACCCCATTGCGCTTCCCGAACGCCTCCGCCTTGTCCGGCCCCATGTACCGGGCGGCAATGGCGGTTGCCGTTCGCACGAGCTCATCGAGGTCCTCGGACAGCGTGACCGCCCCCTGCACCGCGACCAGCGCGTACGGCGGCTCCTCGAGATCGACACACAGCGCGACCCGCGGATCACGCGCGAACGCCCGCCCCTTGGCAGTGTCCTTGCCGGTGTTGAAAACCAGCTCGTCCCCCTCGACGATGAACCACACCGGTGTCACCAGCGGACGCCCATCAGCGGCAACGAACGCCACCTTGCCCGTTCGCGTTCCGTGGGAAAGAAATTCGCGCACCTTGGGATCAGACAAAGAGGCCATGCGCTCAGGGTAGGCCACCGAGGTGGCACCTCGTGGTACTGACGAACGGCCTGTCAGCGGAGTCCCGCGATGGGTTCAGATCGCGCCGGTTTCGCGGGCCGTGGCGACGGCGGAGGTGCGGGACTTCACGCCGAGTTTGGCGTAGATGTGGACGAGGTGGGACTTCACGGTGGTTTCGCTGAGGAAGAGTTGTTTGGCGATGTCGCGGTTGGAGAGGCCGGCGGCTACCAGGCGGAGGACTTCTACTTCGCGGGGGCTGAGGGTGGTGTCGGCTCGGCGGACTCTGGTCATCAGGCGGGAGGCGACGGTCGGGGAGAGGACGCTTTCGCCTGCGGCGGCGGCGCGGACGGCGGCCAGGAGTTCGGTGGGTGGGGTGTCTTTGAGGAGGTAGCCGACGGCGCCTGCTTCGATGGCGCCGAGGATGTCGGCGTCGGTGTCGTAGTTGGTGACGACGAGGACGTTCGGTGGGGCGGGGAGGGCGCGCAGGTCGGCGGTGGCGGAGGCGCCGGAGCGGCCGTCGCCGAAGCGCAGGTCCATCAGGACCAGGTCGACGGGGGTGGCGGCGCAAAAGGCTACTGCCGCATCGGCATCCGCGACATCACCGACGACGGTGATGTCGGCGGCGGCGTCGAGGAGGGCGCGCAGGCCCGCGCGGACGATGGCGTGGTCGTCGGCGAGGAGTAGGCGGATCATGAGGCTGCGCCGAGCGGGAAGGTCACGGTCACGGCGGTGTGGCCGGGCTCGGATTCGACGGTCATCGCACCACCCTGTTGCTCGACGCGGCTGCGCATGGCGGCGAGGCCGAAGGCGCCGGATCTCGGGTGACGCAACATGTTCGGCTCGATACCGATGCCGTCGTCGACGATGTCCAGGTGCGCGTCGGTGCCGTCGTAGGTGAGGGTGACCCGCATGCGCTCAGCGTGCGCGTGCTGGACCACATTGGCCACGGCGCTCTGAGCGATACGTACCAGCGCGGCCTCGATGGGCATCGGCAGTCGCTCCGGCTCCCCCTCGACGAGCAGCTGCGTGGTCAACGAAGGCGATTGTGCGCGAAGGCAAATGCGTTCCAATGCTTCGGCGAGTGACTGACCGTCCAGCGCGGCGGGCGACAATTCGTCGATGAGCCTTCGGGTTTCGGCCAGATCCCCGGCGGCGGTCTCGCGCGCGAGCCGAATACGGTCCAGCGCAGGGTGATCCGGTGCCGCCTGTTCGGCGGCGTGCAGGAGTAACTGGATACTGCTCAGCCCCTGGGCGACGGTGTCATGGATTTCCTTGGCCAGGCGCTCGCGCTCGGCGAGCTTGCCCGCGGTGCGCTCCTGTTCGGCGAGAATCGCTCTGGTGCCGATCAATTCGTCGATCAGCCGCTCCCGTTCGACCGCCTCGCGATGCAGCGCCTGATACCCGAGCCCGATTCCGATCGCTACCAACGCGCCGAGCACCGGCCCCACTACCGCGCCTGCCGACCAACCACGATGCGCCGCGAACCCGAGCACACCGACCGCCGTCGCCGACACCACCGCGACCAGACTCCACGGTCGAGGAAGCAGGTGCAGATAGAGGAAGAACAGCCCGAATGCCAGATAGACCGCGTCCGGGGTGAGCGCGAGCAAGACCAGCCACAACACGGTCAGCGCCGCCAGCCACACCCATACCGCCACCGCCCCTCGACGAGCACCGGCCGAGCTCGGCTCGCCACGATCAACACCGCGAGCCACCGATCGCTGGCCCGGCGCAGCCGACGTTCCCTCGACCGGCACCCCCGAAGCAGCCCCAGCCCGATCCTCTTGCGCACGGGAGAGAGGGAACTCGGTCCCCGCGAAATAGAGCAGCAACCACACCGCCGTCAGCGCGACCACCGCGATACCGTGCCCGCCACCGCCGGGCAGCAACGCGCGCACCGCGACCACCACAGCCAGCACCGTCACCAGCACATGCAGGCCGAGGCGCAGGGTGGTGACCACCGGGGTCAGGGGGGACGAATGCACGCTGACCAGCTTATGTGCGGCAACCACGCGGGCATCCATCGAAAGAAGTAAACGCCGCCAGACCTTGGTTGGACGGCGTTTCGTGCGCCGGTGCGATGGCGTGGACCGGCGCGAAGGACAGAGTGGAGTCATGTTCGTCGCACTCCGAGATCTGCGGGCCGCCCGCGGCCGCTTCCTGCTCATCACCACCATCGTGCTGCTGGTGGCGGTGCTGGTGAGCTTCCTCAGTGGCCTCACCGCCGGGCTGGCGCACCAGAATATCTCCGCTGTCCAGGGGATCGATGCCGACCAGGTCGTTTTCGCGGAGACCGGGGCCGACCCGTCGTTCGACTCGTCGGTGCTCACCGAGCAGCAGCTCGCGCAGTGGCAATCGGCGGACGCGACCCCGATCGGCATCTCGCGCACCAGGGCCGAGCACGCCGGTGCCAGCCCGACACAGGTCGCGTTGTTCGGCGGCGACCCATCAGCGTTCAGCAACCGTCCTGCTACCGAACCCGGTGCGGTGGTACTGAGTTCGGCCGCGGCTCGTGAACTGTCCGCGGGCACCGGCGATGTCGTCCTGCTGGCGGGCCACGAGTTCACCGTCGCCGATGTAGCCGGTGACGAGTGGTACAGCCACACCCCCGTGATCTGGACGAGCATGCAGGACTGGCAGGCGGCCAGCCCGCGCGGCGGTGCCGCGACCGTGCTCGCGGTGACCGGCGATGTCCCCGGCGGCCTCGACGCCGAAGCCGGAACACACTCGCTGCCCGCGAAAGACGCCGTCCAAGCGATCGGCTCCTACCAGGCCGAGAACAGCTCACTCACCCTGATGACCGTGCTGCTGTTCGCCATCTCGGCCCTGGTGATCGGCGCCTTCTTCACGGTCTGGACCGTCCAGCGTCAACCCGACATCGCCACCTTGAAAGCCCTCGGCGCGACCACCGGCTCACTGGTTCGCGATGCCCTCGCCCAAGCCGCGATCGTCCTGACCGCCGGTGTCACGGCGGGCCTCGCGATCACCGCCGTCGCCTCACTATTCCTAGGCGACGCAATGCCTTTCGTGCTCAGCCCGGCGACGACCTTGGTACCCGCGCTGGCCCTGATCGCCCTCGGCCTGGTCGGCGCCGCTGTCGCCCTGCGCTTCCTGTTCACCACCGACCCACTGATCGCGCTCGGCGCGACCCGCTGACAACCGTCGCCCGCACCGGCAGCTCAGCGCGATAGAACCGAAGGACCGACTGTGGCAATCACTCTCACCGACGTGACCCTCACCTACCCCGACGGCACCGACCGTCTCACCGCCCTCGACCGGGTGAACCTGCACGTCCCCGGCGGCACCATCGCCGCGGTGACCGGCGCGTCCGGCTCGGGAAAGTCGAGTCTGCTCGCCGTCGCCGCGACCCTGATCCGGCCCGATTCGGGCACCGTCGTGCTCGAAACAGACTCGGCCACCACGGATCTCGTCACGCTGAGCCGCCGAGCGGCCGCCACAGCTCGCCGGAACTCGATGGGCATCGTGTTCCAGCAGCCGAATCTCATCCCGTCGCTCACCGCTGTCGAGCAGCTGGAGGTGACCGCCCGCCTCGGCGGCCCGAAGCGGGCATCGCGGAGCGAAACCAGCACCCGCGCACAGGAACTCCTCGAAGCGGTAGGCCTGGCCGAACACGCGCACAAACGCCCGGCCCAGCTCTCCGGCGGACAACGCCAACGCGTCAACATCGCCCGAGCCCTCATGAACGACCCCGCCCTACTCGTAGTCGACGAACCCACCAGCGCGCTGGACTCCGAACGCGGCGCCGCCATCATCGCCCTGATCACCACAATCGCCCGCGACCATCAGGCCGCCACGATCCTCGTCACCCATGACCCCACCCACCTGCACCGCATGGACGCCGTCTACCGCATGACCGACGGCCGCCTCACCCCGCTCGCCACCCCCGTCCCCGCGGACGCGTAACCCGATTCTGTGGTGGCGTCCGCCTACCGGGCGATGCGCACGTGAGAGCGCGGTGCTCGAGCGTCCGCGGTCGGGCGAGACCGCGTGGTGCCGACGATTCGGCCGCCCGTCGCGGACCGGGCCCCCGACGGCGGGCAGACTGGACCGATGAGCGATCCGAGGCATCTCATCGTGGTGGACGCGGCCAACGTGATCGGCTCTCGCGCCAACGGATGGTGGAAGGACCGTGCAGGCGCCGCGCGCAGGTTCCTCGCCGACGTGGCGAACCTGACGACCAGCCTGCCCGCTGACACCGAGATCACCGTCGTCCTCGAGGGTGCCGCCAAGGCCGCCGCCGACGCACCCGGCGCACCGCGCATGACCGTGGTGCTCGCCGAGCGGTCCGGTGACGACAAGATCGTCGACGTGGTCGCCGGAACGAACTCCCACGAGCAGATCACCGTCGTCACCGCCGACCGAGAGCTCCGCGGCCGAGTGGCAGCCCACGGCGCCGAAACCGTCGGTCCTGGCTGGCTGTGGAGTCAGCTCGACTGACCGCACCGCCGCTGATCGCCGACCGCGCCCCGCCTCGACACGGCAGGCGCCGGATCGGCGCGAACTAGCCGGCCGAGAGCGCCGCCAACGCCATCTGGCGCAGCACCGGACGGGCCCTCGACGCGCTCGCCGCTGACGCGCTGTGCGGGGTCGAGTTGATCAGGCCGAACGCCGCGTGGGCCTGGATGCGGGCGGTTTCCTCGGGGAGTCCGGGATTCAGTTCACGCAGGACGCCGACCCAGATCTCGACGTAGTGGCGCTGGGTGCGGCGCAGGATGCGGCGTTCGTTGGCCGGGACGTTGTCGAGGTCGCGGTCCTGGATGCGGATGAGCTCGGGGTTGCCGAAGGCGAAGTCGAGGTGGAAGTCGACCAGCGCGGTGAGCGCTGTCGCGGCCGACGACGAATCCTCGACGACGGCGCGACCGCCCGAGAGCAGACGCTCACTGACTCCGACCAGGAGTTCGACCAGCAGTGCCTCTTTGTTCGCGAAGTGGCGGTAGACGGCGGGACCGCTGATGCCGACCGCCGCGCCGAGGTCGTCGAGGCGCACGCCGAAGAAGCCGCGGTCGGCGATCAGCCGGGCGCCCGAGGCCAGCAACTGTTCACGACGCTGGGCCTTGAGCTGCTCGCGGCGGGTCACCTGAACCGGCTCGGTAGTCGACATCGTGGCAGCCCCCTCTGGACAACTTGGTTAGTCAAGATTAACCTGAATTTCAGTTATTAGCGACTAACCGAATGAGAGAATGGCGCGATGACGGTTACGCATGAAACCGAAGCCACCGTGACGAGCAACCGGGACGCGCACGGCGCCCTGGTCGCGGATCTGCGGCAGCGGCTGGCCACGGCCGCGCTCGGTGGTCCGCAGAAGTCCCGCGAACGGCACGTGGCCAGGGGCAAGCTGCTCCCCCGCGAGCGGGTCGAGCAGCTGCTCGACCCGGGCAGCCCGTTCCTCGAGATCGCGCCACTGGCCGGCAACGGCATGTACGGCGACGAGTGCCCGGGCGCGGGCATGATCGCCGGCATCGGCCGCATCTCGGGCCGCGAGTGCCTGGTCCTGGCCAACGACGCGACGGTCAAGGGCGGCACGTACTACCCGATCTCGGTGAAGAAGCACCTGCGCGCGCAAGAAGTGGCCGCGCAGAACAACCTGCCGTGTGTGTATCTGGTGGACTCCGGCGGCGCCTTCCTGCCGCACCAGGACGAGGTGTTCCCCGACCGCGAGCACTTCGGCCGCATCTTCTACAACCAGGCGAACATGAGCGCCAAGGGCATCGCCCAGATCGCGGCGGTGATGGGCTCGTGCACCGCGGGCGGCGCGTATGTGCCCGCGATGGCCGACGAGGCCGTCATCGTGCGTGATCAGGGCACCATCTTCCTCGGCGGCCCGCCGCTGGTGAAGGCCGCGACCGGTGAGGTCGTCACCGCCGAGGAGCTCGGCGGCGGCCTGCTGCATTCGCGAACCTCCGGCGTCACCGACCACCTGGCCGACGACGATCGCGACGCGCTGCGCATCGTCCGCAAGATCGTCGGCACGCTCGGCCCGAAGCCCGAGACGCCGTGGGAGGTGCTGGCGAGCACCCCGCCCGCCAAGCCCGAGGGCGAGCTCTACGACGTGGTCCCGGTCGACCCGCGCACGCCGTACGACGTGCGCGAGGTGATCGATCGGATCGTCGACGGCGAGGCCGGATTCCACGAGTTCAAGGCCGAATACGGCAAGACCCTGGTCACCGGGTTCGCCCGCATCCACGGCCATCCGGTCGGCATCGTCGCCAACAACGGCGTGCTGTTCGCCGAGTCCGCCATGAAGGGCGCGCATTTCATCGAACTGTGCGACAAGCGCAAGATCCCGCTGCTGTTCCTGCAGAACATCACCGGATTCATGGTCGGGCGCGACTACGAGGCGGGCGGCATCGCCAAGCACGGCGCGAAGATGGTCACCGCGGTGGCGTGCGCGCGGGTGCCGAAGCTGACCGTGGTGATCGGCGGCTCCTACGGCGCGGGCAACTACTCCATGTGCGGGCGCGCGTATTCGCCGCGCTTCCTGTGGATGTGGCCGAACGCGCGCATCTCGGTGATGGGTGGCGAGCAGGCAGCCTCGGTGCTGTCGACGGTGCGCGGCGATCAGCTCGACAGCGCGGGCAAGCCGTGGTCCGAGGCGGATCAGGAGGCCTTCAAGGCGCCGATCCGGGACCAGTACGAGACCCAGGGCAACCCCTACTATTCGACGGCGCGGATCTGGGACGACGGCGTCATCGCGCCCACCGACACCAGAACCGTGCTCGGCCTTGCCCTTTCGGTGTGCGCGCAAGCGCCGCTCGAACCCGTTTCCTACGGCGTCTTCCGGATGTGAGC
This sequence comes from Nocardia sp. FBN12, assembly GCF_054031145.1. Classification (NCBI taxonomy): domain Bacteria; kingdom Bacillati; phylum Actinomycetota; class Actinomycetes; order Mycobacteriales; family Nocardiaceae; genus Nocardia; species Nocardia sp. FBN12. Next base: position 5,236,235 of record NZ_CM132926.1, read on the forward strand.
GATATGCTGAACAAGAACCACCCCATCGAATTCGACACCGTCCTGGTCGCCAACCGCGGCGAGATCGCGGTGCGTGTGATCAAGACCCTGCGCGCCATGGGCATTCGCTCGGTCGCGGTGTACAGCGATGCCGACGCGGGCGCGCGCCACGTGCGTGAGGCCGATGTCGCGGTGCGCCTCGGACCGGCGCCCGCGCGCGAGAGCTACCTGTCGATCGAGAAGGTCGTCGACGCCGCTGTTCGTTCGGGCGCGCAGGCGGTGCATCCGGGTTACGGCTTCCTGTCGGAGAATTCGGCCTTCGCGGCGGCCCTGGCCGACGCGGGCATCGTGTTCCTCGGGCCGCCCGCGAAGGCCATCGAGGTGATGGGCGACAAGATCACCGCGAAGAAGACGGTGACGGCGTTCGGGGTCCCGGTGGTGCCCGGCATCGCCGAACCGGGTCTGACCGATGACCAATTGATCGCCGCGGCAACGGAAATCGGCTACCCCGTGCTGGTGAAGCCGTCCGCCGGTGGTGGCGGCAAGGGCATGCGCCGGGTCACCGACCCCGCCGACCTGCCTGCCGCGTTGGTGAGCGCCAGGCGCGAAGCCGGTGCGTCGTTCGGCGACGACACCCTGTTCCTCGAGCGGTTCGTCAACCGGCCCCGCCACATCGAGGTGCAGGTCCTGGCCGACAAGTTCGGCAATGTGGTGCACCTGGGTGAGCGCGAATGCAGCTTGCAGCGCAGGCATCAGAAGGTGATCGAGGAAGCTCCGTCGCCGCTGCTGGACGCGCAGACCAGGGCCCGGATCGGCACTGCGGCCTGCAACACCGCCCGCAGCGTGGACTATGTGGGCGCGGGCACCGTGGAGTTCATCGTCTCGGCCGATCAGCCCGACGAGTTCTTCTTCATGGAGATGAATACCCGTCTGCAGGTGGAACATCCGGTCACCGAGATGGTCACCGGCGTCGACCTGGTCGAGTGCCAGGTGCGGGTCGCCGCGGGCCAGAAACTGGCGCGCACGCAGGACGAGATCCACCTGGTCGGGCATGCCGTCGAGGCGCGCGTCTACGCGGAGGACCCGAGCCGTGGATTCCTGCCGACCGGCGGCACCGTGCTCGCGCTGTCGGAGCCGGAAGGCGCCGGTGTGCGGGTGGATTCGGGCCTGTCGGTCGGCACCGCGGTCGGCAGCGATTACGACCCGATGCTGTCGAAGGTGATCGCGCGCGGCTCCACTCGTGCCGAGGCACTCGCCGCGCTGGACCGCGCGCTGGAACAGACCGTGCTGCTCGGCGTGACGAGCAATATCGAGTTCCTGCGGTTCCTGCTGGCCGACGACGACGTGCAGGCGGGCCGCCTCGACACCGCGCTGCTGGATCGCCGCGTCGCCGACTTCGTGGCCGCCGAGGTCACCGACGACGAATTCATCGCCGCCGCAGCGCATCACTGGTTGCGGCGCTGGCCCGCGACCGGCGGCGATCCGTGGTCGTCGCCCTCGGGATGGCGACTCGGCGCACCGGCCCCGACGTCGATCAGACTGTCCGCGGGCGACCAGGCGCGCCACGTCTTCATCACTGGCACACCGGCTTCGGCGACAGTGTGGCTGGACGCACCGGAGTCCGGCGCCGCGACTTCGAGTCGGCCGGAGCCGCGCACACTCACCGCCACCGCCACGGCCGACGGTCTCGCGGCGACGCTCGACGGGCTGCGGCGCGACTACCGCATCGCCGAGGCCGACGGGCAGCTGTGGGTGAGCCACGGCGGCGCGCTCGCTGTCCTGCGCGAGGTCGCCGAGGCGGCGGTCCGTGGCGATGCCGCCCACGTGGGTGACGCCGAAATCCGCAGTCCCATGCCGGGTTCGGTGATCGCGACACCGGTCGAGAACGGCGCGACCGTCGCCGTCGGTGATCCGGTGATCGTGATCGAGGCCATGAAGATGGAGCACGCGCTCACCGCGCCGGTGGCAGGCACGGTGGAGGTGCTCGCCGCGCCGGGTGCCCAGGTGAAGCTGGACCAGGTGCTGGTGCGCGTCGTCGCCCATCCCGCCGAAGCCATCGATGCGAACCCCGGCGACCCCGCCGAAACCGACACGGCCGTGGCGGTTTCCACGGCCACATTGCCCGATACCGAGCGCGAAGGAACCCCCGCATGACCGACTACCTGTCCACCGGTTCGCTGCCGGAGGAATATCGCCAGCTCGCACTCACCGTGCGCGATTTCGCCAACCAGGTCGTCGCGCCGGTGTCGGCGAAACACGATGCCGAACACAGCTTTCCGTACGAGGTCGTGGCGGGCATGGCGGAGATGGGACTGTTCGGCCTGCCGTTCCCCGAGGAGTTCGGCGGCATGGGCGGCGACTACTTCGCGCTGTGCCTGGCACTCGAGGAACTGGGCAAGATCGACCAGAGCGTGGCCATCACCCTCGAAGCGGGAGTGTCGCTCGGCGCAATGCCGATCTACCGCTTCGGCAACGACAAGCAGCGCACCGAATGGCTGCCGCAGCTCACCAGTGGACAGGCGCTGGCGGGCTTCGGACTCACCGAACCGGATGCGGGTAGCGACGCGGGCGGCACCAGGACCACCGCGGTGCAGGACGGCGAGAGCTGGGTGATCAACGGCAGCAAGCAGTTCATCACCAACTCCGGCACCGACATCACCCGCCTGGTCACCGTCACCGCGGTCACCGGGCAGACAGGCGGCAAGAAGGAGATCTCCACCATCCTGGTGCCGACCGCCACGCCGGGCTTCGTGGCCGAGCCCGCCTACAACAAGGTCGGCTGGAACGCCTCCGACACCCACCCGCTGAGCCTCACCGACGTGCGGGTGCCGCAGGAGAACCTGCTCGGCGAGCGCGGTCGCGGCTACGCCAACTTCCTGCGGATCCTCGACGAGGGCCGCATCGCCATCGCCGCGCTGGCCGTCGGCGCCGCGCAGGGCTGTGTCGACGAGAGCGTGCGCTACGCGGGCGAGCGCCAGGCCTTCGGACAGGCGATCGGCCGCAACCAGGCCATCGCGTTCAAGATCGCCCGGATGGAGGCACGGGCCCACGTCGCGCGCACCGCCTACTACGACGCCGCCGCGCTGATGCTGGCGGGCAAGCCGTTCAAGAAGGCCGCGTCGATCGCGAAGATGGTCGCCAGCGAGGCCGCGATGGACAACGCCCGCGACGCCACCCAGATCTTCGGCGGCAACGGCTTCATGAATGACTACCCGGTGTCCAGGCACTACCGTGACAGCAAGATCCTGGAAATCGGCGAGGGCACCACGGAGGTACAGCTGATGCTGATCGCACGGGAGCTGGGTCTGTGAGCGCGCCTGATCACGGCGGCCCGGAGGCGGCAGCGGAGCGTGACCACGCAGGGCCTCGAGAGCAGGCGCCGACAACACAGCGGGTCGTCCAGCGCGGACTGTGGTTCGAGGAGTTCGAGATCGGCACGATCTACGAGCACCGGCCCGGCCGCACCATCACCGAGGCCGACAATGTCCTGTTCACCACGCTGACGATGAACACCCAGGCCCTGCACCTGGACGCGGCCTTCGCCGACGCGCAGCCGCCGTTCAACCAGCGCCTGGTGAATTCGATGTTCACGCTGTCGACACTGGTCGGGCTCTCCGTCGCCCAGCTCACCCAGGGCACGCTGGTGGCCAACCTCGGCTTCTCCGAGATGACCGTGCCCGCGCCACTGTTCCACGGCGACACCATGTACGCGGAAACGCTGGTCACCGACAAGCGGGAATCCAAGAGCCGCCCGGGTGAGGGGATCGTCAGCCTGGCGCACACCGCGCGTAACCAGAACGGGGTCGTGGTGGCGACCGCCGTTCGCCAGACCCTCGTCCGAAAGGCGCCCGCCGCGTGAGCAACCGACCCCCCACCGAATCCTGGCAGCCGAGTGGACCCGCGTGGCTGTTCTGCCCGGCGGACCGCCCTGAGCGTTTCGCCAAGGCCGCCGCGGTGGCCGATGTGGTGATTCTCGACCTCGAGGACGGAGTGGCGGCGGCGGACAAGGCTGCCGCTCGGCAGGCGCTGATCGACACCCCGCTAGACCCGCGGCACACCGTGATTCGCGTCAACGCCGCCGACACCGACGAGTACGCGGCCGATCTGGCAGCGCTCGCGCAGACCGGTTATCGCCGGGTCATGCTGCCCAAATGCGAATCGGCCGAACAGGTTCGGACCCTCGATGGCTACGAAGTGATCGTGCTGGTCGAATCGCCGCTCGGTGCGGTGCGGATCACCGAGTCGGTGCAAGCCGGCAATGCCATCGGCGTGATGTGGGGCGCCGAGGATCTGGTCGCCGGGCTCGGTGGCAATTCGAGCAGGCATGCCGACGGCGGTTACCGCGATGTCGCTCGCCAGGTGCGATCGGCGACACTACTGGCGGCCAAGGCATTCGGTCGCTTCGCGCTGGACTCGGTGTATCTGAACATCAAGGATCTCGAAGGCCTCGCCGCGGAGACGAGCGACGCGGTCGCCGTCGGATTCGACGCCAAGGTCGCCATCCACCCGAGTCAGGTCGCCGTGATCCGCGACGGCTACGCGCCCGACCCCGCCGAGCTCGACTGGGCGCGCCGGGTGCTGGCGGAAGTGCCCGACCACCGTGGCGTCTTCGCGTTCGAGGGTCGTATGGTCGACGCGCCGGTACTCCGGCATGCCGAACAGATCGTCCGCCGCGCGGGCGTGCCCAGCTGATCATCGGGTAACCATCTCCCGATACCCGCAGTAGTCCAGTTCGAGGAGGACATCCGGTGCAACCGCAATGGGTACCGAGCGCACACGACGTCGCATCGGCCCGAATCACCGACTTCGCCACCTTCGTCACCGCGCGAACCGGCGACGAATACCCGGACTACCAGGCCCTGTGGCAGTGGTCGGTGGATGACATCGCCGGCTTCTGGCAGGCCGTGTGGGACTACTTCGAGCTCGGCGAGACCGCCGGTGAGGTCCTCGGTTCGCGGGCGATGCCGGGTGCCGAGTGGTTCCCCGGAACGCGGCTGAACTATGTCGACCAGATCATCCGGATGGCCCAGTTCGGCCGCCCCGCGGTCATCGCGCTGCACGAGGACGCCGAGCCGAGGGAGGTGTCGTGGGCCGAATTGATCGAGCAGGTCACGGTTTTCGCGCGCACCTTGCGTGAACAGGGCGTAGAGGCAGGCGACCGGGTGGTCGGCTACCTGCCCAATATCCCGGAGGCGATCGTCGCCTTCCTCGCCACCGCCAGCATCGGCGCGGTGTGGAGTGCCTGCGGCCAGGACTACTCCGCGAAGGCCGCACTCGACCGGCTCGGCCAGCTCGACCCGACGGTGCTTGTCACCGCCGACGGCTACCGCTTCGGCGGCCGGGAACACGACAAGCGGGCCGACATCGCCGCCTTGCAGGACGGCTTGAACCTGCGTGCGACCGTGGTGGTCTCGCAGCTCGGACTCGACGTGCCCGACTCGCTGTCGTGGACGGACTCGGTAGCCGATGCCGGGCTCGGTGTCATCGAAACCGTCCCCGTCGATTTCGATCATCCGCTGTGGATCGTCTTCTCCTCCGGCACCACCGGACTGCCGAAGGGCATCGTGCACGGCCACGGCGGCGTGCTGCTCGAACATCTGAAAGCCGTAGCGCTGCAATCGAACATGGGCCCGGAGGACACGTTCTTCTGGTACACCAGCCCGAGCTGGATGATGTGGAACTTCCAGGTAGCGGGTCTGCTGACCGGCACCACAGTGGTCACCTACGACGGCAGCCCGACAGCGGGCGGTCCGGATGCCCTGTGGCGCATCACCGCTCAGGTGGGCGCCACCGTGTTCGGCACCAGCCCCGGCTATGTCCTCGGCTGCATCAAGGCCGGCTCGGTGCCACGCGCCGACCACGACCTGTCGGCCCTGCGTTCGGTGGGCATCACCGGTTCGGCGCTACCGGTTTCGAGTGCGCTGTGGTTGAACGAGAATGCGGGCGAGCATGTTCAGGTGAGCTCGATCAGCGGCGGCACCGACGTGGTGTCGGCGTTCGTCGGCGGCGCACCGACCGTGCCGGTGTGGCCCGGTGAACTGTCGGCGCCGTATCTCGGCGTCGCACTCGATGCCTTCGACGAGCAGGGCGACTCTGTGCGCGGCGAGGTCGGCGAGCTGGTGGTCACCGCACCCATGCCGTCGATGCCGGTCCACTTCTGGCGCGACGACGACGGAAAGCGCTATCACGCCGCCTATTTCGACACCTATCCCGGCGTGTGGCGCCACGGCGACTGGATCACCCGCACCGAACACGGCAGCATCGTCGTGCACGGCCGCTCCGATTCCACCCTCAACCGCCACGGCATCCGCATGGGCAGCGCCGACATCTACCAGGTCGTCGAACAGTTCCCGGAAATCGCCGAGGCCTTGGTGATCGGCGCCGAACAACCCGACGGCGGCTACTGGATGCCCCTGTTCGTCGTGCTCGCCCCCGGCGCCGAGCTCACCGAGGACCTGAAATCCCGCCTGTCCACCGCGATCCGCACCGAGGTGTCCCCCCGCCACGTCCCCGACGAGATCCGCGAAGCCCCCGGCATCCCGCACACCCGCACCGGCAAGAAACTGGAAGTCCCCATCAAGAAACTCTTCCAGGGCGCCGACCCCGCCCGCGTCGTCGAACGCAGCGCCGTCGACGACCCCGCACTCCTCGACTGGTATGCCCGGATAACCCCGCCCGACAAGGGCTAATACACTTCCCACATGAATGTCAGCGAGTCTCGTGGGGCGCGTGGGGTAGCTGGGACTGAAGTTCGGCGTCGGCCGAAGAATCGCCGGGCGCAGATCGCGGCGTCGTCGGCGGTGGCGTTCGGGGCCGCCGGGTACCACGGCGTGAGCATGGAGGACATCGCGTCCGGGCTGGGGATCAGTTCGGCCGCGCTGTATCGGCACTACCCCAGTAAGTACGCGTTGTTCCGGGAGGAGTTACTTCGGGTCGGGCAGGCCTTCACCGCGTCGATCGTGGTGTCGGCGCAGGACACGCTGCCCGCGGCACAACGGTTGCGGTACATACTGACCGGGCTGATCGGCGCGACCGTCGAGAATCGGGCGACGGTGCGGTTGGTGCGATGGGAGGGCCGCTACCTCGAACCAGCCGATCGTGTGGTGCTCGATGAACAGCAGAGTTCGGTGCTGGTGGCGCTCGACGAGCAACTGGCCGTCTTGCGTCCCGAATTGACCACGGCGGAACTGCGAATGATCTCCACGGCGATGCTCGGTGTCGTCACCAGCATCGCCGATCATCACGCCGCGCTGCCCGTTCGCACGCTGAACAAACTGCTCGGCTCAGCGGGTATGGCATTGACCGATAGTGAATTGCCCCCTGCCGCAACAGTGCCGGAGCAGGGCGTCCGTGCCGAGATTCCGGCCTCGTTCAAACATGAACTGCTGCTGCGTAAAGCGGTGGAGCTGTTTCACATCCGCGGTTATCCGAATGTCAGCGTGGAGGACATCGCCTCGGCGGCGGGATTGTCGGCGGCATCGGCGGTGTACCGGTTCTATCGGGGCAAGAGCGATATCCTCGCTGCCGCGTTCCGGCGGGCGGCGGACCGGGTGTCCGGGGCGATCGGGCCCGCCGTGGCGAGCACGCCCGACAGCGGCGCGGCGCTGGGTGTGCTGGTCGAGCAGTTCGTCGCCGACACCTTCGACGAGCGAGCCCTCGCCGTGGTCTACTACGCCGAATTCGGGCACGTGCCCGCCGAGGAACGCGCGGTCCTGCGCAATATCCAGCGGTTGAGCGTGCAGGAATGGGCGCGGCTGGTGCGCGACATGCGGCCGGAGCTGACCGCTGCCGAGGCGCGATTCCTGGTACACGCGGCGTTCGCGATGGTCATCGACCTCGGTCAGGAGTTCGGCGACAACCCGATCGCGGGCCGGGCCAGGGTCGGCTTCCTGATGCGGCGGGTGCTGCTCGGTTGAGCAGTTCACCCGTCGCGGATGAGGCGGCCTGTTCCTGACGCGACATACGCTCGGCGATCAGGCCGTCGAACGGAGCGTGTATGGATCCACGCGCGGGTGCGCTGACCAGGCGATCGCTGCTGGGTCTCGGTGCCGCGGCAGCCGCCGCGGCCGTGCTGCCGGGGTGTAGCGACCAGTCGGTGCGCCTGCCGGTCCACACAACCGACCGCCCGGACGTGCTCGCGCTGGCCACCGACGCCTACGTCTTCGGCTACCCGATGATGCTGCTCGACATCATGCGCGCGGCGAGCGGGCCGACCAACACCATCGATCACAGTGTTCTCCCCGATCCCAACGATCGCGGGGTGGCCCGGCTCAGCCACGACATGGTGTATTCACAGGCATGGCTCGATCTCACCGAAGAGCCGATGGTGCTGCAGATCCCGGGAATGGAGCCCGACCGGTTCTGGCTGTTCCAGCTGATCGACGGGTGGGCCAACACCGAACACGACCTGACGAGCAAGACCCCACGAACCACCGTCGACGCCGACGGTCCACCGTTCACCTACATCCTCACCGGCCCGCAGTGGGCCGGGGAACTGCCGGCGCAGATGACACGGCTGCACATGCCGTCGACGCTGTGCACGATCGTGGGGCGGATCCAGATCAACGGTGTCCAGGACGCGCCGAAGGTCAACGAATTGCAGCAGCAGATCAAACTGATCCCGCTCAGCGCTTGGAAACGCGGCGACCTCGACGCCACGGTCAGCCGCGTTCACCCGATCGACCGTGGCACCGAACCGCCGGCGAAACGAATCGCCGCCCTGGACGGCCGCACCTATCTCAACCGCCTGTGCCGGCTGATGCTGACCGATCCGCCCGCCGCCGCCGACGCACCCTTGATGGCCGAACTGGCCAAGATCGAGATACAACCCGGCGGGGTCGTCGACGACCGACCCGCCGACATCCTCGACGAAGCGGTCCGCCAGGGACAGCGTCGCATCGCCGACTGGACCGACCCGACCGCCCGCTCGGTCAACGGCTGGGAAATCCCCATCGACCTCGGTACCTTCGGCACCGACTACCTCCGCCGCGCGGCCACCACCAGACGCTCCCCCGGCCTCGCCCCCATCCGCGACATCCTCTACGGGAACCTGGACGCCCCCGCCACCGACGAGCGAGGCGCCCCGTACCGGTACCGAATCCGCTTCGCACCGGGCACCTGGCCCCCCGTCGACGCCTTCGCCTCGATCACCGCCTACGACACCCAAGGTCTCCTGGTCCCCAACCCCGAGCAGATCTACTCGGTAGGCCACGTCCCCCGGGTAGTCGCCGCCCCCGACGGTTCCGTGGAACTAGCCATCCAGCAACAGGACCCCCGCCCGTCCGTCCCCACCGGCAACTGGCTCCCCATCCCACCGACCGGCGACTTCTCCCTCACCCTGCGCCTCTACGCCCCTCGCGGGGAGGCTATCGACGGAAAGTGGGAGCCACCACCGCTGACCAGAATCGACTGAGTCGGCCGCGCTGGTCAGGGCTTGTTGGACATGGCGGCGATGAGGGAGTTGGGGCGCATGTCGAGCCAGTGGGATTCCACGTAGTGCAGGCAGGAGGTGCGGGGGGCGGCGCCGAAGGCTACGGTCCAGCCGCCGGGGACGGCGGCGAAGGTGGGCCAGAGGGAGTGTTCGCCTTCGGTGTTGACCAGGACGTAGAACTGGGCGTTGTCGTCGTCGAAGGGGTTGGTCATGGGGTGGCCTTTCTGATCAGGGCGCTGAGGTGGGTCAGAGTGCTCGGTGTGCCTTCTATTTCGGTGTGGGCGAGGTCGCTGGTGCGGTACAGCCGGTCACCCGCGGGGGGTTCGTGGTACGGGGTGAAGTCGGTGGTGGTGATGCCGTAGGTGGTGATGAGGGCGGCTAATCGGGTGGGGTCCGGTGGTTCGGTGAGGACCACGGTCGCGCCGACGCGCAGCGGGAGCAGGAAGCCGTGCCAGGCGGTGGTGTCGCCGGTGTGGGCCTGGTGCAGGTAGGTGTCGCGGGTGGTGAGGTGGTGGCGGGCCTGCATGGCGGTGACCCGGTGGACCGCGGCGGCGTGGCTGATGGTGACGCTGTGCGTGGTGCCGGGGGGAAACAGCACGATGGCGGGGTGTTGCGGCAGGATCGGCGTGCGGTGTTCGCTGCGGGAAATCGGTTCACTGGAGTAGGCCGAGAGCGTGACCCGGTCGATCGTGACTGTCGGGATGTCGTAGGTTCCGAGGTGCCCGCGGGCGGCGATGGTCAGCGCCAGTGCGGGGTCGGCGATGGGTGGCAGCACGGTGGTGTCGACGGGAACCACCGCACCACCGGCTTTGAGGACCGCGTAGGTGGCGACCACGAAGTCGATGGAGCGTGGAACATTCACGAGCACAGCGGATTCCGGGCCGATGCCGAGGGCGGTCAGGTGCCTGGCCAGCTGGTTGGTGCGCCGGTCGAGATCACCGTAGGTGATGATCGAGGTCGGGCCGTCGTTCGGCGCATGGACGACGGCCGGGTCGAAAGGGGTTGCGGCAGCTTGGGCTTCGAACTCGTCGAGCAGTAGCTCGCCGGGTAGGCCGACCGAACGGGAGTAGGGCCCGTCGTCGATGCGGCCGACGAATTCGATCTCGGCGGTCCAGGCGTCGCCCGGTGGTCTGCGGCGCACCAGGTCGCCGGTGGCGAACATGCGGTCGTCCACCGGGCCGATGGGGTTGGCGAGGAAGGTCGCGGCCGTGGCCTGCCTGCCGATGTATCCGCGCGCCAATTGCACGCCGGAGACGTAGAGTTCACCGATCTCGCCGTCGGCGACCGGGCACAGGTGTTCGTCGAGAATGAGCAGTTCGACATCATCGGCGGCCGAGCCGAACGGCACCACCTCCAGGTCGGCGCCGGTCACCTCGTGTGCGACGAACTCGCCCGCGGTCTCGGGCCTGCCGTAGACGTGCCACAGCGTCGCTCCGCTCACCTCGCGCAGGGCGGCAGCGGTCTTCGCGAGCAGCGATCCACCCGAGCCCAGTACCACACGCAGCGAGTCGAGACGTTCTTCGGCATCGGGCAGCGCCGCCAGTTCCGCCAGCTCGTGATGATCGAAACATGCTGCGGTTACGCCAGTTTCGGCGATGGCATCGGCGAGTACCGCGGTAGGCGAGACTACGAGCGTGGCGCCGGTCTGCAGCGCGAGCAGCATCTCCCCCACCGCGGCCTGCCCGGTCAGCGGCGCGTGCCAGAGCACGGAGTCGCCGGAGCCGATGCCACACAGCCGCTGGCGCCAATTCGAATTCGCCTGTGCCGCGCGATGTCCGACGACCACGGCAGCCGAGGCGACCACGTCGACCACCAGGTAGGCGGGATTGTCGGCACCCGGCCCTGGTAGCTCGTCGGGGGCGATGTCGGCGGTGGCATCGGTGTAGAGCACCGGGAAACCGCTGGGGTGCGGTGTTGCGTCGGTAGTGAGGATCACGGTCGACGCAGCCAATGCGGCGGCGCGTCGTTGCAGGTCACCAGGGGCAGCTGGGTCGAGCAGGACGAACGCGCCGCCCGCGGCGAGCACCGCGTGCGCGGCGACGACGAGTTCCATCGAACGCGGCAGCGACACCGCGACGGTGGTCTCGGGACCGACGCCGTGTTCGACCAGAGCCGCGGCCAGCGCATCGACGCGCACAGCCAATTCGCCGTAGGTACAGCGACTTTCGCCGTCGCGCACCGCGAGGATGTCCGGTTCGCGGTCGGCGTGGGCGGAGAAGGCGGCGAGCAGGGTCGCCGGGTCACGCGGGCGTTCGCCGTCCAGGTCACGCAGCAGCGCGGCGAGGGTGGCGGCGGTTGTGACCGAATCCGTGTGCGACATCAGAGTTGTCCTTCCGAGTCGTCAACCGATGCCGCCCCGGCGATTACCGCGGCGGCATCGGTCACCAGTGTTTGCAGAGTGGAAGTGAGACCGGCCGCGCCGAGTGCGGCGAGCACGCCGGGCACGAGCCCGGCAAGCGCGACGTTCACCAGCGCTTCGGGTTTCATCTTCGCGCCCATCGCCCTGCTCACCGCGGTGAGTTTGGCGTCGAGGGCACCGTAGGAGATGGCGTGCTCGCCGTGGGCGAATGCCACGGTCGCCGGCGCGAGCCGAGCTGCCGAACCGACGAGGTTCGGGAGGTCGGCGACGGTGTAGGTGGTCGGGGTCTGTTCGGCGTCGGTGCGCATGTCGATCGCGCGCACGGCGACGGTGGGATCGGCGGCGACGGCGGCGAGGATCTTTCGGAATCGTTCGGCCAGGACCTCTACCGTCGGCGCATCGAAAAGATCGGTGGCGTAACCGAAATGAACGTCGAGACCGTCGAGGGTGCCGTCGCCGGTATATCGCTGCATGGCGGTGACGTGCAGGTCGAATTTGGCTTCGGTGAGGCCGGGGTCAAGGGCCTGGACGTGGAGGCCGGGTAGGTCGATGCCGCCCGGTGGCATGTTCTGGAAGGTCAGCATCACCTGGAACAGCGGGGTGTAGGCGCCGGTGCGGGTGCGGCCGATGGCATCGACTACCTGCTCGAACGGAACGTCGGCGTGCGAGAGGGCAGCGAGGTCGCGGCGCTTGGCCTGGGCGAGCAGATCGGTGAACGGCGCTCGTGCGTCGACCTCGGTGCGCAGGGCGACGGTGTTGACGAACATGCCGACGAGGTCGTCGAGTTCGCGGGCGCCGCGACCGGATACCGGCGCGCCGATGATGATGTCCGCGCTGCCGGATTGTTTGGCCAGCAGGACCGCCATAGCGCTGTGCACCAGGGTGAACAGCGTGGTTCCGTGTGTCCGGGCAACGCTGTCGAGATCGCGAGTCAGCGTCGAGCCGAGCGCGAAGTCGACGACCGCGCCGCGCATTTCACGCCTGGCGGCGCGTGGCCGGTCCGTGGGCAGAGCCAGCAGCTCCGGGGCGCCGGTGAGTTCACGGGTCCAGTAGGTCAGTTGCTGGGTGAGCACACTGCCGGGATCGGTATCGGAGCCGAGCAGCTCGCGCTGCCAGGCACTGAAGTCGCCGTACTGAATGGCCAGCGGGGCCCACCCTGGTTCGCGGCCGTTGCTGCGATCCACGTAGGCGCGCACGAGGTCTCGGGTGAGCGGGTCGATCGAGTAGCCGTCGGCGCTGATGTGGTGCACCACGACGACAAGGACGTGATCGTCGTCGCCGAGGCGGTAGAGGGCGACGCGGATCGGTGGCGCGGCGGTGATGTCGAAGGGCTGCGCGACGAGTGCCGCGATTCGGGTTTCGACATCGGTGGGCTCGACCGGGATGGGCGCGAGGTCGACGGCGGCGGACCACGCGGGCATCACCTGCTGGATGGGGCCGGCCGCGGTGTCCGGGTAACGGGTACGGAGGGTTTCATGGCGGGCCAGGAGGTCGGCGATGGCCGATTGCAGGGCGGAGAGGTCGAGGTCGCCGGTGAGGCGGATGGCAGCGGGGATGTGATAGGCCGAGGATTGGGGTGACAGCTGGTGCAGGACCCACATGCGCTGCTGCGCGGGCGAGAGCACCGCGGGGCCTTCGCCCGTGCGTGTGCGCAGCGGGGGGCGGGCGACGGTGCGGTCGGCGGTGGCCAGATGTTCGGCCAGTGCGGCGACCGTCGGGGCGTCGAAGACCGCGGCGACCGGAACCTGGGTGCCGAGTGCGACGCCGAGGCGGGCGGCCAGGCGAGTGGCCATGAGGGAGTTGCCGCCGAGGGCGAAGAAGTCGTCGTCCAGTCCGGCCGCCGGGCAACCGATCACCTCGGTGAAGGTCTGGGCGACAAGCTGTTCGACCTCGGTGACCGGGGCGCGGAAGGCAGCCTCGGCGAACTCGGGCTCGGGCAGGTTGGCGCGGTCGACCTTGCCGTTGGCGTTGAGTGGTAACTCGTCGAGTACGACCAGGGCAGCGGGAACCATGTAGGCGGGCAGGTCGGCAGCGAGTTCGGCGCGCAGCCGGGCGGCGACCACAGATTCTTCGCCCGGGGTCAGGTCGGCGACCGCGGCGTAGGCGATCAGGCGGGCACCTGCTCGCTCGTCGACCCTGGCGACCGCGACAGCGGCGCGGACATCGGCACAGCGCGACAGTGCTGTTTCGACTTCGCCGAGTTCGATGCGAAAACCGCCGATCTTGACTTGGAAGTCGGCGCGTTCGAGGTACTCGAGGGTGCCGTCGGCCCGCCAGCGCACGATGTCGCCGGTGCGGTACATCCGCGAGCCGGTGTGGCGGTGACCTACAGCTGCTGTGGAGGTCTCGGAGCTGCGCGCCAACCGCGGCTCAGCGGGTTCGGCGATCGGGAAGGGGTTGGCGACGAAGCGATCGGCGGTGAGGGCGCTGCGGCCGTGGTAGCCGCGGGCGATCTGGTCGCCGGACAGGTACAGCTCTCCGGCGACACCGATCGGAACCGGCTGCAGGCGAGCATCGAGGACGTACAGGCTGCTGTTCCAGGCGGGATTTCCGATCGGCACCACATGCGACAGTTCCTGTGCCACTTCGTGTTCGGTGATCGAGACCGCCGCCTCGGTCGGGCCGTACAGGTTGTGCAGGACCGCGTGGGTACCGCCGGCCCGGAACCGATCCGCAGTCGCCACGGGAAGCGCTTCGCCGATGGCGAGCACCGCACGTAGTGAAACCGGCAGGGCGGGTGCGGTTTCAGTGGTCAGGAGCATGCTGACGAGTGACGGCACGGCGTGCAGGACAGTGACGCCGTGGCGGGTCATGATGTCGCGCAGTCGATCCGGGTCTCGCTCGTCGCCGGGGCGAGTGACGATCAAGGCCCCGCCGGAGGTGAGCGGTGACCAGAACTCCCAGACCGAGAGGTCGAAGGTGGCGGGCGTCTTCAACAGGACTCGGTCGATGGTGGCCATCGCGAAACGGTCGTGCAGCCAGGCGAGCTGGTTGACGATCGCGGAGTGCGCAACGGTGACACCCTTGGGGCGCCCGGTGGAGCCGGAGGTGAAGATGATGTACGCGGGATGCTCGGGGCGCAGCGGAGCGACGCGCTCGGCATCGGTCACCTGCTCGCTCGAGAGCTCCCGCAGCGCCCGGTGATCCAGTTCGAAGACGGGAACGTCCATGGGGATCGGCAAACCGTCGGCGGCGGTGGTGAGCACGCACAGCGGTGCCGCCGTGGTGACGATGTAGGCGATGCGGTCGGCGGGGTGATCGGGGTCGATCGGCACGTACGCGCCGCCCGCCCGGACTACGGCGTGCATCGCGATGACGAGGTCGATCCCGCGCCGCATCGCCAGGACGACGGTGCGCTCCGGGCCTACTCCTTCGGCGATCAGGAGCCTGGCGACACGGTTGACCTGCGCGTCGAAGGTGGCGTAGTCCAGGGACTCGCCGGTCTCGTCGTCCACCAGCGCGAGCTCGCCGGGGGTTCGGTTCGCCTGGCGGGCAGCCAGTTCGGCGAGCGTGGTCGACTCGACCGGATGGGCGGTGTCGTTCCAGGTCTCGAGCAGCAGCGCACGGTCGCTGCCGAGGAGGTCGAGAGCACCGACCGCGGAATCCGGCGCGGTGACGACGGATTCGAGAATCCGGCGCAGCTGTCCGGCGACGCGCTCGGCCGTTTCGGCGTCGAACAGATCGGTGGCGTAGCCGAGGGCCATCTCGATGCCGGCGGGAGCACCGTCGGCGGTGTAGTTGTCGAGAGCGAACAGGTGCAGGTCGAACTGGGCTACACCGGAGTCGAATTCGATGGCGGAGACAGTCAGGCCGGGCAGTTCCAGCCGGCCGCGATCGTGGTTCTGGAACGAATAGCCGACCTGGAACAGCGGGTGCCGCGCGGTGGAGCGGGCCGGATTCAGTATCTCGACCAGCCGCTCGAACGGCACGTCGGCGTGCGAGAACGCGGCGATGTCGGCGGTTCGGGCCGCGGCGAGCAGGTCGGTGAACGGCGCGTCGCCCGCGACCTGGGTGCGCAGGACGAGGGTATTGACGAACATGCCGATGACCTCGTCGAGTTCGGCTTCCCCGCGGCCCGCGTTCGGAGTGCCGACGGCGATGTCGGCGGTGCCGGAGAGCCTGGCCAGCAGGGCCGCGAAGGCCGCGTGCACCACCATGAACAGGGTGGCGCCGTTCGTGCGGCCGAGGGCGGACAGTGCGGCGTGCAGGTCGGCATCGACGGTGAAGCTCACCTTGTCGCCACGCAAGCTCTGGCGGGCCGGTCGCGGGCGGTCGGTGGGCAGCGCCAGCTGATCGGGCAGTCCAGCGAGCTGCGTTCGCCAGTAGCCGACTTGCTGGGCGGCGACGGATTGCGGGTCGGCTTCGTCACCGAGCAGATCGCGCTGCCACAGTGCGTAGTCGGCGAACTGCACGGCGGGCGGTGCCCAGCCGGGCGCGGTGTCGGCGAGGCGAGCGGTGTAGGCCCGCATCAGGTCGGCGACGAAGGGCGCGATGGAGGAACCGTCTGCCGCGATGTGGTGCAGGACGGCGGCGAGCACGAATTCGGTGTCGGACACCTCGAACAGGCGCATACGCACCGGGATCTCGGCGGTGACATCGAAGGTGGTCTCGGCCAGTTCGCGAATCGCGGCGGGAAGTGCGGATTCGCTGGTCACCACCGGCGCGAGCGTCGGCATCGCCTCGGCGGCGCCCATGATCGACTGCACGGGCGTGCCGTCGACGTCCGGGTACACGGTGCGCAGCGATTCGTGGCGGGCGACCACGTCGGCCATCGCGGCCCGCAGCGCGTCGACGTCGAGCGCACCGCTCAGGCGCAGCGCGAACGGGATGTTGTAGGCCACCGAGGCGCGGTCGAACCGGTTGAGGAACCACATGCGCTGCTGGGCCGGGGACAGCGGAAGGAGTTCGGGGCGGGCCCGGCCGACGAGCGCGGGCCGGTCGACCTGGGACTGGGCGTCGACCGCGGCGGCCAACTCGGTGACGCGCGGTGCCTCGAACAGGGTCCGCACACCGACGCGCCGGTCAAGGGCCGCGCCGATGCGAGCGACGGCCTTGGCTGCCAGCAGCGAGCTGCCGCCGAGTGCGAAGAAGTCGTCGTCGGCACCGATCGGCTGCTCGTCGGTACGGCCGAGGACCTCGGTGTAGACGTCGGCGATGATCTGCTCGGTGATCGTGACGGGCCGGCGATAGGACGTGGTCTCGAAGACGGGTGCGGGCAGGGCGGCGCGGTCGAGCTTGCCGTTGACCGTCAGCGGGATGCGGTCGACCAGCACGACGGCTGCCGGGAGCATGTGCTCGGGCAGGGTGTGCGCCAATTCCTTGCGCAGGGCGGCGGTATCGAGCTCGGCGGACTCCGCGACCAGATACGCCACGATCCGCGGCTCGTCGACGAGATCGGTACGGACCAGCACCGCGACCTCGCGCGGGGAGACCGAACTGCGCAGCAGCGCAGCCTCGACCTCGCCGAGCTCTACGCGGAAGCCACGGAGATTGACCTGTTGGTCGGCGCGACCCAGGTATTCGAGATCGACGCGAGTAGCGCGAGCCTCGAGCGATCCCTGATCGAGCGCAGGCAGACCCGGGAGTTCCGCGTCGGCGCGGGCCGAGGCGGGCAGCTCGGCGACGTCGTCGGATACCACTGTCCAGCGAGCGAGGTCGCCCGAACGGTAGGCGAGAGATCCCGCAGGGCCGTAGGGATCGGCGACGAAGCGGCTCGCGGTCAGGTCGGGGCGGCTCAGGTATCCGCGCGCCAATTGTGGTCCGGAGACGTAGATCTCGCCTGGAACGCCGAGCGGGACGGGGCGCAGACGCGAATCCAGCACGCGCAGTGTGAGTCCCGCGATTGCGCCACCGATCACGCTGGCGGAGCCGGTGTTCGGCGTGATCTCGCGGTAGGAGGAATGGACGGTGGTCTCGGTGATGCCGTACATGTTCACCATGCGCGGCGAATCCGGGTAGCGGGCAAACCAGCCGGCGAGGCGTTGAGGTTCGAGCGCCTCGCCACCGAAGATCACTGTGCGCAAGGCGTATTCGGTAGGCGTGGGCGCGGCCAGGTCCGCGGCGATGAGCTGGTAGAACGCGGACGGCGTCTGGTTGAGGACGGTGACGCGTTCGGTGCGGAGCAGTTCGCGGAACTGATCGGGCGAGCGGGAGGTGAAATAGTCGACCAGGACGATCGACCCGCCGTGGAGCAGCGCGCCCCACAGTTCCCACACCGAGAAGTCGAAGGCGTAGGAGTGGAACATCGTCCACACATCCGACGGGCCGAAATCGAACCGGTTCGCGGTGTTGTCCAGCAGGGCACCGACATTCGCGTGCGGGACGACAACACCCTTGGGACGCCCGGTCGAGCCGGAGGTGTAGATCACGTAGGCGGTATTCGAGGCAACCAGCGGCGACCGCCGGTCCGCGTCGGTCATGGATTCGGCGGCGAAATCGGACAGGTTGCCGGCGGCCGGGGCGATGACCGGGCCACCGAACCAGTCACGTGGCAGGCCCGTGTCGCCGTTCGTGACGGCGCAGTGGGGACGGGCGTCGTCCAGGATGTACTCGATGCGGTCGGCGGGGTAGTTCGGGTCGATCGGCAGGTAGCCGCCGCCCGCCTTCAGCACGGCGAGTAGCGCGACAGGCAGTTCCACCGAACGCGGCAGTGCCACCGCGACCAGCGATTCCGGTCCGACGCCCGCGGCGACGAGACGCCGGGCGAGCCGGTTGGACCAGGCGTCGAGCTCGCCGTAGGTGAGGGTGGCGTCACCCGCCTTCACGGCGATGGCGTTCGGGTCGCGGCCGGCGACGCGGGCGAACCGGTCCACGATGGTATCGGCGGCAGCCACCGAAGCTCCGGTGGCGGACCAATCGTGCAGCGTGCGCTGCTGTTCCTCGGCACTGAGTAGCTGGATGTCACCCACCACGACGGTCGGGTCGGCGACGACAGCTGCGAGTACCTGGGTGAAGCGCCGGGCCAGCACCGCGACACTGCCCGCATCGAACAGCTCGGTGGCGTAGGCGATTTCGATGGACAACCCGTTCGCGCGCCCGTCGATATCGTCGGACTCCCCGATGGTGAACTGCAGATCGAACTTCGCGACCGCGGCGTCGAAATCGACGGGTTCGACGCGCAGCCCCGCGGCCTCCAATGCGGGAACGGTGAAGTTCTGCAGCACCAGTGCCACCTGGAACAGGGGGTGGCGATTGCGGGCTCGCGCCGGAGCCACGGCATCGACGACCTGCTCGAACGGGATGTCGGCGTGCGAGAGGGCATCGAGGTCGCCCGCGCGGACGGCGTCGAGGGTGGTTTCGAATTCGGCGCGCGGGTCGATCTGGGTCCGCAGGACCAGGGTGTTGACGAACATGCCGATCAGGCCGTCGAGGGCGGCCTCCCCGCGACCCGCGACCGGGGTGCCGATGGCGATGTCACTGCCGCCGGACAGGCGGGCCAGCAGCACGGCGAGTGCGGCGTGCACGGTGCTGAACAGGGTGGCCTCGTGTTTGCGGGCCAGTTCGCGCAGTTCACTGTGCAGATCGGAGTCGATTTGGAAGCGATGGACGGCGCCACGGTAGGTGGACTCGGCGGGGCGGAGACGGTCGGTCGGCAGGTCGAGCTGCTCGGGGAGGCCGGCGAGGCCGTGGCGCCAGAAGTCGAGTTGGGTGTGCGCGCGAGACGTGGGATCGAGTGCGTCGCCGAGGTTTTCGTGCTGCCAGAGGGTGTAGTCGGCGTACTGGATCGGCAGCGGGGACCAGCGGGGACCGGTGCCGTCGCGGCGGGCGGCGTAGGCGGTCATCAGGTCGGCCGCGAGCGGGCCGAGGGAGAAGCCGTCGGCGGCGATGTGGTGCAGCACGAGGACCAGCACATGATCGGCGTCAACCGTGAACAGGGTTGCGCGAAACGGGATTTCGGTGGTGAGGTCGAAGCGGACCGCGGCGCAGGCCAACAGGCGCGTCGGCAGCTCGGCTTCCGCGATAGCTTCGGCCCGAAGTGGGATGTCGATCGAGTCGGCGATCAGCTGGATCGGGGTCGCCCACGCGGCATTCGCCGACCCGGCGGTCGAATTCCGGCCCGCTGTATCGCGGCGCTCGGAATCATCTGCGCCCGCTGCGACTTCGGGGTAACTCGTGCGCAGAGTTTCGTGCCTGGCGATCACGTCGGCGATCGCCGCTTTCAGGGCATTGACGTCGAGGTCGCCGGTCAGGCGCAGCGCGATGGGGATGTTGTCGACAGCGTCGCCGATACCGTCGACGTCGGCGAGGTAGCGGTTGAGGAACCACATGCGCCGCTGAGCGGCGGACAGCGGAATACGCTGTGGCCGTTCCCGAGTGGTGAGTTCGAGGCGGCCACCGGTGCCGCGCAGGGCGGTGCATCGGTCAGCCAGCTCGGCCACCGTCGGCGCGTCGAACAGCAGCCGAACCGGGATCTGGGTGTCGAGGGCGGCACCGAGGCGGGCGGCGACCTGGGTGGCGTTGAGGGAGTTGCCGCCGAGGGCGAAGAAGTCGTCGTCGAGACCGACTTCGCGATCGGCGGGGAATCCGAGCACCGCGGCGAAGGTGGCCGCGATGACGCGCGCCACTTCGGTGGACGGCGCGCGGAAGACCGCCGCCTCGAAACGCGGTGCGGGGAGCGACTTTCGGTCGAGCTTGCCGGAGGCGTTGAGCGGGAACTCGTCGAGGACGACAAAGGCCGCGGGGACCATGTAGGTGGGCAGGGAACGCAAGAGCGTGGACTTCACCGCCGAGACATCGACATGCTGTGCCGCGACGAGATACGCGACCAGGATGTCGTCGCGCACGATGACGGCGGCCTGGGTGATCTCGGGCAGCGCGGACAGTGCGGCCTCGATCTCGCCGAGTTCGATCCGCAAACCACGAAGCTTCACCTGGAAGTCGGTACGGCCCGAGTACTCCAGTTCACCACCCCGCGTCCAGGTGACGAGGTCGCCGGTGCGGTACATCCGCTCGCCCGTAGCGAAGGGGTCGGCGACGAAGCGGTCCGCGGTCAGATCGACGCGACCCGCGTAGCCGCGCGCGAGTTGCGCTCCCGCCAGATACAGCTCGCCGGGGACGCCGACGGGGACCGGGCGGAGCCGGCTGTCGAGGACATACACCCGGGTGTTGTGCACTGGTGCGCCGATGGGCACCGTGACGGTGTCGGCGTCGCTCACCTCGTGGAAGGTCACGTCGACCGCGGCCTCGGTGGGCCCGTACAGGTTGTGCACAGCCGTACCGGTGAGCCGGCGCAGCAGTTGCGCGGGCGCGGGCGGCAATGCCTCGCCCGAGGCGAACACCATGCGCAGCGATGCGCACTCGCCGCGCGAATCAGCGTCGTCGAGGGCGGCGACGAAGACCGCGAGCATCGACGGGACGAAGTGGGCGACGGTGATCTGCTCGGTGTCGATCAGCTGGGCCAGGTAGGCGGGGTCGCGGTGGCCGTCGGGGCGGGCCAGGACGAGGCGGGCACCGATCTGCAAGGGCCAGAAGAACTCCCAGACCGAGACGTCGAAGGTCGCGGGGGTCTTCTGCAAGACGACATCGCCGGGGGTGAGGCGGTAGGCGTCCTGCATCCACACCAGCCGGTTGACGATGGCGCCATGGGTGATCACGACACCCTTGGGCCGGCCGGTGGAGCCGGAGGTGAAGATCAGATAGGCGGCGTTGCCGGGGGTCAAGGTGGCGAGGCGGTCGGCATCGGTGATCGGCTCGGGCGAGTAATCCGCGGTGTCGAGTTGCTCGAGGTCGAGAATCACGCGACGGTGCGTGCTGTCGGCGGCCACGGCGGTGACGTCGAGGTCGTCGATCGCGCGGGTCAGCACGCAGACCGGGTCGGCGGCGGCGAGAACCTGGGCGATGCGCTCGGCCGGGTGGTCCGGGTCGAGCGGCACGTAGGCACCACCCGCGGCGAGGATCGCGTATATGGCGACGACCAGGTCGGTCGAGCGCCGCATGCCGAGAGCCACCGTGCGGTCGGGACCGACACCGATCGAGATCAGCAGGCGAGCGAGCCGATTCACCTCGGCGGCGAACTCGGAATACGACAGCGTCACACCGTGACTCGATGCCGGGTGGTCCTCGGACGACTCGCCGTCGAAAGTCACCGCGATCGCGTCCGGGGTCCGCGTGGCCTGCGCGCTGAACAGCGAAGCCAGCGTCATGCGCTCGTCGACCGGGTACGCCGTGGCGTTCCAGGTGTCGAGCAGGCGGGTGCGCTCCGCGGTGTCGAGGAGGTCGATGTCGCCGATCACGACGTTGGGATCGGCGGTCACCGTATCCAGCAGCCGCAGCAAGCGCGTGCCGAAATCTGTGATGGTCTGCGCGTCGAACAGGTCGGTTGCGTATTCGAAGCGGGCGAGCAGGCCGTCCCCGGTCTCACGCACGGTGAGGTGTAGGTCGAATTTGGCTGTCCGGGTGTCGATCTCGATCTCGGAAGCGGTCAAACCCGCGAGTTCGAGTTCGGTTCGGGAGGTGTTCTGGAAGTCGAGCATCACCTGGAACAGCGGGTGCCGCGCGGTCGAGCGCTCGGGGTTGAGCGCTTCGACGAGGCGGTCGAAGGTGACGTCGGCATTGGCGAGGGCGCGCAGGTCACGGTCGCGGACCGTGCCGAGGAGTTCGGCGAAGGTGGCGTCGGGGCGGATCCGGGTGCGCAGCACAAGCGTGTTGACGAACATGCCGACGAGGTCGTCGAGCGCCTGGTCGCCGCGGCCTGCGACCGGAGTTCCGATCGAGATGTCGTGCTGGCCGGACAGTTCGGCGAGGGTGATGGCGAATGCGGTGTGCAGCACCATGAACAGCGAGGCACTGGCATCCGCACCGATTGCGCGCAGCCGTTCGGTGATCGCGTCGGGAACTGTGAACGCTTGGCGCGCACCATGTCCCGAGGCGACGGCGGGACGGGGGCGATCACTCGGCAGGGCCAGCAGGTCGGGAAGGTCCGCCAGTTCCGCGGTCCAGAAGTCGACCTGCTGGGACACGCTGGAATCGGCGTCGTCCTCGGCGCCGAGTGCCGCGCGCTGCCAGAGGGCGAAGTCGGCGTACTGCACCGGCAGCGGGGTCCACTCGGGTGCGGTGCCTGCCAGGTGGGCAGCGTAGGCGACCATCACGTCGCGGGTCAGCGGGGCGACCGACCAGCCGTCGGCGGCGATGTGATGCAGCACGAGGACAAGGACGTGCTCGTCGGTGGCGGTGTGCAGCAGGTGCAGGCGGACCGGGGGCTCCCGGTCGACCGCGAACGGGACGGCGGCCACTGCGCGGATCCGGTTGTCGAGGTCGACCGGGGCGATCGCGTGTGGTTCGAGGGTGATCGTCAACTGGTCGGCGGCGAGTACCTGCTGGAACGGGATACCGTCGACAGCGGGATAGCGGGTGCGCAGGGCCTCGTGCCTGGCGAACACCGAGGCCACGGCCGCGTTCATGGCGGCGTAGTCGATGGCGCCGGTCAGGCGGATGGCGGCGGCGATATTGTCGGCGACCGATTCGGCGTCGAACTGGTTCAGGAACCACATGCGCTGCTGCGCGTAGGACAACGGAATCTGGTGCGGGCGTTCACCTGCCACCAGTGGCGGCCTCGGCGCGACCGCTTGCGCCGACCCGAGCAGGGCTGCGAGCGCGGTGACGGTCGGTGCTTCGAACAGCGCCTTCAGCGACACCGTGCGACCGAGCGCGGCCCCGAGCCGCGACACCACCTGGGTGGCGACGAGCGAGTTGCCACCCAGTGCGAAGAAGTCGTCGTCGGCCCCGATCTGCTCGATCCCGAGAATCTCACCGAACACCCGAGCCACCGCGGACTCGATGCCGTCGGCCGGCGCGCGGAAAGACCGCGCGGCGAACACCGGATCCGGCAGCGCTTTCCGGTCCAGCTTGCCGTTCGGGGTGAGCGGCAGCTCGTCGAGCACCACGAATGCGGACGGAACCATGTGCGCGGCGAGGGCGCCGCGCAGGGCGGCGGCGATCAGCTCGACGTCCAGGTCGGCTCGCACGCCTTCGGCCGTGTCCCGCTGCGCATCCGCAGTGGTGGCCCCGCGCCCAGCGGCGGACTCCCGCGGAACGAGGTACGCGACCAGTTGGTCGCCGCGGTGGGCGTCGGGGCGGACCAGGACGACGGCCTGGCGCACCGGCGAGTGAGCGAGCAGCGCGGACTCGACTTCGCCGAGTTCGATGCGAAAACCCCGGAGTTTGACCTGGTCATCGTTGCGACCCAAGTATTCGAGGGTACCTTCGGTGCTCCAGCGGACCAGGTCGCCGGTGCGGTACATGCGCTCGGACGGTGACCACGGGCAGGCGACGAAACGGGCTGCGGTGAGTGCCGCGCGGGAGCGGTACCCGCGGGCCACCTGGGCGCCCGCGACATATAGTTCGCCAGCCACCCCGGTGGGGACCGGACGCAATCGAGAGTCGAGTACCCACTGGGTGATTCCGCGCAGTGGCGTACCGAGGGTCAGCGGCGAATCGGCGGTGAGAGGGGCGCTGATGTTGGTGGCGATCGTGGTCTCGGAGGGACCGTAGGCGTTCACGAACGCGCGCGGAACGGGGCCGGTGGTCCAGCGGGAGATGAGGTCGGGCGGGCAGGCTTCGCCGCCGACCATCACCATGCGCAGGGTGTCGAGCGGGGCGGGGTCGAGCACAGCCAGACCGGACGGGGTCAGCAAGGTGTGCGTGACGCGCTGCTCCGAAAGCAGTTGGGCCAGTTCGGCTCCCACGTGGCGTCCCGGTGGGGCGATCACCAGGGTCGCGGCGGAGTTCACGGCGAGCAGGAACTCCATCACCGAGATGTCGAACGACGGGGAGCCGACCTGGAGGACGCGGGCGTCGGCGGTGCCGAACATGCGGGCGGTCTCCTCGGCGGCGAATCCGGCGATCCCCGCCTGGGTGACCAGCACGCCCTTGGGCAGGCCGGTGGAGCCGGAGGTATAGATGACGTAGGCGAGGTGCTTGGCGCGCAGCGGGCGGACCCGGTCGAGGTCGGTGACGGGATCGCCGGAACGCCACGCGCATTCGGCCATCAGCTTCAGCTCGTCGAGGACCAGCCAGTCGATCGGGCCGGGGAGCGCGGCCTGCGACTCGGACACCGTAAGACCGAGTCGCGCACCGGAATCGGTCACCATATGGGTGATCCGATCTCGCGGGTAGCTCGGGTCGACGGGCAGCCAGGCGGCACCGGACTTGGCCACCGCCCACTCCGCGAGGACCGACTCGATGGAGCGCGGGATACCGACGGCGATCACGTCATCGGGGCCGACGCCGCTGTCGATGAGGACCCTGGCCAGCCGCGACGACGCGCGGTCGAGTTCGCGGTAGGTGAGGACGCGGTCGCCGTCGGTGACGGCCTCGCGCTCCGGATCGACCGCGACGGCGTCCGCGAGGAGGTCGGGCAGCAGACCGGTGGCGGTGACCGGGACGCCGCGCATATTGGTGAGGTGGGAGTGTTCGGCGGCCGACAGCAGCGGCAGGTCACCGACCGCGGTGCCGGGTGCGGCGACCGCGGCGGCGAGCAGCCGCACGAAACGCGCACCGAACGTGCGCATCTCGGACTCGTCGAACAGGTCGGTGGCATAGCGGGTGACGCCGTCGATACCCGCCGGTTCGCCTGCGGCACTGCGCCGTTCGGCGAGGGTGAGCTGTAGGTCGAATTTGGTGATGTCGAGTTCGATCTCGCCCACCGTCACCGGCGAACCCGCCAGTTCGAAGGTGGTGTCGAGGACGGCCTGGAAGTTGAGCGCCACCTGGAACAGCGGGTGCCGGGACTGCGAGCGAGCCGGGTTCACGACGTCGACCAGGCGATCGAAGGGGATGGTGGCATGCGCGAAGGCGGCCAGGTCGGTTTCTCTTGTCTGCTCGAGGGCCGCGGTGAAGCTCGCGGCGGGGTCGACCTCGCTGCGCAGGACGAGGGTATTGACGAACATGCCGATCAGGTCGTCGATGGCGCGGTCGCCGCGGCCCGCCACACCGGTGCCGATGGCGATATCGGTGGTGCCGGACAGGCGCGCGAGCAGCACGGCCAGCGCGGTGTGCACAACCATGAACAGCGACGCCCCGGCCCGCTGCGCCAGGTCGGCGAGCTGACGGTGCAGGTCGGCATCGATGGTGAAAGCGGTGCGGGCACCGCGCATGCTGGGTTCGATCGGACGCTGCCGAGCCGAGGGCAGCGCGAGCTGGTCGGGCAGAGCGGCGAGAGTCCGCTGCCAGAAGGTGATTTCACGCGAAGCCAGCGACTGCGGATCCGCTTCGGCACCGAGGAGTTCGCGCTGCCACAGGGCGTAGTCGGCGTACTGGACACTCAGCGGCGACCAATCGGGTTCGACGCCATCGGTGGCGGCGCGGTAGGCCGTGAGCACGTCGCGCACCAGCACCTGGAGCGAAACACCGTCTGCCGCGATGTGATGCAGCACGACGGCGAGTACGCACTCCCCCGCCGACTCCGCGTCGACGAGGAGGATGCGTGCACGGAAGGGTGCCTCGCGCTCGAGATCGAAGCCCGCGCGGGCGAATCGGGTGAGTTCGGCGTCGAGGTCGGCGGCCGACACCGCGACGGGGTCGCCGATTCGGACCCGTCCGGCATCGCGGATGACCTGCTCGGCGACTTCGCCACCAGGGGCGTCGACAGCGGGGAACACGGTGCGCAGGGCTTCGTGGCGGTCGACTACCGCGTGGAGGGCGGCGACCAGGGCGGGCAGGTCAGCGGTGCCGCGCATGCGGATGACGAACGGCATGTTGTAGCCGGGGGCCGAGGGGTCGAAGCGGTTGAGGAACCAGATGCGTTGTTGCGCAGGGGAAAGCGGGATCAGGGCGGGGCGGGAACCTGCGGTGAGCACGGGGAGCCGATCCGAGACCCCGGTGGCGGCACGGTCGGTGATGGCGGCGGCGAGGCGGGCGACGGTGGCCGCGCCGAACAGGTCGCGCACGCCGAGGCGGCAGCCCAGGTCGGCGCCGAGGCGGGCCGCGACCTGGGTGGCGACCAGGCTGTTGCCGCCGAGGGCGAAGAAGTCGTCGTCACGGCCGACCCGATCGAGGCCGAGGACCTCGCCGAAGACCCTGGCTACCGTCTGCTCCACCGGACCGACCGGCTCGGCGTAGGTGACGACGGTGCGGGCGGGAGCGGGCAGTGCCTTGCGATCCAGTTTGCCCGAGGCGTTCACCGGCAGGGCGTCGAGCAGCACGAAGGCGGCAGGCACCATGTAGGCGGGCAGCGCGCGCAGCGCGGTCTCGCGCAGCTCATCGATCGCGACCGCGCCCGTCTCGGCTTCCACCACATAGGCGACCAGCTGCTCGCCCGCGCCCGCGTCGTCGCGGACCACGACCACCGCGCGGGCCGCCGAGTCGACGCTCTCCAGCACCGCCTCGATCTCGCCGAGCTCGATCCGCAGACCACGCACCTTCACCTGAAAGTCGGTGCGCCCCAGGTATTCCAATTCACCATTGGTGGTCCAGCGAACCAGGTCGCCGGTGCGGTACATCCGCTCGCCGGGCGCGGGGACCGCACTGCCCGGCGCGGAATCTGTCGCGGCCGGACCCGGCGCGGCGACGAAACGTCCGGCGGTGAGTTCGGCACGACCCACATAACCCCGGGCGAGCTGTACCCCCGACAGATACAGCTCACCCGGAGCCCCGACCGGTACTGGCCGCAGCCGCGAGTCGAGAACATGGAGCCGGGTGTTGAACACCGGCGCGCCGATCGGCACCGTGACCCGGTCGCCGTCGTCGACCTCGTGGAAGGTGACATCGACAGCGGCTTCGGTCGGGCCGTAGAGATTGTGCAGCCGTGCCCCCGTCAGCAGCCGCAGCCGCTGGGCAGGCGCGGCAGGCAGCGCCTCGCCCGAGGCGAAGACCAGCCGCAGCGAGGTGCGCTCGGCGATGTCCTGTTGGGCGAGAAAGACTTCGAGCATCGACGGCACGAAATGCGCGACAGTGACGCCATATTCGACGATCACCCGCCGCAGGTATGCGGGGTCGCGGTGGCCGTCCGGCTCAGCGAGCAGCAGGGTGGCACCGATCTGCAAGGGCCAGAAGAACTCCCAGACCGAGACGTCGAAGGTCACCGGGGTCTTCTGGAGTACCACGTCGACACCGTGCAGCCGGTAGGTCTGCTGCATCCACACCAGGCGGTTCACGATCGCGGCGTGCCCTACCGCGACGCCCTTGGGCAGACCGGTGGAGCCGGAGGTGAAGATGACGTAGGCGGGGTGCCCGGGGCGCAGCGGCGCGGTGCGGTCGGCGTCGGTCAGCGGGGCGGCGTCGTAGTCGCTCAGGTCGAGGGTGTCCACGGCAAGCACCGGTAGGCCGTCCACCGGCATACCGTCGCGGGTGGTGGTGAGCACGGCGGCCGGAGCGGCGGTGGCGAGGATGTGCGCGATGCGATCGGCCGGGTGATCGGGGTCGATCGGCACATAGGCCGCGCCCGCCGTCAGCACCGCGTACATCGCGACGACGAGCTCGGGCGAACGCCGAATGCTCAGTGCCACCAGCGATTCCGGGCCGATGCCATCCGCCCGCAGGCGCCGGGCCAGCCGATTCACGCGCTGGGCCAGCTCGCGATATGTCAGGTCATCGGCATCCGCGGCGCCGGCATCCCGACTCGCATCCGTGCGCGAAGACGTCGCCATACGGACGGCCACGTCGTCGGGTGTACGCGCGACCTGGGCTTCGAACATCGCCGGCAGCGTCGCCACCGGCACCGAACGTTCGGCCAGCGCGGCGTTCACATCGAACCGGGTGGAATTCCAGATCCGCGTGCTGACCTGCAGTTCCAGCTCGGTCGCCACCTCGATCGCGCTCAGCGCGGTGTCCAGATCGGCGGCGGCGAGGCGCTCGAGGAAGCCGAGGAAGCGGGCGTGGTGCCTGGCCAGGGTGTCGGCGCCGTAGAGGTGCGGGTTGGCCTCGAAGTCGACGTGCACACGGTCGCGGTCGCCGTAGTAGACGTTGAGGCTCAGGTCCTCGATCGGGCCGGTGGACAGCACCCGGTAGCGACCGGTGGTGGTGCCGAGGGTGAGGTCACTGCGGAAGAGCATGAAGTTGGCGAGCGGACCGAACAGCGCGCGCCGGGCGGGGCGGCCGTCGTCCTCGGCGTCGCGGCGGATGTCCTCGGCGCGGTAGCGCTGATGACGCAGCGCGCCGGCGACCTCGACCCGGGCCGCGCGCAGCAGCTCACCCCAGGTGGCGGCCGAACCCGCCGCGCCCGTGGGCAGGCGCAGCGGCACGATATTGGACAGCATGCCCGCCGAACGACGCATGACCGCGGTGGTGCGGGCGGTGACGGGCAGGCTCAGCACCGCGTCGGGGCGGTCGGTGAGGCGGCCGAGGTAGGCGGCGAAGGCGGCGAGCAGCACTGCGGAGATCGTCGAATCATCGCTGGCGGCAATGGTTTCCAGGCGGTCGACCAGCTTTTCCGACAGTCGTCCGCCGGTCACCAGGTTGATCGCCGAACGCGGCGCGGTGCGGGCGTCGAGCGCGGTGGGGCTGTCGAGGCCCGCGATCCGCTGCGCCCAGTGCTCGCGATCGCCGACGAAACGAGTGCTCTCGCGATACCGCTGTTCGCCCTCGACCAGCGCGGACAGCTCGCCCGGCACCACCTCGCGCGGCGCGGTACCGAGTAGCCGCGCGGTGTAGAGCTCGGAAATGCGCTGGGAAAGGGTGAACGCGCCGTACCCGTCGAGCACGATGTGATGGCCGCGCAGGTACCAGAACCAGCGCGCTTCGCCGACGCGCAGCACGGCACCCGCCACCAGCCGATCGGTGAGCAGGTCGATGGGGGCGCCGAACTCCGCGCGCATCCATTCCTGCGCGGCGGCGACAGGATCGTCGTGGTGGCGCAGATCGATCAGCGGCAGTTCCCGCTCGACCGGAACGCCATGGTCGACGTATTGGTGCGGAACACCGTCGGACTCGCCGATACGCACCAGCGGCGAACCGTAAGCGTGCGCCGCCTCGGCCGTAACCTGCTGCAGCACAGCGGGATCCAGTTCACCGTCGATATCGACGTACTGGGCGATGGTGATCGGGACGTCGGGGTCGAGCAGCTGCGCGTACCAGACACCCAGCTGAGCCGGGGTCAGCGGAAACGGCAGACCTTCGACCTGCGCTTCCTGCGGTCGCGCGCTGAACCCACCCAACTCCGTACCGTGCACCAGAGCCTCCTCGTATCGCGAAAGAACAGCAGATCGAACCGTTTTCGGGCAGCACGAATACACCTCGTGAACCGAAGATTCGATGTGAACGCGGTGGGCGTGCGGCCACACTCGCGCAAGATCCCCGACAGATCATGTGGACGAGATCGGCGACCGTGGGGGTCGCCGAGCGACGGACGACGCGTCCGTCGCGGGTGCCTAGCTGTTGATCATTCCTCCAACGGCTGTGTCAGTTACATCACATGGGTACCTGTCCATGCAGTGCCGACAGTAGGCGCAAAATTAATAAAAAGAACCTTTTTCCGCTAAAAAAGTCGGTCGATCGTCCAGTCTGTACCGGCGAGTAGGCATGACCGTGACACGGGTGCGTACTCCAACACTTCGGTCATCCGAATGTGAGCCATCACACCTTCAGACCGGGACACTATGAGCCGAAACGTTGCATCTGCGTTGCATCGGCGCCGATCCGCCGGTCGAGCACCCGGATCTTGGCTTCTATCTGCGCATACAGCGGCGAATCACGATCGACCGTGGCCCGGTACGCGGCCCACGCGGCGGCATCGTCACGCCCCTCCGGGCAGGACGTCCATCGGCGCAGCACGGCGGCATCGGGGGCGGCGAGCACGGCGGTCCGCAAGCGAACCCGGAGCTCGTCGCGGATATCGCAGATGCCGGGAGCGGACGACCGCGGCAGCACCGGACCGGCGTACAAGCGCAATGCGGATGCGGTATCACCGGAGTCGAGCGCGGCCCGGAGCTCCTCCACATCGGTTGCGACATGCACGCGTAGACGGTATGGACGCGAACCGACGACCGAGGCCCCGATCACCGACCGCAGCCGCGACATCGCGGCGCGGATCGTGCCGTTGTCGAGATCGGTGTCGTCGAGCAGCAGCGCGAGATGATCGGCGCCAAGACCCTCGGGATGTTCGGTGAGCAAGAGCAGAATCTCGGCATGCCGTTGCGAGAGCGACACCCGCTCCCCCGCGATGCTCAACTGAGGTTGACCCAGACCCAAGACATCGAGGCCGAGCGTGGCCGGTTCGCCACCGTCGCGGTTCGCCGGAGCCGGTGCGGCGATGCCGTGGCTCGCGCGCATCGCCCGCAGCACGAGGTCCATTTCGGCGGCGGTCGCGGCGGCTTTGACCAAAGCGAGGATTTCCGGCTTGGCCACCCGCATCCCGCCGGCAATCATCAAAACGCCGATCAGACGGCCGTCCGGCTCGTGCACGGGGGCCGCGGCGCCGGTGATCTGGTGCATGCGATGCAGGAAATGTTCGGGTCCGTGAATCCAGGTGGCGCGGCCGGTGCGCACGACGAGGCCGACGGCATTGGTGCCGATCCGGCGCTCGCTGAGATCGTCGCCCTCGCGCAGGCCGATCTCGGCGGCGGCGGCGAGCTGTTCGGGGTGACCGGCCACCGTGAGCACCCGGCCGAATTGGTCGGCCACGGTCACGATCAAGCCGGCCTGCGCCGCGTCCTGGACCAGCAGTTTGTCGATCAGCGGCATGAGCGCGGCGAGGGGATGGGCATCCCGATAACGCTCCAGATCGGCACCGCGCAGCCCGCGACCGTCGATGACGTCCGTCGGGTCGACTCCGCCGCGCACACTGCGCAGCCATGATTCGAGGACGAGCGGACGTAGTAGGCCGGCCAGCTGGGTCAGCTGTTCACCACCGGCACTGAGATATCCATGGGCCTGTGCGGCATAGGCTTCCAGAGCTCCGAGCTGTGCGCCCGACTCCGGTGCCTGCCGTGGGGGCCTCCCACCTGCAAGATTGCTGACCATTTGCCTTTCTTTCCCGCTACAAACTGTACCGGGCAGTTATCGGGCAAAACGGCATAAGTCGGGGTTTGTCCCGCAGGTCACATCATGGTATTTATCGACACTTCGTCACACGACCATATGGTCCGCTATTGCCGCGGCGAGCATCACAGTGGTGGCCTGTGGGCCACGGCGCAACGGGACCGGAACGATCGACAGATCGGCGACTGTCAGGGCTTCGATGCCATGCACGCGGCCGTTTTCGTCGACCACCGCTCGCTCGTCGTGGGCTGGGCCCATGCGGCAGGTACCGGAAAGATGTTGGGAGGTGCCGAGGTTGGCGTGTAGCCAGCGGTCGTCGACGGGGCCGATTCGTCGACCGTAGAGGTCCGCGGTGAGTGCTACTCCGGCGCGCAGACGGGCTCGGTCCTTTTCGCTCCGCAGGTAGCGCTGGTCGATGCGCGCCGGGACGGTGGGATCTGTCGAGACCAATGTCAGCTCGCCGGCCGACTCGGGCCGCATCAGGGCGACCCCGACTCGGCGAAGACCCGGCGTGAACATCGGGGTGTACGGCCGGACTTCCAGGTCGTCGATTTCGAGGACATATTCGAGCGGGACGGCGGGCTCGCCGGGATCGCCTGCGGGGAATTCGACGCCGATCTCGGGGTGATCGGTGCACCAGGCGCCGACCGGAGCGGGCACCACGATCGGCACACCGAGCGAGCGCAGCAGCGGTTCGGGACCGATTCCGGACCGGATCAGCAGTGCGGCCGACTCGATCGCGCCCGCGCACAACACCACCTCATCGGCGTACGCCGTCCCGCGTTCTCGGCCGCGCGCCCACTCCACCCCGATCGCCCGAGTACCTCGCAGCAGCAGCCGGGTCACCATCGTGTCGCCGGTGACGGTCAGATCGGTTCTGTGGAGTGCGGGAAGAAGATGGGTGATCGCGGGCCCCGCGCGGCGATCTCGCGATATCGCCAACGGCACGCGCCCGAATCCGGCATCGGTATCGCCGGTGGGGGTGTTGAGGTCAGGGATTGCGGCGAATCCCGCCGCCGTGCACCGCTGCGCGAATTCGGCACTGAACCCGGTGGGATCACTGGTTCGGGAGATCGGGATCGGTCCGCCGACGCCGTGGCCGGGCTCCTTGCCGAAATCCTCGTCGTCTTCGAGGTCGCAGAAGACGGGCACAACCGCGTCGAACGACCAGCGCGGACCTGCCACCGCACGCCATGCGGCGAAGTCCGCGGCGGGTGGGCGGACGAAGTAGCTGCCGTTGATCGCACCGGAACCACCGATCAGCCTGCCGCGCACCAGGTTTGCCTGGTACCGCCAGATCAGCCGCGACTCGGGACCGACCGGGAGATGGCTCGGGTCGAGCAGTTCGACAGGCAACTCGCCCATCGTCGGGAAGGCCGGCCCGGCTTCGAACACGCGCACCGAACGCCCCGGGTCCGCGCTGAGCCGGGCGGCGAGCACGCAGCCCGCCGACCCGGCTCCGACGATGAGAGTGCTCGTCACGCAGTTGTATTCAGCGAGGTGGCACGCTCGGCTTGAGCGCCTCGAAACTGCGCGCCCGGATGACGCCGAGCCACAGGCCCGTGCCGTAGGCGACGTCGTCGAGTCGCTTGTAGGCCACGTAGCGCACGGGGTCGAGGCCGCCGGAGTCGCGGTGGGTGAACCAGTCGGCGAGGCCGTCGGCCAGTGCCATCGTGATGGCGATCCTGCGGATGCGGCTCGAGGCGATCACCGCTAGGAGCGTCACCGGCCAATAGTCGCGGCACATCGCCGAAGCCAGTCGCCACATGCCGGCGAAGTAGCCGCGGGCCAGGTAGACCGCGGCGATCCTGGTCGGATTGTCGAGTTCGGTGAAGACCCGGCGCAGGCGAACCAGCGCGGTGGCGAGGGTGACGAGGCCACCGAGTAGACCCCATCTGGACAGGGTCGCGAACAGCAGACTGGCCAGCACGGTCCAGGTCGGTACCGACAGCGGCGAGACCAAGCCCGAGTGTCGTTTTCCGAGCGGTGCGGCGCCGGTGCCGTAGAACAGCTTTCGCCCGAACCAGGCGCGGAAGGCCACTCGATGATCGTGGGCGACGTGCGCGGCGGGCTCGTAGCGCAACCGCCAGCCGGCGCGCTCGAGCCGCCAGCACAGGTCGACATCCTCGGCCACCTGCATGGATTCGTCGAATCCGCCCTCGCCGAGCAGCGCCACGCGCCTGGCCAGCAGCGCCGCGCTCGGCACATACGACACGATGCCGCGCGCGTGCACCGCCGACTCGCGGCGGCCGAGGTCGAGCGAGGAGCGGGTGTGTTCGTAGCGGGCGAGCGCGTTGGATTCGGAGTCGAGGGCGACGATGCGCGGCGCGACCAGCGCGACCTGCGGATCACTGAAGTGCCCGAGCATGACCTCGAGCCACCCGCTGCGGGGCACCACGTCGGAGTCGAGGAACGCGACGAAGCCCGTTGTCGCCGCCTGTAATCCGGCATTGCGGGCAGCCGCGGGACCGAGCGGACTCTCGTGCCGGATCACCGATACCTGACCACGACCGGATCGGGGCGGGATGCGGACCGGATCGTCGGAACCGTCGTCGACGACGATCACATTGTGCCCGCGCAGCACCGCCAGCAGACGTAAGAGTCCGTCGGCGTTGTTGTACAGCGGGATGACGACGGTGACGTCGTCGAGGGACGGTTCGAGCCGCGGGCGCGGGTTGGCCACGCCGGAATCGAGCAGTCGGCGCGCGACGATCGCGGACTTGGTGTCGGTCACCTCCAGGTATCCGTCGCCGATCAACTCGGCGGCCTCCGGGGCCAAGCGCAGCATCCGTGCGGGCGATCCTCCGATCAGGATCCGACCCCCGGAAAATGCGCGTACCCGTGGATCGATCCGTACCCCGAAGCCGTCGGGCAGACGATCATGGCGCATTCCTCGCATGCTATTCGCAGTTGGCCCCGCAGACATCATCACCCCACAAAAAAGGACCAAAGTCTGTCCGAAATACCGCTGTGACCGGTTGCCGGACGCGTCAACAAGATCGGCAGCGCACTTCCGGCAACCGGGATCGGTTTATCCGAGCGGACTCTCGTTGCACGCCTTGGCCGGTGGGCGCTTCACCGTCAACGGCAACGACACCCTGGCCCGGCTGCGCACCGGACGCGAGTGGTCGACGGCGGGGCGCGGAATGGTGCGCCCCGGTGCCGTCAGCGCCGCTTCGCCGTAGCCCTGCACGCACTCCGGATCAGGCCCGTTGGCGGGCAGGCCGGTGAAGAACTTGGCCGCCATGCAGCCGCCACGACAGGAGTCGTAGTGCGAGCACTTGGTGCACGCGCCACCGTCGACCGGTTCGCGCAGCTCGGCGAAGAGCGCCGAGTCGGTCCAGACCGCCTCGAAACCACCGTCGGCGACGATGTTTCCGGCCTTGAAGCGGTCGTGGATGGCGAAGGGGCAGGCGTAGACGTCGCCGACCGGGTCGACCAGGCAGACCACCCGACCCGCACCGCACATGTTCAAACCCGGTAGGGCCGAGCCGAATGCGGACAGGTGGAAGAACGAGTCACCGGTCAGGACGCCCTCGCCGTTGGCCACGAGCCAGTCGTAGAGCTCGCGCTGCTGTTCGGGCAGCGGGTGCAGTTCGTCCCACACGTCCGCGCCACGGCCCGAGGGACGAAGGCGGGTGAGTCGCAAGGTGGCGCCGTACTTGTCGGCGATGGCCTTGAACTCGTCGAGCTGGGAGATGTTGTGGCGGGTGGCCACGACCGAGAGCTTCGCGTCCTTGAATCCCGCCGCGGACAGGTTCGACAAGGCCTTGATCGCGGTGTCGTAGGAGCCGGGGCCGCGCACGGCATCGTTGACCGCGGCGTCGGCGCCGTCGAGGGAGATCTGCACGTCGACGTAGTCGCTGGCCGCCAAGCGCGCGGCGACCTCTTCATTGATGCGAACGCCGTTGGTGGAGAACTTGACCCCCACATTGTGCGCGGTGGCGTAGTCGACCAGTTCCCAGAAGTCCGGGCGCACAGTCGGCTCGCCGCCGCCGATATTGACGTAGAAGATCTGCATGCGCTCGAACTCGTCGATCAGCGCCTTGCACTGCTCAG
Organism: Nocardia sp. FBN12; assembly: GCF_054031145.1. Taxonomy (NCBI): domain Bacteria; kingdom Bacillati; phylum Actinomycetota; class Actinomycetes; order Mycobacteriales; family Nocardiaceae; genus Nocardia; species Nocardia sp. FBN12. The sequence continues at coordinate 5,271,973 of NZ_CM132926.1, forward strand.
TGCTCAGTTCGTTCGGGTCGCGGCGGCCCGACGAGGACAAGCAGTGCACGCACGACAGGTTGCAGGCGTAGGTGAGTTCCCAGGTGAGGCAGATCGGTGCGGCCAGGCCGGATTCGAAACGGTCGATCAGCCTGCCGCCCTGGGTCGCGTCACCGGCGGCCAAGGCTTGCGGAGCCGTGGTGACCGGGCCGGGCGATGCCACGATCATGTCGGTGTCGGCCAGCTGCGCGAGCGCCGCGACGTGCGCGTCGGAGGCGTCGATGCCCTTGGCACGCAGTGCGTCGCGCACGGAGGAGTGCGCGGGCAGCGACCGGACCACGTCGACGAGGTCGCGGCTCTTGAGGAACGAGAGCTTGCGGGTCCCGAAGTGGTACAGCAGCGCGCCGAAGGACTCCGGGCGCAACGAGACCCGTGGGTGCAGCGTCCAACGGGTGTCGAGATCCAGCATGGTCAGTACACGCCGCACATGCCGTCGATGCTGACCTCTTCGATCAGCGTCTCGGTGACCAGGTTCTCGTCGGATTCGACGGTCGCAGGCGTGGTGTTCTCAGGCATGACTACCTCCATTGTGTTGCCGGTCACCTCGAACCTTAACGTCAGTGACTGCCATAAAGGGCGGAATCGGAAAATCTTTCTCTGTGCACACCCCACCCCCATCGGCTGCGAACCCCTCTAGACTTCCGGAGGCAGGGATGGGAAATGGGCTGATGGCCCGGCGGCAGCAGAGGTGAGGCAGAGGCTTGCGTAACCATGGTGGGGCGGGCGCTAGTTCGACACTGTCCGAGGCAGAGATCGTCGACGCGGCACTCAAGGTGGTGCGCGAGGACGGAGTCGAGAAACTTTCGATGCGGCGGCTCTCGCGCGAGCTCGGGGTGTCACCGATGGCGCCGTACTACTACGTGGCAGACAAGCGTGAACTGCTCGATCTCGTCGCCAGTGCCGCGCTGGTCGGGGTGCGTAAGCCGCCGCGCGAGTCCGGTCCGTGGCAGGAGCGCCTGCGCGATCTGATCGATCAGATAGACGATAAACTGCGCACGCATCCCGGCCTGGGCGACATCCTGCTCGAGCAGATGCTCGGTAAGCAGCTCGACCTGATCGACGCCGTGATGGAGATCCTGTTCGACGCGGGCTTCAACGACCGCAACGTGCTGGCCGCCTACGCGACCATCCACACCTACCTGTTCGGCCGCAGCAGAGTGAACCCGCGCGATCGTTCCGCGCCGGCGGACGTACTGCTGCCCGAGGCGGTGGCCCGAGCCACGAAGTACATGTCCGACCTGCGCGGGAAGTACTCCTACGACTTCGGGATGGAGGTTCTGGTCGCCGGACTCGAGGCGCAGCTTGCCCTGCAGGCGCGTCCCGGCCTAGCATGAAACTGAAACACGTTCTAGTTTTGGCTAGTTCTGCTCGAGAGGAAGACATGACCACAGTCGAGGTTCCGCACGGCTCGCGCTCGGTGGTGCTGCGAGTAGCCGCGGTGATCGCCGAAACGGCCGATACCAACTCCGTGGTCTTCGAGGTGCCCGCCGAACTCCGCGAGCGCTTCGCCTACTCCCCCGGCCAGTTCCTGACGCTGCGCATCCCGAGCGAGCAGACCGGCTCGGTCGCCCGCTGCTACTCGCTCGCCAGCTCGCCGTTCACCGACGATCTGCCGAAGGTGACCGTCAAGCGCACCGTGGACGGGTACGGCTCGAACTGGCTGTGCGACAACATCGCCGCTGGTGACGAGGTCGAGGTGCTGCCGCCGTCGGGTGTGTTCACGCCGAAGAACCTCGACGAGGACATGCTGCTGTTCGGCGCGGGTAGCGGGATCACCCCGGTGATGTCGATTCTGAAGTCGGCGCTGTCGCAGGGCTCGGGCAAGGTCGTGCTGGTCTACGCCAACCGCGACGCGAACTCGGTGATCTTCGCCGACGAACTCCGCGATCTCGTCGGCAAGCATCCCCAGCGGCTCACCGTCATCCACTGGCTCGAACCGCTGCTCGGCCTGCCGACCGCCGACATGCTGGCCACGCTGGTCCGGCCCTACACCGCCTACGAGGCGTTCATGTGCGGGCCGAAGCCGTTCATGGACCTGGTGCACGACGCGCTGGCCGCGCTCGAGGTGCCGCGCAACCGCACCCACGCCGAGGTGTTCAACTCCCTGGCCGGTGATCCGTTCGCCGATCACGCGCCGGTCGAGGTGTCCGAGGCCGAAGCGGCCGACGCCGCGACGGTCGAGGTGGAGCTCGACGGGCAGGTGCACGAGATGTCGTGGCCACGCAAGCAGACGCTGGTCGACATCATGCTCGACAAGGGCCTCGACGTGCCCTACTCCTGCCAGGAGGGCGAGTGCGGGTCGTGTGCCTGCACGGTGCTGGAAGGCAAAGTGGAGATGGCCAATGCGGAGATCCTGGATCCCGAGGACATCGAGAACGGGTACATCCTCGGCTGCCAGGCACGGCCGGTGACCGACCACCTGCGGATTCAGTTCTAGCGCATGGCGCGGTAGGCGGCGCGTTGTTCGGGGTCGAGATGCTCGGTCGCGTAACTCAAAGCGGTGCGGCCCAATTCGGGTGCGTTGGCATTGAGGAAATCGGTGAGCGCGGCCGGGTCGACGCGCTTGCCGACCTCGCGCAGCATCCAGCCGAGCGCCTTCTGGATGAGATCTCGGCGGTCTTCTTTGAGAATTTCGCCGAGCTCGAGGGTGGTGCTCGGGTCGCCCGCCTTGATGAAGGCGAAGGTGGAGAGCAGGGCTACTCTGCGCTCCCAGAGTGAATCCTGTTGGGCCAGTTCGAAAAGCAGGGCACGGTCCCGGTCGAGGAGCCATGGGCCGATGATGTTCTCGGCGGAGGCGTCGACCAGGTCCCAGTTGTTGACCCGGCCGCGTCGGACAGCCGCCAGGTAGAGGTCGACCATCTCCTTGCGGGCCGTGTCGTCGAGTGTGCGCGGTTTCGATGCCGCGGCGAAGCGGGCGTTGAGGATGAACAGGGCGGCCAGGCGTTCCTCGTGGAGGGGGCTGTCGAGGAGTTCGTCGATCTGCGAAAGCGGCAGCGTGGGGAACTGTTTCGCGACTTTCCTGGTGGCGGGGACGCGGATGCCGAGGAAGATGTCGCCCTCGCCGTATTCGCCGGGACCGGTCTTGAAGAAGCGTTGCAGGTGATGCGCGTCAGTGGGGTTCGCCAGGTCGGCGAGGGCCTTGCGCACCTGTGCAGCGGTGGGGATCTCGGACACACGCACCTCCGGGTCGGCGGATTCCCTCCGCATTCAACACTGCCGCGGTGACAGGTAGGCGCAGGCTTTCGCCGCGGCGCCGTCGCGATCGGATCGGACGGCTACGCGCCGATCAAGCCGGACGTGCGCCGAGGAGTCGGCCCGACTCGAATGTCGCTGCGCCGGAGGGTAATTCGCCCGGCCGCCCGCTCGTGTGGACAGCGACGGTGCCGGTCCCGGTGGTGGGTCGGCCGAGTTCGTCCATCTTGCGGACGGTCTGAGCGGCGACGGCTTGGGCGCTGTCGAAAAGGCGCACACCGTCGGGCAGGGCGGCGACGATGGCATCGACGACCAGCGGGTAGTGGGTGCAGCCCAGCACCACGCCCTCGACGTCCGCCGGGGTGCGCGCGGCCGAATCGGCGATCGACTCGCGGATCGCCGCGATGTCACCGCGGTCGATCGCATCTGCCAGCCCATGGCAGGCGACCCCGACGATCTTCGCGTCACCGCCGAACCGGGCGATCAGATCGGCCTGGTAGCGGCTGGCGGTCGTCGCCGCCGTGGCCCACACCGCCACCGAATTACATTGTGCGGCAGCAGGTTTGATCGCGGGAACGGTGCCGATCACCGGCACCGAATCCCCCACCTCGGCCCGCACATGGTCCAACGCGGTGACACTGGCGGTATTGCACGGCAACACGATCACCTCGGCCCCCGCCTCGATCGCCTGCCGCGCCGCACCGACAACCCGCTCGACCACCCACTGCTCGGGCTTGGGCCCCCACGGCGCACCATCGGGGTCCAGCAGCAGCAACAGGTCGACATCGGGCCGCAGCTTGCGCAACCACGAAGCCGTAGGCAACAGGCCGAGGCCGGAATCGATGAGTGCGACGATCACAGCATCCACCGTATTACACGCCCGCAGCGCGACCACCATTAGCGCACACGGTCAGATGATCACCAGGCCATGCGGGATTTTCGCGCCTGGGCGATGCCTCCGTGCAGGCCTGGTGATCCAGCGGTTCGTCAGCTGGTGACGGTGAGGAGATCGGCGACAGGGGTGGGGGTGGCCAGCTTGGCGCGGAGCTTCATCACCTGGCCGGTCAGGCCCGCACCGAGGACGGCGGTGAGGATGCCGTCGCGGGAGTAGTAGGCGAGGAACTTGCGGCCGTCGTCGGTGACCACGGTGACGTCGTCGTCGGGTGAGGGGGTGCCGAGGGCCTGGATCTTGATGTCGTACTGGTCGCTCCAGAAGTACGGGACGCGCGCCATAGTGGGGGGTGCGCCGCCGAGGAGGGCGGTGACCAGGAGTTTCGCCTGCTCGCCCGCGCTGGTCCAGTGTTCTACGCGCTTGCGGACGCCGGTGTCGTGCTGCCAGGCGGCGACGTCGCCGACGGCCCAGACGTGGTCGGCGTTCGTCCGGCCCACCTCGTCGGCGAGCACGCCGCCGCCCGCGGATCGGTCGGCCAGTTCGATGCCGGAGTCGGCCAGCCAATCGGTGACGGGAACCGAGCCGACGCCGACGACGACCAGGTCGGCGTCGATTTCGGTGCCGTCGGTGCAGACCGCGCCGCGCACCCGGCCGGAATCGTCGGCGCGCAGGGTGTCGACGCCGACGCCGCAGCGCACGTCGACGCCTTCATCGCGGTGCATGCGCGCCACCAGGCGCCCGATCTGCTCGCCGAGGACCGAGGCGAGCGGGGTCGGCTGCGGTTCGATGAGGGTCACCTCGACCCCGGCGGCACGGAAGCTGGCGGCGAGTTCACAGCCGATGAAGCCGGCGCCGACGACCAGGGCGCGATTCGCACCGTCGAGTTCGGCGCGCAGGGATTCGGCATCCTCGTGCGCACGCAGCACGTGCACGCCCGACACGGCGGGCAGGCCGGGCAGCCTGCGCGGGCGCAGGCCGGTCGCGATGATCAGCTGGTCGTAGGCGAGCGTGCCGCCGTCGGCCAGGGCGATGGTGCGCGCGGCGGTGTCGACGCCGGTCACCGCGGTCCCGAGGCGCAGCTCGATGTTCTTGTCCGCGAAGAACTCCGGCGGCCGAAGGGTCGTGTCGTCGGTCTCACCGCGCACGAACTGCTTCGACAGCGGCGGACGGTCGTAGGGCGGGCGCGTCTCGTCGCCGAGCAGCACCACCTCGCCCTCGTATCCGGCCCGACGCAGTTCCTCGGCCGTGCGCAGGCCTGCCAGACCCGCTCCGACGATCACGATGGGCGCGCTCATGTTGTGTCCTCTCGGTCTGCCCGGTCACCGACCGCGCAGGCCATGTTCTGCTGTGTCGCGGACCACTACGGCCCCCAGATGTTTGTACCAGTGCGCCGGGTCACCTGTGACACCCACGTCGCAACACAACCGTGCCGGTTCCGGTATCGACCGGGCGGTCAATCAGGAGTAGACCGAGGTCAGAGGTATTTTTCGGCTCAACGAGGAGGCATTTCCCCATGTTCACCAACAGTCGCGCACAGGATTTTCTAGCCGTCGTGCTCGGCGCATTCACCGCACTGTCGCCCCTGTGGCTCGACACCAGCGACAACGCCCGCTGGACTCTCATCGTGCTCGGCGCGCTCATCGCCGCGACCGGTCTGATCCAGATGGCAAGGGACGACCTGATCGTCGCGGACTACGCGATGGGCGTATTCGGCGTGCTGCTGTTCATCTCGCCGTGGGTCATGGACTTCACCGCGTTCAGCGGCGCATCCTGGACCGCATGGGTGGTCGGAGTGGTGACGGCGGTGGTGGCGGTCGCCGCACTGCCCGCGATGAACCAGCGCCTGCACAACATGGCTCCGCATCACTGATGCCGGGCCGACGCGTCGGGCGCCGCAACGCGAAACGCGATGGCGACGCCCGGCAACTCATCCTGGATGCCGCCGAAACCCTGTTCGCCGCACAGGGATTCGACGCAACACCGACCGCGGCCGTCGCCGCGGCCGCCGAGGTACCGAAAGGACTTGTCTTCTACTACTTCCCCACCAAGAACGCGATCCTGTCCGCGCTCATGCGCGAACGCGTCCCGCAACACCCGCTCGACGACCTCACCGCCGTGGTCACCCCCGGCGATCCGGCCGCCAGCCTGATCAACCTCGACACCGCGATCAACCTGCGCGACCATCATTCCTCGGTCCTGCGGGTGATCATGTGGCGCGAGGCCGACACCCACCCCGACGTGCGCCGCACCCTGCGCACCCTGCGTGACCAGCTGCTCGACATCACCGCCCGCGTCCTACAGGCCAGCACCCCGGTCCCCGTCCGCCCCGGCACACTCCACGCCTGCGCCGCCGCCTGGGTCTCCGCCATGTTCGCGATCGCCAGCACCGACCGCCTGCACGCCCTCGACGGACTACCCGTTCCCACCGCGGACGAACTGCTGAACGTCGCCCAGGTCGTCGCAGCGGGGATGACACAGCTCGGCTGAGCGCGTCGCCGCGAACACAAATGTGCCGACATCGAAATGGAATTGGATTCGAATCATGAGGGCAGTTGACGAGATACACGCGGGCGAAGACTTTTACCGGCGAACCCACAACCAAATGCCAGGGGCTACGAGCCGATACGTACGGGCGAACCCACTACCCGACGGACGATCCAGCTACCAGTTCCTGGCCGACCAGGTTCCCGACGCTCGGCAAGTACTCGACCTCGGCTGTGGAGACGGCTCGCTGCTGGCAGTCCTGGCCCGTAGTGGTGCGACCGGCCTTGCCGGCATCGACCTGGCCGACGGAGAGCTCGTCACCGCGAGGAACCGGCCGGAGTTGGCTGGTGCGGATTTGCGACAAGGACGCGCCCAAGAGCTTCCGTTCGAGGACAACGCATTCGACACTGTGGTTTCCCACATGGCATTGATGCTGATGGCAGATGTCGAACAGGTACTAGCCGAGGCCGCGCGCGTGTTGAAACCGGAAGGTCAGCTCGCGATCTCTGTCGGGCTGCGCCCTGCACCCGGAAGCGGACGCGCATTGTTCCTGAAGCTGGCGCGACCGGTGCTCTTCGCCGCAGTGCAGCAGCAGGAGTCGATGCCCGCTCTTGGCGACCGCCGCACACGCACTCGCGAGGGATTGAATGAGCTGGTCGAAGCCGCTGGGTTCCAGGCCGTCAGCTGGACCGAGGTCAGCCCCGGCACCAACGCGACGCCGGCTCAAATGTGGCAGTCTGCCGTTGACTCCTATTACGAAGTCACTTTCGTCGACACTCGGCAACTCCAGAATCTTCGGGAAGAATTCCTCAGACAGGCTTCGCAGCTGGCTGAGGAAGGACCACTCCCCTACGGTGCCCGCATGGCGATCGCCACGACTCAGCTCGGATGACCCCGACCTCCGTGAGCAAACCTGCGCCTTCTTAGGTCGACCCCGGCCATTACGTCCTGATCGGCCGGGGCTGACTCGGTCACAAGCGAATTCGGCTCTCCCTCAGACAGCCTCGACGAGATCGGCAATGTCAGGGTGAGCCGCGGCCAAACCCTTGTCGAACGTGATCAGCCGCCCCTGGTTCGAGCGTGCGAGCGCCGCGAGGTACGCGTCGGTCACTTGACGATGTCCGATCACGCCCCCCATTTCGACCCGAGCAAAGGAGATCGAATCCGGCCAGAACTCATGCCGCTTGTGCCCCGAAAGGCCGTCGAGCGCTTTCAACGCGGCACCGGAGGTCAGCCCTTCACGCAGAAGTAGCCGTACGAGGCTGCCTTGGGTGATCGGGCAGGTCGCGAAGTTGACCGACGAACCAGCGAACCACGCCTCTGCCGCATCATGATGCGAATGATCAGTCACCACAAGAGCGATCAGCACATTGGCATCGAGCAGTGCAGTCACTCGTCCTCCAGCGAACGAACGTCCTCCGAGGTGACGACCTTTCCCAGCGTGATCGCCGGGAGCCCGGTCAGCTCGCTCTCGGAAACCGCGGCCTGACCACCCTGACCCCCTTGATTGAGGCCGCGGCGAACGAGCAGGGCAACGGTTTGATTGAAGCTGCGGCGTGAGTCACGCGCAATGGCCATCGCCTGAGCATGCAGGTCGTCGGGAAGGTCGATTGTGGTGCGCATACCAGCGAGAATACCATCATTGCATCATGATGCATATGTCCACCATGGCCATCTGCAGCGGAACGCGGCTGAGTGCGGACTCGGTCCGTCAGCTTCGGATGTCCGCCGGGGGTCGTCGGTGCGATGCGGGCTCGGTTGGCACCGCATTCGATTTGTCCGCGGCGAGCGCCTCGCTGCGGAGCACGCGGATGGCCACGGCGCCGAGGACGCCGTGCAGGATGGCCGCGGTGACGGCGACGACGTGCAATCCGCTGACGAAGGCGCTGCGGGCGTCGTCGAGTACGGCGGAGGCGAGACCTGGCAGGTTCAGGGTTTCGCCGAGGGTGGGGGCGAGGTCGGGGCCGTCGATGCGGAAGAGGGCGGCGGCCAGCGAGCCGAACAGGGCGATGCCGAGTGCGTTGCCGAGTTCGTTGCCGGTTTCGGCGAGTGCGGCGGCGGAGCCCGCGCGTTCGGCGGGGACCGCGGCGACGGCGATGTCGGCGACCACGCTGAACGAGATGCCGTAGCCGATGCCCGCGACCGCGGTCGCCGCGATGTACCAGCCGATTCCGTCACCGGTGCCGGTCGGCAACAGCAGCAGCAGTCCTGCGGCGATCGTGAAGTGGGCGGTGATCAGGGCAGCCGCGCGGCCGATACGGGCGACGACGGCCGGGGTGACGACGGCGGCCACCGTGAGAACGAGCGCGCCGGGGACCGCCAGTAGCGCGGCGTCGGCGATGGACAGGCCGAGGACCGATTGCAGGTAGGTCGCCGCCAGGTACGCGGTTGCCGACCAGGCGGCCAGTGGCAGGAACCCGGTGATGATCGCGATGGTGAAGACCGGGTTGCGGAACAAGGTGAAGTCGATGAGCGGGTTGTCGATGCGCGCCTGCCTGCGGCCGAACACCGAGAGCAGCGCCACACCGGCCAGTCCGAGAACCAGCGTTGCGAACGAAACACCCTCGGCGGCAACATGCTTCACGGCATACATGGTCAGCAGCAGTCCGGCAGCCGAGGTGAGCACGCTGGCGATATCGACGCCGGCACCGCCGCTCGCGCGCACCTCACCGAGCAGGATCGGCGCCAGCACCAGGAACACCAGCACCACGGGCACGTTGATCAGCAGTACCGACCCCCACCAGAAATGGCTCAACAGCTGACCGGCGACGATCGGGCCGATCGCGAAACCCGCGGCGAACGTGGCGGCGAAGATACCGATGGCCTGGGCGCGCCTGCGTGGGTCGGTGAACAGGGTGCCGAGCACAGCGAGCGCCGACGGCAACAGCGTCGCACCGGCCACGCCCATCAGGACACGGAAGGCGATCAGCAGCTCGGGGCTCGTGGCGAAGGCGGCACCCACCGAGCCGAGGCCGAACATCGCCGCGCCGATCATCAACAGGCGTTTGCGGCCGTAGCGGTCGCCGATGGTGCCGAACGCGATCAGCAAGGAGCCGACCGCGAAGCCGTAGCTGTCCAGGATCCAGAGGGATTGGTCGGCCGAGGGTGCGAGCGCGCCGGTGATGGCGGGCATCGCCAAGAACAGCACCGAGCCGTCCATCGCGACGAGCAGGACGGGGCCGAGTACCACCAGCAGGCCGAGCCAGGACCGCAGCTCGGAATTGATTCGATTCATGTCACCCACCCTGCGATCGGGCGCGGACGACAACCAGACCCCTGACGTGGGTACACCCGGCAGGAGTAGGCACGACTCCTGCCCGGTGCCTACGATGGGAACGATGGAGTTGGAAAGCCTCGGAACGTTCCTCAAGTCCCGCCGCGACCGAACCACCCCGGAACGGATCGGCCTACGCACCTTCGGTGTCACCCGGCGCGTGCCCGGCCTCCGGCGTGAGGAACTCGCTCAGCTCGCCGGGGTCAGCGCCGGGTACTACACCCGCCTCGAACAGGACCAGGCGGGAACCGTCTCCGCGCAGGTCATCGACGCTCTCGCCCGGGTGCTCCAACTCGACCCCGCCGAAACGACCCACCTGCACAACCTCGCGGGCCAACCATCCGTCCCCCGCCTGATCAGAGACGAACCGGAGCAACCCCACGCTCGGGTCCTCACGCTGCTCACCTCACTCGGTGACACCATGCCCGCCGTGGTCCTCGGTCGCCGTGGCGATGTACTCGCCTGGAACCGTGCCGGGCACGCGCTCGTCGGCGAGCACCTCGACTTCACCGCACCCGACGACCCCGAGCGGCGCCCGTCGATTCCGCGGCTGTTCTTCCTCGATCCGCACGCCAGGGATCTGTACCGGAACTGGGACGAGCTCGCCCGTATCCACGTCGGCTACCTGCGGCTGACCGCCGGTCGGTACCCCACCGATGCGCGTCTGGCCGAACTGATCGGCGAACTCGCCATGCGCAGTTCTACGTTCGCCACGCTATGGGCCGCGGCGGAGGTCGCCGACTGCACTGTCGGACCGATGGATCTGCGCCATCCGACGGTGGGCCGCGTCGATGTCGATTATCAGGTGTGGTTGCAGCCCGACAGCCCTGATCACCGGCTCGAGGTCTACACCGCGCGCGACGCGAGTTCGGCTGACGCGCTGCGGCTACTGACCGCCGGAACTCGACCGACTCCGGCGATGGTCGACATCGACGCGTCGGACGAAACCCACGCATAGCCAGACGAACCGGTGACGCCGCACTGTGCGACGCCACCGGTTTCGATCAACTGCCCGCGATGATCGACTCCGCCGCACTCGGTGGGACCGGGGCGTAGGAGTCGAACACCATCGAGTAGTTCGCTCGGCCACGGGTTTTCGAGCGCAGGTCCCCGATGTAGCCGAACATCTCCTGGAGCGGGGTCAGTGCGCGGATGACGTGGGCGCCGCCGCGTTCGGTGAGGTCGGTGACTCGGCCGCGCCGGGCGTTGAGGTCACCGATGATCTCGCCGACGTACTCCTCGTGGGTGAGGACCTCTACGGCCATCATCGGTTCGAGGAGTACTGGCTTCGCCTTCGCGACCGCGGCTCGCACCGCCGCCGCACCGGCCAGGCGGAAGGCCAGGTCGGACGAATCCTGAACGTGGGCGGCGCCGTCGAGCAGCGTCACTTTCACGTTCACCAGGGGGAAGCCCGCGAGCGGGCCGATGCGGAGTGCGTCTTGTGCGCCCGCGTCGACCGCGGGGATGTACTCCCGCGGTATCCGCCCGCCGGTGACCCGGCTGTCGAATTCGTAGATCGCGCCGTCGTCGGCCACGTGTGGTTCCAGCGCGATCGCCACCTCGGCGAACTGTCCGCGTCCGCCCACTTGCTTGCGGTGGGTGTATTCGAACAGTTCGACTGCGGTGGTGATGGTTTCACGATAGGCCACGCGTGGTGCGCCGATCTCGGCATCCACCCCGAACTGCCGTTTCATCCGGTCGACCAAGACCTCCAGATGCAGTTCGCCCATGCCACCGATGACCGTTTGACCGGTTTCGATGTCCGCGCGCACGGTGAACGTCGGGTCCTCCTCGGCCAGACGGGCCAGCGCGGTGCCCAGCTTGTCCTGATCCGCGCGGGTTCGCGGTTCGATCGATACCGCGAGCACGGGGTCGGGGAAGGTCATCGGCTCGAGCACGATGGGAGCACCGCGACTTTGAACGCCAGGGCCGCGAAGGGCTCGGCGATCTCGGGCGCACGGTGAATCGGTTCGCTCTCGGGCGAGAATCCCTGTACAGCAACGACATCAAGTGGCGAAGGCAGATAGTCGACGATGGCGTACAGCAGCGGCTGCACGCCGATGTTCGCCAGCGCCGAACCACACAGGACCGGGTAGGCCTTTGCGTCGATCGTCATCCGCCGGATGGCGGCCTCGAGGACCTCGACCGTGATCGGGAGCCCGGCGAGGTAGCGCTCCTGCACTTCCTCGTCGCCTTCCGCGACTGCCGCCTCCAACACCTCGCGATGTTGTAATGCCGTGGTGCGCAGATCTTCTGGAATCTCGCCTTCCTTGGCATCGAATACCGCGACCGCACCGTCGAGCACCCGCAGCGTGCGCTCCACTTCGGCGGTGAAGTCGACGTGGCCGGGGGCGTCGATATTGCGTATTCGGGCGAGATCGATTCTGGTCATGGGAATCCCCCAGGCTGGTTTTTGTCGATGAATCGACGCTCGCCAGTGGGGCGTTCCTGGAACGGCACGGCGTCGGATCACGCGGCGCCGCACCGGCGCCCTCATGACCCGATGCGAACTAGAACCGCGACTGCGGAAGTGCTGTAACCATGCGACAAGTTCTACGCGCCCGATCGCGCGCTGTCGACGGAATTTCCGCCACCCGGGCATAAACGCGTGACCCCCACGGTTCGTCACAACGAACAGCCCCGCCAGCCACTAGGAGCCGATCGATGCCCGAAACCCCACTCGACCTGCACGCTCTCATCGCCGATTCCCGCATCGGCATCCTCGCCACGATCAAATCCGACGGCAGGCCCCAACTCTCCCCCGTCACCCCGTACTACGACCGCGCCGCGGGCATCATCTACGTCTCCATGACCGAAGGCCGCGCCAAGACGGTCAACCTTCGACGCGACCCGCGCGCCGCGCTGGAGGTCACCAGCGCGGACGGATGGTCATGGGCCACCGCGGAGGGCACCGCCACGTTGACCGGACCCGGAACCGACCCGAACGGCCCGGAAGTCGAGGCGTTGGTCGGCTATTACCGAGCGGCCGCGGGCGAGCACCCCGACTGGAACGAGTACCGCGAGGTGATGGTCTCGGATCGGCGCGTGCTCATGGCCTTGGCCGTCGAACACGTCTACGGTGCCAAGATCCGCTGAGTCAGGTTGTCTCCGAGAGGAATTCGGTGACATCTGGAGCGAACCGGGCATGTTTGATCGCGCCCAGATGGTCTGTCGCGGGGTAGATGATCAGGCGGGAATCGGGGATGCCGTCGGCGGTGTAGCGGAAGGACGACTGGTCGTAGAACTCGTCGCGTTCGCCGGCGACGACCAAGGTCCGGGCTTTGATCTCGGCGAGGCGATCGGTGAGGTCGAAGGCGTCTTCGGCATGGACGAAAGCGAGGGTGTCGGCGGGGTTCTTCGGGCGGAGCAGCGGGTCCGCCAGCCAGGCCGCCGCGCCGACGAGGCGGGCTTTCAGCGGAGATTCGATGCCCTGAGTCGCCAGGTGGTGCAGGGAGCGTTTGCCCGCGGCGGCGGCCTGCGCGTAGTTCATTTGCGACACGCGCGCGGACTGGTCGAGACGGTAGGCGGAGGAAGCGACCACCAGTCGCCGCACTACCGCGGGATGGTCGGCGGCGAGTTGCAGGGCAACCGAGCCACCCGACGAAATGCCGAGAACGTCTACGGGAGCACCGAATTCGTTGTGCAGGGCTTGCGCGTGCTCGCGCGCGATGTCGGCCATCGAGGTACCGGCCGCCATCCCCGGCGCGCGATTGACCGCATACACCCGGAAGTTCCTGGCCAACGGCGCCATCGTCTTGATCTCGCTCGACCGCAGCCAGCCACGCGGATTGGCGTGATCGGGCATGAACCACCGCAGGAACACCAGCGGCCGCCCCGCCCCGAACGCGAGATAGGGCATCCCGTGCTCGAACACCCCTTCGCTGACATCCAATTCCCGTTCGAGCGCTGCCCTACCCACGAAGTCTCCGATCCTCTCGAATGCCTTGGCACCCAACGCTACCGACAATCACCGACAACCGCGATGACCTGCGAGGTCATCACTCGTAGGTGGCCGGCGATCGCCCGGACTCTCAGCCCGCTGCCAAAGATCGTCGGTAGCTTGGGCAACAGCACGTTCGTTCTTCATCAGGCAGGAGAAGCCGTTGATTCAGGAATCGTTGTTGCGTCGGGGATTGCGGGGGATGAACGCCGGGGTGGTGGCGTTGACCGAGGCCCCGGTCATCGGGAAGGTGCTGGGTAAGTCGTTCGCGCAGATCAGCTATGTGGGTCGGCGTTCCGGGCGGACGTTCACGACGCCGGTGAACTATCGGCGTTCCGGCGAGGAGTACGTCATCGGTGCCGCGATGCCCGACAAGAAGAAGTGGTGGCGCAACTTTCTCGGCGAGGGTGGCCCGGTCACCCTGCGCATCGATGGCGTCGACCACGTCGGCCATGCGGTCGCCCATCGGGACCAGCGGGGCCGGGTCGCCGTCCGGGTGAAGCTCGACGCGGCCGACTGACCCCCGGTAAACGCCGAACGGCGCCGCTCCCAGGGGAGCGACGCCGTTCAGGTTGTGCAGTGGGTCTTACAGACTCACTTGATGATCTTCGTGACGCGACCGGCACCGACGGTGCGGCCACCCTCGCGGATCGCGAAGCGCAGGCCTTCGTCCATGGCGACCGGCTGGATCAGCTTGACCAGCATCTCGGTGTTGTCGCCGGGCATGACCATCTCGGTGCCCTCGGGGAGGGTAACGACGCCGGTCACGTCCGTGGTACGGAAGTAGAACTGCGGGCGGTAGTTGTTGAAGAACGGGGTGTGGCGGCCGCCCTCGTCCTTCGACAGGATGTACGCCTGGCCCTCGAACTCCGTGTGGGGAGTCGTGGTGCCCGGCTTGACGACAACCTGGCCACGCTCGACATCTTCGCGCTTGATGCCACGAACCAGCAGGCCGACGTTGTCGCCCGCCTGGCCCTGGTCGAGCAGCTTGCGGAACATCTCGATACCGGTGACGGTGGTCTTGGTCGACTTCTCCTTGATGCCGACGATTTCCACCTCCTCGTTCACGTTGACGATGCCGCGCTCGACACGACCGGTGACGACGGTGCCACGACCGGTGATCGTGAAGACGTCCTCAACGGGCATCAGGAACGGGAGCTCGGTCTCGCGGACCGGGTCCGGGATCGAGTCGTCGACGGCCTGCATGAGCTCGACGATGGCCTCGGCCCACTTCTCGTCGCCCTCGAGGGCCTTCAGACCGGAGACGCGCACGACCGGCGCGTCCTCGTCGAATTCCTGCGAGGCCAGCAGTTCGCGGACCTCCATCTCGACGAGCTCGAGGATTTCCTCATCGTCGACCATGTCCGACTTGTTCAGCGCGACCAGGATGTAGGGCACGCCGACCTGACGGGCGAGCAGCACGTGCTCGCGAGTCTGCGGCATCGGACCATCGGTGGCCGCGACGACCAGGATGGCGCCGTCCATCTGCGCCGCACCGGTGATCATGTTCTTGATGTAGTCCGCGTGGCCCGGGGCGTCGACGTGCGCGTAGTGGCGCTTATCGGTCTGGTACTCGACGTGGGAGATGTTGATCGTGATACCACGAGCCTTCTCCTCCGGCGCCTTGTCGATCTGATCGAACGCGAACGCGTCGTTCAGATCCGGGAACTTGTCAGCCAGCACCTTGGTGATCGCTGCAGTCAGCGTGGTCTTGCCGTGGTCGACGTGACCGATGGTGCCGATGTTGACGTGCGGCTTCGTCCGCTCGAACTTCGCCTTCGCCACTTTTGGGTCCTCCTGGACTTGTTGGTGCGTGCATTTGCAGCAGTGCGTGTGTCATCCCCACTGGGGGTGGGGACCGGGGGTATTACATGACGCCCGACACTCGGGGTCCAGTGTGCCACTGGACCCCAAGGGGTTTATTCGCCGGTCGCCTTGGCGATGATCTCCTTGGACACATTGGCCGGAACCTCTGCGTACTGGGCGAACACCATGGAGTAGTTCGCGCGACCCTGGGTCTTCGACCGCAGGTCACCGATGTAACCGAACATCTCCGAGAGCGGAACCAGCGCCTTGACGACACGGGCACCACTGCGTTCCTCCATGGCCTGAATCTGGCCACGGCGGGAGTTGAGGTCGCCGATCACGTCGCCCATGTATTCCTCGGGCGTGATGACCTCGACCGCCATGAGCGGCTCGAGGATCACCGGACCGGCCTTACGGGCCGCTTCCTTGAGGGCCTGCGAACCCGCGATCTTGAACGCCATTTCCGAGGAGTCGACGTCGTGGTACGCGCCGTCGAGCAGGCTGACCTTCAGGTTCACCAGCGGGTAGCCGGCGAGCACGCCGTACTGCATGGCATCCTGGGCGCCCGCGTCGACCGACGGGATGTACTCACGGGGCACGCGACCGCCGGAGACCTTGTTCTCGAACTCGTAGGTCGCGCCGTCCTCGCCGATGAACGGCTCGAGGGCGATGATGACCTTCGCGAACTGGCCGGAGCCACCCGTCTGCTTCTTGTGGGTGAACTCGTGCTTTTCGACCTTCTTGGTGATGGTCTCGCGGTAGGCCACCTGCGGCTTGCCGACGTTCGCCTCGACCTTGAACTCGCGACGCATACGGTCGACGAGGATGTCGAGGTGGAGCTCGCCCATGCCGCCGATGACGGTCTGGCCGGTCTCCTGGTCGAGCTTGACCGAGAACGTCGGGTCTTCGCGCGCCAGCTTCTGGATCGCGGTGCCGAGCTTTTCCTGGTCGGACTTGGTCTTGGGCTCGATCGAGACCTCGATGACCGGATCCGGGAAGGTCATCGACTCGAGCACGACCTGGTTCTGCGCGTCGGACAGGGTGTCACCGGTGGTGGTGTCCTTCAGGCCGATGACCGCGTAGATGTGGCCGGCCGAAGCCGTCGCGACCGGCATCTCCTTGTTGGAGTGCATCTGGAACAGCTTGCCAAGACGCTCCTTCTTGCCCTTGGTCGAGTTCACGACCTGGGCGCCGGAGGCAACCTGACCCGAGTACACGCGCACGTAGGTGAGCTCACCGAAGAACGGGTGCACCGCGATCTTGAACGCCAGGGCCGCGAAGGGCTCGTCGACGTTGGGCTTGCGGGTGACCAGCTCTTCTTCCTTGTTGGGCACGTGGCCGGTGGTGGCCTCGACGTCCAGCGGGGAAGGGAGGTAATCGATGACCGCGTCGAGCATGGGCTGAACGCCCTTGTTCTTGAACGCGGAACCACACAGCACCGGGTACAGCTCGGAGTTGACCGTCATCTTGCGGATGGCGCCCTTGATCTCCTCGATGGTGAGATCCTCGCCACCGAAGAACTTCTCGAGCAGTGCCTCGTCGGACTCGGCGACGGTCTCGAGCAGTTCCTGACGGTACTGCTCGGCCTTCTCCTTGAGGTCGGCCGGGATCTCGACGACTTCGTACTCTTCGCCGAGCTTGGTCTCGCCCTTCCAGACCTTGGCATTGTTCTCGACCAGGTCGACGATGCCCTCGAAGTCGTTCTCAGCGCCGATGGGCAGCTGGATCACGAGCGGACGAGCGCCGAGACGGTCCTTGATGGTCTGCACGGTGAAGTAGAAATCCGCACCGAGCTTGTCCATCTTGTTCACGAAGCAGATACGCGGCACGTCGTACTTGTCGGCCTGACGCCACACCTGCTCGGACTGGGGCTCGACACCCTCTTTGCCGTCGAACACCGCGACCGCACCATCGAGCACGCGGAGCGAACGCTCCACCTCGACGGTGAAGTCGACGTGCCCGGGGGTGTCGATGATGTTGATCTGGTTGTCTTTCCAGAAGCAAGTGGTAGCCGCGGAGGTGATGGTGATACCACGCTCCTGCTCCTGCTCCATCCAGTCCATCGTGGCCGCGCCGTCGTGAACTTCACCGATCTTGTACGTGATACCGGTGTAGAACAGGATGCGTTCGGTTGTGGTGGTCTTGCCCGCATCGATGTGGGCCATGATGCCGATGTTGCGGACCTTGTTCAGGTCGGTGAGCACGTCCTGTGCCACGAAATTCTCCCTTTTAAGTGACGGGCCGGACTATCACCAGCGGTAGTGCGCGAAGGCCCGGTTCGACTCGGCCATCTTGTGGGTGTCTTCGCGACGCTTCACAGCGGCACCGAGGCCGTTGCTGGCGTCGAGGAGCTCGTTGGCGAGACGCTCGACCATGGTCTTCTCGCGACGGGCGCGGGAGTAGCTGACCAGCCAGCGCAGCGCGAGGGTGTTGGCGCGGCCCGGACGGACCTCGACCGGCACCTGGTAGGTGGCGCCACCGACACGACGGGGCTTCACCTCGAGGGCGGGCTTGACGTTGTCCAGCGCGCGCTTGAGGGTGACGACCGGATCGGTGCCGGTCTTCTCACGCGCCTGCTCGAGTGCGCCGTAGACGATGCGCTCGGCGGTGGACTTCTTGCCGTCCATCAGGATCTTGTTGACCAGCTGAGTGACCAGCGGGGACCCGTAGACCGGGTCGTTGATCAGCGGACGCTTGGGTGCGGGGCCCTTGCGTGGCATATCAGCTCTTCTCCTTCTTGGCGCCGTAGCGGCTGCGCGCCTGCTTGCGGTTCTTCACGCCCTGGGTGTCGAGCGATCCACGGATGATCTTGTAACGGACACCGGGGAGGTCCTTCACACGACCGCCGCGAACGAGCACCATGGAGTGCTCCTGCAGGTTGTGGCCTTCACCGGGGATGTACGCCGTGACCTCGATCGCGCTGGTCAGGCGAACACGCGCGACCTTACGGAGCGCGGAGTTCGGCTTCTTGGGGGTGGTGGTGTACACGCGAGTGCACACGCCACGACGCTGCGGGCTCCCCTTCAGGGCCGCAGTCTTGGTCTTGGTGACCTTGTCGCGGCGACCCTTGCGGACCAGCTGGTTGATGGTTGGCATAGACCGGCTTTCCTTATTGGTTATTGCGCTTGGTGTGTAGTGTCAACTGCAGTTCATCGAGCTTTCACCCGCACGTCAGACCACGTTTCCGTTAACCCGTGGTCGGGCGTGTCGCTGAGGCGCTCAGTGCCCTTTTCAAGGCACGCTGGAACGTATCGGCCGCTTTCGCTGGCCTACGTTCACACACGAACTTGCCCGTAGCAATCCGGGCACAGGGATCTACGATACCCGCGTGCCCGATTCGGGGTCAAAGCGGGGGGCCGCGTCAAGCCTTCTACCGGGCGAGATCCAGAGTCAGCTCGACCAATTTCTGGGCACCCGCGCACGGATCGGGGTGCGCCGAGCCGGGCTTGTAGTTGATCCACCAACCGACCACGCCGACATCGGCGGCCGGGGCGGTGACGCCACAGGAGTCGTTGTCGCCCGGCCTGCGCACCTGCAGCGCCCTGCGGCCCTGCACGGTGATGTCGCCGGAGAGGTAGCCCAACTTGTCGTTGGTGGTCTTCTCGTTGTTCAGCGTACCCATCTCGTACCAGTTGAGGCTGGCCATGGCTGTCCCACCAGGAGCGTCCTCGATGTCCCACATGCAGACGGCGCCGCTGAACGAGGCGTTCACCTGCTGGGCGTTGCCGATGATCTCACCGATCTTGTCGGCGGCCACCACCTCGCACTCGCGCAGCAGCTTGTCGAAGTCGGTGTTGATCGTCTCGCCGCCGCCACCCTGCCCGAGCGGCTGGGCGCTGCCCTCGATCTTCTGGCCGCAGCCCGCCAGCGCGAGGGTGAGCATCAGCGCGGCGGTGACCTTGCCCGCCCTCACTGCAGGCGTCCCACGGTGAGCTCGGCCAGTTTCCTGGTCTTGTCGCACGGATTGCCCGCGGTGGCGAACAGGCCGGTGGACATCGACCATTCGAAGAAGTCGTCGTCGAGTTGCACGGCGAGGTCGCAGACGGTGCCCTGCGGGTCGAGGGCCATGAAGCCGGAGCGTCCCGCGACGTCGATGGTCTCCGGTTCGCGGCCGACGCTGGACACCCACGCCTTCTCACGTTCGATCGGACTGCCCCGGTACGAGGCGAAAGTAACACTGGGCGAGGACAATCCGGCCGACTGCCAGTTGCAGCCGGTCGCGTTCTTGAAGACCCGCGCGATCTGGCCGAGGCCGGCGAGGTCGCGCACTTCGTCGTCGGTGACATGGCCGCACTCGCCGACGAACGGGCCGAGTGAGGCGACCTTGGGTGGAGGTCGGTTGGGCCCTGTCGGCGTATCGGAGTCGCCCCCCGATCCGCACGACGTCAGCATGACGACCAAGGTCATGCCGGTAATGATCGCCGAGGGGATCCGCATGCCATGAACTCTAATGGTTCACCGCACCGCCTCACAGGTTGCCGCGAGCCTCCTGTTCGCGCTCGATGGCCTGAAAAAGGGCCTTGAAGTTGCCTTTTCCGAAACCGAGTGAGCCGTGTCGCTCGATGAGTTCGAAGAAGACGGTGGGGCGGTCGACGAGGGGGCGGGTGAAGATCTGCAGGAGGTAGCCGTCCTCGTCGCGGTCGACCAGGATGCCGCGGCGCTGCAGTTCGTCGACCGGCACGCGCACGGCGCCGATGCGCGCGCGCAATTCGGGGTCCTCGTAATAGGTGTCGGGAGTGGCGAGGAATTCGACGCCCTCGGCGCGCAGGGCGTCGACCGTGGCGAGGATGTCGCCGGTGGCGAGCGCGATGTGCTGGACGCCGGGGCCGCGGTAGAACTCGAGGTACTCGTCGATCTGAGAACGCTTGCGGCCGTGTGCTGGTTCGTTGAGCGGGAACTTCACCCGGTGGTTGCCGTTGGCGACGACCTTGCTCATCAGCGCGGAGTACTCGGTGGCGATGTCGTCGCCGACGAATTCGGCCATGTTCGTGAACCCCATGACGCCGCGGTAGAAGTCGACCCAGCGGTCCATCATGCCCAGCTCGACATTGCCGACCACGTGGTCGATGGCCTGGAACACGCGCTTGCCCGGCTCGCGGGTGGACGTGCGCGCGATATAGCCGGGCAGATAGGGGCCGGCGTAGCCGGAGCGGTCGACGAGGGTGTGCCTGGTGTCGCCGTAGGTGGCCAGCGCCGCGGAGCGGACGGTGCCGAATTCGTCGGTCTCGTCATGGGGTTCGACGAGGATCGTGGCGCCGTGTTCGCGGGCCCAGGCGATGCAGCGGTCCACGTCGGGGACCTCGAGGGCGATGTCGACGATGCCGTCGCCGTGGCGGTCGTGATGGTCGACGAGCGGGCTGTCGGGGTCGACCGCGCCGGTGATCACGAACCGCGCTCCCCCGCTGCGCAGCACGAACGCCTTGTGGTCGCGATTGCCGGTCTCGGGGCCCGAGTACGCCTCGAGTCGCATCCCGAATGCCGATTGCAGGAAGTGGGCGCTCTGGGTCGCGTTGCCGACGACCCACACGAGGGCGTCCCACCCGATCACGGGAAACGGATCGACACTGTCGTCGTGCTCGATCAGCCCGACGAGCTGCTGCTCAATGGTCATGACCTAGGAAATCGCGGCACACGGCAGGTGGGCAACTACTCCATCGCCGCCTGGACAGGCTGGCTCGAGAAGCCACCGAAACCGGCGAGATGGTGGACAATTTGAATAGCAACCGGACACGGAGGTCAGCGCATGCGCACGCCCGCGAAATTGGACGAACTCGACCTGGCGATCCTCACCGCGATGCACGAGTTCCAGAAGGCCGGAATTCTCGAGCTGTCGCGGCGGACGAAGGTCGCGCGGGCGACGGTGCAGGCGCGGATCAACCGGATGGAGGAATCCGGGGTGATCGCCTCCTACAATCCGCAGATCGATGTCACCGCAGCGGGTTTCGATGTGCAGGCGTTCGTGACGTTGGAGATCGCGCAGGGGGCGCTGGACACGGTGAGTGCTGAACTGGCGGCGATTCCGGGGGTGCTCGAGGCGTATGCGACGACAGGGTCCGGCGACGTGCTGTGCCGGATCGGGGCCGATTCACACGCGGGGCTGCAGGCGGTGTTGTTGAGCATCGATCGGACGGGATCGGTGGTGCGGTCGCACAGCGTGGTGGTGTTGTCGACGGTGGTCGCGCATCGGACGATGCCGCTGCTGCACACGTTGACCCCGGCGGGAACCGCGAAGGCGCCCGCGTACCGAGACCACCGCTGAGCCGCCGGGAGCAACGTTTCCGGCGGTGCGGCGTGCTCAGTGCCGGGCGAGACGCGTGAGCAGCCCTTGTACGTGAGCTTCCGCGGCGGCGCGGGCGGACTCGGGGTGGCCGGATTCGAGGGCTTCGACGATGCGGCGGTGTTCGCGCAGGGCGACGCGGCGGTTGCGGGCCGAGCACCACAGGTCGCCGCGGTAGAGGTGAGCTTGGGCTTCCAGGCGGGCCAGTTCGTCGACGACGCACGCGTTGCCGGACGCGTCGCGGATGAAGGTGTGGAATTCCAGATCGAGCTGGGCGTCGCGGGTGGCGTCGATCGGTTCGTCCAGGTGGGTCTCCTGGGCGGTGATGATGCCGGTGAGCTTGTCGAGGTCGGCCTCGGTGAGGCGGGTGGCGGCCGCGGCGGCGGCGAGACCGTCGAGCGCGGCGCGCACCGCGAGGACATCGCGGATGCGGTCGTCGTCGACGGCGGCCACCTTCGCCCCGGCGTGCGGTGCGCTCACGGCGAGACCCTCGTAGATCAGCTGCTGCACCGCTTCGCGGACGGGGCTGCGGCTGACCCCGAGCTTGGTCGCCAGCGCGGGCACGCTGAGCGATTGGCCCGGGGTCAGCTCGCCGGCGAGCACCATCTGCCTGATCTGCCGATGGACAGACTGGCCGAGCAGCGAAGAAGTGCTATCCATGCGCTGATTATCCCTGGGGCTGGTAGTTCGCCTGCACCCGCTGAGTCAGGAAGTCCGCGGCGGTGACGGGCGGGTATTTCCCGGCGGGTCCCTGGATGACGGCGTCGCGGTCGGCCTGAGCGAAGTAGGCGATGCTGTAGCGCTCGCCCTGGTACTCGCCCTCGCCGGGGCTGCGGACGCGATGGAAGTTCGACGGCAGCAGGTCATCGCTCCAGCGGGTGAGCATGTCCCCGATATTGCAGGTGATCAGGCTCGACGACGGTGTGATGGAAGTCCACTCCTGTTCCGCCATCTCCTTGCCGGGGCATACCTGCAGCCCGCCCTGCCCGTCTCGCTGGAAAAGCAGTGTGAGGCAGTCGAAGTCGGTGTGGGCGCCGGCCCGCCAGCGTCCGGGGACGCCGCGCAGTTCTTCGGGGACGGCGAAGTAGTGCAGCAGGCGCAGGGCGCTCTGGTAGCTCTCGGAGCCGGGATCGTGTGCGGCGGTGAAGTGTTCACGGTCGAAACCGAGGCGGTCGGCGAAGCAGGACAGCACCCGCATCGCCACTTCCCAGGCGCTGTGCTCGAAATCGAGCACGCGAGAACGGAATCCGGCCAGTTCGTGCTCGGTGGGCCACAGCTTGTCCATATGCGGCCGGGTGACCTGGTAGGACTCCTTCTGATCCGGTACGCCGATCGATGGGCGCACCTGACTCAGGCTCTCCCAGCCCGCGTTGTTCTTCTTGACCAGGGGGTACTGCCCCTTGATCTCCTCGGGAAGGGCGAAGAAATCGGCTGTGGTGCTGAACATTTCGTCGATCCGGTGCTGCGGGATGCCGTGGCCGGAGAGCTGGAAGAAACCGATCTCGGTGGCGGCGGCCCACAGTTCCTCGGTGATCTCGGCGCGCCGGTTCTCGAAGTCGGTGAGGTCGATGACGCGGATCTCGCGGTCGGTGGTTTCCTTGCCGAGCCCGCCCATCTGCTTCTCGCGCGAGACCTCGGACATGTCGTAACTGGTGGTCATGGTGGATGTCTCCTTAGCCGGTGACGGAAATGGCGGGGTCGAGGAATTCCTTGGTGACCAGGTCCTTGGCGGCCAGGCCGGTCGGCACGTCCGCGCCGCCGGTCCGCAGGATGGGTCCGAATTCGTCGATGATGCGCTGGACGCGGGCCTCGTCGAAACTGCCGAGGACGCCGTCGGTGTCGTTGCCGATCAGACCGCCGTCGATCAGGGCCTTGGAGCCGAATTCGGCCAGTTCGGCGCTGTAGGGGCTGAGCTTGGGGTTCTGTTCGACCACATCGACGACGACATCGTTGACCTGGCTGGGATCGGCCTTGAACGACGCGGTGGCCTGCTGGATCATCGGCACCAGCTTCCGCAGGCACGGGCCCAGCTCGGCGAGCTTGTCGGCGCGCACGTTGACGGTGCGGGCGTAACCCTCGTAGCCGACGTCCTTGAGCAGCTGGTAGCCGACCGGCTTGTTCCACGCCCGCACTTCGTGCTCGTAGGTGAAGGGTTCGGCATTGACGAAACCCTGCTGGGCGAAGGACGGATCGGTCACGAAGCGCGAAGGCGAGTTGTCGTAGGACGCGTCGACCTGCTCCTTCTTCACCAGCCCACGCGCGACCAGCCAGTCCGGGTACAGCTGACCCTTGGAGACCACCACCGGTTTGCCGGACTTGCCGATATCGGCGATGCCCTGCCAATCGGGGTTGGTCGCCGGATCCCACATCAGCATCTGCGGGCTGTTGCGCAGCAGCGTGGTGACGGCGACGATCGGCTGCTGACCAGCGGCGGCGATGGCGTGCTCGGAGTGCGCGAGACCGAGCGTGATGCTCTGGTCGACATACATCTGCGACGGCACCGTCTGGAAGCCGATGGCCGGGCCACCGGCGCGGATCTCCAGCTTCACGCCGGTGTCCTTGCCGTCGGCCACGAGCGGGCCGGTGATCTTGTTGTTGTCGGCGTCGACCTGGTAGCCAGGGCCGAGCAGACCGAAGATCGGGCCGGAGTCGGTTTCCGGTGCCCACTGGAGCTGGACGACCACGGTGGCGGGGCAGGCGCCTGCGAGCTGCTGCTCGGCTGGGGCCGGTTCGAGCGCGACCGCGGGGGCGTCGGAGGTGTCGTCGGAACAGGCGGACGCGGTGCCGGCCAGCAGCACAGCCAATGCGGCGATGCCGAAGCGACAGAAAGGCGCTGTCTTCATGAGTAGTCCTTCGAAAAAGATTGTGCGCTGTAGTCAGTTGGCGGAGTTGTGCCAGCGGCCGACGCTGACCTTCTGAATGACCGTGAACACCGTGAACACGAGCACGCCGAACAGGGCGGCCAGCAGCAGTGCGCCGATCAGGTCCTCGGATTGCAGGCGGGCGCGGTAGGTGTCGAGCAGGGTGCCGATGCCGGGTTTGCCCTGCGCGAAGAACATGTCGCCGATGATCGCGCCGGTCACGGAAAGTCCTGCGGCGGTGCGCAATCCGGTCAGCGTCGACGGCAGTGCGGCGGGCAGTTGCAGCGACCAGAGGCGGCGCAGCCTGCTCGCGCGGCCGAGGGTGAACAGCTCTTGGAGATTGCCGTCCACGGATTTGATCCCGAACAGTGTCATCGCGATGATCGGATGGATCGCGATCAGCACGCACACGGTGGTGCGGGCGGCGAAGCCGTAACCCAACCACAAGCCGATCAGCGGGACCACCGCGAGTACCGGGATCGCCTGCAGGACAACCGCATACGGGTACACCACGTTCTCGATCGGCTTGGCCTGGCTCATCAGCACCGCGATCGCCACCCCGAGCACCGCCGAGATCAGCAGGCCGGTGATCGCGACCCTGGCGGTAACGGCCAGCGCCTCCAGCATCACCTCGAGCTTCTTCGGATCGGCCAGCGACTCACTGAACACCACGTGCGGCGGCGGCAGCAGGAAGCGACGACCTTCGCTGAGAATCAACATCGACACCGCGTACCAGGCAGCCAGCGCCAGCGTGATCGAGACAATCGGCGCTACCAGCGAACCGCCGAATTTGCGCAGGTGCGCGGTGGGCAGCTGCATCTTCGTGGCGGCGGGGATTCGGGCCGCGACACTCACCATCAGGCAGCCTCTTTCAACGAGCGCGAGATGCGCGAAACGAGTTCGGTGAAGGCGGGTTCGAAACGGAGTTCGCGGTCCCGCGGATAGGGCAGGTCGACGTCGATCACCTCGTGGATGCGGCCGGGCCGGGCCGACATCACCACCACGCGCGAGGCGAGGAACACGGCCTCGGAGACCGAGTGGGTGATGAACAGGGCGGTGAAGGCGTTGTCGCGGTACAGGCGCAGCAACTCTTCCTGCATGTTCAGCCTGGTCATCTCGTCGAGCGCGCCGAACGGCTCGTCGAGCAGCATCAGGCGCGGTTCCAGCGACAGCGCCCTGGCCAGCGAAACGCGCATGCGCATACCGCCGGAGAGCTGACTTGGCAGTTTGTTCGCGAAGTCGGTCAGGCCGACGGCTTCGATCGCGCGCTCGACCCGTTCGCGGCGCGTCTTGCGGTCGACACCGGCCAGCTCGGCCGAGAGTTCGACATTGCGGCGCACCTTGCGCCACGGCAGCAGCGTGGCTTCCTGAAAGATGAACCCGATCGAATTCGTCCGCACCGCAACGGCTCCCGACGTCACCGGCTCGAGGCCGGCGGCCAGGCGCAGCAGCGTGGACTTGCCGCAGCCGGAAGGGCCGACCACCGCGACGAATTCGCCTTCGCGGATGTCGAGGTCGACGTCGGTCAGGGCGAGTGTGCCGTCTTCGCCGCCGAAGCGCTTGCTCACGTCGGCGAAGGAGACCTCCATGCCGGACAGCAGCGTCCTCGCGTCGGCGTCGTTCACCGTGTCGTAGAGCGTCACCGTGATCACCTTCTCCTGCGGTATATCGGTGTTGCGTGCAACCATTGGGCATATTCAGTATTGGCTAGCTTGATTACATGCAATGTGCCATTCGTTTCCGGCGTATTAACAGTCATCGCATGCGAATCAGGCGCTGCGCGAGATCGTGCTGATCGACGCGCGTGCTGAGGCCGTCGCGGATCACGGCCTCGCCGTCGACCCACACGGTGTCGATCACCCGCGGTGACGCGGCAGTCAGCAGCGTGGCGCCGGGGTCGAGGACCGGCAGGCAGGCGAAGTCGCGGTCGAAGCGCACGAGGGTGAGGTCGGCGCGGTCACCGATGGCGATGCCGGTGCGCGCCGGGCGTCCGAGGACCCGGCCCGCGGCGCCGGTCGCCATCCACAGCATCTGTTCGAAGCCGAGCAGGTCGGCCTTCTTGTGGGCCGCGCGCTGCAGGTACGCGCCGATGCGCAGGGCCTGCAGCATGTCCTGGGTGTCGTTGCTCGCAGCGCCGTCGACACCGAGGGTGACGTCGATGCCCGCGGCGAGCATCTCCGGAATCGGGGCGACACCGCTGCCCAGGCGCATGTTGGACACCGGGTTGTAGGACACGGCGACGCCGCGCTCGGCGAAGACCTTGCGGCCGTGGTCGTCGAGGTTGACGCAGTGCACGGCCAGGGTGCGGTCCCAGAGGAAACCGCTCGCGTCGAGGTAGTCGACGGCGCGGGCACCTGCATGCAATCGGCACATGTCGTCGTCGGTGGTGGTCTCGAGGACATGTATCGACACTGTCTTGTCGGTGGCCTGTGCGTACTCGCGGGCGGCCGCCATGCCGTCGGGGGTGAGACAGCGGGGGTTGGGGACGGCGAGCGCGGTGCTGATGCGGGTGCCGAGCAGTTGCTTGTCGAGTGCGTCGACGTGGGCGAACGCCTCGTCGAGTGGTTGCATGAGGCGCGGGTCGAGTCCCCATTTGCGGGTGATGTCGGCGCGGTCGGCGATGCCGCGCCCGAGGACAACGCGGATGCCGAGCTCGTGTAGCGCGCGGATCATCGCCTGGTGGACCGCGTCGGACGGGCTCGGCCACATGTGTTCGACGACCGTGGTGACGCCGCTGCGCAGCAGTTCAAGGCCGCCGGCCAGCGCTGACAGATAGGTCTGTTCCGGGGTGGCGGCGACAGTCCGTTCGCCGACGCAGCGCAGCCATTCCAGCAGCGGCAGACCCTCGCCGATCCCGCGCAGGACCGCCTGCTGCAGGTGGGTGTGGGTGTTGACGAAACCGGGAAGCAGGTGGCCACCACCACCGTCGAAGCGGGGCAGGTCCGCGTGTTCGGGTCCGGCCTCGAGGGCAACGATCTCGCCGTCCACGATCACTACCGCACCGGGCGCCCAGCCCTGCTCGGTGTAGACGGTGGCATTGGTAATAACTACGGACGCAACAGATTCCATGCGCGCACCTCTTCTGCGGATGCGGCTGGTTCGCCCGCCGGATTCAGCGGAGCACGTCGCCCGTTGCAGCCATGAACGTCGTGGGGACGACCCTAGGAAGCGGTTGTTGCCTCGACGTTAAAGCGATGTCACGGGCGAAGGTCTGCGCCGGGCTCGAGGATCTCGATGACGGGGTCGGATTCGGGTTCCAGGAAGGCGAGCAAGGCGGCCGCCTCCGCGTGCACCTGCGCCGCTTCGGTTTTCGTCCACGGGCGGGCCGGGCTGATCCGCAGTCGCGCGGTGCCGGACTTGGCGAAGACCTTGTACACCCCGGCCGCGAAACCATCGATCAGGATCGGCGAGACATTGGTGGCGAAGGCGCGCAGTGTCGGCGGATTGTCGTCGCCGGTGATCCGGGCGCGGTCCTGGTGGGACAGCAGGGCGTTGTCGTACCAGCCGAGCAGCCGGACGGGCGCGGGCAGATCCGGGTCGGCGAGTTCCAGGTCAGCGGCGTCGTAGAGGGTGCGACCGCGCACGTCGGTATAGGTGCGGACGCGGTCACCCAGTGCGGTGACGGCCTTCTTCATCGCGGGAAGGCGCGACCACGTCTGCATGTCCATCGTGCTCGCCGGGCCGAAGGCACGCAGGTACCGCAGAATCAGCTCCGCCACCGGGTAGCCGGGATCCAGCGGCGCGCCGAGCCAGGGCTGCACGCGCGACCACACCGGCCGGCTGTTGTCGCCCCATCGGCCGCGCGGCGGGGTCTGCAGCACGGGAAGTTGGTAGAGCCAGGTCTGCGCGACCGCACCGGCGTCGCGGTCGGGATAGCGGCGGGCGGCCTCGGCGCGCAGATCCGCCGCCGACATCGGCTCGTCACCTAGCGCCGCCTCGCCGTGGGCGCGCACCTCGTCGGGGTCGAGGCCGACCATCGCGCCGTAGTTGAAACCCTTTCGGAACGGGGTCTTCTCGAGTTCGGGCTGAATGTGCGGCGCGATCCGCAAGGCGTCCAGCGGCGTGACGAGATGAATCGTGCCGCGCATCAAAGTGATCCGCACCAGCGAACGGTCGTCGAGACCCTGCGACACTGTCGCCGGATCGAAATCGGCTATCCGACTCCACAATCCGATGAACGGCGGCGGCACGTCCTGGGCCTGCAGACCGACGAGGTGATCGCACATTTGCGGCGCCGTCATGGTCGACCGCTCGAGCAGGTGCTGACGCGCGAGCAAAGTCCGGTTCAACACCCGATTCGACACCAGCACTGCGACTCCTTCGGCTCCTCGGCCGACGATACCGGCCCGCTACGACACACCGGTCCGCGCAGTCGACGGGCTCCGGCCGAACATCCCGCCCTGGCCGTTCGATCCGCCGCCGATCATGCGGACTACGCCGGTTTTATCGCAGCTGGACGACGACCTTGCCCGCGGCGGTGCGCTCATCCAGTGCCGCAACCGCTTCCGCGGTGCGGTCGAGTGGGTAGAGGACCGGGTCGGGTGCGGTGATCGCGCCGGAGGCGAGCAGGGGTTCGATCTCGGCCCATTGTTCGGCGAGGTAGGTGGGGTGGGTCATCACCCATTCGCCCCAGGCCGCGCCGACGACCTCGACGTTCTTGAGCAGCAGGCGGTTCACCTTCACCGTCGGGATCTCGCCCGCGGTGAACCCGACGACGAGCAGCCGGCCGCCGCCGGCCAGCGACCGGATGCTGTCGGTGAAGCGGTCACCGCCGACCGGGTCGAGGACGATGTCGACGCCGCGACCCTCGGTCAGTTCTTTCACCGCGGCGAGCCAGCCCTCGGTGAGCACCACATCGGTGGCGCCGTTGGCCTTGGCCACCTGGGCTTTCGCGTCGGTGCTGACCACCGCGATCACCCGGCCCGCGCCGAGTGCCTTGGCCATGCGCAGGGTGGAGGTGCCGACACCACCGGCCGCGCCGTGGACCAGCACGGTCTCGCCCTCGGCCAGCCTGCCGCGCTTGGTCAGGCAGAAGTGGACGGTGAGGTCGTTGAACAGCACACCGGCGCCCGCCTCGAGCGAGACGTTGTCAGGGAGGGGGAACACAGCGTGTTCCGGCGACACCGCCACCTCGGCGACACCGTTGCCCAGCATGGTCAGCGCGGCGACCCGGTCACCGGGGCGCAGCGACGAACCCGCCGGCGCCTCGCGCACGACGCCGGCTACTTCACCGCCGACGACGAAGGGCAGGCCCGGCTTCATCTGGTAGAGGCCGCGCGTCATCAGCACATCGGGGAAGGCGATGCCCGCGGCGTGCACGTCGATCAGGACGCCGCCCGGGTAGGGCACCGGCTCTGGCAGATCGACGATCTCGATCGCCGAGGGTCCGTCCAACTTGCCGACCTGGGCTGCGCGCATCTTCGACACCTCTCTTGATGACATTCACCCGCGAACATAACCCGGCCGCGGGATCAGCGATAGGCGAACTCGGTGACCGGCTCGTCGGCGAGCACCGAACCGTCCCTCGTGATCGTGAGCGCGGACGCGTCGAGTTGGTACCGGGTGCCGTCTTTCAGGTTGGTCACGGTGTACGCGCCGCCGCCGGTGGGCACCGGATCGTCGATTTCGATTCCGGCGCCGTCGCTGGCGCGCACACCCTTGTAGTAGTAGCGCTGATCGCCGGTGTGGCAGATGACGACTCGCGATCGAGTGGTGCGGGCGATCGACATCGCGGCATCGTTGTCGTTGCAGCGTGGACCCGCCGTCAGGAAGCCCTGGCTCGGCGCCGGAAACGCTGGACTGCAACGGCGGGACGGTGGTCGGGGCCGGGGAGGCGTACGTCTGGCTCTGGGTGTCGATCACGGACGGTTCGACGACGCCGGACGGGGGCGGTGCCGGGACGGCCCCCTCGCGACTGTCGTCGACACTCATCATGATCCACACCCCGATGCCGACCGCCGCCAGCACGATCAGTGAACCGAGCGCGCCGACCAGAACCGGTGTCGCCGAATTACGTTGCTGGGGTACCGGTATCGGTGCGGACGGATGGGTGTACCCACTCCCCGGACCGACTACCCGCTGCGACGCGCGCAAGGCCGTGACCTCGTACTCCGCGGCCCGCCCGGGTTGCGGTCCGGTGACGCGACGGGTCGGCTCCGGACCTGTCCCGCGACGCGTCGAATACCGTTCGGCGGCTTGTGAACCCGCGACCTGCGGCGTCGGGCCGAACGGTCTGGCTTCGGTCGGCTGACGCGCCGGCTGGGACGCCAACCCCCGCGTTTGCGGGGGCGACTTCGGCCCGGCGGACAGGGCGCCCGAGGCTCGGGTTGCCGGCGAATGCGAGTCGGGCGACAGCGCAGCGACGTTTCGAGTGGGCGGCGAATGCGAGTCCCGCGACAGCGCAGCCGAATTCCGGGTCGCGGGTGCGTGCGAGTCGGGCGACAGCGCTGCGGAATCCCTAGTCGGCGGCGAATGCGTGTCCCGGGACAACGCCGCGGAATCCCGAGTGGGCGGCGCGTACGAGTCAGGCGACAGCGCTGCCGAGTCGCTGGTCGCGGGCGCGTCGCGCGGGAGAGCGGCGGAATCTCGAGTCGGCGGTGGGTCGGAGGGGACGACAGCCGAGCCGCGGGTTGTCGGCGGGGAAGGAGCATCCTCGGGTGCGGGCGGCGGTGTCTGGGGGCCGGTGATCTCGACGCGGGCGCCTGCCACCGTGGCGGGAGTGGAGCGTTCGGCTTGGATCAGCGCGGCCTTCGCGGCACGGGCCAGGTCGACGGGGGTGCCGTAACGCTGTTCGGGGCGCTTGGCCATGCCTCGCTCGATCACCGCGTCGAAGGTGGCCAGCGTGGAGTCGGCGGCGCTGGGGCGCGGCGCGGGCGCCATCTGGTGTGACCCGATCGCGCCCGCGAGGCTGTTCACCGGGAACGGCACCCGGCCGACCAGGCATTCGTAGAGCACACAGGTGAGCGCGTAGGTGTCCACCGACGGCGACATCGGCACGCTCTCGAACCGCTCCGGCGCCATGTACGCCATCGAGCCGACCGCACTGCCCGCGCTGGTGAGCTGCGGGTCGGTGGCGGTATGGGCGATGCCGAAGTCGACCAGGTAGGCGAACAGGTTGCCGGTGAGCAGGATGTTGCCCGGTTTCACGTCGCGATGGACCAGGCCGACCTCGTGCGCCGCGTCGAGCGCGAACGCGATCTGCTCGACCACCTGCACCGCCTCGACGGGCGTGAGCCTGCCGTGCTGCTGGAGCCGCTCGCGGAGATCGACGCCCTTGACCAGCCGCATGTCGATATAGAGAACGCCGTCGACCTCGCCCCAGTCGTGCACCGGGATGACATGCGGTTCCTGCACGCTGGCCATCGCCTGCGATTCGCGGCGGAAGCGCTGCACGAAGGTGGGGTCGCCGGCGAGTTCGCGATTGAGCATCTTGAGGGCGACAACACGATTCTTGGAGGTGTCGTATGCCTCGTAGACCTCCCCCATACCGCCGACTCCGAGAAGTCTGCGAATTTCATAGCGCCCGAACATCGAGCCCGCCATTGCTCCGCCGGCCATTAGTGCAGGCTACCTGGGCACGGACGTCTCTGTCATGTAAGACAACCGCGCTGGTACCGCCGTGGTGACCGGCACCTGGTACCGCTAGTCCCGACTCGGCGCGAGGGTGTGATCTGCGACCCGTAAAGTCGTGTACAGAACTACGCAAGAAGTCGCGGCGCACCTGGTGGGCCGTGCAAGGAGCACACGTGTCACTCGATCAGCCACTGGCCCCGCTTCCGCAGGAGGGCACGGGTTTCGCCACGGCGTGGCCCGTCCGGGCCGGCGACGTGGATCCTTATCAACGGCTGCGCCTGGATGCCGTGGCGCGCTACCTCTCCGATATCGCCTGGGACGAACTGAACCAGACGGCGCTGCACCTCACCGATCCCACCTGGATCGTGCGCCGCACCGTCATCGACGTGATCCGGCCGGTCGTATGGCCCGACAACGTGCATCTCGAGCGCTGGTGTTCGTCGATGTCCACCCGCTGGACGAACATGCGCACGCGGATCACCAGCGAACGCGGCGGGTTGATCGAGACCGAGGGATTCTGGATCAACCTCAGCGAATCGAGCAATCTCCCCGCTCGGATCAGCGACGACGGCCTCGCCTACCTGGCCCGATCCACCGACGAGCACCGCCTGCGGTGGCGGCCGTACCTCACCGATCCGGCGCCGCGCGAGTCCGATACCGACCTGCCGTTCCCGGTGCGCGCGACCGATATCGACCAGTACAACCACGTCAACAACGCCTGCTACTGGCAGGCCGTCGAACAGTTCCTCGTCGACTACCCGAAACTGGTCGCGGGCCCGCACCGCGCCGTGATCGAGTATGTGGCGCCGGTGCTGGCCCGCGAGCACATCACCGTGCGCGCCCGCCACGAACCGGGCGACAACACCGGACAGATGGTGTTGCGACTGTGGTTCGTGGTCGGCGGCGTCACGACGACCGTCGTCCGAATCATGCCGCTACCGCAATAGTCTTGGCGGCCGGCGCCGCCAATTCTCGACCGCCTACCCCGGCGCCTGGGTGGCGCCGGGGCCCAGCGGCTAGCCCTTGGCTGCTTTGAGCAGGTCGGCGCGGGTGGTGAACTTGACCCGTGGCCTGCCTGCTGCCTTGCCCGCGGACTTCTCGGCCTGGTCGATGGTCTTCCAGGCCTTGCGGTCGACCAGGTCGGGCTGACGCTCGGCGAGCAGGGCGCGCAGGGCGGCCCGGTCGCCGGTCGGCGCGGTGAGTTTGCCCGCGATGAAGTCGGCGATCACCGCTTCGACGGTTTCCTCGGCGTCGACGCGGTTGGAGCCGATCACGCCGCGCGGGCCGCGCTTGATCCAGCCGGAGACGTAGACGCCGGGGACCGGCTGGGTCGCGTCGATGACCCGGCCGTGCTCGCTCGGCACCGTGCCGCGCCGCTCGTCGAAGGGCAGGCCGGCGACGGGCACGCCGCGGTAACCGATCGAACGCAACACCAATCCGGTCTCGATGGTCTCGGTGCGGTCGGTGGCGGTGGCCACCAATTGCCCGTTCTCCTCGGTCAATTCGTTGTGCGCGAACTCGAGCGCGGTCACCGCGTCGGTGCCGTGCACGGCGGTCGGCGTGGCGAGGTAGCGGAAGACGATCCGCTTGTTCGACAAGTCCGGCTTCGCCGTCGAGTACTCCTTCGCCAGTTCGTACTTCAGGCGCAGCGAGGGTTCGATGTTCGGATCGTCGAGGATCGCGCGACTGTGCGGGTCGAGCTCGATATCGGCGGGGTCGATGATCACGTCGACATTGTTGCGATGCGTGAGCGACAGGAACTCCGGCGAGCTGTACGCGGCTTGCAGCGGACCGCGCCTGCCGAGCACGACGACCTCGCGAATATTGCTGCGGCGCAGGGCATCCAGCGCGTGGTCGGCGATGTCGGTCTTGGCCAGCTCGTCCGGATCGCCGGTGAGCACGCGCGCCACATCGAGGGCGACGTTGCCGTTGCCGACGATCACCGCGCGCTCGCCGGACAGGTCGAACTCGCGCTCGGCGAAGTCGGGGTGGCCGTTGTACCAGGCCACGAACTCGGTGGCCGAGTGACTGCCGGGCAGGTCCTCGCCGGGGATGTCGAGCGAGCGGTCACTCGAAGCGCCGACGGCGTAGATCACCGCGTGGTGGTGATCGAGGAGCTCCTGGTGATCGATGTGCTCGCCTACCTCGACGTTGAGGTAGTACTGCAGCGTGTCGCGACGGAACGCCGACTCGAACATCTCGGCCACGCCCTTGGTACCCGCGTGATCGGGAGCGACGCCCGCGCGCACCAGACCCCACGGGGTCGGCAGCCGGTCGAACATCTCGACCTCGACATCGCTGCGCCGCAGCAGTTCGTCGGCGGCGTAACAGGCCGCGGGGCCCGCGCCGACGATCGCGACGCGCAGCGTGCCCAAGCTCTTGGGCGGACGGGTGGGCGTGCTCAGCGGGTCGAAATTCGACTCGAGCGGGTGACGCTGGAAGTAGGCGGCGTTGATCTCGCGGTACCTGGACAGCGAGGCCAGCAGGTCATCCTCGGAGAAGATCGCGTCCACCGGGCACGCGTCGACGCAGGCACCGCAGTCGATGCAGGTGTCGGGGTCGATGTACAGCATCTCCGCCGTGGCGAACTCCGGTTGATCCGGAGTCGGGCGGATGCAGTCGACCGGGCATTCGGTGACGCAGCTGGCGTCGTTGCAACAACGCTGCGTGATGACGTAGGCCATAGGTGCAGATCCTCGAAATGTGTGGTCGGTGGCTCGAGGCGCCCCCGCGACGGCTCGCGGCGGGGTGTGCCGTGAACGCATCGATGGTGACGCAGCTTTCAGTGTGCCTCGAGTGTGACTGCCACCTCACCCCTGCCCGGGATTACGGTGGTCTGATGGTGGCGACCCTGATCTTGATGCGGCACGGAAAATCGGCCTACCCCGACAATGTCGACGACCACGCGCGCCCGCTCGCACCGCGTGGCGAACGCGAAGCGGCGCTGGCAGGCGACTGGCTGCGGGCCACCCAGCCGCCGATCGACGCGGTGCGCTGCTCGACCGCCGAACGGACGAGGCAGACGCTGGCGCGCACCGGCATCACGGCGCCGGTCGAGTACACCGATGACATCTACGACGCGAACCCGCACACCCTCCTGGAGCTGATCGGACTCACCGACGACTCCATCTCGACGCTGCTGCTCGTCGGCCATGTGCCCGGAATCCCCTGGACCGCATGGGAACTGGCGAGCAATCGCGAATCCGATCAGGCGACCGAACTCAGCCGCAAGTTCCCCACCTCGGCGCTGGCAGTGCTCGAATTCGACCGGCCGTGGGCACAGCTCGGCCCCGGTACCGGCGAACTCACGTCGTTCCACGTGCCTCGCTGAGGTGCCGGGTTCACTTCAGCAACTTGCCTCCGACGACGATGCCCACCCCGAGTAACACCAGGAGCAGCAACGCGACGAAGCCGTTCGTCAACGCCCAGACCACGCCGAGCACGAGTACCACCGGCGCCACCGCGATCGCGGTGATCACCGGGCTCTCCTTGACCGTTTCCCAAGCCGAGCGGGCCCTGACGCGGTCGATGTCCTTACCAGCCATGTGATCCACACTACGTTTCTGTCGGACAACCGTGTCATGCTCGAGCACATGGATTGGAAAATCGAACTCGTTGCCATCCCGGTCACCGATGTCGACCGGGCCAAGGATTTCTACACCAGCATCGGCTTCAACGCCGATCACGACCACACGCCGAGCCCGGATATCCGATTCGTGCAGCTCACCCCGCCA
Organism: Nocardia sp. FBN12; assembly: GCF_054031145.1. NCBI lineage: Bacteria > Bacillati > Actinomycetota > Actinomycetes > Mycobacteriales > Nocardiaceae > Nocardia > Nocardia sp. FBN12. Next base: position 5,308,044 of record NZ_CM132926.1, read on the forward strand.
GGTTCGGGGTGTTCGATCTGCATCGGCCGCGGGCTCACCAGCGCCGCACCGGGCAGCGTCGAGGGGATGCAGATGGTCGTGGCCAGCGCCGACAAGGCCTATGAACAGCTGATCGCCGCCGGCGTGCAAGCCACCCCTGTCGAGGACATGGGCTGGGGCCGGTTCACGTTCTTCGCCGATCCAGACGGCAACAAGTGGGCCATCCAGGAGCTGCCGAACTACAGCTGACGTCGCTCGCTCGGGGAAAATCGACGCTTGCTTGGAGTGCACTCCAGGTGAATAGCGTCGAGGAAGTTCCACGGGAAGGGACGAGCACGATGGATCAGGACACCGCCCTGCGCGCCGACAGCGGAGATCGGGAGCACGAGCGCCCGAAGTACTCGATCGGCCAGGCAGCCGAGCGATCAGGGCTCAGCCGCGACACGTTGCGCTGGTACGAGCGGATCGGGCTGATGGGGTACATCGGTCGCGATCACACCGGCAACCGCCGGTTCAGCGACCGCGACCTCGAGTGGCTGGCGCTGATCGGGCGGCTGCGGCTCACCGGCATGCCGGTGGCCGACATGATCCGCTACGCCGAACTGGTGCGGGCCGGTGAGCAGACCTATCCGCAGCGGCTGGAGATGTTCCGCCAGACCAGATCCGACGTGCTCGACAAGATCGCGGAGCTGCAACAGACCGTGGCCGTTCTCGACTACAAGATCGCCATCTACGAAGGCCGATCCGATGTGGGCCGACCCGCCACGATCACCGTGCCCACGAGCGAAGGAAGCGACATATGAGCACCACCGCGACACTGCCGACCACCACCCTCGGCGCCGACGGCCCGCTGATCGGCGCCCAGGGGCTCGGCTGCATGGGTATCAGCGAGTTCTACGGCGATACCGATGCGGCCGAATCGCAAGCCACCCTCGATCACGCACTCGAACTCGGCGTCACCCTGTTCGACACCGCCGACGTGTACGGCTCCGGCCACAACGAGGAATTCCTGGCCGATTTCGTCCGCGCCAACCGCGAAAACCTGCTGATCGCCACCAAATTCGGCATGGTGCGTAAGGCCGACGACCCGCGCTTCCGCGGTTTCGACAACTCCCCCGCCTACATCCGCGCCTCCGTCGATGCCAGCCTGCGCAGGCTCGGCGTCGACGCGATCGACCTGTACTACATGCACCGGCGCGATCCGGCCGTGCCGATCGAGGAGACCGTCGCCGCGATGGCCGAACTCGTCGCGGCGGGCAAGGTACGGGCGCTCGGCCTGTCCGAGGTGACCGGGGACGAACTGCGCGCCGCGCACGCGGTGCACCCGATCGCGGCGCTGCAGTCGGAGTGGTCGCTGTTCTCCCGCGATGTGGAACGCACCGCGGTGCCCGCCGCGGCCGAACTCGGTGTGACGTTCGTGCCGTATTCGCCGCTGGGGCGTGGTTTTCTCACCGGCGCATTCGCCTCGGCGAAAGAGCTGAGCGACAAGGACTTCCGTCGATTCCAGCCGCGCTTCACCGGCGACAACGCCCAGCACAACGCCGAATTGCTGACACCGTTGGCCACGATCGCCGCGGCACACGGCATCACCCAGGCGCAGGTCGCGCTCGCGTGGGTGCACGCGAGGGCGAGTGTGCACAACTTGTCCGTGGTGCCGATCCCCGGTACCCGCAAGCGGACCAGACTGGCCGAGAACGTCGCCGCGGCGTCGGTGCGGCTGTCGGCCGATGAACTCGCGACGCTGGAACCGATCGCGGGGCAGGTGGCGGGCAGCCGGTACGCGGATATGACGTTCACCTCGGCCGGGCGCGAGTAGCGGCGGCGGGGCGGCGATGGTCGCGGTCGACGATCGCCGCCGAGCCGCGCGGTCCACGCGGAATAGCAGCAGGTGACGAACAGTTCTTTTCGACGAATACCGGTCGGTGCTCGTCCGGGCCGCACCGTTCACGTACTGATCCGCCGTGCACCGGTACCGGTGCGAAAGGAGCACACGCAGATGACCGAGACCACCGAGGCGCAACGCCGCGTCGTGCACAACGTCGAGAAGAACCGCTACGACGTGTTCCTCGACGACGAGCTCGCCGGTTTCGCCGAGTACATCGAGCGCGGCAACGACACCGATTTCATCCACACCGAGATCGACGACGCGTTCGCGGGCAAGGGCCTGGGCGGGGTGCTCGCCCGTCGGGCCATCGAGGACGTGATCGCGCGCGGACGCACCATCACCGCGCACTGCCCGTTCATCCGCGGCTGGCTGGACAAGCATCCCGAGTACGACGCGCACGTGGTGGGCAAGGGCATCGCTGGTGAGTGACCTGGAGGCGCATCCCGGCGAGGCTGTGTGCGAGCCGTCGCCGAGCCCCGGGCCGGTCGCCGAGCTGTACCCGGCCAGGGAGGTGCCGCTCGGGGGTGTGCGCGGCGTATACGTGGAACGCACACTGCCGCAACGGGATCTACCGACCGTCGGCGCGTGGTGTTTCCTCGACCGGTTCGGTTCGGCCACCGCGACCGAGGCGGGCGCCTCCCCCGACATCCTGCCGCACCCGCACATCGGCCTGCAGACGGTGACCTGGCCGCTCGACGGGCGCATCCGGCATCGCGATTCGGTGGGCTCCGACGTCGAGATCGAACCGGGGCAGCTGAATCTGATGACCTCCGGTCGCGGCATCGCGCACTCGGAGTTCGGCGTGCCCGGCGCCGAGGCGGGCCACGGCCTCCAGCTGTGGATCGCGTTGCCCGGCACCGCGACGGGCATCGAGCCGCATTTCGAGCAGCATCGCGAACTGCCGGTCTACTCGGCGGCAGGGCTGCGTGCCACCGTGCTGATCGGCGCGCTGGGTGATGTCACCTCACCGGCGAAGGCCTACACGCCGATCGTCGGGGCCGATATCGTGCTCGATCCCGGTGCCGAGGTACGGCTGCCGGTGGAGCGCGGGTTCGAGCACGCGGTGCTGGTGATCGCGGGCACGGTGACGGTCGACGGCACCGAACTCACCCCGGGACCGCTGCTGTACCTGGGCACCGACCGCGCCGAGCTGCGCCTGACCAGTTCCGGCGGTGCGCATTTCGCGCTGGTCGGCGGCGAACCCTTCGTCGAGGAGCTGGTGATGTGGTGGAACTTCGTCGCCCGCAGTCACGACGAGATCGTCGAGGCACGCGGGGCGTGGGAAGCTCGCGACACCAGCCGCTTTCCCACGGTCGTCGGCCACACCCCCGAGGAGCGGATCCCCGCTCCGCCACTACCGCCGTTGCGCCTGAAGCCGCGCAAACGAGCCACCGGCTGCCCACACCACTGACTCGGAGGCCGAATCGCCTTCGCACCCGGGAATCAGCGCTACCTCGATGCGGCCTCCCCCGGCGCGCATCGAGGTAGCGCGGCTCAGCGCCCCTTGGCCAGCAGGGCGTCCAGCGCGCGGTAGCTGTCGTTGAGGCCGCCCTCCATACCCGAGGCGAGCATGCCAGCACACTCCTCGGCCGTGTGGAAGACACTGTCGGTGACGACCCTGGTCCGGCCGTCGCCGAGGTCGACGAAGGTCGTGTCGTCGATGGAGATATGGGCGGGCATGCCGTCCCACTCGAAGGACTGCACGATGCGCTGCTTCGGGGTGATCTCGCGGAAGCGGCCTTCGAAACCGTAGGACTCGTCGCCCTCGTGTTCGACGAAACGCCAGTGCCCGCCCTTGCGGAACTCCCAGCGCTCGATGTCGACCGTGTGGCCGCGGCCCCACCAGCGCGAAAGCTGCTCGATGCGGCTGAAGGCGTCCCACACCCGATCCAGCGGCGCGTCGAAATCGCGTTCGATGTGGACTTCGCGGTCCGAGGTGGAGGTGATGACCGCGTCGTTGGTGGTTGTGCTCATTGGTCTGGCTCCGTTCGTTGCAGGAATTCACCGAGACGGTCCATCCGGGCCTCGAGCATCTGCCGATAACCCTGCATCCAGGCCACCTCACGATCGAAGACGTGCTCACAGATCCGGCAGTACCGCACCCGCCCACGCTTCTCGGTGACCACCATGCCCGCGTCCTCGAGCAGCCCGATGTGCTTCTTGATGCCGGTCAACGTCATCTCGAACCGCTCGGCCAACTCGCTGATACTCGCGGGCCCACGCCCGAGTTGCTCGAGGATGCCCCGCCGGGTGGGGTCCGCGAGCGCCCCGAACGAGGCGTCTAGGAAGTCATACTGAACCATCTAGTTCAGTATTGCGTGGCGACGCCATCCGGTCAAGCCCCTTTCGCCGAACGCTGGACGGAGCGCAGAATTGCCTACTACGCTTTGTCGTAGGACCTGGCGGGACTCATCGAGGGGGAACTCATGGACAAGACCACGTGCTGCATCGTCGGCGGTGGCCCCGCGGGCACGATGGCAGGCCTGCTGCTGGCCAGAGCCGGTGTCGAGGTCACCGTGCTGGAAAAACATGCCGACTTCCTCCGGGATTTTCGCGGCGACACCGTGCATCCGTCGACGGTCCGGCTGATCGACGAACTGGGTCTCGGCACCGAGTTCGCCAGGTTGCCGCGTTCCGAGCTGAACCGGATGTGCATGTACGCAGGCGACCGCATGGTGGTCGCCGCCGATCTCACGCGAATTCCCGGCAAGTACCGGCATATCGCCATGGTGCCGCAGTGGGACTTCCTCGACCTGTTGGTGCGTGCCGCGGCCGAGGAGCCGACCTTCACCTTGCGCATGCGCTCGACCGCGACCGGGTTGATCGACGAGGGCGGACGAGTGGCCGGAGTGCGTTATCGCGATGCCGACGGCAACGCACACGCGCTGCGCGCCGATCTCGTGATCGCCTGCGACGGACGCGATTCCGTGGCGCGCGAGGCCGCGGGCCTGCGTCAGCGGATGGAGGACGTGCCGATGGACATGTGGTTCTTCCGCATCCCGAAAGCGGTGGACGACATCGACGGCGGTGCGGTGCAGGCGCGCTTCACCAACGGCAACTCCGCGGTGGCCATCGACCGCGGCGACTACTACCAGACCGGTTACATCATCGAAAAGGGCTGCGACGCAGCGCTTCGCGATGCCAACGACGTGCGATGGCTGCGTGATCGCGTCACCGAACTCTTCGGCTGGCCCGCCGGGGCGACGGCGGCGATCCGGACCTGGGACGACGTCAAGCTGCTCGAGGTGACGGTGGGCATGCTCGACCGGTGGTACGTGCCCGGCCTGCTGTGCATCGGCGATGCCGCGCACACGATGTCACCGGTCGGCGGCGTCGGCGTCAACCTCGCGGTACAGGACGCCGTGGCGGCCGCGCGCATCCTGGCGCAGCCACTGCTCGACGGCACCGTGCGGATCGCCGATCTGGAAAAGGTGCAGCGCAGACGGATGCTGCCCGCGAGCTTCACCCAGCGATCCCAGCGCGGCGAACACGACATGCTCATCGCGCCCGCACTGCGGGGAACCCTGCACACCGCACCGCTGTCGCTGCGCGTCGTCGATGCCGTGCCCGCGCTCGCCGGAATCACCGCCTATCTCGGCGGGATCGGTCTGCGCCCCGAGCGCGCACCGGAGTTCGCGCGACGTCCACCGGCCGCTGCGGAAACGTCGGACACGAGGCGCTGAGCTGTTCGGCTCGATCGGCTGTGGACTTTCCGAACGAGGCCGCAACGGCTAGGTTTGCCGCGACGAACGGGACGAAAAGGGCCCGGGTGGAGCAGCAGGAGGCTTGCGGGATGAGGATCGGCACTGGGGTCGGGGCGGCGCTGCTCGCGATGGGGGTCATCGTGGCGGCGGCCGGGAACGGGTACGCCGAGCCCGCCGCGGTTGTCGCCGAGCAGCCGGTTTCGGCGCCGTCGCTGCGCGGGGTCGACAAGGGTGTGAACTACCAGGTGAGCGCGACCGATGATCGGCGCGCGGTGGTCACCAGCATCGACGCGGGGCGGTTCCAGCTCGTCCACGACGCGAAAGTCGTTGCGGTGACCGATGAATCGGGTGCGATTCTCGCGGCGCTGCCGATGGTTGTGCGCGTCGGTGAGCACGCGGTGCCGCTCACGCCGTCGATCGACGAGAAGGGCACCAGCCTGACCCTCACCCCGATCGGCGAAGCCACCGCACCCGTGCGCGATATCAGCGCCCAGGAACGCTTCTTCGCCGAAACCCAGCGCCTGCAACCGCAGATCATCGAAGGCGCCGCCATCGGGGCTGCTATCGGTTTCGTGCTCGGCTTCCCGCTCGGCCTCTTCATCCTGGACTTCATCACCGTCCCGGTCGCCACCGTGGCGGGTGCGGCGATCGGCGCTCTCGCCGGATACGCGATGGCGGGTGGTCAGCCCGCGATCGATACCGCGCTGGCCTATGTCACCGGGGCGCCCTGATCACTGTGCGGGTACGGCACCGGGCGAGCGGTACGCGGACGAACAGATGGCCATGCCGGACAGCGAACGCTGATCGCGTCGCCGCGGGCGCAAGCAGCCGGCTCGCGAACTCTCGACGGTGGATTGTCGCCGGTCTCGGCTACCGTTGAGGCAGCATGTCCGCACGGGTGGGTGGTGATGAGAGTGGTGTTCGACCCGCTGGCCGATATCGAACGCGCCCTGGCCGAACAGGCCGGGTGGACGTGGTTCGACGACTACCTGCTGTACACGTGCGGGGTGGCCGATCTCCTCGCGCGCGGTGAGGTGGCGCTGATCCCGCACACCGCGACCCGGGTGCGGATCGAGCCCGGTGAGGTCGGCCTGGCCGAGGGGTCGGTCAACTGGTACACGTGGCGGGCGACCGGCGACGGCAACTCGACTCGTCACCGGGGCCCCGGCGCAGGCCCGGCCCCGATCGTCGCGGCCGCGCAGTTGGGCAACGCCGTCGTGAACCGGACCCGGCGCACACAGGCGGCGGCCGCCGCGCAACCCCGCTGGGTGGCGGAACGGGCAGGGTCGGTGATGATCTCGGATCGCCGACTGCATCTCACCAACCCTGATCGGTCGTTCTCGCTGTACTGGTCCGCACTCGAATCCATCGACCTCACCTCGCCGGATCGCGTCGGCTGCCGATTCCCCGACCGGGACGGCAAACTCCAGCAGATACAGATCCAGACTCCGTGGGCAGCACTGCTTTTCGTCACCGCCGCGCTGCGACATTTCCCGCATCACCCGCTGCTGAAGACCGGGACTTGGCTGCCTGCGGGGTTCGAGGACAAGTGCCATCTGGCGGGGAAGAAGTGCCCGAAGGTCCGGTAGACGCGCTGGTCGGTACGGCCGTCTCGAGCTAGCCGATGCGCGTGAACAACCGTCCAGCCAGGTCGACTCCGCTCACCGCGCCGTTCTCGTCACGGCTGAAGTACCCACGCTGGCCGACGAAAGCTCCTGAGGTGACGATGTATTCGTCACCCGCGCCCGGCAGCAGGCCGAAGTCGAACGGCGCGTGGTCGGGCGGGAGCGCCGGGTCGGCCGCGCGCAACTCCGGCTTGATCCTGACCTCGAGGACCAGACTCGAAGGGGTCGCGGTGATGTCGAAGGTCATCGCGTCGATCTCGTAGCGGCCGAGCAGTTCCGCGGCGGCCGTGGCGTCGAAAGGCAGCGGTGCCGGGTCGACATCGTCGATGCCGAGGTAGTGCGCGAGAACCCAGCGGACGATCCGCTGGTTGCACGCGATGCCATCGGGACCGGCGTTGGCCATCACGACCACCGCGAAGTCGCGTTCGGGGACGAGAAGCAGTTCGGCGAACTGCCCGAAGCCCGAACCGCCGTGGCCGATGGTTCGGACACCGTCGATGTCGCGGACGAACCAGCACAGGCCGATCGCGTCGCCGAGTGAACTGGCCCGCAACTGCACGGTCGGCTCCTGCATGTGGGTGAGCATGTCGGCCGGCAGCACGTCGTTCGTCCCCAGATGGACACGCATCCATCGCAACTGGTCGACCACGGTTGTGGCGAGGCCGCCGCCGGGATTGTTGGCGCGGTTGCCCTTCCACGGCCGCACGACGCTCACTTCGTGGTCGGCGCCGAGTTCGTGGCCGATCGCGAAGCGGCGGGTGACGACGTCGGAGAGCTGAAAGACGCTGTTGTTCATGCCGACTGGCGCGAGCACCAGATCATGGACCGCGCTCTCGAAACTCTGTCCGGTGACAGTTTCGATGACCCGGCCGAGGAGGTTGAACCCGGCCTGGCTGTAGGAGGACCGTTCGCCGGGCTTGCCGATCGTCGGGAGATCGCCCAGTTGGCGGGCGAACTCGGCGAGCGCGTCGTCACCCTCACCGCTGTCGACGAGGAGGTTCCAGTCCAGGCCCGCGGTGTGGTTGAGCAGGTTTGCGACCGTGATGTCGGTCGAGGCGGTGAACTCCGGAACATACTGCTGCACAGGCGCGTTCAGGTCGACCCTGCCGTCGGCTACCAGCCGCATCAGCGCGGTCGCGGTCACCGGTTTGGTGATCGAGCCAGCGGCGAACAGGGTGTCGGGGGTGATGGGAAGCGGGTTCTCGACGCCGGTGACGCCGTGCGTCGCGAAGATCTCGTGACCGTCGACGAAGACGCCGACGGCTACGCCGGGGATACCGAATTCGGTGGCAGTGGCGGCGATGAACTGGGCGAGAGCGGACATGGTCTTCTCCTTGCTTGCTGTTTCAGGAAAGGGCGAGGGCGGCGAGGCCGAGGATGGTGCCGCCGAAAACGGTGATGTTGCGCAGCGTCTGCAGGGTCCAAGTCCAGGCCGGGAAGCCGGATTCGGCGGCCGCGAGCAGTGCGGGAACGTCGATGCGGGTCAGTTCGGGATCGCCCTTGCGGCGGAACGCGGTGCGCACCGAGCTCACGGCAGTGTGATTGCTGTAGACGATGACGGTGTTGCCGAGCAGAACCAAGGTCAACACCACCCAGTTCAGTGGCTGGGCGACGGCCAGGTCAGCGAGGTTGACTCCGGCGAGCGCGATCATGATCGCGGCGATGCTGATCGGCGCGGCACTCTCATGGCCGCTGGCGTCGAACCGCATGCCGTTCTCGGTGAGCGCGGTGGTGCGCACGCCCTGCCGGGCCAGCTCGGACTCGGCGGCGGCCATGGCGGCCGCGCCGTAGCGATGACGCACGATCGGCATGCTCACGAATGCGGCGGCGATGACTAGATCGATGGCGGCGAGGAGGACGTTCATGCTGGTCAATCCCTTCTTGAACTATGTAAAAGTACAATAGCCCGCGACTTGAACTAAGTGCAAGGAGTTTCTTGAACTTTGTGAAAGTGCCAGGTGAGCCCCTATGGTTGGGGCATGCCGCGTGAGACATTGACCCGCGAACAGATCGTCGCCACCACGATCGAACTCCTGGACGAAGAGGGCCTGGACGGGCTGAACATGCGCAGCCTCGGCAAGCGGCTCGACTCCGCGCCGACCGCGATGTACTGGCATGTGAAGAACAAGGACAACCTGATTCGCCTGGCCGCCGACGAGACATGGGGCGAAATCGCCCTGCCCGATCCCGGCTCGCTCGACTGGCGCGCGGCCGCCGAACAGCTGGCTCGCGGGTTGTACACAACCATCACCAGGCATCCCTGGCTGGCGCAGGCCCAGTCGAGCTACCTGCTCTACGGGCCGAACAAAGCTCGCCACGATGAGGTCGCGCTGACGGTGTACGAGCACGCCGGGTTCGCCGACGACGCGGCCGACCAAGCGATGGGGGCGGTGTTCACGCTGATCCTCGGCAACGCCGCCGGCGCCGCGGCCGACGTGTCACTGCGGCGGCGGCTCGGGCGCGGAGATCGCGATCCGGCGGTCGAATTACAGGCCGCGCTCGACGAGGCAGGCGAGATCGCCCTGCCGCACCCGCGGCTGCGGGCACGGCTCGAGCGGGCCGATACGGAAACCCTCACGGCCGTGGGGGATTTCGAGTTCGGACTCGCGGCGCTGCTCGACGGGCTCGCGCAACGGCTGCCGAGCTAGCGCGCGGACCTCGCTTCGGCGCGAATCACGGTGCAGTGGGCTACTTCTGGCGCGCGCGATAGGCGGCGACGGCGTTGCGATTTCCACAGGCCGTGCTGCAATAGCGACGGGACCGGTTGCGCGACAGGTCGAGCACGAGTCCCTCACAATCCGCGTCCGCACAGATCGATAGGCGACTCAGGTCGTCGGCGCGGATCAGATCGATCATGGCCATCGCGGTCTCGACGGCGATGCGAACAGGCAGCGGCGCCTGCGCTGGGACAGCGTGCACGTGGTAGTCGACCTCGCCGTGGCGGACGAGTTGCGGGACCGCGCGATACTCGGCCAGGGTCTCGTTCACCAGGGCGACCGCGGCGTCCCGGTCGCTGGTGAGGATGCGGCGCAACGGCGCGCGCAGGGCCCGGACGGCGGCCAGTTCAGCCGCGTCACCGGCGTGCACGCCCGTGTAGACGTGCCGTTCGAAGAACTCGGCGAGCTGGGCCGTCTCGGTCAGGGTGTCGGGGTCTTCGGCGGAGTTGACCAGCTCTACCGCCGCCAGCAGTGCCGCCTCGGTGTCATGAGCAAAAACCACGTTGACATATTACCTCAACGAATTTACCGTCATTAGTCATGGAGACTTTGACTCATGACGGCGCGGCCCGGATCCGAACCGGACTGTTCTTCGCCCTCGCCTCCGCCACCTCGTTCGGAATGTCGGGCCCGCTCGCCCGCGGGCTGATGGACGCGGGATGGAGTGCGGCCGCGGTGGTCGCCGCGCGCGTGCTGCTCGCCGGAGTCGTCCTGCTGCCCTTGGCGATTCACCAACTGAAGGGCAACTGGCAGCTGGTGCGCGCCAACGCGAGCCTCATCGCCGTCTACGGTTTGATCGCCGTGGCGGGCACCCAGCTCGCATACTTCAACGCGGTCGCGCGCATGGAGGTGGGCACCGCGTTGCTCATCGAGTTCGCCGCCCCGATCGCGATCGTCGGCTGGTTGTGGGCGCGTCATCGTCAACGGCCCGGCGCGGCGACCATCGCGGGGGCCGCCCTCGGCATCACCGGCCTGATATTGGTCCTCGACGTGTTGTCCGGGGTGTCGACCGATCCGGTCGGCATCGTGTGGGCGCTGGGCTCGATGGTCGGCGCCGCCGCGTACTTCCTGCTGTCGGCCGAGGGCGGCGACCTGCCCGGCACCGTGCTCGCCGCAGGCGGCCTCCTGATCGGCGGCCTGACCCTGCTCCTCGCGGGCGCCGTCGGCATCGTCCCCCTGCACGCCGCCACAAACCCGGCCGTCTTCGCCGACTTCACCACCCCCTGGTGGATCCCCATCCTTCTCATCGGCATCGTCACCGCCGCCATCGCCTACGTCACCGGCATCGCCGCCACCCGCCGCCTCGGCTCCCGCCTAGCCTCCTTCGTAGCCCTCACCGAAGTCCTGGCCGCCCTGATCTTCGCTTGGATCCTCCTCGCCGAGGCCCCCCGCCCCATCCAATTGCTCGGCGGCGCACTGATCCTCATCGGCGTAGTCACCGTCCGCCTCGGCGAACCCTCCACCGCCGCCCTCGGCGACCCCGAGACACCGGCAGACACCCTCGACGACGCGCCCGCGCTGACGCCAGAACCCTGATCCGTGGGCGCGACAACACTCATTCCGCCACACTGTCCAGGTGCTGGAGAAGCGAGCGGACACACCGCACTGTCCGGAATGCAGTGGCCCGATGACCCGGATCGCCTATGGCAAACCTAGCCCGCCGATGCGCGAACGCGCCGAGCGTGGCGAGATCATCCTGGGCGGATGCTGTGTCAACGACTCGCTACGGTGGGGCTGCATTCCATGCATGGCCCGAAAAGCAGACGAGCAGCACCGTGCTGACATGGAAAAGCTGATCAGCCGCTACCAGGATCGGCATGTCACCCGTAGCCAAGAACCAGACTCAACGCGTTGACTCGGTCATCGGTCGACTCGGCACCCCTGCGCGGCTTGTTCGACGCCCGCTATCTGCTGGGTGGGATGTGGGCGACGAGTGGTTCCGCCAAGCGGGCGAGGTCCTTACACACCGCGGCCGGCTTGCGGTCGACGGTGTCCCACAGTTCGATGCTGACGCGACCGGTCGGGATGCCGTTCTTCGTGCCGAAAGGTGTGTCGAACCCGAGCTCGCAGTAGCCGTCGTCGACGTCGGTACCAGCGCCACCGAAAGCCTTGGTGACCATGAGCGCAGGCCGATCTCGGATCTTGATCGGTCGCGGCGTCGGGTACCAGCCGTAGTGGCTGTAGTACACCTCATGAAATGGTTCGGCGCCCGCCAAGATCTCGACTGTGTACCCGTCGCCCCGCCATCGACATCCGCCGCCGGTACCGTTCTCCTTCTTCGAAGCGTCCAATCCGGCTGCGACGATGGCAGATTCAGGGATAGCGCAAGGGTTCCACACGGGCACGGGCACCGTTGTCGTGGTCGTACCGGGGGGAGCAGTCGGAGTAGACGGTGGTTCGCTCGTCGCGATGGGCAGACTTTCGGGCAGCTCACGGGCAAGCTCGGCGAGGACCGCCTGGGCACCTGAGCTCAGATCGTCACGCATGGTCGGTGACCTCCAGACCGGAGGCGTCGCGCCGCCACTCCAATCCATTCCGGACGTGACGACCTCGAGCCTGACGTTACCCACTGCCGCGGTCGCCCAGCTCCGCATCGCTCCGGCTTGATCCTGGTCCCGGATCATCGCGTCGTCGCCGATTCCGTCGAGTCGGCGCGGTGTGCTGAAGTGCTCACGCTCAACGGCATTCGACGCCATCGGCGTCCTCGTGACGTGAATCTGCGGCGGCGAAACCGGAGCGCGACTCAGCTCGATAGTCACGGTGCGCAGCAGCGGTCCAGCAGCGGGCATGACATCACCGGCGGGGACCGGGTCGGCATCGAAGCTCGCCGTACAGATCAGCTCGTTCGCGCGGTGCGGCATTTCGGTGTCTGCGGCCTGCAATCGTGTTTCCGGGTCGTCCAGATACCCAGCGAACCGACCCAGCGCCTCCCGGGCCGCCACATCCACCGCCTCGCACGACGAAGGCAACGCCGAATACGACCGAACCTCGGGGACAGCGCTTCCCGTCGTACCACCGTCCCCGATCGAGCACCCCGCTGTGAACACCAAGGCGCACAACACCATTAGGTACGGACGCGAAGGCATGAGCACCCGCAACAACTACCACACCGCGGCCGACCTCGGGAAACACTGTCCCGCGGGCTTACGCCCGGATCCTCGGCCGGCACGTCGACAGAGTTGCCTCGTGCCGTACACGGCTGGGTTCACCAGCGGTAGTCGAGGAATTTGCCGTCCAGGGTGATGACGACGCGGTCGCCGTCGGGGTGGGGGCGGCGGGCGATGTCGATGTTGAAGTTGATGGCGCTCATGATGCCGTCGCCGAATTCCTCGTGAATGAGTTCTTTGAGGGCGGGGCCGTAGACCGAGACCGCTTCGACGAGGCGGTAGATGGTGGGGTCGGACAGTTGTGCCGGGTCGGCGCCGCGGGAGGGTTGCAGGCGCAGGCTTTCGGCGACGGTGTCGTCTAGGTCGAGCAGGGTGCAGACGGCGGCGGCTTGTTCTGCGGTCATCGGGTGCTGGCCGAGCAGGGCCGCTGTCGTCCAGACCAGGGGTGCGCCGAGAGATTCCGCGATACCCGCCCACGTCAGATCCTTGCGGATACGGGCGGCGACGATGAGGTCGGCGGCGGCGGATTTGCTCAGGATCGGTTGCATGCGGGCTCCTAGGGTCGGGGTCGCCGCTAGCCTGCCATTCGGGGGCACTCGCCGCCATAGTGGAATACCACTATTTACGTGGGAGCAACATCCGGTGATCGCGAGGCAACCTCGACAGCGAAAACTCCTGCGCTAGAGGCACTACGAAGGGGTTTCCATGTCCTATCTCAAACCGGCGGACTTCGTCGAGAAGATGATCGACGCGGGCGAAGCCAAAGCGTTCATGTCCACCCGCGACACCGTGATCCGCGCCTACATGGCGGGCGCGATCCTCGCCCTCGCCGCCGCCTTCGCGGTGACGATCACCGTGAACACCGGCGAGCCACTGCTCGGAGCCGTGCTCTTCCCCGTCGGGTTCTGCATGCTCTACCTACTCGGATTCGACTTGCTCACCGGCGTTTTCACGCTGGTTCCCCTGGCTTTGATCGACAAGCGGCGCGGCGTCACCGTGCGCTCGATGCTGCGCAACTGGGGACTGGTGTTCGTCGGCAACTTCGCCGGCGCGTTCACCGTCGCGGTGATGATGGCGATCATCCTGACCATGGGCTTCTCCGTCGACCCCAGCGTCGTCGGCGAAAAGCTCGGCGAGATCGGCGAATCCAGGACCCTCGGCTACGCCGAACACGGCGCCGCGGGCATGCTCACCCTGTTCATCCGCGCCGTGCTGTGCAACTGGATGGTCTCCACCGGCGTGGTCGCCGCGATGATGTCGACCTCGGTGTCGGGCAAGGTGATCGCGATGTGGATGCCCATCATGCTGTTCTTCTACATGGGCTTCGAACACTCCATCGTCAACATGTTCCTGTTCCCCTCGGGCCTGCTCCTCGGCGGCGACTTCTCCCTGGCCGACTACCTCATCTGGAACGAAATCCCCACCGTCATCGGCAATCTCGTCGGCGGCCTCACCTTCGTAGGCCTAACCCTCTACGCCACCCACGCCCGCACCGCCCCATCCCGCCGGCAGCCCGAACCCACAGAATCCGTTGTGGCGGACTGAAGAATTCAGCTGGCTACCGGTCGCGGTACTCCGCTTCGGCGATCGTCAGCTCCGTGCCCGGCATCGTGATCGTCACAAGTCCGGTGTCGGGGTTCCAGGTAGCGGCGACATCGCCTGCCGGGTAGGGGATGTCGTAGAACAGCCCACGATTGGGCGCGATCCCGACGTGGATCTGATACTCGGTGGCCAACAGCCCCGGCGTGGTGCGGTGGTACACACAGTACGACCTGTTGCCGTGCTCCGGGCCGCAGCTGAGTTCGACCTGGTCGGACATTGCATATGCGGCGAATCGGTAGGCGGTGAACGCCGACGCGAGCACACCGGCCACCGCGAGCACGACGACGACAACCTGAGACTTCACACCGCGACCGTACACAGAAAACGGCCCCCGCTCTCGGAAGAGCGGGGGCCGAAATCTGTTGCCTACCTGCGGACTAGCGGTAGTCGCTGAACCCGTAGTCGTCCAGCGGGTGGTGGTCACGGCGGCGGTCATGAGTCCCGAGACCGGTAACCACGCAAGCGGTTCTACGATGCGGGCGAGGCCGCTAGTCTGGATGACCCCCTATGCAGCAACAACCCAGGCGGTGAAGGTGCACGATCCGATGGCGGATGTCGAACGGGCGTTGGCCGCGCAGGTCGGCTGGAATTGGGTCGACGACCACCTGCTGTACGCCTGCAAGATGCTGTCGCGGCTGCGGGCGGGCGGCATTGCGGCGCTCGATCCGTACCCGACGTCGATCGTGATGGAGGAGCAGGAGACCTGCTTCGGTGAAGGCCAGGGCCTGTGGGCGGTGTTTCGTAGCCCTGAGCTGCCGCCGCCACCGCCCACAATTGCCCCAGCGGTGATCGCGGCCGTCTCGCCGTCAACTCCAGTCTTTGTCGCACCACGCGGCAGCTCGCGCCGCGATATCCAGCGAGCACGCACGGCAGCCAATGCCGCAGCCTTCAACGCAAGACAACGAAGCGAGCGTATGGCGGTTCAGATGGTTCAGGCGGCGGCCGATGCTGCACGCGTGGCAAACGCAGCAGCTGCGGCGGCTCGCGAACAGGCCACATCGCACTACCTCGAATTGGCGACACCGTGGGCGGCGCCGGCGTTCCTTATCGCCAGCCAGGCGAGATTCCCCCATCACCCGCAACTGATCAGCGGTTCTTGGTTACCTCACGGCTTCGAGGAACGCTGTCACATCGCGGGTAAAGCCTGCCAGCGAGTCCGCTGACCAGGACACGACGAACGCCCCGTTCCACAAGGGAACGGGGCGTTCGGGTTACTGCTTAGCGGTAGTCGCTGAAGCCGTAGTCGTCCAGCGGCACTGCTGCGCCGGTGGAGGAGCCGAAGCTGTCCGGGGAGTAGTAGGTGTCGTCGTAGGACGGCACCGCGTACGCCGCGGCACGGGCTTCTTCGGTCGGCTGCACCTGGATGTTGCGGTAACGGTTGATACCGGTACCGGCCGGGATGAGCTTACCGATGATCACGTTCTCCTTCAGGCCGATCAGCTTGTCGGAGCGGCAGTTGATGGCCGCGTCCGTCAGCACTCGGGTGGTCTCCTGGAAGGAGGCCGCCGACAGCCACGAATCGGTGGCCAGCGACGCCTTGGTGATACCCATCAGCACGGGACGGCCCGAAGCCGGCTCGCGACCTTCGGCCACCACACGACGGTTCGAGTTCTCGAACTCGGCACGCTCGGTGAGCGAACCGGGCAGGAACTCGGTCGCACCCGAGTCGATGATCGTCACACGACGCAGCATCTGGCGAACAATCACCTCGATGTGCTTGTCGTGGATCGACACACCCTGCGAGCGGTAGACCTCCTGGACCTCGTGGACCAAGTGGACCTGCACCTGACGGGGACCCATCACGCGCAGCACCTCGTGCGGATCGGCAGCGCCCTCGAGCAGCTGCTGACCCACCTCCACGTGGTCACCGTCGGCCAGCAGACGCTCGGAGCCGTCGTCGTGCTTGAACACCCGCAGACGCTGACGCTTCGAGAGCTTGTCGTAGACGACTTCCTCGGACCCGTCATCAGGGATGATCGTGATCTTGTAGAAGCGGTCGTCGTCCTCGAGACGCACCCGGCCCGAGACCTCCGCGATCGGCGCCTTGCCCTTGGGGACACGGGCCTCGAAGAGCTCCTGAACACGCGGCAGACCACCGGTGATGTCGTCGCCCGCGACGCCACCCTGGTGGAAGGTACGCATGGTCAGCTGGGTACCGGGCTCACCGATGGACTGGGCGGCGACGATGCCGACGGCCTCGCCGATATCGACCAGCTTGCCGGTGGCCATCGAACGGCCGTAGCAGGTGGCGCAGACGCCGGTGCCGGTGGTGCAGGTCAGCACGGAGCGGACCTTCACCTCGGTGATACCGGCCTCGAGCAGCGCCTCCAGCGCGGGGTCGCCGAGGTCGGCGCCCTTCGCCACGATGACGTTGCCCTTGGCATCGACCGCGTCGGACGCCAGGGTCCGGGCGAAGGTCGAGGTCTCGACGTGCGCGTCACGGATGATCGTGCCGTCGGCCAGCTTCTCCGCGATCGGCACCAGGATGCCGCGCTCGGTGCCACAGTCCTCTTCGCGGACGATGACGTCCTGCGACACGTCGACCAGACGACGGGTCAGGTAACCCGAGTCGGCGGTACGAAGCGCCGTATCGGCCAGACCCTTACGAGCACCGTGGGTGTTGATGAAGTACTCGAGCACGGTCAGGCCCTCACGGAACGAGGACTTGATCGGGCGCGGGATGAACTCACCCTTCGGGTTCGTCACCAGGCCCTTCATACCCGCGAGGGTACGGGTCTGGGTGAAGTTACCCGTGGCGCCGGAGTCGACGATCGTGATGATCGGGTTGTCCGGCGGGTAGTGGGTCCGCAGCGCGGCGCCCACTTCCTCGGTGGCTTCCTGCCAGATCTTGACCAGCGCGTTGTTGCGCTCGGCGTGATCGAGCGCACCACGCTGGTACTTCTTCTCGATCAGGTCCGCCATCGACTCGTAGCGTTCCATGATCTCGGGCTTCTCCGGCGGAACGAGCACGTCCGACATGGAGACGGTGACACCCGAACGCGTGGCCCAGTAGAAGCCGGCGTCCTTGAGCTTGTCGACGGTCTGCGCGACGACGATCATCGGGTAGCGCTCGGCCAGATCGTTGATGATCGTGGCCTGACGCTTCTTCGGCATCGGCTCGTTGATGAACGCGTAGTCCGCCGGAAGCAGATCGTTGAAGATCACGCGACCCAGCGTGGTCTCGGCCAGCCACGCGTCGCCGCGCTTCCAGCCGTCCGGGAACTGCGCGCTCTCGATGTCACGCGGCGGGCGCTGCTCGGTCAGTCGCACCTTGATGGTGGACCGCACGGTCAGCTCGCCACGATCGACGGCCATCTGCGCCTCGGCGGGCGAGGAGTACACGCCGTATTCCGGCACGTCCTTGGCCGACGCCTTGTACGTGCCGGCACCGTTCTCGTCGAGACGGGTCAGGTAGAACAGGCCCGTCACCATGTCCAGACGCGGCATCGCCAGCGGGCGACCCGACGCCGGGGACAGGATGTTGTTCGACGACAGCATCAGGATGCGCGCCTCGGCCTGCGCCTCCGCGGACAGCGGAAGGTGCACGGCCATCTGGTCACCGTCGAAGTCGGCGTTGAACGCTTCACAGACGAGCGGGTGCAGCTGGATGGCCTTGCCTTCGACCAGCTGGGGCTCGAAGGCCTGGATGCCGAGGCGGTGCAGGGTGGGCGCGCGGTTCAGCATCACCGGGTGTTCGGCGATGACCTCTTCGAGGACATCCCACACCTGGGCACGCTGACGCTCGACCATCCGCTTGGCGGACTTGATGTTCTGCGCGTGGTTGAGATCGACCAGACGCTTCATCACGAACGGCTTGAACAGCTCGAGCGCCATCAGCTTGGGCAGACCACACTGGTGCAGCTTCAGCTGAGGACCGACGACGATGACCGAACGGCCCGAGTAGTCGACGCGCTTGCCGAGCAGGTTCTGACGGAAACGACCCTGCTTGCCCTTGAGCAGATCGCTCAGCGACTTCAGCGGGCGGTTACCCGGTCCGGTGACCGGACGGCCACGACGGCCGTTGTCGAACAGTGCGTCGACCGACTCCTGCAGCATCCGCTTCTCGTTGTTGACGATGATCTCGGGCGCACCCAGATCGATCAGTCGCTTGAGGCGGTTGTTGCGGTTGATCACGCGGCGGTACAGGTCGTTCAGGTCGGAGGTGGCGAAACGGCCACCGTCGAGCTGAACCATCGGACGCAGCTCCGGCGGGATCACCGGAACAGCGTCGAGCACCATGCCCATCGGCGAGTTGCCGTTGGTCTGGAAGGCCGCGACGACCTTCAGACGCTTGAGCGCACGCAGCTTCTTCTGGCCCTTGCCGCTGCGAATGGTCTCGCGCAGCTTCTCGGCCTCGGCGTTGATGTCGAAGTTCTCCATCAGCTTCTGGATGGACTCCGCACCCATGGCGCCGGTGAAGTACTCGCCGTAACGGTCGACGAGCTCGCGGTAGAGCACCTCGTCGACGATGAGCTGCTGAACCGACAGCTTGGTGAAGGTGGTCCAGATCTCGTCGAGACGGTCCAGCTCACGCTGCGAGCGGTCGCGCAGCTGACGCATTTCGCGCTCGCCGCCGTCCTTGACCTTGCGGCGCACGTCGGACTTGGCGCCTTCGGCTTCCAGCTCGGCCAGATCGGCTTCGAGCTTCTGCGCGCGGGCCTCGAGGTCGGCGTCGCGCTGATCGGCGACAGCCTTCTTCTCGACCTCCATCTCGGCTTCGAGCGTGGAGAGCTCGTTGTGACGCAGCTCCTCGTCGACACCGACGATGACGTAGGCGGCGAAGTAGATGATCTTCTCGAGATCCTTCGGCGCCAGGTCGAGCAGATAACCCAAGCGCGACGGAACGCCCTTGAAGTACCAGATGTGAGTAACGGGAGCGGCCAGCTCGATGTGGCCCATCCGCTCACGACGCACCTTGGCGCGAGTCACCTCGACGCCACAGCGCTCACAGATGATGCCCTTGAAGCGGACACGCTTGTACTTGCCGCAGTAGCACTCCCAGTCCCGGGTGGGACCGAAGATCTTCTCGCAGAAGAGCCCGTCCTTCTCCGGCTTGAGCGTGCGGTAGTTGATGGTCTCCGGCTTCTTCACCTCGCCGTAGGACCACTGGCGGATGTCGTCGGCGGAGGCAAGGCCGATCCGGAGTTCATCGAAGAAGTTGACGTCTAGCACGTAACTTCCTTTCCCCTATTCGGGTCGAATTCGAGCAAAAGTTCACTAGTTTGGTCGAGCGCGGGGCGCGGGGCGGCTGCCCTTTTCCAAGGGACAGCCGCACCGCGCGTACCACCTAGTTCGCCAGATCGTCGATGGTTGCGGCTTCGTTCCTGGACAGGTTGATGCCCAGGTTCGCGGCCGCGCGCTCCAGATCCTCGTCTTCGCCGCCGCCCATCTCGATCGCGGCGCCGTCCGAAGACAGCACCTCGACGTTGAGGCACAGTGACTGGAGTTCCTTGAGGAGCACCTTGAACGACTCCGGAATGCCCGGCTCCGGAATGTTCTCGCCCTTGACGATGGCCTCGTAGACCTTCACGCGGCCGACCACGTCGTCGGACTTGATGGTCAGGAGTTCCTGCAGCGTGTACGCCGCGCCGTAGGCCTGCATGGCCCAGCACTCCATCTCACCGAAACGCTGACCACCGAACTGCGCCTTACCACCCAGCGGCTGCTGCGTGATCATCGAGTACGGACCGGTCGAACGGGCGTGGATCTTGTCGTCGACCAGGTGGTGCAGCTTCAGGATGTACATGTAACCGACCGCGACCGGGTACGGGAACGGCTCACCCGAACGACCGTCGAACAGCGTCGACTTGCCGTCGGCGTTGACCATCCGCTCACCGTCACGGTTGGGCAGGGTCGAGCCGAGCAGACCGGTCAGCTCGTCATCCTTGGCACCGTCGAAGACGGGCGTGGCGATGTTCGAGTCGGCCGGCGCCGCCAGCATCTCCTCGGGCAGCGTCGCCGCCCACTCGGGGCGGGTGCCATCCGCGGCCACGTCGATATTCCAGCCGGCCTTACCGATCCACCCGAGATGGGTTTCCAGGATCTGGCCGATGTTCATACGACGGGGCACACCGTGGGTGTTCAGGATGATGTCGACCGGCGTGCCGTCGGGCATGAACGGCATGTCCTCGATGGGGAGGATCTTGCCGATGACGCCCTTGTTGCCGTGGCGACCGGCGAGCTTGTCGCCGTCCTGGATCTTGCGCTTCTGCGCCACGTAGACGCGGACCAGCTCGTTCACACCGGGAGGCAGATCGTCGTCGTCCTCGCGCGAGAACACGCGAATGCCGATGACCTTGCCGGACTCACCGTGGGGCACCTTCAGCGAGGTGTCGCGAACTTCGCGAGCCTTCTCACCGAAGATGGCACGCAGCAGACGCTCTTCCGGGGTGAGCTCGGTCTCGCCCTTTGGCGTGACCTTGCCGACCAGGATGTCGCCGTCGCGAACCTCGGCACCGATGCGGATGATGCCGCGCTCGTCGAGGTCGGCGAGGACCTCATCGGAGACGTTCGGGATATCCCGGGTGATCTCCTCGGCACCGAGCTTGGTGTCGCGAGCATCGATCTCGTGCTCTTCGATGTGGATCGAGGTGAGAACGTCCTCTTCCACGAGGCGCTGCGACAGGATGATCGCGTCCTCGTAGTTGTGGCCTTCCCACGGCATGATCGCGACGAGCAAGTTCTTGCCCAGCGCCATCTCACCGTTCTCGGTGCAGGGGCCGTCCGCGAGGACCTGCCCCTTCTCCACCCGATCGCCCTCGTCCACGATCGGACGCTGGTTCGAGCAGGTGCCCTGGTTCGACCGGTTGAACTTGCGCATCCGGTAGGACTTGCGGCTGCCGTCGTCGGCCATCACGGTGACGTAATCGGCCGAGACCTCTTCGACGACACCGGGCTTCTCGTTGACAACGACGTCGCCCGCGTCGACGGCTGCGCGCAGCTCCATGCCGGTACCCACGATCGGGGACTCGGAACGGATCAGCGGCACGGCCTGACGCTGCATGTTCGCACCCATGAGGGCACGGTTGGCATCGTCGTGCTCGAGGAACGGGATCATGGCCGTCGCGACCGACACCATCTGGCGCGGCGAGATGTCCATGAAGTCGACCTGCGCCGGCGTCACGAACTCGACCTCTTCGCCCGCACGGCGGACGAGGACCTTCTCCTCGAGGAAGCGACCCTCGGCGTCGACCGGGGAATTGGCCTGCGCGCGAACGTAGCGGTCTTCCTCGTCGGCGGTCAGGTACTTGACCTCGTCGGTGACCTTGCCGTCGACAACCTTCTGGTACGGCGTCTCGATGAAGCCGAACGGGTTGACCCGCGCGTACACCGACAGCGAACCGATCAGGCCGATGTTCGGGCCTTCCGGGGTCTCGATCGGGCACATGCGGCCGTAGTGCGACGGGTGGACGTCACGAACTTCCAGACCGGCACGCTCACGGGACAGACCACCCGGGCCGAGCGCCGACAGGCGGCGCTTGTGGGTCAGGCCCGACAGCGGGTTGTTCTGGTCCATGAACTGCGACAGCTGCGAAGTTCCGAAGAACTCCTTGATCGCGGCGACAACCGGACGGATGTTGATCAGGGTCTGCGGCGTGATCGCCTCGACGTCCTGAGTCGTCATCCGCTCGCGAACCACGCGCTCCATACGAGACAGACCGACGCGGATCTGGTTCTGGATGAGCTCGCCGACGGTGCGCAGACGACGGTTACCGAAGTGGTCGATGTCGTCGATCTCGACGGGGACCTCTTCACCGCCGGGGGCGGTCATCGTGCGGTCACCGGCGTGCAGACGCACCAGGTACTCGATGGTGTCGACGATGTCTTCCTTGGTGAGAACCGAGGAGGTCACCGGCTCGTGCACGTGGATGCCGAGCTTCTTGTTGATCTTGTAACGACCGACGCGGGCCAGGTCGTAGCGCTTCTCCTTGAAGAACAGGTTCTCCAGCAGAGTCTGCGCGGACTCCTTGGTCGGCGGCTCGCCCGGACGCAGCTTGCGGTAGATATCGAGCAGCGCCTCGTCCTGGCCGGGCGTGCTGTCCTTCTCCAGGGTGGACATCATGATCTCGGAGAAGCCGAAACGCTCGACGATCTCCTCGGTCGTCCAACCCAGCGCCTTCAGCAGCACGGTGACCGGCTGACGGCGCTTGCGGTCGATACGGACACCGACGGTGTCGCGCTTGTCGACGTCGAACTCCAGCCACGCGCCGCGCGACGGAATCACGCGCACGCTGTGCAGGTCCTTCTCGGTGGTCTTGTCGATGTTGTGATCGAAGTAGACGCCCGGGGAACGGACCAGCTGCGAGACGACGACACGCTCGGTGCCGTTGATGATGAAGGTGCCCTTGTCGGTCATCATGGGGAAATCGCCCATGAACACCGTCTGGCTCTTGATCTCGCCGGTGTTGTTGTTGATGAACTCCGCGGTGACGAACAACGGCGCCGCGTAGGTCATGTCCTTCTCTTTGCACTCGTCGATGGAGGCCTTGACCTCTTCGAAGCGCGGATCAGAGAACGACAGGGACATGGAACCGGAGAAGTCCTCGATCGGCGAGAGCTCTTCGAGCACCTCCTCGAGGCCGCCTGCGAGACCGACGTCGCCGCGAGCGGCTGCCTTCTCACGCCAGTCGGGTGTACCGACCAGCCAGGCGAACGAGTCCGTTTGTAGGTCGAGAAGTCCGGGCACCTCGAGGGGCTCACGGATCTTCGCGAACGAAACCCTCAACGGGGCTCCGGGGATACCAGCCTTGGTCTGGGTGGAGACTGCCAAGATGCGTCCTTCCAGCACCTCACGCGCGTCGCGTGGTGGTCCGCGACCGTCGCTTGTCTGCTACGAATTCCGCTGGTTACAGCCCGAACGAAACCAGAACAAGCAGCAGCGGAAGTAACACCGGAAGGGTGGAACTTTCGAGTGCGAATCAAGGTGTGGACAGGAGGCAGCCAGCGCAACGTCCAAACTTACACCCCTAGACAAGGGAGTGTCAACATACCATCCGTGTGACCGCTCGCACGGGATAACGCGCCGAAGCCCTGGACGCTGGCCGCGTCAGATCCTTCACCGCTCTGCGCCCTGCCGCCGACTCCCCCGAGCCGACTGCCCACCTGGCGCTGAGCCCTCTATTCAACTGGCGCTGAGCCCCTGTTCAGCTGACGCTGACGCCTACTTTCGCTGGCGCAGGGCCCTTTTCTCACTGGCGCTGATGCCCCTTAACAGCTGACGCTGCTGTGAATAGGGTGACGGTTCGCGGGCCCCTCGTCAAGTGCCGCGGGTAGGTCGGTTCGCGATGCGAGATCGCCTGGCGCGCTGGGGATCCCCCACCCGGCGCCGCGGTCATTTTACTCGCGACACGCCGTGCGCGCCAGCTGGCAGACGGCCGGTCAGCGACTGTTTTCCGCCCTGTCACGCAGATGAGCCCCGGCCGTAGGCCGGGGCTCATCTGAGGCGTAAAAGTCGCTCAGCCGTTGATCTGGCCGTGCGGAACCGTCTTGAACGTTTCGGTGGGCTGATCGCTGCCGGCGTAGTTCGCCATCACCTGAGTGTCGTCGGAGGAATCCAGCGATTCGCGGATCGCCACCTGCGCCGCGTGCGGCAGCGTGTGGATGATCTCGCGCACGCGCGCCTGACGGCGGAACACGGCCTGGCGGGCCGGCATGCCGGGCTCGGCCTTCATCTGCGGGATGATGCCGTCGATCTCCTCGGCGCCACCGTGGTGGTGACCGGCGTCGACGAGGGCCTGCTCGCGCGCCATCTGCGCCTCGTCCTTCTCCTCCGACATACCGATCGGGCCGATCATGCGGCCGTTGAGGAACTGCTTGACCACCGGCTCCTCGCTGGTGAGCAGCACCTCACGGGGGCCGAACATCACCAGCTGACGGCGGAAGAGCATGCCGATGTTGTCCGGCACGGTGCGGGCCAGGTTGATGTTGTGCGTCACGATCAGGATCGTGGCGTCGATCTGCGCGTTGATATTGAGCAGCAGCTGCGCCAGGTACGAGGTACGCACCGGGTCCAGGCCCGAGTCGGGCTCGTCGACGAGGATGATCTGCGGGTCGAGGACCAGCGCGCGGGCCAGCCCGGCGCGCTTGCGCATACCGCCGGAGATCTCGCCGGGCAGCTTGCCCTCGGCGCCGAGCAGACCGGTCAGCTCGAGCTTCTCCATGACCACGCGGCGGATCTCGGATTCCGTCTTCTTCGTGTGCTCACGAAGCGGGAAAGCGATGTTGTCGTACAAATTCATCGAGCCGAACAGCGCACCGTCCTGGAAAAGGACGCCGAACAGTTTGCGGATCTCGTAGAGCTCCTTGTTGGAGCAGGTCATGATGTCGGTGCCATCGATGAAGATGGACCCGCGCTCGGGCCGCAGCAGACCGATGAGCGACTTCAGGAACACCGACTTACCCGTACCCGAAGGGCCGAGCAACGCACTGACCTCACCCGAAGGGAGCGTGATCGACACGTCCTGCCAAATTCGCTGTGAACCGAAGGATTTAGTTACACCCTCGGTCCTGACCTCGACGCCCACTGCTACCTCCATTGATCCCTGCGAGCACCCCACCCGCGTTCCCGCGCGCTCACATCACGGCGGTGCGCTACGACTCTGTGGGTCCGGTCACTGTAACCCATCAGTGAGACGGGGCACACCCCTACATGACTGAAGAGTAACCTGCGACGGTTCCCACGACCCGGATCACTTTCGCATGTCCGGGACAAATAGCAAACGGGCGGCCCATAAAGGACCGCCCGTTCACAACAGCACAGGGTTGCCGAATTACTTGACGGAAACCTTGGCGCCGGCCTCTTCGAGCTTCGCCTTGGCGGCCTCGGCGGCATCCTTGGCGACCTTCTCCAGGATCGGCTTCGGGGCGCCCTCGACCAGGTCCTTGGCTTCCTTCAGGCCCAGGCCCGAGACGATCTCACGGACCACCTTGATGACCTGGATCTTCTTGTCGCCGGCACCCTCGAGGATGACGTCGAACTCGTCCTGCTCTTCAGCGGCGTCAGCCGGAGCAGCGGCGCCACCGGCAGCGGCGATCGCGACGGGGGCAGCAGCGGTGACCTCGAACTTGTCCTCGAACGCCTTGACGAAGGAGGACAGCTCCAGGAGGGTCATCTCCGAGAAAACGTCGAGCAGCTCTTCAGTGGACAGCTTGGCCATGATTGTTCCTTTCGGTGGTGAATGTCTTTGCGCGCGGGCGTAATACCCGAGCAGGGGGTATTACTCGGCAGCGCCTTCGGCGGCCTGCTTCTTCTCCTGCAGCGCGGCGGCCAGACGGGCCACCTGACCTGCGGGAGCGTTGAACAGACCGGCCGCCTTGGACAGGTTGCCCTTCATCGCGCCTGCCAGCTTGGCCAGCAGGACCTCGCGGGTCTCCAGGTCGGCGATCTTCTCGACCTCGGACACGGACAGCGCAGCGCCGTCCATGTAGCCGCCCTTGATGACGAGTGCCTTGTTGTCCTTGGCGAAGGTCTTGAGGGCCTTCGCGGCCAGGACGGGCTCACCCGAAATGAAGGTGATGGCGGTCGGTCCGACGAACAAGTCGTCCAGGCCCTCGACGCCCGCTTCCGCGGCCGCGATCTTGACCAGGGTGTTCTTGGCGACGGAGTACGTGGCGTCGGCGCCGAGCGCACGACGCAGCTCGGTGAGCTTGCCGACCGACAGGCCACGGTATTCCGTGACAACAGTGGCCGTGGAGTTCTTGAACTGCTCCGCGATCTCCGCGACAGCGGTGACCTTTTCAGGTTTCGCCATACTTCGCCTCCTCTCTGATGTCGGTTTCGTTGGTGCACTACCGAATCAGGGGCCGGCGACAAAACGAACGCCCCGGACGCAAGGCGTACCGGGGCGCAAAATAACTTCGGCCTCAGCTCTCCCTGCGTGGGTCGCCGGCAATGTCGCCGGACCTTCGATCGACACCGTGAAATTCGGCATCAACGACCAACGGTCTTCGGTAGAACGAATGGGTGTGGTCCTCGCCGGATGTATGCACATCCCGCATGACCGTTGCTTACTGTACCTGCACCTACCCCCATCTGCCAAAACGGGTACCTCACGGACCAATTCGGGCGAATTCGATGTGACCCAAGCCACTTCGGCACGGCGATGTGTCAGCGATCCCAGCCAAAAGGTGTTACGTGCAGTGACAGTAATCTGGTTGACTCCGATGCTATGGCAACCTCCATAGTCGCTCCATCAATGCTGCTGGACCGGCGTTCGCAGCGGTTTCTCGCGCTCGCCGTCATCTGTCTGGCCGAATTGCTGGTGGTGCTCGACAACACCATCGTCAATGTCGCCCTTCCCTCGATCGGCGTCCAACTACAGACCGGGGTCTCCGGGCTGCAGTGGGTCGTCGACGCCTACACCCTCACCTTCGCCGGCCTGCTACTGGCGGCGGGCAATCTCGGTGACCGCTACGGCCGCCGCCGGATCATGACCGTCGGCCTCGTCGGTATCGCGGCGATGTCGGTCGGCGGCGCGCTCGCCGAGTCGATGACGCAGGTCATCGTCGCCAGGGCCGCGATGGGCGTTTTCGCCGCCGCGGTCTTCCCCGCCACCCTCGCCCTGATCATCAATATCTTCACCGACCGGCGCGAACGCGCGCTGGCCATCGCCGCGTGGACCGCGATGGCCGGGTTCGCGATCGCCATCGGCCCGATCTCGGGCGGCTGGCTGCTCGAACATTTCAGCTGGCACTCGGTGTTCTGGATCAACGTGCCGGTGGCGCTGATCGCGCTGATCGCGACGCTGATCTGGGTGCCCGAATCGCGCGCCGACAAGATCGGCAAACTCGATCTCGTCGGTATCGCGCTCTCGATCGCCGGGATCACGCTGGTGGTGTGGTCGATCATCGAAGCGCCGCACAATGGCTGGCTCTCGCTCACCACCCTGTGCACCGCGGCGCTCGGCACCGTGCTGCTCGCCGGCTTCGTGACGTGGGAATTGCGCACTGCCGCACCGATTCTCGATATGCGGTTGTTCCGCAACCGCCGATTCTCGTTGCCCGCGCTGGCAATCGCCATCGGCTACTTCTCGATGTTCGGTTTCCTTTTCCTGATCACCCAGTATTTCCAGGGCGTGCGCGAATACACCCCGCTCGAATTCGGTATCGCCTCACTGCCGTTCGCCGTCTCGGTCGCGATCGGCGCACCGGTCGCGACGCTGCTGGCGCAACGGGTCGGCACCACCGCGGTGCTGGTGCTGGGCCTGCTGCTCATCGGCGCCGGCCTCTATCTGGGCGGGCAGGTCACCGTCGACAGCACCTACGTGATCGGCGTGCTGCCCTCGATGGTGTTGATGGCGCTGGGACTCGGCATCGTGCAGGGACCGGCCACCGAGTCGATCATGTCCTCGCTCCCGCTGAACGAGGCGGGCGCCGGATCGGCCGTCAACGACACGACCCGCGAGATCGGCGGGACCCTCGGCGTCGCGGTACTCGGCTCGATCGTGGCCTCGTACTACACCAGCCGGATCGGCGCGCGCATCGACGCGATCCCGATGGGCATCATGAACGACAACGAGAAGAGCCTGGTCAAGGCCAGTCCGCTCAGCGTGCTGGAACTGCGTAAGCGCGAGCTCACGCCGTTCTTCGAAACCCAGCGCGAGAATCTGATCATCGCCATGAAGTCCGCGACGCTGCAGGGCGCACACGCCGCCTCACTGGTCGCCACCGGCGCGGTGCTGGTGTGCGCGGTGATCGTGGCCGTCTTCCTGCCGTGGAAGCCGCAGAACGGCGAATCCGTGCTGCTCGGCTGGCGCGACAAGGCACCCGAACCGCAGAACGACTGACCGGCAAACGCCAGAGGGTGGGAACGCAGTGCGTTCCCACCCTCGTGGTTGCTCTAGGAGCTAGCTGTCAGCCGAAGCTCACGCATCCTCGTCGAGGAGGTTGCGGGTGCGGTTCGGGTCCACCGGGATGCCCGGTCCGGTGTTCGTCGAAACCGTGATCTTCTTGACGTAGCGACCCTTGGCGGTCGACGGCTTCACACGCAGGATCTCGTCCAGCGCGGCGCCGTAGTTCTCCACCAGCTTGGCATCGTCGAAGGACGCCTTGCCGATGACGAAGTGCAGGTTGGCCTGCTTGTCGACGCGGAAGTTGATCTTGCCGCCCTTGATCTCGTTGACGGCCTTGGTCACATCGTTGGTGACGGTGCCCGTCTTCGGGTTCGGCATCAGACCACGCGGGCCGAGGACACGCGCGATGCGGCCGACCTTGGCCATCTGATCCGGGGTGGCGATCGCGGCGTCGAAGTCGAGCCAGCCGCCCTGGATCCGCTCGATCAGGTCCTCGGCGCCCACGGCGTCGGCGCCGGCGGCCTCGGCCTCGGAAGCCTTCTCGCCCGCGGCGAACACGATGACGCGGGCAGTCTTACCGGTGCCGTGCGGCAGGTTGACGGTGCCACGGACCATCTGGTCGGCCTTGCGGGGATCCACGCCGAGACGGACGGCGACCTCGACGGTCGCGTCGGTCTTGGTGGTCGCGGTCTCCTTCGCCAGGCGCGCGGCGGCCAGCGGGGAGTACAGGTTGTCGCGATCGACCTTCTCAGCAGCGGCGAGGTACGCCTTGCTTCGTTTTGCCATGATTCTCTGTCCTTAAAGTTCTGGGTTCAGATGTGGTTTCGTCGGGCCTGGCCGGCCCTCCCACATGAGAGCGAGATTCGCTCAGCCTGCAGTGCCTGATCGAAGGCTTCGCTACGCCTGCGTGGTTACGCTGCGCTGCCGCCTCCGGCGCTGACGCTCAGCCTTCGACGGTGATACCCATCGAACGCGCGGTACCGGCGATGATCTTCGCGGCCTGATCGATGTCAGTGGCGTTGAGATCCTCGGCCTTGGTCTTGGCGATCTCGCGGACCTGGTCCATCGTGACCTTGGCGACCTTGGTCTTGTGCGGCTCAGCGGAGCCCTTCTGCACACCGGCGGCCTTGAGCAGCAGCCGAGCGGCAGGCGGGGTCTTCAGCTTGAAGTCGAACGTCCGGTCCTCGTACACCGAGATCTCGACCGGAATGACGTTGCCACGCTGCGACTCGGTCGCGGCGTTGTACGCCTTGCAGAACTCCATGATGTTGACGCCGTGCTGACCGAGCGCGGGGCCGACCGGCGGTGCCGGGTTGGCTGCGCCGGCCTGGATCTGCAGCTTGATGATCCCGGCGAGCTTCTTCTTCTTGGGGGGCATCTTTCTTCCTTGGCTTTCTGGGGTTCGGTTCCTTACGGTTGCCGTAAGCCTCGTATCCGCGCACGACCGGTCCCCGACAAGTACTGCGGGGAAGTCAGAACACGAACCATCACACTCTACCGAACCGGTCTCGCACCTCGACAATCGGGTGGCGACCAGCACAAACACCAACGGCACCGCCGATGAGCGGTGCCGTTGACGCGGGTGTGGAAATCTTTAGATCTTGGAGACCTGGGTGAAGTTCAGCTCGACCGGGGTCTCGCGACCGAAGATCGACACGAGCACCTTGAGCTTCTGCTGCTCGGCGTTGACCTCGGAGATCGACGCGGGCAGCGTGGCGAACGGGCCGTCCATGACGGTGACCGACTCGCCGACCTCGAAGTCGACCTCGATGGTGGGCTTGCCCGAAGCCGAGCTACCGGCATCCGAACCACTGGCAGCGGCCGCGGCGGCCTTCTTCTGCGCCTGCGCACCGGCCGGGACCAGGAACTTCACGACCTCGTTGATGGTCAGCGGGGTCGGCTTGGCGCCGGGGCCACCGCCGGTCATGCCGACGAAACCGGTGACACCCGGGGTGTTGCGGACCGCGCCCCACGACTCGTTGTTCAGTTCCATCCGGACCAGGATGTAGCCCGGCAACACCTTGCGGTTGACGTTCTTCTTCTGGCCGTTCTTGATCTCGGTGACCTCTTCGGTCGGTACCTCGACCTGGAAGATGTAGTCCTCGAGACCGAGGTTCTGCACACGGGTCTCCAGGTTGGTCTTGACCTTGTTCTCGTAACCGGCGTACGAGTGCACGACGTACCAGTCGCCGGGCACGCGGCGCAGCTTGGTCTTCATCGACTCGATCGGGTCGGCCTCGGGGTCTTCCTCGGTGGCGACTTCGTCGATCACGGCTTCGTCGACGACAGCCTCTTCGGCTGCGGCTTCGTCATCGGCCACGTCGGCATCGGCGAGCTCGGCGGCCTCGACCTCGTCGGTGGCGGTTTCCGCCACGACCGTGTCGTCAACCGGGAACTCGTCGTTGGTGTCGTTCTCCGGGGTGCTCACTGAGGCACTCGCTTCCTGTGTCGTCACGTACATCGTCTGGGCCGGGTCGGTCGCGCGGAGGCACGCTCCGCCGTTCCTGCCCGCAATCGGCTACCGGCGTGGGTGTCGGCGATCAGCCGAACAGCCAGTCGACACCCTTGACGAACGCTATGTCGATCCCGGCGATGAACGCGACCATGAAGACCACGAACACCAGAACGACGGCCGTATAGGTGACCATCTGCTTCCGGTTGGGCCAGATCACCTTGCGCAGTTCCCCGATGACCTCTCGCAGGAACTTCAGCAGCCGCTTGAACGGGTTGCCCGCCTTGCCGGCAGTCTTGTCTGCCTTGCGCGAGGACGATGGCCGATCGAGCGTGGCCACCGATCCGTTGTCTGCCGGCGCATCCGACGCGCGCACCCGACGAGCAGACCGCTTGCCACTCGGTCGAGTGGCAGCGGCGGTGTCCTCGCCGTCTTCGCGAGTGTCCCGCTCGTCGCTCACGTCGATCCTCTCTCGTCGCTGGCATTCAGGGCAGGGGCGACAGGACTTGAACCTGCAACCTGCGGTTTTGGAGACCGCTGCTCTGCCAATTGAGCTACGCCCCTTCGGTTGGACCAGCCTGAGCTGTAGTGCCCAACCACATTCGATATTCGGTTGTCTCCAGTGTCACACAACACGCGCGCCGCTTCCATGAGGGTTAACCCCTCGGGAAGATCAGCGCGCAGCATCTCGTGACCCCAGAGTCCCGACTATACGTCACCGCGCGCGGTTATCGCCAATCCACCGACACTCGACCAGGTCAGGACAACTGAACGGTTGCCGTGGCGCGCCCGAAGATCTTTTTGCCCGCCGACTTCGCGATGATGGCGACCACCGCGGTCCGCGCCTCCGGGTCGACCGATTTCACCTTTCCGGTGAATTCGAGCTCGGCCGGAGCGTCGGCACCGACGTAGACCGGGCTCGTGAAGCGGACGTTGTATTCCTGCACCGCGCCGGGATCGCCCAGCCACGAGGTGACGAAACCGCCGCCGAGTCCCATCGTGAGCATGCCGTGCGCGACCACGTTGTCCAGGCCGACCAGCTTCACGACCTCGTCGCTCCAGTGGATCGGGTTCGCGTCGCCGGAGACACCCGCGTAGTTGACCAGGTCGCCGCGGGTGAGTCGCACCACGCGCGAAGGCAGCTCGTCGCCGACCGAGACGCTGTCGAAGGACAGGGCGTGCGCGCTGAGCGTCGGAGCGGGTTGTCTGGTGATCGGGTCCGGTGTGATCCCGACCGCGAGCTCGGACGGCGCGTGGTGGGCGGGCTCTTCCTCGCCGAGGCCGTGCATGAGCACGTTGCGCACCGCGTCCGACATCCGTGGATCGATGTCACCGCCGCTGCGGCCGATCAGGGTGGTGTAGGTGGTGAGCACCAATTCGTCGTCCTGGGCGGTGACGATGTTCTTGGTCACGATGATGTCGCCGCCGAAGGCCTGGCGGAAAGAATGCAGATACACATC
The DNA here is from genome assembly GCF_054031145.1 of Nocardia sp. FBN12. Taxonomy (NCBI): domain Bacteria; kingdom Bacillati; phylum Actinomycetota; class Actinomycetes; order Mycobacteriales; family Nocardiaceae; genus Nocardia; species Nocardia sp. FBN12. The sequence goes on from NZ_CM132926.1 coordinate 5,340,365, forward strand.
ACAGGTCAACTGGTCGCCGACCCGGATCGGGCGGTGGAATTCCAGGATCTGGTCGGTCTGCATGATCTGACTCAGGTCGTACCCGGTCACGATCTGTTCGAACAGTTTGCGCTGGGCGAGGATTCCGACCAGGGAAATGAAGGTGAGCGGAGCGACCAGGCCCTGGTGGCCGTACTCGCGGGCGATGTCTTCTTCCCAGTGCACCGGGTGGTAATCCTGCACCGCACGGGCGTATTCACGCACCTTCTCGCGGCCGACCTCGTAGTAGTCGTCGACGCGGTAGTGGTGGCCGACCATCGACGCCGCGTGGGCGGCGGGATCGAAGGATTCGGCGGCTGCGGCAGGGACCGCTTCGTGAGTTCCGGTGTTCACTGTCACAACGTGGACCTTACTCACTTGTCAGACGGCATCGCCGTCGACCGGTGTAAAACGTGACACGTCCGGGTACTGTATCGGGCCCGAACTTCGCATGAACTTCCCGGAAAAGCACAAAGGCCGGACTCTCGTCCGGCCTTCGGCAAATGCTGGTGAAAACTAGCGCGACTCGCGGTGCGCCCGGTGAGTTCCGCAGTTCGGGCAGAACTTCTTCAGCTCGAGGCGATCCGGGTCGTTACGCCGGTTCTTCTTGGTGATGTAGTTGCGGTGCTTGCACTCGTCGCAGGCCAAGGTGATCTTTGGCCGGACATCGGTGGACTTCGCGGCCACGATTTGCCTTCTTTCCGGTCTGGGCTGAGTTGAAATTGGTAGCGATGGCCGGACTTGAACCGGCGACACAACGATTATGAGTCGTTTGCTCTACCAACTGAGCTACACCGCCACGGCGGACTAATATCCCGATGATGCCGCGGTAAGCCGCTCACCACCGGCAATCCGGCGAGCCCCCTAACGGAATCGAACCGTTGACCTTTTCCTTACCATGGAAACGCTCTACCGACTGAGCTAAGGGGGCATGACAACGTGGCACAGAGTCTGTATCGGCAAGCCGATCAGCGTGACCCCGTGCTCCGGCGTCCTGAACGAGATTACACACTCCTCGCCCAGAGCACCAAATCGGCAGCTCAAGGGCCGTTTTCAGGGGGTTTCAATCCCCTGGATCCGCCAGGCTCACGTCAAGGCTACCCGCGATGCGCGTCGGCACAGCCCACAAACCAAGGAACCCCCGCCGATCTTCATGATCGACGGGGGTTCGATGTGGCAGATGTAGGATTCGAACCTACGTAGGCATAAGCCGACGGATTTACAGTCCGCTCCCATTGGCCGCTCGGGCAATCTGCCGTATGCGCCGTTTCCGGTGCGCTGAGCAGCTTACAACGTACCCACCCGGACTATCAAAACGCCTGCACAGACCCCCTGCGAGCACCGGTTGACCCCCTATGCGGGTACAACTGTCTCGATGGCCGGGTACAACCGGCCCCGGGGTTCGCCGGACCTTCACAGGACAGGAGCGCAGTGTGGCTGATTCGTCATTCGACGTCGTGAGCAAGGTCGATCGTCAGGAGGTCGACAACGCTCTGCATCAGGCCGAGAAGGAGCTGAACTCGCGCTACGACTTCAAGGGCACCGATGCGTCGATCGCGTGGTCGGGCGAGGAAGCCATCGTGCTGACCGCCAATGCCGAGGAGCGGGTACAGGCCGCGCTCGACGTCTTCAAGGAGAAGCTGATCCGGCGCGATATCTCGCTGAAGGCATTCGATGCCGGCGAGGCGCAGCCGTCGGGGAAGGTGTTCAAGATTACCGGCACGCTGGTGCAGGGCATCGACACCGAGAAGGCGAAGAAGATCTCCAAGAAGATCCGCGACGAGGGCCCCAAGGGCGTGAAGGCGCAGATCCAGGGTGAGGAGCTGCGGGTCAGCAGCAAGAAGCGTGATGATCTGCAGGAAGTGATCTCGCTGCTCAAGGGCGAGGATTTCGGCATCGCCCTGCAGTTCGTGAACTACCGCTAGGCGGTCGTCGGGCGGCACTCAGTGCTGATGGGTGTCGCCCCTGGCCAGGTCTTCGAGGCGCTTGATGCGTTCGTCCATCGGGGGGTGGGTGGAGTACCACCGGGCGACGCGATCGCCGGCACGGAACGGGTTGGCGATCATCAGGTGCGATTCGCTGGTGATCTTGGGATCGGGCGGGAGCGGAGCCACCTGGACGCCGCGTTCGATCTTGCGCAGGGCCGAGGCCAAGGCCAGTGGATCGCCGGTGAGTTCGGCGCCGGATCGGTCGGCTTGGAACTCCCGTGATCGCGAGACCGCCATCTTGATCAGACCTGCGGCAATCGGACCGAGCAGTGAGACCAGCAGCACACCGATGATGTTCGGGCCGTTTCCGTCGCGGTTGCCGAACGAGCTCGCGAAGAACGCCATATTCGCCAGGCCGGTGATGACCGAGGCCATCGCGCCCGCCACCGACGAGATCAGGATGTCGCGGTTGTAGACGTGAGACAGCTCGTGGCCGAGCACCGCGCGCAGCTCACGTTCATCGAGCAGTTGCAGGATGCCGCTGGTACAGCAGACCGCCGCGTGTCGGGGATTGCGGCCGGTCGCGAACGCGTTGGGGGCGCTGGTCGGACTGATGTAGAGCCGCGGCATCGGCTGGCGCGCCATCGTCGCGAGCTCGCGCACGATCCGGTACATGACCGGCGCCTCCAGTTCGCTCACCGGTTGCGCGTGCATCGACTTCAACGCCAGTTTGTCGCTGTTGAAGTAGGCGTAGGCGTTCATGCCGACGGCCAGCACAATCGAGATGAGCAGGATCGTCGGGCTGCGGAACATGGCCCCGATGGCGACGATCAACGCCGACATCCCGACCATCAAACCGAACGTTTTGATCCCATTGGGCATGCAGGAGAAACGCGAATCTCGCCCTGAAAGTTCCTCCTCAGCCGACCCGCTCGATGGTGTAGCGGACCAGGCGGGTGAGGGCGTCGTTGGCAGGACCCGCGGGCAGGGCCGCGAGTTCGGTGTCGGCGAGATCGGCGTATTCGGCGAGCTTTTCCTTGGCCAGTGCCATGCCGGGTGAGCGGCGCAGCAGCTCGAGTGCTTCGTCGACCTCGGCGTCGGTTTGCAGTGGGTGAGCCAGCAGGGTGCGCAGGCGGTCGCCGTCGGCGCCGGTCTCGCGCAGCGCGTAGAGCACCGGCAGGGTGTGCACGCCTTCGCGCAGGTCGGTGCCAGGGGTCTTGCCCGACTGCTCGGCGGAGGACGAGATATCGATGATGTCGTCGGAGATCTGGAAGGCGGTGCCGACCGCGTCACCGAGCCGGGCCAGTCGCTCGACATGCTCGGGGCCCGCGCCGGAGAAGGTGCCGCCGAAGCGGCCCGCGGCGGCGATGAGCGAGCCGGTCTTCTCCCACACCACGCGCAGGTAGTGCTCGACGGGATCCTGGGTCTGCTTGGCGCCCATGGTTTCCCGCATCTGGCCGGTGACCAGCTCGGCGAAGGTCTCGGCGATGATGCGGACCGCGTCGGGGCCGAGGGTGGAGGTCAGGCGCGAGGCATGAGCGAACAGATAGTCGCCCGCCAGGATCGCGATGTTGTTACCCCACCGCGAGTTGACGCTCTCCGCGCCGCGACGCTGGGTCGCCTCGTCCATGACGTCGTCGTGGTAGAGGGTCGCGAGGTGCACGAGTTCGACGACCGTGCCCGCGGTGACCAGCGCCGGGTCGGTGGGATTCGGTCCGAGCTGGCCGGTGAGCACGGTGAACAGCGGCCGGAACCGCTTGCCGCCCGCCCTGGCCAGGTGCAGCGCCGCCTCCTGGAGGAATTCCTCGCCGTCGGAGAGTTCGTCGACGAGCAGTTTCTCGACCGCGGCCAGTCCGTCGCGCACGGTGACGGCGAGTTCGGGATCGACGAGATCTACCCCGGCAACCACGGTGCTTTCGTCGCTCACAGCCGATGTGCTCATTATCTTCTCCCAGCGATGCGTCCGACCCCGACGGGTAGCAACCTAGCGTGTCCCGGCACTATGGCCGATGAACCCCGTCACACAGTGACTATTCCCGGTGTACCCGACACTCTCGCACAGCGGCCGACAGTGCCAGTATTGAGCCATGGGTTCACCGGATCTCACCCCTGCCGACCGTGCTCCGCTGCCTGCCGCCGTCGAGGTACTGGTGGTGGGGGCAGGGCCCGCCGGTTCCGCGTCGGCGGCGTGGGCCGCGCGCGCCGGACGCGATGTGCTGCTGCTCGATTCGGCGGTTTTCCCGCGCGACAAGACCTGCGGCGACGGGCTGACGCCGCGCGCCACCGCCGAGCTGGAGCATCTGGGTCTGGGCGAGTGGTTGCGCGCGCACACGGTGAACCACGGCCTGCGGATGGCGGGTTTCGGCAGGGAATCGCTGCTGCCGTGGCCGGGCGGGTCGTTCCCTACCTACGGAAGTGCCGTTCCACGAACCGAACTCGACGACAAGCTGCGCGAGACCGCGATCAAGTCCGGTGCGCGGATGGTCGACGGCGCGAAGGTCACCGAGGTGCTGCGCGAGGGCGAGCGGGTCACCGGGGTGACGGTGCGCATCGGCGAGCACACCCACACGGTGCGCTGCCGGGTGTTGGTGGTGGCCGACGGCGTGCGCTCCCCCATCGGAAAGCAGTTGGGCCGCACCTGGCATCGCCGCTACGCCTACGGTACGGCGGCGCGCGCCTACATCAAGTCCGGCCGTAGCGACGACCAGTGGATTTCCTCGCACCTGGAACTGCGCAACGCCGCCGACGAGCTCGTCCCCGGTTACGGCTGGATCTTCCCGCTCGGCAACGGTGAGGTGAACATCGGCGTCGGCTCGCTGGCCACCGAGGCGCGGCCCTCGCACGTCGCGCTCAAGCCGCTGCTCGAGCACTACACCCGGCTGCGCCGCGAGGAATGGGAACTCGAGGGCGAACTGCGCGCGGTGGCCTCGGCGCTGCTGCCGATGGGCGGCGCGGTCTCGAACGTGGCGGGCCCGAACTGGGTGCTGGTCGGGGACGCCGCGGGCTGCGTGAACCCGTTGAACGGCGAAGGCATCGACTACGGGCTGGAAGGCGGGCACATGCTCGCGGACCTGCTCGACGAGCCCGATCTGACCCGGGTGTGGCCGCAACTGCTGCGCGACCACTACGGCCGCACCTTCTCGGTGGCGCGCAGGCTCGCGGGCCTGGCCACCCAGCCGAGGATGGTCCCGCTCGGTGGGCCGCCGGTGATGCGCTCGAAGTATCTGCAGCGCACGGCGGTTCGCGTCATGGGCAATCTGGTGACCGACGAGGACCTCGACCTCACGGCCCGCGCCTGGCGCGCGGCGGGACGAGCTTCGCTGCGCGCGGACGAACTCCCGCCCTTCTCCTCCGTCTCCCCGTGACTGCAGCCAGGTCGCGTCGGCGGACAGCGTGAAGCGATGAGCGCGACAGGTCGTCGTCCGGTGCTGGCACTGCTGCCGCATCTGCGTAAGGCCCGTGACCTGGTCGATCGGCAGTATGCCGACCCGCTCGACCTCGACGCACTCGCCCGTGCCGCGGGTGTTTCCAAGTACCACTTCCTGCGCGCGTTCGCCGCGGTGTACGGGCGCACGCCGGCTGTGTATCTGGCCGAGCGCCGGATCGAGCGGGCGCAGGATCTGTTGCGGTCGACCAATCTGACCGTCACCGAGGTGTGCATGCTGGTCGGGTATTCGAGCCTCGGCTCGTTCAGCGCCAAGTTCCGGCAGCTCGTCGGGGTGACACCAAGCGAGTATCAGGCGAAATTCGCCGACGGGGCGCCGCATATTCCGGGCTGCTACGTCTTTATGCACGGGCTGTCCGACCGTGTCCGCCACGACACCGCAATTTCGGAGAAGCCGGATGGCACCGGGCGGCCATAGCCTGCAACCATGACACCGATTACGAACGTTTCCCTGGTCACCGTGTACGTCACCGATCAGGATGCCGCCAAGCAGTGGTACATCGACAAGCTCGGATTCGTCGAGACCGCGGACGTGAGCATGGGCGACAACGGGTTCCGGTGGGTCAGCATCGCCCACCCCGATCACCGCGAGCTCGAGGTCACCCTGATGATTCCGGGGCCGCCGCTCACCGACGACCTCGCCGACGCGATCCGGCGGGCGCTGGCCGACGGCACCCACGGCGCCCTCGGGCTGCGCACCGCCGACTGCCAGAAGACCTACGAGGAACTCACCGCGAAGGGGGTCGAGTTCATCCAGCCGCCGTCCGAACGTCCTTACGGCACCGAGGCGATCATTCGCGACAACTCGGGCAACTGGCTGGTGCTGGTCGAGAACCGCGGCTGACGCGCGGGTGCCGCTCCGTGAAGCGGCACCCGTCGCTGCCGGCTCAGAGCTTGGCGAACCAGTTCTCGATGAACTTGCGTTCGCTGTTGAGGACGCGCTGGTGCAACTGTTCGGCCAGCGGCTCGATGGCGCCGCCGACCAGCGGAACCTTCACCTTGACCGTGCCGACGACCTCGATCTCGCTGCCCTCGGCGGTGGGGCGCAGTTCATAGGTGCCCGACATCTCGGTGGTGATACCGCTGGTGTTGCCGGTGAAGCTGCCCTTGGCGATCTCGCCTGCCAGTGGCTGCCAGTTGTCGGTGCGGACCAGGACCAGATCGCTCTTGAGCACCTTGCGGACGAGCGCGGGAACCTTGTCCTTACCTGGGGTTTCGGTCATCTGGATGGTAATCGAGCCGGGGCCGTCGGGATGGGAGAGTTCGATGGTCGCGGTCTCGGCGCCGGCGAAACGCGCCTGCCAGACCGCGTCATCGACAAGTGCCCGGTGAAGCTCTTCGACCGGGACGGTGTAGGGCACGGTGAAGCTGAATTTGCGGGACATGACGGGAATGGTAGGCGGATTCGTCGCCCCGGGCTGCGGCAGGCTGATCGGCCGAGAACCCGCGGCACCCGCCGCCGAAAATACAGCCGGTACTGTGTGGCGGGTGTCGGAAACCAGCCTGTCGGAGCGGCGGAGCAAGCGCCTGCGGCGGGTTCGGGCGTGGGTGGTCGGGGCGGCGACCGTGGTCAGTGTGCTGATGGTGTTGCTGGTACTCGCGGCCTGGCGCAACGATTTCGAGATCGAGCGGCATCGTGGCGTCACCTCCGGCGAGGTTCTTTCCGCGGGTCGTTTGCGCTCGGCGGTGATCTACGTGACGCCCGACAGCGTGACCCACAATCCGAAGGTCGGCATCCTGTATCCGACGAATCTGACCGCTGGTCAGCGGATCAACGTGGAGTACAGCACACGTGATCCCGACCTGGTCCGGGTGGCGGGGCGCGACGCCCGGGTGGCGATCGTCCCGGCGGCCTCGGTGATCGTCGTGGCCTGGGCGCTGGCCCTGCCGGTGCTGTGGATCGTGCGCCGCAAGCAGCGCGAGCTGTAACTTCGTTTGCTGTTCGTCCCGGCTTCACGTCGGTGTGGGTGTGGCGCGCGGTGTGGCGGTCACCCTGAGAGTGTGCGCGTAGCCATCGTCTCGGAGTCTTTCCTGCCGAACATGAACGGCGTCGTCAACTCCGTGCTGCGGGTGTTGGACCACCTGGACCAGCACGGTCACGACGCGATGATCGTGGCGCCCGATTCTCTGCGCGGCGCCCCACCCGCACCGCGTTTCCACGGCCGCTTCCCGGTGCACCGAGTGCCCGCGATGATGGTGCCGAAGGTGAGTTCGCTGCCCGTGGGTCTGCCGCAACCGGGGATAACCGCCGCCATCGCCGCTTTCGATCCCGATGTGGTGCATCTGGCTTCGCCGTTCCTGCTCGGTGCGGGTGGGCTCGCCGCGGCGACGCGATTGGATCTGCCGACGGTCGCGGTGTATCAGACCGATGTGGCCGGGTTCGCCAAGAGCTATGGGCTCGGGTTGGCCGCACGGGCCGCTTGGGCGTGGACGCGCCGGATCCACGAGGGCGCTACCCGCACGCTGGCACCGTCGTCGGCAGCCGCGCACGACCTGGCCGAACACGGGATTCCCCGGGTGCACCGTTGGGGGCGCGGCGTGGACATCGCCCGGTTCAACCCGGCCGCGCGCAGTGCCGAGTTGCGGGCGAGCTGGCTGGGGTCCAGCGACCGGCTCGTCGTCGGGTTCGTGGGCAGGCTCGCACCGGAAAAGCACGTGGAGCGCCTGGCCGCGCTGGCCGGCGACCCGTCGATCCAGCTCGTCGTGGTGGGCGACGGGCCGGAACGGGCCCGGCTGCGCAGGCTGATGCCGGACGCGGTGTTCACGGGCGAGCTGGGTGGCAGCGAGCTGGCGACGCACTACGCCAGCCTGGACGTGATGGTGCACCCCGGCGAGCACGAGACCTTCTGTCAGGGCGTGCAGGAAGCGCTGTCCTCGGGTGTGCCGGTGATCGGACCCGACGCGGGAGGGCCACGGGATCTGATCTCGCATTGCCGCAACGGGTATCTGCTGCCGGTCGACCGGTTCGCGGAGTTGCTGCCGAGCGCGGTGTCGGCCCTGCGTGACGCGGGGCAGCGCGGCTTGTTCGCGACGGCGGCACGCAAGTCGGTACTGCACCGCACCTGGCCCGCGATCTGCACCGAGCTGATGGGCCACTATGCCGACGTCACCGGGATGCGCGAGCGATTGCCGCGCACGGCCTGAGTGGCGAATCCCACCCGCGCTATCGCGGCGAAAGAACTCTAAGCTCGGTTCGTGGCGACAACAGAGCAGCGAGAACCGATTCGGGCTTCGCTGGACAAGCAACCCCACGAGGTCGCGTCGATGTTCGACGGTGTGGCGAAGCGCTACGACCTCACCAATACGGTCATCTCCGGTGGCCAGGATCGGTACTGGCGGTGGGCGACGCGACGTGCTCTCGGGCTGCGTCCCGGCGAACGGGTCCTCGACCTCGCCGCGGGTACCGGCGTCTCGACCGTGGAACTCGGCAAGTCCGGTGCCTGGTGCGTCGCGGCCGACTTCTCGCAGGGCATGCTGGCGGCAGGCCGGTTCCGGCAGGTGCCGATGGTGGCGGGCGATGCGATGGCGCTGCCGTTCGCCGACGATTCGTTCGACGCGGTGACCATCTCGTTCGGGCTGCGCAATGTCGCCGATATCGATGTGGCACTGCGCGAGATGCTGCGGGTGACCAAGCCCGGCGGCCGGGTGGTGGTCTGTGAGTTCTCCACGCCGGTGTTCGGGCCGTTCCGCACCGTGTACATGGAGTACCTGATGAAGGCGCTGCCGCGAGTAGCGCAAGCGGTGAGCTCGAACCCGGACGCGTACGTGTACCTGGCCGAGTCGATCCGTGCCTGGCCGAACCAGCGCAGGCTCGCCCGCCGGATCGCGGACGCCGGCTGGGACTCGGTGCAGTGGCGTGACCTCACCGGTGGTGTGGTGGCTCTGCACCGCGGCTACAAATTGGGCTGAAACACCGCTGCCGGCCGGCGTGAGTCCGGTCACCCCGGCCCGACCGCGAATGCGTGCCCGCAGCCCTGAATGCGCCCTGATCAGGGGCGATATTCGGGCCGTACCCTCACCGTCGAAATTTTGACGTGTGAGGTCGATTGTCACCTGGACATAACGTTCGGTAAATCGAGCGCAACGACCAATGCGGATGATCGAGTCATGACAGGGGAAGCGGACGGCCGCGGCACGGACACTGTGCGTACACAGTGCTCGTACTGTGGCGTCGGCTGCGGCATAAACGTCCAGACAAAGACTGATCAGTCTGGTGCGCGGGTGATCGCGAAGGTCAGCGGCGACAAGCTGCATCCGGCGAACGCGGGCAGGCTGTGCACCAAGGGCGCCACCCACGCGGAGATGATGGCCGCACCCGGCCGGATGGACACCGCCTACCGGCGCCCCGAACGCGGTCAGGTCCCGGTTCCGCTGCCGGTCGACGAGGCCGTGCACGAGACCGCCAGCCGCCTGCGCGCGATCCTCGACGAGCACGGCCCCGACGCGATCGCCGTCTACGTCTCCGGGCAGATGTCGCTGGAAGCCCAGTACCTGGCCACCAAACTGGCCAAGGGCTACCTGCGGACCAAACACATCGAAGCCAACTCGCGCCTGTGCATGGCCAGCGCGGGCACCGGCTACAAACAGTCGCTCGGCGCGGACGGCCCGCCCGGCTCCTATGACGACTTCGAACACGCCGACCTGTTCCTGGTCAGCGGCGCGAACATGGCCGACTGTCACCCGATCCTGTACCTGCGCATGGCCGAGCGGCTCAAGGCAGGCGCCAAGCTGATCGTGGTCGACCCACGCCGCACCGATACCGCCGCCCGCGCCGACCTGTTCCTGCAGATCGCACCGGGAACCGACCTCGCCCTGCTCAACGGGCTGCTGCACCTGCTGGTAGCCGACGGTGCGATCGACACCGGGTTCATCGCCGAGCACACCGAGGGCTGGGACGCGATGCCCGAGTTCCTCGCCGACTATCCGCCGGCCCGCGTCGCCGAACTGACCGGCCTGGCCGAGACCGATATCCGCACCGCGGCCACGATGATCGCCGAGGCGGGCGAGTGGATGTCGCTGTGGACGATGGGACTCAATCAGTCGACGCACGGGACCTGGAACACCAACGCCCTGGTGAACCTGCACCTGGCGACCGGCACCATCTGCCGACCGGGCAGTGGGCCCTTCTCGCTCACCGGCCAGCCCAACGCCATGGGCGGTCGCGAAATGGGCTACATGGGCCCCGGCCTGCCCGGGCAGCGCAGCCTGCTCTCCCCCGCCGACCGCACCTTCGTCGAAACGGCCTGGGACCTGCCCGAGGGCACCCTGCGCACCGAGGCGGGGCCGGGCACCATCGACATGTTCCGCGGACTGGCCGACGGCGAGATCAAGGCCGCGTGGATCATCTGCACCAATCCCGTTGCCACGGTTGCCAATCGCAAGACCGTGATCGCCGGCCTCGAGGCGGCCGAGTTCGTCGTCGTGCAGGACGCCTACGCCGAGACCGCGACCAATGCGTACGCCGATCTGTTGCTGCCCGCCGCGCTGTGGGCCGAAACCGATGCGGTGATGGTGAATTCGGAGCGAAACGTCACCCTGCTCCAACAGTCGGTCGACCCGATCGGCGACGCGCGGCCGGACTGGCTGCTGGTCGCCCAGGTTGCCACCGCCATGGGCTTCTCCGGCTTCGAATTCGGCTCCAGTGCTGAGGTTTTCGCCGAGTTGCGGCAGTTCACCAATCCGGCCACCGGCTACGACCTGAGCGGCATGAGCTACGAGCGCCTGGCGGACGGCCCGATGCAGTGGCCGTGCAACGACGCCGACACACCCCGCAACCCGATCCGCTACCTCAACGACGGCACGCACCAGCCGCTGCACGTGGCAGCCGACGGCACGACGCCGCGCCTCGCGTTCGCCACGCCGAGCAGGCGCGCGATGTTCTTCCCCCGACCGCATCTGCCCGCCGCCGAACTGCCCGACGACGACTACCCGTTCCTGCTCAATACCGGTCGGCTGCAACATCAGTGGCACACGATGACGAAGACGGGCAAGGTCGCCAAGCTGACGAAGCTGACCGGCGAGCCGTTCGTCGAAGTGCATCCCACCGATGCCGAACGGCTCGATCTGAAGCCGGGCGATCAGCTCGAGATCGCGTCGCGCCGTGGCCGTGCTGTGTTGCCGGTGCGGATCAGCGACCGGGTGCGACCTGGTGATTGTTTTGCTCCTTTCCACTGGAATGACGAACAGGGCGAATATCTGACGATCAACGCGGTTACCAATGACGCGGTGGATCCGGCCTCGTTGCAGCCGGAATTCAAGGCCTGCGCGGTGGCGCTGCGCCGGGTCGGCCCGGCGGCTGTCGCCGAGCAAGCGCCCTCGCAACCCGCACAGCTGCCCGCGCAACCGGCCGCGCACCCGCTGGCCGGGATACTCGGCCTCGACGCCGGCACCTCACCTACGCTCAGCGAAACCGAGCGCATCTATCTCGGCGGCTACCTCGCCGCATTACAGACCCTGCCGGTGACCGGGCAGCCCGTGCTGCCGGTGAGCGCACCGCTGTCGACACAGTCGCGACTGTGGGTCGACGGCCTGCTGGCAGGCATGTACTCCCGCAATGTCGGCGCCGGCGCCGAATCCACCGACATCCCCGCCCCCCAGCCCGTCACCGTGCTGTGGGCCTCCCAGACCGGCAACGCCGAGGAACTGGCCGCCACCATCGCGGCCCGGCTCGCGGAAGCAGGCCTCACACCCTCGTTGCTCGATATGGATTCGTGCGAGCTGACCTCGATCGCCGGTGACGTACTCATCGTGACCAGCACCTTCGGTGACGGCGGGCCGCCGGACAACGGTGCCGACTTCTGGACCAGGCTCGAAGACAGCATCATTCGCCTCAACGGTGTTCGCTACGCGGTGTTCGCGCTCGGTGACTCCTCCTACGACGACTTCTGCGGCCACGGCCGCAAGCTCGACACCCTGTTCGCCGAACGTGGTGCGAAGCGGCTGCTACCACGAGTGGACAGCGAACCCGATTTCGCCGACACCGCCGATCAGTGGCTCGATGATGTCCTCGCCGCGATCACCAGCGGATCCCCCGCCGGCAGCACCACCCCGGGTGGTGCACAAGGTCGCGATGGCTCGCCGGGCGGCGCTGCGCTGGGCCGCATGACGTCGCCGGACGGTGCTCGACACGGTCGCGACGGTGTGCCGACGGGCGCTTCGAGCAGCTTCTTCCCCGATGGTGTCGATAGTGTTGCCCCGCACACGAATTCGGAGCACCCGATGCCATCGCCCGTCGGCCGCGGCGGTGCCACCGTGCTCGACCGGCAACTCGCACCGGCCACTTCCCGAGCGAAACGCGCCACCGCCGCGCCGTTCACCCGCCAGTCCCCGGTCCGCGCCACCCTGATGCGCAACGAGATTCTCAGCGCACCCGGCTCACCGAAAGAGGTGCGGCGCTTCGGTTTCGACCTCCACGATCTCGATGCCGGCTACGAAGTGGGCGATTCGCTGGGCGTGCTGCCCGCCAATTGCCCCGACCTGGTCGCCGAATGGCTCGCCTGCACGGGCCTCGACGGCAGGCGGATGATCGAAGTCGACGACCGCGAACTCACGCTCACCGATGCACTGCGCACGCACTACGACATCACCAAGGTGAGTCAGGATCTGCTCGGCTTCATCGGCGAGCGCAACCCGCACCCGCAGCTGGCCAAGCTGCTGCGCCGCGACAACCGTAATGAACTCGCCTCCTACCTGTGGGACCGCCAGGCCGTCGATGTGCTGCGCGACTTCCCGGTGCGCACCGATCTCGTCGACTGGCTAGGTGCACTGAAAAAGCTGCAGCCACGCCAATATTCGATCTCCTCGAGCCCGTTGACCACCCCGGACGAGGTGCAGTTGACCGTCGGCGTCGTCCGCTACGGCGACCCGGTGGGTACCTCGTCGCGTCGAGGTGGCGTGTGTTCGACGTTCCTGGCCGACCGTGGCACCACCGAAGTGCCGATCTTTCTGCAGCGGGCACCGCATTTCCGTCCGCCGCTTGACCCGAATGCCCCGATGATCATGGTGGGACCGGGCACGGGTATCGCTCCTTTCCGCGGGTTCCTGCACGAGCGGCGGGCCATCGGCGCGACCGGCCGCAACTGGTTGTTCTTCGGCGACCAGCACGCCGCCCAGAACTTCTACTACCGCGCCGAGCTCGAGGACATGTTCCGTTCCGGCTTCCTCACCCGCCTCGACCTGGCCTTCTCCCGCGATCAGCGCGAGCGGGTCTATGTCCAGCACCGGATGATCGAGCACGGCGCCGAGCTGTGGTCGTGGCTGCGCGACGGCGGTCACTTCTACGTCTGCGGTGACGCCGCCCGGATGGCGAAGGATGTCGACGACACCCTGCTACGCATCGCCCAGATCCACGGAAAGCTGGACGAGGCAGGCGCGCTGGCCTTCAAGAAGCAACTCGTTGCCGAGAAGCGATACGTGCGCGACGTGTACTGAGACCGAGCCTGATCAGGCCGCGCGGATCGCCGGCGGGTTGAGCCGGGCGAAGTCGGCCAGCCGGTGATACGGGTAGTAGGGGTACGGCGGCGTGGTCACGCTCGCGGCGTCGAGGGCGGCCAGATGCTCGGGCTCGAGCTGCCAACCGACAGCACCGAGATTCTGGCGTAACTGCTCCTCGTTGCGCGCACCGATCAACACGGTGGCCACCGTGGGCCGGGTGAGCAGCCAGTTCAGGGAGATCTGCGGGACGCTGCGTCCTGTTTCGGCAGCGATCCGATCCAGCACATCGACAATGTCGTAGAGGCGTTCGTCGTCGACGGGCGGGCCTGCCTGCGCGGTCTCGTGCAGTCGGCTGCCTTCCGGAAGCGGCTGTCCGCGACGGACTTTGCCGGTGAGCCTGCCCCAGCCGAGCGGGCTCCAGATGATGGACCCGACACCCTGGTCGGCACCGAGCGGCATCAGTTCCCATTCGTAGTCGCGACCGACCAGCGAGTAGTAGACCTGATGCGCCACCGGCTTTTCCAGGCCGAGCGCCTCGGCGGTGGCGAGCGTTTTCATCAGCTCCCAGCCGGCGAAGTTGGAGACGCCGAGGTAGCGGATCTTGCCAGCCCGCACGAGATCATTCAGGGCCGTGAGGGTTTCGCCCAAGGGAGTGCCCGCATCGAAGGCGTGCAACTGGAACAGGTCGAGGTAGTCGGTGCCGAGGCGGCGCAGTGAGGCGTCGACGGCGCGGATCAGCCTCGCGCGGCCCGATCCCGCTTCCTGCGCGCCGGGGCCGGTGGGCAGGGCCGATTTGGTCGACAGCAGTACCTGGTCGCGCCTGCCCTTGATCGCCGCGCCGAGCACTTCCTCCGACGCACCGTCGGAGTAGACATCGGCCGTATCGAACAGGGTGACACCGGCCTCCAGGCTGATGTCGATCAAGCGCCTGGCCTGCGCGGCATCGGTATCGCCCCACGCGCTGAACAGCGCGCCGCGGCCGCCGAAAGTGCCTGCGCCGAAGCCGAGTGCCGGAACGAGAAGACCAGATGCGCCGAGCCGCCGGTATTCCATGAGAGCTCCTAAAGGGTCTATAGTTTCGTTAACACGACCGACAGTACACCCGATCCGCGCTAAATGAAACAGGAGTTCCGTTATGGATCACGATATCGCCTGGCCTGGATCTGTTCGCCCTGGTGGGCGCACTGCCAGGGTGCGCGAATCCGTACTCGAAGTGGCAGGCGATCTGCTGGCCGACCGCGGCTTCGCGCATCTGGACCTGACCGAGGTCGCCACCGGCGCCGGGGTCGGCAAGACCACCGTCTACCGCCGTTGGCGCACGCCCGCCGGCTTGGTCGCCGATCTGCTCGTCGACATGGCCGAGCAGTCGCTGCCCCGCGCCGATACCGGCTCGCTACTCGACGACCTGACGGCCAACGCCAGACTGGTCGCGAAGACCCTTGCCGACGGCCGCCAGAGCAACCTCTTCCGCGCCGTCATCGCCGCCGCCACCTGCGACGATGCCACAGCCGCCGCGCTGCATACGTTCTACGACACCCGGCTCAACGAGTGGGCGCCGTGCGTCGAGGAGGCCGTCATCCGCGGCGAGGCACCGGTCGGCACCGACCCACGCGCCGTTCTCTCCGCCGTCTCCGCGCCGCTCTACTACCGATTACTGGCCAGCGGCGATCCCATCGACGACGACATCGCCGACCGATCGGCCAGAGCCGCCGCCATCGCCACCGCCGCGGGGACATTCGTCATCGCCGCCGACGGCCACGGCGACTGAACGCGAGGCGAGACTGCCGCGCGGGATGCTACGCGACGGTGGCCGAACGCCAGGCCGGGTCGCGGCCGGTGAGGGCGAGCAGGCGGTCGAGCGCGGGTGCGTCGGCCGGGACCTCGACGACCGGACCGAACAGGCCGGGCGTGCCGGCCGGATCGGTTTCGCGCAGGAATTCGTGCAGGATCACCAGGTCCGCCGGTACCACGGTCAACTGCTGACCGGTCGCGGCAGCGAGATCCCACGCGTGAATGACGATCTCGTCGAGCGCGACGATCGCCATGACAGCGGCAGGCAGTTCGACGCCACCGGCCTCGGTGTCGCCGTCCCACGCCTCGGCCACGCGCCACACCGACGTCAGCGTCTCGAGCTGCGCGGCGATGCGGGTGCGCCAGTCGTCGGGAAGTGGGCTGTCGGAACCGCTGGGCGGCGGGGTCGAGTGACCGACCGACTCCTTGGTCGCGGCCTGCCGGAAAGCCTCGGTCAGCCCGACCACATGGGCGAGCAGATCACGCACCGTGGACTCGGCACACGGCGTCGGGTCGGCGAGCTGATCGTCGGAGATGCCGTCGACGACCGCGGCAAGCGACCGGGCGGCGGGGTCGAAATCGAACTGCGGTTCCATGAGCGCTCCTCATCGGTGACTGCGCGGCTGCACTCATGAAGACGACCCCATCGCCGGAAAGTCATCGGTGCGGGTTGCCGCGCGCACCGGATCGGCGCACGCTGGACAGCGCAGGACCCGATCAGCGCACATCACGTCCGAGGCTCACACGATCGAGCAGGCCGACGAACGAGGAGCACCGATGATCGACTACGAACCCACTCGCCCATTGGACGAGGTCCCCGAGGCCGATCGCGTCGAGCAGGAGCAGTCCGCCTTCCGCGACGACGACCCCGACGATCCGGCCTACATCGACGCTGCCGACTACACCGACGAGATGGCCGCGCGAGTCACCCGCGATGCCGACTCCGCGAATCCGGCCGACGTCATCGAACAAACCATCCCCGTGCCCTTCGACGAGGGTGCCGACGAATTCACCGTCGCCGAGGAGGGGTAGCAGGCCCGAGCGAAGGCGGAGGTACGCCTAACCGGCGATCTTCGCCCGCAGGCCCGCGTGGAGTTCACGCAGGCTGGAACGCTCGGTCGCGACCTCGAGCACCCGCAGCCCGTGCGCGTCGCCGGTCAGTTCCACGGCCAGTTCGGCGGGGTCGACCTGGCGGTGCGGGATGCGGTAGGCAGCGCACAGCGCGGCCAGATCCATGCCGTGCGGTGTGCCGAACACCCGCTCGAACACGCCCGCGTACTGCGGATCGCCCTGTTCGAGCAGCTCGAAGATGCCACCGCCGTCGTCATTGGCGACGACGATCGTGAGGTTGTCCGGACGCGGTTCGCCGCGCCCGATCAACAGCCCGGCCGCATCGTGCAGAAAGGTCAGGTCGCCCATCAGCGCCACGGTGCGGCCCGGATGCGCGAGGGCGGCACCGACCGCACCGGACACCGTGCCATCGATACCGGCCACACCACGGTTGGACAGCACCCGGATACCCGGCCGCGGATTCGAGACCAGCGCGGCATCGCGCACCGGATTCGACGCGCCGAGCAGCAGTTGATCGCCTTCGCGCAGCGCGTCCATCACCACAGCCGCCACATGCAGGCCGGTCGCCTTGGGATGCACGGCCAGCTCGGCGCGCACCACCGATTCGGCCTGCTGATTCAGTTCCGAGCACCGCGCCAGCCACGCGGGATCAGGCGCGCCGGTGGTCACCGCCCGAGTGCCGGTGCCGACGACATTGCCGGAGACGTCGGGCCAGCGCGGACCGGTGGTGAGCGCGAAGACGGTGACATCCGGATCGGCGAGCACGCGCGAGACCTGCCGGTGCAGGGTCGGACGGCCGGTGATGATCGCCTGGGTCGGCTTCAGCAGCGACAGCGTCAGCGGGTGCAGGGCGGGTCCGTGCATCGGCGCGGTCGGCTCGGCCACCGTTGGCAGCGCGGCGAGTTCGGGCAGCAGGCGCGCGCCGTGGCCGGAGATGACGACGGTATCGGGCGTCAGATCGATGTCGAGGGGAACGTCGAGAGTGGCGTATTGGGTTGCCGTCCATGGCCGTTCACCTTCGCGACCGACAGGCAGCGGATCGTCGGAAAGCTCGGGGACCAGCGGCTCACGCAGTGGAATGTCGAATTGCACGGGACCGGCGTTGCCGGAACGGGTTCCGCGCGCGGCGGCGAGCACGCGGCATACCGACGAACGCCACACACTGTTCTGCCGCGGATAGGCCGCCTCCCCCGCCTCGGCTTCGGCCAGCCCGAGGCTGATCGTGGCACGCACCTGCGAACCGAACAGTCCGAGTTGTTCCACCGTCTGGTTGGCGCCGGTACCGAGCATCTCGTAAGGCCGGTTCGCGCTGACGACGATCAGCGGCACCCGCGCGTAATTGGCCTCCAGCACCGCCGGACCCAGGTTCGCCACCGCGGTGCCGGAGGTCATCACGACCGGAACCGGTCGCCCCGACGACACCGCGAGGCCGATCGCGAGGAACCCCGCGGTGCGCTCGTCGACACGCATGTGCAGCCGGAGTTCCCCTGCCGCGTCGGCCGCCTGCAGCGCGAAGGCCAGTGGCGCGTTGCGCGATCCGGGGCACAGCACCACCTCGCGGACGCCGCCGCGGACGAGCTCGTCGACGACCACTCGTGCCTGCGCAGTAGACGGATTCACAATCACAGCCTGTCAGACCGGCGCGCGCCCGTCTGCCCCCGGCCCGCGTTGCCTGCGTCACCGAGTGGGGCAGCACACTCCAACAACCATTGCGCGCACGGCCGAACGCAGCGAACGGCAATAGTCGATATAACTACATCGCCGATATTCATCGAATCGCAAAGAGAACAACTGGAGAAAGAAATCCGGCGGCGAGCCATTGGCCCGCCGCCGAAATTTCTGCCAACCCGGTAAATGGCTGGTCGAACGAATATTCAGCTCACTCCGCGGGCGCGGTGAGATCGGTGATGCCCGTGATGGATTCGATGATGTTGAGCACGGCCGAGGTCGCGCTGTCGACCGCGGCGCTGCCCGACTCGAGCACGCCCGAACCGGCGGACGAGCCGGTCAGGACGTCGGCCGAGCCCGAGGAGGCGTCGGCGGAACCGGTGTCGGCGCTCGCGACGGCGGGACCGAAGAACATGACGGCGGCGGCAGCGGCAGCACCGGTGGCGGCGAGGGTCTTGCGAGAGATCATGTGAGCAAACTTCCTTTCGACCTGTGCAATGCAGTCATTCGAAGCAATTCACGTTCCGAATCGCTTGATTGGCAACGTAACCGATAAGGCAGGGTACTTGTCAATCGCGAATGCGCCCGGCGCGCATTTGTCGAATTCGTGGAAACCCGCAATTATCCTGGCGTTCACCGGGGCGGTAATATTTGTCACACAGGCCATCCCGGAATTTACCGCCGACCGGGAATCGGTGTGTCCGCCGCCACCACATACCCAGTTGACGTGAGCGTCGTCACCCGCGGACGCGAAAGGCCGGTGCGGTTCGGTTGACCCGAACTGCACCGGCCTCTCTGCAACGATCGCGGCGAGGGCTACCTCGCCATACTGCTCAGCCCGCGTGCTTCTGCACCAGATCGCCCACGCGCGGCAGTGCCTCGATGACGTGCTTCTTGGCCGAACCACGCATCGACGAGTACACCTTCTTCAGCGCGGGCCGGGTGGACGACTCGGCGCGAGCGTCGGTGACGGCCAGCAGCGATTCGGCGACCTCGTCGGACTTCGCCGCCAGCAGATCGGCGAAGGTGCCGGTGCCGGTGGTGGTGAATTCGGCCCAGTACGGCTGGAGCTGATCGAGCAGTTTCGGCGCCAGCGACGCGAGGCCGTCGGGAACGATGGTCGGGCTGATCTTCTTGACAGCCGCGTAGCCACCCTTCACGGCCAGGCCGGACGCACCACCTTTGTCCGAGACCTCGGCGTCGAGCACCTCGACGGCGTCAGCAAGGAAAGCCGGACGCTTGGCGTCGTCGAGCAGGGATTCAGACAGTGCTGCAACCACTTTCAGGTTCCTCCGGATCGGTTCGATGTACGAGCAGGCGCAACTATACGCATCGGGTGCTCAGAGTATGCGGCGACCGCTCGAGCTGCGGTGTTACGACCATGTACCGCGCTGTCGGACCATAGGGCAATAATCGTGTTCGTGACTTTCGATCCGAAGCTGTGGCAGACCGTCCCCGGGTTCGAGGACCTGACCGATATCACCTATCACCGGCACCTCGAGCAGGGCACGGTGCGGGTGGCGTTCGACCGGCCGGAGGTGCGCAACGCGTTCCGCCCGCACACCGTCGACGAGCTCTACCGCGCGCTCGATCACGCGCGGATGACTCCCGACGTTGGCGCGGTGCTGCTCACCGGCAACGGCCCGAGTGAGAAAGACGGTGGCTGGGCGTTCTGCTCCGGTGGCGACCAGCGCATCCGCGGGCGTAACGGCTACCAGTACGCCGATGGCGAGACCGCCGACACGGTCGACGCGGCACGCGCGGGCCGGCTGCACATCCTGGAAGTACAGCGGCTGATCCGCTTCATGCCCAAGGTGGTGATCGCGCTGGTCAACGGTTGGGCGGCCGGTGGCGGGCACAGCCTGCACGTGGTCTGCGATCTGACGCTCGCCTCGCGCGAGCACGCGAAGTTCAAGCAGACCGATGCCGACGTCGGCTCGTTCGACGGTGGTTACGGCAGCGCGTATCTGGCGAAGATGGTCGGCCAGAAATTCGCTCGCGAGATCTTCTTCCTCGGCAGGCCCTACACGGCCGAGGAGATGCATCAGATGGGTGCGGTGAACAAGGTCGTCGACCATGACGAGCTGGAGAACGTCGCGCTCGAGTGGACCGCCGATATCAACGGCAAATCGCCGCAGGCGCAGCGCATGCTGAAGTACGCGTTCAACCTGCTCGACGATGGTCTGGTCGGTCAGCAGCTGTTCGCGGGCGAGGCGACCCGCCTGGCGTACATGACCGACGAGGCGGTCGAGGGCCGAGACTCGTTCCTGGAGAAGCGCAAGCCCGATTGGACGCCTTACCCCTGGTACTTCTGAGAACGGACACCCCATGGAGATTCTCAACAGCCGGATCATCGTGCGTCCCAGCGATTATGGGCGCACGCTGGCGTTCTACCGCGACGGCCTCGGCTTGGCGATCGCGCGGGAGTACCCGGGCGGCACGGTGTTCTACGCCGGTCAGTCGCTGCTCGAGGTCGCGGCGCACGGTGGCAGCGGGCAGTCCGGCAGCTTCGACGGCGCGATCTGGTTGCAGGTGCGCGATGTCGAGGATGCCGCGGCGGAGTTGGCGCTGAAGGGGATTGCGATCGAACGCCCACCGGTGCTCGAACCGTGGGGTCTGTGGGAGATGTGGGTGCGCGACCCGGACGGGGTCGCGATCGTGCTGGTACAGGTTCCTGCCGAACATCCGATCCGGCGGGATCCGCGCTGGTCGGCGGAGTGAGAGGGCAGCGAAGGCGGTCGAGCCGAGTTGCCGATGACGGCTCGGCCGAGCACGATAGCTGCGAGCAAGCGCCCGACCGACGTCGTCCGGACCGCAGCGCGTGTGGTGTCCATCTACTGAATCGCAGTCGCTATGTCTGGCTTTCCCGACCCGTTTCCCGGCAAACCGACCCGTTGGCCGGGTCTTGTCGCTCGCATGACACGATCGAAGCCGTGAGGGCGCGCGGCAAGCTGTTTCCGGAGGTGTGGGGTGAGTAAGACCCTGCGGACGCTGCAGATGCCTACCGGTTCCGGGGTCAGCGAAGTGATGCCCCACCTGCGGCAAGCCCTCGATGGCAGTGGTCCGGCGTGGCTGCCGATCCCGACCACCGATCGCCGGGAGGCGCGCAGACTCTCCGATGCGCTCAAGCCGGGCGATCCGATCGATGACGATGTCGCGCTGGTCGTGACGACCTCGGGCACGACCGGTATCCCGAAGGGGGCGTTGCTCGGCGCCGAAGCGCTGCGGGCCAGCGGCAATGCCACCCACGATCGGCTCGGCGGGCCCGGCAGCTGGCTGCTCGCCCTGCCGACCCATCACATCGCGGGGATCCAGGTGTTGCTGCGCAGCATCCTGGCCGGGACCGAGCCGACCGTGCTCGATGTGTCGGGTGGGTTCCTGCCCGAGGCGCTGGCCGGTGCCGTTGGGGCGATGCGCGGGCCGCGCCGCTATACCGCGCTGGTGCCGACACAGCTGATCAAGTCGCTGGATTCACCGGTGGCGTCCAAGGCGCTGGCCGAACTCGACGGTGTGCTCGTCGGCGGTGCCGCCACGCCCGTGCCGGTCCTGGAGCGGGCGCAGGACGCGGGTATCACCGTGGTGCGCACGTACGGGATGAGTGAGACCTGCGGTGGGTGCGTCTACGACGGCGTGCCGCTCGACGGCACCGAGGTGCGGATCGAGGACGGTCGCGTCATCCTCGGCGGGGCGATGATCGCGCGCGGTTACCGCAATCTGCCCGATCATCCGGCCTTCGCCGAGCCCGGCTGGTTCCGGACCGAGGACGCGGGTTCGTTCGAAGACGGTGTGCTCTCGATTTCGGGGCGGCTCGACGAGGCGATCATGACCGGCGGATTGCTGGTGATTCCGCAGGTGGTGGAGGCTGTGCTGGCCAATCATCCCGGTATCCGCGAGTGCATCGTGCTCGGTCTGCCCGATGAGCGGCTGGGTCAGCGGGTCGCGGTCGCGATCGTGCCCGCACCCGGTGCGGCGCCGACGCTGGACGAGTTGCGTGCGCATGTGGTGGCCGAGCTCGACTCGATCGCCGCACCGCGTGAACTGGCCGTCCTGTCCGAGATCCCACTCCGCGGCCCCGGCAAACCCGACCGCACGGCCTTGCGCAAACTCCTTCTGGCCGAATAGCCACGCAAGAGGTCGCCGACAGCGCCGTGCAAGGGGCGTGCAAGTCGGAGTGGGCACGGTGGTGCTCATGACTTACACACCCACTTCATCCCTCGCCGTCGAGGCGGACGGGCTGGTCAAGGTGTTCGGCAAGCAGCGCGCGGTCGACGGGGTGAGCCTGGCGGTGCCGCGCGGTGCCGTGTACGGCGTACTCGGACCGAACGGCGCCGGCAAGACCACGACCATCAAGATGCTGGCGACCCTGCTCCGCCCCGACGGCGGTAGCGCCCGGATCTTCGGCCGCGACGTGGTGGCCGAACCGAACGCGGTGCGCTCACTCATCGGTGTCACCGGCCAGTACGCCTCGGTCGACGAGATGCTCAGCGCCACCGAGAACCTGATCATCTTCGGCAGGCTGCTCGGCCTGAGCAGGCCCGATGCCCGTCGCAAGGCCGTCGAACTGCTCGAGGAGTTCGACCTCACCGAGGCCGCGAACAAACCGCTGAAGAACTTCTCCGGCGGCATGCGCAGGCGCCTCGACCTCGCCGCCAGCCTCATCTCCACTCCGCCGCTGCTGTTCCTCGACGAGCCCACCACCGGCCTCGATCCGCGCACCCGCGCCCAGATGTGGGACACCATCCGCAGGCTGGTCCGCGAGGGCGCGACGGTGCTGCTCACCACCCAGTACCTCGACGAGGCCGACCAGCTGGCCGACCGGATCGCGGTGATCGACCGCGGCAAGGTGATCGCCGACGGCACCGCCGACCAGCTCAAAGCGTCCATCGGCGGATCCTCGGTGCACCTGACCCTGGTCGACCCCGAACAACTCGACGAGGCCCGCCGCATCGTCGGCGACTTCCTCGGCGTGAGCGCGCAGATCAGCCCCGAAGCGGGCAGGCTCACGGCGCCGCTGCCCGACCCGAATCTCACCGCCGACCTGCTGATCCGGTTGCGCGACTGGGAGGTCGGGGTCGAGGAGATCACCGTCAGCAAGCCGACGCTGGACGAAGTCTTTCTCACCATCACCGGCCACCCGGCCGACGAATCCGACGACACCGAACGGAGCGCGGCATGACCGCTGTACTCACCGCTCCCGCGACAACCGGCGATCTGCCCCAGGCCAGCGACCGAATCAGCCTGCGCGACACGATCTCCACCTCGTTCACGATGGCCTATCGCGGCTTGCTCAAGATCAAACACAACCCCGAACAACTCTTCGACGTGACGGTGCAGCCGATTCTGTTCACCGCACTGTTCACCTACATCTTCGGCGGCGCGATCTCGGGCAGCGTGTCCGGTTATCTGCCGGTGCTGATCCCGGGCATCCTCGTGCAAACCGTGGTGCTGACCTCCGTCGTCACCGGCACGCAGTTGCGTGAGGACATGGACAAGGGCGTCTTCGACCGCTTCAAATCCCTACCCATCGCGCGGGTTTCGGCGCTGGCGGGCGCGCTGCTGGCGGATATGGTCCGCTACGGCATCGCCTCGACGCTGACCGTGCTGGTCGGGCTGGCGCTGGGCTACCGGCCCGGCGGCGGGCTGGTCGGCGTGGTCGCGGCCTGCCTGGTGGTCGTGGTGTGCTCGTTCGCGGTGAGCTGGATCTGGGCGCTGGTCGGCGTCACCGGCAAGAGCGCCGCGTCGGTGCAGGGTATCTCGATGATGGTGATGTTCCCGCTGACGTTCATGTCCGGCGCGTTCGCTCCGGTGAGCACCATGCCCGGCTGGATGCAGGGGCTCAACCACGTCAACCCGGTGTACTACATGGTCAACACCTGCCGAGAACTGATGAACAGCAACAGTTACGGCGCCGACCTCGTCTGGTCGCTGGTCGGTTCGCTCGTGGTGATCGCGATATTCGCGCCACTGGCGGTGCGGGCCTACATGCGCCGCGCCTGAAATCCCGCAACGGCATCCGATCCACCGGGTCGGGTGCCGTTGTCGTGTCAGCGCAGTCCGGCGATGATCTCGATGATGCGCATCGCGGCGTCGAGACGACGCGTACCCGCCGCGCGCCGCAGCGCGGCATCCATCGCGGCATCGCCCACCACGCTCCGATGCAGGGCGAGGTGGGCGGCCAGTTCCATCGATGGACCGTCCTGCCTGGCCACCGATGTTCTGGCGAGGGTGAGTAGTTCGAGGCCGTCGGCGCGCTGGTCCTCGGTGGTGAGCAGGTAGGAACCGAGCGCGCACGCGACCGCCCCGATCTGCGGCAGATCTATGTACTGCGCGAGCCGCTGATCGGCGGTCTCGGTCATCTGGGCCACCATGTCGGCGGCAACGGACGCGCGGCCGTGCAGCACGTGGGCGCTGACGGTGGCCGCCGCCACCATCAACGAACCGGGACCGGGCGTCGGTTCGAAATCGGGCCAGCCGAGTAGTTCCAGCGCGCGGCGGTAATGACGGAGCCCGGCGTCGATATCGCCCTCGGCGAGTTCGAGTTCGGCGAGGGCGGTGGCAGCGTTGGCCAGCCGGTGGTTACGGCGAACCGTCGGGTCGTCGACCGGGCTGACACCGGAAACGTCGGGCCGCACCACGAAGTCGAGTTCGGCACGCGCCTGCTCGAGCCGGCCGCCGCCGACCAGAGCGGCGGCCAGGTAGCAACGGCTCTCCATGATCTCGTCGTGCACGCGGAGCTTGCCCATCAGCTCCAGCGCGCGGCGGTAGTACGTCACCGCGTCGTCATAGCGCGCGGACTGGCCGGACAGCTGGGCCAGGTGCTGGCATACCGTCGCCATCCCCCACACCTCCGCCGGATCCATGTCGTCGAGTGTGCGGAAGGAGTCACGCGTCGAGCCCGCGACGTTGCCGCCGTTCTCCCAGAAGTTGGCGCGTGCCACCAGCGCGGCGATCCGCACTTGCGGATGGTGTGAACGCGCGCCCCGCGCGAACAGCCTGCCCAACCGGAACGGCTTGGGCGCCACGGTGATCACCGCAGCGAGGAAGGACAGGCCCGGATCGAGATCGGGGTGCGTCAGCAGCCGTCGCGCACGTGTGCGCACGATCGCTGTCGCGCGGACACCACCGTCCTTGAGGAACAGCATGTGCAGACAGGTCAGCAGATGCGCGATCATCTGCAGGTCGGCTGCCTCGGCCGAGGCAGGCGGCGGCGCGAGGGCGACCATTCGCATTGCCCACCCGGTGAATTCCAGGTGCGCGCCACGCATCACCCACACCATCGCGACCACCGGAAACACCGAGTACGCGGTGTGCGCGTCGGCCTGCTCGACGGCGGTACGCAGCACGGCGACCAGGTTGTCCAGGTCGGCACTGACCGCGAGCACCGACGCCACCTGGTCGCCGCCGCGGTAGCCGCGAAACGACTCCAGCGCGAATTCACGCGCCCAGCAGAACATCCGGTCGAGCACGAGCGCGGATTCGGCGCCGTCGGTCACCGCGTCGACGGCGGCGATCTGTTCGGCGCCGAACTCGCGGACCGTTTCGAGCATGCGATAGCGGATGCCCGCGCCGTCGGGGTCATCGAGGACGGTGAGCAGGGACTGGCCGACCAGCCCGTCGACCGCGGCGGCCACATCGGGGCCCGCGGCGACGATCTCGGCCGCGGACAGGGTGAAACCGGCCGGGAAACGGCTCAGCCTGCGCAGCGTCACCTGCTGATCGGGATCGAGGAGGTTCCAGCTCCAGGCGATCACCGCGTGCAGGGTGCGATGCCGGTGTGGCGCGGATCGATCACCGGTGCGCAACAGGGCGAAACGATGTTCGAGTCTGGTCTCGATCTCGGCGACGCCCATCGTGCGTACCCGAGCCGCGGCGAGCTCGATCGCCAGCGGGAGACCGTCGAGGGTGCGACACAGCCTGGCCACGGTATCGGGGTCGAGACGCACATCGGGGCGCACGGCCCGTGCGCGAGCCGAGAAAAGCTCTGTCGCGGGCGAACCGGCCGCGTCGATCGCCAAAGGCGCGAGGGGATAGACGGATTCGGCGGTGATCGCCAGCGGTGCGCGGCTGGTGGTGAGCACGGTCAGCTGAGCGCAACTGCCGACGAGATCGGCGACCACCTCGGCCGCGGCATCGATCACGTGCTCGCAATTGTCCAGAATCAGCACCATCGGCCGCGCCGCGAGCGCTTCACGCAGGCGGGTGCTCGCGTCGATCTGCCTGCCTGCTCGGAGGGCGCCCGGTTCGCGCACCTCGCCGACGCCCATCACCTGCCCGATCGCGACCTCGATACCAGTGCGCGATTGTGCCCCCGCCTCCGATTCGGCCTGCACAGAGGCCAATTCGACGAGCACCACCGGCGCCGAGCTGGCCAGCCGTTCACCCACCGCGTTGGCGACCCTGGTCTTGCCCGTACCGCCGGGACCGAGGACCGTAGTCACTCGCGAGCGCAGAACCAGGTCGGTGATCGCGTCGAGATCTGCTGCGCGACCGAGCAATTCATTGGGTGCGGCACGCAGGCCCACTGCGGTTCGTGGGTGTGGCGTCGACCGGTCGGCCGTGCCGCCGTTCGCCGCTTCGACAGGCAAAGCGTTCGGCCGTTCCCGGTCGCCCACGGCGGCTGGCGCGCCGGTCCGCTGAGACCCACCGTCGCTGGTCGAACTCGCTGATGAGTCGACCGGATCTGCCGTGGCTCCACCGGGATGAGGCAAGGCGCCGGCCGGGTGGTGCCCGTCGGTGGGCCGGGATCCAGCGCCATTCGCCGGCGTCGAGACGCTCGGGTCGGCCTCAGGTTTGTGCTGTGGCGCGCGGGTTCCGGGGAACTCGATCGGTTCGCCACGCAGCACCGCGGTGTTGAGGGCGAGAAGGGTGGGGCCCGGCTCGGCGCCGAGTTCTTCGATCAGGCGCCGGCGGTACGTGGCGAAGACTTCCAGCGCCTCGTTGGTTCGGCCCGCGGTGGCGAGCAGGCGGATCAGGGTCGTGTGGGCGGATTCGTCCAGGGGGTCAGCCGTGGCGGCGGCGCGGGCCAGCGGGATCGCAGCGGTGAAGTCGCGCTGAGTGGTGTGGGCGGTGAGTTCGGTCTGATCGAGATGGCGGCGAAGGTCGTCGGCGGCCGTGCACAGGTCGTCGGCGGGAACGGAATCGGGGAGGTCGGCACCCGGTTCGCCACGCCACAGGGTGCGGGCCGAAGCGATCGTGGCGAGGCTTTCAGCGGTGTTTCCCGCTGCCAGGTGTTCGTCGGCTCGGCGGGCGAGCGCGGCGACCGCCGTGAGGTCGACACTGTCGGCGGGCAAGGTGAGGCGGTAGCCGGCGGGCCCGATCTCCAGCGCCCCCTCCGGCAGCAGTGCCCGCAGTCGCGAGACCTGAGTGTGCAGGGCGTTCATCGGTGCGCGAGGTGGCTGGTCACCCCAGACCTCGTCGATCAGCGATGCTGCGCTGCGAGCCCGGCCGGGATGCACCGCGAGAGCAGTGAGCAGCAACCGGGCGCGGGCACCGGGTAGCGCGATCATGGCGTCGTCGCGGCGGATCGCGATCACGCCGAGCACCCCCACGACAACGCGGGAGAGAGCCTCGGATGGCGACCCTTCGTGGCCGCGGTGCTGTGCAGACATGCCGGATGTCATCGTAGGCGAGCACTACGACGGGTTCCCGGTTCGCGCACCCGGTGACACCACGGTCGATGTGTCCCGCGAATTTGTCCCCACCTCGCTTTAGGCTCACGCACATGGGCAACTTCGAGGTGTCGCGGCGCACCGCCATCGCCGCCGAGCCGGCACGGATCCACGCACTGATCGATAACTTCCACCAGTGGCGGCTGTGGTCGCCGTGGGAAGACGCCGACCCCCAGCTCGTCCGCACCTACACCGGCCCGGAGTCCGGCGTCGGGGCCCGCTACGCCTGGCGTGGCAACCGCAAAGCCGGTGCGGGTGTGATGGAGATCAAAGCCGCCGCCGAACGCGAGATCGGGGTCGAGCTCACCTTCGAGAAGCCGTTCAAAGCCACCAATTTCGTCACCTTCACGCTCGACCCGGTCGCCGGTGGTACCGAGGTCATCTGGAAGATGACCGGCACTCACTCCGGCCTGATGGGCGTGCTGGGCAAGGTGTTCCCGATCGACAACCTCATCGGCAAGGATTTCGACAAAGGCCTGGCCCGGCTCAAGACGATCGCGGAATCCGCCCAGGACTGACGGCGCGGCCCGCGGCGCCGCGAGGGACTCCAGGAGCGCGGGGCGCCGGTGTCGGATTAGGCTTCGATCCATGGCTACAGCAGCGGAATGGATCGAGGGCGCCCGGCCGCGGACGCTGCCCAACGCGATCGCGCCGGTACTCGCGGGTACCGGCGCCGCCGCGTCGCTCGACGGGGCCGTGTGGTGGAAAGCGGCACTCGCGCTCCTGGTTTCGCTGGCACTGATCGTCGGGGTGAATTACGCCAACGACTATTCCGACGGTATTCGCGGCACCGACGACGAGCGGGTCGGCCCGTTGCGGCTGGTCGGCTCGAAGCTGGCCTCCCCCAAGGCGGTTCGCACCGCCGCGGTGCTCAGCCTGGCGATCGGCGCGGTCGCGGGCCTGGTGCTGGCCGTGACCACCGCGTGGTGGCTGGTGCTGATCGGGGCGGTGTGCCTGGCGGGTGCCTGGTTCTATACCGGCGGCAGCAAGCCCTACGGCTACAGCGGTTTCGGCGAGATCGCGGTGTTCGTGTTCTTCGGGTTGATCGCGGTGCTCGGTACCCAGTACGTGCAGGCACTGCGGGTCGACTGGGTCGGCCTGCTGCTCGCGATCGGTGTCGGCGCGTTCTCCAGCGCGGTGCTGGTGGCCAACAACCTGCGTGACATCCCCACCGACACCGAGTCCGGCAAGGTCACGCTCGCGGTGAAACTCGGCGACGCGCGCACCCGCACCCTGCACGTGGTGCTGCTCGCGGCGCCGTTCGTGATCAGCCTCGCGATGATGGCGAGCACGCCATGGGCGTTGGCCGGATTGCTCGCGTTGCCGCTGGCGATCCGGGCCAACGCGCCCGTGCGTACCGGCAAGGGCGGGCTGGAACTGATTCCCGCCCTTCGCGATTCCGGGCTGGCGTTGCTGGCCTGGTCAGTACTGAGCGCGCTGGCCGTCGGACTCGGCTAGTTGTCGCCGTTCACCGAGTCCCAGCACCGTGTGCCCGTCGGCAAGAGCTAGTCGCCGTCCGGTACCAGGATGCCGAGCACCCAGTTGACCAGTGTGATGATCAAGCCGCCCCACAACGCGGCCCAGAAGCCGTCGACGCGAAGGCCGTAGTCGGTGATCTCGGTGATCTTGGCGGTGAGCCACAGCATCGCGGCGTTCACCACCAGCAGGAACAGTCCGAGCGTGAGGATCACGAACGGCAGCGACAGAAGGTTCACGATCGGCTTGATCACGGCGTTGACGGCCGTGAACACGACGGCGACGATGAGCAGGACCAGGGCTTTGCCCCAGTTGCCCCACTCCGATTGCCATTCCGGCGGCACGATGACATCGATCTTGTCGATCCACGCGACCGCAGCCCAGATGGCTATGGCGTTGATGACCAACCGTATTGCTAGTTGCATACACGTAATGCTAGGCCTGGAAACGGGCATTGCGGTGGGTCTGGCGCAGTCGAGTTCACGCGGCGCGGTCGAGCATTCCGTAGACGTCGGTGCGCAGACCCGATACCGCCTCGCGCCCGCCGACGAGATCGGCGGTAGTCGACTCGGCGGCACGCAGGATGCCGAGCAGCAGATGCGCCGACGAGATCTCGCGGTCCTTGCAGTGGATCGCCTCGCGTAGCGCGAGCTCGAGCGACTTCTTCGCCTCGGTGGAGAACGGAATGTGGTCCCAGTTGGCGCCGAGTAGCCGACCGAGCAGGCCGCGCTTGGGTTCCGGTTCGGCGCGATCCCAGGCGCCGGCACCGAAATTCTCGGCGACACTGGCCTGGACGGCGTCGAGGTCGATGCCGATCGAGCGCAGCGCCTCGGCGTCGTCGCCACCCAGCGGGTCCGCCGTCGCCCGCTGAGCCACGGCGGCACGAACGCTGTCGGCCGTGATGTCGCGGGTGGCGAGTACCGCCGCCAAGTCCGGCTCCGCGTTGGCCAGCACGCCGAGCAGCAGGTGCTCCGGGCCGATCCTCGCCGCCCCCAGCTGCTTGGCGTCCTCTTGCGTTGCGACGACCGCCATCCGGGCGTTCTTACTGAATTTCTCGAACATCAGCGGGTCCCACCTTTTCGGTTGTGTTTCTGATGGACCGCTTGCTTGCTCACCTCGAGCGCCTCGGCGATGGCCTGCCACGACCAGCCGTTGGCTCTTGCATTGGCAACCTGGATGGTTTCGAGCCGGTCGGCAAGTCGGCGCAGCGCGAGAACGGCACGCAGCCCGACCGCGGGGTCGGGGTTGCCTGCCGCTGAGGCGAGGGTTGTTGCATCGGTCATGACGTCAATTTTGATTGACGACCGCCACGTTTGTCAACAAAAATTGACATCGCTGAGCGCGAACAGACGAGGAAGGAGGTGCGGAAGAAGTTGTCAGCCGTTCCAGCGGCCGGTGGTGGCGAATTCGCTGAGGATCTCGGTCGGGCCGGTCAGATCCATGTTCTGGGCGGCCACCCAGTCGTCGTCGAAGTACGTGCCCGCGTACCGGTCGCCACCGTCGCACAGCAGCGTGACCACACTGCCGCTACGGCCAGCCGCGACCAGCTCGGCGACAAGATGGAAGGCACCCCAGAGGTTCGTGCCGGTCGAGCCGCCGACGCGACGGCCGAGCGCGGTGCTCGCGTGGCGGGCGGTCGCGATGGAGGCCGCGTCGGGCACCACGATCATGCGATCGACCACCTGGCCGACGAACGACGGTTCCACCCGCGGACGGCCGATTCCCTCGATGCGCGAAGGCATTCCGGTTTCGTAGCCCGCGTCACCGGTCTCGTAGCCGCCGTAGAACGCCGAGTGTT
Source organism: Nocardia sp. FBN12 (assembly GCF_054031145.1). Lineage (NCBI taxonomy): Bacteria > Bacillati > Actinomycetota > Actinomycetes > Mycobacteriales > Nocardiaceae > Nocardia > Nocardia sp. FBN12. The sequence goes on from NZ_CM132926.1 coordinate 5,371,661, forward strand.
CCGGGTCGACCACGGCCAAGCGCGTCGCATGCCTGCGATAACGGATGTAGCGCCCGATCGTCGCGCTGGTGCCGCCGGTGCCCGCGCCCACCACGATCCACTCCGGTACCGGATGGTTCTCCAGCGACAGCTGTTCGAAGATCGATTCGGCGATGTTGTTGTTGCCGCGCCAGTCGGTGGCCCGCTCGGCGTGGGTGAACTGATCCATGAAATGCCCGCCGGATTCGGCGGCGAGGCGCTTGGCCTCGGTGTACATGTCCGGCGGTCGATCGACGAAATGGCAACGGCCGCCCTGCGCTTCGATCAGCGCGACCTTCTGCGGCGACGTGCTCGCCGGCATCACCGCGACGAAATCCAAGCCGAGCAGCTTGGCGAAATAGGCCTCGCTCACCGCCGTCGAACCCGACGACGCCTCGACCACGGTCGTGCCCTCGGTCACCCAGCCGTTGCAGATCGCGTACAGGAACAGCGACCGCGCCAGCCGGTGCTTGAGGCTGCCGGTGATGTGGGTGGACTCGTCCTTGAGGTAGAGCTGCACCGGCCAGTCGGCGGGCAGCGGATACCGCAGCAGGTGGGTGTCGGCGGAGCGCTGGGTGTCGGCGTCGATCAGCCGGACGGCATTGTCGACCCAGTCACGCGGGGCGCTGCGGTCGAGGTATTTCATGCCGACGTGCTGTCGTCGTCACCCCGCAAGCGGGCCCGCAGCTGCGCCTTGTCCTGGCGGCGGCGCGCGTCGACGACGGCGATGTCCTCGTTCACCTTCACTCGCAACTTCTTGAACAACGTCAGCGAGAGCGGCATCGCGACGATCAACGCGAACAGCGCCGCGACGATGACCGGCACCTCGACACCGATCAACTTGGCGACGCCTACGATCAGCGCGGCGATCACGACGACCAGCCCGAGACGGGCCAGCGTGTAGAGCGCGAGATTGCGTACCAGTCGCTTTCCGGCGCCGGAACCCTGCTGACCTGTTGCTTCACTCACGACTACAGACTAGCCCCGCCCGGATCGCCGCCGATGCGGCCCCGTTCGCGGCTTTTGTCTATTACTTCCCCTTTACCAACAGTAGGTGGTTCGACTAGGTGGGGGTCGCAGTGCGACGATGACGCCACTGATGAGGGAACTGTCGAGAACGGAGAGGTTAGCTATGACTGCGATCACCGTCGGCCTTCAGGACACTCTGCTGACACCAGGCCAAGTGGCCGCCATGTTCCACGTAGATCCCAAGACCGTCACCAGGTGGGCTCATGCCGGCAGACTCGGCTCCCTGCGCACACCGGGCGGACATCGCCGTTTCCGCGAGTCCGAGGTCCTGCAGTTGCTCAGATCACTGACCACCGAGGCAGCGCCCCGCTGACTCACCGGCCGACGCGAGCCCACCGCGGGCTCGCGTTCGCCAAAAATTTCCCTCCCGTTGCGGATGTGCACACGGCGCGGACACGGCTACCCTCGATAGCAGGAGGTGAGCGACGTGACGTACCTGTTGGCACTCATCGCGATCGTGGCCATCGCGGTGTTGTGCTGGAAGGCGTTCGGCCCCGAAATGCCCCGCCCGAATTCCGGCCCGCCCCCGCGCAGACCGGTCCTCGGCCCTGACGACGACCCGGAATTCCTCTGGCGCCTCGGCAAACAACCACGCGACGACTCCGGCCCCACCGAGTGACCTCGCGATGTGTGTCGCCGTGAGCTGACGCACATACCCCCGTTGCGCGTCGAAAGAGCTGGGTAGATAACGTATTCCGGTGATTGATGTGCAGCAGGGTTCTGTCCCGACCACGTGGCGCGCGGCCGACGGCAGCGCCGTGACGTTCACCGAGGCACGGTCGGAGTGGACTCGCGCGGCACACGAAGTGCTGGCCGATACCGCTACCAGGTTCAACAACTTCATCGTCAACACCGAGCTGGCCGAGCTGGTCCAGGAAGAGTCCGGGATCCGGACCGCGGTGAAGTGGCAGCACTGGCTGCCCGTCGTGCTGGACAAGGTCGCCGAGAACTGTCACAAGAACAACGAGCCCCCGCTGAGCGCGCTGTGCGTGCGCAAAAACCAGACGGTCGGCACCGGCTACCGCTACATCCTCGAGCTCGCGGGCCTGCCCATCCCCGACGACCTCGAGATGCACGCCGCCGCGGCCCGCTGGCAGTGCTACCAGCACTACGCCACCGACCTCCCCGCCGACGGCGGCCTCCCCACCCTCCCCCCGAAGGTCGCCGCCATCCGCCAGTCCACCTCCGCGGACCTGGCCACCGCCGAAGCAGCCGAAGCGGCCGTCAAACGCCCCGCCGCCGCCCGCCGCACCGTAGCAGCCATCCCCAAGCCAGAACCGGTCCGCAAACCGGTCTGCCTCAACTGCCACGTAGAACTCCCGGCCAACAAGATCTGCTACTACTGCTGACCACCGATTCGGGATCGTCGGATTTCGGCAACCGGGCCCGCTCGGCAACAACAAAGGCCCGGACGCTCATTCGAGAATCCGGGCCTCACTCGTTCGACCGCGCGAACACACCTGACCTCAGGTCAGACGCACAACGGCATACCCATGGACAGACTGGACCCGTTCATCAGGCATTGCAGCAGAGCACCGGGGAGCGCGGCTGAGCCCGATTGCGGGTCCGCGGACGCCGTGAACGGCGTGGCGGAGCCCATATCCACAGCGACCGGCTCCAGGGATACGGCCGGCGCAGCCGCTGCGATCGCCGTACCCGACACTCCACAGCCAAACGAAATCGCCACGGCCGCAATCACGCCGGACGGGTATCGGAGAAGCACTCGATCACCAACGTCCCGTCGGCCGCTGGAACCAGCGATCCCGGCGCACGGACGACGACCTCCTCGATCCGTCCCGGCGATATCGGCCTGACGGTCACAACCAGGTCGTGCATCGTCGTCTGCACCGCCAGATGCTGATCAAAGCCGGACTCCATGACGCTGTCCACGATGTCGGTCAGATAGCGAAATTCGGGATGTCTGTCCGACATCGCCCGGCATCGACGCGCGATCTCGGTCCACGGCACGTCGTGAAAATCCCCGGTCCACGCACCCAACCTGATCACAACGCGATGTTCTCGGTGGGCACGATGAATCGAACCTGATCGTTGGTCGATACCGACCAATGGAGGCCGACGACAGTGCGGCCACCGCTGAGGTGCTCGGCCACGATCACTTCGATCGGGCACGGCATCGGGAAGGGTGAGTCGGGTTGGAAGTCATCGACGTCCTGCCCCAAGAAGGCCGGCAGCTTGTCGATCACAGAGTGCACGGCGCCGTCCGCATCGACGAACTCGACCTCGACTACGCCTCCGGCGGTGCTGTCATCGTCCACCCACCGGACTGCTGTCCCTTGCATTGTTGGCACGCCGAAACTTTCCTACAGAACGCCGTAGCACGCTCAGCTCGTGACTCGGGTACCGAATCAGAGTCGAGTGTGGTCAGGTCAGGCCGGCGTAGCTGTGCAGACCGCTGATCACCATGTTGATGATGAACAAGTTGAACAACATGGCGACGAAGCCGGCGATGTTGATCCAGGCTGCCTTGGTGTCTCGCCAGCCGGAGGTGGCTCGGGCGTGGAGGTAGGCCGCGTAGAGGACCCAGGCGATGAAGGAGCAGGTTTCTTTGGGGTCCCAGCCCCAGAAGCGGCCCCAGGCGGCTTCGGCCCAGATGGCGCCGAGGATGACGCCTGCGCCGAAGAGGGGGAAGCCGATGATAGTGGTTTTGTAGGCGAGTTGGTCGAGGGTGCGGGCGTCGGGGAGGCGGCGGGCAACGGTGCCGAAGATGTTCGACGACTCTTCGCCCGCGGGCTGGCGCATGCGGAACAGGTAGAGCAGGCTGGCTACGCCGGAGACCAGGAAGACGCCGCTGCCGATGCTGACGATGGTGACGTGGATCGGCAGCCAGAACGAACGCAGGGCGGGGACCACGGGGGCGGCGTCGGCGTAGAGGATCGTGCCTGCCAGGAACATCAGGATCAGCACGGGGACCAGCAGGAACGCCCACATGGCGCGGTAGCGCTGATCGCGCAGGAAGATCAGACCGATCACCACGGCGGCCGCGGTGGCCATGGTGGTGAACTCGTACATGTTGCCCAGCGGGAAGCGATGGGTGGCGAAACCGCGCAGCACGATCGAGGTGATGTGCAGGACCGCGCCTACCGAGAGCACCGAGAACGCCATGTCGCCGAAGCGCTCCGCACGCGATTTTCCGGCGGGGGTCTCGATTCGGCCCGGCAATGACGGGTCGATCGTGGTTCCCTGTTCACGGCCGACGACCGCCTTCGCCCGCGCCGAGGCGTACTGCACGATCAGCAGCACCGTTGCCAGGGTGTAGATGGCAATGGCCGACATGAAGGCGAAGTCGCTATAGCGGGCCAGCGTTTCGTCGATCTGCATCAGGATTCCGTCTCCATGTCGAGTGCGCGGATCACTTCTCCGCTCCCAGCAGCCGTGTCCGCAGTCGATCGAACTCGGCGCCCCAGCCTGCTTGATCGCTCCTGGCCAGACCGCCCATTTCTACTACGGTGCGTCGTTGACCCACGGTACCTGTTGGGTCTTCGACCGGGTACGTCCGGATCCAGATCCGCCGCCGTTTCAGCAACAGCGACACCAGCAGGCCCGCCATCATCGTCAGCGCGCTCACCAGCACCCACTGCTGGGCGGGGTCGTGCGAGACCTGCAGGTTCACGAACTCCTCTGCGCCGTCGAAGGTGACCTTCGTACCGCCGGGCAGTGTGGTCGACTCGCCGGGACGCAGGTTGACCCGCGCTTCCTTGGTCAACCGGCCCTGCTTGATCATCTCCGGGTCCAGCGAGAACAGCGACTGCGAGCGGCCGGTGTCGAGGCCGGTGTTGCCGCGGTAGATGTCGACCGCGACGGCCGGGTCGTCCATCCGGGGGAACGACGAGGTGAGCAGGCTGCCGTGGAACAGCGCGGTCGGCGCGAACAGGCCCTCGATCGCGATCTGGTTCTGTCGACGTTCCTCGTCGGTCGCGTACATGCCACCGGGCGGGTCGATCCGCAACACACCGCTGGACAGGAAGGTCTGCGCGTCGTCGGGCCGCCACTGGATCGTCTCGGTGCGGGTCTGCCCGTTGGGGAAGGTGACGGTGAACGTCGGCGCGAAGCCGTGCCCCTGCAGGTAGACACGGTCACCGGCGACGCGCAACGGATGGTTCACCTGGAGCTCGGTGCTACGCCACGTGTCGGTGCTGAGGTCCGCACCCGCCTGGTATTCGATGTTCGAGTGGAACATCTCGGCTTGGCCGGTGGGCAGGTAGTCGGCCTTGAAATCCTTCACCTTGATGCACAGCGGTGTCATGCCGGTGCCGTCGTTGACGTTGCCCGCGCGGAACGAGTCGTACACCGCGGGCGAGGTCGTGCAGAAGCCCGGACCGTTGTTGGCGATTACGATGACATTGCCCTCGTACCCGAGCAGCTTGCCCAGCGCGATCGCGACCAGCAGCCCCACCAGCGACAGGTGGAACACCAGGTTGCCGAACTCGCGCAGGTAGCCCTTCTCGGCGGACAGCGTCACCTCACCATCGCGCTGACCGGGGCGAATCTGGGTCCGCCACCCACGCAACGACGTCTCAGCGGCCTCGATCACCTCGTCGGGCGTGCGGTCGTCGGTTTCGCTGAAGTGGTGTGGCAACCGGCCGAGGTTGCGCGGCGCTGCCACCGGTGGGGTGCGCAACGCCCGGTAGTGGTCCCAGCAGCGCGGCAGGATGCAGCCGACCAGCGAGATGAACAGCAGCACGTAAATGGCGGTGAACCAGAAACTGCCGAACACGTCGAACAGTTCGAATCGGTCCATCCACGGGCCGAGCGTCGGACGGTCGGCGATGTACTGGTCGACCTTCTGCGCGTTCAAGCTGCGCTGCGGCAGCAGCGCGCCGGGGATGGCGGCGAGAGCGAGCAGGAACAGCAGCACCAGCGCGGTGCGCATGCTCGTCAGGCCGCGCCAGGAATTTCGGACCAGGGCCCAGGCCCGGCCCAGCAGCGACTGCCGGACGGGCGGGGTGGGGGTGGTCGGAGTGGTCAGTGTGTCAGTCATCAGATCGGAAGAGTCACCTCGGAGACGAACCCGTCACGCACCCAGCTGACGAACTGATCCCATGCCCCCGTGACCAGCGCGACGCCGACGGCGACGAGCAGAACACCCCCGATTACCTGAATAGTGCGCGAATTACGCCGCAGCCAGCCGACCCCACGCAACGCACCGGCCGATCCGAAGGCCAGCACGATGAACGGCAGCCCGAGACCGAGGCAGTACGCGACGATCAACGTCACCCCGCGCACGGCGGTGGTGCCCTCGGTACCCGCGGAAACCGCCATCACACCCGACAGCGTCGGCCCCAGACACGGCGTCCAGCCGAGCGCGAACACCCCGCCGAGCAGGGGTGCGCCGAGGATGCTGGTGAGCCTGCGCGGCTCCATCCGCGTGTCGCGCTGCAGGGCGGGGACCAGGCCGATGAACACCAGACCCATCAGGATCGTCACCACGCCGCCGATGCGCTGCAGCAGTTCCCGATTCACATTGAGGGTCTGGATCACGCCGAAAACAGTGGCCGTGGCCAGCACGAACACCACCGTGAACCCGGCGACGAACAGCACGGCGGCACCGGCGACGCGCATCTTCGCACTACGGCGCTGCGCGGTGAGCGTGGCCTGGGTACTGGTGGCAGGCGGTGCCTCGGCACCGACCAGCCCGGCCAGATACGACAGATAGCCGGGGACGAGCGGCACGACACACGGTGAAGCGAACGACACCAGGCCCGCGAGCAGGCAGGCTCCCAGCGCCAGCAACAGCGGACCCGATGCCGCCGTCTGCTGGAAGGAATCCCCGACTGCGGCGAGCGGAATCACTCGTCGTTGCTCGCGTCGATGTCACGCTCTTCGTCGCGCGGCAACGACAGAGTGCGCTCGGTCTCGGCCGGTTCCGCGGGGCCGAAATCGAACAGACCGGCACCGGCGACACTACGCGGGACGGTCGCGATGCCGGCCCAACGGTCATCGACCGTCCAGCCCGCACCCATTCGGCGCGCGCCCTGACGGGGACGACACGCGGTCAGATTTCCTGGACGACGACGGCTGCTCACTGCTTCTCCTCGGCGGCGATGCGCTCGACCACGGGCTGCAGATCTTCTGCAAGTAGCGAGCGAAGGAAGACCGCGGCGACCCGGTGCTGACGATCCAGGATCAACGTGGTCGGAATAACACTGGTGGGAAAGTTTCCGCCGAGAGCGAGCAAGGTCCGCATCGACGGGTCGTAGATGGACGGGTATTCGATCTTGTTGTCCACTACGAAGTCCTGGGCTTTGTCGCGCTGATGGTCACGGACATTGATTCCCAGGAACGCGACGCCTTGATCTCTGGTCGCCGCGAAGACTTTTTCGAGAGCGGGCGACTCGGCGCGGCACGGGCCGCACCACTGTCCCCACAGGTTCACGACCACGATCTGGTTCGGGAAATCGTCGACCGAAACGGTCTTTCCCTCGTTCATCAGATCGGGCCCCGAGAGCGTACCGATCGTTCCGCGGGTGGCGGGCGGATCGTAGTAGATATCCGTTCTACCACCGGGTGAGACGAATTCGAAGGTCCCACCACCGGTGGCAACCGCATCGGTACCCGTCGAACAGCCCGCCGCGGCGGCGATCACCAGCAGGGCGGACAGCACGGCGGTCAGCGCCCGCGGCCGACGGCCACGGGCGGTTCCCGAAGAGGTGAAGCGTGTCATGCGCCGTGTACCGACGGATCCGACGCGCCCGCCGGCTCGGAATAGACGATGTCGACGAGCGTGTCGCCGTGATAGACCAGCGAGGTCAGCGACGCGAGCGAGCACTGCCGGTTGCGCGGGTCGTGCCACAACCGCTGGCCCTGCAGGAATCGGCGCAGCGTCCAGACGGGCAGCTGATGCGAGACCAGCACCACTTCGTGACCGGCGGCTTCGACGCGGGCCTTGTTCACCGCGGCGAGCATGCGATGGGCGATCTGCAGGTACGGCTCGCCCCAGGACGGGGTGAACGGATCGCGCAGCTTCCACCAGTGCCGCGGCTTGCGCAGGGCACCGTCGCCGACGGACACGCGCAGGCCCTCGAAGGTGTTGCCCGCTTCGATCAGGTTCTCGTCGGTGCGCACGATCAGGTCGTGGGCGGCCGCGATCGGCGCCGCGGTCTCCTGGGCGCGCTGCAGCGGGGAGGCGATCACCATCGAGATGTCGTGATCGGCCAGCGAGCGCGCGACCGCACCGGCCTGCGAGCGCCCGGCCACCGAGAGGCTGAAGCCGGGCAGGCGGCCGTAGAGGATGCCGTTCGGGTTGTGTACCTCGCCGTGGCGCAGCACGTGCACGATGGTTTCGACGCTCGACGGGTCGTCGTCGAGGGCGGGCGGCGCGGCGGCGGGGGCAGGATGGGGCGCCTCGTCGCTATCCGCCGGGACTGGGGCGAATTCTGCGTCGGGCTGGTCGGAGCTCACGCTAGGGATCCTTCGGGGGTTGCGGCCGCGGCCGCGAGGGCGGCGGCGGGCAGAGCGGCGGCGATACGGTCGAACGCGTCCTCGTCGAGTGCCGCGGAGACGAACCAAGCCTCGAACGCGCTCGGCGGCGCGTACACGCCCGCGTCGAGCAGGGCGTGGAAGAAGGCGGGGTAACGCCAGGTCTGGCTCGCTTTGGCGGCGGCGTAATCGGTCACCGGGCGCTCGGCGAAGAACACGCTCACCATATTGCCTGCGAACTGGACTTGATGCTCGACACCGGCCTCTGTCAGGGCCTTCGCGAAGAGCGAGCCGAGGCGATCGGCGTTGCGGTCGAGCGCCGCGTACACCTCGGCGTCGGCCGCGCGCAGCGTCGCCAGGCCCGCCGCGACGGCGACGGGATTACCGGACAGGGTGCCCGCCTGATAGACCGGGCCGAGCGGGGCGAGGTTGTTCATGATCTCGGCGCGACCGCCGAACGCGGCGGCGGGCAGGCCACCGCTCATCACCTTGCCGAAGGTGTAGAGATCACCGGCGACGCCTTCGCGGCCGTACCAACCCGAGGCGCTGACCCGGAAACCGGTCATCACCTCGTCCATGATCAGCAGCGCGCCGTTGTCGTGAGCCAGGGTGCGCAGTCCCTCGTTGAAGCCGGGCAGCGGCGCGACCGCGCCCATGTTGCCCGCGGCGGCCTCGGTGATCACGCACGCGACCTGGCCGGGGTGCGCCTCGAAGGCAGCGGCGACGGCGGTGAGGTCGTTGTAGGGCAGCACGATCGTGTCGGCGGCTTGCGCGCCGGTGACGCCGGGCGAGGTCGGCAGGCCGAGCGTCGCGACGCCGGAACCCGCGTCGGCCAGCAGCGCGTCGACGTGACCGTGGTAGCAACCGGAGAATTTGATGATCTTGGAGCGGCCGGTGAAGCCGCGGGCGAGACGGACCGCGCTCATCGTGGCTTCGGTACCGGAGTTCACCAGGCGAACCCGCTCGACGGGATCGACGCGGGCAGCGATGGCCTCGGCGAGCTCGATCTCGGCCTCGGTCGGCGCACCGAACGACAGTCCGCTCGTCGCGGCCTTCTGCACGGCCTCGACGACGGCGGGGTGGGCGTGACCGAGGATCATCGGCCCCCACGAACACACCAGATCGACGTAGTCGTTGCCGTCGGCGTCGATGAGGGTGTAGCCGCTCGCGGAGGTGATGAACCGCGGCGTACCGCCGACCGAATTGAACGCACGAACCGGGGAATTGACGCCACCCGGGATCACGGCGGCCGCCCGCTCGAAGAGCTGGGCCGAAACCGGTACCTGCGTAAGACTCACGGATTCCAGTGTCTCAGTTCGCCTCGGCACGCCGGACGACAGGGTGGAGCACAGTGACCCAGACCGCAGCGACCCACCGACGACACGCCCGACACGCCGCCCCGATTGGCGAAAGATTTCGATCTAGGCCCATTGGCCTGCGACTACGCTCCGGGCGGCTCAGCACCTGAGCCTGGAGTGATTCGGCTATCAGCGGGAGGGTTTTTCATGCGTTTCGGCGTCACCAGCACTGCCCTTGGCACGGGGTTCGTCGCGGCGGGAGTGCTACTCGGCGCGGGTTCGGCCACCGCGTTCGCACCGCAGATCCAGCCCGATCGGATCGGCGCTCAGCTCAGCCACGAGGAGACCGTGGCACTCGGCGCGGGGCCGATTCCGGCGATCACCGCGATGTTCGTGCCCGCTCAGCGGATCGGCGCGGGGCTGCACGCCGATACCGAGCTGTACCGCGACGCCGACGGCGGCATCCGCGCCACCCTGCGTCAGGTGGTGACGGAGGCGGCGGCACATCCCGACGGCACCGTCTCCGTTTTCCTGAACGCGCCCGGCACGCGCGGCGGCCGCGTCGTCGACGTCTACCAGCAGTGGGTTTCCTAGGCGGCTGTGCTGGTCTAGGTGTACATGCAGGGAACTTCGGCCGAGATCGTGTGCAGCTGGCACATGAGGCCGTTGTAGATCGCGCTCGAACCGGTCTCCGGGGCGAAACCGCCACCGGCGGCCGGCTCGGCGACCATCGGGGTGAGCGGCAGGCCGGCAGCGGCCTGAGCGGGTGCCGCGGCCAGAGCGATCGTCGCCACAGCGGCGGCGACGGTACAGATTCCGGCGGTCAGTCTTGTCATCGATTCCTCCTCGAGAGAGCCCGTGGCGCGAGCTCGTGTCCCGAACCCCCACGCGGACATCGGAATTCGGCTTCCCCTAGATCATCGGTTCGATGCCGCGTCGCGCTACAGATCTGGCATAGCTCCTGGCCACGGCATCGATCACCAGTAACCCGCCCACCATCACCAACGCGCAGGCGAGCAACAGCAGCGGCGGCACATAACGCACCGCCGCGAAACCTGGATGCTCCTCGGTGCCCGCGAATTCGGTCGTGCGCCGTGCGGCCCGCCAGCTGACAACCCCGCAGGCCAGGAAAAGCACGGCGAAGCCGAGTTCGACAAGCGCGATCCAGCGTTTCATTCCTGCGATCCTGCCAGGGGCAAGATCGAATCAGCCGACCAGGCTCGGGAGCAGAATCAGCGCGATGAGAGCGAGGGTGAGCACGACCATCAACCCGATGACCAACAGGTCGCGTCGCAGGCTGTGTGGTTGCTCGATCACCACGCGCATCATTGCCTCCGCTCAACCGGTGTGATAATCCTCACCATACACTGCGCAGGGTCACTTCCGGTGGGCCAGGAAGTACTTGGTCGACTCCGGCCGGTAGCTCAGGAACGCGGCGCCGGCGGCCAGCACGCCCTGCACGATCGCTGAGCCACCCGCCACGATCGTCGCGGGGTTCGCGACAGCGGAGAAGCTGAACATGGTGGCGATGGCGCCGAGTCCGAGCCAGATCGCGATGACCGTGAGCACCGTGCGCGCCCAGCTCTTGCCACGGCCGAGCTGATGCGCGATGGCCACGGTGACACCGGCCAGCAGCACGCCGACCAGCGCGGTCACCGCGAAAGCCACCAGCACCATCACATCGACAGTCGACGCAGGGAAGTTCGGATCCGACTTGTGCATCTCGTCGAGGAACTGCTTGCTGAGCTTGTCGCGCTCGCCGGTCATGGTGATGACGCTGGCGAACGTGTAGACGACACCGAGGCCGGCGATTCCCCACCACAGTTGACGAGCGGTGCCGACGTCCTCGGGCATGGGCAGGGTTTCGGGTTTGTTCGGCGGAACGATCACGACAGCCAGTGTGCTGCCTCGGTCGCCCAGTAGGTGAGCACGATGTCCGCGCCTGCCCGCCGGATGCCGATCAGCGACTCCAGAATCGAGGCCCTGCGATCGATCCAGCCACGCTCGGCGGCGGCGGTGATCATCGCGTACTCGCCGGAGATCTGGTAGGCCGCGACGGGGACCGTCGAGCGGTCGGCGACGTCGCGCAGGATGTCGAGGTAGGACATCGCGGGCTTCACCATCACGATGTCGGCGCCCTCGGCGAGATCGAGGTCGAGTTCGCGCAGCGATTCCCGGCGGTTGGCCGGATCCTGCTGGTAGGTGCGCCGATCGCCTTCCAGCGTCGAGCCGACGGCCTCGCGGAACGGGCCGTAGAAGGCCGAGGCGTACTTGGCCGCGTAGGCGAGGATCGCGGTGTCGGTGCGGCCGACGGCGTCGAGTCCGCGCCGGATCGCGCCGACCTGGCCGTCCATCATCCCGCTGGTTCCGAGCAGGTCGGCGCCCGCCTCGGCCTGCGACAGCGCCATCTCCACATAGCGGTGCAGGGTGGCGTCGTTGTCGACCGCGCCGTCGGTGCCGATCACGCCGCAGTGGCCGTGATCGGTGAACTCGTCCAGGCAGGTGTCGGCCATGATGACTGTCGCGTCCCCGACCTCTTCGGCCAGCGCGCGCAGACCACGATTCAGGATCCCGTTCGGATCACTGGCCTGGCTGCCCGTGGGGTCCTTGTCCTCGGGCAGCGGCACCCCGAACAGCATCAGCCCGCCGACCCCGGCGGCCACCGCCTCCGCGGCGGCCTTGCGCAGGGAGTCCAGCGAGTGCTGATACACCCCGGGCATCGAGCTGATCTCCCGCGGCTCGTCGAGCCCGTCGGCCACGAACATCGGCAGCACCAGCTGACGCGGCTGCAGCGTGGTTTCGGCGACGAGTCGACGCAATGCGGGTGTCCTGCGCAACCGCCGTGGGCGGTCGAAAGCGGTCATAGCCCGCAGAATACGCCTGTCCCCCGATGGTCGCCGCAGCGCCTACAGCGGGTCGAATCCACGAGCCAGTTCGCCCAGAATCTGCTCGAAGGTAGCGAAGACGGGTAAGGGACCGGCCTCGCCCCAGGTCTGGTTGGTGAGCAGAATCGCGGTGACGGCGCCGTCGTTGGACCAGATCGAGCCGAGGCCGCCGGCCCAGCCGTAGGCACCCGCGCGTGGACCGTCGGGGTCGTCGCGCAGTTGGACGCCGACGCCGTAGCCCCAGCCCGCGCTGTCGTCGGGGCCAGGTCCGCCGCGGGACAGTTGCTCGGGTGTGAGGTGGTTGGTGGTCATGGTGGTGACGGCTTGTTCGGACAGGATGCGGGTGCCGTCGAGTTCGCCGCCGTTGCGCAGCATGCGGGCGAAGCGGTGGTAGTCGGCGAGGGTGGAGACCAGGCCGTCGCCGCCGCCTTCGAAGGCGGGCGGGTTGCTCCATTGGCCGACCGCCGGGTCGAAAACGGTGCGGGCGCCGTCGATTTCTGCGTAATGCGGGCCGAATCGGGCCAGTTTCTCCGGTGGGACGGCGAAGCCGGTGTCGCTCATGCCGAGTGGGCGCAGGACGCGTTCAGTGAGGAATTCCGAGAGCGGTGTGCCCGCCGCCCTGGCGATCAGAAAGCCGAGGATCGGTGCGCCGACGTGATAGAGCCAGCGTTCACCCGGCTGGAATTGCAGCGGCAGGGTGCCGAGTCGTTCCAGCCAGGTATCCGGGGGCAGCATCTGCGCGGGGGTCGGTGGACCCCAGCCGAGATCGAGTTCGCTCCAGGCCGCATTGAACGGCTTTGGTGCGAAGTCGGCGAAATCCATGCCCCAACCGAGGCGGAAGGTGAGGAGGTCCTCGACGGTGATCGGGCGGTTCGCCGCGACCGTGTCGGTGATCTCGGCGGCTGGGTTCGACAGGACCCGCAAGTCGGCGAGTTCGGGGAGCAGCCGGTCGACCGGTTCGGCCGGGTCGAGGACACCGTCGTCGATCAGGATCGACGCGGCGACCGCGGTGAGCGGTTTGGTCATCGAGGAGATCCGGAAGATCGTGTCGGTGCGCACCGGCGTGCTGCGCGTGCCATCGACGTACCCGACGGCGCCGGTGGCTACGTCGTCGCCGATCGCCACGAGCCAGGCCAGGCCGAGCAGTTCGTCCGCCACGACGTGCGCGCCGAGCCGCTTGTCGATCTCGTCCACCGTCATCACATCTCCTCGGATCGCGTTGGCGCAACTAGACCACAGCGGTCCGACAGCTATCGGCGATTTGCCACCCGCAGCGCTTCGCCGAAGTCGGCGACCGGTCGCGGCGAACCTGTGGATAACATCGAAACCGGTTGGAGCTCAATGGCTTCCGCGCGAGATCGCCGAAACCTGTCGGTGCCTCTCGCTATAATCGAAAGCGTGTTCGAGGGTTCCGACGACCGGGGGCGGAACCCACACGCGACGGGAGGACGCCGAATGAATGCCATTGCCGCCAAGACCACTTTCATCACCGCGCCGTACGTGCCGCTGGAGAAGAAGCGACTGCCCGCGGGCAGACCGCGCCGCTGGTATGTGGCGCACAATCGCCGGCTCAAGGCCATGCGTTTGACCATCGCGCTGCTGGATTCCGGTGTGTACCTGCCCAATCAGGCCACCAACGAGACGATCCGGCGCACCGCGGAGAAGATCGACATCCGCCCGCCCTCGGATGCCACCTGCAGGCTGGTGCGCACGCTGCTGCGCTACAGCCGATGACCCTGATACGCCGAAAGCCCGCCGGTGCGGGCGGGCTTTCGGGGTATCTGCTGAAGCTAGCGGCTGCTGCTGCGGCGGCTCTTCTTACGCGGCGGCGGCAGCAGGCCCTCGGCGCGCAAGCGCGACGCGTGCTCGGCCAGTGCCTCCACCAGCGGACCCACCTGGGCCGACTCGGGCTGCACATCCACGCGCAGACCGAACTCGATCGCGGTCTCGGCGGTCTTCGGGCCGATGCAGGCCACGATGGTGCGAGCGTGCGGCTTGCCCGCGATACCCACGAGGTTGCGGACCGTGGAGGACGAGGTGAACAGGACCGCGTCGAAACCGCCGGTCTTGATCATCTCGCGGGTCTCCGCCGGCGGCGGCGAAGCGCGCACGGTGCGGTAGGCGGTGACGTCGTCGATCTCCCAGCCGCGCTCACGCAGGCCTTCGGCGAGGGTCTCGGTGGCGATGTCGGCGCGGGGCAGCAGCACCCGGTTCACCGGATCGAACACGTCGTCGTAGGGCGGGAAGTCGGCGAGCAGGCCCTCGGAGGACTGTTCGCCACTGGGCACCAGTTCGGGGTTGATGCCGAAGGAGCGCACCTTCTCCGCGGTGGCCTCACCGACGCAGGCGATCTTCACACCGGAGAATGCGCGCGCGTCCAGACCGAACTCGGCGAACTTCTCCCACACCGCGCGCACGGCGTTGGTGGAGGTGAACACCACCCACTGGTAGCGCCCGTCGACCAGGCCCTTCACGGCCCGTTCCATCTGGGCGGGGCTGCGCGGCGGCTCCACCGCGATCGTCGGCACCTCGATCGGGATCGCACCGTGGGTGACGAGCCGCTCGCTCATCTCGCCGGCCTGATCCTTGGTGCGCGGCACAAGCACGGTCCAGCCGTAGAGGGCACGCGATTCCCACCACGACATCTTGGCGCGCTTGTCGACTTCCTTGCCCACCGTCACGACCAGCGGGCCGACCAGCTCGGAGGCGGCGTTGTTCAGCGAGGCCAGCGTGGCCTCGATGGTGCGCTGCTGACGGGTGGTGCCACGCACAGTCACCGCGACCGGCGTCTGCGGCGCCAGGCCGTGTTCCACCAGCGCGCTCGCGGTCTCGGCCAGGTGCCCGGAGGTGGCGTGCAGCACCAGCGGGCCGGGGGCGGCGGCCAGCGCCGACCAGTCGACCTCGCCGCGCACATCGGCTTCGGTGTGCCCGGAGCCGAGCGCGATGCCCGCGTAGCTGGGCACGGCCGAGCCGTTGGGCAGGCCGGGCAGCACCTCGAACACCATGTGCGAGCGGGTGACGGCGTTGACCTCGTTGATCACCGAATCGGTGGTCAGCGGGTCGCCGGTGACGATGCGGACCACGTCGTGACCGTTGCGCGCCTCGGCGATCAGCGTTTTGGCCACCTCGGCGGGTTCGCCGAGGGCGGGCCGCACGTCGACCGGGCTCTCGCCGTTCTCGTCCACCTCGTGGGCGATACCGATCAGGGCGAGCACGCCCTTGTCGACATCGGGGTCGGTGAACGCCAGCATCGCCCGCTCGAGCACCTCACGGGCGCGCACGGTCAGCAGGGCCGGGTCGCCGGGGCCGGATCCGACGAAAAGGATCCGCCCTGGTTGCTTCTTGGTAGCTCGGCTGCTGCTCATCGGTTGTTCTCCATCGGGCTGGAATTAGTGAAGTCGGTGGGCGCCGGTTCGTCTGCGACGCTCAGCAATGCGCGAGCCCCCAGGTCCAGCAGTTCGCGCGCCAGCGTGCGACCGAGTTCGGCCGCGTCTTTCGGCGCGCCGACGATCGAGGCGCGCAAGACGTCGGAGCCGTCGATCGCGGCGGCACAGGCGCGCAGCGAGAGTTCGTCGAAGATTCGGCCGTCCTCGTCGATCGACTCGACGATCTCGGCGAGTGCTCCGATCGGTGCGGTGCAGCCTGCCTCGAGCTCACCGAGCAGCGAACGCTCGGCGAGCACCGCGGCTCTGGTCGCGGCATCGTCCAGACCGGCGAGTACCTCGATCAATTGCGGGTCGTCACTGCGGCATTCGACCGCGAGGGCGCCCTGTGAGGGGGCGGGCAGCATCTGCACCGGTTCGAGCGATTCGGTGATCTCGTCGGTGCGCCCGATCCGGCACAGGCCGGCCCGGGCGATGACGATCGCGTCGAGTTCGCCCTCGCTCACCTTGCGCAGGCGGGAGTCGATATTGCCGCGCAGCGGAAGAATGTCGAGACCGAGCCCGAGTGCGCGCAGCTGCGCGGCGCGGCGCGGCGCGGAGGTGCCGACGCGGGCACCGGCGGGTAGCTCGCCGAGGACCATGCCGTCGCGAGCCACCAGCGCGTCGCGCGGGTCCTCGCGAACCGGGATCGCGGCGATGGTGAAGCGCGGATCCTGCGCGGTGGGGAGGTCTTTATAGGAGTGCACCGCGATGTCGATGCCGCCCGCGGCGAGCTCGTCGCGCAGCGCGGAGGTGAACACCCCGACACCGATCTTCTGCACCGGATCCGATGACAGATCGCCCGGCGTCTTGATGACCACCAGTTCGGCGGGCTGCCCCGCCGCGATCAGCGCATCACGGATGGTGCCCGCCTGTGTCAGCGCGAGCAGGCTGCCGCGCGTGCCGATCCGCCACGGCGCACTGCTGCTGCCTGCGGTCACGGTGTCCTCTTCCTGCACTGTCGTGGTCATGCGGTTTCCTCCTGCGCATGCCCGAGCGGCGCTGCGTGGTTTCGCATGCTGCCTGTGTCGGGTCTTGACTCGGTCAAGCGTGACGGCCCATCGCCGAGGTGGCCTGCGGTGAAGTCGTCGGCCAACGCGGACTCGCCCGCGGCGACCTCCATCGGCGCGGCAACCGCTTGTACCGCACCGGGTTTCAGTTCGAACAGCTCACGCAACGCTTCGGCGTAGCTGTCGCCGCCCGGGGTGGATGCCAACTGCTTCACGCGCACGGTCGGCGCGTGCAGCAGCTTGTCGACGACGCGGCGCACGGTGCGCGCCACCTCGTCGCGGGCCGGGTCGGCCAGGTCGGGCAGCCGCGAATCGAGGCGGAGCAATTCGGCCTCCACCACATCGGCGGCACGCTGACGCAGTGCGGCCACCGTGGGGGTGACCTCCGCCATGCGTTGCCCGGCAAGGTATTTGGCGAGTTCGTCGGCGACGATGACGCGCGCGGCGGCGGTGTCGTCGGCCGCGGCGCCCGCGGCCGGATCGCGCTGCAGCGATTCGATGTCGATCACGGCCACGCCCGGCAGACCTGCCACGGCGTGCTCCACATCGCGGGGCAGGCCCAGATCGCAGAAGACCAGCGGACGCTCGGCGGCGTCGGTGCGAGCTCGCCCGGCGAGCGCGCGGTGGGTGTCGGCCAGGGTCACCACGGACCCGACCGCGCCGGTACAGGTGATCACGACATCGGTGCCGGCCATGGCCTCGGTGAGCCGCGACATCTCGACCGCTTCGGCATCGACACCGTGCATGGTGCGCCCGGTCTCGGCGAGCCGCTGTGCGCGTTCGAGGGTCCGGTTGACGACGATGATGCGCCCGATCCCGGCCCGCGACAGATGCGCCACGGCCAGCCCGCCCATCGCACCGGCACCGACGACGACCGCGGTCCGCCCGGCGAGATCGCCGACGACACCGCGTGCGCGATCCAGCGCCACCGACACCACCGAGGCACCGGCCCGGTCGATCCCGGTCTCCGAATGCACCCGCTTGCCGACCCGCAACCCGTGCTGGGCCAGCTCGTGCAGGGTACGCCCGACCGCCTGCTGACCGTCGGCGCTGGCGTAGGCGCTGCGAATCTGGCTCAGCACCTGCTGCTCGCCGACGACCATCGAGTCGAGGCCGCTCGCGACCGCGAAAAGATGCTCGGCCGCCGCCTCGCTGTAGCGCACGTAGGCGTGCTTGGTGAGATCGCCCAGCGGCAGTCCGGAATGCTTGGTGAGCAGCTCGCTCACCTCGCCGAGTCCGCCGTGGAAGGCGTCGACGACGGCGTAGACCTCGACCCGGTTACAGGTGGAGACGATCATCGCCTCGGACACATGGCTCGACGAGAGCAGCCGATCCACCAGCTTCGGCCGATCGGCCTCACTGATAGCGACCTTCTCGAGCACCGATACCGGGGCGCTCCGATGCGAAATCCCGACCAGCAACACACTCATGACCGCACCTCGCCGATGCTCGGCCGCGTCATGCGCGTCCGCACGCCGTGTCGCTGTTTCGCTCGCTTGCGCTCGCTCATGGCGTGATCACCGATCCCTTGGTGCTTGGCTCCGTTGCCGAGTGGGGCGTGGCCGAATGCGGCGCGGTGCGACGCGTCGGCCTGCCGCGGGCCGGTTCGACCGGTGCGGCGTGGGTGAGGTGGCTTGGGGGCGGCACCCGGCGCGCGATCCGGCCGGAGCCGACTTCCGCGATTTCGGGCAGCGCGGGCGCGTCGTTGCGGGCGGCGTCGAAGGACAGCATCTGCAGTTCCATCGCCAGGTCGACGCGGCGAACCTGGACGTGGGCGGGCGCGCGCAGTTCCAGCGGCGCGAAGCTCAGAATCGACGGCAGGCCGGCCTCGACGAGCCGGTCACACACGTCCTGGGCGGCCTCGTCGGGCACGGCCACCACGGCGATCGTCGGTGTCAGCGCCGGAATCTGGGCGGTCAGCTGCTCGACATCGCGCACGACGAGACCGGCGTACGACTGGCCGATCACCGAGGGATCGTTGTCGAAGATCCCGACCACGGTGAAGCCTCGTACCCCGAATCCGCCGTAACCGACCAGAGCGCGGCCCAGATTGCCCGCGCCGATCAGCACTACCCGATGTCCCTGCGACAGTCCGAGCACATCTTCGATCCTGGTGCGCAACTTGGCTACGTCATAGCCGACACCCCGCACACCGTTGGGTCCGAGGAAGGAAAGATCCTTGCGCAGCTTCGCCGAATTGACACCCGCCGCGACAGCGAGTTCCTCACTCGATACGATGACTACACCCTCGTCGGCCAACCCGGCGAGAACCCGGAGATAGGTAGCAAGACGAGTCACCGTGGCCTGCGGAATGTCCCGCACAAGAGCCTTGCCGGAGACGCCACTCGGCGTCTCGTGCTGCTCTGTCACGTCGTCGGCTCCTCGTTCCGGGCCTGATCGCGGTCCGGATCCTCTGTTCGTTCACCGGTGTGGGTCGCTGCAATTACGAGAGCGCGACCGGTGCCATAGGGGCGGTACAAACCCGGTTACCGCCGCCGCGTGGAGCGGCGGTGCGGATTGCGTGTCACCACCGTAACCGCTTGTGCAGGCGTTCACAAAGTCGGTGAATTCGGCCTCATTTTCCGTCGCGACCAGCGATCCGGCTCAGGTCCGCCCGCAACCGGGGCTCGTCGACGTCGAAATAGCTGTGTTCACGGCCGTTCAACAGGACCACCGGCAGGCGATCGCCGTATTCCGCGCGCAGTTCCGGCTCGCTGACCGCGGCTTCGTCGACGTCGACGGTGGCGACCGGGAGACCGAAATCACCACAGATCGTCTGCAATTGCGCCAGTGCCGTGCTGCACATGCCGCAACCTGCGCGAGTCAACAGGGTCACCGTCGGTGTGGGATTAGTCATGAGCCCTATTTAATCCCCGAGCCCCCAGCGGGTTGTCGGTGCCGCCGGTTACTGTGGACAGGGTTCGCGCGACTAGCGGAGGGTACTGGTGCCGGAACGTTCGAAGGTGACTAGGGCCGGATTCGTCGCAGGGCGATTCGGGGAGTTCCCTGCGCGGTGGCAGCCCAGCCGCCTCGGTCAGGAACTGCAGGAACAGTTCGCACGGCTGCCACGCAGCCCGTTCGGGCCGAGTGAAGAAGAGCTGCGCGCCAACCTGGCCGGTGAGGCCAGCGCCGACGCCGCGCTCGAGCTGCACGACGCCGAGCTCGCCGAACAGGGCACCGACGCGGGCCCCGAGGTTCCTCGCGACCTCACCGCCGCGGCGTTCTTCGATGTCGACAACACTCTCGTGCAGGGTGCCTCGATCGTCCACTTCGCCCGAGGCCTTGCCGCGCGCAAGTACTTCAAGACCTCCGACCTGGTCGACGTCGCCTGGAAGCAGGTGAAGTTCCGGGTCACCGGCAAGGAGAACTCGTCGGACATGGTCTCCGGCCGGGAGAAGGCGCTCAGCTTCATCGCGGGCCGCCCCACCGCCGAACTCGCCGCGCTCGGCGAGGAGATCTACGACGAGATCATCGCCGACAAGATCTGGCCCGGCACCCGCGCACTCGCCCAGATGCATCTCGACGCCGGCCAGCAGGTCTGGCTGGTCACGGCCACTCCGGTCGAGCTGGCCAATGTGATCGCCAAACGCCTCGGCCTGACCGGCGCCCTTGGCACGGTCGCCGAGAGTGTCGACGGCAAGTTCACCGGTCGCCTGGTCGGCGACATCCTGCACGGCCTCGGCAAGGCGCACGCCGTGCGCACGCTGGCCGTGCGCGAAGGCCTCAATCTCAAGCGCTGCACTGCCTACTCCGACAGCCACAACGACGTCCCCATGCTGTCGCTGGTCGGCACAGCGGTCGCCATCAACCCCGACTCCGACCTTCGCGAAGTCGCGAAAAACCGAGGCTGGGAAATCCGCGACTTCCGCACCGGCCGCAAGGCGGCCAAGATCGGCGTCCCCACGGCCCTGGCACTGGGTGCGGCAGGCGGTGCGGTGGCGGCCGTCGTGGCCCGCCACCGCGAGCACTAACTAACCGAGCACCACGTTCCGGCGCTTGGCCAGCAGCTTGTACAGGGTCTGCTGGATGGTCTCGCGGACCTGGTCGGTGACCTCGAACATCGTCATCGGGTCATCGGCCTCCTCCGGCTCGAACGCCGTGGTCGCGATCGGCTCACCGAACTCGATGTACCACTTCGACGGCATCGGCACCGCACCCAACAGCCCCAGATGCGGGAACAGCGGTGTCACCGGGAAGTACGGCAGCCCGAGCAGCCGTGCGAGCGGCTTGATATCGGCCAGCTTCGGATAGATCTCCTCGGAGCCGACGATCGACACCGGAATGATCGGCACCCCGGCCCGCACCGCGGCCGACACGAACCCACCGCGCCCGAACCGCTGCAGCTTGTACCGGTCGGCGTAGTTCTTGCCGACGCCCTTGAATCCTTCGGGGAACACGCCGGCGATGTGCCCGGCGCGCAGCAACCGTTCGGCATCGGGATGGCAGGCCAGCGTGTGCCCGGCCTTACGGGCCAGCGCACCCAGCAGCGGCATCTCGAAGATGAGGTCGGCGGCGAGCAGCCGCAGCGCCCGGTGCTGCGGATGCTTGTCGTGCACGGCCAGTTGCAGCATCAGCCCGTCGATCGGCACGGTGCCCGCGTGATTGGCGACCAGCAGCGCGCCACCGACGGCGGGAATGTTCTCGATACCCGTCACCTCGACGCGGAACCAGTAGTCCGACAGCGGTCGCAGCGCGGGCAGGATGACCGATTCGAGCAGGTGCCGGTCGTAGCCGAACTCGTCGATCTGGTAGTCCCCGGTGAGCCGACGGCGCGCGAATTCCGCGGTCCGTTCGATCTGCTCGCCGACGGCATCGCGCACGATGTCGGTAAGCGATTTCGGCGGCCGCGCAGGCATTCCCGGCCGACGCTCGCTGAGGGAGGTGACCGGCATCGCCTGCGTCGGCTGATCCGGCCATCGCCGGGTCTGCGGTCGCTGTCGGGTCTCGACATTCACGTCGAGACGAATGACTTTCGCTCCCTCGTTCATGTATGCGCTCCTGAACCGGCCCTTATGAGGCCGAGCAGTTTGTGTTCCGCGGCGTCGATCCAAGCCGGATCGAAGACGGGCCGCAACGCTGCGCCCGCGATGAAGTCATCGAATGCCTGGACCGTGGTCCAGCGTGGGGTGAAACCGAGTTCGGTTCGCATACGGGTGGTGTCGAGCCCGCAGCCGAAATAGAAATAGTCGGGTTGTTCGCCACTGAATCCGCGCATGATCGGGCCCATCAGCGAGCGGCCGACCGTGCGGAAGACAAAGAACGGCACCGGGGCAACGATGCGCCCGGCTCGGCGGATCGCCTGCGACATGGCCAGCGCGCCGTCACCGGCGATATTGACCGTGCCACCGTGCGCACGCTGCGCCGCGTGTACGAGCACCGCGACGGCATCCTCCTCGTGCAGCAATTGCAGTCTGGCTTCGCGACCGAGAACGGTCGGGGTGACCGGCGAACGCAGATATTGCACGCCCCGATCGGCCAGACGTGGACCGACGATCGGCGCGAAACGCAGAATCGACGCCGAGATATCGGGCCTGCGCCGCGCCATTCCACGGACCAGCGCCTCGATATCGATCATGTCGCGCGCGAACCAGCCCGCGGGCGGTGTGCGCGCGCCCATTTCCTCGGTGAATTTCGCCGGATCCTTGGCGCTGCAGCCGTACACCGCCGACGACGACCGCACGACCACGCGCCGCACCGACGGCGCCTTGTGACACACGGCGAGCAATTGCATGGTGCCGAGGACATTGAGGTCCTTCATCACCGCGCGACCGCCACCGGCCGGCGGGCGGGTGAGCACGGCCGCGTGCACGACAGTATCGACGTCGTTGCCTTCGACGACCTTGCGGATCAGCGGATTCCTGATATCGGCGCGCACGAACTCGGCACTACCCATTTTGCGGCGGAGCTCACGGCTCGGGGTCACGGTGTCCACCGCGATGACACGTTCGACGCCGGGTTCGGCCGCTAGACGCGCCGCGACATTGCCACCGAAGAAGCGGCTGGCACCAGTGACCAGCACAACCCTCGGCGTGTGTCGTTCCCGTGTGTCGGAACTCGAACCTGACCCCACTCAAAGCCCCCTGCTCGTCGTGTTTCGCGTACCAGAGTAGCCGCATTCGCGCCACTCGCCGTCACGATCTACAAGCTTTTAACACTGGCGACCCGTTCGTGCACAGCGAGATTCACAAACTGGGGCATTTCACAGCAAGGGCCCGTCACCTTCGAAAAGGTGACGGGCCCTTCGCAGGCACGCAGGCTTACTTGCCGAGTTTGCGCCGCTGAACACGCGTGCGGCGAAGCAGCTTGCGGTGCTTCTTCTTCGACATACGCTTGCGGCGCTTCTTGATCACAGAACCCATAGGGTTTCCTCGCGTTCTCTCTACTCGGCATACACACGCGTTGGTCACGTGCGTCGTCTGGCGTCCGCGCCGCCGGGGCAACCGGACACCACGAACGGTGCCACCGGCAGGCGGACACGAACCGATTGTCCATGCTACCGGGACACCGTCGCGGCGACGAAACCGCCCTTGTACCTGGCCGAACTACCTCATCCGGCGTCGAAGTACGACGTCTCCAGGTAGTCGTGCACCGCCTTCGCGTGCACTCGGAACGAGCGTCCGACGCGCACCGCGGGCAGTTCACCCGAGTGCACGAGCCGGTACACCGTCATTTTCGACACCCGCATGAGATCGGCGACTTCGGCGACGGTGAGGAACTGCGTGCCACCGCCGATCACCGTTTGTGGGGTGGCGCCGACCCGTGGCCCGGGCGAACCCGAACCACCGCCCGACGCCGATGGATTACTTGACATTCTGTTCGCAGACATCATGGCACCATTGACCTCCGGCACGCCCGCGCCGCCGGCTTCCCCACCAGCGGAACAGACACGCACGTGCTTCTACGAGCTTAGCGGGACCAGTGGGATTACTGCGACGGGTGTGAGAAATCGGTTTTCAAACCGGGTACCCGATCGTCACTCGTTCGTTGCGCCCTGTTCGGCGGAGCGCTGCTTGGCCGCGTGGAGCGCTTCGGTGAAAGTCGAGCGCAGCGCGCCACGTTCGAGTTCGCGCAGTGCCGCCGCGGTGGTGCCGCCGGGCGAGGTGACCGCGGCCCGCAGATCGGCCGGGCTCTGCCCGGTTTCGTCGAGCATGGCCGCCGATCCGATCATGGTCTGCACGACCAGTTCGCCTGCCACATCCCGGGCCAGACCGAGGCCGACCGCGGCGTCGACCATCGCCTCGACGACGAGGAAGAAGTACGCGGGCCCCGAACCCGACACCGCGGTGACCGCGTCCATCTGCGATTCGGGCACCGTCACCACCTTGCCGACGGCTTCGAGCATCTCGCCGACCTGCTCCAGCTGTTCGGCCTTGGCGTAGCGACCGGGCGACTGCACGCACATACCCTGCCCGACCAGCATCGGCGTGTTCGGCATGACGCGTACGACGGCGAAACCCGCAGGTAGCTTCGCCTCGAGCCGCGCGGTGGAAACCCCGGCGGCCAGGGAGACCAGCACTTGGTCGCCGCTGCTGTCCAGGTCGGCCTTGGACAGGTCGGTGAGGACCGAGTCGACCACACTGGGCTTGACCGCGATGACCACGATGTCGGCACCGACCACCGCGTCGCTGACAGATCCGCTCACCCGCACCTTGAACCGCTCGGCCAGCTGCGCGGCCCGCGGGGCGAGCGGCTCGACGATGACCAAATCCTTCGTCGCCCGGCCGGATTCCAGCAATCCGGCCACCAGCGCCTCACCGATCCGACCGCCACCGACCACCGCAATTCTCGTCATGCGAACAAGGTTAGTGGGGTGGGGCTGCTCAGCGCGCCGCCGGGATCAAGGCCAGTTGGCGACTCTGGGCGACGACGGCACCGGTCGAGTCGATGACCAGGTGGTCCTCGTCGAACATCCGCTCACCGACCTCGCGGGCGGTCGCGATGACGCGCAGCCAGCCGGGCGCGGGGATGCGACGCAGGTAGGTGGTCATCTGGACCGTCGGCGACCAGCCGAAGTGGCCGAGGTTCATCGGCACCGGCGGGCTGATGTCGGCGGCCATCATCGCGAAGGCGGCACGTGCCCTCGGGTCGGATTCGTCACCGTCGAACGGGCGGATCCACAGCCGCAGCCGGGGCGGGCCGGTCTCGCCGCGCAGGAATTCGCCCCATGTGGGGTCGATCACCATGTGGGCACCCTGGCTGACGTGCACGATCTTGCCCATCGGCGAATCGGGGGTGTACTGGAACGCCTGGTCGGTCGGCTCCGCGGCCATGTCGGTGCCGGGTCCGCTCCAGCGCGTCTCCGCGGAATCGAGGTGGCCGAAGGTGAACGCGGTGCGGACGAGGGTGCGACCGTTCTGGATCAGGTCGACGTCGGCCAGGCAGATCTGGCGGCCCTTCTTACGGATGTGCACCGCGTACTCGACCTCACCGGGATCGGGGGCGCCGAGAAAGTCGGTGCTGGCCGCGATGGGCGCCATCCGGGCGAGCGATTCGTCGGCCTCGGTGAGCCAGCGAGTCGCCGCGGCGGCCGTGGCCGCGACCATGGTGCCGCCGTGCACCTTGGGGCCGATGGTCCAGGTGGGGTCGATGATGCCGGCGTAGCGGCCGGTCTCGGCATCGGTGGTGGTGAGCTCGGTCAGGTCGAGGACCTGACTGAACGGCGCGTCGGTCGCGAGTTCTCGCGTCATCGTCACTCCTGGTCGAGGGGCACAGCAATTCGTACAGCGTACAAGCTGGTTGGTGACGCAAGTATTCCGCGCTGGGGTATCGGAGTCACCCAGCCCGGGCTGTGCACATCGGTGACGACGAACGGGGATTCCGGCCGAGGTCGGTTGCCTGCCGTGCCGGTCATGGGAGGTCGGCGTGGTGCGGCCTGGGATCCGGGGTTGCGCCGGTGAGGTGACGGCGTGCGAATTCGAGAGTGCGCGCCAGTTGCGCGGAGCGTTCGGCGGTGGTTCGCGCGTTCTGGGTGTTGATCTCGGCGACCGCGTGGCCGCGGAAACCGGTGTGTACCAGGTGTTCACACAGTTGGGCGCAGGGCTGGGTGCCGTCGCCGGGGACCAGGTGTTCGTCGTGGGCGGCGCCGCGACCGTCGGCCAGGTGCAGGTGGACCAGGCCCTCGCCCATCCGGCGGGCCAGCTCGAGCGCGTCGGCGCCCGCGGTGGCGGTGTGCGAGAGGTCGAGGGTGTAGTGGTCGAAGCCGGTATCGGTCGGATCGTAGGAGGGGCTGAACGCGCTCACCGCACGTCCGGGGCCCGCGCGCCGTTCCAGCCTGCGCACCGCACCGTCGCGGAACAGGGTGTCCGCGCGCATCGGGAACATGTTCTCCACAGCCACTTTCACCGGGTGATGGGCCTCGAGCTCACCGACCTGATCGGCGAAACCCCTGGCGTAGCGGCGCTGCCAGCGAAACGGCGGGTGCACCACCACGGTGTCGGCGCCGAGCGCCTCCGCGGTGCGCACGCTGCGTTCGAGCTTGGCCACCGGGTCGGCGCCCCAGACCCGCTGCGAGATCAGCAGACACGGCGCGTGCACGGCGAGCACCGGCACGCCGTAACGCTTGGCGTAGGACTGCACGGTCGCGATGTCCTGGCTGGCAGGCTCGGCCCAGACCATCAATTCCACACCGTCGTAACCCAATTCGGCGGCGTAGCGGAACGCCGCCTGGGTGTTCTCCGGATACACCGAGGCCGTCGACAGCCCGATCGCGATGTCCGCTCGTGCGTTCCCCACAGCCCACTCCCTGTATTCAGCTGGTACTGAGGAGAAAGGCTAGCGGTCCCAGCGTCACGAAGACGCCTACGACGACGGCGATCACAGTGCTGTAGATGTCGTCGGTGCGGCGCAGGATCCGCACCAGCGCCACCAGACCGAGGATCACGACCGTCGCCAGCGCCAGCGCCACCAACGCCATCGACTCCCACAACGTCTCGAAACCCTTGAACAGCAACATTCCGGCGACTGCCGCACCCGCGCTCTGCGCGCCGAGGATCAGCCACTGGCGGCGGTTGTCGTTGTCGCCACCGCCGCGCGCCATGCTCGACACGCGTGCGGCGCGGCTCGCTACCGACCCGCCCGCCCGATTACCCGACAGCCGGCTCGCGGCCCGCGACTCGGCGATGCTCGCGGCCTTCGACTCCGCCCGGCGCGACACCTTCGACCTGGCCCGGCTGGTCAGCTTCGACGCGGCGGCCTTGGTCGCGGCGCGCCTGCTCGCCCTGGTCGGCTTCGGTTCGTACTCGTCGTCGTAGTCGTCGTCGAAAGCCGCGTCGTCGTAATCGGATTCGGCGTAGTCGGCGTCGGAGTAGTCGTTGTCGACGTAATCGCGGTCGACGTAATCGGACTCGGCGTAGTCGTCGGTGTCCTCGTCGGCGGCGTGGTCGTCGCGATACACGATCTCGGTGTGCGCGTCGGCGTCCGGACCGCGATCAGCCCGCTGCCGCAGCAGATCCCCGGCCACCGACTGCCCGGACACCAGCGGCTGCTCCTGGCTGACCGGCGACCACGCGGCGGTCGGGAAACCACCGCTCTCCGGTGCGGGCGCGGACTTGTCCGGCCGATGCCTGCGCGCCGACCACGACGGCAACCCACCGGACTTCGGCTCACCCCGCCTGCGATCCAGCGAGGGGCGCTGATCCGCACCGCGCGCAGGCGGGGCATCCACGCCCGGCGCGAGGTTGTAGGCCTGCGTCGCCTCGGCATTCGCCGGATACCCGTTGAACCCTGGCGCGGGCTGCCCGTTCACCCCCGGCGCGACCTCGTCACGACTTGGCGCGTTGAATCCTGGCGCGCCGTTACGACCCGCTCCGTTGAAACCTCGCGCGGTCTCGGGGCCCTTCCGCCCGTCGACAGGCTGCCCGTCGAAAGACTCACCAGGCCGCCCGTTGAAGCCTGCTGCGGGCCTGCCGTCGAAAGACTCACCCGGTCGGCCGTTGAAGCCCGGCGCGGGCCGAGGGTCGAAGCCCGATCCGGACTGACTGCCGAAACCGGGACCGATCTCGGGCAGATCGTCCAATCCGCGCGACTGCCCCGGCCGACCCATGAAAGCCTGCGGCGCGTCGATGCCCGCCTCGTACAGGGGCGCGTCGAACGCGGGGCGGCCCGGCGCCGGGCTCGGCTCGGCTGCCTCTTCCGCGGCTTCGGCGGCCCGCCTGCGCGCCGCCCGCCCACCGGTCACCGGCGGCTTCGGCGGCTCGGCATAGGGCGCGGCCTCGGGCTCATCCGGCCGATGCCGCCTGCCCCCGCCGACAGCGGGGAGCGCACCGGAGCCGAACATCTCGGCGATACCGGGATCGACCGGCTGCGCGGGACCGCCGGGAACGCCGAGCCGACCAGGACCACGCCCACCGCGCGCGGCGGTATCGCGTGCCTCGGCACGGAACGGCCCGAACGGATCGGACGACGGTCGCGGCTCGGCGAGACCGAGCGGATCGGGCGCGGAATACCCTGCGTCGGGATCGAATCGGGTGATCGGACCCGACATCGGCGAGAACGCCGGTTCAGCCGGGCCGGGCGGCGGATAAGGCGCGGGCTGGTAACTCGCGGGTGGTTCGTAAGGCGCGGGCTCAGGCGCGTAGCTCGGCGGGGGTACATAGGCGGGCGGCGGTTCCGGCGCGGGCGCGGCATGCGAATTCGGCTTCACGGCCGCGTTCTCACCGGTCAGATCGTTGACCGAGAGCCCGCGTCCACTGCGCCGCCGCCGGCCACCGCCACCGGAGGCCGCGGGCGCGGCCCCCTGCGCGGCGTTACGCGCCAGCAGCTCGGCCACCGATAGCTGCTTGGAATCCTCGCCACTCATACTGCGTCCCTCCGGCACGCTCTACTGCCCCGCGAACTGACGCGAGCCACCGCCTTCGACACAGTCACGCAAGTTACCGCCTCCGGGCGCTGACCGCTCATGCTGCTTCTCTCCGGCATGCTCGGGCGCCCTCCGTGGCCACGCTTCGCTACCGCCTCCGGGCGCTGACCGCTCATGCCGTCTCCACTTCCGCGACTGGTGTCACCGGCGGCACACCGACCGGCCCACCGCCATTGGGCTCGGAGTCCAGTTTGCGCAAGATGAGGCCTTCGCGCAGCGCCCATGGGCAGATTTCGATGCTGTCGAGCGATAACGCCCGCATACTCGCCTCCGCGACCAATGCGCCGGCCACCAATTGCTGGGACCGGTCCGAACTCACGCCTTCCAGCTCCGCGCGATCCGAGGCGGTCATCCGGGAGATGAACGCGATCAGCTGGCGCAGACCGGAGCTGGTCAGTGTACGGCGCACCCGTGGGCCCGCGGCCGAGGGTGCGGCGCCGGTCAGCCGGGCCAGCGAACGGAATGTCTTCGAGGTGCCGACGGCCAGATCGGGTCGGCCCGCGTCGATCATCGTCTTGGACGGCACGACGAGTTCGGCGTCGAGCCAGTCGCGCAGGACCGCGATCTTGCGCTTGCCCGGCGGATCGTCGCGCAGCCACTCCCTGGTGAGCCTGCCCGCACCGAGTTGCAGCGACAGCGCCACATCGGGTTCCTCGTCGCCGCCGTTGGACAGCTCGAGCGAGCCGCCGCCGATGTCGAGGTTGATGATCCGGCCCGCGCTCCAGCCGAACCAGCGGCGCACCGCGAGAAACGTCAGCCTGGCCTCGTCGTCGCCGGAGAGCACCTCGAGATCGACTCCGGTCATGGCCCGCACCCGCGCGAGCACTTCGTCGGAGTTGGTCGCCTCACGCAGCGCCGACGTGGCGAAGGGCATCAGCTCGACGCACTTGGAATTGCGTGCCAGATCAGCGAATTCGAGGATGGTCGCGATCAGCCGCGCCTCACCCTCCTCGGTGATCCGGCCCATCGAATCCATGCTCTCCGACAGCCGCAACGCCGACTTCGACGAACTCATCGGCATCGGGTGTCCACCACGATGCGCGTCCACCACGAGCAGGTGGACGGTATTGCTTCCGACATCGAGAACACCAAGCCGCACACGAATACGGTACTTGGTGATCCGGTACGACAGGCCAGGCGACTGAACTGTTAGCGTCACGAGTTGTGACCGAAGGCGCAGCTGGCACCGCGGAGACCGGGCTCCGACCTGGGAATAAGATCAATCCGGCCCCGGAGGTCGACCTCGATTTCCCACGCGAGTGGATCGAGTTCACCGACCCAGCAAACGACGAGCACCAGATCGTCGCCGATCTGACGTGGCTGCTGTCGCGCTGGACGTGCGTGTTCGGCACGCCTGCCTGCCAAGGCATCATCGCCGACCGCCCCGACGACGGGTGTTGCTCACACGGCGCTTTCCTGTCCGACAAGGACGATCGCAAGCGCCTGTCATCGGCTGTGAAGATGCTCACATCCGACGACTGGCAGAACATGGACGAGGCCACCGACAACGGCAAGGTCGTCAAGAAGGGTTACCTCGAACTAGACGAACTCGAGGACGAACCGGCCCTGCGCACCCGCCGCTTCGAGGGCGCCTGCATCTTCCTCAACCGACCGGGGTTCGCCGCGGGTCCCGGCTGCGCGCTGCACATCATGGCGGTGCGCAAGGGCATCGAACCTCTCGAAGTGAAGCCGGACGTGTGCTGGCAACTGCCGATCCGGCGGACCCAGGACTGGGTGGATCGCCCGGATGGCGTCCAGATTCTGCGCACCGTCGTCACCGAATACGACCGGCGCGGCTGGGGGCCCGGCGGCCTGGATCTGGATTGGTATTGCACCGGCTCCCCCGACGCCCACGTCGGCGCGAAGCCGGTCTGGCAGTCCTACGGCCCGGAACTGCGTGAGCTGCTCGGTGCGCCCGCCTACGACGAACTCGCCCGGCACTGCCGCCGGCGCGAGGGTCTGAGCCTGGTCGCCGTGCATCCGGCCACCGTCGAAGCCGAGCGGATGAACCCCGAATCTCACGGAGCGAATCACTCGGAGTGAAAGCCTCGTGACCACTTGGTTCACCTGTAGGTCGTGCATCTGTCACCGAACTCGGGTTGGATAGCTGTTCATGTCCAAGAAAGCGATCTACGCAGCGACCCTCGCGATCGGCGCGACCCTCTCCATGACCGGCCTGGCCAACGCCGAACCGAACGGTGATCCGGCCGCGTACGCGGACTTCACGGCCGACTTCGTGAACTACACCGACCCGGCCGCGATGGACGCCGCCAAGAACGGCAAATACATCATCATCTCCACGATGGGCACCTCCTCCCCGATCGGCTGCCGCGGCAACGGCACCGATGTGCCGATCTACGACTGCAAGCAGTTCGACGGCGTGGAAGTGGTCTCCCTGAAGAAGATCGAAACCCCCATCGGCACCGCCTGGAGCGTGCTGTAAGCAAGCCCCTCTCCGCCTCTCCGCGACTCTAGGCCAGATCTAGGTGCGGGGGGGGCCGGGTACGCGGCTGGCGGTGACGTTGTTGCCCGAGTTGGCTCGTGCCCGGTGAGTTACCCATGTTCTTGCTAAATCAGGCATTCCGTCTATGAACGAAAAGATCCCGCCGGTGCGCCGGCGGGATCTTTCGTTGTGGGGCTGGTGTCAGGCTTCGAGCTTGTAGCCGAGGCCTCGCACGGTCACCAGGTGTTCCGGCTTGGCCGGGTCTGCTTCGATCTTCGAGCGCAGGCGCTTGACGTGGACGTCGAGGGTCTTCGTGTCGCCTACGTAGTCGGCGCCCCAGACGCGGTCGATCAGCTGGCCGCGGGTCAGTACGCGGCCGGAGTTGCGGAGCAGGTATTCGAGCAGGTCGAACTCCTTGAGCGGCAGGGTGACCTGGCCACCGTTGACGTGCACGGTGTGGCGGTCCACGTCCATCCGCACCGGGCCCGCCTCGAGGACGCCGTTCTCGCTGCCGGAGTCGAGCTCGTCACCGGCGCCGCGGCGCAGCACAGCCCGGATCCGCGCGATCAGCTCGCGGGCCGAGTACGGCTTGGTGACGTAGTCGTCGGCGCCGAGTTCCAGCCCGACGACCTTGTCGATCTCGCTGTCGCGCGCCGTCACCATGATCACCGGCACGCCGCTGCGCGTACGCAACTGCTTGCACACGTCGGTGCCGCTCATCCCGGGCAGCATCAGGTCCAGCAGCACGATATCGGCGCCGGAGCGGTCGAATTCGGCCAGCGCGGACGGGCCGTCGCCGACGACAGTGACGTCGAAGCCTTCCTTGCGAAGCAGGAACGCCAGCGGCTCGGCCAGCGAATCCTCGTCTTCGACGATCAACACACTCGTCATCTGCGTGCCTCCACACCGTTCGTTCGTCCCGCGAGAGTGCGCGGGACGGTGGTTTCTCTCGTGGTGGACTCCGGCGTCTGTTCCGCGTCCTCGTCCCCATCGGCTTCCAGATGGGCGGGGATGCGCAGCGTGAACGTCGAACCGGTGCCCAGTTTGCTCCACAGGGTGATCTCGCCGTTGTGATTGGCCGCCACGTGTTTCACGATGGCCAGGCCGAGCCCGGTGCCGCCGGTCGACCGGGATCGGGCCTTGTCGGAGCGGAAGAACCGCTCGAACACCCGTTCCTGGTCTTCCTTGGCGATTCCGATCCCTCGATCGGTGACCGCCATCGCGACATGATCGCCGCGCAGCGACCGGCTCACCGACACGTGCGAACCCTGTGGTGAATACGCGATCGCATTCTCCACCAGATTCGACAGCGCGGTCACCAGCAACGTTTCGTCACCGAGCACTTCCAGCCCGCTCGGCCGGTCGGTGCTGACGGTGATGCCCGCGGCCTCGGCGGCGGTGCGCGAGCGGTCGACCGCCTGCTGAACCACCGTGTCGACGTCGACCACGGCCAGATCGGGCAGTTTCTCGGCGCCCTGCAATCGCGACAGCGCGATCAGCTCGGTCACCATTTTGCCGAGGCGCCGCGATTCGCCGAGCACGCGCGAGCCGAAGTGGCGCACGGCCTCGGGATCGTCGGCCGATTCCAGCATGGCCTCGGCCAGCAGGCTCATCGCGCCGACCGGCGTCTTGAGTTCGTGGCTGACGTTCGCCACGAAATCGCGCCGCGTGGCTTCCATGCGGGCCTGCTCGGAATCGTCGTCGGCGAACAGCACGACGAAGCTGGTTTCCTCGCGGGAGAGTTTGCGGGCCACGCCACGCACGGCGATCCGGCCGCGGCCGGGTAGCGGGTTCTTGGCGGTGAGGTCGTACTCGGCGGATTCGCCGGTCGCGAGGACCTTCTCCACGGCGGCCCACGCCCGTTCGTCGAGCAACCGGTTGCGGACGAGTCCGAGTTCCTCGGCACGCGGATTCACCAGCACCACGTCGCGGTATTCGTCGACAACGGCGATGCCGGACTCGGACGCGAGCACGATCAGGTCGAGCACCTGCGACATCGTCAGCCCGGTGTCTTCCTGGGTGCGGGCGGCTTGCCTGGCATTGACGAACGGGATCAGCAGGCCCCCGACTGCCAGTCCGACGACAGCCGCGAGGACTGCCAACAGCACTGCCTGCGGAACACTCACAAGATTGATCGTACGAGTGCGGACCGACATAACGTCGGCGGGTCGACGAAGTTTCGCGCAGGTCACAGGCACTTGGCATGGCGTTCTCTTGCCGTTCACCCGGCAGGCACTCTGGCCGTCGCCGGGCGTGTCAGCCGGGGGGCTCGCCGTACATGGCGGCGGTCACAGCGGAGCCGTGCCGGTCGACCCATGCGCCGAGCGCATAAATGGGAACGAGCAGATCGCGGCCCGCTTCGGTGAGTTCGTATTCGACCCGCGGCGGCGCCTCGGCATACCGCCGCCTGCGTACGAGCGTCATCCGCTCCATCCGCCGCAACGTCTGGGTCAACATCTTCTGGCTGATCCCGCCCGCGCCCGCGAGCAGTTCGCTGTGACGTTGCGGACCATCGCGCAGCAGGTACACCACCACCGGCAGCCACGAATTCGCGAACAGATCCACCGCCATCCGCGCGGGACAGTCGGCCTCGTAGGCACCGTAGGGCGGGAACTGCACCGATTCGGCGGTGGTCATGGGTACCAGCGTGCCACCGCCGAAAGGCACCCGCAGGTGCCTTTCGGCCTTTCTAGCGTCGGTGTGGTCGATGCCAACGGGCTCGGCACCTGCAATCACAGGAGTTCTCATGCGAATCGGAATCATCGGTGCGGGCGCGATGGCGGCCGCGTTGGGCGGCGGCTGGGCCGCGGCGGGTCACGAGGTGCGGATCGGCGCCCGCTCGGCCGACTCGGCGCAGGCACTCGCGTCCGAGATCAATGCGATCGGTGGACCTGATGCCGACCGGACGAGCGGATCTCCGGTCGACGTGCGACCTGCGACGATCAGCGCGACGATCGCCTTCGCCGAGGCGGTGCTGTTCGCGGTGCCCGTGAGCGCACTCACCGAACTGCTCACCGCGCACGGCGCCGAGCTGGCCGGAAAGATCGTCATCGACTGCACCAACGCGTTCCTGCCGGACGAGTCGGCACCCGACGGCGTCACCGCGTTTGTTCTGAGCGAGGACGCGGTCGCCGAACGAATCGCTGTGGCAGCGCCGAAAGCCCACGTGGTCAAGGCCTTCAACCTGCTCGCCGCCGAGGTCTGGGCAGGCGCCGACCGCGTCTTCGACGGTGTGCGCCTGGCCGTCCCGATCTGTGGCGACGACGCCACGGCCGTACAGACGGTGGCTCGTCTAGCCGAAGACCTTGCGCTGCAACCGTTCCCCGCGGGCGGCTTGCGCCGAGCCAGATACCTGGAGGCCGCCTCGGTCTTCACCGTCGGTCTATGGTTCGGAGGCCTCGACGCCCGCGCGATGCTGCCCCCGCTGTCGGCGGCCTTCGCGGTCGCGGACGCCTGAGCACGCCGAGCGGTGGCCTCTCTCGCCGAAGACCGTGCACTGCGGCCATTCCCGGAGGCCGGCCTAGTGGACGGGAATCCCGGACGCGGCGGGGTGATCGGACTCAGTCGTCGGGCGAACCGGCGATCGCGATAGCCTCGATCGCATCGATCAGACGTTGCTTGTCCGCTGGTTCGATGTGCAGATCCCGGTACCGTTGGTAGGTGAGATAGCGTCCGTCGTCCGTCACATCGAGCCAAGTCAGATATCGCGCCGGCGTCGGTCGTTCGGCATGCAAACCGACCCTGACCTCGATGCGACCGTAGGCGGCGCGTTCGGCCGCGGTGAGCCGGTGCATGCCGGCGGCGACGGAATCGGCTGGGCGCTGCCAGGATTCGAAGTGCGCGGCCAGCCGGTCGACGTCCTCGACGAGATGTCCCGCGCGTCCGGCGGGCTGCTCGCCGAGGAAGGTGGCGAAAGCCCGTGCCACCATTCGCCCGGCACCCGAGAACACCTCGACACTGTTGTCGTCGTACTGGCGGATCACGACGCCGCGCTCGCCGGACCGCGCGCCGTAAGCCCGCAGCCGGGGACCTGCCTCGTCGAACACCGCCATCGCGGTCTCGGGTCTGGCCGCATGCCGCAGCACTGCGGTCAGGTCCGGGTCGGCGTTGGTGGGCCAGCGCTGCGCCGCGGCCTGTGCGAGCTCCTCGTACCGGTCCTGGGTGGCGGCTGCCGAATACACCGTGAGCGGGAAGGGGTACCGGTCGTCATCGGTCTCCCCCTGCCACACGTGCGCGAACTCGTCGGCGGTGAACGTCCAGCTCACAACGCTCCCGTGGCCGTGCCACCCGTTTGGTCCGCGGGCCGGGTCGCGGGCGCGTCCGCGCCGATCGCTTCGGGCACCGTGGGCTGTTCCGCGCCGAGCAACTCGGGTTGAACACCGCGAAGATAGTCGGGCGCCTGGTGTTCCTGCTCGTCGTCTTTGCCGCCGCCGCGCGCACCCGGCGCACCCATCATGCCCGGGCTCATTCCGCGCCCGGCCGAGGCCGCACCGGAAACACCACCAGCCGTGAGGCTTTGACCAGCACCGGCGAGCGGGCGCCCAGCAACAGGCGCGGCCGCGCCGGGCGTGTTGCCGCCCGGATTCGAACCACCACCGGGCGATCCTGACCCCGGCGAGCCGGACCCTGGCGATCCTGACCCCGGCGAGCCGCCGGACGGGTTGGTGCCCGGCGCGGTCGAGGCAGGAGTCGTCGACGCAGGAGTGGTGCTCGCGGGGTCGGTACCGTCCTGTCCCTGAGAATCGTCGGTGCTGCTGTCCTCGGTATCCGTGCCGGCCGACGTTGTCTCGTCTTCGGTCGTCGTGCCGGGCTGGGTGGTCTCCTCGGCGGTGTCGCCGGAAGTCCCCGCGTCGGTGTTGTTTCCACCGCCGCCGGTGGTGCCACCGTTGTCCGACCCGCCGCCGCCCGTGCCGGTGTCATCGCCCGGCTGGGTCGGTGCGACGAAGGTCGGCACATTCTCGCCCGCGGGACCATAGGTCGGCTTATAGGTCAGGTTCATCGCCGCGATCGCCTCCAGGCGCCGGCTCTCCTTCTCGCGCGCGATCGCCGCCGCCCCATCGGGAACCGCGAGCTCCGTCAGGCTCGTCGGCACCGAGGTGCCCGTGTTCGTCCCCTCGGTCGAGGAGACCGGTGCCGGCACAGCCACTTTCACCGCCTCCGCACCATAGGCCGCGGCCTTCACCCGATGCCCGACCGCGGACAGCACTGTGTACACATCGGTCGCCTCGGTGATGAACCGCCGCCCAGCGGCTTCTCCCGCCGACGCGAACGCACCGTCCAGGCTCGACGACGCGCGCCCCGTCTGCAGCATCAACCCGGTTACCGCACCGGAGATCTCCGTGAACATCGCGACCCACTTGTCGCCGAACTGCTGCATCACACCCGGCTGCATCTGCTGCACGGCGTTGTAGATGTCCTCGTGCGAAAGACCCTCGAAGACTTCCCAACTCCCGCTCTGGATGTAGGCCGGATCGGTTCCCCCGTGGCTGAGCGAGCTCTGCTGCTTCTCGGCACCTGACTGCTGCTGATTCCCGTTGGCCGTCGGTACGAGCGGTACCCCGAATGTTGTCGACAGAATGTCCGTCAGCGGAACTTGCGTTCCTCCCCCGTCCGCCATGGTCAGTTCTCCTTACCGATGGATTTCTCTACTGCCGAGGCGATTTCCATGATGTTGGCGCAGGGGTCGAGGTTCTGGTTCTTGCCGAGACTTTGGACTCGGATCCACATCAGTACCACGCCGACCTTCGTCTCCATCTGCACGTTGCATTCATCCGTGGCTCCAGGCGCACCCTTGCCCCACCCCGCTCGGCGGCCATTGATTGTCGTCGACTCCAGCCAGCTTCCGTTCTTCTGCAGGTTCTCTTCCCACGTGATGTTCCCCGAATCCAGGCCAAGCGCCAGCGTGTTGCCTGGGTTGTCGAAGGTGCACGTCAAGAACGTGTACTCGGCAACAAGGTCTGGCCCCCGTTCCCGAGACTCCGAACGGAAACCCACGGACTCGATATCGGCGGCACCGATCCACGTGCAGGGGTCGAAGACCACCTTCGGACGGCCCGATGACCGGGTGTACTTGTTGTCCTGCGACGGCGGCTGCAACTTCGGATTGGTCAGCGTCGGGCGTGCTGTCTGGGTCTCGGTCACACCCTCCGATGTCGGGGAAGCTGACTTAGCAGCGCCGGGAGTTGAACTACATGACGCGCTTGCCAATGCGACCAGAAGGCAACTCGCGATGGATATTCCAGTTTTCATCTCATGCCTGTCCGCTGATCGAGCTCAACGCCGACGCAGTGAGCTGATCAGCCTCGCCTAGGATTCCCGCAGCCTGAAGGTACCCATCAGCCATACCCCGCGCCGCCGATGCCATCTGTTCGAGTACTTGCACAGCCGACGCCGCCTTGTCCGCGAATCCTTTCTGCAGCTGCAGAGCGGAGTTCAGAGACCCGAACCCATGGATGCTCTGCAGGTGAGCCGCATCCTTGACCCACCCATCACACGTCGCCGCGAACCGCAGATACGCCCCAGCCACCTCCCGCGCGGCATCCGGCTCCATCGTCAACTGCCCCGACGAAGCCGCGTTCCACAGCTGTGCCGCAGCATCCCCACCGATAGCCATTGAGCCCTCCCCCACGTCCGCTCGTCAGCACGCAGTGTAGCGCCCCACCGCACAACCGAGAATCCCCCGGATTCGCGCGGTTGGGTTCGTCCGACAGGTCTCCGCTCGGCCCGATACCTCCACGGCAGACCACGAACTGGGACCAAGCCGCGACCTGCCCGCCGATTCGCACGAAGGATCGCCTGGCCTATTTCCCGGAAGAAAGGGGCTGGGGTGGCTGTTGGATGTACGGGTCAGGTCGGAATGGTTCGCAGGTTTGCCGCGCCATATCGTTGATGATCGACTCGTCGTCAACCACCAGGAATCGGGGAGTATCCGACCTCTCCCCTGCTCCATTCGGCTCCGTTGTCCACGACACAGTGTGCGTCGCAGCAGAGTAGACCATGTGCGGCGCACTTAATTGCAGCTGACCATTGGGTCCCATGCTATAAGCGCCCGGGCTATCATATCTGCACATATCGAATTCCCATTGCGATGACGACACCGCCCTAACGTCGACTACCCGAAACGTTTCACCACCAGTTTCAGCCAGCGTCTTCACAGGCAAGTAGACAGGTTTGTTTTCGGGGCCGACTATCGCGAGGATTTCAGGTGGGATAGTCGGATCAAACTTGGGACGCCATTCGTGGACCAAATCCATTTCCTGGAAGATGACTTCTACAGCCGCTTGCTGTTGCGAACTCAACGGGACAGCAGAATCCCAGATGGTTTCCAGAGGCGGAAACGGAAAAGGCGAACTAGTCACGGACGAGGTAGGAGCCGCCTGCGTAGAATCTGTCGCGGGGTCTGGAGCACATGACGGCGTCATGACCACAGCAATGGGACAAAGTACGACACCAAGCACCTTGGACATAAATCTCATCGAGCCAACTCCCCACCTATGCATCCGACACCGAGTGTCAACGCAAGGCATCCTCGGCGAGCCACCCACATATCCTATTTTCCGGACGAAAGAGGCTGAGGCGGCTGCTGAATGTACGGGTCGGGTAGGAATGGTTCGCATGTTTTACGCGCCATATCATTGCCAATCTGCCGAGAATCAACGACCAGAAATCGGGGAGCATCCGAAATCTCCCCGGCACCATTCGGCTCCGTCGTCATCGACACAGTATGCGTACCAGCCGAGTAGACGATGTGAGGCGTACTCAATTTCAGCTGACCATCGGAGCCCATACTGTACACTCCCGGGGTATCGTACACGCAAACATCGAAATCCCATTGAGTTAACGATATCTCCTTAACCGCAACTACTCGATAGAGTTTGCCACCAGTTTCAGCAAGCGCCTTCCCAGGCAAGAAAGCTGGCTTATTCCCAGGGCTGACGATCGCGAGGATCTCGGACGGGATAGTCGGATCAGATATGGGGATCCATTTACTTACCAAATCAATCTTCTTAATGGCGGTATCTGCCGCCGCCTGCTGCTGCACGCTCAGCGGCGCAGCAGCATCCCAGGTGTACTGCACAGGCGGAAATGGAAAGGGCGAACTAGACGCCGACGTGGCAGTGGGGGCCGCAGGAGGCTCCGTCGCCGGTGTCGTGACGCATGACGAAGTCAGGACCACAGCATTGAGGATAAGTGCTGTACCCAGCACCTTAGGTGTGAGTTTCATTGATATCGCGTTCTCGTCCTATTCTGTTCCAGTTCGGATT
The DNA here is from genome assembly GCF_054031145.1 of Nocardia sp. FBN12. NCBI lineage: Bacteria > Bacillati > Actinomycetota > Actinomycetes > Mycobacteriales > Nocardiaceae > Nocardia > Nocardia sp. FBN12. The sequence goes on from NZ_CM132926.1 coordinate 5,411,324, forward strand.
ACCGAGAGCGATGAGCCACCCAGTCCTGCACCCAATGCCGTTGTCATTCCATGCGTAGTCTGGTAGCTATCGATAATCGATTGCAATCCTTGCGATCCCATGTAGGCACCAAGTTCATGCTGCGAATTCTCCGAACGAGGACCGCTCAGATCCACAGGGCGGCCAGTTTGCGAATCGATCAGACCCGTGTCGAGTTTTCCATGTTCAAACGCAGCGTTCAGGATCGACTGCTGAAACCCACTTACGGCTGATGCATTCATTGCGGTTCCGTTGGGATACTGGACCGTCATCTTCTCGGGATCATCGACATACTGCATAATCATGCCTTCGACAAGGCCTTCGCCGAGCATCGCCGCGGCTTTCTTACCGCCCTCGACGCCAGTGGCAGCACCCAAGCCGTAACTGTCCTGCGTGAGGCCCTTCGTGTAATCCAATCCGACATCGACGCTTCCCATCAGGACCTGGTCGACAAGTTTCGCTGCTGCTTTTTTGTTGTCGTATATTTCCTGTTGGGAATCATTGTGTTGCTGGACAGCGTTCTGGTCTTGAAATGTTAGCGCATTGGCGGCTGCATTCGTTATACGGCCGTCCAATGTTGCAAGCTCGCTGACATGTCGCCCCAGATATTCACTGGGCGGTACTTCGTTTTGCGTGTATGCGCGGTTCAAGAATTCTGATTCATACGCTGACCGCGCGACCTCCAGCGTTAACCTGCCGCCCTCGGATTGGCTCGCCAAATAGAGCAGACGGTTCGCATCGGTCACAGCGATCTGCGCCTCCCCATGGTCAGGCAGGTAAGCCGTTCTAGGGACCAGGTGGTTATCCCATGCCTCGATGTTCGAGCCCATGGCAACCGACAGCCCCCGGGCGAGTTCGGGGTTGTTCACGAACCCCATCTCGATCTTTTTGAACTCCTCCACCTCGATCCCACCCGAGCGATGGCGATCGGGTTTGTCGTCGTCGGGGTCGTCCACCTCCTCGCGGGGAGTGAACACATCGGGCAAGTGGGTGAGGGCCTCACGGGCTTGGAGTGCGTCGGTGGTCAGTTTGCCGTCGGCGCCGACTTCGTGGGATTCGGTGCCGATCCAGCTGATCATCTGGCCGGCGGCGGTTCCGTTGTCGACCCAGTCGTGCTGGAAGATTCCCTGGACGACCTGCGGGTCGTATTTCTCGTAGCTTTGCCCGGGGACGTCCTTGCCGAAGAGTTCTTCGCTGCCGTTGCCTGTCAACAACGCGTAGCTGGCGTCGTTGTTGCGGGTGCCCACGGACAGCAGATCGGCGGCGCTGTGTTCTGTGCGGGACAGCCACTCCGGTTCATTGGGATCACCGGTGTAGTTCTGATATCCGCCGTTGTCGGCGATCCATGCCTGGTTCGCGGCTTGGCGATCGAGCTCGACACCGAATCGTTCGCCGGGAATGTAGGCCTGGTCGGAGGACGCGAGGAACTGCCCGAAACCGCGCATATCCTTCGTGTATTCCTGGACACCGGCCCACCGATCCATGTTCGGCCCGAAAAAGCCCGAGCGGTAGTCGTCAGGCAGATCGGAGGTGTTGCCGTCGGGGCTGTCGTTGAAACCCGGGCGGGTGCCGATGAGTTCGCGGATTTCGGGGTGGAGTTGGTCCCAGCCGCCGCGTTCGGGGATCGCGCCGGCGCTGGCGGGGGTGACGACGTCCTCGTTGGACAGGGTGAGCAACCCGTCGGCGAGGCTCGAGCGAAGTTCGAGGGACTCCGGGGATCCGTTCACCACGAGGCGGTCCGCCAGGTCGATCAGGCCGTCGCGACCGGCCTTGTCATAGAGGTTGCTCAGGTAGTCCATCGTCGACTGCGGGACGGTGACTTCCTGGCCGTCCGCCAGTGCCTGGAGTTGTTCGGGGGTTAGTCCGGCCTGGTTGAGGCGGGCGGTGATCCGAGCGATCTCCTCGTCCGACAATTTGCCGTCGGCGATGGTCTCGCCGTCCTGACGGCCGAGCCCCGCGACATCGACCGTCGTCGCGGTCGGCACGTCCAATCCGTTGCCGAGCTGGTTGCCGCGGACGCGTACCTCGTCCGACGCGGTGTCGAGAGTCGAGATCGTTTGCGCCACCGCGGCCAGCAGGCTCGACTTCGCGGTATCGATCAGACCCTGATGGTGGACGACCCCGTCCTTGACCTTCTGTTTTTGCTCGTCGGTGAAATCGGACTCGGTGTACGGCTTAGCCGACACCTTCCAACTGTCGTCGACGGTCATGCCGACCGGCGACTCTGCATCGTGCTCCGCATCAGCGACGCGGCCGAGCAGCACACCACGCTCGCTGGCCAGTCGCGAGTCGGCGCTACGGAGCACCGTAGCGATATCACGAATTTCCGTGGACAGCCGGCGACCCTGGTCATTCTCCTCGTAGAAGCGGTCGTAGGCGGCCAGATACGCAGCGCCCTGCCAGGTTGTCTCCCGGAAATGAGTCAGCGTGGAACCGAGTTGGGTTTCATAGGCAGTGGTATCGTCTTCGAGCTCCTGAGCCCATTCCGACAGCTTCTCCGGTTTCCACGCCTCGACATCTTTGCGTGTCGCCATCAGCTGACGCTCCCGGTGGCGAAGAAATCCATTTCCTCGAGTCGGTTCTTGAATTGCTGGTCGGTGGTCTGGACGTCATCGGCGCATTGATTGACGATGCCCGCCAGCTTCCGCATCCGCTCGGCGATCCGCAACCACGCACCCTCCGAGTACTCACCTGCCTTCGCGCACGCAGCCCCGATCTCGACACCGGGGAACGACTCACCGACCTTGTCGCCGTTGGTTCGGACATCGATCGTGTCGATCTCCTCCCCCACCGAGGTCACCGTGGTGGCGAGCTTCCTCAATTCGTTTATATCGACCTGCAACACGTGACGCACTCCCCCCTCAGACAAACGAACAAGGAACTGTTCGGCCGATCGACCATATCTGTTCACCTTTACGCTGCGCTACTGACCGTGACCGGCCGAGCTGTCGCCTACCTGCACGCGATCACGTTCGCTTGGCCTATGCGCTGTATGCATGCCGCCGAAGCCATCGGCGCAGCGGGGGAGTGGGACATCGCACCCCGCTGTCGAAACCGGAAGCGGGGCAGCCGTGGCAGCATGATGTTGCAACCCGAACGCGCGGTGACGATCCGGGGCGGCCCAGTCGAAGGGTGGCCATCATCGCGTTATCGAGACCATCGCCAACGGTGCCGAACGAGGGCAGCAGGCCCCGCTGAGCGGATTTTCTCGCCGAAGACAATATGTGAACTGGGTTCCGTGGTCGGCGTGCACGATCCCGCCGGTGTCGGGGCTTACCTGCGCGGACCAGTGCGATCGTGCGTGCGTGGAAGGGCAGGTCAGTCTGCTCGATCCAAATCCAGGGCCCGGTGCGGCGCGAGCGAGCGAGCTCCTCAACTCGCTCGAGCGGCAATGCCGAGACCCAGGGCGACCGCGACCGGCACCAGGTACAGAACCGGGAACGCCACGGTCTTGTACGAACGGGCGCGCAGCACCGTCACCACAGCACCGGCGAAGTACAGGATCAGCCCCACAGCTGCGGCAAACCCGATCATCGGGACGAACGGGCCGACCAGCAGCCCCACCGACCCGAGCGCCTTGGCGATACCAAGCGGCGTCCACCAGGTCCGCGGCACGCCGTATTCCACCAGCGGCTCCACCACGAAGGGTGCGCGGCGCAGCAGTGAGACCGCCGAGAAGCCCACCCACAGTGCGGCGACGACAGTGACGATGACGTAGGCGGTGTTCATGGCGTAACTCCTTCGGCGGCCGCGCGTTTCGCGGTATCTACCGAGGTGACGACACAGCCGTCGCGGGTGTGACATCGCCGCGAAAACACAACGGCCCCACACCCTTCGAAAGGTGTGGGGCCGAAAGCGCCGGAGTTACTTGCCGCCCTGATTGGCGACAGCGGCGGCGCCGGCCGCGGCGGCGGCCGGGTCGAGGTACTCGGCGGCCTTCACCGGACGCATGTTCTCGTCCAGCTCGTAGACCAGCGGAATGCCGGTGGGAATGTTCAGCCCGGAGATGTCCTCGTCGGAGATGCCGTCGAGGTGCTTGACCAGCGCGCGCAGCGAGTTGCCGTGCGCGGCGACCAGCACGGTCTTGCCGGTCAGCAGCTCTTTGGAGATGGTGTCTTCCCAGTACGGAACCATCCGCTTGACGACGTCGAGCAGGCACTCGGTCTTGGGGACCTCGATGCCAGCGTAGCGCGGGTCGCCTTCCTGGCTGTACTCGTTGTCGGGCTGGATCGGCGGCGGCGGGGTGTCGTAGCTGCGACGCCACAGCATGAACTGCTCCTGGCCGTACTGCTCGCGGACCTGTTCCTTGTTCTTGCCCTGCAGATCGCCGTAGTGACGCTCGTTGAGGCGCCAGTCGCGCACGACCGGAATCCAGTGCCGGTCGGCGGTGCCGAGCGCGTTGTCAGCGGTGCTGATCGCGCGGCGCAGCAGCGAGGTGTAGACGACGTCGGGCAGGATGCCTGCCTCTTTCAGCAGTTCACCGGCCCGCTTACCCTCGGCGATGCCCTTGTCGGTGAGTTGGACATCCACCCAGCCGGTGAACAGGTTGAGGGCGTTCCATTCGCTCTCGCCGTGGCGCAGCAGCACGAGGGTGTAGGTCATAAGGGTCATTCTGACATTGCGGTGCTGTCAGGCCCACTCCACCTCGTCGAAGCCGATGACGATCTCGTAGGGACCGCCTTTGACCAGCGCGTCGACCTGTAATCGTGACGCCACCGAGTCGACTTCGCGCACTACGGCGCACACTCCTTGGAACGGACCCTCCGGTATATGGACGACATCGCCCGGCACGTAGTCGGCAGCCACCTCATCGAGGCTACGCCCGGCGGCGCCGCTCCCCACCCGAACGCGCCCGAGCAGCCTTGGACTCTTTCCGCTCCGATCGCGGGACCCAGTGGCCCGCAATCCGCTAATCCGGTGCAGCTTCCACGGCGAGAACTCCCGCCCCGACCAGCGTCGCGCCCTCGTTCAATGTCGACAGTTCCACCGACAACCCCCGAATGAAATCGAGCCGCGCATACCTGGCGACGGCCGCACGCAACGGCCCCCACAGCGGCTCCCCCGAATGCGCGAACCCCCCGCTGATCACCACCCGATCGACATCCAGTAGCGCGGCGGCCGACGAAATTCCCTGCCCCAAGGCATTTCCCGCACGGGCCATCGCCGCCAGCGCGATCGGGTCACCCGCGTGCGCCGCGGCCGCAAGCTCCACACCGCTCTCGCCTGTCCACCCACGCGCACGCGCCCAGCGCACCGACGACATCCCGCTCGCCACCGCCTCCACGCAGCCGAATCCCCCACAGGGACACGCGGTGTCATCGCCGGGCACCACCATGTGGCCGATGTGACCGGCATTCCCCGTGCGCCCCACCACCACTCGCCCATCGGCGATGATCCCGCCGCCGACCCCCGACGACACGGTCAAGGCCAGCCCGTTGTCCACCCCGCGCAACCCACCCATCCGATGCTCGGCCAGCACCAAACACGCGCCGTCGATCGCCAACCGCACCACCGCATCGGGAAACAGCGCCCGCACCGCTTCGACGATCGCGAATCCGTCCCGCCACGCGGCCAGGTTCAACGGCTCGATCACCCCGGCGGGCACATCGACCGGCCCCGCGGATCCGATCCCGACCGCGCGCACCTCGTTGTCACCTGCCACAACGCGCAGCAACTCGCGGCACGCCGCCCATGGATCGCCGACGCCCGCGGCCACCCGGCGCACGCCGTGCAGCCGGTAGTGCCGATCCACAAGCCCCGCAGCAAACTTCGTCGCCCCGATATCGAGCGCAAGTACCGCCATCACTACTCCTGCCTACCGCGCCTACCAGCACCGCAGCGCGCCCATACGCCCCCGATGTGAGTCATCACAACATGTGGCACACGACACTTTGACTACTGGTCGGTACAAATCACAGGTTTTCGTTAGATACTTCTGCACGGGTCGGGTCGTCTCGTTTGGGCAGCACTACTGTTGATGAAGGAAAGCTGTGTCGAAAATCGCTGTATTGGTGTTGAGTCTGCTATCTGTGGGCTTGTTCGCCGCACCCGCGGGGGCGAACCCGCTGTATCCGACGCCTGATCCGGATCCGTTCTTCACCGCACCCGCCGATATCGCCGCGCTGGCACCTGGCGACGTCGTGCGGACCCGCCACATCGACACCTGGATGTACCCGGGCACCGAAGGCCACCAGGTCGCGTTCCGCTCCACCAACTCGGCGGGCAACGCGATCATGGGCATCACCACCGTGCTCATGCCGATCGGCGTGAAGAACCCGCCGCTGGTGTCCTACCAGGCACTGATCAACTCCATCGGCACCCGCTGCAACCCCTCGCAGTCGCTGTTCAACGGCGAGCTGCAGGACGCGCCCGGCGCCATGCTGCCGCTGGCGCGCGGCTGGGCGATCTCGGTGCCCGACTACCTCGGCCCGACGGTGGCCTACGGTGCGGCCAAGCTCAGTGGCATGGTCACCCTCGACAGCGTGCGTGCGGTGCAGAAGGTCGCCGAGCTGGGCGTCGGTAACTCGCCGGTCGCGATCGCAGGCTACTCCGGCGGCGGCATGGCCACCGCGTGGGCGGGCGCGCTGCAGCCCACCTACGCACCGGAGCTGAAGCTCGCGGCCGTGGTGTCCGGCGGTATCCCCGCCGACCTCGAATTGATGGCCGACGCACTGGGTTTCGCGCCGCACCCCGGTTTCGGTCTCGCCTTCGCCGCCGCGATGGGCATCGAGCGTGAGTACCCCGAGCAGGTGCCGGTGTCGGACCAGCTCAACGAAAACGGGCTGTGGTTCCGTGAATTCACCAAGGACGCGTGCCGTCGCTTCCTGCTGTTCCACGGCGCCCTGCGCAACGCCGACCAGATGGCGGCATCCAAGGAGCTGATGGGCAGCCAGGTGGCCCGTGGTGTCCTGCAGGAGAACAGCCTCGTGCACTTCCAGGGCGCGCCGACCGCACCCACCTACATCTGGCAGGGCAAGTACGACATCCTCACCCCGTACGCGCCGGTCGCCGAGACCGTCGCCCGCTGGTGCGGCCAGGGTGCGCCGGTGCAGCTGAACACGGTCGAGATCTCCGAGCACATGACCGCCGCTGTGGCGGGCTTCCCCGATGCCTGGAACTACGTCGAGGCCCGTTTCCGCGGCGAACCGGTCCCGACGAACTGCTGAGCTGAACAATGATGCCGGACAGGAACTTTCCTGTCCGGCATCATTTGTTTTCAGACCTTGTCGGCGTCGTCGATGATGTGCTCGAAGGCGCGCAGGTTCTTCAGTGACTCACCCCGCGAGACCCGCCACTTCCATTCCTTGCGAATGGATTCGGCGAACCCGAGCTCCAGCAGGATGTTGAAGTCGTTGTCGACGGCTTCCAGGATCTGACCGAAGATGCGGTCGAGCTCGTCGGCGGTGACCGACTCCGTGGACATCCGGCCGACCAGGTAGATGTCGCCGACATTGTCGAGGGTGTAGGCCACCGCGTACAGGCGGCGGTTGCGGCGCAGCAGATATTTGTAGACGCCTTCGAAGTTCTCGTCGGGCTTGCGGCAGACGAACGATTCGATGCGAACCCCGTGCTTGCCGACGGTCAGCATCACCGTGGTCTTGAGCTTGCGCTCGCCGGGCAGCACCACGATGAACGTGTCGTCACCGTGGCGGGTGTATTCGATCTCGCGATCGCGCAGCGTGTCGTCGATAACCTGCGAAACGGCGCTCACCTGCGCACTCCCGTCCGGCGCCGCAACAGCGCCCGCGATCTGGCCTGTCTGGTCTCGCCCGCGTGCAGGGCGATCGGACCGCGTTCGCTGCGGAATCCGGCCATCGCGGCAGCGTAGCTGTCGAGCAGGCCGTCGGCGGTGTGCGCCCAGGAGAACCTGCTCGCGTGCTCGACGGCGGCGGCGCCCATCCGGGTGAGGCGGTCGGGATCGTCGAGCAGGGCGGCCAGCGCGTCGGCCCACTCGGGGGTGCGATGTCCCGGCACCAACAGGCCGGATTCGCGATGACGGACCGCGGTGCCAAGTCCGCCGACGTCGGCGGCGAGCACGGGTGTACCGCTGGCCTGCGCCTCGATGGCGACCAGGCCGAAGGATTCGTTGTAGCTGGGCACGGCAACCACGTCGGCCGCGCGATACACCTGCACGAGCTTGTCGGCCGGTTGCGGTGGCAGGAACGTGACGCGCTCGGCGATGCCGAGGTCGGCGGCCAGTTCGATCAGCGCGTCGGGCCTGGCCAGCCCGGTGCCGGAAGGCCCGCCCACGATCAGCACGCGCAACTTGCGGCTCGGATCGCGGCTCAGGAGCTCGGCCGCGGCCCGCACGAGCACATCGGGGGCCTTGAGCGGCTGGATCCGGCCGATGAAGGCGACGAGCTGCTCGTCGGCGCGCAGCCCGAGTTCGGCGCGCGCGGCGAGCTTGTCGCCGGGCCGGTAACGGGTGAGATCGGCGCCGGGGGGCACCACGTCGATGCGGTCGGGCGAGGCGCCGTAGAGGTCGACGAGCTGACGGGCTTCGTCACCGGTGTTCGCCACGAGCCGGTCGGACTCGGCGATCACCTGCTTCTCGCCGATCACCCTGGTCTCGGGTTCGGGGGTATCGCCGTCGGCCAGCGCGGCGTTCTTCACCGCGGCGAGGGTGTGCGCGGTGTGCACCAGCGGCACCCGCCAGCGGTCGCGCGCGAGCCAGCCGACCTGGCCGGACAGCCAGTAGTGCGAATGCACGAGGTCGTAGTGGCCGGGCAGATGCCGCGCTTCCTGGCGCAGAACCTCGGCGGTGAACGGACACAGCTGGGTGGGCAGCTCGTGCTTGTCGAGTCCCTCGAACGGGCCCGCGACCACGTGGCGCACGATCACGCCGGGTCCGGCTTCGGCCACCGGCGGCAGCTCCGAGGAGGTCGCCCGGGTGAAGATCTCCACCTCGGTGCCACGTTTGGCCAGCTCGAGCGCGGTTTGCAGCACGTAGACGTTCATCCCGCCCGCGTCACCGGTGCCGGGCTGCGCCAGCGGCGAGGTGTGCACCGATAGCACCGCGATGCGATGGGGCAATAGATCGGGACGACGCTGGCTCACACCCTCCAGTGTGCACGCCGCGACGCCGCCCCCGAAGCCGCTACCGGGATCGGTGACGGCTGTCACAGCTCGAAAGCGTGTGAGTTCACGTGCTCGTCGCGATCCACCCTGCCCGATCCGACGCCGGAGCGCGAGCGGATTTCGGTCGTCACGCTCGGTTCAGCGCCGCCTCGAACACGGGCCACGATTTGTGCATGTCCTGCTCCCAGTAACCCCAGGAATGGGTGCCGTTGGGGCGCATGTCCACCGTCGCGGGGATGCCGAGCGTCTGCAGCCGATCGCGCAACTGCTGGGTGCACAGATTGGTGACGGCTTCGAGCCCGGCGCCGAACAGCAGCTGCATGGTGAGCTGCACCGGGTCGCCCTTGGCACCGGCGATGTTGTCGTGCGGGCCGGGAATGCCGGTGCCCGACGAGATGTAGACGTCGGTGCCGCGCAACGCTTCCGCGTGCAGGTACGGGTCGTTGGCCGACCACGCGGGATCGGTGGGCGGGCCCCACATATTGGCCGCGTTGCCGAGCCTGCTGCCCACCACGGTCCGCACGATCGCCTGTCCGCGTGGATCACTCGTGCGCACGCACCCGCTGTAGGACCCGATCGCCCGGTACAGCCCCGGCTCGGCGAGCGCGAGCTGGAACACCGAGGTCCCCGCCATCGACAGGCCCGCGATGGCGTTGGCGCCGGTGCCGTCGAACTCCGCATCGATCACGGGCGGTAGCTCTTTGGTGAGGAACGTGGTCCAGCGCTGCTTGCCGAGTACCGGATCGTCGGTGCGCCAGTCGGCGAAGTAGCTGCCTGCCCCGCCGAACGGGATCACCACGTTGACCTGTTTGTCTTTGAAGAACTCGACGACATCGGTGCGATCGAGCCAGTTCCCGTCGCTGCCACCGCCCACCCCGTTGAGCAGATACAGCGTCGGCGCGGGCGCTTCCGGATCCGCGGCCCGCAGCACCCGAACCCGGGTGACGATGTCCATCGCCGGCGAGTACACGCCCATATCGATGGTGCGATCCGGCTCGACCCGCTGATCTTCGATCCGCGCCTGCTCGGGCGCGGCCACCGCGGGCACACCGACAACAGCTCCTGCCACCAACCCCAACATGGCCACCGCGACCCGTGCGCCCACTGCCCGACCAAACATCATCGAACTCCGTTCTCGACGCCGAATCCTCTTCTCCGTCTACGATTCAACGACATTCCAGAACGCTACAGAGGAATTCACCGAAAGTCTGTGACGATTCCCAGAAGATTCTCCGGAATCCTGTTTCCCCAGCTCGAGCTGGTGCTCGTAACCAATCACAGACCGATCACGTCAGCACCGCGAACCAATCACGTCAATGGATCTACCTGCACAGACAGCTCGACCATACCCGCCTTCATGGACACCCGAAAGACGGATATCAAGCGGCAATACCAGACCAATAGGACAGCCGGGTTCCATGCCACGAATTGCGAAAACTCAGCGCAACGAACTTGCGAAAATATTTGCTGGGCCGGAAACCGCGAGGTCACCGACCAGCTGGCAGCCCTCAGTCCAGCGCGTCGATGAACGCGCTGACCTCGGCGACGAAGCGCGGGCGATCCTCGATGAACAGCCCGTGCTGAGCCCCTTCCCAGAAGGAACCGCGGGCGTCGGGGGCATTGTCGAGGATGTACTGACCATTGGCCGCCGGGACCACCGGATCGGCGGTGCCGTGCAGCACCAGGACCGGAACATCCAGGGCGCGAAGGGTTTCGGTGTTGTCGATCGTGCGGTAGAACAGCGCCTTGCGTACCGACGGCGGGGTCGCGAGACTGCCGCCGAACAGCCGCTGGGCATCGGCACCCTTGTCCTCGCCCGGCCCGGTATTGGCATTGCCGAACACCGCGAACGCACGCACCGCCCGCCCGGCGGCCTCGTCGAACACGCCGGGAATCGCCTTCTCCATCGACGGGCCGGGCGCCGCACCGGGGACACCCCGGCCGATATGGGCGGGCGCACCGCAGTAGACGACGCCCGCGACGGCAGCGGTGCCATGGGTGGCGAGGTAGTCGGTGGCGACGATCCCGCCATACGACCAGCCGAGCAGAACAGCGCCCGCGTCGATGCCCTCGGCGGCCAGTACCGCGGCCACATCGCCGGCCCACGCCTTGGGATCGTCATAGCCGGTGCCGGGATCGTCGGAATACCCGTGCCCACGCAGATCGACCGCGATCACCTGATAACGCTCGGCCAGATCATCGGCGGCCGCTCCCCAGCACCGCAGATTCCCCGCCCACCCGTGCAGCAGCACCAGCGGTCGACCGGTACCACCGACCCGGTAGACGATCCTCGTTCCATCGGCACTGACAGCATCACGAATAGCCATACCGACAGGCTAATCGGCGCCGTCGCGAAGCTTTCCTCAGCTCCGCACGGGCCGGCGGTACGCCTGACGTCACGGTGATCGGAGCCATGGCGGCCGTAGATCAGGGGCGAATAGGATCGGTGAACATGAGCACTCGCACCGCTGTCGTCACCGGAGCCAGCTCGGGAATCGGTGAAGCCACCGCCCGGGAACTGGCGAAGCAGGGTTATCACGTCTATGTCGGTGCCCGACGGTTCGACCGTGTGCAGCGCCTCGCCGCCGAGATCGGCGGCACCGCCATCGAGCTCGACGTCACCTCCGAGGAATCGGTGCGCGCGTTCACCGACGCGATCGACCACGTCGACGTGCTGGTCAACAACGCGGGCGGCGCGAAAGGCATGGCCCCGGTCATCGACGCCGACCTCGACGACTGGCGCTGGATGTGGGAAACCAATGTCGTCGGCACCCTGCGCGTCACCAAGGCGCTGCTGCCCAAACTGATCGCCTCCGGCGACGGCCTGATCGTCACCATCACCTCCATCGCCGCCATACACACCTACGACAACGGCTCCGGCTACACCTCCGCCAAGCACGCCCAGGCCGTCGCCCATCGCACCCTGCGCGGCGAACTCCTCGGCCAGCCGGTCCGCCTCACCGAGATCGCCCCTGGTGCCGTGGAAACCGAGTTCTCCCTGGTCCGCTTCGACGGCGACGCCGACCGCGCCGCCAAGGTCTACGAGGGCATCGACCCCCTGTATGCCCAGGACATCGCCGAGATCGTCGGCTTCGTGGCCACCCGCCCACCGCACGTCAACCTCGACACCATCGTCGTCAAACCCCGAGACCAGGCGGGCCCCGGCTCCTTCGCCCGCCGCCTCTGAGTACGCCGGGCCTTCGCGTTGCGCGACCAGGGTTTGGCCACTGCGGCCGCTAAACGTGAAGCTCGACACTCCGGTTGTCTCAGCCTCTCACCCGAGGCTGCGCGGGCTGTCTCGAACTGCGCTGTCAATTGACGGGTGCGCCAGCCCAATTCGACGCGACCGTCTTTCGAGTAGCGGAGTCGGCAACGAGAATTGATACTGGGAGCGAGGCGTTCCGGCGTTGCTACAAATTCGCCACGATCTGCAACCGGTCGTTAACATGGCCGTTTGCCGTTAGCCAGTCCTAGGAGTAGAAGTCCCATGCTCGGTATCAAGTCCGTTTTCAGTGGGTTCAAAGATTTTCTGATGCGCGGGAACGTCATCGACCTCGCGGTCGCTGTCGTCATGGGCACCGCGTTCACCGCGGTGGTCACCTCGTTCAGCAAAGGCCTGATCAATCCGCTGCTCGCGGTGTTCGGCTCGACCAATGAGATGGGCCTCGGTGTCCAGCTGATCGCCGACAAGCCGGCGACGTTCATCGCGCTCGGCCCGATCATCACCGCGTTCATCGACTTCTTCATGGTCGCCGCGGTCCTGTACTTCGTGCTGATGCTGCCGATGAAGTCGCTGAAGAACAAGTTCGGCACCACCAAAGACGCCGAGCCCACCGAGACCGAGCTGCTCATCGAGATCCGCGACCTGCTGGCCAAGCAGCAGGGGCTGACCACCGATCAGACCATCGAGCTGAGCAAGGAACGCGCGAGCGCGTCCGCCGAGGCGTAGTCGCGGCCGACCGGGCCAGTGGACACGATCCACCGGCCCGGCCCCGAATCAGCCGGTAACTCGCCGTCGAGGCAGTAACAGCGCCGGGACCAGTGCCAACGCGATCAAAGCCGGAACGATCAGATAGGTGTGCTGGAACGCCTCGGCCAAGGCTGGGGCGAGGTCGGCGCGCTGCTGCGAGCCCATCGCGTGCAGAGCTTGCAGCCCGCCCGCGACCGGGAGCAGCGCGCCCAGCGTCACCGAGGCCACCGCGGTCCCGATCGCCGTGGACGTGGTGCTGATCATGTTCAGCACCGTCGACCCGGCCGGCTGCTGCTCGCGGCTCAACGGTCTGGTCGCCGTGGTGATCAGCGGCATCATCGTGCCACCGCCACCGGCACCCATCAGCAGCATCGCCGCGCCCATCGCCCAATACGGCGTGTCCGCGTCGAGCTGCACCACGAACAGCCCGAAACCGGTGAGCGCCATCATGATCGACACCGGCAGGTAGCGCCCGGGCGGAACCCGGTCGATCAGCCTGCCGCCCACCTGCATCGCGATCCCGGACGCCAACGCGACCGGGATGCCGAGAGCACCTGCCATCAGCGCTGATTCACCGCGAACTACCTGAAAATACAATGGCAGCAACAGCATCGAGCCGAAGTACCCACTCGCGAACACCGCGAGCAGCACCGCGCAGATGCCGGTCGTCCGATGGCGGAGCACCCGCAGATCCACCAGTGGCGTCGCGGTGGTCAGCGACCGGCGCACGAAGGCCGCGATGAGCCCGGCCCCGACCAGGAGCGGGACCAGCACCGACGGGGTAGCGAAGCCCGCGCTCTCGCCCGCGGCGGAAACTCCGTAGATGACCAGCGCCAGACCCGGCGACATCAGCAGCAGCCCGCGCCAATCGAGTGCGCGCGGCGGTTCCGGTGCGTCGTCGGGCACCACCCGCGAGGCCAGCACCAGCACCAGCACACCCAGCGGCAGATTGATGAAGAACATCCACCGCCACGACAGCTCGTCGACGAAATACCCGCCGATCACCGGCCCGAGCAGCGGGCCGACCAGGATGGCGAGGCCGAGCGTGCTCATCAGCCGACCCAGCCGGTCCGGCCCGGCCGCGCGCAGCAGGATCACCATGGCGACCGGCATCAGCAGCCCGCCGCTCGCACCCTGGATAACACGAAAGGCGATGAGCGACTCGACATTCCACGCGAAGCCGGCCAGGGCGGACCCCAGCGCGAAGGCGGTGATCGCCGCCAGATACAGCCGCTTGGCGCCGAACCGGCCGACCAGCCACGCCGAGGTCGGCACCACGGCACCGAGAGCGAGCGAGTAGCCGGTCACGACCCACTGGATCGTGCCGAGGCCCGCATCGAATTCGTCGGAGAGTTTGTTGATGGCGACGTTCACGATGGTCTGATCGAGCGTCGCCATGATCATGCCGACCACCAGGACCAGCGCGATCCGCATCGGATCGCGTGGGGTGGTGGCGGGTTCGACGGTGGTGATCACGGCCGTCACTTCCCGTACGGCCGGGCGAGACGGGCCGCGCGCAGTGCTTCGCCCCACCAGGTCAGCTGATCCAGCATGACCGCGGCGGCGTCGTCGGCACCATCGGCGGCGGTCAGCTCGCCCTGCTCGTCGAATCGGCCCCACGGATTCGGGAAGGCGACCGAGTCGCGCACGGTGACCGCGTGCAGTTCGGCGAAGACCGGACGCAGGTGTTCGACGGCGCGTAGCCCGCCGGAGATGCCGCCGTAGGAGACGAAACCCACTGGCTTGGCCTGCCATTCGGCGTGATGACTGTCGATCAGGTTCTTCAGCGAGCCAGGGTAGCTGTGGTTGTACTCGGGCGTCACCACCACGAACGCGTCGGCGCGCGAGAGCTTTTCGGTGGCCTGCGCGACCGACGCATGGCTGGTGGGGGCGCCGAACGCCTGCGGCAGTTCGATGTCGGCGGTGTCGACGACGTCGACGGTGATGACGTCGCGCAGTGCGGCCTGCCGGATGAACCAGCCCGCGATCGTCGGGCCGAAGCGCCCCTGTCTGGTGCTGCCGATGACGACCGCGAGCCGCAACGGGCTGTCGGCGGTTCGGACGTGGTCAACCGTGGCGCTCATGACGTTCCCTCTTCGTCGGTGACGGCCCCTCGGCCGCCGCTGCGCTCTACCGTCCTACCTCAACGGTTATTGAGGTCAAGTCGAAAGAAATTTCGGCTCTCCTGGAATACGTCCCGCCATATGCTGGTTATTGCATTCATACGCAGATAAGCAGCCTTGAAAGGGCAGGCACATGACCACCTCACTGTTCGCCCACCGCGACTACCGACTGCTGTTCACCGCCCAGGTCGCGGCCCTGTTCGGCACCGGACTCACCACGGTCGCCCTCGGCCTGCTCGCCTACGAACTGGCAGGCGGCAACGCGGCCATCGTGCTCAGCACCGCGTTGACGCTGAAGATGGTCGCCTACGTGACCATCGCCCCGATCGCGGGCGCGTACGCGGGCAGGCTGCCGCGCAGGCAATTCCTGATGGCGCTCAACGGCATTCGCGGTGCGATCGTGCTCGCTCTGCCCTTCGTCGACCAGATCTGGCAGATCTATGTGCTCATCACGCTGCTACAGATCGCCTCGGCCGCCTACACCCCCACCTACCAGGCGATTCTGCCCGATATCCTCCCCGACGAACGCGACTACACGAAGGCGCTCTCGGCCGCCCAGCTCGCGGCGACCATGGAAACGCTGCTCAGCCCGATGCTGGCGGCGCTGGCCCTGAGCCTGATCAGCTTCCACTGGCTGTTCGTCGGCACCGGCCTCGGCTTCGCCGTCTCGGTCGCCCTGGTGATGGCCGCGCGCATTCCGAACGCGGTGGTCGGCGAGGGCGCCATCAAGGAACGGCTCGCGGCCGGGCTGCGACTGTTCGCGGCGACGCCACGACTGCGTGGGCTGCTCGGGTTGAACCTGGTGGTCGCCGCCGCGGGCTCGGTGGTGATGGTCAACACGGTGAACTACGCGCGAGATGTGCTGGGCGGCGACCAGTCCGGCGTCGCGTTGCTGCTCGCGGCGAACGGCCTCGGCACCATGCTCATCGCCCTCACCCTGCCCAAGATCCTGGACCGCAGCGGCGAACGCCCGGTCATGCTCACCGGCGCGGCGGTGCTGCTCACCGGCCTCACCGCCGCACTCGTCCTGTCCACCCTGCCGACCGGCGACTGGCACTGGCCCGCCGCCCTCACCACCTGGGCAACCATCGGCGCGGGCACCGCACTGATCCTCACCCCCACCGGCCGCGTCCTGCGCCGCTCCGCCCGCGCCGAAGACCGCCCCGCCCTCTTCGCCGCCCAGTTCTCCCTGTCCCACCTCGCCTGGCTGGTCACCTACCCGATCACCGGCTGGCTGGCCACCACCGCGGGCTTCACCACCACCTGGGCCACCCTCGCCGCCATCGCCGCCATCGGCACGGCAGCGGCGGTCCGCTTCTGGCCCCACAACGACCCCACCCGGATCACCCACGTCCACGAACTCGGCGCGGTCGACCCGGCGATCCTGGTCGACGCCATCAAGATCGGCCCCAACCGGTACCAGCACACCCACGACTACGTCATCGACCCCAACCACCCGCACTGGCCGACGAAGGCTGCCCTGGCCTACGCCTGACCCGGCAGAACAACGGACCCGACGATCACCGTCGGGGTCCGTTGCGTGGATGGGTCGTGCGCGACGAGTTGCTGTCGACTCGGACTAGCGCGGCATGGCGACTCCCGCGCCTTCGGACAACGCCGACATCGACTGCCACGTCGACCAGTCGACGGCCCAGTCGTAGATGTCGCCGTCAGCCTGGGACAGCTCGATGGAAGTACCGGTCACCTCGACCGGATCGCCGTAGAGGGCCGTCGGGAAATAGGCCTGGGCGTCGCTGGGCGAGAGGTTGATGCAGCCGTTGGTGACGTTCGAAGAACCCTGCGACGCCAAGGATTCTGGGTTGGCGTGGATGAATTCGCCGTTGTTGGAGATGCGCACGGCCCAGCGTTCGCGAACGTTGGTGTAGTACGGCGGATTCGACATCATGAAGTCCTCGTACTTCTCGGTGACCACGTGCACGCCCGAACGAGTGACATTGCGCGGTTCGTTGCCTTCGCCGTAGGAGACCGCGAAGTCGAAGACCGTGGCACCGTCGCGGACCACCTGCATGCGGTGACTCGGGGCGTTCGCGATGACGATCTGGCTGCGGCCGATGGTGAAGTCGGAGGTGAGATCGGAGTCGCCGTAGGCGCCGCCGCCGAGGTCGACGCCGTACAGCTTGGCGGCGACGTGCACGGTGGTGCCGGGCGTCCAGTAGTTCTTCGGGCGCCAGTGCACGCGCGAGCCACCGTCGTCGGGCAGCCAGGCCCATGACCCTTCGGTGCTCTGATCGGTGGTGACGGTGAGCGCCTTCTCCACCGCCGCCTTGTTCGTGACGGGCCCGACGAACTTCAGGATGATCGGCGCCGCGATGCCGACTTCCTGGCCGTCGCCGATATTGATCGTGGCCGGAATGGTCGACTGCGGGCTGATCGTGGTGAAGGTGCTGTTGATCGGCACCGGCTTCGCATCGGCGCCGATGGCGGTGCCGGTCCAGGTGTAGGCCGCGCCGTAGCCGAGCGGTTCGGAGACCTGGTAGGTCGTGCGATCCGGGCTGAGCTCTCCGGTGATCTGCTTGCCGCTGGCATTGGTGAGCGCGATCTGGTCGATCGTGCCATGGGCGACCGTCACCGAGACGGGGGCGACGGGGTCGACATCGGTGGCGCCGGGCGTGGGCGCGATGGTGACCTGCGCGACCGGGCCGGCCGGCTCCGCACTCTCATCCGACCCGCCGACCGTGCACCCGGTCAGCACGACGAGCACCGCCAGCAAGATCACCGCAACCAGCGACCGCCCGCCCCGAACGCGCATTTCACGCCCCCGCGCCGACAAACCTCGCCGCGCGGTAGCCCGCGCGGGCAACAGACCGGTTACCGAATGTTTGCTCACGCATCGAATGTACGCCGGGCTATCGACCTATACCCCGTGAGAGCGGTCACCAACCATGTCGGTGCGCGACTACTGGCGGTTGAGCCATTCCTCGGTGAAGGTGGCCTCGTTGCCGAGGAGTTCGATCAGGTGCTCCGAGATGGCCGCCTCGATCTTGCCGCCGAAGAGCGGGATCTTCACCTCGATGGTGCCGTTGATGGCGGTGGTCGACCCCGTGCCGCCGTCGGGTGCCATGGTCACCGTGCCGCGGACCACCGCGGGGGCGCCGTCGACGTGGGCTTCGAAGATGCCGCCGGTGCCGGTGTAGGTCTCGGTGCGCGGAATGATCAGGTCACCGGGGCGCACGGCGGTGATGGCGGGCGGAAGCTGATCGGCGGGGATGGACTGCACCATCTGGACACGGACCTGGTCGCCGTCGACGGCGAAGGCGTCGAGCCGGGCCCCTGGGCCGCCGACCTCGGCGATCCGGGCCTTCCAGTACTGCTCGTCGGAGTACGCGGCGCGCACCGCATCGACGGAATGCGTGTAGCCGGCAGTGAACGCCAGAGGTGTAGCCATGCTCGACACGGTACCGTCTGCGGACGTGCGTACAACACGGGTGGTGTCCTCCGATCAGCTGCGTGACCTGCTGGCCGATACCGGCGCGAAGGTCCACGATTCGGTGCGTTTGTCCGAATTGACGACCCTGCGGGTCGGTGGACCCGCGCTGCTCGCCGAATGCACGACCACCGAGGCCCTGGTGGCCACGGTGAAGGCCCTGGATGCGGCCGGTATCGCGGTCCTGCTGGTGGCGGGCGGGTCGAACCTGCTCATCGACGACGCCGGCTTCGACGGCGTGGCCGTGCGGGTCGCCACGACCGGCGTGGAGCTCGGCGCCGACGGTGTCGTAGCCGAGGCGGGCGCGAACTGGGACGAGGTCGTCGCGGCGACCGTCGCGGCCGGATTGGGCGGGCTCGAGTGCCTGTCCGGGATTCCGGGTTCGGCCGGTGCTACGCCGGTACAGAACGTCGGCGCGTACGGCGTCGAGGTCGCGTCGCTGTTGCGCCGGGTGCGGCTGCTCGATCGCAAGACCGGGGACGTGCGCTGGGTCGAACCGGCCGAGCTCGGCTTCGGCTACCGGACCAGTGTGCTCAAGCACAGCGACGACGCCGTGGTCCTCGCGGTCGAATTCGCGGTGGACCCGAGTGGGATGAGCGCACCGCTGCGCTACGGCGAACTCGCGAAGGTGCTCGGCGCGGGCGACGGCGAAACCCGTCCCGTCGCGCAGGTGCGCGCGAAAGTACTGCGCCTGCGAGCGGGCAAGGGTATGGTGCTCGACCCCGCCGATCACGACACCTGGAGTGCCGGTTCGTTCTTCACCAACCCCGTTGTCTCCGATGAACGGCTCCCCCAGGTACTGGCCGCGATCGCCGCGCACGTCGGTGACGACGTGAAGGTGCCCACCTATCCCGCCCTCGACGGCACCAAACTCTCGGCAGGCTGGCTCATCGAACGAGCCGGTTTCGCGAAGGGCTTCCCCGGCGATGAGGCCGCCGCGCGCCTGTCGACCAAACACACCCTGGCCCTGACCAACCGCGGCACCGCGACCGCCACCGACATCGTCGCCCTGGCCCGCACCGTCCGCGCGGGCGTCCAGGAACGATTCGGCGTCACCCTCGAACCCGAGCCGGTTACCGTCGGCCTCACCCTCTAGAACACGCAGATCGTCAGCGCTGACGTCGGCGGCGGTTCGACCTGACCCTCGGTCTCATCGCCTTGGGACCCTCGACAACATCCCCACCTCTTATGCCGGCGCCCAGTTCAACCCCGTAACGTGTCCTGCCATGGCACGCAGACTGGACTACTCCGCCCGCTACCCCCTGCACACCACCGAAGAGTTGTACGCAGCCCTCCAGAGCAGGGACTACTGGGAAGCCCGCGTCGCCGAAATGCGCAAGTACGCGCCCAACAACGAAGTGGTGAGCCTCGACGTCACCGATGACGGCATCGACGTGGTCCTGCACCACACCCTGCCGCGCGAGATGCTGCCCGAGATCGCCCAGACCGTCATGCGCAAAGACATGGTGATCACCCGCAAGGAGAGCTGGGGCCCCTTCGCCCACGACGAGACCGAGGGCAAGTTCTCCGCCTCGATCCCCGCGGGCCCCGGCAGCCTCACGGGCACCATCCGCCTGTTCCCCACCGAGACCGGTGCCACCATGCGCTTCTCCCCCACCGCCAAGGTCTTCATCCCCATGGTCGGTCCGCGGCTCGAGCAGTTGATGCTGGTCAACCTGGTCGACCTGTTCCGCGCCGAGCAGGAGGAAACCCTGCGCTACCTGGACAAGCAGACCGCCGACAAATCGGTCTGACACCCCACCGAGAGTTTCGAGTGGCCCCGAGCCGCAAGGCCCTCCCCCCGGTCGGCACCATCACCCGCGGCACCACCGGCGTCAATCGCCTACGCCGCAGCGATCGCTGGCTCGTCAACGACGAACTCGTCAGCACGACCCTGCGTGAATCCACCACCCCCCTGGTTGTCGACCTCGGCTACGGCGCCGCGCCCTGGACCACCTTCGAGCTGGCCGCTCGCCTGCGCACCGTCCGCCCCGATGTCGAGGTGGTCGGCCTCGAGATCGATCCGGCCCGCGTGGTCGAGCCCCGCGACGGCGTCCGCTTCGCTCGCGGCGGCTTCGAGCTGGCAGGTCTGCGACCGACCCTGGTCCGCGCGTTCAACGTCCTACGCCAGTACCCCGAGGACGCTGTCCCCGACGCGTGGTCCCGGATCCAGGCCAATCTGGCCCCCGACGGCCTGCTCGTGGACGGCACCTGCGATGAACTCGGCCGCCGCTGCGCCTGGGTGCTGATTGACCGTCACCGCCCCCTTTCCCTCACCCTGGCCTGGGATCCCTTCACCGTAGACCGGCCCTCCGACATCGCCGAGCGCCTGCCGAAAGCGTTGATCCACCGCAACATTCCCGGCGAACGCATCCACGCCCTCCTCGCCGCGGCCGACCAGGCCTGGGAACGAACGGCGGCGCTGGCACCGTACGGCCCGCGCATCCGCTGGCGAGAAGCGGCGGAGATGCTGCGCGCCAACGGTTTCCCGCTACGGCCCTACCAGCGAAGAATGCGCGACTGCGTGCTGTCGGTCCCCTGGGATGTCGTCGCCCCGTCACACCCGGCTTAACGCCCGGCGCACCCGCGCCGACGCCCGTGGCGCCAATTGCTGCCCACCCCACCAGATCTCGTCGGTATCGCACCGGTGAATCGCCACCGCGTCGGCCACCACCTCGTCCAGCGCCGACTGCGAGATCTCGGTCTCGGCCAGATCCAGGACGGTCCGCACGGGCGTAGTCACCAGAAACGGCCCGGCCGACTCCACGTCCACCCCGGAGAGCTTGCGTCGCGTCAGCACCAGCCGCGGCGTCACCGGCGGGCGCCCCGCCGACACCGACAGATGCAGAAACCGCGGCTGCAACCGGCCGATCCCATGCAGTTCCGCCGCACTCTGATACGACACCGCCGCCGCGCCGTCGAACCACGCCGCCCACATCGCGTATTCATCCAGCGGCCCCACCCGCCACTGCCCCAGCCGCATCATCCCGACCCCGGCCCTGGTCACCGACCCGTCCCCCAATGCCGCCCTGACCTGGGATTCACAGCCGGTCCGCAACACCTGACGAGTGGTGAAGAAGCCCGCGTGCCGCCCGGCGAGCCGCCGCAGCACCCTCCACCGATGATCCGCTGTCCCCGCCACCCGGCGCATGCCCTCGCCAGTCATGAAGCCCAGGTTACGCCCGGTGCAGTGCGCCAGGTCACATTTTGCTGTGAAGGCTTTCACTCCGTCCTCAGAGCAGACACAGAAA
Organism: Nocardia sp. FBN12; assembly: GCF_054031145.1. Taxonomy (NCBI): domain Bacteria; kingdom Bacillati; phylum Actinomycetota; class Actinomycetes; order Mycobacteriales; family Nocardiaceae; genus Nocardia; species Nocardia sp. FBN12. The sequence continues at coordinate 5,433,209 of NZ_CM132926.1, forward strand.
GATCGGGAAGAATCCGATGCCATGACCACGCAGAAGACAACACGCCCCAGGATCGGTCGGCGCCCGCTGGTGATCGCGCTGGCGGTGGTCGCCATCCTGCTGGTCGCGGCCATCGGTGGAACCGAAGCCTATGCCCGGCACAAGATCTCGAACTGCATCAGCGGCGCGTTCGAGCAGGAGATGGGCTCGAGCATCGACGTCGGCTTCGGCCTCCGACCGGTGTTGCTGTCCTATGTGGACGGCAAGGTCGGCTCGCTCACCGTCGACAGTGAGGACAACAAGTTCGGTCCCGCGGTCGGCATGGCGGTGCACGCGAAATTCAACGACATCGAGCTCGTCGACCGCGGTCGCGGGGGCGGCACCATCGGCAGCTCCACCGCCGACGTGACCTGGAACAACGAAGGCATCCGCCAGACCCTCGGCACGATGGTGAGCGGTGTGAGCTCCTCGGCGAGCACCGGCGTGCTGACCCTGGACGTGCTCGGCGGCCTCGCCCAGCTGGAGGTGCAGCCGCTGGTCCGCGACGGCAACATCACGGTGGACACCAAGTCGGCCCAGCTGCTCGGCATCGGCCTGCCCACCGACCTCGTGCAGGGCATCGTCGAAACATTCACGCAGAGCTTGCAGAGCTACCCGCTCGGTCTGCGCGCGCAGGAGGTGAAGGTCACCGATGACGGTGTGACAGTGCACCTCTCGGGCGGCAAGACCTCGCTCGACGCCGCGAGCAACCCGCCCGGTCAGCAGGCCGAGTTCACCTGCTGATCCCGCGCGGCGGCGAAATCCGTTGCCTACTCGGGAAAGCCGTCGAGCACCACGGCGGATTTCGACAGACCGAGCCGGGTAGCACCAGCCTCGATCATCGCCGCGGCGTCCTCGGCGGTGCGGATCCCACCACTGGCCTTCACCCCGAGCCGCCCGCCGACGGTCTCGGCCATCAATCGCACCGCGTGCACGCTCGCCCCGCCCGCGGGATGAAAACCGGTGGAGGTCTTCACGAAATCGGCGCCTGCCCGCTCGGCTGCCCGGCACGCACCGACGATCGCGTCGTCGGTGAGCGCGGCCGATTCGATGATCACCTTGAGCACGGCGCGATCGGCGGTCGCCTCGCGCACGGTGATGATGTCGGCGAGGACGGCATTGAAATCACCGGCCAGCGCGGCACCCACGTCGATCACCATGTCGATCTCGGCGGCGCCCTGGTCGACGGCCAGCCGCGCCTCGGCGCCCTTCACCAGCGAATGATGTTTGCCGGAAGGGAAACCCGCGACGGTCGCCACCACCAGTCCGGGCGCGCGCACGGGCAGCATCGAGGGCGAAAGGCAGATCGCGTAGACCCCGAGCTTGCGTGCCTCGGCGATCAGCGCGTCGACCTCGGCCGGAGTCGCTTCCGGGGCCAGCAGGGTGTGGTCGATCAGGTCGGCCACGGCGGCCCGGGTCAGCGGCGCGGAAGTCATTTCCCGAGCATGGCATACCCGCGGCCGAGTCCAGCGGCGAGGTCGTCGACGTATCCGCCGACATCAGGCCGCGCACATCATTGCGCTCAACTACCCAAATCCTGGACACTTATGCCTGTGCTGATCCGTCGCGAGACCCCAGCGGACGCCGCGGCCATCGCCGCGATCCACCGCGCCGCCTTCGCCCCGCAGTACGCGGGCGACCCGGCCGTCACCGAACCACCCGAATCCGCCCTCGTCGACACGCTACGCACCGACGAGGCCTGGATGCCGACGCTGTCGCTGGTCGCGCTCGAATACGACACCGTCGTCGGGCACATCTGCCTGACCAGGGCCGGGATCGGCCCGTTCCCGGTGCTCGCGCTCGGCCCGCTCGGCGTCGATCCCGAGCATCAGAAGTCCGGCGTCGGCTCGGCGCTGGTCCATGCCGCGCTCGGCGCCGCCGATGCCCTCGACGAATCGGTCGTCGGCCTGGTCGGCGATCCCGATTACTACGCCCGCTTCGGTTTCGTCCCCGGCCCGCGCCTTGGCATCGTGCCCGACGAAGCCGACTGGGCGCCGTACTTCCAGGTGCGCCCGCTCACCGCGTACGACTCCGCAGTCACCGGCGAATTCCGTTACCCCGCACCCTTTTACGACCTCTGAATCACTCGAAGACAACCGTGCGCCGACCGTGCACGAGCACCCGGCCCTCGAGGTGCCAGCGCAGCCCGCGCGCGAGCACGACCCGCTCGATGTCGCGGCCCTGGCGCACCATGTCGCGCACGTCGTCGGCGTGATCGACCCGGATCACGTCCTGCTCGATGATGGGCCCCGCGTCCAGCTCGGCGGTGACGTAATGGCAGGTCGCCCCGATCAGCTTCACCCCGCGCGCGTACGCCTGGTGATAGGGCCGCGCGCCGACGAACGAGGGCAGGAAGCTGTGGTGGATATTGATCGCGCGCCCGGCCCAGTACTCGCACAGCTGCGCGGGCAGCACCTGCATGAAACGGGCGAGCACCACCGCGTGCGGATCGTGGGCGTCGACGAGTTCGCGCACCTGCTCGAAGGCCGGACCACGCTCGGCCGGATCCTTCGGGAACGGCACGTAGTGGAACTTGATCCCGTGCGCCTCGGTCATCCCCGCCAGATCGGGATGGTTGCCGATCACGGCCTCGATGGTGGCGGGCAGCTCACCGGCCTGCGCGCGTCCGAGCAGGTCGTGTAGGCAGTGCCCGTCCTTGCTGACCAGCAGCACCACCCGTCGCGGCGAACCGGAATCGTGGACCTGCCAGTCGGTTTCGGGACCGAACTCGGCGGCCACGTCGGCGAAGCGCCCGCGCAACTCGTCGATCGAGAACGGCACCGTCGAGGCCTTCACGGCCTGCCGGGTGAAGAACCAGCCGATGTCACCGTCGGAGTGGTACCCGGCCTCGGAGATCGAGCCACCGAACTCGGCGATGAACGAGGAGATCCGGGCGATGATGCCCGGCCGGTCCGGGCACCCGAGGGTGAGCACGAATCGGCGGTCGTCCGAGGTCACAGCGGTAGAACTCATCCGCCGATTCTCGCAGGCGGTCAGGCCAGGGCGCGCACGGGCTCGCGGACAGCGGCGAGCACCTCAGCCACTTCGGCATTGAACAGGTCGAAGCGTTCGACATTGCCCAGATGCCCGGTCGGCAGCACCTTGAACCCGGCCAGGGTGCCTGCTTCACGCAGCAGCGCGGCCAGGCGCTCGGCGTGCAGCACCGGGGTCATGTCGTCGCGGTCGCCGGCGAGCACGGTGGTGGGGACCGAGAAATTCTTCGCGTCATCGCCCAGGTGCAGGCCGGTGAGCAGGAATCCGTAGCGCGAGCGCGTCATCATCGGGCAGCCACGCACCACCGAGAGCGCGTAGTCCAGCTTCTCGCGCGAGGTATCGAGGGTCATCACCTGACGGGCGAAGATCCAGCGCACCGGCTTGATCGGCGGCATGACCACCGGGGTGCCGAGGATGAGCTTGCCGAGCCAGTCCGGTGTCGGCATCGACCGGCCGCGGAGAATCCGCAACGGCACATTGAGGCCGGGAACCATGGTCGACACCTCGACCAGCGAGTGCGCGCCGGTATTGGTGAGGATCACCGCGGCGGCCTGCTCGGCGACCCGCTCGGGGTAGCGACCGGCCCAGGCGATCAGCGTCATCCCGCCCATGCTGTGCCCGGCGAGCACCGCACGCTGACCCGGCAGCAGGACGGCGTCGAGTACGTCGCACAGGTCGTCGGCGAGCAGATTCGTGCTCGGCTTGGCGTACCCGTTGGTGCTCTCGCCGTGGCCGCGCTGGTCGTAGGCGACCACGCGGTACTCGCCGGCGAAGGCGTTGATCTGGGCGTTCCAGTATTCGAGGGAACAGGTCCAGCCGTGCGCGAACACGATGACGGGCGCGTCGACCGGGCCGTAGGCGTGCACCCGAAGGCGGGCGCCGTCGGCGGTGACCACCGGGATCACGTCGTGTGGCATCCGCGGCGGATCGAAGGCCGCGATCCCGTGCGAGCGGGTCCGCAGGTCGGCCCGGTGGGCCGCCAGCACGGTCTTGACCACGGTGGACGCCTGATCGACCAGGTTCACCAGAGCCGTCGGCAACGTTGCGCGCATCGGCACACTCCTTCGTGTTACTGCTAGATACAGTAACACTGCGTACCACGCACCCGCGAGCCCTTCGACGAGCTATTTACCAGCGCGGGCCGCGCTGCACCTCGTCGACCTTCGGCCGCACGTCGGCCAGATACACACCGGTCGCGACGATGCCGATGATCGCGATGAATCCCAGCCCACCCGCCCCGAGCAGCAGGAACACCAGCGCGCCGCCGAGAATGGCCAACCAGATCGGCTTGCTCAACTTGTCGACCGCGGTGAAGGCATCCGAACGCTGCCGGATCGCGTGAATGAGCGCGAACACCGTCGCACCGAGGGCGCAGACCCACAGGACCAGCAGAATCAGCGAGGTCAACCCATTCACAATGTTCACGCCTCCCATCATACGAACAGCGGCCCCGCACACACAGGGTGTACGGGGCCGCTGTCAGCGGTGATGCGCGAAGGCTGTCAGACCTTCTTCGGCGCGGCTGCCTTCTTCGCCGGAGCCTTCTTGGCCGGAGCGGCCTTCTTGGCGGCCGGAGCCTTGGCCGGAGTGGTCTCGTCGGTGACGGCGACGACCTCGGCCTCGACAACAGCCTCGACCTTGTCGGCCACAGCCTCGGCCTCGGCCTTGCCACGGCCCAGCAGGTCGTTGACCTTGGTCAGGGCATCCTCGGCGCGAGCCGAGGCATCCTTGTAAAGGGTCTCGACGCGGCCGATCTGCTCGTCGACGGCCTGGTTGGCACGCAGCCGGTCGACGGTCTCCTCGCCGCGCACGGCGAGATCGGCGTAGATGTCGAGCGCCTGGCGGTAGTACTGCTCGGCCAGCTTGCGCAGCTCTTCGGGGGTGAACTTCTCGCGCAGCTCGGCGAGGTCCTCCGGCAGCTCCGACGGCAGGCCGGAGATGCGGTCACGCAGGGTGTCGAACTGGGCCTGCACGTCGGCGGGCACGTTCGCGATGCGCTCGCGGGCCTCTTCGACGCGGGCCTTGGCATCGGTGGCGACAACGCGGCCACGGACGTCGGCGACAACGTCGTTCACGGCGGCGTAGATGGCGTCACCGGCGCCGACGGTGGCGAACAGCGGCTTGGACACAGTGGCGGTCTTCTCGGTCATCAGTCTTCATTCTCCTGGTGTGGCGGAGTGTCAGTTGTCGTGAGCGAAACGTCACTGTCTCGCTCGGTCCCCCCTGAGCCGGTCTCTTCCCCGTTTTCCCGGCGAAACGACTCATAGATTTCCAGCAACACCTGTTTCTGCCGCTCGGATACCGAGGTATCGGCGAGCAGGGCGTCACGGACCGGGCTGTGCGGACGCTGTTCCAGAAATCCTGCCCGCACATACAACACCTCCGAGGAAACCCGCAGTGCCTTGGCGATCTGCGCGAGTACTTCGGCGGAGGGATTACGTAATCCGCGTTCGATTTGGCTCAGGTACGGATTACTCACCCCCGCCAGAGCGGCGAGCTGACGCAGGGACACCTGCGCGCCTTCGCGCTGTGCCCTGATGAAACCTCCGATATCTTGAGCCGCGTGCGCTACACGACTCTCGGGTTGGTCTGTCATCGCTCACCTTCTGGCGTTGTAAGGCCAATACTAGAACAGGGTGCTAACTATTGCAAGCACTACAGTTAGCACTTGGTCGGCTAACCGTCACTCAACCCCGCTGACCAGCTGTGTTCAGCCCAGCTGACACCTACTCAGTGGAACAGCAGCTGCGAGATCGTGTAGATGGCAAGGCCGGCGAGCGAGCCGACGACCGTGCCGTTGATCCTGATGAACTGCAGATCCCGGCCGACCTGCAATTCGATCTTCCGGCTCGCCTCGTCGGCGTCCCAGCGCGCGACCGTCTCGGTCACCAGTGTCGTGATCTCCGCGGAGTAGTTTCCGACCAGATAGCGAGCACCGCGGTCGATCCACCCGTCCACTTTGCCACGCATCGCCGGATCGTCACGCAGTCGCTCACCGAGCTGTTGCACATTCTCGGCCACCTTGCGACGAAGCGTGGAATCCGGATCATCGGCCGACTCCAAGATCAACCGTTTCGCCGCCCGCCAGGTGGCCTCGGCCATTCCGGTGATCTGCTCGCGGCCCATGATCTCGGCCTTCACCTTCTCCGCCTTGGCGATCATCGCGTCGTCGTGCTGCAGGTCCTCGGCGAAATCCTGCAGAAAGCGATCGGCCGCCCGGCGCAATTCATGATCGGGATCGGAGCGCACCTTCCAGGTGAACTCGACGAGTTCCCGATAAATTCGCTCGGAAAGCAACGTGTTGACGAATTTCGGCGCCCACTGCGGCGCATCGCGCACCACGATCCGGTCGATCGTGTCCTGCGAACCGAGCGCCCACTGATGCGCGCGCTCGGCCAGCAGATCGATCAGCGGCCGCTGCCGGTTGTCGGCGATCAGTTCCGAGAGCACCCGCCCCAGCGGCGGCCCCCACAGCGGCTCGGCGATCCGTTTGACGATGGTGTTGTCGATGATCTCCTCGACGTCCTCGTCGCGCAGGGTGTTCACCACCGCGGTGAGGATCGTCGCGCTCTCCTGCGCCACCCGGGCCGCGTGCCCCGGATCGGCCATCCAGCGGCCGACGCGCAGCGAGATCTGCGCCGCGTCGAGGCGGGCCGAGACCACGTCGGGGGCGAGGAAGTTGGTGCCGACGAAGGCGCCGAGGCTCTCGCCGAGCTGGTCCTTCTTCTTGCGGATGATCGCGGTGTGCGGGATCGGCAGCCCCAGCGGGTGCTTGAACAGCGCGGTGACCGCGAACCAGTCGGCCAGCGCGCCGACCATGCCCGCCTCCGAGGCCGCGCGCACATAGCCCACCCACTCGCCGCCGCCGCCGCGCGATTCGAGCCAGCGGCACAGCAGGTAGATCACACTGGCCACCACCAGGAAACCGGTCGCCAGCGCCTTCATCTTGAACAGGTCGCGTTTCTTGCCCGCCTCGTCGGTCAGCATCGCGAAGCCGGCGGCCTGCGTGGCGGTCTCGGTGCGCGGCGTGAGAACCGCCGTGTTGCCGGGAGATTTCTCCATAGCCCCCATTCTGCTGTGCGCGCGGCGAGTGTGCCGCCGCCAACCCCGCGTGGCGCCGCCCACGACACGGTGAACCGCCTGGTTTGGCGTACGCGCGGGTACCCAGCGAAGTGTGGTAAATGCCCCAACGTGGGCCAAAGGAGCGCCACCCCACACCGGCGCGCCTAAGCTGTTGTGCAGAGACGCCAACATCGATCACAAGGGGGCTGTTCTGTCCACCGAAGACCTTGTCGAGATCGGCGAGCAGTCGAGCCGAGCACCTGTGCGCGGCGGCGGCCAGGCCGACGGCCGCAAACGTCGGTGGCGACAGCACAAGATCGACCGCCGCGAAGAACTGGTCGACGGCACCCTCAACGCCATCCGCGCCCGCGGCAGCCAGGCGGGCATGGACGAGATCGCCACCGAGATCGGCGTGTCCAAGACCGTCCTGTACCGCTACTTCGCGGACAAGAACGACCTGGTCCACGCCACCATGCAGCGCTTCATCGAAACCACGTTGCTGCCCCGGGTCTACGGCGCGATCAGCCTCGATGCCGACGAGTACCAGCTCGTGCGCGCCGCGATGACCGAATACGTCGGCACCGTCGACGACGACCCCGAGGTCTACCGCTTCATCATGAGCAATTCCGCGGGCGACAAGTCCTCGCTCGCGGAGTTCGAGCGGCTCTTCGCCGAGGTGGTCACCACAGTGCTGGTCGACCGGGCCGGCGACAAGGGCGTGCGCACCGACGGCGCGATGTTGTGGTCCTACGTGCTGGTCGGCGGCATCCAGCTGGCCACGCACTGGTGGACGACGACCGAGAAGGCCATGCCCCGCCAGGACGTCATCGACTACCTGACGATGATGGCGTGGAGCGCGCTCGAGGGCATCGTGCGCGCCGGCGGCTCACCGGCGTACTTCACCGCCCAGCCGCACCTCTTCCCCGAAGTCCCCACGCAGCTGCCCTGACCGGCACTTTCATCCACTAGCGGGAGCCGGGCTCGACAACGCCGCACGGTTGGCTACGCTGAACCCGGGCGGGACGCTGTGGCTTGTGTCACCGCCGTGCGCGTCGGCACCAACGGAGGTATCTCGATGGCGAAGAACGTGCCGACTTCCCGGCTTGCCCGCGGGACGAAGCTGGGGGCGGTCGCGGCGGGGTCGGTTATCCGCTCGAAGAAGACCAGGCTATCGATGCGCGGCCGTTCGGAGGCGGTCCGCGCGCGGATGGCCGAGGAGTCGATGATCCGCACCACCGAACAGGTGGTCATGGTGCTCGGCACCATGAAGGGCGTGGCCATGAAGCTGGGCCAGATGATGTCGGTGCTGGATCTGGATCTGGTGCCGGAGAACCATCGCGAGCGTTTCCAGCAGCGCCTCGCGGTCTTGCGCGATGCGGCGCCGACGGTGTCGTTCGAGTCCATGCGCGCGGTGATCGAGCAGGATTTCGGTGCCCCGCTGGCGGAGATCTTCGCCGAATTCGATGCGGAGCCGATCGCCGCCGCCTCGATCGGCCAGGTCTACCGGGCCACCCTGCACGACGGTCGCGCTGTCGCGGTGAAGGTTCAGTACCCCGGCGTCGACGCCGCGGTGCGCGCGGATCTGAAGAACCTCACCATGTTCCGCCGGGTGCTGGCCTCGGCGATGCCGTGGATCACCCCCGCGGTGCTCGACGAGCTCAAACTCAATATGGAGAGCGAGCTCGACTACCAGGCCGAAGCCGCCACCCAGGCCGAGATCGCGCACCTGTACCGCGAACACCCGTTCATCGTGGTGCCCTCCTCGGTGCCGGAGCTCTCGACCACCCGCGTGCTGGTCAGCGAGTTCATCGACGGCGACGGCTTCGACGCGATCCGGAAAATGCCTACCGCGACACGTGATCGGGTCGGCGAGATCATCTACCGCTTCTATGTCGGCTCGCTGTTCAGCTTCAACGAGTTCTGTGGCGACCCGCATCCGGGCAATGTGCTGCTCGCCAGGGACGGCCGGGTCGCCTTCCTCGACTTCGGGCTGTTCAACCGGATGGACCCCAAGCTGGTCGGATTCGAAATCCAGTGCCTGCGCGCGGCCGCGGAGGATCGCGCGGAAGACCTGCGGCAGTTGATGATCGATCGCGGCGTGATCGACTCACCCGAGGAGATCGGCGCCGAGGAATGCCTCGAATACGTGCTCGCCGCCTCGGAATGGTGTCTGGTCGACGAGGAACTCACCATCACCCCCGAACTGGCCAGCGGCGCGTTCCTGCTCGCCGTCGACCCGAGGGCCAGCGAGTTCACCGGCATGAAGCAGCAGAACCTGCCGCCGGAACACCTGTTCTCCCGCCGCGCCGACTTCCTCACCTTCGGCATGCTCGGGCAGCTCGACAGCACCAACAACTGGCATTCGATCGCCAGGGAATGGCTCTACGGCGATCCGCCGGTCACCGAACTCGGCCTGGCCCACCGTGATTGGCTCGCCACCCATCCACCGAAGCCGGTGAAGAAGACTCGCGCCCGCAAGGCGAGCGCACCAGCCACCAAGCCCTGATCATCTTTTCGAAAGGCGCGTCATGCCGCAGCACCGCGAGTTCGACCTGATCCTGTTCGGCGCAACAGGTTTCGTCGGCAAGCTCACCGCTGAATACCTGCTCACCGCGGCCCCGGCCGACGCCAGGATCGCCCTGGCCGGTCGCTCGGCGAGCAAGCTCGCCGCCACCCGCGACGAGCTCGGTCCGGCCGCCGCGACATGGGAACTCGTCGTCGCCGATTCCAGCGATCCCGCCTCGCTTGCCGCGCTGGCCGAGCGCACCAAGGTCGTGGTCACCACCGTCGGCCCGTACCTGCGCTACGGCATGCCGCTGGTCGGCGCGTGCGCCGCGGCGGGCACCCACTACGCCGACCTCACCGGCGAGCCGCTGTTCATTCACGACGCCATCGAGAAGTACGAGCAGACCGCGGTCGACTCGGGCGCCAAGATCGTGAATTCCTGTGGCTACGACTCGATTCCGTCGGATCTGAGCGTGTACGAGATCTACCGCGCCACCCTCGCCGACGACACCGGCGAGCTAGAGGACACCACCCTGGTCGCCTACCTCAAGGGCGGCATGAGCGGCGGCACCATCGATTCCGGGCGCGCCATGATGGAGGACATCGCGGCCGACTCCGCGCGCGGCAAGATCCTGGCCCACCCGTACTCGCTGAGCCCGGACCGCAGCATGGAACCCGATGTCGGCCGCCAGTCCGATCAGGCGCTGGCCCGCGCCGACAGCATCGACCCCAGCCTGGACGGCTGGGTCACCACGTTCGTGATGGCCTCGCACAACACCAAGGTCGTGCGCCGCACCAACGGCCTGCTCGGCTGGGCCTACGGCAAGCAGTTCCGCTACCGCGAGGTGATGAACGCGGGCACCTCGGCCGCCGCACCACTGGTCGCCGCGGGTATCGCGGGCGGCCTCGTGGCCGGCATGGCCTCGGGCGCAGTCCTTTCGAGGGTTTCGCTCGGCCGCAAGCTGCTCGACCGGATCCTGCCGAAGCCCGGCACCGGCCCCGACGAGAAGGCCCGCCGCAGTGGGTGGTTCACCATGAAGACCTTCGCGCGCACCAGCTCCGGTGCCAAGTACCAGGCCACCTTCTCCGGCACCGGCGACCCCGGCTACCAGGCCACCGCCGTGCTGCTCGGCCAGAGCGGCCTGAGCCTGGCCTTCGACACCCTGCCCGAGCGCGCCGGCGTGCTCACCCCCGCGTCCGCGATGGGCGAGGCGCTCACCGAGCGGCTGCGCGCGGCGGGCATGACCATCGAGGTCGCGCGACTGTGAATCTCGCCCGCAAGACGATGAACGCCCCGGCGCTGGCGGCGGTGTACGAGCACGCGTGGCGACCCACGCTGTTCTACCTCGCCAGCGGCCGGACCACCGGCACCGACCGCCGCGACGCGGTCGACACCCTGCGCCTGAGCGGCCCCATGAAGGTGCTCGACTTGGCATGCGGCCCAGGCAATTTCACCCGTTACCTCAGCGAGTATCTGACCAAGGGCGGCTTCGTCACCGGCCTGGACTACTCGGCGCCGATGCTGGCCAAGGCCGCAAACGACAACGCGAGCCCCCGCGTCGGCTACGTCCGCGGCGACGCCCGCATCCTGCCCTTCGCCGACGGAACCTTCGACGCCGTCTGCTGTTTCGGCGCTCTCTACCTGATCCCCGATCCGCTGGTCGCCACCCGCGAGATGATCCGCGTCCTCGCCCCCGGCGGCCGCATCGCGATCAGCACCAGCTACGCCGAGGACAATCTCTTCGGCTCGGCGAGCAGCCTTGCCGCGAGCCTGAGCGGCCTTCGCCTGTTCGACCGCGACACCTTCCCGAAGCTGTTCGCCAGGGCGGGCCTGACCGAAATCGACCAGCGGGTCCACCGTTTCATGCAGTACGTGGACGCCACCAAGCCGCTCACACCAAGCTGAGCCAGTAGTCCTGGAACTTCAGGAACACCAGCAGCAGCACCACCGCGTAGAACACCACGACCAGGGTCCAGCGCCATTCGGCGAGGATCCCCATCACCCCGCGCGAGCGGCCCCACACCTCCTGCGTGGTCACCGCGAACAGCACCGGCACCGCCACCCACACCACCATGCAGTACGGGCACAGCGCGTTGATCCGGTACAGGCTCTGGAAGATCAGCCAGCACAGCCCGGCGATGCCGAGCACGGTGCCGAGCCACAGCCCGCCCCAGATCCAGCGCGGGAACCCGACACCGACCACCGACAGCACAGCGAGGGTCACCACCACCGAGAACCCGACGACGCCGATCAGCGGGTTGGGGAAACCGAAGACCGCGGCCTGGTCGGTCTTCATGATCGACCCACACGACAGCACCGAGTTGATGCTGCACGAGGTGACGTAGTCCGGGTCGACGAACAGTTTGAACCGTTCGACGGTGAGCGTGAACGACGCCAGCCAGCCCGCCAGCCCGGCGATCAGCAGCAGCCAGGCCGAGCGGGCGGGGGCGGTGATCACTTCGCCGCGTCAGCGATCACGGCGGCGAGGCCGTTCTCGGTGAAGATCGCGTCGGACTGGTTCAGCTGGCCGTTGATGAACACCGACGGCGTCGACTCCACGCCGCTCTGCAGCGTGGTCTGGGTGACCTGCTGGATGTAGTCGTTGTACGGCTTGTCGTTGATGCAGGTCGCCACGGCGGGATCGGTGTAGCCGACGTCGGTGGCGATCTGGATGAGCTCGTCGTTGCTGAGGCCGGCACCGCCCTCGGCGGGCTGCTTTTCGAACATGGTCTGCAGCCAGGACTGGTACTTCGTCGTATCGGACTTGGCCACGCAGAACGACGCGTTGGCCGCGCGCGAGGAGTACTGGTTGGTGGAGGCCTTGTCGAGGAACGAGATGATCTGGTACTCGACGGAGGCGGTGCCATCGGCGGCGGCCTTGGCCAGCGCTTCCCCGTTGGCGGCCTCGAACTTCTGGCAGGCCGGGCACTGCAGGTCGGCGACGACGCGCACCTTGACCTTGGCGTCGGGATTGCCGATCACGACCGTGCCGGTATCGGTGACCGCCCCGCCCGTCGCGGGCAGCTGTGCCGCCGACGTGGTCGCCGCTTCGGTGTCTTTATCGGACTGCTTCACCGCGATACCGACGCCGATGGCCGCGACCAGCGCGACCAGCACCGCGGCGACGCCGACCTGGATCGCGATCTTGCGCTTCTTGTCGGCCGCCTCTGCCGCCGCCAGCGGATTCTTGCCCGAGGGCCTGTTGCCCGTGCTCACCGTCGTCACACGCCTTTCGCTAGTTGGCTCCCCACCACCGAACATCATGCGGGCCGAACCTGAGAGTTTCCGCAAAGCTCGATTCAGGACTCGTCGAGTCGGCGAAGCTGCTCGGCGATATCGAAGTCGGCGGGTGGCCAGTCCAATTTCAGCTGGGCGAGCGCGGCGATCAGCAACTCGGTGATCGCCAGGCGCGCGTACCACTTGTGGTCCGACGGCAGCACGTACCAGGGCGCGTAGTCGGTGTTGGTGCGGTCGAGAACGGCCTGGTAGGCCTTCTGATATTCGGGCCAGTAGGCGCGTTCGGTGATGTCGGAGGGGTTGAATTTCCAGTACTTGTCCGGGCGTTCCAGCCGTTCGCGCAGCCGGCGTTTCTGTTCGTCGAGGGAGACGAACATGGCCACCTTCACAATGGTGGTGCCCGCGTCGGCGGCCTCCTTCTCGAAGGTGTTGATCTGGTCGTAGCGCTGTTCCCACTCCGCCTGCGGCACGAGGTCGTGCACCCGCACCACCAGCACGTCCTCGTACTGGGAGCGGTCGAACACGCCGATCTGACCGTGCGCGGGCAGTTTGTTGCGAATCCGCCACAGGAAGTCGTGTTGGGACTCCAGCTCGGTCGGCACGCCGAAGGACGCGTGGTCGACGCCCTGCGGGTCGACCGAGCCGATGACGTGCCGCACGATTCCGCCCTTGCCCGCGGTGTCCATGCCCTGCAGGATCAGCAGCACACTGCGCTGGCCGCCGGTGCGACCGTGCGCGAACAGCTTCTCCTGCAACACCGAAAGCACCGTCGCCCGTTCGGCGAGCAGCTGCTTGCCCAGACGCTTGTCGCCGGCGAATCCCGGCGTGCTCGAGGTGTCCAGATCGGCGACGCGCAGACCGTCGGCGCGCAGTGCGACATCAGCCGGCTCGGTCCATTGTTTCGCCATTTCCCATGCCTACCACTAGTGAGTGGGTTTACCGGGCAAGCTCGACGCAATCGTTGCCTGCCAGCACTGCACACCCGCCGGGTCGGCGATGTCGGCGCTGTGCAGATAGACGGGGTCTTTGCCCGCGGCGCGCTGGGCGCGGTAGTCGGCGAGCAGACGGAACGCGACGGCGCCGAGCGGGATGATCGCGGCCAGGTTGACCAGCGCCATCACGCCCATGAACACATCGGCCAGGTTCCAGATCAGGCTCACCGAGCCCAGCGCGCCGCCGAAAACGGCCACCAGCACCAACACTCGAAAGACCGTGAGCACCTGGGGGCGGGTGGTGATGAACTCGATGTTGGAGCGACCGTAGTAGAAATTGCCGATCATCGAGCTGAACGCGAGCATGAACACCACCGCCGTGAGTACATGGCCAGCCCAGGTGCCGAGTGATGTCTGCAGCGCGTTCTGGGTGAGGTCGGCGCTGCGTCGCTCGGACAGGTCGGGGTCGCTGGTCAGGATGATGAACGCGGTGATCGAGCAGATCAGCAGGGTGTCGAAGTAGACGCCGAGCGACTGCACCAGCCCCTGTTTCACCGGATGTGAGACATCCGCGGCCGCAGCGGCATTCGGAGCCGAGCCCAGACCGGCCTCGTTGGAGAACATGCCGCGCCGGATCCCCTGCGTGATGGCGACACCGATGCCACCGCCGACCACCTCGCGCAGCCCGAACGCCCCGCCGACGATATCGGCGAACACGCGCGGCAGATCGTCGATGTTCAACGCGACCACCGCGATGCCGAGCACCAGGTACGCCAAGGCCATCACCGGGACGAGCACCTCGGTGATGTGGCTGATCCGGCGCACCCCGCCAAAGATCACCAGCCCGAGCAGGACCACCAAACCGAGCCCGATCAGCGGGGCATACCAGCCACCGTCGAGCTCCGCGAGCGAGACGCGGCTGGTGGCCACGATGGTGTTGGCCTGCACGGCGTTGAACACGAACCCGAAGGTCACGGTGATGATCACCGCGAACGCCAACCCCTGCCACCGACGGCGCAGCCCGTGCTCCATGTAGTAGGCGGGACCGCCGCGAAAGGTCCCCGGCTCGCTCTCGCGCCGCTTGTAGAGCTGAGCGAGCGTGGATTCCACGAATGCCGACGCGGCACCGACCGTGGCCATCGCCCACATCCAGAACACCGCCCCCGGCCCACCGACACTGATCGCGGTCGCGACCCCCGCGATATTGCCGGTCCCCACCCGCGCCGCCGCGGAAATACTGAACGCCCCGAACGCCGACACCGATTTCTTCCCGTCGGCCGCCGTCGGCCCCTTCTCCGTGACCACCCGGAACATTTCGGGCAGCATCCGCACCTGCACCACACCACTGCGCACGGTGAAGTACAGCCCGGCGACGAGGACGAGCGGAATCAGCAGCCAGTTCCAGAAAGCATCATTGACATCGACGATCACCGAGTTCAGGGTGTCCATCCGCCGAACGCTACCGCCGCACCGCACGCCAACCCCTCAACCCACGTCCGATGTCGCCACGGGGCATCTACGCCATCGTGGAACCGTGCGCACCGAAACCTTGCCCGCCGCGCAGGCCCGACCGACTCGACGAGGTGGTGCGCTTCTACGTCGCCATGAGTTGTCTATTCGTCGGTGGATGCGGCTTCGGGCTTCTTGCGCTTCTTTTTCTTCGGCGGTGGCGCGTCGGCCTCTTCGGTGACTTCGTAACGCCGCACATACGCGCCCGCGAAACCCTGCAGCGTGGCGGTGACCGGGATCGCGAGGAGCGCACCTGTCGGGCCGAGTAGTGCGGCGCCCGCGATCACCGCCCCGAAGGCCACCGCCGGGTGCATATCCAGGGTGGTCGCGGTGATGCGCGGCTGGAGGACGTAGTTCTCGAACTGCTGATAGGCGATGATGAACAGCAGGATCCACAGCGCGGTGATCGGGTCGTGCACCAGCGCCACCAGCACCGGCAGCGCACCCGCCATATAGGTGCCGACAGTCGGAATGAACTGCGAGACAACGCCGACCCACAACGCCAAGGCGAACGCCGATGGCACATCGAGCACCCGCAACGCGACGTAGTGCGCGACCGCCGAGCACAGCGCGAGCAACGCCCGCGAATAGATGTAGCCACCGGTCTTCTCGACCGCGATGTCCCAGGCCCGCAACACATGCTTCTGCTGTTTCGGCGGCAGCAACGAACACACCCAGGACCGGAAACGCGGACCGTCGGCGGCGAAGTAGAACGTGAACAGCAGCACCCCGAGCAGCTGGAACAGCGCGCCGATCGCGACAGTGCCGATGCCCCAGACGTTTCCAGCCAATCCGACCAGATACTTCTCGATCGTGGAACTCCACTCCGAGGCGTACTTGGTCAGATCATCGCCCGAAATATCTTGGTGGAAGGTCGAATTGACCCAGTCGACGAGATCCTGGACATAGTCGGGGGCGTTCTTCACCAGCATGGTCACCTGGTTGACGAGCAACGCGCCCAATGTCCACACGAACGCAACGATCAGTACCAGCACCACCAGGAACACCGCACCGGTGCCCGCCCCACGCCGAACACCGCGCGCCGCAAGCCAATTCACCGCGGGCTCGATCGCGAACGCCAGGAAGATCGATACCATCAGCACGGTCAGCAGACCCTGCATCTTGCCCAGCACCCAGAACGCCGTGATCAGCCCGGCTACCGCGAGCACCGCGTACAGCAGCGCGCGCGGCAGCCAGCGCGGCGGGGTTCGCACCGACCAGTAGGCGGGCAGGTCGGCGGACTGTGCGGCGGGTTCAGCGGATTCGTCCTCGGCAACCACGAATGTCACGCTACCCAGGACGCGCGCCCACAGCCCGTCGGCGCGCGTACCGCGAGAATCACACCGTGGCGGTGTCGATCACGAATCGATACTGGACGTCGCTGGCGACAACCCGGTCGTAGGCGGAGTCGATCTCGTCGGCGGAGATCAGTTCGATCTCCGCGCCGATCCCGTGCGCGGCGCAGAAGTTCAGCATCTCCTGGGTCTGGGCGAGGCCACCGATCATCGAACCGGCCAGCGACCGGCGGAAACCGGCGAGGTGGCGCCCGGTGACGCTCATCGGGTGCTCCGGCAGGCCCAGGATGACGAGCGTGCCGTCGAGGGCGAGCAGGCGCAGGTAGTTGTCGATCGGCAGGTCGGCCGAGACGGTGTTGATGATCAGGTCGAACTGGCCGCGCAGCTGGCGGAAGGTTTCCTTCTCGCTGGTGGCGTAGTAGTGGTCGGCCCCCATGCGCAGGCCGTCGTCGCGCTTGCGCAGCGACTGGCTCAGCACGGTGACCTCCGCGCCCAGCGCCGAGGCGATCTTCACACCGACGTGCCCCAGCCCGCCCATCCCGATGATCGCGACCTTCTTGCCCGGCCCCGCGTTCCAGTGCTTGAGCGGCGAATACAGCGTGATGCCCGCGCACAGCAGCGGCGCGGCGACATCGAGGCCGATGCCTTCTGGGATCGCGACGACGAAGCTCTCGTCGACCACGATCTGGGTGGAATAGCCGCCCATCGTGTACCCGCCGGGCTGCGCGGTTTCGGGCACCGGGGAGTTGTAGGTCCAGGTGGCGCCGCCGGTGCAGTACTGCTCCTCGCCCGCCAGACACGGCACGCACTTGCCGCAGGAGTTCACCAGGCAGCCGACGCCGACCCGGTCGCCCACCTGGTACTTGCGCACCGACGAGCCGACCGCGGCGACAATGCCCGCGATCTCGTGACCGGGCACGCACGGGTATTTCGCGCCACCCCACTCGTCGCGCGCGGTGTGGATATCGGAGTGGCAGATGCCGGCGTATTTGATGTCGATCAGCACATCGTCGGCACCGACCTCGCGACGTTCGATGGTGACCTTCTCGAAAGCCCCGTCGGGGGATGGCTTGGCGTAGGCGGCTGCGGTGCTCATGGCTACATGCCTACAGCCGCATGCGTGCTTTGCCAAGTCCGCGCACCGACGCCTGCGTCGCACAGGTCCCTGGAACGACCGCGTCCATTTCGAGACCAGCGGACGCGGAAAACGGGTGACAATGGATTGGTCGGCTCGCGAGAGAGGACATGTGCTGTGAAGCGTGTCGGACGAGTGCTGGTGACGATGGTGGTAGCGATGCTGGGGGTGTGCGCGTTTCTCGGGTATCGCGGGGAGTTCGCCCTGGTCGAGCCGGAATTCGTGGCGCAAGCACAGGCGCCCGTCCTGGTGCCGCTCGATCCCGCGCTCGTCGCCGGGCAGATGGAGTCGGTGCTGGTCAATATCGATGTCGACGCGGCCGGTTTCGGGATCGGGGCGGCCGGGTCGGGGATCGTGCTCACCGCCGACGGGCAGATTCTGACCAGCCATCACGTGATCAAAGGGGCCGAGGCGCTGAGCGTCACCGATATCGCCAACGGGTCCGTCTACGAGGCCACCGTCCTCGGCTACGACTCCGGCGCCGATATCGCGCTGCTGTCGTTGGGCGGCGCCGAGGATCTGCCGACCGCACGCCTCGGCACCTCCGCTGACCTGCGCATCAGCCAGGATGTGCTGGCCATCGGCGATGCGGGCGGTGACGGTGGCGAGCCGACCTCGGTCGCCGGCCCGATCACCGATCTGGACGCGACGATCGTCGCCATGAACTCCGCCGACCTCACCCGCAAAGCGCTCAACGGCATGGTGGAGATCGCCGCGCCCGTGATGGGCGGCCAGTCCGGCGGTGCACTGGCCGACGCGTCAGGGGCGGTCGTCGGGGTGATCACAGCGGCATCCGGCGATAACGCCAGGGCCGAAGGCCGACCGGCCAACGGCTACGCCGTCCCGATCGACACCGCCATGCGCATCGTCGCCCAGATCCGCTCGGGCACCCCCACCGATACTGTCCACATCGGCCCCACGGCCACCCTCGGCGTCCAGGTCATCGACGCCCGCCCCGCCGGCGCCCAGGTGAGCTGGGCCTTCTACGGCCAACCCGCCCGCGAAGCGGGCATCAACATCGGCGACGTGATCACCGCGGTCAACGGCACCTCGATCACCACCGCGAAGGCCCTGAGCGCGGCCATCAGCATCCGCAAACCCGCCGACCCCGTCCGCCTCGACGTCACCTCACCGAACGGCACCACCCGAACCGTCGACGTGGTGTTGGCCCGAGGAACCCCCAACTGACCGATTGACCCGGATCACTGACTCCGCGGCAGCGGATGCGCGGCGGCGAGTTCGTCGAGCACCGTCCGCGGGATCGCGGGATCGATCTCGCCGTGCACGGCGCCCGAGCCATGATCCGGCGCCCATGGCGGCAGATGGGCCCTGGGCGCCTCCCCCGGACTGTCGTCGACATGACTGGTGAATTCGAGGTGGTAGCTAGCTCTGGTCGCGCCTCGCGCGTTCGAGTACTTCGGCCTCAGTGGGCGGACTGGCCGGATGGTGGCTCAAGCACAGCGGGGTGGCGAGTTTGCGGAACGCTCGCCCTTCGGTGGCGCCGTAGAACTGGCCGGTCTTCAGGCGGCCGATATCGTCGACGTTTCCACCCCAGGTGGCGGCGATACTCTTGGCTGCCTGGATCTGGACCGCCGTGCCCAGCTTGCCGAAGAACTGTATCGCCGTGTTGCCGACCACCTTGTTGTCCAACCCTTTCGGCGCCTGCGTGGCATAGGCGATCCCCAGTCCGTACTTTCGTGCCTGCGCCGCGAGCATCAGCGTGCTCGCCGTGGCCGGAGTGCTCTTGCCCGACGGCGCGAGCATTTGCGCCTCGTCGAGCACAAGGAGCGCACCCAGTGGCCGGTCGCCCGCAGGATTTGTCTTGAAGTAGGTGAACAAGGCCACCTGTAGCTGACTGACGAAGGTGGCGCGCTGATCAGGGTCGGGCAGCCCGATGCAACTGACCACCGAGACTCGGGCCTTCTTGCCGGGCGCGGGCGTCAGCAGTGCGCCGGGATCGAGGGGTTCACCATCGCCACCGAACAGCGGGTCATTGATCATGGAAACCGTGAGCCCGTCCGACATCTCGGCCGCGATCCGCGCTGCGTTGCGCACGCGACTCACGCCGTCGGGCAGGTCGGCGAGCAGGGCGATCAGCCCCGGCAGTTTGGTCTCCCCCGACCGAGCGAAATGAGTGAGCGCCTCCAACAGGACCGCGCGCGCCTGCGCCGCCTTCGTCCGTGCGATGCCGGAACGCGCGAGCAGATCACCCGCGGCCACTTCCACGGCGGTCCGCAGTTCATCCGGGTCGTCGAGCACCGCGCCGAAGTCCGGAAGCGGATTGAGGATGAGGGGTCGGCCGACTTGGCGGCGTGGGGTCCACACCACCACATCGGTCTCGGCCAGGTACCGCTCGGCCTTCTCGGCATCGCCCGGCCGCCACGCCGACGGAACCTCCTGCCACGCATCGCCGAGCCTGGAAAGATCATTGTTGACATCGAGAACGATCACCGAAACTCCGTGCAGCGCGACCTCTTCCACCAGCCTCCGTAGCAGCACCGTCTTGCCGGAGCCGCTGCTGGCGAACAAGACGAGATGCTTCCGCAGCAATTCCAGCGGTATGACGAATTCACTCTGGTCGGTAAGCCCACGACCGAGTGTGATCGTCGATCCAGCGGATTCGACCACAGCGCGGGTTGCTGGTCCGATCTCGGAGTGACTGCCGCCGTCGGTCGCGTCCGAAGCTGGGTGCGCAGGGACCGATTCGGGCAGATCACTGAACACCCGGCGAAACAACTGAGTCTGTCCAGCAGGCGCGCGCTCCACCAGCCAACCGTCGAAGCCCGGCCTCGCCTCGGCCAGCATCTGCTGCAACGCGGTGAAGGTTCGGAGATCATCCTGCGAGATGGGCAGCGTGCTGCCATCCGCCGACGCCAGATCAGTCAGCATCGCAGCGGTTTTGGGGCCCTTCGAGAACGGGATATTGCGCAGGATGGTCAGGTGGCGGTTGCCCTCGGACTCTTCGATGCCGGATTCGATAACCGCCGAACGCATCCGGGACTGCACAGCCAGGTGATGGGTGTGCCCGATCGCCCGGAAGCTCCAGTGTTCTTGCTCTTCGAGAATCGGGTCGACCGTGCGAAGCAGGCGTGCGTGCAGTGCGCGGCCCGTAGCGGTCGCCGGGTCGATGCTCAGGTCGTCGCGATCACGTTGCTCGAGGACGAAGCACTGGAGGGCGGCCTTGAGCAGGGCGGCCATGACCTCGTCCTCGTTGGCCGGGTCCAACGGCATCGTGGAATCCGCGGCATCGCGCAATGCCGCGAAACGGCTGTCGAACCCAAGCAGATCCCCCTGCGGCACCGGCACATTCGCCTCAGCACCACCGCCGAGATCGGCGAAGTCGCCGAGTTCGCGAATCTCTCCCCGATCCAGGCAGTCGCGCACGTGCTCGGCGACGAGTTGCAGCAATCTGCGCGGGGTGTAGCTGGTCACCTCGGCGGCTTCGAAGGCGCCGACAGCGATCGGCCACGTCGGGTATGGCGGCGTGAAGTCGACCTCGTCGTACTGGACCGCCAGATGCCCCGCGACAACGGCTGCCGCTACCGGGGCGCCGGGTAGCGCAGTGGCCAAGAAGCGCTCGGTGAATCGGTCCGCGGATGAGGCCAACCCCTGTGCCTTCAGGTAATCCCAGGTGGTGGGAATACACGCGGCGATGATGATCGTGCGCACCGTCTCTTCGCGCAGCTTCATCAAGCTGTCCGCAAGGTTCGCCGCCTTCGCCCCGCCCCGGTTCGCCGAATCCGCCATCACGGCGTCGATCTGGTCGAGCGCGATCACCACCGGACCCGCCGCGCCGAACAATCGGATCAGATCCTGAAAGATCAACTGCGAATCGCGGTTTCCGCTGCGAAAGCCCCACTCCCTGGCGACCTCGGCGTCCAGGGGGTCACGCAGAATGAGGTAGCTGTCGCCCAGATCGCGCAAGGGTCCGCCGGCTCGGAACAGCACCAGTGCCCGCAGCGTGTCTTGGCATTGGTAAGCCAGCTGCGGTTCCGGACCAGCCAGATCGGTCAGAAACTGATCGATGTCTGTCGGCTTCGGCCGCATCGGCCCGGCGATCCGCGCGGTGCGTTCGCGATCGTAGCCTGCCCGCCCGGCGAGGAAGACCAGCAATCGGCGCAGCTGCCCGCCATCGGCGTCGATCAACCGGTTCATCACCCCGTGGACGGCCCCGTCCCAGAACGATTTTCCGTCGATCAGCTTCGGCATGAAGAAGAAGCCGCCCACCGCCGGGTCCTGGACGTACTGCCGTATCCAGCCGAGCAAATGGGTCTTCCCGACCCCGGGGTCGCCGTTGAGAATGAACCCGGTCGGCGACATCTCCGGCCGATCCTTCGCGAGACCGATCGCCCTGGCAAGCTCCGCCGACGCAGCGCGGTGCAGCTCCTCGACGTGATAGCTCTGCGGCCGCCAGATCGAATCCGGGCCGAGTGCGGTGCTGAACTGCACCCGCGCGAGCGCGCGATATTCCAGCTCGTTCACCGCACCGCCTCGACGGTCAGCAGATGACGAGGGGTACCGCCAAGCACGATCGCCGCCGCGTGATCGGCATCGGTCAATGTCTTGCGGTCGGCTTCCGCCCGTACGTGCACGCCGTCGCGATCGGCGAGCCGCGTCATCGCGTCCGAGAAGTCGGCAGGCGGGATGTGCGCCAACCTGTTACGCAGGTCGGCGAGCCGGATCTGATCCGGTTTGCCCTTGGTGAGCTCGGTGTATTTCCGGATGATCTGGCCCGCCACATCGGGCTCGAAGATATCGGTGAGTATTTGTCCTGAGGTCTCGAGATGCCGGTGCAGCCCGGCGAGCACCGCGTACAGGGCCCCGCCGTAGGACCCCGATTTCTCCGGACGTGGGCGGGTGAGCTCGGCAGTGCACCACTGGGCCCCCTGCTCGGTGAGCTCGTGCACGAGTGCGCGACCGACCTTCACGCTGTCGACCAGGCCCAGCTTGTTGAGCCGAAGTCGCGGTTTGCCGTCGAGCGTCACCCCGGCCACCGCGAACAATTCCGCGTTGGTGAGTTCGCGTGCCTCTGCCAACAGCGTCAGCAGCACAGCAAGTTCTCGTGGACTCATCTGATCCGACAAAGTTCGATCCGTTCTCTCACGATCCGTCGCCGTCGATGACGGTGAATCCGTTTTCGGAAATCTGTAGGTCACGTCTGCCGTCGAAGATTCCGGTGGCCCGGACCCTGCTTCGCGACCTGTGCGCCACCAGAGCTTTCACGTATTCCTCGGGTGTACGAAGGCGCACCGTCACACGTCGTTGCCTCCCGGTGCTGGTCGCGTCGACGAAGAGCACACCCCGCACAGTCGCCTTCGGTCCGCCGTCGTTGTCCACCCCGACCACGACCCCTTCGATCACGGCGGGCTGTTCGGCGCCGGGCACCGATTCGGTCGGTAGTGGCGATGACGCGATGGTGCCCACGTCGAGCAGCCGTGGCAGTCGGGCGATCTCGGTGCTGGAGAATTCGATGACGACACCCGGCCGTGGAACTTGACGTGACCAGTGGAAACTGAGCTCGAATCGCATCGGGTCGCGCTCTGCCGAGCCGAGCGCGCTGAACATCTCGACGGTGTCGGACCACATCTCGGCACCCATGCCGAACCCGCGACCGTCCGTGGCCTCCCGCATGGTCGCGGCGACGTCGAGCAACCGGACCGCCGCACGGCGACTGAGTCTCGAACCCGGCCCGGCGAGAACGAGATCGAACCCGAAGACATCCCGACGCGGCAGCAATATCGTGCTGTTGAGCAGTTCGGCAACGGCATGCTCACGCATGGTCGCGATCCTGATCTCACTGCCCGCCACCTGGTCCGCGCAGATGACGAGCAAGGACCGTAGCGCCGTCAACGCAGCGGTGCCCGCCTCGACCGAGACCTCGGTGGCGGCGTCGCCCGCGCGATACCCGACAATGTCGACGCCGCCGGAAACAATGTCACGCACAACGATTTCGGTGGATCGTTGCTCGGAGTCCGCGACACACCGCACCAGCGCCCGCATTCGTGCGCCGTAGTCGACGACCTCGCCGTCGGGCACCAGCACGTCGAACTCACCGTGTGACCAGACCTGGCCATTGCGCCACTGCGTCTGGGGCGTCCACCCTTGTGCCTGCAGGTACTCGATGACCTCATCGAGCCGGGGCGTCGCGACCATCGGGCACTACCGCGGCGATCCGGCGACGAGCGCGGCGAGAGCCTCGACGTCGAGCACATTGCTGACCGGAATCGATACCGACACCTTGCGTTTGGGATTGTCGACAGCGAATCGCGCCCGGTCACGCAGTGAGAGAAAGTATCCCGTGTGCCGAAGCATCAACCCGCCGGTGATCGAATCGGTGAACAGGTCAGCGATGGCGGGCACGTGAATGGCGAAAAGATAGCGTGGAACGGCGAAATCGGCGCCGGCGAGCTGATTGAACTGGGTATGGCTGAGCCCGCCGAAAATCAGCTGTCCCTGGCGGTACTTCGGACGCGACACGGTCTTGATCTGCACTTCGATCTGCGGAGAGTGCCCGTACTTCGTCCGCCCCGGTTGCTTGATGGTCAGGTCGACCCCGTCGACATCGAGGTCGTCCGTCGACCAGACGAGCCCGGCCGCGGAGGCGAGCACCCGAATGTAATCGTGCCCGAACTTCCCTTGGTGGTGATGCGAATCGAGCACCGCGCCCCTCCTGACCTGACGGTACCGCCGCGAACTGTAGTCGCTGCCGTCGAGATCCGCTGAGGTTCAGGCAATTTCATGTTTACCGCGCGCGATCTTGGGTAAGCCCGTCGCTGCGTGCGGAACTCACCGAAGCGCAGGCACACGCCCGCCGCGGCCGAGCTCACCGCAGGCGGCCAAGCCACGATCCGCGCCTGACAGCGGTACGCTCAGTGGGCTCAGGCGCCGAAATCGGGGATGGTGATCGAACCATCCGCGGCCAGTGGGAAACCCGGGTTGTGCGCTACCTCCCAGGGATAACCGTCCGGATCGAGGAAGACACCGGAGCGAAAGCCGAGGGGGTTGGTGGTCGCGGGCTTGGTGATCGTGGCGCCCGCTGCCTGCGCCGCCGCCAGCAGTTCCTCGACCTCGGCGTCGGACCGGACGTTGTGTGCCAGGGTGATCCCGCCGAATCCGGCGCCATCGTCGGGCAGACCGGAATCCGCGGCGAGCTTGTCCCGGCCCCACAACACCAGGCCGAGCCCACCCGCTTGAAAGAAGACCGTCTCCTCGATCTCCTGGCCACGCCAGCCGAGGGCTTCGTAGAAGGCGCGGGCGCGCGCCAGATCGGCGACACCCAGGGTGATCAGGCTGATTCGCTGTTCCATTCAGCCACGGTAGAGCCCGACCGGGCCGAACACGGCGATGTGGGGCGTGTCGTCGCGCTCACGCGTGCATATGGGCTCAACGAACAGGCGCACCGATTCCGGTGCGCCTGTTCGTTATTCAGTTATTCCGAGCCGGTCGCCGCTGCGGCTTGCGCGGCCAGCGCGCGCCTGCGCACCCGGCGAGCAGCGGCCACCATGTTGCGCAACGACGGCTCCAGCTGCCAGTAGTGGCGCGTCTTGAGTCCACCGTCGGGGTTGGCCCACAACCGTTGTGGCGTCACGGCATTCGCGGCCTGGGTGAGCAGCTCGTCGAATTCGTCGATGTCAGGGATGCGGGCCGAGCGGCTCTCGTACACGCCGGGGCCGACGCCGTGGGTGAGGCCGTGACCCGAGGACAGGTCCTCGGTGAGGGCTTCGATGACCCATTCGATCGAGCGGGTCGCCACGATCGCGGTGACGTCGGCGTCGAGCTGATCGATCGCGTCGACCACCTCGGTGCGGCCGGAATAGCCGATGTGCGTGTGGATCTGGGTGTCGGGGCGCACGCCGGAGGTGGCCAGCTTGAAGGCGCCGACCGCCCAGCGCAGGTACTCCTCGCGTCCGGCCGGACGGGCAGGGAGCAGCTCGCGGATGGCGGGTTCGTCCACCTGGATGATCGCGATGCCCGCCTTCTCCAGGTCCACCACTTCGTCCCGAATGGCAAGTGCCACTTGGTCGGCCGTCTCGTAGAGCGGCTGATCCTGGCGGACGAACGAGCGCGCCAGCATGGTGACCGGCCCGGTGACCATGCCCTTGACCGGCTTGTCGGTCAGCGACTGCGCGTAGGTGGTCCACTCCACCGACATCGGCGCCGGCCGCGCCACATCGCCGTAGACGATCGGCGGTCGCACACACCGGGACCCGTACACCTGCACCCAGCCGAAACGGGTGGTGGCGAAACCGTCGAGCTGCTCGGCGAAGAACTGGATCATGTCGTTGCGCTCGTGCTCACCGTGCACGAACACGTCGAGGCCGATGTCTTCCTGGAGCCGGATCGTGGCCTCGATCTCGGCCTCGACCTGCTTGCGGTAGTCGTCGTCGGACAGTCGCCCGGAAGCCACCTCGTGACGAGCCTGCCGGAGCTTGCCGCTCTGCGGGAACGAGCCCAAAGTGGTGGCGGGCACCAGCGGCAGGTTCAGCCGCTCCTGCTGCGCCGCCGCGCGCACGTCATAGGGCGCCCGTTCGCGCATCTCGGGCGTCACCGCGTACACCCGCTGACGCACCGCGTGCTTCTGCTTGAAATGCACCTCGGTCGGCCGCTTGCGCCAGTTCTCCGACGGCCCCTCGGTGAGCGCCTTGGCGAGCGAGACGACCTCGCCCACCTTCTGTTTCGCGAAGGCGAGCCGGTCGGCGACATTGCCCTCGATGTCGTACTCGGCGAGCACGTCGTAGGGCACGTGCAGCAGCGTGGTGCCGGTCGACACCACCAGATCCGGGCACACCTCGGCGATCGAGTTCAGGTAGTTCAGCGTGACGACCCGGTCGGCCCGCCACACATTCTGACCGCTGATCACACCGGCGTAGATCCGCTTACGCTTGATCCCCGGGATCGCCGCCAGTTCCTCTGGCTGCATCCGGTACGAGGCCAGATCGAGCCCGATCGCCTCGACATTGCTCGCGGCCAGAATCCGCAGCGCCTCACCGAAATCGCCGTACTGCCCGGTGACCAGGATGCGCGGACGCAGCGGCGCCTTCGCCAGCTGGTGGTAGGCCTTCTCGAACGCGGCCAGCTCGGCGGGCGTGCGCTCACCGGTGAAGCAGGGTTCGTCGAGCTGCACGCAGGTCGACCCGCGCTTGGCGAGGATCTCGAACAGCTCTTCGTAGAACGGCAGCAGCTGGTCGAGCAGAGTCAACGTGTCGAACTCGGCCTCGCCCGGCACATGCCCGGCCTTCGACAGCAGCAGCAGCGACACCGGTCCGAGGACCACCGGACGCAGCTCGATCCCGCGCTCGGCCGCCCGGTCCCACTCGTCGAGCAGGGCCTCGGGATGCAGCGAGAACGTGGTGTCGGCGTCGAGTTCGGGCTGGCGGTAGTGGTAGTTGGTGCCGAAGAAACGCACCAGCTCGAGCGGCGGGGTGTCCGGGTTGCCGCGCGCCATCAGGAAGTAGAAGTCGAGCGGGTCGAGCCCGTCGGCGAATTGCTTGAACCGCGACGGCACCGCACCGAACAGCAGCGCGTTGTCGAGGATGTGGTCGTAGAAGGAGAACGTGTTGCCCGGCACCTGCGAGAGTCCGGTCGCGGCCAGCTCGTTGAACTGACGCTCCTGGACATCGCGACCTACCGTGAGCAGTTCCTCACGTTCGAGCGATCCGCGCCAGTACGACTCGAGCGCACGCTTGAGCTCTCGGTGCGGACCGATCCTCGGGTATCCGAGAACGCTCGACCCGAATCCATCGGTGACATTGACCATGACCGCCGATACTCCCTTTCGATCACACGCTGCGCTCGAGACATAGCACCGGGCACGCGAGCGCGTCCGGCTACAGCAGCTTAAGCCGCAAGAACGCCCCCGCGCCGCTCCCCCCGCAAACCCCGAGCACCTGAGCGCCTCGTGTAAGTCTTTTTAGGGGGCCCGCCCTGATCTGGACTGACCGGAGGGTGCGACGAAGGAGTACCCGTAGGGAGGGAAGATCAGGGGCCCGAAGGGCCCCGCTCGAGCGCGCCAGCGCTCCAATAAACACAGCCACCAAACGACCCCGAGCGGGTGGTCCTGATGCGTCCCTACCGAACAACCCGAATAAAGGCCGTCCCCTACTTGCCGTACTGGTAGAACCCGGCTCCGGTCTTCTTACCGAGCAGCCCGGCTTCGACCATGCGCATCAACAGCGGCGGCGCGGAGTACAGCGGCTCCTTGAACTCGGAGTACATCGAGTCCGCGATCGACTTCACCGTGTCGAGGCCGACCAGGTCGGTCAGCGCCAGCGGGCCCATCGGGTGCGCACAGCCGAGCACCATCGCCTTGTCGACGTCGTCCTTGGTGGCGAAGCCCGACTCGACCATCCGGATCGCCGAGAGCAGATACGGCACCAGCAGCGCGTTGACGACGAAACCGGAGCGGTCGGCCGAGCGCACGATCTGCTTGCCGAGGATCTCGGCGGCGAACTGCTCGGCGCGCTTGGCGACCGGCTCGCTCGTCTTCAAGGTGGTGACCAGCTCGACCAGCGGCAGCACCGGCACCGGGTTGAAGAAGTGCAGACCGACCACCCGCTCGGGGTTCGCGGTGGCGACGGCGATCTTCATGATCGGGATCGAGGAGGTGTTGGAGGCGAGCACGGCGTTGGGGTCGGTGACGACCTTGTCCAGCTCGGCGAAGATGGCCGTCTTGACCTCTTCGTTCTCGACAACGGCCTCGACCACCAGCTGACGGTCGGCGAAGTCGCTGAGATCGGAGGTGAAGCGCAGCCGCCATGCGGCCTGCTCACGCTCGCGCTCAGTGATCTTGCCACTGCTCACGCCACGATCCAGCGAACGCAGGATGCGTGCGCGACCCGCAGCGGCGAGTTCACGGGTGGCCTCGTAGACGAGGACGTCGACGTGCGCGCGTGCGCACACCTCCGCGATGCCCGCGCCCATCTGTCCGGCGCCGATGATGCCAACGCGCTGAATCTTCTCGCTGCTGCTCACGTCCCGCTCCTGTATCTATTAGCGGCTGGCGCCGCGGATTTCGGCCCTGTAACCCCGCCTCTTCCCTCCCTCCGGGCACTCCTTCGTCGCACCCTCCGGTCAGTCCAGAGGCGGGGGCGGGCCGAAATCTTTCAGATTTCGGCCCACAGTATAGGGATGCCCTCCCCTGTCGGGGCTGATCGACAGGGGAGGGCGTACACCCCTACCTGCGTAGAGGAAATCCGTTGCTAGTCAAAGCAACTCAGTGGAACTGACCTTCTTCGGTGGAACCCTTCAGGGCAGCCGTCGAAGTGTTCGGGTCCACGGTGGTGGCGATGGTGTCGAAGTAGCCGGCACCGACCTCACGCTGGTGCTTGATGGCGGTGAAGCCACGCTCGGCAGCAGCCTTGAACTCGCGCTCCTGCAGGTCGACGAACGCGGTCATGCCCTCGCGAGCGTAGCCGTGCGCCAGGTCGAACATGCCGTAGTTGAGCGAGTGGAAGCCCGCCAGGGTGATGAACTGGAACTTGAAGCCCATCGCGCCGAGCTCACGCTGGAACTTCGCGATGGTCGCGTCGTCCAGGTGCGCCTTCCAGTTGAACGAAGGCGAGCAGTTGTAGGCCAGCAGCTGGTCCGGGAACTCGCTGCGAACCGACTCGGCGAACTTGCGCGCGACCTCGAGATCCGGGATACCGGTCTCCATCCAGATGAGGTCGGCGAAGGGGGCGTAGGCCTTGGCACGCGCGATGCAGGGCTCGATGCCGTTCTTCACACCGAAGAAGCCCTCGGCGGTACGGGTGCCGTCCAGGAACTCACGGTCGCGCTCGTCCACATCGGAGGTGATGAGGGTGGCGGCCTCGGCGTCGGTGCGGGCGATGATCACCGACGGCACGTCGGCGACATCAGCAGCGAGCCGGGCAGACGTAAGAGTGCGGATGTGCTGCTGGGTGGGGATCAGCACCTTGCCACCGAGGTGGCCGCACTTCTTCTCCGAAGCCAGCTGGTCTTCCCAGTGCACACCGGCGGCGCCGGCCACGATCATGGCCTTCTGCAGCTCGTAGGCGTTCAGGGCGCCACCGAAGCCGGCCTCGGCGTCGGCCACGATCGGGGCCAGCCAGTTCTTGACCGACTCGTCGCCCTCGACCTTGGAGATCTCGTCGGCGCGCGACAGGGCGTTGTTGATGCGACGCACGACCGCGGGAACCGAGTTCGCCGGGTACAGCGACTGGTCCGGGTAGGTGTGGCCGGACAGGTTGGCGTCACCGGCGACCTGCCAACCGGACAGGTAGATGGCCTTCAGGCCGGCGCGAACCTGCTGCACGGCCTGGTTGCCGGTGAGGGCGCCCAGCGAGTTGATGTAGTCCTCGTTGTTCACGAGGTCCCACAGGATCTCCGAACCGCGACGGGCGAGGGTGTGCTCCTCGACGACGTTGCCCTGCAGCTTGGAAACCTGCTCGGCGGAGTAGGTGCGGGTGAGGCCCTTCCAACGCGGGTTGGTGTCCCAATCCTGCTGGATTTCCGCTGCGGTCTTCGGGGTGCCGGGGAGAGACATCTCTTGACTCCACTTCCTCGTGTGGTCGGTGCTCCACGCAGTCGGCGTGCGAATCAACCGGCGGCTGAACGCTTTCGGTTGCACATCTCGTACTGCTGGAGCAATTTGCAGGCTTGCTAGGACTTACTAGGGCCCAAGGGGTGTACTTCCAAACAATGACACACCTGGAAATGGCCGTCTACCTGTTGGTTGTGTGAATCTCAGCTAGTTTTGCCGACGCGTTTGCTAACTTTGCGAAATTAGCGGGCTAATTGCAAGTACTCGCCCTACCGATGGGTAGGGCTGACCAGGAGTTTTAGCATAACGCTCGTACTGTTAGCGATCATGACCACCTCCCTCGTCGACACACCCGAGCCTCGCACTCTGTGAGGGCTCTCACACACCACGCCGGACACGATTGGTGTGCGTGTCGTCACTCGATTCGGTCACGGCGCGGGTATCGCCCCCTTCGCCCCCAGAAGTGGGTGCACAGCGTGGCATGCGCAACACTCATCCACTGAGACGACGGACGCTCGGAACCGGGCGCGCATCACGAAAGAGTGGGTCCATGAGAATTTCGAGGATCGCGGCGGTATCGCTGACCCTGTTGGCGGCGACCCTGAGCCTGGTTCCGGTGGCGAGCGCACAACCGACCACGGCGGGCACCCCCATCGGCGTCGAGTCACTGTCCGCCGCGGCGACCCTGCCCGGTTCGGCCCGCGCCGAGCGCCTGCTCTACCGCTCGACCACTGCGGGCGATCAGCCGACCACCACCAGCGCGGCCGTGTACTTCCCGGCCGGCGAGGCACCCGAGGGCGGCTGGCCGGTGATCGCGTGGGCGCACGGCACCGTCGGCCTCGGCGACGACTGTGCTTACAGCGTGGCCGGACCCGCCGCGGTCGAGCGGGACTGGGCCTATCTCGGTACCTGGCTGAAGCAGGGCTACGCGATCGTCGCCGCCGATTACGCGGGCCTCGGCGGACCCGGCGAACATCCCTACCTCAACGGCATCGCCGAAGCACACAACGTGGTCGACGCGGTGAAGGCCGCCACCGAGCAGTACTCGTCCCTGTCGAACAAGTGGGCCGTGGTCGGCCAGTCCCAGGGCGGCGGCGCCGCGGTGTTCACCGCCCGCTACGCCACCGAATTCGGCGGCCCCGCACTCGATTACCGAGGCGCGGTGTCCACCGGCGTCCCCGCCTACATCGAAGACGTGATCAGCCTCGCGGGCCCCGGCGTGCCCCCGGTCGCCCTGAGCTCGCACCTCACCGCCTACGTCCTCTACATCCTCAGCGGCCTGCGCACCACCTACCCCGACCTCGACATCGACGGCCTGCTCACCGACACCGGCCGCACCTGGCTGGCCCGCTCCCAAACCGCCTGCATCGGCCCCCTCGGCGACGACCTGGCCGCTGAAAAGCCCTCCATCGGCAGCCTTTTCGCCCGCCCCCTCGCCTCCCTCCCCAACGCGCACGCCCTCCTCTCCCACTACATGGGCCTGCCCGAATCCGGCTTCGACCGCCCCCTCTTCCTCGGCCAAGGCCTCCTCGACACCGACGTGGTAACCCCCGAAACCCTCCGCTACTTCGCAGTCCTGAAAGCCACCAACCAACCCGCCACCCCCCACACCTACCCCACCGACCACGACGGCACCGTCAACGCCTCCCTAGTCGACTCCCTCCCCTTCGTCAGCGCACTGTTCGCCTGACAAAGACAGGGTTGCGCCCCATAACATATTCATTATATTTGCAATATGTCGAGCTTTGGCGGCGCAGCGAGGACGGGAAGGAGAAGCGCGATGACGAACCCAGCCGATGACATGAAGTGGCCGTCCTATGACGGTGTCGAGCAGTTGCTTACCGAACTCGATTTGAATGACGAGGATCTGGACCGCGCGAATCAGATCACCGAGGACCATGTACGAGCGTGGCACCTTGCTCAAGTTCGCACCGACCAAGACCGGTCACAGACCGAACTGGCGGCAGCGATGGGAGTAAGCCAGCCGCGAGTCAGCGCACTCGAACGCGGCGAACTCGACGTCGTGACACTCTCGACCCTTCGCGCCTACGTCCGTGCCTTAGGCGGGAAATTGAACATCATCGCCGACTTCGGCGACCGCGAATACCGCCTGTCCTGAACAACGATGCTTACGGCGAGAAGCACGGCTGCGAACACGCGGACCAAGTGTTGGCCGAGGACGCAAATCGGGGTTCGGTGCGGGGAAGCGGCAGGGATGGTTACGGCACCTCCGACGTGGCGCGTTACCCGCAATTCAGAGCCTTGCCGTGAGATCGATAGAGCCACATCATCTTCCGCCCCAGTACAGTCGCGTGCGTGAGAATTGTCAGATCCGCCGTACTGGCCGCTTTTGTGTTGCTGCTCGCGCCTGCGTTCGCGCACGCCGACCCGCCGCCGATCTTCACCCAGGAAGAGCAGTGCGACACCACGCGTGCGCTGGTCGACAACGTCCGCGCGAGCAAGCCCGACGCGACGCCGGAGGAGATCGCTGACGTGTTCGTCACCTACATGGACTCGATGGGCGCGTACAACCGCGTTCCCCAGGCCAAGGAATCGGATCGCCAGGTCACGCTGACCAATATCGAACGGTGCGGCTTGGCCTAGGGGTTGAGCGGACGTCGACCCCGTGGGTAGCGGGGTCGACGTTTCGCCGTCAGTTGCCGAGCAGGCCCGCCGGGTGGACTTTGCGCCAGTGTTCGGCGATGTCGATGCGGCGGGTTATCCACACCTTGTCGTGGGATTGGACGTGGTCGAGGAAGCGTTCGAGGCCGACGGTGCGGGCGGGGCGGCCCGCTATTCGGCAGTGCAGGCCGATGGAGAGCATTTTGGGGGCGCCTTCGGAGCCTTCTCGGTAGAGGAGGTCGAAGGCGTCGCGCAGGTGGGCGTAGAACTCGTCGCCGTTGGCGAAGCCCGCGGGGGACGCGAAGCGCATGTCGTTGGTGTCGAGGGTGTAGGGGACGACCAGGTGGTTGTGGCCGTTGACCTCGGTCCAGTAGGGCAGGTCGTCGGCGTAGGAGTCGGAGTCGTAGGCGAAACCGCCGTGTTCGACGACCAATTCGCGGGTGCGGGGTGAGTCGCGGCCGGTGTACCAGCCCAGCGGCGCCGCACCGGTGAGTTCGGTGAGGATGCGCACGGCCTCGGCCATGTCGGCGCGTTCGACATCGGCGTCGACGAGTTGGTAGGACTGCCACCGCAGGCCGTGACTGGCGATCTCGTAGCCGAGTTCCGAAAATGCCGCTACCGCTTCGGGATTGCGCTCCATGGCGCGCGCGACCGCGAACACGGTGAGCGGCAGACCACGCCGTTCGAAGGCGCGCAGCACCCGCCACAGCCCGGCGCGGGAACCGTACTCGTAGAGCGATTCCATGCTCATGTGCCGGTTCGGGAAGGCCTCGGCGGGCGTCATCTCGGAGAGGAAGGTCTCCGAGTGCGCCGAACCGTCGAGGACGTTGTTCTCCCCGCCCTCTTCGTAATTCAGCACGAACTGCACCGCGATGCGCGCACCGCCGGGCCATTGCGGGTCGGGCGGCGTCGGGCCGTACCCGACGAAATCACGTGCTCCTGTCACGCGCTCAACTCCCCGTAGAGGCGCAGCCGGGCGAGGCCGCCGTCGGGATAGATATCCAGGCGCACCTCCACGACCGAAGCGGCCGCAGGCTGGAGCGCGAACCGGTGGCGGGTGTCGGGCAGCAGGTCGGTGCGGGGCAGGAGTTCGACTTCTGTTCCGTCACTGGTGAATCCGGTGAGCGAGGCCGAGCCGGGGCTGTTACCGAGGAAACAGGAGGTGTCGATCTCGGCCAGGCGAATCGCACCGGGGCCCGCGAGTTTGATTCGCACCCAGTCGTTTCCGTCGTCGCGGCGGCGCGCGGTCTCCCAGCCGTCGCCCATTTCCCTGGCCAGACCGGGATAGAGCAGCTGGTTGGGTGAGCTGTAGAACCGATTGGAGCAGTCGAGCACGAGGGCCCCGTTCTCCAGCGCGGCGAGGTCGAGCGGGCCGAGGCCGAGCACCGCGGTGTCGGGGCGACCTTCGCCGTGCACCCGAAGACGGGCAACGCCACCATCGGGATGCATGGTGAGTTTCACATGGGTCCAGCGGTTTTCGTCGTCCACGACGAAGGGATTGCGGCTGTCACCGCCCACCTTCACACGGTCGAGCAGGGTCACCCAGTCGGTGCGGGCGGCGATTTCCTCGGCAGGCGGGTAGCCCTCGATCGCGAGCGCCGACAGCGACACCTCGGGCGGATAGTTGCCCTTGAACCAGGCGGTGTCCACCACGACACCACGGATCACGCCGGGTACACCGAGCCGGACAACGGCCGAATCGTCACCGGGCTTGCCGCGATGCCTGCGGGTCTCCCAGCCGTCGTAGACCTGCCCCTTGTGGCCGAACGTCGCCGGCTGATATTCCGACGGACCCGGGCTGACCAGGTTCTCCTTCTCCGCGAAGAATTCGTCGTTCGCCCAGATCACCGAACCGCCGAGGGTGCGGACGGCCAGATCCGGGAGCAGGGTGAAATCGTCGGTGCCGTTGGATCGGCTCACGGGTGCCTCCTGAGTCGGGTGCCCGCGACCGAAGCCGGGCGGGGCACCTCGTCTGAAAATATTGCGCCGGGTGCGCGACACTGCGCTCTCATCGACTGTGCGGCGCCTCCTCCGACATTACCGGTATACCGCTATGTGGGTGCTTCACGTCGGGCGTACTCGCCGAGCGGCGAGGTCGAGCAGAACGTCGCTGGTCAGGCCCGGTGCGGTCGCGAGAAGCTCAGCCTCGGTGTAGGCACCTGCCCGCAGGCCGCGCAGCACGGTGCTCGCCAAGGCTTCGGCGGTCGCCGGCTCGTCCAGCACGCCCCCGCCGCGCCGTTCCAGATAGGCGGTCAGCCGAGGCACCGCCACCTGGGACGCGCTGCGGAAGAAGTCGTAAGTGGCAAGCCAGCGGGTGATCAGGTGGCCGGGGTGCATGTCCCAGCCCTGGTAGTAGCCACGGCGCAGGGCACGCTCGACCAGCCGATGATGGTTGGCCATCGCACCTTCTGGATCGGCATCCGGCACGATCTGGGTCGAACCGTCACAGATCCACACGCCCGTCTGCGCGGCGGCGACCTGCATCACCGACTTGGCGAAGTCGGCGGCGGGATGGTCGAGGGCCTGATCGGTGGCCGCGATACCGCAGGCGGCGGTGTAGTCGTAGGTGCCGAAATGCAGTGCGCTGCAGCGTCCGTCGGCCAGGTGAATCATCTTCGCGATCGGTGCGGTGCCGTCGGGCGCGATGATCGCCTGCGGGCTCTCGATCTGCAGTTCGAAACGCAGGGAACGTTCCGGCAGGCCGTGGCCGCGCTCGAGTCCGGTGCACAGGTCGACGATCGCAGGCACCTGCTCCGCGGCACGGATTTTCGGCACGGTGAACACGAAGCCGGGCAGCGCGCCACCCGCGCCGTCTAGGACCAATTCGAGGGTCCGCAGCGCGCGGCGACGTTCGTTCGCGGCCAGTCCCTTGGTTCTCACGCCGAATGATGCTGGCGCACCCGGCTTTTCGGCCCACGCCGCCAGCGCCTCGCCCGCCACCTTCGCCGCCGCGTCCTCTTCCTCGTCAGTACGGAAACCGTAACCGTCTTCGAAGTCGATGCGCATGTCCTGCACCGGCTGATCGGTGAGTTGGCGGCGGACGGCCTGCAGCGAATCGGTGACGTCGAGGCCGACGAGGAAGTCGGCGTGCCGATGCAGCAGCTCCAACGCGGCGGCGCCCCACTCGGCGGGGGTCTGCGCGGACGCGCGATCGGCCGGGACGTAGGCGGTGTGCACGGGTTGCACCCGGTCGCCCGCGCCGGGGTAGCGCACGCGTAGGTCGGCGTCGACGGAGTCGAGAACAGCATCGATTCGGGCCCGAATGTGTTCGGGGATACGGGTACTCACCCGGCGGTTCCTTCCTGGATGGCACGCCACACACGGTCGGCGGTCATCGGTAATCGGTCCGGCCGGACACCGATGGCGTCGCGGACCGCGTTCGCCAAGGCCGGGGCCACCGGGTTGTACGGGGACTCACTCATCGATTTGGCACCCAGCGGGCCCAGTTCGTCACTGGTTTCGGCGAAATAGACCTCGGTGCGTGGCAGATCGGCGAACTGCGGGACGTGATAGTGGCGCAGCGTCCTGGTGGTCACCACACCATTGTCCGAACGCATGTCCTCGTAGAGCGCGGTGCCGATCGCCTGGGCCACACCGCCTTCCACCTGGCCGCGCAGCTGCACCGGGTTGAGCACCGTGCCCGCGTCGGCGACCTGGATCGACTGCAGGATCCGCACCACGCCGGTCGACGGCTGGACCGCCACCCGGAACGCGTGCACATTGAAACTCACCGAGCGCGGCGTGCCCGCGTGGGTGCCGTGGGCGATGAGGTCGCCGTCGGCCAGCAGCTGCGCGGCGGTGATCAGCTCGTCGCCGCAGCGCACGCCGCCCGCTTCGAGTAGGCAGTCGCGCTCTGGATGACCGCTCACTTTCGCCGCCCTGGCCAGCAGCATCGCGTGCAGTTCGAGCGCCGCCGCGTAGGAAGCCTTGCCCGCGACCATGGTGCCGGTGGAGCCGAACGCGCCCGTGTCGTGGCCGACGACGTCGGTGTCGGACTGCCGGACGACGATCCGCTCGGCGGCGGTGGCCAGTGCCGTTGCCGCTAACTGGGCATGGACCGTGGTGGTGCCGTTACCGAATTCCGCTGTGCCGACGCCGATTTCGTAGCGTCCGTCACGTAGCAAGCTCGCCGTGGCATCGGCATGATGGCCGCGCGGCGGGACGGTCGCGATCATCGCCACAGCCATTCCCTCACCCACCTGCCAGTCCGGACCGGGTGCGGCGACACCGTTGCCGCGGCGCAGTGCCCGCTGGGCGGTGTCGAGGCATTGGTCGAGGCCGTAGCTGCCGAAAGTCAGGTCGGACTCGTCGATTTCGGCGCCGGTGAACCGGTCGCCCGGGATCACCACATTGCGGCGGCGGAACTCGAAGGGGTCCATGCCGAGTTCGCGGGCGAGTTCGTCGATCGCCGACTCGACGCCGAAGATCACCTGGCCGAGCCCGTAACCACGGAACGCGCCGGACGGAATGTTGTTGGTGTACACCGCTTGTGCGTCGACCCGCTTGTTCGGGCAGCGGTAGACGGCCACCGATTCGCCGACCGAATGGAACATCACGCCTGCACTGTGGTTGCCGTAGGCGCCCGCGTCGGCGAGGACGTCCACCGAGAGGGCGGTCAGGATGCCCGCCGCGTCGGCTGCGGCGGTGACCGCGACGCGCATCGGGTGACGGCAAGTGGCGGAGGTGAATTCATCTGTGCGGGTGAACTCGTATTGCACGGGGTGCCCGGTGCGCAGGACGGCCAGTGCGATCAGGTCCTCGGCCAGCATCTCCTGCTTCGCACCGAACCCGCCGCCGACGCGAGCCGCGAACACCCGCACGCGATCTCGATCCAGCCCGAATACGTGACAGAGTTCGTCGCGCACCAGGAAGGGCACCTGCGTGCTCGACCGGACGACGAGCCTGCCCGCGTCGTCGAGCCAGCCGATCCCACCGTGGGTTTCCAGGTGCACGTGCTGCACGCGAGGCGAATTCCAGACGCCGCTCACCACCTTCGCGGCCGCTGCGACCCCCGCCTCGAAATCGCCCACGCCACCGTGGATCTCGGCGATCAGATTGCGCTGGGCATCGGCGATCCGTGCCGAGTCCGGCTTGTCGGCATGCAGTCGCGGTGCGCCGTCGGCCAAGGCGGCCTCGGGGTCGAATACCGCGGACAGTACCTCGTACTCGACTCGAAGCGCACGCACTCCGGCACGTGCGGCGGCCAAGGTATCCCCCACTACCGCGGCCACACGCTGCCCCACGAATCGGACCGTTCGATCGAGCACGAAGGTGTCGTCGGGATCGTCCTCGCGCAGTTCGTGGCGCGCCGTGGAGAACGCGGTTCGCGGTCCATCCACATGTGTCAACACCACCCGCACACCCGGAACAGCCTGCGCCGCGGCCACATCGATGGACACGATCCGCGCGTGCGCGTGCGGACTGGCCGACACGGCAAGATGCCAGGGTGCCACCGGCGGCATCCGGTCCCCGGCCCCCGGCACCACATCCATCGTGAACGCCTCCCCACCCCGCACAATCCGTGCCCCAGCGGGCGCCGCAACCCCGTCGCCGATCTGCCCCGCCCGATACTTCCGCCGCATCACGCCACCGACCCGCGCTTGCGCCCCCAACACGGCAGATACCGCGACCGCGGGCCCCTCCTCGGCCGACACCGTGGTGACCTCACCAGCCAACCGACCCGGGTGGCCGTGTGTCACATAGGACTCGACAGCAGGTCCCGCCGCACCGAACGACTCATCGGATCGCGCCACCTCATCGTTTCCCGGCCGGACGTCTCCCCGAGCGGACTGAGCGTCATCGGTGTGCGAAGAAGCCGGCGGAGGTTCAGTGCCCGGCTGCTTCGCGACTTTTTCGGTAACGCCGCGCGTGACTGACGAACTATCGTCGGATCGGTCGGCGGTCACCTCGCCGAACCCGGACGCCGCCTGCGCGACACAGGTCTGCGGCGACAAGTCGGCCTCGTCATCTGTGCACAGTGCTGCACAGGGTGTGGACAAAGAGTCGGCGATAGCGCGATAACCCGTGCAGCGGCACAGGTTTCCCTTCAGCAGTTCGGCGCGTTCGGCATCGGCGACTGCCTGAGCAGGCAAGTTGTCCACAGCTGTGTCGGGCCGGGCGGCGGCCAGACCCGATGCTGTCACCACCATTCCGGCGGTGCAGAAACCGCATTGAAAGCCGGCGTTCTCGACGAAGCCGCGCTGCACCGGGTTCGGGGCGCCCGGATCGCCGAGGCCCGCGGCGGTCGTCACCGCGCGGTCGGCGGCGCGGTGGGCCGGGATCAGGCAGGAGTGGACGGGTTCGCCGTCGAGCAGTACCGAGCAGGCACCGCAGTCGCCGGAGTCGCAGCCCTTCTTGACCGCGAGCTCGCCGTGTTCGCGCAGCAGCGTGCGCAGGCACTGGCCGGGGCGCGCGGTCACCTCGACCGCGCGGCCGTCGATATCGAGTCTCATGAACCACCTCCTTGTGCCGTGGTCAGCACGATTCGGCCGCGCAGGCCGCCTTCGGCCGGTCGGATGTGTGCGTCGGCGGCAACACCTGGATCGGGTGCTCGCCGGAACCCGCTGAACTCACGACGCCTCCCTGAGTTCGGCGGCGACCTCGGCCGCCAGCAGCCCGGTCACGTGCTGACGCCAGTCCGGCGCGCCGTGCGGGTCGTCGAACCACACGTCGGCATCCAGTTCGGCCAGTGCGTCGGTGAGATCCAATTGCGATGGGACGGCATCGAAGTCGAGGACGATCGGGCGAACGGTGGCGGCGGTGATGGTGATCGCGCACCGTTCGCCGACATCGCGCCTGCCCATCACCACCGATCCAGAACGACCGAGTGGGGCCAAAGCGATCTTGCGAAAGCTGGTGTGCGCCAGCAGACTCGAGGTGGGGACCAGGAACGAGCGCACGACCGCGCCCGTGGCCAGCAAGTTC
Organism: Nocardia sp. FBN12; assembly: GCF_054031145.1. NCBI lineage: Bacteria > Bacillati > Actinomycetota > Actinomycetes > Mycobacteriales > Nocardiaceae > Nocardia > Nocardia sp. FBN12. Next base: position 5,472,942 of record NZ_CM132926.1, read on the forward strand.
TCGCCCGGCCCGGTGACGAAGTCACGCAAAGCTATTCGACGTTCGCCGCCGCCGCGTGGCCAGATCACCGCCGTCGCGTCCAAGGCGACGAGCGCGCCGAGTACCGCACCGGCGGGCAGTGACAGACAGACATTCCCGCCGACGGTGGCCGTGCGCCAGATCTTGTGCGAGGCGAGCAGGGCGCGGCAGGACTGGGCGAACAGCGTCGTGCCCGGCCACTCCGGTCGCAACATCGGGGTACCGAGTTCACGGCCCGGCCTCGCACCGGCGAATTCCGCGAGGGTGCAGGTCGCGGCGATCTCCAGACCCTGCGCGGACGCGGTCAACGGTGTCCAGCCGAGGGTGGTGATGTCGACCAGCCGGTCGAGGTGATCGTGTGGTTCGGAGAACAGGAAGGTGCCGCCCGCCAGCACCGCGCTCCCCGCTCCGACCTGCGCCAGATCGGCGCGTTCGCGGGCGAGGACAACCTCGGAAACAGTATCCAGATCCACGTTCACCTCGCTAACCTCACCGGCCACAGTAGGGGCCGGGAGTTGCCACGATGTTGCACGAAACCCGCGCCAGATTGCGCCGCGGTTAACCCGGTGTACGCCATCCAGTGTGCGCCGGTTCCGGCAAACCCGCAGTTCAGCACGCCGCCGACGACCCGCGACGGCAGCCGGCTCCGGCCCGCCCGCCGCATGACCCACCGAGGCCCGCGAGATCACCCACCGGCCAGCAGCGTTGCCTGCGCTTGGGCGACATCGGCACCCACTGACGCCTCGTCCACCGTCAGCACCACATCGTCGCGAACAACCTCACGCCCGTTCACCACCAGCGCGGCCAGCGGCGGGGCCGACCCGAGGATCAGCGCGACGACAGGATCCTCGATACCGGCGTGAGCGGGTGTATCCAGCCGCCACAGCGCCAGGTCCGCCAGCTTGCCGGGCTCGATCGACCCGATCTCCGCGGCCCGCCCGAGCACCCGCGCTCCACCCATGGTCGCCAGCTCCAGCGCCGTGCGCACCGTCATCGCCCGCGGACCGCCGACCGCCCGCGCGTACAGCAACGCGTTGCGCGGTTCCTCGATCATCGAACTCGACTCGTTGCTCGCCGCGCCGTCGACCCCGAGGCCGACGGGCACACCGGCCGCCACCAGGTCGGCGGTCCGCGCGATTCCGGCGCCCAACCGGCCGTTGGAGGTGGGGCAGTGCGCGATCCCGGTCCCGGTGCGAGCCATCGCCGCGATCGCCGGATCGTCGAGGTGCACGGCATGGGCGTACCAGACGTCGTCACCCAGCCAGCCGAGCTGTTCCATGTACTCGGCGGGCGTGCAGCCGAATTTGTCCTGGCAGAAGTCCTGCTCATCGAGGGTTTCGGCGAGGTGGGTGTGCAGCCGGACCCCGGTGGAACGGGCCAGTGCCGCGGACTCGCGCATGAGGTCGGCGGTCACCGAGAACGGCGAGCAGGGGGCCAGCGCGACCCGCACCATCGCGTCGAAGGACGGGTCGTGCCAGTCCTCGATGGCCGAGGAGCTAGCGGCGAGAATGTCGTCGATGGACTCCACCACAGAGTCCGGCGGCAGCCCGCCCTTGCTCTGCCCGAGATCCATCGACCCGCGCGCCGGATGGAACCGGAGCCCCACTTCGGCCGCCGCCCCGATCTCCGCCGCGAGCAGATCGCCGCCACCGCGCGGGAACACGTAATGGTGATCCGACGACGTCGTGCACCCACTGCGCGCCAGCGAAACCAGCGCGCCGGTGGCCGCGGTCCGCACCGATTTCTCGTCGATCCGCGCCCACACCGGATACAACGTGGTCAGCCACTCGAACAGCGTGTTGTCGGCGGCCAGCCCGCGGGTGATCCACTGGTACAGGTGGTGGTGGGTGTTGACCAGACCTGGCGTGAGCACGCAGCCGCGCCCGTCGATCCGCGCGACCTCCGGACCGACCTCCGGCGGCGCACCCTCGCCCACAGCCTCGATCTTGTTGCCACGCACTGTGACCCAGCCTCGGCGGTACTCGGTGCCCGCCGCGTCGACGGTCACCACCGCGCATCCGTAGATCAGCAGATCACTCACGGCTGCCACGCAATCCCCGCATCGGCAGCATCCGCACGTGCCAGGGTGGCGTGGATCGAGCCGTACGGCCGGTCGGCCGCCCAGAACACCTCACCCTTGTTCTCGATCTCGAACCGCGCCAGGTCGTAGTCGAAGTGATGTTTGTTCGGCGCCGACAACCGGATCTCGGCCAACATCGGAAAGCGTTCCAGCGCAGCCGTTCCCATCGCGTACAGCGTCTGCTGCAACGCCTTGGAATACGTGGTCGCGAACAGCTCGAGCAGGGTCGCGCGAATTCCGGCGTACACCTCGTCCCAGTCGAATCCGCTGGTCTCGGCGAACCGCCACTGGACCACCAGTGAACTGGCCAGCACCCGATCGTGGGTCGGCGCGAGCGTTGTGTACTCGTCGGTGAGGAAGTCCGCGAACTCCGAGCCGGTGGACTTGAGCAGCACCAGATCCTTGATCCCGCCGATCACCCACCGCTGCTGCTGCGCACCCTTACCCGCCACGGTCACCGCGGCCGTACGCACCTCGGGGCCCTGGCGCACCCAGGTGTGATCATGTTCGGCACCATCGACCGAAACCCGCTGCCAGCCGTAGGAGTCCACGTCGATGCGCGCACTCGACACCGGATCGACCGAATCGACGAAATGCTTCCCCAGCGCGATCGCGTAGTCCTCGATGGTGTCGAGTCCGGGCTTCTTCGAGTACACGAAGGCCATGTGCTTCTGGGTATCGGTGGGCAGGACGTGACGCTGGTCACCATCGGTATATGCCGCCTCGAAATCGCCGCGTAGGGCGGTCGAGACGTTCACGTCGCGAATCTCGTGGCGCGCGTTCTCTTTGTAGAAACGCACAACCCGATTCTCGGACTTGCCATATCGGTTGTCGGTCAACACGATCGGACCACTCAGTGCCATCTCAGCTCCCTCGGTAGGTGGAATAGGCGAACGGCGACAGCAGCAGCGGCACATGCAGATGCGGCTGCTCACCCACCGTGAACGCGACGCAGACCTCCGGATAGAAGGTCTCGGTGCCCTGCGCCGCGAAGTAGCTGCCGGTATCGAAGTACAGCTGGTAATCACCCGGATTCAGCCCGGCCGCGAGCTCTTTCACCCGGCCGTCGGCGTCGGTGAGGGCCTCGGTGAGCCGCTGCTCACCGCGCACCAGCCACACCGCGACACCCGCGGCGGGCACCCCGCGCACGGCATCGAGGACGTGCGTACTCACACTCGTCATGGCGCCACCAGTCCCGCCAGGCGCAGCCGGTTGATCTTCGCCAATTCTGTTCGCATGACCTGCCTTTCCGTCGACGGATCGTTGTCCAGCCGCGCCCGCAGGATCGCGAGCAATTCCTCGCCGCCGCGACCTGCGGCGCAGACCAGGTAGATATGGCCGAATTTCGCCTCGTAGGCGCGATTGCCCTCGGCCAGCGCGGAGCGCACGTCCTCGCCGACCCCGGACTGCTCGCGCGCGGACTTCGCCGAGATCGTGCGGTCGCCGATCCGCGGGTGACCGGCCAGCGCCTCGTCGATCTCGGCGTCGTCGAGTGCGGCCGATCCCGCATCGGCCGCCGCCAGCAACGATTCCACGGTGGGATAGGGACGCGCGGCCGCGATCGCCCGCGCCCAGCGTGGCGCCGAGCAACAACCGAGCAGTGCCTCTTCGGCCATCGTCGCAGGTAGATCGTTGAAACCCGCGAGGCTCAACCCTTCGCTCGTCATCGATCCAGCATCGCGCGATCCCCGCCGAGCCGCCACCGATGTGCAATCCATCACGTCGGCGTGTCGTCGTCGCTGCGCTCCCCTGCCGTAATCGACCGGCAACATTGGCTCATTACCTTCGCGAACATGCCCCCAGTCGACCGTTCCGCGCACGCCTCGTGCACGGGCATCGTCCTCGCGGCGGGTGCGGGCACGCGATACGGCAAACCCAAGGCACTCGCCGAAAACGGCGCCTGGTTGCGCTCGGCGATCACCGCGCTGCGCGACGGTGGTTGCGATCCGGTGATCGTCGCGCTCGGCGCGACCGGACCCGATCCGGCCCCCCTCGGTCTGCCCGACGGCACCGAATGGCGGTGGGTTGCCGACTGGGCGACCGGACTCGCCGCGACGGTGCGCGCGGGCTTGCGCGCGGCCACCGAGACGGGCACCCGTTACGTGGCGTTTCTGCCTGTCGACATCCCCGATATCGGGCCCGATGTCGTCGCCAGAGTGCTCGCCGCCGCGCGTTCGAGCCAGAGCGGACTTGCCCGTGCTGTGTTTCACAACACACCTGGACACCCCGTTGTGATCGAGAACAAGCACTGGGAAGCCATATCGGCCAGCGCCTCGGGTGATTCCGGAGCCGGTTCCTATTTGGGCGGTCGACAGGATATGGTGTGCGTCACGTGCGACGACTTGGCGACAGGGACCGATCGCGATTTCCCGGAAGTCGGCGCACGATGATCGGAGTTTTGAGATATGCGCGATATCGTCGATGACCTTCTGCGAGTGTGGCATTCGGGCCGTACGGGCGGCCTCGCCACCGTGGTCCGTACCATCGGCACCAATTCCCTGCCGATCGGCTCCTCGATGCTCGTCACCCCCAACGGTGGCGTCTTCGGATCCATCGCCTCCGGCCGGCTGGAAGAGACCGTCTACGAGGCGGCACTGGAAGCCGGTCGCACCGGTGTCCGGCAACTGCGTCGCTACAGCATGCTCACCGGGCTGGAATCGAGCGCCGACGACGGCACGCTCGTCGACATCTTCGTAGAGCCGTTCTCCTGCCGCGATTTTCCCGAATTCCCCACCATCGCCGCTGATATCCAGGCCCATCGCCGGGTCACCGTGTTCACCGTGGTGTGGAATCAGGATCCCGATGTGATCGGCCAGCATCTGGTCACCGATCGCAAGCACGCGACCGAGCTCGTCGCACTGCCCGAGTCGGATCTGTTCGTCGCCTCGTACTGCCCGCCGCCGCGTCTGATCATCTTCGGCGCCAACGCCTATGCGGCCACCCTCGTGGCGCAGGCGCGGATGATCGGCTACCGGGTGAGCATCTGCGACTCGCGCCCCGAGTTCGCCGACCCGGCGTCGTTCCCCGGTGCCGAAGTGGTCGTCGACTGGCCGCATCGCTACCTCAACACCCTCGCGGCCGCGGGCGAGGTGGACACCACTACCGCGATCGTGGTGCTGGCCAACGAACCGCGCTTCGAGATCCCGCTGCTCACCGTCGCCCTACGACTACCCGAGCTCGGGTACCTCGCCGCCCTCGGCACCCCCGCCGACCAGGCCCGCCGCCTCGACGATCTGCGCGCAGGCGGCTTCGACGAGCCCACCCTGGCCCGCGTGCACGTGCCCGCCGGGCTGGAAGCGGGCCCGCGTACCCCCGCCGAAACGGCCGTCTTCATCACCGCCGATTTCCTCGCTTCCCGTGCGGGCCTTCGCCTGGCCGCGCAACGCGACTACGCCTCCAGGCCCTCGGTGGGGATGGCGATCTAGTCCGGCCAGGTACTACTTCAGACCCGGGTTCTCGGCGTAGATCTCACGAATCACCGACATGTCGAAGAGCTGGTCGGCCTCGATGTCGATCTTGGCGGTCTTCAGCGCGGCGATGTTCTGCGCGATCAGCGCGTCGGACATCGTCAGCAGGCCGTCGGTCTTGGTCGAGGCCGAGACCACCAGGTCGTTCTGCGCGGTGGCTTCCTTCGTCTGCTCGGCCAGGTCGAGTTTCAGGTCCTTGCCGTAGACCTCGACGGCCAGGCGCGCGGACTCGGCGGGCGCGGCGACAGCGTCCTTCCAGCCCTTGATCTGGGCGGTCAGGAAGGCCTTGAGCTTGTCGCGCTCGTTGTCGATCGTGTGCTGGCTGACGGTCATCGTCTCCGCGACCAGCGGCAGGCCGAAGTCGGCGAACAGGAAGTGGTCGTTGGCGAAGCCCTTGGCGGCCAGGGTGATCGGCTCGTTCGTCACGTAGCTCACCCAACCGTCGACCTCACCGTTGGCGAGCGGGGTCGGATCGAACTGCGCGGGCACCACCGTCACCTCGCCGGGGTTGATGCCGTTGGCGGCCAGCAGCGCGCTGAAGATGAGCTGATTCGTGTCCTGCACACCGATCTTGCGGCCCTTCATGTCCGCGGGCGACTTGATCGGCTTACCCGCCGCGCTGACGATCGCGAACGGGTTCTTCTGATAGGTCGCGCCGACGATCTTGGCGGGCAGCCCTTCCAGCACGGCGGGCGCGGTGGTCTGCGGCGCGGAAAGGCCGAGCCAGATCTTGCCGGTATCGAGACCTGCTTCCACCGACGTCGACGCCGCACCACCCGCGACGAGATCTACCGCACCGAATCCCGCATCCTTGAAATAGCCTTTCGAATCGGCGAAATACTCGCCCGCGAATTCGATGTTCTTGATCCAGGACAACTGGACAGCGACCTTGCCGAATTTCGAGCCGTCGTCGGTCGAACCGTTCGAGGAAGTGGCCGAACTACCACCGCAGGCGGCGAGCAGACCGGCGCCGCCGAGCGCGGCGCCGGTCAGTGCGGAAAAGCGGAGAAGGGAACGACGGTCGATACTGTTCATACGCAGAATGTAGATTCGATGCGTTTCGTTCTCTTTGCGGCTGTGTTTATTGGCGGCTGGTGCCGCGGTTCTCGGCGCTGAACTCCACCTCTTCCCTCCCTACGGGCACTCCTTCGTCGCACCCTCCGGTCAGTCCATCGGCGGAGGCGCGCCGAGAACGGTTCGTAGTATTACGATCCCGCGCTCGGCCCGAATCGCGCGAGCACCAGGTTTTCGATGACGCCGACAATCGCGTACAGCAGCACCGAGACCACCGTGACCACCACGATCGAGGCCCACAGCCGGTTGTACTGGAACATCGGGATGGCCCGCACCAGGCTCGCGCCCAAACCTGTTCCACTGCCGAGCCATTCACCCAGCAGCGCACCGATCAACGCACCCGGCACCGAGACCCTGGCCGCGGCGAACACCGACGGCAGCGCGGCGGGCACCGCGACCATCCGCAGCCGCGTCCAGCGCGACCCACCGTAGGCCGTCACCAATTCCATTGCCTGCCTGGGCGCTTCGCGTAAGCCGGTCATGATCATCACCAGGGCGGGGAAGAACACGACGATCGCCGTCAGCACCGTCACCCCCGCCGTGCCACGACCGAAGATCAGCACGACGATCGGGCTCAGCGCCACCAGCGGCACCGAGCGCAACAGCATCGCGACCGGCATAAAGGTCTGCTGCACAGCCGAATACAGCACGAACAGCGCGGCGACACCGAGCGCGCCGACCATCCCGACCACGAAGCCGGATGCCGCGTCGCCCAGGGTGATCGCGAGGTCGTCGAAGATCGCCCGCCGTGCGGTCGGCGCACCCGATGAGGTCACCAGATAGGCCCAGACATCCGACGGTGTCTTGCCCACCCGCGGCCCGATCTGCGGGAACAGGCGAAGAAACAGCGTCCAGACCGCCAGTAGCAGGACCAACGAGGTGGCCAGCGGCAACAGGAAGCGGCCGATCCTCCGCAGGACAGTGGCGGTCACCGGCGGACCCCTTCTGGTACAGGCGCTGAAATGGCTTGTGTCATCGCCCCTCCTGCGCGGTTGTCCACGGCGTGATCAATCGGGCCGCTGCGGCCACCAACACGTAGCCGAGCCCGGCCAGCGCGGCGGCGGCGATGGCCATGCCCCAGGTGCGCGGCACGTTGTAGGCGGTCTGCGCCGCGGTGAGCGCGACCCCGATACCGCTGTCGACACCACCCAGGTACTCGCCGATGATCGCGCCGAGCACCGCCGATGGCGCGGCGATCTTCAAGGCGGCGAACGTATTCGGCAGCGCGGCAATGGATTGGACCCGAAACAGCTGCTGCCAGCGACCGCCGCCGTAGGCGCGCACCAGATCCAGGCTCGCCGGATCAGCCGAACGCAATCCGCTCACCGCGCCGACCATCGTGGTGAAGAAGCAGTACATCGCGGCCAGGAACACCGTGGGTGTGCGTCCGCCGAACACCACCAGGATGATCGGGCCGAGCGCCACCAGCGGCGTGCAGTAGCTCAGGATGGCCAGCTGGGTGGCGAGCGGTTCGATCCGCGGCACCAGCATGATCAGCGCCGCGATCCCGATGGCCAGCACGTTCCCCCACAGGAAACCCTGCAAGGCCCCGATCGCGGTGACCTGGAAGTTCGGCCCGTAGAGGCCCCACCCGTCCGACCACATGGTCGACAGCACCCGCCACGGTGTGGGAATCGTCCCGCCCGCGGTTCCGGCCGCGGCAAGTGCCCACCACAGCGCGATCAAGGCGACGACACCGAACGTCCCGGCGATCCGCCCGTCCCCGAACCACGTCGGGATGCGCTGTGCTGCTGCCGTATTCACGGCAGTGGTCGCGGGCAGACCGTCGGTACGCTGCTCGCTCACGCGACCCCGCCCCGCCCGAAAAGCAACTCCGACAGGTAATCACAGAGCTTGTGGAATTCCGGCGTGCGCATCATCTCAGGGGTGCGCGGACGCGGCAGATCGATCTCCACCAATTCCAGCACCCGCCCCGGTCGCGGGCTCATCACCGCGACCACATCGGAGAGGAACACGGCCTCACCGATCCCATGGGTGACCATCAGGGTGGTGGCGGGCCGCTCGGTCCAGATGCGCAGCAGTTCCAGGTTCAGCCGCTGCCGCGTCATGTCGTCGAGCGCGCCGAACGGTTCGTCGAGCAACAGCACCGACGGCTGCACCACCAGCGCGCGTGCGATCGAAACCCGTTGGCGCATACCGCCGGACAACTGCGCGGGCTTGGCCTTCTCGAATCCCTCGAGACCGACCAGCGCGATCAGTTCGGCGATCCGGTCCGGTTCGGCGGGCAACCCGGCCACCTGCAGTGGCAGCCGGATGTTGGACTCCACGCTGCGCCACGGCAGCAGCGCCGAATCCTGGAACGCGATACCCAGCTGATGTCGGCCGCGCAATTGTTCCGGAGACAGGCCGTTGATCCGCGCGGTGCCCGCACTCGGTTCGTCGAGGCCGGCCAGAATCCGCAGCACCGTCGATTTACCGCAACCGGACGGTCCGAGCAAGGACAGGAATGCACCGTGCGAAGTCCGTAAATCGACCGAGTCCAGCGCGTCGACGGTGTTGCGGCCCACCGTGAAGGTCTTGCTCAACCCACTGATCTCGATCCCGGTGGTCACGCTACCGGGGATTTCCTTACCCATGCTCGTCACCATAAGAGTGGCCGGTTGCGGCGGCATTTCCGAATCGGAGCCCAGATTGCGGGCTCGTAAATCGTGCTCGAGGTCACGATAAATGTGAACCGGTAACGATTCGGTCATGTGAGAGGACATAGAGTGTCGGAGGATCTGACAGCCCCGAGACGCTCGAGCGCCTATGCTCTCGACCGACCAGGGGAAGCACTGCGATGACGTGCCCGACAGGGCACGTGGACTGGAACCGACTGTTCGATGAAGCTCTCTGCACTACGTACCGTGGCCGCGCTGCGCACCACCGCCGTGGCACTGACCGCCGCGTTGTCGGTGGCCGTTGTCGCCGGTGGCGCCGCATCCGCCGAACCCGAGAAGCCCTCGGCCGTGTCGTCGATCGTCAAAGACGGACGCGTGTGGCATCTGAAGGTGTACTCGGCCGCGATGAAGAAGGACATCACGATCGACGTGCAGCGTCCCGTCGACGAGTCCAAGCCCGCCCCCAACTTCTTCATGCTCAACGGCCTCGACGGCGGTGAGGGCACCGCCAGCTGGAACGCGCAGACCCAGGCGCTGGACTTCCTCGCCGACAAGCAGGTCAATGTGATCCAGCCGATCGGTGGTCGCGGCAGCTACTACACCGACTGGAAGCAGGAAGACCCGAAGCTGGGTCTGAACAAGTGGACCACCTTCTTCACCCAGGAGCTCCCGCCGCTGCTCGACAGCGCGCTCAACTCGACCGGCCGCAACGCGCTGGCCGGGCTGTCCACCTCCGGCACCTCGGTGCTGCAGCTGGCCGAGGCCAAGCCGGGTCTGTTCAAGTCCGTCGCCGCCTACAGTGGCTGCGCGCAGATCGCCGACCCGATGGGCAAGCAGGCCGTCAAGTTCTCGACGGAGACCTGGGCGGGCGGCAAGACCGTCAACATGTACGGCCCGGACAACGATCCGGCCTGGGTCGAGAACGACCCGGTGATCAACGCCGAGAAGCTGCGCGGCACCAACCTCTACATCTCCAGCGGTAGCGGTATGCCGACCAACGCCGACGTGGCCTACTACCTCAACGGCGCGCCCGGCCCGATGGGCGTGATCAACCTCGGTCTCGGCATCGGCATCGAAGCGGCGACCAACGCCTGCAGCCAGAACCTGAAGGCCAAGCTGGACTCGCTGGGTATCCCGGCGACCTACCAGTTCACCCCGATGGGCACCCACTACTGGCCGTACTGGGAGCAGGCGCTGCACGACTCGTGGCCGCTGCTCGCCGAGGGCATGGGTATCTGATTCTCCACTGAAAAACGGGAGGCGTCCGAATTCGGATGCCTCCCGTTTTCGCGTCAGCTAGGCGCGACCGCGGTGCGCACGGTGAGCCCCGAGCGGATGAAATAGGCGATCTCGTCGCAGATCTCGTCGACCGAGATCGCGTCACCGGGAACGGTGGCGTGCACCATCTCCTGGGCGAGCGAATTCACCGCGCCGATCACCGCGAGGCCGAACAGATGCAGGCTGCGCGATTCCGCCTCGCCGCGTTCGGCGGCCCGTTGCGCTTCGCGGGTGAGCAGCGCTGAAATCGACCGCCGCTGCGCGCGCCGCCACTCCTCCACCACCGGACTCACCCCGACGACCTCGACATAGAACACCCGCGCGGCCCGCCGATCCCGGCAGGTCACCGCGAGAAACGCACGGAAGCTCTCGACGACGCGCACCACCAGCGGCTGTTCACTGGTGAGTTCCAATGCCTCGTCGAGGCGGCGCAGCGCGGCCGCGTTCAACCGATCGACGAGCGCGATCAACAATGCCTCGCGGCTACCGATGTCTTCGTAGAAACTACGGGTCGACACATTCGCGGTCGAACACAGTCGCTCGATCGAGGTCGACGAATATCCCTGGGTGCCGAATAGTTCCAGCGCCGCGTCGGTCAACCTGTTGCGGCGTAGCGCTACTCGCTGCTGGCGCGACAATCCACCGTAACTACGACCACTATCGGTTTCTTCCGCACGCCGAACCACGGATGCATGCTAGCGCGCGATCGCCTGTCAGCCAGGCGATTCGCCATTGTCGCGGTGAATTGCGCTGGTGCAGCGGAATTGTCGAAGCGTCGACCGATCAATTCTGTTCGGTAGTGGGTTCACTGTCGTCGAGCGGTTCGGCCAACGGCCAGCCACCGGCCGCCAGATGCGAAGCGACGCGCGAGACATCGTCGGGCGCGGGCTGCTCCTTCGCGAAATCGGCGATGGCAGCGGCGATATCGGCCTCGCTGATCTTCTCGCCCGGACGGCTGGCCTCCACCAGCCGCTCCCCGATCACGACCACTTCGTAATCGGTGAGGTGGCGGTGCAGCACCGCGAACAAGGCGACGTAGTCCGACTGCGGAATGCCCTGCGGATACCCGGCGCGCAACCAGCCGAGCACCCGCGAGAGCAGGTTGCCGCGGACCGAGGGGCTGGGGTTCGGATCGGTCATGGCGTCCTCACTCATGATTGGCCGAACAGGTGGATGCCGAACTGGTGGGCGATGAAAGCCTTGGCGGTGAACAGGATTCCGGTGATCACCACGACGACGATCAGGGTCACGCAGATCAGCGCTCCCGCCAGCGCGGGATAGTTGCGGTGGACGCGGCCCTGCTCGTCGACGGTCTCGGCATTTGCCCACCACCGCACCGCGAAGGCGAAGACCGCGGGGACGCCGGCGCCGAAGATCAGCGCGGCGAGCACCACTTCCCACAGTGAACTCAGATTGGTGATCACGGTCTGCACTTTTCGCTCCCCCTCTACCCGGCGTGATTCTGGTCGATCGGCGGCTGCGCCGAAGTGGGTGGCTTGCCTTCCGGCCACTCGTTCACATTGTGCGTGCCGACCGGATCCCGGCGCGATCGCAGATACATCCCGAGCGCGCCGGCGATCAGGATGCCGAACACCACGAGGACACCAGGGAGCCCGCCGATGAGATGTGCCAGTGCCCAGCAGATCGCACCGACGATGCCCGCCATCGGCAGCGTCAGCAGCCAGGCGACAGCCATCCGGCCCATCACCCGCCAGCGCACCTCCGCGCCCTTGCCGATGCCGGTACCGAGGATCGCGCCGGTGGCGGTCTGCGTGGTCGAGAGCGGCAGGCCGAAGTGCGCCGAAGTGAGAATGATTGCGGCCGACGTCGATTCGGCGGCCAGACCCTGCGGCGATTCGATCTCGACCAGGCCCTTGCCGAGGGTCCGGATGATCCGCCAGCCGCCGAGATAGGTACCGAGGGCGATCGCGACCGCACAGGAAGCCATCACCCACAGCGGCATGTGGTCGTCCTGACCCAGCGAGCCGTAGGCGACCAGCGCGAGGAAGATGACGCCCATCGTCTTCTGCGCGTCGTTGGTGCCGTGCGCCAGCGACACCAACGAGGCCGAGCCGATCTGACCCCAGCGGAAACCCTCGTCGGTCTTCGCCTGGTCCACGCCGTGGGTGATCCGGTACACCAGGAACGTGCCGATCGCCGCCACCACGGCCGCGATCACCGGCGCGAGGATGGCGGGCAGCACGATCTTGATCAGCACGCCGTCCGAACCCGAAGCCCAGATCACGCCGTTCCAGCCGAGCGCGGCGATCGTCGCGCCGATCAACCCGCCGAACAGCGCGTGTGAGGAACTCGACGGCAGGCCGAGCAGCCAGGTGAACAGGTTCCACAGGATGCCGCCGACCAAACCGGCGAAGACGATGACGAGGAGATCCTGCCCGCTCACTTCGTTCAACTGCACGATGCCCTTGGCCACCGTCGCCGCCACCGACACCGACAGAAACGCACCGATCAGGTTCAGCACGCCCGAGAGCGCCACCGCCGTCTTCGGCTTCAGCGCACCGGTGGCGATCGAGGTCGCCATGGCGTTGGCCGTGTCGTGGAATCCGTTCGTGAAGTCGAATGCGAGAGCTGTGACGATGACGATCAGCAGGACCATTAGTTCGGCGCTCACCGGAACAGTGTGTCGTATGCTGCCGCCGGATTGCCAAACTGTTGCGGGTAAGTCGCCGTTTACCGGGGCTGACCTCAGCCGAGTGCGCGCACCGCGTCGATGGTGTCGGCCTGCGCCGGTTCCTTGTCCGGCCGATACCGGACAACTCGGGCGAACCGCAGCGCCACCCCGCCCGGATATCGGGTACTGGTCTGGACGCCGTCGAGCGCGATCTCGACGACGAGTCGCGGGCGCAGGTACACGGTCGGACCGTCGCGGTGAGTTTCGTGGCGCGGGAATTCCTCGGTCTGCCAGCGGAGCAGTTCGTCGGTCAGGCCCTTGAAGGTCTTGCCGACCATCACCGGCTCGCCGGTCGCCGGATCAACGGCTGCCAGATGCAGATTCGACAGGAAACCGGTGCGGCGGCCGTAGCCCCATTCGGCGCCGATCACCAGCAGGTCGAGGGTGTGCGCGGGTTTGATCTTCTGCCAGGCCTTGCCGCGCCTGCCCGCGGCGTACGGGGCGTCGAGTGCCTTCACCATCACGCCTTCGTTGCCGACGGCGAGCGCGTCGTCGTAGCAGTCGGCGGCGGCCTCGGGGGTCGGTGCGATGAGCGCGGGGATGCTGTGGTCGCCCGCGACCTGTTCCAGGGCGGTGCGGCGCACGCGCAGCGGTTCGTCGATGAGGTCGGTGCCGTCGAGGTGCAGGCAGTCGAAGAAGTACGGGTGCAGCCGGCGCGGGTCGCCGATGGTGGCGAAGCGGCTCATTGTTTCCTGGAACGGGCGGGGGCGGCCCGCGTCGGTGAGCGCGAGGGTTTCACCGTCGAGGACAACGGTGGCGCAGTCGAGGGTCTTGACGAGGTCGACGAGTTCGGGGACGCCGGCGGTGATGTCGCGCAGGGTTCTGGTGAAGACCCAGACCTGGTCGCCGTCGCGGTGCACCTGGATGCGGGCGCCGTCGAGTTTGTGCTCGACGCTGATGTCGGAGCCGAGTTCGGCCAGTGCCTCGTCCAGCGAGCCGCCGGGTGAGGCCAGCATCGGCGCGACGGGGCGGCCCACTTCGAGGCGGAACGCCGACAGTGCTGCTTCGCCGCCCGCGAGCGCGGCGATCGCGGTGGCCGGGAGTTGGCCAGAGAGCATGTGGGCGCGGCGCACGACCTCGACGGGGATGCCGGTGGACTGGGCAAGCGCTTCGACGACGATCGCGGTGAGCGCGCCCTGGCGGAGTTCGCCGGTGAGCAGGCGGATCAGGAAGGACTGTTCTTCCGCGGTCGCGGCCGTGAAGAGCGCGGTCAGCAATTCGCGACGCCGGGTGGTCGATCCTGGGCCGCTCAGTCCGGTGAGCTGCGTGAAGACGTCGTCCACCGCCGCGACCACGAGGCGCGCCTCGTCGCTCGGCGAGGTGTCGAGCCCCGCCACCGTGCGCCAACCCGCCCCGATCCGGCCCTGCATCAGCTCACCGGACAACCACGCCACCACAATGCCGATCTCGTCCGGGCCCGCGGCACCGAAGAGCTCGGCCAGCGCGGCGATCTTCGCCTTGCGCGACCGAGTCGCCCGCACGGTCTCCGAGGCCGTGACGACATCGCTGAACAGCACCTGACGACACTATCGCGAGGGTGTGACACAGCTGGTGACGGACAGACGGTCACATATCAATGGCCCTTTGACCCAGGTACGTCGGCGCGCACGTGCGCACGCATCCCTTGCACGCCGAACAGGATAAGTAGTTCGACCGCACCGCCGTCGGCACTGCCGAGCCAGTGTGGCAAGGATGTGTCGAACTCGGCGGCCTCACCGGGCGGCAAGGTCAGGTCGCGCTCGCCGAGCACCAGCCGCAGGCGCCCGTTGAGCACGTACAGCCATTCGAAACCGTCATGTGTCTGCGGTGTCGGTTCGAGCGGTTCCGGCACCGCGGGAATGATCATCTTGAACGCCTGCACCCCACCCGGCCGTCGCGACAGCGGCACGAAGATCAGCCCGAACCGCCGGATCGGCTTCAGGTGGATTCGCGGGTCGCCGGTGCGCGGGGCACCGACGAGATCGTCCAGCGGAACGTCGTAGGTGCGCGCGAGCGGCAGCAGCAACTCCAGCGTCGCCCGGCGCTGCCCGCTCTCCAGTCGAGACAGGGTGCTCTCCGATACCCCCGTGCGCGCCGACAGGTCGGCGAGCGTGATGCCGCGGTCGCGACGCAGCGCACGCAGCCGCGGGCCGACCAGGTCGAGCACGTCTTCTGATTCACGATCCATGAGTTGATCTTGCCGGAACAGCAAGATTGCGTGCCAGATCGTCCTGGGTCCGGAAACACTGAGGTATCCCGATCAAAGGAGTCTTGATGAGCGCCACCGATGCGGTCACCTTCTGGAACGGCGTCTACGAAGGCCGTTCGGCAGCAACCGACCCGCGGCCGAACGACCGTCTCACCGAGGTGGTCTCGGATCTGTCACCCGCGGACGCATTGGATCTCGGATGCGGTGACAGCGGCGACACGCTCTGGCTCGCCGAGCGGGGTTGGCACGTCACCGCCGTCGACATCTCGGCCGTGGCGATCGCGCGGCTCACCGCCCTCACCAACTCACGCGGCCTGGGTACCCACGTCACCGCCAAGCAGCACGACCTGCGGAAGTCCTTCCCGCAGGGCCGATTCGACCTGATCTCCGCCCACTATCTACACACCCCCTTCGACCTGGATCGGTCGACCGTCCTGCGCGGGGCCGCGCACGCGCTGCGTCCGGGCGGGCGACTGCTGATCGTCGACCACGGCTCGACCGCGCCATGGTCGTGGAATCAGGACCCTGACCTGCGCTACCCGAGCCCGCGGGAAGTCGCGGCGGATATTGATCCAGATCCGGCGACGTGGCTCGTCGAGCGGGCCGACGCACCCCGCCGGATCGCGACGGGACCGGATGGGCGCACCGCCGAGGTCACCGACCACGTCCTACTGATCCGCCGCACCGTCTGATCCGCCTGACTCCCCCAGGACAGGAACCCATGATCACCGCAACCCGGCCGTCGCCGCACCGCTTCCACCGCTCCGCACGCGCGATGGCGACCGCCACGCTCGCGCTCCTGCTCACGGTCGGCACCGCGGGGTGCTCCACGCCGACCCCCGCCGTTCCCCCGTACGCCGTTGCCACCCACAACGACCCGGAGTTCGACAAAACCTTCCGCCACGAGTTCGCCGATATCGACGGGGTCCGGATGCACTACGTGACCGGCGGCAGCGGCACGCCGGTGGTGCTGATCCACGGTTGGCCACAGACCTGGTTCGGCTGGTGGCCGATCATGCCGGACCTGGCCGAGAAGCACACCGTTTACGCCATCGACCTGCCCGGGCTCGGCGACAGCACCGGCGCACCGAGCGGCTACGACAAAGCCACCATGGCCCGGTACGTGCACACCCTGATCGCCGATCGGCTCGGGGTGCGTGACGCCCGCATCGTCGGGCACGATTTCGGCGCCGCGGTGGCATTCCACTACGCCACCCAGTTCCCCGCCGACACCGCGCGCCTCGGCTACCTCGACCTGCCACTCCCCGGACCCGCGATCGATGCGCCCACCTACCGTTCGATGAGCTGGCATATCGCCTTCCACTCCCAGCGGCGGGTCCCCGAGGCTGTCGTCGACGACGACGTCCGCGAGTACCTGGCGCTGTTCTATCCCCAGGTCTCCTTCGGCGGATCGGCCTTCGGTGGCACGTCGGACCGCTCCCCGTTCACCGATGCCGAAATCGATGAGTACGCACGGACTTACAGCCAACCCGAGAAAATGGCAGGCGGCTTCGAGCTCTACCGAGCCCTCGACCAGGACGTCCGCGATGCCGTGGCAGCAACACCGACCCAGGTGCCCACGCTGCTGATGACCGCCCAGGGGCAGCTCGACCCGGTACGGGCGACCGCGGCCCCACGGATGACCAACATCGTGCGGGCAGTGGACGTGCCGAACGCAGGACACTGGCTCGTCGAGGAGAACCCGCGGTTCGTCACGGCGGAACTGCTGAACTTCCTCGACGGATGATCCCCAGGGCGTGGCCCTACGTTGTCGAGCGCCCCGGTCGTGATCCGCAGCGGTCACAACGCTGCGCACCGTTGTTAACAAAGGGTTGGCACGCCTGCGAAAGCAGCTCTAAACTGGACATATGGCCAAGACCTACGTCGGAGCGCGGCTGCGCCAGCTGCGCACCGAGCGTGGGCTGAGCCAGGTCGCGCTCGCGCAGAAACTGGAGATCTCGGCCAGTTATCTGAACCAGATCGAACACGACGTGCGACCGCTCACCGTGCCGGTGCTCACGCGCATCAACGAGGTCTTCGGCGTCGACCCCACCTTCTTCTCCGCCCAGGACGACACCCGCCTCATCGCCGAGCTGTCCGAAGTGGTGATGGACGCCGAGCTCGGTATCGAGGCCGATACCCAGCAGATCGCCGACATGGTCTCCGCGCATCCGTCGATGGCGCGCGCCCTGGTGGCCATGCACAACCGCTACCGCAACACCAGCGCGCAGCTTGCCGCCGCCACCGAGGACCGGTTCGCCGACGGTGCGGGCAGCGCCGCGATCAGCAAGCCGCACGAGGAAGTGCGCGACTACTTCTACCAGCGGCAGAACTACATTCACGAATTGGACACCGCCGCAGAAGATCTCACCGCGCGTATCCGATTCCACGGCGGCGAGGTGAGCACCGAGATCGTGCGTCTGCTGCGCGCGCACGGCGTGCGGATCAGCGAGCGCATCGACCTCGGCGAGGGCGTGCTGCACCACTACGACCCCGAGACCAAACAGCTCGAGATCTCCCCGCACCTGTCCGGCGGGCAGCGCACTTTCAAACTGGCCGCCGAACTCGCCTATCTCGAATGTGGCCCACTACTCGAAAAGCTGGTCGACGAAGGCAATTTCGCGTCCGAATCCTCGTACAAACTCGCGATGCTCGGTCTGGCGAACTATTTCGCCGCCGCAATCGTCTTGCCCTACACGCATTTTCACGAGGTAGCCGAGAACTTCCGGTACGACATCGAGCGCCTGTCAGCCCACTTCTCGCAGAGTTTCGAAACCATCTGTCACCGCCTGTCGACCCTGCAACGGCCCACCCTGCGCGGCGTCCCCTTCTCCTTCGTCCGCGTCGACCGCGCCGGAAATATGTCGAAACGCCAGTCCGCCACCGGTTTCCACTTCTCCGCCAGCGGCGGCACCTGCCCCCTCTGGAACGTCTACGAGACCTTCGCCTACCCCGGCAAGATCATGACTCAGATCGCCCAGATGCCCGACGGCCGCAAATACCTCTGGATCGCCCGCACCGTCGAACGCCGCGCCACCCGCTACGGCCAACCCGGCAAAACCTTCGCCATCGGCCTCGGCTGCGAACTCCGCCACGCGGGCCGCGTGGTCTACGCCGACGGCATCGACCTCGGCGAGGCCAACGCCACCCCCATCGGCGCGGGCTGCCGAGTCTGCGTCCGCTCCAACTGCCCCCAACGCGCCTTCCCACCCCTCGGCAAGGCCCTCGACATCAGCGAACACCGGAGCTCGGTCTCGCCGTACCTCATCAAGTAGCTCAATGGAGCGTATCTGGTCCGTAAGACCCTATAGTGGTTCATATACGCGCCATTAGCAGGAGGGGCAGTGAAGCGACGAACCCCCGCGCGGGTCACTCGAGCGGCACGCGACATCGGCGAACACCTGGTCGCGTGGCGAAAACTTCTCGGCCTCACCGCCGAGCAAGTCTCCGAACGGGCAGGCGTCGCCAGATCCACCTACCGGCGCCTCGAACAGGGCGAACTGGGGGTCTCGATGGAAACCTATCTGAACGTGCTGCGAGCACTGGGACAACTCGACAACGTTGTCACAGCCATTGATCCGTACGAGACCGACCTCGGCCGCGCCCGCGCTGATCAGCAACTCCCGAAGCGAGTGCGCTGATGCCTGACGAGCTGATCGTCTCCGTCGACATCAACGGCCGGACTATCCCGGCAGGCACTGCCTATTTCACCCACCGAGGCAGCCTTGCCACCTCATTTCAGTACAACGCCGACTATCTTCGGACGCCCGGGGCCTACGAACTAGACCCCGCTCTTCCTCTGTATCAAGGACAGCACCACGTGTCCGGTCTGCCCGGTGCGTTCGCTGACTGCGCACCTGACCGCTGGGGGCAAAACCTCGTCAAGAGGCGCCGCCAGGTACTGGATCAGACGAACAAGTCGATGCCCCGCGCGCTCACACCCGTCGACTACTTGGTCGGAGTCAGCGATCTCACCCGTCAGGGCGCGCTCCGCTTTGCCGAGCCCGATACCGGCGAGTTCCTGGATCCTGACCCGGCGGTCCCGAAGTTGATCGAATTGCCCTCGCTACTCAGGGCTTCCGATCACCTCGCCCGAGATGATGCTGACTTCAGCGACCTGAAGTTGCTGCTTGCCGCCGGAACCGCAACATTGGGTGGTGCCCGCCCAAAAGCGTCGGTTCGTGACGAGGACCGGCTGTGTATCGCCAAGTTTCCACATCACGCCGATTCCTGGGATGTCATGGCCTGGGAGAAAACCGCTCTTGACCTCGCTGAGGCTGCGGGCATCGCGACCCCCGCTCGCGCTCTGCGCCGGATCGACGGCCGAGGAGTGCTCATCCTCGACCGATTCGATCGCGCGCACGGACAGCGAATCGGCTACATCAGCGCCATGACCATGCTGCAAGCGCGCGACGGACAAGGTCATGACTATCTCGACCTCGCCGAGGCGCTCCCCGAGCACAGCGCACAGACGAACTCAGACCTGCGCGCCCTGTGGCGTCGAATCGCCTTCAGCGTCGCCATCCACAACACCGACGACCACCTCCGCAATCACGGTTTCCTCCATCACCCAGGCGGATGGCAACTAGCACCGATCTTCGACGTGAACCCCAACCCTGAGATCACAGAACATCGGACAACCTCCATCGCTGGAGTGACCGCACGCGCCGATGAACTCGAGGCATTGATGGCGGCGGCAGATGCCTTCGGCCTGACGTCGAACGACGCGACAGCCGCCCTCAGTGAAGTGCTCGCCGCAACCGCAACCTGGGCACAGACCTCCGCCGCCAATGGAATCTCGACCGCTGAGCGCACCCGTTTCGCGCCTGCCTTCGAGGGATTACGCCCAGCGATGGAAACGGCCGTCCGTCACATCTGAAGCGATTACTTGCCTGTCGGCGCTTTCCCCAGACAGTGCACGCGCCCCTCCATGGCAAGGCCCTCGAGATCAGCGAACACCGGAGCTCGGTCTCGCCGTACCTCATCAAATAACTCTCAGAAGGCTTCCTCCGGGACGGCCATGATGTCGTTGTCGATGGCGGCGAGGATGTTCTTGGTAGCGGTGAGTTCGGGGAGGACGTTCTTGGCGAAGAAGCTCGCCGCGGCGACTTTGCCCTGGTAGAAGGGGCGTTCCCGCGGTGCGGCGTCGGAGGCTGTGGCGGCGGCGATGTCGGCCTGGACCAGCAGGCGCCAGGCGATGAGGAGATCGCCGACCGCCATCAGGAAGCGGACCGAGCCGAGGCCGACCTTGTAGAGCTCGGTCGGCTCGGTGCGGGCCGCCATGGCGTAGCCGGTGAGGGTGGCGGCCATGGCGCCGACGTCGGCTTGGGCGGTGCGCAGCAAGGCGCGCTCGGTGGCGAAACGGCCGGTGTCGTTGTCCAGGTACTCGCTGATCTGCGCGTTCACGTGGGCCAGGGCGACACCGCGATCGCGAATGATCTTGCGGAAGAAGAAGTCCTGCGCCTGGATCGCCGTGGTGCCCTCGTAGAGCGAGTCGATCTTGGCGTCGCGGATGTACTGCTCGATCGGATAGTCCCGCAGATAGCCGGAGCCACCGAAAGTCTGCAGCGACTCGGTCAGCAACTGGTACGCGCGCTCGGATCCCACGCCCTTGACGATCGGCAACAGCAGATCGTTCACGCGGTGCGCGGTCTCCGGATCTGCACCGGATACCAGCTGCGCGACCTCCGCGTTCTGATGCGCGGCGGTGTACAGATACACCGCGCGCAGCCCCTCCGCGTAGGCCTTCTGCATGGCCAGCGACCGGCGCACATCGGGGTGATGGGTGATGGTGACGCGCGGCGCCGCCTTGTCGGCGATCTGCGTCAGATCCGCGCCCTGCACGCGTGTCTTGGCGTACTCGAGTGCGTTCAGATACCCGGTCGACAACGTCCCGGACGACTTCACACCCACCGTCATCCGCGCGTTCTCGATCACCTCGAACATCTGGGCGATGCCGTTGTGCACATCGCCGACCAGCCAGCCCTTGGCGGGCACCGCGGTGCCGCCGAAGGTCAGCTCGCAGGTCGGCGACGACTTGAGCCCCATCTTGTGCTCGACCCCGGTCACATACACCCCGTTGCGGTCGCCCAGTTCCAGCGTCTCGGGATCGAAGAGGAACTTCGGCACGTAGAACAGCGACAGCCCCTTGGTGCCGGGGCCGGCGCCCTCCGGCCGAGCGAGCACAAGGTGGAAGATGTTCTCCGCCGTATCACCCACGTCACCGCCGGAAATGAACCGTTTCACCCCGTCGATGTGCCACGACCCGTCGGGCTGCGGCACAGCCTTGGTACGCCCCGCGCCGACATCGGACCCGGCGTCGGGCTCGGTGAGCACCATGGTGGCCTGCCACCCGCGCTCGACCCCGCCCCGCGCCCAGCGCCGCTGGTCTTCGTTGCCGACCCCGTAGAGCACCGAGCCCATCGGCGGGCCCATGTTGTAGAAGCTGGCCGCCGGGTTGGCACAGATGATGAGCTCGTTGACAGCCCACATCAGCACATTCGGGGCGGCGGTACCATCCATGCCCGCCGGCATGCCGAGGCGGTACCAGCCCGCCTCGCGCACCATGCGCACCGTCTTGCGCAGTGGTTCGGGCACGGTGATGTCGTTGGTATCGGGCTGGAAGACCACGGGCTCCCGGTCGGCCTCGGCGAACGAGTCCGCGATCGGGCCCTCGGCCAGGTGTTTCACCTCGTCGAGGAGCTGGCGAACCGTATCGGAGTCCAGGTCGCCGTAGGCGCCGGAGTCGAGAAGTTTGTCCAGGTTCAGCACCTCGAACAGATTGAACTCGATGTCACGCACGTTCGCCTTGTAGTGCCCCATCGGGCCCTCCTCGACTGACCGCACACGGCCGGATTGCCGCGTGGCTCGGCTGCTCGACGTCGTACTGATCGAGCCTGCCGCACCTGCGCGCTCCTACGCAACCGTAGGTACGCCGATCCTCCGGTAGTCCCGCGGCGAACAATTCACACGGACGAAACAGACGAAACGGGCACGTGATCGGGAGACATTCGGGTGCAACAAGTTCCATCTACTGTCTCGAATCACGAATACAGCAGCTGTATACAACTCGGTGTACATCCAGTCGCCGGGGAGCAGCGGTGGTGTTCGTTGTGGCGCGTATGGCGCCACCGTTGCACCTGATGAGGAGAACCGCCCCATGTCTGAATCCCGTTTGGTCAAGGCACTTGTCGTGCCTGCCGCGGTGGCCGTCGCCGGCCTGCTGCTCACCGGCTGTGGTGCGCGCGACGACGCGTCGACCGGCTCGACCGCCGCCTCCTGCGTCGACACCAGCAAGGACACCATCAAGGTGGGCTCGCTGCACTCGCTGTCGGGCACCATGGCCATTTCCGAAGTCACCGTGGCCAATTCGACCAAGCTGGCGGTCGACCAGATCAACGCGGCGGGCGGTGTGCTCGGCAAGAAGATCGAGATCGTCCTCGAGGACGGCGCCTCCGACCCGAAGACCTTCGCCGAGAAGGCCGAGAAGCTGATCAGCTCCGACTGTGTCGCTTCGGTTTTCGGCGGCTGGACCTCGTCGAGCCGTAAGGCCATGAAGCCCAAGTTCGAGAACCTGAACTCGCTGCTCTACTACCCCGTGCAGTACGAGGGCCTGGAAGACTCCAAGAACATCTTCTACACCGGCGCCACCACCAACCAGCAGATCATCCCCGCGCTGGACTACCTGAAGCAGAAGGGCATCACGTCCCTCTACCTGGTCGGCTCCGACTACGTCTTCCCGCAGACCGCCAACCGCGAGATCAAGGCCTACGCCGCGGCCAACGGCATCGAGATCAAGGGCGAGGACTACACCCCGCTCGGCTCCACCGATTTCTCCACCATCGTCAACAAGGTGCGCGCCGCCAAGGCGGGCGCGGTGTTCAACACCCTCAACGGCGACTCCAACGTCGCCTTCTTCCGCGAGTACGCCAACGCGGGCCTGAAAGCCGCTGAGATGCCGGTGGTTTCGGTGTCGATCGCCGAGGAGGAGGTCGCGGGCATCGGCCCGCAGATCATCGCGGGCCAGCTGACCGCCTGGAACTACTACCAGACCGTCGACTCCCCGGCGAACAAGAAGTTCGTCGCCGACTACAAGGCGGCCTTCGGCGCCGACAAGCCGACCTCGGACCCGATGGAAGCCGCCTACGCCTCGGTCTACCTGTGGAAGAACACCGTCGAGAAGGCGAAGTCGTTCGCGGTGGCCGACATTCAGGCCGCGGCCGACGGCGTGAGCTTCGACGCCCCGGAGGGCACTGTCACCATCGACGGCTCCAACCACCACATCACCAAGACCGCCCGCATCGGTGAGATCCGCCCCGACGGCCTGATCTACACCGTCTGGGATTCCGGCAAGGCCATCACCCCCGACCCGTACCTGAAGTCCTACGAGTGGGCCAAGGGCCTCAAGTAAGTAGCCCGACAGAGGTGGGACGCGCACCGCGCGCGTCCCACCTCGCCCCATCTCCAAGGAGTCCACTGCAATGGACGTGCTGATCAGTCAGCTCTTCACCGGGCTGAGTCTGGGATCCATTCTTCTGCTCGCCGCGCTCGGCCTCTCCCTGACCTTCGGTCAGATGGGCGTCATCAATATGGCGCACGGCGAATTCATCATGGCCGGTTGCTACACCACTTACGTTGTGCAACAAGTCTTCTCCTCGGCCGGCGTGTCACTGGCCGTATCCCTGCTGATGGGCTTCCTCATCGGCGGCCTGCTCGGTGCCGCCCTGGAGATGGGGCTGATCCGCTACATGTACGACCGGCCGCTCGACACATTGCTCGTCACCTTCGGTGTCGGGCTCGTGCTGCAGCAGGCCGCGCGTGACATCTTCGGCGCGCCCGCCAAGAACGTGCTGGTGCCCGAATGGCTCAGTGGTGGAATCACTATCGCGGGCGCGGTGGTTCCCAAGACCCGCATCTTCATCCTGGTCCTGGCGATCGTCGCGGTGACCACGCTGGCCGCCGTGCTCAAGACCACCCCGATGGGCCGGCGGATTCGCGCCGTCGTGCAGAATCGCGGGCTTGCCGAAACCAGCGGCATCTCCAGCAGATTCACCGATATCAGCACGTTCTTCATCGGCTCCGGCCTGGCCGGTGTCGCCGGGGTGGCGCTCACCCTGATCGGTTCGACGAGTCCCACCATCGGCCAGAGCTATCTGATCGACGCGTTCCTGGTGGTGGTGATCGGTGGCCTCGGCCAGATCAAGGGCACGGTGATCGCGGCGTTCGCGCTCGGCCTGCTCAACTCGTTCATCGAATACTCCACCACCGCGTCCATCGCGAAGGTGATCGTGTTCGTGCTGATCGTCATCTTCCTGCAGGTCCGCCCGCAGGGCCTGTTCACCGTGCGGACGAGGAGCCTGGCATGACCGCACTCACCGAACGTCTGCGCGCCTACCCGCGACTGACGCCGCTGGCCGGTTTCGCGGTCGCCGCGATTGTTCTCTTCGCTGTCGCCCCGGCGGTCCTGAGCGACTTCCGCCTGAACCTGCTCGCCAAATTCCTCTGCTTCGCCATCGTGGCGGCCGGCATCGGATTGGCTTGGGGCCGTGGCGGAATGCTCACCCTCGGCCAGGGCGTGTTCTTCGGCATCGGCGCCTACATCATGGCCATGCACATGCAGCTCGCCGACGCCGCCCGCCTCGGCAACGACGTCCCGGAGTTCATGGAGATCTCCGGCATCAGCGAACTCCCCGGCTTCTGGCAGCCGTTCAGTTCCGCGCCGGTCGCCATCCTCGGCATCCTGGTGCTACCCGCGCTGGTCGCGGCCGTGCTCGGTTACGGCGTGTTCAAGCGTCGCGTGCGCGGTGCCTACTTCGCCATCCTGAGCCAGGCGCTGGCGGCGGCGCTGGCGATCCTGCTCACCGGACAGCAGGCCATCGGCGGCTTCACCGGGCTCTCGGACTTCCGCGCCTTCTTCGGCTTCAAGCTGTCCGACCCGGCCAACCGGCAGATGCTGTTCTTCATCGCGTCCGGCACCTTGCTCGTGGTGGTGGCGCTGATCCGTCAGCTCAACCGCAGCCGCTACGGCGAACTGCTGGTGGCGGTGCGTGACGCGGAGGAGCGCGTGCGCTTCCTCGGCTACGACCCGGCCAATATCAAGATCGTCGCGTACGTCGTGGCGGCCTTCCTCGCCGGTATCGCGGGTGCGTTGTTCACCCCGATCGTCGGCATCATCTCCCCCGCCGACATCGGTGTCATCCCGTCGATCGCCTTCCTGATCGGCGTCGCCATCGGTGGCCGCACCACGCTGCTCGGGCCGATTCTCGGCGCGATCGGGGTGGCCTGGGCGCAGACCTCGCTGTCGGAGTCGTTCCCGTCGGGCTGGACCTACATGCAGGGTGTGCTGTTCATCGTGGTCGTCGGGTTCATCCCCGCCGGTCTGGCCGGGCTGTGGCCGATGCTGAAGGGCTGGCTAGACAGTCGCAAGAAGCTGCCACCCGCACCGGAAGAACCAGCGGTCGTCACCGAGGAGAAGGTGCAAGCGCGATGACACACGAACCCAAAGCGGGCGGCAACGCCGGCATGGACAGCGACTACCTCGAAATCCGTGGCCTCTCAGTCAGTTTCGACGGTTTCAAGGCGGTCACCGACGTCGATCTCACGGTGCTGCAGGGTGACCTGCGGTTCCTGATCGGCCCGAACGGCGCGGGCAAGACCACATTGATCGACGCCATCACCGGCCTGGTCCCGGCCACCGGCTCCGCGCAGAAGTCGGGCACCGAACTGCTCGGCAAGAAGGTGCACCAGATCGCGCGCCTCGGCGTCGGGCGCACCTTCCAGACGGCCAGTGTGTTCGAACAGCTCACCGTGCTGCAGAACCTGGATATCGCCGCGGGCGCCGGGCGATCGGCGCTGTCGCTGTTGCGTACCCGCAAGTCGGTACTGCCGAGCATCGAAGAGGCCTTGGCGACAACCGGTCTCACCGCACTGCGTGACAAGCCGGCCGGAATCCTCGCGCACGGGCAGAAGCAGTGGCTCGAGATCGGCATGCTGCTCGTGCAGAACGCGTCGGTGCTGCTGCTCGACGAGCCGGTCGCGGGCATGAGCGCCGAGGAGCGGGAGGAGACCGGAAACCTGTTGCGCCGCATCGGTGGTGATCGCGTGGTGATCGTCGTCGAGCACGACATGGACTTCATGCGATCCTTCGCCACCTCGGTCACCGTGCTCGCGGGCGGCAAGGTACTCAGCGAGGGCAGCGTCGAACAGGTCCAGGCCGATCCGAAGGTGCAGGAGGTCTATCTCGGCACCGCGAATCTCGCTGCGACAGACAAGGAATCGGCCGATGCTTGAACTACACGAGATCCATTCGGGATACGGGCGCACCGAGGTGATCCACGGCATCAGCCTCACCGTGCCCGACGACAGCGTGGTCGCCATCATGGGCCACAACGGCGCGGGCAAGACCACCCTGCTGCGTGCCGCCGTCGGCCTGCTGCCCACCAAGTCGGGCACCATCACCTTCGACGGCGAGAAGATCACCAAACTCTCACCCTCGCAACGGGTCAAGCGCGGCATCGGCTACGTGCCGCAGGGCCAGCAGAGCTTCGGGCAGCTCACCACCGCCGAGAACCTGCAGGTGGTGGCGGACGGACGCAAGCGCGGTAAGGCCCTGATCGACGAGTCGCTCGATCTGTTCCCCGCGCTGAAGGACCTGCTCACCCGTAAGGCGGGCCTGCTCTCGGGCGGTCAACGTCAGCAGCTGGCCATCGCGCGGGCACTGATCACCGAGCCGAAGCTGCTCATCCTCGACGAACCGACCGAGGGCATCCAGCCGTCGGTGGTCGCCGAAATCGAGCGCACCATCATCGAATTGACGCAGCGCGGCGGCTTGAGCGTGCTGCTGGTGGAGCAGCACATCGGCTTCGCGCTACAGGCCGCGCAGCGGTACTACGTGGTGCATTCGGGGCATCTCGGCTCGACCGGGGCGGGCGGGGCAGGTGCGGAGTCCGCGGTCCGCGCGGCGATGACCATCTGAACGTCGCCGGACACATGGCAGACAGGGGCTCGGGCACCGGGTCGGGTGCGGGCGCGGCGTCCGCCGAGGTCAGCGGTTCGAGTGCGGCCGGAGCTACGAAGCGGGTGCCGCTCGCCGCGCGCGTCTACGACGAACTGCGGCACGACCTCGCCACCGGGGAGCTGGCGCCGACCGAACGGTTACGCGCCGAACGGCTGGCCGAGCGCTACGGCGTCTCGCGCACTCCGGTGCGCGAGGCGCTGGCCCGGCTGCAGGCCGATGGTCTCGTTGTGCGCCATGGCGACGGGCTCTACCTCTATCGCCCACGTCTGAACGAGCTCGATGAGCTCTACGAGCTACGAATTGTGCTGGAATCGCGCGGTTTTCAACGGATCGTCGCGGGCGGTTCGGTTCAGGTGCACATTCCGGCCGAGCACGATCAGCCCACCGTGCGCGCCGAGCTGGCCCGCTGGCTCGAATACCGCGACACCCCACCCGAACCCGGACCCGATCTCGTCGCCGCCGACGAACAGTTCCACACCGAACTGCTCAGGGCGGCAGGCAATTCCGCGCTCGCCGAGGCGCTGGCGGCGGTCTACCTGCGGGTTCGCCCGGTGCGCACCATGGACGTGCCCACCGCCGAACGGGTCGCGGCCATGACGGCCGATCACATCACCATCGCCGAACAGGTGCTGGCCGGTGACGACGAACAGGCCCTGCGCACCCTCACCGCCCACATCGATTCCTCCCGCGCCCACGTTCGAGTTCGGGCCGAGCAGGCGATCGCCTTCACCAAACTCGGTCGCGCCGTGCGGGATTGATCAACAGTCCTGCTGGAACGGCCAGCACTCGGTCTTGCGCGGAGTCGCCGAGGTGGGCGCCCGGGTCGTCGAGGTCTGCGAGGTATCCGACATCGGACGCGGATTGGGCGAGTCCTGGAACAGCGCCACACCGACCACCACGAAGACGACGAGAATGCCGAGCAGCGCGGCAGCGAACAGTGCGATGCCCGCGAGCTTTCCCTGGCGCGACGGATCAGGCGGCGGGGCGGGCTCGCTGAACCTGCGCACCTGCGGCACCACCGGCGTCGGCGCGGGCCGATTGCTGTCGAAACCCTCCTCGGCCAGCTCGGCCCGCGAGGGCACCTCGGTCGTCCCGAGCGTCGTACAGGTGTTGAGCACCCGCTCGATCGTCCATTCGCGTGGCCCGGCCGAGAACCCTTCGAGGTAAACCCGCAGTTCGTGCGCGTCGACTGTGTTCGCGACCAGCACATCGAGGCCCGGTCGCAGCGCGGTACGCGCGGGCCGCACGACCACGCCCCGATACGGGACCAGCACCACCGCACCGGACACATGCCTGCTGTCCTGCAACGCCTGTTCGAGCGCGACCCGCACCGCGTGCACCCCGTGCTCGACCCGGTCGGTGAGCCCGTTCGACGGCTCTTCCGCTAAATCCAGCGGGCTGTCGCTGATCATCCAGCCGCCGTCGGCGGTGGCGGTGAGCAGCCCGCTCTGCCGTCGACGGAAGCCTTTGACCTCGAGCACCGTGATCCCGCGCGGTGTCACGAGCACCGCTCCGAGCCGCCGGTCACCCACCCGGCAATCGATCAGCGCGAGCCCCGTACTCGGATAGGCGCGCAGGCAATCCACGAGCTCGCGCTCGGCGCCGGTGAGCTCGGCACCCGGTCTGATCCGAACCAGCATGTGCGATGTTCCCCTACCAGGCTTGCGACTTCACACCGCCGCTGCGCGCTGCGGTACCCACCGATCATGACGCGCAACTGTTCCGAAAACCACTGGAAACCAAAGAAAACCGGCAAGACCCTCGAGGCGGCCCACCACGGCCATACCGGCGAGTACGCTCCGATTCTGGCCGACGATGTTCGAGAAGACAGGTGGATCAGAAATGGATTCAGCGCCACTACCACGCGTTTCGCCCGGCCGGTTCGGTGAACTCGGGCCGATCAACTGGGTTGTCTGGCAAGTACTTTCCCGCGCGTCGGGCACCGAGGACGCGCACCTATTCAGCACCCTCGGCCGCACGGGCGGGCTCTTCCGCGGCTGGCTGCATTTCTCCGGCAAGCTCATGCCGGGTGGCAGGTTGCCGCGGGCCGAGGCCGAATTGGCGATCCTGCGGGTCGCGCGGCTGCGCGAGTGCGACTACGAGGCCGATCATCATCGTCGGCTGGGGCGCAAGGCGGGGCTGTCGGCCGTCGAGATCGAGCGGGTGGCCGCCGGCCCCGAGGCCGAGGGCTGGACGCCGCGCCAGCGGGCCCTGCTGAGGGTCGTCGATCAGCTGGTGACCAGCCGCGATGTGGACGACGCGGCGTGGGCCGCACTGGCTGAACACTACGACGAGCGGGTGCTGATCGAGATCGTGCTGCTGATCAACCAGTACGAGGGGCTGGCGTCGACCATCACGACCCTGCGCGTCCAACGCGACGCGTTCAAATGATGTGACCCAGGTCATATGGCGGCACGCCGAAAGGGCGCCCAGAGTAAAGGCGTACAAAGTACGGAGTTAGCCGCCACCGAGGAGGACCCTTGCAGATCACCGCTTCCGCCGTCTCGCTCAATGTCACCGACCCGCGGGCCTCGGCTCAGTTCCTGATCGAGCACCTCGGCTTCGCCGAGAAGATGGCCGCCGACGGCTTCGTCGCGCTGACCCGGGCCGACGCGGGCATGGACGTCATCTACCTGCGCACCGGCCTCGGTTCGTTCAAGCCCGCCCGGATCGCGGGCAGCGCAGGCGACGGGCTGCTGATCGTCTTCGTCGTCGACGACATCGACGGCGAATACGACCGGCTGCGCACCGCGGGCGTCCCGATCGAAACGCCGATCGAAACCGAGGAATGGGGCGAGCGCTACTTCCAGATGACCGACCCCAACGGGGTCGTCATCCAGCTCGTCCAGTGGGTGTGATCAGCGGCGCGCGACCCGCAACGCGGCCACGATCATCGGGATCTGGAGCGGCAACCGCGCCAGCACGCCTGCCTTGAAAGCCTTGGGCGCCTTAGGATTACCGACCACGTCCACCGTCATCTGGACATTGGCCGGGAAGACGCCGATGAACAGCGCCACCGCCAGCCACCCACCGAGCCGCCGGGTCCGCGGCACGGCCAGCGCGGTCGCCACCCCGAGCTCGGCGACCCCGGACGCGTAGGTGTAGGTCCGCGGGTCGCCGGGCAGCTGCGGCGGCACGATCTTGTCGAACGGCTTCGGCGCTACGAAGTGCAGGGTGCCCATCACGAACAGCAGTCCACTCAGCCAAGAGTGCGCCTTTCCGCCTCTCCTGGTATTCAAGCCAGACCGCGGCGCGGGGCTAAGTGACGTTGGCGGGTGGAGGTCGCTCATCTGGTCAGGTTAGCCCGCGCCCGGTGAGTTGCCCATGTACTGCCGCCACCAGGGCGACGACTACTGCGCGAATACCGTGGCGGCGGAGGTCGCGGGGCGGCCGAGAAGCTTGGTGAGGTCGCCGGTGACCACCTCGAGCCAGCCCTCACCGATGCGGGCGTCGGCGTCGGCCAGGGACGCGGCAACCTGATCGTCGAGTCCTGCCGCACGCAGGGCCGCCGCGTAGCCGTCGGGGGCCAGGTTTTCGTAGCGCACCGACTCACCGACCGCCGCGGCGAGATCCGCGCCGGTCAGCGCCTCGTCACCGCCCAATTCGTAGACGCGACCCTCGTGTCCGTCGCTGGTCAGCACGCGTGCGGCGGCCTCGGCGTAATCGGCTCGGGCCGCACCAGAGACCCGGCCATCGCCCATCGCGCCGTGGAGGACACCGGCCTGCGCCGCGTGCGCGACGGAACCGCCGTAGTTCTCCCAGTACCAGCTGTTGCGCAGCAGTACCGTCGGCACCGAGGCAGTCGCCAGCACCTCTTCGGTGCCGCGATGCTCGGCGGCCAGCGCCATCGGATTGCGGTCGGCGCGCGGGATGCTGGTGTAGGCCAGCAGTTCGACACCGGCACGCTCGGCGGCGCGAATCACGTTGGTGTGCTGGTCAATTCGCTTGCCGAATTCATTGCCCGAGATCAGCAACACGCGGTCGACACCGGCCAGGGCGGCGTCGAGGGCGGCCGGATCGTCGTAGGACGCCTGTCGCACGTCGGCACCGCGCGCGGCCAGGTCGGCCACCTTCCGCGGATCGCGGACGATCGCGACCGGCCGCTCCCCCGCGTCGAGCAGTGCCGCCACGACCAACCTGCCGAGCTGTCCACTTGCCGCTGTCACTGCCACGGTCATCGCTGCCTCCAATTTTTGATGCACTAACTATTAGTAAGCACTATGCCTTCAGTGGGTGCTTGCGTCAAGTGGGTACGATGGGGGCATGCTCGAGACGCCGGACGACGACCCCACGCTGGAAGCCGACGTCTTCGCGCGCAATTGCGCTTCCCGCCCCGTCCTGCAGAACATCGCCGGCCGCTGGGGCGTGCTCGCCCTGGTCGCGCTACTCGACGGCCCGGTCCGCTTCAGCGCGCTGCGCCGCCGGGTCGACGGCGTGAGCGAGCGCATGCTGTCGCAAACCCTGCAGGCTCTCGAGCGCGACGGCATGGTGCATCGCGAGGTGCTGGAAGCGATCCCACCCCGCGTCGAATACACCCTCACAACACTGGGTGCCGAGGTCGCGGAGCAGCTGAGAGCGCTGGTCGTGGTCCTGGAATCCAATATGGACACCGTCCGCGCCGCGCAGGAGAACTATCACCGCGCCGGGGGCGTGCCGGATTGACTCAGCGCGCGAGAAGCTCTGAGACAGTGACGAATCGGTAGCCCCGCGCACGCAATCCGCTGACGATCTCGGGCACCGCCGCAGCCGACTCGTCGCCGTGCATGACGTGCAGCAGGATGATCGAGCCCGGCCGGGTCTGGGCGAGGGTGTCGGCGACGATCGCCTCGCGGGACGCACCACCCGCGGAATCCGGCTCGACATCCCAGGTCACCGTGGTGCGATCGTGGTCGGCCAGATAGTGCGGCAGCGACCACAGCTTCTTGCCGTAGGGCGGGCGAAAGGTGATGGGCCCCTGATACCCGGCGCGACGGATCTCGGCGTCGGTCCGTTCGACCTCGTCGCGCACGGTATCGCCGGAGACCAGCACCATGCGCCGGTGTGAATAGGTGTGATTACCGATCTCGTGACCCGCACCCACGATCGCCGCACCGTATTCGGGATGCGCGGTGAGGTTGTCGCCGACCAGGTAGAAGGTCGCGGGGACCTGCGATTGCGCCAGCATCCGCAATACTTGCGGCGTCCGCGCGGTCGGGCCGTCGTCGAAGGTCAACGCGACGACCTTCTCGTCGGTCTCGACCCGATCCACCAGCCGCCCCGCCACCTGATACGTCCGTGAATTCATCACCACGTACAGACCGGCCGCTACCGCCATCACCACGACGATGCCGACGACCGCACCGATCAACCACTTGCGCATGAGCAGACGGTAACTCACCGGGCCGGCTCGACCCGGTGAGTTGTCGGCGTACTTAGACGATCACCTGGGTGATGTCGCCCGGCTTCAGGTAGTCGAAGAAGCGGTGGGCGCCGTCTTCGGTCATGCGCACACAACCGTGTGATTTCGAATCGATCGGACCCACGTGAAATGCCATGTCACCGTTGAAGAAGGTGGCCCAGCGCATCGGCGCATCGTGCATCGTGCTCCAGTGGAATTCCCGCTTGAAGGAAATCCTGGTCACCGCGGGCGGCGTTTCGTATCCGCCCATGCCGTGCGAGATCGGCGTCGGTCCGAAGATCACCCGGCCGTTGTCGACCAGCCACGCCTCGTTCGTCGACAGCCGCAGGCACGCCCTGGCTTCGACAACGGGGCATGGAGATGCGGTGGGAACGATGGAGGTGACACCGGGAATGTCCGGTCCACCGGGGAAAAGGGGTTCAGCCACAGCCGGCGTCACCGTACCGAGTCCGGCTACAGCCACCGCGGCCATAGCCGCAATCCGAGCTGCCCAACCGAAAATGCTCATCGCGTTTCAGACCCTCTCAACCGTGCCCGCCACCGCGAGTCAACCCGGGTGAGGGGACCATCTCATGGAACATAAACATGTCGAACACGAGCGTGGAACAACAAACCTGGAGGTGTTGTCGATCATCGTGGTACAGACCCCGATTCACCAAATCAACGCCCGGAAAAATACCGAATAGAAACCAAAAGGCCGGGCCCGCGAACGCGTACCCGGCCTTTTCAGCTGATTTCTCAGAAGTTGATCATGTGCCCCGCGAGGCCGTGGATCGCTTCCTGCACCGCTTCGCTCAGCGTCGGGTGCGTGTGCACATTGCGGGCCACCTCGTTGACGGTGAGGTCCCACTTCTGGGCGAGGGTGAGCTCCGGGAGCAGCTCGGAGACGTCGGGGCCGATCAGGTGCCCGCCGAGGAGTTCGCCGTGCGCGCCGTCGGCGATCAGCTTCACGAAGCCGGTCGGGTCGCCGAGGCCGTGTGCCTTGCCGTTGGCCTGGAACGGGAAGGTCGCGACCTTCACGTCGTAGCCCTCGTCGCGGGCCTGCTGCTCGGTGAGACCGAAGCTGGCGACCTGCGGCTGGCAGAAGGTGGCGCGCGGCATCATCCGGTAGTCACCGAGGGTCATCGTCTCGGCGCCGCCGATGGTCTCGGCCGCGACCACGCCCTGCGCCTCCGCCACGTGGGCGAGCTGCAGCTTGGCGGTGACGTCACCGATCGCGTAGATGTGCGCCACGTTGGTGCGCATGTAGTCGTCGATCTCGATCGCGCCACGGTCGGTGAGCGCGACGCCGGTGGTCTCCAGGCCGTAGCCTTCCACCCGCGGCGCGAAGCCGACGGCCTGCAGCACCTTGTCGACGGTGACGGTCTCGATCGAGCCGGACTTGTTGTCCTTGATCTGGACGGTGACCTTGGAGCCGTCGTCGTCGATCGACTGCACGGCCGCACCGGTGGTGATGGTGACGCCGAGCTTCTTGTACTGCTTGGTGATCTCCTTGGAGACGTCGGCGTCCTCGTTGGGCAGCGCGCGGTCGAGGAACTCCACGATCCGCACGTCGACGCCGTAGTTCTTGAGGACGTAGGCGAACTCCATGCCGATCGCGCCCGCGCCGACGATCAGGATCGAGCCGGGTAGGTCGCGGGTGAGGATCTGCTCCTCGTAAGTGACCACGTTCTCGGAGAGCTGGGTGCCCGGCAGCAGCTTGGTGGTGGTGCCGGTGGCGATGATGACATTGTCGAACGTGACCGTCTCGCTGCCACCCTTGGTGAGGGCGACATCGATCGAGTTCGGGCCGGTGAAGGTACCGAGGCCGTCGAACTCGTCGATCTTGTTCTTCTTCATCAGGAAGTGCACGCCCTTGACCCGACCGTCGGCCACCTTGCGGCTGCGATCGAAGGCGGCACCGAAGTCGAAGCTGACCTCACCGGAGATGCCGAAGGTCTTGGCTTCCTTCTGGAAGATATGGGCCAGCTCGGCGTTGCGCAGCAGTGCCTTGGACGGGATGCAGCCCACGTTCAGGCACACGCCACCCCAGTATTTCTGCTCGACAATCGCTGTTCGCAGGCCGAGTTGAGCGGCACGGATCGCGGCGACATATCCGCCGGGACCAGCGCCGAGAACGACGACATCGTAGTGGGAAGTCACGTCACCGAGCCTAACTCTGTTTCGGAGAGTTCACCCACCCGTCCCCCACATAGGTGAGATGAGCCCGCGACGGGCCGCCTCGGCACCGGGCCTCGCAGTAAGGTCGGGGAGGTGAGCGGTGCTGGGTCGGCGGACGGAATCGGCAGTCGGCTCGACGGCACGGTGTCGACGCACCTGGTGCGGCTACTGGTCCAGGCCGCCAGGCACGCTGGGGCCGCCGAGGAGCAGTTGACGCGGATCCCCGGCACCGACGAGGTGGTGTTGCGCGGCGAGCTGAACCGGATTCCGATGAGTTCACTGCTGCGGCTGTGGGAGTTGATCGCGCACGCGCGGCCGGTCGGGGCGGGGGCCGCGGTGGCCGCCGCCGCGCCGCTCGGCACGCTGAACACCTGGGACTACCTGGTGACAGGCGGTGCGACACTGCGGGATTCACTGCATGCCGCCCTGCCGTATCACCGCCTGGTCACCGCGGCCACCGAAGGTTTCGAGCTGTCCGGCGAGGGCGATCTCACCATCGGCTATCGCACCTCGGCAGGCGATCCCGCGGTGGCGTCGGTGGTCAACGAGTACGTGATGGCCTACTACCTGCGCCGGGCCCGCGAGGCGACCGGCCGTCCCCTCGTTCCGACCCGGGTGAGTTTCGGTCACCACGCACCGGCGGACCGCGCCGATCTGTCCGCCGTATTCGGTACGGACAGCATCGAATTCGAGGCGGATGCCGACTCGATCACCTTCCACGCCGACGACGCCGACGCCCCGCTCCCCCGCGCCGACCCGATGCTCGCCGACCTGATGCGCAGCCACGCCGGCCTGGTCCTCTCGTCCTCGCGCACCATCACCGACCCCCTCGATGCCTTTCGCATCGCCCTCGCCGCCGCCCTCGACGCCGCCGACCCGACCCTCCCGCGAGTCGCGAGAGCACTGGCGATGAGCCAGCGCACCCTCCAGCGCCATCTCGCCGAACACGGCACCACCTGGCGCGACGAACTCGACCTACTCCGCTACGAACGCGCGAGAACCCTGCTGGACCAAGGACTTACCAGAAGCGTGATCGCCCAGCGCCTCGCCTTCACTGACGACCGCGCCCTCCGCAAGGCCTTCCACCGATGGACCGGCGAAACATCAGCCGCTCACCCAGCTCGCTGACCCACCCCGCTGGCGGCAGCCCCGCAACACGTGGCGCGAACGGACCGGGTGGTGGCGCGCGCGGACCTCGATAGGGCCGATCGCGCGCCATAACGTAGTCATCACCGGCGAGAAACACCGGCTGACCTCGAAAGAAGGCTCGATCATGTCGAACACGGCCACCCGCGCACTGCCCACCTTCACCCGCGAGATCCACCTCGCCGCCCGCCCGAACGGCGCACCGGTCGCCGGCGATTTCGCCCTGGTGCAGCGGGAGCTGCCGGAGCTCACCGAGGGCCAGATCCTGGTCCGCAACACCTGGATGTCGGTCGACCCGTACATGCGTGGCCGGATGGACGACAAGGAGTCCTACATCGCGCCGTTCGAACTCGGTGCGGCCCTCGATGGTTCGGCGGTCGGCGAGGTGATCGCGTCCCGCTCGGCCGACATCGCGGTCGGGGCAACGGTTTCGCACTTCGCCGGCTGGCGCGAACACGCCATCGTCGCCGCGGCCACCGCCACGCCGATCGATCCGGAACTCGCTGCACCGCAGCACTTCCTGAGTGTGCTCGGCACCACGGGACTCACCGCCTACGCCGCGCTCACCGATGTCGCCGAGGTGGCGCCCGGTGACACCGTCTTCATCTCGGCGGCCGCGGGAGCGGTCGGCAGCGTGGCGGGCCAGATCGCGAAGGCGCTGGGCGCGAAGCGGGTCATCGGTTCGGCCGGCGGTCCCGTCAAGGCCCGGAAGTTGCTGGCTGAGTTCGGTTTCGACGCGTCGATCGATTACCGCGCCGGCGATCTCGGTGGACAGCTCGCGGCGGCGGC
Source organism: Nocardia sp. FBN12 (assembly GCF_054031145.1). Lineage (NCBI taxonomy): Bacteria > Bacillati > Actinomycetota > Actinomycetes > Mycobacteriales > Nocardiaceae > Nocardia > Nocardia sp. FBN12. The sequence goes on from NZ_CM132926.1 coordinate 5,509,869, forward strand.
GCCCGAGGGGGTGGATGTCTACCTCGACAGTGTCGGCGGCGAACACCTGAAGGTCGCTATCGAGGCACTCAACCAGCACGGCCGCATCGCCCTGGTCGGCGCGATCAGCGGCTACAACGGCGCCTCCGCCCAGCAGACCCCCGACCTGTATCTCGCCGCGACGAAGGAGGCCAGCCTGCGCGGCATGCTGGTGACCAGCTACTTCCCGATCTTCGGCGAGTACATCGCCAAGGCCGCGGGCTGGCTCGCCGACGGCACCCTGCACACCACCGAAACCGTCTACGAGGGCCTCGACCAGGCCCCCGCCGCCTTCCTCGGCGTCCTCACCGGCGCCAACACCGGCAAGATGCTCGTCCACCTCGCCTGAAACGTGGTGGCCTGGTGATCAGCCGGGCAGCGCGTCAGGCGCGCCAGACCTGGCTTGCTACCCGGGCGAAGTTGCCGCCGAAGACGGCCTCGCGCTCGGCGGCGGTGAATCCTCGGTCGGCGAGGAGGTCGTCCAGGCCGGGTACCTCGGATTCGCCGAGGAGGTCCTCGGGTGGGGTCCGCTGGAGTGGGCCCCACTTCGTGTAGGAATCGGAGAACGCGCCGGGGTTGTCGCGGATCTCGTCGTTGAATTCCTGACCGTCGAACGAGTAGTCCGACCCGATTCCGATGTGGTCGATACCCACCAGGTCGACGCCGTATCGGATCTGGTCGGCCATCGCCGCGACCCGCTCGGCTCGCGCGGCGGGCGCGTTGCGGCCGAGGAAGATGCCGACGCCGTTGATGCCGATCACCCCGCCGGTGGCGGCACAGGCCAGCGCTTGCTCATCGGTGATATTGCGCGGGTGTTCGCACAGCGCGGCGAAATTGGAGTGGCTGTAGATCATCGGGACCGAGGTGTGGGTGGCGATGTCGAGGCCGGTGCGGCGGGAGCAGTGCGAGCCGTCGGCGAACATGCCGACCGCATTGAGCTTGCGCACCAGGTCTTTTCCGTAGCCGGTCAGCCCGGTGTCATCGGTGTCGAGGCAACCGCAGCCGGCCGGGTTCGCATGGTTGTAGGTGGGCAGCAGCGAACGCACACCGAGGTCGTAGAACAGTTCCACAGTGTCGAGATCGCCGTCGAGTGGCCTGGAATCCTCGAGATCGAAGGCCAGCGAGATCACCTCGGGTGCGCCGATATCGCCCACCCGGTCGACCAGCCGGAACCGCGGATCGGCCCCCGCCTCGTCCCGGAACCGGTGCAGCAGGGCCAGCGAATCGTCCTTGGTCTGCGCCGAGTACCCGACGTTCACCGACAGATACGACCCAAGCGGGTACCGAGCCAGTTCGGCGACGCGCGCCGTGTGCCGCAACGGCAGACAACAGTGCTGCTCCCACAGGAACACATCCACCTCCGGTTGATTCGTGACCTGCGATCCTACGTTTCGCGGCGCATTCGACACCGGACCGACGCTAACGCGAAGTCTGATTCATTCGATATATCGGTACTTCTCCGCTAGCCCAAGGCCCTGATCAAAGGCGGTGCGACATGCGTCGCTTCCTCGTCCTCCTCGCCACCCTCGCCGCTTGTGTCGGCCTCTCGACGCTGCCCGCGGCCGCCACTCCGTCTTACTGCGGGCTCGTCTGGGGTTCGCAGGACAAGTCGAATCCGAAGTACTCCCCGGCCACCCTCACCGCCGTGCGGGCGGGCAGGCACGAGTGCTTCGATCGCATGGTCGTCGACCTGGCGGGCCCGTCGGCGGGCTACCTGGTGCGCTATGTCGACACCGTCACCGAGGACGGCTCCGGCGCCCCCGTCCCCCTGCGCGGTGGCGCGTTCCTCCAGGTGACAGTCAACGCGCCCGCTTACGACGACGCGGGCAACATGACCTACCGCCCCGCCGACCGCACCGAACTCGCGAACGTCAACGGCTATCAAACGTTGCGCCAGCTCGCCTGGGCGGTCTCGTTCGAAGGCCAGTCCACGATCGGTCTCGGCGTGCGCGCCCGCCTGCCGTTCCGCGTGAGCACCCTCGACAACCCGACCCGCGTGGTCGTCGACGTCGCTCACTACTGGTGACCCGGCGGTAGTCCACAGCGCGCCCGACAGGCGAAGACAATTCTCACATCGGCAACAATGTGGGGATGAGCGGCGTTGAAGAGAACGTGACCGATCCCTATCTCTGGCTCGAGGACGTAACCGACGAGGGCGCGCTGGACTGGGCGCGCGCCCGCAACGAGGTGGTCGGGCAGCGGTTCGCGGCGACCGACCGATTCGCCGATCTGGAGCGTCGCATGCTCGCGATGCTCGACGACGACACCAAGATCGCCTACCCCGGCAGGCGCGGGCCGTGGCTGTACAACTTCTGGCGCGACGCGCAGCATCAGCGCGGGTTGTGGCGGCGGACCACGTTCGAGTCCTACGCCACCGGTGACCCCGAGTGGGATGTGCTGATCGATGTGGACGCGCTGGCCGAGGCCGACAGCGAGAACTGGGTGTGGGCGGGCGCCGCGGTGCTGCGGCCCTCGCAGGAACGCGCCATCATCCACCTGTCGCGCGGCGGTGCCGACGCCACTGTCGAGCGCGAATTCGACATGACCACAAGGACATTCGTCGAACCGGTGGACGGCGGATTCTTCGTGCCGGAGGCGAAGTCGCGGATCAGCTGGATCGACGCCGACACCGTCTATGTCGGCACCGATTTCGGACCGGGCTCGCTCACCGATTCCGGGTACCCGCGCATCGCCAAGCGCTGGCGGCGCGGCACCGAATTGTCCGCTGCCGAAACGGTGTACGAAGGCAAGGCCAGCGATGTCTCGATCGGCGTCGGGTACGACCGCCACCCCGGGTACGAGCGGCACTACCTGACCCGTTCGACCGACTTCTTCAACAGTGAGGTGTCGCTGCTCGACAACGGTGAGTGGCGCCTGATCGAAACGCCGACCGACGCGGACGTCGACTGGTATCGCGACTGGCTGCTGGTGCGCTTGAAGACCGAGTGGACACCGAGCGATACCACCTTCCCGCCCGGCAGCCTGCTCGTCACCGATCTGAACGACTTCCTCGCTGGTGCGAGGGAATTCGAGGCGCTGTTCACCCCCGACGCGCACACTTCACTCGATGGCTGGGGATGGACCGAGAATCACCTGATCCTGTCCACGCTGCAGGACGTGCAGACCGGCTTCCGGGTGCTCACCCCCGGCCCGGACGGCTGGACTACCAGCGAACTCACCGACGTCCCCGCCATGTCGTCCACCTCGGTGACCAATCTCGACCCGCTCGAGGGCGGCGACGAATTCATGCTCACCACAACCGGTTTCACCACCCCCACCACACTGCTGAGCAGCGCGATCGGCGAACCGGCGGTGACGTTGCGGCAGGCGCCGAGCTACTTCGACGCCACCGGCATCGAGACAGAGCAGTTCTTCGCCACGTCTGATGACGGAACCGCGGTGCCCTACTTCGTGATTCGGCATCGAGAACGTCGCGGCACGCCCGGCCCGACGATCATGAACGGCTACGGCGGCTTCGAAATCTCCAAGACCCCCGGCTATCTGGGCGGCACCGGCATGGCGTGGCTCGAGCGCGGCGGCACCTATGTGGTGACCAACATCCGCGGCGGCGGCGAGTACGGCCCCGAATGGCACACCGCCGCACTGAAAGAGCACCGGCACCGCGCCTACGAGGATTTCGCCGCCATCGCGCGCGACCTCGTGACCCGCGGCATCACCACCCCAGACCGGCTCGGCGCGATCGGCGGCAGCAACGGCGGCCTGCTGATGGGCGTGATGCTCACCCGCTACCCGGAGCTGTTCGGCGCCATCGTCTGCCAGGTGCCGCTGCTGGATATGAAGCGCTACCACCTGCTGCTGGCCGGTGCGTCGTGGGTCGCCGAGTACGGCGACCCGGACAAGCCTGAGGAATGGGCCTACATCAGCGAGTACTCGCCGTATCAGAACACCGATACCGGCAAGCAGTACCCGCCGATCCTGCTCGCCACCTCCACCCGCGACGACCGGGTTCATCCCGGCCATGCGCGAAAGATGGCCGCGCTGCTGGAGTCTCAGGATCGCACCGTCTGGTACTACGAGAACATCGAGGGTGGTCACGGCGGTGCCGCCGACAACAAACAGTCGGCGTACCTGTCCGCGCTGGTCTACGAGTTCTTCATCCAGATGCTGATCGAGGGCCGCCGCTCGGCCTGAGCCGTCAGCGGTCGCGCAACCACAGCCGCACCGCGTCGACCGTGGAGTCCGGATTGGTGATCCAGCCGTTGTGCCCCAGGGCCTCCGGCTGGAACCACCGGTCGATCTGGGCACCGGGCAGTTTGCTCAGCAGATGGTCGGCAGAGGTCTGCGGTGCCAGGTCGTCACCGGCGATCGTGATCGACAACACCGGGAACTTCAGCCGCGACATCCGCTCGTCGTAGTCGATATCGGCTCCGACGGGCACGAAGCGCCCGGTGCGGGCAAGCCTGGCCCAATCCGACATGAGCACCTTGGACTGTCTGCCGTACGCGCGCTTGCCGAGTAGGTCCCCCGGCCAGAATCCGGCCAGGCTCGACGCCACCGCCACCGCCGCGGTGCCGACCAGCATGCCGGGCCCGAGCACGCCGCGATACCCACGGAAATACGGTGTGCCGGAAGCGACCAGGATCAGGCCGCCGAGCCTGCCACGCACCCTGGCCGCGTACATCGCCGCCAGCTGGCCGCCCATGCTGTGACCGAGCAGGTACGGGGTGCTGGCGGGGAATCGGGTGCGCACCGCGGCCAGCATCGCGGGGAAGTCCACCGAGACCAATTCGTGGTAGCCGTAGGTACTTTCGCCATCGGGTCGGTGGGTGCTCTCGCCCTGACCGCGAAGTTCGCCGATGGCGACGTCGAATCCGCAGGCGGCCAGCCGGTGGGCGAAGTACTCGTAGAACTCACCGGGCACCGCGAGGCCGGGCACGATGACCACGACCGCGCGCGGTGCGTCGGGGGTGACCGGATGCCGGTGGGCGCCGGTGGCCGGGATGAGGCGCACCGGCAGGGTGCTGCCGTCGGGTACTTGGATCTCGACGATCTCGACCCGCGCCATCAAGCCCCGACCGCGCCAAGGATCACCCGGCTCAGCACCTTGATCACCTCGTCGAGGGGCGGGCGCGGATCGCTGCCGCTCCAGCCGTCGACGACATAGTTCACCGCGCCGATGACCGCGAGCACCCGCAATTCGTAGTCGCCGGCGGGGATTTCGCCGTGCATTGCCGCGTCCTCGGCGGCGCTGGCCAGCAGCGATCCCCAGACACGTCGCAATTCGAGGCGGAACTTCTCGACCTTGGGTCCGGCGCCGACCACTTCGACCAGTGCCACCCGCGCCTTACGCGGATCGTTGCCGATCGACTCGACGTAAGCCCGCACGGCCGCGTCGATCTGCTCGAGCACGGTCGCCTCGGACTTGTCCTCGAGCGCGGTGGCCACCGCTTCGCGCGAATGTCGGTCGATCTGCTCGTACAGCTCCAGCAGCAAGGATTCACGGCCGGTGAACTCCTCGTAGAACTGCCGTGACGATAGTCCGGCGTCCTTGCAGATGGCCCCGACCGAGCTGTTGGCGTACCCGTCGCGCGCGAAGACCGTCAGGCCTGACTCCAGAAAACGCGCACGCCGCTGGCGTTGCCGGTCCTCTACGGGTTGCCCGGCATACATTCGTCCCGTATTCGCATCCTGTGACATTGTCGCTGACAATACCGAAGGGCCTGATCCCCTCGTCATGGATCAGGCCCTTCGGGTGCCCATTCGGCCAACCGCGCGTTAGCCGAAAGTTGGCTATTGTCGGCTCAGTTGCCCGAGCCCTGTACCGAACCGGTGCTGAGCGAGCTGGTGAGCAGGCCGAGCAGCAGCGTCAGAAGATTGCTGTCCGCACTGCCACTGCTGTTTTCGGTGATGTTGTAAAGCATGTGTCACTCCAAGTCGATGTTTTGTGACTTCGTTGTCACCGGCCATTTGCCGTCTCGGACGATACCGACCGCCAATGTGAAGCGTGGGTGTTTTAAAGGAATTTTCTAGAATTTTTTGGCATTGAGCACAAGACCCGAGAAGTTCGGTCTCGACGGGGCCAACCCACCCGGCACGACCGATATGTGAAACGCGAGTGTACCGATGTGTGGCACCCGATTCGGGGAAATCCGACCACGGGTGGACGTCGGGCGATGTCATGGTCCCTATGCTGTGCGTGACCGTCTGTCACGCGTACCCGGAGGCACCGTTGCCGAACACTCTCGAAGCCAGTATCGACATCGCCGCATCGCCGGAAAAGGTCTGGACGGTGCTGTCCGACCTGCGCCGCATGCCCGAGTTCAGCCCGACGACGGTGAAGATGGTCGCGGTCGGTGGCGTCCGCGACGGCGCGTTCACCGTCAACGTCAACAAGGTCGGCTGGAAAATCTACCCGACCACCTCGCGGATCGTGCGCTTCGAGCCGAACAAGGCGTTCGCTTTCCGGATGAACGAGAACCGCACGGTCTGGACCTACGAGCTCGAGCCGACTGCTACCGGCACCCGCGTCGTCGAGACCCGCACCGTCGACGCCAAGGGCCTGCCCGGCTGGCTGCAGAAGACGATCAAGGTCGCCATGGGTGGCGAACAGCAGTTCGAGGCCGACCTGATCTCGGGAATGCAGCAGACACTGAACAAGGTGAAGGTCGCCGCCGAGCGCTGACCCCGATCGCCGCCTGAGCCCGCCGGAACTTCCCGGCGGGCTCTTTTCGTCACGGCAGGTTGTCGCGGATCTCGTCGAGGGCCCGCGCGCTGCGCGTGAGTAGCTCCTGCATCGATGCCAGTTCGGCCTCGGTGAATCGATCGGCCACGGCGCGCTCCACCGCGATCGCGCGGGTGTCGGCATCGGCCATCACCGAGCGTCCCGCCTCGGTCAGGCGGGTTTCCAGCACGTTCTTGTGCCACTCGTGCGGGGTTCGGTCCACCAAGCCGCGCTCCTGCAGGTTGGTCAGGACAGTGTTCATCGTCGGCGGGGTGACGCCGGCCAGGCGAGCCAGAGCCGCGGCCGAGATGCCGGGATTCTCCGCGAGGTGCATCAGCGCGCTGTACTGCGCGACGGTCAGTCCGGCCGGTTTCAGCGCGGCCGTCTTTGTCGCGATCAGGGCTTGCTCGGCGCGCTTGATATACGTGCCGAGTCTCTCGGCGGCGGACATGGACGTCATGGGTTGCATGGTATCCGCCCATCACTTCGTAATGCCCTTGACGATCATAACGACTCTAATTTACATTACTGCCTATTGCTTGATGTTTGGCATTACATCACTGAGAGGCTTCATCATGCTGCGAACCATCGCTGTCGCCACCGCCTGCCTTGCCATGACCGCATGCGGGACCTCGCCCGCCGTACCCACGCTGAGCACCGCTTACGAGCTGCCTGGCAACGCCGTGTACCCCGAGGGCATCGCCTTGGACGCGCGTAACGGTGACACCTACGTCGGGTCGTTCGCGGACGGAACGGTGTATCGGGCGGGTGCCGACGCCTCGCGCGCCGAGGTCTTCCTGCCCGCGGGCGCAGACGGCAGGAAGACGGCGAACGGCGTGAAGGTCGATCGCAGCGGTCGGCTGTGGGTAATCGATTCCGGTGTGGGCGTGAGTGTTTACGACACCGGGTCACGCGCATTGCTCGCGAAGTTCGATGTGCCCGGTGACGCGCCACGATTCGTCAACGATCTCGATTTCGGGCCGGATGGGTCCGCCTACCTGACCGACAGCATGCGCAATGTCGTCTACCGGGCGATCATCGGTGCCGACAGTGACGAATTGACCGTCGCCTACGACCTGACCGCCACGCTCGGGTCGCGCGACCCGAAGGTGTTCGAGCTCAACGGAATCGTCGCCGACCCGGCCGGAGAATATCTGCTCGTCGTCGCCATGTCAGCGGCCGAGCTGTACCGCATCGACCTGACCGGCGGCCCGGAATCGATCCGCAAGGTAGCGCTGACCGGCGGCGATGCACGCCATGGCGACGGGTTGGATCTGCGCGGGGACACCCTGTGGATAGTTCACAACCTGGACAACACCATCAGCCGCTGGACCCTCGCCGACAATGGCGCCACCGCCACCCGTACCGGCGAATTCCACGATCCGGCGCTGAATGTTCCTACCACGATGGTGCATTCGGGCGAGAAGGCGCTGATCGTGTCCTCGCAGTTCGACAAGGGCGGGCCGCTGGGGGCGCAGGGCACACCGGGGACGTTCGTGGTTTCGGCCGTCAGTGGGATCTGATGAATTCGCCCAGGACGGAGACGAATTCGTCCGGTTGCTCGACCTGGGGCGAATGGCCCGCGTGTTCGACGAGGTGGGTGACGGCACCCGCCGCGGCGTAGCGGGCGAGGGTTTCGGTGCTGTCGTAGAGATTGTCGTAGCGGCCGTGGATGGCGAGAACCGGCTGTTCCAGGGCTTGTACGCGGGAATCGAGAGGTCCCGCGGCGAAGTCGTCGACCCGGGCGCCCACCGCGTAGGCGAGTCCGGCGGGCAGGGCTGCGCGGAAGTCGCGGACCAGCGCGTCGGCCAAGCCCGGCGCCGAGTCGTAGCGGAACCGCCGGGCGAAGGACGGGCGGCTCCCCAGCCGAATCACGGTTCCGGGTGTCCACCGTTGCGCCAATCGGACCGACCACGGGCGGACAACCCATTTCGCGATGGCCGGGATCCTGGCAGCCTGGTAGTCCGGCGCTTGGCCGACGACCACGACGCGGGCAACACGATTCGAGGTAGCCGCGAGTTCCAGGGCGATCTCGGCGCCGAAGGAATGCCCGACCACCGTCACGTCGGTGAGGTCGAGGTCGTTCAGGAGCGCGATGAGCGGGGCCGTACGCGCCACCGCGCTGAAGTCGTCGTCGACGCCGAGTTTCTGCATATCGATCCGGATCACGCGAAAGTCGGCGACCATCCGCTCGGCGACAGCCGCGAACCAGTCGACCGACCCCGGAATGCCGTGGAGGAACACGACCGCCGGTGCGGTGGGCTCGCCTTCGTCCAGAAACAACACGTCAACCACCCTAGTCGGCGCCGCCACGAGCCTTCGGCAGTCGTTCTCGGGTGGCGCCCGATCGGACACGGGCGAGCAGCGTTCACCGTCCTCAGCAGGACAGCCGAATAGGCTCCGTTCATGTCAACCGCCCTGCTCTACGGACTCGGCACCGCGGTGCCGCTGCTGATCGGCGTGGCGGTGGGGCTGCGGTGGACGCTGCCGAAGGCCGTGCTCGCCGCGATGATGGCGTTCGGCGCGGGCACGATGATCGCGGCGATATCGGAGGAGCTGTTCGCACCCGCCTTCCATCGCGACGGCGCACTGATCGCGGGCAGCGCGCTGTTCGCAGGCGCTGGGGTTTACGTTGTCGCCAATCACCTCATCGAGAACAAGCTCGGGCCTGCCGCGATCGGCTGGGCGTTGCTGCTGGGGACCGTGCTCGACGGCGTGCCGGAGAACCTCGCGCTGGGCGTAACCCTCAGCGGTGGCGGCGGATTCGTGTTGCTCGTCGCGATCGCGGCGGGCAATGTGCCCGAAGCGCTCAGCGGGGCGGTACTCATGCGCGAGCAGCACGGGTTCGAGGCGGGCCGAACCTTCGCGCTGTGGGCGGTGACGGCCGCGGCGCTCGTCGCAGTGACGGTGCTGGGCAACGGTTTCGCCGATTCCGTGTCACCGACCGCGATCAGCGCGGTCCAAGCCTTCGCGGGCGGCGCGACGATCGCGGTGCTGGCCGACTCGCTCATCCCCGAGGCCTACCGCGAAGGCGGCTGGTGGGTCGGGATGGCCACTGCGGCGGGATTCTTCGTCGCTTTTGCCATCGGCTGAACCATTCGGCCCGGTCGCGGCCAGAATTTCCGTACCGTACCGGTGGCAATATTCCGCTGGTTCGCATACGCTTCGCCGCGGATGAAGACGCCTCATGGAGGGACGAGTGATCACTCCGAACAGGCCGGAGGACGTAGCCGAAGGTAGGCACGCGGTGCCATTGACCCAACTGATACACCTGATGGCGGAGTATCAGCACCTCGGCGCGCACCGTGACACCTTTCTGGCCACTCCCGCCGACGACACCTTCGTACGCGGCTGCGGCATCGTCGCGGGCTGTATCGCCACCATCGGCGTGATCGTCGCCGCGGTCGGCGGATGGCAGGGCGGTGTGGCACTGCTCGTGATCGCGGCCGCGCCCGTCCTGCTCGCACTGCGCCGCGGCGTGATCAACCGGCAGAACCGCGCCGCCCGCATCGATCTGTTCGACCACGGCGTCACCGTCTACCGCTCGGGTCAGCGGGTGGCCGGATTCCGTTGGGACAGTACCGAAGTGCGTCAGCACGAGATCCCCTTCCACGACACCACCCCCGTCGCCTACCTGCTGGAACTGTCCGGCCCCGGCGGCGTGGAAGCGACCGTCGACGAAGAGGGCTTCGCCCGCGCCCGCGAATGGGCTCGCGCCATCCAATCCGCCGTCACCGCAACCCAACTCCCCGCCGCGGTAGCCGCCATCGACAACGGCGAAACAGTCCCCTTCGGCGACCTAGCCCTCTCCCTCGAGGCCCTCACCTTCCGTGGCGAGGCCCTCCCCTGGGAAGACATCCAGCTCATCGACGCCCGCAGCGGCCACATCCGCATCAAACTCTCCGGCGTCTGGATGTCACTGGCCCCCGTCAGCACCATCCCCAACTTCTACATCTTCAACGAGCTGGCGGAGCGCCTGCGGTTGACCCCGGTCGGCTGACCTCGCGCGCAGGTCGATCTATTCGCTCGGGTAGTCCTTCTTGGCCAAGTCACGTATGGCAGAACAACCTATCCACAACATCACCGCACCGATGATGACCCGCACCGAGTCAAGGACATTGTTGATCATCTTCACGTCCGCGTAGTTGGCGCCGGACTTCGACATCGCGCACGAGTTATCGCCTGGGGCCATGTCATAGCTGGTGAAATCCAGGACGAGGGGGCTCCAGTCGTGACAGGTGACCGTGCCGTCGGCCAGATCGAGCAGACCCGACAGAATCACCCAGCCGCAAATTATCCCCATCAGTACACAGAACAACCAGTACTTGCGGACCGTGTGGACGATCGCCACGTTCACTCCCCTATTTCATGCCGAAGGCCGGTCCACCGTGTGGTGGACCGGCCTTCGTGACTTGCGTAGAACTGCTGATCAGGAGATCAGAAGTCCATGCCGCCCATGCCGCCGGTGGGGTCGCCCGCGGGGGCGGACTTCTCCGGCTTGTCGGCGACAACGGCCTCGGTGGTGAGGAAGAGCGCGGCGATGGAGGCCGCGTTCTGCAGGGCCGAGCGGGTGACCTTGACCGGGTCGGCAACGCCGGCGGCCAGCAGGTTCTCGTAGACACCGGTGTCGGCGTTCAGGCCTTCGCCCTCGGGGAGGTTGGAGACCTTCTCGGCCACGACGCCGGGCTCGAGGCCCGCGTTGAAGGCGATCTGCTTGAGCGGAGCCGACAGCGCGACGCGCACGATGTTGACACCGGTCGCCTCGTCAGCGGTCAGACCGCTGAAGCCGTCGAGCGCGGGGGCGGCCTGCAGCAGCGCGACGCCACCACCGGCAACGATGCCCTCTTCGACGGCGGCCTTGGCGTTGCGCACGGCATCTTCGATGCGGTGCTTGCGCTCCTTGAGCTCGACCTCGGTAGCGGCACCGGCCTTGATCACCGCGACGCCGCCGGCCAGCTTGGCCAGACGTTCCTGCAGCTTCTCACGGTCGTAGTCCGAGTCAGAGGACTCGATCTCGGCGCGGATCTGCGCCACGCGGCCCTTGATGGCCTCCGCGTCGCCGGCACCCTCGACGATGGTGGTCTCGTCCTTGGTGATGACGACCTTGCGCGCGGTGCCGAGCAGCTCGATACCGGCGGTCTCCAGGGAAAGGCCGACCTCTTCGCTGATGACCTCGCCACCGGTGAGGATGGCGATATCGGCCAGCTGGGCCTTGCGACGGTCACCGAAGCCGGGCGCCTTGACGGCGACAGACTTGAAGGTGCCACGGATCTTGTTCACGACCAGGGTCGACAGGGCTTCGCCCTCGACGTCCTCGGCGATGATCAGCAGCGGCTTGCCGGCCTGGATGACCTTCTCCAGCAGCGGCAGCAGGTCCTTGACCGTCGAGATCTTGGACGAGACGAGCAGGATGTACGGATCCTCGAGGACCGCTTCCTGACGCTCGGGGTCGGTCACGAAGTAACCGGAGATGTAGCCCTTGTCGAAGCGCATGCCCTCGGTGAGCTCCAGCTGGAGCCCGAAGGTGTTGCTCTCCTCGACGGTGATGACACCTTCCTTGCCGACCTTGTCCATCGCCTCGGCGATGAGCTGGCCGATGGCCGGGTCGCCCGCGGAGATACCAGCGGTAGCAGCGATCTGCTCCTTGGTGTCGATCTCCTTGGCGGTGTCGAGCAGCTTGGCGGTGACGGCCTCGACGGCCTTCTCGATGCCACGCTTCAGGCCGAGCGGGTTCGCGCCGGCCGCGACGTTGCGCAGACCTTCACGCACGAGCGCCTGGGCGAGCACGGTGGCGGTGGTCGTACCGTCGCCCGCGACGTCGTCCGTCTTCTTGGCGACTTCCTTGACCAGCTCGGCGCCGATCTTCTCGTACGGGTCCTCGAGGTCGATCTCCTTGGCGATGGAAACACCATCGTTGGTGATCGTGGGGGCGCCCCACTTCTTCTCGAGCACGACGTTGCGACCCTTCGGGCCCAGCGTCACCTTGACAGCGTCGGCGAGGGCGTTCAGACCCCGCTCGAGACCGCGACGGGCCTCTTCGTCGTACGCAATTGTCTTGGCCATTGCGTTGAGATCCTCCACATGTCTATGGCTGACACACGAGACGACCACAGGTTGGATCGCCCCAAAGTACGCTGGCCAGGAGGTGCCCGCGACGGACGACCGAGGGTGTCGATGGAACCCGATCTCACCGTCCCGACCTGGCACTCAACAGTCACGAGTGCCAAGCCATTTTTAGCACTCGGGTGGCGAGAGTGCAAGGTCGCGCCCGGCGCGCAGGACATACCGGGCGCGACCGCCGCTCATGCCGGCTCTACACCGAGTCGTCCTGCACCGACGCCAGGAACTGATTCAGCAGCTCGACGAGCTCGGCCTCGACGACGGCCTTGTCAAGGCCCAGACCGCTGAGTACGCCCGTGCCGTTCTCCTGTTCCAGCAGAGCCAGCAGGATGTGCTCGGTACCGATGTAGTTGTGGCCGAGCCGCAGCGCCTCGCGAAAGGTGAGCTCGAGTACCTTTTTCGTGTCACCGTCGAACGGAATGAGGGCGGGCACCTCACCGTCGGCGGCGGGCAGCGAGGCGGTCGCGGCATCGCGCACCGCGTCCAGCGCGACACCCCGCGCGACGATCTCCTTGGCCGCCAGACCTTCCGGCTGGCCGATCAGTCCGAGAATCAGATGCCCGAGCGCGATCTGACCACTCCCCGAGGCGCGGGCGGCTTCCTGCGAACCGACGACGACCTGCCTGGCCCGGTCGGTGAACTTGGCGAAACCGGCCTGGGGGTCCATGGCGGCCGTGTCGCTCGGACCCTTCGGCACGAATCGTTTCTGCACGGCCTGCTTGCTGACGCCCATGCTGGCGCCGATGTCGGTCCAGGAGGCGCCGGAGCGGCGGGCCTGGTCGACGAAGTGTCCGATCAGGTGGTCGGCGGTCTCGCCGAGGTGATTGGCGGCGACCACCGCGTCGGAGAGTTGGTCGAGGACATTGTCGGGGCGGGCCTTCTTGATGCCGTCGATGAGGTCGTCGAGGCGAAAGTTCGGAGTGCTCATGCGTCAACCATAGGTTGACGATGCAAGATCGTCAACGATTGGTTGACGGCAAATTCCTGGCAGAGTGGCGCCATGGGGAGTATTCGGCGCTGGGCGCCGCGCGTGGTGGGGATCGTCGTGACGCTGGCGTGCCTGGTCGGCGCCGGACGACTGCTGTGGCCGCAACCGGGACTCGACGAACAGCCAGGGTCGACAGAGCGGCAATTGGCCTTCGTGCGGGAAGCGCTCGACGAGGGATCGGATACGGCTGCGCAAGAACTGTTTCCGGAGGGCTACGTCTTTTCGAACGTGCTCTACGGTCTCGCCTGGGTGCAGGCCGCGCACACCGATTCCGGGCTGCGCGCCGCGGCGCTCCGCGAATCACGGTGGGCGCTGGCACGATTGGAGTCCGACGAGGGCAAGGCGATTTTCAGCCCTGCGCTGCGGCCCACGTTCGGGGTGTTCTTCGCGGGTTGGACCAACTGGCTGCGCGCAGCGATCTTGTCGCTCGACGACACCGATACCGCGGAGGTGCGGCGGTTCGCCACGCACAGTTCGGAGATCGCGCAGGCGTTCGCGGCCGCGGAAACGCCCTTTCTCCAGGCCTATCCGGGCCAGGCGTGGCCGGTCGATTCCACCGTCGCCATCGCGTCGCTTCGCCTGCACGACAAGCTGTTCGGAGCGGACTACACGGCGGTGATCGATCGCTGGCTGGAGCAGGCGAAATCCCGCCTCGACCCCGCCACCGGGCTACTTCCGCACCAGGTTGCACCGTCGGACGGATCGCTGATGACCGGCGCAAGAGCGACCTCGCAGACCGCCATCCACCGGTTCCTCCCCGAGATCGATCCGGCGTTCGCGACGAGTCAGTACTCGCGCTACCGCGACCAGTTCCTCGCCTATCCAGGCGGTTTCGGCCCTGCCCTGCGCGAGTACCCGAAGGGTGTCGACGGGAGTGGCGATGTCGACTCGGGTCCGCTGGTCGCCGGTATCAGCCTTTCGGCCACGGTTGTCGCCCAAGGCGCCGCCCGCGTGCACGGTGATCGCGATCTGGCGTCCGCAATCGGCGCGGAAGGCGAACTGCTCGGGCTGCCGGTCAGCCTGCCCGGCTCCAAGCGGTACGCCTTCGGACTCCTGCCGATCGGGGACGCGTTCGTGGTGTGGTCGTCGACGGCGCGACCGCTGACCGAGCCGACGACGGTGCTCGAGCAGGATCTGCGCTGGTGGTGGCGGCTGCCGTGGCTCGGCATGCTCATCCTGATCGCGATCGCACCCTGGGTGTGGACGTTGGTCGGCCTCGCTCGACCCCGGCGGCGTGAAACCGTCACCGGATGACGCCGACCCGGCGTAATCGTGCAAAACGCGGTCCGCCAGTCGGTATGCCGATTCCGCGAGACCCGATCGCACGATGACGCCGGGTCCGATCGGCCTATCGCAGCCCCACCGTGAAGGCAGTGCCGCGCACGATCAGTTCTTTCACGACCGCACCGACACGACCGGTCAGCACCGTGTTCGTCGGGGTGTCGTCGGCCTTGACAACCTGGAAGACCGCATCCCGACGGCCGAGGCTGATGCACTGTGCCACGTAGCGGCCGTTCATCGGCTCGGGTTCGCGACCGCGTGCCCTGGCCGCGATCGCGCCGACCACGTATTGCCCGGCGGGAATGGCTGTCGCGCAAGCCATCCGCAGCGCCCGGCCGTCCACGCCCACCATCAACGCGGCGTCGCCGATGGCATAGACATCGGGGTGCGACACCGAGCGCAAGGTGTCATCGGTGCGGATACGGCCGTCGGCGGCGACCTCGAGGCCCGCCCGACGAGCCAGATCGGGGACGGTGAAACCGGTGGCCCAGACGGTGGTCGCAGCGGGCACCAGCGTGCCGTCGGCGAGCCGGACAGCATCGGGCAGAACCTCGACAACCTTGACGCCGGAACGGATTTCGACGCCGAGCCGGGTGAGCGCGGCGCGGATCAACTGGTGCGCGCGCGGCGAGAGCCAGGCACCGGGATCTTCGGAGCCGAGCAGGCTGATCCGCGAATCCGGATGTGACTCAGCGAGTTCGGTGGCCAGCTCGATGCCGGTTGGGCCCGATCCGACGATGACGATCTGACCCGAAAGCTCCGTCGTATCCTCGGCGGTGGCGACGAACTTCGCGTGCTCGGCCGCACCGGGCACGGCGCGGCGGTCGGCCTGGCTACCGAGCGCGTAGACGAGGGTGTCGTAGTGCAGCGTCCACTCACCGTCGACGGCGACGAGCTTGCGGTCCGGATCCAGGTCGGTGACCCGCGCCTGGATGAACTCGATGCCCTTGCGCCCCAGCGACTTCTGCAGGTCGAGGCGCTTGACCGACTGGCCTGCGGCGGCCTGGTGCAGACGCACCCGCTGCACGAATTCGGCGCGGGCGTCCACGACGGTGATCTGGGTGTCGCGAGTCTTCTTCGCGAGGGCGCGGGCCGCGGTGAGTCCCGCGTACCCGGCGCCGAGGACAACGATCCGATGCTGACCGGTCATGGTGTGGCTCCTTCTCTCGAAATGCCTACACACACCAGACCGATCAGCCCCCGAGTTCCTGACAGGTTCTAGAAGTGATCTGGATCACACCACTCCGCACGGCCGAGCCAGGTGCCTGACCGGGCGAATCGGCGCGGCTCTCACGCCGTCACGGCGGTCAACTTGACCGGGTTCACGACCGTGCGAACTGCCGCGATCGCACCCGCCTCGTCGAAGTCGAAGACCAGCACGCCGGTCGTGACCTCGTCCTGGACGAGGATCAGACCCACGTCACCGTTGATCTCGGCGAACTCGAACCGCGAGGTGGGAGTGAGGAAGCGGCGCAGCTTGGACAGGTAGCGCGCGACCACGTCGCCGCCGACCACCGGGACCTTGGCCGCGACCACCCGGCCGCCACCGTCGGCCACCGACACCACGTCATCGGCGAGCAGTTCGCGCAGTCCGTCCACATCGCCGGTCGACGCCGCCTGCAGAAACTTCTCGATCATCGTGCGCGCGTGCTCGGCCGACACCACGAAGCGCTGTTTGCCGGTCCGCACCCGCTGCCCGGCCCGATGGAAGATCTGCTGGGTGTTGGCCACGGTGAGCTCGAGCATCTCCGCGATCTCGGCATGCGAGTAACCGAATGCCTCACGCAGCACGAACACCGCGCGCTCGATCGGGCTGAGCCGTTCCATCGCGGTGAGCACGGCCAGCGACACCGACTCACGTTCCTCGACGGTCCCCAGCGGACCGAGCGCACCACCCCCGGTCGGCACCGGCTCCGGCAGCCACTGCCCGACATAGGTCTCACGCCTTGCCCGTGCCGAAACAAGCTGTGTACGACACAGATTCACGGTGACGGTCGTCAACCACGCCTCGGAATTAGCGATCTCCCCACGATCGGCGAGCGCCCACCGCAGATAGACCTCCTGGACGGCGTCCTCGGCCTCACTCGCCGCCCCGAACATGCGGTATGCGAGCGAGAACAGCCGCGGCCGATGCTCCAGAAACTCGGCGACGCCGTCGGATTCCACCCTGTACCCCTTCGCGCAGCTTCAGTGCCATAGACGGTACCGCCGCGGCCCCGACCATTTGCCGTGATGTGGGCGCCGTCTCGCGAGGCAGCGGCCGGGTCGGCAAGAACCGGTCAGCTCGGCGAGGGCCTAGTCGTCGTTGCGCGGACGACGCAACCGCAGCCGCGCGGAACCACGGATCGCCGGTCGACGAATAGCGGGCATCCGCCGCTGCGCCCGCCGCTGCGCCCGCCGCTCAGCCGGCTTGTGCTGCCAGGTCTCCGGCCGCGCGGCCACCCAGCGCGCCGACCGCCAGGCGAACGGAATGTGCGCCAGGTACAACGCCACCAAGATCAGCAGCAGCACGATCGGATAGGTCACCAGCAGCGCGGCGGCCAGCGCGGTCAGCACCAGCAGACCCGCCGCGGCCTGCGGTGCCACCGACACCGACTTCATCGCCAGCGTCGGGATGGTGCTCACACACAGCAGCGCGGCGAAGACCGTCCACGCGGCGACGAAGGCGAAACCGTCCCACCAGCCGTCGCCGAACTGCACCTTCAACGCGATCGGCACCAGCGCGATCAACGCACCGGCGGGCGCTGGCACGCCGACGAAGTATTCGCGCGCCCAGTTCGGGCGGGAATCGTCATCGAGCAGGGTGTTGAAGCGCGCCAGGCGCAGGACCAGGCTCACCGCGAACAACAGCGCCACGATCCAGCCCGCGCTGTAGCCGTCGAGCAGGGTCACGTAGATGACCAGCGCGGGCGCGACACCGAAGGAGATCGCGTCCGACAGCGAATCGAGTTCGGCGCCCATCTTGGAGGTGGCGTCGAGCATGCGCGCGAGCCTGCCGTCGAGGGTGTCGAGCACGGCGGCCGCGCCGACCATCGCCAAGGAGATACCGAGCTCGCCGTCGAGTCCGAACTTCACCGCCGACAGGCCCGCACACAGCGCGAGGATCGTGACGACGCTCGGCAGCAGCCGTACCGAGCGGGGACGCTTACGAGCCTGTTCGATCATCCCAGCACAGCCAGGACGGTTTCGGCCCCGATCGTGCGCTGCCCGGGGGCAACCAGTAGTTCGGTGCCGACCGGGAAGTACGTATCGACACGGGATCCGAACCGGATCAGGCCGTAGGTGTCACCGATGGTGAGCAGGTCGCCGACGCGGGCATCGCAGACGATGCGCCGGGCCAGCAGCCCGGCGATCTGCACCACGACGACCTGCTTACCGTCGGCGGTGTCGATGACCATGCTGTTGCGCTCGTTGGCGTCGGAGGCCTCCGGCAGATCGGCCGAGAGGAATTTGCCGGGCTGATGCAGCACCTCGCGCACGGTTCCGGACACCGGAACGCGCTGCACGTGCACATCGAGCACCGACAGGAAGATGCTGACGCGCGGCAACGGCTGATCGCCGAGCCCGAGCTCGGCGGGCGGCACCGCGGTGTCGACCAATGCCACTTCACCGTCGGCGGGCGCGACCACGATGCCCGCCCGGTTCGGCGGCACGCGGTGCGGATGCCGGAAGAAGGCGGCGCAGGCGGCGGCCGAGGCCAAACCGGCCCGGCGCACCCATTTATTGCGTCCGCCGATGACCGCCACCGCCAACGGCACCGCGACGAACGGCAGTCCGGCGGGATGTAGCGGGGGTACAGCGGCCCGCACCAAGTCGACGACATGTCCGACGCCGGTGGTATCGGGCGTGCCGGGCGGGGTGGGGCGGCGTGCCACGGGCTCCCTCTTTCGTGTGATGACTACGAGCGATCACACCTTACGGGAATCCCGGGGCAAGCACCCGTGGCCGTTGGCCGCCCGCCCTCTTGTGACAATCGGCACTCGGATCGCGGCCGGGCGCGCTAATATGAGGATGCCTCATGTCTCAGCGTTCACATGCTGTCTACGCGCGGGTCACGGGCGATGAGGGACAGATTTCGATGCTTCGGGTACACCCAGCGGTGCTGCCGCAGGTTGACAGGTACATAGGAGACACACAATGGCTGCTCGAATCGCCCAGACGACGGGTGCTGAGCACACCGCGATCCTCGGATTGGGTGTCTACCGCCCCGTCCGGGTGGTCACCAACGACGAGGTCGCAGGGCCGATCGACTCCAGCGACGAGTGGATCCGCACCCGCTCGGGCATCAACACCAGACGCTTCGCCTCGGCCGAGGAAACCATCCAGTTCATGAGCGTCGCCGCCGCGCGCGACGCGATCGCCGCCGCGGGCGTGCAGGTGGATCAGATCGACTGCGTCATCGTGGCGACGTCGACGAACCTGGTCCTCACCCCGTCCGTCGGTCCGCGCATCGCCACCGAGCTCGGCATGACCGGCTCGGCCGCCTTCGACATCTCGGCGGGCTGCGCGGGGTTCTGTCACGCCGTGGGGATGGCATCGGACCTGGTCCGCGCGGGCACCTCGAACCACGTGCTGGTGGTCGGCGTCGAGAAGCTCACCGAGACCATCGATTTCACCGACCGTTCGACGGCGTTCCTCTTCGCCGACGGCGCGGGCGCGGTAGTCGTCGGCCCGTCGGCCGAGCAGGGCATCGGCCCGACCGTCTGGGGTTCGGACGGTACCCAGCACCACGCCATCCGCCAGTCCAAGGACTGGGCGGAGTTCTTCGCCGAGATCGAGGAGAAGGGCACCGACGCGGTGCGCCCCTACCTCACGATGGAGGGCACCGCGGTGTTCCGCTGGGCCGCGCACTCGCTGGAGAAGGTCTGCCGCGACGCGATCGACCGCGCCGGCCTGACCACCGACGACCTCGACGCGATGATCCCGCACCAGGCCAACGGCCGGATCATCGAGATCATGGCCAGGGTGCTCGAGCTGCCGGAACACTGCGCGCTCGCCAACGACATCGAGGATTCCGGCAACACCTCGGCAGCATCGGTGCCGCTCGCCATGGAGGCGCTGCTGCGCAAGGGCGAATCGAAGCCGGGTGACACCGCGCTGCTGATCGCCTTCGGCGCCGGACTGTCCTACGCGGCACAGGTTGTCACCATGCCCGCCTGGAAATAGCCGCTCAGCAAATCTCACAAAACCGGGGTGGCCTGCGACGGAGCAGGCCGCCGAACGGTTGGCTCGCCGTGTCCACCTTGTCCCGCTTGCACCAACTCGGACATGCTGGCAAACTTCTCGCTACCGACGTTTGCTGATCTACGCAGCTCAGCCTCCAGCGTTCCCGTCGTCAAACCCGAGGTGATCGGCCGTGAAACTGCGCTCACTCCTGCCACGCAGGCACATCAACGAGGTCCCGCTCCTACCGAGCATCGGACCCGACGGCTCGCTCCCGAGTGTGTTCGTGCCGCGGGGGACTCGACTCAAACGCGAGGAACGCCTCGAACGCCTGCTCACTCCCAGTGAGCTCGACCTGGTCCTGCACCACCAGCTCTGACGGCTACCGCACAGCAGGGGGATACTCGATCGGGTGAGCACTCCCTCGGTAACCAAACCGGCCATTTTGAGCGTTGACGACGATCCCGGCGTTTCCCGCGCGGTCGTGCGCGATCTGCGCCGCCGCTACGGCGCCGACTACCGGATTCTGCGGGCCGAATCGGGGCAGCAGGCGCTGGAGGCGCTGCGGGAGATGAAGCTGCGCGGCCAGCCGGTGGCGGTACTGATCGCCGACTACCGGATGCCCGGCATGGACGGGATCGAATTCCTCGAGCAGGCGATGGATCTGCACCCCTACGCGCGGCGGGTACTGCTCACCGCCTACGCCGATACCGACGCGGCGATCGACGCGATCAATGTCATCGATCTCGATCACTATCTACTCAAGCCGTGGGACCCGCCGGAGGAGAAGCTGTACCCGGTGATCGACGGGTTGCTCGAGGTGTGGCGCAGTGCCGAGCAGCGGCCGGTGTACGAGACCAAGGTGGTCGGCGACCGGTGGTCGCCGCGGTCTTCGCAGGTGCGAGAGTTCTTGGCGCGCAATCAGTTGCCGTATCGGTGGTATCCGGTCGACGAGCCGGAGGGGACCCGGTTGCTGGAGGCGGCGGGGGCCGATCCGCTGACCTGTCCGGTGGTGATCACGGCCGGTGGTACGGCGCTGATTCAGCCGACCGACAGCGAGCTGGCCGAAAATGTCGGGCTCACGGTCGAACCGAGTGGGGATTTCTACGATCTGATCGTGGTCGGTGGCGGGCCTGCCGGGCTCGGTGCGGCGGTTTACGGCGCGTCGGAGGGGTTGCGCACCGTGTTGGTGGAGCGCACTGCCACCGGCGGGCAGGCGGGGCAGAGTTCGCGGATCGAGAACTATCTCGGATTCCCGGATGGGGTGTCGGGGTCGCAGCTGGCGGATCGGGCGCGCAGGCAGGCGGCGAAGTTCGGTGCGGAGATCATCACTACACGCGATGTGGTCGCGCTAGAGGTCAACGGTTCGGCGCGCACGGTGCGGTTCGCCGATGGCGGAAAGCTGTGCGCGCATACGGTTCTGATCGCCACGGGGGTAGACTATCGACGTCATCCGGCCACGGGTGTGGACGAATTCACCGGGCGCGGTGTGTATTACGGGTCGGCGATGACCGAGGCGGCCGAGTGCGCCGAGCAGGAGGTCTATATCGTCGGCGGGGCTAATTCCGCCGGTCAGGCCGCGGTGTTCTTGTCGCGCAACGCTCGTCGCGTGCATCTGGTGGTTCGGGGCGACTCGCTGGAGCGGTCGATGTCGCACTATCTCGTTCAGCAGATCGCGGGGATCCCGAACATCGTCGTGCACACCGAGACCGAGGTGGTCGGCGTCGACGGCGACACTCACCTGGAACGGATCATCCTGCGCGACAACAGCTCCGGCACCGAGGACAAAGTCGACGCCCAACGACTGTTCCTGTTCATCGGCGCCGCGCCGCAGACCGGCTGGCTCGACGGCGTCGTCACCCGCGACGCCGCCGGATACGTGCTGGCCGGACCGGACCTGATGATCGACGGCGCCCGGCCACCCGGCTGGGAACTACCGCGACCACCGCAACACCTGGAGACCAGCGTCCCCGGCGTGTTCGTCGCGGGCGATGTACACGCCGAGTCCGCCAAGCGGGTCGCCTCGGCGGTCGGCGAGGGCGCGATGGCGGTCATGCTCGTCCACCGGTACCTGGCATGAGAGGTCAGCGGCCGGAGGCGGTAGCGGAGCGTACTCACGCAGGCCGCCCGATCATGCCCAGACAGACCGCCTAGGAGGTGAGTTCCTTGATCTGCGATCCCGAAGAACTGCGCACGCTGTTCCTGTTCGAGAAGCTCGACGAATCCCAGCTCGCCGAGCTGTGTGTCATCGGGCGCATCGAGTACGTCGACCCGGGCCCGGTGTACCGCGAGGGCGATCCCGCCACCTGCTTCTACGTGCTGATCGACGGCGAGGTGCGGCTGACAAAACTGTCCGGCGGAGTGGAGATCGAGACCAACCGCACCGACCATCGCGGGGTATACGCGGGCGCCTGGATGGCCTATCTCGGCGACCGCGCGAAGCAGGACTACAACGGCTCGATGTACGTGCTGCGCCGCTCCCGGTTCCTGGTCATGGACGCGGGCGATTTCGCCAGGATCATGCACGAGTGGTTCCCGATGGCCGTGCACCTGCTCGAGGGCGCGTTCTTCGGTGGGCAGAAGTCGAGCCAGCGGATCGCCGAACGGGAACGGTTGCTCGCCCTCGGTTCGCTGTCTGCCGGACTCACCCACGAGCTCAACAACCCCGCCGCCGCCGCGGTGCGCGCCACCTCCGGTCTGCGCGAACGCGTCGCCGGGATGCGGCACAAGCTGAAGATGATGGCCGAAGGCAAGTTCCCCGCCGACGCGCTGGTCAAGCTCGTCGAGATGCAGGAACAGGCCGCCGACCAGGTCGCCAAGGCACCCGACCTCAGCCCGTTGGAAGCGGCCGATCGCGAGGACGCGCTGGCCGACTGGTTCGAAGAGCGCGGCGTCGCCGACGGCTGGAATCTGGCACCTACCTTCGTGCAGGCGGGCCTGGACACCGACTGGCTCGAGGGCGTGCACGCGACCCTGGAAGCCTGCAAGGCGCCGGTGTTCGAGGGTGCCGTGCGCTGGCTGAACTACACCATCGAGACCGAGTTGCTGATGAACGAGATCTTCGACTCGACCACCCGCATCTCCACCCTCGTCGGCGCGGCCAAACAGTATTCGCAGATGGACCGCGCGCCGTATCAGGTCGTCGACCTGCACGAGCTGCTCGATTCCACGCTGGTGATGCTCAACCGCAAACTCGGTGACGGCGTCGACGTGGTGAAGGACTACGACCGCAGCCTGCCGCCGATTCCCTGCTTCGCCGCCGAACTCAACCAGGTGTGGACCAACCTGATCGACAACGCCGTCTACGCGATGGGCGGCGAGGGCACCTTGACGATCCGCACCTTCAAGGAAAACGACTGCGCCGCAATCGAAATCGGAGACACCGGGCCCGGCATTCCCGACGGGACGCGCAGCCGCATCTTCGAACCGTTCTTCACCACCAAACCGGTCGGCGACGGCACCGGCCTCGGCCTCGACATCTCGTTCCGGATCGTGACGAACAAGCACAACGGTGACATCCGGGTCGAATCAGAGCCGGGCAACACGCGGTTCATCGTCCGCCTGCCGTTACACCCGGCGGCGGAGGATGGGGGCACACCTACTACAGGAGGTCAGGATGGCTGAAGCCGGAATCGATCCGAGCGTGCCGCCGAGTGGCGCCGGTTGTGTCGAGTGCGACGCGAGCGACGGCTGGTGGGTACACCTGCGCCGGTGCGCCGAATGCGGTCACATCGGCTGCTGCGACAGCTCCCCCAGCAAGCACGCGACGAAACATTTCGAGGCCACCGCGCACCCGTTCATGCAGAGCTACGAACCGGGCGAGGACTGGTTCTACAACTTCGCCAGCGGCGAGATGTACAGCGACGGTCCCGAGCTCGCCGCGCCGACCAGCCACCCGGCCGACCAGACCGTCCCCGGCCCGGCCGCCCGGGTACCCGCGAACTGGCAATCACTGCTCGGCTGAGCGGACCCTACGGCTTCATCCCGCCGGCATCGGCGACCGGCTTGTCGCCGTTGCTCGGCACGAGGCAGACCAGTTTCGCCGTGCTGAGCGCCACGTTGGGGCTGCCCTCGAACGGTCCGCCGGGATGGGCCGCGAGGATCTGCTCGATCGCCTTCTTCTCGCCGTCGGCGTCCAGTGTCTTGAACTGCGCGCAGGTGATATCGGCGGACGTGGGCGTCGAGGTGGAGGCGGCGGCTGTGGTGGTGGCGGGCGCGCTCGTGCTGGAGGTCGGCGTGCCCTTGCGCAGCCCGCTCGCATCGGCGGCGTCGTCGGACCCGCACCCGACCACAGTCAGGATCAGTGCCCCGGCGGCCAGAACGGCGAGGGAGATTCGGTTCATCTGCTGCTTTCCCCGGTAGATCGCGGCGCCGGCACCTCCGGCGCGTCCGGTGCAGCGTACCGACTGGCGGCGATTGTTCGTCATGTCAGCCAGAATGGGCTTCTGACCTTGCGGTCTGCCTATCGATTCCTGATCGCGCGCAGAAGCGGCAGAATGGGGCGGTGGCTGAACTTTCGCTCACCGCCCGGCTCAACCCCTCCGCCGCCGATGCCCGCCGCGGGGTGGTGCGCCTGCACCCCGAGACGCTCACCGCGCTCGGTCTGCGCGAATGGGACGGCATCGCGCTGATCGGCGCGCGCCGGACCGCCGCGGTGGTGGCGAAGGCGCCCGCGGACAGTCCGCCGGGGGTGGCCCTGCTCGATGACGTGACGCTGTCGAATGTGGGGTTGCGGGAGAACGCGGCGGTGACCGTCGCCCCGGTGACGGTCTTCGGCGCCAAGCAGATCTCGCTGAGCGGCTCGGCGCACGCGATGGCCAGTATTCCGGCGGTCACCCTGCGCCAGGCGCTGCTCGGCAAAGTGGTGACCGTGGGTGACACGGTGTCGCTGCTGCCGCGCGATCTCGGACCCGACATCAGTTCCTCGGCGGCCACCCAGGCGCTCTCGCGCGCCTTCGGTATCGCCTGGACCACCGAACTGCTCACCGTCACGGCCATCGAGCCGATGCCGGGACCGGTGAGCGTGCAACCGAATTCGGCCGCCGGTTGGGGCGCGGGCGCGGCCGCGATCCTGCACGCGGTGGCCCGCGACGCGCCGCAAACTTCGTCAGGACAGGTTTCCGGGTCGGATCAGACCGAATCTGTCGCCGTGCACGTGAGTTCGGGAAACGTACCGATCCAGGTCGAGGACCTGGCCGGAGTGCAGAGCCAGGCGGGCAAGCTGGCCGAATGGCTGAGTCTGGCGCTCAACGAACCCGAGTTGCTCAAAACACTCGGCGCACCAGCGCACCTGGGTGTGCTCATCACCGGTCCGGCCGGGGTCGGCAAAGCAACTTTCGCGAAAGCTGTTGCCGCACCGCGCCGGATCGTCGAACTCGACGGTCCGAGCGTCGGCGCGACCGAGAGCGGCACCCGGCTGCGTGAGGTCGCCGAGGCGGTCGCCGATGTCGCCACCGGACAGGGCGGCGTGCTGCTGATCACCGATATCGACGCCCTGCTGCCCGCCGAGGCCGAACCGGTCGCCACCCTCATCCTCGACCAGCTGCGGGCCGCGGTGCGCGCGCCGTGTGTCGCCCTGCTGGCCACCACCGCCCACCCCACCCAGGTGGATTCGCGTCTGCGGGCACCGGACCTGTGCGACCGCGAGCTGGCCTTGCCGCTGCCGACGGCCGCGATTCGCCGGGCACTACTGGAACAGCTACTGCGCAAGGTACCCGCGGGCAAGCTCGATCTCGATGTGGTCGCCTCGCGCACACCAGGTTTCGTTGTCGCCGACCTGACCGCGCTGTGCCGGGAAGCGGCCGTGCGCGCGGCGGGCCGGGCCAGCCGCGAACACACCGAACCCGAGCTCGCCCAGGACGACCTGATCGGCGCACTCGAGGTGATCCGGCCCCTGTCCCGTTCGGGGACAGAGGAATTGGCGATCGGCTCGCTCGACCTCGACGACGTCGGCGACATGGTCGAGACCAAACAGGCACTCACCGAAACGGTGCTGTGGCCGCTGCGCCACCCCGACTCGTTCGCCCGCCTCGGCATCGAACCGCCCCGCGGCGTCCTGCTCTACGGCCCACCCGGCTGCGGCAAGACCTTCCTCGTCCGAGCACTGGCAGGCACCGGCCAGCTCAGCGTGCATGCGGTGAAAGGCGCTGAGCTGATGGACAAGTGGGTCGGCTCCTCCGAACGCGCGGTACGCGAACTCTTCCAGCGGGCTCGCGATTCGGCGCCGTCGCTGATCTTCCTCGACGAGGTCGACGCCCTCGCCCCGCGCCGCGGCCAGAGCAGCGACTCCGGGGTGTCGGACCGGGTGGTCGCCGCGCTGCTCACCGAGCTCGACGGAGTCGAACCGCTGCGCGACGTGGTGGTGGTCGGCGCGACCAACCGCCCCGAATTGATCGACCCCGCGCTGTTGCGACCGGGCCGCCTCGATCGCCTGGTCTTCGTCCCGCCGCCGGACGGCCCCGCCCGGCTCGAGATCCTGCGCACCGCGGGCCGCTCGGTACCGCTCGCCGATGACGTCGATCTAGCCGCCCTGGCCGAGGATCTCGACGGCTACTCGGCCGCCGACTGCGCCGCCCTGCTCCGCGAGGCCGCGCTCTCGGCCCTGCGCCGCGATATGGCCGCCGCCGACGTCACCGCCGGGGACGTGGCAGGAGCCCGCGCCACCGTGCGCCCCTCCCTCGATCCCGCGCAGGTCGAATCGCTGCGCCGCTACGCCGAGAGCAGGGCGTGATCGCCGCCGGAACTCGCCGCCTTTCGATCCGGTCACGACATCCCAGGTGGGAGGGGTAGTCGCCGGTATCGTCGGGACGGTGCCCAAGATCGGTGATGGTCTTGACGTGGTCACGGCGTTCGCCGGGGCCGCGGCCGCGGGGATGTCGCTGTTCCTGCCGTTCAGCTACGGTGACGGGTCGTCGATGGATTCGCCGTATCGTGTCACCAGCCTGATCAACAGTGTGCCGCGCGCGGCGGCACTCGGTCTCATCGTCGCTGTCGTCGTCGCCGTGCTGGCCAGGCCGATCAACCGGCCGGGGCTGATCTGGCTCACCGCGACGGGCGGGGCGACGGCCTTGGCGATCAACTACTACATCGGCGAGGCGATGACCTCCGCGGATGTTCTCACCACCCAGAACTACATCGACTCCCTGTTCGGCGGCGTGCTGTTCGGCGCGCTGTGCGTCTGCGCGTGGCGAACACGCTGGTCCGCGGTCGGTTTCGGCCTCGGGATCCTCGTCGTGTTCGTCTATGGCGAAGTCGTCGCGGTGTTCACCTCGAACGCCTCCGCGACGGCGGACAAGGCCGTGCACACCCCGTTCTGGCTGGTCGGCGCCGCGGTCGTGCTGCTGGCGGTGAACACCCTGCGCCACCAGCACGGCATCATGCTGCCCGCCATCCCGCGCATGGCCGCGGATCTGCCGATCTCCCCGATCATCGCCACCACTGTGCTGTCGCTGTCGCTGTTGATCGCCACCGAATGGCTCGGCCGCGAATTCGACGGACGACGCAGCAATTTCTGGCAGATCGTTATCGCCGTGATCGTCACGCTCATCGCGGCACTCGTGGCCGCGCTGCTGCTGCCCGGCCGCGACGGCACCGGCGTGCTGCTCGCCGTGAGCTTGGCCGCGGCAGCCGATTCACTCGGTGACGCATCGACGCTCGGCTGGCATCTCGTTGTCGTTCTCGTCGTCGGCGTGATCGCCATCCTGGCCGGTCTGCGCTGGGCGACGCCGTGGGGCGTGCTGCTCGGTGTCGCCGCGATCTGCGCGTTCGCCGCGTTCGCCGAACATCTTCCGTTGTCGTTCGCGTGGTCGGCCGGGGTGGTGTTGCTGTCCGGTGTGGCCGGTTACGCCATCGGCTCGACCCGGGTCACCTACCTGCCGAGCGCGATGCTCGGGCTCGGCGCGCTGTTCCTGCCGTCGATCCTGTGGTCGATCCCCACCGAGCAGCGGCACTGGCCGACCGGCAGCGCCGCGGTCGCGGAGCGGGTGCCGGGTCAGGTCGCGCTGGCCATCACTCTCGGGTCCGCGGCCGGACTCGCGGTGCTGTTCCAACTCCGGCCCGCCACGTCCCGAACAGCACAGCCATAGCCGCACCGCGCGCGACATGGCCGACGCGACAACCTCGGTGCCGCCGAACATCGCGCTCGCGCCCGTAGGATCGGGGCGCGCTACTCGACCGCTACCTACCCGACGGAGGGGGAGTTGTTAGCCGTTCTGCTCGTTCACGCACTGGCCGCCCTCCTGGCCCCGCTGTGTGTACGAGTGCTGGGCCGCAACGCTTTCTATCTGCTGGCGCTGGTCCCGCTCGGCAGCCTCGGCTGGGTGTTCGCGCACTGGGGCGACACCGTGCGCACGCAAGTGCGATGGGCGCCGCAGATTTCGATGGACATCGATCTGCGGTTCGATTCCCTCGCCGCGGTGATGTGCACGCTGGTGCTCGGCGTCGGCGCGTTGATCCTGGCCTACTGCGGCCGCTACTTCGAGCGTGACGAGGCCAGGCTCGGGGTGTTCGCGGCCGAGCTGACCGGGTTCACCGGTGCCATGTTCGGGCTCGTCACCAGCGATAACATGCTGCTGCTCTACGTGTTCTGGGAAATCACGACGGTGCTGTCGTTCCTGCTCGTCGGTCACTACGCCGAGCGTTCGGTCAGTCGCAGGGCCGCGATCCAGGCGCTGCTGGTGACGGGCGCGGGCGGGCTGGCGATGCTGGTCGGAATCGTGATTCTCGGGCTGCGTTACGAGAGTTTCCTGCTCTCGGATGTCCTCGCGGCGAGTTCGGTCCCGACTGGGACCGCGGTATCGGTCGGGGTCGGCCTGGTACTACTCGGGGCGATCAGCAAATCCGCGATCGTGCCGCTGCACTTCTGGTTGCCCGGTGCGATGGCGGCGCCCACGCCGGTGAGTGCCTACCTGCATGCCGCCGCGATGGTGAAAGCCGGTGTCTACCTGGTGGCCCGGCTGGCGCCCGCACTCGCGCAGACGCCCCCGTGGCATCTCATGCTGCTGCCGCTCGGTATCGCCACGATGCTGCTCGCGGGGTGGCGGGCGATCCAGGTGCACGATCTGAAGCTGGTGCTGGCGTTCGGGACCGTCAGCCAGTTGGGTCTGATGATCACCATGGTGGGCATCGGCACGCCCGACGCGGCGCTGGCCGGGCTGTGCCTGCTGGTGGCGCACGGGCTGTTCAAGGCGTGTCTGTTCATGGTGGTCGGCATCATCGATCACGGCGCGGGTACCAGGGATCTGCGCCGGTTGTCCGGGCTCGGTCAGCGTGCGCCGGTGCTGTGCGCGATCGCGGTACTCGCGACGCTGAGCATGGCCGGACTGCCGCCACTGCTCGGGTTCGTCGGCAAGGAATCCGCGCTCGGCGCGCTGTGGTCGGCCGAGGTGCTGAGCACGCCGGTGCGGTTCGCCCTGCTGGCGGGGGTCACGGTCGGTTCGGCGTTCACCGTCGCCTACAGCATCCGATTCGTCTGGGGCGCTTTCGGAATCACCGCGAACCCCGAGCGCGCGGTCACCTGGCA
This sequence comes from Nocardia sp. FBN12, assembly GCF_054031145.1. Taxonomy (NCBI): domain Bacteria; kingdom Bacillati; phylum Actinomycetota; class Actinomycetes; order Mycobacteriales; family Nocardiaceae; genus Nocardia; species Nocardia sp. FBN12. Next base: position 5,539,641 of record NZ_CM132926.1, read on the forward strand.
CGCACCCGGCCCCTTGCTGCTCGGCCCGCCCGCGGTGCTCGCGGTGGCCGGTCTGGCCGGCGGTCTGACCACCCCGGCCGTCGATCGCTGGCTGAGCCCCTACGCCGAGACACTGCCCGGCGTTCTCGACACCCATCTCGCCCTCTGGCACAGCTTCACCGGGCCGCTCGCGCTGACGGTGGTCATCGTCGCGGCCGGTGTCGCGCTGTTCCTGATCCGCGGCCGGATCGGCGAACCCGCGCACCCACGTCTCGGCAACGCCGACCGCAACTACGACGCGGCCCTGCGCGCGATGGATCGACTGTCGTTGCGTATCACCGGAACTGTGCAGTCCGGCTCGCTGCCCGCCAGCCAGGCCACCATCCTCTGCACGCTGATCGTGTTGCCCGCGATCCTGCTCGCGGTCGGCACCCGCACGGGAGTGCGGCTGCGACTGTGGGATTCGCCGTTGCAGGCCGCGATCGGCGCGATCATGATCGCGATGGCGTTGGCCGCCACCGTGTTGCGCAACAGGTTGGCCAGCGTGCTCGTCGTCGGGGTGACGGGCTACGGCTGCGGTGTGATCTTCGCGCTGCACGGTGCCCCCGACCTGGCGCTGACCCAATTCCTTGTCGAGACACTGACTTTGGTCGTGTTCGTGCTCGTCCTGCGCGCGTTTCCCGCGGAGATCGCCGAAAGCCAGGGCACGGCCTTCAAATTCCGCCGGGCCCTGCTGGCCACCGCGGTCGGCATCACCGTCCCCGTCATCGCCGCGTTCGCCGTCGCCGCCCGGCACGGCAACCCGATCTGGCACGCCATCCCGGACGCGGCCTACCGGATCGGTGGCGGCAAGAACGCGGTCAATGTCCTGCTGGTCGACATCCGCGCCTGGGACACCCTCGGCGAGATCTCGGTGCTCGTCGTCGCCGCGACCGGCGTCGCGTCGCTGGTTTTCCGCAGCCGCCGCTTCGGCAGCGCACCCCGCGCCGTCGATTCACCGAACTACGACCCCGACGCGGTGAGCTGGCTGCCCGCCGCCCGCCTCCTCGACCGGCGCGACCGCTCGATGGTCCTGCAGATCACCACCCGCCTGGTCTTTCCGACCATCATGGTGCTGTCGGTGTACTTCTTCTTCTCCGGCCACAACGCACCCGGCGGTGGCTTCGCGGGTGGCCTCGTCGCGGGGTTGGCGCTGACCCTGCGCTACTTGGCGGGCGGCCGCTACGAACTGGGCGAAGCACTCCCGGTCGACGCCGGGCACCTGCTCGGCGCCGGCCTCACCCTCGCCGCGGGCACCGCGACTGCTTCACTCCTGTTCGGCGCGCCCCCGCTGTCCTCCGCGATCATCGAGGTGACGCTGCCGCTGCTCGGCCACATCAAACTGGTCACCGCCCTCTTCTTCGACCTCGGCGTCTATCTGGTGATCGTGGGGCTGGTGCTGGACGTGCTGCGCAGCCTCGGCGCCCGCCTGGACAAGGAATTGTTATGAGCGCCAACCTGATTCTGCTGATCACCATCGGCGTGCTCACCGCGTGCGGCGTCTACCTGCTGCTCGAGCGGGTGGTGTCGAAGATGCTGCTCGGGATGATCCTGCTCGGCAACGCGGTGAATCTGCTGATCCTCACCATGGGCGGCGCGGACGGCGAACCACCGATCCTCGGCAGCCCCGACACCTCCCCCGACGGCATGGCCGACCCGCTCGCGCAGGCCATGGTGCTCACCGCGATCGTGATCACCATGGGGGTGGCCGCTTTCGTCCTCGCGCTGGCCTATCGCGCCTACATGCTGACCACCACCGAAGACGTGAGCAAGGACCCCGAGGACGCCCAGGTCGCCGCGGGCCGCGAACGGGAGGATCCCGAACAGTGACCCTGTCCCCGGATCTGCTCCCCGCCGTCGCCGCGCTGCCGGTGCTGGTTCCGCTGCTCGCCGCCGCGGCCACGCTGGTGTTCGGCCGGCGCCCGCGCCTGCAGGCGATGATCACGCTGACCGCGCTGTCGACGGTGCTGGTGATCAGCGGGCTGCTGCTGTACCTCGCCGACCGCGACGGCACCACCGCCGTGCAGGTGGGCGGCTGGCCGACCCCCATCGGCATCACCCTCGTCGTCGACCGGCTCAGCGCCGCCATGCTGCTGGTCTCGGCCTTCGTGCTGCTCGTGGTGTCGATTTACGGTGCGGGACAGAATATTTCCGACGGCGACGAACTCCAGCCGACCTCGATCTACCGCCCCACCTACCTGATCCTGACCGCGGGCGTCTCGACCGCGTTCCTGGCCGGTGACCTGTTCAACCTGTTCGTCGGCTTCGAAATCCTGCTCGTCGCCTCGTTCGTGCTGCTCACCGTGGGCGCCACCGAGGAACGGATCCGCACCGGCATCGCCTATGTGATGGTGTCGATGGTGTCGTCGCTGATCTTCCTGATCGGCATCGCCCTCACCTACGCGGCAACGGGCACCCTGAACCTCGCGCAGCTCGCCGGGCGCCTGGAAGCGACACCCAGCGGCGTGCGTACCGCCTGCTACGCGGTGCTGCTGGTGGCGTTCGGGATCAAGGCGGCGGTGTTCCCGCTGTCGAGCTGGCTGCCCGACTCCTACCCCACCGCGCCCGCACCGGTGACCGCGGTGTTCGCGGGCCTGCTCACCAAAGTCGGTGTGTACGCGATCATCCGCACGCACACGCTCTGGTTCCCCGACGGCGCGTTCGACGACATCCTGCTGGTCTGCGGCCTGGCGACGATGATCGTCGGCATCCTTGGCGCGATCGCGCAGAACGATATCCGGCGACTGCTCTCGTTCACGCTGGTCAGCCACATCGGTTACATGGTGTTCGGCATCGGCCTCGCCACCACCGCCGGGCTGACCGGCGCGGTGTTCTACGTGGCCCACCACATTCTGGTGCAGACCGCACTGTTTCTCGCTGTCGGATTGATCGAACGGCAGGCCGGGTCGGTGTCGTTGCGCCGGATCGGCGGGCTGGCGACCGCGAGTCCGCTACTGGGCGTGTTGTTCCTGGTCCCCGCTTTGAATCTCGGTGGCATTCCACCCTTTTCGGGTTTCATCGGCAAGGTCGCACTACTGGAGGCCGGCGCCGCCGAGGGCAGCGTGCTGGCCTGGGTGCTGGTCGGTGGTTCGGTGGTCACGAGCCTGCTCACGCTGTACGCGGTGGCGCGAGTGTGGAGCAAGGCGTTCTGGCGACCGCGCGAAGAGGCACCCGAAGGCCATCTCACCGCGGCGAATCTGCCGACGCTGGTAGAGGATTCGACCGATGTGAACTACGAGGACCGCACCGATCCCGGCCGGATGCCCGTGCTGATGGTGCTGGCCACCATCGGGCTGGTCAGCGCCGGACTCGCGCTCACCGTGTTCGCCGGGCCGATCCTCGGCATCGCCGAACGCGCCGCCGCCGACCTCGACGACCCGTCGGTCTACATCGACTCGGTACTCGGACCGGAGCAGCGATGAGCCGACTGGTCACCCGCGACAATGTTCTTCGGCTCAGCGTGCTGATCTGGCTCACGGCCGTGTGGGTCGCGCTCTGGGGCGATCTGAGCGTGGCCAACACCCTCGCCGGCGTGGTGGTCGCGCTGATCGTGGTCTTCGCGCTGCCACTGCCGCTGGTCCCGGTGGCCGGGCGCTTCCATCCGCTGTCGTTTCTCGAATTGATCGCCGCGAGTATCTATTACGCGCTCGAATCGAGTCTGCAGGTGGCCTGGTTCGCCCTCCGGCCCAGCGGCCCGCCGGTCTCGGGCGTGCTGCGCGTGCACCTGGGCATCCAGTCCGATCTGGTGCTGGTGATGTGCGCCGACCTGCTCAACCTGATCCCCGGCACCATGGTCCTCGAACTCGACCGCGCCCGCTGCGTGGTCTATGTGCACGTGCTCGATGTGGGCAGCGACGGATCGGTCGTGAAGTTCTACCGCACCACCCGGCGCCTGGAACGCCTGATGATCAACGCCTTCGAACGCCCCAGCGAACGGCGCCGGCCCACGGAGGTACAACCATGACCGTTGTCGCCGTCATCGCCGCTGTGCTGCTCACAGCCGCCGCGGTGATCACCAGCTACCGCGTCCTCGCAGGCCCGAGCACTCTCGATCGCGTCGTCGGCATCGATTCGCTGATGGCCATCGCCGCGTCCGGGCTCGCGGTGTGGGCCGCCTACAGCAACGACACCACGGTGATCCCGGCGATCGTGGCGCTCGCGCTGGTCGGTTTCCTCGGCTCGGCCGCGGTCACCCGATTCCGGGTCAGTGATGACCGGTGAGCGTCTGGGAATGGGTGTCGGCGATCCTGATCCTGACCGGCTGCGCACTCGCGTTCACGGCATCGATCGGCATCGTCCGTTTCCCCGACACTCTCACCCGCATGCACGCGGCCACCAAACCACAGGTGGTCGGCCTCATGCTGGTCCTCGTCGGCACCGGCATCGACATCCGCGACGACATCAATGTCTGGATGCTCGTCCTCACCGGCCTGTTCACGATCATCACGGCCCCCGTCATCGCCCACCTCATCGGCCGCACCGCCTACCGCGAACAACGCCACCGTGATGGACTGTTCTGAGAACGCATCGGCATTCTGCCGCTATCGCGGCTGGATTCGGCGTCGGAGTTCGGAAGCGATTGCGTCTGCGTCGGCAGGCAAAATCACTGTGTCAGTACCGGTCTCGTTGACAGTGATCAGGTAACGGCCAGACGCACGATTACCAGGAGCGATGTCGACCCAGCTGATGTAGGTCGGTTCGGTCGACCGTGGATGATCAATTCGGAACGCGCCTTCGGCCGATCGCGGCAGGCGCAGGAACGCACGCATCCGTTCCTCCACCGACGATCGCCCGTCTGCGGCAACACGCCACGAGGTCGGTGCGGATTCACCTCTGATTCGCGGGGTGTAGCCGACCATCTGCTAAGCTCCGCCAGCGGTAGCCGCAGGTAGTGTGAGCGAGAAGTAGCGCAGCAGATCGCCGCGAGGAACCGAGGCCAGCCGTACGTCTGCCCCGAAATCTGGGTCAGGTGAGGATGTTTGGGTCGCGATGACGTTACGCCCGGTATGTTGCTGTACGGCTCCCTCGCAACCCTTTTCGCACTCTGGCTCCCGCTTTTCAAGACAGGGAGTTACCGCAAAGCGCCGTCCCATTCGCTGTGGGAATTGCGCGAAGTCGGCGCCCCCGGCTTGCCTCTACTCGTCCTCGGCGCGACCCTGTTGGTTGTCGCAGGAGTTCTCCTTCACCTCACACTCTTACCCGTGATTCCGAGCGTGTGGGTGCAGTGCCTCGCAGTCGCCGAAACGCTCGGCACCCTGATGGCGTTATCCATCGGGCTCACGCTGACTCTTCCCGACGCCGATGACCTCGAGTTTCGCCCCGGGTTGGTCGTCCTCGTAGTTGGCCTCACCTTAACCATCGTCGGTGCGTGGAGGCTACCGAACTTCGCTGCTCGCCAAACTGAGCCGTCCAAGAACGCGAGTTGAGGCACAGTTGCCTGTTTGCTGATCCATAACCCGAGGTGTAGCGTCGCTCACAGAGATCGGCCCCCGGGAGCGCTACCAACGCTCACCGAGGGCCTGGGTACGAAACAGCCTTACCTGTTCGCACCGTAGGGGAAACCCTACCTGCACCTCCTCGGAGTGCCCCAATGCCGAGGTCGTCGTCCTGATGCCAGGAGTTTCAATTCTCCCGTGCGCGGACCGCGAACAACCGTTTCGCTTCCCAAGGCCCTGGGCCCTTCGCGGTCGTTACCGACGAGCCCGACCGGGGAGATTCCAACCCATCAAACAGCCGTCTGCGAGTACCACCGTCGTACGCCTCGCACGTACGCACCGTGACGGCCGGGAGTGCACACCTTCGCCACGGTCCAACCAGCCACGCGCCCATCGGACGCGCGGCCAGAAGTGTTGGCCGAGGACGCAAATCGGGGTTCGGTGCGGGGAAGCGGGCAGGGATGGTTACGACACCGGCACCCTTGGGTGCTCGAATCGGTTCAATTCAGCCCGCAGGTCATCATGACCGAAGCAGCCGGATTCCCTCCTTGCCGCATCGCCCGAAGCAGTACTGGCACTCCATGTCGGTCGGATCATCAATCGCGACAACCGACTTCAAGTCGTAGGCCCGGTCCTTAACGCCTCGAACCTTGCCGCACAGCGTGCGGTAGGTGCCGTCGGCGGCGATCTCGCGCACATAGTGGGCGCGCGTCCCAGTTTTGGTTCGGACCCAATTACCTACCTGTACACCGGAATTAACCTCAGCATCGGAGGAGGAGACGACGACGGGCCCGGATTTGGCGGTCCAGCGTTGTTCCTCGCGCTGACGCCGTTGGGCGGCACGTTTGCGACGGTCGGGCGAAAGCTCTACGCCCATCGGAGTACCAGTGGGGTTCGTGTGCACGTCCCGAAGATACCGCTGACGTACGACATCCCGCCCGAGCCCAGTGCGGTGACCTCGGTTTACATTTCCCAGGGGTCCAGTACAACCAGTTCGATGCCGACGAAATCCTTGACGTTTCGTGTCGCCAAGGTCGCTCCCGCTGCCAAGCAGATCGCCGCGATCTGTGCGTCGCCCTGACTGATCGGGCGACCCTGTCGACGACGTTCGGCGACGATCTGCCCATACGTTCGCGCGGCTCGCGCGTCGTAATCGGTGATGTCGCCGAAGAACTCGTTGAACAGCTCGTCAGCCACGCTCGCCAGCCCCGACTTGCGCCGGCCATCCGGCAAGTTCTCGATACCGACCCACAGCTCGCCGACGGTGATGGCGGTAGTTCCCACGTCCGGATTGGCTTCCAACCATTCGATCACCCGCACATCAGGCTCTGGACGGAACAGCTCGCACACCACATTCGTATCGGCGATGATCACAGATCGATTCCCCGCGCCTCCTCGGAGCGGTCGGGTAGCTCGAGGTCGGCGGCAAATGGCCGCGTCCGTTCATAGACCTCGCGCAGCAAGCGCCGCGGACGAACGGCCGCCGACAGAATCTCGCGGGCCTCGGCCTCCATGCTGTGGCCGTGGGCCGCGGCTCGGCGCCGTAGCCGCGCTTTCACGTCGTCATCGAGATCCCGAATGGTTATGCTGGCCATGCAATCAATGCTATCAGCGATTGCACGGGCCAGGCTTGGCTAGACGTCGCCTGAACTTCTCGAGATTCGGGACTGCACCTCATCGGCCGCACGGCCTACCGCGAACAACGCCACCGTGATGGGTTGTTCTAGGCGGCCGCGATCCGTTCGATAGCAGGTTCCGGGGCGGTGGCGAACCAGGTGTTGTGGAAGGCGATCGCGACCGCGGCCAGCAGCCCGATGACGATCGCGCCCGCGGCCACCGGGTACTCGGCCATCGGTACAGCCAGGTACCGGTAGGACAAGAGCAGCCCGGCGAACACCGCGGCACCGAAGCCCACCAGCCGGATCCGGAAGGCACCCCAGCCCCGCTCGGGAGCGCGCAACGCCGACTCGACGGTCAGGCACAGCACCGCGCCCGCCACCAGGTCCACGCCGTAGTGATACCCGAAACCCAGGGTCGCGGTGACCGTGGCGGCCAGCCAGAAGGCGCCGCCCCAGCGCATCCAGATCGGCGCACGGGATCCGTCGATATCGCGGCGGGTGTGGATGAACAGCGACAGCGCCCACGCGGTGTGCATCGAGGGCATGCAGTTGCGCGGCGTGAACTCGTCGAACGGCAGCGCCGACGGATTGGTGTCGATCGGCGGCAGCGCGGCGGGCCAGAAGTTGCCCACCTCGAAGCCGTGCCCGTCGGCCCCGAACGCGAACATCGGCCCCACCACCGGGAACAGCACATAGAACAGCGGCCCGACCAGCCCGAGTACCAGGAACGTGCGCACCAGATAGTGACTCGGCCACTGCCCGGTCGTCACCACCTTGCGCAGCTGCCACACCGCCACCGCGATCGCCGCCACCGGCAATTCGATGTAGACCCAGTGCAGCACCGCGTACACCTCGGGCCCGAGCACATCGAGCACCCGCCCGAGCACCCACGACGGATCACCGAGCGCGTGATCGGCGAGCAAGGCGTATTCGTCGAGCACCGCGGGCCGGGCCGCCGAGGTCAGGTGCAACCACACGTCACCGACCTTGGTGGCCAGCACCAGCAGCGCACCGAGCGCGACGGCCTTCAACGCGTCAGTGCGTTCACGACCCCGCCATCGCACTGCCGCGATGACCGCCAGCGCGGCCAGCACGATCGTGGGCCCGTTGCCGACCGTGAACGGATTACCGTCGATGAGCCGCAGCGCCACCCACACCGCGTCGATCCCGATCGCGACGGCCAGCGCGATCACCCGCCTGCGCGCGGAGATCCCGACCAGCGCGAGCACCAGCCCCGCCCACGGCACCGACATCGACTTGGGCGTGCCGACGAAGTCGCGGGCCAGGCTGGCCAGCGGCCCGTCGAAACCCATGATCCACGCCATGACCTGCAGTCCGATGAGCAAGGCGAGCACCGCGGCCACCGCGATAACGGCGAGTATCCGTGGTTCGCGCAGACGGGAACCGAGAGTGGCACCCCCCGCCACAGTGCGTGGTTCTTCGACAAGCATCCGACCATCGTAAACGGCGGGTTAACGACGCCCCAGTGCGCAGCTGAACGCTACTGATCGAGCTCGCGGACCAGCGCGTCGACGACCGCGACCATGTCGCCCTGGGTCTGCGCGGCGACCCGGCGTTGCCGCTGGTAGGAGGCACCGTGGCGAGGAATCTCGGCCACCGCGGCCAGCTCGTCGGCGCAGCCGAGACGCTTCGCGATCGGCTCGAGCCGGGTGAGCAGGTCGGTCAGATCGTCGGTGACCAAACGCTCATTGCTGGCGTCGTCGACGATGATGATCGCGTCGAGCCCGTAGCGCGCGGCCCGCCATTTGTTCTCCTGCACATGCCACGGCGGCAGCGTAGGTAGCTGCTCCCCGTTCTCGAGGCGCTGGTCGAGGTCGACGATCAGACAGTGGATCAGCGCGGCCACCGAGGCGAGTTCGGCGCGACTGGACAGCCCGTCACACACCCGCACCTCGATGGTGCCCCACTTGGGGGCGGGCCTGATGTCCCAGTGCATGCCGCCGAGTTGGTCGAACACACCGGTCTTCACCTGGTCGTGCACGAAACCCTCGAACTGACGCCAGTTCTCGAACTGGAACGGCAGCCCCGCGGTCGGCAACTGCTGGAACATCAGCGCGCGATTGCTCGCGTAACCGGTGTCGTCGCCGGACCACATCGGCGAGGACGCCGACAGCGCGAGCAGATGCGGATACGAGAGCAGCAACGAGTTCAGGATCGGAAAGACCTTGTCCCGGTGCGAAACTCCCACATGCACGTGCACACCCCAGATGAGCATCTGGCGGCCCCACCACTGGGTGCGCTCGATCAGTTCGTCGTAATGCGGTGAGCGCGTGAGCTGTTGGGCCGACCATGCCGCGAAGGGGTGGGTGCCCGCGCAGAACAGGTCGACACCGAGCGGGTCGGCCGCGCGCCGCACCGCGTTCATGGTGCCGCGCAGGTCTTCCACCGCGCCACCGACCGTGTCGTGCACGCCGGTCACCAATTCGACTGTGTTGCGGAGCAATTCCTTGGTGACCTGCGGGGTGCCATCGTAGGCGCGCAGGTCACCGACCGCGTCGAAGACCGCCGAGGCGGTGTTGGACAGATCGCGCGTCACCTTGTCGACGAGCGCGATCTCCCATTCGATGCCGATGGTCGGCCGGGGCGAGCCGCGAAACGGAACCGACTGGAATGCCCCGGCCATGACGTGACTCGCTAACCGACCACGCCGCACGCCACCCGGGCACCCGCATCGCCGGTGGCCAGGGTGGTCTCGTCCGGGCCGGTGCCACCCTCACGCGTGTAGCGCGGCGGGATGTTGCCGAAGTTGTCGGCGCCGCCGTGGATGATCAGGGCCTTGCCCTTGATGTTGTCGAGGGTGACGGTGTCGGTCCGGGTGACCAGCTTCGCGGAGCCGTCGGCGCCGACCTGCAGCGAGGTGAGGTCACCGCTGGCGGGGTGCGCGGTGGCGCCGCCGACCTGCAGATGTCCACCGGCCGAGGCGAAATCGCCCTCACAGGTGCCGTTCTGGTGGAAGTGCAGGCCGTGGAAGCCGGGGGTGAGACCGCGCGCCTCGACGGTGACGACCAGGTGGCTACCTTCGGCCACGATGGTCGCGGTGCCGACCTCGGCGCCCGCGCCGTTCTTCAGCGAGGTCTTCAGGCCGTCTGCCACGCCACCCTGCTCTTCGCCGTGGCCGGGGGCCGCGGTGGCCGACGGTGCGGCGTGACCGCCACCGTGTTCACCGGTTTCGCCGCCGGGAGCCGCCGAGCTGGTCCACACCGGCGGCGTAGTGCCCTTGACGTCACTCGACTCCTGGCTGTTGGTGCAGGCTGCGAGCCCGAACGCGGCGACCGCGAGCACCGGGGTCACAATGCGCCAGGACGGGCGACGAGTTGTCGACGTGGCCATCAGGAGACTCCTTATCGGACTGGGGCTATACCGCTCAAGATGATGCCACAGCGGCGACACGACCTACGGCACCGCGTGCCGCGCCCGGTTCAGCGACCGGTCAGGACGACGACGACACCCGGCGAGGTGTCCCCCGACTTGGGTGCCACCGTGCCGCCGACCTGCTCGGCGATCTCGGTGGCCGCGGCCTTGTCGCCCGCGCCGCCGCCGTAGTACACGGTGGTGGTGGTCAGGTTCGCGCCGCTGTAGTTGCCGGTGCTCACATTGGTCCAGCCCGCCGCGCCCAGCTCACTGGCGGTGCGCGCGGCCAGTCCGGCGACCAGGCTGTTGTTCAGTACCTTCACCGACACAGCTTGATCCGTGCCACTCGCCGCGGGCGAGGAGGTGGTGGTCGTCGGCGCGACGGAGGTCGTGGTGGTCGCGGCAGCCGCGCTGGTGGTCGTCGGCGCCTTCGTGGTGGCAGGCGCCTGCGCGACCGCGCTGGAGGTGGTGGTCTCGGTCTGCTCCGATTCCGAAGCCTGGGCATCGGAATTCGACAGCGACATCGCACCCAGACCGGCGAAGACAATGGCCAGCGCGATCAACACCATCGCCAGCGCGCGCAACGGCGGGCCGCCGGGGGTGGGGTTCGGGTTGCTCACCCGCTCAACCCTAGTCGCAACGGTGGGTGTGTGGCCGTCATGTCAGACCTGGAAACCGAGTTTGCGGGCGGCACGCGACTTCTGCCTGCTCGCCCGCAGCCTGCGCAGCCGCTTGACCAGCATCGGGTCGGCGGCCAGCGCGGCGTCGGAGTCGACGATCGCGTTGAGGACCTGGTAGTACCTGGTGGCCGACATGGCGAAGAGTTCGCGGATCGCGTCTTCCTTGGCGCCCGCGTATTTCCACCATTTGCGTTCGAAATCGAGGATGTCGAGCTCGCGGCGGCTCAGGCCGGTGCTCTCGTCGGCCGCCGAATCCTGTTCGCCCGCAGTGGGGCCATCGGAGATGTGCCGAGCTGCTGCGCCGTCCATCTTGCTCCCTCGCCGAGTATCACGAGATGGGTAGATACCGTCGTCATTCAACCACGGGTTCCCCCGAACCCTCGACCCATGTCACGGCGTGTTGACTCCAAGCCAGTAGGGGTGTCCCGGCCCACAGGGGTCCGCCGATCATCCGCCCGGCCCAGCGGCGATAATGGCGACCATGGCAATTCTCCCGATCGTGATCGTCGGTGACCCCGTTCTCCACACCCCCACCGCGAAGGTGACGGAGACCCCCGCGGAGCTGGCCGAGCTGATCGCGGATATGTACGACACGCTCGAAGAGTCCAAGGGTGTCGGCCTCGCGGCCAATCAGGTGGGCGTCGGCAAGCGGCTGTTCGTCTACGACTGCCCCGACTTCGACGCCACCGGCAATCCGATTCGGCGCAAGGGTGTCGTCGTGAACCCGGTGCTGGAGACCTCGGCGATCCCCGAGACCATGCCCGACCCCGATGACGACGAGGAAGGCTGCCTGTCGGTGCCCGGCGAGCAGTTCCCGACCGGTCGCGCGGACTGGGCGAAGGTCACCGGGACCGACGAGAACGGCGAGCCCGTCGAACTCGAGGGCACCGACTTCTTCGCGCGCATGCTGCAGCACGAGGTCGGTCACCTCGACGGCTTCCTCTACGTCGACGTGCTGATCGGCCGCAACGCCCGCGCCGCCAAGAAGGCGATCAAGCGAAACGGCTGGGGCACACCGGGTTTGAGCTGGATCCCCGGCACCGTTCCAGACCCCTTCGGCCATGACGACTGAGTCAAGGCGGCCGAGAACCATGATCCCCCTCGGCCGCCGGGTGGTGATGCGGTATCAACTGCCCGCGGGTTATCCACAGCCGCTCACCGATGTGATCGGCGAACTGGTGTCACTGACGCCGCCGTCGGTGCGGACCGCCGAGGGTGAGCTGGTCTCGGTGTCCGCCGATCGCGTTGTCGCGCTGAAAGCACTGGGGCCGAGGCCCATTCGGACCAAGGAGATCCGGTCGCTGGAGACCGCGGCGGCGATGGCCTGGCCGGGCAGCGCGCACCTGTGGATCGACGGCTGGCTGGTGCGGGCGGGCAACGGCTACACCGGACGGGCGAATTCGGCTGTGCCGCTGGGTGAGTCGGGTGTGCCCGCGGTGTTGTCGATCGACACCATGCACAAGATCGCCGACTGGTACACGAGTCAGGGATTGCCGTTGCTGCTGCAACTGCCCGACCGGCTCGCGCCCGTGCCACCGACCTGGAACACCTGGAGCGAGACCGTGGTCCTCGGCCTCGACATCGCGAATTTCGTGCTGCCGCAAGGACCGTCGATGGTACGGATCACCGACCAGCCCGAGGAAGGCTGGCTCAGGACCCACCGCTACCGCGGCGAGATCCCCGTCGACCCGACCGTGCGCGAACCGGATTTCGCGGTGCTCACCTCGGTCCTGGACGGCACCCTCGGCTTCGCCTCGCTCGGCCTGCCCGAACCCCTGGCCATCGGCCGCGGCGCGGTGACCACCGCACCCGACGGCCGGCGCTGGGTCGGCCTCACCTGCGTGGCCGTCGCGACCGCGCACCGCCGCAACGGACTCGGCGCGCTGCTGTGCGCCGAACTGATCCGCTGGGGCGCCGAGCAGGGCGCGAGCCACGCCTACGTTCAGGTAGAGGTAGGCAACGCGGGCGCCCTCGCCCTCTACCGCGACCTCGGCTTCATCGAACATCACGCCTACCGCTACGCCGCCCCGCAGAGTCAGAGTCATTAGCGGCTGGCGCCACCCCATCGAAAGGACCGCCGACCGTGCGCCTCGCCACGTGGAACGTCAACTCGATCCGCTCCCGCGTCGATCGGGCGATTGCCTTTCTGGACCGCCACGACATCGATGTGCTGGCGTTGCAGGAGACCAAGTGCCGTGATGATCAGTTCCCCTTCGAGCAGTTCGAGGCCGCGGGGTACGAGGTGGCGCACGTGGGGCTCAATCAGTGGAACGGCGTCGCGATCGTGTCGCGGGTCGGGCTCACCGATGTCGAGCTCGCGTTCCCCGATCAGCCCGGCTTCGACAAGGACGCGGGCGATTCGCTGATCGAATCGCCGGTGGTCGAGGCGCGCGCGCTCGGCGCGACCTGCGGTGGGGTGCGGGTGTGGAGCCTCTATGTCCCCAACGGCCGCGCGCTCGCCGACCCGCACTACACCTACAAACTGAACTGGCTCTCGACCCTGCACGCGAAGGCGGCGGGCTGGCTGACCGAGGACCCCGAGGCGAAGATCGCACTGGTCGGCGACTGGAATATCGCCCCCACCGACGACGATGTCTGGGCGCCGGAACTGTTCATCGGCAAGACCCACACCTCCGCGCCCGAGCGCGCCGCCTTCCAGGCCATGCTCGATCTCGGCTTCCGCGACGTGATGCGCCCGTTCGCCCCCGGCCCCGGCGTCTACACCTACTGGGACTACACGCAGCTGCGTTTCCCCCGCAAGGAGGGCATGCGCATCGACTTCATCCTCGCCTCCCCCGCCCTCGCCGATCAGATCAAGGACGCGTCGGTGGACCGCGAGGAACGCAAAGGCAAGGGCGCCAGCGATCATGCTCCGGTGATCGCCGAATTCTGACGGATTTTCCACGCGTTCTCGGTTACGTTGGAGGGAGAAATTTCAGCCTGCAACGAAGCGGGAGGTGCCGTCGATGTTCTACCGCCGGGTTGGTGCGGTGCCGCCGAAGCGGCATACCCAGCATCGGGATGAGTTCGGCAGCCTCTATTACGAGGAGTTGATGGGCGAGGAGGGGTTCTCCGGAGACTCCTCGCTGCTGTATCACCGCGCCCTGCCGCCCGCGATCGTCGACGCGACCGTCTGGGACCTGCCAGACCAGACGTTGACGCCGAATCATCCACTGCACCACCGTCATCTGCGGCTGCCGCTGCTGTTCCCCGGCGATACGGCCAGCACGACCGACCCAGTGACCGGGCGCAGACTGCTGCTGGCGAATGCCGATGTACGGATCTCGTACGTGGTCGCCAAGGGCGCGTCCCCGCTGTACCGCAATGCCATCGGCGACGAACTGGTGTATGTGGAATCCGGTGCGGCCGTGGTGGAAAGCGTGTTCGGGGTCCTGCCGGTGCGCCAAGGCGATCAGGTCCTCATGCCGCGCGCGACGACCCACCGCTGGCTGCCGATGGGCGAGGAACCGTTGCGCGCGTACGTGATCGAGGCGTCTAGCCACATCACCCCACCCAAGCGCTACCTGTCGAAATTCGGTCAGCTACTGGAGAATTCGCCGTACTGCGAGCGAGATCTGCACGGACCACTCGACTTGCTGCTCGTCGAGGACACCGACGTGGAGGTGCTGGTCAAGCATCGCGCGGGCAACGAGGTGATCGGCACCAGGATGACGTATGCGACGCATCCGTTCGATGTCGTCGGCTGGGATGGCTGCCTGTACCCGTACACCTTCAATATCGCCGATTTCGAACCGCTGACCGGCCGCGTACACCAGCCACCGCCGGTGCATCAGGCCTTCGAGGCCACCAATTTCGTGATCTGCAATTTCGTGCCGCGCAAGGTGGACTATCACCCGCTGTCGATTCCGGTGCCGTACTACCACTCCAATGTGGATTCCGACGAGATCATGTTCTATTGCGGCGGAAACTATGAGGCGCGCAAGGGTTCCGGCATCACTCAGGGTTCGGTGTCGGTGCATCCGGGCGGTTACGCGCACGGCCCACAACCGGGCGCCTACGAACGCAGTATCGGGGCGGAGTTCTTCGACGAACTGGCGGTGATGGTGGATACGTTCCGGCCGCTGCAACTCGGCGAAGGGGCGCTGGCCTGCGAAGACCCCGCTTATGCGTGGACTTGGTCGGGTCGCGGGCCAGGGCTCGGATGAGCGTGCTGCGCGTGGAGGTGCCCGCCGACTCCCTGTTCGGGCCGGAGAACATGCCCTACGGCGTTTTCGCACCACCCGACGGTGAACTCCGGGTCGGTTGCCGGTTGAGTGACATGGTGCTCGATCTGGCTGCGCTGCTGGATGATCCGGTGTTCGCACGGCCCGACCTGAACGCCTTTCTCGCGCAGGGTTCCAGCCGCTGGCACGAGGTCCGCGAGAGATTGCGCGCACTCGCCGACACCGCGCTGCCGGTCGATACCGTGTATCCCGTGTCTTCGGTGCGAATGGCATTGCCGGTGCGGATCGGCGATTACGTCGACTTCTACGCCAGCATCGACCACGCCACCAATCTCGGCAGGCTCTTCCGGCCGGACAGTGAACCGCTGCTACCGAATTGGCGGCACCTACCGGTGGGCTATCACGGCAGGGCGGGCACCGTCGTCGTGTCGGATACGCCGATCATCCGGCCGCGCGGCCAGCGCCGAACAGCCTCCGGCACACCTGATTTCGGTCCGTCCGCGCGCCTGGACATCGAGGCCGAATTGGGCTTCGTCGTCGGAACCGGCTCCACCCTCGGCGCACCGGTCACCGTCGACGAATTCACCGAGCATGTCTTCGGCGTCGCCCTGGTCAACGACTGGTCGGCGCGAGATATCCAAGCCTGGGAGTACCAACCACTCGGCCCGTTCCTCGGCAAATCGTTCGCCACCTCGATCTCGGCCTGGATCACCCCGTTGGCCGCGCTGACCGAGGCCCGGGTACCGCTTCCGGTACAGGACCCCGAACCGCTCCCCTACCTGCGCGGCACCGACGACTTCGGCCTTGACATCGACCTCGCGGTCGCCTGGAACGGCGAGGTCGTCACGCACCCGCCCTACTCACGCATGTACTGGTCCCCCGCCCAGATGCTGGCCCACCTCACCGCCAACGGCGCCTCGATCCGCCCGGGCGACCTCTACGCCTCCGGCACGATTTCCGGCCCCGAGCCGTCACAACGCGGCTCGTTCATCGAATTGTCCTGGAGTGGCTCCGAATCCATCACCATCGGCGCCGACTCACGCACCTTCCTGGCCGACGCGGATGAGGTGACGATCACAGCCACCGCCCCCGGCACGGCCGGAAGACGGATCGGCCTCGGCCAGGTCAGCGGGCGAATCCTGCCCGCGCACAACACTTCACGCCCCTAGAACTCCGGTCTGCCGGTGTCCACCACCGCGACCTACGTTGACCACATGAAATCTCTTGTCGCCACCGCGGCCGGTCTCGCTGTCATCGGCCTCGTTCAGCTTCCACTGGCCGCGCCCGCCGCCGCCGAGTGCGGGCCGTACCCGGTCCCCTGCGCACCCAGCTCGGCGGAACAGGTTCCCTATCACCTCAGCCTGCTGGTGGCCGCGCTCTTCAACGGGTCGTCCGCGGGTTAACCACAGCGGGTCGCCGGTAGCGTCCACCCAGGGGCGGAGATGATACTCGCCATTCCTCCGCCCCGAGGGGGTATCGGGAGCAATTGAGCACGGGATACGGTGACGGTTCGACCGTTTCCGAGCAGTTCCCGACAAAGAGGGCCCGACGATGTTGACGAGAATCGCCCACACCGCCGTTGCCCGACCACGGTGGGTGGTCGCGGTCGCGCTGTTGCTGATGATCCTGAGTGGCACGATCGGCGCAACCGTACACTCGCACATGAAATCGGGCGGATTCGTCACTGAAGATCTCGATTCGGTGCAGGCCAGCCAATACCTGAGCGAGCACTTCCCCGGCAGTGAGCCCAATTACGTCCTGACGATCTCCGCCGAGGGCGTGGCCGATTCCGCGGACGCCCGCGCGGCCGCCGACCATGCGCTCGCCGTCCTCGACAGCCATCCCGAGATCGTCAGCGGCGTGCAGTCGTATTGGACGGCGCGCCCCGATCTCAAACAGGCGATGCTCAGCAAGGATCGCAAGCACGCGCTGATCCTGGCCAGCATCGAGGGCGACGACGCCGAACTGCCCGTTCGGGCGGCGATGCTGAGCGAAGAACTGCAGGTGGAGAGCGGTCCGGTCACGGTCAAGGCCGGTGGGCTCGCCGCCTCCTTCGCCGATATCAACACCCAGATCAGCAAGGATCTGATCATCGCCGAGGCGATCGCGATCCCGATCACCGGTCTGCTGCTGGCCCTGGTGTTCGGCAGTCTGATGGCCGCCGCGCTCCCGATCGCGATCGGGCTGTTCGCCATCGCGGCGTCACTGGGCATTCTGCGCGTACTGACCTCACTCACCGACGTGTCGATCTTCGCGCTGAACATGACCACCGCACTCGGACTCGCGCTGGCGATCGACTACAGCCTGTTCATCGTGAGCCGATATCGCGAAGAGTTGACCGCGGGCGCTACGCCGACGAAAGCGGTGACCCGCGCGATCCAGACCGCCGGTCGCACGGTCGTGTACTCGGCACTGGTTGTCGCACTCTCGCTGTCGGCGCTGCTGGTGTTCCCGCAGTACTTCTTCAAGTCGTTCGCCTATGCGGGCATCGCCGTGGTCGCCGCCGCCGCGGCCGCCGCGGTGATCGTGCTGCCCGCGCTGCTCATCCTGGTCGGCGATCGCATCGACGCGGGCGACCTGCGGGCGCCGATGCGACGGCTGTTCCGGCTGGCACCTCGCACGGAAAAGGAACCGCGCCAGACATTTTGGTATCGCCTCGTCATCGCGGTGATGAAGCGGCCGATGTCGATCGCGCTGGCCACCACCGCGTTCCTGCTGTTGCTCGGCTCGCCGTTCCTCGGTGTCCAGTTCGGCTATCCCGACGACCGGGCGCTGCCCACCGATGTCGCCAGTCGCGAGGTGGGCGACATCCTGCGCACCGACTTCGACGCCGACCTCGCCTCGAGCGCGACCATCGTGCTGCCCGAATTCCGTGGCAGCGCAGCAGAACTCGACACCTATGCCCGCGACCTGTCCAAGGTGCCCGACGTACCCGCAGTCCTCAGCAGCGCGGCGGTGTACCGCAACGGGATGCGAGTGGCTGCCGGCGTACCCGAGATGACGGACGCGCGGCACGGTGCGTACCTGTCGGTCGGCACCGCCCTCGACCCCTACTCCGACGCGGGCGGGGCCCAACTCGACGCCCTGCGCGCCGTCCCCGCGCCGTCGAAGGCCCTGATCACCGGCCCGGCCGCACTCAACCAGGACTCGGTCGACGCGATCACCGGCAAACTGCCACTGGCGGGCGCGCTGATCGCGCTCACCACGCTGGTGCTGCTGTTCCTGTTCACCGGCAGCGTGGTGCTGCCGATCAAGGCGCTGATCCTCAATATCCTGTCGCTGGCGGCGACCTTCGGCGCGATGGTGTGGATCTTCCAGGAAGGCCACCTGTCGGAACTGCTCGGCTTCACCGCCACCGGCACCCTCAACCTGGCCATGCCCATCCTCATGTTCAGCCTGGCCTTCGGCGCGTCGATGGACTATGAGGTCTTCCTGCTCTCGCGCATCCGCGAGGAATGGCTGGCCGGGCCGAAGACCACCGAGGGCAATACCCAGGCCGTCGCGATGGGGGTGGCCAGGACCGGGCGCATTTTCACCGCCGCGGCGTTGCTGATGAGCATCGTGTTCCTCGGCGTCGCCACCTCCGGTGTGTCGATGATGAAACTGTTCGGTCTCGGCTGCGCGCTCGCGGTGATCAGCGACGCGACGGTCATCCGCGGCCTGCTCGCACCGGCACTCATGCGAATGATGGGCACCTGGAACTGGTGGGCGCCGAAGCCACTGGTGGTGCTGCACAGCAAGTTCGGATTGGCCGAGTCCGACGACACTGCGGCGCCGGTTGAACGGCAGCTGACCGAAACCGGCACTCGTTAGCGGACAACCAGCTCGACGCCTAGACTTCGAACAGCCACGCACGCCCCGACCTCGAGGAGGGGCTCGCGGCAGCGCTCGAACAAGCACGGGGGCTCGCACCAGCGGGCTGAGAGGACGGCTAGCCCAATCGGGCGTCAGGGCCGTCGACCGTATGAACCTGACCGGGTAATGCCGGCGTAGGGAGGAACACGCATGGGCTCGAACACGTCTTCTGACAGGACGGTCGATACCGTCACCACCGGTCCGATCCAGGGCAGCGTCAAGCACTATCAGCAGGTAGACGACCTGCGCATCCCCGTTCGCCGGATCAATCTCACCAACGGCGATCATTTCGATGTCTTCGATACTTCGGGGCCGTACACCGACGGCAACGCGGTGATCGACCTCGAGGCCGGGCTGCCGAAACTGCGTGACGAATGGGAAAAGCCCACCGTCGACGGCCCGCGCACCCAGCTGCACTGGGCTCGTGAGGGCATCATCACCCCCGAGATGCGGTTCATCGCCGCCCGTGAAGGCGTCTCGCCCGAGCTGGTGCGTGACGAGGTCGCGCTCGGTCGCGCGGTGATTCCGGCCAACCACAATCACCCGGAGCTGGAGCCGACGATCATCGGCAAGAAGTTCCTGGTCAAGATCAATGCCAATATCGGCAACTCGGCGGTGTCGTCGTCGATCGCCGAGGAAGTCGAGAAGATGGTGTGGGCCGCGCGCTGGGGCGCCGACACCATCATGGACCTGTCCACCGGCAAGAACATCCACGAGACCCGCGAGTGGATCCTGCGCAATTCGCCGGTCCCGATCGGCACCGTGCCGATCTACCAGGCCCTCGAGAAGGTGAACGGTGATCCCACCAAGCTCACCTGGGAGATGTACCGCGACACCGTGATCGAGCAGTGCGAGCAGGGTGTCGACTACATGACCGTGCACGCGGGCGTGCTGCTTCGCTATATCCCGCTCACCGCCAAGCGCGTCACCGGCATCGTCTCGCGCGGCGGATCCATCATGGCGGCTTGGTGTTTGGCGCATCACCAGGAATCGTTCCTGTACACGCACTTCCGTGAACTCTGCGAGATCCTGGCGCGCTACGACGTCACCTTCTCCCTCGGTGACGGCCTGCGTCCGGGCTCCATCGCCGACGCCAACGACGAAGCCCAGTTCGCCGAGCTGCGCACCCTCGGCGAGCTCACCAAGATCGCGAAATCCTATGGCGTGCAGGTGATGATCGAAGGTCCCGGCCACGTGCCGATGCACAAGATCGTCGAGAACGTCCGCCTCGAGGAAGAGCTGTGCGAAGAGGCACCGTTCTACACCCTCGGCCCGCTGGCCACCGATATCGCGCCCGCCTACGACCACATCACCTCGGCCATCGGCGCCGCGATCATCGCCCAGGCGGGTACCGCGATGCTCTGCTACGTCACCCCCAAGGAGCACCTCGGCCTGCCCAACCGCGACGACGTCAAGGTCGGCGTGATCACCTACAAGATCGCCGCCCACGCCGCCGACCTCGCCAAGGGCCACCCGCATGCCCAGGACCGCGACAACGAATTGTCCAAGGCCCGTTTCGAATTCCGCTGGCACGACCAGTTCGCGCTCTCGCTCGATCCCGACACCGCCCGGGAGTACCACGACGAGACCATGCCTGCCGAGCCCGCCAAGACCGCCCACTTCTGCTCGATGTGCGGTCCGAAGTTCTGCTCGATGCGTATCTCCGCCGATGTGCGCGAGTACGCGGAGAAGCAGGGGCTGACCGATGTGGCCGCCATCGAGGCGGGCATGGCGGAGAAGTCCGCCGAGTTCGCCGACCACGGCAGCCAGGTCTACCTGCCCATCGTCTGATCCGCCGCTGCCCGCCCGGTCACGACCGGGCGGGCAGTCGCGAGCGGCACCGCGGCTTGTTCCGGGTCGGCGGTGCTGCGGTAGCGTCGGCGATATGGCCGATGCGTTCTATCTCCCCGACCCGTCGGACCCGAATCGGTTCGTTTCCACCGAACTGACACGGGGCCCGTGGTCACCCGACGCGCAGCACGCGGGACCCCCGTCGGCGCTGCTCGGCCACGTGATCGAGCGTTGCGAGCCGCGGCCGGGATTCCAGGTCGGGCGGGTCGCCGTCGAGATTCTCGGGCCGGTGCCGCTGGCTCCGCTCACCGCGCAGGCGAAGGTGGTGCGATCGGGGCGCAGTGTCGAACTGATCGAGGCGACCCTGTCGTCGGAGCGTGGCCCGGTGATGCGGGCGAACGCGTGGCGGCTCAAGCTCGCCGAGCCCGCCCTCGATCTGCCGGCCGAGTTCCTGCCGACAGGCACGAGGCCGCTACCCACCACGACCGAGCCGTCGCCGTTCCCGACCGATCACGAGGTGGGATTCCACACCGGCATCGAATATCGCTTCGCTACCGGGTCTTTCGATGAGCCGGGCCCCGCGGTCTGCTGGATCCGGTTGAAGTACCCGATCGTCGCGGGCACCACTGCGAGCCCGCTCGAGCGCGCTCTCGCGGCCGCCGATTCCGGCAATGGTGTGAGTGCCGTCCTCGACTGGTCGAAGTACCTGTTCATCAATACCGATCTAACCGTCACGCTGCATCGTCAGCCGGTCGGCGAATGGGTGTGCCTCGACGCGGTCACCCATCCGCAACCGCACGGCATCGGTCTCGCCGAATCCGCGCTCTTCGACGAGACCGGGCCCCTGGGTCGCAGCACCCAGACGCTGCTGCTGGCACCGCGCTAGCGACTCAGGGGCGCGACTTCACCAGGTCGGTGTTGCCGTGCTCGAGCAGTTCGGAATCGAAGGTGCTGTCGGTGTGGAACGGGTCACCGGTGCCGGTGGTGATCAGCTCGTGCAGGCTCTTGGTGATGTAGCCGCCCCAGGCATTGGCACACACCTCGTAACATTCGTCGGCCGGGCGCAAACCCACATGGGTGAAACGGATCTCGGTGCCGCCGTCGCGTTCGACGATGTCGAAAACCACGTCGGTGTCCTCCCATTCGGCGGTGTCGTCGATGAAGGATATGTAAGTGTCGGTGACGTGCCAGACCAGGCGCTTGCCGGGAATCGACTCGGTGGTGGTCATGGTGCAGCGGTGCGCGCCGGGGACCTCGAACCGGTAGCTGTCGCCGACGGTGCCCGAAGTGCCTTCGATCGTCTCGTTCCACCAGCCGCGCACATTGTTGATCGCCGCGAACGCTTCCCCTGGGGTCGAGTCGACGGTGGTGCTCGCGGTGAAGTTCTTGTCGCTCATTGCTTTTCCTTCGGTTCAGCCGTCCAGATGTCGCCGGAGGGCGTCGAACGGCCCGTCCCAGTCACGGGCCATGGCGGCCAGAAACTGCTGGGCCACTTGCATGGGGGCGGAGTCGAGGCGGTAGCGCACTCGGCGCCGCTCCCCCGGTTCCGCGATCACCAGACCCGCGTCTGCCAGCAGGACAAGGTGTTTGGCGATCGCCTGCCGGGTGATGGGCAGGCGATCGGCAAGGTCTGTCGCGGTGGCGGGCCCGTCGGCGGCGAGGGCGGCCAGCACCGCTCGTCTGCTCGGATCCGCCAGCGCGACGAAGACCCGTTCGGCGGTCTCCTCTAACTCAGGCCGCATCGAGGTACTCGACCAGCTCACCCAGTTCGCTCTTCCAGCCACCGACATTGCCCTCGAACGCCTCCTTGTAGGCATCGTCGGACAGCTGCGCGAACCCGGTCTCGACGACGGTCAGCCGTGTCCCAGCACCGACCGGCTCGAGCGTGAACTCCACGTAGGTTCGTCGCGGGTCATCGTCGGGCAATCCATAGATCGGCCAGGTGTAGCCGAACACGGTCGCCTCCTCCACCCGCTCGACCCGCATGTTCGCGACGTGCCCGCCCTCGTTCCACGTCATCCGCGCCGCACCCCCGGGTCGCAGATCGATAGTGGCGGTATTTCCGAACCAGCTCCCGAGCCCCTCGGCCGTTGTCAGTGCCGCCCATACCTTCTGCGGCGGGTGCGCGAGCTCGACAGTCCGCACGATCTGATCAGGGAATCCCATGACGCCTCCTCTATATAGCAACCGATTGGTTGCTACTCACAATATTGCAACCTTCGGGTTGCGTCAAGGGTGGACCCGCAGGTTCAGTGGCCGCCGGTGACGCGGAAGCCCTTGGGGACGAGCCAGACGGTGACGACGGTGACGACGGCTACCACCGCGGCGGAGATGTAGGACGTGGTGGTGAGGGCGACGTCGAAGGCATGGGTCGAGGCTTGGGCCAGCTGGGTGTGGGCCGGTTCGGGCAGGTCGGCGGCTACCTCGGCGGCGCCACCGATCGAACCGCTCGCCTGGTCGAGGCGGTCGGCGGGCACGGGTAGATCTGTCATGTGCTGGCTGAATATTCTGGCGTGCAGGCTGCCGAGCAGGGCGACGCCGAAACCGACGCCGACCTCGTAGTTGGTCTCCTCCACCGCGCCCGCTTGGCCGGCACGGTCGGCGGGGACGGCGCCCACGAGGACGGCTGCCGCCGCGGTGACAGCCATGCCGTCGCCGAGGCCGAAGGACACCAGGACCAGCGCGACCACCGGATAGGTGGTGGGTTCCGGACTCACCGCCAGGAGCAGGAAGCCGAGGGCGACCGCGCCGAGACCGACGCCGAGCACCGCGCGGACACCGATCTTCTCCATCAGTATCGGTGTCAGTAGCGAGGCAGTGAGGAGAGTGAGCGCGGCGGGCAACATCCGGATACCCGCCTGCGAAGGGCTGTAGCCGTGGACATATTGGAGCCACAGCGAGATCAGGAACATGGCCGCGCCGATCGCCATCATGGCAAGCAGGGTCGCGACGGCGGCCGCGGTGAACGCGCCGTTGCGGAACAGGCGCACGTCCAGCAGCGGGTCGGTGGCGGTGAGCTGGCGACGGGTGAACCAGGCCAGTGCGGCGATGCCGATGATCAGGATCACCCAGTCCACCACGCTCGCTTCACCTTTCGCGAGGTGCTTGATTCCCCAGGCCAGGCAGACGATGCCCGCGACCGAGAGCGCGGCGGCGAACCAGTCGAGGTTGCCCGCCTGTGGCGCACGGTATTCCGGCAGCACCCACAGCCCGACCACGACCGTCACGAGCACCACCGGCACATTGAGCCAGAACGCGGACGCCCACCCGAAATGCTCGACGAGGAACCCGCCGACGATAGGTCCGACAGTGGCACCGACCCCCGCGACCGCGGCCCAGATCCCGATGGCCATGGTGCGTTCGCGCGCGTCGATGAAGATATTGCGGATCAGCGACAGCGTCGACGGCATCACCATCGCCCCGCCGATCCCGAGCAGCACCCGCCCACCGATCAGCTGGGCCGCGCTCCCCGCCGTAGCCGCGACCACCGAAGCGATACCGAACAGCACGAAACCGCTGATGAACAACAGTTTTCGCCCCACCCGATCCCCGAGCGCACCGGTGGTGATGAGCAGCCCGCCGAGTACGAGCCCGTAGATGTCGATGATCCACAGCTGTTCCAGCGGCCCGACCTGCAGATCCTCGATCAGCGACGGCAACGCCACATTGAGGATGGTGGCATCCATCGCCACCAGCAACAGACTCGCGCACAGCACGCCGAGCATGACCCACCTGATCGCGCCGTACGTCTGCGTCGTCTCACCCACCACGCCACCTCACCCGATCCCTGGTCACCTCCGGTATCCGGATCAGTAGCACGCGATCCACCGCTCAACCTACCCAACACCGGGCCCGCCACCCGGCAACCCCGATCCGTCGCCGTCGCGTCAACGCCCCGGCCCGGGTACCCCCGATCCCCCTCTACCCTTTGTCGAACCGAGTATCGACAAAGGACTCGAAGTCGACCTTCCCCGGAATAGCCTTGGCCTCGGTGAACGCGTCCGCGATCTCCTGTTCCGAGGCAATGACCTGATCGGACAGCGTGATCGGCTCCTTGATCGAGCGGGTCCAGGTGGTGCGGGAGGCATCCACGCTGATCTGGGTCAGTTCGGCGTACTTGGTCGACCAGGTGTCCAGATTGTCCGAGGACCATTTCGTCGCCGCGGCATAGCGCTGGAAGAAGTCGGCCAGCGCAGCCGATTTGCCCGCGTCGGCGACGGTTTTGTTGCCCGCGACCCAGAAGTTGTAGCCGTTGGCGGCCTGGTCGGCGGTGGCGATCGACTTGGCGCCGGACTCCTTTTCGGCGATGGCGGTGTAGGGATCCCAGGTGGCCCAGGCGTCGACGTCACCGCGGGTGAGCGCGGTGTAGCCATCGCCGGGGGCGAGGTAGACCGGCTCGATATCGCTCAGCGACAGACCCGCCTTCTGCAGTTGCAGGAGCAGGTTCGCGTTGGCCGAACTGCCCTTGTAGACAGCGACCTTCTTGCCTTTGAGCGCTGCGACGGAACCGATCGCCGAGTCCTTGCCGACCAGGATCGCGTCGCCTTTACCGGTCGCCGAAAGCGCACCGACGATCTTGATATCGGCGTCGGCCGCCGCACCGAAGATCACCGGGGTATTACCCGTTTGAGCGATGTCGATGCCCCCCGCGCTCGCCGCTTCGACCAGCGGCAGACCGGCGGTGAAGGTCGAGAATTCGATCTTGTAGGGCAAGTTCTCCAATTGGCCCGACGCCTTCAGCAACACCTCGATCGAAATCGCCTTCTGGTCACCGACTTTCAGCGTAACGGTGCTGAGGTCGACCGGCCCCGACGGCGCGGCCTCGGTCGCCACGTCGTCGCCGCAGGCGCTCAAGGAGAGCGCGGCGACGACGGCGAATGCCAGACCGGTCAGACGGGACTTCGGAGTGCGTTTCACGGGAACAACTTTCGTGCGTGGGAGACAACAGAGTTCCGTCGCGCAGTGCGCGACGCGTCTTCGACGGCTGGTGGTGTCAGTGCGTCACACCGAGTAGCGCGAGCAGCCGGGTCGCATACTCGGCGACTTCGGGTGCGGCGGCGGTGCGTGGGCGTGCCAGGTCGATGCGCACATCGGCGGCGATGCGACCCTCGTCGAGTACCAGCACTCGGTCGGCTAGCGTGATCGCTTCCAGCACATCGTGAGTCACGAGCAGAACGCCGAATTCGCGCTGGGCGTGCAAGCCGAGCAGGAGCTCGTGCATGGTCAGGCGGGTCAAGGCGTCGAGGGCGCCGAACGGTTCGTCGAGCAGCAACAGGGTCGGCTCGGCCACCAATGCCCGTGCCAGCGCGGCACGTTGGGCCTCACCGCCCGACAGCGTCAGCGGCCAGGCATCGGCGCGACCGGCGAGGCCGACCTCGGCGAGCAGCTCACGCGCGGCCTGCTCGTCGGCACGCCGATTGCGCGGTTTCGGCCTGCCGAGCGCGACATTGCGCACCACCGGCTGCCACGGAATCAACCGCGGTTCCTGAAAGACGATCGTCGGCCTGCCGTCGACGGAAACCGCACCGCGAGTGGGAGTATCGAGCCCGGCGAGGATCCGCAACAGCGTGGACTTACCCGATCCGCTGCGTCCGACCAGTGCGACGATCTCGCCGACGCCGATCTCGAGATCGATCCTGTCTAGCACGCTACGTTCACCGAATCGCTTGCTGAGACCGGTGATTCGAGCGGCGGCCGCACGCGAGCCGATGGG
The DNA here is from genome assembly GCF_054031145.1 of Nocardia sp. FBN12. NCBI lineage: Bacteria > Bacillati > Actinomycetota > Actinomycetes > Mycobacteriales > Nocardiaceae > Nocardia > Nocardia sp. FBN12. The sequence continues at coordinate 5,566,308 of NZ_CM132926.1, forward strand.
GGCGACAGTGGTGGCGGCAGCGGTCATGAGGTGAACCTCGCAATCGAACGGCGGCGGGTAGCTGGCCGGCCGGCCATCGGGACGGGGTGGGTCCTCGAGCCGGCGGAAGTAACGGACATCAGTGGTGCACCGCCGGGCGCCAGCGCAGGGCGCGACGTTCGAGCAGCCGCACGAGCGAGTCGGTGAGCAGGCCAAGGAGGCTGTAGACCATCAGGCCGAAGACGACGATGTCGGTGCGCAGGAATTCGCGGGCATTGTTGACGACGAAGCCGAGACCCGCACTGGCATTGATCTGTTCGGCCACGATGAGCGAGAGCCAGGCGATGCCGAGGCTCTGCCGGGCGCCGACCAGGATCTGCGGCAGGGCGCCGGGGATGATCAGCAGGCGCAGACGTTCGCCGAGGCCGAGGCGCAGGGCGCTGCCGAGTTCGAGCAGTTTCGGGTCGAGTTGGCGGATGCCCGAGAAGGTGTTGAGGTACAGCGGGAAGAACACGCCGAGCGCGATCAGGTAGACCTTGGGTTCCTCGCCGATGCCGAACCAGATGATGAACAGCGGAATCAGACCGAACAGCGGGATGGTGCGGATCATCTGCAGCGGCGGGTCGACCGCGTACTCACCGATCTTGCTCAGACCGGCGAGAACGCCGAGCACCAACGCGAGCACCGCGCCGAGCGCGAAGCCGTACAGCGCGCGCTGGCCGGAAACCAGCAGTGCCTCGGTGAGCTGGCCGGACCGATAGGTCTCGAGTCCCGCGTCGAGAACCGCGGACGGCGCGGGCAGCTTCTTGGGCGGAATCCACCCGCTGGTGCTGCCCACTTGCCAGACGAGCAACAACGCGATCGGCGAGAGCGCACGCAGGAACCCCGGGCGGCGGTACAGCGGAACCCGTCGCTCGTCGGTTTCGGTGAACTTCTCCAACAGCATGCGAGCATGGTGCCCGCCCAGCGGCCCGTGCCGACAGGGTTCAAATCAGCTCGAGGGTTACTCCGCCCGGCTCGAGATCTGCTGGACACCCCAGCTGTTGCCGTCGGGATCGCTGAAGAAGACGAAGCCCACATTGTCGAGCGGATGCGGGACCGGCCGCGGATTCTTGCCGAGCTCCTGCACCTCGGTGACCTCGACCCCACGCGCCACGAGTTCGGCATGTGCCTGCTTGATGTCCGGGACGACGAGCTGCAGGCCCTTCAGCGATCCGGGCGGCATGTGCGGAACCGCCCCCTTGCCGATGACGATCGAGCAGCCCGATCCCGGCGGGGTGAGCTGCACGATCCGCACGTCGTCGGAGATCACCGTGTCGTGGTCGACGGTGAAGCCGAGCTGGCCGGCATAGAAATCCTTGGCCCGGTCGATATCGGAAACCGGCACGATCACAACTTCCAGGGTCCAGTTCACTACGCGCCTCCGCGTGGTAGTCACCGATGTTGCGCCAAGTCTGCCAGCCGCACACCACCACGGTCAGGACTTGCGTTCCCAACGCCAAGCGAACTCGCCCGCAGCAGGGCGCGGGCCTGGGAGCTCGCCCTCTGCGGTCAGCCCGTCCACCATCAATGCGAGCATTCGCTGGCGCAGCTCAGCTGTCCGCACCGGGTCGGGCATAGTGATGGCCGAGCAGGCCTCGAGGATCAGCCCGAGGTCGAGTGCGTCGACATCAGCACGTAGGCGGCCACTCGCATGGGCCCGGCGGACCAGCTCCTCGCCGACCTGGCCGGAGTGCACCACGTCGGGCAGCATCGACTCATCCGGAGTGAAGGTCCCCGCCAGCCGCACGGTCAGCGAGTGCACATCAGCCTCGACAACCCGCTCCAGAAACGTCACGAACCCCCGCCACCCATCCGACTCCGCCAGCGCCGCATCGCCTTCCGCGTTGAACCGCCGCAGCCCTTCGTGACACAGCGTGCGCAGCAACACCTCCTTGCTCGGATAACGCCGATAGAGCGCACTGATCCCCACCCCCGCTCGTTCGGCGACAGCGGCGATCGGCGCGTTCGGATCATCGAGGAACACCGCACGCGCGGCATCGAGGATCAGTCCGTCGTTGCGCGCGGCCTGCGCCTTACGACCGGGCAACCGGGGCTGATCTGCGGTTTCGTTCTGCTTCGCCATGAATATCAGCCTACCACTTGAAACGGAATGCTCCGTTCTGTTACGTTTGAAACAGAACGAAACATTCCGTTTCAATTTGAGGAGTCGACATGGCCACCATCACCCCCTTCCAGATCGAAGTTCCGCAGGCCCGCCTCGACGAACTCGCCGACCGCCTGCGCAACGCCCTGTACCCGGACGAACTGCCCGGCGTCGGCGACGCCTACGGCGTGCCCGCCGGCCGGGTGCGAACCCTCGCCAAGTACTGGCTGGAGGAGTTCGATTGGCGCGCACTGGAATCCGAGCTCAACGCCTACCCGCAGTTCACCACCGAGATCGACGGTGAGGACATCCACTTCCTGCATATCCGCTCCTCGCGCCCCGACGCGACGCCGGTGATCCTCACCCACGGCTGGCCCGGTTCGATCCTCGAATACCTCGACGTGATCGCCCCGCTCACCGAGCCGGAATCGGCCGATCAGCCGGCCTTCCACCTGGTCATCCCGTCGCTGCCCGGTTTCGGCTTCTCCGGGCCCACCCGCAGCACCGGCTGGAACCGCTACCGCACCGCCCGCGCCTGGGCCGAACTGATGTCGCGCCTCGGCTACCAGCGCTACGGCGCCATCGGCAACGACGGTGGGTCGATGGTCTCCCCCGAGATCGGCCGCATTGTGCCCGAGAACGTGATCGGCGTGCACGTCACCCAGCTGTTCTCGTTCCCGTCCGGCGACCCGGCCGAGTTCGAGGGCCTCTCCGAGGCGGATATGGCCGCGCTGCAACACCTTCAGTGGTTCCACGAGAACAAGATGGCCTTCAATACCCTGCACAGCCAGCAGCCGCAGACCCTGGCCTACGCGCTCGCCGACTCCCCGGTGGGCCTGCTCGGCTGGAACGCGCAGCTGTTCGGCGAATCGCTCGACGCGCAGTTCGTGATCGCGAACGTGGCGCTGTACTGGCTCACCGGGACGGCCGGTTCGTCGCTGCGCTTCTACTACGAGGACGCGCACGCAGGCGAGCAGCCGACCGAGCCGACCACGGTCCCGACCGCGCTGGCCATGTTCGCGGGCGACTTCCAGTCCATCCGCCGGTTCGCCGAGCGCGATCACCGCCAGATCGTGCGCTGGAATTCCTACGACACCAGCACGGGCGAGGGTGGCGCGAACGACGCGGCCGGGCACTATGCCGCGCACGAGGCACCCGAGGTGCTGGTCGGCGACATCCGTGCGTTCTTCGCCGGACTCGCCTGACGCGGCGAGGTCCAGGTGCCGCGGCCCACGCTCCCCTCATCGGTGCGTGGGTCGCGGCCCCTTCGAATCATGCACCAGCGCAGTGTGATACGCGCAGCAAAGATGCCAATCAGTGATGCTCGTGCAGGTCAGCCCAGGCCGGGAACGGATCGGGGTAGCCGGTCCACGCCCCCACGCCCGCCGCGAACTCCGCATCGGTGAGCAGGGCGGCCTCGAGCTCGCGCCGGACGCCGGGCGCGTCGAGGCGCACCCCGATGAACACGAGCTCTTGCCCGGCAGGCACTTCCAGTTCCGACCACCACGCCCCCGGCTCGAAGGTGATATTCGGACCGGCCTGCGACCAGATCGCCGCCAGCTCGGGACGACTCGCGATCCAGCAGAATCCCTTGCTGCGCAACATTCCCCGCATCCCGGCCAGCACGTCGGCGAGGCGCTGCGGATGGAACGGCCGGTCGGCGATGAAGGTGAGGCTACTGATCCCGTATTCCTCGGTTTCGGGCGTGTGCCCGCCGGTCAATTCCGCTGCCCAGCCGTCCGATTCGGCAGCGACTTCCGGGTTGTAGCGGCCGGTGGCGAGCACCTCGGACAGGTCGACAACGCCCTTCTCGGTGCGCAGCACATGGGCGCGAGGATTGAGCCTGCGCACGGTCGCCTCGACGGTGGCCGCGGCGTTCGCGCTGACCAGGTCGGTTTTGTTGATCAGCAGCACATCGGCGAACTCCACCTGGTCGACCAGCAGATCCGCGATCGAGCGCGCGTCACCCTCGCCCGCTTCGAGATCGCGATCGGCGAGTGCCTGTCCACGAACCAGTTCGGCCAGGAAGGTCGAGGCGTCGACGACGGTGACCATGGTGTCGAGCCGGGCGATGTCGCCGAGGCTGAACCCGTCGTCGAACTCCCAGTCGAAGGTGGCGGCCACCGGCATCGGTTCGGAGATGCCGGTCGACTCGATCACCAGCTGGTCGAAGCGGCCCTCGCGCGCCAGCCGCGCGACGGCCTCGATCAGGTCCTCGCGCAGGGTGCAGCAGATGCAGCCGTTGGTGAGCTCGACCAGCTTTTCCTCGGTGCGGTCGAGGTGCCCCTGGCCCGCGACCAGCGCCGCGTCGATATTGACCTCGCTCATGTCGTTGACGATCACCGCGACCCGGCGGCCGTCGCGGTTGGCGAGGATGTGGTTGAGCAGCGTGGTCTTGCCCGCGCCGAGGAAGCCGGACAGGACGGCGACGGGCAGCGATGGTGTCGGGGAGTTGGTCACGAGAGTTAATGATAATGGTTTTCATTTGCGATGGATAGGTGGGGTCCCCCCGCGGCAGCGGCGGTCGTAGGGTTGGGGCGTGAAGATGTTGCCGCTGACCCCCGATGGCCAGACCCCCGTTCGCGCGCTCACCATCGCGGGCACCGACTCCGGCGGCGGCGCGGGCATCCAGGCCGATTCGCGCACGATGGCGCTGTGTGGCGTGCACGCGTGCGTGGCGGTGGCCGCGGTGACCGTGCAGAACACGGTGGGCGTCAGTGGTTTTCACGAGATTCCGGCGCAGGTCGTGGCCGACCAGGTGCGGGTGGTCGTTCGCGATATCGGCATCGGCGCGGCCAAGACCGGCATGCTCGCCTCCACCGCGATCATCGAGGCGGTCGCGGGGGTCTGCCGTGAGCTCGGGATCGGGCGCGGCGGCACCATCCCCCTTGTGGTCGATCCGGTCGCGGCCTCCATGCACGGAGACCCCCTGCTGCACGCGGAAGCCCTTGAAGCAGTGCGCAATACGCTGATCCCGCTCGCTACCGTCGTCACTCCGAACCTCGACGAGGTGCGCCTGATCACCGGCATCGAGGTGGTCGACGACGCCACCGCGCGCAAGGCCGCCGAGGCATTGCACGGGCTGGGTGCGCAGTGGGCGATCGTGAAGGGCGGGCACCTGCGCGCGTCGGAGGTCAGCACCGATCTGCTCTACGACGGCGACACCTTCCGCGAATACACCGCGCCGCGCATCGCCACCGGCAACGACCACGGCGGCGGCGACACCCTCGCGGCGGCGATCGCCAGCGCGCTCGCCAACGGCTACCCGGTGCCCGACGCGGTCGAGTTCGCGAAGGAGTGGACCTACCGCTGCCTGGCCGCCTCGTACGATCTAGGCGCAGGTCACGGCCCTGTCTCACCTCTCTGGAGACTGCGTACCGACGTCTAGCGTGGCGTCGCGAACTTGTCGGTGCCCAGGTTCATACTGAACTCATCGCACCCACCGTCGACCCCAACGACGTGATCGACGAGAACAACGGAGTTCGTGCCGGGCGCGGTGGATTCAGTCGAGACCGAAAGCGATGCGCAAAGGGCTCGATGTGTCGATCTTGACCCCGTTGAAGCGGGCATGTGCCTGTGCCAAAGCCGAGATGCTCTCGGCCAGATAGTCGACGAAGCGCTCGACCGGCATCGCCGATACCTCGCGTTGATTCGCGCCGAGCCACCAGTCCGTGGCCGAGGCGACCGCACCGAAAATCGAATAGTTCACCAATTCGATCCCGGCCACGTCGATCGATTCCGTCGGCAGCAGATCCGCGAAGAATTCCGCTGCGCGCCTTGCGGATTGACGGGCCGCCACCAGGGCTCGTTCGGTTTCCTTGGCCTGCTGGCTGAAATGGCTGTGCAGCATGAACCGGAAGACATTCGGGTGCGCCGACACCACCGCCACATATTCGGCGGCCGCGGTGTGGACGAGTTCGGCGATCGAATCGTCGGTGAGATTCACACTGGTGAGCACCCGCTCCCAGAGCATGTCGCGCACCCGATCGACGATCGCGTTGTAGAGGTCGGACTTGTCCTCGAAATGGCGATACAGCTTCGGCTTGGCCGCGCCCGCTTCCTTGGCGATATCGCCCATGCTCACATCGGGGCCCAGCTGATCGAGCGCCCGGAAAGCCGCGTCGACGAACTCGATGCGCACCTGCACGCGATGCTCGCGCCAGCGTTCGGTCCGCGCGTCGACACGACGGCGCGGCGCCTCGTCCGTCTTGGGGTAACCGCGCGTCACGTCAGTAATACTAGGACGGGCCACGTCGCGGGATACGCACCCTCCCGAGACCGGGAATACAATTGCCGAAACGGCAAATTTTCTGGCGGATTAAGAAGGTGCCGATGCACTATCGGATGAACATTTCACCCGGACTGACCAGGAGCATCGATGACCGAGACCGTGGCGAACGCCGAAGAGTTCTGGGAAGACTTCTACCGCGAGCGCGAGCAGATCTGGACCGGCAACCCGAACCCCCTCCTGGTGCGAGAGGTCGCCGAGCTGGCCCCGGGGACGGCTCTCGATCTGGGCTGCGGCGAGGGCGCCGACGCGATCTGGTTGGCGAAGCGCGGCTGGCAGGTCACCGCGGCGGACATCTCCGAGACCGCGATGGAGCGCGGTGCGCAGCGGGCCGCCGAGGCGGGCGTGACGATCACCTGGGAGCGCCACGACCTGCAGGCGAGTTTCCCCGCTGGCAGCTTCGACCTGGTGTCCGCGCAGTTCCTGCACTCGCCGGTGGAGCGCCCGGACGAGCGGGCGGGGATTCTGCGCAGCGCGGCGGCCGCCGTCGCACCGGGTGGGGTGCTGGTGATCGGCGCGCACGCGGCCGCGCCGAGCTGGGCGTCCAGCGAGATGCACGCCCATGTGTTCCCGACCATCGAGCAGGTTCTCGAGCAGCTCGAGCTCGGACCCGAGTGGCAGGTGGAGACCGCCGAACTGGTCCACACCCCCTCGACCAGCCCCGATGGCGTGGCCGGCGAGCGCGCCGACAGCGTGCTGCGCGTACGTCGCGGCTGAGCACGATCCCCAGCAACCTCCCAGCTCGGTCCCAGCTCGGTGGCAGCGCGGCCATCGAGTCTGGGTGGCATGACTCAGACCGAGGCCGAGCAGAAGGCCATGCAGAGCAGCCGCGCGCCGGTGCTCGACGTAGTGATACCCGTGTACAACGAAGAGGTCGATCTCGGCCTGTGCGTGCGTAGGTTGCACGCCTATCTGCGCGCCGGATTCCCCTTCACCGCCCGCATCACCATCGCCGACAACGCCAGCACCGACGCCACCCTCGCGGTGGCCGAGCTGCTGGCGGCCGAACTCGACGGCGTCGCGGTGTTGCACCTGGACGCCAAAGGGCGTGGGCGGGCCTTGCGCACCGCGTGGGAGAGCTCGGATGCGGCGGTGGTCGCGTACATGGACGTCGATCTGTCGACCGATCTGAACGCGCTGCTGCCGCTGGTCGCGCCGCTGGTGTCCGGGCATTCCGATCTCGCGATCGGCACCAGACTCGACGCGTCGTCGCGAGTGGTGCGCGGACCCAAGCGTGAAATCATCTCCCGCTGCTACAACTTGCTGTTGAAAACCACACTGCGGGCCGGCTTTTCGGATGCGCAATGCGGATTCAAGGCCGTGCGAACCGAGGTCGCTCGTGAGCTGCTGCCGCTGGTACGCGATGGCGAATGGTTCTTCGATACCGAGCTGCTGGTGCTGGCCGAGCGGGCGGGTCTGCGGATTCACGAGGTGCCCGTCGACTGGATCGACGATCCCGACAGCCGGGTCGACATCATCGATACCGCGCGTAAGGATCTGCGCGGGATCTGGCGGTTGACCAGGGCATTGACCACCGGCGCTCTCCCGATGGACGAGTTGCGGGCCGCCGTCGGGCGTGAACCGCTGATCGCCGGGGTGCCGCTCGGGATGGTCGGGCAGTTGGTGCGATTCGCGATCGTGGGGGTGACCTCGACGCTCGCCTATATCGCGCTGTATCTGCTGTTGCAGCCGCTGGTCGGCAGCCAGGGCGCCAATCTGGTGTCGCTGCTGGTGACGGCGGTGGGCAATACGGCGGCCAACCGGGCCTTCACCTTCGGTGTCCGCGGACGCGGGGACGCGATCTCGCACCAGTTCCAAGGATTGGCCATCTTCGCGTTCGGGCTCGCGATCACCAGCGGTTCGCTGTTCGCCCTGCATCGCTGGGCTCCCGACGTACCTGTGGCGGTGGAACTCACGGTGCTGATCACCGCCAATCTCGTTGCGACACTTGCCCGTTTTGTTGGGCTGCGCTGGGTGTTCCGGAATGCCGAACTCGGTAGCGCGTCAGGTATGCGAGATGGTCAAGGCTCGGATTGCGGAACCAGCTCCGAGCGGACCGTGAGCATTGCCCGCGTTCCCGGGACTGCCACCCACGCAACGGCTCCAGCAGCGCGCCTTGGCACTTCGGAGGTGCGTCGATGACCGCGACAGTCGCCCCCGCATCGCGCACCGACCTCGCGCACATCGAGCCGACCCGAAACCGTTGGGAGCGTCCGGCTTTAGCGGCGCTGCTACTCGGCACACTGGTTTGCTACCTCGTCAACCTGAGCGCCAACGGCTGGGCGAATGACTTCTATGCCGCTGCGGTACAAGCGGGTTCGCAATCATGGGAGGCGTTCTTCTTCGGCTCCTCCGATGCCGCGAACTCGATCACCGTGGACAAGCCGCCCGCTTCGCTGTGGGTGATGGAACTGTCGGTGCGGCTGTTCGGGCTCAACAGCTGGAGCATGCTGGTGCCGCAGGTGCTGCTCGGCGTGGCGAGTGTCGCGCTGTTGTGGGCGACGGTGCGCAGGTCGTTCGGGCCCGCCGCGGGGTTGATCGCGGGAACGGTGCTGGCGGTGACTCCTGTCGCGGTGCTGATGTTTCGGTTCAACAATCCGGATGCGCTGCTCGTCTTGCTGATGACAGCGGCCGCCTGGGCGATGACGCGTGCGGTCACGGACGGGCGGTGGCGCTGGTTGCTGCTCACCGGCGGGTTCATCGGATTCGGGTTCCTGGCCAAGCAGTTGCAGGTGCTGTTGGTTGTGCCGCCGTTGGCGCTGATGTATCTGCTCGCCGGGCCCCCGAAGCTCGGCAAGCGGGTCGCGCAGTTGTTCGCCGCCGGTGCGGCGATGGTGGTGGCGGCGGGCTGGTGGTTGTTGGCGGTGGAGCTGTGGCCTGCGGATTCGCGACCGTGGATCGGTGGGTCGCAGAACAATTCGATCATCGAGCTCACCCTCGGATACAACGGGCTCGGGCGGCTGAACGGCAACGAGACCGGCAGTGTCGGGCCCGGTGGCGAGCTGCCCGCGGGCGGGAACGGGATGTGGGGCAGCACCGGGATCGCCCGGATGTTCGATGCCGCGCAGGGCGGTCAGATCGCCTGGTTGATTCCGGCCGCACTGGTCGCGCTGGTGGCCGGGCTCGTGTTGCGCGGGCGCGCACCGCGTACCGATCGCCGGCGGGCCGCGCTGATCCTGTGGGGCGGTTGGCTTCTCGTCACCGGGCTCGTCTTCAGCTTCATGGCGGGGATCTTCCACCAGTACTACACGGTGGCGCTCGCGCCTGCTGTCGCGGCGCTGGTCGGGATCGGGTCCGTGCAGATCTGGAGTTCGCGCGACCGGTTGTGGGTGCGGTGCGCAGGCGCTGTGGCCATCGCACTCACCACGGCGACCGCGTGGATGTTGTTGTCGCGCAGCGCTTCCTTCCAGCCATGGTTGCGATGGGCGATTCTGGCTGTCGGTGTGATCGCCACAGTGGCCTTCCTGTTCCCGCTCGCGCGCACGCAATCGGTGATCGTCGCGCTCGCCGCCGCGTTCATCGGGCTGGCCGGGCCGATCGCCTACTCCGCCGACACCCTCGCCTCCGCGCACTCCGGTTCGATCCCGTCGGCTGGACCGAGTTCTGGTGGGATGCGCGGAATGGGTGGACCCGGAATGCGTCCCGGTGGGGACGATGGCAGACCCGGTGCCGACGGATCCACCACCACTGGTGCGGGAAACGGCGCGCCATCGACCGGCGGTACGCCCCCGGACGGCACCCAGACCGGCATGCCGTCGGACGGTGCCGCTGCGGGCATCCCCTCGGACGGTGGCGTGCCAGGGCAAGATGGCGCGGCGGCGGGCGGTTCGGCACAGGGTGCGGGCGGCTCGAACGCTGGTGCGCAGCGCAGGGGTGGCGCGGGTGGATTGCTGGGCGGGTCACGTCCGAGCGATCAGATCGTCACCCTGCTCGAGTCGAACGGCACCGACTACACCTGGGTCGCGGCGGCGGTCGGTTCCAACAGCGCCGCCGGGTATCAGCTCGCCACCGAGTTGCCAGTGATGCCGATCGGCGGTTTCAACGGCAGCGACCCGTCGCCCACCCTCGAACAGTTCAAGCAGTACGTGGCCGACGGAAAGATCCACTACTTCGTCGGCGGTGGCCGGGGTGGGCCCGGCGGGAACAGTGCGTCGACCAGCTCGGCGATCACCGCCTGGGTGACGGCGAACTACACCGCGACGACAGTCGACGGAGTAACCCTCTACGACCTCACCCAACCGAAGTCGTAGCGTCTAGACCTAAGGCTGGGTCCGGCATCGGCCGCGTCGGAGCAGCGTTATCGGGCGGCGGGTGCCGTGGCGGCGATCCACTCGGCGAAGGACGGACCGGCCAGGGTGGCGTGCGGGGACGGCAGGAGGGTGCCGTTTTCGAATTGCTCACGGTCGGGGTTGGCGGAGTCGGAGGTTTCGATGATCCCCAGCGCGTCACCGCGGGCCTCGACCAAGACAGCGGCCGCACCGGCCATGGTCTCCGGCCGCGGGCCTGCGATCTCGGGGAACGGAATATCCTCGGCGCCAATCGGATTCGTGGCGAGGTCGACCAGTGCCTCGGCGACAGTTCGAGCGGCGACCAGCTGGGTGCGCATGCCAGGGACGTAGGCGACAGCGTCCTGCGTGCCCCACCCGACCATCACCTCGACGAGTTCGTGGAACTGCGCCGCACGCAGAATCCGCACCGGTAGTGCACCTTTGAGCAGTTCCTGCTCGTGGGCGAGCTTGGCGGCGTTGTACCCGGCGAGCGAACCGTCGATCCCGATGATGGACACCACCACCAGCCGCTCGACCCCGGCCCGCTGGCCCGCCGCATGCAGATTGCGCGCGGTAGCGGTGAAGAACTCGGTCGCCACCTGCTGATCGGCCGAAGGCGTACTGGACGCGTCGATGACGATGTCGACCCCGGTCAACGCCTCGTCGAGACCCACGCCGGTCTCGATGTCGACACCGTTGGCCCGCGAGAAGGCGACGACGTCATGTCCACGCTCGGCCAGCACATCCACCACATGCCGACCCAGCCGCCCGGTCGCCCCTGCCACCGCGATCTTCTTCTGCTCCACCATGATCGACTCCTCCATTGCTTCTTCCGCGTTCACAGAGTCGACGAAGTAGGCGACCGGGGTGTGACATCACCTGGTCAGGACGTCTCGAGACTCCCCCGAGGCGCGACCCAGCGGTGATTGAGGTCCACCACCGACGCCACTGTTTCGAAATCGGAGTCGTAGTGGAACAGGACGAGGCGATGTTCGATCGCCAGCACCGAAGCGAGCAGGTCATGGATGCCGACCGCGCGGTGGCGGCTCGACCGCGCCAGTTCGCGTTGAATCGTGAAAGCGCTGTGCCAGTGTTCGTCATTGGTGGGCAAGTACTCGTAGGCTGCGCGGCGCCGAAAACGAATCTGTTCGTATTCGGCCGGGCTCCGGGCGCTGTAGAGCGCCTCGGAATCGAGCGGTGCGCAGGTGGCGACCAATCCGGCCTCGAGCAGCGGCCCGAGTGCGGCCCCCACGTCCGGATGGCGCATTCGAGCGGCCGCGCTGGTGTCGATGAGATACCGCGCCGTTATCGCCATACGTCGTCGCGCCGATCCTTGTCGGCCATTTCGGCCATCCCGCCGTTGACCAACCATTCGACTTCGCTGGCGCGCGCGTGCGCCACCACAGCCGAGTTCAGCGCGGCGCGAACGGTATCGGAGACCCCGGCTGTACCGAGCGCGTCCTGCGCGGACTCGAGTAGCTCGTCGTCGATCTCGATCAGGCGTTTGGTCATCGCACAGTCCCTCGATATATATTCCCCCATGTCCGAACTATATACCCCGAAACTACCAGGTCACAAGGGGTCAGTGGGGCAGATTCAGGGCGGTGTGGAGGGTGGCGGCCCATTGGTCGACGATGAGTTTGCGGCGGGCGGAGTCGTCGGTGAGGACGTCGGCGAGGCCGAGACCGCGGGCCAGGTCGAGGGTGGCCTGGACGAGGTGGTGGGTGACCGGATCGGAGTCGTCGACGCCGAGGGCTTCGATGGCGCGGCGGTGGGAGATGCGGCCGAAGCGGGCCTCGAGGGGCAGGATGCGTTCGCGCAGGGCCGGGTCGGCGGCCGCGTGGGTCCAGACCTGGAGGGCGGCTTTGAAGAACGGGGTGGTGTAGGACTCGACGAGCGCGGAGACGACGGCGCGCGTGCGGCCCTCACCCTGGGCGACCGCGTTCACCGTTTCGGCTTCGGCCTTGGCCTGGTCCATCCGGAACTCGAACATGAACTCGAGCGCGGCGGTGATCAGATCCTCGCGGGTGGGGAAATGGTGCTGGGCGGCGCCGCGCGACACCCCGGCCCGCTCGGCGACCACCGACACGGTGGCGGCTGCCCAGCCGGTTTCGGCCAGGCAGTCGATGGTCGCCTCCAGCAGCCGCTGCCGGGTGGCCCGGCTGCGGTCCTGCTTGGGTTCGTGGGGTGTCGCCATCGGACTATTGTGCCCAGCTGGGCGGACGCTTCTGGAAGAAGGCCGTCATGCCCTCGATCACCTCGGGCGTGCCGAAGAAGCTCGCCGACCGCTTGGCCAGTGCTTCGGCCTCGGCGTCGAACGTCGCCAGCAGCGCCGCGTTGACCAGTTTCTTGGACTCCGCCAACCCCTGCGGCGACCCCTTGCGCAGCTCGCCACTCAGGCGTTTCACCTCGGCGGCGGCATCCTGCGCGGCCACGGTGACCAGGCCGATCTCCTGCGCGGTCGCGGCATCGAACTTCTCGCCGGTCAGGAAGTAGCGGCTAGCGGCCCGCTGGTCCATCCGCGGCACCAGCGTGAGCGAGATCATGAACGGCGCCATCCCGATCCGCACCTCGGTGAGCGCGAAACTACTACCCGGCCCCGCGACAACGAGATCACAGGCCCCGATGATCCCCATGCCACCGGCGCGGACATTGCCGTCGATCTGCGCGATCACCGGCTTGGGCGAGGCGAGGATGCCGCGCAGCACGTCGATCATCACGCGGGTGCGCTCATCGGCGGCCACGGCCGGATCGGCGGTACTCGCCTCCTTGAGGTCCGCGCCCGCACAGAAAGTGTCGCCGGTGTGGGCGAGCACGATGCCACGCACAGCGGGATCGGATGCCGCCGCATCGAACCCGGCGAGCAGCTCACGAACAAGCCTGGACGAGAGCGCATTACGGTTGTGCGGCGAGTCGAAGGTCAGCGTGGCGAACCCGTCAACAACCTCATACCGCACATAAGGACTATCAGCCGATCCGTCCATCAAAGCCTCCTACTAGTTCCCAATTCCGCCATGACCGCACTCCCCCACCACACCGCCCACCCAGCCTGTCCCGTCTCCCACAACCCACCCCGCCAGGCCGTACACCCAGCCTGCCCCCCGTCTTCCACAACCCACCCAACCCAGCCACCACACTCCCGACCACCACACCGTGCACACCGGCCTGTCGCCGTCTTCCACAACCCACCCAATCCAGCCACCGCACTCCCGACCCTTAGGGAGGGACGGCCACGAAGTGGCCGGTCGCGGCCGGGTCGCCGGTTAGGCGCCGTTGCGTAGGCGACGAAGGAGCAAGCAACGGTGCCTAACCGGCGGCCCCTCGGGGCCGCGACTCGAGCGCGCCAGCGCTCCAATAAACACAGCCCCAAACCTCCCTGGGACTACCGAACATCAGTAAGACCTAGGCAACCCCAACGAATGCTGCGAAACAAAGTTCAAAATCATCTCCCGACTCACCGGCGCAATCCGCATGATCCGCGCCGCCTGAAGCATCGCCGACAGCCCGACCTCACGAGTCAGCCCCGAACCACCATGCGTCTGAATCGACTGGTCAAGCGCCTTGATACTGGCCTCAGCGGCAGCGTACTTGGCCATATTGGCAGCCTCAGCAGCACCGAACTCATCGCCCGTGTCATAAAGCGTCGCAGCCTTCTGCATCATCAGCTTGGCCAGCTCCAGCTCGATCTTGATCTGCGCCAATGGATGCGAAATACCCTGGTGCGCACCGATCGGCGTCTTCCACACCGTCCGCTCCTTGGCGTATTCCACCGCACGGTCGATCGCGTAACGGCCAAGGCCGATCGCCATGGCCGAGCCCATGATCCGCTCGGGGTTCAGCCCGGCGAACAGCTGCGCCAGCGCCGCATCCTCCGAGCCGACCAGGGCATCGGCGGGCAGGCGCACATCGTCGAAGAACAGCGTGAACTGGTTGTCCGGCTCGATGACATCCATCTCCTGGACGTTCTTCACCAGGCCGGGCGCGTCCACCGGCACGATGAACAGCGCGGGCTTGAGCTTGCCGGTCTTGTGATCCTCGGTCCGCGAAACCACCAGGATCGCCTCGGCCTGATCGACACCGGAGATGAAGATCTTGCGGCCGTTGAGGATCCAGTCGCCGCCGTCGCGGCGGGCGGTGGTGGTGATCTGGTGCGAGTTGGAGCCCGCGTCGGGCTCGGTGATCGCGAAGACCATCTTCGAGGTGCCGTCGGCGAGCTTGGGCAGCCAGTTCTGCTTCTGCGCGTCGGTGCCGTACTTGGTGATGATGGTGCCGCAGATGGCCGGGGAGACGACCATCAACAGCAGGCCCGCGCCCTGCGCCGAGAGCTCTTCCTGCACCAGCGCCAGCTCGTACATGCCCGCGCCACCGCCGCCGAACTCCTCGGGCAGGTTCACGCCGAGGAAGCCGAGCTTGCCCGCCTCGTCCCACAGTTCGGTGAGCGGCTCGTTCTTGCGCGAGAGCGGCAGCACGTAGTCGCGGTAGTTGTACTTCGACGCGAGCGACGCGACCGCCGCCCGCAGCGCGGTCTGCTCTTCGGTTTCGATGAAGCTCATGCTGAACCCTTCTGTCCTGACCCGGAGCCCTCCGTGGTCACGCTTCGCTACCGCCTCCGGGCTTGACCGGATCAGGACGGCTCCTGCTCTTCTTCCTCGACGACGGCGAGGACGGTTCCGACCTCGACCTGCTGGCCGACGGTCACGTTGAGTGCACTGAGAACGCCGGTGGCCGGTGCGGCGATGGTGTGTTCCATCTTCATCGCCTCCAGCCACAGGATCGGCTGACCCTGCTTGACGTGGTCACCTTCCGCGGCACCGAGGCGGATCACGCTGCCGGGCATCGGCGCGAGCAGCGAACCCGCCGCCACCTGCTCCGACGGATCGGTGAAGCGCGGCAGCCTGCGCACGGCCACCGGGCCGAGCGGGGAGTCGATCGCGACGAGGTCGTCGTAACGAGCGATCTCGAATTGCCTACGCACCGAGCCACGTTCGCCCGGAACACCGAGGACGACACGATCGGGCGCCACCGAGATCAGCTCGAGGCCGTCGTGGCCCTCGACCGCGATGCCGGTGCGGGTGAAGCGGTAGCGCACCTCGTGCGTGCCGGTGGTGCGGCTCTCGTAGGACTTGGTCTGCGGCTCCGAAGCCAGGTTGCGCCAGCCGCTCGGGGTGAGTCCGGCCAGGCGCGAGGTGCTGCGATTGGCGGCTGAATCGGCAAGTGCCGCAGCCACGATCGACAATGCCTCATCGGCCTCCGAGACCAGCGGTGCCGAGAGCACAGCCAGGTCGTGGGTGGCGAAGAAGGCGGTGTCGGTGTCACCGGCGAGGAACGCCGGGTGGCGCAGCACGCGCACGAGCAGGTCGCGGTTGGTGACGAGGCCGTGGATCTTGGCGCGCTGCAATGCGGTGGCGAGCAGATGCGCTGCCTCCGCACGGGTTTCGGCGTAGGAGATCACCTTGGCGAGCATCGGGTCGTAGTGCACACCGACCAGCGAGCCGTCGACGACACCGGTGTCCAGGCGCACGCCGGCCTGCTCGAGAACCGTGAATTCCCCAGCGGTGAACGGGATCTCGATCTTGTGCACCGGACCGCTCTGCGGCTGCCAGTCGTGGGCGGGGTCCTCGGCGTAGAGGCGAACCTCGATCGAGTGACCACGCTGGGCGGGCAGCGTCGCGGGCAGCGGCAGACCCGACGCCACCTGCAACTGCAGGCGGACCAGGTCGAGGCCGGTGGTCTGCTCGGTGACCGGATGTTCCACCTGCAGACGGGTATTCATCTCCAGGAAGAAGAAGTCGCCCTTCTCGTCAGCCAGGAACTCAACGGTGCCCGCGCCTTCGTAACCGATCGCCTCGGCAGCAAGACGCGCCGCCTCGAACAGCCGATCCCGCATGCCGTCGATCTTCTCGACCAGCGGCGATGGCGCCTCTTCGACGACCTTCTGATGACGTCGCTGGATCGAGCACTCACGCTCGCCCACGGCCCAGGTCTTGCCGAAAGTGTCCGACATGACCTGCACTTCGATGTGCCTGCCGGTCTCGAGGTAGCGCTCACAGAACACCGTCGGATCGCCGAAGGCCGACTCGGCCTCGCGCTGCGCGCCGGCGATCTGATCCCGCAATTCGGCCAGATCCCGCACCACGCGCATGCCGCGACCACCACCACCGGCGGACGCCTTGATCAGCACAGGCAGGTGCGCGTCGGTGACCTCGGCCGGATCCAGCTCGGCGAGAACGGGGACACCGGCGGCGTCCATCATCTTCTTGGACTCGACCTTGGAGCCCATCTGCTCGATGGCCGCCACCGGCGGGCCGATCCACACCAGACCCGCGTCGAGCACGGAGCGCGCGAACTCGGCGTTCTCGGACAGGAATCCGTAGCCGGGGTGGATCGCATCGGCACCGGCCGACAGCGCGGCCTCGATGATCAGCTCACCACGCAGGTAGGTCTCCGCGGGAGTGTTGCCGGGCAGCCTGATAGCGGCGTCGGCCTCGGACACGTGCGGCGACGCGGCGTCAGCGTCGGAGTAGACCGCGGTGGTGCCGATACCCATCCGACGGCAGGTGGCGAACACGCGGCGAGCGATCTCACCACGATTGGCAACAAGAACATTACTAATGGCCACAGCGCATCTCACATTCGGAAGACGCCGAAGCCCTCGGCGCCCTTGATCGGGGCTGTGTGAATGGCCGACAGAGCCATTCCCAGCACGGTGCGGGTGTCGCGGGGGTCGATGATGCCGTCGTCGAACAGCCTGCCCGACAGGAACATCGGCATGGCCTCGGCCTCGATCTGCGCCTCGACCATCGCGGCGAGACCGGCGGCGGCCTCCTCGTCGAACGGCAGGCCCTTGGACTCGGCCGCGCCGCGCTGCACGATGGTGAGCACACCGCCCAGCTGCGCCCCACCCATGACGGCGGATTTCGCGCTCGGCCAGGCGAACAGGAAACGCGGGTTGAACGCGCGCCCGCACATGCCGTAGTGCCCGGCACCGTAGGAGGCGCCGACCAGCAGCGAGATGTGCGGCACCGTGGAGTTGGCGACCGCGTTGATCATCATCGCGCCGTGCTTGATGATGCCGCCGTGCTCGTACTCCTTGCCGACCATGTAGCCGGTGGTGTTGTGCAGGAACAACAGTGGCGTGTTCTTCTTGTTGGCCAGCTGGATGAACTGGGTGGCCTTCTGCGATTCCTCGGAGAACAGCACGCCGCGCGCGTTGGCGAGGATGCCGATCGGGTAGCCGTTGATCTCGGCCCAGCCGGTGACCAGGCTGGAACCGTAGAGCGGCTTGAACTCGTCGAAGTCGGAACCGTCGACCACGCGGGCGATGACCTCGCGCGGATCGAACGGGATCTTCAGGTCCGAGGGCACGATGCCGAGCAGTTCCTCGGGATCGTAGATCGGCGAGATCACCTCGGCGCGCGGCTCGGGACCCTGCTTCTTCCAGTTCAGGCGACGAACGATATTGCGGCCGAGGCGGATCGCGTCCTGCTCGTCGGCGGCCATGTAGTCGGCCAGACCCGAAGTGCGGGCGTGCATCTCGGCGCCGCCGAGGGTCTCGTCGTCGGAGTCCTCACCGGTGGCCATCTTCACCAGCGGCGGGCCCGCCAGGAAGACCTTCGCGGCTTCCTTGACCATCACCACGTAGTCGGACATGCCGGGGATGTAGGCGCCGCCCGCGGTGGAGTTGCCGAAAACCAAAGAGATGGTGGGGATTCCGGCCGCGGAGGCTTGGGTGAGGTCGCGGAACATCGCGCCGCCCGGGATGAAGACTTCCTTCTGCGTCGGCAAGTCCGCGCCGCCGGACTCGACCAGCGAGATCACCGGCAGCCGGTTCTCCCGGACGATGTCGTTGATGCGCAGCGTCTTGCGCAGCGTCCACGGGTTCGATGTGCCGCCGCGCACCGTCGGATCGGGCGCGACGATCATGCACTCGACACCCTCGACGAGGCCGATACCGGCGATCGTCGACGCGCCGACGTGAAAATCACTGCCCCACGCGGCAAGTGGGCACAGTTCGAGGAACGGCGAGTCCTCGTCGAGCAGCAGTTCGATGCGCTCACGGGCCGTGAGCTTGCCGCGCTTGTGGTGCCGGGCCACTTTCTCGGGGCCGCCACCGGCGATGGCCTTGGCGAACTCCGCCTCGACCTCGGTGAGCTTGGTCGACATCGCCTCGGCGGCCGCGGTGTACTCGGGCGAGGCGGTGTCGATGATGGAACGGAAGGTCGTCACGACTGGTACCCCAATACTTTCGACGCCAGCATGGTCAGGATCTCGTTGGTACCGCCGCCGATGCCGATGATGCGCACATCGCGGTAGATGCGCTCGACCTCGGCCTCGCGCATGTAGCCCATCCCGCCGTGCAACTGCACGGCCTGGTTGGCCACCCATTCGGCCGTCTCGACGGCGTTGTTCTTGGCGAAGCAGACCTGGGCGATCAGGTTCTCCTCACCGGCGACGTAGCGTTCGACCAGCGCTCGCGTGTAGGTGCGCGAAATGTCCACGCGCTGAGCCATATCCGTCAGCGTCATCTGCACCTTCTGGCGGCTGATCAGCGGACGGCCGAAGGTCTCGCGATCACGGCACCACTGCACGGTGAGATCGAGCGCGCGCTGGGCCAGCGAATACGCCTGCACCGCGAGGCCGACCCGCTCGCTGACGAACGCGGCGGCGATCTGCGCGAAGCCGCTGTTCTCGGCGCCCACCAGATTCGACGCGGGCACCCGCACATCCACATACGACAGCTCGGCGGTGTCGGAGGCCAGCCAGCCCATCTTCTCCAGCTTGCGGCTGACGGTGAAGCCGGGAGTGTCCTTCGGCACCAGGATCAGCGAAACACCCGCCGCGCCAGGGCCGCCCGTGCGCACCGCGGTGACGACGAAGTCTGCGCGACAGCCCGAGGTGATGAACGTCTTGGCGCCGTTGATGATGAAGTCCTCGCCATCACGCACCGCGGTGGTGGTGAGGTGGCCGACATCGGAACCGCCGCCGGGTTCGGTGATGGCCAGCGAACCGATCAGGTCACCGGCCAGTGTCGGCTTGGCCCACTGGTCGATCTGAGCCTGGTTGCCCGAGGCGATCATGTGCGGCAACGCGATGCCGCAGGTCAGCAGCGAGGCCCACAGCCCACCGGACGCGCCGGCGACATGGAACTCCTCGCCCACGATCACCGAGTCGATGGCATTACCGCCCTCGCCGCCCGCCGATTCCGGGTACTCGATACCGAGCAGGCCGAGTTCGCCCGCTTTCTTGTGCAGCTCGCGCGGCAGCTCGCCCGCGCGCTCCCACGAGTCGAGGTCGGGCAGGATCTCCCGCTCGACGAACCCACGCACGGTGGCGCGCAGCTCTTTTCGCTCCGGTGTTTCCCAAACAGACGTCATGCGAGCAGCTCCGTCGGCATATCGATGTGGCGGGAGCGCAGCCATTCGCCGAGCCCCTTGGCCTGCGGGTCGAAACGCGCCTGGTAGGCGACGCCCTTGCCGAGCAGGCCGGAAATGATGAAGTTGACCGCGCGCAGGTTCGGCAGCACGTGGCGGGTGACGGTCAGTTCGGCCGTCTCGGGGAGGAGTTCTCGCAGCTTTTCGACGGTGAGGGTGTGCACGAGCCAGCGCCACTGGTCGTCGGTGCGCACCCACACGCCGATATTGGCGTCACCGCCCTTGTCGCCGCTGCGGGCGAGCGCGATCGTGCCGAGCGGGACTCGACGGGTTTCGGCAGGCGGCAGTGGTGCGGGGAGTTCCGGTTCGGGAACAGGCTCGAGGACAACGGTTTCCGTGGCAGGGGCGATATCGATACGGGAGCCGTCCGCCAGCACCGCGACATGCGGCACCTCGTGCGCATCGACGAAGCCGGGGGTGAAGACACCGTAGGGCGAACCGTTTCCGGGCAGTGCGGTGAAGCTGGCTCCCGGGTAGCTGGCCAGCGCCAATTCCACGGCGACACTGGAGAACCCGCGGCCGACCTTGTTCGGGTCGGGATCGCGCACCACACAGCGCAGCATCGCGCTGGCCTGCTCCTCCGTCTCGGCGTCGGGGCGGTCGAGGCGGGCCAGCGTCCAGGTGAGTTCGGCGGGCTTGTCCGGCAGCCAGGATTCCAGCTGTCGCCGCGCCAGATCGGCTTTGGCCTCGATGTCGAGGCCGGTGAGGATGAACGACATCTCGTTGCGGAAGCCGCCGAGGGTGTTCAGCGAGACCTTGAGCTGCGGCGGCGGGGCCTCACCGGTGACGCCGCTGATCAGTACCCGGTCCTTGCCCTGCTGGCTCAGCGCGATGCTGTCCAGGCGGGTGGTGACGTCGGGTCCGGCGTAGCGCGCGCTCTGGATCTCGTACATGAGCTGGGCTTCGACGGTGTCGACGGTGACCGCGCCGCCGGTGCCGTCGTGCTTGGTGATCACGCAGGACCCGTCGCGACGGATCTCGGCGATCGGGAAACCGGGGCGGCCGATGTCGCCGAGTTCGGTGAAGAAGGCGAAGTTGCCGCCGGTGGCCTGGGTGCTGCACTCGATCACATGGCCCGCGACCACCGCACCGGCGAGTGCGTCGTAATCGGTTCGGGCCCAACCGAAGTGGGCCGCCGCGGGACCCACGATCACGGAGGCGTCGGTGACCCGGCCCGTGACTACGATGTCGGCGCCGGAGTTCAAGCACTCGACGATCCCCCACGCGCCGAGATAGGCGTTCGCGGTGAGTGGCTGGCCGAGGTCGAGCTCGGCGGCGCGCGCCACCAGGTCGTCGCCTTCGACGTGGGCGATCTTGGCATCGAGCCCGAGTTCGGCGGCGACCTTGCGCAGCTGCTCGGCCAACCCGGCCGGATTCAGGCCGCCGGCATTGGTGACGATCTGGACGTTCTTCTCGAGCGCGAGCCCGAGACAGTCCTTGATCTGCTTGACGAAGGTCTTGGCATAGCCGAGGCTCGGATCCTTCATCCGGTCGCGACCCAGGATCAACATGGTGAGTTCGGCGAGGTAGTCGCCGGTCAGCACGTCGAGCTGGCCACCCTCCAGCATCTCGCGCATAGCGCTGAGCCGGTCACCGTAGAACCCGGAACAATTCCCGATCCGGATCAGGTCCGGGTCAGCGGAGAGAGCACTCATGGCACCCAGGATCGCAGCGCTTCAGAAAAAAAGCAAGCACGCGTGCTTGTTAATCGCGAACAATTCACCAGGCAAGATGGAGCCCATGCTGTCCGTCCTCCTCTTCGCCCTCGCCGGATTCCTGCTCGGCGGCGCGTACACGACCTGGAAGAACAATCGCGCGATGGCGATCGGTCTGATCGTCACCGCTGTCCTCGCGGCCGTCGGTGCCGTGCTCTGGCTCGAGTAGCAAGGGTTTCGCAAGATCAGGGCAAGGCGAAAGCTGTTGGCTTGCCGACATGTTCACTTGGTATGTCGGCCTGCTCGCAGTCAGCGGCCTCGCGATGATCATCATGGCCAACATCGACAACGGCCGCGGTGAGCTCTCGCGTGCCCTCAACGCCGTGTTCGGCGTCGTCTTCCTCGGCTACGCGGGCTACCTGGCGTTCGTCTTCGACGGCGGCAGCTACCTGATCTTCTTCTCCGCGTTCATCCTGCCGGTGCTGATGATCATCGACTTCGTGCGCTCGACGAACTGGCAGGCGCTGACCGACAAGCCGACCCCGACGCAGAAGGCCTTCCGCGAGTATTGGAAGGAACAGGATCGGCTGGCGAAGAACTCAGCTCGTCGTGTGTAGTTTGAAGATCCTGACGTCTTCTGGCACACCGTTCAGTGGTGCGGCCCAGAAGTTGCGCTTGTAAGGTTTTGCGATAACGCCCAGCTCATCGAGGGTTTCCGGGCGCAGCGCGGCCAAGGTGGTGCTGGAAATCATCGTGTTGCCGTTGCCGCCTGCCTCCATCATCCGGGCGGCGATATTGACGTCGACGCCGAGCCAGTCGCCACCGATCTCGCGGGGGGAACCAGTGTGCAGGCCGACTCGCATGCGCGGGGTATGACCTTCGATCTCGACTCCGGCGAGATTGCGCCGCGCCGCCAGCGCGGCGCGCACGGCCCGGTCGGGCGAGGAGAACACCGCCATCAGGCCGTCGCCCATGCGCTTGACCACCTGACCGCCACGCTCGACGATCGGCGGCTCGATGGCCTTGGCGACCTTGCGCAGCAGCTCCAGCGTGCGCTCGTCGCCCACCGACAGCGACCAGCTCGAGAACCCGACCAGATCGGTGAACACGATGGTCACCTCCGCGGTGCCACGTCCACGGCCGATCCGCTCCAGCCCGGCCTGCCACACCTGCAGCGCGCCGAAACCGATTTCCCTGGCCGCGGTCGGGGCGCCACCGACGATCTTGTCCGCCGCCCTCGCCACAGCGCGCGCACCGCCGGGACCCGTCACCGACAGCGGATCGCCGAACGCGGGGTCACCGGGTAACTGTTGACGTGCCTTGCGCAGCGCGCCGATCACGTCGGCCCGGCGGTTGGCGGCCTGCAACTTCGAGGAGATCTGGGGGCGCTTCCTACCTGCACGCGCACCGGGGTCGGATTCGGCGGATGCACTCACGATCGGCTCCAACGGGATGGACACGTCCGCGGCGGCATCGCGCCGCGGATTCACCCCGCCAGAAGGCGTTTCACTCACGCTCAAAAGGTTATCTCACCCGACAACGACCGCCGGTCCGCTGCTGGTGTGCAGCGGACCGGCGGTCCTACCTTCGAGCTACCGGGCAGCGGAAGCTCGAAGGTCGGGTCGCGCGACCTCCCGACAAGGTCGCGGCCCTCGCGACCCGGGCCATTACGAGGGCGGGCCCGGGTTGGATTGTCAGGCGTCGCGGCGGTTGACCAGCACGAGCGCGCCGGCGAACACGATTCCCACGAAGACGCCGAAGTAGATCAGGCTGCCCCACACGCCCCAGTGCCAGTCGCCTGTCACGGGTTGGTCGCTCAGGAAGCGGTTGATGTTGGCGAAGGGGAGGAACGGGGTTACCGTGCGGCCGAAGCTGCCGAACGCACCGAGCAGGGTCTCGATCAGCAGTGGCCACAGGATCAGCAGCGAGATCGCGGCGGCCGACTGACGCACCAGCACACCGACCCCGACGGCCAGCATCACGCACAGGATGGCGTAGATCGGCAGGCCGTAGATGGCGCGCCAGTTGCCGTCGAGCACCAGGCCCGGCGCGTTGTCACCCGAGATCGCCTTCGCCACGACGAACGCGATCAGTCCGAGGACACCGGTGAGCACGGCCGAATAGGCACCGACCAGCGCGGTCTTGGACAGGATGACCTTGGACCGGTTCGGCACCGCGAGGAAACTCGACCGGATGACGCCGAAGCGGTATTCGCTGGTCACCGACAACGCGGCCATGATCATCAAGACCGTCACACCGAAACCGGTGATACCGGAGACAGCCGCGCTCGGGGTGAGCGGCGGCGGGCCCTCGCCCGGATTACCCGTCGAGTCGGCATTGAGGACCAGTGCCATCAGCACGGCGAATCCGATGCCGAGCACGACCACGGCCACCGAGCACCACCAGGGTGAACGGGTGGAGGTGAGTTTGATTCGTTCCGCTGCGAGCACGCCCATCAGAGCGCACCTCCCATCGCCTGGTGGTCGAAGCTTTCACCGTGGTACTCCACGGCGCCGCCGGTCATCCGCATGAACGCTTCCTCCAGGGAGGCCTGCTGCGGTGCCAACTCGTAGAGCGTGACGTTGTTGGAGCCCGCCACCTTGCCGACCTCGTCGGAGGTGACACCCGCGACGATCAGCGCGGCGTCGCCCTCTTCCTTCACGGTCATGCCGTGCGAGGTGAGCAGGCTGCGCAGCTGATCCAGTTGTGGGCTGCGCACGCGCACCGACTGCTCGGAGGCGCGGTCGATGAACTCCTTGGTGGAGCCGTCGAACATCAGCTGACCACGGCCGATCACGATGAGCTGCTCGGCGGTCTGGGCCATCTCCGAGAGCAGGTGGCTCGAGACGAGCACCGTGCGACCCTCGGCGGCCAGGCGCTGCATGAACCGGCGGATCCACAGGATGCCCTCCGGGTCGAGGCCGTTGACCGGCTCGTCGAAAAGCAGCACCTTGGGGTCACCGAGCAGCGCGCCCGCCAGGCCGAGGCGCTGCGACATGCCGAGCGAGAACCCGCCCGCGTTCTTGTTCGCCACCTCGGACAGGCCGACGAGGCGCAGTACCTCTTCGACCCGCGACTTCGGGATGTCGTTGGAGGCGGCCAGCCACTCCAGATGGGCACGCGCCGAACGGTTCGGATGCACCCACTTGGCGTCGAGCAGCGCACCGACCTGCGTGAGCGGGCGCTCCAATTCGGGGTAGTGCTTGCCGTCGATGAGCGCACTGCCCGCCGTCGGCTTGTCCAATCCGAGGATCATCCGCATGGTCGTCGATTTACCGGCACCGTTGGGTCCGAGGAACCCGGTCACCAGTCCTGGTCGGACGGTGAACGTGAGGTCCTGCACCGCGACGGTCTGGCCGAATTGCTTCGTCAGGCCCTTCAGCTCGATCATGAGCCCAGCTTGCCTGAAGATCCCCGTTTCGCGCGTCGCCGGAAAGTAGCGAGTCGGGTCATCCTCGAGGATGACCTTCGACCCTTAGCGGGATGGGGAAGAAGCCTGAGCCCAGAAGCGCTTGGGAATGCGGCCCGCTTGTCTGGCCAGGTAACCGGCCGTGACGGCGGCGGACATGGCCGATGCCATGAGTTCGGGTTCTCGTGCCCTGGTCACGGCGGTGGCGAGGAGCACTGCCGAGCAGCCGAGCTCCATGGCGAGGGCGGCGTCGCTGGCGGTGCCGATGCCCGCGTCGAGGATGACGGGGACGCCCGCGGCCGCGACGATCATCTCGATGTTGTGCGGGTTGCCGATGCCCAAGCCGGTGCCGATCGGGGAACCGAGCGGCATGACGGCGGCGCAGCCTGCTTCTTCGAGCCGACGGGCGAGGACGGGGTCGTCGGTGGTGTACGGCAGGACCACGAAACCGTCGTCGACCAGCTTTTCGGCGGCGTCGAGGAGTTCGAAGGGATCGGGTAGCAGGGTGCGGTCGTCGGCGACCACCTCGAGCTTCACCCAGTTGGTGTCGAGGGCCTCGCGCGCGAGTTGGGCGGTGAGTACCGCTTCGGCGGCGGTGCGACAGCCCGCGGTGTTGGGCAGCAGGGTGATGTCGAGGCGTTTGAGGAGGTCGAGGACGCCGGTGCCGCCCGCGGCGTCGACGCGGCGCATGGCGACCGTGGTGAGCTCGGTACCCGACGCGATCAGGGCCTGTTCGAGGACGGCGAGGTTCTCCGCGCCGCCGGTGCCCATGATCAGGCGCGAATCGAACTCCTTGTCGGCGATCCGCAGCGGCTCAGCCACCCTGCACCGCCGTGAGCACCTCGATGGTCCAGCCGCGGCCGACCGGTTCGTCCCAGCGGGATTTCGAGAAGACCGCGCCGTCGACCGCCAAGGCCACACCCTGGCAGGGCAATTCGAGCTTCGTCAGGAGTTCGCGGACGCTGAGCGGCTCGGGGAACTCGTGGTCGACACCGTTGACGGTGACGCCGATCGGGATGGTCGAGGTCATCGAACTCCTCCTTGCGACAGTGCTGAAAAGCGATGGGGTGAGGCGATTTCGGCGATACGGAGGGTCGCGCCGTCGAGCAGGGCCTGCACGACCGTGGCGGTGAGCGCGAGGGTGAGCATGCCGTTGCGGCCGTGACCGGTGGCGGCGATGACCCGGTCGTCGAGGTGGCCGAGCAGCGGGAGATTGTCGGGAGTTCCCGGTCTCGAACCCGCATTCGCTTCGGCCAGTTCGTATTCGGCGATGCCGGGCAGGATGGTCTCGGCATCGGCGATCAGGTCGCGGACGCCGCCGACAGTGACGGTGGTATCGAAGCCTGCTTCGTATTGTGTTGCGCCGACGACGATTCCGTCCTCACGAGGGACGAGGTAAACCTGTCTGCCGTGCACGCGGGCGCGGATCACCCTGGTCGGCGGCGGGCTGACACCGGGCCTGCGCCGCAATCGGAGGATCTCACCCTTCACCGGACGCACCGCGAGACCGGGCCAGAGCTCGGCCGAGCGGGCGCCCGCCGCGAGAACGATCCGGTCATGAGGTAGATCATCCAGTGCGACAACAGCTTCGGTGCGAATCTCGATCCCCGCGCAAGCTCGCTGGAGCGCCCGCAGCACACGGCGGTTGTCGATGGCGGGTTCGGTTTTCGCGTACAGGCCCGCTCGGACGGTTCGCGCGAGTGCGGGTTCCAGCGCACGGACTCCCTCACGATCGAGCACTGGCAGGTCATGACCGAAATCCGCCAGCCACTCGGAGACGGTGCGGAGGTCGGTCGCGTCGGCGCCGTCGAGCGCGACGGTCAACGTCTCATCGGCCACGAACATCGACTCGCCCGAGATCTCCCGCAAGCGCTCGGCGAAGGCAGGCCACTCGGCGAGCGCGGCAGCGCCGAAGACGAGCACGCGATCCTCACCGGGCCAGCCCTCCGACAGTGGCGCGAGCATTCCGCCTGCCACATAGGAGGCGCCACGCGCGGGCTCCGGATCGAAGACGGTGACCGTCCAACCGGCCTCCGCGGCCCGCCATGCGACAGCGAGTCCGACGGCGCCGCCGCCAACGACCGCCAGAGTTCGCATCACGTTCCTACCTGTCTGTCTCTCTCGCGGCTGGCGCCGCGGGTTTTCGGCCTGTTCCCTCGATCTTCCCTCCCTCCGGGCACTCCTTCGTCGCACCCTCCACTCAGTCCAGATCAAGGCGGCCGAAAACCATACTTCCGCGCAGCTCGTCGCCCCGGGCTTCACGCCGCGGCGTTCGCACTTCAACGGTAGCGCGACTACCGTCAGGACCGTGCAGCCCTCCCATCCGAACCGTTCCGTCCCGCCCCGGGAGCGCCTGTCGAGTGCGCTGCTGTATCTGTGCACCGATGCGCGCCGGGAGAAGGGCGATCTGGCCAGATTCGTCGACGCCGCGCTCGCCGGTGGCGTCGATATCGTGCAGCTCAGGGACAAGGGGTCGCCGGGTGAGGCCGAATTCGGTGCGCTGGAGGCGAAGGCCGAGCTGGGCGCGCTCGCCGAGATCAAGGCCGCGACCCGCAGGCACGGTGCCTTGCTCGCGGTGAACGATCGCGCCGATATCGCGCTGGCCGCCGGTGCGGACGTGCTGCACCTGGGCCAGGGTGATCTGCCGCCCGCGTACGCACGACGCGTCGTCGGCCCGGACGTGGTGATCGGCCGCTCCACCCACAACCGCAACCAGGCCGGCCTGGCCGCGATCGACGGCCACCTCGACTACTTCTGCACCGGCCCCGTCTGGACCACCCCGACCAAGCCAGGCAGGCAGGCCGCAGGTGTCGACTTCCTCCGCTCGACCGCCGACGCGCACCCGACGCTGCCCTGGTTCGCGATCGGCGGAGTCGACGCGCAGCGTCTCCCGGAGGTCCTCGCGGCCGGTGCGCGCCGCGTTGTGGTCGTGCGCGCGATCACCGAAGCCGCCGATCCCGAGGCCGCCGCGCGGGAGCTCAAGCAGGCCCTGCTCGCCGCGAACTGAGTCAGCTCGGCCAGCGGCGGTCGGACCTGTGCATCGGCGGCCTCGACAGGGGCTCGGTCGAGTGACGGGGAACAGCGCCGACAGCGCTCAGGTCAGGATGTCTGCTCGGGTGAGGGTGGGGCCGTCGAGAGCTGCCGCGTCGAGGACGATCTCGATGCCCGGTCCGTCGACCCTCGCGTGCAACCAGAAAAACCCATGGCCGGGCAGTTCGATGGTGCGGGGTAGTGCGTCGGCGAGCTCGCGGTCGGCCTCGAATCGCACGCGCAACGGCACCGCGCGCAGCTCGATCCAGGCGGTCGCGAAGCCGGGGTGCAACGGCAGGTCGGCGACCTCGTCTTCGGGAACCCACGCCAGTTCGGCGCTTTCCTGGTTGGCGACCGTCGGCAGCGGTTTGTCCGCGTCGGCGATGACGGTGATGTAGGTCCAGCCGCTCGGGGCAGTCATGGTCAGTCGCTCGGCGCGGACCCGGAGGTCGTCACCGGTGATGCCCGCTTCCTCTTCGGCCTCGCGGACGGCTGCGTGCTCGGGTGACTCGTGCGAATCGCGCGCCCCACCCGGCAACGCCCAGGTACCACCCTGATGACTCCACGGCGCCCGGTGTTGCAACAGCACCGCCGACCCGCCGCCGGGCAGCGGTGCGCGCAGCAGCAGTCCCGCCGCACCGTACTTTCCCCAGTGCTTGATCCCGTCGGTGCTCTTGTACCAGCCGTCTCCGTCGCCGCGCATCCCATACTCTTTCCTGCGAGCAGCCGAACAGCAACCGCGTCGGGGGTGTGTGAGGGGCTGCGCTACCCGTACGCCCACAATAAACTCCGGAACAGTTGATGTGCACGGACAGCGCTGGGAGGTGAACGATGGACGAACCGGGGAATCGCAATGCCTCGACAGAGGTGGCGGCCGTCCGTGTTCGCCCATCATCGCAGGCCAAGACGGGTGCGAAGCATTCCGAGGCGGCCGACGCGGCGCCGGTGACACCGCGCTGGGCGCCACTGCGCCGACCGGCCGCACCCGTCGACCGGCCGCCCGCCCCCGACGTCAGGGCGTTGCGCGCGCAGTTCCAACCCGCCCGATTGCGCACTTTCGCGCAGTCCTCGCCGGGTCGGCTGGTCGCCGCCGGACTGGTTCTGATGGTGCTGTGCGTGACCGCGGGCGCGGTGACTTCGACGACCGTCAGTGAGCGCCAGCAAGCTCTCGGCATCCTGCTCGACGACACCGAACCCGACGCGCATTCGGCCAACCACCTCTACACCTCGCTCTCGATCGCCGACGCCGCCGCGGGCACTGCGTTCATCGCGGGCGGACTCGAGCCCCAAGCGGTGCGCGACCGATACACCCAGGCCATCGGCGAAGCGGCCGCCGAGCTGGTGACCCAGGCCGGGCACATCTCCGACGAAGAGGCGGCCGACCCGTCAGGCGCCGATCGCCGCCTGCGCACCGGCATCGCGACCGGGCTGCCCGTGTACAGCGGTCTGATCGAGACGGCGCGGGTGAACAATCGCAACGGCTATCCCGTCGGCGCGGCGTATCTGAGCGAGGCCTCGCATCAGATGCAGACCAGCCTGCTGCCGATGGCCGAGGAGCTCGAGGACCATCGCTTCGACGCGGTGACCGCCGCCCAGCACCGGCACGTGCAACCACCGTGGACGGCGATCGTGCTGCTGGTGGTGGCCCTCGGCGCGCTGATCTGGGTACAGGTGGAGCTGGCGCGGCGCTCGCGGCGGTTCTTCAATATGGGCCTGCTGCTCGGCACCGGCGCGCTGGCGTTGACCCTGCTGTGGACGGTGGCGGCGGGTTCGGTCTCCGCGGTGGCGATGATTCGCTGCCGGGACGAGGGCGCGGTGCCGTCGGCACGGTTGGCCGAGAGCCGAATCCTGGTGCAGCAAGCCAGATCAGCGGAAATGGTGAAGCTGGTTCGCCGCGACGCGACCGGCGACTACGACCGCACCTTCGACACGAATGCCGCCCGGCTCACCGAACTACTCGCCGGCTATCCCGAGAACGCGCCTGCCCGCGACGAAGTGGCGCACGCGCAGGCGGCGCTGACCCGCTGGCAGTCCGCCCACGAGCGGATGAACGACACACTCGAGCGGGGCGATTTCATGGGCGCGGCCACTGTCGCCACCGGCCCGAGCGCCGCCGATTCGGCCGCCCAGGTCGACGCGCTCGACCGCGCGCTGGACAAGGCGGGTGCGCAGACACGAGATACCTTGCGGGAAAAGGTTTCCCGCGCGATCGATGTGCTGTCGTTCCTCGCGCCCGGCGCGTTCGTGCTCGGGATCATCGCGGCGGCGTGCGTCGCGCTCGGATTGTGGCCGCGACTGCGGGAGTACCGGTGAGGCGCCGACGCGTCCTCGCGGCGCTGATGCTGGTCGGGCTGCTGGCTAGCTGTTCCGACAGCACACCCGCGCCCGGCGAGCGCGGCGTCTATTCCGAACCGCCGTTGCCCGCCAAGGCGATTCCGATCGGCACCGACACCCCCGTGCCAGCCACCGGTGGCGAGCAATGCGGCGATCCGACCGCCAGCCTGCGGCCGAGCACCGCCGCGGGCCCGACGATCAACGCGATTCGCGCGCGCGGCCGATTGGTAGTCGGTCTCGACGCGGGCAGCAACCTGTTCAGCTTCCGCGATCCACTCTCCGGTCGCATTGTCGGCTTCGACGCCGACATCGCCCGCGAGATCGCCCGCGACCTGCTCGGCAATCCCGATTTGATCGAATACCGCAGTCTCGCTTCGGAAGAGCGCGAGCGCGCGCTGCAAGATCACACCGTCGACCTGATCGCCAAGACGATGACGATCACCTGCGAGCGACGTCAGCGGGTGGCGTTCTCCACGGTGTACCTGCGCGCGGATCAGCGGGTGCTCGCGGTGAAGGACTCGGGCATCAACGGCCTCGCCGATCTGGCGGGCAAGCGAGTGTGCGTCGTCCGCGGCACCACGTCGCTCGACCACATCCGCCGCGACCAACCGGCCGCCACGATTCTGACGGTGCCGACCTGGGCCGATTGCCTGGTGGTCCTGCAGCAACGACAGGTCGACGCGGTGAGTACCGACGACTCGATCCTGGCAGGCCTGGCCGCCCAGGACCCGTACACCGAGGTGGTCGGGGGCAGCATCAGCGCCGAGCCGTACGGGATCGGCATTCCCAAAGGCGACGACGACCTGGTGCGTTTCGTCAACTCCACCCTGGACCGCATCCGCAACGACGGCACCTGGACCCGCATCCACCGCCGCTGGCTCGCGACCCTCGGCGAGACGCCGAGCCCGCCCGCACCGAAGTACCAGGACTGACGGCCATGAGTACGAACCCGGCTGATGAACAGCCAGAGCAACGCGATTCAGCCCCGGACGATCAGGCAGACACCGGATCGCCTCGCCCAGCGCGGCATGAATTGGACCGCGACCCGGCGCGCACCGCACAGCCCGCGCACGGCCAGACACCGCATGACTCGGATCACGACCCGGCGCGCACCGAATCGACGCACCCCGCCCCGGCGCCGGACGACGTGGAACGGCGCCAGCCCACCCAGCTGACCCAACGTCATCGTCCGGGCACGCTGCCCGGCGGGTGGACGCTGCCCGGCGACGACGAGACGCGGCCGCTGCCCAAGATCACCGCCGAGGCAGCCGCGGAGTTCGCCCGCAACCAGGCGAGCAGCCGCGACCAGACCCCGGCGACCGATGCGACCTCGCGCACCGAGGAATCCGGCGCCGTCCAGCGATCGGGCCAAGTTGCTGCCCACTCGGGAACGCCTGCGGATGACCAGCTCGCGACGCAGCGGGCGAGCCGCCAAGCGCCCGGTCCTGACGAGTCCGCGGCGTATGCGCCGACCGAAGCGGCACAGCGCACCTCCGAGGCACCGTCGTCGGCCGAGGAGCGGTCCCCTCAAACCGAGCCCTATGCGGCGACCGAGGCCGCGCTACGGCCCAAGGAAACCGCGCCTTACGCGGCGACCGAAGCGGCACAACGGGTTCCGATGAACGCACCGCACGCGGCGACCGAGGCGGCCCAGCGCGCCGAACCGCTCGGCACATCTTCCGGATCCTGGCCGTCGGCGCCGGAGACCGGCGTGAGTACCTCACGGTCAGGACGCAGTGTGCGGACGGCACGGTCACGCCCGACGCGCAGGCTCGGGGCCGGGCTGGTGCCGATTCCGACGGTCACGCCGGCCGATCCGCGCGACGCGGTACTGATCGATCCGATGGTGTCGGAGGGGCGGCGGTTCTGCTGGCGCTGCGGCAATCCGGTCGGCCGGTCGACACCGGCGCGGGCCGCGTCTACCAGTGGCGAATGCGAAACCTGCGGCGCTGCCTACGATTTCCGGCCCTCACTGCACGAAGGCGACATGGTCGCCGGGCAGTACGAGATCCAGGGTTGCATCGCGCACGGTGG
Source organism: Nocardia sp. FBN12 (assembly GCF_054031145.1). Classification (NCBI taxonomy): domain Bacteria; kingdom Bacillati; phylum Actinomycetota; class Actinomycetes; order Mycobacteriales; family Nocardiaceae; genus Nocardia; species Nocardia sp. FBN12. The sequence continues at coordinate 5,598,882 of NZ_CM132926.1, forward strand.
GCTCGGCTGGATCTACCTGGCCATCGACCGCAATGTGAGCGATCGATGGGTGGTACTCAAGGGGCTGCTGCACGCGGGCGACGCCGAAGCGCAGGCCGTGGCGGTGGCCGAGCGGCAGTTCCTGGCCGAGGTGGCGCACCCGAGCATCGTCAAGATCCACAACTTCGTCGAGCACACCGCGGGCGACGGGTCCATCGGCTACATCGTGATGGAGTACGTGGGCGGCCATTCGCTGCGTGACATTCTCGACGCCAGGCCACCTGGCGAGCGGATGCCCCTGGCTGAGGCCATCGCGTATGTGCTGGAGATCCTGCCCGCGCTGGAGCATCTGCATTCGATCGGCCTCACCTACAACGACCTCAAGCCCGACAATGTGATGGTCACCGAGGACCAGGTGAAGCTGATCGACCTCGGCGCGGTCGCCACCATCGATGCCTACGGAAACCTGTACGGCACCAAAGGTTTCCAAGCCCCCGAGATCGCCCGCACCGGCCCGACCCCCGCCTCCGACGTCTACACCGTCGGCCGCACCCTCGCCGCGCTCACACTGGCCCTGCCCAGCGAACACGGCCGCTACCTCGACGGCATCCCCGATCCGGCCGACGAACCGCTGCTGGCCCGCTACGAGTTCTTCCACCGTTTCCTGCTCACCGCCACCGATCCCGATCCGGCCCAGCGGTTCCCGTCGGCGCGCGCGATGTCGGCACAGCTGGCCGGTGTGCTGCGCGAGATCCTCGCCTACGACACCGATACCGAACATCCACAGCTGTCCACCGTGTTCAGTCCACAGCGCACCAGCTTCGGCACCGAGGAGCTGATCAGCCAAACCGACGCCTACCTCGACGGCGTCGGGCGCTCCCCACTGCTCGATTCCCGTGATGTCGTTGCCGCACTGCCGATTCCGCTGATCGACCCCGCCGACCCGTCGGCGCCGCTGCTGGCCGCGACCACCAACCCGGAGCCGGAGCGGGTGCTGGAGGCGCTGCACGATTCCCGCGAGCGGGCCGAGGCCGACCCCGACAACGCACCCGAAACCCTCGCGGGTGAACTGCTCTTCGCCGAGGCGCGGGCCCGGCTGGAGCTCGGCGAGTCGGCCGCGGTGCTGCACATGCTCGACCGGGTGCCCAGCGACTCCGACTGGCGCACCGACTGGTTCACCGGTCAGGCGTATCTGCTCGAGCTCGACTACGAGGCCGCCTTCGCGTCGTTCGAGCGGGTGCTGCGGGTGCTGCCGGGCGAGATCGCCCCCAAGCTGGCGCTCGCCGCCACCGCGGAACTCATTCTGCAACACTGGGATTCCGAGGCACCCGAGCAGTGGCGCAGCTTCGCCGAACGCTATTACGACACCGTGTGGCGCACCGACCGGGCCGTCGTGAGCGCCGCGTTCGGCCTCGCCCGACAACTGGCAGTGGCGGGACGAGTCGGCGAAGCGGTACACGCGCTCGACGACGTCCCCGCCGCGTCGCGCCACTTCACCACCGCCCAGACCACGGCGATCCTGTTGCTGCTCACCAGCTCTCCCGTCACCGAACTCGACGAACAGATCCTGCGACTGGCCGCCTCGCGCGCCCAGTCCATTCCCGTCGGCGAGCACCGAGCCACTCTGATGCGCACCCTGGTCCAGGGCACCGCGTTGGCCTGGCTGCAAGCCGGGAACACACCGAAACGCAAGGACGCCAAGCTGTTCGGCCGCACCTTCACCGAACGCGACCTGCGCGACGGAACCGAATCCGGCCTCCGCTCCCTGGCCCACAACGCACCTGGACGCGCCCACCGCTATGCCCTGGTAGACCTCGCCAACTCCCTACGCCCCAAATCCTGGTTCTGAAGCTGTATCTATTGCGGCTGGCGCCGCGGGTTTTCGGCCTATATAACCTTGATCTTCCCTCCCTACGGGCACTCCTTCGTCGCACCCTCCGGTCAGTCCAGATCAAGGCGGCCGAAAACCCAGGACAGCAGAACTCAGGTGGTGGCCAGCTTGTGGGCAGCCCGGGCGATGGCAAGTTCCTCGTTGGTCGGCACCACCAGCACCGTCACCGGGGCGGAGTCCGGGGAGATGCGGCGGACGCCGGGGGTTCTGGTCTCGTTGCGGGCCGGGTCGATCTCGATGCCCAGATTCCGCAGCCCCGCCAGCGCGTCGGCCCGCACGGCCGGACTGTTCTCCCCCACGCCCGCGGTGAAGATGATCGTGTCGACGGTGCCAAGTTCCACCAGGTAGGCGCCCAGGTAGCGGCGCAGGCGGTGGATGTAGACGTCGTAGGCGAGCTTGGCCTGCGCGTCGCCACCATCGATGAGCTGCTGCAATTCGCGGAAGTCGTTGACCCCACTCATGCCCTTGAGGCCGGAACTACGGTTGAGCAGCTGCTCGACCTGGCTCACGTCCAGTTCGGACGCCCGCATGAGATACGGCGTGACACCGGGGTCGAGATCGCCCGGCCTCGTCCCCATCACGAGACCTTCCAGCGGGGTCATGCCCATGGTGGTGTCGATCGCGATACCGCCCTGGATCGACGATGCTGACGCACCGTTGCCGAGGTGGAAGACGATCTGGTTCAGCTCCTCGGTCGGCCTGCCCAGGTACTGCGCGGCCTTCTCCGACACGTACTGATGCGAGGTGCCATGGAAGCCGTACTTGCGAATGCCGTGGGCGGCAGCGAGTTTCGCGTCGATCGCGTAGGTCTTGGCCGCGGCGGGCATGGTGTGGAAGAAGGCCGTGTCGAAGACCGCGACCTCGGGGATGCCGGGCAGCAGCTCGCGCGTGGATTCGATGCCGACCACGTTCGCCGGATTGTGCAGCGGCGCGAGCACCGACAGCTTGTCGATCGTCTGCAGCACCTCGTCGGTGATCATGGTCGGTTCCCAGAACACCTCGCCGCCGTGCACCACCCGGTGCCCGACCGCGCCGATACCGATCGAGGTCAGGTCGAGTCCGGTCTGGCGGAACATCTCGACCGCCCGCAGCAGGCCGGCCTTGTGGTCCGGGATCGCCCCGTCGTATTCGAGTTTCGCGGGACCTGCCTCATGCACGATTCGGCCGCCGTGCGTCTCGCCGATCTTCTCGACCAGCCCCGAGGCGAGGACGTCGCCCGAGACAGCGTGCAGCAGTTGATATTTGATCGACGAGGAGCCGCTGTTCAGCACCAGCACGAGGTCGCTCACTTGGCATCTCCCTGCGCCTGAATCGCGGTGATCGCCACCGTATTGACGATGTCGGCGACCAGCGCGCCGCGCGAAAGATCGTTCACCGGCTTGCGCAAACCCTGCAGCACCGGACCGATCGCGACGGCACCAGCACTGCGCTGCACCGCCTTGTAGGTGTTGTTGCCGGTATTGAGATCGGGGAAGACGAACACCGTTGCCTTGCCCGCTACTTCGGAATCGGGCAGCTTGGCACTGGCGACGGAGGGCTCGATCGCCGCGTCGTATTGGATCGGTCCCTCCACCGGCAGTTCCGGTGCCCGCTCACGTACCAGTTCGGTGGCCGCGCGGACCTTGTCGACATCGGCGCCGGTACCCGACGCACCGGTCGAGTACGACAGCATCGCCACCCGCGGATCGATCCCGAACCGGGCCGCCGTGCCCGCCGAGGACACCGCGATATCGGCCAGCTGCTCCGAGGTCGGATCGGGGACCACCGCGCAATCACCATAGGCGAGCACACGATCGGCCAGGCACATCAGGAAAACACTCGACACGGTGGAGACGCCGGGCACCGTCTTGATGATCTCGAACGAGGGCCGGATCGTGTGCGCGGTGGTGTGCGCGGCACCGGAGACCATGCCGTCGGCGATCCCCTTGTAGACCATCATGGTGCCGAAATATGAGATATCGGCCATGGTTTCGCGCGCGCGCTCGAGCGTCATGCCCTTGTGCTTGCGCAGTTCGGTGTACTCGGCGGCGAATTCGTCGAGGTAGCCGGAGGTGCGTGGGTCGAGCACCTGGGCGGCCGCGATGTCGACACCGAGTTCGGCGGCACGCGCCCGGATCGAGGTCTCGTCGCCGAGGATGGTGAGGTCGGCGATCTTGCGTTGCAGCACCCGTCCGGCGGCGCGCAGGATGCGGTCGTCGTCGCCTTCGGGCAGCACGATGCGCTTGCGATCGGCGCGCGCGCGTTCGATCAGCCGGTACTCGAACATCTGCGGTGTCACGACGGCCGAGGACGGAACCTGCACGCGCCGAAGCAGTTCCGGCGCGTCGACCCGCTGTTCCATCAGCGCGAGCGCGGTGTCGACCTTGCGCGGGCTGCCCGCCCACATCCGGCCGCGGGTGCCGTGCACGGCGCTGGCGGTGTCGTAGGTGCCGAGTTCGGTGGCGAGGATCGGCAGCTTGGGGTGCAGGCCCGCCATCAGCCGCGCGATCGCCGGATGCGGGCGCAGGCCGCCGTTCATGATCACACCTGCCAGCGACGGGAAACCCTCTGCCTCATGGGCATTCACCAAGCTGAGCAGCACATCGGAGCGGTCACCCGGGGCGATCACCACCACGCCGTCGGAGAGTCGCTCCAGGATGTGTTCGGCGGTCATGCCGCCGACCATGATGCGTAACGCCTCACGTTGCAGCAATTCCGGGTCACCACTGTAGATTTCGCCGTCGATCGCCTCGCAGAGTTCACCCATGGTCGGCGCCATCAGCAGCGGAACCTCGGGCAGCGTCCAGGACGGGACCTCGAAACTCGCCAGCGCGGTGGCTATTTCGTCGAGCTCGTCGGGCGCGCAGCGATTGGCCACGATCGCGACCAGGTGGGCGTGCTCGGCGGTGAGCTCGGCGGTACACAGCTCGACCAGCTGCTTGACCTCGCCGGGCGTGCGTTCCGCGCCACGAACCACCAGCAATACCGGCGCGCCCAGGTTCACCGCGATGCGGGCGTTGAAGCGCAGTTCGCTCGGGCTGGCGACGTCGGTGTAGTCGCTGCCGACGATCACCACCGCGTCGCACGCCTTGGCGACGTCGTGGAAACGCATCACGATGTCGCTGATCGCGGCGGTGGGGTCGCGGTGCACGTCCTCGTAGGTGACGCCGACGGCCTGCTCATAGCTGATATCGGCGGTGCTGTGCTCGAGCAGTAGCTCGAGGATGTAATCGGGTTCGTCGGTGGAGCGGGTGATCGGCCGGAACACGCCGACACGTGCGGTGGTGGCGCACAGCATGCCGAGAACGCCAAGCGCCACCGTAGATTTTCCGGTGTCACCCTCGGGTGAGGCGATGTACACGGTGGACGGGGCTTGTTCGACCATGCTCGCGAGCTTAGTGAATTATCGGCGACTCAGGGGTTCGGTGTGGCCCGATCAGTCGCGTTATAGTCCCGCCGCAAAGACACTCAGTCCCCGGATCGGGGTGCGATCTGTCGGGTTATAGTCCGCCCCATGACATCGCAGTTCCCGGATCGGCAGTGGGGTTCGCGCACCAATCCCCTGTCCCGCGCAGCCAACCGTTCCGCCGCGACCAAGCCCGGCTCCTGGCTGATTCGCACGATCACCCCGCTCGACCGGGCTCTGCTCGAACGCACCGATGCCAAGTACACCGTGCTCGGCCCGATCGGCGCACCCGTGATCCTGCTCACCACCACCGGACGCAAGTCCGGCGTCGCCCGCACCCAGCCGCTGCTCTACGTCCACGACGGCGACACCCTCTACGTGGTCGGCTCCAACTTCGGCCAGCAGCACCACCCGGCCTGGACCGGCAACCTGCTCGCCGACCCGGCCGCCACCGTCGCCATCGCAGGCGAACGCATCCCGGTCACCGCCAGCCTGGTTCCCGACGCGGACAAGGACGCGATCTTCGCCCGTTTCATCGACATCACCGGTGCCTACGCCGCCTACCGTGACCGCACCACCCGCAACCTGCGCATGTTCGGCTTGCGCCGGGCGTAGAAGGCTCAGGCCAGATCGGCGGGGCGGACACGGAGCTTCGCGGCGATCCGGGCCAGCGCTCGGCCGTCGGCGGCGCTCACCTGATCGAGGAAGGCCTCGCGGACGGCGCGTACGTGGGTCGGGGCCGCCGCCACGACCACCGCGTACCCGGAGTCGGTGAGCGAGGCGACCGTGTACCGCCCGTCGTCGGGGTCGGGCGCGCGGGTCACCCAGCCGCGCTGCTCGAAGCGCTTGACGACGTTCGAGAGCCGCGACAGCGAACCGTTCGCCAGAAAGGCCAACTCGCTCATCCGAATTCGGCGCTCGGGAGCCTCGGACAGATGGCTGAGCACGAGGTAGTCGAAGAGCGTCAGCCCGGCCTCGGCTTGCAGCGGCCCCTCCAACCGGCCCGGCAGCAGCAGAATAAGCGAGACCAGCCCGGTCCAGGCTTCTTTCTCTTCCGCGTTCAGCCATGCAGGCGCCGTCTCGGTGTTCGCACCGTCGGATCCTGGGGTCGCCGCAGTCATCGGGTAATCATAGCGAGCCCTATTGAGTTCACCCTTGAAGTGATTCCGTGCTAGTTTGACTTCATACGTGAAGTCAAACGAAAGGTTCACACCGATGAGCACTGCCACCTTCACCAGCACCCCCGGATACGGCCAGAAGCTCTTCGACCTGCTCCACTACCGACAGGCAGTCCGCGTCGGCGACCGGGTCGACATCTCGGGCCAGGGCGGCTGGAACGACGACATCGCCTTCCCCGAGTCCCTCGAGGAAGAAATCGTCCAGGCCTTCGAGAACGTCGAACGGACTCTCGCGACCGTGGGCGCGACCTGGACCGACGTCATCGCTGTCGACAGCTACCACATCCCCACGGCCGACGACACGATCGGCGAGGAGCAGACCCGCGTCATGGCCGAGCAGTTCCGCCGGCGGATGGGCGACCGAGCACCGATCTGGACCCAAATCGGCGTCGCCGCCCTCGGCGCACCCGGTATGCGCGTCGAGATCCGCGTAACCGCGCTGGTGAACCAGCAGAGCTGACCGAGTCGGGTGGACGACCTCGGCCGGACCACCCGACTCGCGTTTCAGAGCTTCTCGTTCTCGCCGTTCGACAAGGCCTTCTGCAGGGAATTGAAGACCGTCAGACCCTGGCCGACCATGCCGTTGAGCAATTCGCCGACGCCGTCGGGGCCGTTGAGGACGGTGAGGTTGGCGCCGGCCAGGCCATGGGAAGCCTGCTTGACGATTTCGGGAAGTTGCTCGATCAGCATCTGATCCAACGCGATTCGGTTGTTGGACGCCGCCGCTTCGGCCTGGATGCGGGTGCGGTCGGCTTCGGCCACCGCCAGGATGCGGACGCGTTCCGCTTCCGCCTCAGCGGGTTTCACCACTTCGGCCTGGAGCTGCTGCTCGCGGAGTTCGGCGTTCTTGCGAGCCTGCTCGGCCTGAGCCTGCAGGACCGCCTGCCGGGCGATGGCATCGGCGAGCGGGCCCGCCTGTGCCGCTTCGGCATTGGCCTTGTCGATATCGCGCTGGTACTCGGCCTTGAGGATCGAGGTCTCGCGCTCGTACTCGGCGCGACGGCGCAGCGATTCCTGTTCGGCTTCGGCGGAGCGCTGGGCGGCTTGCGCCTGGGCGATCTGGGCGTCGCGCTGCACGGCCGCGTTGTGCGGTGCGGCAAGGGCGTTGATGTAGCCGAGGTTGCCGTCGTCGATGGACTGGATCTGGAACGAGTCGACCCACAGGCCGATATTGCTCATCTCCACCTTGGAGGCGATGAGTACCTCGTCGGCCAGCTTCTGGCGTTCGCGGATGATCTCCTCGACGGTCATCGAGCCGATGATCGAGCGCAGGTGGCCGGAGAAGATGCGGCCCGTCAGCACCGACATCTCCTGCTCCTGCTCGGACAGGAAGCGCTGTGCGGCGTTGACGATCGACTGGGTGTCGTTGGCGACCTTGAACGCGATCACCGCACGCACATCGAGCTGGATGGCCTGCTTGGTGACGCAGCGCTCGCGGATCTCGGATTCGAACATGGCCAGCGAGAGGTAGCGGACCTTCCGGAACAGCGGCACCACCCAGGTGCCGCGCCCGATGACCACCTTGAACGGGGTGTCATCCTTGGTCTTGGCGCCGCTGACCAGCATCGCTTCGTCGGGATCGGGAACGTGATAGCCCAGCATCATGGGGCCCTTTCATTCAGCGGGGAGTGGAATCCAGGTGACCACGTCGACGAGCCGCCCCGGATGAACCGCGACGATCAACACAGTGGTCCAGGCGGCGATCGGCTCGTCGGCTCGGGCGAGGTAGAGCTCGGTACCCCCACGAATCGAGACCAGCACCTCACCCAGCGCGCCGGCCGCGCGGATCGGCGACGTGATGACGCCGGTCATACCGTGCACGGAGTCGGTCATCGAGGGTGAACCTCCTTGTCTCGCACCGGATGCCGTCAGCGTACGGAGCACCGGCTATAAGCGGGTAGCAAAATTCTTATTGACAGCATCCTGTCAAATATGACAACATACTGTCATGCCTACGAAAACCGTTCACGTAGCCGTTTACGACACCCTCGCCGACTGGGAGGTCGGTGCCGCCACCGCGCATATCGCCAACGGCGCATGGCATCGCGAGCCGGGAACGTTCGAGGTCAAAACGGTCGGCCTCACCAGCGATCCGATCACCACGATCGGCCGGATGCGCATCATCCCCGATATGACACTCGCCGATCTCGACCCCGCCGACAGCGCCATGCTGATCCTGCCCGGCGCCGATCTGTGGGACGGCGATGATCTGAATCCGTTCGCGGACAAGGCGAAACAGTTCGTCGATGCGGGCGTACCGGTAGCGGGCATCTGCGGCGCCACTTTCGGCCTCGCCAAGGCGGGCCTGCTCGACGACCGCGCGCACACCAGCAATGTCGCCGAATACCTGGTCTACAGCGGCTATTCGGGCGCCGAACACTACGTCGAAGCACCCGCTGTCACCGACAGTGATGTGATCACCGCGGATTCGATGTCCCCCTTCGAATTCGCCCGCGAGATCTTCGCCCGCCTCGGTCTCTACGAACCGCACGTTCTCGAAGCCTGGTACAAACTGTTCGCGCAGAAGGATCCCGCCGGCTACGCGGTGCTGGCCGAATACGAAGCCGCCGAATGACCGTCGACGAACAAGCTCTCTTCTCCACCGCGGCGATCACCTCGTTCCGCCTCAACGGCCAATTCCTCTCCATCGCCGAGGAATTGGCCGCTCCGGCAGGCCTCACCGCCGCGCGCTGGCAGGTACTCGGCGCCGTACTCACCGAACCGCTGCCGGTCGCGGGCATCGCCCGCGCGATGGGCATCACCCGCCAGAGCGTGCAGCGCATCGCGGACCTGCTGGTCGGCGACGGATTGTGCGAATACCGTCCGAACCCGGCGCATCGTCGCGCCAAGCTGGTCGCCGCGACGAAGTCGGGTCTCGCGGCAGTGCACCGCATCAACCCGCAGCATGCGGACATCGCGCAACGCCTCGCCGAGGAACTCGGCCCCGCCGAGCTCGCGGCCGCCGTCGCCACACTGACCAGGCTCGCCGCCGCGCTCGACGTGATCACCGCCGAATAACCGGTCGAACAGCACAACGCCCCCACCACCGCGAGGGGTGATGAGGGCGTGGAGTCGGTGCGGGGTCAGCTCTGGAGCACGGCCTCGATCTCGAGGGTGAGGGTGATCTTGTCGCCGATCACGGCGCCGCCGTCGGGCAGCGGCATGTCGATGTCGAGGCCGAAGTCGCGGCGCGAGACCACGGTCTTGGCTTCGAAGCCGGCGACGGGGCCGTTGCCCATGCCCGGACTGACGCCGACGAACTCGACCTCGAGGGTGACCGGCTTGGTGTTGCCGCGCACGGTGAACTCGCCGTCGACGACGAAATCGGTGCCCTCGCCGCGGAAACCGGTGGACTTGAAGGTCATCACGGGGAACTCTTCGGCGTGGAAGAAGTCGGCGGTGCGCAGGTGGCCGTCGCGCTGGGCGTTGTCGGTGGTGAGGGAGTCGACGCGGATCTCGGCCTGCGCGGTGGCGGTGCCGTCCTCGGCGATCACGAGGGCGCCGTCGAAGTCGGTGAAGCGGCCGCGAACCTTGCTCACCATCAGGTGGCGTACGGCGAAGCCGACGGTGGAGTGGGTGGGGTCGATGGCCCAGGTGCCTGCGGTGAGTCCCTTGGCGATGGCGGTGGTCATGAATGTGCTCCTTGTGGGTGATTCGCTGCGAGAAGGTCTTCGAACGGGGTTGTGTCGATGTAGGGGTCGGTGGGTCGGGGTGCGGATTTGCCGAGCAGCAGCGCGCTGAATTCGGCTGCGGCGCGGTCGATTCGGTTGTTCAGCGCCTGGTCGGCGCCGTTGGCGCCCCAATCGGTCGACGCCGCGTAGACCGCGGTGGGGACGACGATCGAGCGCAGGTAGGCGAACAGCGGGCGCACCGCGTGCTCGAGTGCCAGCGAGTGGCGTTCGGTACCGCCGGTCGCGCCGGTGAGTACCGGCAGGCCTGCCAGCGAATCCGGTTCCAGCACATCGAAGAACGTCTTGAACAGGCCGCTGTAGGACGCGCTGAAGATCGGCGTGACGGCGATCAGACCGTCGGCGGTGACGACCTTGTCGATCGCCGCCCGCAGCGATGGCGCCGGGAACCCGGTGAGCAGGTTGTCGGCGAGATCGCGAGCGTGATCGCGCAGATCGACGAAGTCCACTTCGACCTCGGTGCCTTTCGCGCGCAGTTCGCGTGCGGTCGCGGCGGCCAGCCGATCGGCCAGTAGCCGCGTCGACGAAGGCTGCGAAAGCCCTGCCGACACCACCGCGATACGGGTTGTCATGCGATCACCTCCGTTGTGCCTGCCATCGAGTCGGATGCCGATGTCACGCGCTCACCTCCGCCACGGTCTTGGCGGCGAGTAGCGAGGCGTGCGTCGGGGCGTCCGGCACATGCGCCGGGCGCCGGGCAGCGAACTCTTTGCGCAACACCGGAATTACTTCCTCACCGAGCAGGTCTAGCTGCTCGAGCACCGTCTTCAGCGGGAGCCCGGCATGGTCGACCAGGAACAGCTGACGCTGGTAGTCGCCGAAGTTCTCACGGAAGGTGAGCGTCTTCTCGATGACCTGCTCCGGGCTGCCAACGGTGAGCGGGGTCTGCTCGGTGAAATCCTCCAGCGACGGACCGTGTCCGTAGACGGGCGCGTTGTCGAAGTAGGGGCGGAATTCGCGGACCGCGTCCTGAGAGTTTTTGCGCAGGAACACTTGTCCACCGAGGCCGACGATGGCCTGGTCGGCACTGCCGTGGCCGTAGTGCTCGTAGCGGCGGCGGTACAGGTCGATCAGTCGCTGGAAGTGGTCGGTGGGCCAGAAGATGTGGTTGGCGAAGAAGCCGTCACCGTAGTACGCGGCCTGCTCGGCGATCTCCGGGCTGCGGATCGACCCATGCCAGACGAACGGCGGCACGTCGTCGAGTGGACGCGGCGTCGAGGTGAACGACTGCAGCGGCGTACGGAACTTGCCTTCCCAGTTCACGACGTCCTCACGCCAGAGCCGATTCAACAGAGCGTAGTTCTCGATGGCCAGGGGGATGCCGTCGCGGATGTCCTTGCCGAACCACGGGTAGACCGGGCCGGTGTTGCCGCGACCGAGCATCAGGTCGACCCGGCCGTCAGCCAGGTGCTGCAGCATCGCGAAGTCCTCGGCGATCTTCACCGGGTCGTTCGTGGTGATCAGCGTGGTCGAAGTGGACAGCATGATCTTGTCGGTGCGGCCGGCGATATAGCCGAGCATCGTGGTCGGCGACGACGGGACGAAGGGGCGATTGTGGTGCTCGCCCATCGCGAACACGTCCAGACCCACCTCCTCCGCCTTCTGCGCGATCGCGACCATCGCCTTGATCCGCTCGGCCTCGGTGGGGGTGCGGCCGGTGGTGGGATCGGTGGTCACATCGCCGACGCTGAAGATTCCGAACTGCACGGGCCCTCCTTTGGTTGCCATGGCAACTATAACCACGGAGGGCGGAAACCTATTCCGATGAGACGCAGGTCACATAGCTACGCGGCGAACGGGTGACGGGTGCGGCCGACGAGATCCGCGACCGAGCCGACCACGGCGGTCGGACGGAAGGGGTAGGCCTCCACCGAGGCTTTCGACGAGATACCGGACGTCACCAGCACGGTCCGCATGCCCGCTTCCAGCCCGGCGATCACGTCGGTGTCCATCCGGTCGCCGATCATCACCGTCGACTGGGAGTGCGCGCCGATGCGGCGCAGGGCCGAGCGCATCATCAGCGGATTCGGCTTGCCGACGTAGTACGGATCCTTGCCGGTCGCCCGGGTGATGAGGGCCGCGACCGAGCCGGTGGCGGGCAGGACACCGTCGCGGGAGGGGCCGGTGGCGTCGGGATTCGTGGCGATGAACTTGGCACCCTTGTCCACCAGCCGGATCGCGGTGGTGATCGCCTCGAAGGAGTACGTGCGGGTTTCGCCGAGGACCACGTAATCGGGATCGCTATCGGTGAGCACATAGCCGATCTCGTGCAGCGCGGTGGTGAGGCCGGATTCGCCGACCACATACGCGGTGCCGTTGGGGCGCTGGTCGTCGAGGAAGGTCGCCGTGGCCAGCGCCGAGGTCCAGATCGACTCCTCGGGGATGTCGAGTCCGGTGTGGCGCAGGCGGGCCTGCAGGTCGCGCGGGGTGCGAATCGAGTTGTTGGTCAGCACGAGGAACGGGATCTCGTTCGCGCGCAGTTCGGCCAGGAACTCGTCGGCGCCGGGGATCAGCTGATCCTCGTGCACCAGGACGCCGTCCATGTCGGTGAGATACGACAGGATCTGCTCATCTTTCGCGGTCACCAGTTAATTGTCCGCTAAAACCCGGCGTGATGGGTGACGAAATGGCATGGGCGCGGAGGACGGCCCGCGCGCTAGTGTCGTGTGGCAGGGGTCAGCGGACGACAGGAGTGGCTGGAATGGTTGAGCTCAAGCTCGGGTACAAGGCATCGGCAGAGCAGTTCGGGCCGCGAGAGCTGGTCGAACTCGGCGTCGCCGCCGAGCAGCACGGTCTCGACAGCGCGACCGTGAGCGACCACTTCCAGCCGTGGCGCCACGACGGCGGCCACGCGCCGTTCTCGCTGGCCTGGCTGGCGGCCGTCGGCGAGCGCACCGACCGCATCCAGCTCGGCACCTCCGTGCTCACCCCCACCTTCCGCTACAACCCCGCGGTGATCGCACAGGCCTTCGCCACCATGGGCTGCCTGTACCCGGGCCGGGTGATGCTCGGTGTCGGCACCGGCGAGGCGCTCAACGAGATCGCCACCGGCTACAAGGGCGAATGGCCCGATTTCAAGGAGCGTTTCGCTCGCCTGCGTGAAGCGGTGAAGATGATGCGCGAACTGTGGACCGGCGATCGCGTCGATTTCGACGGCGATTACTACCACACCGTCGGCGCCTCCATCTATGACGTTCCCAAGGGCGGAATCCCCGTCTACATCGCCGCAGGCGGCCCCGTTGTCGCCCGGTACGCGGGCCGCGCGGGCGACGGATTCATCTGCACCTCCGGCAAGGGCATGGACCTCTACACCGAGAAGCTGCTGCCCGCCGTCGCCGAGGGCGCCGCGAAGGCCGAACGCGATGTCGCCGAGATCGACAAGATGATCGAGATCAAGATCTCCTACGACACCGATCCCGAACTGGCACTACAGAACACCCGCTTCTGGGCTCCCCTGTCCTTGACCCCCGAACAGAAGCACGACATCACCGACCCGATCGAAATGGAGAAGGCCGCCGACGCCCTCCCGATCGAACAGGTCGCCAAGCGCTGGATCGTCGCCAGCGACCCCGACGAAGCCGTCGCCAAGATCAAGCCTTACCTCGATGCAGGCCTCAACCACCTCGTCTTCCACGCCCCCGGCCACGACCAGCTGCGCTTCCTCGACCTCTTCAAGCGAGACCTGGCCCCCCGCCTCCGCGCCCTGGGCTGATCTCACGAGTGTCCTGGGAAGGATCGGCCCCCGTCCGCCGCATGCTTCGGCATGCGGCGCGGGACCGTAGACAATAGTAGATAATTTTCGGCTAGACTGATTTCATGAAGTCGATCAGTGTCGGCGAACTCCGCCAGAATCCGTCCGCCATGGTTGCGGACGTCGAGTCGGGCGAGGTCTATGAGTTGACGCGGCACAACCATCGGGTCGGCTACATCGTTCCCGCGGTCTCGTCGACGCAGATCATTCGACGCGCGGTCGATGGTGGAGCGCGTACCAGCACGATTGCCCGGCATGAACTCCGAACCGCTGCGTCTATCGACGAACTCCTCGAGTCCGAGAAGGGCGAGTGGTGAGGGCGTACTACCTCGACACCTCGGTAGCCATCCGGATCATGCTGGGGCATTCCATCGAAGCCGCGCGATGGTTCGACAATGCCACCGCAAACAAAGAGTGCCGGATTGTTTCTTCGCGACTGTTGCGCACCGAGATCACTCGCGTCCTTCGCAGAGAAGGCCTACCCGTACTCGACCGAGGTCAGATCATCGACCACATCGACATCATTCCGATCGATCACGCTGTTCTGAACGAAGCCGAAGCGATCATCTCGCACATCCGGACACTCGATGCGATTCACCTGGCGTCTGCGCTGCGCAGCGGCTTGGAAGATCTGACGGTGGTGACCCACGACAAGAACATGGCCACGGTCGCGGAACACCTCGGATTCGCGGTCTTCGACCCGGTCCAGTAGATGGCTACGAGAAGCTAGCTCAGGGCGTGGTCGAGGTCGCCGAGGAGGTCTTCGAGGTCTTCGAGGCCTACCGAGATGCGAACTACCCCGTCGGACAAGCCGATTGACGCGCGTCCCTCCGGGCCCATGGCTCGGTGGGTGGTGGTGGCGGGGTGGGTGATCATGGTCTTGGCGTCGCCGAGGTTGTTGGAGATGTCGATGATGCGCAGGCGGTTCAAAACCTCGAAGGCTCGCTTCTTGCCGTCGTCGCCGTTGAGGGCGAAGGTGACGACTGTGCCGCCGCCGGTCATCTGCTCTTTGGCCAGTGCGTGTTGTGGATGTGATTCCAGGAAGGGGTATTTCACCCAGTCGACCGCGTTCTTGGTCTCCAGGAATTCGGCCACTCGCAGGGCCGACTCGGTGGAGTGGCGCACGCGCAACGGCATGGTTTCCAGGCCCTTGAGCAAGGTCCAGGCGTTGAAGGGGCTCAGTGCCGGGCCCGTGTGGCGCATCAGGGTTTTGACGGGGCCGTCGATGTAGTCCTGTGCGCCGAGGATGGCGCCGCCGAGGACGCGGCCCTGGCCGTCGATGTGTTTGGTGCCGGAGTAGACCACCACGTCGGCGCCGAGTTCGAAACCGCGCTGGAGCAGGGGGGTGGCGAAGACGTTGTCCAGCACCACCTTCGCGCCCGCGGCATGGGCAAGCTCGGTGACCTTGCGGACATCGACGAGAGTCTGCATCGGGTTGGCGGGGGTCTCGAAGAAGACGGCCTGGGTGGAGACCGACAGCGCCTGCTCCCACTGGTCGAGGTCGTCACCGTCGACGAAGACGGTTTCGATGCCCCATCGCGGGAGGATCTCGTTGCAGACCACGAAACAGGATCCGAACAGGCTGCGGGCGGCGACGAGACGGTCGCCCGCCTTCAGCAGGGCACCGAGCGCGGTGAACACCGCCGACATGCCGGACGCGGTCGCGAAGGCGGCTTCGGCGCCGTCGAGCAGGCGGATGCGCTCCTCGAACATCGCCACGGTCGGGTTGCCGAACCGGGAGTAGACGAAGTGCTCGACGTCGCCGGTGAACGCGGCCTCGGCGGCTTCGGCGCTCTCGTAGACGAAACCCGAGGTCAGGTACAGCGCCTCGGAGGTCTCGTCGAAGCCGGAACGGCGCAGGCCGCCACGCACGCCGAGCGTGCCGGGACCGACGCCCTCGGGCAGTGGCTTGTCGAACGAACCACCCGTGATCATGCTTTTCTCCTTAAGCCTGACGCCACGGCAGGCCGACAGCGCGCCAACCGGTGCTGCCGCGCTGACCGAACGCGTCGGGACCACCTTCGAAACCGTCGAGCACGTTGTAGGACGGTGCCACGCCCGCCGCCGTCGCCAGGTTCGCCGCGTGCGCGGAGCGCTGGCCGGAGCGACACAGGAACACGACCGGTGCGTCGTCCGGGCGACCGGCGAGTGCCTTCTCGAGCTGCACGCCGAACGCGGGGTTGCGGGTGCCGGTGCCGTCGACCCATTCGATGAAATGGGCCGGGCGTTCGATGGAGCTGGTGTCGGGAATGCCGATGTGTGCCCACTCGCCTTCGGTGCGCACGTCGACCAGCACGGCGCCGGGGTGCTCGGTGAGCAGCTCCCACGCCTTCTCAGGGGTGATGTCGCCGGCGTAAGTCATGTCGATCCTCCTGCGTGAATCCGCTCTTGCCGTGCCGGAAATCCCCGAACACACGGCCAGGTCGTCACCCGGAGCACCCCACCGCGGAGGAGGGTTGCCGACCAGCGAGCCGGGGCTTGATGCTGGCACTCATGACCTTGCGATCTGAGATTGCCTCGGCACCGGTCATCGTGTCAAACGATTCAGAAGGTGCACACCAGCCACGCGCTGTCCACGCGGGTCAGTTTCCAGTTGCTCGCCGCCGGGTTCCCGTTCACCACGAGCGCGGCGTCGATTTTGGCGCGGTCGCCGTTCACGGTGGCGTTCTCGAAACCCTTGCCGTCGATCGTGACAACCGATTTCGGGCCGCCGAGCTGTTCGCCGAGGCCGGAGGACTCTTCGCTGAAGCCGGGGCAGGCCACGCCCGCCGGCGGACGGAGCTCGCTGCGCGAGCGCGCGTCGATATAGTTGGTGACGGCGGCCGCGAGACGGTCGGCCTCTGTGACATTTTTCTCAGCGGGTGAGAGCAGTCCGCCCGCCACGATGCCGATGAGCACGATGATCGCGATCACCGCGGCCGCGACGAACGGGACGATGGAACGCTTGTCGGTCTGATCCACCACTACGGGCTGGTCGTCCGAGCCTGTTTGCTCCTCGTTCATGTTGTAATCCTGACAGACCCGCGCGAGCAGCTACACCGCGCGCCGGGTGGCCGCGACGCCGCAGCTAGAATCGCCTTGATCGGGGCCTGCTATGGCCTGGGGTATCAGCTGCCAGTAAGCGGATGTCCGACTTAGCCTAAGCTAAGTTGACGCCGTCAAATCAGTTCTCGACCAAAGGGTGCGCGTAAAGATGACCGAACAGAGTGCAGCGACTCGCCCACTTCGCATTGCGATCGTGGGTGCGGGACCGGCCGGTATCTACGCCGCCGACGCGTTGATGAAGTCCGATGCCGACGTGAGCATCGACCTCTACGAGCGCATGCCCGCGCCCTTCGGCCTGATCCGCTACGGCGTCGCCCCCGACCACCCGCGCATCAAGGGCATCATCACCGCCCTGCACAAGGTCCTCGACAAAGACCAGGTCCGCCTGCTCGGAAACATCGACTACGGCACCGACATCACCCTCGACGACCTGCGCCAGTTCTACGACGCCGTCATCTTCTCCACCGGCGCCAACGCCGACCGCGCCCTCGCGATCCCCGGCATCGACCTCGACGGCTCCTACGGCGCCGCCGACTTCGTGTCCTGGTACGACGGCCACCCCGACGTCCCGCGTTCCTGGCCCCTCGAGGCCGAGAAAGTCGCCGTCCTCGGCGTCGGCAACGTCGCCCTCGACGTCGCGCGCGTGCTCGCCAAGACCGGCGACGAGCTGCTGGCGACCGAGATCCCGCCGAACGTCTACGAAGGACTGAAGAACAACAAGGCCCTCGAGGTCCACGTCTTCGGACGTCGCGGCCCCGCCCAGGCCAAGTTCACGCCTTTGGAACTACGCGAACTCGATCACTCGCCGACCATCGAGGTCATCGTCAACCCCGAAGACATCGACTACGACGAAGGCTCCGAAGCCGCGCGCCGCAACTCCAAGCAGGTCGACATGGTCGCCAACACCTTGGAGCAGTGGGCCATCCGCGACCACGGCGACCGCCCGCACAAACTGTTCCTGCACTTCTTCGAATCGCCCTCGGAGATCCTCGGCGAAGACGGCAAGGTCGTCGGTTTGAAGACCGAACGCACCCAGCTCGACGGCACCGGCAACGTCAAGGGCACCGGCAACTTCACCGACTGGGACATCCAGGCCGTGTACCGCGCCGTCGGCTACCTCTCGCAGAACGTCACCCAGCTGCCGTTCGACGATCAGGCGGGCACGGTGCCCAACGAGGCCGGTCGCGTGATCTCCGACGACACCGCCGAAGGCAACGCCCGCTTCATGCCCGCCACCTACGTGACCGGCTGGATCAAGCGCGGCCCGGTCGGCCTCATCGGCCACACCAAGGGCGACGCCAACGAGACCATCGCCTGCCTTCTCGACGACGCCAAGGCCTTCGCCCCCGCGCCGAAGCCCGAGCTGGACGCCGTGACCGAGTTCCTCGAGGGCAAGGGCATCCCGTTCACCACCTGGGCCGGCTGGTACCGCCTCGACGCCCACGAGCGCGCCCTCGGCGAGCCCGAAGGCCGTGAGCGCGTGAAGGTCGTGGAGCGCGAGGACATGCTGCGCGCCTCCGAGCCGAACAAGGCCTGAGCTGCCGCCGCTCCCGAGATAGGGCATTCTGTACAGGTGTTCGATGCCCACGTCCACATCATCGATCCGCGGTTTCCGCTGATCGAGAACGAAGGCTATCTCCCCGAGCCCTACGTGATCGGTGACTATCGAAAGCGCATGGGGCACTTCGATGTTCGCGGCGGTGCTGTCGTCAGCGCGTCTTTCCAAGGCGTTGATCAGACATATCTGAAGGCAGCACTGTCCGCGCTCGGTCCCGACTGGGTCGGCGTGACCCGGCTCGACCTCGATGCAGGAGACGACGAGATCCTGGAGCTGGACCAGGCCGGTGTGCGGGCCCTGCGGTTCAATCTCAAGCGCGCGGCCGCCGATATCACCGAGATGACGTTGCAGGCCCTGCGCGCCTATGAGCTGGCGGGCTGGCACGTCGAGCTCTACATCGACGGGCAGATGCTGGCCTCGCTGCAACCGGTGATCTCGAAGCTGCCCGCGCTCTCGATCGACCACCTCGGCATGTCCCAGGAGGGACTGCCGTACCTGCTGGACCTGGTCGACCGCGGCGCGCGGGTGAAGGCAACGGGTTTCGGCCGGGTCGAGATGGATGTGGCCGAGACGCTGCGGCGCATCCACACGGTCAATCCGGGTGCGCTGATGTTCGGCAGCGATCTGCCGGGCACACGCGCCGGTCGGCCGTTCGAGGACCGCGATGTGGACCTGATCTCCCAGGTGGTCGGCTCGGATATGCACGCGGTGCTCGAGGACAACGCCCGCGAGTTCTACCGATTGCCCGCGGTGCACCGCCCGGAGCCGACGCCGCCGCGCCGCACCGATAATCCGACCATCCCGATTCCGCGCAACCTGCTCCCCGGCGCGGACGACCACACCCGCCCGCTGCCGATCATCGAGAAATAAGCTGTTCTCGGCCGCGGCGCCACATACTCAGCTGATAATCACGCCGGTGAGCCACACGCCGGCCGCGATCAGCGCGCCGAACAGCTCGACCAGCATCGACAGGCCGACGCCCTTGAGCGCGTGTACCGTCGCGGGCCACGCCAGGTCGTTGGTCTTCAAGCGGTACAGCTCGGCCAGGTAGACACCGAGCACGAAGCCGATGAACAGGCCGACGATCGGGATCACGAAGAAGCCGACGACGCCGAGCACCGCACCGGCCAGCAACGCACGGTTCGACACCCCGGCCTCGCGCATCCGCTTACCCGGCCAGGTGTACTTCACGACGCCGGAGAGGACCAGCGCCACTGTCGCGATCGCCAGGACCGTCCAGGCCGTCGCGCCGCCGGTCATGAACGCCCACACCGCGATTGCCGCGAAAACGAGGATCACCCCCGGCAGGATCGGTACGATCACGCCGACGATGCCGACCAGAATGACGAGGCCGACAACGACCTCACCCCACACGCTCACTACCGGTCCTCCCGTTGCCGCGCCGAGTCGCGCTCGTGCGAATTCTCGCCCATGCTCTACCCGAGCCGCCACCCCAGCGCTATTGTCGGAGTGTCAATACCGTTCGACGACGAACTGAGGTCACCGCGTGAGCACGGAGTCCACCGCCAAGCAGGGGCCCCTTGCGGGCATCAAGGTCATCGAGTTGGCAGGCATCGGGCCAGGTCCGCACGCCGCGCTGCTGCTGGCTGACCTCGGCGCCGACGTGGTGCGCGTACAGCGCGCCAACCAGCTGCCCGGCTTCATGGAACGCCCGCAGTGGCGTGGGCGCACCATCGTCGAGGCGAATCTGAAAGACCCCGCCGACGTAGCCAAGATCCTCGACCTGGTCGAGAAGGCCGATGTGCTGCTGGAAGGCTTCCGTCCCGGCGTCACCGAGCGGATGGGCCTGGGCCCCGACGATGTGCTGGCCCGCAATCCCCGCCTGGTCTACGGCCGGATGACCGGCTGGGGCCAGCACGGCCCGCTCGCCGATCGCGCGGGACACGACATCAACTACATCTCGCTGACCGGTGTGCTCAATGCCATCGGCCGCAAGGGCGAGCGGCCGGTACCGCCGCTGAACATGGTCGGTGACTTCGGCGGTGGCTCGATGTTCCTGGTGTTCGGCGTGCTCGCCGCGCTGGTGGAGCGGCAGAGTTCCGGCAAGGGCCAGGTGGTCGACGCCGCGATGATCGATGGGGCACTTGCCCTTTCGCACATGATCTGGGGCATGCGCGGGGTCGGTCTGTGGTCCGATGAGCGCGGCACCAACCTGCTCGACACCGGCATGGCGTTCTACGACACCTACGAGACCTCCGACGGCAAGTACATGGCCGTCGGCGCGATCGAGCCGCAGTTCTACGCCGAACTGCTGGCCGGATTGGAGATCGATCCGGAAGGTCTGCCGATGCAGATCGATCCGAACGGTCAGGAGCAGCTGCGCAAGCTGTTCACCGACAAGTTCCTGACCAAGACCCGCGACGAGTGGGCCGCGATCTTCGACGGCACCGACGCCTGCACCACGCCCGTGCTGACCTTCACCGAGGCCACCGAGAACCCGCATATCGTGGCCCGTACCGGCCTGATCGAGATCGACGGCGTGGTCCAGCACGCGCCGGCGCCGCGCTTCTCGCGTACGCCCGGCGGCACACCCACTCCCCCGCCGAACGTCGCGACACCGATCGAAACGGTCTGGGCTGACTGATTTGCCGGCCTGTCGTCGGTAAAGTTTTCGACTATCGACGACAGGCCGAGGATCCGAACCGTCAGGACGCCACCGAAGGTGCTCGCCGCCCTCATCGCGGTCACCACCTTCGGCACGGCGGTGCTGTGCTTCATCCTGGCCGAAGGATTGTTCGACAATCGCGAAGGTCAGATCGCCGAATCACATTGCCGCAGTACGGCACCGGTGCCCGTGATGGTGAGCGTGCTGAACGGGCTCGCGGCCGGGCTCCTGCTGGCCGCCGCCGTCTCGCTGCTCTGTTTGCTGGTGCTGCTGTTCCGCTATCCGTCCGAACGTGGCGCTGTCGCGGTGCCGTTGACCGCGGTGGGGTTGGTGGCATCGGTGCTGTTCATGTTCGGGGTGGGGTACGAAACCGTCCGTCCCGAACCGGCATCCGTCGCGCCCGACCCGTGCGCGTTCAGTAGCAGGTGAGCGGCTGAAGCGGGTCGGCGGCGCGTGGGGTGAGTGCGTCGTAGGCCGCGGCGATGGATTTGACGGCGATACGCAGCTCGGCCTCGGGGTGGGTGTAGGGCAGCCGGATGAACCGTTCGAACGCTCCCTGGACACCGAAACGTGGTCCGGCGGCGAGCAATACGCCGTGATTGGGTGCGGTGGCGGCGAGTGCGGTGGAGACCGGGCTGGGAAGCTGGGCCCACACCGACATGCCGCCGGCGCCGACTGTTATGTGCCAGCCGGGGAGCTCTTCGGCGACGGCGTCGAGCAGGGCGGTGCGCTGGGTGCGCAGCTGTTCGCGGCGGCGTTCGAGGATGGGTTCGGCGTTTTCGAGCAAGTGCACCGTGGCGAGCTGGTCCATCACGGGCGTGCCGAGGTCGACGGTGGAGCGTATTCCGAGCAGCTTGGTGATCAATGGCTGATTGGTACGGATCCAGCCGACCCGCAGGCCACCCCAGAACGACTTCGACGCCGAGCCGATGGTGACGATCTCGGAGCCCTTCGCGAACGCGGCGA
Organism: Nocardia sp. FBN12; assembly: GCF_054031145.1. Taxonomy (NCBI): domain Bacteria; kingdom Bacillati; phylum Actinomycetota; class Actinomycetes; order Mycobacteriales; family Nocardiaceae; genus Nocardia; species Nocardia sp. FBN12. Next base: position 5,620,950 of record NZ_CM132926.1, read on the forward strand.
CCGGCGGGGGCATCGCGCCATCCGACAGGCCGAGTTCGCTCATCGACTCGTCGACGACGACGGTCATCCTGGTGTCGCGCGCGATGGCGGCCAGTTCGGCGCGGCCTTCCGCGTTGAGGAGCAGACCGGTCGGGTTGTTGAAGTCGGGGACCAGGTAGGCCAGGGTGGCCGCGGTTTGCCTCGCGGTGCTGCGCAGGCCTTCGAGATCCCAACCGGCGTCGGGGAATTCGGGTCGCAGTGGAATCGGGATGGGCCGGGCGCCGACATCGCGGATGGCTTCGATGGCGTTCGGATAGGAGGGGTGCTCGATCAGGACGCGCGCGCCGGGTGAGGCCAGCACGTTGAGAAGCAGCCGAAGTCCGTGTTGCGCACCGAGAGTCACCAGGATCTGTTCCGGTTCCGTCGGCAGGCCGCGCGCGGTGTAGCGGCGGGCCAGCGCTTCGCGCAGCGCGAGGATACCGACCGGGTCCATGCCATGTGTGCCGAGGTAGGACGGGATACCTTGCAGTGCAATGGAATACGCGTCGTGAAGTTCGGGCGACGCCGGCATCGCGGCGTAGGTCATGTCGATGGTCGGCAGTTCCGGCTGCGCCATCAGCGCCATGATGCCGCGGCTGGGCTTGGCGCCGTCGTGCTGGATCGCGGGTGGCAGCGCGACGGTGCTGCGGGAGCCCTGGCGGCTGATCAAGTAGCCGTGTTCGCGCAGCAGTGCGTACGTGGAGGTGATGGTGGTGCGGCTGACGCCGAGGGTGCCCGCCAGATCGCGCTCGCTGGGCAGCGCGACGCCGAGTGGGGCGCGACCGTCATGGATCAGCAGCCGGATGGCCTCGGCCAGGGCCAGATAGGCGGGGCGGTGCGGGCGGCGTTCGGCATCGCCGCCGGTTTCGGGGTCGCGCCACCGGCCGAGGTCGCGAGCCAAGCCTGCCGCGCCGATCACTCTTGTCGCCATAAAGTCCAGTATTCCCTAAGTGGATATTTCTAGGCAAGGCCAGTGGGGAGATTCTTACTGACATGACCACTTTCCTTGCCCTCGCCGTTGCCGTTGCCTTCGGGTTGGCGGTCTACCACTTTTCCCCGAAGAAGGGGGAGCTGCCGTTCTGGCCGTTCCAATATCTGCCGCATGACCGGGCATTCGGCACCTATGATGAGCAGCGGCTGTATCGAGAACTGGACGCGATGCGAGCCCACGATGTCGATGACAATGCAGTCCAGTTATCTGCAACTGGCCTTAAAGAGGACCCTACCGACACGCAGCCGGGGTCGCTCGCCGCGTGAGCGTGTCTTTGTCGGTGGGTCGGCGCACACTGTGATCATGAGTGACTCGACGCAGACCGAGACGGTGGTCTCGGCACTGTTCGACACCGCTATCGGGCTGTGCGCTATCGCCTGGCACGGTGACGCCGTTGTCCGGTTCCAGTTACCCGAGGCCAGCGAAGAGGAGACGCTCGCGCGGATCACCCGGCCGTTCGGCGGGGCTCCGGTGCCGGAGAGCGCACCGGGGCCCGTGATCGTCGAGGCGATCGCGGGAATTCGCGCCCATCTCGATGGCGCGCTCGACGCGTTGCGCTGGATCGAGGTCGACCTGCACGGGGTGCCGGAGTTCCATCGCGCTGTCTATGCGGTGACGCGCGAGATCGACCCAGGCCACACCCTCAGCTACGGCGATATCGCCAGTCGCCTCGGCGCTCCCGGTTCCGCGCAGGCTGTCGGACAAGCGTTGGGGCGCAACCCTGTTCCGCTCATCATCCCGTGCCATCGGGTGCTCGCCGCCGATCACGCGCTGCACGGATTCTCGGCGCCGGGCGGGATCGGGACCAAGGCGCGGCTGTTGGAGATCGAACGGACGCCGGGATTCGGCGAACCGATGTTGTTCTAGCCCGCCTCTCCGCGACTTTCGGCCAGACCTGGGCTAGAGGGAACTTGCGTCGGCGGCCAGACTTGGACGGGGCTCAGTCAGCCCCTGCCTGGGAAGTTACCCATGTGCTCGCGAAATCACTTGTCGAGTTCGAGGAAGGCGCGAAACCCACGCGGACCTGCGGTCGAGGTGATCGCGTACCGTCGAGCGCGGCGGCCCGTTATCGAGAGGAATTCCCCATGCAGACTGTGACGTCGGCCGACGGCACCACGATCGCCTACGACCGGATCGGCGAGGGGACCGCGGGGACCGTCGTTCTGATCGGTGGGGCGTTCAGTTACCGCGCGTTCCCGACGATGGTCGAGCTCGCGCAGACGCTGGCCGACGACTACGGGCTGACGGTGCTGAACTACGACCGGCGCGGACGCGGGGACAGTGCCGACTCCCCCGGCGTGTACGACGTGGCCAATGAGATCGCCGATATCGCGGCGCTGGTCGAGGCCGCGGGTGGGAAGGCCGCGCTGTTCGGCTGGTCCTCCGGTGCCGCGCTCGCGCTGCTGGCGGCGCAATCGGTGCCCGGTGTCACCGAGGTGGTGGCCTTCGAGCCGCCGTTCGTGGTCGACACGAAAGGCCATGTGCCGCCGAAGGATCTGGAGGCCAAGCTGCACCCGATGATCGCGGCGGGCGATCGCGGGAAGACCGTGCGGTACTACATGACCAAGGCGATGGGGATGCCGTTGCTGATGGTGGCGGCGATGCGGGTGACACCGTTCTGGAAAACGCTGGCGGCAACGTCGAATTCGACCGCGCACGACTGGGCCGTGATGAAGCCGTACATGCAGGGGAAGAAGCTGAATCCGGCCGATTGGCGGGGTGTCGAGGTTCCGGTGCTCGTGCTCGCGGGCGACCGGACCGCACCGCTGCTCATCAAGGGCTCGAAGGCCGCCGCCGAGGTGCTGCCGAACGCGAAGTTCGCCGAACTCCACGGCGTGAGCCACAACCCGAAGATCTCGATCCTCGCCCCCGCTGTCGGCGAATTCCTCACCCGCACAACATAATCAGCTAGCTGTGTGACAGCCGAGATCGAGTTCGGTCAGCTCACGGCGGCGGCGGGTGGTCGCGGAAGAACTGGCACGGTTCTCCGGTGAGATAGCCGTCCAGGCAGGCGAAGTAGACCTGAACACAGCTGTTGCTGGTGCAACCGACGGTGTACAGCATCCCGCGAATACGCTCGTTGCGCTGTTGCGTCGGGGCGAGGGTCTGCGCGGGCGGCACCACCGACTTGACCGGGGCGGCGGTGGTCGGCGGCGGCGGTGCATCGGGTGCGGCGCACCCGGACAGAACCGCCGATGCAAGCAACGCCGCCACGGCGAACCCGCCACGTACCGCCACCATCCACCTCCGTCCGAGACCCGTTTCGACGCTACTCGCCACACAGGTGATTGCCGAGTGCACCCTGGCGCATGGCGATCGTGCAATTGCCCGATCACGCAAGTTCGCGCCGCACCGGGTAGACCGAACGCCCGGCCCTGCCAGAATTCCGACAGGACCGGGCGCTGCGCGACGGATCAGATCGACCGTCGCGGCGAAGATGTCAGTCCTCGCAGGGGCAGTCGGGCAGCTGCGGGCCCGCGGGCAGCGGGAGCTGCGGGAGCTGGACCTGCGGCAGCTCCGGGAGCTGGGGGCAGGGCATGTCGGCGAGCTGGTCGTCGACCAGTGCCTCGAGCTGTTCGGCGGGGTTGGTCGGTGCGCCTTGGTGGGCACCGCCGGGGAAGGCCGTCGCGCCGACGACGCTACCGATGACACCGCCACCGACCGCACCGACAGTCGCAGCGGGGATGCCGAGGACCGCGGCACCCGCGGCCGCACCGACGCCTGCTCCGATCAACGCACCGGCACCAGTGGCACCCGCTGTCGCCGCGGCAGTGGCTCCGAGAACGGCGAGCGAGCCCACGCCGCCGGTCGGCACCGCCGCAGCGGCCGCGAGGATCGCACCGGCGGTGCCGGTCGTGACCGCGCCGACCACGAATCCAGCACCTGCGCCGACAGCCGCACCGGCGAGGCCACCACCAACCGCGCCGACAGTCGCCGCGGGCACGCCGACGACCGTGGCACCGATCAGCGCGCCGCCGACCGTCGCCGCGGCGATCTTGTCCGAGCGGCTGGGGTCGATGCCGACCGAGCGGCCCTGGGTAGCGATGGCGGCCTCGATGTTCGCGGCCGTGCCGTTGACGTCGCCGAGAATGTCGTCCGGGACATCGTCGGGGACGGGGGAAGTGAAGTCGCCGATGCGCAGCGTCCGCTCGGGCGGGGCGATCGGCGCGACGGGCTCGACCGGCTCGGGCAGGTGGAGTTCCTCGACAACGATCGGCGGGGCCGGAGTGGTGTACTCCGGGACCGGACGCGTCTGTTCAGGCTTCAGGTAACCGAGAGTGTCCGGCCCGTCGAACTCGGCCAGATCCGAGCGACCACCGTCGTCGGCAGGCTGCTCGGTGGTGACACCCGGCTGCACCGGCGGCTGGGTGACACCCGGCTGCGGCACCGCGATAGCCACACCAGCGCAAGCAACGGCCAACGCCATCGGCAGGACCCCGACAACCGGGCGAGAGATCCGCCGCACCGTCGAGGAGTTCACATTTACAGACCGACGGATCACGCCGACACCCACTAACAAGTTCAAGGAAAGCGACACGTCCCCGCGCGCCGCCCGCGAACGATAACGTTTGCCAGCCGGATGCTACAAATCGATAGCGATAAGACATCACCCCCCGCGCACAGCCTGGACCAGCACCAAGTCCACGATGCCCCGAACTCCCAACCCCACCGCGCCACCCCAGGTCCACGATGACCCACCCCAGCCACACCGCCCACGCCGAAGTCCGCAGCCCTACCGCGCTCCCAGCCACACCGGCCACCCCGAAGCCCGCAGCCCTACCCGAGCTCTGCCATACCAACCCGCCCTGGCGCTACCAAACAAGAAAGGCCCGGCGCCACAACCGGCACCGGACCTCCCCACTACTTCAGCCGCACATCAAGCAAGCACATCATGCCGAACGATCGTCTGATCACGCCCCGGCCCCACACCGATGCACGAAATCCGCGCACCCGAAAGCTCTTCCAGCCGAAGCACATACGCCTGCGCGTTGGCGGGCAACTCCTCGAACGTGCGAGCGTGCGAGATGTCCTCCCACCACCCCGGCAGCTCCTCGTAGATCGGCTTGGCGTGATGGAACTCGGTCTGCGTCGTCGGCATCTGCTCGACCCGCTTACCGTCGATCTCGTACGCCACGCAGATCGGCACAGTGTCCAGCCCGGACAGCACATCCAGCTTGGTGAGGAAGTAGTCGGTAACCCCGTTGACCCGAGTGGCGTACCGGCTGATCACCGCATCGAACCACCCACAACGACGCGCACGACCGGTGGTGACACCGACCTCGCCACCGTTCTTGGCCAGGAACTCACCGAAGTTGTCGAACAGCTCAGTCGGGAACGGACCCGAACCGACGCGGGTGGTGTAGCACTTGAGAATGCCGAGCACCGTGTCGATCTTGTTCGGCCCGATACCCGAACCCACCGCGGCCCCACCCGCGGTCGGGTTGGACGAGGTGACGAACGGATAGGTGCCGTGGTCGACGTCGAGCAGCGTGCCCTGCGAACCTTCCAGCAGCACCGTGTCGCCCCGCTCGAGCGCCAGGTTCAGTTCGAGCCGGGTGTCGGAGATGCGGTGCTTGAACGATTCGGCCTGCTCGAGCACCTCGTCGACAACCTGCTGCGGGTCGAGCGCGCGGCGGTTGTAGATCTTGACCAGTACCTGATTCTTGAATTCCAGGGCGGCTTCGACCTTCTGGGTGAGGATCTTCTCGTCGAGCACGTCGGCGACGCGGACGCCGACGCGAGCGACCTTGTCCTGGTAGCAAGGGCCGATACCGCGACCGGTGGTGCCGATCTTGCGGTTGCCGAGGAAGCGTTCGGTGACCTTATCGATGGCCACGTGGTACGGCATGATCAGGTGCGCGTCAGCGGAGAGCAGCAGGCCGGAGGTATCGACTCCGCGCTCTTCCAGACCGGCGAGTTCGTCGAGCAGCACGCCCGGGTCGACGACGACACCGTTGCCGATGACGTTCTTCACACCGGGGGTGAGGATGCCGGACGGAATCAGGTGCAGCGCGAACTTGTCACCGTTGGGCAGCACCACCGTGTGGCCGGCGTTGTTGCCGCCCTGGTATCGGACCACCCACTGCAACCGCTCGCCTAGCAGGTCTGTAGCTTTGCCCTTACCCTCGTCGCCCCATTGGGCACCGATGAGGACGATTGCCGGCATTTCGGAGTCTCCTACAGATCGACGGCAGCGCGTGCAGCACTGCAGCTACCTGCCGTAGACGCTGCGCGTCTATCACTGAGGCGGTGGCCGGAGACACAGTCTAGCCGACGCCTGATCGGGTCCTGTCGGAGCGCCCCGACCCCGGCCTACCGGCACTGCCCTGATCGGTTACGGTTACCAGTCGGCAGTGAGTTTGCGTGACCGAGGAGGGTGTAGGCACGGTTTGAGTACCCACGTTCTCCGATGCGGTGACATGCCGGTCCCGATCGCACTCTCCTCGTTACCCAACACCCAGACCGGGCGTGTCCCCGATGTCGCGGTGATCGACGAACTACTTCCGGTGCTGGCCGCCGACAGCCTGCCGCGCCTGATCGTGCTCGGCGCCGACGCCTCGCTCGCCGCCGTGCTCACCCATTTGATGCGTACCGAGCGGCTGCACGTCGAAGTCGGTTTCGTGCCGGTCGACGCGACCTACGCCTCGCGGGTCTATCAGACCGGCACCGGTAACGGCGCCGCGAAGCGCGCGGTGGCGGGCCGGGCGATCGAGACGCCGCTGATCCGCGACGACACCGGCACCGTGCTGGTCGGCCGCGCGAGCATCACCGGCGTCGACGGCGCGAAACTCGAGGGCGAAGCCTACGTCGACGACACGCTGCTGTTCAGCGGCAAGGTCACCACGATGCTGATCTCGCCGACGATGACCATGCCCGGTGTCCGCGCGCGAGTACGCAAAGGCCTGCGCAAGCGCACCTGGGTGTCCGGTCGCGCCGCCCAGCTCGGCACCCCGCGGGCCGTGGTCACCCGCGACGGGATCACCGCCGAACGCACGGTTCCCCGATCAACCTTCTATCGATTCGAACAACCCTGGTTACTGGTGCGATGACTTACTCCTTCCCCTCGGATCGGCGGTCCGGGCACAGCGCGGTCCGGCCGAGCCCGGTCTTCCTGCTGATCGTGCTGATCGCCGTGGGCGGCGGTGCAATCGCCTGGGACGCCGATATCGATTCGGTGCGCGCCAAGGTCGGCGTTTTCCTGCTCGTGGTGTTCGGCTGGATCATCAGTTTGTGCCTGCACGAGTTCTCGCACGCCTATGTGGCGTGGCGGGCGGGCGATCACGAGGTGGAGGTGCGTGGGTATCTCACGCTGAATCCGCTGAAATACAGCCACCCGGTGCTCTCGATCGTGCTGCCGCTGGTATTCATCGCGCTCGGCGGAATCGGGCTGCCCGGTGGCGCGGTATATGTGGATACGACGCGATTCAAATCGAGTGTGCAGCGATTGGTGAGCGCGGTCGGGCCCGCGTCGAACGCGTTGTGCGCGGTGGTGCTGCTGATCGTGATCCGGGCTTTCGGATCGGTCCAGGAGCACCCGGCGTTCTGGTGCGGGCTCAGTTTTCTGGCGTTTCTGCAGATCACGGCGTTTCTGCTGAATGCTCTTCCGGTACCGGGTCTGGACGGCTACGGGGTCATCGAGCCGTCGCTGAGCTACCAGACGCGGCGCTCGCTCGATCAGATCAAGCCCTACGGCATGTTGATTCTGTTCGCTGTCATCTTTTTCACCCCGCTGAGTCAGGTGTTCTTCAACGGGGTTTACGCATTGTTCGAACTCTCCGGGGTACCTGAGGTGTGGGCCGCCTATGGTGGCCAGTTGACCCGTTTCTGGCGTTGATAGCCTCGGGTCATAATCGACCCTGGAACGGAAATTGCGTATGAGCTCCACCGGATCGTCCGCTGTCCTGTCCGTCATCATTCCGGCACTCGACGAAGCAGCGGGCATCACCGCGTGCCTCGAGTGCCTTGTCGGGCAGGACACGATCGATGAGATCGTCGTTGTCGACAACGGCAGCACCGACAACACCCGCGAGATCGTCGCCGAACTCGCCACCCGCTATCCCAAGATCGAGCTGATCTCCGAGCCGCAACCCGGCGTCGCGTTCGCTCGCAACACCGGCTTCGACAAAGCTCGTGGCGACTATCTCGGCCGTATCGACGCCGACACCCTCGTCTCCCCCGAATGGGGCGCCACGGTGCGCGCCCACCTCGACGCCTACCCGGACACCATGGCGGTGACCGGGATCAGCACCTATCACGACTCCCCGATCGGCATCTTCCTCGCCGCCGCGATCAGCGGGCAGGAACGGCTCGGGATGATCAAGACCCAGCCCGTCGGCAATGTGCACGGCGCCAACATGGCGATCCGGCGCTCGGCGTGGGAGCAGGTGCGTTCGGCCACCACGACCCGTCGCGACCTACACGAGGACCTCGACCTGGCGCTGTGCCTGTCGAAGGCGAAGCTGCGGATCGATCAGCTGCCTGTCTTGCGGGCCGAGATCTCCGCGCGCCGTCGCAAGACCCCGCCGGACGTGTGGTGGAAGTACCAGTTGCGCGGGCTGCAGACCATCGCCAACCAGGGCTATGCGATCGTCCCGTTCCATCGCGCGGTGATCACCGGCGCGTGGATCATGCACACCTCGCAGTGGCCGATCTACCGGGCGTGGGATTTCGACCGCAAGCGTTTCTCGCTGCGACCGGGGCGCCCGCGCGTTTCACCGGTCGGCGACTGAGTCATTCCTCCGGCGTCACATACGGATTGGGCACGGTGGGTGGGAGCAGCGCGATCGCCGAGATGCGCTGCATCCCACACACCACCATCAGATCCACCACGATCGAGCGGATCTGCGCGAACACCACGTGCGCCGAGAGTCCCGCTCCGACAACGAGTTCGGGGCGTGCGCCCTTGGCGACACTGCGCACCGACTTGAGGGCCTCGGCCTGATCGGGTTGCTCGCCGGGGTCGGCCAGCATCATCTTGCGGACCACGTCGGTGGCGTGGCCCAGCTGATCGACCAGGTCGATCAGGCGCGGATCGAGGACCTCGTCGTCGCGGACCAGGGTGAGCGAACGGCGAAGCAGCACACGGGTATTGCGGACGGCGTTGTCGAGTGGGTCGGCCGCGTTGTGGATGCGTTCCAAGCGTTTTCGGGAATTCCAGTACAGCGGTGAGATGCGACTGATCTCGCGGCCGCCGGCGAGTGCATCGCGTAAGGCATCGATCTGGGGCTGAGTGTCGCGCACCGCCGAGAGCGAGTCGGAGACCTTGGTCGAGTTCTGTTCGAGCAGGCCCTCCGCGCAGGTGATCATCGATTTACTCATCACCGACAGCACGTCGGCGGCGTGTTCGCGGGCACGGCGGACCGGGTGCAGCGGGATCAGCGCGACCATCAGGACGCCGACGAGTCCGCCGATCAAGGCGTCGATCATGCGGTTGGGGCCCGCGCCGGGCGCCTGATTCAAGGTCGAGACCAGCACGGCCGAACCCGCTGCCTGGATGGTCATGAGCGCGCCGCTGCCGAGGAAGACCGACACCGCCATGGCGCCGCCGACCACCAGGGCCACCTGCCAGACACCGGTCCCGACCTGGGCGATGAACAGGTCGCCGATGCCGATGCCGACCGCGACACCCACCACCAGTTCCACCGACCGGCGTACCCGCGCACCGAACGAGACACCGATGGAGACCACCGCGGCGGTCGGCGCGAAGAACGGTTCGATGTGGCCGACGAGGTTGTGGGCGATGAACCAGGCCAGTGCGGCGCCGAGGGCGCACTGGATGATCGGGATCGCCGAGAGACGCAAGCGCTCGACCGAAGCCCGGTACCGGCCGACGGTGCTGACCTTGGCGGCCGCGACTACCGGCGTGGCAACGGCGACAAACGGCTTGTGCTCGCTCACCTACGTCTCGGCCCCGACCGCTGACTCAGTCCAGGCCGAGTTCGTTCGCCGCGCGCGGATCGCAATCCTCGAGCAGATCGAGACAGCGCGCGTATTCCTCGGTTTCGCCGATCGTCTTCGCGGCACTCGCCAGCGCGCCGACGCTGCGCAGGAAGCCCTGGTTGGGTTCGTGGCTCCACGGCACAGGGCCGAAACCCTTCCAGCCGTTGCGGCGCAGCAGGTCGAGACCGCGGTGGTAGCCGGTGCGGGCGAAGGCGTACGCGGCGACGGTGTCGTGGTTCACCTCGCCGCCCGCGCGCTGCAGCGCGGCCTCTGCCAGCTGGGCCCATGCGATCGATGCGGCCGGGTGCTGCGCGGCGACCTCGACCGGGTCGGTGCCCGCGGCAATGGCGTCTTCGGCGTCGATCAGTTCTGGGAGGAGGACCGGCTGCGGTCCGAGCAAGTCACCGAAGGAGGTCATGGGTTCATTGTGCACCGAGGGTCCGACAGGCGCCGACCGGCCCGCCGCAGCACTCCACCGGACGCCGCCCTCAGACCTGTCTTCGCCGTTCGCGCCGGTGCCTGCCGGGTGTGCCTCCGCCTTCGCTCGGACCATGCGCATCAGACTTGGGGCCGCTTCGGGTCAGTGCCTATTAGGCTGAGCGCAGAGTGCAGAGTTCGAGCCTGAGCGAGGGGTACAGAGGTGTCCGACCCGACCGACGAGAACAACCCGGCAGCAGAGTCTGCCGGTACCGGCGCGCCCGGCCAGCGTGACGATTCGTCCGCGTCCCCTCCCGGCGCACCGGAGTCGGTCACCCAGCCGGACCGCGCGACGAGGCCGCCTGCGGGTTCCGATCAGACGGTGGTGATCCGGCGAGGGGATCTGCCGGGTAATGCCGTCGGTGGACGCCCCGGCACCGCACCGGGCCAAGGGCAGGGTCCCGCCCGGCCTGGCAATGCCCCTGCGGGACAACAGCCTTCGGGTCGGGGATCGCAGCCGTCGTGGGGGCGGCCAGGGTTCACGCCCGGTGCGGCGCGACCGGGCAGTGGCCCCGGTGCGGGACAACCCGGCAACCCCGCCGGCGCGCAACCTCCAGGTGGACCGGGCAATCAGCTTGGCGCACAACAGCATTCGAACCAGGGCGGGCAGCGGCCGACCGGTCCGGGCGGTGCGCAGGGTTCACCACAGAGCAATGGGCCACAGGCCGGGCGCGGACCGCTGGGTTCGCAGCAGGCAGGTGGGCCCCCAGCCGGACGCGGACCGAGCGGCGGACCGGGTTCGCAGCAGGCAGGTGGGCCCCCAGCCGGACGCGGGCCAGGTGGTGGACCGGGCTCGCCGCAGGGCAGTGGGCCGCAGGCCGGGCGCGGACCGAGCAGCGGGCCAGCTTCGCAGCAGGGCGGTGGGCCTCGGGTCGGGGGCGGGCCAGGTGGTGGACCGGGCTCGCCGCAGGGCAGTGGGTCGCAGGCCGGGCGCGGACCGAGCGGCGGGCCGGGGTCGGAGCAGGGTGGTGGGCCTCGGGTCGGGGGCGGATCTGTCGGCGCGCCCGGCGCTCGGCAACCGGGTGGGCCAGGCAATGGGAGTGATGGAGCGCGGCCTGCTGGGCCCGGCGGATCGCCTGCCAGCCGGCAAGCGAATGCCCCTACGGGTCCGGGAGGGCGACCAGCGGAGCAGGATTCGGCGGGAGGCGCCTCGCCGTTGGCCGGGTTGTCGAAGGGGTTGCCGGGCGGTCGACCGGACGACTCGAAAGCACCGCCTCGTGACGAGCGGGGTGCCGATCTCGCCGGACCCGATGCGGCGACAACCGCGATGCCGATTCCCGGACGAGACGCGGCTGCGGAACGCGACGGTTCGGCGGATGACCGCACGGTGAAAATGGGTGGCGCGCAGGCGAAGTCGACTCAAGCCGATGTGCCGACTCACGGGATGACCAGGGCTGAACTCGCAAGGTTGTCGGATGCGGAGTCGGATACGACATCCGCACCGGACGCGACCGCACGTGGTGCGGTTGCCGGTGCGGCTGCGGCCGGTGCGGTTGCCGGTGCTGCCGCCGCGGCGGGTGCCACGGCATCGGGCAGCGGATCCGACGAGGCGCCGGATTCGCAGGGCTCGACTCCGAATGCCGATGGCCGCTCTGGTACCCGTCCGCAGGACGACGACAGCTTCACGCGAACCCCCGACGATGCTGCGGCCGAAGCTGATTCGGCTGCCACCACAGGACAGAGCGGCGATCCGGCCGTGGCTACCGATACGGCACAGCAGTCGGGCTCGGCCGCAAGGCCCGGTGCCGCGGGGTCCAACGACGCAGGGTCCCTGGGCGCAGGGTCCGGTGACGCAAGATCCGATGTCTCGAAATCCAGTGCCACAGCAGACGATGGCGCAAAGTCCACTGCCAAGCCGACCGGTGGCACGGCAGCCGACAGCACGGCCAGCGGCACGGCAGCCAGTGGCGCGACAGCCGGAAGCGCGGCAGCCAGTGGCACGGCAGCCGGAAGCGCGGCAGCCAGTGGCACGGCAGCCGGAAGCGCGACAGCCAGTGGCACGGCAGCCGGTCGCACGGCCAGCGGCACGGCAGCAGGTGCCGCGGCAGCCGGAAGCGCGACAGCCGGCAGCACGGCCAGCGGCACGGCAGCTAGTGCGGCGGAAGCCGGAAGCGCGGCGGCCGATGCTGTTGCGGGAGAAGGTGTCTCGCGGGGCGGCAAGTCGGCTGACGTCGACGCCACCGAGAAGTTCCAGACCGGTGGGGCGAAGGGTGTGGGCCCTGCTTCCGAGGACCAGACCGTGGCGATGCGGGTGGTGAGTTCGGCGGATGCGCCGACCACTGCGATGCCGGTGCAGCGGCCGAAGAACACGGGGCCGGGTGGGACCGATCGGGTGGTGCCGCCTGCGGGTGGGCGGCCCGCGATGACGCCGCCGCCGAATACGCCGCGTGGACCTGCCGGACCTCGGCAGGCCGGCCAGCCCGGCCCCGGCCAGCAAGGCCCTACCGCGCCCGGCCAGCACCCCGCAGGCCCAAGCCAGCAAGGCCCGGCCGGTCCCGGCCAGCACCCCGCAGGGCCGGGGCAGCAGGGCAGCGCGGGTCCCCGCCAACATCCCGCAGACCAGGGTCAGCAGGGCCCCACCGCCGCCGGCCAGCACCCCGCAGGCCCGGGTCAGCAGGGCATCGCGGGTGCCGGTCAACACGGACCAGCGGGGCTCGGACAGCAAGGAGCCGCGCGCGGTCCGCAGGGCTCAGGTCAGCAAGGGCCTGGCGCGCCACTACGGAAGGAGGGGTCGGCGCCTTCGCCCGCGGATATTCAGCCGACTCGGCCCGCGCAGCAGTTGTCCGAGGGGCCGCGGCAGGTGGCGCCGCCGCAGCGGATCGGAGCCCAGCAGGGCGAGACTGCCGGGGAGCCGGGGGCCCAGCGGTCCAAGAAGTGGCTGTTGGCCGCGGGCGGCGCCGCGGTGCTGGTCGTTGCCTTGATCGCGTCGGTAGTGGCGTTGATGGGCGGTGCGGACGATTCGCCCGAGGGCCAGGTGAAGGCGGTGATCGGTGATTACACCGACGCGCTGCGCAGCGGTGACCTGGAGGACCTGCGAACAAGCACGTGTGGCGAGCTGCACGCGTTCTATCAGGGCATCACCCCCGAACAGTTCAAGGGCGTGCACGAGGTCTCCACCGAGCGCGGTTCCATCCCGGTGGTCGACAGCGTCGACGCGGTGCGGATCACCGGCGACACCGCACTGGCCCAGGCCACGGTGTACACCTCCGCGGATCCGTCGAAGCGGACCGCGCGGACGTTCGACCTGCAGCGCACCGATGGCAGCTGGAAGGTGTGTGACCCCGCGGGAACCCCGTAGGAGGTCCTCGACCCGTCATACCGGGCAGTTCTGCCTGGTATGACGGGTCACACATAACTGGTGATCCAGATGGGTAAACAAGTAAAGTTTTCCGGATCATGAGCAGGGAACAGACAGTGGTGCAGCCGGACATCGATGCTGTGGTCCCGGATGCGACGCTGGTCGGTCAGCGCTTCGCCTTCCGCGATCACTACGAAGTCGGCCGCGAGAAGATCCGGGAATTCGCCAGGGCGGTGCAGAATCTGCACCCCGCCCATCAGCAGGAAGTCGACGCGCGCAAGCTCGGCTACGACGGGGTGATCGCCCCGCCGACCTTCGCCTCGGTGATCGGCATGACCGCCACCCGCGCCCTGCTCGACGGCGTACTCACCGAGTACGACCTGTCGCAGGTACTGCAGACCGACCAGGTTTTCGAGCTGTTCCACCCGATGCTGGCGGGCGACCGGATCAGCACCGAGATCGAGATCGAGTCGATCCGCCAGTTCGGCGACAACGACTTCATCAACGTCGGCTTCAAGCTGCGCAACCAGCACGACCAGGTCGCCGTGCAGGGCACCACCACCATCGTGGCCCGCCGCGGTGTCGAGGTGGACCCCAATATCGTCGAGGCCGTCGAGAACATCAGCATGCACCCGCGCCCCGGCACCATCGCCGACGTCGGCGCCGGCGACCAGCTGATCCGCCACACCGGCCCCGCCCCCGCACTCGCCCCGCGCGAAACCGTCGCGGTCAACACCACCCCCGAATTCGACACCCTGGCCAAGGGCACTCAACTCCCGCCCGCCACCGCCCGCCTCACCCGCGGCGACCTGGCCAACTACGCGGGCGTCTCCGGCGACCCCAACCCCATCCACTTCAGCGACCGCGCCGCCGAACTGGCCGGCCTGCCCACCGTGGTCGCCCACGGCCTGCTCACCATGGGCCTGGCCGCCCAGTACCTCACCGACTGGCTGGGCGACCCGACCGCCATCGAGAAACTGAGCGTCCGCTTCTCGGGATTCGTTCCGGTCCCGCCCGCCGAAGCAGGTGTCATCGAGTTCTCCGGCAAGATCAAGTCCGTCGACCCCGACCGCCGCGCGGCAACCGTCCTGCTGAGCGGAGTCTCCGAGGGCCGCAAACTCTTCGGCCGAGCCGCAGCCGAAATCCGCCTGACCTAACAGCCACCCGCACACCAGCCGGTCCCGGCCTTCACACCCACGGCGCACACCCGGCCGGTGCACAGCGTCCCTGGTCGACACCGCCGCCCTGCGCCTGGTCGCCGACGTTTGCGAAGCCACCGCGGTGATGCAACCCTGCGCACGCTGTCGGTCCCCGTCTTCAACAACCCACCCAACCCAACCACCGCACTCCCGACCCCTAGGGAGGGACGGCCACGAAGTGGCCGGTCCGCGGCCGGGTCGCCGGTTAGCCGCCGGGGCGTACGCGACGAAGGAGCAAGCCCCGGTGGCTAACCGGCGGCCCCTCGGGGCCGCGGACACGCGCGCGCCAGCGCGCCAATAAACACAGCCAGCGCGTCCCGGACTACCAAACCCCGGTCTACTTCACCGCGATAAACACCAAAACAGTTCCACCGATACGAATTACGTCCCCATCGGCCAGCAACGCCCCATTGTCGATCGGCACCTCGTTGACGTAAACCCCGTTGGCCGAGTGCAAATCCTTGATCAGCAACCCAGCCCGGCTGGGCATGATGTGCGCGTGATACCGACTGGCCTTCGGATCATCGAGCACCAGTTCGTTGTCCGTCATCCGACCGATCCTGATGCCCCCGTGCGGAATCGGCAGCGTACGCCCATCAGCGAACCGCAGATTCCCGTTCCGGATCGACTGCGGAACCTCGGTGACCGTCTCGGTCATCGCCGCAGCCACCTGATCAGATCGCCTGGCCGCCAACACATTCAACGGCTCCTGCCGCAGCACCTGCCGCTCCAGCTCGATCAGCGCCGCACCGGGATCGATCCCCAGCTCCTCGGCCAGCACCCCACGCACCCGCCGGCAAGCCTCCAACGCATCCGCCTGCCGCCCGGACAGATACAGCGCGGTGATCAACTGCCCCCACAGCGGCTCACGCAGCGGATGCTCGTTGGTCATCGACACCAACTCGCCGATCACCGAAGACGCTCGCCCACAGGCGATTTCAGCATCGACCCGCGCGGAGACAGCGAGCAACCGCTCCTCGTTCATGGCAGTGGCGAACCCGTCGGCGAACTGCAGGCCTGCCAGGTCGGCCAGTGCCCGCCCGGTCCATTCCTTCAGCGCCGCACCGAAGAGATTGGCCGCACCGGGATGGTCGCCCACGTCCAGACAGCGCGAACCCGCTTCGCGCGCACTCTCGAACCGGCCGAGATCGCAAGCGGTATCCGGGATTTCGAGCCGATACCCCGCGCCCTCGGTACGCAGCACCTGCGCCGAATCGATCCCAGCGTTGCGCATCGCCTTGCGGATGTTCGACACGAACACCTGCAGGCTGGCGGCGTAGGAATCCGGTGGGTCCTCGTTCCAGACCATCTCGGCGAGCACAGCAGAAGACACCGCGCGCCGCCGGTTGACGGTGAGCGCGGCAAGGAGAGCGCGCGGCTTGGGCCCGCCGACCGCTACCGGCTCACCGCCGACGAGCAGTCGAACGGGCCCGAGCACACGGACATCAAGACTCATGAGCTCGGGCCCCGTAGGTTGGTGCGAAAATCAGGAACCGCTGACGGAGCGACCGGCCGACTTCAGGTCGTTGCAGGCCTCGGTGACGCGCTCGGCCATCGAGGTCTCGGCCTTCTTCAGGTAGCTGCGCGGGTCGTAGACCTTCTTGTTGCCGACCTCACCGTCGATCTTCAGCACACCGTCGTAATTGCCGAACATGTGACCGGCGATCGGGCGGGTGAACGCGTACTGGGTGTCGGTGTCGACGTTCATCTTCACCACGCCGTAGCGCAGCGAGTCCTCGATCTCGGACTTCAGCGAGCCCGAACCACCGTGGAAGACGAAGTCGAACGGCTGCGCACCGGTCTCGAGGCCCAGCTTCGCGGCCGCGACGCGCTGACCCTCGGCCAGCACCTCCGGCTTGAGGACCACGTTGCCCGGCTTGTACACACCGTGCACGTTGCCGAAGGTGGCGGCGAGCAGGTACTTGCCGTTCTCGCCCGCGCCGAGCGCCTCGATGGTCTTCTCGAAGTCCTCGGGCGAGGTGTAGAGCTTGTCGTTGATCTCGGCCTCGACGCCGTCTTCCTCGCCGCCGACAACACCGATCTCGACCTCGAGGATGATGTTGGCCGACTGACAGGCCTTCAGCAGTTCCTTGGCGATCTCGAGGTTCTCGTCGATCGGGATGGCCGAGCCGTCCCACATGTGCGACTGGAACAGCGGGTTCAGGCCGTTGTTCACGCGCTCCTGCGAGATCGCGATCAGCGGACGCACGTAGGTGTCCAGCTTGTCCTTGGGGCAGTGATCGGTGTGCAGCGCGATCGTCACGTCGTACTTCGCGGCGACGACGTGCGCGAACTCGGCCAGTGCCACCGCACCGGTGACCATGTCCTTCACGCCGAGGCCCGAGCCGAACTCGGCGCCACCGGTGGAGAACTGGATGATGCCGTCACTGCCCGCGTCGGCGAAGCCCTTGATGGCGGCGTTGATCGTCTCCGACGACGTGCAGTTGATAGCCGGGAACGCGAACGAGTGCGCCTTGGCCCGGCCGAGCATCTCGGCGTAGACCTCCGGGGTCGCGATAGGCACAGCAGTGACCTCCGTCTTGTGGGGAGCAAAAACCAATTCTGTCAGGCCACACCCTAAATCAGGAAGGCGAACGAGGAATTACCCGGTGGGGCGAGGTTCACCCGCAGGGCACTCATGTCACAGATCGGACCGGTACTGTGGGGGCCGTGACTTTGCTGGCGGTATCCGATGCGGTAACGAACAACCTTGCGTTGACCCAGTTGCTGGACCCGATGTATCTACTCCAGGAAACCTGGCTCAAGAACGCGGTTCTGCCCGCCATCCTGGCGATCGTGTTCATCGAGACGGGTCTGCTGTTCCCGTTGCTGCCGGGTGACTCACTGCTGTTCACCGGCGGCATGCTGGCGGCGCAGGAGAACCCGGTGGTCTCGATCTGGTGGCTCGTGCCGTTGGTGATCCTCACAGCCTTCGCCGGCGACCAGTGTGCGTATTGGATCGGCCGCAAGATCGGTCCGGCCATCTTCAAGAAGGAAGACAGCCGGTTCTTCAAGAAGCACTACGTCACCGAGACGCACGAGTTCTTCGAGAAGCACGGCCCCAAGACCATCATCCTGGCCAGGTTCGTGCCGATCGTGCGCACGTTCATGCCGGTGCTGGCGGGTGTGTCGCAGATGAGCTACCGCAAGTATGTGGCGTTCGACATCGTCGGCGCGGTGCTCTGGGGTGGCGGCGTCACGGTCATCGGCTACTTCCTCGGCAATGTGCCGTTCATCCGCGACCACGTCGAAGCGATCTTCCTGCTGATCGTGTTCGTCTCGATCCTGCCCGCGATCATCACGGTCGGTAAGAAGATGCTCGAGCGTCGCAACGCACCGGCCGCGCCGGCGCAGAGCGGCGAGCTGGCGGCTTCGACGAACGAGACCCACTGATCCCAGTGACCGCAGTACCGTCGACCCTCGCAGTGGGCAGCTTCGAACCGCTGATCTCGGCAGGCCCCGCTGTGGTCTGGTCGGTGGTCCTGGTTTTCGTCTTTCTCGAATGCGCGTTCATCATCGGGCTGTTCCTGCCCGGTGACTCGATGCTGATCACCGCGGGCATCGTGCTGGCCTCGCACGCCAATGGTGAAGCGCAGGTCTGGGCGTTGTCGGTGGGCACGATGCTCGCCGCGATCGCGGGTAATCAGGTGGGGTATGTCGTCGGGGCGCGCACCGGGCATCGCCTGGTCGCGCGTAAGAACGGCCGGTATATCAACACCAGGAATCTGGCCAAGGTCACCGATCTGCTCGAACGGCACGGGTTCCTCGCGGTGCTGGTGGCCCGGTGGATTCCGTGGGTGCGCACACTGTGCCCGATGGTGGCGGGCGCGGCCGGGATGGATCATCGGCGCTACACCGTGGCCAGCACGCTCGGCGCGATCATCTGGGCGCCGGTGCTGTTGTTGATCGGGTATTACGCGGGCGAGTTCCTCGAGCAAGTGCCGTGGCTGATGCCCGCCGTGATCGGCACGCTGATCGTCGGTCTGGTCATCGGCACCGTCCTCGGCATCCGGCATTACCGCCAGGAGATGGCGAAGCCGATCGAAGACTACGATCTCGAGCCGAGCATCGCGGTCGAGTCCGAGCGCTGAGCTACAGTCCGGCGGCGGTCACCTGGTAGGCCGCTTCCATCAGCATCCAGCCCGATAACTGCACCGATAAATCGCGTTCCGGCACGGCCGAGGCCGTCACCGAACCGCCTGCGGTGAACTTGCCCGCGCCCGCCGTACCGCCGGGCAGTCTGGCCGGTTTGCTCCAGTCGAACCCGAACAGCGGCTCGCCTTCGAACTCGAGTCGATTGGCCCAGGCAGCGGTCGCCGAGGCCTTGACGATGGCCGCGGCGGTGCGCCGGTCGGTCTCGGCCTGCCTGCCCGCACCGGGCAGCATCAGGGCGACCACCGCGAGGTAGCGCGCCAGCACGCCGTTGAACAGGCCGCCGTCACCGCCGCCACCACCGTTGATCACCAGCCGGGTGGTCAGGTGTTCTTCCACCGCGGCCAGCAGTCTGCTGACCCGTTCGATGTGGCGTTCGTCGTCGTCGGTGTGCACGGCAAGCTCGGCTTCCAGACCGAGTACGACGCCCTGGCAGTAGCTGAAAACGGGACGTTCGATCTCGCCGGAGGGTAGGTGGATGCCGTCGAGGATCAGGCCGGATTCGGGGTCACGCAGGGTCGCGTCGATCCAGTCGGCCATCTCTCGCGCGCGCTCCACCCGGCCGAGGCGCAGGAGTGCGATGCCGGCGGGGCCGTTGGCGGGGGCGTTGAAGAAGTCCGATTTGATCCGCCACGGAATGCCGCCGCCGACCTCGGGCGCCCACGCGCCGTAGAGCTTCTGCTCGAGGGCGAGCAGACCGGTGCGGGCCGAGGTGAGTTCCTGGGTGCGCTCGGCGCGTTCCAGGGCGATGGCCAGCCAGGCCATGTCGTCGTAGTAGCGGTTGGTCCAGCCGGTGATGTTGCGCAGCCGGATGCCGCGCGCGATCGCGCCGATGCGCCTGCGCCGGGCGGGGGTGGGGACGCGATTGGCGGCGTCGACCGCGACGTCGAGCAGGTGCGCCTGCCACCAGTAGTGCCACCCCGCGAAGGCCCGTTCGCGGCGGGTGGCGGGCCAGCCGACAACACCCAATTCGGTTCCGGGACAACCCCACAGCGTCCGCAGGTGCCGCGAGATGATCGCGGACTCGGCCATATCGGCACGCTCGGACCACAGCGCCGGAGTGGGCACGGATCCGGCGCGATCAGAGGGCTGGGGGCGCCGGCCGCTGCGCGAGGTCATGGCTCCATGGTGCCAGGTGGCACCGACATTCCGTGCCCGTTCCGTTACCAGGCAGCCGACAGATCGGCGTGTTGGCGGATCCAGGCGTGCATCGCGATGCCCGCGGCGACGCCCGCGTTGATACTGCGGGTAGAGCCGAACTGGGCTATCGAAACAGTCAGGGCTGCTGCGTCTTTCGCGTCGTCGCTGACGCCGGGCCCCTCCTGGCCGAACAGCAGCAGGCAGTTACGTGGCAGGTCCGCTGTTTCCAGTGGGACCGCGCCGGGCACGTTGTCGACGGCGACCACCGTCAAACCCTCGCGGGCGGCGAATTCACGCAGTTCAGCCAGGTCGGCATGATGGACGAGATGCTGGTAGCGGTCGGTGACCATGGCGCCGCGGCGGTTCCAGCGCCGCTTGCCGACGATGTGCACGGCGGCGGCGGCGAAGGCGTTGGCGGTGCGGACGACGGTGCCGATGTTGGCGTCGTGGCCGAAGTTCTCGATGGCCACGTGGAAGGGGAAGCGGCGGGCGTCGATGTCGGCGACAATCGCCTCGCGGGTCCAGTAGCGGTAGGCGTCGACGACGTTGCGGCGGTCACCCTCGGCCAGCAGGACGGGGTCGTAGCGGGCGTCGGTGGGGACCGGGGTGTCGTATTCCTGCGCCCACGGACCGAGGCCGTGCGGGTGCTCGCCCCACTCGGTCGGGCCCGCGACCTCTGGTTCATTCACCCGGGCCATGCTAGGCGGGAGGTCAGTAGCGCGCGGACTCGGCTTCCGCGCTGATGATCATGAGCGCGATACCGCCGATCATGGCGAGGAGCATGATTCCCAGCAGCGCCGTGCCGACAATACCCATGACATGACCCGCGGATGCTTGGGAGCGGCCGCCGATCTGCCCGCCTGCGGCGTCGATCTCGGCGAGTACTTTGCGGCCCTTGATCCAGGCGAACGGGGCGCAGAAACCGCAGAAGGCGAGGCCGAGGCAGCCCAGGATCAGAACTGTGGTGGCCTGGGGGTGCTCGGGCGGGCGCTGGTAATAGCCCTGCGGCGGATAGTTCATGGGCGAATCGTAGACGGGCCGGTCGCAGCGGCGCCGAACGCGCGGGCGTGGGCGCCACTCGGTGCAGGTCAGCCCGTTTCGCACATCGAAGAAGTCGCGCGGGTGCGCCTATTCTGGAGTAATCGCTTCTCTTGGGTGGTGACGGCGATGGATCATGGTCGGGTTTTGCAGGCGCTGGCGGGCGTCGTGGCGGGGTATCTGATCGCGCTCGCGGTGTGGTTGGCATGGCTGGCGCCGCACGCGGAGCCCGGTACACAGCCGTATCAGGTGATGATCATGGTCGGGTTGTTCGGCACGGCCTGCGGGATCGCGCTGACGTGGGCTTCGATGCCGACGCGGGCGGACCGGCGGTTACGCAAGCACGGGCTCGAGGGGTGGGCGCGCATCGATGGGGTGCATCCGTTGAGCCGGACCGATCACTCTAGTGAGTTGACCGAGTTCGATGTGGAGCTCACGGTGCCGGGGGCCGCGAGTTATCACGGGACGATCGTGGTGGATGTGATGCCGGTGCACAAGCCGAAAATGATTGTCGGAGAGACTGTTCCGATTCGCGTTGATCCGCAGGACCGGGATCGGATCATCCTTGACCTGTGAACACGGGCCCACCCGGATGCGACTGCGCGGGTGCGGCGGCTCCCACGATCAGCCCGCGGGCCTAGGACCAGGCGCTAGGCGGGTGCGGAACCGACCGTCTGCGGGGAGGCGGGCCGAACCGCTTGCACCGGTGCGGCTGTCGGCGTGGGTTCGTTCGACGGCGCGGGTGACGGGAGCCCGACTATCGGGCGGCCGCGGCGGAGCGTTCGTTGCCAGCGCAGTGGGTCGAAGACGGCCGGGTCGGTCTCCTCGATGAAGGAGCGGATCAGTGTCACGAAGCGGTCGGGGTCGAAGTGGTGCGGGAAATGGCCTGCGCCCGCGAAGATTTCGATCCGGCTGCCGGGGAAGGCGCGGTGGGCGCGATCGGCGTGCCCCGACGGGATGACGGTGTCGCGGGTGCCGCCGATGACCAACGTCGGGAGGTGGGCGGCGAGGTAGCCGCGGTCGAGCATGGTGATGGTTTGACCGCGGCGGTCGGCGGCGGCGCGGATGGTGCGCAGGAAGGCATTGCGGGCGCCGGAGTCGGCGAGATGGCCGTAGAGGCGGAGCACGTATTCGGCGTCGGGACCGAGGCCGAGTCCACCGAGTGCGGTGACCACCGGAACAGCAGCGGTCACCGCGGTGCGGACCGGCCAGCTGGTGATCGCCATCAGCGCCGGCCCCGCGCCCGCCAGCGTCGCGAGCCGGAACGCGGGATGCACACCCGCGCCCATCCCCGCCGGGCACACCAGCGCGATCCGCTCCACCTTCTCCGGGAACTGGTAGGCGAACTGCATCGCGACTCCACCACCGAGCGAGTGCCCGACGACGCTGATCCGCTCGATACCGAGGATGCTGAGCAGATCGCGCATGCCGTTGGCATAGGCCGCCACGGCGTAGTCGCCGCGCGGTTTGTCCGATTCACCATGACCGAGCAGGTCGGGCGCGATCACGGTGTAATGCTCGGCGAGCGCGTCGAACACGGGCGCCCACGTGCCCGAACTATCGGTGATGCCGTGGATGAGCAGCAGCGGCGGACCCGTGCCAGCTATCCGGAACGCCCGGCGATACCCGTGCACCTCGATGAACTGCGTTTCCCCGCTCATCTACGAATCGTGCGCGCGAGGTGTTGCGCCTTGACAACACCGAAGTTAGGGCCGTGTGACGTGGCGTACTGTTCCGCCTCCCCGCGATTTTGGCCAGACCCAGGCCCGGGTTACGGAGCGTTGGCGCCTTGCGATCGCGATCGAGTCGGGTTGGCTCGTACCCGACGAGTTACCCATGTACCCGCGAAATCAGTGGTCGCGGTCTTGGAAAGGCTCCGTGAGCAGGTACTGTGCCGCGGCGTAGGTCGCCAGGATGATGCCTTCGGTGATTCGGCGGGTGCGGTCGTCTCGGGCGAAGAGGCGGCGCAGGACGATCAGGCCGTCCGAGATCGTGAACAGCAAGGCGCCGACGCCGTAGCGGCTGCGGGGATCCGCGTTCGGAATGTTCAGGCCCGCAATGTTTTTCGCGTCCGGTGCGAGGGCTGGGTCCGAGGCGAGGGTTGCCGCGGTGCCCAGTGTCGCGCCGTAGGCGGTGAGCGGGAGTGCGAGGTTCGGGGCTTTGGCGCGGAGCAGACCCGCCGCGCCTGCCCAGGCCACCACTCGGGGAAGGGCGATCTCGGGGCGGGGGCGGGCGCCGCGTTTCCACCACAGGATGGAGTAGCCCGTTTGCATCACCGCGAAGGATGACGCGCCCGCGATGAGGCGGCGGTCGTTGTCGGGGTCGAGCAGTAGCACGTCGCCGACCGTGGCCGCGGCCAGCGAGCCGAGCAGCAGTCGACGTTCGTCCGGCGCGAGGTCACCGCTGCTCACCGTGTCGGCGGCCAGCAGTGGCATCAGCAGTGGCTTGGCGACCCATTGCAGGCGGTCGCGGCCGGTGACGGCACCGAACACGGTGACCGCCGCAGCCCCCAGATAAGCGGCGCGCAGCCTTCGCATGTCAGAAACTCGGTTCCTTCGGGGCGGGCGGCAGGGTGACAACCTGGCCCGCGTAACTCAGACCCGCGCCGAAGCCGAGCAGCAGCGCGAGCTGACCGCCCTTCGCCTTGCCGGTGACCAGCATTTCCTCGATCGCCAGTGGTACCGAGGCGGCGGACGTGTTGCCGGTGTTCTCGATGTCGTTGGCGATCGGGACGCCCTCGGCCAGGCCGAGGTTCTTCTTCATCAGCTCGTTGATCCGGGCGTTGGCCTGGTGCGGGACGAACACCTCGATGTCCTCTTTGGCCACGCCGGAGCTCTCGAGCGCCGCCGAGAGCGCGCGCGGCAGCGTGACCGCGGCCCACCGGAAGACCTTCGGGCCCTCCATGTGCAGCGACATCCGGCCGACGGCCTCGACCGCCGGGTCGGTGCCCTGCAGGGCCTGCGCCTTGTTCATGTACTCCAGGAAATCGACGTCCTGGGCGATGGCTTCGGCGTTCTCGCCGTCGCTGCCCCAGACCGTCGGCGAGATGCCGTTGTCGTCAGCCGGACCGACGACCACAGCGCCCGCGCCGTCACCGAAGATCATCGCGGTGCCACGGTCGGTGGGGTCGAGGCCGACGGTCATCGTCTCGGCGCCGATCACCAGCACGTAGTCGAACGAACCGGCGCGGATCAGGTCGGCCGCGACACCGAGCCCGTAGCAGAAGCCACCGCAGCCGGAGGTGAGGTCGAAGGCGGCGACGCCGTTGAGGCCCAGGTCGAAGGCCACCGACGGGGCACCGTGCGGGGTGAGCTTGAGCCAGCTCGACGTGCACAGAACGACCGCGCCGATCTTGGATCGATCGATCGGGGTGTTGTTCAGCGCGCGCTCACCGGCGGCCGCGGCGATCGACCGGATCGTCTCGTCGCCACTGATCCACCGGCGGTTGTGGATACCGGTGCGCTCGAAGATCCAGTCGGGCGTCGAGTCGAGGGTCTCGCACACTTCGGCATTGCTGACGATGCGTTGCGGGCGGTAGGCACCGATCCCGAGCATCGCAACGTTGTCGCGACCTTTGTTTACTGCAATGCTCACCACAGGTGACTCACACGTCCTTCAGACTTTCCGGACAGACCACGTCGTCGTCCGGTTCGGCGTTGTCAGGCTAGCTCAGGGCAAGATCGTCGAGCCCGAGGATCGACCGATACTCCAGTCCCTCCTCGGCGATTACCTGGTCAGCACCGGTTTCCCGGTCGACAACGGTGGCAACGCCGACCACGATGGCGCCTGCGTCGCGCAGTGCTCGTACCGCGGTGAGCGGCGAGTTACCGGTGGTGGTGGTGTCTTCGACGACGAGCACCCGCTTGCCGACGATGTTGGGGCCCTCGATCTGGCGCTGCATGCCGTGCGCCTTGGCCGCCTTGCGGACCACGAACGCGTCGATCGGGCGGCCCGGCGCGTGCATCACGGCCATCGCGACCGGATCGGCGCCCATGGTGAGCCCACCGACGGCGTCGAAGTCCCAGTCGGCGACCAGCTCGCGCAACAGCGAACCGATCAGCGGGGCCGCCTGGTGGTGCAGGGTCGCCCGGCGCAGGTCGACGTAGTAGTCGGCTTCCTTGCCCGAGGACAGCGTCACCTTGCCGTGCACGACCGCGAGCTCGCGCACGAGGGCGGCCAGCTGGTCGCGATCGGCCTTCGTGAGCGACTGACGTGCTTGGTCGATCATCTGAGTCATGTCCTTCCGCGTGCGTTGAAGAGTCCGCGATTGATGCGGGCCACCAGGGAGCGCGGGACGAACCCCGCCACCGCGGTGAGCACCTTGTACTGCACGCCGGGCACGCTGATCACCCGGCCGGAGTCCAGATCCCGCAGGCACCCGTCGACGACCTGATCGACGTCGAGCCACAGGCGCTCGGGCAGCGAACTCATCTCGATGCCCGCGCGCTGATGGAACTCGGTGTGCACGAATCCGGGGCACAACGCTTGGATGCGGACACCGGTGCCCACCAATCCTCCCGCTAAACCCTCCGAGAAGGATACGACGTAGGCCTTGGAGGCCGAGTAGGTCGACCCCCGTCCGGAGAGCAATCCGGCCACACTCGCCACATTCACGATCGAGCCCGCGCCCGCCGCGACCATCGACGGCAGCGCCGCCCTGGTGAGCTGCAGGACCGAGGTGACGTTGACGTCGAGCTGGGCTTGCAGCTGCGCGGGCTCGAGCGTCCAGAACTCGCCCGAATGCGCGAAACCCGCGTTGTTGACGAGGAATTCGATGCCACGGGCCGCTCGGGCGGCGACGCGGGCGCGGTCGTCGGGATCGGCCAGATCGGCGACGAGGACCTCGGCCGAGGTGGCGAAACGGCGGGCCAATTCGTCGGCGAGTTCGCGTAGTCGCTCTTCGTTCCTGGCCACGAGGACCAGGTCGTAGCCGAGAGCGGCGAGGCGGTGGGCGAAGCCCTGCCCGATGCCGGACGTCGGTCCGGTGATCATCGCGACGGGGCGGTGTGCGCCGGGCAGGCGCAGGGGACTATCAGACATCGCTGGTCGATTCCGGTCGACGGGGTGCCGCGACGACTACCGCGACAGGTGGATCATTTCGGTACGGGACCCTGGTACGGGCGGAAACCGGGGTGGAACGGTCCACCCGGCTGACTCGATTCCGCATCGTCGAGCGGGGGCTCGGTGCGGGGACGCGGTTCGGGCACGACGGCCAGCGAGGGGCGCTTCGGCGGTTCGCCGAGGGGGCGGCGGCCGGGGGCGGGCTGGTCTTCGAACTCAGGGTCGTCGAGGTCGGGGTCGTAGTCGGCGGGCAGCGCCGGGGCGCGGCCGCCGATCGGAGCGCGATCGTCGGCACCGCGACCGTAGGGCTCGTCGTATTCGGGCACGCGCGCCGCGCCGCCACGGGTGGCGTAGGGATCGTCGTCTTCGGGCAGACGCGCCGCGGCCCCACGTGGCACGTAAGGCTCGTCGTCTCCGGCGAAGCGAGCGCCACGGCCGCTGTCGAGTTCGTTGTCTTCGCCGAAGCGGGGCTCGTCGGCATCGAGTTCGTCGGGGCCGGGGAAGCGGGCACGGCCACGCTCTTCGGCATCGGCGAATTCATCACGGCCAGAGGCGAATTCGCGGGCGTCGTCCTCTTCGTCGTACTCGGGGCGGAAGCCGGGCGCGAGATTGGCACTCGATCGAGGGCGAGTGAACTCGTTCGGCTCGGCCACCGGGGGCAGCACGTGCAGCAGGCCTGACAACCGGAGCACCACGTCGATCGCGGTCTCCCAATCCTTGGATCCGCTACCGACGGGAAGCATGCCGAGGGTCCAATTGCCCTCGCTCCACAGCATCTGCACGGTGTCGGACAGCGACTCGATGAAGCCGACCATCCGCTGGTCTACGGCGTGGCGGGCGATCTCCGGATCGGTGGCGAACACGACCCGGTCGCCGATGGCGCCGAGCAGTTCCAGATCGTGGTCCTTGGGCGGCGATGCGGTCTTGAGCCGCATGTCTACGTCGATCTCGGAGCCGATCTGGCGGCGCACGGCCACCAGCGTCGCCGCGTCTTCCAGGTCGAAGAGCACGAACTTCTCGCCCTTGCGAATGCCGGACACCACGTCGACCGCCGAGAGGTAGCCGAGCTTTGCCAGCGCGCCACGACGCCACGTCGAGGCGAGCGCAGGCTCCACCGACACGTAGGTGTAGCCCTGGGACTTCGCCCACACCTGTCTCGCGTGTCCGGTGCGCTGGCGCTGGACCCGATCGAAATACAACAGGACGACCGCACCCACGAGTGCGATCGCTGCTAACCCGAACCACATAGCCGTCATCGTCGCCTAGCCTATCCAGCCGTCGCCGTGATTGCCCGGTAGCACCGGGGATTGGACGCGCGGGTCGCTCATCGGGGGCCGCCCGGCAACGCCGTACTGATGATGATCTTGGCGTGGATCGACCCGTCTGGGTTCTTGTCGCCCTGCACCATAACCATGTCGCCCACGGGAAGCTCGCTCGCCTTCGTGCTGGTCAGCGAGATCACCTGGGTGGCATCGTCGATCAGCACCCGAACATCGGAGCCGCCGAGGGTGCTCATGGTGATCTCGGTGCCGGTATTGGCGGTGATGCTGCCCATTGTGGCGCCGAGATCTTCGCCGCCGCCCAAGCCGGGCAGGCCGGGCAGGCCGCTCGCACTCGGCGGCGCGCCTGGAGTGGTCTGTTTCATCGTCGGCGGGACGAGAAGCTGACTCGTCGTCGGCGGCGATGCGGTGTTGTCCTCCGAAGAATTGCCACTCAGCACGAGACCGGCCAGCACGCCACCGACCGCGATCAGCGCCAGCACGCCGAGGCCAAGTGCGATCCACAAACCGGTGTGCCGTTTGGGCGGTTCCTCCTGGTCACCATCCTGCGGACGCGGCGGGTAACCAGGCGGCTGCTGCCCCTGGTCATAACCCGGCGGCGGATAGCCCTGGTCGTAACCCGGCGGCGCGGCCTGATACCCATGGCCGTAGCCGGGTGGCGCCTGGTGAGGTGGGGGTTGCGGTGCGGGATAGCCACTTTCGTAGGCGCCCCAGGCCTCGTCGTGCGGCGGCAACGCCTGCGTCGGATTCGAGGGCTGCCCCCACTCGTCGAACGAGTTGCCGCCGTACGGCGTGGTCGACTCGGGGCCCGACGAACCCAGCCGTTCGGTCGGCGCGTCGTCCGGGCGCTGCCACGGATCCTTGGGGTTCGTCATGGGCTCCAGGGTAGGACAGGCCGGTGCGTTTGGGAGGTCCCTACGCACCGGCCTGTGGATAAATCACGAGCTGTGGATAACTTCGCGTTCGACGACGAGCTTGTCGGTGGCGTCGTCGACACTCACCTTCACCGTGTCACCGTCGGCGACCGAACCGGAGAGGAGTTCCTTGGCCAGGCTGTCGCCGATGGCCTGTTGGATCAACCTGCGTAGCGGTCGCGCGCCGTAGGCCGGGTCGTAGCCGCGCACGGCGAGCCACTGCTTGGCTTCGTCGGTGACATCGAGGGTCAGACGGCGCTGGGAGAGCCGTTTCTGCAGCTGACGCAGGTTGATGTCGACGATCGACTCCAGCTGCTTGGCGTCGAGCGCGTGGAACATCACGACGTCGTCGAGCCGGTTGATGAACTCCGGTTTGAACGCGCGCCGCACCGCCTCCATCACCTGATCGCGGTCGCCACCGGCGCCGAGATTGGAGGTGAGAATGAGGATGGTGTTGCGGAAGTCGACCGTGCGACCCTGGCTGTCGGTGAGCCTGCCTTCGTCGAGAACTTGCAACAAAATGTCGAAGACGTCCGGGTGTGCCTTCTCGATCTCGTCGAACAACACCACCGAATACGGCCGCCTTCGCACCGCTTCGGTGAGCTGACCGCCCTGGTCGTAGCCGACATATCCGGGCGGCGCGCCGACGAGCCGGGCCACCGAGTGCTTCTCGCTGTATTCGCTCATGTCGATGCGCACCATGGCGCGTTCATCGGCGAATAGGAAGTCGGCCAGCGATTTCGCCAGCTCCGTCTTACCGACGCCGGTCGGGCCGACGAACAGGAACGATCCGGTCGGGCGGTTCGGGTCGGCGACACCGGCGCGCGCCCTGCGCACCGCGTCGGAGACGGCCTGCACCGCTTCCTCCTGCCCGACGACGCGTCCGGCGACCTCGGTTTCCATCCGCAGCAGCTTGGCGGTCTCGCCTTCGAGCATGCGCCCGACCGGCACCCCGGTCCACGCCGAAACCACGTCGGCGATGTCGTCGGGAGTGACCTCCTCGTTGAGCATCACCTCGCCGTCGGCCGCCGCGTCACTGGCCTGTTCGGCTGCGGCAATCTCCTTCTCCAGCGCGGGGATTCGGCCGTGCATCAGCTCGGCGGCCTTTTCGAGTTCACCGTCGCGGGCGGCGCGCTCGGACTCCCCACGCAGCCCTTCGAGCTGCTCTTTCAGCGCGCGCACCGAGTCGATCGCGCTCTTCTCGTTCTGCCAGCGGGTGGTGAGCTGGCCGAGCTTCTCGCGGTCGTCGGCGAGTTCGGAGCGCAGCTTTTCCAGGCGCTGCTTCGAAGCGGCGTCGGTTTCCTTCTCGAGCGCGAGCTCCTCGATCTCGAGACGGCGCACCGCGCGCTCCACCTCGTCGATCTCGACCGGACGCGAGTCGATCTCCATGCGCAACCGCGACGCCGATTCGTCGATCAGGTCGATCGCCTTGTCGGGCAGGAAACGCGAGGTGATGTAGCGGTCCGACAACGTCGCGGCCGCCACCAGCGCGGAGTCGGTGATCCGCACGCCGTGGTGCACCTCGTAGCGCTCCTTGATGCCGCGCAGGATGCCGATGGTGTCGGCCACCGACGGCTCGCCGACCAGCACCTGCTGGAATCGCCGCTCGAGCGCCGCGTCCTTCTCGATGTACTTGCGGTACTCGTCGAGGGTGGTCGCGCCGACCAGACGCAGCTCGCCGCGGGCCAGCAGCGGTTTGATCATGTTGCCCGCGTCCATCGCCGAATCGCCGGTGCCGCCCGCGCCGACGATGGTGTGCAGCTCGTCGATGAAGGTGATGATCTCGCCCGCGCTGTTCTTGATGTCGTCGAGCACGGCCTTGAGCCGCTCCTCGAATTCACCGCGATACTTCGCGCCCGCCACCATGGCGCCGAGGTCGAGGGAGACAACCTTCTTGTTGCGCAACGATTCCGGCACGTCGCCTTCGATGATGCGGCGCGCGAGACCTTCGACGATGGCGGTCTTGCCGACACCGGGTTCGCCGATGAGCACCGGGTTGTTCTTGGTGCGCCTGCTCAGCACTTGCACCACGCGACGAATCTCGGTGTCGCGCCCGATGACCGGGTCGAGTTTGCCCGCGCGGGCCAGGTCGGTGAGGTCGGTGGAGTACTTCTCGAGCGCCTGGTAGCTGGCTTCCGGGTCGGCGCTGGTCACCCGGCCGCTGCCGCGGACCGCGGTGAACGCGTCGCGCAGGGCCTCCGGGGTGGCGCTGTGCTTGCGCAGCAACTGGGCGACATCCGAATCACCTTCGGCCAGCCCGACCAGCAGGTTTTCGGTAGAGACGAACTCGTCGCCGAGCTCGGTGGCGAGCCGCTGGGCAGCGGTCATCGCGGCCAGTACTTCGCGGCCGAGTTGTGGTGTGGTGGTGGCGCCGGTAGCGCGCGGCAGCCGGTCGACGAGGGCGCCCGCTTCCCGTTCGACTGTCGCCGGGTCGACTCCGATGGCCTTGAGCAGCGGCGCGGCGATGCCATCGGTTTGATCCAGCAACGCCACCAGCAAATGTGCCGGACGGATCTCCGGATTGCCCGCCGCCGCGGCGGCCTGAAGGGCGGCGTTGAAGGCCGCCTGCGTCTTGGTGGTGGGATTGAACGAGTCCACGAATCTCCTTGTATGTGTCCGGTATCGACTTGTTCAACGTTCGAAAAGTTGAGTCTGTTCCGCTCAACTTCAAAAATTTTGCCCCGACTTCGGATCCGGGTTCACGCTACGCCGCGACACCACCGAAGACGACCAATCACCGCATGTCGGACGGCTATCCGCCTAGGATTACGGTGCCCGGCTCCACCCGAAGATGCGAGGAGTTCACCCCCTATGCGCGCGATCGTGGTTCAGAAGTTCGGCGCCACTCCCGAGCTTGCCGATGTGCCGGTGCCCGAGGCCGGTCCGGGTGAGGTTCAGGTGGCGCTCGACGCGGCCGGGGTCAACCCGTTCGACCTGAAAATGGCGGACGGTCTGCTGAAGGGCAAGATGCCCACCGACTTCCCGATGATCCTCGGCGTCGACGGCGCGGGCACCGTCTCGGCGATCGGCTCCGGCGTCACCAGGTTCAGGGTGGGCGACAAGGTGGTCGGCAAATTCCTGACCGCGCCCGCGGGCCACGGTAGTTGGGCGCAGTACGCCACGGTCCCCGAGGACGCGACCCTCGTCCCGATCCCCGACGGCGTCACCAGCGTGGCCGCCGCCGCCCTCCCGATCGCCGGCGTGACAGCCCAGGACCTTGTCGACGCGGCCGATATCCAACCCGACCAGACGGTCCTGATCGTCGGTGCCACCGGCGGCGTCGGCTCCTTCCTCGTCCAACTCGCCAATATCGCGGGCGCCCACGTGATCGCGACCGCCCGCGGCGATGCCACCGACCAGGTTGCCCGTCTCGGCGCCGCCGAAACTGTCGACTACACCCAGGTCCGCCCCGCCGACCCGAATGTCGTCGACCCGGACCCGGCCACCCGTCAGGACACGAGCGTCACCGACGCGGTCCGCTTCACCCACCCCGACGGGATCGACGTGCTGTTCGACTTGATCAGCGCAGCAGGCGATTTCGCCTCACACGCCACCCTGGTCCGCAGCGGTGGACACGCCTACTCGACGACGTGGGCAGCCGACGAAGCCACGCTCCGCGATCGCGACATCATTGGCGGCAACTTCGAATCCAAAGGTCGCTCACCGGAATTGAGCCGATTGCTGTCTCGCGTCGCCGCGGGCGATGTGGTTGTTCCGGTGCAGATGACAGTGCCGCTCGAGGCCGCTCCCGCCGTGCTCGGCCAGGGCGGCGCGCGCGGAAAGACCGTCCTCGCCATCTGATTCGGCACAGCGAAACGGGACCGGTCGCCGGTGGGTTCGGCCAACACAATTGGCCCCACGCCTGATTCGGCGTGTGGCAGCGTTGGACCTGGGCGAAGGTGCGCACTCCCGAACCGACCAGGTGCGTACGTGCGAGGCGTACGACGCTCGCAGGAGGCTGGGTGTCAGGGTTGTCTGTCCCTCGGTCGGGCTCTCCGATAACGACCGACAGGAGCGGCCAGGAGCCCAGGTCACGACACAGGTAGCCCGTCGCCAGGGCGTACTTCCACCCCCTGAAACGACGAAAGCCCGACGCGGGATGCGCCGAACCGTTGCATGTAGAATTTCATCCCACGGTGCGAACAGTGTGTACCTGTTTCGCACCCAGGCCGTTCGGTGAGTTGGCGCTCGCCGGGCAGCTCGCCGATGTAGCCGGCGATCGTGGGTGGAGCTGCGATCTGACGGCCGGGCGGTTCACTTTGACCGGCGACCAGCCGATCGAGTGCGAGCGGATGCACCTGCTCGGGTCGGCCGCGCCGGGGCCACAGTCCTGGTTGTGGTCGTGGGGTAACCCGGCCGGGTATCCGAATTCGCTCACCGGGCTCGCACAGACTGTCCGCGACTTCGGAATACGTTATGGGATAAGCGAACTCGCCGATGCGGAGGTGCCGTTCGGTGCCCTACCCGGCTCGCTTGACCGGGCCAGGCGCGGTGACCGCTGCGCGCATGCTGACCCGGGACGACCGCAGCCGGATCACCGCGGCTCGGACCGGGTGAACCGGCAACCAATTCTGGTAACCAGCGAATCCGACTCGGCCACATGATGATTCAACCCCACGCACTACATCTACACGTTGGAGCCGGTGGTGTAGCCTGCGCCGGGCACTGCCTCAGGGGAGTGCCGTTACACGTACGGTAGCCACGTATAGCACCAGTCGCTATCATGGGGATATGACCAGGACGATCACTCAGGCCGAGCTTCGTAACGGCAGCGCGGGCGTGATGGACGCGCTCGAAGCGGGCGACAACTTCATCATCACCAGGAACGGGAACCCGGTTGGGGAGCTGCGTCCGATTCGGGTGCAGCGAAATGTGGCGACCTCTGATCTCAAGGAGCGACTCGCGCGCTTCGCTGGAGCTGGGGACGCAGCGTCTGAGCGGGCTGAGATCGATGCGGCGTTCGGCGAGGACCGCCTCGATGACTGAGCAGCGGCACCCGGTGGGGTTGCTCGATACCTGCGTTCTCATCGATCTCGCCACCATCGACGATGCGCAGCTTCCGGCGTACTCGAGGATCAGCACGATCACCCTGGCCGAATTGGGCATCGGCATCGCACTCGCCCAGTCGCCTCAGGTACTGGCCCTTCGCACCGAACGGCTGCTCGAGGTCGAGCACAGTTTCGACGCGCTGAACTTCTGTTCGTCGTCTGCCCGGCGATTCACGACGATGGCCAAACTGGTTGTCGCCGAAGGCCGGAACCCGAAGCCACGTAAGTGCGATCTGATGATCGCGGCCATCGCGTCGGTCAACGACCTCCCGCTCTATACCCGCAACCCCGACGACTTCAAGGGGCTTGACCCAGTCCTCACCCTGGTGCCGGTTCCGTAAAGTAACCATCCGTGGTCATCCCGGACCAGTTCCGCAACTCGAGAACAACGACGGTATCGCACACCAAGTTCTTGTTCGCCTTATCCCCCTTCGACCTCACAACAGCAGTGTTTGTTCGCAACCACTCGAATGGTCTAGTGCTGCAGCAGAATTCGACTGTCCTGACCGTCACTCGCGACCCGCTGAACCAGCACCTGGCTATGGCGCTGGTGGCTCAGCGCGGGAGGTAGGTGCCGGTGCGGGCCTTGGTGGCTGTGGTGGTGAGGATTGTGGTGAGGGTGGACTGGATTCGGGTGGGGGTGGTGGGTTTGGCGATGAAAGTGGTTTCGCCGTAGAAGACGTAGCGGCCGTCGCCGGGGATGTCGTGGAGCTGGAAGTCGTCGCGGCCTTCGGTGTGGCGGTTGTCGACGCTGGCGTGGGCGTAGACGCCGATGTGGGTGAGGGTGGTGGTGGGTTTGGCGAGGAAGGATTCGAGTTGTTCTCGGGGGGTGGGGTTCCAGCGGTCGCGGACGTGGGGGCGGGGGGCGGCGAGTTCTGCTGCGGTGACGCGGATTTCGCGGCCTTTGCCGGGGGCGACCTTCGGGAGGGTGGAGAGGACTGCGGGCGCCAGGGCTTCGGGGTCGAAGAGGTGGAGGGTGACGTCGCCGGGGTTGGTGTCGTCGCCGGGAGCTTGGACGGCGAGGGAGGCGTAGGTGTCGCGGGTGCCGCCATGGGCTCGGATCGTTTTGACGCCCTTGGACGCGCCCGCCACCTCGACGCGGGCGTGCGGGGCGAGCAGGGCGGCCATGGCGCGGTCGAGATCGCTGTCGAATTCGGCCATCAGGTTCTCGGCGGCCTTGCTGCGCAGGCGCAGGATCTCGGCGTGGGTTTCGACATCGGTGTGGCGGTGATGGAGGGGGTACGGGAGAACGTCGCGACCCGCGGCCTCCCACAGGGTACGGAAATCTAGAGCGGTGAGATGCCAGGTACGCACGCGAGATCTACTCTGTTCCATCAGGATTCGGATCAGTCGGCGCCGATGACGGGCGGGACTGTTTTGGGTAAGTCGTCCAGACCGGTGAGTTCGTCACCGTGTTCCTGAGTGAGGAGGTAGTCGGGGATTCCCTTGGTGGATTCGTCGTCTTTGCCGCTACCCTTGCCCGCACCGGGGCTCATCATGCCGGGCATGCCGGAGCGGCCTGCCGCGCCGGAACCCGCGCCGGTTCCGCGGCCCGCGGCAGCGCCCCCGGAGGTCGGGCTTCCGGGAACAGCACCGCCGGGAGAGCCGGCGCCCGGCGTGCCCGATCCGGGGGATCCGCCGCCGGGAGAGCCCCCGCCACTTGGTGAACCGGATGGGGAGCCGGAACCGGGGGTGGTCGCGCTCGGGGTGGTCGAGGCTGGGGTCGTCGAGGCCGGGTCTGTCGACTCAGGGGTCGTCGACTCGGGCGTGGAGTCGTCTGCCGAGTCGTCGGTGTCGGTGTCGGTGTCGGTGTCGTCCTCGGTGGTCGACGCCGGGGTGGTGGTCGGCGTCGTCGTGGGCTGGGTGGTTGGCTGCGTTGCCGAACTCTGCGTAGTGGGCTGGGTTGTACCGCCGGTGATTTCGGGTTGTCCGCCGCCGTTTTCGATGGTCTTCGGGATGGGGATCACCGGAACCCTGTCGTCGGACTCGTAAATGACTGGGGCATAGACAGTTTGGAGGATACGGACGGCTTCGACGCGCGCATTCTCTTGTGCGACATCGTCATCGCGCCACCCGCGACCGGTGAGGAAGGCGCCGACGTTGTCGAGTCCGCTGCGGTGCTCGGGGGCGTGTGGGACGAGGCGCTTGGTCGGTTCGAGACCGGTGCGGAGTTCGTCCAGTTTGGTGCTGGTGAGGGCAGCGGCGGTGCTGACCTTCTTGCCCGTGGTGTCATATGCCGCAACGGTTTGCGCTGCTGCGTTCGCGGCGGAGCCTGCCCAGACGTCGGGGGACATACCGCGGGCGATCTGTTTGCGGAACTCGTCGAGGGAGGTGGTGTTGCGGGTGGAGATTTCTTTCCACGCGCCGATCAGGCCGTTGACCGCTTCGAGATCGATCTTGTCGACCTTTTCGCGCAGTTCCGCAACGGTTCCGGGAAAGGCGTCGTTCTTCGCCACCAGGGCGGGGCGGTACTCGCCATCGAAGCCGAGGTCGCCGGCCTTTCGTCGGTTGCCGTCGCGCTGAGCGTTGTACTGGTTCTGGATGTCAGCGATCTCCGAGCTGTCGAGTTCGCCGTCGTCACCGGAGAACGGGGACATGACGAAGTTGCGGAGGTTGCCGAGAAGGTCGATGCCGCCGATGCTCTGCATGCCGGTCATGTCAGCTCACCTGCCCGGTGACGTAGTCGAGGGCGTTGGCGTTTTCGATGTCTTTGCCTGCGATGCGTTTGAAGGAGATGGAGAAAACCTCGCGCAGCTGTTGCACAGCCTCGATGTCTTTCCTCACCACGACATCGATCGAGTTCTGGTCGCCGGTCGCCTGAAGGAGGAACTTCTTCTCGAGATCCTTGCCGATCTGGAAATCGCCGAACCCGGTGACGCTTTGGACTCGACGGGTGACAACCAGGATCTCTTGCAGGTCGGCAAGTCGGTCGTCGCACGCCTTGAACATGTGGAAAGCCGCAGCTTCGTCGTTCAGATAGACCTCGCCCGCCTTGGCCTGCGCAAGCAAAGAACTGTATGCCGTGTTTTCACTCATGAACCCTCCCCGGTTCAGTTCGGAAAGATTGGAACAAGCACTTCGCCCACGCGCTCGAGGTACGTGCAGGGGTCGTCCAGCCCCGTCTTCAGCGCCGAGTTGAAAATCTGCAACTGGACGACGCCCTGACTCGCCGGGAAGAGCACGTCGCACCCGAGATCCTTCGACGCGCCTGTGACCTTGAACTCGCGCCCTGTACGGCCCGCGATGGTCA
The DNA here is from genome assembly GCF_054031145.1 of Nocardia sp. FBN12. Lineage (NCBI taxonomy): Bacteria > Bacillati > Actinomycetota > Actinomycetes > Mycobacteriales > Nocardiaceae > Nocardia > Nocardia sp. FBN12. The sequence continues at coordinate 5,657,756 of NZ_CM132926.1, forward strand.
CGTCCCGGAAGTCGACGTTGCCAGGCTTCTGCTCGAACTCATCCACAGGCTTGTTCGTCGTGTAGACGGTGATCGAGTAGTCGGGTCCGCCCCATCCACAGATCTCCCACCCCGACTGCGTAACCCCCGCAACACCCTTCTCCTCCGTCGCCGGATCCACCCCCGCCTCCGTCAACGCAGCATCGGGAATCTCCGTACACGGGTTCCACAGAACCGGCTTGGCTGTGGTCGTCGTCTCCTTCGACCGCGACTCCCCCGAGTCACAACCCACCAACCCGACAACCGCCAAACCGGCAATCACCAACGCCGTACCTGCGCGTTTCATCCCCACCCCTTCCGGCCGAGCACTGCCTTGACCAGGCACATTAGCACGACGAAACGGCTCGAACCGGAGCCGCGTAGGTTGTCTGACCATGAGCGAACTTCGACTTTCGGCGCCGTTCGACGGGCGTGATCCCGAGGGCAAACCGGTGGTGAACCGGTCGGCGGTGGACTCCGATATCCAGGATCGGGTGCTGGCCTACCTCGAGCACGCGCCGGTGATTCTGAGTGCCCGCAGCCGCGATGCCGACGAGTTCGACCCCGCCCAGCGGGAGGTGCCGTTGAACTTCCACACCGACGGCGTGTTCGTCTGGCCGGGCGCGGTTCCGTACTACCTGCGCAAGTACGGACTGCCGCCGGAGCAGGCGCTGGTCCAGCACATCGTCGGCAAGGGGTTCGAGATCGGGGAGGTCGACGAGCAGGCTCGGCAGGCGGCGGTGCAGAAGGTGGTGGGCTGAGCCGGGCTCAGCGCAGGCTGCGTGCGAGCGCTTCCATGCCGGGGCCGCGTAGGTTCGGGAGGGCTGCCGGTCTGCCGGTCATCACGAGCAGCAGCTCGAGGATGGGGCCGTGGACCGGAGTGCCCGCGCCCGTCGACCATTCGATGTCGTCGGCGGCGAGGTGCAGGCCGCGGAGACGGCGCTTTGCCCAGAAGGGCCAGCCCATCGTCCAGACCCGTTGTGCGGCAACGGCTGCCGCGCGCGGGGTGACTTCGATGGTGCGGTCGAGTGGGCGGGCGATGTCCTGGGCATGGACGATGACGTCGTAGAAGATGTTGCGGTAGTTGGTCACCGCGGGCAATGTGCGCGATGCCGCGTGCGCGCGAATCTCCCCTGCCAGGTCGGGGCGGATCGAATAACGCACCGCGGCATCGTGATTCATTCGGTGGAAGCGGCCACCCGCCCGGATTCCCATCCAGGCCATCGCGGCGGGGCCGGGCGGCTGGGGGGCCATGGCCAGGTGCGCGGCGACATCGCGCACTCGCCAGCCCGCACACAGCGACGGTGCGCCCCATTCGGCCGGGGCGAGGTCGTCGAGTAGGTCGGCGACGGCGCGGCGCTGCTGTTCGATGACCTGCCACTGCTGTTCGCGATCCATGATCGACCTCCGAAATTAGTCAGCCTCTCTGACCAATATAGTCAGATACACTGACCGAAACAAGGAGGTAGGCGTGGACGAATTGAACCTGGGGGTGCTCCTGTTCGTCCCGTATCGGGAGATGGAGCGCCGGGTGTTCGCCGCGCTCACCGCCGGTGGTCATGCCGAACTCACCCCGGCCAAAGCTCGCCTGGTCGCCCGGATCGGTCCCGACGGCACGCGTCTCACCGACCTCGCCGCCCAGGCCCAGGTCACCAAACAAACCGCGAGCACCCTCGCCGACCAACTGGTGCGCGCCGGCTACCTCGAGCGCGTCGCCGACCCCACCGACGGCCGCGCACGTCTTCTTCGCCTCACCCCCATCGGGCGCTCGGCCGCCGACCTCGCCAACCGCACGGCCGACGAAGTCCAGTCCGAATGGATCTCCCACCTGGGAAGACGCTCCGCTGCCGAGCTGCGCAAGACGCTCACCACCCTCCGCGACATCACCGACCCCTACGTGTGAGGACGGCCGACGGGTTCGAAGGAGTCCCGCAGTTCAGCCGGCAACGAACCCGAACATCGCGCTACCAGCTTCGATGCACAGTCGCCTTGGAACCGGTCACCAAGCTGTTCGCCGGGACGTCGTCGGCGACGACCGCACCCGCGGCGATCACCGCGTCACGGCCGATACTGACGCCGGGCAGGATCATCGCGCCCGCGCCGATCCACACGTTCTCGGCGATGTCGATCGGTGCGCCGGTGAGAAATCGGCGCCGTTCCTCCGGGTCAACGGGGTGGCCCATGGTGATGAAAGTGGCTTTCGGGCCGACCATCACGCCACGGCCCAACCGGATTCCGGCGTAGTCGAGGAATGTGCAGCCCTGGTTGATGAACACCTGTTCGGCGATGTCGAGATTCAGGCCGTGGTCGGTGTAGAAGGGCGGGTAGACAGTGAGCCCCGCCGGGAGTGGGCGGCCGAGGATTTCTTCGAGCAGTGCCGCCTTGCCGGTCTCGTCGTCGAAAGGCAGCATGTTGAGCCGGGAGGTCAACGCGCTGACCTGCAGCACCCGCTCGTGCATCGCCTTGAACTCGGCTCCGAGCACCCGCTCGCCACGAGCGAGAAGTTCGGGATCGTGGATCAACATGAAATTGTCGCTCGCCATCGGACGATTCTCACACCCTCGCCAGATAAGAGAAACTACGGTATGTACGGGCGGCTCGATCGACGGAAGTTAGTGCTGCGCAAGGAATCTCGATCGGGTAGGGTCGCGCGCAGGCGAGGTTCGACAGCTGCGACGGGGAGACCCATGGTTGAGATTCTGCAGGTAGACGCGACTGCGCTGCGGGAGCTGGGCAAGACATTGACGGGGCAGGCCGATCTCATCACCGGCATCACATTGAATGTCGCCGTCACTATGCCGGGATCGCCCGTCCACAGCGTCACCACGGCCATCGACGAGAACGCGGAAGCAGCATTTCACGCGATGGGAGACCGCATCGGGCAGATGGCTCGGGTAGCCGGTTCCGGCGCGAAAACATACGAAGAAGTCGACCAGGCATTCGGGGAACAGTTCCGGAAGCTGGCCTGAGTCGATGGCGGCGACGATCAGTCATGTGCGCGGCTGCCAGCCAGCGACCATGGTGACCTTCGGCACGGCCCTCACCACGGGTACCAGCGAATTCACCAAACAGGTCGGCAATATGGCCTCCGCTGTCGACAGAACCGTGACCGGATGGAAGGGCGTCGCGAGCGCGGCGGCGTCGGCAGGTTCGGTTTCGCAGAAATTGATCGGCACCCGAATCGACGAAGTGGTCACCTCCGTCGCGGAGTACTACAAGACCTTCGGGACCCGACTGGACGGGACGCGCACATCGGTACTCGACATCGCCGACAATGCCGCGCCCGCGGCGGGCATGAAGGTCGCCGACGACGGCACCGTCACGCCGCCGAAATATCCGGCGACCGAGGGCACGCTGATGAGCTTCATCATGCAGACGAAACTCAATGGTCAGGCGGCTTTTTTCCAGGCCCAACTGACGGGGTTGCTCAAAGACTTCGGCGACGTCGAGCAGCATGCCGCCACCGCGATCGAACTCGGCGCCGACGCGCTGCAGACGCTCAAAGACAAACCCACCGCGTCCATACCGGATCTGCCCTCGTTGACCACCTCCCCGGACGGCCGATACCGGATCGGCGACCCGAAGAGGCCGGGCCTCAAGCACGACGACACCTTCGTCTACAACTCGAAGGACGCCAACTTCCAGGACTGGCTCAACAAGCAGAAGTGGCAGGCCAAACTGCTCGGCGGCGAGTACATCAAGTCCGAATTGGACGATGCCACCGCGTTGTACCGCCACTACTGGGACAACAACGGCGAGAAGATCGCCTTCGACTACGACGAGGCCTACAAGGAAGACCCGACCGTTCGTAGCAATGTCGATACCGAGGTCGCCAACATGGCTGCCGCCGCGGACTATTTCGCGCGAACGGGCAACAAGAACTTCAAACTCACCGGTGATCCCACAACCGGTGGCACGAGTACCGAGAATTGGGAGAAGACGATCGGCGGGTACCAGCAATGGAGCCACGCCAACGCCCGCGTCGAAGGAAATCGGGTGGTCATGGATGTCACCGTGGAAGCGGAGGACTACTACAACTTCGACAACGGCAAGAACGATATCGCCACCGGCGCCCCGGATTCGGACAACGGCCGATTCACCGAGATAGGCTGGGCGAAACCGTTCGAATCGCACGGCAGCGTCACCCGGACGGTGTCCTGGGAACTCGGGCAGCCACCGTCGAGCGGGGTGACGGCCGAATCGTCGAGCCCGGACCGCAACCCGGGTCGCGAGGACCGCTCCGACGGCCGCAACGACGGCGACAGCGGCCGCATGCCCGACAACGATCGCAGCACCGGAGAGGGCCGCCCGAAGTGAGAACACCGCAGCGCGTCACCGCGACACTGGCGATTCCGCTCGCGGCGCTGGCCGTGTTCGGCTGTTCCACCGCACCTTCCGATTCGAATTCGCAGGAAAGGACGAGCAGCGTGTCCAACGAACTGCGCCGCGACCCGGAGCCGATGCAGAAGTACTTCCCGATCATCGGCAAGCCGGTCGAGGTGTTCTGGCTGGGCAGGAACAACGCGGGCGGTGCGCCCGGCCCGACCACCTACTGGGTCGAGGCGGTCGTCGAACTCGAACCGGACACGGCCGCCGCACTGCGCACCGGACTCGTCGCGCCCGCGCAGCCACCGGAACTGCCGGATGTGTTGCGCACCGAGGTACCCGCCGGCTCGTACGTCACCGGCCCCCAGTTCGACACCGCGCTCGGCGGCAGTGCCGAATGGAACGGCACCGCGACCGGATACCTGCACACCGAGAAACCGATCCTGGTCTTCACCGCAACGTCCGGCGGCTGAGATGGCGAGTCGGCACGACGAGCTCGGCCTCAAAGTCCAGCGGGCCCAGCACGCGCTGGAGAAGATCCGTGGCATCGGCACGGTCGACGGCGTGACCGTCGAGATCGATGCCGAAAGCCAGCTGGTCGCGGTGAGCGGCCCGCACGGCGGGAAGATCCTCGCGGCGTATCGCCTCGCGGTACTGGAGATGCAACCCCGGGTCACCGCCGCGATGCGCGAACTCGCGGCGGATCCCCGGGTGGAATCGACGATGGCGTTCATCGCGGCCGATGCCGGCGCGATCGAGTTCGAGCGGCCCGAACCCAGCGACGAGGAAGACGAAGCCAGCATCTTCGAACGAGGCTGGTAGCTCCGAACAAGATCACCGCCGCGTATCGATCGTGGGGAGAACGCACTGATCCGGAGTCGAGGGTTTACGATCCGTGCTGCTGGGTAACGGCGTGACGAGCATCCCTGCACCCAGATGACGGTTTCGGGGGATACTGGTGATGGCCGCGTCTCAGGCGGGGCCACTTTGCAGCAATTGTAGAGAAACGGAGCTTGACGACGTGGATGCGCGTTCGCTTGCGCTGGTCCGCGCCGATTTCCGCGGGGTGTCGGAGACACCTGGTGGTCCCGAGCGGCTGATCAGCGCTTTCTACGGTCACCTGTTCGCACAGGACCCGAGGTTGCGTGAGCTGTTTCCGCCTGCCATGGACATGCAGGCCAAGCGGATCACGACGGCGGTGCAGTTCGTGCTCGAGCATCTCGAGGACTTCGAGCGGGCGCAACGCTTCCTCGAGCAACTGGCCCGCGACCATCGCAAATATGGGGTCGAAGCCGACCACTACGACCTGGCCGGACGCGCGCTGCTCGCGGCGCTGCGCACCTACCACGGCAACCGCTGGACCAGGGAACTCGACGAGGGCTGGCGCGACATCACGCTGCTGATCTCGGCGTCGATGGCGATCGGCGCGAACGAGGACACCTCGCAGCCGTACTGGGACGCGACCGTGGTGGGTCATCGGCGGGTGCTCGAGGATCTCGCGATCGTGCGGCTGCAGGCCGACGGGCCGATTCCGTTCAAGGCCGGGCAGTATGTGCCGGTCATGGTGCCGCAGCGGCCGAACATGTGGCGCTACTTCTCCCCCGCCATCCCCGCGAACCCCTATGGCGAGATCGAATTCCATGTGCGGCGGATCAGCGGTGGCTGGGTGAGTCCGGCGATCGTCAACGACACCAAGGTCGGCGATCGATGGAAGATCGCCGGGCCGCTGGGTGGTTTGCAGGTGGATCGGGAGTCGGGGCGCGATGTGCTGATGATCGGCTCCGGCACGGGGATCGCGCCGTTGCGGGCGCAGCTGATCGAGATGAGTCAGCGGGGGATCAATCCGCGCGTGCACTTCTTCACCGGTGGGCGGTATCCGGGCGACCTCTACGACGTGGACAACATGTGGCAGCTCTCGCAGTCCAATCCCTGGCTGACCGTGGTGCCGGTGAGCGAGGAACACACCAATCCCTGGTGGTACCCACAGGATTCGGGCGAGACGCCGATGGGCATGCCGCGGCGATTGGTCGGTAACCTGGGAGCGGTGGTGACCAGCTTCGGGGCGTGGTCGGACCGGCAGATCCAGATCGCGGGATCGCCGTCGATGATCGCCAATACCCGTTACGCGCTTCTGCGAGCCGGTACACCGAGCGAGATCATCGCTGCCGATCCTGTCTGACACTTCGCGAAAGAGGCTGATGAGCAACGCGTTTCCTGATCCCGCATGGACGGCGACCGTGGTCGGCCATCACCGTTTGCGCCACGATCTCGCCGTGATCCGGCTGATCGGGGACTTCGTGCCGTTCGAGGCCGGGGGTTCGGTGGAAGTGGAAGTGCCGCAGCATCCCGGGGTGCGGCGGCGGTTCTCCCCCGCGCTGCCGCCCTCGCTGGACGGAAAACTCGAGTTCCATGTGCGGACGGTGCCCGGTGGGTGGTGTTCGAGTTCTATCGTCACCGACACCAAACCCGGTGATCAGTGGCGAATCAATGCTCCCCATGGGGTTTTCGCGGTGGATCCGGATGCCGTCGAGTTGGTGATGATCGCCGGCGGTACCGGACTGGCGCCGATGCGCGCCCAGATCCTTGACCTGGCCCGCCGCGATACCCCGCCACGCACCTACCTGTTCTTCGGTGGGCGCTCGCCGCGCGACCTCTACGCCAACGACATGCTGTTCCTGCTGGCGGGCGAATTGCCTTGGCTCTCGGTCATTCCGGTGGTCGAGAGTCCGGAAGATCCCGCGGTGCGCGATGAATGGTTCGAGCAGACCCGTTCGGACGTGGGCTTCGGCCTCGAGGAAATGCTGCACGGCACCCTGGCCGACGTGGCCGCCGCGCACGGCCCTTTCACCAAACACCAAGTCCTGGTCTGCGGTTCCCCGGCGATGGTCCGCACCACCGTCGACCGCCTGATCGAATCAGGAACTCCCCCGACGAACATCATCTCCGAAGGCGCCTGAGACCGCGCACCGCACAAGTCCGGCGAGTCCCCTGGAGTCGATGCTCGACTGGTCGGCTGACTCTCAGAACAAGGGGTCGTGGCGGATCGACTGGGCTTGGGTGCCTGCGGCCATGAGGCGGAACTTGGTGGTTTGGACCATGGAGGGGGAGCCTACGATTTGGACGTCGCGGTCCGACCAGGGGCCGTAGCTGGCTACTACCTTGCCGATTTGGCCGGTCATGCGGGGCTCGAGGCCTGGCAGGTCGGCGTGGGGTTCCCCGGAATCGTAGTACCACCAGGGGTTTTCGTCGCTTTCGGTGACGGGGGTGACGGTGAGCCATTTGTTGGCGATGGCGAGGTGGCTCAGGACCTGCAGGTCGTAGAGGTCGCAGGGGTGGTGGCCGCCGACGAAGAGGTGGACCTTCGGGTTGACGCGGCGCTGGGCCATCGCCATGATCTGGGCGCGCAGGGGGGCGATGCCGGTGCCGCAGCCGACCATCAGCATCTTGCGCTTGGTGTTGCGTGGCACGCCGAGGCCGCCGAGGGGGGAACCGAGTCGCCACTGGTCGCCGACCGCGGTGTGCGCGACCATGGCGGGGCTCACCCAGCCGCCGAGCACGCCGCGCACGTGGAACTCGATCTCGCCCTGGGGATTGGACGGGTTCGCGGGCGAGAGATAGCGCCACATCCGGGGGCGCGACGGGATCTCGACGCTGATGTACTGGCCCGCGGCGTACTGCATCGGCTGATCGAGCTGCACGCGCACGACAGACAGGTTGCGCAGCACCTCGCGGTGTTCGACGACGGTGCCGGTCCAGGCGGCGGGTGTGGTCTCCTTGTCGGCGGCGCTGATCATCGCGCCGCTGATGGTGGCCAGGCCCTCGTCCCAGGCGTTGGCTACCTCGTCGGTCCACATCTCGGTGCCCGCGAACTCGCGCAGCGCCGTCTTCAGCGAATTGGCCACGGCCACATAGTGGGCCGGTTGTACCCCGTACTTGCGATGGTCGCGCCCGAGCTGCGCCAGGAACGGCAGCAGCTTGTCGGGCTCTTCGAGGCGGTCGAGGGCGTACGAGATCGCCTGGACCAGTCGGTCGCGCTGGGCATCCATGGCAGCCGGGAAGTAGTCGCGGACACCGGGATAGTCCGTGAAGAGGATCGAGTAGAACGCCCTCGACAGCTTCTCTGATCCACCTTCTTCCGCAGCAACCGCCTTGAACGTAGTACGGATCAAAGCGACAGTCCGCGAATCCATATGTGTCACTACCTCGTTTCGCCATCGAACGCTAGCCGCGCCGGCGAGTGACGGGCTGGGAGGACACTCGTCAGCAGCCGATGCGAGAAGTCTAGGCGAGGTTTGCCAGCTTAGGAATCGTACTCTTAAACATCACGCATGTAATTCTAGAAATACCAGGCGGTTCCTAGTAATTTCCCTTGAAAACATACCTCAGGACCGTTAACCAGGGGTGAACGGCCGCCCACGAATCGTCAAAGTACCCCGCATATCAGGCAATTGGTGACCAATGGCCCTGGTAGAGCGACCCTTCCGCTACGTCGGCACCACGCGGCCATCCGACGCGCCGGGCCATGACACGCGGGGTGGCTACACCGGAGTGGCTGGTCAGCAATGGCGAAATGTCTTCCGATTGATCCGAATTCAGCATCCAGACAGCAAACTTTTGGACGTCCACAGTGATGAATCCGCACCTCAGCGCATCGCAACGCTACTTGTGGTCACCAAGATCACGAATAAGTGAGTTGCTGGAGAGTGACTGGCGGGTCGCCCGGGGTTGACCGGAACGACCGAACCCCCGGCTCGTCATCCACCGCAGCGGATTTCGAACCGGGGGCTCGTCGAACGAAAACGCTCAGCGCCGATGCCGTGGCTGCCACACCACGAGCGCGGTACTGCGTGCGGGCGGCGACAGATCGGGCCGATAGCCCGCCCGCAACCGCTCCATCTCCGCACTCATCTCCTCGACGCGCTGCTGCAACGCCTCCACCTGGTTGGTGAGTTCGATGATGCGCTTGATGCCGGCGAGATTGACGCCCTCGTCCTGCGACAGGCGCTGCACCTCGCGCAGCACCTCGACATCGCGGGCCGAATAACGGCGTCCGCCACCCGAGGTCCGTTGCGGGGTGACCAAACCCAGCCGGTCGTAGGTACGCAGCGTTTGCGCGTGCATCCCCGCCAGTTGAGCCGCCACCGAGATCATGAAGAACTCGGCGCGCGAGGCGGCACCCGAAACAGACTTCGGATCATCGGACATCATCAAGCACCCGCCCATCCTGCCCGCGGTTCGAACCCACTGGTCTTCTCCGCCTCCTGATAGCGCTTGAGCGCATCGGTGGCGTCGGAGTCGAGCGATTGCGGTACCGCGACCTTCACCGTGACCAGCAGGTCACCGGCGCCGCCCGCGGCGCCGCGCTTGGGAACACCACGACCCCGCACCCGCAGGATACGCCCGTCGGCGGTGCCCGGAGGCACCTTCACGCCGACCCGGCCGTCCAGCGTCGGCACGGAAACTGTTGTCCCCAGCACCAGTTCGCTGTAGCTCACCGGGAGCACCAGGGTGAGGTCGTCGCCTTGACGGCCGAAGACCTTGTCCTGGCTGACGTGCACGGTGACATACAGATCGCCCGAAGGCGCACCGCGCAGACCCGCCTCGCCCTGACCGGCCAAGCGGATCTTCTGACCATCGCTGACGCCCGGTGGGATCCGGACGGTGATGGTGCGGGTGCGGTTCTGGATGCCGCTGCCCGAGCAGTCGGTGCACGGGTCGTCGATGATCGACCCGGTGCCGCGGCAGTCGTCACAGGGCTCGCTGAAACCGAACGCGCCCTGATTACGGCTGACCACGCCCGCACCGTTGCAGTGCGGGCACACGCGCGGGCTGGTGCCCGGCTTGGCACCGCTGCCGTGACAGGTGGTGCACGGCGACGGACTCGTCATCCGCAGCGGAACGGTGACGCCCTGGGCGGCCTCGCGGAAACCCAGGGTCGTCTCGGTCTCCACATCGGAGCCGCGCCGCGGACGAGCCGCCGCCCGGCCACCGCCGCCACCCCGGTTGAACAGCCCGCCAAGCAGATCGCCGAGCCCGCCGTCGCCGGGAGCGCCTGCGCCACCGGCCTGACCGAAGATGTCACCGATGTTGAAGTCCTGCGAAAAGCCGCCACCCGCACCGGGATTGAATCCACCGCCACCGTAGGCCCGGCCGCCACCGCCACCGCCGGCGAACATGCGGCGGGTGTCGTCGTACTCCTTGCGCTTGGCCGGATCCGACAGCACGGCGTTGGCCTCGCTGACGGCCTTGAACCGCTCCTCGGCCTTGGTGTCACCCGGGTTGGAGTCCGGGTGCAGGTCGCGGGCGAGCTTGCGGTAGGCCTTCTTGATCTCGTCCTGCGAGGCGCCGGAGGAGACACCCAGCTCCTTGTAGAAGTCCTTTTCGATCCACTCCCGTTGGCTCACCGGGCATCTCCTCCTTTCTTATTTCTCGTTCGCGTCGGCATCCGCGTCCGATGCCTCCGCGTCGGTTACCCCGACCAACGCGTGCCGAAGCACCCGGTCGCCGAACCTATAGCCCTTGCGCATGACGATGCCGATCACCGGGTCGGCGCCCGAGCCCTCGTGCTGCACTGCCTCGTGCAGCGTGGGGTCGAACGGGTCACCGGTGGCACCGAATTCGACGAGACCCTGCTTGGTGAGCGCGGTCTCGAGCTTGTCGGCGACGGACTTCAGCGGGCCGGTCTCGAGGTCGCCGTGCGCCCTCGCCCGATCCAGATCGTCCAGCACCGCGAGCAATTCGGTGACCACCGAGGCCTTGGCGGCGTCGATGTTGGCCTGCCGGTCACGCTCGACGCGGCGGCGGTAGTTCGCGTATTCCGCGGTCAACCGCTGCAGGTCGGCCGTGCGCTCGGCCAGCTCGTCGTGCTCCGGCTCGACAACTTCGGCGTCGAGGGCGGAGTCCGCCGGGGCGGCCTCCGCGTTCTCGTCCGCAGTGTCGTCCAGGATTTCCTCGACCAACTCCTGCTCCGAGGAGTTCGCCTCGGTCACTTCTTGTCCGTGTCGACCGGCTCGTCCACGACCTCCGCGTCGACGACCTGATCGTCATCGGCCTGGGTGGGGCCCGAGCCGTTGCCGGACTGCGCGTCGGCGGCGGCGCTGGCCTCGTAGATCGCCTGGCCGAGGGCCTGCGACTCGGTGGCCAGCTTCTCCACGGCCGACTTCACCGCGGAGATGTCGGTGCCTTCCAGGGCCGACTTGGCCTCGGCGACCGCGGTTTCCACCTTCGCCAGCTGCTCGGCGGAGACCTGTGCGCCACCCTCGCTGGACTTCTGCTCGTTGATGAACTTCTCGGTCTGGTGCACCAGCGACTCGGCCTGGTTGCGGGTCTCGGCCTCCTCACGGCGCGCCTTGTCGTCGGCGGCATGCGCCTCGGCGTCGGCGACCATGCGGTCGATCTCCTCCTTGGACAGACCGGAGCCGTCCTGGATCTTGATCTTGTTTTCCTTGCCGGTGCCCTTGTCCTTCGCGGTGACGTGCACGATGCCGTTGGCGTCGATGTCGAAGGTGACCTCGATCTGCGGCACGCCACGCGGGGCGGGCGGCAGGCCGGTGAGCTCGAAGGAGCCGAGCAGCTTGTTGTGCGAGGCGATCTCGCGCTCACCCTGGAACACCTGGATCTGTACCGAAGGCTGGTTGTCGTCAGCGGTGGTGAAGGTTTCCGAGCGCTTGGTGGGGATGGTGGTGTTGCGCTCGATGAGCTTGGTCATCACGCCGCCCTTGGTCTCGATGCCCAGCGACAGCGGGGTGACATCGAGCAGCAGGACGTCCTTGACCTCGCCCTTGAGCACGCCGGCCTGCAGCGCGGCGCCGACGGCGACGACCTCGTCCGGGTTCACGCCCTTGTTGGGCTCACGGCCGCCGGTCAGTTCCTTGACCAGGTCGGACACGGCGGGCATCCGGGTGGAGCCACCGACGAGCACGACGTGGTCGATATCGGCCACGTTCAGGCCCGAGTCCTTGATCACGGACTGGAACGGCGCGCGGGTGCGATCCAGCAGATCAGAGGTGATCTTCTGGAACTCCGAGCGGGTGAGCTGCTCGTCGAGGAACAGCGGGTTCTTGTCCGCGTCGACGGTGATGTAGGGCAGGTTGATCGAGGTGGACTGGCCCGAGGACAGTTCGATCTTGGCCTTCTCGGCAGCCTCACGCAGACGCTGCATGGCCATCTTGTCCTTGGTCAGGTCGATGCCAGAGGACGCCTTGAACTTGTCGACCAGCCAGGACACGACGCGCTCGTCCCAGTCGTCGCCACCGAGGTGGTTGTCACCGGAGGTCGCGCGGACCTCGACGACGCCCTCGCCGATTTCCAGCAGCGAGACGTCGAAGGTGCCGCCACCGAGGTCGAAGACCAGGATGGTCTGCTCTTTGTCGCCCTTGTCCAGGCCGTACGCGAGCGCGGCCGCGGTGGGCTCGTTGACGATGCGCAGCACGTTGAGACCGGCGATCTGGCCGGCTTCCTTGGTGGCCTGACGCTGGGCGTCTTCGAAGTAGGCCGGGACGGTGATCACGGCGTCGGTGATCTCTTCGCCCAGGTAGGCCTCGGCATCGCGCTTCAGCTTCATCAGCGTGCGCGCGGAGATCTCCTGCGGCGTGTACTTCTTGTCGTCGATCTCGACGTTCCAGTCGGTGCCGATGTGGCGCTTGACCGAGCGGATGGTGCGGTCGACGTTGGTGACCGCCTGGTTCTTCGCGGGCTGACCGACGAGAACCTCGCCGTTCTTCGCGAAGGCGACGATCGAGGGGGTGGTGCGCGAGCCTTCCGAGTTCGCGACGACGACCGGCTCGCCGCCTTCGAGCACGGCGACGACGGAGTTCGTGGTCCCGAGGTCGATTCCGACCGCACGAGCCATAGTGGTTTCCTCCTGTTTGACGTTCGGTTATTGCAACGCTGAGCGCAGTGGGCTCAATCTTGCCTGCGAGATCCACCGTGAGTCAACCCGAAGTTGAGTCTGGTCCGCTCATGTTGTTGATCTGCACAACCAGCAGCTGCGGCGATTCATTCCCGCCACCGAAAAAATTTCCCGACCCCGGAGCCATTCTTGCCATGGGTGCGCTCAACTGCAGCCCCCGATGCGCGATCGTGACGGTCCGGAGACCTACCGCGGATTCCTCGCTCTTCCGAAAGACGCGAAGCTGGAACAGCGCGTGCTCGATGATGAGCGGGAAAGCGTCACAGTATGAAACAGGTAGGGACACAAGGGCTACCGCGCGCCCCTGCACTCTGGAAGGAAACGCATGTACACAGTTGATTTGCTTGCCGTCGGTCGTGGTCGCGAGGTTGTCGATGCCGCGCTCGCCTATGTCGGTGGGCTCGGATTTCGTGTCCTCGGGTCGACTGCCGACGAGGAGGCGCTGGCGGTGCTCGGGCGCGAGCGGGTTCGTCTGCTGGTGATCGGAGGCGGGGTCGAGGCCGAGTCCAGGAAGGTGTTGACGGCTGCTGCCCAGGAGCACGGCGCCACCGTGATCCAGGCGGAGCGGGCTGGGCGCGGAATCGAGCAGTACCTCGCGGAGGAGGTTGTGCCGACACTGGCCGAGTGATCAGCCGTTCCGCGCTCGGGTGCCCTGAATATTCGGGGCACCGATAGGGGTGCGAACAAGTCCGGTCGGGCACTAGTTTCGGGGTATGCGTGCATCGAGGGGCAAGGTTCAGTGGCAGCGGGCGCTCGGCGGGGTGGCTGTGGTCGCCGCCCTGGCCGGAGGTGGGATGGTGGCGTCCGCCGGGAGCGCCGTGGCCGACAGCGGCGTTGCCATCGCTGATGATGGGTGCACGTTCTCGTCGGTCGGTGGGTCGTGCAGCGATCCTGGGCCGGTCGGGCACGCGTTGATCGCGATTCGGGAGTTCGCGAAGAGCCTGGGGTACGGGACCGGAAGTTCGTCGGGGACCGCCTACTTCATCTGACCGGCTAGCTGGTCCGCGGCTGCGGGAGTTCGGCCAGAATTCCCTCGGCGCTGCGGGCCGCGGCACGGCACGCGGTGGCGGTCGCTCGGTCGGCCAGTGGATGGGTCGCTCGGCCGCGCCAGGTACGGACAGCAGCGAAAGCCGTGGCGCGCAGGGAATCCGGGTCGGACTCCGCGGGCAGGCCGAGGCGCAGATGCGCCGCCACGCCGACACCGCCGAGAATGCGGTGCAGGTCGGCGAGTACCGGTGGCGGCAAAGGTAATTCGTCGGTGCGCAGGCGGCCGAGCAGTCGGAGTTCGGTGAAACCGTGCACGTCTGCGAGCCGGGCACGCACGCGAGGGCGCAGGCGATCGGCTTCGGTACCGGGGTAGGCGGCCAGGATCCGGTCCAGCGTGCTCAGCGCCGAATGGGCCTTCAATTCCTCAGCGCGCTGGCCGAATTGAACTTCCAAGACCGAGCGGAGTTCCTCGATGCCGCTACGGGCCGCCAATTCCGCCGCCAGCGCGGAAGAATCGCGGGCACCGAGCCGAATCAGCATGGTGGCCATGCGAATACCGAACAGGCCGAAGCGATCCGCCAGCTGCGCACGCAGCTCCGGGGCGACCGGCAACGCGATGTCGGCGCGGGCGAATCGGTCCGCCGAGAGCAACGCGATCCCGAGGTCCTCCGCGGGCACCGTGGACAGCGCCTCGAAAGCCGCGAACTCCGGCTGTCGCAGAGTCGCCGCGGCGAAGGCGAGCAGGCCGGCCACCGGAATCACCGCCTGGCACAGGCCGGTTCGTTCCAGCTCATCCGCGAATCGAGCGGCGACGTCGCGGGCCGAATGCAGCGCATCGATGCGACCGGAGCCGATCTCGTCGGCGCGCGACACCACCCCGATCACGCCGAGCGGGCCCGCACCACCGGCGCCCGCACCGATCTGCTCGAGAAAACGCACGTCGGCGGCATCGAGGCGGCGCAACAGGTACACGACGGCGTCGGCGCCGGACACCGACAGCGGCTCGGCTCGCGAATCGTCCTCGACCTCGGCGGGAGTGAGCAGTCGTGCGGTGCGCAGCGACACCTCACGCGACAGCGATGACGTGCCAGGGGTGTCGATGATCGTGGTCTGCGACAACGCGGCCGACGGCCAGCCGACCTCGAGATGGTCCACCTCGCGGGGACCGCGGGCATCCCAGCGCAGACCGTTCAGGTCGAAGGTCAGACCGTGCGCGCCGCTGCCGCGGCGCACGATCACATTCGCGCGCGATCCGTCGACCGCGTGCGCGGTGACCGTGGGGGTAGCGGCGTCGCGGTACCAGGTGACGACGCGGGTGCACTCGGTGGCGTCGGTCGGGGCGACAGCCTGGCCGACCAGCGCGTTCAGCAACGTCGACTTGCCCGCCTTGATCGAACCGGCCAGCGCGACCCGCAGCGGCTCGCGCAAGCGGTATTCGCACTCGGCCAGCAGCATGCGCGCGTACTCGTCGCGCCCGAACGAACGCGCCGCCGCGCCGATCAGCTCGTGCGCTTCGGCCAGGATCCTCGATGTGGTCCGGCCGCCGGGCGCGGCGGTGTCGAAACGGTGGGTCACCCAGATACCGTACCGTCGGCCCGTCTCAGTTCGACCTGCATCGATTCCGCGTAACGGCGCAGCTCGGCGACCGCGTGTAGTTGGCGTTCCAGCACGACGGTGCGCTCGGCGCGATGGGTCGCGGCCATCGCCGCCGCCTCCTGCGCGGCCCGCAGGGAAGCATCGATCGAACGCAGACTGCGCTCGGCCACCCCGGCGAAGTGGTCGCGCAGCGCACGGTGGATGCGGTGCAGCCGGTCCTTGGTGTCCTTGGCGGCCTGGAACGCTACGTCGTCGAGGAACCGGCGCACCTCACCGTTGGCCTCGATGCGGCGGCGCGCCAGGCGGGCGGACTTGTCGTCGCGATAGGCCTTGCCGCCGACGATCAGGCCTGCGCCGAGCGAGATCGGATTCAGCATGGCCAGGCCGGCGAAGGTCGTGGCAAGGCCGATCATCAGCACGCCGCCGTAGGAACCGCGCATACCGACCAGCACCTTGCTCGTGAAGCCGATATCGGGCTCGAGATCGGCCAAGGAACCCGAGCTGACCAGGCCGCTCTCATCGTCCATCCCGGCGTGCACCTCCGGCAGATCGACCGCGCCGACCTCGGCGAAATGGCCCGCGATCCGTTCGGCCAGCAGTTCGGCTCGGTGGTGGGTCAGCAGGAGGTTGTCGCCGAGGGCGGTGTCGACGGAGCCGGTCAGCCATTCCGTGATCGCGCCCCAATGCCTGCTCGGGTCGTTCTCGTCGATCCATTCCTGGCCCGTGCGGGCGATGCCGCGCAGCCGATCGCGCAGGTCGTGGTCCACGTCGCCGACGAGGTCGGTGATGCCGTCGGTGAGGGTCTGCTGCCAGCTCGCGGTGCGCCGCTGCAACTCCTCGGCGGCCGCGCGCGCCGACTGCAACTCGTTGACCGCTGCCGCGCCACCGGCCGGATCGCGCAGCGCGACCAGCTCGCTGCCCAGCGCCAACGCCAGATGCTCTGCCGCCGAATGCAATTCGCGGGCTACCGCCTGCCGCGTGACCGCCTGATCGCGGGCGACGACCCGATCGCGCAGGAAACCGAACAGCACGCCGAAACCGGACTCCAGGCCCAGTTCCGCGTCCTGCAAGCGCAGGGCGTGCGCACGGAGCAGCGCCGAAACCGGCATCAGGGCGACATCGGTTTCCGCGCGCGTGAGATGGGCTCGGTCGGCCTCCAGCACCTGACGCCAGTGCGGGTAGAGGTCGGTCTTGGTGAGCAGAACGGCGACCGCGGGACACATTTCGCGGATCTGCCGGACGAAGGTGAGTTCGGGCTCGGTGAGCTCGGTGGAGGCATCGGAGAGCACGAGAACGGCGTCGGCGGCCGCGGCGAGGCTGAGTACACCTGCGGCGCAAGCACTTCCGTGTCCGCCGACGCCAGGGGTATCGATCAGGACGATGCCGTCGGCCAGCAGCTGACTGGGGAGCTCGGCCTCGATCCGCACGACCTGTCTGCCCTGGGCCAGTGGCGTGCGGGTATCGACGGCGCCGATCTCGTCGAACGGGATCTCGACCCGTGATTCGTCGGTGCCCGGCGCGGTGAGCACCAGGTACGCCCGCTGCTGCGCACCGTAGGACAGCTGCATGGGCAACACGGTGGTCGCGTCGTCGCCGACCCGGCATACATCCACGCCGAGTAGTGCGTTCACGAACCTGCTCTTGCCCTGACCGAGCTGACCGGTGACGACGATCCGGTGCCGCGGGTCGCGCACCCGCACTGCCACCTTCTCCAGGCGTCCGACCAGGTCGTCACGGCCCGCGGCGTGGGCCGCCGCGACGGTGTCGGACAACACCGTCGCCAGCGGCACCGCGGTCGGTGCGAGAACAGTCATCCCTTCGCCCGTTTCGCTCAGTGGAACAGTCCGTCGGTGTGCACGTCGGCGCCGGTGTCGGTGACGGTGCTCGATTCACCGAACAGCGAGGTCTCGGCACCACCGAGGGTGGAACCGTGCAGGCCAGAGCCGAATGCGCTCGATACGTCGACGCCGGACCAGGTGTCGGCAGCGGTGGTGACCGCGCCCTGGGTCGTCGCGCCGACGGTGCCGGAAGCGTCGACCTGGGTGGTCGAGGTCGAGGTGGTCTGGCCCGAGAGGCCGCCGACCGCGGCGGCGCCGCTCTGCGCTGTGCCGTCGACGGCGGAGGCGAAGCCGCCTGTCACCTGCGTGCCGCCCGTGATCGCACCCGACAGTCCCGTGTCGCCGAGTCCGGTCTCGAGGCCGGTTCCGGTTTCGGCACCGCCGGTCGCGGAAGCTGTCAGGCCGGTCTCCATGGCACCGGTCAACCCGGTCTGCGCACCGCCGGCAACGGAACCGGCGAGTCCGGCGCCCGCGTCAACGGCGCCGTTCAGGCCCGCGTTGGCACCGCCGGCCAGATCGGCGGCGCCGTTCACTCCTGCCTGCGCACCCGAGGTGAGCGAGCCGGTCACGTCGGTGCCGACCGTCGTCGCGGCGTCGAGGCCGCCCTGCAGACCGGTGGTCAGCCCGATACCCGACGTGGTGGACAGCGCTGATTCCAATCCGGTCGTGATCTGTCCGGAGCTGCCGCCGGTGAGCAATCCGTCGACCCCGAACCCCGTCCCCGCCCCACCCGTGAAGCCGCCGGTCAGATCGGTACCCGCCGACGCTGCGCCACCCAACCCGGTTTCGAGACCGGTACCCAGGTCCGCGCCCGCGCCGACCACACCGTCGAGACCGGTGATCGCCGACGTGGTGGCGGCCGCGCCCAGCCCGCCCGCGGCCTGCGCGCCCACGGTGGCTGCGGCGCCGAGACCACCGGCTGCCTGCGCGCCCGCGTTGGCGACCGCACCGAGACCACCGCCGACACCGGCACCGAGACCTCCCGCGGCCGTGGTCGCACCGCTCAGACCGGCATCGAGGCCACCGCCGAGACCAGCGGCCACATCGACCGCGCCAGCCAAGTCGGCGGCGATATCGCCACCCGCGGCCAACGCGCCGTCGAGACCAGCGCCCGCGCCGACCGCACTGGACAGTGCGCCACCGAGACCGGCACCGGCCGCACCGGTCACCTCGCCACCAAGACCGGCACCCACCGCACTGTCGAGACCAGCGGCAAGATCCGCGCCCGCGCCTGCCGCGCCCGTGAGGACACCGCCCAGACCCACACCCGCACCAGCCGCAGCATCCAGTCCGGTCTCGAGTTCGCCACCCGCGCCGACCGCGCCGGTGAGCGCCTCACCGAGACCGGCGCCCGCGCCGACCGTACCGGCCAAGCTGCCGCCGAGGCCGGCGGCAAGGTCCGCCCCCGCGCCGACCGCACCCGACAGGGCACCGTCGAGACCGGCACCGATTCCACCGGCCACCGTGGTGTGAAGCCCCGCGCCGAGATCCGCGCCGGCACCGGCCGCGCCATTCAGTGCACCACCAAGACCAGCCGCAAGGTCGCCACTCACGTCGACCGCACCGCCCAGGGCAGCACCGAGACCACCGGCCAGGTCACCACCAACACCGACCGCACCGTTCACAGCACCACCAAGACCAGCAGCCAGATCGCCACCCACACCGACCGCACCGTTCACAGCACCACCGACACCAGCAGCCAAGTCACCACCAACACCGACCGCACCGTTCAACGCACCGCCGAGACCAGCAGCCAGGTCACCACCAACACCCACCGCGCCGTTCAACGCACCGCCGAGACCAGCAGCCAAATCACCACCAACACCCACCGCACCGTTCAACGCACCGCCGAGGTTCGCACCGAGGTCGAGGGCGCTGTCGATCGCGCCGTTCAGGCCGAGGCCCGCGCCGAGTGCGCCGGTCACATCGGCGCCGAGGTCCGCGTTCACGTCGACGTTCGCGCCGGTCACGGCGTCGAGTGCGACATCGAGACCGGCGCCGACCTGGGCGGCGGCGTCGGCGACGACCGAGGCTACAGCGCCGAGGCCGACGTCGAGACCGAGGTCGAGTTCAGCATCGGCGGCCGCGGCCGCCGTGACAGCGGCGGCGGCGGTGGCCGTGCCCGCCATGGCCGCGCTCGTGCTCGCCGCGGCGCCGGCAGCTACGATCGCCTGCAGCTGGGAGCCGCCGCTGACCAGCGCGGATTCCGCCACCATCGGGGCGACGGCGGAAATGTCCTCCGGGGTCACCACCAGGCCTGCCTCCGCCAGCGCGAAGCACGGGTTGGCGCAGTAACTGGCCGCGGCGTCCGGGTCGCGCAGCAGATTGAGGATGAACTCCAGAATCGCGTTCGGTGTCATCGAGATCAGCTCCTCCAGATCATGGGCGATGCCCGATCTGTTTGTCGTTGGAATGTCTTTCACGCTAGGCGGGTCCGTCGTTACAGATAACGGGGCGAATACCTAGTCCCGCCGGACGTGCCCCATTAGGGGCCGACCACCGATTAGGGGAATTTCCCCGTACCTGCCCCAGCACAGGTAACAGCTGCCCCCTAGCAACCGACAGATCGAGTGGGACGCTGCCATCGGCGATCTCGCTGCACACAAGCGTTTACCGGCCCACCGGAAGTCTTGCGAACGGGGTTGTCCAATGACAGAGCGTCTGGCGCTCGGCATCACTGTCGGAGCGGTGAATTCGGCCGCCGCGGCCACGACAGCCGACGGGACCGGTGCCACCGTTCTCACCCACCGCAGCGCACTGATGTTCGGCGCCGACGGATCGGTGAGTTTCGCCGACACCACGCGCCACCATCGCGGAGTTGTCGTCGACGACTACGTGGCCAGGGTCGGCGATCCGGTGGATCTGCTGGCAGAAGACGGTTCCGCCCACGACGCAGCCGATTTGGTCGCAGCCGCGACCTGCGCGCTGATCGCCGAACTCGCCGGCGTCGCCGCCGAATCCACCGACGCGCCGACCACCGTCGCGTGCTATCCGGCATGGTGGCCGGAGCACGCGGTCGAGGCCGCCAGGTCCGCGCTCGTGCGCTCGGGCCTGGCCGAAGTGACGCTGGTGCCCGAACCGCTGGCCGCGGTGCGCAGATACGAGATCGAGCACGGACAGCTCGAAGACGGCGCGCTGGTCGTGTACGACCTCGGCGCGAGCGGATCGACCGTGTCCGTCCTGCGCACCGGCGAGCAGGCCGGCCTGCTCGGCACCCCGGCGCACAGCACCGCGATCGCCGGTTCCGAATTCGATCTACTGACCATGCGCTACGTGCTGGCAAATGTTCTGAACGGAAACGATATCGATCCATTCGATCCCGTTGTCGAAGAAGAATTGTCGGCATTGCGAGACCGCTGCAGAATTGCGAAAGAAGACCTCTCCAGAATTACCGCGACGACGATTCCGGTCGGCATTCTCAACCCCTCGGTCCACACCGAACAGGTCCGGTTGACCCGCGGCGAACTCGAAGATCTGCTTCGTCCGGCCCTGCTCGACTCGATGAGCCTGATCCAGGACGCGGTGCGCCGCGCCGAACTCACCCTCGGCGATGTCGGCCGGGTGCTGCTCACCGGTGGCGGCGGCGCGATTCCCCTGGTCGCCGAGCTGATCTCGACCGAATTCGGCCTGCCGGTGATCGCCTGCGCCGACCCGGCGACCTGCGCCGCACGCGGCGCGGCCGAGATCGCCCTCGACGTCGCCGCGATCAGCGTGCCCACCGAGGCCATCCCGATCGTGCCGGTGGCACCGGCACCGGCGGGGGTGGCACCGGCCATCGAAGGACTCACGCTGCCACCGTCCGAGCCGGTACGAACCAAGATGTTCACAGCCAAACGCTCGGCGATCATCGCGGCGGCGGCCGTCACCATGGCCGCCCTCGCCACCGGCACCCTCGCGCTCGGTGGCGCCCCCCAATTCTCACCCACCGGACCCGCCGAGACCACCGTCGCCCCACCGGTCCCCGGCGCCCCCGCGGCGACCAGCGCGGGCGGCGCGGCCGGAACAGCGAATGCCACGAACTCCGTGGTCACCGACCCGGCCAAGCCGGGCGCGGTCGGCACAACAGCGCCATCGGGTGCGATCCCGGTCGGCACGACCGACGCCGGGGCTCCTGGCGGCACGCCCACTGCGGGGACTCCGGCACCCGCAGGCGCACCCACCGTGGGAGCACCCGCCGACGGAACACCGGCGACCGCGGGCAGGCCGGGCCCCGCTGAGCAGCAACCCGCGCAGGCGCCGCCCGCCGGGCAGTCCCCGGCCCCCGCCCCGGCTCCGGCGCCCGCCCCCGCACCAGCTCCGGCCCCCGCTCCTGCGCCTACCCGGCCGCAGGTCCCCACCATCAAGGTCGATCCCGGCGGCCTGCTCGACGACGTGGGCGGCGCGGTCGGCGAGACCCTCGAATCGGGTACGCAACTGCCCGGCAAGGTCCTCGGA
This sequence comes from Nocardia sp. FBN12, assembly GCF_054031145.1. Lineage (NCBI taxonomy): Bacteria > Bacillati > Actinomycetota > Actinomycetes > Mycobacteriales > Nocardiaceae > Nocardia > Nocardia sp. FBN12. The sequence goes on from NZ_CM132926.1 coordinate 5,679,866, forward strand.
GGAAATGGTGGCTGAGATCGCCCACGACACCTTCCCGCATGCCCGAACCGTCTTCCGCGATCTCGACACCGCCGACCAGCAGACCGTGCTGGTCTTGATCCGCGGCCGGGCCGGGACCGGAAAAACGTTCCTGCTCGACGCCGTTCGCGCATACCTGCGTCGCCGCGGCATACCGGTCGTCGAATCCGCGGCCGACGACGTCCAGAACGGGGTTCCCGACCGGGCGGTGCTCGTCGCCGACAATGTCCACAGCTACAGCGACGCCGAGCTTCGCGCGCTCTGCGAGGCCATCGAAACCGGGCAACGCTCCGTCGTGCTGACCACCCAGCCCCGGCCACACGATCCCCAGCTGCGCGCGCTGGCCGACGCGGTGGCGCGCAACGGCCGCACGCTGGAGCTACGCGCACTGGGAAGTGCCCACATCTCCTCGTTCGCCAAGGAACTCGGCGTGGCCGTGTCCCAGCCACTCGCGTCGCGTATCCATCAGCTGACGGCGGGAATCCCCGGCGGGGTCGTCGCGGCGTTGAAGGGCGCCCATGCCGCTTCGCTGCAGACCTGCGAGGCAGCGGTGGACGAAGCCGTCACCGTCTGGACGCGGACGCTGCTGGAAGCGGTCGATCCCGCGTTGCTCGAAACGCTGGTCGTCGCGGCGACCGGAACCGGATTGGATGCCACGGAACTCACCGAGGTGCTCGGTGTCGACACCGCCACCGCCCACGACCTGATCGACCGTGCCAGGTCGGGCGCCCTGGTCACCGATGCCGACCTGCTCCTCGCGCCCGCCGTCGGTCCGCTGCGGACGCTGCTCGGCGATCGTCGCTATGTCGATGTGCAGCGCAGGCTGCTCACCGCCCGCCTCGACGCCGGTCTGCTGCGCGATCGCACCGCGCTGATCCTGGCCGAGTCCGGCGTCGTCGATGCCCGGCTCGCCGAGTTCCTCTGTCGCACAGCCGAGAAGTCCGACGAGGCGACCCGCTGCTACGCGGCGGCGGCCGCGGCGGGTGCGCCGGTGGAGTCGATCGCGCTGCGCTGGGCCGAGGCCGCCGCGCACGCGGGCGACACCGACACCGCGCTACGCCTGGCCGAGCCGCTGCTGACCGCCGAGAACGTCGCGCGCCCCGATCTCGTCGCCGCGGTGCGCATCTGCGCCAGCGTGCTCGTCCGCCGCGGACTGGTGAGCCGGGCGGCCGGACTGTACAACTGGCTCGGACCCGACCGCATCGGTGCCGACTGGGCGCCCGCGGCCATCGTCCTCACCCTGGCCGGTGAACAGGCAGGCGCCGCGCGCATGTCCGAATCAGCACAGCGCTGGCCGCCGACCGAGGCCGACGCGGGCGCTCGGCTGATCGCGAGCGCGCTCGACGAATCGCTCGACCCGCACGGAACCGGCACGGCCGCGGCGATTTCCGCCCTGATCCAGGCGGGCAACACCGACACCGGCGAAGATCGCTATCTGCCCTGCTCCGCGGTCTCGATCGCCACGCTGCTCTGCCTCGGCAGCGGCGAGCCCCGCCGCGCCGGTGACGCGCTGCGCCGGGCGGCGGGCATGGGCGGCGGCAGGCAGCTTGCGGTGCTGACTGCCTGGACCGCGCTGCTCGGCGGCGACGAACGCCGCGCCGCGAGCACCCTCGCCGAGATCGACATCCCCGCCCTCGCGCCCCGCGATCAACTCCTCGCCCATGCCCTGACCGTGGGACTTGCGCGGCGCGGCGGCGATCACGCCGCCCTGGCGCACGCGTGGCAAGCGGCCTGCCCGCTGTTCGACGAGCTGGAAGCCGACCTGTTGAGCCTGTTGCCGATCGGCGAACTGTGGCTGGCCGGCATCCGGTTGGGAGACGCGCGCCGGATCGAACCGCTCGTCGAAGCCGCCATGGCGCTGGTCCGCAAACTGGGCCGCGCACCCGCCTGGGCCAATTCCTTCCACTGGTACGCGGTGCAGGCCGCGCTGGCCGACGAGTCGCCCCGCGCGCTGCTGCCCCACGCCCACGCGCTGAAGACGGCGGCGGAAGCGGGTGACCGGCAGGCCACCGTGCTGGCCGACGCCGGGCGCACCTGGGTCCTCGTGCTGCGTGGGCAAGTGGCCGCGGCCGATGTGCAGGCCGCGGTCTCGGCACTGGCCGAGCTCGGGCTCACCTGGGACGCCGCCCGCCTGGCCAGCGAGGCCGCCCTCGCGGCAAGCGACTCGACCACCGCCACCGCCCTGCTCAAACTCGCGCGTTCGGTGCGCGCCCAATCCCAGCCGGTCGAGCCGCTGCGACCGAGCGCACAACCGCAGCCGCCCGCAGCCGGTCCCATGCCCCTGACCGGCGAGTCCGGCGCGCTCAGCGATCGCGAGCGCGAAGTCGCCGAGCTGGTTCTGCTCGGTCTGACCTATCGGGAGATCGGCGCACGGCTGTACATTTCCGCGAAAACCGTGGAGCATCACGTCGCGCGAATCCGACGTCGAATAGGCGCGCGCTCACGATCGGAATTACTGTCAATGCTGCGCGCGATGGGACACGGCCAACTGCTGGTGTGACTCGCGTGGACGATGTCGACGCCGAGTTTGAGGGGTGTTTGTCGCCAATGGCCACTGGGGTCGGCCTGCGTATCGCCGATGATGAGTGCATCGCCGCGGTGGTCACCGAGGACGGCACGGTTCAGGTGATCGAACGTGCTTCTGTCCTGCACATGTCCGACGAGGGCGACGCCGCTCTCGGCGGACCCGCGCCCTCCGGGCATGCTCACTCGATCGCCGGTTTCGTGCGGGCGATCGGCGATCCGGCCGGCGTGGATGTCGACGGCGGCGAGGCATACCGCGCCGAGGACCTCCTCGCGACGGCCATGTTCTGCCTGATCGATCTCACCACCGAGCACCTCAGCGGTCCGGCCGAGTTCTACGCGACGCATCCCGCGGGTTGGTCGACCGAGGTGGTGCGCGGTGTGCGCGAGGCGCTGGACTATCTGGGCTTGAAGTCGGTGGCGCTGCTCGGCGAGGACGAGCTGCCCCAGCCCACCGACGGCGCCGATCCGGGCAAGACGTTCGCCACCGCCGCCGCCGAGGCCGCGCTGGTCGCGGTGCTGGCGACGCCGGCGGGCGCGACTCCGCCCGATCCGATCGTCACCGAGAACGCGACGTCCGCCACCGATGTGATGCCCGCGCTGCCGACACCCGTGGTGACCGCGCAGGCGTACTCCGCGGCGATGCCGGTCTCGCCCCTGCCGACCAAGGCGATGGCACCGGTCGCGCCGAGCGCCGAGCCCACCGTGGTGCCCCCCGCACCCGCCCGCAACAAAACCCCACTGCTGATCGCCGGCGCCGCACTCATCGGCCTGCTGCTCGGCGGTATCGCGGTCTCGGCCCTGCTCCGCGATCCCGAAACCGTCCCGCCGCCCACCATTTCCGATGCCCGCCCGGAAACGCTGACCACCACCCCGGCACCCGCGCCGCCGCCCCCGCCGGTCGTCGAGGAGACCACACCCCCGCCGGTCACCACCACCGAGCCGGAACCGGAACCGGAGCCCACCACCGAGGCACCCCCGACGACCACCCCGGAGCCGACCACCACGGCACCGCCGACCACGCCGAGCCCGACCACCACTACCCGCCCACGGTCGCCCTTCGGTACCTACCCGCCGGGCTATCTCCCCGCACCCCTGACGATCCCGGGTCAACGCTGAAACCAGCAGCACGACCGTAACCGCGCCAGCTGGGCGAGCGTGCCTTAGAGTGATGCGCTGACCGACATGATCGCCGCCGGCGGTGTTCTCGGTCACTGGTTGTCGACGAAGGGATTTCATGCGCAAGTTGGTGGCGCGTCGCGCCGCGGTCAAGGCAGCCTCCGCCGGGTTCGCCGCGACCGTTCTTCTCGCACCCCTGCTCGGATCCGGTATCGCGTCGTCGGAACCTGCTGCGCCACTACAACTCTCGGCCGATGCGTTACCCGGTGCGTTGGTGACCGCGCTCGAGCGCGATCTGGGGATGTCGCCGGCCGAGTACCTCGATCGTGCCGCGCGCGCCCAGCAGTTGCGCGACTACGCGACCGACTTCCGCGCCGCCAACCCCGACACCTTCGCCGGTGCCTGGCTCACTCCCGAGGGCAAGGCCGTCGTCGCCACCACCGATGCCGAGGCGGGCAAACTCGTCACCGCCGCCGGCTACCAGACCCACCTCGCGCCGATCTCGGCCGGTGGACTGGAAGGCGCGCTGGTGCAACTGAGTCAGTGGATCGCCAGCTTGCCGCCCGCGATCTCCGCGCCGATCAGCTCGGTCGCGATCGACGTGCTCAACAGCCAGCTGGTGCTCAACGTGGCCAACACGCCCACCGGCCACATGCTCAACCTGCCGACCCTGATCGCCACCATCAAGGTGGTGCTGCAGCCCGGCGGCGGCGGTCCGGTGGAGTACAAGCCGATGGGCGGCGACACCTACATCACCGCGACCAAGGACCTGCACGACGCGGGCCTGCGCGGCGTCGACGTGTGCTCGTTCGGTTTCAACAGCACCGACGCCGCGGGCAACGCGCTCAATATCTCCGCGGGCCACTGCAATCCGAATGTCGACAACGGCGGCCCGGCCTCGGTCTACGTGCCGAACGTGCGCGACATCCCCAACAGTCCTGAGGTCGGCTCGTTCGCCCGCGCTGTCCTCGGCGGACCCGCCTCGCTCGACTACTCGGTGATCAAGCTCAACGAACGCGCGGTGAACGCGGGCATGAACCAGCCGCGCGTGCGCGGCGCCGAGGGCACCACCCTGACGCTCACCGGCACCGCCGAACCCGTCACCGGCGCGCCGGTCTGCAAGACCGGCCAGTCCTCCACCTTCACCTGTGGTTTCGTCTCGGCCGACCACGTGGAGACCCAGCTGTTCACCGAAGAGGGCGTCAGCAAGACGATCCGCGGCTTCGCCAGCACCGCCTGCACGCTCGGCGGCGACAGCGGCGGCGCGATCGTCTCCGGCACGCTCGCCCTCGGCATCACCAGCGGCTCGAATGCCTCGGCCGCGCCCAACTGCACCGAGGCCAACACGCAGCTGGCCCCGTACGGCGGCACCGCGTCCCTCGGCATCCCGATCCGGGCGATCCTGGCCGACATCGAGGCCTCCTCCGACGGCGGTGTCGGCACCGGAATCATGGTGCGCACCAAGACCAACGCGGGCTGAGCGGGGACAAACCACCGACCGGACCGGGTGAGCGAAATCTCTTGCCCGGTCCGAGTAGGCATAAGTCGCTCGAGCCCATATAGTTCGGACCATGCTCCTGCCACGTATGGGTCGTACCCCGTCCGCGCGAAGCTCGAGAAGAGCTCGGAAATCGTTGATCGCCGCTTCGGCGGCGTTTCTGCTGTTCGGCCCCACGATGGCGGTTGCCGACGCGCAGCCCGCGCCCGCAGATCTGCCCGCTCAGCTCATCGAAGCGGTCACTCGCGATCTGAAGATCTCCCCCGACGAGTACCTGCGCCGCGCCGATGTGGCCCAGCAGGTCGCCGCGTTCTCCACCACCGCGCAGCGCCAGTTCCCGCAGGTCTTCGCCGGTTCCTGGCTGAGCGACCAGGGCAACGCCGTGGTGGCGCTGTCGCAGGGTCCCGGCGTCGACGAGGCCCGCGCGGCCGCCCAGTCGGCCGGTTTCGAGGTCCGCAACGTCGCCAAGAGCCAGTCCACCCTGCGTGGCGAGAAGACCGCGTTCGAGAACTGGCTCGCCGCCGCACCGCCGGAGGTCTCCGCCCTGGTGCGTGGTGTCGTCGTCGACACCGTGAACAACTCGATCGCGGTCCGCGTGCAGCAGGCCGGGCTCCCGCTACCCAGCTTCATCGATCCGTCCCGCGTCATCGTCACCGCCCCGCCGGTGGCAGGCGAGCGAGTCGACCTGGCCGCCACCCCCGTCGCCGGTGACGGCAACGGCGCGCTGGCAGGCGGCGACGGCTACGCCTCGGTGATCGGCCGCAGCTCGCTGCGCTGCTCGCTCGGCTTCAACGGCACCGACCGCTCGGGCAACGTCGTCAATATCTCGGCGGGCCACTGCAACCCCGAGATCGAGTCGGCCGGCACCGGCACCGCCGCCGCCATCTACGAGATCGTCGGCGACAAGGCGGGCGCCCAGCTCGGCACCTTCCAGAAGTCGGTGCTCGGCGAGCAGGACTACTCGATCATCCGCGTCAACGACAACGCGCGCGCCCGCTTCGAGAACAACCTGGTCCGCATCCCCGGCCAGGCCCCCATCGCCGTCGACGGCGTGGCCACCCCCGTGGTCGGCGCTCCCGTGTGCAAGTCCGGTGCCCGCACCGGCTTCAGCTGTGGCGTGATCAACGGCGTCGACCAGACCGTCCAGGTCGGCGACCGCCAGCTCACCCAGAGCTTCTCGGCCAACATCTGCGCCCTCCCCGGCGACTCCGGCGGCGCCATCGTCACCGGCCGCCTCGCCCTCGGCATCTCCAGCGCCTCCTCGGTCGCGGACTTCCCCATCTGCGAGATCCCGAACATCATCGGCGCCATCACCGGCGACACTCCCCAGCTCTTCGCCCAGCCCCTGAGCGTGGTCCTGTCGGACAACCCCGGCTTGTCGGTCCGCACCAACTGATCAACACCATGTAGGCACAGAGCAGCCCCGAAAAGGCCGGTAGCGATCGCGCTACCGGCCTTTTCGGCATCTCACACCCTTTTTCCCCACCACACCCCCGAAGACCCGCAGCGCTACCGGACTCCCGACCACACCGTGCACCCCGAAGACCCGCAGCGCTACCGGACTTCCGGCGACACCGTGCACCCCGAAGACCGCAGCCCTACCGGACTTCCGGCGACACCGTGCACCCCGAAGACCGCAGCCCTACCGGACTTCCGGCGACACCGTGCACCCCGAAGACCGCAGCCCTACCGGACTTCCGGCGACACCGTGCACCCCGAAGACCGCAGCCCTACCGGACTCCCAACCACACCGTGCACCCCGAAGACCGCAGCCCTACCGGACTCCCGACCACACCGTGCACCCCAGCCTGTCCCCGTCTTCCACAACCCTCCCAACCCAGCCACCGCACTCCCGACCCTTAGGGAGGGACGGCCACGAAGTGGCCGGTCGCGGCCGGGTCGCCGGTTAGGCGCCGTTGCGTAGGCGACGAAGGAGCAAGCAACGGCGCCTAACCGGCGGCCCCTCAGGGCCGCGACTCGAGCGCGCCAGCGCTCCAATAAACACAGCGTCAAACCTGCCTGGGACTACCGAACAAGGGTCCACAGAACCATCCACACCCCCATGACCCCCCACCAACACCGTTGTCACCCGAGCACATACGCAGAAACAAGTGAGGCGCGGATTCCGGAGAATCCGCGCCTCACTGGGTGTCAGTCGTCAGCTCTTACGACCCGGAGACTTCGCACCGGACTTGAACCCGAGACCACCCGGCTTAGCGGTCGGCGGCGCCACAGTTGTGCCGTTGCCATTGCTGGCCTCGGCCTGGGTGGCCGGTTCCGCCACGGGCGCTTCCGGTTCGGCCGCGGGGGCTTCCGGTTCGGCCGGAGCCGGGGATTCCGCCGGGGCAGCGGGAGCCGCAGCTGCAGCGGGAGCCGCAGCGGTGCCGGGAGCCTTCGGCCCGGGCCGCTTCAGACCCGACTTCATGGCCAGACCCTTGGCAGGCACCGACGGCTTAGCTTCAGCGGGAGCCGAAGCCTCCGGGGTCGCGGTGGCTTCGGCCGCCGGAGCTGCCGGTGCCGCGGGCGCTGCAGCCGTAGAGCCGGGAGCCTTGGCGGCCGGTCGCTTCAGACCGGACTTCATAGCCAGACCCTTGGCAGGCACCGACGGCTTGGCTTCAGCAGGGGCTTCGGCAGCTGCCGCGGAAGTCGCGGGAGCTGCCTCAGCCGGAGCTGCGGCGGGGGCCTTGGCACCGGGGGCCTTGATGCCGCCCTTCATACCGAGGCCGCCAGGAGCCTTCGCTCCGCCTTTCATACCCAGCCCCTTGACCGGAGCCGCGGGGGCTGCGGTTTCGGTAGCCGGGGCCGCTTCGGCCGCAGGCGCCTTCGCACCGGGAGCCTTCGCGCCACCCTTCATGCCCAGACCACCGCCAGGAGCTTTGGCTCCACCCTTCATGCCAAGACCCTTGGCGGGCGCGGCTGCTTCGGCCGCAGGGGCAGCTTCGGCCTTCGCGCCGGGCGCCTTGGCAGCGCCCTTCATGCCGAGACCGCCACCGGGTGCCTTCGCGGCGCCCTTCATGCCCAGACCGCCACCGGGGGCCTTCGCGGCCCCCTTCATGCCGAGGCCACCACCAGCGGGGGCAGCCTTCGGAGCGGCTTCGGTGGCAACCTCGGCGACCACCGGTTCCGGCTCGGGCTCAGGCTCAGGTTCGGCCTTCGGCTCCTGGACGACGAGCAGATTGGCCGACAGTGCGGCGGAATCGATGCGAGTGATCGAATCCAGCATCAGCTGCGAGACGTCGACGACCTCGACACCCTCACCCTGACCCTGTTCCTGCCGCGCGGTCACACCGTCGTTGAGCATGACGCGGCAGAACGGGCAACCGGTCGCGATCTTGGTCGGATTCGTCGACAACGCCTCGTCGACCCGATCGACGTTGATGCGCTTGCCGAGCTGCTCTTCCATCCACATGCGAGCGCCACCGGCACCACAGCACATGGAACGTTCGCCGTGCCGGGGCATTTCGACCAGGGTCGAGCCCGAGGCTTCCATCAGCTCACGCGGTGCGTTGTAGATCTTGTTGTGCCGACCCAGGTAGCAGGGGTCGTGGTAGGTGATCTGCTGCGAGACCTGCGAGACCGGGACCAGCTGCTTCTGGCGCACGAGACGGTTCAGCAGCTGGGTGTGGTGCACGACCTCGTAGTTGCCACCGACCTGCGGGTACTCGTTGTTGAGCGCGTTGAAGCAGTGCGCACAGGTGACGACGATCTTCTTCTTCGACTGCTCGACACCCTCGAACACCGAGTTGATGACCTCGATGTTCTGCAGTGCCAGCTGCTGGAACAGGAACTCGTTACCCGCACGGCGAGCGGAGTCACCGGTGCAGGTTTCCTCGGCGCCGAGCACCATGAACTTGGTACCCGCGGTCGCGAGCAGCTCGGCTACGGCCTTGGTGGTCTTCTTCGCACGGTCCTCGTAGGCACCGGCGCAACCGACCCAGAACAGGTACTCGTAGCCGTCGAAGCTGTCGGCGTCCTTACCGAAGACCGGGATGTCGAAGTCGACTTCCTTGATCCAGTTCAGGCGGTCCTTGGAGTTCTGACCCCACGGGTTGCCCTTGTTCTCCAGGTTCTTGAACAGACCAGCCAGCTCGGACGGGAACTCCGACTCGATCAGCACCTGGTAGCGGCGCATGTCGATGATGTGGTCGACGTGCTCGATATCGACCGGGCACTGCTCGACGCACGCACCACAGGTGGTGCAGCTCCACAGCACTTCGGGGTCGATGATGCCGTGGACATCCTCGCCACCGACCAGCGGACGATCGGCCTCGGCGCGGGCGGCCTCGGGGATCTTGGCCAGTGCGGCCTCGTCGGGCTTGCCATCGGCGTCGACCAGGCCGATCTCGTCGCCTCCGGCGTCCTTGCGGCCACCGGCCAGCAGGTACGGGGCGGCGGCGTAACCGTGGTCGCGCAGCGACATGATCAGCAGCTTCGGCGAGAGCGGCTTACCGGTGTTCCAGGCGGGGCACTGCGACTGGCAGCGACCGCACTCGGTGCAGGTGGTGAAGTCGAGCCAGCCCTTCCAGGAGAAGTCCTCCATGCGGCCCGCACCGAGATTGTCGACATCGGGGTCGACGTTCTCCATGTCGAGAACCTTGCCGTCCGACATCATCGGCTTGGCCGCGCCGAGCGCGACGCTGCCGTCGGCCTCGCGCTTGAAGTAGATGTTGAAGAAGGCCGAGAAGCGGTGCCAGGCGACGCCCCAGGTGATGTTGCGGCCGACCAGGTACAGGAAGGCCATGCCCGACATCAGCTTGACGAACGCGAAGATCGACACCATGGTCGGGCTCGCGGGCAGCAGCTTCGCGATCTGCATCGTGAAGAAGTCGGTCGAGAGGTGGCCGTTCCCGTAGGTCGCGATCTTGCCTGCCTTGACCATGATCATGCCGAGGCCCTCGAGCAGGACGATCGTCTCGATCACATAGGCGGGGGCCATCTTGGAGCCGCTGAACCGCGACAGGCGTTCGGGGATCCGCGGGTGGTTCAGCTGACGGATGATGATCAGCGTGCCGATACCGACCACGGTGCCGATGCCGAGGATCTCGTCGACCAGGTGGTAGATCGCCAAGTTGCCGATGATCGGCCAGTGGAACGAACCGTCGAAGGTCTGGCCGTAGGCCTCGAACCACAGGATCGCACCCAGGATGAAGCCGGTCATGACCAGCCAGTGCGCCCAGCCGACAGTGCGGAACTTGTTCATCCGCGTGTGGGCCGCGACCTCGACGAACATGTTCTTGAACCGTGGGAAGAACGGTCGCCAACGATCGGGAGCTGACTGGCCGATGGTGATGGCCTTGCCGATGTTCCATGCGCCGCCGATAAACGACGCCCAACAGAACAGGCTGAGCACAGCTCCAATCGTGCCCAACGTGATAGTCAGGGCATTCATGTCGCGACCTTTCTTTCGAGGCAACACGAGGGTCTGAGCGAGGAGACCTCACTCGATTGCTCGTATCGTAACTGCCACTAAGTTACCGGCCAGTAACTACTGCTGTCCACCGTAGTATCGGCATTTGCGCTCTGACCTTGTTTACTGGGACTTGACCTGCGGTTTGCCTGTGAGCAATATCACAAAAGTGTTTGCTGCGGGGTTCCCGTAGCACCTGCTGAACACCGTAAACCGTCCGTGAACTGCGATGAAGCTAAGGTCAGGCTTACTAGGCCCCCCGAAATTCGGTGTGGCCACGGAGGATTCGGTCCATTAGGCTCCAGCTGTTCTGCATGCTGTGCCGGTCTTCACACTGCTCGGGGAGAAGTAGGGGACATCTCATAGGGATGCCCTGCTTGACGAGTCTCGCGTGTCGCTCGATCGCACGCCGCACCACAACCTGATGAATGGAACCTGAATGAACTTCCGTAGGACCACTGCGGCTGCTGCACTGGTTATCGGGGCGATGACCGTGGCCATGGGCACCGCTCATGCCGAAGAGGCGCCGCAGGACATCAAGTACTCGGTCAAGCTGGTCGACAAGACTGTTGTCGCCACCGTGAAGAACGGCACCTTCTCGATTGTCGAGCAGGATGGCGAGACCCCCGAAGCTCCCAAGACCAAGGTCGCCGAGATCAAGGACACCAGCGGCGCGGTCGTGATCGCCCTGCCGATCGCCTTCTCGATCGGCGGCGCGGAGATCCCGACCAAGTCCGAGGTCGTCAAGGACTCCACCGTTCTGGAGCTCACCCCGGAGAAGCCGACGGGCGTGAACATCGGCCAGCAGGTTGTCAGCCCGAAGCCGGTCCTGAAGGACATCGCGTCGGCGCAGGAGAACCAGAAGGCGATCAACGACTTCTCCAGCAAGTTCAGCATCGGCACCGCCATCGGCACGTTCGTCGGCACCGCGGTCGGCGCGCTGATCGGTTGCGTCGTCACCATCCCCGTCGGTTGCATCCCGGGTCTGACCGTCGGTGCCGCTGTCGGCGGCATCGTGGGCATGATCGCCATCGGTGGCCCGACCATGGCCGTCACCGGCTGGGAGCTGCTGCAGGTGCTGCAGGCTCCGGACGGCACCACCGTGTGGGCTGACAAGCCGAAGTAAATCGCCACAAGGGCTCAGGCCCCAACGGTTTCTCATGCGTGCGGCCCTGCCCCTTTTCGGAGCGGGGCCGCACTCGTTCGACGGCGACCCGATCAGCAGTCGGCGAACCAAGCCTTCACGAAACCTGCCGACTGATAGGCGTAGTCCCACGCCCAGCGCGCGGGCGACAGCTGGGGTTCGGGGTCGACGAACAGCAACTCACCGCCCCAGCATTTCCCGAGGATGTACCGGGCGCGGGAGACGTGCGGGGTGAAGGTGACCACGATGACGCGGTCCCAATCACCACCGAGCCGACCCAGCTCCCGCCCCTCACCGAGAGTCGTGCGGGGCGATGGATCGAAGCAGATGACCTCGAAGCTGTAGCCCCCGTGGCAGATCCGATTCACCATCGGGCTGCGCTCGTAGGGGTTGGAGACTAGCACCCGCGGCGCGTACCCTTGCGCCGCCAATCGCAGCCCGAGCTGTTCACGCCCGTCGTGGGCACCCCCGAGGACCAGGATCGCATCCGCCACCTGCGCCGTGTCCGTGCGCGGCCGCACGTAGACCGGCCACAGCGCGACCGCCGCGATCAACACCACGACCAGCAACCCACCCGTGGCGAACATGATCCGGCGCATCCCCGAATGCTAGTGAGGCCCGCCGGAAATGCAGGCCGACGATCCGAACCGTGCACCGTCCACCGAACACATCACCGCAGGTAGAGCACCTACCCGACAACCACCCCACCGCACGTTTCCCCCTGTACACCAGATGTTGCGTCCCCTCTTGCCTCGCTGACGCGGCGTAGCCACGCGCACCGCTTACCAACAGGAGTATGCGATGCACAGTCTTCGGAACGGGGTACCTCGGAGCCACGCATGCAGCGTGTATGGCCGAGTTGGGACACGACGTGGTCGGGGTGGACGTCGATCCCGGCAAGGTGGCCAAACTGGCCGACGGTGTGGTGCCGTTCTACGAACCGGGGCTCGAGGAAGTGCTGCAACGCAACCTCGCCGCCGGCCGCCTGCGGTTCACCACGGACTACGAGGACGCCGCGGCCCATGCCGATGTCCACTTCCTCGGCGTCGGCACACCGCAGAAGAAGGGCGAATACGGCGCCGACCTGAAATACGTGCACGCCGTGGTGGATACGCTCGCCCCGATGCTGGAACGCCCGGCGGTGATCGTCGGCAAGTCCACCGTGCCGGTGGGAACCGCCGCGGCCCTTGGTATCCGGGCTCGCGAGCAGGCGAAGGTCGAGGTCGAGGTCGCCTGGAACCCGGAGTTCCTGCGCGAGGGCTTCGCCGTCCAGGACACCCTGCGCCCCGACCGCCTCGTTCTCGGCCTCGACCACGCTCGCGAACGCAGCGCCTGGGTGGAGCAGACCATCCGGGAGATCTACGCCGACCTCCTCGCCGCCGAGATCCCGTTCCTGCTCACCGACCTGGCCACCGCCGAATTGGTGAAGGTCTCGGCGAATGCCTTTCTGGCGACGAAGATCTCGTTCATCAACGCCGTCTCGGAGGTGTGCGAGGCCACCGGCGCCGACGTGACCATGCTGGCCGACGCGCTCGGCTACGACGCCCGGATCGGCCGCCGATTCCTCAATGCCGGTCTGGGTTTCGGCGGTGGCTGCTTACCCAAGGACATCCGCGCCTTCATGGCCCGCTCGGGGGAACTCGGCGCCGATCACGCCGTGGCGTTCCTGCGTGAGGTCGACAACATCAACATGCGCCGCCGCACCAAGGTCGTCGACATGGCCGCCCGCGCCTGCGGCGGTTCCCTGCTCGGCGCGAACGTGGCGGTGCTCGGCGCGGCCTTCAAGCCCGAATCCGACGATGTTCGCGATTCACCCGCGCTGAATGTGGCGGGGATGATCCAGCTGCACGGCGCCGTCGTCACCGTGTACGACCCCAAGGCAGTGGAGAATTCGCGCCGCGTGTTCCCCACCTTGAACTACGCCACCTCGGTCTCGGAGGCCTGTGATCGCGCCGATGTGGTGCTGGTCCTTACCGAGTGGAACGAATTCACCGCCTTGACTCCGGCCGACCTCGCCCCGGTGGTACGGTCCCGTTCGATCATCGACGGTCGCAACTGCTTGGACAGCGCAACCTGGCGTGCGGCCGGGTGGGTATACGCCGGACTCGGCACCCCGTAGAGTAACGATCCAAGCGGGGGCTGGGCGGATTTCGGTCCGCATTATCGCAGTCCTTCGCATGTCGTGCAGCACGGACGAGATGGGCAGCGGATGAGTTCGGTTCTGGGAATATCGGTGGGGGCCGGGACGGTGCGCCTCGCGCGTCCGCAGCACGGTGGCCCGCACGGTTCCGTTCCGCCGTATTCGTTCGAGGTGCAATCGATCTCGATGCCGGAACAGCAGGCCGAGGAGTCCGCCGCCGACGCGATCGCCGCCACCCTGGCCTCGTCGCCGGAGATCGCCGCCACCACCATCACGTTCCGTAGCGAGCCGCAGGCCAGGGCGGTGCGCGCCGCGATGGCACGACGCCAGCTCACGAACTACCAGCTCATCCCCGAAGCCGTTGCCGCCGTGCACTTCGCCCATGCCACCAGCGATATGCGTGAGGTGTCCACCCTGGCCGTCTACGACCTGGGCAGTTCGGGTCTCACGGTGAGCGTGATCAACGCCCGCACCAGCGATGTGTACCAGTGCGAGCGGATCAGCGATATCAGCGGCGACTACCTGGATTCGCTGATCCGGGAGCAGCAGATCGCCTCGGGCCGGATCGCGCATCCGGCCGACCCGGCGGGCTTGGCCGCGCTCGACGCGCTGTGCCGGGCCGCCAAGGAGCAGCTGTCGAACAGCAACGCGGTGGCGTTACCCAGCGAACAGGGCCTTGTCCTGCTCACGCAGGAGAATTTCGAATCGCTGATGATGCTGGCGATCGAGTCGTCGGCCCGGATGACCCGCGATGTGATCATCCGCGCGCAGCATCCGGTGCAGGCGGTGCTGGTGCTCGGTGGTGGCGCCCGGATTCCGCTGATCGCGCGCGTACTGGAGCGCACGATCGGTGTGCCGGTGATCGTGCCCGCCGAACCGGAGACGGCGTTGGCCCGCGGTGCGGCGCTGCTGGCCCGGCCCGCGCAGATCCAGCAGGCGCCGGTCGCCGCGGCACCGGTCCCGATGGGCGAACACGACGACGTGACCCCCGCCTGGCTCACCGCGCCCGCCCGCGGCCGCCGCCCGCTCAGCGCGCTCACCAACCGCTCCCATTCCCGCCGCGAACTGAACGTGGCGGTGCTGACGGTGAGTTCGCTGGTGGTCCTCGCCGCGATCGGGCTCGGCCTCGGCTACGGCCCCGAGGTGCTCGAGCGCGGTTCGTCGAGCGACGGTTCGCAAGCCGTCCCCGCGACCACCCCGCCCCGGCCGAGCGCGATCGGCCCGACCACGGCCCCCGCCGCGACCACCGAGGCCCAACACGAAACGGTCGCCGCGCCCCCGGCCAACCCGCGCCGAGCCGAGGAAACCACCGCCGCGCCCCCCGCACCGGGCCCCAACACCTTCACCGTGGTGCCCGGCCTCCCCCCGGTAGTCCTGCCGACCCTCCCGCCGGTAGTACTGCCAGGCTTCCCGCCGGCCGGCCAGTAACCGCCGACGTCCGAACAGGTTTCAGTTCCGAGCGTGCCGTGCCCGCGCAGGTGCCACCGCGGCAGGCTTCGAACCGAACGGTCGCGCCAGCATCACCGCGATCGCCGTGGTCAACGGCACCGACAGCGCCAGCGCGATACCACCCACCGCCGATCGCGTGATCTCGATGGCGACCGCGTCCCCGGTGAGCACATCGGTGATCGATCGCCCCGCCACACTGAACAGCAGCAGAAGCGGCAGCGCCCCACCGGCATAGGCGAGCACGAGCGTGTAGACCGTACTGGCGATGTGGTCGCGCCCGACCCGCATGGCCGCGGTGAAGATCTCACGTCGCGTGGCGCCCTCATCGAGCGCGGCGAGTTCGAAGGCCGCCGAAGCCTGCGTGATGGTCACGTCGTTGAGCACACCGAGCGAGCCGATGATGAATCCCGCCAGCAGCAATCCGGTGATGCTGACGTGCTGAATGTAGGTCGCCACGTTGGTGTTCTGCTCTTCGGACAAGCCGGTGAGATGGGTGACCTCGATCGCCAGCCACGACAGCACCGCCGCCACCACCATCGACGCGAGCGTCCCGAGCAACGCCGAACTGGTCCGCAGATTCACCCCGTGCGCTAGGTAGAGCACCACGTAGAGGATCAGCGCCCCTGAGACCAGCGCCACCGGGATCGCCGCCTTCCCGTCGAGCAGCGCGGGCAACAGGAACATCACCACCACCCCGAAGGCGAAGCACAACCCCACCAGCGCCCGGAATCCCCGCCACCGCGCGACGACACAGATCACCACCACGAAGGCCAGCACGATCAACAGCAACGGCAGTCCGCGCGAGTAGTCCTCGAACCCGTACAGGGTGATGCCCGCCGGGTCGGCGGCCCGCACCATCCGGATGTCGTCACCCGCGCGCAGATCGGGCTGTCCTGGGCCCGGCGCGATTTCGAACAGTGTCTTCTTGCCCTCGTCGGGCCCCGATCGAATATCGATGATGCTGCGCTGACACGTGTAGGCGGCGGTCCTCGGCGGCTCCGGTGTCTGCGCGAACGCCTTGCCCATCGACGGACTCCCACACGGCCCGACGTCCTGCATGACCACGGTCCCGGCTTCGGTCTGCACCGCCCCGCCGGACATGGTCTGCATCGGCAACGGAATCTCGACGTGCTGGGCACTCGGCCACAGAATCACCGTCGCGACCAGCACCACCGCCCCGATGATCCCCAACAGCCCGACAACGACCTTGGCGGCCGTGTCACTGATGGCGATAGGCCCGGAATGGTCGTGATGGTGATGATGCTCGCTCACGGCCCGAAGCTTAAAGGAACCAGCCCGCCACTCCGCGAATCCAGGCCAGGCTCTGGCGCGTGGGTCCCTGCCATGGCGGGCGGCGGCATGTTCGTGCGTGGCCTGGTGCCACACAAAAAAACCTCCCCGGGTCCAAGTCAGACCTGGACCCGGGGAGGCGGGTTTGTGGGCGGCGGAGAGCAGGGGGGTGTCTCCGCCGCCGGAGGCAGGCGCCCAGGGGGGTAGGCGCGCGTACCTGAGGCTCTCGGTTGTCCAGGGGGGGTAGACAACCGGGCCAGGGCGCCGAAGCGCCGAGGTCTACTGTACACAAAAGATGGACTTTTGCACTAGTAGATCTTCAAAACATCCAACATTCCGAACTCGCAGTCTGTTTTACCTGCCATACCAGGATGGCCATCCTGCCCAGAGCCCAGAAACGCACTGGTCAGAGCCGTGACAGGTGAGCTATCTCTGTAACTCTACTGCCGGTAACCGGCGAGGAAATTGCCGAACCGTTCGATCGCCACGGCCAGATCCCGCGCCCACGGCAACGTCACGATCCGCAGATGGTCGTTCGCGGGCCAGTTGAACCCGGTCCCCTGCACCATCAGGATCTTCTCCTGCAGCAGCAGATCGAGCACGAGCTTCCCGTCGTCGTGGATCTCGTGCACATTCGGATCCAATCGAGGGAACGCGTACAGCGCGCCACGCGGCTTCACACACGACACACCAGGGATCATGTTGAGCCGCTCCCACGCCACGTCGCGCTGCTCGAGCAGCCGCCCGCCGGGCAGGATCAGATCCTCGATGCTCTGATGCCCGCCGAGCGCCACCTGGATGGCGTGCTGCGCGGGCACGTTCGGGCACAACCGCGACGACGCGAGCAGGTCGATGCCCTCCAGGAAGCCCGCCGCGTGTTCCTTCGGCCCGGTGATCGCGAGCCAGCCCGCGCGGTACCCGGCCACCCGGTACGCCTTCGACAGGCCGTTGAACGTCAGGCACAGCAGGTCGGGGGCGAGCGAGGCCAGCGAGATGTGCTTGGCGTCGTCGTAGAGGATCTTGTCGTAGATCTCGTCGGCCAGCAGCAGCAACCGATGCTTGCGCGCCAGGTCGACGATCTGCTGCAACACCTCCGCCGAGTACACCGCACCCGTCGGATTGTTCGGGTTGATCACCAGCAAGGCCTTGGTCTTGTCGGTGATCTTCGATTCGATATCGGCGATATCGGGCTGCCAGCCGTTCTCCTCGTCGCACAGGTAGTGCACCGGGGTACCGCCGGCCAGGCTGGTCATGGCTGTCCACAGCGGGTAGTCGGGGGCCGGGATCAGCACCTCGTCGCCGTTGTCGAGCAGGGCCTGCATGGTGACGGTGATCAGCTCGGACACGCCGTTGCCGAGGTAGACGTCGTCCACATCGAGCTCGGGGAACCCGGGAACCAGCTCGTACCTGGTGACGATGGCGCGCCGGGCGGACAGGATCCCCTTCGACTCGGAATACCCCTGGGCATACGGCAGCGCGGCGATGATGTCGCGCATGATCACATCGGGCGCCTCGAACCCGAACGGGGCCGGGTTGCCGATGTTCAGCTTGAGAATGCGGTGGCCCTCGGCCTCCAGACGTGCTGCCTGCGCGTGAACCGGCCCACGGATCTCGTAGACCACGTTCTGCAGTTTGGTCGACTGCTCGAGAACGCGCGGGGGCAGGTGCGGATGTTGAGGACTCACGGTCCCCATGGTGCCACTGTCCGCAAGCCGATTTATCGCCTGGCCCACCGGTAGGTAGTTATCGCAACGCCTGGTCACGCACGAACATGGGCGACTCGTCGGGAACGAGCTGACGCGATGCCCGCCCCCGCCGCCGGTCGCCGACGCATGCCGCGCCTAGGTCCGGCTGGCAGTCCCGGGGAGGGGGAACTGGACGCAGAACTCCTCGATTCGCTCATCGAGGCCTCGCGCTTCGACGGCGTCGCGATACGTCGGGGCGGCGATGCGGCGGCGCAGGCCCACGAGGCGTTCGCTCAGTTGGGCGATGCGTTTGTCCTCGGGGAGGTCGAGGACCGGGCGGAGGGCGTCGGCGGCGCCGTCGATGCTGCCGTTGATGAGGTGGGCGGCCGCGTTGTCGACGCGGGCCAGCGATTCGGCGCCGTAGGAACGTTGCAGCGGCGGGCCGCTCGAGTAGAGGGTGATGGCGCGTTCGGTGGCGGCGAGTGCCTGTTCGGCGCGGCCGAGCTGGATGCAGGTGGCGCCCGCGTAGTAGGCGGCCTTGGGGGGGCCGAAACCGAACACCCCGCCGATCTCGTCGTGCAGTTCGTCGCGGCGGTCACCGGCCGCCACTTCGGCCGCGCGCAGGCACCGGTCGGTCTCGACGTCGCTGCCGAGCCGCGCCCACACCCTGGCCTCGATGTTGAGCAGCCGCACCCGGCCGAGTCCCGGCCCCGCGAATTCCTGCCCGCTGCGCGCTAATTGGACGGCGTTGCGCGGCCGGTCGGACCAGTTCTCGATCAGCGCGTGCATGCCGCGCGTCCACGCGCGTAATCCGTTGTGCCCGCTCAGTTCCGCGTAAGCCCAAGCGGCCCTGATCTGTTCGCCCGCGGCATCGAGATAGCCGAGGTCGGTACTCGCGTTGGCCAGCAGCCCCGACAACGTCCCTGCCAGCAGGTATAGGTGGCTGGTGTCGACGGGCTTCTGCTGCCCGTCGAGTAGTCGATACACCCGCCTGCGCACCCGCAGCATCTCCACCATCATGGGTGCCGGTGCGGCATGGACGTATTCGTTGGCGATACGCCGGACGTCGGCGTCGAGCTGGGCCAACGTCGTTGCCCCCACATTGGTGCCCTCCGCGGCGGCCGCGTGTTCGCTGGCCTCGTGCGCAGCCGCCATAATCAACTCCCTCTCCGACAACACCTCGGGCACAGCACCTTTGACAGTTCCCGCATCGACGAACGCGAGCAGGTCGGCATCACCCGCGGGCGCCAGCAGGGTCGAGAATCGCGCGCGCACAACGTCATCGGAACGGGCCAGTGACGTATCGAGCGCGGCCTGGTTCACCGGACGCGGGCGAACCCGCACCCCGCCCGCCTCCCACTTCGACACCAGCCGTTCGTGCACACCGAGGTGAGCCGCGAACTCCCGGATGCTCATTCGTTTGGCATCGCGAAGAGCTCTGGCCTCTCTCCCTGTCCACTCCCCGACCACGGCGTCACCTCATCCGACGGACAACTCCCCTCCAGAGTACGAGCGTCACAGTGAGACACACCACAACTTGGCGGAATCGGTTGCCAGAGGCAGTGAAAGGGCGGTGCGGGGCAGTGGTCACGCGCGCTCGCGTGCGCGATTCTGGAAGCGTGGAAGCCAGAACTGTCGACGACTGGGTGCGGTGTTACCAGCGTGAATTCCGGCTACCCGTCCGCGAGCGCGGCGGCTTTGTGATGCTGCCGATCACCGACCGGCTCTGCGTGGTGCACCTTCCGACCACGCGCGCCGAGAAGGTGCTCACGGCGCTGCGCGAGCAACGCTGTGAGGGTCCGGTGCTGGCACGTCAGATCCGCTGGAGCGTGCTCGCCGTACCCGACGCCAGGCCCTCCGAGGAAGAGGCCGCCGAGCTCGCGGGGCTCGATATCGATATCCCCGGCACCGGCAGCGCCGTGATGCTGCCTACGAACCTGGGCCGCTGGAGTCGCGAGGGCTGTCACTGGGTGCGCCCACCGTCCGGCGGTGGCGACACCCTGCCCGCGCTGTCGCTGGTGCTGAGTATCGCGGTGGCGTCAGGCCCTCAGCGAGTCTCGACCGCGCTCAGCGAATCGGGCGAGAGGGGAAAGTTGAGGTACGACCGCGACGGCGTCGGCCCCCGCTGACCCTGATACTTCGACCCGGCCTTGGCGCTGCCGTACGGGTGCTCGGCCGGACTCGACAGCCGGATCAGGCACAGCTGCCCGATCTTCATCCCCGGCCACAGCGTGATCGGCAGATTCGCCACATTCGACAGTTCCAGGGTGATGTGCCCGCTGAACCCCGGGTCGATGAACCCCGCCGTCGAATGCGTGAGCAGCCCGAGCCGCCCCAGACTCGATTTGCCCTCCAGCCGCCCCGCCAGATCGTCGGGCAGCGAGCACACCTCGAGCGTCGACCCGAGCACGAACTCCCCCGGATGCAACACGAACGGCTCACCAGGCTTCGGCTCGACCAGGCTGGTCAGCTCGTCCTGCTGCTGCGCCGGATCGATATGGGTATAGCGACTGTTGTCGAACACCCGGAACAGCCCGTCGAGGCGCACGTCGATGCTCGACGGCTGAACCATCGACTCGAGCATCGGTTCGACACCGAGCCGCCCGGCGGCGATCTCGGCCCTGATGTCACGATCGGAGAGCAGCACCGGCCCAGTGTAGGCAGCTGACACCCCAGGTAGGGCGACCCCCTACCCTCGAGCACACACCGATCCGTCCGCTGGAGCCGAACACACCTCGCCGCCTCGGGCTACTCGGTCGGCGGCACTGCGCCGGTCTCCGTCGCCGGCACCGGCGTCCCCATCTCGGCGGTCTCGGTCGTGTTCGGGCTGTCGCCGCCACCGTGGTTCGGATTGGTGCAGATGGTGCCCTCACACGGCACCCAGCTCCCGTCCCCATTCGGATTCGACATCATGTTCGGCCCAGGCGCGGGTGCCGTTGTGCTCATGTGCTGGTGTCCCGGCTCCCCGTGCCCTTCGTCCTGCCCCACCGTGGTGGTGGTGGTCGGCTGCACGGTGGTCGTACTGGACGTGGTCTTCGACGTGGTCTCGGTCCCGGACCCGGAATCATCCGAACAACCGGCCCCCAGCACCCCCAGCGCCGCGATCACCGAAACGAACAGAACCCGCCTCATTCAGTCAGCCCTTCGTCATCCCGGCCATCGACCCGATCCCACCGAGCCGAACTTCGAACCGGAGAACTAGTTGCGCCGCACGAACACGGCATGGCCGGATCCCGCACGACGAACGCTGACGAAAAATGTGCGAAACCCGCTGCCCGCACTCTAGATCGCCGCACCGACAACCACCGCCGAAACTCGCCCGACCGCCCGGCTACCAGCGCGAACCCGGCAACACTTGCATCGCACGGCACGAGTTCTGATAGAGTCGCGACAGCGCCAGCGGCGCAGTGCCGATGTAGTTCAATGGTAGAACTTCTGCTTCCCAAGCAGATGGCGCGGGTTCGATTCCCGTCATCGGCTCAACGACAAAACCCCCAGGTCATCCTGGGGGTTTTGTTTTTCTGTCGGCCTCGCCCGCGTCAATAGGTGGTGAACACCCAGGAGCCGTCACAGCCCCAGGCGGTGTTCAGCGCGGAATCGAAGTACCACGTGCCACGGGGCGGGGTTCGCACCACCCAGCCATCGTCGGAGGCAATCGCCTGGTCGTCCACTGTCAATATCGTGGTGGTGAAAGGGGCCACCTCCCACCATTCGTCCTGGAATGCATTCTCCAGGTGGATGACAACAGTGTCGGGAAGCTGGTTCGCGACTGTCAGGCACGCATTCGAGTCCGGGCTTGCATGGGCAGGTGCGGACACCAGAAACGTTGCGGCGACTGCGATACACACCGCACCTACACGACCGACGAATGAACTCATCAGGATCTCCCCCGTTCACTGGAGTGGACAGACAGATGCTGTCCCCGGTGACAGATTTATCGAGATCCCTTGGCGAAATCTGGTGAAACGCTTGGTGTTACGTAGCACTCAGCCCGCGTGCAAGGTGCGGAACTTGCTGCCGTGGAAGACCAGCGGGTCGATGTCCTCGCGGGCGGCGACGCGGTTCACGCGCAGGATCACTACTAGATGGTCGCCGGCGCTGACCTGCGTTTCCGGCACCCCTTCGATCCAGGCCGTCGCGCCGTCGATGAACACCGCTTCGCCGGTTCCGCGATGCAGCGCGGTTTCCCGGAAACGGTCGCCGTTGCGGGCGCCGAGGGCCTTGGCCGCGGCCTGCTGGTCGGTGCCGAGCAGGCTCAGGCCGAGGTGGCCGGCGCTTGCCAGTTTCGGCCAGGTCGATGACGAGTTCTGGACGCAGAACGAGACGAGCGGGGGGTCGAGGGAGACGGGAACGAAGGTACTCACCGCCAAACCTTGTGGGATGCCGTCGATTTCGGCGCACACGGCTACGACACCGCTGGGGAAGTTGGCGAAGGCGCGGCGTAGACCGTTGCCGTCTGCGGGAAAGTCCAAGAGCTCATGCATGATTCGTTCCCTCCACCGGCGCTACGGCCGGGTCTGTCAGTGCCGCGACGACGGGCGCCCATCGCCGCGCGTATTCCTCGATAACGCCGTCTTCGCCGAATGTCTTGTCGGACAGATAGAGCCCGGGCAGCGCGGCGGTGCCACCGATTTCCACCAGGACGGGCTTGAGCAGCAGGTCTGGCGCGAGGGCGTGGGCCGGGCCCGCGCCGAGCATCACCGGCACGGTCAACACACCGGCAAGCCCGGTACCGCCGTCGAACTGTTCGAGGAATAGTTTCAGCAGACCGGTGTAGGTGGCCTTGAAGGTCGGGCTGACGAATACGACGAGCTCGGACGCCGCGACCGTGCGTGCCGCCGCAGTCACCGCCGGGTCACCCCAGCCGAGCAGGCCGGGCCCGAGGGTGACCAGGTCGATCACCGCGGGCTCGGTGTCGGGGCGCAGCGCCCGTGCGACCAGCACGGCAGCGGCGAGGGTGCGCGATGCGGGTTTCGGGTTTCCGACGACGACCGTCACTGTCATGGAATGTCCTTGTCTCGCTCGGTGATTCAGATAACGCCGTGCAGCGGCGGCGGTCGGTTGTGCAGGACGGCCCGCCCGATGTGCTGGTATTTCCAGCGAACCGGGTCGTGCAGCGTGTGGGTGCGCGCGTTGCGCCAGAAGTGGTCGAGCCGATGTTCGGCCGCGGCGCTACGAGTGCCCCCCACTTCGAATATCGCCGCGGACACCTCGTTCGCAGCACGGTCAGCAAGGATCTTCGCCGTCGCAACCGCGATCGACGCCCGCGCGCCATCGCCATCGAGGGATCCCGCCGGATGCGACTCGTTCGTCGGCGCCGACCGAACCGCCGCATCCACCGCCGCACCCGCGACGATCAGCGTCGATTCAGCAGCCGCCACGGCAACAGCCAATTCCCCGAACCGCTGCACGACCAGCGGATCGTCAGCCGCGTGCGCAACCTCGGCCTCGAACCACGCCCGACTGCGCGTCCGCACGAACTCGGCAGCCGCCCCCAGCGCACCGCGCGCGATCCCGGCATCGATCGCCGCATGCAGCAGCTGCGCGAACGCCCCGTACCCGGTCGGCGCGTTGACCGCCGCCGCCCGAGCGACCAACTGCTCACGCCCGACCGCCACCCCGTCGAACTCGACAGTCCCACTTCCAGTTGTCCGTTGCCCCAGGGCATCCCAGTCGTCAACGATCCGCACACCCGGATCCAGCGCTGGCACGAAGGCCACATACTCACCAGGCGCTAGCCCCGAAATACCCTGCGGATCATCAAGTCTGGTCAACACCGCAAGCAGATCAGCGAACAACGAACCCGTGCAATAGAACTTCGTCCCCTCGACCACAAACCGCCGGGCGCCGACGCCCGCACTCGTGGCATCGATCCGCCACTCGCCGCCGCGCCCTCGCTCGCCGACGCCGGCACCTGGTCCGTCGACTCCCGGCGCGCCCAGCCCGAGGCCGATGCCATTGCGCTGCACATCGGCCTCGGGCACATCCGCGCCCGCACCATCGACCGGCCGCAGCACCGTGGAGATCTCAGCCACCGTCGCCCCACCACGCTCGGACTGCGCGTTGGCGATCCGCGCACCCGCCAGCACCTTGCCGAAATACTCCTGCCGCTGCGCCCGAGTTCCCGCCAGCCGCAACAGGTTCAGGTACACGAAGTGACTGTGCGGCACCTGCGCGATATTCGGATCAGCCGCGGCCAGGATCCGCACCACCTCGGCGACCACACTCGGCGGCAGATCGGCCCCGCCGAACTCGGCGGGCACCGTGATCGCGAGCAACCCACTGGCCGAGAGTTGATCCAGCTCTTCGTGCGGCAGCCGACGCGAGAAATCACGCTCGGCGGCACCCGCGGCGAACACCTCGGCCAACTCACCAGCGATCCGCACCGCCTGACCCGCCGTGGTAATCCGCTCGGCGGTCACCACCGTCATCAGCGCCCCGCCGCGACCGGCGTCGCGGCGGCCTCCAGCTCACGGACCAGCGGCAGCACCTTCGCGCCGAAGTACTCGACCTCTTCCTGGAAGTGCAGGAACCCGGCCAGGATCAGGTCGACGCCGAGCGCCCGGTAGGCCACGATCCGCTCGGCTATCTGCTCGGGCGTGCCGATCAGCCCGGTCCGGAATCCGTCGTTGTACTGCACAAGATCCTCGAACGTGGAGTCCGCCCACATGCCCTTGCGATCACCGGTGGACGCACCCGCCTGCTGCACCGCGTCGCGGAACCCTTGCACCGCAGGTTTGTTCGCCTTCTCGACGATCTCGCGCAGGGTGTCGCGCGCTTCCTTCTCGGTATCGCGGGCGATGATGAACCCATTGAGCCCGAACTTCACCTCGCGGTCGTTGTCCCTGGCAACAGCACGCAGATCGTCCAATTGCTCTGTGACGCCGTCGAAGTCCTTGCCGTTGGAGAAGTACCAGTCGGCATGGCGGCCACCGTTGCGCCGGGCCGCCGTGGAGTTACCACCTTGGAACAGTTCAGGATTCGGCCGTTCAGGGGAGTTGAGTGGCTTCGGCTTCAAGGTGAAGTCGCGGATCCGGTAGAAGTCGCCGCCGTAGTTCACCGCGTCCTCGGTCCAGATCTTGCGGATCACCTCGAGGAACTCGGCGCTGCGCCGGTATCGCTCGTCGTGTTCGAGCCACGGCTCGCCCAGCGCCTTGAACTCACCGGCGAACCACCCCGACACCACATTGATCGCGAACCGGCCCCCGGACAGATGGTCGGCCGTCGCGCCGAATTTGGCCAGCACCGCCGGGTGCCACAGCCCCGGATGCACCGCGGCGATCACCTTGAGCCGCTCGGTGGCGGCGAGCAGCGCGAGACTGAAGGAGGTCGACTCGTGCTGGAACTCGGCGCCGTAGGAAGCGGTGTAGCGCACCTGGGTGAGCGCGTAGTCGAAACCATTGCGCTCCGCGGTCTGGGCGAGCTTGCGGTTGTAGTCGAAATCCCAGCTGGTGCGCTGCTCGATATCGCTGGTCACCAGCCCGCCACTGACATTGGGC
The DNA here is from genome assembly GCF_054031145.1 of Nocardia sp. FBN12. Lineage (NCBI taxonomy): Bacteria > Bacillati > Actinomycetota > Actinomycetes > Mycobacteriales > Nocardiaceae > Nocardia > Nocardia sp. FBN12. Next base: position 5,705,638 of record NZ_CM132926.1, read on the forward strand.
ACCCAGTAGGCGAACGAGACCTGGTCGGCGATCTTCTCCGTGGTCACGGCGGTTCCTCCTCGTCGTCGGCCTCTCCAGTGCAACACCGGCAGCCGACCCCGACGAGGGTTTGAATCGGCGCGATCGATACGCGTCAGCTCCCCAGACGCACGCAATCGGCCGCGATCTTCGACTGCGCCGCGCCCACCTTGGCCGAGTCGTCCTCGCTGAGCAGCTTCGCCGGATCGTCGGACTGCGCGTTCGACACCATCACCCGCAGCCCGTCCTGCGACATCCCAGAGTCGAGGAAGACCTGCGCCGCGCAGTCGGCCAGCGCCGGGTTCTTCAACCCCTTGTCCTGCAACGACTTCGACAGCTCGGCCTGAGTGACCGCAGGTGCTTCGTCGCCACTGCCGCAAGCCGACAGCACGGGCAGTGCGAGCAGTGCCGCGGCAATCAGACAGATCCGCATTCGGTGAGTCCTCTCGATACCTCGCGCGCCCAGACGACGCGCGTTCGGATCATGCCGCACCCTCGTCCGCATGGCCACCCACTCAAACTGACTCACGAGTAAGATAGGGACATGGGAGACCACATCACCGTCCGCTTCGACAACGACCGCGCCTACGTCGAGTTGAACAGGCCCGGCAAACACAACGGGCTCACCTTGGAAATGCTCCGCGATCTCGTGGAGGCCGCCCGAAAAGTGGCCGACCACAAGACAACCCGCGCCGTCATCATCACCGGCAACGGCCCGAGTTTCAGTAGCGGACTCGACATCGCAGCCGCCACCCGCAATCCGGTGGCTATCGTCAAAGAATTCCTGCCGCGTCCTTTACGCGGCACCAATACCTTCCAGGAAGCCTGCTGGGCCTGGCGCCGCCTCGACGTCCCGGTGATCGCCGCGATCCATGGCCGTTGCTTCGGCGGCGGCCTCCAGATCGCCCTCGCCGCCGACTTCCGGATCGCCACCCCCACCGCCGAATTCTCGGTAATGGAAGCCGCCCACGGCCTGATTCCCGATATGACAGGCCCCGCCACATTGTCACAGCTCATCGGCATCGACCAGGCCATGCTGCTGGCGATGACCGCCGACGCGATCGACACCGATTACGCCCTCCGGATCGGCCTGATCACCGACGTCGCCGACGACCCGGTGAAGGCCGCCCACGCCCTCGCCGACCGCATCACCGCCCGCGACCGCAACGCGGTGGCCGCCGCCAAGCACCTGTTCGACCGGTCGTGGCAACGCAATTCGCGCGCCACCTTCACCGCCGAGCGCTTGGCCCAACTCCCATTGCTGCTGCGCAAAGCCATGGGTAGTAGCGACTGACAAGCAATCGACCTGGGAATTCATGCCGACTACCGAAGGGATGTACCCCACATCACTGTTAGCGGCTGTTAGCATCGCTTCGATTCGCTGACCAGTCGAAGAGTGGTACGTGACGGCAAGCCTCGAAACGTGCCCCGCTTTCGGCGTGACCCGGAGGCTGCATCACCTGTGAACAAGACCGGATCCATCCTGCTGTCCGCCCTCGCAGGTACTACGGCCTTGCTGGTGAGCGCCGCGCCTCCCGCCGTCGCGAACCCCAACGCCATCAACCCGATTCCCGTTCTCAACGGCACCCACGGCCTGCCCGTGCTGCACGGGCGCACCCAGGCGGTGTTCCAGGTAACGGGCATGGCCAGCCCGAACAACACCCAGAACTACAACGTCCTCGGTACCGATCTCGGCATCATGTGGGACAACGGGCGCGGCGAGATGCTCACCGCCTTCGGCGACACCGCGGGCCTCGGCTTCCCGAACCTGCTCGCGGGCAGCACCTGGGCGTGGCGCTCCAACATCCTGGTCCGCAGCCACGATAAGAACCCGGCCGACGGGATCATGTTCGACGGTGTCGTCCGCGATGTCATCGGCCAGGCGCGCGACCTGATCCCCAGCCCCAAGATCCCGTTCCTGGAGATCAGCCGCATCCCCACCGCGGGCATCTCGGCCAACGGCGTGCAGTACATGTCACTGATGTCGGTGAAGACCTGGGACGCGCCCGGCGAGTGGACCACCAGTTTCTCCGGCCTGGCCGCCTCGGCCGACAACGGCGAGACCTGGGCCGATCTCGGCCACACCCGCCGCCCCGACGAGGGCGGCAACGCCAACTTCCAGATGAACAGCTTCGTGAAGGACGGCGGCTTCGTCTACGAATACGGCACCCGCGCCGGCCGCAACAACGAGGCGTTCATCGCCCGCGTCCCCGAAGCTCAGATCGAGAACCTCGCCGCCTACGAGTACTGGGACGGCGGTGAGTGGAAGCTCAACGACGTGAACGCGGCGGCCCCCATCATGGGCGGTGTCGGCGAGCTCTCGGTGATGTTCAACGAGCACCTCGGCCAGTTCATCTCCCTCACCACCGACCCGTTCAACTCCGTGGTGATGCGCCGCGCGCCCTCCCCCGAGGGCCCGTGGAGCGGTCCCGAGGTGCTGATCGATGCCCGCGAACTCCCCACCGCCTACGCGCCGTCGATCTTCCCCTACCAAACCGGCCGCGACCTCTACTTCATGACGACCATCCACACCCAGTACAACGTCGTATTGATGCGCACCACGCTGTAGGCGGGGCCCCTACACTCGAGTCATGGATGCGGCGGATTGGGACGCGCGCTATGCGCGCAGTGAATTGGTGTGGGGCGCACCGCCGAACAGCACCGTTGTCGAACATGTCTACGGCCTTGACCGCAGAATTCCGCTGCTCCCCGACGAATCCGGGGTAACCCCGCCCCTCCCCCGCGCCCTCGACCTGGCCTGCGGCGAAGGCCGCCACGCACTCTGGCTGGCCACCCACGGCTGGCAGGTGACAGCCGTCGACTTCTCCCAGGTCGGTATCGACAAGGGCCGCACTGTCGCCGCGCGCCTGTCGCGATCGGTCCGTTCCCGCGTCGACTGGCGAACAGGCGACATCACCGACCTCGAAGCCGCCGACATCACCGGCCCCTTCGAATTGATCCTGATGGTCTTCGTCCACCTCCCCGCCGACGAGCGCCGCACCCTGCTGCACCACCTGTCGGGCATGCTCACCCCCGGCGGCAAGCTCCTGATCCTCGGCCATGCCACCCGCAACGTCACCGACGGCTACGGCGGCCCCCAGGAACCGGAGATCCTCTTCTCCCCCGAAGACCTCAGCGCCGACCTGGCCCGCGACGACGTCACCGTCGCCCTCGCCCACGAGGTCTTCCGCCCCACCGAGGGCCCCGACGCCATCGACTCCCTGCTCATCGCCGAGCGCCCACGCCCCGAACCCACCGACTGATCAAGATCAACAGGCTGCTTCTCGGGCGATGCCTGGGTTTAGTGATCAACCGCCCAGCGGGCGAACCAGGGGGTCACGGTCGCCTCGATGACGTCGAATCCGGTGCGGAACGAGTGCGCCTGCTTGGGGATGACCCGGACTTCGGCGGCGTCAGCGGCATCGGGCACCCCGAACGGGTCGCTGCCCCCGTTGATCACCACCACCTCGATGTCCCCGGGCGCAAGCAACTCATCGCGCCTGCTCTTCTCGGGCTTGCCCGGCGGATGCAACGGGAACGACAGCGCGATCACACCCCGCGCCCCGACCTCCACCGCCGTCCGGCACGCCACCCGCGCCCCGTTGCTTCGACCCCCCTGAACGATCGGCACCCCGGGAAACCGCGCCCGCAACGCCGCCACGAGCTCGAGCCAGGCCTCGTCCTGTTTCTCCGCGTTCCCCGGCGCCCGCCGCCCGGCAACCCGATACGGCTGCACCACCCGGGCTACCGCACCACCGGCTGCGACGGCCGAATCACGCACGGCCAGAATATCTTTCGCATCGACGCCGCCACCGGCCCCGTGTGTGATCACCAGCAGGAATGCCGGATCACCCACCTCGTCGAGCTCGATCTCGGCGGGTCCCGCGGTCGTCTCGATGCGCACACCTCACGGTAGCCCCGCCGTCGCCGCGACCAGGCATTTCACGGCCGCGCGTGTTTTTCGCATCACATTGCCGCCCACCCCTTTGCCGAAGCCATTACCCACCGGTAATATGGTCAATAAGTTACCCGCGAGTAGCATGCGGAAAACCGGCGACGGGCGGGAACGGCACACCACCGACCGCACCAGAACTCAATGGAGAGTGAGTACTCACATGGGCCACTACAAGGCAAACGTTCGCGACCTCGAGTTCAACCTCTTCGAGGTCCTCGGCATCGACAAGGTGCTCGACGCAGGCGCCTTCGGCGACCTGGACACCGACACGGTCAAGGAAATGCTCTCCGAGGTCCGCCGCCTGGCCGAGGGCCCGCTGGCCGACTCGTTCGCCGACGCCGACCGCAACCCGCCCGTGTTCGACCCGAACACCCACACCGTGAAGCTCCCCGAGGCCTTCAAGAAGTCCTACAAGGCGCTCGAAGACGGCGAGTGGGCCAAGGTTCCGCTGAACGAGGAGCTGGGTGGCCTCGCCGCCCCGTCCGCCGTCGCATGGGCCCTGTCGGAGATGGTGCTCGGCGCCAACCCGCCCATCCAGATGTACGCCGCGGGCGCCGGCTTCGCCCAGGTGTTCTTCAACAACGGCACCGAAGAGCAGAAGAAGTGGGCGGCCAAGATCGCAGACCGCAACTGGGGCGCCACCATGGTGCTGACCGAGCCGGACGCCGGTTCCGACGTCGGCGCCGGTCGCACCAAGGCGATCAAGCAGGAAGACGGCACCTGGCACATCGAGGGTGTGAAGCGCTTCATCACCTCGGCCGACTCCGACGACATGTTCGAGAACATCATGCACCTGGTGCTGGCTCGCCCCGAGGGCGCCGGACCGGGCACCAAGGGCCTGTCGCTGTTCTACGTCCCGAAGACCCACTTCGACTTCGACACCGAGACCTACGGCGACCGTAACGGCGTGTTCGTCACCAACGTCGAGCACAAGATGGGCATCAAGGCCTCCACCACCTGTGAGGTCACCTTCGGCGGCCACGGTGTGCCCGCCAAGGGCTGGCTGGTCGGCGAGGTGCACAACGGCATCGCGCAGATGTTCGACGTCATCGAGAACGCTCGCATGATGGTGGGCACCAAGGCCATCGCGACCCTGTCGACCGGTTACCTGAACGCGCTGGAGTACGCCAAGACCCGCGTCCAGGGTGCCGACCTGACCCAGATGACCGACAAGGCCGCGCCCCGCGTGACCATCACCCACCACCCGGACGTGCGTCGTTCGCTGGCCACCCAGAAGGCGTACGCCGAGGGCCTGCGCGCGATCTACCTCTACACCGCCGCGCACCAGAACCCGGAAATCGCCGAGGTCGTCTCGGGTGCTGACAAGGACGTCGCGTTCCGCGTGAACGACCTGCTGCTCCCGATCGTCAAGGGTGTCGGCTCCGAGCGCGCCTACCAGTACCTGACCGATTCGCTGCAGACCTTCGGAGGCTCGGGCTTCCTGCAGGACTACCCGATCGAGCAGTACATCCGCGACGCGAAGATCGACTCGCTCTACGAGGGCACCACCGCCATCCAGGCGCAGGACTTCTTCTTCCGCAAGATCGCGCGTGACCGTGGCGTCGCCCTGGCCCACGTCGCCGGTCAGATCCAGAAGTTCCTGGAGTCCGACTCCGCCAACGAGCGCCTCAAGGGCGAGCGCAAGCTGCTCGCCACCGCGCTCGAGGACGTGCAGACCATGGCCGCCACCCTGACCGGCCACCTGATGGGCGCCCAGGAGCAGCCGACCGAGCTGTACAAGGTCGGCCTGGGTTCGGTGCGTTTCCTGATGGCCGTCGGCGACCTGTTCATCGGCTGGATGCTGCTGAACCAGGCCGAGATCGCGCTGGCCGCGCTCGACAACGGCGCCACCGGCCCCGACGTCGCCTTCTACACCGGCAAGGTCGCCTCGGCGCAGTTCTTCGCCCGCAACGTCCTGCCCGAGCTGACCGCCACCCGCGCGATCCTCGCCAACCTGGACAACGACATCATGGACCTGGACGAAGCCGCCTTCTGAGGTTGTTTCTCACCTGATCCACGCTGAACGGGCCGGAGCATTCAGCTCCGGCCCGTTTTGTCTCCCGTGTGGGAGGTGTGTCGCGCAATCCCTAGCCGGCGGAGCCGCTGGAGAGTGCTGCGAGCGTCGTGAGGAAGTACATCAGGCCATCCATGAAAAAATCTCCTTCGAAGTGGGTCGGCCATTCCTATCACGGAATGCTTACGGACAACCTTGACGAGATGAACGCCGAGCGAACATGCCCGCTCAGTCCACTTGCGACGCGGTGAGCACCCGGCCCAGCGCGCTGACGCGCTCGGCTGTCATGCCGCTGAACAGCTTCTTCAGGCGCTGGTTTCCCGTCATCCGGCTCCCCACCCGGCGTACCCTGGGATTTACCGTCGGTCGGGGTGAGGCTCGGGGGTTGGGATGGTTCAAAGCACTGCGCTCAGTGTGTATTTGCGGGAACGGCGGCTGGCCGCGGGGCTCGCGCGGACCGAGCTCGCCATCCGCACCCAGCTCGCGCCACTACTCATCAGCCAGATCGAATCCGGGGCACTCGTCCCGAATCCCGCGATGCTGCAACGACTTTTCGACAGCCTCGACGTGCCGGTGTGGTACCGCAAACACATCCTGATCCTCGGCCTGTGCGCCGTAGAATCCGGCACCGCCCCCAGCACCCCCTCGGCCGAAGACCTCGCCGACCTGGCCAGCCTCACCCACCCCGCCTGCCTCGCCCGCTTCCCCACCATGGACATGCTCGCCGCGAACGCCGACTACCAGCGCCTTTTCCCCGGCCTCGGCGCCGGCGTGAACATGCTCGAGTGGATGTTCCTCAACCCCGTGGCGAAGAAGGTCTACCTCGACTGGCACACCGAAGCCCAACTCCTGGTTCATGCGTTTCGCATGCTCGCCCCGCTGGCCCCCGCCCAGCGCGTCTCCGCGATCACCGAACAGTGCTGCGAGTCCCCCGACTGGGATCCGGTGTGGACCAGCGAGGTTCGCCCCCAAGACATCGCCCGCCGCCACCTGCGCCTACGCGAACGCAGCACCGGCCTCGAACGCCGCATGACGCTGCGCATCTACGACCCCGCCTTCCCCAGCCGCCCATGGTGGCTCTACCGCCTGATCCCCGCCAGGTGAACGCGGCAGGGCCCCCGTCGCCGCAGCAACAGGGGCCCGCGATTCGCCAGGAGTTACTCGGCGGGAGTCTCGCCCGAGCCGGACGTCAGCAGGGCCAGCAGCGCGGCAAGGTCAAGGCCCTCGAGCGACCCGGTCGCCGGTTCATCGGCCACCGGCTCGGCTTCGGCGGAACCACTGGTCAGCAGCACGAGCAGCGCCGACAGATCCAGCCCTTCGAGCGAACCGGCAGCGGGCTCCTCCTCGGCGACGTTGGCCGGCTCCTCCGCCGTCCCGCTGCCCAGCCCGGCCAGGATCGAGTCCGCCGACCCGGTGCTCGGCTCCTCCGCGAACGCCGCACCGGCGCCGAGCACCGAAATACTCGCAGCCGCCGCCATAGCCACACCGAAGACACGAATCTTGCTCATTGTGAACCCCTCATACTTCAGATTTGCCGCGGATTTCCGCCGCACAAGATGTCTAACAGCGAAACAACCCCCGGCGGCAGCCCAATGAAAGGGGGGCAAGACAGACCAACGAAGATATCTGAGCACTACCGCCACCTTCACTGAACTACTCCGCCACCCGAAAGACGTGGTGGAGAAGGCCGGCGACGGCATCGTCCGGATCACCCGCCGCGACGCCGAGGATCTGATCCTGATGCGGGCGGGCCACCTCGACCGTCAAGACGCGGGCATCGCACTGGCCAGCCGGCTGCCCTGTTGTCGAGCGGCCATGCCCCTCATTCAGGCCGCCGAGCCGCTGACCAACAGCTGCAGCAGGCCGGTCATTCCCCACAGCATCGTCGTTGCCGACCCGGTCGGCCATTCCTCCGCGATACCCATTCCCGAAACCCCCTGTTGCTCATACCATCACCGGCAATGTCCCGACCAGGATCATAATGAGTTACCCGATCCGGAAGCGGCGGCGGTACTCGTTCGGGGTGGTGTCGAGCTGGCGACGGAAAGCACGTGCGAGGGTATCGATGGTATTGAAACCGCAAGCGGTAGCAATCTTTTGGAGCGTTTCGTCGCTCGATTCGAGCCGATGTCGCGCCACCTCCACCCGCGCGGACTCGATGTAGGCCGCGGGCGTCATCCCGAGTTCGGTGCGAAAGATGCGGGTGAGCTGGCGATCGCTCACATGAACCTGCGCGGCCAGGTCGGTCACCGTGAGCGGGCTCGCGATATTGCGCGAAATGTACTGCCGCAGATCCTCGATCCGCCGGGTGGTCGACACCGGCTCGAGCGAAACACTGAACTGACTCTGCCCGCTCGGCCTTTTCAGATACATCACCAGCTGGCGAGCAACCCGCAAGGCCAGTTCGTCCCCGAAATCGTCGGCCACCAACGCGAGCGTGAGATCCAGACAAGCCGTGAGTCCCGCACCGGTCCAGACGTTTTCGTCGCGAATGTAGATCGGGTCAGCGTCGACGACAACCTCCGGATGCTCGGCAGCCAACTGCTGCGCCGTCGACCAATGCGTGGTCGCCCGTTTCCCATCGAGCAGCCCCGCCGCCGCCAGAATATGCGCACCGACACACACCGAAGCCACCCGCCGAGCCCCGTCGGCCAACCGCGCCACCGCCGCGACCACCCCCGGATCGACGACAGCACTGACCCGCCGCCGGCTGTCCGTCTCCACCGCTCCCGGCACCACCACCGTGTCCACTCGCCCCACCTCGGCGAACGTCACGTCCGGCAGGATCCGAACCCCCGCCGACGTGGTCACCGGATCCATCGACTCCGCCGCCAGCACCACCTGATACCCCGTCGGCTCCGCCATCTCCCGCTGCAACAGCGAGAAGACTTCGGGCGGCCCCGTGACATCCAGCAGGTCGACACCGTCGAACAGCACGATCACGATCAGCCGCTCAGTCGTCACCACAGAATCTCCCGTCACGATGTCTGAATCTGCAGGTTACATGACATTGCCGACACCCCGACCTGCGAATACCGTGAAATCATGACCTCGACAACGCTGCGCGAACTCAACGGCTTCGACCAGACCCCCGCCACCCTCACCAATTCCACCCTCGTCCTGATCGACTACCAGAACACCTACACCCAGGGCGTCATGGAACTGACCGGCTGGGAACCGGCCCTCGAAGCAGCCGCCGAACTCCTGGCCGCGGCCCGCGCCGCAGGCACCCCCGTCATCCACGTCATCAACGACGGCGGCAAAGACACCCCCTACGACATCACCGCCGAAATCGGCCAGATCCACCCCAAGGTAGCCCCCGCCGCCGACGAATCCGTCGTCGTGAAAAAGGCCCCCAATTCCTTCGTCGGCACCAACCTCCCCGAACTGGTCGACGCCGCAGGCAACACCAACCTCATCATCGCCGGCTTCATGACCCACATGTGCGTCACCTTCACCACCGAAGGCGCCTTCCTCCGAGGCAACACCCCCACCGTGGTCGCCAACGCCTGCGCCACCCGCCCCCTGGGCAAAGTCCCCGCAGACCAACTCCACGACAGTGCCCTAGCCACCATCACCGACCTCTACGGCATCGTCGTCGACAATCCCGCCGACCTCACCGATTAGCCTTCGCCGAGGCGTCTTCAGCCGATATGACGAATCGGCCCGCACTCCGATCAGGAGTACGGGCCGATTGATTACAGACAGTCGTCAGAGCCGCTGCCAGAGCGCCGGAGTATTCGGCGGAGTCCAGTTGGGTGCGTAGGCAGTGTGCGCCTGACGACACTGGTACTTCGCTCCCTCGTAAGTGACGACATCGCCGACCTTATAGGTGCCGTTCAACTGCCAAGCCGGCATGACGGGCGCCGCGTCCATCACCGTGACGGTGATCTGAATCGGCGTGTTGGTCTGCGTAGAACTCATGCAACCTTCCGCCACGAGCGTGTGTACGCCGGTTGTCGTCGGAGTCCATTGCGCGACAGCCACATTGTTGACATCCGCCGGGGTCAGAGTCGCAGTGGCGACGTCGCCGTTGTCGATCACAGCGACAGTCGACCGAAAATCACACTGAATGGTGATCGTGTAGGTGGTGTTCACATAGTGCTCGGTGCCAGAAACCGTCATGGTGATGGGGTTTGCCTGCGCGGACGTTGCCGTCAGCGCCGCAGCCGATGCCCGATGACGCCGACGCTGATGCGTCGCAGGTGTGATGTCTTCAAGTTGCTATCCCTATGCTCACACAGCGGTGGACCAATTCCGTCCCCGGTCGGCCACTGACGCGCGGCCAACTGCGAAGTATCACACACAGATGCGCGACTGGACGGTGGAAGCTGTTGTAGCCCAACATCTTTCGCAATGCTGCCGACATCACATCATCGGATGCCAGCCGAGCGCCACGCAGACCGCGAGCCGGAACACTCCCCATCCGGCCCGAGGCGAGATCTCACCGGATGCCATCCGGTAGAGCACCGTGCCGACGAAGCGGACCTTGCCGATCAGCCCTCGGCGGTTTCCAGGTCGGCGAGAAGCTGGCGCACGAGTGCCGCCTTGCCGGGCAATCTGTTCGCGAGAAGGTTCCAGAGAATCGTGTGGTCGACAACGTCGTAGTTGTGTGCGACCAGATTCCGCGTCGCCTTCACCCCGCGCCAAGAAACCTCGGGGTGCGAAGCGACGAATTCCGCGGGCAGGCGGGCTACCGATTCGCCGAGCCGGTGCAGCACCGCCTCGGCGGCCAGCCTGGTGATCTCATCAGAGTCGTAGGCGGCTTTACCGCCGCTGACGATGCGTGCCGCCATCTCACTGAAGGCAAGGAAGTCCTGCAGGCTCTTGACGGTCCGCTCACCGGCATCACGGCCGCTCACAGCGGCTTTGCCTCATCCCGAATGGGGTGCGGCCCGGGCGGTAGCCCACCTTCGGACACCAGGTCGACATGCAGACCGGTGAGCTCCTCCAAGTCGAGCATCAACTCGGCCATATCGAGCAGGTCGGCATCGGCATCGAACCGGACAAGCAGGTCGATGTCGCTACCCGAGACGTCGTCGCCCCGCGACACCGACCCGAAAACCCGCACTCGATTTGCCTTGTGCCGCAGCGCAAGCGCGATGATCTGATCTCGATGCGCGGCAACGACACCGGACGGGCGGGGCTTGGCAACCTCGCGCAGCCGCGCCATCATCGCCGCCGACGGCCGACGGCTACCACTCTCGTAGGCGGCGATATTGGGCTGCGCCACCCCGGAGCGCTGAGCCAGCTCAGCCTGGGTGAGGCCAGCAGCCAGGCGCAGCTCACGCACGGTTTCCATACCCCGATCATATCGGAAGATATCAACCTCGCCGAGCCGTCGTCGCCAGGAGCGCGGAAACGACAAAACGGCCCGCACCCCTTCAGGAGTGCGGGCCGAGCACCGGGTTTGACGATGTCGACGGTGCTGTTCATTGTCGACAGTCGGCGTTCCCCGCGGACTGTCGACCGTTGCGGTCTGCGGACGGGGGATCGGTTTCACCTGCGGTGGATCCGCGCCGGCTGCCGCGATCACGGCAGCTTGGACGCCTTGTGACCCGTCGATAATCGACAGCAGCAGATACGTGTCGAGGGTGTATCCATCCAGAGTCAATGACTCTTCGACTCGGGATCATGGTCGGATTTCGTGCGCGCATCACTGTCTGCGTGCCGCAGTTAGCCCATGGAACCGGACCGGGGCGGCGCGGACGATCGCTCAACTGAATCATCAGCATCACAACGAAAATGGCTGGCAGCAAGGAAGGTTCACAGCAAACGTGATAAGCCCCACAATCGATCGGCGTTGCCGCGTGGGCACGGCCGAACCGGCTTAAGCTTCGTATGCTCTCAAGGCCGAACTGCTCTGGGAGACAACATGTTTGATTGCTATCTCTCTGGGAGTTCGAGAAAATTGAAGAAGTTTATTGCCGCGACCTGTCTTGCGATCGCGGCAACAGCGGCGTTCGCCAGTACTGCACACGCCGCGCCGGCACCCGGATTCGATCCCAGCACAGTCACTACCAGCCCGGTGCAGGCTGCACCGATCGCGCTGACGCCCGAGCAACGGGCCTACTGCCAGAACATCACCACAAACGGCCTGATCGGCATGGGCCTTGGCGCCATTGGCGGGTTTGTCGCCGGTTCGGCTATCGGAGCATTTCCCGGTGCGATCATCGGCGGGGTGGTCGGTGGCAGTACCGGCAGCAGTGCTCCGATGCCGGACGCGGATGCCAGCGGTCAGCCGCCGGTCGTCAAGTGCTTCTCCGGCGGGGCGTTCTGATCGACCGCTAGCACGGGACTAGCCGGCGACCGGTTTGAAGATGTCGACGATGCTGTTCATCGTGGACAGGCGCCGCTCCTCGCGGACTACGTCCATTGCTGTCTCTCGGGCGGCCCCGTGACATCCAGCAGGTCGACACCGTCGAACAGCACGATCACGATCAGCCGCTCAGTCGTCACCGAACCGAACATACGCACACGATTTGTGTTGTGCCGCAGCGACAGAACGACAAAACGGCCCGCACCCCTGTTCAGGAGTGCGGGCCGAGCACTGGGGTTCCAGTGCGCACCAGTTCCGTCGCGAGACTGTCGAGATGCCGATCTGTCAGACCCGGTTCGGCGGGAAGCCGCTACCGAACTGGAACAAATCGCGATAGATCCAGAAGATCTCCGAGTCCGCCGCGAAAAACGCAGTGGCGCCGGCCATCCCGGACTCACTGACCTCATCGCGCGGCGGCTCACCGGGGCTGCCGGTTGCTTGATCGGGCAACACGCCCCGCCGGATCAGATAGGTCTCCTCGCCTGCCAGCGCATTGCTCGGAACCTCCCAGTACGTGTTGTAGACAACGACGTCAGAAGTAGGTTCAGAGCCCGGCGGCAAGCCGATCACCACACCACCGAGCACACGTCGCGCCTGAACCGGCCGAGCCTGCCGAGGCACCCGAATGGTCGTCCACTCAGGATTAGAATTCACTGCGATACGAACAAGTTTCGACATTTGTTCGATTCCCTTCTTTGAATGAGGCAGCCTGATTCGGCTACCGATTGCCGATCGCGGGGGAATGAGGTAATCAGCGATGTCGATGAGTGCCGCACGGCTCGGGTGCAGCGCGAGCAGACGCCGGATGGACTCGGGTTCGGCCGGTCTTGTGACCGAATAGCGCTCAGACAGAAAGGGGAGCCCACCATCCTGGTCGGGGTTCCCGAGTTCGATCCGCGAAAAGCTCTGGCTAACCTTTTTGGAAACTACCATCTTTCGACACAGCCGATCGCGAGAGAATTCAACGTATATGTGCACCGTATGAAAGAACGAAGGTTCCTTGTACGAGGTGAAGCGGATTGACTGGTCGGCTGGAGCCGTAATGAGTGGGCCCGAAATCCGTAGTGATGGTCAGAGCGCAGTCGATGTTCTACGTCCACCTTTGCGCCAGGCCGAGCCGGACAATTCGCTTGGCCGCCCGGAGTCTTCGCCGAGGTCGACCGGAATCGACAGGCGGTGCCACTGAGAGCCCGGTAGCATCCAGCAGGTAGGTACAGCGCGCTGAGATCAAGGACAAATGAGACCAATCACGCACCACCAGGTCAGATCCATGGTCATAGCCATGTCGACCGTCTGCATCGTCGGCACGACCAGTGGGTGCGGCATTCTGAGTCCTCAACTCGACGACCTTCCACAGAACCTCACCCTGACGGGTTGGTATGAAGGAAAAGTGACGGTCGGCGAAAACGTCCATAGAGCAACCGACGAATACCCCGGTAGCACAATGACACGATGCGCTGAGTACACAAATGAACCTGGGTGGCTCTCGGAGCCATACCCGACCTCGCACAGATTCGCAGCGGCGATCGTCATGACGATCGAAAACAAGAAGCAAACGCTTCTGATCGACGTGAACCGAGAGCTTGAAGCCTACCGAAATCCGGGTACAACATCCGAACTTGGAGGCGGGTCAAGCGCAATGCTGATAACCCCGCCGGCCGGCCGTGGCCGGACAGGTCGGGGCCGACAAACCGGCAGGCCCCTTAACATAATTGTGTTCAACCATTCTAGAAACGCGGGACATATCGACACCTGGGTAAGCCGATTCGCCGAACCCCCGGTGGATCGTGAACCACGGCGCGACGAAGAAATTGTCCATATTGTCGGCGAATGGAGATGCGGCTAGCTATTTGCCAATTCCCACTGCAGTGCAAGTACCTTGAGTCGCGGAACAATGTCTTCGTCATCCGATGCATTAATATTGACTGTCGCGAGAGTCCCCGATCCATTGCGCCCGCTTGCCAGCGGCCCGCCTGCGCGGCTGGGGTGGCCGGGGCGGTCAGAGGATTAGTTGGATGCAGAGGGCGACGCACCGCCCATGCTCGCGTCGATCAGGGCACTCACCGGAAATTCCTTGTCCGAGTCTTCGATCCAAGACTTGATCTCGAACTCGGTGGGCCCCGCAACTCCGAGACCCTGCCGCAATGCCAAGACTACTTGTTCGGCCACATTTTCATATACGCGGTAGCGAACCGGCCAATCGAGGAGCAAGTGCCAATTTTCCGAGAGGCCGCGCACGGGTGGGCGCCAACCTTGTTCCCGTAATTCCTTCCGTGACCGATCAGACATCTGAAAATCAGCGCCGAGCTCGTCATCATGAACAATCTCGCACCACAGTTCGGGTGTGGCGACAAAGAAGCGAGCGTAGCGTCCACCAGAAGATTTGATAACCACGTAAGCCTTGGCCGGCATACTCGACAACGTCAATGCTAGCGCCGCCGAGAAATTCTGCCAATCTGCATCCAATGGTGTTGCGTTCATCTATTTCTCCATTGCCCGAATCGTGAACTGTACTTTTAACATTTTGGATTCGCCAGCTCAAGAGCGATCGAACGCGTCGAGGACCGCAAATTGATCGAAACTCCCAAATAGTCCCACCCGATTGCTGCTTGAACTCCAGGGTCCTTTCGCGTGGGCACACCCAGAACAGCTTCAAGTGCGCCACCGAGATCTACAAAAGAGTCAACGACCAGTTGCCGGCACTGCACCCACGGTACCGACCGGTCGACAATATCGGTAACATACAGTGAGATATCGGAGAACGTTCGCTTTCGCATAAAGGTGCGTGCTTCGGGACGCATGACATCCAAATTTGTCAGGAAAGTAATACCATTATCTCCAGACCAAGTAACTTCCCACCCTGCAACTTCACCGAACCGGCGTAAGTCATCAATATCTCCAGTCCACTCGAATTCTTTGGCTAGCCTTGCAACTCGGACTGCGCCTTCAGCGTCGACCTGCATGGAATGGACCCCTCTGGGTTGTCATCGGATAGTAGAAGCATAGGTCAGGTTGGACATTACTTCCCGACCGAGGGTGTTCTCGCTGCTCGTTGGCTGAACCGCACGGTTTACGACGACCGACTGATCAGCAGGTTGCGCCCGATCCCGCAGGAAAGAAAGCCTCGGGGTGCGAAGCGACGAATTCCCCGGGCAGGCGGGCTACCGATTCGCCGAGCCGGTGCAGCACCGCCTCGGCGGCCAGCCTGGTGATCTCATCAGAGTCGTAGGCGGCTTTACCGCCGCTGACGATGCGTGCCGCCATCTCACTGAAGGCAAGGAAGTCCTGCAGGCTCTTGACGGTCCGCTCACCGGCATCACGGCCGCTCACAGCGGCTTTGCCTCATCCCGAATGGGGTGCGGCCCTGGCAGTAGCCCACCTTCGGACACCAGGTCGACATGCAGACCGGTGAGCTCCTCCAAGTCGAGCATCAACTCGGCCATATCGAGCAGGTCGGCATCGGCATCGAACCGGACAAGCAGGTCGATGTCGCTACCCGAGACGTCGTCGCCCCGCGACACCGACCCGAAAACCCGCACTCGATTTGCCTTGTGCCGCAGCGCAAGCGCGATGATCTGATCTCGATGCGCGGCAACGACACCGGACGGGCGGGGCTTGGCAACCTCGCGCAGCCGCGCCATCATCGCCGCCGACGGCCGACGGCTACCACTCTCGTAGGCGGCAATATTGGGCTGCGCCACCCCGGAGCGCTGAGCCAGCTCAGCCTGGGTAAGACCAGCAGCCAGACGCAGCTCACGCACGGTTTCCATGCCTCGAACATATCGGACGGTATCAACCTCGCGGTCCGCCTTGGACGACATCCGCGGAAACGACGAAACGGCCCGCACCCCTTCAGGAGTGCGGGCCGAGCACCGGGGGTCCGCCGATCGATCATCAGGCGATTCGCCAGCTCACCTCGCCCGCCGGATAGCAGGGGGCGAGCAATAGCCTTCGATTAAGCAGCTGGCGCATCGTTGGGCACTGCGAAGCCGCCCCAGTCGACAATCTCGTAGCTGTCGCCGACCTGCTCGAGTTCCCACACCAGCAGGCCCCTGACCGTCCTAGAGCCCCAAAAGGACCGGCCCACTTGACGCGTCCCCCGTCGCGCCCCGTCAGCGGATATCACGGTCACGGTGTAATAGTTCGCATACTGAAGAACCTGATTGAACTGAATCTCGACCTGCACGCACTCTACGCCGCTATAGACGACGGGAACGCTGAGATCGAGCAGGTAACGGATGCCGGTCTCGGCAACTTCAACCAGCCGCGCATACCTGAACGGTGTCGGCATGTGCTTCACCAACAATTCCTCGCCGGCGGCGAGGCTGATCTCACGGGTAATAGTCATTTCATTTCCTTCCATATTACATATGATATTTACTTCCAAAGACCCGTCAGCGCGCGAGGTGCGCGTCTGCCGAAAACTACGGCGAATCGTCTCGACAACACCGAGCAGGCGCACAATTCACTGCTGGTCAGGTCAGCGGGCAGTCTCATATGGCCGAGACAAGACCGATGTTCTGGAAAGGCTCGGCGCGGTGGCCTGGGTCGAACGAAGGAAGGTTGCCTGTGGCTCGGTCGCCAGCGAGCAGCCGTCGTAGATGATCTTGCCGACGGGATCCACCGCGGTGTTGGTGTCACCTGGTGATATCCCATCAGCTGACAGTCGAGGTATCGGACGATCGGACCTGTTCCCCACATGGTCCAGTCGTAGGAATGCGTCAGCGGTGAGGCGTTGACGAACGCGGGAAAGGAATTCGGAATGATCTTGTTGCCGACCGCCTGAAAGACCAGCGCTGTGTCGCCGCAGCTTTCGAACACCACATTACCGGCGACCCACTCGCAAATCGATTATCCGGTGGTACTTGGAACGAAGCTCGAAGCGCACCCTTTGGGCGAGAAAGCGCCAGGAGCCCTCGGCGATACTGTTGCGACCCAGCTTGATCATGGCCGATATCGTGGTCTCGGTGGTGTCGCACAGGATCCACGAGCCACCATGGAGGTAGATGCTGCCGCCCATCCGGAAGTCGAGCATCGTGCCGGTACTCCACTCGAACTCGCAGTCGCGAAAGGCATAGTTGAGGAATTGCGCCTGCTGTGCCGGGTAGGGGGCGAATCCGGAACGGACTCCGGCATCACCCCAGTTGGCACCATCGACGTAGACCCCGTCGAACACCTGCTCGGAGTTCAGGTTCGAGTTGGTATCAAGTTTAGTCCCGCATAGTGGTGTAGCGCACGGTGATTGAGCTCAACGCTTCGACGATCACGTGTGAGAACCGCGATTATCTCGGGGTAGTCGCTGTGCCAGCGCCAACGACACGCGCCCGAATCTGCAGGTCATACCCTCATCTCACGACTCTGACGACGCACGGGGACACCCTCGACGCTGATCCATGGATTCACTCCAGCGCGCTGGTATCGAAGTCCCCACCCCCAAAATTCACCCAGGACTCAACCGATAATTCGCTGGCCTCAGCGACTTCTAAGACGTCGCGTAAAGCCGAAACCGCGCGATCAGCCATCTCCTCGAAGTCCCGATACAGTGCCGGCCAGCTGATCTCTCGGTACCAGTTCGGCCATGAGTCCTCGGATGGCGCAGCCCAACCATCAGCTACCAATCGTGCAGCGTCCTCCCACGAAATCTCATAACTATCCTCCACCACGGCACCGTCCACAATTTCGGCATGAATCACTTCGCCCATAACAGTGAACTGAGCAAATCGGTTCCCACTGGCTTTAATAACCAGGCATCCATCGGCGGGCATACGCGCCAACGTCAAAGCTAGCGCAGCCTGGAAGCTAGGCCAGTCTGCATTATCACGCACCATCAGCACTCCTCATTCACCGAGTGATCGAGCTCAGCTCGGTACATCGGATCTACAAAATGCAGGAAGATGCTGTCTTCGTCTAGACGGAGTTCAACGATGGCTGAGGCTAGGTCCCATCTGACGAAACCGTCAGATCCCGCTCGGGTTCGGGTTGGCAGACCTAACGTCGACACAATTCCAGTAGTCAGTGCGGAAAAATGGTCGTACACCTGGCGCACGAAATCCGATTCGTCACTACTTGATAGGTCAGAGAGAAATACAATAACCTGCTCGGCCCGACCATCTCGCTCCCTCCAACGTGCTTCTGGACGAGCCAGGTCAAGATCGGTAGTAATTACGGCACCGAGAGCAGTATGCTCGGCGACCCGCCAATTTTGCACTCTGCAGAACCGATCGAGATCCGTACCGAACCACGTCCAGTCAAAACCGGCAGCTACCCGGACCTTTTCTACGACCTTTTCAACACCAGCAAGCATTTCTTCAGACTCCACATTGAGGGTGCGATACGGCGCAACGACTATCAAATATAAGCACGGCAGTGCCAGATGGCACACTCACCTCAGCAGTTGGTCAAAGCAGCTCGTATCGAGCAGAAACACCCTCTTTGCCGAGTTTCGAAGTGACCGTGTCCAGCATTTCCCGAACCAGCTGCGGCGGTTCACTCACACTGAACAGCACAATATCGACCCCGTTGTCCCCCGCCACCCCCGCCTTCTTCGCCATCCGGCGCACCTCACCCGACCGCACAGCCCCGAGATACGCGTTCAGCTTCCGCCGGAAATCCTCGATCAGCTCCGCATCCGCACCCGGACCATAATCACGATCCTCGGTCATCGCCAATATCAGTCGACCATTCGCCCCGACAGCGACCTGATCGATCCGCCCGACCTCACATACCGTCATTCCAACTCCAATTGTTCAGCGCCCGTTCTTCAACAGGTTGATCGAAATGCTCAGGCCGACCGAGTAGCGGCATATTCTGGGAAACGAACACCTATGGCGGCATCGAACGCCGCGACCCGCTCCGCCGAATCCCAATCATGAAACTGGTCACGGCCACGATACCAATCCATCAACGACACCACATCCTGAACACGACCCGCCAACAACGCCAAAATCACCACATCGCGAAGGCGCTCAGGTGCAGGGTTCAACTGATCGATAGCACCCAATGCAGGCTCCCGAGCACGGGTCAGCAGGTCATTGATCGTCGACACCTGCCCGAACCAGTCCCGAACTTCACCACGGACATAATCCATGAATTCAGCAACACTGGTGTCGATATCAGCTTCCACCGCGACCCAGATCTTCGCCCTCGAAACATTCTGCGGATAGCGAAAATCTCCGAACGACACAAAATCAATGCGGGATGGCTCAAGACTTCCGGCGGCGCTTTCCAACGCATCAATAGGCAGCTCGGCGCGGATCTGCCTGACCACGTCCGACATCAAATACGCCCATCCGAAGAGGCCGATGCACCCGTCCCGATCGAGCGTCAGGGAAGCCATGACGGCTTGGCGCACACCCAGCAAACCGTCGATATCAGCAGCAAACCACGCATGCCGCCACCGCGGATATCGCTTCCCCGGCTGAGCTTCTCCGTGTCTGTCCAACGCCTCGCACTGCGTGAAACCCTCCACAGCCAGGGCCTCACCCAACTTGGCGATAGTCGATTTCATCAACCGATCCGACCCAGCCGAACCCATCATGTTCTCCTCTCGAATACTCAGCTGATCGAGAGGCTCAGGCCAACCGAGCGGCAGCATATTCCGGGAAACGAACACCTATCGCGGCATCGAACGCCGCGACCCGCTCCGCCGAATCCCAATCATGAAACTGGTCACGGTCACGATACCAATCCATCAACGACACCACATCCTGAACACGACCCGCCAGCAACGCCAAAATGACCACAGCACGCAACCGCTCCGGATTAGGGTTGGACCGGTCCAACGCGGACAACCTCGGCTCTCGAGCCCGAGCCAGCAGGTCCGTGATCGTCGACATCTGCCCGAACCAGTCCCGGACATCACCGCGAACATAATCCATGAACTCAACGACACTGTTGTCGATATCAGCCTCGGTCGCCACCCAACTCTTCGCCCTCGAAACATTCTGCGGATAACGAAAAATTCCAAACGTAACAGAGTCTACCGGGGCGGGTACCGAACCGTCGGCGGCGCTTTCCAACGCATCAATAGGCAATTCGGCACGGACCTGCCCGACCACGCCCGACATCACATACGCCCACCCGAAGACACTGACACAGCTGTCCCGATCGAGCTTCAGCGAAGCCATGATGGCTTGGCGCACACCCGGCAAGCCTTCGATATCAGCAGCGAACCACGCGTGCCGCCACCGAGGATATCGCTTCCCAGGCTGTGCCTCTCCGTTTCTGTCCAACGCCTCGCACTGCACGAAACCGTCGGCAGCTAGTGCTTCACCCAGCTTGGCGATAATCGACTTCATCAACCGATCCGACCCAGCGCCACCCACAATGATCTCCTCTCGATACCGCATCTGACACAATCATGACACGGGCCTGGTGGCCTTCTGCCGTCACCGCCCCAGCATGGTCAGCTCACTGAGCTCCTCCCCGCGCGATACCGCCCCACCATTTGGCTGAGTCATGGCAATCTGTACGGTCAACGATTGATCGACTCGCCTACCCATTCGATTGCGCTGCCCCGCCTGCGTGAGGTCGGCGATTGCCGTATTCACAGGGGCTGTTACATTCGGGACGACGGGTGCCACCTCTGCATCCGAGATGAATCCCAACGACCGCATAGCGTCACCCGGAACCATCGGAGGCCCGCCCAATAAGGTGGCGGCGCGCTGAGCGAAGTCGTCCACAGCGGAAGCCAACGCGTTTTGTGCGGCGGTGGGGCTGGGTGTCAACGCCTGTACTGCGAGCAGCGCATCGCTTCGTGCTTGAAAGTACAGGTACGCGGCAGGATTATTGGCCAGCGCTGCCCGGCGTGCAGCTTCGGCATTCAATTCAGCATAGGCAGGCAGCGATTGGTTCCAGTTGCCATCCGCTCTCAATAGGTCGGTCGGCCATGGTTCATTCGCAGCCTGCCACACCAGATCATCGGTAGCCTGCCACCCATTGTTCCACCGAATCGTTGTCACGCCATCGACCTGAATCTGCGATGGGTCAAGTTCTCTTTGCCTAATGAGGCCCCGAAGCTCGGCGTTCTGGATGTCGTCGATGAGGAGTTGCTGCCCTCCCTGCCGGTATGCTTCGTATCCCTCGAGCTGCCCGCGCGTGTAGGCACCGTCACCCCATTTGGATTCGACGAAACTGACTTTGCCATCTTTGACGACGATGAAGTCGGGTTCGAAATATCTACCCGGTCTGTTCGGGATCGGGATTCTGGCATCTGCTCCTTCAGCGATTATGACGTAACCGTCCGCCTCGAGTTTCGTTCGGGTGAGTCGTTCACCAATTCGTCCGCCGATCGCCCCGACGTTGCCCGTATCACCCAGGCCTGCGGTGTTCCAGGGGCTCGGCCGACCCGCCGGTGTCGGTGTCATACCGAAACGCTGGGTGTCGTCGAGCTCGGTGGCACGTTCCAACGCCTTCATCTCCGCCGCTGACGGTCGCGGATCAGGCGCCAGAGTCATGGGATTCTTGCCCCCGGGCAGGTCCGCCTCGCCTGCGAAACGGCCTCCCGGGTTATGGATCTTGCCGTTGTCATCTATCCACTGACCCGGCTTCAACAAGCCCTTCCAGTGATCCGATGCGGCGATCACCGCACGGATTTGGTCATCGGTAAGACCCTGCCCGCCCAACCTGGCGATGATCTCCGATTCACGCATCCCTGCCTGCTGATACAACTCATCGACCTGCAGTACGAGATCTCCGTCGGAACCGCGTGCCGGCGCCTTTGGGGTACCACCCGCCGCTGTACCTCCGCCATGCTGACCGGGCCCCCGCTGGGGAATATTCGCACCCGGTCTCGGTCTCGTGGGGAAGATGCTGAGGCCGTCGATAGTCGGCCCGTCGATACCGGCCGGATCGACGCGCGAATCCCAAGGATTCGTTGCACCAGGCCGCGGTGCACCCGATTGCGTCCCGGCGGGATACTCGGGAGAGTGGCGCGGCGTGGTAGTCAACGGAGTGTGCGGCGCCACTGCCTCACCGGCAGTTCCACCAGATCTCGGTACCGTTCCCAGGCCAGCGCGTCGACCTGCCTCGATAGCAGCTTCGGCCGTACCCAAGCCCGTCACGCCTTCGGCAGCAGCTAGCCGTTCAAGCAGAATCGCGGCTTCGATTTCTGCCCCAGCAGCCGCCCACGCCTTACCGGCGAACCGTAGTACCGGAAACGGAATGATAACGAGCCCCAGCCCGAGAGCACCGTTCCTGATCTTGCCCCAGTCGCCTTCGGTAACGCCGTCGTACACCTGCACGGATGAATCCACTGCCGCCGCTGGCAATCCCAGGGTGAACATATTCGTCGCACCCCACAAGGCCTTTCCGTAATTGTCTTCCTGTAGGCCCGTGACGAGATTTTCAGCATGGTCCAGGACCATCGCATCGACGAGGCCACCGACAACATTGCGCGCGTCGTTGAAATCGAATTTATGGGGATTCAATACCGAGTTCGGAATGTAGGTGGTCCGCGGATCGGTGGGATACAGGCTGCCGTATTTGTTGGACTCGAGTTCTGTCGCACGCGCGGGATCGACACCGATACCGTGGGCGTTGAGCCGATCGCGTGCCGCGAGGGCGTTCGCGTTGAGCTGCTGCAATGCCCGTTCACGGGTGTAGCCGACGCCCATGAGTTCCCGAATCCGGGCTTCGCGGACCTCATCGGATGCACCACCGTAGGCTGACCCGTATTGCAGATGTGCTGCCTTTTGATCCTCGTCTTGTTGCTGAGCCGAGTACCGATTCGATGAATTCGCCAACCGGTCGAGCGCTGCTGCCCGCTTCTGCGAGCTCAATTCGTCCAGCTCACCGACTGTCGCCGACATGGCCAGATCGCCCAGGATGTCCACCGCGGAGTAGTCCCTGCTCGGGGTGAACATATCTCCACTGGGTCCTACGATCGAACCGGGAACGTAATGCGAGTTCAACCGGTTCAGCGCACCATAGTAATCCCCGACCACCGGTGCCGTTCGGGCAGCGACGACGAGTGCGATATCGCGGTCACGCTGTTCCAAGGAGTAGTTTTCGTCCGTGCCGATGGCACCAGCCATCAATGCCGGTAGCACGAAATGTTGCGGCTTGGCTGAAGTGCCCGATGGGTCTTTTACCCACTCCTCGCCGGGAAGACGTACCGACGGTGTATCCGAATACAGCCCATTGCCGACATCGGTTCGCTCCTGGTCGACCTGCATTCCACTCGGCAAAGTCACTGTTTCGCCGGACTCGAGCTTCTCGGATTGATTGACCAGCGAAACCACATCCAGCAAGCCACCAACCTCGGCCGACTGCTCGGGAACCGGGGCGTCACCGGCCAACGCATTCAAGACAGGATTGCCGGTAGGCCCGTTTTCCGCCGCCCCGGTCGCACGCTCAGCAGCGTTCGCCGACGATTGCGCGGAAACCACCGGTGCCGACGACTTGGGCGGTTCAGAAGTCTTCTTCTCGTCCTCGTCGTCATCGAAGACGCCCTTGACTTTGTCCCACAAACTCATAACCACTCCAGAAAAAGGAAGAACGCCTCGAAAAGATCGACGAAACAGAGGAAACCCTCGGACCACGGAATCTTCCGGGCCAGAAAAACTACAAATGCCGGTTCACCTTCGAAAAGGGGCGAACGCGGCACTCGTAGCCGACGAGCGACCGCACCGCAACTACCGGCTATACGGGTGCGCGGATGATCCGACCCGGGTCGCGGCCCCCGTCCCGCACCGTCGCCTCGTGCGAGGACCATCCCTGCAGCGTGAACCCTCACCGGTATCGCCCCTGAGGGACCGAAAAAACGACAAGTGCCGCGTTCAACCCGAAAGTCGAACGCGGCACTCGACACCGCGGTAGCACCCGCACAGTGCAGGTCACATGACAGCCGTGACGTCTACGAGGAGCGTTGTGCCTACCCTGGTTTCAGCGGTGCACCGTGATTACGGTGCGCGGACGATCCGGATCTGAGTCGCGGTCCCATCACGAACCGTCGCACCATGAGTGGACCAACCCTGAAGGGTCACCCGATCACCCGAGTCGACCCGCACAGTGGCGCTCGCGGTCATCGTTCCCGTCCACCCGGTCTTCTCAGCACCAGTGGCGATCACGACACCGTTGACCAGCAGTCGCACAGCCTGGCGAGGACCACCGAAACCGCTGTAGATCGCATACGGAATGCTCGCCGACACAAAGATGTTGAGCGCGGTCCCCTGAGCGATCAGCGCATTGCCACTGACCGTCGAACCCGGGAAGGCGGCAGTATCGGCGTACCAACCCGTGATATCGGACCAACTTCCGCCGAGTGCCTGGTCACCGCCCTTGCTCATGCCCGAGGGCTTGAACGGCGGTGCAACTGCCATCGAGAACGTGCCCGTACCACTGGCGGCCATCGGGATCGGACCGATACGTGTGGTCGCGCATACGCCGGTCGTGCCGAACCCCGCGGACGCAGAGAGATTCGGAACGACTTCGGCTGACAGGACTGCCTTGGAGGTGAACACCGCACCACGGCTCGCCGTGCGACTGCCTGCGGCGAATGCCGCTGAAACTACGACCCGGCCGCCGGCGCCCACAGACACTCGTGCGGTTGCGGTCCCGGTGTCACCGAGCACGGGCGAGATCCATTGCGACAACGGCCATGCGACCGCGCGCAATTCTCCCTCTGCTCCCGCTACCGCCCTGGCGGTAGCCAAGGGCCGAAGGATCGCAGATTTCACCTCGTTGCCCGTGAAGGTGGCATAGACGAACGGCGGAACCTCCGGAATTCGGGTTCCGTCGATCATGGTGCTGGGTGATCGCGGTGCGTCGGCGACCATCGTCGGCGCGCCGGGGATGGCCATGACCGCAGTCGGCGGCGTCGGCAGACTTGCTGTGAGCACCTGCGTGGGTGCCGTCATAGCGGCCTCCGATTTGGTTGTGAGTGAATATTTTTCGACACCGAGGTGCCGATTCAGCTCATGGCGAAGGTGGGGGTGATGAGCAGCGTGCCCTGCGCACCGAGGGTGGTGGAGGCGATGGCGACCTTGTCGATGAAGGTGCCGCCGGTCGGCGCGCTCCACAGGCCGGCGTGGGTGTAGGTGCCTGCGGGCAGGTTCACGGTCACCTGGCTGCCGGAGATCTGGCCGTTGGCCGGCGCGCTCCACGTGGTCGCGACGCGTGCGTAGGCCGGCGAACCGCCGGAAGCCTCGTTCGAACCGTTGGTGCCCGGGTCAGCGATGTGGACGGAAACGTAGACGGTGGAGGCGATGTTGGCGTAGGCGGCGCACAGCGCGTTCTTGGTGGAGGTAACTGCAATAGCCATGGAAGTACTCCTCGAGAGTTGTTGTTGTGGAGAGAATGTCGCTGTCCGGCGGCTGAGAAATCAGTGGCGGATAACGGAGCCGACGTACCACGCGTAGGTGGTGACCGGGGAGGTCAGATAGGTGACCAACATCGTGTAACGCGAGTTGGTGGGAATGGCGTCACACGTGACGGCCGGAACGGCCCATTTGGCCGCGGTATTGGTGACGGTGGCCGCCCAGGTACCGATCGTCGCCCCACCAGGAGCAGTGATCACAATGGAGACCGTTGTCCCGTTGGGAAATACGGCGCCGCCGGAGGGCTCGATGGTTTGCACGAAGCTGGCACCGGTGGTGAGCTTGAGCGGTTCGACTTTCGGCTGGTATCCGAGATATCCGGGATCGAGTGCTGTTGTCATAGGTTTCCTCTGCTGTGTTCGGCCTCGTCCATGAATTCGTGGCGAGGGACGGTTCGAGGGACACGGCCGCTCTGGACCGCTTCGATCACGCCGCGCAGCACAGCGAGCGCCGCCCGGAACAGTCCGGTGGCGTGGTCCAATTTCTGAATGAGTGCGACCTACACGGCCACGACTCGGCGAGTCACGATGGTGACCCGGAGACTTGTCTTCCGGTGGTCACACACTCACGAATAGGAGCACAGCGTGCCGTCGAAATAGGTGTCGTGGCCCAACGGATCACCCTTCATATTGTTGGCGAACGGGGTGTAATAGCCTGGTCCCCACACGCTTCCAGCTGCGGCGAACACGACGAATGTTGCCGACGAGTGCAGGACTGCGTCGCCTCCGGTCGCCCCACCGTTGCGGGCAAGTTTCCACTGCCCCTCCGGACTCGACGCAGTCCACAGAGAGACGTTGTAGTTGTACGCCGAACCGCAAGGGCTGGCCCAGAACGAGCTGACGGTCATCACATACCAGCCGGGCTTGACGATCTGGATCGTGCCGGACGGAAGGTCGATGATGTTGACGTTGCTCGCTTGGCGCGCAGTATCGAAAGCAGCACCGAATTTGTTGGACCCCGCGCTCATCGGCGCGCCCGCGGTGTTCTGGCGACAGAGCGACCAACCCGTCCCGACAACCGCCGGGGGTGTGGTGTCGGCAGCGGCGAAAGAATCGATATCGAAACCGAACGACAATTCCTTGGAACCGTCCCAGGCATCAGTGACATTGCAAGCGCTGAAGAAGCCGACCCACCGGTTGTTGGCGCCTACTGGCGAACTTACCGTGGCGTCACGGTACGTCAGTTTGCTGATGCCGTTGACCAGTACCTCATAGGAAGGTCCGGTAGCGGTGACAGTTACCGTGTCGCCGACGCTCAGAGCCAGCCCAGTCTTCTCTGCCCACGTCGTGATGACCATTTCGCCGTTGCTGAATGTGGCGCGTTGGAGCAGGATCCTCGCGGTTCCGACCTGCACGATGACGAACGTCGACATGTCCACAGCCGACCGGAGCAGAAGCCCGCTTCCGGTGAATACACCGGCTTGGTTCGGTCGCCCGAGCACCATCGACACCGACTGGTCGTCGGTCATGAGGGGGGTCTTGCGCAACGCGAGATCTGCACCGGTACTGGTGTTCCCGCTCTTGGAAATACCGGCCTGATCGTCAACGACGACCATATCCGCGACGGTACCCGCACCAGCCAACCATTTGGCGACTGTCCATTTGGTGTCATCCCATGACTGGAAGTTGTCTGTTGCCGAGGCACCGCCGACTTGTTCCTGGGTTTGTTTGGTCTGCAGGTCCGAGATCGCCGAAGCGTTCGCCGTCGAAGTAGTCTGCGCCGAATCCGCCGAGGACTTCGCCGATGAAGCCCCAGCTCGGGCCTCACCCGCGGCGTTGATCGCTTCGTTGTTCGCCGCGTTCATGTTCGCGCCGATCGCTTCGACCCCGGCAAAGGACCCCATGACGCTGGACAGTATCGTCGCGCGCGCCGACTCCCATGTCACCTTTTGGATGTTGCGAATCGACCCCCCGGTATAGGAGCCAGAAGGTACTGACCTATCCGGACTGGTCATCGATCCGCCTCAGCCGACGTCGGTTGCACAGCACCGATTTTCGCGTGATTGAGGTCGAGATCGCGAGGATCTACCAGGTGCTTGAGTTCGCCGGAATCGCGGAGCTGTTCCACCAAGTGAGCACGCTCTTCCGGTGTCAGGTCGGTGACGTCGGGCGCGGAGCTTTCCGGCGGGCGCGGGGCGCCCTTCTCCGCCCACTGGCCCGCGCCGTTGAGCCAATGGGTGACGCCGCGAGCGGGCGGGTGGTATTCCTTGGTCTGCTCAGCGGCATAGTGCCGAAAGCCGAGATCCCACAGGTGTTTCGACCACTGCCGAAGCACATCGGGATGGACCAGCAGCGGCGAGTTCTGCGGCCCGGGAAGACCCACGAGCGCCCACACGAACGCTTCATGGGGGTCATCGGGATTGCACTGCTCGAGCGAAGGGATGGACATGTTCTCTCCGGATCTACATCTGAACGGCGAGCGCATGGATGTCGTCGACGATGTCGGCGACCACGCGCATGGATTTGGCGAAGGGCATGTCGCTGTCGCGATCCGAGCCCACAGTGACCTGCCAGGCCGGGCTCGCGGTCCGCGACCAGGCCAGTTCGAGTTCGGTGACCTGGTCGACGTAGATCGAGCCCTCCGGCATCCCCTTGACGGTGGAACCCACACGGTCACCGAGGAAGAAGTGGCCGAGGCCCTGATCGCCGATCAGGTACGGCTCGCCGTTGGCGACGATGAATTTGTGGGTGAAGTGCTGGCGGGTCTTCCACATACCCTCACCGAGGGTGAGCAGCGAGCCGAGGGTGTAGGCCCGGTCCGAGCTGTTCTCGAAATGCTCGTGGTAGTGCGACCAACCCGCGTTCAGCGCTCGTTTGGGTGAGCGGTGTCGCTGCCATGCCAGCAGCGTGTCCGACAACAACGACGTCGCGATCGTGTTCGCCACCGCGGTAGCGGCATTCACCGCGCCACCGGCGATCGAACCACCGAGGGGAATTTCGCTCAGCGCGCCGGCGATGAGGAAGCCCACGACCTGGATCGCCGAGGAGATCGCCTCGTTCACACCGGGCATCGAGTGACCACCGGTGAGCACCTGCACCGCCGAGGCTGGGTTGACCACGAACTGCGAGGTCTGGATGCCGGAGTTCTCGTTCTGCCGGTAGACCACCCATGGGTTCGACGGGAGCGTGCCCATCCAGCCCGGATTCTTGTACAGCTCGGGCACATTTTGATCCGGCAGCACATCAGGGCTGTAATCGAGCCAGGAATTGTCGAACACCTGCTTGGTGCGCTCCAGACCGTCCCACATATCGCCACCGGTACTGGTACCGGTCCAGAACCCGGACTTGTCGACGATGTCGACGACCAAACACCCGTGACGGACCACAGCGCCGGGCCACGGTGGCGGATCACCGGTGAGCCAGCGCCGGGTCACGACCGCCAGCTGGGCGGTTTCGAGGGTGCCCGCGGACGCTTCATGGAAGTTCTGGAAGCGGGAACCGAAGATCGTCCACAGCGACGTATCCTCATGGAACGCGGTGGGTTTCACCACCACGCCCCACCTCGACTGATCGAGGGTGCCCCATTCGCTGGGATCCAGCGGATCGTCGGGCAGCGTCCACAGGCCGCCTTCCAAGCGAAGCAGGTTCAGATGCAACGCCGTCTTGAGGGTCCACACGCTGGGCCCGGCGAGCAGGAACTGTCGCGGAAACTGCACATGCTCGGGAAGAAACGGGTTCGACCAGCAGTAGATGTGCTTGAGATCCTGGTAGGAGTGCATGAACAGCAACTCCACGGTCGTCACACCCTGGGCGTCGGTCTTGATGACGGCCTTCTCGAGCCGTCCGTCCCACCGCGCACCGTCTTTATCGACGGTGATGTGCACATTCTTCTTCACGCGGCCGTTGATATCGACCGCCCATTTCGCCAGGTAGTAGTCGTAGGGCAGCACCAACACGCCCGTGCCGGCCTGGTTGAGAATCCACCGGAAATCAGCGCTGATCTCCGCCCCACATGTCCCGCGCAGGTTCCAGTCGCCATCCCACAATCTGATCAGCGGTCGCGCGAACCGCCGCTGTTTGCGAGTGGTCTTGGTAGCCTGCGCATCCGCGTAGATCGCGGGCAGATCCAGCAGGCCCGTCACTGCAGCCCCCACGGACGCGACCAGTTACGCGGCTGCACGACCATGACCGCGGTGCCGGTCGGGGCGCCGCTGACCGAAACCGGCACCGTGGTGGCGGGAGTGTAGGGCGGGACGGGGTACAGGAAGCTGACACCGTTCATCAATGCCCAGATCTGGGAGCCGTCCTTGGCGACGATCATCTCTTCCATCGGGTCGGTATCGACCGTCAGATCCTTACCCGTCGCGGCGTGCGGCAAGGTGATCACGCGGGCAAGGTCGCGTTCGTCGGCGCCCCAGGAGAAGTCGGGCAGCGTCCACTTGCCCGGCGCCGCGCACACCCACTTCAACCACATCGGCTGATCAGTCGGGTTAGCGATCGTGATAGTGCCGGACTGGCTCCTGCCCTCACCGGTGGTGTCGGTCGTCGAGGTCCAGGTGCCGGTCACATCCGACTCGACCCACCACGGATTTCCCGCGGTACACGTCATGACGACCTTGCCCATCGACTTCAGATGCGGATCCTTGTCCGGCTTGAAGTCCGGCTGCTCCGACATCCGGAGCTTCAACGACCGCGTCCCGAAATCAGTCGTGATCGTCAACGTGGAGTCACGGTCGTAGGCCCACGCCTTACGCCACGCCGAATCCACCGCCTCCCACGAACCACCCGCGGCTTGAAACACGTTGACCGCGAACACAACATCGCGCTTGTTCGTCCGGTAACCACCGAACGACGAGCCGGCCTGAAACGCCGACTGATTCCAGATCGTCGTCACCGGCGCGTCGTACAAACCGGTCGGCGACGTAGCCAACTCCACACCCTCACGACCACTACCCTGACCAGCGATCGTCCATTGCGAACCATCGACTCCGGTCACCGTGATCATCGCAGCATTAGACGCCACAGATTCACCTCATTCTTTGCACGGGCCTCGCCGAGCATTAGGGTTTATCCCTATTGCTCCGGGCACTTTGAATTTCCGATGCGCCCGATCGAGCCGACATCGAAATAATTTAACGGACGGTCGACCTGAGGTCACTTCCGCGATTCATCCGCCGAGGTCACCGCGACAAGCGGGAAAGGACGACGGCTGCCAGATCAGTTGGCGTTCATTAGTTCCCATTGCTGTGCGAGAACTTTGAGTCTCGCGACGACGTCATCCTGGCTCGACATCGAAATATTAACCGTCGCAGGCTGACCTGATGGAGCACTCGGTGCGTAACCGCGGCCGCTGCTGGGCTGCGCGGACCGCTGCTCCATCATTTTCTGCAAGAAGAAGGGGTCCGCATTCAATGCCTGTAGGAACGGACGGTTAACCGTCGTCGACCGCGCATTCATGACGAACTCGCCGTCCGAAAGATAGGCCGGGATCTTGTCACCGATCGAGGAACCTGGCCCTTGCACGTTTCCGCCTCCCGAGAATCCGGCTACATGCCGGACAGCGCTGGCAAAATCAGCAACACGTGGTTGTATGTACTCGGTAATCGAGCCGGCTGACTGACCGATATATTCGAAGAACCCGCTCACCGGAAGGGTTCTGGCAATAGTACCGTTACCTCGACCATCACCGTTTCCTGAAATCGGAGGAATCAATTCACCCGTATTCAGGTCAACCAATGGGCCATTCTCTGGAGGTGCCAGGTCAGGATTTGGAACCCACGGAGTCATACCAGGATCGACAACGTCGTGCCAGGTGAACATCTTGGCCATGATCCGCTCGGCCCTACCGAAACTCCCTTGCGACATACCCGCGTACCGGGTCGCCTTGCCGCCCAGTTCCGCGTTCGCTACATAGTCGCCGAAAAATCCTTCTGCATTGTAGCCAGCGGCCAGAACTGCATTCAGGCTGTATTCCGACTTCATGCTCGGAGGGATTTTTTCAGACCAGCGCTTCTTGATCAGCGCGAGGTTGTATGCCGCGGCATACACCGCAAGCGTCTGATCGTTTGCAAGATCCGACCATTCCCTGTTAGCAAATACAGCGGGATACTCAGCCTTCACACGATTGAACGTATCCTCTTTCATGTTTGTCAACCCTAGCGAGTTGGACTGCCCGCCATCGACGAGCTCACGAAATGGAGACGTATTCCTACGGACCCAATCTTTCAGCTCCCCCTGATGACCATCCCAAGTTAGGTTCGCGTCAGCACCCTCATTGAGCACAATTGCCATTACAAGGCGAGGATCGACGCCTGCGGCACCACCAGCCCTGACAGAATCCAGCGCCCACTGCGCTACTTTAGGATCAACATCCTCAGGCGTGCCATGGACATCCGGATTCCAATTGAACTTCGGCGGAGGACTATTCCATGTATTCGTATAGTCGGTCATTTATGAATTTCCTTCTGGAATGCAGACATCCCGGCTATCGCCGTCACAAATCCAATTTCTGCACGGCGGGGCCGAGCGATGACGTAGCGGACGAGATCGACACGCAGGTCGCAGCGGCTATAGTGCAAGCACCGAGATTCGTCTCCGTGCGATGTGACCCTGTGAGGAAAAATGAATTCTGGTCAAGTGGGCAGTTCTCGACGCCGGTGGCCATGGCTTGCGGCCATTGCAGCGATCTCAGCGGTCAGCGTCGGCAGCTTTGCTACCTGGGCGGCGCTCCGTAATCCGGCGGAACGCCACCTGAACGAGGTCAGCGTCGCTGGCTACACCAGAGTGACGCAGGTAAGCGACAAGAGCGGCGCCGGTCCATGGGCCGAAGCTATGTTCATCGGACCGCCTGTCGACGACGTGCGCAGCCTCGTTGCTGCCCCCGGGCTCTCGCTCGGCCCCGCTCCGATTCCTCTTGTTGACGAGTCGGAGAAATCTGCGCAAACTGCCGGGACGTTGTACCGATCCACGTGGGAGGGGTACGGCAATACAGCGGATGATTGCCGTCTATCGGTTTACCGAGGCATAGACAACGCCTATGACGAGTCGAAGTTGACCAAGGCTCAGGTCGCAGACGCCAACGACGGCTCCATTTTCGTGCTGCGGGTGCATGTCACCTGCGGCAGCGGGTAAATCGATCCCGGTCCCCGAACACTCAGACGCGAAACTTTGATCAGCTCACAAAGACTGATGCGTGTAGGCCAGCGGGAATCGCTGAGCCGGTTCCGTTTTGATGCATCCGCACATCGAGGACGTCACCGGCGCGCAGCACGGGTTGCGAGGTGAGCGGAACGGTAACCGGGATCTCTGCCGCCAAGTTCGTTCCCGCGATCAGCGTGAGACTCGCAAAGATCTGCAGCACAACACCATTGCGGAGCTGCCGGACAGAGATGGTCGCATTGTCGGTCGCGGCTCCAACGATCGTTGCGTAGCCCGGCGGTGCGACGAGCTGGACGTCGGTGACGGTGTCGCCGCTGTAGAAGGCTGAGGAATACACCCCGGCCAAGGTGGTGGTATCGGCTCCTCCGGCGGCTTGCGCCGGCAGAGTTGCGGAGTAGATCATTCGTCCTCCCAGGTGGATGCGGTGAACTCGTCGATCAGGTTTTGCATCGACTCGTCTCGTTGGGCGTCGCGGACGATGTCCACCGCGGTGACCGGGCGGGGCATCGGCGAAACCCGGGGCGGGTCTCCGCCGGCTGCGGCGATGACTGCGGCCTGCACGCCTTGGAGTGCGTCGATGACCGAGAGCAATAGGTAGCTGTCGATCGTGTAGCCCTCTGGCGAGGGCCCCGTGGGCTCGGACTTGTCCTCGTACAAATCGAGCTTGTCCTCGGCTTGTTCGGCGGCGAGCATCTGTTCGGCGAGTTCTTGGTCCATCGCCAGCGCAGATCGGTATTGCGAGCCGTGCGGCAGCCTGTCTTTGAAGGCCCAGATGGTCCGCCAGTCGCGCGTGCGGATTGTGTTGGGCCCGAAGCAGTCCCGGATGTCGATGCCGCGCTCGAGCAAGTCGTAGTCGAGCGCGGCACCGAAACGTTCCCAGAACTCTACGAGCCCTGCGATCCCCCCGGCAGCTCCGAGGAGCCCTGGCCGAAGAGGTGCGCGTAGAGGTCTTTCTGGAAGGCGAACCACTCGTCGAGCGGCCGATCAGCGAACAGGTTCTCGACGGCTTCGTACTGGTCGCCCAGCACGATCGCCATCTGTTCGTCATCGCTGGCAGTCCGGCGCAGGGCCAGGACCTGGCTCCGGGTGACCGGTGCGATCGCGATGCTGTCGGTCAGGCGGTAAGGCGCGCGTCGGCGCGGGGCGAGCTCTTGCTGCAGCTCGTGGAAACGGCCGCCGACCTTGTCCTGGTCGGCCGCTTCGGGTGTGGGTGCCATGATGTTGCTTCTCCGGGTGGTGTTGTGCGACTAGGACTTCGAGGTACGCCGCTGCGTCGCCTTGTCGACGGCCTTTTCGGCGTGGCCGAGCTTGAAGACCGCGTTGACGTATTCGGATGCGGTGGAAACGATGTACTCGTCGACGCCGTCGGTCATGGTGACGGGGTACTCGGTGGGGATGGCGGACACGGTGGACCCGCTTTCTTCTCCGGCAAGAATGGATAGGGAATGTGTGGGGCGTGCCATGACCGGAGACACATGACACGCCCCACGCCCGAGTCAGGACTCGGGAGTTCAAGATGCCTTCACGGCCGGGGCGGATTACACCGCGTTGGGGATACCGGTCTGGGCCAGGATCTTCTTCCAGCCCGAGCCGCCGAAGCCGTGAGCGATGGCGTAGCCGGCGGTATCGTCCTTGAACGCGACCATGGTCAGCTTCTGGGCGAGAACCTCGGTCGGGTTCCACTGCTCGCCGCCGTACTTGCTGACCGCGACCTTCGGCAGCACCTTGTAGACGTAGATCGGGCTGGCGTCGTTGCCGTCCTTACCGATGATGATCGCCGAGTAGTAGGTGATCTCTTCCGATGCAGGCTGGGCGAAGAACACTTCGCCGGAGGCGGCGTTGGCCTTGATCGCCGTCAGGGCCGTACCGGTGGCGAGGTTCAGGGTCAGCGCGGTGGTCTGCTGCGGCTGGAACTCGATGGTGGTGATGTCGCTGGTCACGTCGTTGCGGACCGGCTGCAGCTCACCGTAGGACTCGATCGGAGCCGCGGTGATACCGCGAGCGAAGGCCACGCCGGTCTTCTTGTCGATCAGACCGACTGGCTGGTAGGCAGCCGGAAGGGTCTGCAGAGCACCCGACGCATCGGTCAGCGCCGCCGGCGCCGCGGTGTAGTGGGGTGCGATGAAAATGGCCGCGTCGAGCGGCTTGAGCAGCAGCGATCGCTGCGCGTTCTTCAGCGCGGTGAGGTTGGTGGCAGGCATGTGTCTCCATTCGAGCGCCCGCGAGTGCGGGTCGCGGTTTAGAAGCCGGTACCGACTGGCACCGACGAAAAGCCCAGGGCAAGGCAGATGTTCGGCCTACTGGCGGCGGGCTTCGACAGTGAAGGCAATCTCGACCATCTGATTGAGCGGGTCGAGGTCAGGCACCTCCGACAGACCGCGGCTACGTCGCAGGATCGGCGGATGGAACTTCGGCTCCTCGGCCACGATCTCCTCGGTGTAGTCGACGAGGACTCCATTGACGTGGCTCGCCGGCGCGTTCAACAGTGCGGTGCGGATCTGCACCGAAAGCTGTTGCGCCTGAGCACGGCTGGTACCGAAGGCCACCACACTGACCTTGGCCTTGTAGGTGATGGCGTTGATATCGAGCGTTCCGCCGGTGGTCCGCACCCAGATCAAGGGCAGTTCGGACTGCAGGTCCGCCGACGTCGCGGGCAACGTGGTGACGGAGGTGGCGATCGGGGTGAACAGGTCGACCATGAACTGCTCGAAATCGGGGAACTCCCCCGGCGTGGGGTAAGTCATTACGTCGCTTCCGGCGCCGGGCCGACTGCCACCTCAGCCTCGAGGGATCCCGCGGGGGCTTCCGGTACCGGGATGGCGTCGGCAACCGTCATCGCAACCCCCTGAGCCAGATTGGCCAGCACGTTGATATCGGACCTCAAGGTCGCCAGCCGACTGACCAAGGCCTGAAGTTCGGTAATGATCTGTTCGGCGAGACCACTGGGATCATCGGAACTTGGCACGATATTCTCCAAATGTTTGGTTCACGGGTAGAACTACAGTCCGAGCAGCGGCAGCAGCAGTGGCAGGACCACGCTGAGCAGTTCGAGGACATAGACAACGGTGTTGAGCACTTTCATCACCCCCCTTCACTCTTCGAGCACAGACGTGTCAGCGCACGTGGCTCAGATACGTGGAAAGTCGGTCGCGCAACGGATCATTGGTGAGCTTCGGCGCGGTGAATTGGGGATTGATGACGTTGATGGTCGTGCTCCGGTCGATCTCCGGGCCCACACGCTGTTCGAGAGAACGTATTCGAGGCTGAATCGCCCTCGGAGCGGTCTGGCGCAGGTCGTTCGATGCCGACGACAGGGTCTGCACAACCGTGCTTACTGTGCTGTTCAACGCGGTGGCAGCACCGGTGACTGCAGCGCTCACGGGTCCGGTTACGGCTCCCGATAGCTCGGAGATCGCAGCTTCACCACCGGCTGCCTCGATCTCGTTGCGCGTACCTTTGTAAATGTTGTACCAGTTGTTCCATTGCAGGAATGGAAATAGTGAAC
The DNA here is from genome assembly GCF_054031145.1 of Nocardia sp. FBN12. NCBI lineage: Bacteria > Bacillati > Actinomycetota > Actinomycetes > Mycobacteriales > Nocardiaceae > Nocardia > Nocardia sp. FBN12. Next base: position 5,741,862 of record NZ_CM132926.1, read on the forward strand.
CAACCGGAGCGGTAGCGAGGAATCCGCCGGCATCGGTCGGTCCATGTTCTTCTTCTACCTCACCACCCGACGCATAAGCCTTCGTCTTGAACACTGCCTTACCCAGCGCCTGCCCAGCGCTGCTGGCCATTGTCGACCATTGAAGGAACGGCGCTAGGCGACCTGGGCGGGAAACCGATAGTGCGCCATCGTCATAGCCGGGGCGCCGGCCCTCCGATTCTCCGTCGGCGAAGCGCACGAACTGCGCATCATCTCGTACATCTTCGAAAGACATTGTCGACCATTCATTCGAGTGGGGATTCGAGGGCCTTCAGGCGGTCCAGCACGTCGGCCAGGGCGTCGACCACGGTCATGCCGTCGAGCTGTTCCCAGCCCGCGAACATGCCGGCATCACGCTGCTGGCTACCGCACAGCTGCTCGCGGATGTCCTTGACATCAGTCCCGATCGGGCCGCAGAACGCGGTGATGAAATCCTGGATCTGGGTGACTTCGGCTGCGCTCATCGGAGCGTCCTTTCCGTCGATGAATGCCTGTACGTCGCGACGGAACTCGTCCATGTCGATACCGGCGGGGTCGATTTTTCCTTCGTGGGAGTACTCGCGATGGGCCACGCAGTCCTCGGCGTCGGCGCCGATTCTGGCGAGAATCGCCGCGCAGCCTCGCTTGTAAGCGTCGAGTTGTGCTGGGGTCCAGTCAGTTCCGTCGCCGCGCGACACGGCTTCGATGCCGATCACGTGGTAGTTGGCGTTGTCGGTGGGCCAGCCGGGCCAGGAGCCGCGGCCCGCGTGCCAGCAGACACCGGCGGCGATCACGCGGAAGGTACCGTCGCGTTCCAGGACGAGCTGGGCGAGGGGGCCGGGGAGGTCGGCACGGCCGTCTTGGACGATGCGCCAGTCGTTGCGGCCGCCGCCCGCGGTGTGGTGGCAGAGCACGCCGCGGATGTCACGGAAGTCGCCGTGGCCTCGATCGCGCCAGCCTTCGTGTTCGATGACGTCCAGCCCGGCGTCGCGCAGCACGTCGGCCAGCCATACCGGGTCTCCTGTCCAAGCCATGGGTGTCTCCTTGTGTGAGTGAAGGTTTGCGGTCCCGCCCTCGCAGACGAGGGGAAGCGCCGAGGGCGGGACCTTCACTCCTGACGCAGCGGCGGCGTCTACGACCGCAGACCACCTGCGGGAGACGGGCGCGTCAGGAGCGCGGCATGCGGCGGGCTCGAAACCCGCACCGTGTCGAGTGTTCTCCGGGGGCCGACCGCATGCAGTTCGGGAACGGCGGGGACGCCGTCAGATTTCTTCTTGGAGGGTGGCGGGGATCTTGTAATCCGCCACCGGGGGCTCCATGCCTGGGACGTGCAGGCGCAGGAAGCCGAGCAGTTCGTCGATGTGTCGCTGCAGTGCGCGGATCAGACGGATCGCATCGCGGAATCGGAGGTGATCGTCGGCGGCCTGCTCCTCGAGCGCGACCACTCGCTCACGCAACTTGGCGACTTCGCGGGCCTGCCACGCTGTCACCGCGCCGATCACGGTGGCGAGGGCCATGCCGGTAGCCTGCACCAGTTCAGGGCTTAACCACGTTGCCATCCCGATCACCTGCCGATCCGCTCACGGGGGTAACAGCTGGCCTGATGAGTGCGCCGGCGATCACCGGTGTGGCCAAACCGTAAAGGGTGAGCAGTGTTTCGACCCACGCCGAATCGATTTGGCGACCGAGAACATAGGCGAGGACACCCGTGGCAGCGACGAGGACCGACCGAACCAGCGCGGGTTCTGGAGCATTGCTGATTCTCATAATGTGTTCCTTCCCACATACTTTCGCGGGTCTCAGATGCGCCCTTCGGCGACATCGCGATTCAGCGCCTGGGCTAGTGCGCGGGAGTGCCCATAGCGGACGTAATCACTGGTGTGCCTGCCGTCGAAGAGGTAGCCGCGGGCATACGCGACAGCGCCGGCCCAGTGGCGCCAGTTCGATGGAGACCACCAGCGCTGCAATTGGTTTCGAGTCGCGGTGTCGAGCATTCGCTGTGCCCATCGGATCGCCGAGTTCGCACTGGCGAAGCTGAAGAAAGCGCTCAGATCCGCGATAGTTCGCAACGGATTGCCCGCGGGCAGGGCGGTGATGGGGTCGCCGGGCACTGCGGCCCAGTAGGCGGGAATGCCGTCGATCGGCCGCTCGCCGACCACGCCGTAGCCGCCGGGATCGGTGTCGCCGAGATACTCACCTGCCGGTCGACGCGGATCGGCGATCAGCGCGCAGGCGATCACCTCACGACCCGGATGCTCGCCGCGACCGATCTCGGCCGCGAGGTCACCGGCTACCGCGGCACCTTGCGAATACCCAGCCAGTACAACACGATTCGGTGAGCGGTCGATAGCCGCCAGCATCGCCCTTTTGCCTTCGGCGACGCTCTCTGCGTAGCTCACGTGCGAGCCGTAGTCGGCCGGGTACGGAACCATTCGAGGGGTGAACATCGACTTGTTCAGCGCGTCGACGAAGGCGCCGGTGACGCCGTCGCCGCCGGGGTTCCAGGTGCCGCCGACCACAAGTACATCGATGGTGCGCGACGTTCCTTTCGGAGACCACAGTGACATGTTGCTACCTCTCGGGGGGGCATCGGGTTGGAGGTCCCGCTCCGGACGAGTGCTCATCTGGAGCGGGACCGATTCGCCCCTGCGCTGCGACAACGTCTTTCGACCGCAGCGTGCTGCGGGAGACGGCGCATCAGGGGCGGGCATGCGGCGGGCTCTGAACCCGCTGGTGATGTTGAGTTTGTCCGGGGGCCTACCGCATGAGTTCGACGTCAGCTACAAGCGCCAATGACAAAGCCCCCGTACCGTTTTCACGGAACGAGGGCTCAGATGGACTTGGCTATCGGTGGTGTCGGCCGGGGGCGAGCTGGCGCAGGATATCCCCCGAGCTGGACGTCGGCCACAGACAGAGGTAGGGGTATTCGGAGGGCATACCGGGCAGCCAACCGAGGCGATTCAGCAGGTGGACCGGGATCACCGCGAATTCTTCGTTCGCCAGGTGTTCCAGCCGCCAGCCGAGCAGGAATTCGGTGACACCGAGGAGCGCCGCGACATCGGTGAGGTTGTCGCCGACCTCCAATGCGTCACGCAGGTCGGCGATGGGAATGAGCCGTTGTGCGACAACATGATGAACCTGCTTCTCGATCCGGCCGCGCCACCGCTCGCCGTCGAGCGCTGCTGCCAGTTCGCGCGATTCGGCCATCTCGATGTGCGCGACGGCGTGTGCGATGACTTCGTTTCGCACATGACCTGACAGGTCCGCTTGGATAAGGATCGCACGGTCGGCTACCGACCAATACGACACGAAGTCGAAAACTACGGCCGAATCGACCCGGATTCCAAGGCTGAACGCCAATTCTTGGGCATTGAACCCATTGCGCTGCACCGCGATATCTGGTCGATCTGACATCGCGGCATCCGACTCACCTTCGTCACCCATAGCAATACACAACTCTCACAACTCGGAACTGACCACGACCCGTCGCATCATCACCACCCCGACGGTGTCAGATGCTGTGCGTCACGTCACCGAGAAGTGTTTTGCGTCACAATGATCGGCGGCCGGAGAGTACGCCAGCGATTCACCACACCGGCGACGACCTCGAGATCCGCTACGCAGATGTCGGAGATGTCGACATGGCCGGCATGAGCCCTTCTACCTGGCAGCGAGTCATTCACACCGTGGAGGGACCCACCGCCCGCGCGATCTGACCGGGATTCGGTCGGCTTACCCGAGTCGTCGGGAATGAATGCATCGAATGCACCTGACACAGGAAGAACCTCACCCAGCAGCCGAAATGTGGAGACTCTCGGTCGAGAGCACGTGCCCATTCTAGCGTTGACGTGAGCTGAGCCCCGATCGGGATCCGCGGGAGGGCGGGACAGCTTGTATCCAATCGCATTGCCCTTAGACGCTTTTGGGCATGCGAAATCCCGCTGGCACTAGTTTGCGGCATCGGCCACATGATGTCAACCCCCAATCCAAGACGGAACGAAATCGCTGGTCCAGGTAGGTATTTCGAACTGGGCACATACTGCGCTCCCTCGAATCCGCTATGGGCCCAAGCGCTTTTGGCGCGAACAGTCCGGCGAGCAGAATCCCTGCGCCAACGCCAGCGGGGCGCCGGCAACAATCTGCCGACGCCCCGCTGGGTCACTCTGTTCGCTATGCATCTTTCCTGTGCTGTCGCGCTGGGAGAGCCCGGTGCGCGTCCAAAACCTCACCGACAAGGAATAATTCGGGCCAGCCGGCCGACCAAGGGCCCGGCACCGGCGTGATCAGCCCCGCCTTGCGCAGTGTGCGCACCCGACGGGCTGTCAGATTGCCGAAGGTGTCACCCAGCTGTTCCGCGAGCTTGCCGATGCCGGCGGCATTGAGGCGGACCGCCCTGGCTTGCAGGACAAGGTCCGCGTCGGCGGCGGCGACCTCGGCCGGCGGGCACACCACCGTCTCCGCCGCCTCGATCGCCGCGCCGATCTCGGCCGCCGCGGTCTCCACGCCTTCGGTCATCGCCAGCGCAATGATGTTGCGTTGCAACCACTCCGCCATTCCACTGATGCTCGTCGCGCCACCGTAGGTGACATCGCGCTGTTCGCACACCAACCGAACCCACGCCCCCAAGACCGACTGGAGATGGTCAGCAGCACGAGCAGCGGCCGGGTTGAACGGCAGTCGCTGCTCCCGCGCACCGTTGCGGGTGCGGTAGTCCACCGTGCCGAATCGTGTCTGACGCGTTCGCGCGTCGAGTAGGTCCTCGGCCAGATCGGGGACGTCGCCCAGCATCCGGGCAAGGTCCCGCGCTTCCTCGCGATCCAGGTACAGGTGAGCATCATCGACCCACCTGTCCAATGGGGTCACGCCGCATGAATCCTCCCGCATGCGGTTCGACGCCGTGACGGCATCGTCTGTGCCCATGTACGTACTCCTTCAGTCGATAACGGGCCGGAGCCCCGGTCGTCCCCTGCTACGCGGCCGAATCGGTGCGTGCTCGGGACGGTGTCGCGGAGTGACTCCTACTGGGACCCACAATCGAACACTCGTTGTATGCAACGTTGTCGAAGCGCGCCTGTCAAGCCGAGCGATCAGATCCGCATACCCAATTACCAGTTCGCACAAACAAACTCACTCGATCCTGTTAGCATCAACAAGCCGAGGCGGCGTTCACTTCGCAAGTTCGCAGCTGGCCGCTGCATGCACTTAATGCATCAGTGCAAACAATCTGCTACCCTCGATGCATGGTGAGACAACGGAGCGCGGTGGTCCCTCCCGAGGTCAGCGCCACCCTGCGGCTTGCTCGCAAGGAGCGCGAGATGTCGATGGACCGTGCCGCGAAAGCAGCACGAATCAGCACGAGCCTGTGGACGCAGGTCGAGAACGGAACCCAGTACAAACGCGGCCAGAAGGTCCAGGCCAGCACCACGGCCGAGACCTTGCAGGCGATGGCCGAGGCGGTCGGGCTCGACGCCGAGCCACTGCTGGCGCAGACGGGTCTGGATCCGGTCGAGCCGGAGCCGACTCGACCCCAGCCGGCCGAGGGGATCGTCGACCTCTCCGGGTTGTCCGAAGGGGATCTGCGGATTGTCGCCGCGTACGTCAACGGGCTTAGAGCAGCTAGGCATGTCTCCCAGTAGCTTCAGCCACTCGACCACATTGTGCCCCCTTGTAAGCACGCGAGTCGAACCCCGGCGGCAGTACAGCGGCTATCAATAGCCAACAGCTATGCTGTGCGGGTCAAGGCAGGTCAGACAGCCGAAACTCGGGGGCTTGTTGTGCAATACATTCGCACATACCAGGAGGCGGAGCGCAACGCGGCCGCTCGCATGCAGGAATTGGGATTCGTCGATGCTGAGGTAACCGCCGCCGGCGCGGATGGCGGCGTTGATATCCGCGCGACAACCGCACTGGCACAGGTTAAGTGGCGCGGAGCGGCAGTCTCTCGAAACGAGGTTCAGAAGCTCTTCGGTGCACGTGGTAGCGCCTTCTACAAACGCCTCCTCTTCTTTGCCGCGTCTGAGTATTCGATGCACGCTATCGCCTACGCCGACGAACACCGGATTGCGCTCTTCATCTACGAGCCGAATGGCGCGCTCGTCCCCCGCAATCACACGGCCGCTGAACTGACCTCAGCTCGACGCTCTCTGACCACGAACCCTCGATCAGCGAGCGGAATCTCGACTGCGTGCAACGCCGCAGCTCACCCCAACGCCAACCTCCGAGAACTGAAAAGGATCCGTAGCGGCGACATTTACAAGGCAGGGCATCTAGCTGCTGTGATTGCGAGAACAGACGATGGTGGCACCGAATTCCGGTATACCCCTGAGTATCTCCAATGTCCCAAAGATCCGATCGCCTCCACGCTGCCAGTCGGCAACGCACCGGTGCATGTACCCAGGGGCTCAGTGCCAACCTTCTTCGCAGGTTTGCTGCCAGAAGGTCACCGGTTGGCGCTACTTCGACGGGCAGTCGAGACAAGCGCCGAAGACGAACTCAGCATCCTTCTCGCAGTTGGCGCCGACATGCCGGGCGACATCCAGGTCTTCCCAACCGGCTGCGCCCCCGTCGATGTTCCAAGCCTGATGGAGTGCACGGCGATTGGCCAGGCGGCCTTCGACCGATGTGTCGAAGTGGTTGATCCACATTCGATCCCAGGTGTCCAGAACAAGGCGAGTGCGTCGATGATCAGTACGCCGATCGTCGCGGGATTCGGACGATTCATCCTGAAGCTGTCGCAGTCGGGATACCCACACCTGATAGAGAACGAGGCCGCGCATCTGGCCGCAGCCCGGACGCTGAAGTTGGCAGTCACCGATTCGGATCTCGTGCACGACAGGTCCGGACAGCCGGGGCTACTCGTCCGCCGCTTCGACCGCGTCCTCGATGGAGACACGTGGCGTCGTCTCGCGTTCGAAGATGCCACCCAGGTTCTCGGGTTGCCACCCTCAGCGAAGTACAACGTCGATTCGGTCCAAGTCGTCGAAGCACTCGCCGGCACGGTCCGCGCACCGCTGCTCGCCGCCCGAAATCTGTACTTGCAGTTCCTATTCGCATGGTTGACCGGCAACGGCGACCTACATGGCAAGAACATCGGGGTACTTCAGGACAGCCTGGGACGTTGGGCTATCGCGCCGATTTACGACATTCCATGCACCCTGGTCTACGACGACGACTCGATGGCGCTGCCGATCGTCGGGCGAACGAAGAATCTACGCGCAAAGCACTGGGCCGAATTCGCCGCAGAAATCGGGCTACCCACCAAAGCCGCGAAGTCGGCGCAACAACTCGCACTCCGCGCCGCATCGACAGTCGATCTCGATCAGCTCCGGTTCACCGGTTCACCGTTGAACAGAACTCGACGTGAACTCCGGCTTCGCCGAGGAGAATTGGAGCATACGCTCGACTCGTGAGGACAGGAGCGACTCATTGCACGGACGTCCGCTGGTGGGTCAGCCGACCGGGGATGCCGCTGGTCGTGCGCGGGCGTCCATCTTGGCCATCACGCGATGGCCCAGTGCGAGGGCGGGTTTCTCGATCTTGTTGTAAGACAAGGTGGCCAGGGCGATCGAGATGATGATCCATGTGCACCAGGTGAGCCAGGGTGCGGGACTGCCGATCAGCGAGGTCGGCCATTTGGGTACTGCGTTGATGACGAAACCGTGTACCAGATACAGCGAGAAGCTGATTCGGCCCAGGAACAGCAGTGGGCGCGGAAAAGAACGTCGGAGCAGTAGCAGCGCCCCCGCGAACACCAGATAGGCCCCGATCACGGGAATATTCACCGTCACATCGGGCAATGCGTCTCCGGTTCTGCGCAGGAGTGGAGATCCGAGCAGTTCGAGGCCGGCGATCAAGCAGACGGCGAGCCCGAACACCCCCCAACCGAGCCAGGCCGAGGTCTCGCCCGCTGTCATCCGGTACAGCACGGTGCCGACGAACATCGTCGCAAAAATCGTCACCGCGTACGCCGAGGGGACAGGCTGGTTCAACACCAGCGGAACAACGATCGCGGAAATCAGTACCGCTGCGGCAGCCGCGCGTTTGGTAGCGGCCCGCCATGCGAAGAACGCCGCGACAACAACTGTTACACCCACAACTATCAGACGAGTACGAAGGTTCGCCTCGCCGCCGCTGAGCATCGCGACCGGCAGCAGCACGCCGGCCAAGGGAATCGAACCGATCGCGAAGAGCGCCACCGGCACCGATCGGCGGTTGCACCCGCCGATGAAAAGTAGTGACACGAACGCGTAGAAGGCCAATTCGAAGGCGAGTGTCCACGCGACGACAAGCATCTGTGAGTCGGATCCGCCGATAAAGTAGTGCGCCATCGTGGCATTCGTGGCGAGGTCCAAGGCAGGCTCTTGCAGAAAGCCAGGAGGCCCGCCGTACATGCCCGCAATGTGCAGGAAGACCGCCGCGATCAGGCATACCCAGAACAGGGGGTACAGCCGGAAGAATCGGCCTACCCAGAACGCACCCAACGACCGTCCCCGCTCCATCGACGCGGGGATGATGAAGCCGCTCGCGATGAAGAAGACGAAGACCCCGAACACCCCGCTGTCGAAGTAGCCGATCGAGAACCGGGCGTAGGCTGGCCACAGTTCAGACGAGCAATGCTCGATCACCACGGCCGAAGCGGCGATACCTCGGAGTGCGTCCAGAAACTCGAACCGGCCGCCACGAGTCCGGGCTTTGCCTTCGACTGGATCAGTCGAAACAGGCACCACATCAACAGCTTTAGTCATACCGCACCATCACATCGTCGAACAGGTCATCAATCGTTTGCCGGCAGGATCTATCAGTCCGCCACTGTCACCCAACTCTGCGTTCTGCCCGACGATTGGCCGACCTCGCCGATGACCTGCCCGACCGGCGCACCGGCATCCTTTCTCACCAGCGCGAAGTGTGCACCGGTAGTCAATTCCTCTGCGGTGCAGACCAACTTGTCTGTCACCAGTAGCTCCATCCGCTTGGCATCATCGGCGCAAACCCGAAGGCCGGCGCGCGCCCCGCCCAGCACGAGAGGAACAACTTCGGCCCAAGCTTCGTGCGGTCGGCGTTCCAAGACGATCGGCCGATCTCCGGCCACATCGACCATCGCATCCAAAGCTGCTGGGATACCGACCAATTCGTGGCGCTGATTGGCCAGCGAGTGGGTCATCGCAACCACCACGATCCCGGCGACGAGCAGGCCGACGCCCGCGTATTTCAGTTGGTCGAGCCGCTGGGTGAGACCTATCAGCAGGAGGAAGAACATGAACAGCGGAACGGCGTACGAGAAGTAGCCGATATAGGCCTCGTTGATCTGATCGATGCCGATCATCGCGTAGACCACCATCAGCGCCACCGACGCCGCGCACAAGGCCACGCCGCGCTGCAAAAACCTCTGTCCGCGCGCCACCAATGTGACGAGGACGAACAGCGCGACGAGAATGACCAAACCGAGTCCTCGGTTCGGCCCCCAGAACTGCACCGTGTACGACACCGCGGTCCACGGCATGTGAATGCCGTGGCCACCGCCATAGCCGACGTACTTCGGAAGTTCACCGGGGAAATTCACGATCGTATTGAGCAGGATCGGGAAGGCGAACACAGCAACGACCGCGCCGAACCACCACCAATCCTTCTCGGCGACATCCAGTTTCCATCGTCGGACAACGAGGTAGAGCGCTGCGCCACCCAGCAATGTCACGAAGAACAAGAACTCGGCGTGGCCATGGATGAGCAGTCCGCCGGTGAGCGCCGCGATCCAGAGGTGTCCGGTCCGCCCGGCCAGTACCGAGGACACCGCAACCAGAAAGGCCAGGAACACACCGAAATACACGTAGGGCATCGCGGGCTGGCTGAGCAGTTCGCGGTACGCCGTCACGAACAACAAGCTCGCACCGCCGAGCCCGGCGATAAGCGACCAGGACGGGTACCAGCTGTAGACGATGCCGAGTACCAGGGCCACCATCGTGGCGTTGAAGAGCAGGATGGCGATCGCCTGACCGTTCCACGGTGACGGCACCAGATTCAGCACATCGTAGAAGAGCCATTCGCCGAACGCATCCACATAGATGAGCGCGGGCCCAGGGTGATGAAATCCGACCCTGGAATAGTTGCCGACAAGGAGCTCGAAATCCTTCGCCGCGAGCACCTGGATCGACACGGTCGCACCGTCGCCTTCCTCGAACACCACTCGGGTGAACAGGTCACGACTGCTGGTCAGCAGAGCGGAGGCGTACGCGACCCAAGCCACGAGAAACACTCGCATGGGCCCGAACCGCCCACCACTCGTCCGTGTTCTCTCATCAGTTTTCGTCGTGTCAGTCAACCGCGGTCACCCAGACATGCTGGCTGCCGTTCGCCGGGCCCATCTCGCCGACCACATGCCCAGCGGGGGCACCGGCTTCCTTCCACCACACCACGAAACGGACCCCGCGGGCCAATTCCTCCGGGGTGCAGACAAATTCGGTAGTCACCAGCAGTTCCATCTTGTTGCGATCGTCGGCGCACACCCGACTACCATCACGTACTCCGGCCAGCACGAGTGCGGTCACGTCGGCCCACGCCTTGTGCGGTCGGCGCTCCAGAACAATCGGCCGATCGCCGGCTACCCGCTCCATCGCCTGCAACGAAGCGGGAATGCCGAGGACCTCGTTGCGCCGATTGGCCAGCGAGTGTGTCATCGCGGCGACCACGATCCCGACAACGAGCAGCCCGACACCGGCGAACTTCAGCCACTCGGTCCGCTGGGTGAGACCGATCAGTGCAAGCATGCACATGAACAGCGGCACCGCATACGAGAAGTACCCGATGTAGGCCTGATCGATTTGATCGATGCCGATCATCGCGTAGACCACCATCAGCGCCACCGACGCCGCACAAAACGCCAGGCCGCTGTTCAGGAACTTTTGGCGGCGCGCCACTCGCACCACGAGGATGAAAAGCGCGACGCAGATGACATAGCCGAGCAGGCGGCTCGGCCCCCAGAACTGCATTGCGTACGACACTGCGGTCCACGGCATGTGGATCCCGTGCCCACCGCCATAGCCGACGTACTTCGGAAGTTCACCGGGGAAATTCACGATCGTATTGAGCAGGATCGGGAAGGCGAACACAGCAACGACCGCGCCGAACAGCCACCAGTCCTTCTTGGCGATCTCCAGTTTCCATCGCCACACGACCAGGTACAGCGCCACCCCGCCCAGAGCCGGCACGAAGAACACGAACGCCGCGTTTCCGTGAAAAAGCAATCCGCCGGCCAGCGCCGCGATCCACAGGTGTCCGGTCCGCCCGGCCACTACCGAGGACACCGCGACCAAAAAGACCAGGAAAATCGCGAAATAGACATAGGGAAACCAGATCCCGCTGATCAGGTCGCGATACACCGTCACGAACAAAAGGCTCGCACCGCCCAGCCCGGCCATGAGCGTCCACGACGGATACCAGCTGTAGACGACGTTCAGTGCCAGAGCCATCATCGCGGCGTTGAGCAGCAGAATGGCGATCGCCTGACCGTTCCACGGGGTCGGCACCCACTGCAGCACATCGTGGAAAAGCCACTCACCGAACGCCTGCACATAGATCAACGCTGGTCCGGGGTGATGAAAACCGATCCGGGAGTAGTGTCCGATGAGAAGGTCGAAATCCTTCGCGGCGATCACCTGGATCGAGAAGGCCGCTGCGTCCTCGTGCTCGTACAGCATTCGGGTGAACAGATCACGGCTGCTGGTCAACAGAGCCGTGGCATAGGCGAGCCACGCCACGATGAATACTGCGAGTCCCCCCGGCTGAAACGTGGTGCGTACTTCTTCTTCGACCCGTACCACCGGATCGACAATTACCTGATCAGATTTCGTCACACCACACCGCAAATAGTTCGAACAGGGCCTACCAACCCATAGCCGGCGATCTTAGTGCCAGCTGGGCAACACTGAGCAACGGGAGTCGATGGCCATCGTGGGCAATGCCCTCAGCGACCGAAACGACGAGTGCCCCGCTCGTCAGCAGGGCACTCGTCGTCAGGTGGTAGGTCAGGCAGCCGGGGCCGGGGTCTCCACCGGCTCCTCTTCGGCCGCTGCCGAACCGCTGGTCAGGGCCTTCAGAATCGTGGCCAGGCTGTCGGCCGAACCGGTGGTGGCGTCATCGCCGGTCGCGGGGTCGGTCTCGTCAGCGATATCGTCGCCGGTTGCGGGGTCTGCCGGGTCTTCGGCCGCTGCCGAACCGCTGGTCAGGGCCTTCAGGATGGCGGCCAGGCTACCGGCCGAGCCGGTGGTGGCGTCGTCGCCGGTCGCGGGGTCGGTGGTCGCGGGCGGCGGGGTGGTCTCTTCAGTGGCGGACGCGATGCCCGTGCCGAACATTGCCATCCCGGCGGCGATGACGATGCCGAAGCTGAGCGTGCGAATCTTCTTCATGAAGTGAAACCCCTCGGTATTAACCATGATTATCGGCCTTGTTGCCGACTGAAAGTTTCTAACACGCGTTACAGACACCTCCCTAGCCCGAAATATTCGGGGCGCCCGCATCGCTGTTGCTGCATGATTGCTGAGGCGGTGAAATGCGGCGGAATTCGTTTCTGGAGTGTCATCTCGATGATTCGCCGATTGTCGCACGGAGCGGAAGGTGCCGGCTCGACCAAGATCATTACCGCTGGACAATCGATCAATCGCACGCGCCGCGCGGACCTGCGCCGCGACAAACGGCCGAGGTCGTGCGGCCTGCTTGCGCCGAACTGAACTGAGTACCCAGTTACCGTTCGGCTTAGACCATGATAGATCTCACTCACAGAACCTGTAACAGATTGCCCTCGAATTCGATCGCGGCAAAACAAAAGGGCCGCACACCCCCTGGAGTGTGCGGCCCTGTCGGTGGGGACTCAGCGCAAAGTCGCGGTGAGGTGTGGGTAGCCCTTTTTCGGGTGCAGGATGGAGAGGTCCCAGCCGGATCCGGCCTGCTCGGCGTAGATGTTCACCGAGGACGGCAGGAAGATCGGCTTACCGAATTTGACCGCGTAGGTGGTCTTTTCGGGGACACGGCCCTCGATGGTGCTGAGGATCGCGGCTGCCGACCACATGCCGTGGGCGATGGTCTGGGGGAAACCCATTGCCTTGGCGCCGATTCCGGAGACGTGGATCGGGTTGCGGTCGCCCGACGCGGCGGCGTAGCGGTTGATCATTTTCTGATCGACACGCTGCACGCGCAGCGGGGGCGGGGGGACCTCGTCGGCGGGGGGTGCCGATTTCGGGCCGCCCGACAGCGACGTGCGCTGCTGGTGCAGGAACGTGGTCACCTGACGCCAGACGAGTTCGCGGCCGACGCGGATCTCCGTGATCGCGTCCACCAGAAGGCCTTTCGGGTGTTCACGGAGATTCTCGATGTGGGCCGAGAAGTCGAGGGGCTCGGCGACCGAGATCTCGCGGGTGCGTTCGATGACGTTCTCGAAATGCACCGCACCGACCGCGCTGAACGGGAAATCCCGTGCGACAACGAGTTCCATCATCAGCGGGAACGCGAGGATGAAGGGGTACGTCAGCGGCAGAGTATCGCTGAAACGCAGGCCGGTGGCGTGGCAGTAGTCGGCCAGGTGGTCGGGGTCGACCCGCACACCTTCGACGACTACCCGGCGATCGGGCAGGGTCGGCTTGCGACCCGACAGCGCGGCGGGCAACGGGATGGCGCCCAGCGCCGCCTTGGCGTACAGGCCGCCGTTGCGGGGAACCTCGGTGAGGGTGATCGTCTGAGTCATCAGGCGCCGATCAGGCTCTGACCGCACACGCGAACCACGTTGCCGCTCACCGCGTTCGACGCGGGGCTCGCGAAGTAGGCGATGGTCTCGGCGACGTCGACGGTCTGGCCACCCTGCAGCAGCGAACTCATCAGGCGACCGGCCTCACGGGTGCCGACGGGGATGGCGGCGGTCATGGCGGTCTCGATGAAGCCGGGTGCCACCGCGTTGATGGTGATGCCCTTCTCGGCCAGCAGCGGTGCCTCGGCGTCGACCATGCCGATGACACCGGCCTTGGAGGCGCCGTAGTTGGTCTGGCCGCGGTTGCCCGCGATGCCCGCGATGGAGGACACATCGATCACGCGGCCGCCTTCCTTGAGCACACCCTTGGCGACGAGGCCGGAGGTGATGCGGTGCGGGGCAGCGAGATTGACGTTGATCACCGAGTTCCAGCGGCCCTCGTCCATGTTGGCGAGCAGCTTGTCGCGGGTGATGCCCGCGTTGTGGACGACGATGTCGATGCCACCGAAACGCTCGGTGGCGAAGTCGGCCAGACGCTCGGCGGCGTCGGGCGCGGTGACGTCGAGGGCCAGCGCGGTGGCGCCGATCTTGTTCGCGGTGTCGGACAGCGCCTCGCCCGCGGCGGGGATGTCGGCGACGATCACGGTGGCGCCGTCACGGGCGAACACCTCGGCGATGGTGGCGCCGATACCGCGCGCGGCACCGGTCACGACGGCGACCTTGCCCGCGAGCGGCTTGTCCCACGAGGCCGGGGCGACCGAATCGGCGGAACCGACCCGGATGACCTGGCCGTCGACGAAGGCCGACTTGCCCGACAGCAGGAAGCGCAGGGTCGACTCGAGACCCGTTGCGGCAGCATCGGATTCGGGGTGCACGTAGACGAGCTGGCCGGTGGCGCCGCGCAGCAGCTCCTTGGCGACCGAGCGGGTGAAGCCCTCGAGCGCGCGCTGGGCGATCTGCGCGTCGACCGACCCGACCAGTTCGGGGGTGGTGCCGAGCACGACGACACGGCCCGACGGCGCGAGGTTGCGCATGGCGGGCTGGAAGAATTCGAACAGCTGCGCGAGCTTGTCGATCGAGTCGATGCCGGTGGCGTCGAAGACCAGCGCGCCGTACTTGGTGCCCGAGTCGAGCGAGTCCGCGACGGTGTAATCCGACAGCAACGCGCGGACCGGCTCGGCCAGGCGGCCCTTGCCACCGAGCAGCACCGGGCCGGGCAGCGCGGGCTCGCCGGCCTTGTAGCGGCGCAGTTGCGCCGGCTGCGGGAGGCCCAGCTTGCTCGCGAGGAACGCGCCGGGGGCGGAGTGGATGAAAGATCCGTAGAGGTTCGGTGCACCCTTGCTCTTGGCTGCCACTGTTCCTACCTTCTCTGTGCTCGACGAGTGTGTGACCGTGCTCCGCCCAGTGTCCCCCGTGTGAGCGCACACTTGCGGGTACGGTGTCGACAACGAACTTACTCCGGAGTAAGTTTAATGTAAACCGATACGACGCCGCGACCGCACGGGGGCCCATTCCACCGGCCGGCGTTACCCGGAACCGACGAGACCATGGAGAACTCGAGTGACTAGCAAAGCCCGCTCGGCGACGGCCAAGGCCGCAGCTAAGCCTGCCAAGGCCGCGAAGACCCAGCACCCGGTCGCCATCGTTGGCGGCAATCGCATTCCGTTCGCGCGCTCCGACAAGGCCTACGCGAAGGCGTCCAACCAGGACATGTTCACCGCCGCGCTCGACGGGCTGATCAGCCGGTTCGGCCTGCAGGGCGAGCGCCTCGGCATGGTCGTCGGTGGCGCTGTGCTCAAGAAGGTCGGCGAGCACAGCCTGATCCGTGAGAGCGTGCTCGGCTCGAAGCTCTCGCCCTACACCCCGGCCCACGACCTGCAGCTCGCCTGCGGCACCGGCCTGCAGTCGATCGTCACCGTCGGTGACGCGATCGCGCTCGGGCGCATCGAGTCCGGCATCGGCGGCGGCGCCGACACCACCTCCGACGCGCCGATCGGCGTGAGCGAGGACATGCGCGAGTGGATGCTCACCGCCAACCGCGCCAGGACCAACAAGGACAAGCTCAAGCTGGTCGGCCAGCTGCGTCCCTCGATGCTTGGCATCGAGATCCCGCGCAATGCCGAGCCGCGCACCGGGCTGTCGATGGGCGAACACGCCGCCATCACCGCCAAGGAGTTCGGGGTCGCCCGCGAGGCGCAGGACGAGCTGGCCTACCTCTCGCACAAGAACATGGCCGCCGCCTACGACCGTGGCTTCTTCGACGATCTGATCACGCCGTTCCTCGGCCTGACCCGCGACGACAACCTGCGTCCCGGCTCGACCGTGGAGAAGCTGTCGACCCTGAAGCCGGTGTTCGGCGTCAAGGCGGGCGGCGCCACCATGACCGCGGGCAACTCGACCCCGCTCACCGACGGCGCGTCCGCGGTGCTGCTGTCCACCGACGAGTGGGCGGCCGAGCGCAACCTCCCGGTGCTGGCCCACCTGGTGGATTCCGAGGTCGCCGCGGTGGACTACATCCACGGCCCCGACGGCCTGCTGATGGCGCCCACCTACGCGGTCGCGCGCCTGCTGGCCCGCAACGGCCTGACCCTGCAGGACTTCGACTACTACGAGATCCACGAGGCCTTCGCCTCCGTGGTGCTGGCCACTCTGGCCGCGTGGGAGTCCGACGCCTACTGCAAGGAGCGCCTCGGCCTCGACGGCGCGCTCGGCTCGATCGACCGCAGCAAGCTCAACGTCAACGGCTCCTCGCTCGCCGCGGGCCACCCGTTCGCCGCGACCGGCGGGCGGATCGTCGCCTCGACCGCGAAGACGCTGGCGGAGAAGGGATCCGGCCGCGCGCTGGTCTCCATCTGCGCCGCGGGCGGGCAGGGCGTGGTGGCGATCATCGAGCGCTAGCTCGCACTGATCACACAGCGACGGCGGGTGGTTTCTCCGGAAACCACCCGCCGTTCGTCGTCTGAGCTCAGCGGCACATCGGGTTCGGCTGCGCGGATCGCAGTCAGCTCGCGTCGATAGCGGCGGCGATCAGCGGCCAGGAGTTGTGGAGGTCTTGTTCCCAGTACCGCCAGGTGTGGGTACCTGCGGGGCGAAACTCGGTGTGGGCGGGGATGTTCAGTTCCGCCAGCCGTGCGGCGAGGCGCTGGGTGCAGTGGTTGGCGGCGGCTTCGATGGCGCCGCCGAGGAGGATCTGGTCGGTCATGCCGATGACCTTTCCTGGCGTCGCTCCGGGCGGCAGGGTTTCGGCGACGCCGGGGAGTCCGTTCGCACTGGACAGGTAGATCGCCTTGCCGCGCAGGCGTTCCGCGTTGAGGTAGGCGTCGTTCGCACGCCAGGCGGGGTCGCCGGGTGGGCCCCACATATTGGCCGGATCGGCGCCGCCGCGGGCGAGGACCAGGTCGATGGCGACGCGGCCCATCGGGTCATCGACCGAGGCGCAGCCGCTGTAGGCGCCGACGGCACGGTAGCGGTTGGGCGCGGCGATGGCCAGGTTGAGCACCGCGGTGGCCGACATCGACAGGCCGGCAATGGCATTCACGCCGGTGGTACGCAAGGTGGTGTCGATGATCGGCGGGAGTTCCTCGGTGAGGAAGGTCTGCCATTTGTTGCGGCCGAGCTTGGGATCGTCGCGCTGCCAGTCGGTGTAGTAGGAGAAGGCGCCCGCCGCGGGCGTGACGACGTTGACGTTCTTGTCGGCGAAGAACTGCACGATATCGGTCTGGTTGTACCAGTTCGCGATATCCTCGCCGCCGCCCGCGCCGTTGAGCAGATACAGCGTCGGCCGTGGCGCGCTGGTGTCATGCGGCGTGATGACCTGCAGCGGGATCACCCGGTCCATCGACGCGGAGTACACGTGCAGCGTCTGCTGTCGCTGGCCGGGCCGTTCGATCCGATCCAGGCGCGATCCGTCCGCACCGGCGGTTCCGACGGCGACGATCGACAGCGCGATGACAGCGAGCGCGATCAGCACGGTCCGCATACAGGTGAACACGATTCCTCACAGGGTTCGAAACAAGGTGCGCCACAAGGAGAATGGAACGCCGGGACGGCAGCGCGAGACCGTCCCGGCGACCAAGTGCTGGGAGATCAGCTACCGATCAGATCGCCCAGCACGTCGGAGATGATGTCGCTCAGCGAGCCGGTGGAGCTCAGCTGGCCATCATCGGAACCGAGCCCGTTGTCGCCGAGGCTGCCGATCACGGTCTCGCCCGCGTTGGCGCTACGCGCGGTGAAACAGGCGGTGAGGCCGGGCATTTCGTTGCTGACGCCCACGGTGCCCGCGACGCCGACGCCACCGCTGGTGACCATCTGGCCCACCTTGATGCCGCTCGGCACGGGGTAGGTGATGGTCAGGGTGACCGGGTTGCCGGAGTTGACGAACCAGCCGGTGCTGGTGACCTTCCAGCCGCCCGCGTTGGGTTCGGCGGTGACGTCCTCGGTGACCTGGCCGCCGATCGCGTGGTAGGCGGTGATGGTGGTCTTGGTGGGTGCGCCGAAGCCGACGGGCGGGAAGTCGGTGATGGTGTTGACGTACGGGTTGCCGATGCCGGTGGTCCCGACGATCACCTTGTAGGTGACCGAGGTGCCGACGCCGATCTGCTCGGCGCTGGCGATCTTGTCGTAGACGTGGGTGACACCGACGGTGCTCCAGTCCTGTTTGGTGTCGTGGCTGCTCACCGCGCAGCCGGCGGCAGCGGCGACGCCGGAACCGAAGCCGACACCGATACCGGCGACGACCAGGGCAGTAGTGGCGATGCCCGCGGCGATACGCGAAGTCCGGAACATGATTTCCTCCAAGGCTGACCCCCTTCGGGCCACAACGTAACGGCCCTACTGGACGCTTGTCCTAGGAACAGGAACGCGTTCTCATTTTTGTGGAACATTCACATTCCAAATTGCGCCGGAAATGCGGCGGCCGGCCTTCCTACGTGCGGAAAGACCGGTTGCAGGTGTCAAGGGGGCTATATCTGCGGCAGCTCGTTGTGGCCGCCGAACGCCTTCCTCATGGCTGAGAGCATTTTGTCGGCGTAGAGGGCCTGGCCTCGGGAGGAGAAGCGCTGGTAGAGGGCAGCGGAGAGCACCGGGACCGGGACGGCGGTGTCGATGGCGGCGTCGATCGTCCAGCGACCCTCGCCGGAGTCGGAGACGCGGCCACCGTAGGAATCCAGGTCGGGGTCGGCGACCAGGGCCGATGCGGTGAGATCGAGGAGCCAGGAGGCCACGACCGAGCCGCGGCGCCACACCTCGGTGATGGCCGGGATGTCCAGGTCGTACATGTAGTACTCGGGGTGCTCCATCGGCGTCTCCTCGGCGGAGTGCTCACCGTGCAGATACGCCGAGCCCGCGTTGGCGTGCTTCAGGATGTTGAGACCCTCGGCGTAGGCGCCCATAGCGCCGTATTCGATGCCGTTGTGCACCATCTTCACGAAGTGGCCCGCACCGTGCGGACCGCACAGCAGATAGCCCTTCTCGGCCTGCGACGGCTCACCGGTGCGGCCGGGGGTGCGCGGGGCAGACTCATAACCGGGGGCGATGGTCGCCAGCAGCGGCTCGAGGTAGTCGACCTGGGCCTGGTTGCCACCGATCATCAGGCAGTAGCCGCGCTGCAGACCGAACACGCCACCCGAGGTGCCGATGTCGAGGTAGTGAATACCCTTGGGCTCCAATGCCTTCGCGCGCTTGATGTCCTCGTGGTAGCGGCTGTTGCCGCCGTCGATGATGATGTCGCCCGGCTCGAGCAGCTCGGCGACGTCCTCGATCACCTTGCCGGTGGCGCCGGCGGGGATCATCACCCACACCACGCGGGGCGCCTCGAGCCTGCCGATGAACTCGGCCAGGTCGGTCGTGCCGCTGAATTTGTCACCCAGCTCGGCTTCCAGCTCGGGAATCAGCCCTTGGTGGCGTTCGTACCCGACGGCGGAGTGCCCGTCACGCACGATGCGGCGCACGATATTGGCGCCCATCCGGCCGAGGCCGATCATTCCCAGCTGCATCAGTTCTCCTCGTAGTCCGGTCGTGGTGTCGAGTCTCACCCTGATTGTCTCGCGAGGTGGGCAGCCGTCGCGGGGCGGCGCCACCGGGTTCACCGAAATTCTTCCGAATGGGCTGTAACGCCCCGCTCGGGGGCCCGATAAACAGATCGGCTCCGTGTAGTTGCCAGACCCCCGACCCGGCAACTACACGGAGCCTTTCTGTTGCCGACAGCCGGTTGCCGAGCTGCCGAGCGCGCCGATGCGCGTTACCCTCGGGCCGGACCCCGCAAACATTCGGGGCCAACCTAACGGAAGGACCTCCGTGCCCAGCGAGTCGACCGCCGGACAACCGGCCGACCGAAGGGGCGAGGTCGGATTACGCAAGTTGCTCGAATCAAATCGCACTTTCGATCCGGACACCACCGCCCTGACCCAGCCCCTCAGCACTGTGACCCGCGACCGCTGGTCGCCCACTCCCGGCCCGGCACCACAGCCGCCGGCCCCGCCCGCCAACCAGCAGCTGGTCAAGCGGATCGGGATCGCGGTCGGCGCCGTGCTGGCCGTCGGTACCGCCGCCTACCTGGCCGACCTCGCGTTGAGCTCGGGTGAGGTGGCGCGTGGCGTCGTCGTCGCCGGGGTCGACATCGGCGGGATGGATCAGGCCGAGGCCGACGCCCTGCTGCACTCCGAGCTCGGACCCAAGGCCGAACGACCGCTACCCGTGCGGATCGGCGACGTGCAGGCCAGCCTGGTGCCCGCCGCCGCAGGCCTGTCGGTGGACTACGACCGCACCTGGGACGCCGTCGGCAGCCAGCCGTTGAACCCGGTGAGCCGACTGCTCTCGCTGTTCGGCACCCGCGAGGTACCGGTCTCGAGCACGGTTGACACCGCCGCCCTCGACGCACAGCTCGAGAGTTTCCGCGCCCACGACAATCCGACCGTCGAGGGCACGGTGCGGTTCGAGAACGGCAGGCCCGTCGCGGTCGCGCCGGTACCGGGCCGAGTGCTCGACACCGAGGCCGCGCGCGCCACCATCACCGACCGCTGGGCCGCGAGCAGCCAACTGGACCTGCCCGTGGTGGCCGCGCCGGTCGCCGTACGTACCGATGCGGTGCAGGCGGCGTTGCGCGATATCGCGACCCCAGCGGTGGCGTCACCGATCGTCCTGGCCGGCAAGGACATTCAGGTCGCGCTGACGCCCGATCAGATCGCCGACGTGCTCGGGTTCGTGCCCGACGGCAACGGCGGGCTGGCACCGCAGATCAACAATGACGCCGTCATCGCCTTGCTCGCACCGCAATTGGCGCCGTCCGAGGTAGAACCCAAGGACGCCACCTTCACGGCAGGCGCCGGTAAGCCCACCGTGGTGCCTTCCGTGGTCGGTGAGAAGGTCGACTGGCCCAAGACGCTGGAGAAGCTGCCCGCCCTGCTCACGGCGCCGGGCCCGCGCACCAGCCCGGTGGTGTATCAGCGCATCGAGCCCAAGCTCACCACCGAGGCCGCGAACGCGCTCGGGGTCAACGAGATGATCGGCCAGTTCACCACCGGTGGCTTCAGCGGGCCCTCCGGAGTGAACATCCGCACGGTCGCCGCGAAGGTCGACGGAGCGGTGATCAAGCCGGGAGATACGTTCTCGCTCAACGAGTTCACCGGTCCGCGCACCGCCGCGGAAGGTTATGTCGAGTCCGGCATCATCGACAAGGGCAGGCCGAGTACCGCGGTCGGCGGCGGCATCAGCCAGTTCGCCACCACGCTCTACAACGCGGCCTACTTCGCCGGGATGGAAGACGGCGGGCACACCGAGCACAGCTACTACATCTCGCGCTACCCGGCCGCGCGCGAGGCGACCGTGTTCGACGGTGCGATCGATCTGGCGTTCCGCAATACCGCCACGACCGGTGTCTACATTCAGACCGTGGCCACCGGATCCGAGATCACCGTGCGGTTGTGGGGCACCAAAACCGTGAACGTGGAATCGATTACGGGCGAGAAGTCGAAGCCGACCGAGCCCAATGAGGTAGTGCTGCCCAAGGGTAAGGACTGCATCGCCTCCGAGGGTGCGCCCGGCTTCACCATCTCCGACACCAGGGTGATCACCGACGCCAAGTCCGGTGCGCAGGTGTCGCGGCATACCCGGACCGTGAAGTACGACCCGATCCCGGTCGTCAAGTGCGAGTAGGGATTCGACGGTAAGAGGCTCGCGCGGTCGGCGATTTCGCCACCGCGCGAGCCTTTTTCGTCAGCAGCTGCAATCGCAACCGCAGCTGTCGCAACCGCAACCGCTGCAGCAACCGTCCTCGCCGCAGCAACCACCGCAGCACTCACCGCAATCGCAGCAACTACCGCAATCGCAGCGCTTGGCCCAGGCATCCTTTTTCTCGCCGGTACACGGGCTGGTGTGGTCGAAACAGCAGGCCAGGCCGGTGCAATAGATGCCCATGACCACACCGAGCGTCTCGAGCGGACCTGGCCGGTTCGGTCGCTGTCCGGGCGGGGACGGGAATTCGTACGGCGAACGCTGTTGCGCCGTAGCGGAAGTGCGGCAGACGTGGCCGACCGCGATACCCAGACCCTTGCCGAGGTTTCGCAGCAGACTCGCCAGCGGATCGAGCAGCGCCCAGCGCACGGTCGGCAGCTGGTCGAGTTCGGCCTCGGCCGCGACCTGCCGAATGCGGGACTCGCTCTCGCGCAACAGATCATAGGCGCGGGGCATGTCGGTGCCGGTGGCCTCCAGCGGATTGAAACGGCCGCGTGCTCGGTCGCGCTCGAGGTCTTCGATGGCGTCGGCCAGATGGGCGATACGACCGACATGGCGTCCGATCTCCTGCAGGGCCGCAACGTTTTCCGGTCGACCGGCCAGCGTCGCGGTGTGACCGAAGAGAGTGGCGGCACAGAGCTGCGTCGGCCCGGTGAGTTCATCGAGAGTGATCACTTCGACCATCGACGGCGACAAATCCTGCCGTGCCCCCAGTGAATCGGACGCATCGATCGCAGCCGGAGGTGTCGGATCGGACGCACCAACGGCGGCCGAGACTGCGCGCAGTTCGGTCGACGACCGCGCCGCGCGCGCTTCCACAGCGCCCTGTGTGGCGATCGCCGCGAGCAACGGTGCTACATCGAGGCCGATCTGTGCGGCCTGCTGCTGCGCCCGTGCCGCCCAGGTGCCCGAAACCTTGCGCATCGGTCGGCGGGCGAAGGCGGAGGCGTCACCGTCCTCGACATGATCGCCAATCTTGGCCGCCCCCAGCAACAGTGACGCCGTGGCAGCCAGCTGCACCCCCGGCGCGTTCGCCGCGACCACCGAAGCGCGCTTCATCCCACGCAGCGGACACGGACCGGCGGTCGTACGCGCACCGGCCCCCGCCTGTGCCTCGGTGAGCACGCTGAGCACGATCGCATCGGTATTCGTCGCGGCACGGGCCAACTGGCCGTGCCCGTCACGCAGACCCAGACACAGCCCACACATATGTGCTTGCCACTGCCCCGGATCGATGCCGTATTTCGCCGCACCGTGCGCACACGGCTTCAACACACCGAACACTGATACCCCGTCTGCTGTAACGCCTGTCGAGCTCAGGCGCACATGGCCTGAGCGAAAGGCGCTCCGAACGCCTGACCCTGCACCCTCGCAGCCAGACGAGACGACCGCAACCGCTACTCGGCCTTCTTTCGACCGGCCAGACCGCGCCAGGCGAGATCGTCGAGCAGGTCGACGGCCTCCGCCACTTCGATCCGGCCGCTCGCGACCCGGTCGGCGATGGCCTCGCCCGCGCCGATCACCGCCGCGGCGACAACCTCGAAATTGGTTCCCGGGTCGGCGTTCTTGGCGCTGGATTCCAGCAGTTTCGCGGTGAGTTCGATGACGCGCTCACGGGCGTTGTCGATTTCG
The DNA here is from genome assembly GCF_054031145.1 of Nocardia sp. FBN12. Classification (NCBI taxonomy): domain Bacteria; kingdom Bacillati; phylum Actinomycetota; class Actinomycetes; order Mycobacteriales; family Nocardiaceae; genus Nocardia; species Nocardia sp. FBN12. The sequence goes on from NZ_CM132926.1 coordinate 5,765,470, forward strand.
GAGGCGAAGGTTTGCTGCCCGATCGCCTGGCGGTAGAGGACCTGCCAGGACTGCCGATTGCGGTCGACGAAATCGAGGAAACCCTCGAGCGCGGTGCGGACCTGCTCGTGCGGGGTCAGCTGCGGGTTGCCCGCGGGCGCGACGGCCTCGATGAAACGTAAGCCCTCGCGCTGGATGCAGGCGCGGAACAGCTCGTCCTTGGAGCCGTAGTACAGGTAGAGCATGGGTTTGGAGATCTTCGCCTCGGCGGCGATGGCATCCATCGACGTGTCGTGGAAGCCCTTGCGCGCGAACACCTCGACGGCGGCATCGAGCATCTGCTGCTCACGAACCGCCCGGGGAAGTCGCTTGGTCCCGCCTGCCATCCACTCTCCTACCGCAGGGTGAACCACCTATCTTACTCCAAGGTAAGTTCACCCGCGCTCATTTGCCGCACAGTCGCCGGGAGCGATCAGCAGCCCAGCGCTACGCCCTTGTAGCGCGCCATCCGCAGCACGGAAGCGTCGACCCGGTCGGCGGGCAGTTTGCCACTAGCCACCGACTGTTCCAAACGGTCGAGCACCTGGGGCACCGCATCGGTGCTGATCCACAGGGCATTGTCGGCGCCGGCGACGAGGGTGGCCTCGACCGCGTCGGCGATGGACATGCGGGCGGTGATGGCGGCCATGCCGCTGAGATCGTCGGTGAAGATCGGGCCGTTGAACGGCGGGGCACCGTAGCCCTTGCCCTCACGCAGCAGCGACATCGCGGCCGGGCTGATGCTGGCGGGCACGTCGGGCTCGGTGAGGCCGGGGACGTCGAGGTGGCCGACCATCACCGCCGCGCCGGAGTTCACCAGGTCGCGGAACGGCACCAGGTCGGTGTTCTGCATCTGGTCGATCGGCGGGGTGGTGACGGCACCGGTGTGCGAGTCGCCGGAGCCGGAGCCGTGGCCGGGGAAGTGCTTGATGACCGAGCCGAGGCCCACTTCGTTGGACGCGCGAATGTAGGCGCCGGCGAATTCGGAGACGACCTTCGGGTCGTCGCTGAAGGAGCGATCACCGATCACGCTGTCGGCGGGCTGGCCGCTCACATCGACATCGGGCGCGAAATCGACGGTGATGCCGACATCCTTGAGCGCCTGCGACCTGGTCAGCGTGAATTGGTAGAACTGCTCGGGAGTCTGGGTCTGCGCGATCTCGCGGGCCGACGGCGCGGTGCCGATCACGTTCTTGGCGCGCGAGACACGCCCGCCCTCCTCGTCGATGGTCACCATCAGCGGCACCTTGGCCTGTGCCTTCACCGCGTCGAGGGCGGTCTTGTCCAGCAGGCTCGGATCGGTCCAGCTGCCGACGAAGATGCCGCCGACCTGCTCGGAACTCACCACATTCGACGCGTCCGCCGAACCGGTGATGCCGACCGTCAGCAGCTGGGCGAGCTTCTCGCGCTGGGAGAGTTTCGCGAGATAGTCCGCGCCGCAATCGTTCTGGACCGGCGTAGCCGATGGTGGCGCACCCGACTCGCCGGGAGCAGCCGAAGACGGGACCCCCGAGCTACTCGCCGCGGGCGTCGTCTCGGTCGACGACCCTCCCGAACAGGCGGTGGCAACGGCGGCGAGGACTGCGAACACGACCACAGGCGATTTCCGCATGCGCTCCACGGTAGCCCGCTCCCGGCGCGAACCCCACTACCGGAGTTCGGATTGATATACCCCTGACGGGGGTAACCTGAGGGAAAAGCCGCTCCGACCAGCGCAGGAGGTCGTCATGGCATGCGATCGGATGCTCATCGCCTACGACGGTTCCGAACACGCCAAACGAGCCATCGAGTACGCCGGGCGGTTCCTGACCGCCGAACGCGCGATTCTGCTCACCGCATGGGAACCGATGGTGCGCCAGGCCGCGCGCATCTCGGGGCTCGCCGGGGTGATGCAGCCGGACTGGGTGCCCGACGAGGAGGTGGAGGACATCGCCTACTCCGACGCCCGCAAGATCAACGCGGAGGGCGTGCACCTGGCGAAACTGGCCGGGATCGACGCCGAACCGCGCACCGCCGAGTGCACAACCACGATCTGGAACGCCATCGTGGACTGCGCCGATGAGCTCGATGTCGACATCATCGTCGCCGGTACGCGCGGGTCGACGGGGTTGCGGGCGCTGTTGCACAGCAGTGTGGCCGAGGCCGTGCTCAAGCACGGGCATCGGCCGGTCTTCCTGGTTCCACCCGAGCAGTAGCTCGACTGAGAGTTCGGTCGCTCCGCGGGTTCGGATCGCCGGCGGCGGCGTTATGGTCGAAGCACCATGAACGGATTCCTGCTCGCTCGACCCGACGCGGTGTTGCGCACGTCAGGGGTGCGCGCGAGCTATTCCGATCCGCGGCAGGCGGTCGAGGCGCTGCGTCAGACGACGGCCCCGAAGTTGATCGTCGGCGCGCTCCCGTTCGATCCCCGCGAGGCGGCCGCGCTCTGGCAGCCCGAGAGCGTGCTGCACACCGCGGGACCTTGGCGGCCCGCCGCGCTGCCGGAGTTGCCGGGCGTGCGGGTGGTAGCCGAGATGCCAAGTGCGGCAGAACATGTGGCCAGGGTGACGAAGCTGGTCGAGCAACTCGGTGACCCCGCGAACGACCTGCGCAAGGTGGTGGCCGCCCGATCGATAGTGCTCGAGGCCGACGCCCCGCTCGACCTCGATGTGCTGGCCGGACACCTGCTGACCAGGCATCCGAATGCATCCGTGTACGCGGTCGACCTGTCCGCGGCGGGGCGCGCGGGCGAGACGCTCGTCGGCGCGACGCCCGAAGTACTGGTCGCGCGGCACGGCGATCGGGTGAGCTTGCGTCCGCTGGCCGGCACGCTCCCCCGTCTCGCCGATCCCGCGGACGACGCGGCACAGGCGCGAGAACTGTTGTCCAGCACCAAGAATCATGCCGAACACGCATATGTGATCGACTGGATCCGCGAGCAGCTGACACCTGTCTGCGCGGAGCTGCGCATCCCCGACGCGCCCGAACTCCTCAGCACCGAACAGGTCTGGCACCTGGCCACGCCCATCCACGGCGTGCTGCGCGACCCGTCGACCACGGCCCTCGACCTCGCGCTCCGGCTGCACCCCACCCCCGCCGTCAACGGCACCCCGTTCGCCGCCGCACTCGACGCCATCGCCACCGACGAACCGTGGCGCGGGTTCTACGGCGGCGCGGTGGGCTGGTGTGGCGACGACGGCGACGGTGAATGGGTCGTGGCGATCCGCGGCGGCGAACTGTCGGCCGATCGGCGCGTCCTGCGAGCCAGTGCGGGTGGCGGGATCGTGGCGGCCTCCGATCCGCGGGCCGAGCTGGCCGAAACGACGGCCAAACTTCGCACCTTGCTCGGCGCCCTGCGTTGCGCGCTGCCCAACGACTGACCGAGGCCCGTACACCTGCTAGGTTGGCCCAGATAGGCCCCGACGTCGAGCGTATTGGAGTGCGCGATGAAGTTTGCTGTTCCGGCTGTTGCCAGCGCGGTCGGCGGCGCCCTGCTGAGCGCGATCGCCGTCTTCGCGATCACGGCAGCGGTGCAGCAGAACACGGCACCTTCGATCGACCGCAGCGGTGACAAAGACTCCTCGCTGCTCAACGCCCCTGAATACGGCAGCCGCTGAGGGAGGCGCCCGCGCGTCGCGCCCCGCATCGGGGCAACCGGACAAGGCGCCACTGAGTTGGCGCTGGCTCGTCGGCTCGGTAGTAGCCGCCTTCGTACTGACCTTCGCGCAGGCGCCCGGCCTCACCGTCGCCGACACCAAGTACGACCTCGCCGAGAACCCACTGGGGTTCCTCGCGCGGGCGTCGCATCTGTGGAACAGCCAGGCCACCATGGGCCAGGTCCAGAATCAGGCCTACGGCTACTTCTTCCCGCACGGCGCCTTCTTCTCCGCGGGCCACATTCTGCACCTGCCCGCGTGGGTCACCCAGCGCGTCTGGTGGGCGCTGCTGCTGCTCGCCGGGTTCTGGGGAATCGTCAAGCTGTGCGAAACGCTCGGCATCGGCTCGCGCGGGTCACGTGTCATCGCGGGCATCGCGTTCGCCTTGTCGCCGCGGGTGCTCACGACGCTCGGCTCGATCTCCTCGGAAACGCTGCCGATGATGCTGGCGCCGTGGGTTCTGCTCGCGCCTGCCGCACTCGGTGTGGCGATAAAGGGGCGCGTGGCTCGGGCTGGGTCGGACGACATAGATCGGACAGCCGACAGCGGAACCTCAGGCACGGCGGAGGTTCGCGACCCGGCCGGTGACGGGGCAGATCGTACGACGGCCGCGGATCAACAGAGCCGGGTCGCGTTTCGAGGTGGCCCACTCTCACCGGCCGGGAGTGCGCTAGCACTGGCGTTGATGGGGTCGGTGAACGCGGTCGCGACCGTGGCGGCGTTCCTGCCCGCCGCGCTGTGGTGGGCTTCCTACCGGCCGAATCGGCAGTGGTGGCGGTTTACCCGGGCGTGGATTCCGCTGCTGGTCCTTGCCACTTTCTGGTGGGTCGTGCCGCTGCTGTTGCTCGGGAAGGTGAGCCCGCCGTTCCTCGACTTCATCGAGTCGTCGGGGGTGACGACGCAGTGGGCCGCGTTGAGCGAGGTGCTGCGCGGGACCGACAGCTGGACGCCGTTCGTTTCGCCGGAGCGGATCGCCGGTGCGGTGCTGGTGACCCAGCCTGCCGCGGTGCTGGCGACCGGCTTGCTCGCGGCGGCGGGGATGGCCGGGCTCGCGCGGTCGTCGATTCCGTATCGGGGCCGGTTCGCGTTGATCCTGTGCGTGGGGCTGGCGGGGATCTGCGCGGGCTATGTCGGGACGCTCGGTGGGCCGTTCGCCGAATCGGTGCGGATCTTCCTCGACTCCGGCGGTGCGCCGCTGCGTAATGTGCACAAGCTCGAACCGCTGATCCGGCTGCCGCTGGTGGTTGGCCTTGCGCATCTGCTCGGTCGCGTCGCGCTGCCTGCCTCGGTGCCGATGCCGGTGTGGCGCAGCTCTTTCGCCCATCCCGAGCGTGATCGGGTCGTCGCGGTCGCCGCGCTGGTTCTGGCCGCGCTCACCCTCGCGACCTCACTGGCGTGGACCGGTCGACTCGCCCCGCGCGGTGCCTACGACCGGGTGCCCGCCTACTGGACCGACACCGCCGACTGGCTGGCCGCCAATGCCGCCGACACCCGCGCGCTGGTCGTGCCCGGCGCGCCGTTCGGCAGTCAGATCTGGGGGCTCACCCGCGACGAACCGCTGCAAGCGTTGGCGAAAACGCCGTGGGCCGTGCGTGATTCGGTGCCGCTGAATCCGCCGGGCACGATTCGCGCGATGGATTCGGTGCAGCGGCTGATCGCCGATGGCAGACCGTCGACCGGTCTCGCCGCCACCCTGGCCGACCAGGGCATCGGAATCCTGGTGTTGCGCAACGACTTGGATCCCGAGACCTCGCGCTCGACCCGGCCGATGCTGGCGCACCGCGCGATCGAAGGGTCGCCGGGGCTGACCAAGGTGACCTCGTTCGGGGCGCCCATCGGGCCGCGCGCGGCTGATGCGGGGCTGGTCGTCGACAACGATCTGCTGCCCGCCTATCCGGCGGTCGAGATCTACCGCGTCGACGTGCCACCGCCCGGCACACCCGTCGACGTGCGCAGCGGCACCGGCGCGCCACCCGGATTCCCCGGCGCTTACACCGTCCCGCTGGACTCGACGCCGGTTGTCCAAGGGGGGCCCGAAGTTCTCGAACGGGTGCGCCGAGATGGCGAGAACCCCACGGCGCCAGTGCTTCTCGAAGCCGATGCGCGGCGGGCCGGATTACCGCCGCGGCCCACACTGCTGACCGACACCCCGATGGATCGCGAGTCCGACTTCGGCCGGGTCGACAATCACAACTCCGCGGTCCGCGCCGCCGACGACGCGCGTCGCACCCACAATCTCGTCCCCGACTACCCGGTCGACGGCGCCGAACTCGTCCAGGGCGAATGGTCGGGGGCGAAGGTCACCGCGTCCAGCTCCGCCGCCGACGCCACCCAGATCGGCGGGGCGGCGCCCGGAAGTTCGACCGCGGCCGCCGTCGACGGTGACCCGAGTACCGCATGGATCAGCAACGGGTCGGAATCCGCTCTCGGGCAATGGATCCGGCTCGATCTCGACAAGCCGATCGCCAGCGGCTCGCTGCTGTTCACCACGACCGCGGCGGCGCTGGGCGACCCGGTGAAGTGGGTCGAGGTCCGCACCTCGCGCGGGACGGTGTCGGCCCGGATCACCGAACCCGGCGAACCCGTGTCCGTCGCGCTGCCCGCGGGCAAGTCCGACTGGGTGATGATCAGTGCCGCGCGCACCGAAACCGGTACGCGTGGTGGGCAATTCGGGATCAGCGAGCTCACCCTCGACGACTACTCCAACCGCGAAGCGCCGGTGCGTGTTGACATCCGGCACCGGGTGGTGCTGCCGGATCCCGCCCCGGGCACGATTGTCAACGGGTGGGATCTCGGACAGGAATTCCCCGGGCGCGGTAACTGTTTCGACGGTCCCGACCGCGTGCACTGCAGCAAGGGGCTCGGGCTGCCCGCCGAGGAGCCCGGCATCTTCGGGCGCACGCTCGCGGTGCCGGAACCGCTCACCGTCGGCACCGACCTCACCGTGCGCACCCGGCCAGGGCCCGCGCTGGAGGCCTTGCTCACCGACCCGACCCGGCCGGTTGCCCGTGGTCAGGCCGACGTCGCCGACCTGCGCGGCGCTGCCTTCGCCGCCACCGACGGCGATCCGAAGACCACGTGGACCGCACCCGAGTCCACCGTGCGTGAACCCGCTGGCGGCAAACCCACACTGGTGCTGGAACTTCCGGAACCGACTCTGGTGACCGGGCTCGACATCACCACCGCGCTCGGCGGCTTACCCGCGACGGCCACCTCCGTCGCGGTGAACATGGGCAACGGACCGCAGATCCGCGAGCTGCCCGAACGTGAGCACGGCGAACCGGCCCGAATCTCGCTGTACCCCACCGAAACCGACCGCATCGAGATCAGCATCCAGAGCTGGAACGAGGTGCTCGACCGCACCGCGCTCGGCTTCGTCCTCAGCCAGCCCGCGGGCCTGGCCGAAGTCGAAGTGCTCGGCCCCGACTACCCGGCGCACGCCCCCGGCGACCGGCTCATCACCATCGGCTGCGACGCGGGCCCGGTGATCGCCATCGGCGGACGCGCCGTGCACACCACGATCACCGCCACCGCCGACGAACTCCGCTCGGGCGCACCGGTTTCCGCGCAACCGTGCCCCGAAGACGCCGCCGACATCGAACTCCTCCCCGGCCACCCCGACCTCACCGTCGCCCCCACCGAACTCTTCACCGTCGACCGCATCCGCCTCCCCCGCACCGACCCCTACCCGGGCGCACCGCAGAGCCAGCCCAGCGCAACCGCACCCGGTGACGCCGCCGAATCCAGAGAGGCCCCGGCGACAACACCGACCAACTCCGCCGAATCACCCGAAGCCCCGGCGACGACACCAGCCGATACCGCGCCCGAGCCCGCAAATCCGGCGCCGGGCACTCAACTGCTGGTCCTGCCGCTGAGCACCAACGTCGGCTGGCAGGCGCACACCGCCGACGGGCGGGAACTCGCACCTCTCGTCGTCGACGGTTGGCAGCAGGCGTGGCTGATTCCGCCCGGGACCAGCGGCGAGATCACGGTGTCGTTCCCGGCCGACCGCTGGTACCGGCTGGCGATCTTCGGCGGACTGTTGCTGCTGATTCCCCTTGTGCTGCTCGCGATTCCCCGGCGACGCCCGCTGGTAGACACCGGGCCCGCACCGGTCACCTGGGGTGTCCGCTGGGTCGCGGCGGTCGGGCTGACCGGCGTGATCGCTGTCATCTCCGGACCGTTCGGCGCGGCGTTCACGCTGATCGCGTTGGGCTGCGGCTATTTCCGGCCCGCGATGACAGCGCGGACCCTGCCGTGGCTCGCGGGCCTCGGGACGCTGATCTCGGCGGCGGCCCTGTCGACCGGGACCTGGCGCTCGGGCACGGAGTACATGGGCGGCTCGCTCATGGCACAGGCGCCGGCCGTCATCGCGGTCGTCGCCGTCGGAGTAGCGGCGCTGCCACGCCGCCGTTGACCACGACTCAGCGCACCGACGAGATCGATTCCGACCCGCGTTCGACGCGCGCGGTGACCCGCCGATCCCAGCGCGCGGCCCAGCTGCGGGCCGGTTCCTCGATCAGGGCGAAGCTCGCGGCCGCGAGTGGGAGGGTCAGCGCGGTGGTCAGGATGATCACGTAGAGGAAGTGCCCGTTGAAGGGGACGATGCCGAAGACCGGGAAGACCACGGTGAGCACCACCAGGTGCCACAGGAAGATCCCGTAGGACCAGCGCCCGAGGATCGCGGCGGTTCTCGATTCCAGCCAGCGGTTGGTGGCGCCGGGCCGGCGGATCACCAGGGGGGCGAGCAGGCCGAAGCCGATGATCATGCCGAGCACCATCTTCATCGCGTACTGCCACGGTTGGGCGCGTTCGAGGCCGGCCGGGCCGCCGAATTCGGTCGCCGAGAGCAGGAACGCCGCCAGTGCCAGCGCCCACATCAACGGCTGATTCGACAGCAGGCGGGCCCATCGCACGTCCGGTCGCACCAGGTAGATCAGTTCCGCGAGAATCATGCCCGCCGCGAACCAGGGCAGGTAGCCGGGCAGCCAGTTGTCGGCGTGGATCGCGTCGGGCGTCGGGACGGGCCACAGATTCCACGTCAGAGACACCGCGACCAGCCCGCACAGCACCGGCACCCGCCACCGGGCCGCGGAACCGCGCAGTCGCACGACCAGCCATGCCAGCAGCGGCAACACCAGGTAGAAGGCCATCTCCACCGAAAGGCTCCACATCTGGGTGAGCCCATCGGTCAAGGTCAGCGGCACGAACACCTGCAGCAGAAACAGATTCGACACCCACACCCGCAGGTTCGCCGAATGCGCCGCGCCGGGCAGCAACACCAGCACGAACACCACGACCACCCAGTACGCGGGCATCACCCTGGCCACCCGGTGCAGCAGGTAGCGCGAGGTCCTCGGCGCGCGGCCGAGTCCGTGCGCGGCGGCCGCGTGCGGACGCCACAGCAGGAAACCCGACAGCGCGAAGAAGATCGCGACCGCCATATCGAAGCGTTCCAGGAGCGGGCCGAGGACCGGTGTCCGGCTCGTTCCGGTCTGGAACGCGACGTGGGTGACCAGCACACCGAGCGCCGCCATACCGCGCATCCCTTCGAGGGCGGGAATGAAGGTGCGCGGTGGCGGAACGGGGGCGGTGGCGGTCGTCATCGAGGTCCAGTCTGCCGTGTCGGCGATTTCCACGGCACAGCACCGCACCTTCGGGGCCTGGGCTGTTAGTGTCGGGGCTCACGAGCGCCTGTGGTGCAATACCAGACCAGTGGGCCATCCGTGTCCGAACGACGAGGAGAGTTTGCATGGCACTGAGTGCCGGTACCAGAAGAACGGTCGCCTGCGTGCTCGTGGGTCTGGGCGCGGCATTACTCGTCGCCGCGCTGATGATCCCCACCTACACGGTGAGCAAAGTCGCCAAGACTCCACTCGACCTCGAGATCACCACGATCGCGGAGAATCAGCCGGGCGAGGACAGCCTCGTGCTCGACTCCAAGTCGCTGACCTCCGGTGACGGTGCCGCCGTGGTCAACAAGGATGTGCCGCTGGTCTCCCAGCGTTTCGTCACCGTCGAGGAGCCCTCCGACGCCGACGAGATGACGCTGCAGGCCGGTCAGACGCTGCGGCGCACCGACGTGCAGGGCGACACCGGCCTGCTCACCGCCGCCATCGACCGCGTCACCATCTCGCGCACCACCGGCATGCCGGTCGACACCGACCCCAACGGGTCGATCGCGGTGACCGTGAACAAGGAAGGCAGCGTCATGGAGCCGGTGCAGCACACCGGCATCGGCTACCGCTTCCCGATCGGCACCGAGAAGAAGACCTACCCGTACTTCGACATCAACGTGCGTAAGTCCTTCGACGCGAACTTCATCGAAGAGACCGAGATCAACAGCATGAAGGTGTACCGGTTCCAGATGACCGCGCCGGTCTCCAGCACCTGGGACGTCGTGCAGTCGCCGACCAACCGGCTCACGCTGCCCGCCGCCAAGTGGGGCGTGGAGGGTGGCGACACCCCCGTCACCATGACGCGCTACTACACCAACGTGCGTGACCTGTGGGTCGAGCCGCAGACCGGCACCGTGATCAAGGGTGGGGAGTCGATCCACCTGTTCTACGCGCGTTCCGGGGACAAGCCCGAGGTGACCGCGCTGAAGTCGCACCTGGTGTTCGACGAGGCGACTGTCGAGTCGCAGATCGCGATCGCGAAGGAGAACACCGACAAGCTCTCGCTGTTCGGGCGTGTGGTGCCGATCGTGTTCGGCGTGCTCGGCGTGTTGGCGTTGCTGGCCGGGTTGTTCCTCGGACTCCGCGGAGGGAGCGCGCCGGCTCATGCGACTCCTCGGGGGTCGCGTCCGACGCCCGCGCCGTCGGCTGCGCCTGATGACACCGCGGCTACTCGGTGGGATGGGGACGACGCGCCGACTACGCAGTTCCCTCGTGGCGACTATGACGCTCCTACCGAGCAGATCGATATCGACAAGCGTCAATAGACGCACACGCTTCACGACAGCCCCGGTCTTCGGCCGGGGCTGTCGTGTTTTCCGGGCAGGCCGAGGTTTCAGTGCGGGACGGGGGCGGGGTGGGTCCGGGCTGCGCGCAGGACTACGGCGGCGACGATTGTGGTGGTGACCGCGGCTACGGAGACGGCTGTGGTGATCAGCGATTCGATGGTGCGGGCGAAGATGAGCATCAGGGTGATCTCGATGGCAAGGCCGATCCAGGTGACAGCGGCCAGGGCGGTGCGTTCGACGGCGATCGCTGACAGCAGAGCGCCCTGCAGAACCGCCAGGATCGCGCCGTGCAGCGCGAACAGCCACAGCATGCCCTGAATAGGGGCGTAGTCGGCACCGGCGAACAGGGGCGCGAGGGGGGCCGCCAGCGCGGCGCCGAGCACCGCGACCACGCCGATCACCGAGAGCACCGAAAGGGCGTCGCGGATCGCGCGAGCCGAATGGGTGGGCTGGGCCATCCGGGGATACAGCACGACGCCGACTGCTTGGGGTAGCCAGAACGCGATCTTGGTGGCGATGGTGCCCAGTGAATAGCGGCTCGCGTCGACCTCGTCCAGGACGATGCGGACCACGATCAGGTCGACCGAGGACAGCGCCATCAGCGCGGCTTGCACCTGGACGGCACGCAACACCGGCAGCACACCGACGGACTCGGCACGCTCGCGCGGCGCCGCACGGCCTTCCTCCTGCGTCAGGTCTGGCCTGGACGTCGATCGGAGCGCGGGTTCGTGCGTGCCCGCAGATTGATCCGTGGCTTGCGATCGGGCTATCCGACCGGCGATGAGCGCGGCACCGACGATGCCCGCCGCACCAGCCCACAACGCACCGGCCGCACCGCCGCCGAGGGCGAGCGCGAGCAGCGCAGGTGCCACCCGCGCCGTGCCCGCCATCGCGAGCACGGTGGCGAGCGCACGGAAGTGGTTGTCACCCTGCAGGATTCCCTGCTCGCCCGAGAGGATCACCAGCGCGGGTGCCGCACCGAGCGCGGCGGCCGCGGCCCACACGCCGACGTTCAGCACCCCGGCCACGACCGGAATCAGCACCACCGCGACCGCGGCGACCAACGCGGCGCACCGCCACATCATCGCCCGCACCGCCCGCGAGGACGCGCCGCGCACCACCTCCCTGGCGACCACGTTCTGCATGGCAAGGGCAGGGACGGCGCACAACAACTGCACCGCGAGCAAGCTCGCGAACTCGCTGTATCCCTCGACCCCCAACCAGCTCGCCGCCAGCAATTGCAGCAGGTAGCCGGCGACGTTGGCGGTCATCGCGCCAGCCGTGACCCAGGTCAGATCGGCAACGACAGGGGGGCGACGGACTGAGGACACGCCTCATCGTCGCACCTCACTGTGTTCGCCATCACGCCTACCCCGAAAATGTGAGTCCGCACGGACTCACCTCGAGCGGCTCCGCCGCGCGCAACGCCGCGACCACTGGCGTCATCGCCCGATCGGCGGGCTGCCGATCAGTTTTCTGACCGGATTCGCGCGAAGCGGGCGATTACGCCGGCGCAGGGGCTGTTCGACCCTGATGATGACAGAACGTAAGGTCCACTGACGTGATGAGTAGTGGGCGGGCAAGGGCCTTGGTGGCCGGATACTGCGCGCTTCTCACGGCGATCATCGTCGGTCCACTCGCCGGGTCGGGCTACCTGCTGCTGCGCGACGCGGTGAGCACCCCGCGCTCGTACCCCACCGATTCAGCGCTCGGCCTCGGCGCCGCCGCCCCGCGGGCCGTCCCCCAGGACGCGCTACTCGCCGCGCTCTCCCCGGTCGTCGACGGCGGAATTCTCGTGAAGGCGATCCTCATCGTCGCGCTGTGGTCGGCCGGGTACGGCGCGGCAGCGCTCGCCCGACGCTTCGTTTGCGCCGCCACCGGCGCGCAATTGGTCGCCGCGACCCTCGCACTGTGGAATCCCTTTGTCGCGGAACGCCTTCTGCAAGGACATTGGAGCCTGCTCGCCGGTTACGCTGCCCTCCCCTGGGTCGCCCTCGCCGCCACGCGCATCCGAACAGCAACCAACGACGCACACAGCGCGCACCCACCCCGTGGCACCGGCACTGTCGGCAGCTCGCGGGCATCCGAGCGCACCGACTCTGCCGAGCCGTCGAAGGCATTCGAGCGCACCGACTCCGCCGACGAGGCGGTCGCGGCCCGGCGCTTCGGGTTGGCTTGCCGCAGTGGATCTCTCGGTGGTTGGGCCGCCCTGACGGCGAGCTTCGCCGCGGCCGGGTTGACCCCGACCGGTTCGCTGCTGGCCGCTGTCATCGGGCTGGCGCTGATCGGGCGACGGGCATTTCTCCCCGCCGTCGTGCTCTGGATCGCGACCTGCGCGCCCTGGCTGACCGCGACCGCGCTCGGATCGGGGGCCGAACCGTCGGACCCGGCCGGGGTATCAGCGTTCGCGGCACGGGCCGAGCCGTGGCTCGGCACGCTCGGCAGCCTCGCCGGGCTGGGCGGGATCTGGAACGGTGAGGCCGTACCCGCGAGCCGTACGACCCCACTCGCCCTGGTCGGCACCGTATTACTGCTCGCCATCGTCGCCTGCGGAGTGCGCGCGGTGTGGGCGCTGGGGCGTGACGGGCGAGCGTTGCTGGTGATCGCGGCGGTGGCGATCGTGCTGCCCGCCCTCGGCGCGACCAGCTGGGGGCTGGCCGCCGGGGAATGGTTGGTGGTGCACGTTCCCGGCGCCGGATTGCTCCGGGATACGCAGAAATACGTGGCATTGGCGATGCCCGCGTACGCGCTGTGCGCGGCCGCCGCGTGCCGAACCGTCACCGAAGCGGCCCGCCGAATATCGGCGCACGACGCGAAGAATCCAGGTGTTGCCGACGAGCGCCAGTCTGTTCACGCTACTCAGACCGGATTTCGTGCCGCCGCAATCCTTTTCGTTCTTCTGCTCACCCTCCCGCTGGCCGACCTCGCCTGGGGAGTCGGCGGCGCCATGCGTCCCGTCCACTACCCCGCCGGCTGGCAGCAGGTCGTCGACCACATCGATGGTCCCGGCGATATCGCCGTTCTTCCCGCCGGGATGTTCCGCCGATTCCCTTACAGCGGAGCAGTTCCCGTCCTCGACCCCGCTCCCCGCATCCTCCCCAGCGACGTCCTGCAAACCGGCGAACTCCGAGTCCGCGGCTACGCGGTGGCCGGCGAGGGCAACCGCGCCCGCACAGTCGAGCAAGCACTGCTCGAAGGCGCCCCGGCCAGCGATCTAGCAGCTCTCGGCGTCGGCTGGATCCTGATCGAGCGCACCACCCCCGGGCCCCTCGGCAGCTCCGAAAACACCCTCGCCACAGCCGAATTGACGTTCCAGGACAAGGACCTGGCCCTGTACCGGATTTCCTCCCCCGCGCTTCTCGACACCGCCACCCCGTCCCAGCGCCGAGTCTCCGCCGCGGCCCACCTCCTCTGGGCGATCCTGCTCCTCACCGGACTGATCGCCGCGGCACTGCGCCCGGACCGCACGGGCAGGCGGATCGAGCGGCAGCCGGTAACCGAGTCGGCTAGACCCGGGCCGGGGAGACCAATCCGCTGACGTTGCGCCCGCGGGCGGCCGCCGCGAGGACTTCGTAAACACCGGCGCCGGTCTGTTCCCAGGAGAACTCGCCTGCTCGGGCGCGGGCCTTTTCGCCCATGACCAGCCGGGTCTCGGGGTCGGCGAGGAGCTCGGCGGCGGCGGCGGCGAGGGCGGGAGCGTCGTCGACGAGCAGGCCGGTGACGCCGTCGACGATGGAGTCGGTAAGGCCTCGGGAGCTGCGGTAACCGATCGTGGGGACGCCGTGCTGAGCGGCTTCGATGACGGCCAGGCCCCAGCCTTCCTTGCGCGAGGGCATCACGTGGACCCAGGCGGTCGAGAGGATCTCGTGTTTGCGGCGTTCGTCGACGTGGCCGTGGAAGGTGACAGCCTCGGCGATGCCGAGTGCGGCGGCGCAGTCGCGCAGGTTGGGCGCCCACCAGCCGTCGCCGATGACGTCGAGGTGCACGTCGGGGAAGCGTTCGCGCAGGTGGGCGACGGCGGTGAGCGCGTCTTCGATCTGCTTGTGCGGTACCAGCCGCGAGAGGACCGCGATGCGGGGATGGGTGGCGCGGGTAGCGTCGGCGCCGGGGACGACCTCGTCCGGGACCGGTTCGGCGCCGTTGCGGACCACCGCGATGCGCTCACGGTCCACACCGAGCACCGACAGCTCCTCGGCCGAGGGCAGCGAGACGGTGAGGTACTGATTGTCGCGGTGCACGCGCGGGGACAGCGTGGATTCGATCCACCAGCCGATCCGCCCGACCAGGCGACCGGCCACCGGCCACTGCTCGCGGTGCCCGTGATGAACCAGCACCACCGAGGGCACGCCCGTGGCGGTGGCGAAGAAGGGAATGCCGTTCTGGGTGTCGATCACGACATCGGGACGCAGGCCCTTCAGTGGGCCGAAACCGAGCCGACCGGCCACGATGGCGGCCAGCGCGCGGGGATACACGGTAAAGCGCCCACCCGCGCGACTGATGTCGATCCCGTCGATCCGCTCGCGCTTCGGCGCACCGGGATACCCGGCCGTCCGTAGGGTGACCTTGATGCCACGCGCGGCCAGCTGCGCGCCGACCTGCTCCAGATACCGCTCGCTGCCGCCACCCTGTGGGTGCCCGGTGTCACGCCAGCAGAGTAGGAGGACTTCACGCACGGTCGGGTCTCGCAATCGGTTCGGTGGCAGACAAACGTCGGCCCCCACCCTAGCGGGTGTGCTCCACGCAACACGCTCGTATCGCCAGCCCCCGCCCAGATCGCGCGATGACACCCCGGAGGCCGACCGATCACGCCCGCTTCCGGACGTGGAGACCCTCGCTTATCGCTGGTACCGGGCTCCAACTCACCCCACACCTCACGGACCGGAACGGGCTCCCAATAAACTCCTGCCCGTGTCGACCGCCACCCAGCCGAGAACCGAGCAGCCCGTCGCGCGCCGTGACCGATCCAGGTTCGCGCGCCGCGCCACCCTGCGCCGCTCGCTGCGCCTGCTCACGAGCTTCCGCTTCGAGCAGACCGACCCGGCGCGCTTCTACGGCGGCATCGCCACCGACAGCGCCGAGCTGATCAGCGACTTCTACGCCGACATCACCGGTCGCGACCTCACCGGCACCGTGGTGCTCGACGTCGGCGGCGGACCCGGCTACTTCGCCGACGAGTTCACCGCGGTTGGCGCGCGCTATGTGTCGGTGGAGCCGGACCCGTCGGAGATGCACGCGGCCGGGCTGCGGGTGTCGGGCTCGGTGCGCGGATCGGGGATGGCATTGCCGTTCCGCGACAACGCCTTCGACGTCTGCTTCTCCTCAAATGTCGCCGAGCACGTGCCGCAGCCGTGGCTGATGGCGGACGAGATGGTGCGGGTGACCAAGCCCGGCGGCCTCATCGTGTACTCGTACACGGTGTGGCACGGGCCCTTCGGTGGTCACGAGACCGGCCTCTGGCATTACGTCGGTGGCGAGTTCGCGGCCCGCCGGTACCGGCGCAAGCACGGACACGAACCGAAGAACAGGTTCGGCCGATCACTGTTCGCGGTGACGGCAGCTGACGGGTTGCGCTGGGCGGCAACGACTTCAGCCGACGTGCGGACCATTTTCCCGCGCTACCACCCGCGGTGGGCCTGGTGGCTCGTCCGAGTTCCGGTGATCCGAGAGCTACTGGTCAGCAACTTGGTAGTGGTGGCGACCAAGGACTGATCAGGCCAGCCAGCTCAAGCGCCGCGACCTCCGAATCGGCTCGGGTAACACCCTGACCCACGGCGATTCCTGAATCGCCAGGCCAACGGTCTCCAGCGTGGTCAGGCCGACCTGATCGGCCAGCGCGCCGACCATCGCAACCGCCTCAGCGGCCTGGATGGCGGCAGTCGCCTGCTCGATCGTGAGTGTGCGGCCCGGCAGGAATGAGACAACCCATCCGCCGCTACCCACACTTTTCGCTTGATGGTCGGTCTGGTCGCTGGTCATCAACGATCGGCCGATCACTTGCACAGCCATGCGTCGGTCTCCCCAATTCGCTGTTAATGTCCGATGAATCGAGCGAGCTGATCAGTAGCTAAAGCATCCACCTTTCACCAGCGGAACGCAATAGTGCGTTTCCCCGAAAAGCGAACCGACAGGTTGGAATTCACAATCTTCACAGTCGTTGCGCCGCAGCGAATTAGAACAGGTTGCAGACAATTCGCCCGCAAAACTGTAACGTGTTCTTATGCACTACGACAGTCTGTTCATCGGCGGGAAGTGGACCACCCCGGCCGGTAGTGACCGCATTTCGGTGGTCTCCCCTGCAACGGAGGAGACCGTCGGCAGCGTGCCGGCGGTAACGAACGCCGATGTCGACGCGGCGGTCGCCGCCGCGCGCGACGCGTTCGACAGCGGGCCGTGGCCATCGACGCCGCCACTGGAACGAGCGGAGGTACTCGGCAAGGTCGCCCGGCTGATCGAGCAGCGTTCGCCGGAATTGCTCGCCGCGCTCACCGCGGAGATGGGTGCGCCGACGTTAGCGGCCTTGACACTCAACCAGATTCCGGCCGTCGCGGCGTTGGACGCGATCGTCGAACTCGCGAAGACGTTCGCCTGGAACGAGACTCGAGTCGGCCTGTTCGGAACCTCGCGTGTGTCACGGGAACCGCGCGGTGTGGTTGCCGCGATCACCGCCTGGAATGTCCCGTTGTTCCTCGCCGCGAACAAGCTCGGACCCGCGTTGCTGGCCGGCTGCACCGTGGTACTCAAGCCATCGCCGCTGACTCCGTTGACCGCGAACATTCTCGCCGACATCTTCACCGAGGCGGGCCTGCCCGACGGCGTGCTCTCGGTGCTGCCCGCCGAAGCCGAGGCCAGTGAGTACCTCGCGGGCCACCCCGGCGTCGACAAGGTGACCTTCACCGGCAGCACCCCGGTCGGCCGGAAGCTGGCCGCGCTGGCCGGTGAGCAGCTCAAGACGGTGTCGCTGGAGCTCGGCGGCAAGTCGGCCGCGATCGTGCTGCCCGATGTCGACCTGGCCGCGAGCATTCCGGTGCTCGCGTTCTCCGGGCTGATGAACAGCGGTCAGGGGTGCGTCGCGCAGACGCGAATTCTCGCGCCGCGCAGTCGCTATGACGAGATCGTCGACGCCCTGGTCGCGCACGTGAAGACCATGCAGACCGGTGACCCGACCGATCCCGCGACCCAGCTCGGCCCGCTGATCAGCGAAAAGCAGCGCGACCGGGTGGAGAGCTACATCGCCAAGGGCAAGGCAGAGGGTGCTCGGCTCGTGCTCGGCGGCGGCAGGCCCGATGGCGTGGAGCGCGGCTGGTTCGTGGAGCCGACGATCTTCGCCGACGTCGACAATTCGAGCACCATCGCCCAGGAGGAGATCTTCGGTCCGGTGCTCTCGGTGATCCCGTACGAGACCGAGGACGAGGCCATCGCGATCGCCAACGACTCGGACTACGGGCTCGCCGGTTCGGTGTGGACCACCGATATCGAGCACGGCGCCGAGGTCGCGGCCCGGATCCGCACCGGTACCTTCGCGATCAACTGGTACGCCTTCGACCCGACCGCACCGTTCGGCGGCTACAAGAACTCCGGCATCGGCCGCGAGAACGGCCCCGAAGGCCTCGACGCCTTCTGCGAGCAGAAGTCCGTCCTGATGCCGATGGGCTGGACCGCCGAGTAGTCCGAGAATGCGCACGCACACCAACGCGTGCGCATCACTCTGCCGGACTTCCTAATTCTCCGGCATCAGTACCCGGAGGACAGGCTGCGCGGCTACCTCACCCCGGGCAGGTAGGTCGACGACCTCGACCCGCCAGCCCGGGGGCAGCACCCGCTCCAACCGCCCAGCCACTCGCTGCAGGGGCGTGCTCGAATAGGTGTCGGACTCGAATCCGGTCACCAGATCGGTCATGCGTCAAACCACCTCTCAGCGTTCTCGTGGCGGTGCAGGAGTCTCGCGGGGGTTCAGCTCGAGAGGAAATATAGGCGACAGTTGCGCCGACGCCACCAGCGACTCTCTGACATCGACAGATGTACCCATAAAGAGACCGCGGAAATCGTCCGACGAACTGGGAGCACAAAAAAACCGCCCGTACCGAGAGGTACGGGCGGTTCTGTGTTCGGGGGATCAGCCCAGGCGCTCCTTGAGTGCCTCGAACTCGTCACGCACGCCCGAAGGCAGCTTGTCGCCGACGAACTCGAACCATTCCTCGATCGACGGGATCTCCTTGCGCCACTCGTCGGCGTTCACCGCGAGCGCCTCGTCGACGTCGGCGGCGACCACGTCGAGGCCGTCCAGGTCGAGATCGGCAGCCGAGGGCACGTTGCCGACCGCGGTGGCCGTGGCGCCCGAGCGGCCTTCGATGCGGCCGACGATCCACTCCAGCACGCGGGAGTTCTCACCGAATCCGGGCCACAGGAAGCGGCCGTCGTCGCCACGACGGAACCAGTTGACGTAGAAGATCTTCGGCAGCTTGTTCGCGTCGGCGTTCTTGCCGAGGTCGATCCAGTGGTTGAGGTAGTCGCCCACGTGGTAGCCGAGGAACGGCAGCATCGCCATCGGGTCGCGACGGACGGTGCCGACCTTGCCCTCGGCGGCGGCGGTCTGCTCCGAGCCCATGGTGGCGCCCATGAACACGCCGTGCTCCCAGCCGAACGACTCGGTCACCAGCGGAACAGTGGTCTTGCGGC
The DNA here is from genome assembly GCF_054031145.1 of Nocardia sp. FBN12. NCBI lineage: Bacteria > Bacillati > Actinomycetota > Actinomycetes > Mycobacteriales > Nocardiaceae > Nocardia > Nocardia sp. FBN12. Next base: position 5,784,763 of record NZ_CM132926.1, read on the forward strand.
GACCGCCGAACAGGATGGCCGAGATCGGCACGCCCTGCGGGTCGTCCCACTCCGGCGCCAGGGTGGGGCACTGCGACATCGGGGTGCAGTAGCGCGAGTTCGGGTGCGCGGCGTGGCCCTCGGACTCGGGGGTCCAGTCGTTGCCCTTCCAGTCGATCAGGTGCTGCGGGTCGCCTTCGAGACCCTCCCACCACACATCGTTGTCGTCGGTCTGGGCGACGTTGGTGTAGACGGTGTTGCCCGCGTCGATGGTGGCCATCGCGTTGGGGTTGGAGCTGTGGTTGGTGCCCGGCGCGACGCCGAAGAAACCGAACTCCGGGTTCACGGCGTAGAGCTGGCCGTCCTTGCCGAAACGCATCCAGGCGATGTCGTCGCCCAGGGTCTCCGCGCGCCAGCCCGGGATGGTCGGCTGGATCATCGCGAGGTTGGTCTTGCCACAGGCGCTCGGGAACGCGGCGGCGATGTAGTAGTTCTTGTTCTCGGGCGAGATCAGCTTGAGGATCAGCATGTGCTCGGCCAGCCAGCCCTCGTCGTGGGCCATCGCCGAGGCGATGCGCAGCGAGTAGCACTTCTTGCCGAGCAGCGCGTTGCCGCCGTAGCCCGAACCGAAGGACCAGATCTCGCGGTCCTCGGGGAAGTGGGTGATGTACTTGGTGTCGCTGCACGGCCACGGCACGTCGGCCTGGCCCTCGGCGAGCGGCGCGCCCACGGAGTGCAGCGCCTTCACGAACGGACGATCGGTGCCCAGCTTCTCCAGGGCGGCGGCGCCCATGCGGGTCATCACGCGCATCGAGACGACCACGTACTCGGAGTCGGTGATCTCCACGCCCAGCTTGGGGTCCTCGGCGCCGAGCGGGCCCATGCAGAACGGCACCACGTACATGGTGCGGCCCTTCATCGAGCCGCGGTACAGCTCGGTCATGGTGGCGCGCATCTCGGCGGGGTCGACCCAGTTGTTGGTCGGGCCGGCGTCGGCCTCGGTCTTGGAACAGATGTAGGTGCGCGATTCGACGCGGGCCACATCGGAGGGATCGGACAGCGCGAGGAAGGAGTTCGGCTTCTTCTTCTCGTCGAGCTGCTTGAAGGTGCCCGCCTCGACCAGCTGCGTGGTCAGGCGATCCCATTCCGCGTCGGAGCCGTCGGCCCAGACCACGCGGTCGGGGGTGGTGAGCTCTGCGACTTCCTGTACCCAGGCGAGCAGTTCACTGTGCTCGGTCGGCGCCTTGCCGTCGGATCCACGAAGACCAGGAATGGTCGCTGAGGTCATGAAAACTCTCCTGAGATGGGCGGTTGTTCGATCCATCGATCGCCACCATGGGCGGGTAAGGCGTCCGCCGAGACCAACCGTCGCACAACCCCGAGAGACGGCTGAGAAAAGGCCGTACACGGACGATGGCCGCGCATCGACTGGCAAGAGCGGACGCCCAGGTTCCTGCCTCCAGGTTAACGCGATATGACGACCGATACGGCATCGGGCTCCCTAACGGGTACCCATAGGTGTATCAGTCAATCCCGCGCTCACAGTTGATCGAGTGTGGCGATGTCGCGCTCGCACGCGGTCAGCTGCGCGGGGCGCTCCGCGACGAGCCTGCGCGCGAGCGCGTCGAGCTCGGTGACACGCCTGTCGACGGCGATCGCGCGGGCGGTCGATTCGCGCACCACGTGCTCGGCCAGCTCGGCCTCGATGTCAACCAGCACCGCCGCGACACGCTGCTCGAGCTGGGCTTTGATGTTCACCAACGCTTCGGAGACCCACTGCGACATGTGGTTGCGCTCGGCGAGCTGGCCGCGGGCGCGCACCACCCAGGCGGCCGCGCCCGCGCCGAGCAGCAGCGTCACCGGGACGCTCGCCACATCGAGTGTCGGCACCAGCGACAGCGGCGCCACGATCAGCCTGCCGAGGCCGACACCGGCCGACGCGCCGAGGGCGATCATGAGGTGATCTTCGACACCACGGTGCCGCTTGCCGGGATCTGGACCGACCCGGGGCGCCGGATCGCGCCGGCGGGCGGTCGGTGCGGCGGTGCCGATGCGGCGGGCGGCTTCGATGACTCGATCGTCGATCACGGCGTCGACCGAGGCCGAGAGTTCACCGGCCGCCTGCTGGAGTCGCTGGGGATAGGCGCGTAGCTCGGCGCGGTCGCAGCGGTCGAGTTCGGCGCGGGAACGGGTGTGCAGCGCGCGCACCATCGAGCCGAGTTCGGCGGTCAGGTCGACGCGGGCGAGCTGGACCTGGCTGCGCACGGCGGCCAGCCCGGCCTGACGGCCGCCGTCGCGCTCGGCGGCCAGGCCGATGCGTTCCTCCCGGATCCGGGCGGTGTCAGTGCCGGAGCGCAGGGCGGTGATCTGCTCGTCGATTCGCGCCCTGGTGTCGGCGAGGACCCGGGTGCGCACGGCGGTGCGGCGCTGAGCGCCGTCGGCCGGTCCCTTCGCGGTGGCGGCGGCGAGGGTGGCGTGCAGTCCGGCGACGCCGGAGCGGTCGAGCAGGGCGGAGTCGTCGGCGGCGCGGGCCGCGGCGGACATGCGGGCCGAGACGGCGACGATGTCGAGGTCGGTGATGCCGCGGGCGGCGAGCAGTTCGAGGTTGCGATCGCGGGTCGCGCGCCAGTCCTGATAGGCGTGAAAGCCGTTCATGGCGAGCAGGATTCGCCGGTCGGCGGCGCGCAGGCGATCGATCAGGGCGAACATGTCCGCGCCGAGGACACTGCCCGCGTCGAAGAGGATGAGCGCCGCGGCGGGTTCGGTACCCGAGGTGGGATCGGCCAGGTCGATATGGGGTTCGAAGCGCGCGAGTTCGGTGCGGAGCAGGGTGGTGTTGGCGTCGTCGGGGGCATAGAAGTCGACAGTGGTGCCATGGCCCGCACCGGCCATCGCCCGCAGCAGTGCGGCGCCCTGGGGATTCCACCGTTCGATCACCGCGTCTACCGCAGGCGAGAGCGCGTTCGGATCGTCGATCGGCGAACGACCGGACGCGGCGCCCGGATCGTCAGCTCTGTCGCCCTGCTCCTCGTCGGCCGTACCGTGATCCGCCGAGGTGCTCGGATCGCCGGTGCCTCGCGCGTCGGCGGCCGAACCTGGATCGGGGGCCTCAGAGTCCGGCACTGGACATCCGCTCCCAGGCTCTGACATAGCCGTTGTGGACGCGAAGGGCAGCGCGGCGGGCGGCGGGGGGCATATCGCTGGACACCACGGCACGCCAGCGGGTGGCGCGGGCGAGTGCCTCGTCGGCGTCGGCGGGCGAGGGTGACGGGTAGCCGGCGGCCAGGTGCGAGACCTGCGGGCAGGCCAAGCCGGCGCACAGTCCGGCCCAGAGCGCTTCGTCACCGGCGAGGTAGTGCTCGATCTGTTCGCGGGCGCGCCCACCGTCGCCGGGGACCGCGCGGGCCGCCAGCCGGATCAGCTGGTCGAGCAGTTCGCCGCCGCGTACCGCTTCCACCTGCTCGTACCGGCGGTGGACCAGCTTGTGCAACGGGTCGATCCCGCTCGCGGAGTGCAGGATCTGGATGAGTGCCGACGCGGGCAGGTCGGGATCGGCGCGCAAGGCCGACAGCGCGCAATCAACGCCGTAGAGATCCCAATTGGCGATCAGGCGCCTGCGCGCGTCCTGGTCGGAACCGCTGCCGATGAACAGATCGGCCGCCAGCACCGAGGGCACATCGGGGCCGACGGCGAGCCTGCGCAGATCGCTCAGATCGTCGGCGCTCACCGCTCCCGCCCTGGTCCGGGCGGCGACAGACGCGACGATCGGCACGATCGGCAGGCCGATTTCCTGCGCGTGCCGCTGCGCCGCGGCCACGGCCTCACCCCAGCGCGCGCCGACCGCGTCGGCCTTGTTGAGCACGACAAGACCGCGACCCTTCGGCACGGTGGCGAGCAGGCGATAGTCGGCGGCCTGCGGCGCACCGGCCAGCACATAGATGACCAGATCACCGTCGAGAACCGGATCGGGCGACTCGGGCTGATCGACCGGCGAGGTCTCGTGCGCGGACAACAACGCGAGCGCGGCGAGCACGGTGGTCCGCCCACTGAGCGCACGCCCGGTGATCTGGATGCGCAGCGGACGTCGACGCCGCGCGGCCGCCGCGGCGAGCTGTTCGGCGATCGCCGGATCACCGCCCCGACCTGCACCGAGGCGCGAGATCAGCTCGTCGAGCTGGTCCGCGGGCCGTGTCTGTGCGAATTCGGTGGCTGTCGACATTCTGCACACCCCCTTTTCGGAGGGCATTCTGTCAGATCCGCGCCGAGCGGGGGCTCGGCGAACCCACTGCGCGACCTGGCAGATCGGCGGTCCCCGAACTCGCCTGTGGCGTAGCTCCACGCATGCTGGACAATGGACGACGTGAACGACGCCGCCAACCACGCCGAGCCGACCAGCCACAAGCTGTCGGAGATGCCCGACGACGCCGGCAGGCGCTCACTCACCGGCTCCCGGCTGTACCCGCGCGTCACGAGTTTCCGCACTCGCCGCGGCGCGCTGACGCCGAACCAGCAGGCCTCCTGGGACAAGACGTGGCCGGTGATCGGGCGCAATGTGTCCAACGATCCGGTCGACGCCGACGCCTGGTTCGGGCGCGAGGCGCCGCTGGTCATCGAGATCGGCACCGGCACCGGCACCGCGACGGCCGCCATGGCCAAGGCCGAACCGCACCTGAACCTGATCGGCATCGAGGTGTACCAGCCGGGTCTGGCCCAGCTGGTTCAGCAGATCGAGCGCGACGAGATCGACAACATCCGGTTGCTGCGCGGCGACGCCGTCGACGTACTCGAGAACATGGTTGCCCCGGAGTCGCTGATCGGCGTTCGGGTGTTCTTCCCCGACCCGTGGCCCAAGGCCCGCCACCACAAGCGCAGGCTGCTGCAGGCGCCGACATTCGCGCTGATCGCCAGCAGACTCAAGCCCGGCGGTGTGCTGCACGTGGCGACCGACCACGCGGATTACGCGGAGCATATTCTCGAAGTAGGCTCCAAGGAACCGCTGTTCACCGGCCTGAACGACACCACCGGCGGCGACAGCGCCGCCAACCGCACTACCGCGCCGATCGGTTTCGAACGGCCCGTCACCAAGTTCGAGGGCAAAGGCCTGCGTGCCGGTAGCGCCATCAACGAGTTCATATGGGGGAAGATCGACAGATGAGCGTGAGTGAGATCGCCCCCGAGATGCCGGTGCCCGCCCAGGCAGGCCCCGGTTCCGAGGCGTTGAGCGGTTCCGATGTTCGACGTGTGCTGTTGGTCTGGGACGCGCCGAACCTCGATATGGGGCTCGGCGCCATCCTCGGAGGACGTCCCACCGCCGCTTATCGCCCCCGTTTCGACGCGCTCGGCCGCTGGTTGCTGGCCCGCACCGCCGAGATCTCGGTCGCCTCGAAGGGGCGCATCGAGGCCGAGGCCACCGTCTTCACCAATATCGCGCCCGGCACCGCCGACGTGGTCCGCCCCTGGGTGGAAGCGCTGCGCAACGTCGGTTTCGCGGTGTTCGCCAAGCCCAAGATCGACGAAGACTCCGATGTCGACGCCGATATGCTCGCCCACATCGCGACCCGTCAGCGCGACGGCGGTTTAGCCGGAATCATGGTCGCCTCGGCCGATGGTCAAGCCTTCCGTGAACCACTGGAAGCCATCGCGGCCAAGGGAATCCCAGCTCAGGTACTCGGATTTCGTGAGCACGCGAGTTGGGCGGTCACTTCGGATACCCTCGGGTTCGTCGACCTCGAGGACATCCCTGGAGTATTCCGGGAACCGCTACCGCGGGTGAGTCTCGAGTCGCTGCCCGACGAGGGTGCTTGGCTGCAGCCTTTCCGGCCGCTGTCGGCGCTACTCACTTCTCGCCCTGGTCAAGGAGTCGCTTAAGTGTTCACCCGCTGGGGCGATCTGGTATATCGGTTCCGCTTCGCCGTCATCGTGGTTGTCGGTGGGGCGATGTTGGCGTTGGGTGCGTACGGCATGGGGCTCGGGCCCCGGCTGAGCCAGAGTGGCTGGTTCGATCCTGGCTCGGAGTCGGTGCAGGGCGCGCAGATCGCGGACGGGTCTTACGGCCGCGACCACCAGGCCGACGTCATCGTCATGTACAACGCCCCCGAGGGCAAAACGATCGATGACCCGGAGTTCTCGAAGAAGGTCGTCGACAGCCTGAGTACCGCCGTCACCGAACACCCCGATCAGATCGGCAAGATCAACGGCACCTATTGGAAGGTGGGCGACGCGCCCGCCGTGCCGTCGGCGTTCGGGTCGAAGGACAAGAAACACGCGTTCGCCTCGATCGCCATCGCCGGTGACAACGACACCGTCATGATGGCCAACTACCGCGCCGTGGCGGACGCCTTCTACATCCCCGGCGTCGACGTCGAGGTCTCGGGCCTGCAAGCCATCGCGGTCACCCTGACCGACACCCTCGACCACGACTCCAAGCGAATGGAAGTAATCGCCTTCCCCGCCGTGGCGATCCTGCTGTTCTTCATCTTCGGTGGCATCGTCGCGGCCGCGTTGCCGCTGATCATCGGTGGTCTGACGATCCTCGGCGCCACCGGCATCGTGATGGCGCTGACCAATTTCACCGAGGTCAACTTCTTCGTCACCGGTGTCGTCTCGATGATCGGTCTCGGCCTGGCGATCGACTACGGGCTGTTCATCGTCAGCCGTTTCCGCGAGGAGCTGGCCGAGGGTTACAGCACCAGAGCCGCCGTCCGGCGGTCGGTCATGACCGCTGGACGAACAGTGGTGTTCTCCGCGACGATGATCATCGCCAGCGTCGGCGGCATTCTGATCTTCCCGCAGGGCTTCCTGCGGTCGGTCGCGTACGGCACCATCGCGGCGGTCTCCCTTGCGGCGCTGACCGCCGTCACGATTCTGCCCGCGATGCTGGCCATCCTCGGTCCGCGCGTGGACATGCTCGGCCTCAAGCGGTTCCGCAAGACCAAGACCGCGGAGCAGGTCGAGAACGGTTTCTGGGGCAACCTGACCCGGTGGGTCATGCGGCACCCGCTCAAGATCGCCATCCCGATCACCATCGGCCTGCTGCTGCTGATCATCCCGGTCAAGGATCTGGCGTTCGGCGGCATCAACGAGAAGTACCTCCCACCGGACGACCCCGCTCGTTCCGCGCTCGAGCACTTCTACGAGGTCTTCCCGATGAAGAAGACCGACCCGATCCAGCTGGTCTTCGTCTCGGACAACACCAACGCGATCGGCAAGGTCTGGAAGGAAGCCAATCAAGCTCCCGGGCTGGTGAGCCCGTTCGAAGTGCCGGTCAAGTCGCCGACCAACTCCCAGGTGTTCCGTACCTCGGCACCCATGGTCGATCCGACCAACAACGCCGAGCCGACGATCGACTACCTGCGCTCGATCGAAATACCCGACGGCGTCACGATGTACGTCACCGGTCAGCCCACCCTGATGGCCGACAGCATCGACACGCTGATGGAACTGATGCCGTGGATGATCTTGCTCGTCTTGGTCACCACCACGATCCTGATGTTCCTGACATTCGGTTCGCTGGTACTGCCGATCAAGGCCGCCTTGATGAGCGCGCTCGGCCTCGGCGCGACCCTCGGCATCCTCACGTGGATCTTCGTCGACGGCAACGGCGCCACACTCCTGAACTTCACGCCACAGCCGATCAGCGCGCCGGTCTTGATGCTGATCATCGCGATCATCTACGGCCTGTCGACCGACTACGAGGTCTTCCTGCTCTCCCGCATGGTGGAGGCCCGCGCCCAAGGTGCGTCCACCACCGAGGCCGTGCGAATAGGCACCGCCCAAACCGGGCGAATCATCACCGCCGCCGCGCTGATCCTGCTCGTGGTGACCGGCGCGTTCGCGTTCTCCGACATGGTGATGATGCAGTACATCGCCTACGGCATGATCGCGGCGCTGCTCATCGACGCCACCATCCTGCGCATGCTGCTTGTCCCGGCGATCATGAAGTTGCTCGGCGACGACTGCTGGTGGGCGCCGAAGTGGATGAAGCGGATCCAGGAGAAGATCGGCCTCGGCGAACCCATCCTCGACGACGAGCGCCCTGGCAACAGCGACGCGGTCGACCTGGTGAAGACCACCCCGATCACCGACCCGCCGACCATGCAGATGACGGCGGTCCCCGACTCCAAGCTGGCCCGCACCCCGCGCAGGCCGCGTACGGTCGCCGAGATCGAGGCCGAGGCGCCGACTCAGCGCATCGACAAGATCACCGATGCCGAGGCCGCCGAGCCCGCTCGGCCGCGCTTGCCGATGTCGCCCGATCCGACGCGTCCCCGCGCCTCGATGCTGTCTTCGGGTGAGCCGACGCGCGAGTTGCCGGTGGTGAAGCCGGGCACGCCGGCGAAATCCGAGCAGGGGGATGGCGCGAAGCCGACGGAATCCGGACTCGACCTGCCGAACCACGTGTCCGGCGAGCCGACCCAGGTGCTGCCGATCGTCAAGCCGGGCACCCCGAATCCGGCTCAGGGACAAAACGATTCGACCTCGGATAGCTCCACGGACGAAGACCGTGGCTATTCGGGACCGAGCTTCGGCACCCCGCCCATACCGCTCACCGATCTCGGCGATCCCGAAACCGGGCCCGGCGGCGCCACTCGCCCCACCAGCGAGCTCGGACACACGGGCAGCACTGCCGACGCGCCGAGCATCAGCTCGCCGTTCGGCGACACCGGACCGAGCTTCGGTCACGATTCGCGCTTCGGCCCCGCAGGCACCACCGCGCCAGAAGGCGGTGGCACCGAAACCCCCAGTGGCCCTTCGATTTCCCACCCCGACCCGGTCGACAACGGGTCCGGGCTCGATCTGCCCGGCATCGTCACCGGTGTTCCGCCGCGTGGCTCCGGGCGCGTGCAGCCGCCCTCGGGGTACACGCCGGGAGTGATCGGCGAGACGCCGCCGGTGCCGCGAATTTCGACGCCGAACGAGACCGGCGATGGCGCCGGATTCGGTACGCCCACAGTGGATTCGCGGCCGAGCATCGTTCCCCCGGCCCGGCCGAACACGGCGACCCCGCCGCGCGGGATCGTCCCGCCGCAGCCTCCGCGGATCGTCAACACCCCGCCGACGCCGCGCGAGGCCCCGCCGAGCGCCGTGCCACCAGCACCTCACGACACCCCGCCGAGTGCCACGCCACCGGCACCACACGAGGCCCCGTCGAGCGGAACCTTCAACGGGTTCAGCCCGGTGACCGCGTCGAACCTCCGGCCGGTCACGCCCGACACCCCCGCACCGGACTCGAGCATGCCCGGACAGGTCGACGGCGCTGTGCGCGAAACGGATTCGAACCCGCGGGGCTCCGAGGCACCGCGCCCTGACTTCTCGGCAACGCCCGGCTCGCATCGTGCCGAGTCGCACCCGGGTACCGCGGCGCGCGCGGAGACCGAACCCGAATCACCTCTTCCCTCCCCGGGCGTTTTCGGTACCTCGGTGCCGGTCGAACCGCAGCCGAGCGCTCCGTGGAACAACGGCATGACCGGCCCCGGCACGCCGCGCGGTTTCAATCCGCCCGATCAGGACAGCGGACCACGGTTCTCGCCGGTCACGCCGTCCTCGTCGGCGGGTGACCTCGACGAGGAGGCGACGGCCGACCAGGCCGATACCCCCGGTCGATGGCAGGCGCCGTCCGGCTTCACCGCCGTCCCGACGCCCGCCGCGTCGCCGGCGGAACCGTCCGACGAGGTGACCGCACCCGCTGCTGAAACCGATTCCACGGCAACGGAATCCGCTGAACCGCAGGCGGACACCCGCAATGAGATCGAGAACTGGATGGCTCAGCTGCGCTCGTCTCGCCGGGGCACCGGCGTGGACGAGGGTCGCCATAGCGGTGGCGAGGGTCGGACCGTGAGTGTGAACGAGCTGCTGCGTCGGCGCGAGGACGACTGAGGTCGCTCCGTGAGAGCGCTGGGGCGGGGCCTTCGGGCCCCGCCCCGTTCTGTTTACTGACCCTGGCGCGCCGGGGAAGAGTCCGCGAAGGCGCGGGCGTAGCGGGTTCCGGTGAGAAGCAACAGGATTCCGACTGCCAGGAAGGCTGCTACCCGGACCAGCCCGGAGAGGGTGGCCAGGTCGAACAGGAACAGTTTCGCGAGTGCGGCCGCGGCTACCAGGAGGCCGGAGACCAGGCAGACCTTCGCGACCACGGGTGAAGTGGCGAGTCGGCGCAACCCGTAGAACAGTGCGGCGGTGGCGGCCACCATCCACACGATGGTCGCCACGCTGTGGCCGACGATGAAACCGTCCGCGCCGCCGAGGGATACGCCGAGCGACACCGCGGCGACCAGCACGTAGTACAGCCCGGCGATAATCACCGCGATCCACACTCCGGTGACGAGTGCTGGATCGTCGCACCGCGGCAACCGTGGCACGGTCCACGCCACCATCGCCGCCACCCCCGATCCCGCAACTGCCGCCATCGCCGTCGCGACATCGAGATCCTGCTCCGCAAGCCGTTGCAGCGCAAGCGTTTCCGGCGTAGCGATCGCCAGCATCACGAGCCCGCCCAGCAGCGCGAACGCGACACCGAGCCCAGCAGCGACCCGTGTGCGGCTCACGGCGGCAACCCCGAAGAACGCGAGACCGGCAACGAAAAGCGCGGTCGGCATCAGTCGAGGGTGACCGCCCGTCGCGACGGCGCACGTCTGCAGCAACGCGACCGCACCGGTCAACGCGGCCACCAACGCCGTGTGCCGGGCGATCCCCAGCCGCCCGACATCCCGAGCAACATCAAGCCGGGGACCCATGACCGTTTCCGAGCCGGAAGCCGCCGCACCAGCGCCGGCAGGAATCAACCCGGTAGCGGCGAGGCCGAGCAGGACTGTGGCGATGACCGCGGTGATCGACACGCTCACCACCCGGTCGAACAGCGCCGCGGCGGCGAGCACCGGGAGGACGGTGAGGGCGATCGTGATGCTGGCGGTGATGTCGCCCGGCCTGCGGCGCACCGCGAGCAGCGCACCGACCAGTCCGACCACCGCACCGGCGATCGCCGCGATCAGCAGCCCTTGCCTGTGCTCCACCTCCGTGCCGGAGATCGCTGCTTCGATCCCACTGAGCGCCACCATCCCCAGCACCGCGAGCACCACCGGCAAGGTGCGCGCCACGTGCAGTACCGGCCAGTCCCTGCGCAGCTGCACCGGAACCCCCGCCGCCTGCAACACCACCAAGAACCCGAGCAACATCAATTCGGTGGTCAACGCGGGCGACAACACCGCGGCCCCCAACACCACCCCCACCGCCAACGGCTGCGACTGCCACCGCACCGCGACCCCCACCCCGACCAGCGCCACCACCAGCGCCACGGCAAGCCCGACTCCGCCGGGCACCCATCGGTAATACCCGGTTACCGCAACAACATCCAGATACAGCCCGGCAATACCAGTGGCCACCAACGCAATTCCACCGACACGACCACCGGGCCGCGTGAACACCCGCCAGCCGAGGCCGACCAGTACGGCGGAAAACACCGCGCCAGCGATGACTCTCGCTACCGGACCGAAGAACCCCGCCTGCGCGGCCAACACCAACAGCATCAGCACGCCGACCAAGGTCACCCCGACGCCGGCCACGGCAAGCACCCGGGAAATCACTCCTTCGCGCTGCCACCACGGCACCCGCACCGGCCCTGGTTGCCCGCCGCGGGCTGCCCACGTGGGAACACCCTGCCCGGTCGACCTCGCCCAACCGGTCGGCCCTCCTGCCTGTCCGTACGGTGCAAAACCACCACCGCGCGGCCCGGCCGGACCGCCCCCAGGCGGCGCAGCAGGTCCCCCATACGGTCCAACCCAGTTCGCGGGAACCCCGAACGGCGCGGCACCGCCACCATGCGGCCCCACCGGAGCAGCCCAGTTCGCTGGCGCCCCGGTCGACCCGCCCGCACGCGACGCTTCCGCTCGCAACTGCGCAGACAGCACATCCAGGTCGCCGCCCAGCTGACTCAGGTGTGCGCCGAGCGCGGTGAACTCTCCGGACAGCCGGGCAACCAGCGCGGGATCGATGGCAGTACTCATAACTCCATAGTCGACCCGTGCGGATCGCCGTACATGAGTAAAAACCCCTGCGGGCGCGCTGTTCCTACGCGAAAAGCGCCTTTCGTATGTCCGCAGAGCCCAGGGTTCACGAACCCAGGAATCGCCTCCACTGAACCATCAGCGGGTATTTCGCGGTCACCGATCCGAACCGGATGCGACCGTGCACGACAAGATGCAACGGCCCGATCGGCGGGCCGGTGCGAACCTTGTTGTTGGCCGAGGATCCCACCAGATCGAGGCCGTTGAGGTCGACAGTGGCGGCCGCGGGGACGAGCAACGTGAGACTCGTGCAGTAGTCATCGACCTGGATCTCGACGATCTGCGTCTGCATCACGGCCTCGGTGAAGTCCAAGGTCACGCCCGACATCAGGTTGTTGAGATGCAACACCGGCGGCACCTGCCACGGCCCACGCCGGTGGACCCCCGACAACCGGCTACGAATCGCGCTCGGATTGGACCCACCGGCAGGCACCGGAACATGGCGTGGCCGCGGCATCGCGGCGGGCTGCGGTGTGCCCGCCACCCGCATTCCGGGCAGGTCGACGAGCACAGCGTTGAGTTCACCGCGAGTCTTCGCGGCCAGCGCCGTATCCATCCGCTCGGTGAACTCGCCGAGCGAGAGCATGCCGAGCCCGACGGCACGCTGCAGCAACTGCCCGACATGCTCCCGCTCGGCGTCGGAAACACGCAGCTCACGGTCACCGACGGGACCAGCCGTCGCGGCACCGGGTACGAAAAGGGATTCAGGACCGCCCATGCCATCGAGGGTAGCCAGCGAAACCGTCCCGGCGCATCAGGGCAAACCCCCATTCAAGACAACTATTCGAGCCCCTGCTCGATGGCGTAGCGGGTGAGCTCTACCCGATTCGCCAGCTGCAACTTGCGTAGCGTCGCCTGTACATGGTTCTCCACCGTCCGATGCGAGAGATTCAACCGAGTAGCGATCTGCTTGGCCGACAACCCCTTGGCCACCATCCGCAGAACCTCGGTCTCCCGCTCGGTCAACGACGGCCGGTGCGGCTGATCGGCGGCCGCGGGCGCGGTGGCCATCCGCCGATACTCCCCGAGCACCAACCCGGCCAATCCGGGCGTGAACACCGGCTGACCTGCGGCAGTGGCGCGAACGGCATCGATCAACTCGGCCGCCGACGCACTCTTCACCAGATACCCGCTTGCCCCCGCCTTGATCGCGTCGAGCACATCGTCGCGCTCGGCCGAAGCCGACAGCACCAGCACTCGGCTATGCGGCGAAACCCGCAGCACCTCCGCCGTCGCCGCGGCCCCGTTCCCATCGGTGAGCTGCATGTCCATCAACACCACGTCCGGCTGCACGGCCGCGGCACGCCGAGACGCTGTCCCCACGCCGTCAGCGGTGGCCAACACCTCGAACCCGGCCTCGGCGAGATCGCGCGAAACGCCCTCACGCCACATCGGATGGTCGTCGACCACCATCACCGTAATGACCGGCATCGCCCAGCTCCTCTTCTCAGCGCGCCGACTGGCGCGGAATCCGGAATTCCCACTCGGTACCGAGGTCCTCCCCCTCGGTGAGCAACTCCGCGGTCCCACCGAGCGCCTCGATCCGCCCGATGATCGACCGCGAAACACCCATCCTCCCTTCGGCAGCGGCTGCCTCCAGTCGTCCCGCCTCGATGCCGACACCGTCGTCGCGCACACTCACCACCACTGCGTCGACGGTATCTTCCAGCAGCACATACGCTTTCGCATCGGGCCCGGCATGCAGTGCGACATTCGACAGCGCGGTGGTCACCGCCGCGGCGATCTCGTGCGCCACCAGCTGCCCGACCGGCACCGGATCGCCCGGCGTAGCCACCGACACCGTGGTCGTGGCCCGCGAAGTCAGCAGCGGCCGCAGATCCACTTCCCCCGAACCGGAGTCCGGCTGTTGCGCCTGCTCGGACAACAGCACCCGCAACGCCACCTCCTGCTCCCCTGCTCGCTGCGCGAGTTCGGTTGCGGGCCCGCCGATCTCACCACCGCGCCGCTTGATGTAGGCGAGCACCTGCAACACTCCGTCGTGCACCTCACGGGCCAACCGCTCCCGTTCCTGCGCGGCGGCCGTGATCCGCAATGCCCGCTCGAGCTGCCCCTGTGCCCGCCTGGCGGTATTGGCCGCCAACCCGAGCGCCAACCCCACCGAAACGAGCACGGGCGCGGTGGCATCCCCCCACACGTCCTGTCCCCACTGATCGCGCACCGTCACCACCACAGCCGCCATGGCAAGTCCCGCGACAACTCCCGCGACCGGTCCGCGCAGGATCGCCATCGAGATCACCGAGTTCGCGATCCACAACGTCGTCGGCAGCGTCTGATGCCCGTGATACCAATCGTAGTCCGCGACAAGCCTGGTCGAGGCGATCAGCGCCACCGTCACCACCTGGTCGCCGAACACCACCCAGCCGCGAATCTTCCCGGTCGCCTCGGGGAAGTACCACTGCGACAGCAGCAGCGCCGAACTCCCCGACCAGATCGCCATCACCGCGATCAGCACCCAACTCAGCCGCGGATGCTCGTAATACGGCGCCGACGCGATCTGCTGCCCGATCGCGTACAGCAGCGTGACCAGCCGAAACGCCTGCGCAGCCCGCCACAGCGGCGCGGTGGCGGCATCGGCCGAGCTCAACTCAGCTGTGTGGGTCCGCATCGCCGGACTCTTCTTCTTCCTTGCGCAGCCGCTTCGCCACGTCGAAGCGGCCCGGTGGCTCCGGTTTGTCGGGCTCGGCGGTGAACCGTTTTCGCTCCTCGGCGCCGACCAGCTCACCGAAGGCCTCCGCTGGACTGTCGGCGAGCAGATATCGAATCGCGGTGTTGCCCACCGCGATCAACGGCACGGCGAGCAGCGCGCCCGCGATCCCACCGACGACCAACCCGGCGGTGATCGCCAGCACCACGGCCAGCGGATGGATGCTCACGGCCCGGCCGAGCAGCAGTGGCTGCAGCACATGGCCTTCCAGCTGCATCACCGCGACGATGATGCCGAGCACGATCAGCGCGGTCACCAATCCCTTGGTGACCAGCGCGATGAACACCGCGACGAACCCGGCGAAGAACGCGCCGATGATCGGGATGAAGGCGCTGATGAACACCAGCGAAGCCAGCGGCAAGGCAAGCGGCACATGCAGAATCGCCAGCCCGGCTCCTATACCGATCGCGTCCACCGCCGCGACCACCACGGTGGCGCGCACGAATCCGACCAGCGTCCCGAAGCCCAGTTCACCTGCGGTACGGACCTTTTCGCGGTGCGCTGTGGGGATGATCCGGGTGATGAAGTTCCAGATCTGATCCCCGCCGTAGAGGAAGAAGATGAGGATGAACAGGATCAGGAACGCACCGGTGAGGATGTGGCCGATGGCGGTGGCGGTGGTCAGCGCGCCGCTGGTCAGGCTCTCGCGGTTGTCCTGGATGGTGCGCACGATGGTGTCGCCCGCGTTGCGGATCTGCTGGTCGCTCAGATGCGGCGGGCCGTTGATCAACCAGTCCTGCACCTTGTGCACGCTGTTGGTGACCTCATTGGACAACCCCGGCACACCGTCGACGAACTGCTCGACGACAAACGTCAACACCCCCGCGAGCAGCCCGATCGACCCCAGCAGCGCCACGAACACGCCGAGCGAGCGCGGAATCCCCACCCGCTGCATCCAATCGACCAGCGGCGCGAGCAGTGCGGCGGCGAGCAGCGCGATAGCCAGCGGGATCACCACCGTGGCGAACTTCTGGACCAGCATCCCCACCGCGAGCAACGCGCCGAAGATGATCAGCAACCGCCAACTCCATGCCGCGGCTTTGCGAACAAGGGGGTGAACTGCCTCGGCGTCCGAGCGCCATGGCGTTGACGCGGTCCCGGAATCTACCTTCTGGTCGGTCACTCGAGAGAGCCTATCGGTCCGAACGCTAGATTGGTGGTCGTGTCGGCGCCTCTGGAAGCGGTCAAACAGACCATGCGAACGCGCTGGCCGCTGTACCTGACGTCTGTGCTGCTGGCCAACGCCTTCGGCGCGGTACTGGTGTGGGCCTTCATCCAATACGGCCTGCCGGTTCCCGAGGGCGATCCGGGTGGGGTGCGCCAGACCGGTCTGCTCGCGCCGCTGCTCGTTTTCGGGATCGCGGCGGTACTCAGTATCTGCGCCGCCGCGCTCATGCTGCGGCCGGTGATGCGCTGGCAGATGCGTGGCGGGCCACCGAGCAGACGTGAGCAGATGGCGGCGCTGCACGTGCCGCTGCGGCAGTCGATCGTGCACCTGGTGCTGTGGATCATCGGTGGCGGGATCCTGGCCGCGATGATCATCGCCGAATCGCCCGAGCTGGCAGGCGCGGTGATCGTCACCGAGTGTATGGCCGCCACCATCGTGTTCGGCTTCACCTACATGCTTGGCGAACGCATCCTGCGCCCGGTCGCCGCGGAGGCGCTGACCGAGGGCACCTTCGACCACACCCTGACCCCCGGCGTCGGCACCCGGATGGCGATGACCTGGGGCATGGGCACGTTCGCGCCGACCATCGCGATCGTGCTGCTGTGCGTCACCCAGATCTCCTCGGACGTGAAGTTCTCGGCGAAGTCCCTCGCCATCTCGATCCTGCTGCTGTGTGGCGTGGTGATCCTGCAGGCGCTGGCGCTGTCGATGCTGACCGGTTCGTCGATCTCCGACCCGGTGCGCCAGTTGTCCCAAGCCATCAACAGGGTGCAGGCCGGCTCGCGTGACGTTCAGGTGGAGGTCTACGACGGCAGCGAGATCGGGCTGTTGCAGGTGGGCTTCAACCGGATGATGGACGAGGCGGCCAAGCGGCGCAAGCTGCAGGAACTGTTCGGTCAGCACGTCGGCGAGGACGTGGCGCAGCGAGCATTGGACTACGGCACCGAACTCGGCGGTGAGACGCGTTTCGTGGCGGTGCTGTTCGTCGACATGGTCGGTTCGACCGCCGCTGCCGCCGAACGTCCGCCGACCGAGGTCGTCAGCCTGCTCAACGAGTTCTTCCGGGTGGTGGTCGATGTGATCGACAGCCACCACGGTTTCGTCAACAAATTCGTCGGCGACGCGGCGCTCGCCATCTTCGGCGCCCCGCTCGACCGCCCCGACGCGCCGAGCGCCGCACTCGCCGCGGCCCGTGATCTGCGCGAGGCGCTGCGCGAGGTGACCAGCCTCGACATCGGCATCGGCGTCTCGGCCGGCCTGGCGGTCGCCGGAAACATCGGTGCCGCAAATCGTTTCGAATACACCGTGATCGGCGACCCCGTCAACGAGGCCTCGCGACTCACCGAATTGGCCAAAGATCATCCCGGCCGCGTTCTCGCTTCGGGCAGCGCGCTCTACTTCGCCGACGAAAGCGAGCAAGAACATTGGGTAACCGGAGACGAGGTCCAATTGCGCGGCAGACGCAGAAAAACCCGCCTGGCCTGGCCGAAGTCCGCGATCGCCGCGCCGCACACCGACGAGGAAGAACAGGTCAGTTCGCTAGGCTGAGACCGTGACGGCCGACGGCGACCTAGCAGGCGTACCGGCCGAGCGCCGCCGCCGCTTCCGGTGGGTCAAGTGGGTGCTCGGCGCGGTGATCCTCGCGCTGCTCGTCGGCGAAGGCGTGTACCTGTGGCCCCGCCTGCACGAATCCTGGCGCACACTCACCGAGATCCACTGGGGTTGGCTGATCGGCTGCATCGTCCTGCAGGCCCTGTCGATGAGCGGATTCGGCGGCGTGCAGCGGCAGCTACTGCACGCGGGCGGGGTGGACGTCAGCCAGGTGAAATCGGAATCGGTGGTCTACGGCGCGACCGCGATGTCGCTGACGCTGCCCGCGGGCCAGGTCTTCTCCACCGCCTTCACCTACCGCCAGACCCGGCGTTGGGGCGCGAGCCCGATCGTCGCCTCCTGGCAGCTGGTCTTCTCCGGCGTGGTCGCCGCGGCCGGGCTGGCGATACTCGGTATCACCGGTGCCGCGCTGGTCGGGCAGGGGATCGGGTTCAAATTCATCGTCTCACTGGTCGTGCTCGCCCTGGTGCTGTTCGTCGGCAACTACCTCGCCCGCCATCCGGGCACGCTGGAGGCGATCCTGCGGCGGGTGCTCGCGCTGGTCAACCGGCTGCGCAAGAAACCGGCCGATCACGGCATCGCCAAGCTGGCCGAGATCAGGTCGCAGCTCGAGTCGGTCGATCTGGGGAAGAAGGACGCCGCGCTCGTCGGGGTGTGGGCGCTGCTGCACCGGTTCGCCGATGTGGCGTGTCTCGGCGCCGCCTGTTACGCGGTCGGCGCCGATCCGAAGTTGTCCGGGCTGCTCATCGCGTTCGCGGCGGGTAAGGCGGTGGGGTCGATCCCGTTCGCGCCGGGCGGCATCGTCTACGTGGACGCGACGCTGATCTACGGCCTCACCGCGGGCGCTGGGCTGCCCGCCGCGCAGGCGGTCGCGGCCGCGTTCGTCTACCGGCTGGTCAGCTTCATCCTGGTCGCCGTCGTCGGCTGGATCGTCTTCGCGTTCCTGTTCCGCACCCCGCAGGCCGACGACGAGGAATACGAGCAGGAATTCAAGCAGCAGCGCCGAATCTGATCACCGCAGTGCGCGAATGGCCGCTCGCCAGCCGAGCAGGAACAGCGCGAGCACGCAGGCCGCGACGATCATGAAACTCAGTGCGACGCCCTGCCCGCTGATGGCGCGCAACACCATCCCGCCGACGAGGGTGCTCGCCCAGATCAGGATTCCGGTGGGCCACAACGCGGTTGCGTCGAACCGCGTATTCCGGGCGAGGTAGCTCGCCAAGACCCAGCCGAGGATCAATCCCGCCCCGAAGGGCCACACCGTTTTCAGCAGACCGGCGATGACAGCCTCGTCATGACTGCGCCTACCGATCGCACAGAAGACGATCACCAGGAGAGCATCGATACCGAACGGCGCGTATCTCTTCACGGACGTAGCGTAACCGTTGTTGATCTAGATCGAGACCGGGTCGATATCCACTGACCAGTGTGCGTGCATCGAAACCGGGCCTCACGGCTCCGGCGTGGCCAGGGATTTCAGCAAGACGGCCGCGAGTCGTGACGTGGCGTCACCACTGTCGACGTCGGCGATGTGCACCGCGAAGACCAGATCGCCCATCGTCGCCAGCAGCCAACCGTCCGTCCCGCCCGTCGCGGCGAACGCGGTGATATCGCGGAACCCGCGCAGCGCAGCGGTTTCCGGCTTGCCGATGCCCTCGTGCATCATGGCGCGCAACCGGTCGACCGCGGGCTGGGGCAGCGCGGGGACCGGGGTATCGGTGGTGCCCGGCTTGCCCGCCTCGATCATCGGCGGCGCCACCGAGCCACGCGAGATCGCCGCGGCGGCGATCGCCATTCCGAAGGGGCTGACCTGCACCGCATCGGATCCCGCACCCTGACGCACCTGCTCGGTGCTGCGGCCGGGCGCGCTGATCCGCCCGGTCACCTCGTCGAGCCCGGCCACCTTGAAGTCGACGCCGACGCCGAGCGCGGTGGCCGCCTCGGCCGCTTCCTGCACTGTCACGTCCTGCGGCGGCTTGTTCTTGGTCGCGGCGGCGACCGCGCGGAAGAGCTCCATCGTGCCGCCCGCCGGGAACAGTCCGGTGAAGGCGATCGGGCCCTTCTCGGTGGCGTAGGAATTCTGCGCGACCGCGACGACCGCGCCGGTCGAGGGCTGCATGGCCACGACCGTGGCCGGTGTCCCCGCGCTCACCACCGCGTCCTCGGCGGCACGCTGTAAGCGCTGATCCATCGTCGCGGCGATATCCGGACCAGCGGGCCCCTGATACCCGGCCACCTGGTTGACGAACCGGCCGTCGGCCTCGAAGATCTGCACACCCCAGCCCGCGGTCGCCTCGAGGCTGTCCTGCCATACCTCGCGCAGCGCGTCGAGCATCGGCGAGCGGGTGCGCCGGTCGGCCGAGATCAGCTTCGGCTGCTTCTCCATCACCACGCCCGGCACCTTGGCCATCCGCGGTTCCAGGATCGCGAAATCCCCGTCGCGCAGGTTCACCGCGACGATCGGCTTGCCCTGCGAGCCCGCCAACTGCTGCATCAGCGATGGTCCGGTGATCAGCGGCGCGACCGGTTCGATGGCGTCGGCGAGGGCATTGGTGGTGCCGACGAGATCGCCGGTGCGACTCGGGTCGATCTTGATCACGTTGAGTGTCTGCTCGGTCATCAGCGTGTCGCCCGGCAGGTCGACGACCTTCGGCGGCGGCTTGGCGGTCGTGCGCACGAGCTTGACGGTGCGGTTGTTCTCCAACTGCGGCATCACCACTGCGGGCTCCCAGGTGATCCGCCAGCCGATCGCGAGCTTGCGGACGGTGCCCTGCAGGGTGTAGTTCCAGTCCTTCTTCTCACCGAAGTTCCAGGCGACGTCCATGCTGAAGATCGCCGACTGCTTGTCGAGGTCGATGACCTGCGAGGCCTCGTAGTCGACAGTGCCCGTCTGCAGGCCCTCGAACATTTGCTTCATGGTTGCCGAAGCGGCGGCGGGGTACGAGGTCAGGTCGGCGGCTTTGCTGTAGTCCTGATCGTCGAGGAGGTCGGTGAACTTCTGAACCACCGTCTCCGACTCGCTCGTGTTCCCACCCGCTCCACATGAGCACAACGCCATGGCGAGGGTCGCAACCCCCGCAATCGCCATTGCGCCCCGGACGCGAAAGCGGCGGGATCCCCACACATCCATATCGCCCACTCTTCACTCTTGCCACTCCGGTAACAAATCCACCGTACCGGAAGTTGACCCGTCTCCAATGCCCCGGTAAGTCGGGACCAGGCCCGACCTCGACACCTCGATTGTGCCGGAAATCTCGCCCCGATGAGGACAGGATTTCCAACCTCGCCCAGTAAGCGGCAACAACTGCTGTGTCAACCGTACCGACAGCCTCGCCGGGTCGTGCGGATCTCGCAATTGTCCGGCGATTCAACGCGAGGGTACCCAGGCCACCGACCGCCAACCCCCGCGGTACCCGCCTCGCGAGGCGAGAAGAAACCGTTCACGCAGAGCGGAATCCGCAGCTCGTATATCGGCGTAATCTTGTAATCAACGCAACGAGCGCAACAGAGATAGCAGGTGATTCCCATGCGGAACGACCGACGCGAACGCGGATTCGGCCGACCCGGCGGCTGGCAGCAAGCCGACCTTCCCGATCCCGCCGACGCCCCCGACTGGTTCGCCGGACGATTGCCCGCCGACTGGTTCACCGGTCCGGTGGAGATCGAGATCGACCGCGACGAGATCGTCGTGGTCGGCGACCTCCCCGTCGCAGGCGACGCGAGTACCGCCACCAAGGAGGGAACCCTCGCCCGCTTCCGCGAGTCGACCCGCCCGGCCCGCATGCAGATCGCCGACGAGGCCCAGCGCCGTTACGGCCGCAGCGTCGCCTGGGGCGTGCGAGTAGACGGCCACCGGACCGTGTTCACCCACCTGGCCGTCCCCGTCATGACCCGCCTGCGCCAACCCGAACGCCAGGTCCTCGACACCCTCATCGACGCCGGCGTAGCCCGCTCCCGCGCCGACGCCCTCGCCTGGACCGTCAAACTCGCCGGAAAACACGCCGAAACCTGGCTGGCCGAACTCCGCGAGGCCATGCGCAAAGTCGACGACCTGCGCTCAGAAGGCCCGACGGGTCTGTAATCACCAGCGGGGCCCGAAGGGACCCGCCTCGAGCGCGCCAGCGCTCCAATAGGATGGCCTGCATGGAAACCGTGCAGGCCACTGGTCCGATTCTCGTCGTCAACGGACCGAACCTGAACATGCTCGGCACCCGTCAGCCCGAGATCTACGGCGCCGACACCCTCGATGATGTCGTGGCGCTGTGCGAGAAAACCGCCGCCCGCTTCGGCCGCACTGTGGTCGCCTTCCAGTCCAATCACGAAGGCGCGCTGATCGATCGGATCCAGCAGGCCCGCGGCGAGGTATCGGCCATCGTCATCAATCCGGGCGGCCTCACCCACACCTCGGTCGCGCTGCGCGACGCCCTGGTGATTCCCGAGGTACCGATCGTGGAGGTGCACATCAGCAATGTGCACGCGCGCGAGGAGTTCCGGCACCATTCCTACGTCTCCCCGATCGCGACCGCGGTGATCGCCGGCCTCGGCATCCAGGGCTATGCCGCCGCGATCGAATTCTGTGCCGCCGCTCCGCGAATCTAGACCGGACTCAGCTCCGGGCGATCCGGGGACGCGGCCGACGGTTCACCGGCGAGAGGGTCAGCCCGTGCCCAGGGAGAGTTACCGTTGTTCTCGCATGATCACGCGAGACGGAAAACCGGGAAACCCGGGGCGATTCGGGCGAGCTCGCCATCGGTCGCGTCCTTGGTGACGCCTTCGAAGAACTTACCGACCTCCCAGCCCCACTTCTCCAGGTACAGCCGCAGCAGCGGGACCTTGTCAGCGTCGGGAACCTCGGTGGCCGTGAAGGATTCGACCTTGCGGCCCAATCGCAGTTCGCCGTCGCCTGCCACGCGCAGGTTGCGCACCCACTGCACGTGCCCGCGCGGCGCGACCAGGTAGCGCTCGCCGTCGGCGGCAGTCAGCACGTTCACCATGGTCGTGCGCCATTCACCGCTCTTGCGGCCGCGCACGGCGAGCAGCCGCGAACCCATGATGCTGATCCCGAACTCGGGAAGCAGGTTAGCGATCTTGTTGACGATCGGATCGATGCCGGTCGGGGGCAGGTGGCGGGTCGCGTTGTCCATGTCGATCTCCTAAAACCGTGAGCACTGCTCTCTGTTGTGTACAAGCATGCGCGTGCCATCGCGCAAAGTCAAGAGCAGTGCTCACAGTTCTCGAATGTCCAATTTCGGCGAAGCATTGCCGCGATGATATGTAGTACGTATGCTACATATCATCGAAGGTCGATGACTGGGAGGACTCATGACTTCGAACAACAACGGTGCGCCAGATGTCGTTCTCGATGTCGCGCAATTACGCATGCGCTACGACGAGACAGACGTCCTGCACGACGTGACATTCCAAGCCAGGCGCGGGGAAGTGCTCGTCATGCTCGGGCCCAACGGTGCGGGCAAGACCACCACGATCGAGATCCTCGAGGGGTTCCGCAGGAGGTCGGCCGGCCAGGTCGACGTGCTGGGGGCCGATCCCGAACACGGTGACGAACTCTGGCGCGCCCGCATCGGCGTGGTGCTCCAATCCTGGCGAGACCACGCCAAATGGCGAGTGGCCGAACTACTTCGGCATCTCGGTACCTACTACGCCCCGTATTCCACCGCCCGAGTGCAACGGCCATGGGATACCGGCGAACTCATCGATCTGGTCGGACTCACCGACCAAGCCGACGCCAAGATCTCCACCCTCTCGGGCGGTCAACGCCGCCGGCTGGACGTGGCGATCGGCATCGTCGGCCGACCCGAACTGCTGTTCATGGACGAACCGACCGCCGGTTTCGACCCGGCCGCGCGCCGCGACTTCCACGACCTGGTGCACCGCTTGGCCGACCTCGACGACACCACCGTCCTGCTCACGACCCACGACCTGGACGAAGCCGAGAAGCTCGCCGACCGCATCCTGATCCTGGCGGGTGGCCGCATCATCGCCGACGGTTCCCCGGAGGAGCTCAGCGCCGCCACCGCAGGCGAGGCCGAAGTGCGCTGGACCCGCGACGGTCAGCGTTTCGTCCACACGACCACCGAGTCGACCAAGTACGTCCACGAACTGTTCAAGCAGCACGGTGAATTGATCGAGGATCTCGAGGTGCAGCGCGCCTCGCTGGAGGACACCTATATGGCGCTGGTCCGCCGTTTCGAATCCGACGCGGCCGCCGAGCCGGTCCGGTCTCTGCAGGAGGTCACGCGATGAATCCCACACTCGTTGCCGTCAGGGGCGGCCTGACGGCTATGTGGATCGAACTGCGGCAGCTGTACACCAACGGCACGAGCCTGATGGGCCAGTTCCTCACTCCCGCACTGTTTCTGGTCGCGATCTTATTCCTGCGCGATCGGACCTACCAGGACACCGCACTGTCGCTCGGCGAACTCGCGGTGCCCGGCCTGCTCGGTAGCATCATCGCGTTCAACGGCTTGTACGGCATCGCCGAGGTCCTCGCGCTCGACCGCGAGGACGGAACCCTGTTGCGCGCCAAGACAATTCCGAACGGCATCCTCGGCTACTTCATCGGCAAGGTCGGCACGACCGCGGGCGCGGTACTCGTCCAGCTGGTGGTGGTGCTGACCATCGGTGCCGTGATCGTCGGTGGCTTGTCGGCGCCCGGCGGCGCGATGATCACGCTCGTCTGGGTGATCGTGCTCGGCCTGCTCGCCACGCTGCCGATCGGCGCCATCCTGGGTGGGTTGATCGTAGGCGCCCGCGACATCTTCCTGCTGACTCTGCCCCTGATGGGCCTGATCGCCATCTCCGGGATTTGGTACCCGGTCACCGCCCTGCCCGGCTGGTTGCAGGGTCTGGCCCAACTCTTCCCGATGTACTGGCTGGGCCTCGGCATGCGCTCGGCGCTGCTGCCCGCCGAGGCAGCGGCCATCGAGATCGACGGGTCGTGGCGGCACCTCGAGACCGCCGCCGTACTCGGCGTATGGTCGATCGTCGGGTTGCTGCTCGCGCCGATCGTGCTGCGGCGAGCGGCCCGCCATGAGTCGGGATCCAGCGTGGCCGTCCGCCGCGAGAAAGCGATGCAGCGTGCCTTCTGAGGTCATCTACAACCGCATCGCGATGCTGCGTGCCGAGCGCGGCATCTCGCGGCGAGACCTAGCCGAAGCCCTCGGCGTGCACTACCAAACCGTCGGCTACCTCGAGCGCGGCGAATACAGCCCGAGCCTGCACCTCGCCCTGCGCCTCGCGGCCTATTTCGAAGTAGCGGTGGAAGTGGTGTTCTCCACCGAGCCGTTCCCGAGACTGGGCGCCGAGACCGCGTGAACACCCGAAACCGTTCGGCAGCACTGTGCCGAACGGTTTCGACGTGTTATCCGCGAAGTACCTGGAACGTCGATGCCCGCCTGCCGATGGCACGCTCCCAGTACGACGAAACAGACTCGGCCAGAGCGGTATCCACGCCGGCCGCCGCGCTGGTGGCCACCACATGTCGCGCACCGGCCCCCATCATCCGCAGGTAACCGGGATCGGCCAGCCCCCCGGCCTCGGCCATCCCCGCCCACGCGGCGTACAGGTCGCCGACACTGCCGAGTGAGCGCTGGGCGAAGGGCAGGAACCGGGCGATCTCGGAGCCGGACCGGTCGATGATCGCCAGCGCCTGTTCGTAGCCGAGCAGTAAAGGCAGGAACAGGGCGAGCATCGCCTGGTAGTACACCTGGGCCGCGCCGTCGTCGGCACCCAGATATTCCGCTGCCGCCAAGGGCCGCAACAACTCTCGTTGCGACTCGAAGACCGCCGCCGGTCCGCTGTAGAAGATGTAGGCCGACGGGCCTGCCAGCTCTTCCGGCTGAGCCATCACCCCACCGGCGAGAAACTCACCACCCCGAGCCCGGACGAACGCCGCGCCCGCTCTGGTTCGCTGCGGCGAATCCGAGGACAGGTTGACCACGACCTTGCCGGTCAGCTTCGCGCGATCTGCCTGCCCATCGAGCCGAGGCCGATGACGGTCACCGCGTTCGCTCGGCTCGATGGCGCCATCAGGACGCCTCGCCGCGCATCAACGCGAAGGTCGAGACCGCCGTGCCCGCGGCCTCGCTGGCGACCAGTGCCTTGCGCCAGTACGACTGCGCCAGGTGCGAGAACCCGGCGTCGACGCCGACTTCCTCACTGGCATCGATGATGTGCTGGGCGCCCGCGTCCATCATCTTCAGGCTCGCCACGTCGGCCCAGCCACCGTTCAGGTTCGCCACCGAGAACTGTTCCATGAAGTACGGGAAGGCCTCGCTGGCGCGCACCGCGAACGGGACGAACTGGGCGATGTCGTGGCCCGACTTCGCGATCACGGCGGTCGCCTGGTCGAAGGCGAGCAGCCACGGGTGGAAGATCGTCAGCAGTGCCTGGTAGAAGACCTGGGCGAGGCCGTCGTCGGCGCCGAGGTACTCCTGCGGGCTCAGCGGGCGCAGGAGTTCGGCGTGCGCGTCGAACACGGGCTTCGGGCCGCTGTAGAAGATGTAGGACGCGGGATGGGCGATATTGTCGCCCGCCGACATCACCCCGCCGGAGAAGAATTCGGCGCCGCGCTCGCGGACCCACTCGGCGCCTGCCCGCGCCTTCTCCGGTGAATCGGAGGACAGGTTGGCGATCACCTTGCCGGGCAGGTGGTCGATCGCCTGGCCGAGGACGTCGTACATGGCGTCGTAGTGGGTGAGGCTGAGGACGGCGACCTCGTTGGCGTCGAGTGCCTCGGCGACGGTGCCGGCGCGCTTGGCACCCAGCGCCACCATCGCGTCGACCTTGGCGGTGCTGCGATTCCACACCGTCACCTCGACGCCGGCCTCGAGGAAGGCCTTGACCATGGACTGGCCCATCGGGCCGAGGCCGAGGACGGAAACGGAACGGGGAGCGGTCTGCTCGGACATGGTGTGGCCCTTCGGTTCTCGATATTGCTTCGATACTGGTTGGTTCGGCGCCGCTTTCCATGGTGGTCGGCGCGGGTATCGTCGGGAAGACCGAACGTTGTGGTGTGGTTGCTTACCTAGAGGTTCGAAAAACGGTCAGAAGGGTGTGGCGACGATGAGTAGTGACGCAGATCACGATGTGTGCGGTATGAGCCTGGCCATCGACGTCGTCGGCGGTAAATGGAAGCTGCATCTGATGTGGGTGCTCGGCGATGGGCCGCAGCGATTCGGCCAGATCCGGCGACTGCTCGACGGCGTGAGCGAGAAGGTGCTCGCCGAGAACCTGCGTCATCTGGAGAGCACCGGCGTGGTGCACCGCGAGATCTTCCCCGAGATCCCCCCGCGCGTGGAGTACTCGCTCACGCCGCTGGGCGAAACGCTGCGCCTGGCCCTGGAGCCGCTCGAGAGCTGGGGCAATACGCACCGCTCGGAACTGGCCACCGTCAGCCGCCCACAAATCCCAGCGCAGGCCGGCACGCGAGTCGCACTGTGATTTCGGCGGTCGCGGTTCTGACTACAAGTGCTCCAGGGCGATTCGCTCGCCGATCCGTTCGAGCAGGGCGGCCGCGGCGCTGATCGAACGCGCGGGATCCGGCTCCAGGTCACTGAGCGGATAGCACGCGGCGAACCCGGCGGCCCGGATCTCGCCGGGCGACAACAGAGTTCGGCCGACCGCCGCGATCACCGGCACCCTCGCCCGCTTCGCCGCCGCCGCGACCCCGACGGGTGCCTTGCCGTGCATGCTCTGGTGATCCAGCGAGCCCTCACCGGTGACAACCAGCGTGGCCTCGTCGACCAGCTTCGCGAATTCCAGCAGTTCGAGCACCACATCGATTCCGCTGCGCACCTGCGCCCCCAGCACCGCCAGCACACCGAACCCGGTACCGCCCGCGGCCCCCGCGCCACTGATCTCGGCATACCCGGTGCCCAGCACCGCGGCCCAATTGGTAAGTCCTGCCTCCAGTTTCGCCATCTGCCGAGCAGTGGCCCCCTTCTGCGGCGCGTACACAGCCACCGCGCCCGCGGGACCGAGCAACGGATTGTCCACATCGCAGGCAAGGGTGAACAGCGCCGTCGTCACCGCCGGGTGCAAGCCGGCGCGGTCCACCGAGACAACCCGCTCGAGCATCGCGGCTACATCGACGTCGCCGTCCAGCTCCTGTCCGTCCCGGTCCAGCAACCGCAAACCGAGCGCCCGCAACATCCCCGCGCCACCATCGGTCGACGCACTCCCGCCGAGCCCCAACACGATCTCGCGCGCCCCGGCGTCGAGCGCGTGCCCGATCACCACGCCGAGCCCGAACGTGCTCGCCCGCAACGGATCGAGCCGCCCACCGGGCAACTTCACCACCCCGACAGCAGCCGCCAACTCCACCACCGCGGTATCTCCGCGCATCGCGTACACCGCCGTCGAAGCCTCCCCGGTGGGTCCTGGCGCTGCCACCTCGACCCGTTTCCACCCTGCCGCGGCGAAGGCGTCGACCATTCCGTCGCCACCATCGGCCACCGGCACACACCGCACCCGCGCCCCCGGCGCCCGCCGAGCGATCCCCCTACCCAATGCCGCGGCCACCTCGGGCGCCGAGAGCGAACCTTTGAACTTGTCGGGGGCGAGCACGACAAGAGGTCGCCGAGTCATCTGTTCCACTGTCCGCCTCTCCACCTGTTCCGCCTCTCCGCGAATTCAGCGTGCCATTTCCGAGCACGACCGATGGTTCTCGGTCTTGCGGCGGGTGCGCAGCGGCTCGGAGGTGGTCCGGGAGTCACCCATGTTCTCATCTGCTCAGTGGGTTGTCCTCCCCTACACGGTAGCGTCGACATATGGCGACCGAGGTCCGCAACAACACCGCGCTCGAGCGGTTCGAACTCACCACCGACGCTCACCCCGCCGGCTACATCGAATACCAGGACACCGGCGATGAACGCGCCCTCGTCCACACCGAGATCTACCCCCGATTCGAAGGCCGTGGATTGGCGAATGTCCTGGTGCGGGCAGCACTCGACGCCAGCCGCGACGAAGGCTACAGCGTCCTGCCGATGTGCCCGGTGGTCCTGCATTTCATCACCACTCACCCCGACTACATCGCCTACGTTCCGCAACGAGCCAGGGAATTGTTCGGCCTACCTCAGTAGTGCGCGACGGCCCCGTCGACAGCCAGTTGCAGCTCTTCTTTGACGAGCCTGGCGATGTCGGCGGGCCGCTGCGGCAGTTCGAGAACCGGCGCCCGGAAGTAGGCGATCCCCGAGACGACCTCGGCCGCCGTCGGTTCGACACCAGGCTCGTAGGTCCCGTAGTTCATCCCGATCGCGATCATCGCGGGCGCCGCGTCCAGCTTGGCCGCACGAAACGCGATATGCCCGATCCCGCTACCGACGGCCTGCACTGTGCTGTGATCTACCTCATTGCACGTCCCCTCGGGGAAGATCGCGAGGTGATCACCGGCGGCCAACCGCTGCGCGCAGACGTCCATCATCCGCTGACCTGCGGCATTGACCGCCCGAATCCCGTGGTCCTTGCCGCGGAACACCGGGATCCCGCCCATCATGTCCACTTTGCGCCGCTGCTCGGGATCGAGAAAGAGCTCGTCCTTGGCCAGCACTCGCACCCGCCCGATCTTCGACCGCAGCGGCGAGCGCCACGCCGTCGCCGCGACCGTGTACGGATCGCTGGTCGACAGATGGTTGATCGCGTAGATCACCGGCCGCCCACTCCGGATCAGCGCTTTCACCTGCTGTTTCGCGCCCTCGGCGAAGGTCACGCGCGGCCGGAACCGCCGGGCCAGCACCGCGTAGGAGGCCAGCGCCTTCCACCGGTTCTGCTGATGGCGCAGGTAGTAGTCGTACACGGCGTCGTTGTCGTCGAGTAGGACCTCGGGCGTGTGCATAGCGCGACCCTACCGGGCGATCCCCGGAGCCCGCGCGGGAGCAAAATTCCGGTTTCGATCCGCTCCGCGGGGAGCGCACACCGCCGATCCAATGCGATGATGGCTCGGTGGCAGGCGGAGACGATCCCGACGAGCGCCGGACTCGCGACGGGCACGGCGACGATCGGCGGCGCGGTCAGCCCGCGCTGAACGTTCGCGCGGGCAACCTGCTGGTGTCCGCGATAGACCTGGTGGAACCTACTTTCCGGCGCACCGTCGTCTATGTGATCGAGCACAACGACGCAGGCAGCCTCGGCGTGGTGCTGAACCGGCCCAGCGAGACCCCGGTCGTTGATGTGTTGCCCGCCTGGGCGGATCTGGCCGCGACGCCGACGGATCTCTACATCGGCGGCCCGGTCAAACGTGATGCGGCGCTGTGTCTGGCGGTGCTGCGCGCGGGGGTCGATATCTCCGAGATCCGCGGCCTGCGCCGGGTCGACGGCCGGGTGGTGCTGGTCGATCTGGACGCCGACCCCGCCGAGATCGGTCCGCTCGTCGAGCAGATCCGGATCTTCGCCGGATACGCGGGCTGGTCGATGGGCCAGCTCGACGGGGAACTCGACAACGACGACTGGATCGTGGTGTCGGCGCTGCCGTCGGACCCGATCGCCACCGACCGCCACGATCTGTGGGCCGCGGTGTTGCGTCGTCAGCCGTTGCCGCTTGCCCTGCTGGCGACACACCCGATTGAACTCGAACGCAACTGATCCCGTTACTCCTTCACACGAGCAGGAGTGACCCATGAATTACGACGAGCAGTGACCAGGGCCGCCGATGAACGACGGTCGCGACGAATTGATGCGCGCGCTCTACGCCGAGCACGCACCAGCACTATGGCGTTTCACCCTCGGTTTGGTGCGCGATCCCGGCCGCGCCGAGGACATCGTGCAGGAGACATTGCTGCGCGCCTGGCAACGTCCCGCCGTGCTGGAACAGACCGAAACCTCGCCGCGCGCATGGTTGTTCACCGTGGCCCGTAATCTCGCGGTCGACGAATATCGCAGTGCCAGGCACCGTCGCGAGTTCGGTACCGACACCCCGCCGGAGCAGGTGAGCCCCGACCAATCCGAACGCGCACTCGACGGCTGGCTGGTCGCCGACGCGCTGAGCACGCTGAGCCCGGATCATCGCGAGGTGATCGTGCGGGCCTACTATCGCGGACTCGGCATGGCCCAGATCGCCGACGAACTGGACATCCCACCGGGGACGGTGAAATCGCGCCTGCACTACGGCATGCGCGCCATGCGACTGGCATTACAGGAGATGGGGGTGACGAACCGATGACCGACCTCGCCGACGAGTACAGCACCTGGGACGCTGCCTACGTCCTCGGTTCGCTGGGTGCCGCCGAGCGGCGCGAATACGAGACGCATCTGCTGACTTGCCCGCAGTGCCAGCAGGCCGTCGCCGAACTGTCCGGGATGCCGGGCATGCTCGCCCTGGTCGACCGCGATATCGCGCTGTCGATGATCGAATCGCCCGAGCCGGTCGCGCCGCAGGTCCCTGACCTGATTCCGGCGTTGGCCGCGGCCGCCGAACGGCGCAGGAAGCGGCGGCGCTGGGTGGGTGTCGGGAGCGCGGTGGCGGCCGCTGCGGCCGCGGTGGCGATCGCGATCCCGGTGACGATGACCGTGGCCCGCTCGGAGACGCCGACCGAGCAGATCGTCGCGGAGCAGCAGATGCAGGCCGTGGAGCAGACCCCGGTGAGCGCGGAAGTGAAACTGGTCCGCGACGGTGATCGCACGCGCCTGGTGATGACCTGCCGCTACGCGCCGAGTTCCTACGGTTCCGGCTATACCCGCACGTACGGTCTGGTCGTGACCGCGGGTGAGCAGCGGTTCGAACTCGACCAGTGGCCCGCGGGCCCCGGCACCGAGCTGACGGTGGATCGCACCATCGACGCACCGCCGGAGTCGATCAGCAAGGTGGAGATCACCTCTGTCGATTCCGGTCGGCCCATCTTGGTCGCCCAGGTCTGACCGCAGAACGGTCCCGGATCGCAATCCGGGACCGTTCAACAGATTCAGCGAGAACATGGGTAACTCACCGGGTACGGGCCAAGCTCACACGTTATCGACCGGCGGCCGCCTGCCTGGCTAGCTGCCCGCTCGAGACCGGCTGTAATTCGCGGAGAGGCGGGCTGACCAGAGGAAGCCGCCGCCCGCGATCACGGCGCACCAGGCCAGCGAGACCCAGCCGTTGATGCCGATCTCCGTGCCCATCAGCAGGCCGCGCAGCGTCTCGGTGATGGGGGTGAAGGGCTGGTACTCGGCGAACTGACGCATACCCACCGGCATCGTGTCGGTGGCCACCAGACCGCTGCCGAGGAAGGGCAGCAGCACGATGGGAAACGGTGCGTTGCTGGCACTTTCGGGAGTGGGCGAGAGCAGGCCGAGCGCGATGGCGAGCCAGGTGAAGGCGAAGGTCACCAGTGCGAGCAGCCCGAACGCACCGACCCACTCGACGACGTTCGCGTTCGGCCGGAAGCCGACCAGCATCGCGACGGCGGTCATCGCGACAACACCCGCCATCGCCTGGATAAGTGCTCCGAGCACATGCCCGGTGAGCACCGACGACTGCGAGATCGCCATCACCCGAAAGCGATTCACGATGCCCTTACTCGCGTCGGTGGCGATCGAGACCGCGACCGACACCGTGAGATACGCGGGCAACAGCAACATCATGCCGGGTGCCAGATAGTCGATATAGCTGCCGCCAGAGGACTTTTCGAGCGCCCCGCCGAAGACGTACTTGAACACGAGCATCAGCACGATCGGCATGATGATGATGCTGAACGTCATGCTGGGGTAACGCTTGACGTGAATCATGTTGCGCCGCAACATCGTCATCGTGTCGGCGAAGGCGTAGGACTTGGACTTGGTCATAGTGGTCATCGCAGTGACTCCTGCTCGGTGGTGGCGCGGCCGGTAAGGGTGAGGAAGACGTCGTCGAGATTGGACGTGTGGACGGAAATACCGCCCGCTTCGATGTTTTCGGCGTCGAGCAGGTCGAGCACGGCGCGCAGTGACCGCACGCCGCCGTCGCTCGGCACGGCGAGGGTCAGCCCGTCGGTGCCCTCGACCACCTTCGCCGTCGGGCCGAACGCACGCTGGGCGGCGGCCACGTCGGGCTGATCGGTGAAGTCGATGCGGATGTGACCACCGGGGATCAGCCGCTTCAGCTCTGCCGCAGTGCCTTCCGCGACGATGCGGCCGTTGTCGAGTACCGCGATGCGGTCGGCCAGGTGGTCGGCCTCCTCGAGATACTGGGTGGTGAGGAAGACGGTGACGCCGAGGTCGTCGACCAGGCCGCGGATGATCTCCCAGATGGAGCGGCGGCTGCGCGGATCGAGGCCGGTGGTCGGTTCGTCGAGGAAGATCACCCGCGGATCGCCGACCAGCGTCATCGCCAGATCGAGCCTGCGGGTCATGCCACCGGAGTAGGTGCTCGCCGGCTTGTCGGCGGCTTCGACCAGGTCGAAGCGGGCCAGCAATTCGTCTGCCAGACTGCGGGTTTCGCGGCGCGGTAGATGGTTCAGGTCACCCATCATGTGCAGGTTCTCCCGGCCGGTCAGCAGCTCGTCGACCGCGGCGAACTGCCCGGTGACGCCGATCAGCTCGCGCACCCCGCCTCGATCGTTCGCCACGTCGTGGCCACCCACCGTGCACTGCCCACCGTCGGCGGCGATCAGCGTGGTGAGGATCTGCACGGTGGTGGTCTTGCCCGCGCCGTTGGGGCCGAGCAGGGAGAACACCGTGCCCTCGGCGACGGTGATGTCGATGCCGTCGAGAACTGTTTTGTCGCCGTAGGCCTTGTGGAGACCGCGTGCGGTGATGGCCGAGTTGACCATGATCGTCCCTTTCCAGAGAATTGCATTCATTGCTGCGAATATGTGCATGAGTTATCGACACAGCCCCCAGGGGCTGCGGTTGGTGTGTGCGGTGTGTGGTTGTCGGCGCGAGGAGTTAGATGTCGAGTTCCTCGATCTGCGGGTGCGCGGTGATGTCTTCGACCTTGCGATAGAGCTTGTCGGGCACGCGATCCTTCAGGGCTTTCAGGTCGTCGAGGATCTCGTACTCGTAGTCACCCCAGTCCCACGGCCGGTCACCGATGCCGAACATGCGGCGCCAGTATTTCCAGTCCTTGAGGTCGCCCGCGGCGTCGCCGGTCGGGTATTCCGACCACAACGCCGAGTGCGTGTGGAGCACGAGCTTGCCCTTGCGGCTGCGATACACCTGCTGGTGCAGCACTCGCTTGTCGCCGACATCGCGCCATTCGGCCAGCAGCGCGCCCTGGAAACGCACCTGCCGGACCCCGTCGCGACCCACCTGCAGGACGACCTCCTCGAAGCCGGCCGCACGGCCTTCCTCCAGCTCGATGAGCCTGCGCAGCGCGCTGACCACGGTGCTGGAGAGGTTTCCGCCGACCAGCTCCTGAGCCCGCTGGAACACGGGGAGATCATCGTCGGCTACGTAGATCGTCTTGTTGGGCATGAACTCACTATACGTATATGTGTACGTACACACAAGGGCTAGTTTTCGCCCACCCTCTGAACTCCCCCTCGGCGCGCCTCGTAGTCCCCGATAGACGCGGTGAACAACGGCGTCACATCTTGTCGCGCAGAAGGAGGGCCGATGCCGGACAGAGTCGTGGACTACCTGGTACGAACGGTAGCCGACCGGGGAATCGCCCAGATCTTCGGCGTCGACGGCGCCAATATCGAGGACCTGTACGACGCGATCTTCGATGCGGGCGGATTTCCCGCCGGGATCGTCGCCAAGCACGAGTTCTCGGCGGCGACGATGGCCGACGGGTACGCGCGCAGCACGGGCGGAATGGGTGTCGTCGCGGCTACTTCGGGTGGTGGGGCCATGAATCTTGTTGCCGGCCTTGCCGAGTCGTTCACCTCGCGGGTGCCGGTGCTGGCTTTGGTCGGACAGCCGCCGACCGGTCTGCAAGGACTCGGTGCCTTCCAGGATTCGAGCGGGCTGGCCGAATCCATCGACGCGGCAGCGCTGTTCGCCACGATCAGCAGGTACTGCGCGCGCGTGAGCGACCCCGCCGAGCTGCCCGCGCAGCTCGCGGCGGCGATCGCCGCCGCGGAAAGTGGCGGTCCCGCCGTTTTGCTTATTCCGAAAGATGTTCAGCAGCAGGTGATGCCGGTACACGACGAGACCGGCGGACGGTTCGCCACGGATCCACTGCCCGCCGCGGTGGTTTCCAGGGCAGGCTCGCCGGTTCCCGAGGAAGCCGAGCTCGCACGAACGGCAACACCCGGAGTCTCCACGCTCACCATCGCATCCGAACTCGCCGCCGCCCGGCGCGTCGGCAAGGTAGTGATCATCGCCGGTGATCAGGTCGCTCGCGACGATGCTCGCGCCGAACTCACCGCACTGGTCGCCGCGCTCGACGCCTCGATCGGCGTGGCTCCCGACGCCAAGGACGTGTACTCCAATACGGGCCCCGGCTACTGCGGTGTCGCGGGCAGCATGGGTCATGCCGAACTGGTCGAGAACCTCGCGGAGGCGAGCGCATGCCTGCTCGTCGGCACGCGCCTTCCGGTCACCACCCGCGCCGGCCTCGACAACGCCCTCGCCGACCTGCCGGTGCTGAGCGTCGGCGCCCTACCGCCGTACCCGGCGGCGACCCATGCCACCAGCACAGATCTGACCGCGACCATCAGCGCCCTGCTGGCGGGCATCGGTGCGGGGCCGACGACGAGCGCGGGCGCCACCGAGCTCACCCCGATGACGGTCCCCGCGGCCGAGGGTCCGGGTCTGCGCTATCGCACCGTCGTCGAGGCGATCCAGCGCGCGCTGCCCGCTGGCGCCGACATTTTCGCCGATGCGGGTAACACCGGCGCCTCGGTGGTGCATTACCTACGGGTACCCGAGCGCGGACGTTTCACGGTCGCGCTCGGGATGGGCGGCATGGGTTACGCCTTCGGCGCGGGTATCGGTTCCGCGTTCGCCCGCCGTGCCGCACCCGACGGCCCGCACCGGACCGTCGTCATCGCGGGCGACGGCTCGTTCTTCATGCACGGCATGGAGATTCACACCGCGATCGAACACGACCTGCCCATCACCTTCGTGGTGTTCAACAACAACGCACACGCGATGTGCGTCACCCGGGAACAGCTCTACTACCGAGATCGATACAGCTTCAACCGTTTTCAGCCGTCGCATCTGGGAGCGGGCATCGGCGCCATGTTCCCCGGGCTGTCCGCCCACACCGTTTCCGACCCCGACCGGCTGTTCGAGACCTTGGCCGACAGCTTCGCCACCCCCGGCCCTTCGTTTCTCGAAATCCTGTGCGACCCAGATGAAGTCCCGCCTTTTCTGCCCTTCTTGTCGACCCTCGAATCCAGGAGCACCCCGTGACCACCAGCGCCCTGCCAGCCCTGTCCGACATCCCCGATGAGGTGGTGCCCGGCGTCATCCGGATCGAGAATTCCGACCGGGAGACCACCACGCCGATCATCATGGACATGCTGCGGTCGGTGTATCCGCACGACCAGATCTTCGGCGACTACTGCCCCGTGCAGACCTACATCGCCGCACCGCCACGCGAGGTCTTCGCGTACCTGGCCGATACCCGCTCGCTCGAGGAATGGACCTACAGCCTGCGCGGATTCGTCGAAACCGACGAGCCCGGCCTGTGGCTGTCCTACGACCGCCTCGGTGACGCGACCAAGTGTTTCACCCGCACCGTCACCCATGCCGACGCGATGACCGTCGACTATCACTGCGCGTGGGACCAGTCCGAGCATCTGTGGATGATCTATCTGATGCGGGTGATCGATGCGCAGGTGGTGTTCAACAAGCCCGGTTCGGTGGTGACGTGGGTCAACTGCAAACACCCCTTCTACGACGAGAACGGTTATCCCGAAACAGCACCGCCGAAGCGCCCCGTCTGGGTCGGCGATTTCTGGGAGATGTTCTCCGCCGGACACCAGCTCGAGCTCGACAACCTCAAAGCCATTTGTGAATACCGCGCGGTCAACGGGCTGCCGATCAAGCCGGAGTGGATGCAGTGAATATGCCGCAGGTGAGTCTGGTCGACGTCGCGAGCTATCTGCCCGGCGACCCCGTCCCGACCGACTACTTCACCCAGTTCTCCCGTTCGGAGCGGATGGCCAAGAACGTGATGTTCCGTTCGCCGGCCGGCCGCCACCACATCGGCCGCGACGAAACCGCCGTCGACATGGCCGAGCAGGCCTTCGCCGTCCTGCGCGAACGGCACGGCGCCGACCTGGCGTCCGAGATCGATATCATCATCACCCACACCCAGCTGCCCGACAATCCGGTGCTCGGAGCGGGCCCGGAACTGGCTCGCCGGCTGGGCGCGCATCCCTCGCAGGTGCTCGACGTGCACAACAGTGGGTGCGCGGCGTTCGTCCAGATGATGTCGTTGGCCCGGATGATGATGGCCACCAGCGATGCGAGAACCGCGCTGATCGTCGCCGCGCAGAATTGCGCGGGACCGGTGTTCACCCAGCCCGATATCCGGAAATTGGCGCAGGCGCCGGTGCCAGGGGACGGGTGCGGAATCGGGCTGCTGCGCAAGGATGATTCGGGACCGATTCTCGAGATCGAAACCCGCACCTATCCCGAATTCGCCGGTGACATGGACTTTTCCACGAATGGCACGCGCAAGTACTGGGAGCCGGGCGAGGGTCAGGGTTGTGTGAGTTTCTCCGAATCGAAGATCACCAAGGTCTTCGCACGCGGTAATCGGCTGGTGCCCGAGGTGGCGCTGGAGGTGTGCGAGCGGATCGGGGTGAAGAGCAGCGATATCGACACCTTCGTCACCAATCAGCCGAACCGGCTGTTCCTGCGCAACTGGCACGACGCGCTGGAGCTGCCCGCGGAACGTCATCCCGATACGTTCGATCAGTGCGGAAACCTGTTCGCCGCAGGCATTCCCGTGACGCTCGATGTGGAGAACCGGGCAGGCCGGTTGCGCAACGGGTCGGTGGTGTTGCTGTCCGCGTTCGCGCACGCGGGCGATTTCGCCGGCGCGGCGGCCATTCGCTGGGGCGCCGCGCGATGAGTCTGCAACTGGTGGAACCGACTATCCCCTCCCGCCGGTTCCGCACCACCGCGACACCCCAGCTGTTCGATCTCAGCCTCAGCGAGAATCCGTTTCCACCACTGCCTTCCGTTCTCACCGCGGTGAATACCGCACTGACCCAGGCCAATCGGTATCCGGAATTCCTTCCGGAAGAACTGCCGCGGGTGATCGCCGGCCAGCTGGCGGTCTCACCCGACGATGTGGTGGTCGGCGCCGGGGCTACCGGTGTCGCGATGCAGGTGCTGCGGGCTCTCGGTGACGGTGAACTGCTCACCGGCACACCGACGTTCGACGGGTACCCGATCATGGCGGAGATGGCCGGAATGGTGCTCGTCCCGGTCCCGCTCGACGCCGGTGGCAATCAGGATCTGACCGCCATGCGCCGCTCGGTGAACCGGCGCACCGCCCTGGTCGTGCTGTGCCGACCCCACAATCCAACCGGCACCGTCATCGACGCCGCTGCCGTCCGATCCTTCCTCGCCGCGATCCCGAACCGCGTGCCGGTGCTCCTCGACGAGGCCTACGTCGAATTCCTCGACCCGGCAGATCGACTCGACATCCACACCCTCCTGCGCCGCCACCCGAACCTGCTGATCCTGCGGACGTTCTCGAAGGCTTACGGCCTGGCCGGCCTACGCATCGGCTACTGCGTCGGCCGGGGAAAGCTGATCGAACGAATCCGCCACCAGCAGTTGCCCTTCGGCATCCCCACCACCTCGGTCGCGGCGGTCCGCGCCGCCTACGCCGCCACCACCGAACTCCACGACCGCGTCGCCTACATCAACCACGAACGGGAACTCCTCCGAATGACACTGCGCACCTGCGGAATCGACGTCCCCCGCAGCCACGCGAACTTCCTCTACCTCCCCGGACCCGGCGTAGCCACCGCCCTGCGCCGTGCCGGAATCAAAGCGAAGGCCTACCCCGACGGCAGCGCCCGCATCACCGTCGGCGACCCCGCCGCGGCCGCCGCCGTCCACACCGCCCTCATCGACCTGCGGTGATCACTTCGGCAACCGAAGCCTGACCCGGTACTCACCGGGTCCCCCCCGACCGGGACCTGGACCCTCCACCAGGTCCCGGTCATCCGCGGCTCAGTCCCCACCACCACCGCCACCGCAACTGCTTCCCCCACCACAGCTGCTGCTACTGCCGCCGCCGCAACTGCTGCCGCTGCTGGATCCGGAGTCGCTGCTCGCTGACCAACCGCTACCGCTCGACCAGCTGCTGTCAGTGGAGCCCCAACTGGTCGAGCCCGAGCGCCGTGCCCGCATTTGCGTGCGCGCCTGATGTTGGTTCGCGGCACGTTGGGCCCGCCTGCCGGCCCTGGCCGGCGTATCGGTTGCCCTGATGATCGCCACGAGGATCAGCACCGGCGCTCCGATGAGCACTACGACGAATACCATGAGGACGACGAGTGAGAGCACTGCGGCGAGCACGTCGATGAAGTTCACGGGGCCCCTCCTACCTGGTTCGGTATGTCGAGACCGACCGTAACCGCGAGTCCTTGCAATCGGCTTTCAGCCGACCAGCGGCCAGAACGCCGGGTCAGCCGCCCCCGCCGCCACCGCCGCCTCCACCACAGCCGCCTCCGCCGCCACCGCCGCAGCTGCTTCCGCCGCCACAACTGCTGCCGCTTCCGCTACCGCCGTCGCCGGAGCCATAGGTGCCCGCGGCAGCAGCCCCACCCGCGGCCCAACCTCGATTGCGGCGACCGCCTGCGCGCGTAGGTCGCTGCCCGGAGGCGCGGCTGAGCTGGACACAGCCGGCCGCGATGAAGCCCATCGAGATCAAGATGATCGGCACGCCGAGTAACGGTTCGAAAGCTCCGGCGAACAATCCGCCGAAGAACAGTGCGAGCCCTAGCCCCAATACCTTCATGATTCCCCCAATTCAGTCGTTACTACGGTGTACCCGAACACTTTCGGTACAAAACGAGTCGTAATCGCTCACCGACGCGCTCGGCGCGCCGCCGCGGCCTGCCGTTCGTTCTTGGCTTCCGGTGTGGCACTGAGCATTACGAGCCCGAACAGCACCATCGCGATCGCGGTCGCCAGTAGGACCGCTCCCGTTCCACCCCCGAGCAACAGCCCGACTACGGCGACAATGAACGCCAAGACAAAGATCATGGTTTCTCCCCGAACTGTTTACTGTTCCGGCCCGGCAACCACGTCAGCAGATCCGCGCGCGCCTTTCCGGTCGCCCGGCCGGATCGGACAGCTGCTGAACAATCGCCAGGATGACCATGACGGGCACCGCCACGATTCCCACCACGCCGAGCACGCCGACGAGAAGCGAGAGAATCGTTGTGACCACATCGCTGATACTCATGAACCCCTCCTACCTGTACCGGTATGACGAGGCCGACCGTAACCGCGCGTTCTTGTAATCCCCTTGTGGCTCAGTCGCAGTCAGCGACTAATCGCCACCGCCGCCACCACCGCAGCCGCCACCACCGTGCCCGCTGCTGTTGCCCCCGCCGCTGCCACCGTGATGCTGCCCGCCGCCGTCACCGAACCAGGCAACCCCCGCCGCGGACGACCCCGCACCAGCGGCCCACCATCGCTTCGATTTCCGCGAACCACCGGGATCACGGAAAACAAGAACGAGGCCGCTCGCGAGGAGCACCGCCGCCACGACGAGCATGACAATCCCCGCGACCGCCGAATAGCCGGTAGTGATCGCGCCGATCAATGCGAGCACGAGCCCCGCCCCGACAACCTTCATGATGCCCCCCGATCAAGGTCCTGCCTCCTGTTTTACCGGAACGCAGGACCCGCCGCCAGGGGTTAGTTCGCGGGGGCGCAGGTGTCGCGGAGGGAGCAGCCGCCGCAGGAGGAGCCGCAGCCGCCGACGGGGGCCGGGGGGAGGAGAGGTTCGACTGCTCGGGCGGCCGCGTTGGCGCCTGCGCCGAGGGTGAAGACGGCGATCACGGCGACCAGGGCGGCTACGCCGAGGCCCGCGAAACCACCGGATACCAGCACGACCAGGCCGCCGGCGAACAGGAGAGCGCCCGCGCCCACGGAGGTGGGGGCGGCGATGCGGTTCGCGATGCGGAAATTGTCGTCGCCGTGCAGGGCGGCTTCGGTGGTGACACCGAGGAAGCGGTTGCGGGGCAGTTTGCCGAGCAGTCCGAGCACGCCGGTCACGATGGCGACCGCGGCCAGCGCGAACAACAGGAGAGCGACGACGACCATTCATGCAGGCTAGCGCACCCGTAAAGACCCGAAATCAGGGCTCCCCGCCGAGGTGACCGGCCACACATCCACCGGTGGGTATTGCCCGGGCCGCGCGAGACCAGGCGGCACGTTCTCGGCCCTTGGGAAATCACCTCGCACCGACGTTCTACGCTGTTAGACGATGTTTACCGGGGATCGGCGAGAACAAGAAGGCAGGACCGTGCAGGACACTCGTGCAACCGAGACTGACGTACCTCAGCACCGGTACAACGCCGAGCTGGCTGGGCGGATCGAACGCCGCTGGCAGCAGAACTGGACCGAGCGCGGCACCTTCAACGCGCCCAACCCGGTCGGGCCGCTCGCCGGCGAGACGCCGCCCGACAAGCTGTTCATCCAGGACATGTTCCCGTTCCCCTCGGGCGCGGGCCTGCACGTCGGCCACCCCCTCGGCTATATCGCCACCGACGTCTTCGGTCGCTACCACCGCATGCGTGGCCGCAATGTGCTGCACGCGCTGGGCTACGACGCCTTCGGCCTGCCCGCCGAGCAGTACGCCGTGCAGACCGGCGCGCACCCGCGGGTGACCACCGAGGCCAACATCGCGACGATGCAGCGTCAGCTGGACCGGCTGGGCCTCGGCCACGACCCGCGCCGTTCGTTCGCCACCACCGATCCCGAGTACTACCGGTGGACGCAGTGGATCTTCCTGCGCATCTACAACGCCTGGTACGACCAGGAGGCCGGACACGCGCGCCCCATCGCGGAGCTGGAAGAGCAGTTCGCCACCGGCGCACGCCCGGTTCCCGCCGGCGACTGGAACACCATGTCCGCCGCCGAGCGTGGTGCGCTGATCGACTCGTATCGCCTGGTGTACCAGTCGGATTCGATCGTCAACTGGTGCCCGGGTCTGGGCACGGTGCTGTCGAACGAAGAGGTCACCGCCGACGGCCGCAGCGAGCGCGGGAACTTCCCCGTGTTCCGTAAGCGCATGTGGCAGTGGATGATGCGGATCACCTCCTACTCCGACCGCCTGGTCGACGACCTGGACACGCTGGACTGGCCGGACAACGTGAAGTCCATGCAGCGCAACTGGATCGGGCGCTCGCGTGGCGCGCAGGTGCGGTTCGACGCCGACGGCGAGACCATCGAGGTGTTCACCACTCGCCCCGACACCCTGTTCGGCGCAACGTATGTCGTGCTGGCCCCCGAGCACGAGCTGGTCGACAAGCTGACCGCCGACGCCTGGCCGGCCGACACCGACGCCCGCTGGACCAACGACAGCGCCACCCCCGCGGAAGCCATTGCCGCATACCGCAAGTCGATCGCGGCGAAGTCGGATCTGGAACGTCAGGAGAACAAGGAGAAGACCGGCGTCTTCCTCGGCTCCTACGCCACCAACCCGGCCGACGGCTCGCAGGTACCGATCTTCATCGCCGACTACGTGCTGAGCGGCTACGGCACCGGCGCCATCATGGCGGTGCCCGGCCACGACAGCCGCGACTGGGACTTCGCGACCGCGCTGAACCTGCCGATCATCGAGGTGATCGACGGCGGGAACGTCGCCGAAGCGGTCCACTCCGGCGAGGGCAAGCTGGTGAATTCCGGCTTCCTGAACGGGCTTTCGGTCGACGAGGCCAAGGCGACGATGATCGGCCACCTCGAAGCCGAGGGCCACGGCACCGGCACCGTGCAGTACAAGCTGCGCGACTGGCTGTTCGCGCGCCAGCGATACTGGGGCGAACCGTTCCCGATCGTCTACGACGCCGACGGCGTGGCGCACGCGCTGCCGGAATCCATGCTGCCCGTGGAACTTCCGGAGATGGAAGACTTCGCGCCGGTCACCTTCGACGCCGACGACGCCGATTCCGAGCCGTCCCCGCCGCTGGCCAAGGCCACCGACTGGGTGAACGTCGAGCTGGACCTGGGTGACGGGCCCAAGCAGTACCGCCGCGACACCAATGTCATGCCCAACTGGGCCGGCTCGTCGTGGTACCAGCTGCGCTACGCCGACCCAACCAACGCCGAGACGTTCTGCGCCGAGGAGAACGAGAAGTACTGGCTCGGCCCACGCACGGCTGAGCACGGCCCGAACGATCCGGGCGGTGTCGACCTGTACGTCGGTGGCGTCGAGCACGCGGTGCTGCACCTGCTGTACGCGCGGTTCTGGCAGAAAGTGCTCTTCGACCTGGGCGATGTGTCGGGCAACGAGCCCTACCGCCGCCTGTACAACCAGGGCTACGTGCAGGGTTACGCCTACACCGACTCCCGTGGCGCGTACGTGCCCGCGGCCGAGGTCGTCGAGCGTGACGCGAAGTTCTTCTGGACCGGTGCCGACGGCGTCGAGATCGAGGTCTCCCAGGAGTACGGCAAGATCGGCAAGTCGCTGAAGAACGCCATCTCGCCCGACGAGATGTGCGACCTCTACGGCGCCGACACCTTCCGGTTCTACGAGATGTCGATGGGTCCGCTGGACACCTCGCGCCCGTGGGCGACCAAGGATGTCGTGGGCGCGCACCGCTTCCTGCAGCGCGTCTGGCGCCTGGTCGTCGACGAGGAAACCGGCACGGTGAAGGCCACCGACGCCGCGCCCTCGGACGAGACCCTGCGCCTGGTGCACCGCACCATCGCCGGCGTCGACGAGGACCTGGCCGCCCTGCGCGACAACACCGCGGGCGCCAAGCTGATCGAGCTGACCAACCACCTGACCAAGAACTACGCCACCGGCGCCCCCCGCGCCGCGGTGGAACCCCTGGTCCTGATGCTCGCGCCGCTGGCCCCGCACATCGCCGAGGAACTGTGGGAACGCCTCGGCCAC
This sequence comes from Nocardia sp. FBN12, assembly GCF_054031145.1. NCBI lineage: Bacteria > Bacillati > Actinomycetota > Actinomycetes > Mycobacteriales > Nocardiaceae > Nocardia > Nocardia sp. FBN12. The sequence goes on from NZ_CM132926.1 coordinate 5,828,262, forward strand.
ACCACATCCCTGGCCCACGGACCCTTCCCCGCTGCCGATCCCGCGCTGCTGGTGGCGGACTCGGTGGAGTACCCGATTCAGGTGAAAGGCAAGGTCCGTAGCCGAATCCAGGTTCCGGCCGACGCCGACCCCGCCTCGATCGAGGCCGCCGCGCTGGCCGACGAGAAGGTCATCGCCCTGCTCGACGGTCAAGCACCCCGCAAGATCATCGTGGTGCCAGGCAAGATGGTCAACATCGTGCTGTAGCCGCCTCCCCGGGCCTTTTGGCCAGACCCGGGGACGGGGAGAGTCAGGGACGCGGCAAGCTTTGTGAGGTGGGCAGGTTAGCTCGTGCTCGGTGAGTTACCCATGTTCTCGCGAGATCAGCTGCGTACTTCCAGGACGTCGTTCAGCGTGACCAGCGACAGATTGCGCTCGCGGATGATGTCGACGAGCTGCCCGTAGCAGTGGGTGACCGGGGGAAAGTTGGCGTGGCCGATGACGATCGACTGGGCGGCGAAGTACTTGTGGGCGCACTCGATCAAGTACTCCTCGGTGATGAGGCCCGAATCGGAGAGGGAGCCGTACCACATGGTGGGGACGGTGTAGCCGAGGTCGGCGGCGATCTGGTCCACGCCCGCATTGTGGTATCCGAACGGTGGGCGGTAGTACGGGGTGCCGTCGACACCGAAATTGTTGCGCAAGAAGGTCTTTGTGCGGCTGAGCTGGTCGGCTACCTGGGTGGCGCTGATCTTGGTCAGGGCGGCGTGGTCCCAGGTGTGGTTGCCGAGCTGGATCTGACCCGAGTCCACCAGCGGGCGCAGCGCGTCGCGGTGGATGGTCCAGGATTCGTAGTAGCCGGTGACGAAGAAGGTGAAGCGGGCGCCGGTGTCCTTGGCCCATTTCACGTAGGCGCCGACGACTTCGGGGCTGGCGCCGTCATCGACGGTCAGCGCCATCGACAGACCTTGGCCCGGGAGGGCGGTGATGGGTTTCGGGGGAATGATCGACTTCGGGCCGCCCGGCGGGGGCGGGAGCAGTGGCTGCGCGGGCGCTGGTGGCGGAACGGGAATCGCGCCGCCGGCGGAACCGGCTTCGACGGTCTCACCCTCGGCGGTCGCGCAGCCGGTCAACGCCACGGCGGTGCCGGCGGCCAACAGCGCCAGCATTGCACGTCTATCCACTTCGCGAACCCCTACTCGGACAGGGTGCCACCCGGCCATGTGACCAGGTCAGCACACATCAGCGGGAAAGTACCCGGCGCATCCTTCGAGCAGGCGAACGCTCGGGCACATCCGCGCGAACAGCCTCGACCCCCTGGTGCCCGTCCGCGCGCATCGCGACAATACCCTGTGCGCCGTGCGTGGGTGATGGCATAACGCGACCGAATCGCGCGATCAGGCCGGGCGCAGGACGATTTCGGTCGGATGGCAATCACGCGCAGTGTCGACGGCGTTGCGGACCGCCGTTGCCACGGTCTCGGCAGTGAGGAATTCCGACGGCCGATACTCACGGCCTTCGTCGGCGACGATCGCGCGCTGCATATCGGTATCGATGCGACCGGGAAACAGCGAGGTCACTCGCAGAGCGGGCTCCTCCAGACGCAGCGCGTCGGCGAACGCGCGGAGCCCGAATTTGCTCGCCGCGTAGGAACCCCAGCCGGGATTCGCACGCAGCCCAGCACCCGAATTGACCAGCACCACATGCCCGTTCGCGGCGCGCAGCGCGGGCAGCAGTACTCTCGTCAGCTCGGCGACCGCGATCAGATTGACCTCGAGGGTTTCGCGCCACTGTTCGACCGAGGACTCGGCGACCGTGCCGAGGTCGGCGACGCCCGCGTTGTGGACGAGGACGTCGAGCCGCTCGAGCCGCTCGGCGGCCGCTGCGACGGCGGGGTAATCGGTCAGCGGCACCGGCCAGCCGGTAGCGGCGGGAAGTTCGGCGAGAATCGGCGTCAGCGCTTCGGCGGAACGGGCACCGAGCAGCAGGTCGTGGGTCGGCGCGAGTTCACGGGCGATCGCGGCGCCGAGTCCGCGGCTGGCGCCGGTGATGAGGGCGGTCGGGGCGGGCGTACTGGTCACCGTCATGGGTTCACGCTAAACCGCCGGGGGCGATCAGCCACACGGGCGTGACAACGGGGTAGGGAGATCTCGACACCGTGGCCGTTTCCACGCGCGGATGTGGGCACCGACTAGTACCGTCGGACTATGACCGATCCTCGGTACAACAACTACGGACCAGCGGACCCGCAGCACCCCCAGTACCAGGGGCAGCCTCAGTACGGCCAGCCCCAATATCCCCAGGATGATCCCGAACCCAAGGTCAATGTGGGCAAGCTGTGGGCTGGCGGCATCGGCACGGCCGTCGTGGCCGCCTTGCTGGTGGTCGTCGCGATCATGCTGATCCGCGGGGTGCTCGGCATCGCGATCCTCTCGCCGGAAGGCGCGGGCGCCTACGGCACCGTCTCCACCACCTCCTACGCCATCGCGGCCGCGGGCGCCGCGCTGCTGGCCACCGCACTGCTGATGGTGCTGCTGCTGGCCATGCCGAGCCCGCTCACCTTCTTCACCTGGATCTGCCTGCTCCTCACCGCCGTCGCGGTGATTCTGCCGTTCACGCTGGTCGCCGACCTTGATGCGAAGATCGCGACCGCGGCGGTCAACCTGCTGGTGGGGCTGTGCATCACCACCATGCTCAGCTCGGTGGGTTCGGCGGCGCAGAACGGGCCGCGTCAAGCGGGGTACTGATCGTCACAGGGCTGCCGAGGTGCCATAGCGCCTGCACCGCCGCAGAATAGGGAGATGACCGACCCCGGTTTCACCTCGACGCAGCTCGCGGCGCGCGCCGCCTACCTTCTGCGCGGCAACGACCTGGGCACGATGACCAGCGCCGCACCCCGCCTCTACCCGCACATGTGGAGCTGGGACGCGGCGTTCGTCGCGGTTGGCCTGGCACCGCTGAGTGTGGAGCGGGCGGTGGTCGAACTCGACACGCTGTTGTCGGCGCAGTGGAAGAACGGGATGATCCCGCACATCGTCTTCGCCAACGGGGTGGACGGGTATTTCCCCGGCCCGGCACGCTGGGAATGTCGCAAGCTGGCCGCCAACGCGCCCGAGGGGCCCGACACCTCCGGCATCACCCAACCGCCGGTACACGCGATCGCCGTGCAGCGCATCCTCGACCATTCCCGCAGGCACGGCCGCTCCACCCGCGCGGTCGCCGAGGAGTTCCTGAACCGTCGCTGGCCGGATCTGGTGCGCTGGCACCGCTGGCTCGCGCATGCCCGCGACCCCAAGGAAACCGGGCGGATCACGCTGTATCACGGCTGGGAATCCGGGATGGACAACTCACCGCGCTGGGACCGGGCGTATGCCAATGTTGTTCCAGGAACGGACCTTCCGCCGTATCGCCGCGCCGACACCTCGATCATCTCCGACCCCTCGCAGCGGCCGAGCGACCGTGAGTACGACCGCTACCTCTGGCTGGTCGAGCAGATGCGACGCGCGAACTACGACGATTTCCAGCTCACCTCGGTGATGAGTTTCGCCGTGGAGGACGTGTTCGTCTCGGCGATCTTCGCGCTGGCCTGCGAGGTACTGGCCGACATCGGCGAGGAGTACAAACAACCGCACGCCGACGTCCGCGAACTGCACGGCTGGGCCGACCGTTTCCGCACGGGCGTGGTCGCCACCGCCGACGAACGCACCGGTGCCGCAAGGGATTACGACGTACGCCTGCAACGCTGGATCAGCACCGAAACCCTCGCCATGTTCGCGCCGCTGATCTCGGGCGGCCTGCCCCGCCACGCCGAACGCGCCCTTCTCAACACCTTCGAAGGCCCACGCTTCTGCGGCCACCCCGACCTCCGCTACGCCCTGCCCCCGTCGACCTCGCCCGTTTCCAAGGACTTCCGCCCCCGCGAATACTGGCGCGGCCCCGTCTGGCCGGTCATGAGCTGGCTGTTCTCCTGGGCCTTCGCCCGCCGAGGCTGGGCCGAGCGCTCCTACATGCTGCGCGCCGAGGGTCTGCGCCAGGCCAGCGACGGCAGCTTCGCCGAGTACTACGAGCCGTTCACCGGCGCGCCGCTGGGCAGCATGCAGCAATCCTGGACTGCCGCTTCGGTTCTCGACTGGCTGGGCTAGTTCTCGCTGAGAGCGGCGTGCCATTCGACGGTGATGCCGAGTTCGCGCGCCAGAGTTGACGCGAGTCCCTCCGGGTCGCCGCCGTTGATGGTGGCGCCGCGCAGCGCGGTGATGCCGTAGATGCCCGTGAGGTCGCAGTCTTCGAAGCGCAGGTTCTGCTGGATGCGCGCGCCGGTGAAGCGGGCGCCGACGAGGTTGCAGCGTTCGAAGCGGACGTTGCGGAACTCGGTGCCCTGGAAGTCGGCTTGACGGAGGTCGCAGTCGCGGAAAACGACGGTGCGCAGGCGAGATTGCGCGAAGGAGGACAGGTCGGCGCGCGTGGAGTCGATCAGTACGTCGCGGAGAACGCCTGCGGTCCAGGACAATCCGGTGAGGCGGCCGTGCTCGAGCAGAGACTCGATCATCGTGGAATCGTCGGCCTGGACGTTGGCCAGATCGCAGACCCGCAGCGTGGACTCGGCAACGGTGCTGTGCCGCAGGGTGCTCGGGAATCGGACGCTGTCGAACAGGCAGGCCTCGGCGCTCATGCCGGAGACGTGCCGCTCGGCGAAATCCGCGTCACGATATTCGACGTCGGTCACACTCAGTTCGTCGATCGGGTCGTCACCGGGCGCGGCCGCAGGCCGCAATTCGCCCAGCTTCGCCACGGCGGGTTCGAACCGCACCTCACGCTTGCGCGCCACTTGCACTCCCGTCATCCGATGTCCGCACCAACATACGGGCACCAGCCGACAGGCTTTCGGTAACTATTCCCAGACACACACCAACACCACTGGTCACACCGGCAACAGGCCACTACGGTCGACGCCCATGGACACCAAGCGCTGGAGTTCGAGAGTCCGTGGTTGCGTCGTGCTCGTCGCCGTGGCCTGCGCTCTACCCGCCACCGCGCAGGCCGAGCCAAGCGGGCCGGATGTGTCGTCCTGGCAGCATGTGGACGGCCGGATGATCGACTGGCACGCGGTACGCGCGGCCGGGCATCAGTTCGCGATGGTGAAGGCCACCGAGGGCCTGCACTACGTCAACCCGTTCTTCGTGCAGGACAGCATCCTGATGCGAACCGCCGGGGTGGCGCGCGGGACGTACCACTTCGCGCGACCCGAGCTGCCGCCGGAACCGCAGGCGGCGATGTACGCGGCGACGGTTCTCGGCCAGAACGGTCCCCTCGACCTGCCCCCGGTCCTCGATCTGGAAGCCGCGGGTGGCCTGGCCCCCGCCGCCCTCATCGACTGGACCCACCGCTACCTCAACGCCCTGCGAACCCTCACCGGCCGCACGCCGATCATCTACACGTACCCGAACTTCTGGAAGACCGCGATGGCCGATACCAGCGAGTTCACCAGATACCCACTCTGGATCGCCGACTACAGCGGCAACGACCACCCCGAAATCCCCGGCAACTGGCCCACCTGGACCTTCTGGCAAACCACCGACCGCGGCGCCGTCCCCGGCATCCACGGCGGCACCGACGTCAACCGCTTCAACGCCACCCACACCGATTTCGCCCGCTTCGCCAACATGTCAGGCCTGTTCGGCAGCAGCTGAAAATGCCGAAACCGCTACTCGCCCAGCCGAGTAGCGGTTTCGTCAGCGGATCGGGGTCCGGCTATACGCCGATTCGTCCGCCGTTCTTCTTCCAGACCACCGCGACCGAGGGGCGGGGTTGGGCGGTGCCGCCGTCGGGCCAGTTCGACAGGGGCTTGTCGGGGGTGGCGTCGTCACCCTCGCCGGGGTGCTGCACGCAGACGATCACCTGCTTCTCGGTGACGATCGGGCCGCAGGTCTCGCCGCCGCGCGGGACGGTGAGGAACTGCTTGGTCTCGCCGCGGTTGGGGCCGTCGAGGACCACCGAGAACAGGCCGTCGTTGGACTTCAGCGCGTTGCCGTCGGTGGAGATCCACAGGTTGCCGTACGGGTCGAAGGCCAGGTTGTCCGGGCAGGAGATCGGGCTGACCTTGGTCTTGTCGAAGCCGCTGAAGTAGGTGTCGGCGGTGGTGGGGTCGCCGCAGACCAGCAGCAGCGACCAGGTGAAGTCGGTGCCGGTGTGGTTGTCGGTGAGCTCGAGCACCTGGCCGTTCTTGTTCAGCTTGCGCGGGTTGGCCTCGTCCACACCGGGCTTGCCGTCGGCGGCGCGGTTGGAGTTGTTGGTCAGCGCGACGTAGACCTTGCCGGTCTTCGGGTTGGTCTCGAAGTCCTCGGGGCGGTCCATCTTGGTGGCGCCGACCTTGTCGCCTGCCTGGCGGGTGAACACCGCGACCTCTTCGGCGGACATGCCCTCGACCAGGGACTTCCCCTTGCCGTCGGCGCCGGTCTCGAGCAGCGGGATCCACTGGCCCTTGCCGGTGAAGCCGCCGTTGGGAACCTTGCCGGAGCCATCGATCTCGGCAGCGTGGTCGCCGGTGAGCTTGGCGACGTAGAGGGTGCCCTCGTCGAGGATGGTCATGTTGTGACGCATGGCCGAAGCGCCGACGCCCGACTGCACCTTCTTGGTGGAAACGAACTTGTACATGTAGTCGAAGCGCTCGTCGTCACCGCTGTAGGCCACGACGCTGCCGTCGCCGGTGACGTGGATGGTGGCGGCCTCATGCTTGAAGCGGCCGAGCGAGGTGTGCTTGACGGGCGCCGAGGTGGCGTCCCACGGGTTGACCTCGACGACGTAGCCGAAGCGGTTGACCTCGTTGGGCTCGGCGGCGATGTCGAAGCGCGGGTCGAGAGTTTCCCACTTGCGCTCGGAAGCGGTGCCCTCGACGCCGTAGCGCTTCAGGCGGGCCGCGGCGGCCGGTTCGGTGACGCTCGCGGCGTTGCCGAAGTACTGGTTGAAGTTCTCTTCACCCGAAAGCACCGTGCCCCAAGGGGTTACACCACCCGAACAGTTGTTCAAGGTGCCGAGCACCTTGGTGCCGGTGGGGTCGGCCTTGGTCTTGAGCAGCGCGCTGCCCGCGGCCGGACCCTTCACCTCGAACTCGGTGGTCGCGGTGATGCGGCGGTTGTACTTGCCGAACGCGGGCTTCAGCTTGCCCGAGCCGGACTCACCGTGCACCTCGACGACGCTGAGGCCGTGCGAGGCCAGCGCGATGTCGAACTGCTCGCGGGTCGGCGCGTCCTTGTTGTAGCCGCGGAACATCATCGGCTCGGTGCTGTACTCGTGGCTCACGACCAGCAGGTACTTGTCGGCTTGGCCCTCGATCGGCAGCAGGCCGGCGAAGTCGCAGTTGTAGCCGAACTGCTTGGCGGCAGCGGCGGGGGTCTGCTTGTCGAAGTCGAACGCGGGCGCGCCTTCGATCACGGCGTCGCCCCAGCGGATCAGCACCGACTGCTCGTAGCCCTCCGGGATGACCACAGCGTCTTCCTTGTTCGGCGCGACGGCGGTGAAGCCGGTGCCGGTGCCGGGCGAGCCGGTGGGGCTCGAGCCGGTGTCGGAGCTGTCGTCGCCGCAGGCGGCCAGCGCGCTCACCGCGCCGACGCCGAGTACGACGGCGGCGCCGCCCTTGATCAGACCACGACGGTTGAGCCGGGCGACGATGTCACCGAAGTACTCACCGTCGGAGGTGTTGGGCACCTCGTGGAAGCAGGCGTTGCCGCACTTGTATTCACAGGTCAGGGCGGCGCGTGCCGACTGGCCGTCGTGCTTGACGAACAGGGCGAGCGGTTTCGGACTCACGGTGACTCCTGAGTAGAACGGACTTCCGGCACCGTAAGCAGCCCAAGCGAGCCAGTGGGAACGCATAGATGAACGGACGACCAAAACTCGGCGCGCCAAGGTCGTCCGACCGTGGCGACCACGCCTTTCACCTTGACTGAATTTTTAGTCAGGACTACATTCGGACCTACGCGCCGCGAGTGTCGCCGGCGCATCCGACAAGGACACAGGAGCAATTCATGCGGCGACGCATATTCGTCCAGACGTCGATGGCCGCGTTGAGCAGCATGCTGATCGGTTGTCGAGAGGCGAGTCCGTCGGGCAACGACGACGACGGCAGACAGTGGTCGATGCCCGACGAGGGCACACCGCACGCGCGGACCTGGATGGCGTTCGGCGCCGCCGAACGGATCTGGGGCGCCGACCTCGTGCCGGAAGTACAGCGCAATCTGGCCGCCATCGCCACCACGATCGCCCGGTTCGAACCGGTGTCGATGCTGGTTCGGCCTATGGAAATGGACCTGGCCAGGAGTCTGATCGGCGGTGCGAACGTCGAGCTGATCGCCGCCGAGATCGACGACCTGTGGATCCGCGACACCGGCCCGGTATTCGTCACCGGACCCGACGGGCGGGCCGGCGTCGACTTCAACTTCAACGGCTGGGGCGACAAACAGGAGCATCGCCGTGACGCCGAGGTCGCCCGTTTGGTCACCGACCGCGCCGGAGTGGAGCGCCTGGAGACCGATCTGGTGCTCGAAGGTGGTGGCATCGAGGTCGACGGCGAGGGCACCGCGCTGATCACCGAGAGCTGCGTGCTCAACAACAACCGCAACCCGGGCTGGAAGAAGAAGGACGTCGAGGAGGAACTGGCGTATCTGCTCGGCATCGAGAAGGTGATCTGGCTGCCCGGCATCGCGGGCAAGGACATCACCGACGGGCACACCGACTTCTACGCCCGATTCGCCGGGCCCGGTGTGGTCGTCGCGGGGCTGGACAACGACCCCGACTCCTTCGATTACGACGTCACCCGCCGTCACCTCGACATCTTGCGCCAGGCCACCGACGTGCACGGCCGCCGCCTGCGGGTGGAGGTCCTCGAAGGTCCGTCCACTGTCCGCGAGACTTTCGCCGACGACGACTTCGCCGCCGGCTACATCAACTTCTATGTCTGCAACGGCGCGGTCATCGCACCGGAGTTCGGCGATCTCGGCGCCGACGCGGCCAGCCGGGGCACGTTGCAACGGCTCTTTCCCGACCGGGAGATCGTCCAGCTCAATATCGACGGCATCGCCGCCGGTGGCGGTGGGATCCACTGCGCCACCCAGCAGCAACCGGCCGCCTAGCCCGCCCGCGGCAGGGCTGGACACCCGCCCAGTCCTACCCTTCTCTTACTGTGGGGACCCGTGTCAGAGCGTCGAAACCAGATCCTCGAAGCAGCCGTGCGCGTCATCGCCCAGGACGGCATCCGCGGCCTGCGCGTGGACAAACTCGCCACGGCGGCGGGAGTATCCACCGCTCTCATCTACTACCACTTCAAGGATCGAACCGGCGTTCTCGATGCGGCGCTCGAGTACATCAACCACCGTGCTCAGCGCTACACCGAGCACGGTCTCGACACCGCGCAGCCCCGTGACCGCATCGAGAACACACTGCTGCTCGAACTCCAGCAGACCGACGAGGTCCGCGAAACCAGCATCGCCTGGGGTGAGCTCCGCGCCAGCGCGGTGTTCAACACTCACCTGCGCGAACCCCTCGCCGGATCCACGCACGCCTGGAACACCGACATCGAAACCCTCATCCGGGATGGCCAGCTCACCGGCAGCCTCTCGGCCGAAATCGACGCGGCCGCTGCCGCCGAACGCCTCACCACCCTCGTCGAAGGGCTCAGCGAGCGTTGGCACAGCGGGTCGGTGAGCCTCGACCGCGCCCGCGCGCTGCTCACCGGGGCCGTCGCGGTCGAGCTCGATCGGCCGTAACACGAGGCGCGTACGAAGGAAGTTGTCATCAGGCATTGACCGGGAGGGCGATCACCACCTCCTGCTCGTTGCCGGGCAGGTAGTGCACTGCCACGATCCGGCCGACCTGCACCGCGCCGACCGCCGTCGGGGGCAGGTACTTCTCGGCACGGGTCTCGAAGGTGGTGCCGTCGGGGCGGGTGACCACCAGGCCGAGCGCGATCTCGGTGTACCCGCCACGGATGCGACCGGGGACGTCGAGGCTGCGCACCACCGCCTGGGCCGCGATGCCGCGCTCGGCGATGTCGAGCTTGCCACGGGTGGTGATGCCCTTACGGATGAGCGATTCGTTCATCGCGCGCTGGGCGGCGCCGTTGTCGCCGGAGCGGTCGACCTCGACCTTGTCGGTGCGGCCCGGCAGGTACCGGACCGGCAGGACCACGCCCGGCTGCAGCAGGGCCAGTTCGGTGAGCGCAACGATCATCTTGGCGTGCGAATCGAAGACCTTTCCATCGGACCCCTCGACCCGGAAAGCAATCTTGACCTGCGGTTGGTCGTTCACCGAGACGCCGGTCTGCCGGAACGAGGTGATGGTGCCGATACCGACGGCGGCGTCGCGGAACTCGCTGCTGTTGCGGCCGGTGAAGGCTTCGAGGATGCCGTCGCCGGTGAAGGCGAAGACGATGGGGACGATGGTGAGCGCGATGATCGGCAGGGCCATCTGGGGGCCGACCCAGCCGAGCATCGCGCCGGTGTATTCGTCGGGGGTGTAGGTGAGGCCGTAGTAGAGGTAGTAGCCGATGGCGAAGATCCCGAACGCGACCGCGGCCGCACGCAGCTTGGATTTCATGATGTCTCCCTGTTCATTTGCGGCTGGTGCCGCGGTTCTCGGCGCTTGACTCCGCCTCTTCCCTCCCTCCGGGCAGTCCAGAGGCGGAGGCGCGCCGAGAACTGTGGTGTCCGACCGGGTCGCGGGTGAGGTCAGGCGCCGACGATGGTGGCGCAGGCGAAGGTGACGTCGAACTTGACCGTCGACGGGCCTGCCAGCGGGTTGGTCATATCGGCGCTGATGCCCTCACCGGTGATGCGGTAGGTGTTGCCGTCCTTGGCCAGCTTCGCGGAACCGCCGGGTGCGCCCTGGCCGTAGCCGACCGCGTAGGGCAGGCCGTTGGCGCCACCCTGGCTCCCACCGATGGCGACGGCCTGGACCGTGTCGCCTTCGACCGTCGCGCTGACCGACAGGCTGCCGTAGGTGGCGTTGGCCGTGTCGGTGAGCGCCAGGGCGAGGGTGCCTGCCTGCTTAGCGCAGGTGGTGTCGAACTTCGCGGCGACTTCCTTGCCGTCCACACTGGCGGTGGACTTGCCCGCGGCCGGGGCCGGAGCCGCCGATCCGGGGGTGCTGGTCGGGGAGGTGGTGCTCGCGTCGTCGCTGCAACCGGTGACGAACAGCGCGGTGGCGGCGGCGGAAGCGGCGAGGACGGCGATCAGCTTGGTGTTCATGGTGGTTCCGTTTCTCTCGGTGTGACCGGGTTGGTAACCCGTTGAGAGAAAGGTAGAAATCGTTCGCCGCCTACCGATCCCAACTTTGGTGTTATCGGCGGCTGGCGCCGCAGTTCTCGGCTACCCGCCGAGAACTGCACGAACAGCCGCCACGTATCCAGCTAACCTGGTCGAATGCGGAGACCGCGCGCCATGGTGCTCGATGAGGTGTGGCGGGGGCTCGACGGTGTCGAGGCGTTGAGCGGGGCCGATGGTGGGCCGCTGCGGCGGACGGTGAAGTTGATTCTGGATCCGCTGGTGCTGCGGCCGGTGCAGCATCCAGGGTTGGCCGCGAGCGTGCTCGATGAGGACGCGATCGCGTTGCTCACCGCGCTCGTGCACGCGCGCTCCGATGCGCTGCGGGCGTGTGCGGCATGGTTTGTCGTCATGAAGCAGGTGCGCCGGGCGCTGCGGATCACCGAGGGGAACGCGCAGGATCTGTACTTCCAGCGGTGCTTCGAGTTGGCGATCCGGTGGGGCGCGCCTGCGGGTGACGGACCAGCGCGGGCCGAGGAGACCTTGCGCGAAGTCCACGAGAGCACGGGCGGGCGAACCACGGCCGCACTGAAAAGCTATGTGACCGAACCACATCGGGCCGTCGAGCTGGCCGAACTGCTGGCTGTCGCCTGGGCGCGAAGGCCCCTCGCGCTCTATGGCGCTCGGGATCTGGCGGCCGAACTGACCGAGTTCCTCGAAGCTTGCACGCTGGCCCGCGAAGGGGACCCGGCGGATGCCGGGCCGCTGTTCGACGACCTCGTCGACAACCGTGCGGGCACCCATCGCGGGATCGCCCTGTGGCTGGAGCATCCGGCCGACGGTGCCGACGACCTGGGACTCACCACGCATTCGAGCCCCCGGCGACCCGAACTCGGCGCGTCCGCGTCGACCTCGAATCTCGGCCTGCCGTTCGACCGGACCGTCTACGAGCGGGTGTTCACGGTGTTGCAGGGCAGTCTCGATCGGACCGACCTGCCCGGGATTCCGGAACTGGTGACCCGGGAGATCTCGCGCAGTTGTTCGCCGTGGGGGCTGCTCGATGAATCGTTGCGGGTCGCCGCTGCCGCGGGTTGTGAACTGGCGCTTGGTCTCTCACCGATCGCGGCGGCAGGCACCCGGGCGGCGTCCGCGAATCCGATCGAAGCTCGAGGCGACGCCCCACGGAATGCGGAGGTGGTGCCACCCACCGCGACGTCCCGTGCGCACGAGGTGGTCAACAGCCGGTGGCGGCGAGAAGGGTATGTGCTGCAGGCGCGGCGGTATGCGGTTCATGTGGTCGACGGGGTAGGTCCGCTGGCGACGGTGGCAGCCGAGTTGCGCACACCGTGGCGGCCGTATCTGCGCAGGTTGTGGGTGCGATTGCACGGGCGGGATGTGCGGGAGATGCCGGTGTACGAGCCGGGTGAGCTCTGGGATCTACTCGATGGTGTCGCCCGGTCGGTGAGGCTGGACCATCGCACGCGGATCAAACAGGCGCTGACCGCCGACGCCGCGACCGTGGTGGAAGCGAGGGCCGGCTGATGACTGTCGTCCATCTTCGCCATGCGGACCCGGGCCTGCTCGTCATCGCTCCCGACGGGGCGCCACTGGTCACCGATGCCGCGCCAGGGCTCGATGCGCTGGTGCTCGAAGTCGCAGGGGGACACCTGACTTGGAGCCTGTTCGACAGCGGGGTGGTACCCGCCGCGGTGCTCGATGATGTCGACGCGGCACAGGATTGGGTGTGGGCGGTGTACGGCGAGGAAGTCGCCGTGGCCGTCGCGGACTACGATCCCCGAGCACTGACAGCCTCGCCCGCGCAGCCGGAGACGGTGGCGAACATGCGCCGACTTGCCTACGCGCACTGGGCAAGCCGGTGGTGGCCCGCGTCGACTGTCGACGGGATTCCCGCCCTGGACCCGCGCCTGCTGCTCGAGGAAATCGAGGTGCTCACCGAGCAGTGCGAGATGATGTTCGGCAGCGATGACTTCGGTCCTCTCGAACGTGGACTCGAAAGCGAGTCCGTATCACGTGTTCGCGCAGTGGATTACGCGTTGGCGGCCGGTGGTACGGATGCAGCCGACGGGCTGATCGTCGCGCGGGGTAGCGGTCATTGGGACTGGCGGCGTTGCCCGCCCGGCCTGCTCGACGCGGGCGAGAACGCGGTGTCGTGGCAGGTGACGCGGGCGGGTGGGGTGTCGACGGTGCGGGTCAGTGTGGTCGCCGCGCCAGATTGCCGGCGCGCTGTCCCCGAACATCTTCGGCCCCTCGCGCGCGTGCGTTCGGTCCGAGCGCAGCCTCCTGCGGCCACCGAGCAAGGGCAGTCGGCCGGGCACGATCGCGCGGAACCATCGGTCGACGTGCAGATCCCCTTGCACCTGCGGGGGGACGCCTGGACGGGGGCGGCCGAGATTGCCCTTCGCACTGAGACATCGCTTGACATAACAGTTTTCGTTCCAGGTTTCGGACCGGCCGACCCCGTGGAGGAGGCGGTTGTTCGAGACCGAATTCGGCGGTTCGCCCGCCTTCGCCTCAGCGATCCCACCGGCCGTCCACTGACCGCTGAATCGACCGCGGCCGAAGCAGACGAGGACTTCTGATGACCTCGACGCGAATTTCGGCCGGCCATGCGAAGAACGCGCACCTGGCGCAGATCGGAGCCGGATAGATGGCAGCCACCGGAAGAACGTCCGACCAGGACGACACCCAGCTCACCGCGGGGTATGCGGCGTATCAGCGTGGCGATGTCGTGGCGGCGTTGGAGATTTTCGAGCAGGCGGCCGACGGTGCGGCACCCCGACTGCGCAGTGCGGCGTTGATCAACGCCGCGAGTATGGCCGACGAGCTCGGCGATCACCGGCGGTCGGTGGTGCTGTTCCGGACGGCACTCGCTGAAATGCCCGAGGACGCCGCCCATCAGCGACCTGCGGCGCTGGTGAATTTGTCGCAGGCCTTCCAGCACCTGGGCGAGTTCGACGCCGCGCAGGATGTGCTCGAGGAAGCGCGCGCGCTGCTCGCCGACAGTACCGATCAGGGGTTGTTGCGGGTGGCGTGTCTGTTGTCGCTGACAGCGGTGGCGTTGCACAGGCAGCAGTGGGCCCGCGCCGGTGAGCTGGCGGGCGAATCTCTCGGTGTGACAGAACGTTTCGCGCCGGAGATGGCCGGCCATCCGTTGATGAACCTGGCCGCCTGCTCGTTCGAGACCGGGCGCTGGGAACTGGCCATCGACTTCGCGCGACAGGGGGTGGCCGCTTTCGCCGCGGCGGGCGCGGCGGCCTCGGTCGCCGAGTCACAGCAGAATCTGGCCACCATGCTGGTGCGTGCGGGTCGCTTCGACGAGGCAGAGGAGCCGTTGCGGGCCAGCCAGGAATTCTTCGAAGCCGGTGAGCTGGGCCATTGGTCCGGGATCGGGTCCAAGACACTGGGCTTCCTCGCCGAACGTCGGAACGACTTCGCTACGGCACGTGCGCATTACGAGCGAGCACTGGATCGCTTCGACTCCACCGGCGCGGTGGTGGACGCGGCGGACGTTCGACTGCGCCTCGCCACCGTCGCCAGTGCGGAAGGCGATCTCGCCGCCGCCGAGGAACTGCTCGACGCGTCGTTCTCGGTCTACGCCGCCCACGGACTCGGGATGCACTGCGCCCAACTCGACTACTGGCACGCCGAACTCCTCCACACCGCGATCGAGCAAGCGGCACAACCGGATCCGGAACTGCTCACCCGCGCGGTCGCCCTGTCGATACCGGCGGCACTCGCCATCGACGCCGTTCGCCACACCCTCCCCAACGGCAACCAGCGAGCGCACTGGCACCGCGCCGTCGCCGAACCGGCGATGCGCGTCGCGTTCCGATGTGCCGGTCTGTCCGGCAACGGCCAACTGGTGAGCGATCTGATCGAGACACAGTGCGCTGGAACCACTCTCGACTCCACCGCGTACACCGATGAGGCCGCGCCGGTCCTCGAATTCCAGCTGTTCGACCCCGTGCCCGCCGAGCAGATCACCACACCGGCCCTGCAACTCGGCGCCGCACTCGCCGACGTCGCCGCCACCGCGGGTATCCCCGTCGCACCACCACCCCGGCTGGACGACGACGGACGTATCGTCTTGGCGAACTTCATCTCCTACGCCGAGCAGCGCTACGGCCGCCCCGTCCGCGATACCAGGGTGATCGCGCTATGAAGGTGCCTGCCGCACAGCCAACGCCAACCGAATTCAACAATGCGCCCACCGCATTCATCCGGCTGGCCGACGCCGGCGACGTCTATATGTCGTGGCGGTGGGCCGACGACGCGTTGGCGCGTGGCGTGGCGGTGCTGCCCCGCGACCAGGTGCGCGAGACGCTGCGACTGCTGACCGAAGCGGTGCCCGATCCGGCACGACCCGACGATCTGCGGCGGGTCATGACCGCGGGCGCGTTGGTCGATCCCGAGGCGGAAAGGGCACTGGCGCAGGCGTTGTCACGCACCCTGCTGCCCTATGGGCTCGCAGTGCAGCTGTACGAACTGTCGCAGCGTGGGATTCGACCGCATCTGCGGATTCAGCCTTCGCCGCGGCTGGCGCAGGTTCCGTGGGAGATCATCGCTCCTGATCCCCAGCTCCGACTGCTCGACATCGCCGAGGTGAGCCTGCTCGCGCCCGTGTCGGTGGTGCACGCGCCGGAGCGAATCGCGCGGCGCTGGACAGATACTCGCGATCTGCCCGTGGTCGCGGTGCTCGATCCACGCGTCCCCGGATTTCGCGCGGACTCAGAACTCGGCTCGGTGCTCGGCCGACCCGGCACGGAAACCCTTGTCACCCAGCACTTCAGCCGCTATCGCGATCGACTGGTCCCGCGTGTCGACGATCCAGTGGAGCTGTTCCGTCGCGCCGACACCGACCGCGCCTGGCTTTCCGATGTCCTCCGGGCAGGTGCCAGCCGACTCGTCTATGTCGGCCATGTCACCGCCCCCGCACCGAAATCCGGTCTGAGCGAACACGCTGAGCTGCACCTCAGCTGCACCGCCGACACCCTCGGCTTCGCGACGACGAACCGCACCCACCGCCCCCTCTCCGCGAAGGACCTCCTGCTCGGCACCCACTCCCTCGACCCGTCCCCCACCCCCGGCCGGGCCCTGTGGCCGATGCCGAGCCGCGTAGCCCTCATCGCCTGCGAAAGCGGTGGCGACCTGCGCTTCACCGAAGCCCTCGGCCTCACCACCGCGGCCCTCTCGGCGGGCGCCGAACTGGTCACCGCCACCCGCTGGCCGCTACCCACCGACCACGCCTTCCACACCCTCACCCCCACCACGACCTACCCGCTGCAATCCGCCATCTGCGCTGTAGACACCGCCCACGATTCACCCACACCCATCCCCACCCTGCTGACCTGGCAAAGGTCTCGACTGGCCGCCTGGCGTGCAGCGCCGATGCCCGAGAACTCACCTCTACTGTGGGCCGCCTTCGCCACCGTCACCGACTGACCGGCGCACGGCTATTCGGGAAGTCCCAAGCCCGCCGCCAGTTGCAGAACGGCCGTCGTGGTTGTCGAGTTGGCGGTATGGACGAACAACACACCGTAGAGGAGGTACGAGAGTCGTGAGTGAACGGACAAGTTGGTCGGAAAAGCGCTCGGCGATCCTGGGGCGGCCTGGCGCCGGTGCGGCTTACGACGCGGCGCGGCTCCGGTTCGAGCTCGGCGCGGCAGTGCGGAATCGACGTGAGGAACTCGGTCTCACACAGGCGGAGTTGGCCTCACGCGCCGGACTTCGCCAGCCGGCGGTGGCTCGATTCGAAGCGGGCGGCACCATGCCGACGATTCCACTGCTCGAGCGCCTCGCTACGGCACTCGAGCTGCGTCTGCGGGTGGAATTCGAGCCAGGTCGGGCCGCCGGTTAGTCAGTGATCGTCGTAGTGGTCCGCGTGGGCGGCGTGGCGGTGACCGTCATGGATGTAGTCGACGTGGTCGCCGTGCGGGACGGAGACGTGGCCGCAGCCGGGGCCGTGCTGGTGGGTGTGGGCGGTGTGCTCGACGTGTGCTGAGGTCTCGCACTCGTCGAAGTGGCCCTCGTGTTCGCGGTGCAGGTGCCCGTCGTGGACGTAATCGACGTGGTCCTCGTGCGGAACCGCGACGTGGCCGCAGGTGGGGCCATGGACATGGGTGTGCTGCGGGTGTTCGGCATGCGTTGTGGTCATCGGCTCTCTCTTTCCGGTTTCCCGGAACTCGGTCCGGTACTGAACGAATGGAGCTCCAAGCACTTCCGACATTAGCAGTTGCGCATGCGTTGCTGTGAGGCCCCTTACCTGGTCAGAGGACCTGATCGAGGAAGCGGCGCAGGCGCGGGGTTTGCGCGTCGTCGAACAGGGCATCGGGGGTGCCGGTCTCCACGACGACGCCCTGATCCATGAACACGACGCTGTCGGAGACCTCGCGGGCGAAGCCCATCTCGTGGGTCACCACGATCATCGACATGCCGCCCGAGGCGAGGTCGGCCATCAGCGCGAGCACACCCTTGACCAGCTCCGGATCCAGCGCGGAGGTGGCCTCGTCGAAGAACATCAGCTCCGGTTTCATGGCCAGCGCGCGGGCGATGGCCACGCGCTGCTGCTGGCCGCCCGACAGCGAAGCGGGCCTGGCGTCGGCCTTGTCGGCCAGGCCGACGATCTCGAGTTGTTCGATCGCCAGCGCACGAGCTTCGTCGGCGGACAATCCGCGCAGCTTGCGGGGGCCGAGGACGATGTTGTCGGCGACGGTCTTGTGCGGGAACAGGTTGAACTGCTGGAAGACCATGCCGATGCGCTGGCGCAGCTTGTCGGGGTTGTCTTTGAGGACCGACTTGCCATCGAGGAGCACGTCACCGGAATCGGGTTCGTGTAGGCGGTTGAGCACGCGCAGCAGGGTCGATTTGCCCGAGCCGGACGGGCCGATGACGGTGGTGGCGTGGCCTGCCTCGACGTGGATGTCGACACCGCGCAGGATGTGGTTGTTGCCGAGCGTCAGCTCGAGCCCGGTGCCGGTCAACGATGCACTCATGCCCGCACCTCGCTGACGCTCGGTTCCGCCATGACCGCATAGGTCAGCCGCTCGCTCATGCGCCTCGCCCTTCTGTGATGACTGCCTGCTCGATCGGGTCGGCGGGGGTGGGTTTGCCGGTGCGCATGCGCTGGTCGATGTAGTTGACCAGGTGGGTGAGCGGGATGGTGAGCACCAGATACATCAGACCCGCCGCGACCAGCGGGGACAGGTTGCCGGTCTGGGCGTTGAGGTCGCGCCCGACCGCGAACAGCTCACGCTGGGAAGCCAGCAGGCCGAGGAAGTAGATCAGCGACGAGTCCTTGATCAGCGCGATGAACTGGTTCATCAGGGCGGGCAGCACCCGGCGCACACCCTGCGGGATCACCACCAGCGTCATCGACTGCCGGTACCCGAAACCGATGGCACGCGCGGCCTCGAGCTGACCCGGCTCCACCGACTGGATACCGGAGCGGAAGATCTCGCCGATGTAGGCCGACGAGAGCAGGGCCAGTGCCACCGCGCCGAGCCAGTACGGGTTACCGCCGGTGATATTGCGGACCACCGGCCCGATGCCGAGACCGATCAGCAGGATGATCACAACGGCGGGCAGGCCGCGGAAGATGTCGGTGTAGACGCGGGCGGGCCAGCGCAGCCAGCGGGTGCGGGAAATGCCCATCACCGCGAGCAGCATGCCGATCACGGTGCCGAGGACACCCGAAACCAGTGCCAGGATCAGGGTATTCGGCAGGCCGGTCTTGATCAGATCGGGAAAGGCCTTGCTGTACAACGACCAGTCGAAAAAGGTGTCCTTCAACTGCTGCAAGGTCGACTTCTGCGCGACCTGTTCGGTCTCGGGCGCCTTCTCCGCCGCCATCGCCGCGAAGTCCGGAAGTTGGGGTGTGGGTGCGGCTTTCGAGCCGGGCTTCCAGCCGGGCGGGAGTTCGCGGGGCACCCAGTCGGCGTATAGGCGCGCGTAGGTGCCGTCGGCGATCACCGCGTCGAGACCGGAGTTGAGCGCGTCGATCAGCGGCTGGTTGCTCTTGGCCACCGCGTAGCCGACGAAGTTGTCGAGGCTGAAGGTGTTCTGCGAGACCACGATTCCGTCGCCGGGCTTGATCGCACCCTCGGCTTGAGCCGACGGCGCGACCCAGGCGTCGACCTGACCGGACTTCAGATTCGCGTAGGCGGTGTTGTAGTCGGGGAACTTCACCGGGTCCAGCTTCAGCTGGTTCACCACGAACTCGTCCTGCACGGTGCCCTGCACCACCGCGATGCGCGAGCCCTGGTTCAGGTCGCCGAAGCCCTGCACCGCGCTGCCCTGCGGGACGACCAGGGAGAAGTAGCCGAAGTCGTAGCCGTTGGTGAAGCCGACCAGTTCGCGGCGCGCGTCGGTGGTGGTGATGTTGGACGAGCCGACATCGAAGCGCTTGCCCGACACCTGGGCGAGCAGGCCGGCGAACTCGGTGCCCGAGAACTCCACGCGCAGACCGAGTTTCGCGCCGATCGCGGCGAGAAGTTCGTTGTCGAAGCCGGTGAAGGCGCCCTGGCCGTTCACACAGATGCTCGGCGGGGCGTCGGAAAGAGTGCCGACGCTCAGGGTGCCGGGGTTGAGCAGGCCGAGCTTCGCGGTGTCGATCGTGTCGACCGGTGCCGTTGTCGCCGTGGTGTAGCGGTCGGCACCCGCGGTCTCACCGGCGGCCAGGTTGGTCGGTGCGGCGGCGGCAGCTGACGGGCCCGGTGGGGAACAGAGATCGCGTGCGGTGCTGCTGTCGGAGCCACCACCGCATCCGGTCGCCGCGACGCCGACGAGGAGCAAGAGGGCGGCGATCCGCGCCTTCGTTCGTACACCTGCCATGGCGATAAACCCTAGCCGCAACCTTGCACAGCGAGGGATACGCACCGCGGTCCATCATCTGGCGCCTACCGCAGTCATCCGTCTTCGCTATGACCGCAGAGTTGGGCAACAGCCCGAGCCCAGGACGGATCGTTCTCGTCCAGGCAGGACCTATGCGAGCCCCTCGAGCAGTGCCGGGTTCACATCATCGCGCCATTCGATGGCTCGGTACACCTCGGTGAGGTCGTAGTCGGGGCCGGAGACGCCGACGGTGAACAGGGTGACACCTGCGTCGTGCAGTGCCTTCGCGTCGTCGCGCCCCTGCCACTGCACCGAACGTTCGATCCGCGACTCGTCGGTGCCGACGGCCGCCGCGTGCTCGGCCAGCACCTTGTTCTTGTGCGCCAGCGTCGACACATCGGCGAAGGAGTGCCAGATGTCGGCGTACTCGGCGACCAGGCGCAGCGTCTTGCGCTCGCCACCGCCGCCGATGAGAAGCGGGATCGCCCGCACCGGCGGGGGGTTCAGCTTCGCCAGCCGGGCCGTGAGGCGAGACATGTTGTCCTTCAACAAGTTCAGCCTGCTACCC
Organism: Nocardia sp. FBN12; assembly: GCF_054031145.1. Taxonomy (NCBI): domain Bacteria; kingdom Bacillati; phylum Actinomycetota; class Actinomycetes; order Mycobacteriales; family Nocardiaceae; genus Nocardia; species Nocardia sp. FBN12. The sequence continues at coordinate 5,848,911 of NZ_CM132926.1, forward strand.
GGCGTTCCGAACTCGTAGCCGTACTCGTCGTAGTCACGCTCGAACCAGCCCCCGCCGATGCCGAGAATCAGCCTGCCGCCACTGATGTTGTCGACCGTGCGCGCCATATCGGCCAGCAGATCGGGATTGCGGTAGCCACCACCGGTCACCAACGCACCGAGCTCGACCCGCTCGGTCTGCTCCGCCCACGCCCCGAGCATCGTCCAACATTCGAAATGCGCACCCTCGGGATCACCGGTCAGCGGAAAGAAGTGATCCCAATTGAAAATGATGTCGACCCCGGCATCCTCGGCCCGCAACACCGCATCGCGGATGAGCCCGTAATCAGGCGCGTGCTGAGGCTGAAGCTGAACTCCGATACGGACCGGACGATTCATACCGCTGGCTCCTAAGGGCTCGCCGATTCTCCGCGACCGAGGCTACCCGGAGCCCACGAGGGCCGCTACGATCCCAGCGACCCACTACTCGGATCGTCCGGCACGTTCCTGCCGGGATGGGATGTTGATCTACGCATGGCTACCGTTACTTTCGACCGCGCTACCCGGCTGTATCCCGGGGCCACCAAGCCCGCGGTCGACGCGTTGAATCTCGAGATCGCCGATGGCGAATTCCTGGTACTCGTCGGGCCGTCGGGGTGTGGCAAATCGACCTCGCTGCGGATGCTGGCCGGGCTCGAGGAGGTCAACGGTGGGTGTATCCGGATCGGCGACAAGGACGTGACGAACGCCGAGCCCAAGGATCGCGATATCGCGATGGTGTTCCAGAACTACGCGCTGTATCCGCACATGTCGGTCGCGGAGAACATGGGGTTCGCGCTGAAGCTGGCCAAGGTGTCCAAGGCCGAGCGGGACGAGCGGGTGCTCGAGGCGGCCAAGCTGCTCGACCTCGAGCAGTACCTGGACCGCAAGCCGAAGGCGCTGTCGGGCGGTCAGCGGCAGCGGGTGGCGATGGGGCGCGCGATCGTGCGGCAGCCGCGGGTGTTCCTGATGGACGAGCCGCTGTCGAACCTCGACGCCAAGCTGCGCGTGCAGACCCGCACCCAGATCGCACAGCTGCAACGGCGGCTCGGGACCACCACGGTCTACGTCACGCACGACCAGGTCGAGGCGATGACGATGGGCGACCGGGTCGCGGTCCTCAAGGACGGCCTGCTCCAGCAGTGCGCCTCCCCGCGCGACCTCTACCGCGATCCGGCGAATATGTTCGTCGCCGGGTTCATGGGTTCGCCCGCGATGAACCTCTTCACGCTGCCGGTCGACGACGGAGCCGTCACCATCGGCGGATATCCGGTGCGAGTGCCGCGCGCGGTGGCCGACGCCGGTGAGGGTTCCGTGGTACTCGGCATTCGTCCCGAGCATCTCGAGGTGGGCGACGGCGGCCTCGAAATGGAGGTCGACGTGGTGGAAGAGCTCGGCTCCGACGCCTACGTCTACGGCCGCGCCCTCTCCGCAGGCACCAGCGGCCAAACCGGGGAAACCATTGTGGCGCGCGTGGATTGGCGCAACCCGCCCTCCAAGGGCGAGCGTCTGCGGCTGACCGCCGACCCCGAACACGTGTACTTCTTCAGCGTCGACGGCCGACGCCTGCGCTGATTCGGATGCCGCAGGCGCCTTGTTCGCACCGAGTCGCCTGCGGCACACCTACTTCGGGAGCGCTGCGAACCTGTTCGAGCATTCCGGACAGGTGGGCAGGCGCTGATGATCCTGCATCGGAACGAAGAAGACTCCGCACAGTGCGCGCGTCGCATTTCCTTGTACGGCCGCTGCGGCGAGATGTTCCGAATGCACGAAGTGGCTGACAGCCCCGAGCTCAGGAGCAAGCAGCTCGCCGCGATTCGCCGCTGCACGAAGTTGCACGACCCGGCGGCGCGCGAACCCGACCTCGGCAACCGTCGAAAACGACCACTCGAACCGAACCATCTTGTCAGAGCCAGAATTACAGCTCGGCGGCCAGCTCTGCGATGGCATCGCGGCGGGTTCCGTCGATCTTCGCGAAGCGTTCGGCAAGCTCTCCGCGATCACGATCGCGGGCTCGCTGGAAAGCCATGACATCGGCGACGCGGACCCGGCGGTCGCGACCGACTCGGAAAGAGGGAAGCGCTCCGGAGTCGAGCAGTTTGTACAAGTGGGTACGGCTCATTCCGATGCGGGTCGCGACCTGGGCGGGCGTCAGAACATCGTCGGCGCGGAACATGGCGACGTCGACACCGGAGTGCACGCTTGTCGTCACAGCCCGCAGCAGTTCACGCAGCTCAGACGGGCCGAGCTCAGTGACCAACTGCTCGAGTTTTGCCAGCTGATCGGCGGGCACCGCCGTCGCATCTACCTCATGAATGGCAACCACAACGCCCCCTTTTCTTCACACAACAGACGGCATACATGCCATACATGTCACAGATGACGCTACGGTCGAGAGCTGACAATGTCAACACTGATTGCGCCGACACGAATCACGGCCGCCCACGAGCAGCTTTACGGTCGCGCAGGTAGTCCTCATTGACACGGACGGCTAGCCGTTCGAGCGGGATTTCGGTGCCGTCGGAGGTGCGGAGGTCAGCGCGGACGGGGGCGCCGGTCTCGGCGTCTACTCGAAGCAAGGGCGGTGGGCCGGGTTGGAGGTAGGTGTCGCCCCATTGCCAGAGGGCCACGACGGCGGGGAGTAGGTCTCTGCCCATTTGGGTGAGGGCGTATTCGTGGCGGGTGCGTTTGCCTTCTTCCTGGTAAGGGCGTTTTTCCAGGAGGCCGGCGGTGGTGAGTTTGCGGAGTTGGGCCGCTGCGGCGGCGTCGGTGATGCCTACTCGGCGGGCGAAGCCGTCGAAGCGGCGGGTGCCGTAGTAGGCCTCGCGCAGGATGAGCATCGCGGAGCGGGTGCCGATGAGGTCCATGGCTCTGGCGATGGAGCAGCCTTCCGTGTCCCATTTGCTGAGATCGGCCAGGGGTCCTTCCATCACTGCTGCCATGGGAGACATCATAGCCAATCTGACTTGAGCTGACGATAGTTAGGGTTTATGCTGACTATCGTCAGCTAGAGCCAGTGGTGTCGAAAGAGGACTTCCATGCGAGACGCGGTCATCGTCGAAGCGGTACGCACGCCGATCGGGCGGGGCAAGCCGAACGGCGCACTTCACGACGTTCATCCTGTTGATCTGCTGGCGCACAGCCTGCGGGCAGTCGTCGAACGCAGCGGGATCGACCCGGTGCTGATAGACGATGTGATCGGCGGGATCGTCACCCAGGTCGGGGAGCAAGCGGCGAATATGACTCGGCGGGCCGCCCTGGCCGCCGGGTATCCGGAATCCGTGCCCGCCACGACGGTGGATCGGCAGTGCGGTAGTAGTCAGCAGGCGATTCATTTCGCGGCACAAGGGGTTATCGCGGGGGCCTATGACATTGTGGTGGCCGCCGGGGTGGAATCCATGGGGCGAGTACCCATGGGCGCCAACCTGATCGGCGCCAGCGATCTGTCCGGAATCGCCTTCGCGGAGCGATATCCCGATGATCTTGTCCCGCAGGGAATCAGCGCCGAGCTCATTGCCGCGAAGTGGGGGCTGACCCGCACTCAGCTCGACGAGTTCGCACTCGGAAGTCACGAAAAGGCCGCTCGGGCAACCAAAGACGGGCTCTTCGCGAATGAACTCGCGCCGATCAACGGGCTGAGCTCGGATGAGGGAATCAGGGTCGGCAGCACGATCGATACCCTCGCGAAACTGAAGCCTGCCTATTACGACCCCGCGATGGCCGCTCGGTTCCCGCAGATCGGCTGGGAGATCACCGCCGCCTCGGCCAGCCAGGTCAGCGACGGGAGTTCCGCGGTGCTGATCATGTCCAGCGAACGTGCCCAGCAATTGGGGCTGCGGCCGTTGGCTCGGCTGCACAGCTTCTCCGTCGCGGGCGACGATCCATTGCTGATGCTCACGGCGGTTATCCCGGCCACCGAGAAGGTGCTGCGGCGGGCCGGTCTGGGCATTTCCGACATCGACCTGTTCGAGATCAACGAGGCGTTCTCGCCGGTTGTGCTGGCGTGGGCGCAGGAGACCGGCGTGGAGATGAGCCGGGTCAACGTCAACGGCGGGGCGATCGCGCTCGGGCATCCACTCGGCGCGTCCGGGGCGCGGTTGATGACGACGCTGGTGCACGCGATGCAGCAGCGTGGGGCGCGCTACGGATTGCAGACCATGTGCGAAGCGGGTGGCCTCGCCAACGCCACCATCATCGAACGGCTGTGAACCGAAACGGTGGCGCTCACCGCGAGCGCCACCGTCCGGCTCGACCCCGCAGACTGTCCGTGTGCCGGTGGTGCGCGCCCGCTTGACACGGACGAGCGCTGGTGTCACGCGTCCGGTTTGGAGGCGGTCTCGCGTTCGAATGTGCGGCTGGTGAATCCGTGTCGACGTGCGCCGATGACGATAGCGAGCGTCGGGAGCAGGAGCGCGAGTGTGATCCAGCTCAGGGAGGCGGATCCCAGTACGTTGAGGGTGATACCGCCGATGACCCCGCCTGCGGCGATCCCGATGTTCCAGCATGTGGTGAGGAGTGCTTGTGCGACGTCGCCCGCTGGGCCGGCGGCGTCAGCGATCGCGGTTTGCAGCAGGGTTGAGGCGCCGCCGAACGCGAGCCCCCACAGGGCTGCACTGGCGTACACGAGAGCAGGGGTGCCAGAGAAGACGCTCAGGACGAGAGCCGCTGTGGCCAGGAGCGCGCAGGCCGAGATCATGAGCATGCGCAGGTGTCGGTCGATGAGCACGCCGGTGAGCCAGATACTCACGAGCGACACCAGACCGAAGGTAAGCAGCACCGAATCGACCTGACCCGCCATGCCGAGCGGGGCCAGGAACGGGGCGATATAGGTGAAGAGAATGTTGTGAGCTAACACGAACGTCAACGTCACGACGAGGATCGGGGCGACTCCGGGTGTGCGGAACGCATGGACCAGCGGCAGTCGTGCGCCCTTGGATTGGCCAGGGAAGTCCGGAACGGTGGCAATCACCCATACGATCAGTGCGAGAGTCACCAGTGTGATGATCCCGAAAGCGAATCGCCATTCGACGACCTTGGCGAGGAACGCAGCTGCGGGGACCCCGACGGACAGCGCAACGGTTCCGCCCGCCATCGCGATGGCCATGGCTTTGCCGCGCTGGTGCGCGGGAACCATCCGTCGGGCGTAACCGGCAAGGAGCGCCCAGAGCATGCCGCCGACGATGCCGCCGAGGAACCGGGCGGTCAGGGTGAGTGCGAAACTGTCGGAGAAGGCGGTGATCGTGTTGGCGACCGCGAACCCGGAAATCGCGAACAGCAGCAGGCGCTTGCGTCGCCAGCCGATCGTTGCTCTCGTGAGAGGAACCGCCGCGAGAATCGCCCCGATCGCGAAGACCGTCACGCTCTGCCCGGCAGCGGCCTCGCTCACTCCCAGGTCGCGGCTCATCTGCGACAGCATCCCGGCGGGCATCGTCTCCGTCAGGAGCGTGATGAACCCCGTGGCAGCCAGAGCCAGCAGACCTGCGAGCGGGAACCGTGCATCAGCGGCGGAAGGGGATGGTGATGTAACCGTTCGTGTCATGCCCCTATCATCAATGTGTGACATTGATGTGAGGGTCAAGCCGGCTGCATCGCAGCCCAGACACGAAAAGGTGTGGGGATGAAGATCGGTGAGCTCTCCCAGCGCACGGACACGCCGGTGCGGATGCTCCGCTACTACGAGGAACAGGAGCTGATCCACTCCGAACGGCTCCCCAACGGGTACCGGAGCTACGAGGACTACGTTGTCGACCGGGTGTGGCAAGTCCGGGGCCTACTCGATGCCGGCCTGCCAACACGGATCATCAAGCAGATCCTTCCCTGCCTGGACAGTTCGCGGGCGATACACCTGCCATACGTCACCCCAGACATGATCGCGACACTCGAACACCAACGCGACCGCATGGCAGAGAAGATCGAATGCCTCACGAAAAACCACCGAGCCATCAACGACTACCTCGACGCCGTGAGCCACGAAATCCGAGCTTCCTGACCGCCTCTCACTTCAATATCAACGCACGCACATGCCGCCGGGCGGGGCAACTCCGAGCCACAGAAATCACTCAGGCCATGGCCGGTATATCCGCGACCTCTACGATCGAACGCGTGAGCGCCGACCTGTTTGTTTATGCGATTCCGCTGCGGACGCGGTTTCGAGGGATCACTGTGCGCGAGGGGATGTTGATTCGAGGGGAATTGGGATGGGGGGAGTTCTGCGCGTTTCCCGAGTATGACGACCGGGAAGCGGTGGGATGGTTGGCTACCGCAGTCGAACAGGTGACGGTGGGGTGGCCGGCGCCGGTGCGGGATCGAATTCCGGTGAATTGCACCGTGCCCGCGGTAGATCCGGCGCGGGCCGGCCGGATCGTGCGGGAATCCGGTTGCGCGACAGCCAAAGTGAAGGTGGCAGACCACGCTGATTCCTTGGCCGAGGATGTGGCGCGCGTGGCGGCCGTGCGGGAGGCGATCGGGAAGTCCGGGGCGGTTCGAGTCGATGCGAACGCGATGTGGGACGTTGCGACCGCAGTACGGAATATCGGTGAGATCGACAGGGCTGCCGGGGGTTTGGAATACGTAGAACAGCCGTGCCGGACGATCGAGGAATTAGCTGAAGTGCGGCGACGGGTTTCGGTGCCGATCGCGGCCGACGAGTCGATTCGACGAGCCGATGACCCGATGCGGGTAGCGGTGGCCGGCGCCGCCGACGTGGCGGTGCTGAAGTGCACGCCGCTGGGCGGGGTGCGTCGAGCATTGGCGGTGGCCGGCGCGGCCGGGCTGCCGACGGTGGTCTCGTCGGCGCTCGAGACCAGCGTCGGTCTGGCCGCGCAACTGGCGTTGGCGGGCGCGCTGCCTGATCTGGAATTCGCCTGCGGTCTGGGAACTCTCGCACTGTTCGAAGGTGATCTCGTCGCAGACTCGCTACTACCCACGGATGGCTGGCTGCCGGTCCCGACCGCGCCGCCTGAGCCCGACCCGACGCTGCTCGACAAGTACCGACACCCCGACCCCGAGCGAGTCGACTGGTGGCTGCGGCGATACGAGCGAGTCAGTGCACTGCTCGGGAGCAGCTGAGCGGCGAACCCTAGCCGAACCGAACGCCGCACCCGGCAAAGGTCGCCCGGATCAACAATGCGGCCTCCGGACCGATCACGCCATCGACCAATTCGACGTACCGAGTGCAGAATTCGGGTCCGTGCGGGGCTTCCACGGAATCCGGCGACAAATGATGGGCGAGTTCGTGGAGAACGACGAGTTCGCGCAGTGCCCAGGCAGTGGAACCGGTGTGGAGCGGAACGGCCAGCACAGCGGCCGCCGTCTCGTAGTGCGCCGCGGCCGCGCCCGCACGCGCACGGACCCGAACCGCCACGGCGGCCCGCTCCCATTGCGCACGAACCCAATTCAGCGCCAGCACCTTGTCGACATAGCTCTGCACCGATTCCACCGAAGCGAACCGTCGCTCCACCGGCAAGGTCAACTGCGAGCCGTACACCTCCACCGTCCGATGCCCGAACTCGTCGGCCCGGTCGAATGCCCCGCGCACCAACTGCTCCCCGTCGTAAACCTTGGCGCGTTGGCTATCGCGCTGGGTATTGCCCGAATCACGGTGCGGCACGGCTCGCCCTGTCGGATATCACCCACGACACCCCAGCTGATCTGATCGGGCAGGTCACGATTCGCCGCCTGCGCGCTCTCATCGGCCGGTGATCTTTCCGCGAGCGGCCGGCAGCTCAGGCGAGGTACCCAAGCGAGCGTTTCGGCCCGCTCGGTCTCCCGCCCGGCGGGCCGCGGCGGAGTGCCCGGTGGAGGCTTGGGGGCCGCGCCAGGTTCCGCGGGCCTCGGAGGTGGCCGTGTAGAAGTCGGTCAACGCGACCTCTTTGTCGCGCAGGGCAAGAGCGGTTCCCGTCGACTCGACGGCCGATTCCTCGGCGACGACTTCAGCTTTCACCTCGGCCAGCCGCGCACCGATCCGCGCGCCGAAGGCCATCTGGAAGTTCAGCCGCGCCGTAACCCCCGCCACCGGAACCTCCACCTTGCGCCGAACCGTACGGCCGAGGCGCTTCTCGGTGACCACCTTCACGACCGTGGCCTCGCGATAGGCGCCGGATTTGATGTAGTGGTCCGACGCCCGGACCATCTGGATCAGCAGGCTCGCGTAGAGCGCTTCGCAGGTGTCGATGTCGGCGGCGAAGCCGTAGGCGTAGACCTGGGCGGAGCTGCGGGCGACATCGCAGCGAACATCGTTGGCCGTGGCGATCGCCACGAACAACTGGACATAGGTGCGCAGCCCTTTTCGACCGGGCTCGCCGATCGGGATGATCCGCTGCACCGGCGCCGACCTGCGCTCACGCGCGGCCACATGCGAGCGCGCCACCGCGAGATCGATCGAGGATTTCGTCGCCAGCCGCTGGGCCGCGGCGAGGAACGCTTCGGCCTCGTGCGCGTTGTCGGTGGACTCGGCCTTGCGCAGCAAACCACCGATGCGAGTGAGCATCCGATCGGGCGTCGACGGCGGTGGACTGGTCACGCAGTCGAGGGTAGGGCACGGCACCGACACCGAAATCCCAAGGGAACTGACCGAAAAGTAAGCCGATGAGCAGGACGATCGGACGCGAAGACCGCGCACCATGTATGTTGCCTGTTGCACCGCAGCAAGGTGTGCTGCTGCTCACGTCTTGACCCTGGAGTGTCTGCGATGGCCTTGAAGTTTGTCCCCAGAGCGACGATGGCTGCTGCCTCGATCGCGCTGCTCACCGCAACGTTCGCCAGTGGTTGCTCCAGTGACGACGGTGGCAACGCGCTCGACCAGAACCTGACGGGCCGCGGCCCGATCACCTACGTCGAAGGTAAGGACACCACCGAGACCGGTGTGGTCAAACAACTCATCGACCGCTGGAACGCCGCGCACCCGAACGAGCAGGTGACGTTCAAGGAGCAGTCGGCCGACGCCACCCAGCAGCACGACGACCTCGCCGAGCACTTCCGCGCGAAGCAGGACGGCTACGACGTGGTCGCCCTCGACGTGCCGAACACCGCCGAGTTCGCGGCCAAGGGCTGGATCCAGCCGCTCGAGGACACCTTCGCGATCGACACCGCGCCGCTGCTCGCGCCGACCGTGGCCAGCGCCACCTACAACGGCAAGCTGTACGCGGCCCCGCGCAACACCAACGGTGGCCTGCTGTACTACCGCAAGGACCTGGTGCCCAACCCGCCCAAGACCTGGACCGAGATGCTCGGCCAGTGCCAGGTGGCGCGCGAGAACAACATCGGCTGCTACGCCGGTCAGCTGGCCCCCTACGAGGGCCTGACCGTGAACACCTCCGAGGTCATCAACGCCTTCGGTGGCAGCTTCGTCGGCGCCGACGGCAAGACCCCCACCGTGAACAGCCCGGAGTCGAAGGCCGGCCTGAAGGTCCTCGTCGACGCCTACAAGAACGGTGACATCCCCAAGGAAGCCATCACCTTCAAGGAAGGTGAGAGCGCGAGCGCGTTCGAGACTGGCAAGCTGCTGTTCCTGCGTAACTGGCCCTACCTCTACGCCCAGGCCTCCGCCGACGGCTCCGCGGTGAAGGACAAGTTCGGTGTCGCCCCGCTGCCGGGCAACACCGGCGTCGGTGCTTCCACCCTCGGTGGTTACAACGCCGCGATCAGCGCGTTCTCCAAGAACAAGGCCACTGCCGCGGACTTCGTTCGCTACCTGATCAGCGAAGAGGCACAGCAGATCATCGCCTCGGGCTCGCTGCCCTCGGTGCGCTCCTCGCTCTACGACGACCCGGCCCTGATCGCGAAGATGCCGTACCTGCCCGCGCTGAAGGAGTCCATCGCCAGCGCCGTGCCGCGTCCGGTGACCCCGTTCTATCCCGCGGTGTCGAAGGCCATCCAGGACAACGCTTATGCTGCACTGACCGGTGCCAAGTCCGTCGACGACGCCGTCGCGGGCATGCAAAAGGGCATCGAGACCGCCGGTTCGTAGCGGTACGCGCAGCGGACCCGACCAGACCGTAGGAGAGTAGTAACGGTGTCGGATCCTTCGGGAGCCAAGCAGCGCGGGCTAGCGCTGCACCTGCGACAATCCGGCAAGGCGTGGCTGTTCGTCACGCCCGTGCTCGTCGCACTGGCCGTGGTCATCGGCTATCCGGTGGTCGAGGCGATCGTCATGTCCTTCTCGAAGGACTCCGGCATCGACCCGGCCACCGGGATGTTCGTCGAGGGCGGCGGCGCCGGCTTCAGCAACTACACGCACTGGCTGATGCAGCAGTGCGGGTCGCTGATGGGCACGGTGTCGTGCCCCACCGGCACGCTGGGCTCGCAGTTCTGGTCGGCGGTCGGGATCACCCTGTTCTTCACCGTGATCACGGTGACGCTCGAGGCCCTGCTCGGGCTCGGCATGGCCATGGTGATGGGCAAGACCTTCCGCGGCCGGGCGCTGTTGCGCGCCGCCGTGCTGATCCCATGGGCGATTCCCACCGCTGTCACAGCGCGGCTGTGGGAGTTCATGTTCCAGTACGACGGCGTCGTGAACCGGGTGCTCGGCACGCAGATCCTGTGGACCTCGGATGTGTGGGCGTCGCGGTTCGCGGTGATCGCGGCCGACGTGTGGAAGACCACGCCGTTCATGGCGCTGCTGATTCTGGCTGGGCTGCAAGTGATTCCGGCCGACGTGTACGAGGCCGCCAAGGTCGACGGCGCGTCGGCCTGGCAGCGGTTCGTGAACATCACGCTGCCGCTGCTCAAGCCCGCGCTGCTCGTAGCGGTGCTCTTCCGCACGATGGACGCGCTGCGCATGTACGACCTGCCCGCGATCATGACGCTGGGCAACCCGTCGACCAACACGCTGTCGATCCTGGTGGTCGAGCAGGTGCGCCAAGGTCCCAACAGCGCCGCGGCGCTGTCGGTGATCACCTTCCTGCTCGTCTTCGCGATCGCGTTCGTTCTGGTGAAGGTGCTCGGCGCCAACGCTGTTCGCACGCAGGAAGAACAGCGGAAGGCGAACTGATGAGCATCTCGATGACGAAAGAACCTGGCGCCGAAGCGAATCCGGTGCCGATGCAGCCGGTGTCGTGGCGCAAGCGGATCGGCACGGTGCGCCTCTACCTCGGTGTCGCCATCGTGCTGGTGTGGGGGCTCGGGCCGTTCTACTGGATGGCCGTGGTGGCGTTCCGCGACCCGGCCCACACCTTCGACAGCACCCCGTGGCCCACCCACGTGACGCTGGAGAACTTCCGCAACGCCTTCGACACCAGCCGCGGCAACGACTTCGGCAAAGCGCTGCTCAACAGTGTGATCATCGGTTCGGCGACCACCGCTGTCGCGCTGATCCTCGGTGTACTCGCGGCCTACGCGCTGGCCCGGATGACCTTCGCGGGCAAGTACCTGATCTCGGGGCTGATCCTGTCGGCGTCGATGTTCCCGGCCGTGGTGCTGGTGACGCCGCTGTTCCAACTGTTCACCGATATCGGCTGGATCGGCCAGTACCAGGCGATGATCATCCCGAACATCTCCTTCGTCCTGCCGATGACGGTCTACATCCTGGCCTCGTTCTTCGCCGAACTGCCGTGGGAGCTCGAAGAGGCCGCGCGCATCGACGGCGCGAGCAAGTTCCAGGCCTTCCGGTTGATCATGCTGCCGCTGGCCGCGCCCGCGGTGTTCACCACCGCGATCCTGGCGTTCATCGCCTCGATCAACGAGTACCTGCTTGCCCGCTTGCTGTCGGGCGACGACACCAAGCCGGTGACGGTCGCGATCGCGAGTTTCTCGGGCAACGACCCGCTGGTGCAGCCGTACGCGGCGATCATGGCGGCGGGCGTGATCGTCACCGTGCCGCTGGTGATCATGGTGCTGATCTTCCAGCGTCGCATCATCTCCGGTCTCACCGCGGGCGGCGTCAAGAGCTGACCTGCCGGGTTCTGGCGCCACCGCCGGGTAGAGTCGCCTGCACCGATATCGACGTCGGTGCAGGTGAGTTCTTCTGCTCGCTCCGAAAGGAGATGGTGTGGCCTCCCAGCGCGGGCGCGGGCGTTCCGATGGGGACGTCCCGTATACCTCGATAGCCGGGTTCCGCGATCCGCTGGCGAGCGAAGGCAAACCGGCCAAAGGTGCGGCCCGACGGGCACAGGCGGCGCGACTCGCCGCCACCGACGGACCACCGGACAAGGGAGCGGCGCGGCGGGAACAGGCCGCGCGGCTGGGCACAGAGGAGCGGGAACGTCAGCCGCGCACCAGGGGCCAGCGCATCCGGCGGTTGCTGCTCGCGCTCTTCGTGATCTTCGTGTGTGTGCCCGCGCTGCTGTTCGTCGCGGTGTACTGGAGTTCGGAGATCCCCGAACCGGCCGAGGTCGCGGTCGAGCAGCCGGCCACCGTGCTGGCCGCCGACGGCACCACCGTACTGACGAAATTCATTCCGCCACAGGGCAATCGGATCCCCATCCCACTCACCGATGTGCCGTATCCGGTGCGCGACGCCGTGCTGGCCGCCGAAGACCGCACCTTCTATACCAACGCCGGCTACTCGACCAGTGGCTTCCTGCGCGCCGCCCGCGACAATGTGACCGGTCAGGACAACGCGGGCGGCGGCTCGACGATCACCCAGCAGTACGTGAAGAATGCCTTCCTCAGCTCCGAACGCACCGTCACGCGCAAGATGCGGGAGTTGGTCATCGCGGCGAAGATGGCGCGGCAGTGGAGCAAAGACGAGATCCTGGCCGCCTACCTCAACACCATCTACTACGGCCGCGGCGCGTACGGGATCGCGGCCGCCGCGAAGGCCTATTTCGACAAGCCGGTGCCCGAGCTCACCCTCGCCGAGGGCGCGGTGCTGGCGGCGGTGATCCGCTCCCCCTCGGTGCTCGATCCGGAGAACCATCTCGACCAGCTGCGGGCCCGCTGGCAGTACGTGCTCGACGGCATGGTCGAGATGAACGTGCTCGCGCCCGGCGACCGTGACGCGACGGTGTTCCCGCCGATCATCCCGCTCGACGATGTGCCCGCCGAAGGCGTCGCACTCGGACCCGAGGGCCATATCCGCACCCAGGTGCTGCGCGAGCTGCGCGCGGCGGGCCTCGACGACGCCGACATCAATACGGGCGCACTGCAGATCACCACCACCATCGACGCCGCGGCGCAGGCGGGCGCGGTCGACTCGGTGCGTGAGCGGTTCTCCTGGCAGCCACCGGAACTGCGCTCGGCGGTGGTGTCGATCGATCCGCGCAGCGGGGCGGTGCGCGCCTACTACGGCGGGGAAGACGGCACCGGCTTCGATTTCGCGCAGGCGCCGCTCCAAACAGGTTCCGCGTTCAAGGTTTTCGCGCTCGTCGCGGCGCAACGCCAGGGCATTCCGGTGACGCGGGCGATGGACAGCTCGCCGATCACCGACCGCGGCACCGAGATCACCAATGTCGAGGGTGACTCGTGCGGGCGCTGCTCGCTCGCCGAGGCGCTCAAACGCTCGCTCAACACCAGCTTCTACCGGCTCACGATGACGATGGCCGACGGCCCGCGCTCGGTCGCCGAGGCCGCGCACCTGGCAGGCATCCCCGAGTACATTCCCGGCGTCGACGGCATCAGCCTCACGGAGCCGGACGGGTACCCGCTCAACGGGATCGTGCTCGGGCAGTATCTGGTTCGCCCCCTCGATATGGCGTCGGCGTATGCGACGCTGGCCGCCTCCGGGGTCTATCACCAGCCGTACTTCGTGCAGAAGGTGAGCACCGGCGACGGGCGGGTGCTGCTCGACCGCAGCTGGGAAACCGCGACGGGCAAACGACATTCAGAGCCCGAGCAGCGGATCTCCGCCGAGATCGCCGATGCGACTACGTCGGCGATGCTGCCGATCGCCAACTACTCCAACGGCCACGGGCTCGCCGACGGCAGGCAGTCGGCGAGCAAGACCGGAACCACCCAGCTCGGCGAGACCAAGGACAACAAGGACGCGTGGATGGTCGGGTACACGCCTTCGCTGTCGACCGCGGTGTGGGTGGGCACCGAGAACCCACAGCCGCTGCGCAACGGCCGGGGAGGGGCCATCTGGGGATCGGGACTGCCCGCCGACATCTGGAAGCAGGCGATGGACGCCGCGCTGGCGGGGACCCCGGTCGAAACATTCGAGGTGCCAGCGCTGCCGAGCCCGCAGCTGGTGCCGACGCCCGGTACCGAGACCGCGCCGAGGCCGGGCGGCGGCTTCGATATCTTCGGCCCGCCGACGAACTCGCCGCGCCCCGCGCCGCCGCCGTTGATCGTGATCCCGCCCGCGCCGACGCCCGCGGTGCCCGGCGAATTGTTCCCCGGACTCGGTGGCGAGGGGCCGAGATAGATCACGAGTTGGCGCAGCCGCACCCGGCTACCCTAGGGACATGGCAACATCGTTGCCCAGAGCGCGAACCGCCCGACCAGGGGTCGAATGATCCCGGCGCGGAACCTGTCGGACCGATACGGGAGGATGTGCGGTCGGTACCGACATGCGACGACACTAGACATAGGGGCTACGCAGGTGGATTTCAATGTCGTTGACCGTCCCGAGACGCTGATCGCGGGCACGGTGCTCCGCAGCCCGGCGCTCGCCGTCGAGGGGCCGCGCCGCGCCAAGGTGGTCGAGGCGTGGGCGCACCTGCGGGCGAGGACGTTACCGGGGCCGGTCGCGACGGGCTATGTCGATTTCGCGCCGGAGATCAATTCCTACCTGACTCACATCGTCGGATACGAGTGCAAGACTCTCGCCGACCTGCAGGTGGGCGATGTTCTCGGCCGGATTCCGGCGGGCCGCTACGCGCGCTTCGTCGCCAGCGGCGACAACCTCGGCGACACCATCGTCGGGCTGTGGCGCCAGGTGTGGGACGCGGAGGCAGCGGGTGAATTCGTGCGCGCCTATACCGGCGACTGCGAGCAGTATCCCGACGAGCGCACGGTCGAGATCTTCGTTTCGCTGACCGAGGAGAAGGACAGCTGATGGCCGTGGATTTCGAAATCGTCACCCTCGACGACGGGCTGATCGCGGGCCTCACCGTGCCGTTGGCCGGGCGTGAGGTGACCGCGCGCGATCTTGATCTGGTGAATTTCACCTGGGATCGCTATCTGTCGCGAGAAAAGTCCGTGCCGCGCGCGGCGGCCTATATCGGCCAGAACGATCATGCGGTGGCCGTGCTCGGCTACGAGGTCGCCGGACTGGACGACATCGACGAAGGCGACGTGCTCACCCGCATCCCCGCGGGGCGCTACGCCAAGTTCGTGGTCTCGGACAAGCCCTACGATCTGCTGCGCACCGCGTGGGCGCAGGTGATCAAGGCCGAGAACGCGGGCACCATCACCCGCTCGCACACGGCGGAGCTGGAGCGCTACACCGGTCCGACTTCGGTCGAGGTGTACGTCTCGCTGGACTGAGACCCGAAAAAGCCGGTGCGCACGAAAGTTCGTGTGCACCGGCTTTTTTCGTTCAGTGATTAATCGGCACCGATGATGAACGCCTCGAGCTGAGTGCGCGCGACATCGTCGGCGATCTGCACGGGCGGGGACTTCATCAGGTAAGCCGAAGCCGGGATGACCGGTCCGCCGATGCCGCGGTCCTTGGCGATCTTCGCCGCGCGAACGGCGTCGATGATGATGCCGGCCGAGTTCGGCGAATCCCACACCTCGAGCTTGTACTCCAGGTTCAGCGGGGCGTCACCGAACGCACGACCCTCGAGCCGCACGTAGGCCCACTTGCGGTCGTCGAGCCACTCCACATAGTCCGAGGGACCGATGTGGACGTTGCGGTCGTGGACCTTGCCCGCGAGCGCGCCGGTGAGGTTCGACGTGACGGCCTGGGTCTTGGAGACCTTCTTCGACTCCAGACGCTCCCGCTCGAGCATGTTCTTGAAGTCCATGTTGCCGCCGACATTGAGCTGGTAGGTGCGATCGAGCACCACGCCGCGGTCTTCGAACAGCTTGGCCATCACGCGGTGGGTGATGGTCGCGCCGACCTGCGACTTGATGTCGTCGCCGACGATCGGGACACCGGCGTCGACGAACTTCTGCGCCCAGACCGGGTCGGAGGCGATGAAGACCGGCAGCGCGTTGACGAACGCGACATTCGCGTCGATCGCGCACTGCGCGTAGAACTTGTCGGCCTCTTCGGAACCGACGGGCAGGTACGAGACCAGCACGTCGACCTTGGCATCCTTGAGCGCCTTGACCACGTCGACCGCGGGCGCCTCGGACTGCTCGATGGTCTCGGCGTAGTACTTGCCGATGCCGTCGAGGGTCGGGCCACGCAGGACCGTCACATCGGTCGGCGGCACGTCGGAGATCTTGATGGTGTTGTTCTCGCTGGCGAAGATGGCCTCGGCCAGGTCGAAGCCGACCTTCTTGGCGTCGACATCGAACGCGGCCACGAACTTCACGTCGCGAACGTGGTAGCTACCGAACTTGACGTGCATGAGGCCGGGAACGACCTGGTTCTCGTCGGCGTCCTTGTAGTACTGCACGCCCTGCACGAGCGACGATGCGCAGTTGCCCACACCGACGATCGCGACGCGGACTTCGCCGGATCCAACCTTGTTGACATCACTCATGGCCGCTCTTTCCCTCTTTCTGTGGTGCCGCCTTCGTCGATTGCTCCGCCGCAATCAACTCGTTGAGCCAGCGCACTTCGCGCTCGCTTGATTCCAATCCGAGCTGGTGGAGCTGCTTGGTGTAGCGATCGAGTGACCCGCTGGCCTTCTTGATCGCTTCTCGCAGACCCTCTCGTCGCTCCTCGACCTGGCGTCGCCTGCCCTCCAGGATCCGCATTCTCGCCTCGGCGGGAGTGCGGCTGAAGAAGGCCAGGTGAACGCCGAAACCGTCATCGGTGTAGTTCTGCGGACCGGTGTCGGCGAGGAGTTCGGAGAACCGTTCCCGCCCGACCGGCGTGAGCCGGTAGACGCGGCGCGCACGGCGCGCGATCGCGCCCTCGGGGAGCTCCTCGGCGATCAACCCGTCGGCCTGCATTCTGCGCAGCGTCGGGTAGAGCGAACCGTAGGAGAAGGCCCGGAACGCTCCGAGCAGGCCCGTCAGCCGCTTGCGCAGCTCGTAACCGTGCATGGGCGCGTCGAGGAGCAGGCCGAGAATCGCCAATTCGAGCACTGCCGACCTCACTCCCTGACTATGACGGCCGAACAGGCCGTGCGAACCTAACCGTGGATGCGACTTCCAACTATATCGGGCCGATATAACAACGCACAACGCAATGACGCAGATCACTCCGTCATCTCTTGTGCCATGGGCGTGCCTATCCGAACCCCGCTACTCTGGTGATCGTGCGAATTCAGCGGCAGGTGGTGGACTATGCGCTCCGGCGCAGGTCGCTGCTGGCCGATGTCTACGCGGGGCGGGTCGGCGTCGCCGAGGTGTGCGACGCGAATCCCTATCTGCTCCGGGCCGCGAAGTTCCACGGCCGGGGCAGTGAGGCGACCTGCCCGATCTGCCGAAAAGAGCAGCTGACGTTGGTTTCGTGGGTGTTCGGTGATGGGCTCGGCCAAGCGGCCGGGTCGGCGCGAACGCCCGAGGAACTGATCCGGATGGCAGAGTCGAACGAAGAATTCTCGGTGCATGTCGTCGAGGTATGTCGCTCGTGCAGCTGGAACCATCTGGTGCAGTCGTATGTACTCGGCACGGCCCCCGCGCCGGCTCGGCGACGAACGAGTTCGCGAGCCCGGCGCTCTGCTGTCGAGTGATGGCTGCCGAGTGATGGGCAGCCGACTCGAGTGATGGTGGCCACCGCGTGATGCGCCACTGTTCGGGGTGCACCCTTTCCGCGCCGGTACTCCGGCGCGGATGTTGTGTGCCCGAACCTTACAAGTTATGGAGATCTGGTCAGTGAGTTCGCCCTACGAATCCTCCCCCCACGGCGATGATCCGCGCGGCGGCCGCCCGGCTCGTGGTGCACAACCGGGTCTCCCCCCACAGTCGGGTGATCGGCCCGGCGGTCCGCCGCCGCGGCTGCCGGGACCCAACGGTCCCCGCCCGCAGGGTGGTCCCGTGCAGGGTGGGCGTCCGCAGGGTGGTCCGGTGCCTGGTGGACGTGGTCCGCAGGGGCCGCCGCCCGGTCGTCAGCAGGGCCCGCCGCCAGGTGGGATGCCGCCGCGTCGACCTGGTCCGCCGCCGCAGCGTCCCGGTGGGCCGGTTCCGCAGGGTGGTCCCGGCCAGGGCAGGCCGCCGCAGGGTCGGCCCGCGCAGCCGGGTCGACCGGTTCCGCCCCCGGCCAACGCCACCCAGAAACTCCCGCGTCCCGGCGCTCCCGAGGAGCCGACAGTGCGTTCGGGTGACCGGACCGTGCGCGGTGCGGGCGACGACATGGCACGCGCGAACCGCGCTGGTGGCGCCGCCGCTGCCGCGCGCGCCGGTGCGGGCCGCCGCCCCGGTGGGCCGACCAGCGGTGAGCGACGCGCCACCGCGGCAGGCGGCCCTGCCTCGGGCGAACGTCGCGCGCTCGCCGGTGATCGCCGCGCGGGCGGCACACCCCCGCCGACCGGTCCGCGCAACCGCCGCGATGGTGGCGGGGGCGACGACGGCTCGGGTAGTGATGGTGCGGTGAAGAAATCGCCGTGGCGGATCGTTCGCCGGACGCTCTACGTCTTGATGGCGCTGGCCATCGTCGTGCCGAGCGCGGTGTTCCTGGTCGCCTATACGGCGGTGTCGGTGCCGAAGCCGGGCGATCTGGAGACCAACCAGGTCGCCACGATCCTCGCCGCCGACGGCACGACCGAGATCAGCAAGGTGGTTCCGCCGCAGGGCAACCGCACCGAGGTCTCGATCGACCAGATCCCGCCGCACGTGCGCAATGCCGTGATCGCCGCCGAGGACCGCGACTTCTACACCAACCCCGGCTTCTCGGTCTCGGGCTTCGCCCGCGCCGCCCGCGACAACATCCTCGGCAAGGAAAGCGCCGGTGGTGGTTCCACGATCACCCAGCAGTACGTGAAGAACGCGCTGGTCGGTGACGAACGGTCGATGACGCGCAAGATGCACGAATTGGTGATCTCGGCCAAGATGGCGCGCCAGTGGAGCAAGGAAGACATCCTCGCCGCCTACCTGAACACGATCTACTTCGGTCGTGGCGCGTACGGCATCGACGCCGCGGCCAAGTCCTACTTCGGCAAGCCGGTGCAGGAGCTGACCGTGGCCGAGGGCGCTGTCCTCGCCGCGACCATCCAGCTGCCCTCGATGCTGGATCCGGAGAAGAACCCCACCGGCGCCAAGACGCGCTGGGAGTACGTGCTCGACGGCATGGTCGCGGAGAACAACCTGCCCGCGACCGAACGTCAGGGCATGCAGTACCCGCAGGTGGTGTCGCTGGACTCGCTCGGCGACAAGAACAACGACGAGGGCCCGTCCGGCCTGGTGAAGAACCAGGTGCTGCAGGAGCTCTCGACCGCGGGCATCAGCGAGCAGCAGCTCAACACCGAGGGCCTGCAGATCACCACCACGATCGATCCGAAGGCGCAGGACGCCGCGATCAAGGCCGCGCAGGGCAAGCTCGAGGGTGAACCCGAGAACCTGCGCACCGCGGTGGTTTCCGTCGACCCGCGCACCGGTGCGGTGCGCGCCTACTACGGCGGCAGCGACGGCCAGGGCTACGACTTCGCCAATGCCGGTCTGCCGACCGGTTCTTCGTTCAAGGCGATCGGCCTTGCCGCGAATCTCGAACAGGGCGTTCCGCTTTCGCAGCTCTACGACAGCTCGCCGATCACCGTCAACGGCATCAAGATCGGCAACGTCGAAGGCGAAGGCTGCGGCATGTGCACCATCGCCGAGGCGCTCAAGCGCTCACTGAACACCAGCTTCTACCGCATGCAGCTGGACATGCAGAACGGTCCGCAGAAGATCGCCGATATGGGCCACAAGCTCGGTATCGCCAAGGAACTGCCCGGCATCGGCGAAACGCTCACCGAGCCCGGCGGCGTCGGCCCCAACAACGGCATCGTGCTCGGCCAGTACCAGTCCCGCCCGCTCGACATGGCCTCGGCCTACGCCACGCTGGCGGCGTCGGGTGTCTATCACGCGCCGCATTTCGTGCAGCGGGTCGTGACCGCCAAGGGTGAGGTGCTGCTCGATCGCGGCGAGCCCGCCGGTGAGCAGCGAGTGAGCGCGGCCGTGGCCGACAACGTCACCGCGGCGATGAAGCCGATCGCGGCCTACTCGCGCAATCACAACCTGGCCGGTGGCCGGGAGTCCGCCGCCAAGACCGGTACCCACCAGCTCGGTGACACCGGTAACAACCGCGACGCCTGGATGGTCGGTTACACCCCGTCGCTGTCGACCGCGGTGTGGGTCGGTACCGAGCAGGGCGAACCGCTCAAGAACTACGGCGGCGGCAGCATCTACGGTTCCGGACTGCCTTCCGACATCTGGAAGTCGGCGATGGACGGCGCGCTGTCGGGCACGTCGAACGAGTCGTTCCCCAAGCCTTCCCCGATCAAGGGCCAGGCCGGTGTGCCGGAATGGTCGGCGCCCTACACCGCGCCGTCCACCAGCAATCCGGCGATCGTGCCGCCGGTGATCGTGCCCTCGCAGGTCGAGATCCTGCCCGGCATCCGGATTCCGGTGCCCGGGGTGCAGCAGCCCGCGGTGCCGCAGTCGCAGTCGACGCCCGAGACCGGTGCGGGCCCGCTGCCCGGCCAGCCGACGGCGGGGCCGGAGGGCTCGCCGACCACGCCGGCTACCCGGCCGGGCAACGGCAACGGTCAGGGCGGCGGCAACGACGACGAAAGCAGCGGCGCGGGAGCCACGCCGACCCGATCCCGGTAACCACCGGTAGCCTCGGATGTCGTGACCGATCAGCAACTCGCGGACCAGCCGGCGTCGAGTGGTACCCGGCCGGACCGCGAGGCGCAGTACGTGGCGCCCGCCCGGCTGGCACCCGACCTGCGCTCGATCGATGCGCGAGACCGGCCGAGCCGTAACGACTCGCTCACCGCGCAGCTGTCCACCGTGGTCGGCGGCCCGGTCGGCGATCACGCGCTGATCGGGCGCGTGCGGTTCTGGACGCCGCTGCGGGTGCTGTTCGCCTTCACGGTGATCTTCCTGGCGCTGGGCTGGTCGGCCAAGGCAGGCTGCATCCAGCAGACCAGCGACGGTGACGGCGGGCTGACGCTCGACTGGAACAACGGGCGTCAGTACGTGGCCATGTGCTACTCCGACACCGTGCCGCTCTACGGCGCCGAACGGCTCAACGAGGGTGCGTTCCCGTACAAGAAATCCTGGACCGAGAGCACGCCCGACGGCGGCACCGAGACCAGATACATGGAGTATCCGGTGCTTTCGGGGCTCTACCAGTACGCGGCGATGCAGATCGGCAATGTGTGGGATCACCTGCCGGTGCCCGGCGCGATGTCGGTGGTGGTGTATTTCAACGTTGTCGCACTGGGTCTTTCGGTCGGCTGGCTGATCACCGTCTGGGCGTCGTCGCGATTAGCCGGACGACGGGTCTGGGATGTGGCGCTGATCGCGTTGTCGCCCTTGGTGATCGTGCACATCTTCACCAATTTCGATGCTCTCGCAACGGCTTTCGCGGCGACCGGGCTGCTGGCATGGGCGCGGCGCAAACCTGTTCTGGCAGGCGTCCTCCTTGGACTCGGCGGGGCGGCGAAGCTGTATCCGCTGTTGCTGCTCGGGCCGATCGTGGTGCTGTGCTTACGGATCGATCCGATGCAGCGTCAGCCTGCCGCGCGGGCGGGCTTGCGCTTGCGTGATGTCGACAGTCTCGACTCCGCACGTACCTGGTTGCGGGAAACCCCCGCCAGGACCCATCTGTTCGCCTTGCGCCCGCTCGGCGCGGCCACCCTCACCGTGCTCGCCGCAGCCGGAACCTGGGCAGCGGTGAACCTGCCGATCGCCGCGCTGTACCCGGAGGGCTGGCGCGAGTTCTTCCGCCTCAACACCACCCGGCACGCCGATCCCGATTCGATCTACAACGTGATCACCTCGTTCACCGGCTGGCAAGGCTTCGACGGGGCGATCGGCCACGGCCAGCCACCGACCATCCTGAACACCGTCTCGCTGCTGGCCTTCGTCGCCGCCTGCGCGGGCATCGCCTACCTCGCGCTCACCGCACCACGGCGCCCACGCCTGACCCAGCTGTGCTTCCTCGTCGTCGCGGCCTTCCTGCTGACGAACAAGGTGTGGAGCCCGCAGTATTCGCTGTGGCTGGTGCCGCTGGCGGTCCTCGCATTACCGCACCGGCGAATCCTGTTGGCGTGGATGACGATCGACGCACTCGTCTGGGTGCCACGCATGTACTACTACCTCGGCGAGGACAACAAGGGCCTACCCGAACAGTGGTTCACCGGCACCGTCGTCCTGCGCGACCTCGCCGTCCTCGGCCTGTGCGCCCTGATCGTCTACGAAATCCTGCGCCCCCAGAACGACGTAGTCCGCCGAGACTTCGTCGACGACCCAGCAGGCGGCGTCCTCGACCGAGCCCTCGACCCACTACTCCCCTGGCTCCCCGAGTTCCTGCGCCCGAAACAGGCCACGATCAGCGCGCGACCGGTATCGGTACTGAACTGACGGAACAGGTGCGATGACGGGTTCCCCAGTGGGAGTTCGTCATCGGCGTGGCCCTACATTCGCAAGTAGCGCGCCTGGAGTTCGGGTTCGGCGGGGAGCATGTCGAGGTCGAGTTCCCAGGCGTTGCCGGTCCAGGGGTCGAACAGGGGGGTGCCGGGCATTGTGGGGAGGTGGCGGCAGGACTGGGCGAGGAGATCTACCGGTCCGTCGCCGAATTCGCCGTTGCTGCCGACGATGACCAGGGACAGGCCGATCAGGTCGCCGCGGACCATCAGTTGGCCGAGGCGGACTACGTCGCTGCCCTGGTAGCCGTGGGGGAAGTCGGCGGCGACGAGGATGCGGTGTTCGGCCGGGGGGACGGCTTGTCCACTGTTGTAAGCGATTTCGGCCAGTTCAGCGGCGTGGGCCAGTTCGGCCAGGCGGGCGGAGATGTCGCCGTGGTCGGCGATCACCGGGCCGGCCAGGAGTGGGGCGAGGGGGGTGGCGAGGGTGCGCAGGCCGCCGGTGAGGTCGATCAGGTCGACCTTGGTCGGCTTGTCGGGGATCGCGGCGACGAGGCGGGCCACCAGGGCGCCGATCACGCGTGCGGCCGCGGCGGTGGATTCGGTGTCGACCCACAGTGGCCGATTCAGTGGCACCGGAACGCAATACGGCACGCGCAGGCCGCCGCGGTCGAGTGCGTAGAGCTCGCCGAGGCGGATGCCGTCGCTGGGGGCGGCACGGGTGGTCCAGGCGGGAGCCAGCCAGGAGGCCAGTGCGGCGGGCATGGCGGCGTCGGCTTCGGCGATCTCGTGGGCGAGTTGGTCACTGTCACGGCGGTGGTTGGCGTCGGCGACGGCGGCGAGGTCGTCGTGACGGCGCTGGGCGGCGGTGCGGGCCGCGTCGGCGGCGGGGGTGTTGCGGGTCGCCGGATTCGAAAC
Organism: Nocardia sp. FBN12; assembly: GCF_054031145.1. Taxonomy (NCBI): domain Bacteria; kingdom Bacillati; phylum Actinomycetota; class Actinomycetes; order Mycobacteriales; family Nocardiaceae; genus Nocardia; species Nocardia sp. FBN12. The sequence continues at coordinate 5,872,357 of NZ_CM132926.1, forward strand.
AGCTTCGGAGAGTTCCTGATCCAGGCGTTTGGTCGCGTAGTCGCGGGCCGAGACGAGCGCGGCGGCCGAGCGGGCGGCGTCTTCGAAGATCATCCACATTCGCTGCAGGCCGTGGTCGACCTCGAGCGGAATGCCGGATGCGGGAACGGGTCTCGCGACCGTCTCGGTGGGGGCGGTCGGCGGTGCGAGTGGTGCGGGCTGCCATGCCTGCGCGGGTGCGGGCTCGGGGGCGGTCACTCCGTGCGCGGTCAGCAATTGCGCCGAGCCGCCGGCGTACCCCTGACCGAGCGCCCGCAACTTCCACCCGCCACCACGCCGGTACACCTCGAGGCAGATCAGCGCACTCTCACCCGCGGTCGGCGCGATGACGAATTCAGCGGCGGGACTGCCGTTTTCGTACAGCGACGCCGTGACCGCACCGAGAGTCTGCCCGCCCGCGACGAACAACAGCACCGCATGCGCGTCGGCCCTGATCTGCGAAAGCGTCAGATCCACTGCCACACCGGCGAAGCGCACGCCGGGTGCCGAGGGCCGCGACGCGCACACATGATCGTGCACGTCGCGAACCCGCAGATCCTCGCCGACCACCAGCGCCCCGAACTCGACGGTGCCGGTGGTCTGCGCGGTGAAGCGCACGGAATCAGCGCTCAGAGCAGTGTTCTGCCCCGCTTTCAGGTGAATCACGGTATCTGCCTGCTCTGTCGCGATCTGGTGTGTCTCGGTCAACCCTCTTGGATCAATTGCCGCCGAGGAATCGGCCCAGCTGCGGCACGGCTTCGCCGGGATGCTTGGCGTTGAAGCCCTCGCCGAGCGCCTGCATCTTCCAGTCGCCGCCGACGCGGTACACCTTCGCCATCGCCATCGCGGTGAACGGCATGCCGCCCGCGAGGGTGTAGCGCGCCAGCTCACCGTTGGTGGTGCCGTCGATCAGGCGGCTGAACGCGTTCTGCACCTGCTCGAAGGAGTGGCCCTTGTACGAGGTGACGATGAACAGCAGCGTGGTGATGTGCGCGGGGATCCTGGTCAGGTCGACGAGGATCATCTCGTCGTCGCCCTCGCCCTCGCCGGTGAGGTTGTCACCCTGGTGGCGCACCGAACCGTCCTTCGACGACAGCTGGCCGTAGTAGGCCACGTCGACGAGATTCTGGTCGGCGAACAGGCAGACCGAGGCGTCGAGGTCGATATCGACCGTGCGATTGCCGAACATGCCGCGCGTGCGCACCGGATCCCAGCCGAGGCCCATCTTCACGAAGGTCAGCGCGGCGCCGCCCTCCTTGCGCAGCGTGACCCGCTGGCCCTTCTGCAGGCTGACCGGGCGATCCTTGCTCAAGCTGATCTCGCCGGGCGGCTGCTGCGGCGCGCCCTGCGCGGGCGGCGGGTAACCACCACCGGGGGGCGGCGGGTAACCACCGGGCGGCTGCTGAGCCGGACCGGGCGGCGGCGGGTAGCCACCGCCGGGCGGGGCGTAGGCGGGCGCGGGCTGCTGCGGGTAGCTGGGCGCGGACTGCGCCGGGTACGCGGGCGGAGCCTGCTGCGGCGGGGGCGGCGGGGGCGCCTGCTGCGGCGCGGCCTGCTGCGGCGCGGCCTGCTGCGGCGCGGCCTGGGCGGGCGAATCATCCACCTGCACACCGTGATCGGTGACCAGCGCGGCGAAACCGCCCGCGTAGCCCTGGCCGACCGCGCGCACCTTCCAGCTGCCCTGACGGCGGTACAGCTCGAGCGCGATCACGATCGACTCGGCGTTCAGACCGTCGATCTGGTAGCTGAACAGCTGGTTGCCCGACGCGTCGGAGACCAGCGCGGTGGGCGGGGCGAAGCGGCCGAAATTGCTGGTCGCGTCGTCGAGGGTGATCACCGCGCGGATCTGATCGATGTCGGCGGGCACCGCGGACAGCGAAACAGCAAGCGAGGCAGGCTGACCCGCGGGCCCGGGGCGTAGATCGACGCCCGGTCCACTCGGCTGGTTGTAGAAGACGAAATCAGCGTCGGTGCGGACCTTGCCCTGCTCGGTGACGAGCAGTGCGGACAGGTCGGCCGGTGCGGTGACCTGGAGCGAGATCACCACGTCACTGACGGCCAGCGGGCCGTTCTGGCCCTTGGCGAGTGTTGCAGACAAGTTCGACCCTTCGCTTGTCGTCGGTTGGGTTGTTCCACAGCAGTGCTTGTCACTCTACGAGAAACCGGGCGTACGCGTCCGTGCTCTGTGGCCCGGGCGTACTTTCCCCTGATCGGTTAGGGTGACGTCGCAGTCGGAACAGGCGGTTTGACCGCTTTCGCAGAGGGGACGGGCACACACCTGTCATGGCGCAATTGTTCGAACAATCGAAGAAAGTGATCGAGGCGCAGCTCGCGGGGACGAGTATCCGCGCGATCTCGGGCTCGATGGTGGCCTACGAAGGCAATGTGCAGTTCAAATCGGCCGGGTTCGGCGGCGGCGAGGGCGTGCTCAACGGCCTCAAGCGCCGCGCCACCGGCGAGAAACTGTCACTGATGGAGTGCAACGGCAACGGGCGAGTGTTCCTGGCGGTGAACGGACAGAACGTCACCGTGGTGAACCTGAACAACGAGACGTTGCAGGTCGAGTCGCAGCAGCTGCTGGCCTTCGCGGGGAATCTGCGCACCGATGTGCGGTTCGCCGGGGTCGGCGGGATGTCGTCGGGTGCCGGGCTGTTCACCACAACGGTCAGTGGGCAGGGCCAGGTGGCGCTGCTGTCGGCCGGTGGGCCGCTGATCCATCTCGAGGTTTCGCCGCAGTATCCGCTGATCGTGGATCCCGATGCTTTCGTCGCCTCGCGCGGCAACCTCAACCAGTCGTTCATCACCGATGTTTCCTGGCGGACGATGGTCGGACAGGATGCGGGCGAGGCGTTCTCGTTGCGGTTCGAGGGCCAGGGCGTCGTGTTGATTCAGCCGGCGGAACGGTAGAGGGATGTTCGAGAAGGTCAACAGCAAGGTCGTCAAGGTCAATGTCGGACAGGCTGGCGGCGTCGTCGCCCGCTCCGGCGCGATGTTGTTCTACACGGGCCAGGTGGCGTTCGCGCCGCACCAGATTCCCGGCGCTGGTCAAGGCATGGGCGGCGGCGGTTTGATGCGGATGGCCGGGCAGATGATGGCCGGTGAGCACGAGCGGACCATGCTCGCGCAGGGCAACGGTGAGGTCCACTACGGATTCGCCGGGCTCGAGGTGCACGTGGTGCAGATGCAGCCGGGCGCGGTGTTGCGGGCCGAGGCTTCACGGCTGCTCGCGCAGTCGGCCGGTTTGCAGGCTTCGGTGGTGTCGGTCGCCAGTTCGGGCGGTAGCGGTGGTGGCGGCGGCGGTCTGATGGGCGCGCTGCGCGGTGCCGCCGCGGGTGTCGCGACCGGGCAGGGCATGTTCACCACCCAGCTCAGCGGACAGGGTTCGGCGGTGCTGCTCGCGCACGGCGGATTCCTGGAACTGCAAGTGGGCGGGCCGAATCCGATCGTTGTCGACCCGCAGGCGTTCGTCGCCGCGTACGGCAATGTGCAGACCGAACTGAAATCCGCGATGAGCTGGCGCGACGCGGTGGGTCGCGGCGCGGGCGAGGCGATGCAATTGCATTGCCACGGACAGGGTGTGGTGTACGTGCAGGCCTCCGAAGAGAAGTTGTGAACCGATGAGCGAACTCCTCTCACCGAGCAATCTCGGTGCCAGCGACAACATTCCGGGCAACAGCTACGCCTACTGCATCGACCTGACCGGTCCGTGGTTCATGCGCAAGGGCGCGATGATCGCCTACTACGGGCAGATCGAGTTCCAGATGCTCACACACGGGCTGCAGGGCGGCATGATGCACATGGTGAGCAGCCAGTTCTCGGCGCCGCTGTTCGCCGGCGACTACGTGGTGGCGCAGGGTCACGGCAAGCTGATCATCGGCGACCGCGGGTACGACATCAATTCCTACGATCTCGAGGAAGGCAACCTCACCATCCGTGGTGCGAATCTGCTGGCCTTCGAGCCGGGTCTGGCGTTGAAGCAGTCGATCGTGCCCGGATTCCTCACGCTGATCGGGACCGGCAAGTTCCTCGCCTCGTCCAATGGTCCGGTGATGTTCGCCGAACCGCCGCTGCGCGTCGACCCCGAATCCCTGGTCGGATGGGCTGACTGCCCATCACCAAGTCACCACTACGACCAGGGCTGGATCGGCAGCTTCCTCGCGGCGGGTGCGGCCAGGATGGGCGCCAACTCGGGCGAGGAACGGCAGTTCGACTTCACCGGTGCGGGGACCGTGCTGATCCAGTCGACCGAGAAGATCATGAGCGACAACGCGCTGGTGCGCACGATCGAGGGACAGCTGCAAAGTGGTGTCACGGTCGGTGGGTTGCAGCGGATTCAAGGTGTGATCGCCCAGCAGTTGGCTGGTCAGCAGCAGCACTACTGAGTTACAGCGAAACCCGGGCGCCGTTGTAGCGCCCGGGTTTCCGGCTGTTCTAGGCCGGAACTGCGGTGCGCTGCGCCGCGGCGTGGAACCACTCGAGGATTTCCTCGCCTGCCAGGATTCCGGTCGCCGCGGTGACGGTCAGGTTGGGTGCGGTGAAATTCAGTTCTTCCAGCTCGCCGTGGCGTGGGCGGATCGCGGCGTCGGCCGCCTTCAGCATTTCCGCATCCAGCGCACCATCGCCGGCCGTGAAAAGTGTTGCCCCGCTGGTCAATTCGCCGGCCTCGACCAGCCGCTTGCGTACTTCGGCGACAGCGAGACTCTTGCAGACGGCGTCGGGCATCGTGTAGATCTTGCGACCCTGCTGAGAGGCGGACCAGCCGTTGGCGCGACACCAGGTGTCCCATTCGGCGAGGAAACCGGCGGGGACCGCGTCGGGTCGGACCACCAGGTAGCAGAACAGTTCGTCGGCCTCGCGGTACTTGGTGACCCAGGAATCGTCTATGCGGGAGCGTAATTCGGCGCCTACGTCGGCGAGGGTGGATCCGGAGGCATTGACCTGGTCGTCGATGGCGACGCGCCAGGCAGGGTCAGGGATGCCGTCGACGAGGATGTTGCCGCCGTTGCTGGTGATCGCGTAGCGCCAGGGGGCGCCCGGCAGGGTGATGCGCTGGAACTGTTCGATCGTGCGGGTAGTCGTGGGGATCACCGGGGCGATCGCGGCGAGCTCGCGCAGGGCGGTGATGGCGGTGCTGGTCATGTAGGAGAGGGGTTCGCCCTCGTAGTACTCGACGCATTCCTTCGCGACGGCTTCGGCACCACCGAAGCCGTTGCGGGAGAAGATCATCGTGCGATCGAGATCGGTCGCGAAGAGGGACTCGGCGGTCACCGGGGTAACTCCTTGATCAGGCCCATGCAGGAATAGGCCAGGTCGGGGACCACTTCCACCGGGACGTTGCGCGCCGCGGCGAGCAGGCGGATGTGGGCGTGCTCCGGTGCGTCTGCCTCGCGGACCAGCACCCGCCACGGTACCCGGCGCAACAGCACGCGGGTGGTCTCGCCGACGCCGGGCTTCACGTAATTGACTGTGCTGATGTCGTACTCGGCACGGACCTTCTCCACCGAGGCCCACCCGGACCAGTCCGGGGTGCGATCGGAATCCTGGATCGCGGCGACGGCGGCAGGCACCTGGTCGCTGATCGCGCCGAAAGCCGCTGTGACGGTGTTGATCAGCTGGTTCGAGACATCGGCGCCGATGAGGTCGCGGTAGAACTTGGCGCCGTGGAACTCGCCGGGGCCGATCAGGGTTTCGTTGAGAACCGTGCGCGAGACCAAGCCGGAGACAGTCGAATTCAGGCAGGCCGAGGCGATGAGGAAGTCGTCGCGGGTGCCGTAGGTGCGCACGCAATTGGCGGGGTCGGCCAGGACTACGAGCTCGTCGTTGAACCGGGCGCCACCGGCCGCGTGATAGGCATCGAGGGCGGCGGTGAGTTCGTGGGTGATCGCGCCCTTGCCGGTCCAGCCGTCGACGAAGACGATCGAGGCCGGATCGTGGTGGCGGGCGAGGTAGTCCAGCGCCACAGCGTCGATGCCGCGATCACGCACGATCGAGACCGCGTAATGCGGCACGACCAGTGGTTCGCGGCCGATACCGCTGACGAGCCACCGGCGCATGAGCACTCCGACGGGGGTGCCCGCCCTGGCCAGCGAGACCAGCACAACATTCTCACCGCGTTCGGCGACAACGAGTTCGGCCACGGTCGCCACCGCCAGCGCCAGTCGCTCAGCGCTGTCGGCGAGCACACGATCGAAGAGCTCGCGGTATTCGGCGTCGGGCTGGAACTCCACCGGCAGTGACTCGGCGTAATGGGCCACACCGGCTTGGATGCGCCGTTCACGTTCGGTCACATCGGCTTCCAGATCGGCGTCGGAGAGATCCTTCAGCAGCCACGAAACATCCTCGGGCGCATAGGAACCGAATTCGGGTCCGTGCAGGGCCGAGGGCAGCGGACGAGCACGTGGCGCCGGCGCGGCTACCTGCTCGGCGGTCCGGCCCGCATGCAGCGCACGGGGATTCGCGCCGGGGAGGACCGCGATCAAGACGTCGGCACCCGATGCGGTGAGGACGTCGACCAGTCCGCCGGGGGCGACCAGCTCCGGGGTGTCGGCGGGGGGATCGATGACGACCAGCAGGACCGGGTCCGCGTCGGGCCACTGGGCGTTGTAGAGGTAGCGCTGGGCGGTGGGGTCGGGTTCCGGGGCGGTGAAGCGGAAGCCACGGCGGAGGGGGTAGCCGGGTTCGTCGAGGACGTATGCCGGTGAGCGGGTGGTCGTTTGGAAGCGGGTGGGGGTCCCCGCGTCGGCCAGGTCGGCGGCCAGGCGCAGAGGGAGGTACATGAGTTCTTCGTGACCGATGACGATGACCGGGCGGCCGGCGAACTCGGCCTCGAGGCGGGCGTTCACCTCGTCGGCAATGGATTTCACCGCGACATCGAAAGCCGCGTTGTCCGAGCGCAGGGTGCCGTGGCGGCCGCCTTCGGGAACATCCGCAGGCCACGACAATTCGACGCGGCCGTACGAACCCGGCTGGGCTGCCACCGGATTCAGCTGCGGATCGGGCAAGTTCGTGACGGTTTCGATCAGTTCGGCGGGCAATTCGGTGCGACCGGAGGCCAGGCAGACCGTGTCGATGCGCGCGCCGAGTTCGGCTGCGGCAGCTTCGAATTTGATCCGATCGGCGGGGGTGCGCATGTCCACCAGCGAGGCCAGGACGTAATGCGAGCGCGGCGCGAAGGCATGCAGGGCGCGGACCGCGTCGATGGCGGTGTCACCGGTGGAGATCTCGTCGTCGACCAGCACCAGCGGCAGATCGTTGGCGAAGATCGCGGCGGGCGCGGGCTGGAGCAGATGCGAGGTGGCGTGCGAGTGGCCTTCTTCGAAACCGGTCAGCGTGGTGGCTCGCGGCTCGTGCCTGCGAGTGGAGTGCAGGTAGCAGCCCGCGTCGATTCGCGCGGCCACACAGTGACCCAAACCGGTAGCGGTCTCGGCGAATCCGAGCACCACAGCTTCCCGAGCACCCAGCACCTCACGCACCAGATCAGCCAGGCGGTTACCGGCACCGATCACAATGCGCGGATCGGTCGGCAGGTGCTTGCCCAACACCGTGGACACCAGCAGATGCGCCCGGCGCGGATTGCGGCGCAGACCCGGCTGCACCAGCGCGCCGATCGACAGCTCACCCGTGGCCACACTTTCGGCGGACAGCGCTACGAACCCATCGTCAGCCCGCACGTCCTCGGCCGAGCACGCGACGAACGACTCACCGTGATGCAGCTCGATACCGAGATGGACTGTCGCCCAAGGCCGTACGGCACTCATTCGGCGATCATCGCTGTCAGCAAGTCCACGAAAGACACTCCCTTGTTCGCGACCCCGAACGCACGGGCCCGAACCATCGTCTGGCGGGCCCAACTGCGGTGTGGGCGCATCTCGTTCATCTTGTTGCGGTATTCCGAGGCCGCGACGCCACCGACATCGGCGGACATGATGTCGAGCGCGTCGGCGTACTCCTCGTGGGTCACCACCTGCATCGCGTGCACGACGGGCACATGCGAGGGGTGGATCACCGTCTTGCCCTGGATGCCGTTGGCGCGGTCGAGGGTGATCTCGCGCAGCAGGCCGTCGAGGTCACGGCTCACCAGGTACTGGCGAAACTTCACCGCGTCGGATTCCTCGAACGGCGCGCTGCGCAGCTGCGGCCGGAACATCCGCTCGTGATCGGCGAAGTACTCCCAGACCGGACCGGTGATGATGAAGCCGGTGCCGTCGACGCGCCCGAGGTAGTTGACGATGTCGGCGATCACGTCGGCGACCACCCGCACGTCGTAGATCGTGAGGTCGCGGTCGCGGCGAATGCCGAAGGTCGAGCACATGTCGGTGGCGCCGATGCGCACGGCCAGCAGCTGTTCACGATGCTCGGCGAGCAGTTCGGCGATGCGCGAGAGCTGCTCGTCGCGGGTCTGGCGGTGCACCAGCTTCGCCGATTCGAGCACCGGCATCGCGTAGACGGGGCGGCCGAGGGTGCGGTTCGCGTCGTCGAGGGCGGCCAGGTAGGCGGGTCCGCTCACGGCGTCGAACTTGGGGAACACGAAGCCGGTGAGCACATCGGCACCCGGCCCGAGCGCCGAGACCAGCTCGCCGACCGACGCCGCGTCGCGCACCCGGATGAACAGCATCGGGTTCGCGTCTTCGCTGCGGGCCAGCAGGTCGAGGGTGTCGACCGCATGCTGTTTGGCGGCCTCCACCTGGTGATCGGCGACGGCGTCCTCGAGGTCGATCACCATCGAGCACACCCCGCGCGCGGCCCGTCGGCGGATCGTCGCGGTGAGGTCGGGGCGGGTCGCGGGCACATACAGGGTCGCGCCGAGCGCGGTCGCCAACAGCTCCCGGTCGTCGTGGCCCCGGATCGGATCCGGTTCGACCAGGAACAACTCCCGTCTGCGCGGGCCCTGCAACTGCTGGAAATGGCGCAGCGGTACCTGCTTACGCAAGCAAACTTCCGGTGCGATGGCGTAGCCCGCGGTCATTCCCCCCACCTCATCTGTCGGCCCATGTCATTTCTACTTGTCGGAAACGTGTTTTCTGATGCGCTCGACCACTCCGGCGATGAACTCTGCGACGGTCCGCAGCTCCGTAACATACGCCCAATAGTCTGGATGACGACCCGTCAGTCCAGCTGTAATGCGATCGAGGCGTTCTACTTGTGCATCGAGAACCGAGCCCCACTCGGCGACCAGACCTCGGTCGACCGCGAGCATCTGCGCGTCCCGCAGCCGGAATCGTACGGTGCGCGCCTGAGCTTCGGGGTCGCTACGTACCTCTCGTAACAATTCGAGACGCCGGGTGACGGCGTCGACCAACTGTTCGGCCTCGGCGAGGTACTCGCGTGCGCTGGCGGTCAAGTCAAGGGCGGTCTCCGGATTCCGATCGGCTGCCGCGACGCGCGCGCCGACCAGCGCTTCGTCGGCGGCGTCCATGCCACGACGGCTTTCCCGCTCATTGTTGGTCAAGTCCGCCGAACTCGCAGCGCTGAACTCGCGCAACAGCGCGGAGTAAGCCGGTCCGAGCGCGCCGGCGCGATTACGCACAGCCGCCAGCCTCGTGGTCACCGAGGCGATCGCGTTGGCGGCCGCCGAGGCACGAGAAGGCGCCTGCGCCAACGCATTCGATAGTTCAGCCGTCGCCTGCTGTACCTGTGCCGCGGCCTCGCGCGCACCCGCCACCGCCGTACCGGGATCGGTCGAGGAGGCTGTGAGCAGAGCCTCATCCAGCCTCCTTACACCGCCTTCGACAGAGGGGTATTTCGTGAACCCGGACGACGCGGCCGCGGCCAGCACCTGCTCGGCCTCGGCACGCACATGGGTCAGCAGTTGCGGCACCGACGCCCGCACGGTCGCGGCTTCGGCGAGGCCGTTGCGGTGCGCGTTGTAGAACTCGTCGACCCCGCGTGCGGCGTCGTTCAGCTGCCGCACCAGCACGTCGGCCCTGGCCGGGCCGTCGGCGATCGGGGTGCCCGCGGCCTCGGCGGCGTCGAGCTCATCGGTGAAACTCAGATACGCGCCCGCCGCGGCGTAGCACCGCGCCCGCACCGGCTCCCAGACAGCGCCGATCCGGCGCTCGGGAAAGACCTGCTCACTGGCCAACACACCCGCCTCCGCCGCCGACTGCCTGCGATCCATATCCAGGAAGGCCGCCGACGTCGTGGCCCGCGCCCCGCTGATCCACTCATGATCGGCCCCGGACCTGAACCATCCGCGTCTGCGAGGTGTCACCGGCACGTCCCCTTTCCGAACCGCGCATACGGTTCGCCCACTCACTGCCGTCGATGGTAGGAGATTCACCCCGTTAACCTGGGCTGCAGACGGTTCCTACGCAAGATCCGCGAAACCTATTACTGTCGTAGCGGTACCCGGCGATTCGGACATGCTGGGAAACGACACACCGGACTAACCGAAGGGATTCCCGCATGGGTGTCAGTCTGTCCAAGGGCGGCAACGTTTCGCTGACCAAAGAGGCCCCGAACTTGACCGCGGTCTCGGTCGGCCTCGGCTGGGACGTGCGCACCACCACCGGCACCGACTTCGACCTCGACGCGAGCGCCATCGCGACCGGCGCCGACAAGAAGGTCGTCTCCGACAAGCACTTCGTCTTCTTCAACAATCTGAAGTCGCCCGAAGGCGCCATCGAGCACGCAGGCGACAACACCACCGGTGAGGGCGAAGGCGACGACGAGGTCATCAACGTCGACCTGGCCAACACCCCGCCGACGATCGAGAGCATCTTCTTCCCGGTATCGATCTACGATGCCGAGACCCGCTCGCAGTCGTTCGGCCAGGTGCGCAACGCCTACATCCGCGTGGTCGATCGGGCCAACGGCACCGAGCTCGCCCGCTACGACCTGTCCGAGGACGCTTCGACCGAGACCGCCATGGTCTTCGGCGAGCTGTACCGCAACGGTGCAGAATGGAAGTTCCGCGCTGTCGGTCAGGGCTACGCCTCCGGCCTGTCCGGTATCGCTCGCGACTACGGCGTCAACGTCTAGTCATCATCGCGAACAGGGGGCTCGACACATCGGGCCCCCTGTTCGTGCGAAACAGAAAGGTCCCTCCGCGTGATAACGCGCATCTTCGGCCTGTCCATCGCCATCACGGTGGTCTCGCTGGTCGTGGCCTACCTCTACGGCGGCTTGACCGCTCTCGCACTGTGCGCCATCCTCGGCATTCTCGAGGTGTCGCTGTCGTTCGACAACGCCGTCATCAACGCCACCGTCCTGGAACGGATGAGCGAGTTCTGGCAGCGGATCTTCCTGACTATCGGCGTGCTGATCGCCGTGTTCGGTATGCGTCTGGTGTTCCCGCTCGCCATCGTGTGGGTCACCGCCGGACTGAACCCCGTCGAGGCCTTCGATCTGGCCCTCAACCCGCCGGCGAACGACGCTCCCACCTTCGCTGACGGCAGCCCCAGCTACGAGACCCTGCTCACCGACGCGCACCCGCAGATCGCGGCGTTCGGTGGCATGTTCCTGGCGCTGCTGTTCCTGAACTTCATCTTCGAGGAACGCGAGCACACCTGGCTGAGCTGGATCGAGAAGCCGCTGGCCAAAGCGGGCAAGCTCGACATGCTCTCGGTGGTCGTGTCCGGTACCGGTCTGGTGCTGGTCGCGGAGTTCCTCGCCGACGCCGACGATCGTTCGACCGTGCTGGTCGCCGGTCTGCTCGGCATGATCGTCTACATCCTGGTCGACGGACTCGGTTCGATGTTCCACACCGAGGAGTTCGAAGAGGGACCGCAGGGTGGCCCGTCCACGCTGGTCAAGGCGACCGGTAAGGCCGCCTTCTTCCTGTTCCTTTACCTGGAAGTGCTCGACGCCTCGTTCTCCTTCGACGGTGTGATCGGCGCGTTCGCGATCACCTCCGACCCGATCATCATCGCGCTCGGCCTCGGCCTGATCGGTGCGATGTTCGTCCGGTCGATCACGGTGTACCTGGTTCGCCAGGGCACGCTGTCGGATTACGTGTACCTCGAGCACGGCGCCCACTGGGCGATCGGCGCGCTGGCGACGATCCTGCTGATCTCGATCGGCGTGCACGTCAACGAGCTCATCACTGGTCTCGTCGGCGTGGCGTTCATCGGCGCGGCGCTCATCTCCAGTGTCCTGCGCAACCGCAAGGCCGAGCCTGACGCAGTGGAAGACGCCAAGGAATCCACTCCGGTCAGCTGATCGGCGAACCACAACGGCGGCGAGTCCCTTTCCGGGATCCGCCGCCGTTGTCGTTTACGCGGGTTGCAGTCGGCGTCCCGGTTCGGTGCTCGGTACGACACACGGACCGCGCATTCTCGCTCGCAGGAAGACGAAGAACAGGGTGATCAACAGAGCGGTGCGCAGCCACACGCCGAACTGGACGATCCCTTCCATCAGCTCGACGCCTTCGCCCTCACCCAGCGCGGCGAAGTACCGGAACACCCCGACGCCCACCGCCGCGTCGGCCACCAGATACGCCGCGACCAGCGACCACGGCACCTCCAGCAACACCAGGAACGGAATTATCCACAGGGTGTACTGGGGCGAATGCACCTTGTGGAAAAGCATGAACGCGGCCAGCATCGCCCCGCTCACGCCCACCCACGGGTACGCCGAATTCGGGGTCCAGCGCCGCCAGCCAAGCCACATGGCCAGCGCGAACCCGCCGAAGATCAACGCGGGCGAGGCGATCGAGACCGCGTCGTGCCAGGTCTGCGTCGTTTCCGCCGCGCGACCGAAGATCAGCTGGTGACCCCAGTACCAGATCGAGTTGGTGGTGATGTCGGCCTGGCGCAACTGCTGGAAGGTGATCGAGGCGCGCCAGCCTTCCGGCCCGGCCAGCATGAACGGCAGGTTCACCGCCAAGACCGTGCCCATCGCGGCGAGCAGGGTCTGCGCGGCACCCGCCACATCGAGCTCGCCGATCCGGCGCCGACCGCGCGGGGCGCCCTCGGTGAGCACATAGATCGCGAGCGGGAGCACGAAGATTCCCGGATAGAGCTTGAGACAGAAGCCCAGCGCGAGCAGTACCGCGGCGATGATTCCGCGAGTTCGCACAGACAGGCCGGTCAGCATCGTCATCACGTAGACCGCCGCCACCGCCGTACAGACCACCGGCAGTTCCCAGTTGTGGAATGCGTAGAACACCAGCGGCGGGCCGATCGCCCAGAGCAGCGCCGCCGGGCCCGCGATCCGGGCCAGCATCCAGGCGGTGAGCAGGGCGAACGGCGCGAGCAGCAGCGCCGAGTGCCACAGGAAGTCGGCGTCGTTGTCCACCCCGATGGCACCTGCCCACATCAGCACGCCGCTGAGCACGGGATACTCCACCGCGCCGCCGGTCAGCGCGCCGTCTTCGGTGATCGCGCCGTCGACATACGGGAACACGTGGTTGTCGATATCGCGGCCGAGCCAGAGGAATTGGATGTCGGAGTAGCAGACCTGCGAGTCCTTGCGCTCCTCGAAGACCAGGCTGCGCCCGGATTCGTCGATCGCGCCGCCCGCGCACCTGGCCTTGTTGGCGTAGGCCAGCGCGAGGGTGAGTCCGCACAGCACCATCACCAGGATGCTCATGGTCGCAGCCCACGTCGCGCCGCGTTGAACTGCGCGCTGCCGCGGGCCGACTGTGGTCATGCCGACCACATTAAGCGGCGGTTCCACGATCGTCGGCGCACACCCGCGGCGGGCATCGATTTCGCTGGTCACCACCCGCTCATGTAGCCTTGGCGGGTTGCTGACGCAACGAACCCTCCTGCCATGGAGAGTCCATGGCCGTTTCCTAGTCCACAGGAGGTGATTGGTCCGTGCGTCAATATGAAGTAATGGTCATCCTCGACCCGAGCCTGGACGAGCGCATCGTCGGGCAGTCCCTGGATACCCTGCTCACGGTCGTCAAGACCGAGGGCGGCAACGTCGACAAGGTCGACATCTGGGGCCGCCGCCGGCTCGCCTACGAAATCGCCAAGCAGGCCGAAGGCATCTACGCGATCGTCAACCTGACCGCGACCCCGGCCACCGTGAGCGAACTCGACCGCCAGCTGGGCCTGAACGAGACGGTGCTGCGCACCAAGGTTCTGCGCAACGACAAGTAGTCCGCACCCTTCTCACCATTTGTGTCAGAGCTTGGCTTTAGGCTCGAGCGCAAATCCCGAGATTGCGGACTGCACCCCGAGCAGGAGGAACCCCATGGCAGGCGACACGGTCATAACCGTCATCGGAAACTTGACGGCAGACCCGGAGCTTCGTTTCACGCCCGCAGGTGCGGCGGTGGCTAATTTCACCGTCGCGTCGACTCCCCGTGTGTTCGATCGCAATTCGAACGAGTGGAAAGACGGCGAGGCGCTGTTCCTGCGCTGCAACATCTGGCGTGAGGCAGCGGAGAACGTCGCCGAAAGTCTGACCCGAGGCGCTCGCGTCATCGTGAGCGGTCGGCTCAAGCAGCGCTCCTACGAAACCCGCGAGGGTGAGAAGCGCACTGTGGTCGAGCTCGAGGTCGACGAAGTCGGTCCCTCGCTGCGTTACGCGACGGCGAAGGTCTCCAAGGCCGGTCGCGGTGGCGGAGGCGGCGGTGGCGGCTTCAGTGGTGGTGGTTCCGGCAATGCCGGTGGTGGATCTAGCGCAGGCGGCTACAACGCCAACAATGGCGGCGGACGTCCGGCCGCTGGCAGCAATGCCGGTGGCGACGACGATCCGTGGGGTAGCGCGCCCGCGGCCGGCTCCTTCGGGGGCGGCGGCCGCATGGATGACGAACCGCCGTTCTGATCGAACGGCACTCATAGTACGGAGAGAAAAACCATGCCTAAAGCGCCCGCGCGCGAAAAGGTACTGAAGAAGAAGGCCTGTGCTTTCTGCAAGGAAGCAAAGTCCGGAATCGTCAATATCGATTACAAGGACACCACGCTGCTGCGTAAGTACGTCAGCGATCGCGGCAAGATCCGCGCTCGCCGCGTCACCGGCAACTGCGTGCAGCACCAGCGTGACATCGCTGTCGCCGTCAAGAACTCGCGTGAGGTGGCTCTGCTTCCTTACGTGTCGACCGCTCGCTGAGAAAGGGAGTCACACAGATGAAGCTCATCCTCACCGCTGATGTCGACAACCTCGGCGCCCCCGGCGACCTTGTCGAGGTCAAGGACGGCTACGGCCGTAACTTCCTGCTGCCCCGCGGTCTGGCCATCCAGGCCACCCGTGGCGCCCAGAAGCAGGTCGACGGAATCCGTCGCGCCCAGGACGCCCGCAAGGTGCGCGACCTGGATCACGCCAACGAGCTGAAGCAGGCCATCGAGGGCCTCGCCGAGGTCAAGCTGGCCGTGAAGACCGCCGACAGCGGCAAGCTGTTCGGTTCGGTCACCACCACCGACGTGGCTTCGGCCATCAAGGCGGCCGGTGGCCCCGTGGTGGACAAGCGCAGCATCGAGCTGCCGAAGTCGCACATCAAGGCGACCGGTAAGCACGGCATCGTGGTGCACCTGCACCCCGATGTGGCTGCGAAGTTCAACCTCGAGGTTGCTGCGAACTGAGTTCGCCGGAAACCACCCCTGTGCGTGCATAGGGGTGGTTTCTGCTTGCCTTTTTCAGGCCGATTTTGCGATAACTGATCGGTAGCCGATGTCGTGGCATGCACGGATGGTGTTGCGCGGCTCATGGTCGGTAATCGCTTGACCACCGGTTATTCAGCCTGTGGATGACTGGTGAAACCGACCGGCAGATTTGTGACTCCCGTCATAGCCTGCACCATCACTGTTTACCCAACACGCCCGGCTGTTCACCTTGACCGACACGCCGAAACTTCTTTCATCCACAGGGCCGAAGTTTGGTAAATCGGGGTCTAGCAGGGTGTTTAATCGCGCTGACCTGGGTTTTCCCCATGTTTTCCACAGGTGGTGCACAACAACAGGTGAACTACCCCCAAGTTATCCACAGTTGTGTGCACATGTCGGGTTGGCGAGTCCCGAAAACGTCGCCTAGGTTCGTCGCATTGCCCTGCGAGCGGCCCCGGGAATCACGCAGGCAACCGATTGCTGACATCCGTGTCGGTGTCCGGGAGTACAACGAGAACATCGATGTGTAACCCCCGGTTCTGCGGGCAGAGAGGACTCCCCTGGTGACAACCACCGGTGACCGCGCGCAAACCGAGTTCACGCCTGAACCCCCCGGCGAGGACTTCGGTCGTCAGCCCCCGCACGACATGGCCGCTGAGCAGTCGGTCCTCGGCGGCATGCTGCTGAGCAAGGACGCCATCGCCGACGTGATCGAGGTGCTGCGCCCCGGCGACTTCTACCGTCCCGCGCACCAGGCCGTCTACGACACCATCCTCGACCTCTACAGCCGCGGCGAACCCGCCGACCCCGTCACCGTCTCCGCCGGTCTCGACCGCCGCGGCGAACTCAAGCGCATCGGCGGCCCGCCCTACCTGGTCACCCTCACCCAGACCGTCCCCACCGCGGCCAACGCCGGCTTCTACGCCGAGATCGTCGCGGAAAAGGCCATCCTGCGCCGCCTGGTCGAAGCGGGCACCCGCATCGTCCAGTTCGGCTACGCCGGCGCCGACGGCCAGGACGTGGCCGAGGTGGTCGACCGCGCCCAGGCCGAAATCTACGAAGTCACCGAACGCCGCACCACCGAGGACTTCACCCCGCTGGAAGAACTCCTCCAGCCCACCATGGACGAAATCGACTCCATCGCCTCCCGAGGCGGCATCTCCCTCGGCGTCCCCACCGGCTTCACCGAACTCGACGAGCTCACCAACGGGTTGCACCCGGGGCAGATGATCATCGTCGCGGCGCGACCTGGTGTCGGTAAGGCGCTGGCACTGGATACTCCCCTGCCGACGCCTGGCGGTTGGACCACGATGGGCGAGGTTCGTGTCGGTGACGAGCTCCTCGGGGCCGACGGCAGGCCGACCAGGGTGCTCGCAGCCACCGAGGAGATGACCGACCGGCCTTGCTACGAGGTCGAGTTCTCCGACGGCACCGTCATCACCGCCGACGAAGAACACTTGTGGACCACACTCGCCCCCACCTTGGCACCGCATCCGGTTGTCCGGACCACCGGCGAGATCGCACACAGCCTGCGCACGCCGCGGGACAACTTCGCCCACATGGTGCCCAGATCCGCTCGGTCGGCGGCACGCCAGATCGTTGACGTCCGCAAGGTCGACCCCGTGCTCGTCCGCTGCGTCGAGGTCGACAACGCCGACCACATGTACCTAGCGGGTCGCACGATGGTGCCCACGCACAACTCGACACTCGGCATGGACTTCATGCGCAGCTGCTCGATCAAGCACGGCATGGCCAGCGTCATCTTCTCGCTCGAAATGAGCCGCACCGAGATCGTGATGCGTCTGCTCTCTGCCGAAGCAAAGATCAAGCTCGGCGATATGCGGTCCGGGCGGATGAGCGATGATGACTGGACCAAGCTGGCTCGCCGGATGAGTGAGATCAGTGAGGCGCCGCTGTTCGTCGATGATTCACCGAACTTGACGATGATGGAGATTCGGGCGAAGGCTCGGCGGCTCAAGCAGCGCCATGACCTGAAACTCGTTGTGGTGGACTACCTCCAGCTGATGAGCTCGGGCAAAAAGGTCGAATCGCGCCAGCAGGAAGTCTCGGAATTCTCACGTCACCTCAAGCTGCTCGCCAAGGAACTCGAAGTTCCCGTGATCGCGATCTCGCAGCTGAACCGTGGTCCGGAACAGCGAACCGACAAGCGTCCCATGGTGTCCGACCTTCGTGAATCGGGTTGCATGCCCGCGTCGACGCGAATCCTGCGTGCAGACAACGGTGCCGAGGTCACCCTGGGAGAGCTGATCGACAGTGGCGAGCAGCCACTCGTCTGGTCACTCGACGAGCGGATGCGGATGGTGGCCCGCCCGATGGTGAAGGTGTTCCCGAGCGGACACAAGGAAGTCTTCAAGCTGAAGCTCGCCTCCGGCCGCGAGGTCGAAGCCACCGGCAACCACCCCTTCCTGACTGTCGACGGCTGGATCGCCCTCGACAAGCTCGCTGTCGGCGACCGCCTGGCGACGCCACGACTCGTCCCGGAACCCGTGCACACCACGCGACTGCCTGAAGCCGAGATCGTGATGCTCGCGCACATGATCGGCGACGGCTCGTGCGTGAAACGCCAACCGATCCGCTACGCGAGCGTCGACGAGCAAAATCTCGCCGCCGTCACGACCGCCGCCGAGCACTTCGGTATCAGCGCGGTCCGCGACGAGTACCCCGCCGCCCGCGTCACCACCCTGCGCCTGCGCGCGCCGTACCGGCTTACCCACGGCAAGCGCAACCCGATCGCCGCCTGGCTGGACACCCTTGGCTTGTTCGGCCTTCGTAGCTACGAAAAGTTCGTCCCCGAGCCAATTTTCGCGCTGCCCAACGACCAGATCGCACTGTTCCTGCGTCACCTATGGGCAACCGACGGGTCCGTGCGATGGGACGCGAAGGGCCGCCAAGCCCGCGTGTACTACGCCTCGACCAGCCGTCGCCTTGTCGATGATGTGAACCAATTGCTATTGCGCCTCGGTGTGCACGGCCGCATCAAGACAGTCCGTAAAGCCAATTACCGAGACTGCTACCACCTGACAATCGACGGCGGCGAGAACCAGACGACCTTCCTGCGTGACGTCGGCGTGCACGGCGCACGCGGCAAGTCCGCCGAGGCCGCCCTCGCAGAGCTGGCCCCGATGGCTCGCAACACGAACGTCGACACTGTGCCCGCCGAAGTCTGGAACCGCGTCCGCACGCTACTGGCAGACAAGGAAATGACGCACCGAGAGTTTTCCGCCGCCATGGGTTCGCGCTTCTGCGGCAGCACCATGTGGAAGCACTCCCCCAGTCGTTCACGCCTGGCCCGAGTCGCGACCGTCCTCGACAATGCCGACATCGACATGCTCGCCACCAACGATGTCTTCTGGGACAAGATCGTCGATATCACCAGCCTCGGCGAGCAAGACGTCTACGACGGAACTGTCCCAGGCACACATAACTTTGTGGCACAAGGTATTTCGGCCCACAACAGCCTGGAGCAGGACGCCGACATGGTCATCTTGCTCCACCGCCCCGATGCGATCGAACGAGACGACCCCCGAGGCGGCGAGGCCGACCTCATCGTCGGCAAGCACCGTAACGGCCCGACCGCCACGATCACCGTTGCGCACCAACTGCATTTGAGCCGCTTCGTGGATATGGCCCGCGGCTGACACAACGCTGGGCCTGTAGATTGGTCCGCGTGGCTCGTCGGTATCGTTTCGCCGCGCCGTCGGGGATGTCCCCGAAATCCCTTGGGAGGACATGGCCGTCGGCGACATCGCAGGGATCCTGCTCCGTGGCGAACGTTTCGATGGCGACTCGGACAGAAGCACTTCTCTGGTATCTACTGGTCGGCCACCGTGCCCTCCACAGGATGGGCAGCTCCACAGAACATTAGGACATAAAAACTATCAAAACCAGCTGCAAGCGACTGCGCGAGCGCAGATGCGCTACTTGCCACATCAGCGCCCTGCTCGGGCGAAGGAGTCCCGGCGAAGCTCCGGTTCAACCGGACATGCAGGGTGGCATTCGCTATGCGGAAGTCAACTTCGCCGCTGGCACTCTTCTCTGCAATCTCCTTGAATGAGTACGCATCATCGCCAAGATTCTGGATGACTGTTGCCGTCGGGACATGCTGGTTACGGTAGGTCACAAAGTTTCGCTTCGCTTCTTCCACGGGGTCGCTGGCACCCCATTCGTCAGCCTGGTTCACGCGTACTGAGATAAAAATTGTGTTGGAACGTAGACTTGTTCCATCAGCTGCATTTATCTCGGACGTGCCGGCGGTGTAGGCACCGTAGCAGGTCAATGTTTTGGAGAAATCCTGTTCCGGCAATTCGCTCTTGAATTGAATTCCGGAGTCGAAGAGATCCCCGGCAAAACTCGAAATGGAGTCCTTGGCGGCCTCATAAATTTTGGCGCAGTCAGCAGGCGGCGTGCTGTACTGCGCAACGTCAGATTCCGTGGTCCCACAGCTCGCGAGGGTCAGGCAAGACGCTGTAGCTACCGCGGATACCCACATGCTGTTTCTTACATTCATGACGGCACCCCCCAGCCTGGACCAGTCGGATTACGGGGCTGCCATCCCGGAACACTCAACGCGGCTGGAGCGATCGCCGCAGGGACTTCCACCTGATTGATCTGGGTGATGATATCGTCGATCTTGCCGCCGGAATCGATCATATATTTGCTGAGATCATCCATCAGGGTTTTGGTTCCGCTCATAAACGTGGCGACGCATTCCAACGCCGCACTCTGGTAACTGTCGGTACCACCCGCCCCGCCAGTGAAAATCACGATTGTAATGTCCTCGAGTCGCCATTAATGACGCCCCGCTATGACATCGGCCGCTCTAAGCGCCGTGACGCCTGCGAAAATCTCCATTTAACCCCCGTTGGTACGGCCGCGTCGATCAAGCGGGCCAGAACGACCCTAGCCCGAATCGGCTGTCAACGCATCCCTGCGATCGTCTCGCAGCGCACGGGGAAGCAGGCTTTCCGGTGACCACCCGGTACCTGTCCTGCGTCAACGCAAAGTATCTGAGAAGATATGAAACCAGATCTGAGGATCTACAAGTTCATCGAGCTGTACCGATACCAGATGCCAGCTGACCGACGAGGCGCCGACAAATCTGACCTCATGGCTCTTTTGCCGGGACCCGCTCGTGTTTGACAACCGATTCGTCAGTGGCGCCAGCACCTGGGCGAGTGGGGTCGAACCGGTAGCGGTAGGTGATCGGGATGACGATCATGATCAAGATCGCCGCGAAGATGACCATGGTGCCGCCGCCGGAGACAGCGATCGTGGTGCCCACCAGTGCCGCGGTGATGCCGTGAGAGAAGTCGCCGAGGCGTTGACCGCCCGCGACTGCGACAGTGAACAATCCCTGCAGTCGACCGCGGATATCGTCGGTGGCGATCTGCTGAATCATGGTGGAGCGGAAGATCACCGAGATCAGGTCGCCGACTCCGGCGATCGCCAGGAAGAAGATCGCGAGAACGAGCCCGCCGCTGCCGAGAAGAGCGCTCAGACCGAATCCGGTGATGCCCAGACCCCAGATGACGACGCCGACCACAACCGCGACACCGTGCCTGCGCACCCTCGGCACCCATCCGGAGAAGACACCGCCGAGCACCGATCCGATCGCCATCGCCGCGAACAACAAGCCGACGATCAACTCACCGTCAGCCGCACCCGCGGCGAAACTCTTCTCGGTCATCTCCGGGAACAGCGCACGCGGCAGACCAGCGACCATCGCGACCAGGTCGATCACGAACATCGCCATGATCAGGCGATGCGACGAGACATACACCAACCCGAACCAGATCTCGCGCACGCCGGACCGGGTCACGTTGCCGCTGGGTGGCAACGCGGGCAGTCGGTAGGCAGCCCACACCGCGACC
Organism: Nocardia sp. FBN12; assembly: GCF_054031145.1. Classification (NCBI taxonomy): domain Bacteria; kingdom Bacillati; phylum Actinomycetota; class Actinomycetes; order Mycobacteriales; family Nocardiaceae; genus Nocardia; species Nocardia sp. FBN12. The sequence continues at coordinate 5,893,760 of NZ_CM132926.1, forward strand.
AGCATCGCGGCCGAATCCAGCAGGTAGGCCAGCGCCGACCCGCCGAAGGCGATGGTCACGCCGGCCAGCACGCTACCGACGATGCCGCCGATCTGAATGACCGTCATCTCGAGGGTATTGGCGGCCGCGATGTGCTGCGCGGGCAGAATACGCGGGAAAATCGCATTGCGGGTCGACTGGTTGATCGCGATACATGCCTGCTGCAACACGAGAATCCCAAACAGCAGCCAGATGTTGTTCAGATGCAGAAAGGCCTGAGTGAACAGCAGACTGGTGGCAAGGAGCATCCCGAATGAACTGCCCACCAGAAGTTTCCGTCGGTCGACAACATCGGCTAACGCTCCGCCCCACAACCCGAAGATGACCAGGGGCGCCAGCGTGAACACGCCGACGAGGCCGACGTAGGCCGACGATCCCGTCATCGCGTACACCTGTAGGGGTACCGCGATCACTGTCAGCTGTGCACCGGAGATCGACACGACCCCGCTGAGCCACAGTCGCCGGAACGCCGGATACGCCAACGGTCTGCGATCGATCAGCACACCGCTACGACGCTCGGGCGACTGCGACTCGTCACCGGATTCCCCGACCATCACATCGCCGCGTGATCGGTGGTCATCCGCTGCCGTGCCGCCAGGCGGCTCATGGAACAAGCACCATCTTGTGCCGCACGGTGGCCGACCGTTCCCAAGCGGCAGCTACGTCGGCCAGCGGGACCAGCTCGTAGTCGACGATCAGATCCCTGCGGTCGACCCATTCGATCAACTGCCGGTAGGCGCGCATCATCGCTTCCGGTCCGTGGTGTACCGGCATGAATCCGGTGACCGAAGCGCCGAGTGAGCGCAGGAGTTGTGCGGGCAACGCCACTGTCGCACCCGCGCGATCACCTACTTGCACAAGGCGCACACCAGGATTGCCCGCCGCGATGGCGGCCCGGGCAGGTTCACCCCACGTGTAGTCCACGATGACGTCCACGCCGCCCGAGGCTTCACGGATGGCAGCGCAGAGCTGCTCAACCGAAAGTTTGTCGGTCGCGATCGTCGCCGAAGCTCCGAGCGCGATGGTGGCTTCCAGTGCGCTTTTGTCGCGGCCGACCACGGTAATGGTGCCCGCGCCGAGCAGCCGTGCGGCTTGGATCGCGAGCCTGCCGACGACACCGCTTCCGCCGAGCAGCACGACGTTGTCGCCCGGCTGCACCCGTGCGGTGTCGGTGAGTGGCATCAGTGCCGCCATCCCGCTGTTGCCGAGGCAGGCCGCGACGGGGAAGTCGACGCTGTCGGGGATGGGGATCGTGAATCCGGCAGGGACGACTGTGCTTTCGGCCATCGACCCGAAGGGAGTGATCGGCCTGCCGAAGTAGACACGCTGGTTGTCAGTGGTCACTCCAGCCCCTTCGATGCCGGTGACGACCGGGAACCTCGTGGGACTCAGATAGTGCTTGCCGGCGGCGGTGAACCGGTCGATCGAGTTGATCGTGGCCGCGCGGACCTCGATCAGTACGCCATCGGGATAGGTGCTTGGTTTTGGAGCGTCGAAATTCCCGAATTCCGGTGCGCCGTACCTGTGCAGTACCGCAGCTTTCATGAGCCCACCCTCAAAGCTGTAGTGAATCGATATTCAGTGAACTATGATTCATGACGATACCCTCCCCGTTGAGACTGTCAAGGAGTGATCGACATCGACGCAACCGCCGGCCGGCCGACGCACCGGCAGCGCCAAGCCGCCCAGACGAACGCCGATCTGAAGGCCGCGGCGCGGGTCGTTTTCGCACGTCAGGGCTATCTGAACACCAAGATCACCGACATCACTGCCGAGGCAGGTCGTGCAGCAGGGTCGTTCTACAACCACTTCCAGAGCAAGGAGGAGGTCCTCGCAGCTCTCGCTGTCGACATCGGCGAGGCCGCCGACATCATCGCAAACGACCCGCCGCACTCGGTCACGGAGTCCAGCGTGATGCCGATCCACGAGTCCACCCGCAACCACCTCACGGTCTTCTGGCACACCTACGCCGCCAACCGCGACGTCTTCGCCGCGATCGAACAGGCCGCACTAGCGAATTCGGCGTTCGCCCAGCAGATGCGAGCCTTCCGCGCCGAACAGTTCCGACCCTGGATCGCGTGGCTCACCGAGCTGGCCGCCCGCGGCGCCCGGCTCCCCGCGGGTCCCGCCGCCACCGCCGCGATGATCGCGGCCACCGCCGAAACGATGATCCAGACCTGGGACTCCGATCCGCAGACCGGCATCGACAATCTGACCGAGTTCATCGCTGCCGGTCTCAGCGCGGATCTTGATCAGCGCTGATCCGACAGGTCGCCGATCCACTACCTTTCACAATCCCTGCCGACACGGGTTGCGCCACTAGCGATTTCGGCGTCAACCTCCGGCCAGCCGCGTGCTCTCACAGCCGAAAGCAGCGGGGCGCCGAGGACGACAGCGCCGCCGCGGCCACGATGATCACGGCCGCCGCGCGCGGTCTGGCCGATGCGCTGTCGATCGAGTCAGAGCCTGTCGAGTCCGATGTGCTGAATGATGTTCTACGACCGGTGATTCAATCGTGTTCACAGGACGCTGCCGCCATTTTCGACCAGCAGTTCTGAGTCGCGGTAAGAGGATGGATCTGCCGAGCGAGGAGGATATGACCGCGGACCGTCGTGAGGAGTATGACGACGTGGTGGAGCAGCATCGGATCGAGTCCGGCGCCTAGTCGTCACCGCGTAGACCTGGTCCGGGCCTAGGTACTGTCGTAGTCACCTTGCTGCGTGACCGATCAAGCGCGGGCAGGTTCGGTGGAATCGGCGGTGTCTTCGACGGGAGCGGTTCGCTTGCCACCGATGACGCGCTTAGCGACTTCGATGACGATGGGCAGGACGGAGACCGCCACGATGAGTAGAAAGATGAGATCGATGTTGTCGCGGACCATCTTGATCTGGCCGAGCAGGTACCCCAGGTAAGTGACACCGGAGCCCCACAACACGCCACCGATGATGTTGTAGATCGCGAAGGTTCGGTACCGCATACCGGCAGCGCCCGCGACGACCGGCGCGAAGGTCCGCACGATCGGAACGAAGCGGGCCAGCACAATGGTGATCGGCCCGTGTTTGACGAAGAAGGCATGCGATTCGTCGATATAGCTCTTCTTGAAGAACCGGGCGTCGTTGCTCTTGAACAACGCGGTGCCGCCGCGGGCACCGATCACGTACCCGACCTGGTCGCCGAGGATCGCGGCGATCGGGACCAGCACCAGCAGGACACCGATCGGCGCGAACGGCGCGATCTCGGTTGACTTCGACGCCGCGATCAACCCCGCGGTGAACAGCAGCGAGTCGCCGGGCAACAACGGAAACAGGAGCCCCGACTCGACGAACACCACGACGAGCAGGCCCAGCAGCATCCAGGTGCCGAACGAGTTGAGCAGGTTCACCGGATCCAGAAAGCCTGGAAGCAATGCCAGATCCGTGGTCACTGAACTGGCCATGGTCTGCAACGTCATTGTGGGCTACCTACCTGAACTCGGGGCGATCGCAGGACATGGTGGAGCTGGTTCGAGTGCGCCGCCGACGTGGCGGCCAGTCGCTCGGTGCGGCTCCTCACTCACGACGGTAACACGTGCCACTGTATGGTTCCCCGCCGCAAGAAGGCACCGGTCGACGCCACCCGCCCTACTGCGTCCCGTTCGCGTGCGCCATCGCGAGACTAGCCATGCCTGGTGCACCTTTGCCTGAGCGTGTACGAACCGCCGGAGATCGCCGACCATCCAATATTCTGTCGGCAGGTCTCAGCGATCTGGCAACGGATTGTCGAACGAAAAGCTTTGGAAGAGAGGGCTTTCAGAAGACCGGGGTGTGGGCGCCTGCGATGACCGCGAGAACAGCCGGCGGGATCGTAGGGGCTGCGATGGGCCGTCAACCCTACAGTGCTACGTGTTAGTGTGGCTCGCATGCCTGAAGGTGACAGTGACGACGAAGGTCCGAGTCAGTTGCTCCGCAGAGCGGCGCGGGAATGCGGTGGCAGGGTGTGGGTGTGCTGACCGCGTTGAGTGTCCTTCTCGGAGTAGCAGTAGTTCTGTTGATCACCGCGTTGACCGGGTATTTCGTAGCCCAGGAATTCGCGTATATGGCGGTGGACCGCTCCCGGCTGGCGGCGCAGGCCGAAGCCGGTGACGCAGCGGCCGGCCGCGCGTTGTCGGTGACCCGGCGAACCTCGTTCATGCTCTCGGGCGCCCAGTTGGGTATCACCGTGACCGGACTGCTGGTCGGCTATGTAGCCGAACCGCTGATCGGGCGGGGGCTAGGGGAACTGTTCGGCGGCATCGGAATCCCGACCGCGGTCGGTATCGGTGTCGGCACGGTTCTCGCGATTGTGTTCTCGACTGTGGTGCAGATGTTGTTCGGTGAGTTGTTCCCGAAGAACCTCGCCATCGCTCGCCCCGAGCCCGTCGCCCGCTGGCTCGCCCGCTCGACGACCGCCTATCTGCGCGTATTCGGATGGCTGATCTGGCTTTTCGACCAATCATCGAACGTGTTGTTGCGCGCGTTGCGCATCGAACCGGTCCACGATGTGGAGCATTCGGCCACACCACGCGACCTCGAACACATCGTCGCCGCGTCACGTGATGCGGGTGAACTGCCCCGCGAGTTGTCCACGTTGCTGGACCGCATTCTCGATTTCCCTTCCGCCACAGCCGAACACGCGATGATTCCCCGCGCCCAGGTCGACCTCGTTCACGCCGACGTTCCGGTCGCCGAGGTGATTGCCCGGATGAGTACCGGGCATACGCGGTATCCGGTGGTCGGTAGTTCCAGCGACGACCTGCTCGGCGTCATCGAATTGCACGACCTGCTCGGCGATGACCCGACCGGAATCGCGGGAGACCACATGCGGCCTGCGGTCTTGGTCCCGGAATCGTTGGCATTGCCCGACGTCGTCGCCCGCCTCAGCGAGACTCGGCAGGAGATGGCGTTGGTCGTCGACGAATACGGCGGTTTCGCCGGGATCGTGACGGTCGAGGACATCGCCGAAGAACTCGTCGGTGAGATCGCCGACGAACACGACTCGGGCACGACCCCGGAAATCATTGCCGAAGACGGTGGTTGGCTCGTTCCGGGAACTGTGCACCTCGACGAGGTCGAGCGGGTGATCGGTGTCGACCTGCCCACCGGCGACTATGAAACCATCGCGGGCCTGGTGATCAACACCTATGGGGGTCTGCCCGAAGCAGGTGCCCGCGTCGACATCGTGGTGCCGCGCAGTGGCGCCGACTACCTCACCGAGCGGCCGGGTCCGGCTCGGACGGTGCTCGCGGAAGTCAGGGCGGTCGGGAAACATGTGCCGTCGTCGGTGTGGTTGACCGTGCGTACCGAACAGGCAGGGGACGCCGGTGAGTAACCCGTGGGTGGTCGTCGCTGTCACGATCGTATTGATCGCGGCCAGCGCGTTCTTCGTCGCTGTCGAGTTCGCGTTGATCGCGGCACGCAAGCATCGTTTGGAGGACGCGGCGCCGACAAGCCGGGCGGCGCGGGCGGCGTTGCGTAGTTCCGCGGAGTTGCCGGTGCTGCTCGCAGGATCTCAGCTCGGGATCACGGTGTGCACGCTGGCGTTGGGTGCGGTTACCAAACCGGCTGTGCACCATTGGATCACCCCGCTCATCGAGCATCTGGGCGCGCCGCTGTGGGTTGCCGATGCCGCCGGGTTCGTGCTCGCGTTGATCGTGGTGACGTTTCTGCATCTGGTGGTCGGTGAGATGGCGCCCAAGTCGTGGGCGATCGCACATCCGGAGAGATCAGCCACCATGCTGGCTATTCCGATGCGAGCGTTCATGACGGTGACGCGACCACTGCTCACCGCGTTGAACCACGCCGCGAACTGGTGTCTGCGCAAGGTGGGCGTTACCCCCGTCGACGAGGTCGACGCCGGTCAGGATTCGGCTGCGCTGCGGCATCTGGTCGAGCACTCCGCGACCGTGGGTACTCTCGACGAGCGGTACCACGGAAACCTCACCAGCGCACTGGAACTCGAGCAGCTCACCGTCGGCGATATCGTCGCACCGAACCCGGGTCCGAGCGCTGTCGCACCCAATGCCGACGTCGGTGAAATCCAGACAGTTTCGCGCGATACCGGTCACCTGCGGCTGCTGGTACGCACCGGTGACGATGTCGTGGGCGTGGTCCATGTCCGCGACAGCCTTGCCGCACCGGCGCAGTCCACAGCTGCGGATCTCTTGCGACCGGTCCTGCGGTTCGACACCAGCGTCCCGGTCTATGAGGCGCTGCGCGTGATGCGCGAAACCCGCAACCATCTCGCCCTGGTCGCCGCCCCGGATTCCGGGGTCGCGATCGTCGGGCTGGTCACGATCACCGACGTCCTGCAGCGGCTGCTCCCGGCCGCCGCGGGCAGCGATCCGATCAACTCGGTGCCACCACGCCGGCAGGGTGGTGGCACCACCACCGCGAGTACATAGCAGCAGCGGGAACGGAGCACGCCAGTGCTGCTGTGGTCGAGCGCAGCAGCTACGCTGATGGGCGCCCTGACCAGGTGAACGGCAGTTGAGGAGGAGGCGCCGAAATGACAGAAGCGCCGATCCGTATCGGTGAGCTGGCCAGTCGTGCCGAGGTATCGACGCGCACAGTCGACTACTACACCAGCCTCGGACTGCTGTCCCCCGCCGAACGAACCTCCGGGAACTTCCGGCTCTACTCACCAGCGGATGCCGAGCGGATCCAGCTCATCAAAAGCCTTGAAATGCAAGGTATCTCGCTCGAGGAGATCGCAGCGGCGCTCACCAACCATCCCGCGGATGTCGGCCCGATCCTCGAACGTATCGACGGCGATCTGAAATCCTTACAAGCCGTCGTCGAAACCGCACCCGCGGCGATGCAAGGATTGCTCGGCGTCATCGCCACCCGGGTCCACACGCTCATCTACATCGCACTCCAGATCCCCCCGGACATCCCCATCCTCTGAGCCCGACCTCGATGAGAATTCGTCGGAACAGAACTCACTGACCGAGCGGGGGCTGACGTTCGGCCGCGTCCGGGCCGATAGGCTCGGGCGAGGACCCGGCTGTGTCGCCGGAGCGGAGACAGATCGGAATCAGGGTGGGGAAAAGACCGGGGGTGCTGTACAACCCGATGGTGTTCGTGTACTGGGCGGTGTCGGTGATCGGCGCCGCGTTGTACGTCTCGTGGACGTTGCGTGTGGCGACCTTTGTCGCGCCCTCCTTGACCGACGAATCCGTGGGGTATGTCTTCGGCGTGCTGGGTGGGCTGTTGTTCGCGTTGATCACCTGGCCGTTCGTACTGATGTTGGTGTGGTGGGGCCGGCGGGCGTATTTGCGGAAGGTCGCTGTGCCGGTGCGCGCGACGGTCACCGAGGCCGGACATCGGGTGACGCACTCGTCCAATAACCCGTTCGCCACGCATCGGGTGCGTCTGAAGGTGATGTTCACGCATCCGGGCACCGGGGTGGAGCATTGGATGAAGAAGGAATACGCGATGTTCGAGTTCCGGCGATCCACCGCGAAAGAGCTGCTGCATCGGTTCCCGGAAGGCGCCGAATTGCCGATGTTGGTGCGCGGACGCGCCGCGGGGTTCGATCTGGCGTTGCGGCCACAGTGGGTCGACCTCTGGTGAATGCCCGCTGACCAGCCGACACTCAGAACGACCTCCCGGGAAATCGGTTGCGCGCGGCGGATGATGGGGCGATGGCTGAGCAGATCCTGCAGGTGAAGTGGAAGTCCGCGCCGGAAGATCATGACTATCCGGCGGCCGCTGATTATCTCGATCTGCTGGGCGACAAAACGGTGGTCGACGCGATCGTGGCCGAGCTCAGGGCCGCGCCGGTGGTGGTCAAGAAGGCGAAAGACATTCTGCGGGCTTCCCAGCTCGAAGCCCTTACCCCGGATAACCCGCATGTGCGCAAAGACCTGCTCAAGGTGAACGAGGGGAAGAAGCTCTCGCCGATTCTGTTGGTGCGGGGCGACTGCCGTAAGAACGTGCCGATGCTGATCGCCGATGGTTATCACCGCGTGTGCGCGCTGTACTGGGCCGACGAGAACGTCGAGATTCCGGCCAAGATCGCCGCGATGCCATGACGTTCGCGACCCTGGCGCTGGTGGTCGCGCTCGGGTTGATCGGGCCGCTGCTGGCTTTGCCGAAACAGTTGTATCTGCCGGTGTTGCTCGGCGAGCTGGTGGCGGGAATCATCTTCGGCACCACCGGTTTTCGCATCCTCGATCCCGCCGACCCGATCTTCGTGTTCCTCGCCGACATGGGTTTCGCGCTGGTGATGTTCGCCGCGGGGACGCATGTGCCGGTGCGTGATCCGCGGGTTCGCGGCGCGCTCGGCACCGGTGCGGCGCGGGCCGTGCTGGTCGGGGTGGTCGCGGCGGTGGCGGGCTGGGCGGTGGCGCAGGCGTTCGATCTCGGGAACGCGGCCGTGTACGCGGTGCTGATGGCGTCGTCGTCGGCGGCGATGGCGTTGCCGATGATCGACTCGATGCGATTGAGCGGGCCACCGGTGCTCGCGCTCACCGCGCAGGTGGCCATCGCCGACACCGCCTGCATCGTCGCCCTGCCGCTGGTGATCGATCCGGCGAACGCGGCCAGGGCGGCGATCGGCGCGGTGGTCGTGGCACTGTGCGCCGGCGTGATGTTCTTCGTCCTGCGCTATCTACAGAAGACAGGTGCGCAGCGGCAGGTGCACGAGGTGTCCGAGGAGCGGAAGTTCACGCTCGAGCTGCGGGTGAGTTTGGTGCTGGTGTTCGCGCTGTGCGGGGTGGCGAGCTCGATGCACGTGTCGATCATGCTCGGCGGGTTCGCGGCGGGGCTGGCGGTGGCGGGGGTCGGTGAGCCGCGGCGGGTGGCCAAGCAGGTGTTCGCGATCAGTGATGGGCTGCTCGCTCCGCTGTTCTTCGTCTGGCTCGGCGCCCGGCTCGATCTCCGGGAGCTCGGCGAGCATCCGCGGTTCATCTTGCTCGGGCTGGCGCTCGGCTTCGGCGCGGTGGGGGTGCATTGTGTGGCGCGCGTGCTCGGGCAGCCGGTGGCCTACGGTGCGCTGGCCGCCGCCCAGATCGGGGTGCCGGTCGCGGCCGTGACCGTCGGCAGTCAGCTGGGGGTGCTCGTGCCGGGTGAGGGCTCGGCGATCATGTTGGCGACGTTGTGCACGATCGCGGTGGCGACATTGGCGGCCGGGCGGCTCGCGGCGAAAGCGCCCACTCGGCCCGCTGATCAACCCGGCGCTCGATAGCGATGCCGCATCACCCCAGAAGTGGGGGCGAGGGTTCCTGTTCGCGGTAGTAACGATCTTGCTGGTGGGCACGACATTGTTCGTGACATGCGGCCCGTCGGGGGGCCTGCCCACCTGTAGGTCATTCGAACGGGATCACATATGAATCTGCGTGAGTTTCTTGCGAAACATCGCATCGCTTCGGCTGTTGCCGCGCCTGCGGCGTTGGGGGTTGCGGCGATTGTCGCCGCGTCGTTCGCGGTGACGTCACAGCCCGAGTCGCCCTCGTACACCCTGACGACCTCGGTGACCGAGTGCCGCGAGATGGTGACCATCTCGGTGGCAGGGCGCAACGACACCCCGGTCGAAGGCACGACGGCGATGCTGCTCGACGCCAACGGCAATCCGCTGCCCGCCGCGCTGTCGGGCGATCACAGCAGCGTGTGGGTCGATCCGGTGGTGAACGCACCCCGCGACGACCTCGCCGAGGGTGAGTACGCCGCGGTGTACATCGCCTACCCGGCCGATATGGGTACCTATGAGGACGCGGTCAACGCGGGAGTGGCGAACACCCAGCAGGTGATGCGCGAGATCTCGGCGGCCTGCCCGGACACCAAGTTCTCCATCGTGGGCTACAGCGAGGGCGCCGATGTGGTGCGTCGCGTGGCCGAGGGCATCGGCAACGACAACCCCGCCGACGGCTACGCGACGGTGAACCCGGACGATGTGCTGGGCGTGGTGATGTTCGCCGACCCAGGTCGAAAGGCCGGTGACGGCACCTTCCTCGGCGCCCAGGACCCCAACCGCCCGGACAACTTCGACCAGAACTACTCCAACGGCGGCAAGCCGATCTCGGGTCAGGGCATCACCACGGGCACCGATTTCGGCGCGCTCAACGGCAAGATCGCCTCGTTCTGTTCCGAAGGCGACCTCACCTGCGCGGCGCCGGAGAACATCTCGCTGCTGCAGCTGGCCGCGAATGTCGGTCGCCAGATCAACATCGACGAGCTGGAACGCGCCGACCTCGGGCGCAACGGCGTCGCGGGCATCACACCGGCGATGGGCCAGGACATGGCCTTCACGCTGGGCCGGATCGCGATGGCCGCGTTCGCCGATATCGGGTCGAACCCGAACTGGATGGCCAGCGACGAGACCTTCCTCGACGTGCTGCTGAAGGTCTCCGACCCGGACTACAAGCCGGGCCAGACCGCCGCGCCGGTCAACGCCGACGCGATCGCCGCGGAGCAGGTCTCCGGGCTGGCGTACCTGCCGCAGAAGATCTTCAACGAGATCGTCGGGCTGATCGTGACGAACCAGAACACGATCCCGGTGCTGATGAACGATCCGTACCAGCTCACCCTCGGCCCGAACGGCACCGGTCACCACTTCGACTACTGGCGTGACTCCGATGCCGCCAACGGCAAGCCGCTGACCTCGGCGGAGTACGCGGCGGCCTGGCTGACCAGCCTGGCCAAGCAGGCGCAGGCCGGCGAGACCGTCGATACCAAGGCCGCGCCGGATGACGCCGCGGTGACGGCCGCACTGGCGGCTCCGACCAAGCCCGCGACGACGACCACCGCGCCGCCGACCACGTCGAAGAAGTCGACCACGACCAGCGCCAAGTCGACCACCACGTCGAAGGCACCCACCACGACCCCGTCCACCACGGTGGTCCCGCCGACCACCACGCCGGAGCCGGCAACCAACCAGGCGGTCGCCCCCGCGCCGACCACCACGGTCGAACCGACCACGACCGTGGCGCCGACCACCACGGTCGCGCCGACCACCACCGTGGCTCCCACCACGACGGTCGCGCCGACCACCACTGTTGCCCCGACGACCACCCCGTCGGCCAACTAGTCACCAACCGCGAAATCCCCGGTGAGGCAACCGCCCCGCCGGGGATTCGCGCTATATCCGGCTCCCGCGGTGGGCGCTACGCCGCTCCGGTGATCTTGATGACCGGCGCGTACCGTCCGTCGAACGGTGCGCTGATCACGGTCTCCCCGGCACCTGATTCGACCGTGAAGGCGCCGGAAGAACCCAGCAGCGACCCCGTACCTCGCAGCTCGACAGCTTTCACGGTGATCGGAGCGCTGGGACGCCCGAGCACCGTGAGGTAGAGATCGGTGCCGCGGCGGGTGAACAGGACTCGGGTGCCGTCCTGGGTGACAGCCGAGGACATCCGCCACGGCCGCGTACCGTCGACAGCCTCACGATTCATCGTCAACCACGAACCCACCGACTCGATCCGATTCCGCTGCGGGACAACGATTTCTCCCGCACCACCACTCGGCCCGACATTGAGCAGGAACGTCCCGTTGTTGGCGGCCGCCTGCATCAGGTCACCGAGCAGACTTTCCACCGATGCGTAGTCGGCGTCGGTTTCCTGCCGGTTGTAGCCGAAGGAACCGCCGATCCCGCGGTCCTGCTGCCAGAACTTCTCCTGGATCGTGTCGTATCCCTCGTACTCGGGCGTGCGAAAGTCGCTGTGCGGCACCGATGGTGGCCTACTGGCCTGGTCTGCCACACCGGGCTGGTCGATGACCGCTTTCATGAAGAGGTCGAAACCGCCGCGCAACGGGGCCGCGCCCATGACCTGGCGGGTGTACGAAGCGGTGGTCCAGCGGTCGTCGACCACGCCTTCGGGCACCGTGTTGTAGTAATCGGCGAACAGTGCGTTGAGTCGCTGCTGCCCGGTGGGCCAGGCGATGTCGTTCCAGAGGATGTCGGGCCGGTAGCGCTGAATCAGTTCGCGCACTTGGGCTTCCGCGTAATCGGCGTAGTCGCGTCCGTACGGCAGGTAGGCGTAGTCGCCGAGGGTGTAGACCGGCGCGGGCTGGAAGGTCCAGTCGACGCCACCGGAGTAATAGAGCCCGAACTTCATGCCACGAGCGCGAACGGCGGCGGCCAGTTCACCGACGAGGTCGCGCTCGGAATGGAAGTCTGGTGCGTGCGGATTGGGCACACTCGATGGCCACAGGCTGTATCCGTCAGCGTATTTGGCGGTGAACACCACATAGGAGGCGCCGGCCGCGCGGAATTGGTCGGCCCAGGCCCGCGGGTTCCAGTCGGCGAGTTCGGTTTCGAAGCGGTCGGCGATATCGGCATAGGTGGCGTCGCCGTAGGTTTCGCGGTGGAAGGCGGCCGCCGGCGAGCCGGGGTCCTTGATCTGGTTGGCGTAGTCCTCGGCATAAGGACCGCGGGTCATGGCGTGGTCGTAGTCGTCCTGGAGCATCTGCACGAAGGTGCGGCCCTTGGGCGCGAAACCCGGGACGGAATAGGGACCCCAGTGCACCATGATCCCGAAGGCGGCGTCCTGGAACCAGGTGGGCAGCGGATGGCTACGAAGTGAGTCGAGATCGGCGGTGTAGGGACCGGTGGTTGTCATCACGGCCTCGGCGTCATCGGTCCGCGTCCACCACCAGGTCCCGATCCCGAAGATCGCCCCCGCGAGCAGCACCGCCGTCACCCCGACCACCACGCCGCGAATCACCCACCGGCCGATCCGACGCGGCAGCGAGGTGGACGGCCTGTGGGTCCGCATACCTCCACGGTAGGCCCGTGCCCGCCCGGCAACCGCTGCCGCGCCGAGAACCGCACGCGAAGTGCGCGATTACGCCGCTCGTCGGCCGGGCGAGCCGTCTGAATCTAGACCGCGACAGGTTCCGGTACGGCAGGCTCGAGAGCGCGCTCGCCGCGCGTAGCCGCGATCAGCACCACCAGACCGGTCACCGCGAATCCCATGCCGACCCACAGCGGCGACACCCAGCCGAACCCGGCGCTGATCGCGAGTCCGGACAGCCACACGCCGAGGAAATTGCCGACGTTGAAGGCCGCGATGTTGGCCGACGACGCGAGAGTCGGTGCGGTACCGGCATTGTCGAGCACCCGCATCTGCAGGCCCGGGGTCGCGCCGAACCCGAAGAAGCCCATGGCGGGCAGGAGCAGCAGCGCCGCGATCTTGTAGTCGGCGAGCAGCGCGAACGCCGCCAGGGAGAGCGCGAGGGCGAGCGTCAGGGCGAGCAGGGTGCGGGTGAGGGCGCGGTCGGCCCAGCGGCCGCCGAGCAGATTGCCGAAGAACAGGCCGACGCCGAACAGCACCAGCAGCCAGGGCACCATGGCTTCGGAGAAGCCGGTGACGCGGGTGAGCAGCGGCTCGATGTACATGAACGCGCCGAACATGCCACCGAACACCAGCACGGTCATCATCAGCGAGTACCAGACCTGGGTGTTGCGGAAGACCGACAGCTCGGCCCGCAGGTTCGGGCGTTCGCGGGCGGCCGGCGCGTCGGGGACCAGCGCGGTGATGCCTGCCAGCGCGGCCAGCCCGACGACGGTGATCACCACGAACGTGGCCCGCCAGCCCCACTGCTGGCCGATGAAGGTCCCGAGCGGAACGCCGAGCACATTCGCGATGGTGAGCCCGCCGAACATGATCGAAATCGCGCCGGCCTTCTTCTCCGGCGCGACGAGCGAGGACGCGAGCACGGCCCCGATGCCGAAGAACGCACCGTGCGCGAGCGCCGCGAGCACCCGCCCGCCGAGCAGCGCGGCATAGCCGGGAGCCAGCGCCGAGGCCGCGTTGCCGACGGTGAACAGCACCATGAGCAGCTGCAACGCACGCTTGGGCGGCCAGCGGTTGACGAGCGGAGTCAGGGCGAGCGCACCGACGACGACGGCCAGGGCGTACCCGGAGATCAGGTAGCCGGCGGTGGGCACGGAGACGCCGAGGTCGGCAGCCACCGGGGAGAGCAGTCCCGCGATGACGAATTCGGTGAGTCCAATGCCGAAGCCCCCGAGCGCGAGAGCGATGAGACCGAGTGGCATGTGAGCGCTTCTTCCTTCAGAGGCCGATTACCCGCGTGTGCAACTAACGCTATCCGACGTTAATTGCACACGCGCTATATTGCAACCGCCAGCTATACTCGTCACATGGGTATTGCTGATGACGCCGTCGAGGTGCGGGCGACCGGCTGGCGCACCCTGGCCGCGCTGCACGGGCACATCGAGACCGCGCTCGAACGCGAACTGGTGCGCGCACACGAACTGTCGATCGTCGAGTTCACCGTGCTCGACGCGCTGGCCCGCCAGGACGGTTGGCACATGCGGATCTCCCAGCTGGCCCGCGCCGCCGCACTGTCGGCGAGCGCGACCACCCGACTGGTCAATCGACTCGAAGACCGCGCCTTCCTGGTGCGCGTTTTGTGCGCCGACGATCGCCGCGGCATCTACACCGAGCTCACCGACACCGGCCGCGCCGCCTACGAGACGGCGAAACCGACCCACGATCGAGCCCTCGAAAAAGCGCTCGCCGACGCCGAACAGATCCCGGAACTGGCACCACTCGTCGGTTTTCTGCACCGGGTTCCGGCCCCGAGCTGACACGCGACATCGATACCAACGCGCCGATCATGGTGACTGTTGCGGACACCGGTGCAATGATCGCTGGGTGACTCAGTGGCTCCCACTCCTCGGCTCGCTCCCCGTCGCCGGCGCAGTTCTGGTCGGCGTCATCGCCAACAACCGAACCCACCGTGAAGGAATCGCGGCCGCGGACGAGCGCGGCAGGCAGGCTCTCGACGCCGCGCAGCGCAATGTCGAGCTGTCGAATATGGTGGGCGACCAGCGCGATCACGAGGCGTGGCGCCGCGAGGCGGTGCTCGCCGCGGTCGCCTCGATCCTGGAGACCTCGGCCTCGGTGCGCGCCGATCTCACCACCTGCGGTGAATGGGATCTGGTCACCGCCGACGAGATCGACAGCGTCAGCGCGCAGATCCACAAGGTCATCTGGGATCGCCCCGGCGGCATGCTGACTCGCCTGCGGGTGGTGGCGCATCGCCGGATTCCCAACAAGTGCGAAGACCTGCTTCGCACGCTCACGGCCGCCCAGCACATCACGATGCAGCGGCTGAAGCTGCACATCGACGTGGAGGCCACCGTCGAGGAGCTGGAGGAGATGGCGTCGCTGTGGCAGAAGGCGATGCGCCACGCGGCCGAGCAGGAGCGGGCGCTGGTCGAGACGACGCGGATCGAACTCGGGATCGAGATCGCCTCGAAAGGCGTCGGTGTAGATCCTGTTCCGGTGCCGCAGCCGATGGTGGCCGAAACTCGTTCGGAAGAAGTCGAATTCGAGGAAGTCACCTCCGAACCTGTTCAGGCCCAGGAGTCGGCCGAACCTCAGCAGTCCACCGAGCCGCAGCAAGTGGCCCAGCAGCAGCCGTCAGCCGAGCCCCAGCAGTCCGCTCAGACCCAGCAGTCCGCCGAGCCGCAGCAGTCCGCCGAGGTGCAGCACGTGAACGAGGCACCGCAGGAAGACGATCCGCGCGACGCCGTCGACCCGCGCGAAGCCCAGACCGTCAAAGTCTGACCGCAGCACGAAGAACAGGCCGCCGTGTCTGATCGACGCGAACATCCGGCGAACACCATGACGTGGGTCATGGTCCGACCGTTCATGTGACGCGGCCCGCGACAGGCGGGTAACTTGGGAATACGGCACGCAGGGGTGCCGTACCCGACAGCGTGGTCGATCCATCGAAAACACTCACGATCCACTCTCGTCAGGGGGCGATCTGTCATGGATCTCATCGCGCCGTTGGATGCGCTGTTCTTGCTCGCCGAATCTCGTGAACACCCGATGCACGTGGGCTCACTGCAGTTGTTCGAACCGCCGGAAGACGCCGGCCCCGAATACCTGCGCGAGTTCCGCGACACCTTGTTGGCCGACAAGACCGTTCGGCCCACCTTCAGCAAGCGACCCGCCACCTGGCTGGGCGCACCGCAGATGGCCTGGACCCAGGACGACGACGTCGACCTGGACTATCACGTCCAGCGCAGCGCCCTGCCCGGACCGGGCAATCTCGGCCAGCTGCTCGACCACGCGTCGACCCTGCACAGCGCGTTGCTCGACCGGCACCGCCCGATGTGGGAGCTGCATTTCGTCGAGGGCATGGCCGACGGCCGTTTCGCCCTCTATTCGAAGATGCATCACGCCCTGGTCGACGGCGTCTCGGCCCAGCGCCTCATGCGCCGCACGCTGACCACCGACCCCTTCTCGACCGAGCTGATGCGGCCGTGGAATCTGCCGCGCAAACTCGGCCCGGCACGCCCCGGCAAGTCCCGGCTCGGCGGGCTGATCGACACCGTCACCTCGGCACGTACGTCGACCACCGCACTGATCAAGGCGGCCCGCACCGGCCTGCTGCAGCAGCAGCTCACCCTGCCGTTCGAGGCCCCGCGCACGCCGTTCAACGTGCCGATCGGTGGTGCCCGCAAGTGCGCGGTGCGCAGCTGGTCGATGGATCGGATCAAGCAGGTGAAGAAGGCGACGGGCGCCACCGTCAACGATGTGGTGCTGGCGATGTCGGCGGGGGCGCTGCGGGCTTATCTGCTGGAGCACAACGCTTTACCGGACAAGCCGATGATCGCGCTGGTGCCGATGTCGTTGCGCGAGGAAGACGATGTCGACACCCAGGGTGTGAAAATCGCCGCGCTGCTGTGCAACCTGGGTACCGATGTCGCCGATCCGCTGGAACGCCTTCGAGTGGTGAGTGATTCGACGCGCCGGAACAAAGAGGTGTACCGCTCGCTCACGCCGACGCAGACCCTCGCCATGGCCGGGGTGATGCTGAGTCCGATGGCGGCGATGCTGCTGCCGGGATTCGCCACGGTGGCGACGCCGCCGTTCAATATCGTCATCTCGAATGTGCCCGGTGCGCGGGAGCCGCTGTACTGGAACGGCTCGCGCCTCGATGCCACCTATCCGCTGTCTATCCCGCTCGACGGGCAGGCGGTGAACATCACGCTCACCTCCAGTGGCGACAGCCTCGATTTCGGGCTGGTCGGCTGCCGCCGCACACTGCCCGACCTGCATCGACTGCTCGATCACCTCGAGGATTCGCTGGCCGCGCTGGAGGACGCCGCCTTGTAGAAATTGGACGGCAATCTCGTCCAGGATTGATCTCGGCAGGCCTGGACGAACTGCCGTACAAGTTTCCTCTGAGCATTTTCGATCAAACTAGAACGTGTTACAGTTCGGTATGCGTACCGAATTCTGCGAACAGCTCGGCATCGAGTTCCCCATCTTCGCCTTCACCCACTGCCGCGATGTCGTGGCGGCAGTGAGCAACGCGGGCGGATTGGGGGTACTCGGCGCGGTCGGCTTCACCGCCGAACAGCTCGAGGTGGAGCTGGCCTGGCTCGACGAACACGTCACCGGGATCTACGGCGTCGACCTGGTGATCCCGTCGAAATACGAGGGCAAGGGCGTAGACGGGCTCACCCCCGAACAGCTGGAAAAGCAACTGGCGCAGATGGTTCCGCAGGGCCATCGCGACTTCGCCCAGCAGATCCTCACCGACCACAACGTGCCGGCGCTGCCCGACGGTGAGCACCACAACGAGCTGCTCGGCTGGACCGCCACCACCGCGGGCCCGCAGGTCGACGTGATCCTGAACCACCCCAAAGCCAAGCTCGTCGCCAACGCGCTCGGTACCCCACCCGAGGATGTCGTCAAGCGCATCCAGGATTCCGGCCGGGTGATCGGCGCGCTGTGCGGTTCGGTCAAGCACGCGATGAACCACAAGGCGGCGGGCCTGGACTTCGTGGTGTGCCAGGGCACCGAGGGTGGCGGGCACTGCGGCGAGGTGTCCTCGCTGGTGCTGTGGCCGCAGGTGATCGACGCGATCGGCGATACGCCGGTGCTGGCCGCCGGTGGTATCGGCAACGGCGCGCAGGTCGCGGCCGCGCTGGCGATGGGCGCGGCGGGCGCGTGGACCGGCTCGCTGTGGCTCACCGTCGAGGAGGCCAATGTGCCGCCCGCCCAGATGGACACCTACCTCGAGGCGACCAGCCACGACACCATCCGCTCGCGGTCCTGGACCGGCAAGCCGTGCCGCATGCTGCGCAACGACTGGACCGACGCCTGGGAGTCCACCGAGACCCCCGACCCGCTGCCGATGCCGCTGCAGATGATGGTGGCCCTCGACGGCGTCAAGCGCGGACACCGCTACCCGGAGGCCGCCAAGGACGTGAACTTCAACCCGGTCGGCCAGGTGGTCGGCATGATGAACAAGGTCGAACGCAGCGCCGACGTGGTCAACCGTCTGGTCGAGGAGTACGTCACCGCCTCCGACCGCCTCACCAAGCTCAACAGCTGAGCTGGTTGCTCGGTCCATTTGATTGTGCGGAGGAGCCACTACACTCGGCGTATCTGACCTGCGGGGCGGTGTACAACACACCGTCCCGC
Source organism: Nocardia sp. FBN12 (assembly GCF_054031145.1). NCBI lineage: Bacteria > Bacillati > Actinomycetota > Actinomycetes > Mycobacteriales > Nocardiaceae > Nocardia > Nocardia sp. FBN12. The sequence continues at coordinate 5,912,229 of NZ_CM132926.1, forward strand.
GGCATTGCCCAACGGTTGCGGACGGCGGTGACATGGCTTCGGAGGAACGCGCGAGCAAGACCTGGCGGGTCACCAGGTACCGAGTCACCCACGCCATCGCCAAGATGCGCGCGGAGTACGGCAAGAGTCCGCCCCGGTCCACCGAGCACACACCGCCCGTCGACCCGCCGGTACCCGCCGATCTGCTGAATCTGCTGTGCCGGCTCGGGGTGGCGCTGGTCGGCGCCGGCGAGACGTCCGCGCGGGTGCAGACCCTGCTCGACAAGCTGTCGAGGCGCTACGGCACCGACAATATCCACTTCATGGTGCTGCCCACCGCCGTGTTCGTCCGGGTCCGCACCGACAACACCTCCTTTATCGACATGCTCGACGCGCGTGTCGGCACCCTGCCACTGGACCAGATCGACGGCCTCTACCGGCTCATCGACCGGATCGAGCAGGATGCGCCGCCGCCGAGCCAGGCGTCCGACGACCTCGACACAATCCTGACCCAGAAACCCGGCAGTCCGCCGTGGCTGATCCTGCTCGGACAGGTCGTGCTGACCGTCGGCATCGGCATGATGCTCAACCCGGGCGCGCGGGCGCTGGTCGGCTATGTGGTGCTCGGTCTGGTCGTCGGCGCCCTCACCCAGCTCGCCGACAAGGTGAAGCTGCTGTCGATGGCGTTGCCGGTGGTCGCCTCGGCGGTGGTGGCGCTGCTGGCGTACGGCTTTCCCGGAGCGCTCGCCGGTGGGCAGCCGCAGCAATTGCTGATTCCCGCGGTCGCGACGCTGCTACCCGGCGCGATGCTCACCAACGGCACCATCGAACTGGCGACCGGGTCGATGGTGGCCGGTGCCAGCCGGGTCGTCTACGGCATCAACATGCTGTTCCTGCTCGCGCTGGGTTCCTATGTGGGGATCAGTCTGCTCGGGCCGCTGTCCGACCCACCGGTGAGTAGTGCCCAATTGGGTTGGTGGGCACCGATACTCGGGGTGCTGCTGATCGGGTACGGGCATTCATGGCGGTCGAGCGCGCCGCAGAACACGGTGGGCTGGCTGCTGCTGGTCCTCTACATCACCTTCGCGGCCCAGCTGTTCGGCAAGCATGTGTCCGGCCCGCTGACGGGCGCGTTCTTCGGTGGCATCGTCGCCGTGAACGCGGCGTATCTGATCCAGGGCCGCAAACACGCGCCGCCGACGCAGGTGGCGTTCCTGCCCGCGTTCTGGATGCTGGTGCCCGGCGGCATCAGCCTCACCGGGATCTCCGACCTGGTCACACACTCCCTCTCGGGGGTGGCGAGCGGCGGGCTCGAGGTGCTGGTATCGGCACTGCTCTCAGTGATGTCGATCGCGCTGGGTGTGATGGTCGGATCGGGCCTCGCGACCGCGCACACTCCGCGGGTCAGCACGATCATCGACACGGTGGTGCCACGTCATCTGCCGTGGCACCATGCGACGCGCGCCGAGAAATCCGACTCAGACAGCTAGCCGGTTCTGGCCGCTGGTCAGTTTCAGATGGCAGAGCTGAGTGGCACGGTGTGGATGGGCGTCTCGCCGACGAGTTGACCGAAGCGCGCGATCACCTTCTCGTGGTACAGCGCGAACAGATCCCCGAACAGCGCTAGCTGGGCCTCGCTCGGCGCGGATTCGGCGTCCCACACCGCGAGCAACGCCCGCCAGACGAGCACGTGCAGATCGGGCGCGACGGCGAAGTAGGCGTCGACCGCCTCCGGCACCTCGACGACCATATCGGCGATCGAATTCAGTACCGCGCGTTGCATACTCATCTCGAGCACGCCGAGCAGCTTGCGTACCAGTGCGATCTCGGCGGCGATGATGCGCGCGTGATCGGGCACGGCGTCGCGGGCCATCGCCTCGAGTTCGTCGACGGCGGCGGCGAGCTCGGCCGAGTCGAGTACCTTCTCCCCCGCGGTGTAGGCGAGCAGCGCCTCGCCGACGATGCCGCGCTCCACCTCGACGATGTCGGTGAACATCTCGGCGGCGACAGCGGGCGCGGTGATCGAGAACCGGAACAGGTGCCGGTAGACGTCCATGCCGCCCTCGACCCGGACATCGCGGATGGTGAAGCCCTTGCCCCGCCTGGCCTCGACGAATCCGTAGGACTCGAGTCTGCCCAGGATGAGCTGGGCGGTGGCGCGGTTCATCCCGAACTCGTCGGCGACCTGGCGTACCGATGGCATCAGCTCGCCGGGCCGGTACTCGCCGGTGGCTACCCGGCGTGCCAACTCATCGGCGACGTCGGCGACCACCGTCCGGGATCCCATCGAAACAACACCTCTCGGTCATGAACCGGCTACGTCCCAGACAGTTTAGGTGGTGGGGCCGACACCCGCACGCACCAGCGGTGCTGTGGGCCGGTTCACGTCACACAGCCGTTCACTGCCTGGAACCGACCGAACAGCCTCTTCGGCAAGTAATCGGCAATTCAGCGGACGCCGAGGCACGCCCGAGGTCGACCGGCGGAAATCCCCGAGAAGCCCGCGCATCTGGATCAGACAGCATTGCGCGACACCGTGATTGAATACGCACGCAACGGGGCAGCTAAACATCTTGGGGAAAATGGTGAGAACCGCCCGGCTCGCCGCGAGCGCGGTCGCCGTGATCGCGGTGCGCGCGAGCTAGATCATGTCCTTCTTGTCCAGCCAGCGCATGACGGGCCAGCCCAAACCGACGGGGATCCAGCAGGTCAGGACGCGGTAGAGCAGTACCGCGGGGACCGCGATCTCGGCCGGGACGCCGAAGGCCGCGAGACCACCGATCAGCGCCGCTTCGACCGCGCCGACGCCACCGGGTGTCGGCGCGGCCGAAGCCAGCGTGCCGCCGATCATCGTGACGATGGTGACGGCCACGAAATCCGTTCCGCCACCGAAGGCTTCGACACTCGTCCACAACGCCAGCGCCTGCCCGAGCGTGATCGCGCCGCAGCCGCCGACGATCACCAGGAATCGCTTCGGGTCCTTGGCGAGGTCGACGAGTTCGCCAAGCACTTCCGTGACCTGCGGGCGGATCGAATGATTCACCCAGCGCCGCAACGTCGGCACGAACATGAACGCGCCGATCAGTCCGACGCCGACACCGGCGATCAGGTACAGCACGGTCGCGTCGGGCACGATGTGTGCCAGGTTGGTCGACGTGCCCGCCACCACGCTGAACACCACGAGCAGCACCAGGTGGGTGAGCACCTGCATCGACTGCTGCATCGCCACCGCGGCCGTCGCGCGCAGCGTCGACATGCCCGCCTTCTGCAGGAACCGCACGCTCAGCGCCAGCCCGCCGACACCGGCGGGGGTGGTCGTCGCCACGAAGGTGTTGGCCAGCTGCTCCACCACCAGGTAGCGCATCCTGATCAGCCCGTCCGCGCAGGCGCCGAGCGCGGCGGCGGCACCGATGTAGGTGAGCCCCGAGACCGCGAGGCCGGCCAGCGCCCACCACCAGTTGATCGTGCGCAGCTGACTGAAGAACGTCGGCACCTGGCTGATGAACGGATAGGCCACATAGACGAGCGCGACCAGCAGGACGAGCTGGATGATCTGGTTGCGGGAGAAGCGGGTGATCTGCTCGGACTGGATGCGGTCGTGGCCGGTCTGCCTGCGCACCTCCTCGCGGGCGGTGGCCATCACTTTCGTCCACTGCGGCACCGACTTTCGAATGCCGATCGACATGGCCGATTTCGTCAGCCGCCGGGCCGCGTGGGCGACGACGTCCTCGCCGAGCACCTCGATCGCGGCCGAGACTGCCTCGTGTTTGCCGTAGAGCGAGGTGGTGGTCACCAGCAGCTGGGCGATATCGGTCTGGCACTGTGCCTCGGCGGTCCCGAATTCAGCGGCCGCGAAACCACCGAACAGCGTGTCGCCCTGACTGACTCGCACGAAGCCGGGTTGCAGATCGCCAAGGCTGATCTGGTTCTCGTGCAGGCGATGCAGCGACCGCCACACCCCCGGCAGCACCTGCGCCGACAGCGTGGCGATCGGCGTGCCGCGAGGCATGGTGTGCGCGTACAGCATCCAGCCGCGACTCAGGCCCGCCACCGCGACCTGGTGGCTGTCGGCCATACCGAGGTCCCCGATCGCGATGCCGAGCAGCGCTCGATGTTCCACCGCCCGGTGCATCGATCCGTGCAGCGGCGCGGTTTCGCTGGAGCGGAACGTGATCCAGCGCCACACCTGCCGGATCGCGCCGAAGCTGCGCTGGTTCTTGCCGTACAGCTCGACGACGATCTCGTCTTCGGGCCCGTCGACCTCGGTGGCGAGCAGCAGCGGTCCGCGTCCGGCCGGGCGATCGACCCGGAAAGCATGCACCGTGTAGCCGCGCCCCGCGAGCACCCGGACCGCGGCGTCGAGCGGCACCTCGAGCGCGGGCGTGCCGACCAGCCAGACGATCACCGCACCGACGAGCCAGCCGACCACCAGGCCGAGCATCGCCCGCGCGGGCACCACCGAGCTCACCGCCAGGTGAATCGGTGCGAACATCAGCAGCAGGAACCACATCCAGCGCCGTGTCCGCGTCGGCAACCACGGACTCGACACGGTGAGCATGGCCGCGAGCATCGCGATCCAGCGTGGGTCGTCGAGGAATTGCGACAGGAAGGTGTCGAACCGGTCCGGGACCGGCAGGTGCCATTTCGGGGTGGAGATGCCGGTGCCGGTGATCGACAGGGCCAGCACGGCGAGCAGGCCCGCCGCCCCGTACCCGAACAGCAGTTTCCACTGCCTGCGCAGCACGAGTTCGATGAAGATGGCGAACGGCAGTGCCAGGATGAGCAATCCGTAGATCAGATAGACCATGGTCGACTGGTCCTGGCTGAGGAAGTCGACGATATTGGCGACCGAACGTTCCAGCGCCAGCCACTCCGGTCGGGTGATCAGCGAGCCCGCGATCACGATGGCAACGCCCAGCGCCGCCAGCACCACCCGGACGATGTCACTGGTACGCCGGATCAGCGGTTGCAGGAGTTTCCCCGTGACCGGGATATCCCGACCGTCGACTCGCATGAGCCGCACGATACACACCGACACGCCGCAGACCCGCCGTGACATCACCCAACCGGCACGGTCGTTCCCGCGTGCGGTGAAGCCGATCACAGGCCGTCACAAACACCGGCGTCACCCCGTCCAGGAAGTAGGGAAACACCCACTCAGCCGGAAGGAACGATCATGCAGGTTCTGCTCGCAGGCGCCACCGGCGCCATCGGCCGCCCTCTGATCCGCGCGTTGACCGCGAACGGGCACGCGGTCTCGGCGCTCGTCCGCGATCCGAGCGCGCACCCGCTCGTCCGCGAACTCGGTGCCGTGCCGATCACGGCCGATGTACTCGACCGCGACGGGCTGCTGCGCGCGGTGGAGGGCACTCGCGCCGACGCCGTGATCCACCAGGCCACCGCCCTGCGCAATGCGAAGGTGCAGCGCCGGATTCCGGCCGACGATCCGACCAGCTTGCTGCGCACGGTCGGCACGGCCAACCTGCTCGATGCCGCGGAGCGGGTGGGTGCAGGGCGATTCGTCACGCAGTCGCTGATCCTCGGCTACGGGTACCACGATCACGGTGACCGGCTCATCACCGAACGCGATCGGTTCGGCGTGTACGACGGTGGGGTGGCCGACGAGGTGGTGCGCGCGTGCGTCACCGGCGAGAGCCAGGCGTTCGAGGCACCCGGGGTCGAGGCCATCGCGATGCGGTACGGGCTCTTCTACGGGCCAGGCGCGTTCAGCGATCTGTTCGCGGACATGATGCGTAAGCACAGTCCGGTCGGGCCGCTCGGTTCCGGTGGCGTCAATACCTGGGTCCATGTCGATGACGCGGCCGCCGCGACCGTCGCCGCGCTGGAACGCGGCATACCCGGCCGCGCCTACAACATCGCCGACGACAACCCGATCACCTGGCGGGAGTTCTTCACCGAGGTGGCGCGCAGCCAGCACACGCCGCGTCCGATTCGCTTGCCGGCGTGGATGATTCGACTGGCCGTTCCCTATATCGGTGCGCTCATGTCGGACACCTCGATACGGATCTCGAGTCAGCTCGCGCACGATGAATTAGGTTGGCGTCCACAGTATTCCAGCGTTTCCGCGGGGCTCGCCGCCTAGCGGGTCGACGCGATCGGAGCCACGGCGGAGCTCGAGGATGCCGTACGCCGGTTCAGTGCGCCCTGGCCACGACGGCGGCGCGGTCGTGGCCGGGGATCACTTCGATCTCGGCGGGCAGGGCATGCAGGCGGTGGATCGTCTCGAAGGCCTTGTCGCGGTCGGCGTCGACGAATTCGCCGGGGATCGGGGCCTTTTCGCGTAGGAGGTCGATTTGCAGGGTGCTCCAGACCGCGTCGCCGGCGAGCAGCACCCGGGAGCCGTCGTCGACCGCGAGGAGAACGCCGACACTGCCGGGCGTATGACCGGCCAGGTCGACGATCAGCACGGAGCCGTCGCCGAAGAGATCGTGACTGCGGTCGAAGGTGAGAACCGGCGGGCCGTCGAGTTCGTAGAGGTCGAAGGCACGTCCGCGCAGGGGACCGCGGGCGACGCCGAGCGGGACGTGCGAACCGCCCATCGCCCAGTGGTATTCGACGGCGGGCACCCGGATCGGAACCAAGCCGGGCAGCTCGTACAGGCCGGAGACGTGATCCCAGTGCAGATGGGTCGGCAGCACGAAGTCGATGTCGTTGCCGGTGAGGTCGTGGGCGGCCAGCACCTCGGTCAGCGGGTGCACCGGATCGTCGGGAGCCACCAGCTGCGATACCAGGAACGGCAGTTCGGGCAGCACCCGCTCGTGCACGCCCGCGCAGATCGCCGGGTCGACGAGGAAGGTGGCGTCGGGGTGGCGGATCAGGAAGCTCGACATGGTCAGCTGCGTTGACCGCAGCGTGCGCACGCCCTCGGCGACGATCGCGGTCGGCGCGCACAGATCCGCCTGCACGAGCGCGGTCAGCCCGACCGTGTTGTGCGCGGGCGGAACAGCAGCGGACTCGAGCCCGTCGAGGAAAATCTTGTTCGCCCCGCGCGGCCAGAGCAGCCGCGGGCCCGTCGCGGCAACAGCGACACAGCAGGCGAGAACAGTCGATAACATAGTCGTGCGCTCACCCATACCTGTCACCGTAGGCGATCCCCCACACCCCGACCACCGGACCAGGTCGAGCCACTCGACTGCAGACTCCGCTCGCGCTAACGCATGACAACATCCGGCGACCTTCCGGCTATCGGCCCGACAGCGGGCGCTGGCGTCGGTCTACGGTGGGCTCAGTCGGTGCGGCCCATCAGCCGATCCGTCTCACGCCGTTCACGTTTTGTGGGCCGACCGGCGCCACGCTCCCGTTGCGGCAGCGTCGCTAGAACTTCCTTCGGCGGCGGTGGTGGGCTGCGGTCGATCAGACACTGGGCGGCGACCGGTGGGCCGACCCGCTTGTGGATGATCCGTTCGACCACCACGATGCGCTCGATACCCGCATGCCGGACCCTGATCTCGTCACCGGGGCGAACGGTCAGCGCCGGTTTCGCGGTCACCCCATTAACGCGCACATGCCCGGCGCGACAGGCTTCTGCCGCGGCCGAGCGTGTTTTGAACAGGCGCACTGCCCAGGTCCAGGCGTCTACCCGGGCCTGGGTTTCGGAGCGCTGCTGCGCGGGGGCCACCCCTAGACGATACGGCGAGCCGTGACGACGTCGTCGGCGGAGAGGTGGGTGTAGGACACCGGGGTGCCCGACTGCACGGCATTGAGGAGCTGGCCGTTGCCCGCGTAGATACCGACGTGGCCGCCACCGTTGGTGATGACGATGTCACCGGCCTGCAGGTTGTCGAACGAGACCGGAGCGCCGACGTGCGACTGCTCGAAGCTGGTGCGCGGCAGTTCGACACCGGCCTGGCGGTATGCCCACTGCACGAGGCCGGAGCAGTCGAAGCTCTGCGGGCCCGCGGCACCCCAGTTGTACTGGGCGCCGACCTTGCCACGAGCGGCGTCGAGAGCGACGTTGCCCGCAGTCTGCTGCTGCTGGAACGGGTTTTCGATGTTCACGCTCGGGAGCTGCGGTGCGGCCTGGCCCTGAGGGGCGACCATCGCCTGCAGCTGCTTCTCCATCTGCTGCGCCGGCTGCTCGAGCTCTGGCGGCAGATCGAAGTTACCGAGACCGGGAATGTTGATCGTGGCGGCCTGCGACAGCGCGGGCATCGCACCGGTTGTAGCGGCCACCGCGCCCAGGACAAGGGCACCCTTGACGGAATTCGGCAGTCGAGAATCCCGCTGCAAGCTGTGTTTACCCACCGAGACGAGTCTCCGATCTTGCTACTCTCCCGCCGATTCGTCGCGAATCGCTTGGCGACAACGACTATTCGGCGGTGACCCAGTGGCGCCGCTTCTCTGACGAACCGACAGACTCCACTAAGTCACGAGAAGATTACGGCCTGTGATGAGCGCTGTCCAGCGAAGCACGCAAGTTGTTTTCCGCCAACGGGAAAAGCCCAGAACAGAAGCCACGGCACCGGCGTGTCGGCGCGAGTAACGAATTCATCGTCACTGTCGCGCGATGCGTTACCGATCGCGCAGCGCGCGCTCGAGTTCGTCGATGCGCGTCCGGGCGTCGGCCAGGTCGACCTCCAGCCTGCCAAGCATGATCAACAGTGGTCCGAGCGCCAGGTCGGCGAGCGCCTCAGGGGGCAGGTCGCCATAGCCCTGCTCGAACGTCGCCTCGAGCGTCGCCAGCAGTCCGCGCCGGACCGAGTCGGCCAGATACGCCCCCGGCGGCAGCGGCCACGCGGCGACCATTTCGGCGGTGGACCTCGGTTGCTCGGACATCACCCTCCTTCTCGGATTCACGGACACCTCTCGTGTTCGCTAGCAGTATCTAGGACGCAGCGCAGAGTTACCGAGATTCTCCCGTGCACACGCGCTACGGTTATCCGGCATGGACCCCGTGCGCAATCCGTATGCACCCGGCGCCGGCCAGCGTCCGCCCGAATTGGCCGGTCGTGGCAAACAACTCGCGGCGTTCGACATCGTGCTCGAGCGCATCGCCCGCGGCCGCCCGGAACGCAGCGTGATGCTCACCGGCCTGCGTGGCGTCGGAAAGACCGTGCTGCTCAACCAGCTTCGCTCGGCCGCCATCTCACGCGGCTGGGGCACCGGCAAGATCGAGGCGCGACCCGACCAGGATCTGCGCAGACCGCTGTCCTCGGCACTGCACATGGCGGTGCGCGGGATCGCGATGAACGCGCGCAATGCCGAGCAGGTCGACGATTTCCTCGGCATTCTCAAGGCCTTCGCCCTGCGCGCCACCGCGGACAAGGGAATGCGCGAACGCTGGCAGCCCGGCATCGACGTACCGGCGGTGACCGGCCGTGCCGATTCCGGCGATATCGAGATCGACCTGATCGAACTGTTCAAAGAGGCCGCGGCCCTCGCCTCCGACATCGGTGTCGGCATAGCCGTCTTCATCGACGAAATGCAAGACCTCGGGCCCGCTGACGTGTCCGCGATCTGCGGGGCCTGCCACGAGCTGAGCCAGGACGGCGCGCCGCTGATCGTCGTCGGGGCGGGCCTACCTCACCTCCCCGCAGTCCTTTCGGCCTCGAAAAGCTACTCCGAGCGACTGTTCAGCTATCACCGCATCGATCGCCTCGACCGCGAGTCGGCCGACCTCGCCCTCATCGCGCCCGCCGAACGCGAGGACGTGAAGTTCACCGAGACCGCGCTCGACTCGCTCTACCAAAGAGCCGACGGCTACCCGTATTTCGTGCAGGCCTATGGCAAAGCGGCCTGGGATCAGGCGCCCGACAGCCCGATCACCGCCGAAGATGTGGCCGTGGCCGCACCCGCGGCGGAAGAGGAACTCGCGGTCGGATTCTTCGGCTCCCGCTATGAACGCGCCACCCCCGCCGAACGCGAGTACATGCGCGCCATGGCCGACTTGGCCGGTGACGATGCTCCGGTCGCGACGGCGGCGGTGGCTGCCGAGCTCGGCCGAAAGCCCGCGTCGGTGTCACCCGCGCGCGACGGGCTGATCAAGAAGGGGCTCATCTACTCGGCCGAACGCGGCACGATCGGCTTCACCGTTCCCCACTTCGGCCGCTATCTCCGGAGCGTATGAGTTTCTTCTGGTTTCTATGACATCCACTAGAGAGCGAAAGAAAAACCTGAAGAGCCCACTCGACCAATATCTACATAGTTCTATTCAATTCGCTAGATATTCGAAGATTGTGGTGAGTAACGGTGTGAGCCTGCCCGGGATCAGTTGCGCATCGGGTGGATAACGCGAGGGTTGAGCAGTTAACGCGCTGGAAACCTTCTCCGAAAAGCCCAGCAGGGACGCGTCGTTCAGATGCGTCCCGCCGGACCGGAGGAGGCCGCTATGTCGAAGACCTTCCCTATCACCGACAGCGACGGTCGCCGCTGCACAGTCGTCGCCGACGACGGTGTACCGATCGCGGTCCGCAGCTTCGGCGCCACCGACGCGGCGCTGACCGTCGTCTTCGTCCACGGCCACTGCCTGCACACCGAATATTGGTCCTTCCTGCGCGAACACCTCCTGCGGGACTGGGACGCAGGCACCCGGATGGTCTTCTACGACCACCGCGGCCACGGCGAATCCGGGCACGCGCACCACGGCACCTACACGATCGACCAGCTCGCCACCGATCTCGACGCGGTGCTGCGCGCGGTCGCGCCGACCGGACCGGTGGTGCTGGTCGGTCATTCGATGGGCGCGATGGTGGTGCTGGCCTACGCCCGCCTCTACCCGGCGGCCATCGGTCAGCGGGTCGCGGGGATCGGCCTGATCGCCGGCGCCGCCGGCGGTATCACCGAGGTCGGTCTCGGCAGGCTGCTCAACCGGCACGCGGTGGCCTCGCTGCAACACGCCGTCGTGCACGCGCCCCGGGTGATGCAGGCGTCGAAGCGTCTCTCGCGCTGGATCTTCGGGCCGCTGATCCGCGAGGCGAGCACGGGCACCCGGCGGGTGAATCCACGGGTGGCGGCCATCGCCACCGCGGTGCTGAACGAGACCGCGCTGCTCACCATGTCCGGCTTCCTGAGCTCGCTGCTCGACTTCGACGAGGCGCTCACGCTGCCCCACTTCGGCGATCTGCCCGCCCTGGTCCTGGCGGGTTCGGCCGATCTCATGATGCCGTTCGCGCACTCGGTGGTACTCGCCTCGCAGCTGGCGGGCGCCGAGTTGGTGCGGATCGAGGGCGCGGGTCACAGCGTGGTCCTCGAGCGCGCGGAGGAAGTGGCGCACTCGCTCACCGAGCTGGTCGACCGGGCAAGTACCGGCGTTCGGGCCCGTTACGCCGTCGCGGGGTGAGTCGAACAGTTACCCGATGGCAATCGCAGTGATCCCCCACAACTCCGGGCGTAAACCGAAAAGATCCGTTATTGTGGTGGAGATCACGTTGTGTGGTGAGTCACACGGCTCGGTGCAGTGCGGCCCGGGACTCTTCGGGCGTACCCGTGATCCGGCGAGTCGGTATGCCCGCCATATACCCAGGAGGTAACGATGACACGCAGCGATATCGCGGAACTGCGCTACGCGGTCGGCCAACTCCGGCAATCGATCGGCGCACTGCGCTCCAACTACGGCGACGCGGCCACCATCCGCCGCCTGGAGAACGACCTGGAGCGGCTCGTCATCGACGCCGAGGATTTCGAGCACGAGCCGCCGCCGGAACTGGCCGTTCCGCGCAGGTCCGAGCCGATCTACGTCCCCGACAGCAAGTCGGACGAAGCGGCATGGATGGGCGCGCAGGACGAAGGGTTGGGGTTCCACTCCCGGCCGCGCACGAAGTAAAGCCTGATCACCGGCGCGACGGCCCTGCTACCAGGGTCGTCGCGCCGACCCTCCTGCGCCGCATCGGGGTCACCCCGCCCGATGTCGGCCAAGTCTGCGTGTTCGGGAGCCGTGAAAGCGGGCGCCACGCGGGACTTCAGCGGGCTCGTCGACCTCGGCGGATTCGAACAACGCCGCGATCCCGTGATCGTGGCCGAGCGCGATGGCCTCGAGTCCGTAGCGGCCGCCGGTGCGGCCGAGTTCGTGCAGCATCGTCGTCATGATGCGCAGGCCGGTGGCACCGACCGGATGGCCGAGCGCGATATCCGAGCCGTTCACGTTCAGGCGGTCCAAGGGGTCGAGTTCCCATTCGGTGGCCAAGGCGAGCACCTCCACCGCGTAACCCTCGTTGATCTCGAGCAAGTCGATCTCATCCAGCGAACACCCGGTACGGCCGAGCAGTTTCGACACCGCGGGCGCCGCACCGAGACCGGGGCCCTCGTTGTCACATCCCGCGGCGGCCCACCCCGCGAGGAAAGCCATCGGGGTCAATCCCAGCTCACCGAGGCGATCCTCGGCCACGACCAGGCACGCGGACGCCCCGAGCCGATGCGAACTCATGTTCCCGGCCGTCACCACTCCGTCGGCGAGCAGCGGGCGCAAGCCGGCCAGCGTGTGCGTCGAGAGATCATCGCGAACACCTTCGTCGCGGGTGATCTGGTGATCGCCGTACCCGGCGGCCACCCCGACCACCTCGGCCGCGAACGCACCCTGCCGCCAAGCGCGGGCCGCCTTGCGATGACTGGCGACCGCGAACTCGTCGGCGGCATTGCGGTCGATCCCGTAGTAGTGCGCGAGCCGCTCGGCATTGTGCAGCCCAGCGGTCCCACCGAGCAGCCCGGACTGTGTCGACGCGCATTCCACTCCGCCCGCGACCACCACGTCGGCGGCACCGGTCTGCACCATCATCGCCGCGGTGATCACCGCCTGCAGGCCGCTGCCACCGTGTTTGTCAGTGACGAAACCTGGCACCGCGAAAGGTAATCCGGCGCCGCGGGCGGCGAGCGAACCCACCGCGGGGACATCGGAGAGGCCACCGTCGATGCAGGCCATGGCCACATCGGCGATGCGTAGCGGGTCGATCCCCGAGCGTTCGATCACGGCCGACAACACCGTGGTCGCGAGCCATTCGGCGGGCATACCCGACAGCGCACCACCCTCGACGCCACTGGGCGTGCGGACGGGTGCCACGATCGCGGCTCTTCTCATTGCGCGTCACGCTCCTCTCCCCGGCGGGGGAATACCTGTCACAGGGCACCACAGGTTTGTTGCACAGGTATGACAGCCCGTCACGGCCGTCACGGCTGTGATCGAGATCACCGACGTGTGCGGCAACCGAGTGCGTGAGACCCACGACGAGCGGCGTGAACACAGGCGTATGGTGCTCCACATCACAATCCATCGCGGTGGGGAATGATCACTGCCGCAGACCCGAAGATCAGCGAGGCATCCACCGTGAGTGCCGCACCGACCGCCTCCCCCGCATCGCACTCGGCGGGGACCGGCGTCTTCAGCAGAACGCGTGCCCGTATTTCCGCACGCACCCTCCGCACCGACCGCTGGTGGCTACCACCACTGTTCACCGCGCTCGGGCTCGCCGCGTTCATCATCTACGCGACGATCAGATCCTTTGTGCGGACGGCCTATTGGGTACCCGAGTTCCACTATCTGACCCCGTTCTATTCGCCGTGTCTGAGCGACTCGTGCGCGCCGGGGTCGGCGCACTTCGGTACCCCGTTCCCCGAGCTGCCGATCTGGATCCCGCTGGGGTTCGTGGTGCTGCCGTTCCTGCTCGGCTTCCGGCTGACCTGCTACTACTACCGCAAGGCCTACTACCGCTCGGTGTGGTTCTCCCCGCCCGCCTGCGCGGTAGCCGAGCCACACGCGCGCTACACCGGTGAGTCGCGGCTGCCGTTGATCATCCAGAACGCGCACCGCTACTTCTTCTACGTGGCGCTGGTGGTGTCGCTGGTCAATACCTACGACGCGATCACCGCGTTCCACGGCAGCAGTGGTGGTTTCGGTTTCGGCCTCGGCAACATAGTGCTGCTGGTCAACGTGATCCTGCTGTGGGCCTACACCCTGTCGTGTCACTCGTGCAGGCACATCGCGGGCGGACGGCTCAAGAACTTCTCCGCCCACCCGGTGCGGTACTGGTACTGGACCCAGATCTCCAAGCTCAACACCCGCCACATGGCGCTGGCCTGGACCACGCTCGGCACCCTCGTGCTCACCGACTTCTACGTGATGTTGGTTGCGAGCGACACCATTTCGGACCTGCGGTTCGTCAACTGATCCGCGACAACGCGAGGAGCTTGAATTTCAATGCCAGACGTGGAACGGCACGACTACGACGTCGTGGTGATCGGGGCGGGCGGCGCGGGTCTGCGAGCCGTGATCGAGGCACGCGAACAAGGGCTTTCGGTGGCGGTGGTGTGTAAGTCGTTGTTCGGCAAGGCGCATACCGTGATGGCCGAGGGCGGCTGCGCGGCGTCGATGGGCAATGCCAACGACAAGGACAACTGGCAGACGCACTTCAGAGACACGATGCGCGGCGGCAAGTTCCTCAACAACTGGCGCATGGCCGAACTGCATGCCCAGGAGGCGGCCGATCGGGTGTGGGAGCTGGAAACCTATGGGGCGCTGTTCGATCGGACGGCCGACGGCCGGATCAGCCAGCGCAACTTCGGCGGCCACACCTATCCCCGCCTCGCCCACGTCGGCGACCGGACCGGCCTGGAACTGATCCGCACGATGCAGCAGAAGATCGTCTCGCTGCAGCAGGAGGACTACGCGGAGACCGGCGATTACGAGGCCAGGATCAAGGTCTTCGCCGAGTGCACGATCACCGAATTGCTCACCGAGGCGGGCGCGATCGCGGGCGCGTTCGGGTACTGGCGCGAATCCGGTGGCTTCATCCTGTTCAAGGCGCCCGCCGTGGTGTTGGCCACCGGCGGAATCGGCAAGTCCTACAAGGTGACATCGAACTCGTGGGAGTACACGGGCGACGGCCACGCGCTGGCGATTCGCTCCGGCGCGACGCTGATCAATATGGAGTTCCTGCAGTTCCACCCCACCGGCATGGTCTGGCCGCCGAGTGTGAAGGGCATTCTCGTCACCGAGGGTGTGCGCGGCGACGGTGGTGTGCTGAAGAACTCCGAGGGTAAGCGGTTCATGTTCGACTACATCCCGCCGGTGTTCAAGGGCCAATACGCCGAGACCGAGGAAGAAGCCGATCAGTGGCTGCGCGACAACGATTCCGCGCGCCGCACCCCCGACCTACTCCCCCGCGACGAGGTCGCACGGGCGATCAACGAGGAGGTGAAGGCGGGCCGCGGCACCGAGCACGGCGGCGTATTCCTCGACATCGCCTCGCGCATGCCCGCCGAGGAGATCGTGCGCAGGCTGCCGTCGATGCACCATCAGTTCAAGGAACTGGCCGACGTCGACATCACGGCCGAGCCGATGGAAGTAGGGCCCACCTGCCACTACGTGATGGGCGGGATCGAGGTGAATCCCGATACCGGCGCGGCGGTGGTGCCCGGATTGTTCGCCGCCGGTGAGTGTTCCGGCGGTATGCACGGTTCGAACCGGCTCGGCGGCAACTCGCTGTCGGACCTGCTGGTATTCGGCCGCAGGGCCGGGCTCGGCGCTTCGGCGTACGTCCAGCAGCTCACCGACAAGCCGACACCCGCCGAGGCCGATATCGACGACGCGGTGAAAACCGCACTGGCGCCATTCGATTCGGCCGTAGACGGTGCGGGCGAGAACCCCTACACCCTGCACTCCGAACTCCAGCAGACGATGAACGACCTGGTCGGCATCATCCGCAAGGAGCACGAGGTGCGCGCGGCGATCGACAAGCTGAACGAATTGCGCGCCCGCTATGCCAACGTGACGGTAGCGGGCAAGCGGCCCTTCAACCCCGGCTGGCACCTGGCCCTCGACCTGGCCAACATGCTGCTGGTCAGCGAATGTGTCGCCCAGGCAGCGCTTTTGCGGACCGAGAGCCGCGGCGGCCACACCCGCGACGATCACCCCGGCATGAATCCGGACTGGCGCAACAAGTTGCTGGTCTGCGCGGCCGTCGCCGGATCGCGCGCGCAGATCCCGGACGTCACCGTGACCCCCGCCGATCAGACACCGATGCGCGAAGACCTACTCGCCCTGTTCGAATTCGGCGAGCTCGAAAAGTACTACACCGAGCAAGAATTGGCTGCGCACCCGGCAGCCGAGGGAAAGGCGTAACCATGGGATACGACGCCCGGTTCCGGGTCTGGCGCGGCGACATCGACGGCGGCAGTCTCGAGGACTACACGGTGGCGGTGAACGAGGGCGAGGTGGTGCTCGACATCATCCATCGCCTGCAGGCCACCCAAACCCCCGACCTCGCGGTGCGCTGGAATTGCAAAGCGGGCAAGTGTGGTTCGTGCTCGGCGGAGGTGAACGGGCGCCCGCGGTTGCTGTGTATGACGCGGATGTCGACGTTCACGGCGGACGAGGTCATCACCGTCACCCCGATGCGCACGTTCCCGATCATCAAGGATCTCGTCACCGACGTCTCGTTCAACTACGAGAAGGCAAGGGAGATACCGTCGTTCACACCACCGGCCGGTCTCGCGCCGGGCGACTACCGGATGAAGCAGATCGACGTGGAACGCTCGCAGGAGTTCCGCAAGTGCATCGAGTGCTTCCTGTGCCAGGACACCTGCCATGTGGTGCGTGATCACGAGGAGAACAAGCCCTCCTTCGCGGGCCCGCGCTACCTGATGCGCATCGCGGAGTTGGAGATGCATCCCCTGGACACGCGCGATCGACGCGAAATGGCCCAGGAGGAAGCAGGTTTGAGCTATTGCAATATCACCAAGTGCTGCACCGACGTGTGCCCCGAGCACATCAAGATCACTGACAACGCGCTGATTCCGCTGAAGGAACGGGTCGTGGATCGCAAATACGACCCGATTGTCTGGCTCGGCAATAAATTGTTCAGGCGATAGGAACTGTTGACGCTGCGGGGTACGAAACCCCGCAGCGTCCGCCGCCTACAAGACAGCGACAGTCCCCACAGCGACTAATCCGACCAGTAATCCGATGAACAGCGCCGACAGGAATGAGCCGGTGAGTACGTAGATTCCGATCGCCGATACCGCGAACAGCAGTATCACGATCAGGCGCTCCACCCCATCCTCAGGCGCTAGCCTCCGGTACCGGGGTGGCATCTTCTTCAACCCTCGGTCCATATACCTGGGCTACCCGACCCTGCCCGCACCAAACCTCGGCCTATGCCGAATATCTATCGTTCTGTGATCTAGCGTGATCAAGGACGATCGAACTCGCCGTCGTGCACACCCGCGGTGAACGCGGTCCATTCACTCGGGGTGAAGATCAGCACCGGACCGTCGGGATTCTTGCTGTCGCGCAGGGCGACGTACCCCTGCGCCAGCATGGCGACCTCCACGCTGCCGTCCTCGGTACCCGCGCGCAGCCAGGTAGCGCCGGTGGTGTCGATGTCGCGCTTGGTGTTCACGCGAACACGCCGGTGTCGATGCCGCGGGTGAAGGCATCCCAGCTGGCGCCGTCGAAGACCAGCGCCGGGCCCGCGGGGTTCTTGCTGTCACGCACGCCGACCTGCCCACCGAACAGGAAGGCAACTTCGACGCAATCCTTGCCCGCACCACTGCGGGTGCTCTTGAACCAGTGTGCGTCGACGAGATCGAAACTCATGCCACATACTCCTTCGCGACCTGCCGCAGCAGGTATCTACTCGGTTGGATATCCAGCGCATGACGCTGGAGGCATTCGTGAGCCAGGTCGTACCTTCGAACATCCGCGCGTCGTTCCAGGTAGAGGTCGCCGGTAAAGCCTTCGGCGTACACCACCGGTGGTTCGACCGGTTGCCCCTTACTGTCGGTGCCGAACTCGAGAACCGTGAAAGGTCCGGTAGAGACTCCGAGCGGAACACCGGCGGCAAACGGCAGGATGCGCACTGCCACATTACTTCGCGTACTCGCGTCGGCGAGATGTCGCAACTGCGCAGCCATCACCTTTGCATCACCGACGATCGTGCGCAATACCGATTCGTGCAGCACCACGTCGATCTCGGCGGGCGAATGCTTGCGGTTGATCAGCGCCTGGCGTTGCAGCCGCAGCGCGACGCGGCGATCGAGCTCGTCGACCGAATCCTGGGGAAAGCCCAGATGATTCAGTGCCCGTGCGTATTCCGCGGTCTGCAACAGGCCGGGAACCAGCTCGGACTGATAGGCGCGCAGCCGGTGCGCCGAAGCCTCCAAACCCACATAGATATCGAAATTTTCGGGTATCAGATCGCCGTAGGCGTGCCACCAACTCTTCACAGCGGCCTGCTGCGCGAGACCGGTGAAGCCCTCGGCGAGATCGTCGGGAATCCCGTAGATCCGGCACAGTTCGTGGATGTCGATGGTCCGGATGCGATCGGCCTGACCCTTTTCCAGGCGCTGCAGGGTGCTGGCGCCCCACTCCATCAGCCGGGCCGCCTCGGCGATGGTGAGCCCGGCCTGGGTGCGCCAATCGCGCAGATAGCGCCCGAGTTGGCGGCGCGGCAGGGTCGAGGAGACACCTGTCTGCCCTTCTGTTCCGTTAGATGCGTTCGCTGCCACAGCCCCACTCCTTCTGTGTCGCACACCCGCCACCCCGCGCCGAGCCCCACTGCGAGGGTGGATTTCGTCCACTGTGGGGAATCCTGCACTCCCGCTTGGATGTTGTGCTGGGAATTCGCGGTAAATCTCGCCGAACGGGCGTGTACTCACCGTTAGCGGGGGGTTTGCGTGCTGTGCTGGTTCCATGCAATTGAGCGAAGTGAACATGCGCGTCGCCACAGCACTGCTGAGTTGCTCTACCGATCCGGGCCCGATGGAGCCCGAACAAGCTCATGCCGCAATGCAATTGCACCTCGACTGCACGGTCGAGGAGTGTCGGGTGCGCAGACGGGCGCGTAACACCCTCGTCGAAGCGGGCCGCTGCGTCTTGGATGCGCGCGCGACGCGTTAGTGGTGGCACGCCTCAGTGGTGGCGATGGTCGGTGATCGGATCGCGCGGGCCGAACTTCGGTTTGCGCGCCTGTCCGCTCAGCCCGAGCAGCCGCACCGCCCGGTAGCGGTGGGGTTGTAGCGGTCGCAGGTATTCGATCATCGCGTCGTCGTCGATCGGGTGGCCGAGCAGGCTCCAGCCGACCACGGCGGCGAGGTGGTAGTCGCCGACCGAGAGCGCGTCGGCGTCACCGAAGGCGCGTTGCGCGGTCTCGGCCACCGTCCATACGCCGATACCCGGCAGGCTGCGCAGACGTCGCGCCGCCTCGGCCGGGTCGAGCGTTGCCGTGCGTTCGATCGAATCGGCGACCCTGGCCGCGCGCACGATGGTCTGTGCGCGCTGCGGGCCGACATTGGCTCGGTGGTATTTCCACGACGGGATGAGCCGCCAGGTCTCGGCGTCCGGCGCCACCATCAGGCCGGTCGGTGCCGGACCGGGAGCCTTCGTGCCGAACTCGCGGACCAGGGTGCGCCAGGCCGCGAACGACGACTTGGTGTGCACCTTCTGTTCGAGGACGGCCGGGATCAGCGACTCCATCACCCGGCCGGTTTTCAGCATGCGCAGGCCAGGGACCGTGCGGTGGGCTTCTTTGAGCTTGGGATGTTCGGGGGCGAAGTCGTCGAGGTTCTCCTCGAGGCAGAGCATGGTCTCGAGGCCGGCCAGGAATTCCTCGGCACCGGGGCCCCAGGCGCGCGCGGTGGCGCCGTCGCGGCCGTCCTGGGTCAGGCGGTAGGTGACCACGCCGGTGGGCAGTCGCGAGGCGTGCCAGTGGGCACCGTCGGGGGTGACGTGGTGGCAGGGGTCGCCGCCACCCCGACGCAGGGGCGACACGGTGATGCCGACGTCGAAGGGCCTGCTCGACCGGACAGTTCTGGACAGACCGGCCAGGTCCTGAGCCAGGGTCTGGTCACGCATCCGACCATTGTGCGCCTGTGACCGGCGTCAACCGATGGGCGGTCCGGTCGAACTGTCGAGCAGGTACCTGGCCAGATGTCGGCCACGGACGCCGGCCAGCTGGTCGGCTTGGGTGCGGCAGGAGAACCCGTCGGCCAGGAACACGGCGTTCGGTGGGGCGCTTCTCAGCGCGGGGAGCAGGGCGTTTTCCGCTACTGCGACCGAGACGTCGTAGTGGCCGCGTTGCATGCCGAAGTTGCCTGCCAGGCCGCAGCAGCCTGCCAGTTCCTCGACCGTGACGCCCATCGCGGCGAGGATCCGGCGTTCGGCATCGAAGCCACCTACGGCGTGCTGGTGACAGTGCGGCTGGACCACGACGGTGTCGTGCGGTCGACGGGGTGGCTGCCAGGCGGGGTGCTCGAGCAGGAACTCGGCGAGGGTGCGGATCGAGGCGGCGACCCGGTGTGCCCGTGGGTCGCCGGGCAGTAGTTCGGGGAGGTCGGCGCGGAGGGTGGCGGTGCAAGAGGGTTCGAGGCCGATGATCGGGCCGCCTGCCGCCGCGTGTTCGGCCAGGGCGTCGAGGGTGGCGCGCAGGCGGTTGCGGGCGCCGTCGAGTTGGCCGGTGCTGATCCAGGTGAGGCCGCAGCAGACGCGAGCCTTCGGGAGGGTGACGCGGTAGCCGAGCTGTTCGATGAGTTGTCTGGCGGCCAGCGCGTTCTCGGGGTCGAACGTCTCGGTGAAGGTGTCGATCCACAGCATCACTTCGCCTGCGGGCAGATCGCTGGCCGATGCCGGTGTGCGCTCGGCGGACACGTGGTCGCCGTCGCGGCCCCGCACTTTCGCTTTCTCATCGGTCCAGATCCGGCGCAGCGGTTCGGGGGCGAGCCGCGGTGCCACGCGCCTCGGGTCGATTCCGGCCAGACGCATGCCGGTTCGACGGAGGCGGGGGCGGGCGGCCAAGGCGTTGGCCAGGCGGGGGAAGTGCCGGGCGATCGCCAGCCAGCGTGGGAGTTGGCCGAGGACATAGTGATCCAGTGGGCGGAGGCGGCCCTGGTAGCGGCGGTAGAGCGCCTCGGATTTGTAGGTGGCCATGTCGACGCCCGCGGGGCAGTCGGAGGCGCAGGCTTTGCAGGACAGGCAGAGGTCAAGGGATTGCTCGACTGCTGGTGCGCGCCAGTCGAGTTCGCCGCGGACGACCTCCTGGAGGACTCGCGCGCGGGCTCGCGTGGTGTCCTTCTCGTCGGCGGTGGCCAGGTACGAGGGGCACATGAAGCCGCCGGTCAAGTGAGTGTCCGCACGGCACTTACCGATTCCTACACATCTGTGCACAGCTGTGGATAAATCGCCGGCGTCTGCGGACAAGGCGAAACCTCGCGACGGGACGGGTGCGAGACCGGCTACGCGCAGGTCGGCGTCGACGGGGTTCGGGGCGACGAGGACGCCGGGGTTCAGGATGTTGTCGGGATCGAACAGAGTTTTGAAGCCGACGAAAGCCGCACGGGCGGCCGGTGAGTACATGACTTCGAGTAGTTCGGATCTGGCACGGCCGTCGCCGTGTTCGCCCGAGAGCGAGCCGCCGTGGCGCACAACGAGTTCGGCGGCATCGAACAGGAAGGTGCGAAATCGCCGGGGTGCGTCGGTGATCGGGAAGTCGAGGCGGACGTGGATGCAGCCGTCGCCGAGGTGGCCGTACAACAGGCCGCTCACGTCGTATTCCGCGGTGAGCGTAGCGAATTCGCGGAGGTAGGACCCGAGATTCTCCGGGGGGACAGCGGCATCCTCCCAACCGGGCCACGCCGGCTTCCCATCGGGAGTTCGACCGGCCAGACCGGCACCATCGGCGCGGATACGCCAGAGTGCCGCTGTCGCACTCGGATCGGTGACGATCCGGTGGTCATCGGCAGCGCTGGCCGCGCACAGTCGTTGGGCCACCGACAGCGCCTCGGCCGGGGTCGCTCCCGCGGTTTCGACGAACAGCCAGCCGCGCCCACGCGGCAACTCGGGCACCGTTCCCCGATGTGCCCGGACGACGTCGACCAGGCCGGCATCGATGCCCTCCACCGCGATCGGCGCGCAGCCCACCACCGCCGCGATATCGTCTGCGGCCGAGGCGATATCGGGGTAGCCGAGCACGGTGAGCACCGTCGCGGCGGGAACCGGCGTGAGCGCGATATCCGCTTCCAGGAGTAGTCCACAGGTTCCTTCGGAACCGACGAACGCCTTCGCAGCGGACAAACCACGTTCCGGCAGCAGGTGTTCCAGACCGTAGCCGGACGCCTGTCGATCGAAGCGCCCGAGTTCGGTGCGCAGGACAGCCAGATTGGCCGTGGTGAACTTCGCCAGGCCGGGCACCGCGGTCAGGTCGGCACCGAGCGTTCGCCGCTCCCCCGCGCCGTCGAGAATGCGCAGCTCACGCACGGTATCGGCGGTGCGCCCCCAGGCCAGCGCATGCGGTCCACACGCGTTGTTGCCGATCATCCCGCCCAGCGTGCAGCGATCCTGCGTCGACGGATCCGGCCCGAACCGCAGCCCGTCGGGGCGGAGCCTTCGTTGCAGCTCCGACAGCACGACCCCTGGCTGCACTGTCGCCGTTCGCGCCTCGACATCGACCGCGCGCACCGCCGTCATGTGCCTGCTGAAGTCCAGCACGATGCCAGGCCCGATGGCATTGCCCGCGACCGAGGTTCCGCCGCCGCGAGCGGTGACCGGCAGCCCGTTCTCGCGCGCGAAGGTCATCGCGGCGGCGACGTCGTCCTCGGCGCGGGGAAACACCACCATGGCGGGTCGGACGCGGTAGTTGGAGGCGTCGGCGGAGTACTCGACGCGCCTGCGGACCGACGCGTCGACTTGGCAGTCGATCCGCATGCGCAGGGCCTCGGCCAGCAATTCGGCGCTCCGGTCGTCGTCCACGAAACCAGCCTATGCGCGTCGACGCGACCGGCCGACTTGCCTGGCGAGGCGATGCGGGAGCCCGATTTCGCTGAGCGCGGAATCCGCGGCGCCCAGAAAGTATTTGCGGTCAACCTTTGTTGAGGTTTTAGTGTCGGTGGGCAGGAGTTCAATGGGTGGGGAGCCTCGAGGAGAGTGGCAGTGAGTATCGAATCAGTGGCATACAGCCAGATGTACCGGCAGGCGAACGCGCCGCAGGAGCAGCGCCCGTTCAGCATGGTGACGGCGCAGCGGATTGTGCGGTTCGCTACGCATCATCGGCGGCGGATCGGCGGGTTCCTACTGCTCAGCGTGCTCGCGGCGGTGCTCGGCGTGGCGACGCCGGTGCTGGCCGGACGGGTCGTGAACGGGATCGTCGACGGTGCGGCCCCGCGCACGGTGGCGCTGCTCGCGCTCGCCATCGCGGGCCTGGCCATCCTCGACGCGGCCCTCGGCATCGCTATCCGGTGGCTCTCGGCCCGGATCGGCGAGGGTCTGATCCTCGATCTGCGCACCGCCGTGTTCGATCACGTGCAGAAGATGCCCGTCGCGTTCTTCACCCGAACCCGCACCGGCGCGCTGGTGAGCCGGCTCAACAGCGACGTCATCGGCGCGCAGCGCGCGTTCAGCGACACCCTCTCCGGCGTGATCACCAACCTCGTCACCCTGCTGCTCACGCTCGCCGTGATGCTCAGCATCTCCTGGCAGATCACCCTGCTGGCGCTGGTACTGCTGCCCGTCTTCGTCATCCCGGCCCGGCGCGCGGGCAACAAACTCGCCGCCATGCAGCGCGAAGCCGCCCAGCTCAACGCCGCGATGAGCACCCAGATGACCGAGCGCTTCTCCGCGCCGGGCGCCACCCTGGTGAAGCTGTTCGGCAGGCCGAAGCAGGAGTCGTCGGAGTTCGCGGTGCGCGCCACCCGTGTGCGTGACATCGGCGTGCGCACGGCCATGCTGCAGACCACCTTCGTCACCTCGCTCACGCTGGTCTCCGCGCTCGCACTCGCGCTGGTCTACGGTCTCGGCGGCTGGTACGCGCTGAAGGGCAGCCTCGACGCGGGCTCGGTGGTCGCGCTCTCGCTGCTGCTCACCCGCCTGTACACCCCGCTCACCGCACTGGCCAGCGCCCGGCTCGAGATCATGTCGGCGCTGGTGAGTTTCGAGCGCGTCTTCGAGGTGCTCGATCTGAAGCCGCTGATCGAGGACGCCCCGCACGCCACCCCGGTGCCCGACGGCCCCGTCGCGGTGGAACTGGACGCGGTGAACTTCGGTTACCCGTCGGCCGACAAGGTCTCGCTCGCTTCGCTGGAAGACGTGGCGACGCTGGACAGCCGTGGCGGTGTCGAGGTGCTGCACGAGGTGTCGTTGCGGGCCGAGCCCGGTCAGCTCATCGCGCTCGTCGGTTCGTCCGGCGCGGGTAAATCGACCATCGCCCAACTGGTTTCGCGGCTCTACGATGTCGACTCCGGCGCTGTCCGGCTCAACGGTTCCGACGTGCGGGACCTGACCACCGAATCCATTCAGCGCACCGTCGGCCTCGTCACCCAGGACGGCCACCTCTTCCACGACACCATCCGCGCGAACCTGCTGCTCGCACGCCCGGAAGCCACCGAAGCCGAACTGTGGGACGCTCTCGGCCGCGCTCGCCTCGGCGACCTGGTCGACACCCTCACCGACGGCCTCGACACCGTGGTCGGCGAACGCGGCTACCGCCTCTCCGGCGGCGAACGCCAACGCCTCACCATCGCCCGCCTGCTCCTCAAGCAGCCCAGGGTGGTCATCCTCGACGAGGCAACCGCCTCCCTCGACTCCACCTCCGAAGCCGCCGTTCAGGCCGCGCTCGCCGAAGCCCTCACCGGCCGCACCGCCCTGGTCATCGCCCACCGCCTGTCCACCATCCGCGCCGCCGACCAGATCCTGGTCCTCGAGGAAGGCCGCATCATCGAACGCGGCACCCACGCCACCCTCCTCAACGCGGATGGCCGCTACGCCGAGCTCTACCGAACCCAGTTCGCCGACGACCCCGTCATCCCGGCCGCCGTCTGAGCGAAACGCACCCGGCCGGGTCCGGCACACCCAGTGTCCGGACCCGGCCGCCGAACGCCTGCTCCATGGTGAGGCAGGTGCGGCTCAGAACTCGTTGGCGACGCCGATCACGGTGCGGCCGGAATGGGTGCCGTCCTTGATCGACTGGAGAACGCTGCCGACCGCGGTGATCGAGGTGAAGGACTCGATCGATGAGAGGTGTTGAGGGCGAAGCTGTTTGCCGAGGGCCGCCCACAGGGCGCGGCGCTTCTCGATCGGGAGTTGGACCGAGTCGATGCCGAGCAGGCTGACGCCGCGCAGGATGAAGGGGAGCACGGTGGTGGGGAGTTCGGCGCCGCCGGTGAGGCCGCTGGCGGCTACCGCGCCGCCGTAGCCGATCGAGCTCAGGACGTGGGCGAGCGAGGCGCCGCCGACGCTGTCCACCGCGGCGGCCCAGTTGGCCTTGTTGAGCGGGCGCGGCTTGGCATCGGGGTCGAGGGGGAGGCGGCCGATCACCTCGTTGGCGCCGAGTTCGGCGAGCAGGTCGTTCGCGTCGGTCTTGCCGGTGGAGGCGATCACCTCGAAACCGAGGCCGGAGAGGATGTCGATGGCGACGGTGCCGACACCGCCGGTCGCGCCGGTGACCAGGACGGCGCCGTCATCGGGGGTCAGGCCGTGGTCGAGCAGGGCCTGCACGCTCATGGCGGCGGTGAAGCCCGCGGTGCCGATCGTGGCGGCGTCGCGGGTGTCGAGGCCGTCGAGTCTCACCACCCATTCGGCGGGCACCCTGGTGTATTCGGCGAAGCCGCCGTTGCGGGAAACGCCCAGCTCGTAGCCGTGTGCGATGACCTGGTCGCCGGGGGCGAAGTCGTCGACCTCCGAGGCGATCACCTCGCCGGTGAGGTCGATGCCGGGCACGATCGGGTAGTTGCGCACCACTCCGCCGCGCGGCGTGATCGCCAGCAGGTCTTTGTAATTCGCACTCGAGTAATGGATCTTGATCGTCACCTCGCCCGCGCCGAGGAAATCATCCCCGACAGTTTCACGAGCGAGCACGATCCCGCCGTCAGCTTCCCTGGCCACCATCGCTGAGAACTCCATGCCCTGAGCATACGAGTCACCCCACCCTCCACAACCCCTACGCACAGTCGCGAGCCGGGACCGCGCGCTGTTGGGCCGGTCAGGGTGGGAGGAGTTCCAGGCGGACGCCGAGGAGGCGGACGGGGCGGTCCAGGTCGAAGCGGGCGATGATCGCCAGGGCCGTGTCGGTGATAGTGGCGATGTCGTCGGTGGGGGAGGGGAGTTTTTGCTGTTTGCTGCGGGTGTAGAAGGTTTTGGTGCGGACGGTGACCGCGACCCGGGTGCTGATTCGGTGGTGTTCGCGCATTTCCCCGGCGACTTCGGTGGCGAGGCGGGCGACCTCGCGGCGGATCTCGTCGGGGTCGGTGAGGTCGTGCGGGAAGGTTTCGGATTTACTGCGGCCCACCGGGATTCGCGGGGTGGTCGAGAGTTCGGTGTCGCCTTTGCCGTGGCCGAGGACCCACAGGTAGGGGCCGGTGCTCGGGCCGAATTCGGCGGCAAGGCGTGCGCGGTCGGCGGCCATGAGGTCGGCGACCGTGGTGATGTCTAGATCGGCCATGCGCTTGGCGATGCGGGCGCCGACGCCCCAGAGCGCGTCGGTGGGGCGGTGGCCCATGAGTTCGGTCCAGTTGGCGGCGGTGAGTTCGAAGATGCCGGTGGCGGCGCCGGGGTCATGTTCGGGTTCGGCGGAGGTCTTGCCGGTGGATTTGGCGAAGCCGGTGGCGAGCTTCGCGGTGAGCTTGTTGTCGCCGATGCCGACCGCGCAGGTGAGGCCGAGTTCGATGATCGCGGTGCGGATTTCGGCGGCGAGCTGCCATGGGTCGCCGTCGGTGGCGACGAAGGCCTCGTCCATCCCCCACACCTCGACCGCGCCCGCCACCCGGCCGAGCGTCGCCATGATCTCCTCGGAGGCCACCTCGTACGCCGCCATGTCGACCGGCAGGAAAACGCCATCGGGACACTTGCGCTGCGCCATCTTCAACGCCATCCCCGCACGCACGCCATAGGCACGCGCGGGGTAAGAAGCGCAGGTCACGACCTTGCGAGGCTGTGCGGGATCACCTTCGCCGCCGACGATGACCGGCTGCCCGCGCAGCTCGGGGCGACGCCGGAATTCCACCGCCGCCTGGAACTGGTCGAGATCCACATGCAGGAGCCACCGAGGCACTGTTCCGTCATACCCCATGGCACCGACAATCCGGCGTAACCGGGCGTGGCAATATCCGTAGCGCGCCAACCGATCACGACTGAGCTCGAAGAACGGAACACCCGATGCCGACCGAAGCCACCACCCTCGACCTCGACCTGGCGCGCCAGGTACTCGCCGCGCAACCGTTCGCCCGTCTGGTCGGCACCGAGCTCACCGAATTCGGCGATGGGGCAGCCACTCTTGTCATCGACATTCAGCCCGAGCACGGCCAGCAGTTCGGGTTCGTGCACGGCGGGGTGCTCGCCTACGCCGCCGACAACGCCCTCACCTTCGCCGCGGGCACCGTCCTCGGCCCCAATGTCCTCACCGGCGGCTTCACCATCACCTACCTGCGCCCAGCCCAGGGCGAGCGCCTGCGCGTGCACGCCACCGTCCTCGGCGCCACCCGCCGCCAAGCCGTCACCCACTGCGACGTCTACGCCGAAACCGAGGGCGAGGAACCCATCCTCTGCGCGGTCGCCCAGGGCACCACCCGCCGCGTCGAAAAGGACCTCGCCCCCTCGGCCGAGGAAGACACCGAATTCGACGACGATGCCGAATTCGACGACGACCAGGACAACTACGACACCGACCAGCTGACGGTGGTCACCGTCAACGGCCCGGAACTCCCGCCGACAGTCAGCCGGTAAACGGAACTGTCAAGGCACGGCCAACGGGCCGTGCGCGATGTGCACACGGCCCGTTGCCGGTTGGGATCAGGCGCTGACGGCGAAAGGCTTGCTTTCGGCGGCGGGTTCGGCGATCGGTTCGATGGCGTAGGCCAGGATGTCTGCCACGTCGGCGACGGGGCGGACATTCAGGGCGGCCAGGACCTCGGCGGGGACTTCGTCGAGGTCCGGTTCATTGCGGGCCGGGATGAAGACGGTCTTCAGGCCGGCTCGCTGGGCGGCGAGGAGCTTTTGTTTCACGCCGCCGATGGGCAGCACGCTGCCGTTGAGGGTGACCTCGCCGGTCATGCCGACATCGCCGCGGACCGGGCGGCCCAGCGCCAGGGAGACCAGGGCGGTGACCATGGTGACGCCTGCCGATGGGCCGTCCTTGGGAACTGCGCCCGCGGGGAAGTGGATGTGGATGTTGCGGTCGAGGACCTTGGGTTCGATGCCGATTTCCTCCAGGTGCGAGCGCACGTAGGTGAGGGCGATCTGGGCCGACTCCTTCATGACGTCGCCGAGTTGGCCGGTGAGCGTGAGGGAACGCTCGCCCTCGGCGCCGTTGGCCTCGATGTAGAGCACGTCACCGCCCGCACCGGTTACCGCGAGACCCGTGGCCACGCCGGGGACCGAGGTGCGTTCCATCGAGTCCGGGGTGAAACGGGGGCGGCCGAGGTAGTCGGTGAGGTTGTCGATGTCGACTGTCAAGCTCGTCACCTGACCGGCCGGTTGTGGGCCGGATTCGATGTCGATGACGTTGTCGTACCCGAGTTCCGGGTCGTAGCCGAGCACCGCGCCCTCACCGAGCGAGCCCTTGTCGACCAGCGCGGTGTCCTTGTCGAGCGCAGCGTTGCCGAGCCCAGCGTCCGCGCCGACGCGTGCGTCGCCCGTCACCAGGCGAGTTGCCGCCTTGCGCAAGGCTTTTGCCACCAGCCGCTCCATCTGACGAACCCCGGCCTCGCGGGTGTAGTTCGCCGCGACCTCACGCAATGCCGCGTCGGTGATCGAAACCTCTTCCGCGGTCAGCGCATTGCGCTCCAGCTGACGGGGGACCAGGAAGTCGCGAGCGATGGCGACCTTGTCGGCTTCGGTGTAGCCGTCGACGGTGATGAGCTCCATGCGGTCCAGCAGGGGACCGGGGATGGTGTCCATGACGTTGGCGGTGGCGATGAACAGGACGTTGGACAGGTCGAGGTCGAGGTCGAGGTAGTGGTCGCGGAAGGTGTGGTTCTGCGCGGGGTCAAGGACCTCGAGCAGGGCCGCGGCCGGATCACCACGGAAGTCCGACCCGACCTTGTCGATCTCGTCCAGCAGGACAACGGGATTCATCGAACCCGCCTCCTTCACCGCACGCACGATCCGGCCGGGCAGCGCGCCGACGTAGGTGCGGCGGTGGCCACGGATCTCGGCCTCGTCGCGCACGCCGCCAAGGGCGACGCGAACGAACTTGCGGCCCAGGGCCTTCGCGACCGACTCACCCAGCGAGGTCTTGCCGACACCGGGCGGACCGACCAGCACGAGCACCGCGCCGGACCCACGTCCGCCGACGACCTCGAGACCACGCGCGGCCCGCCTCGAACGCACCGCCAGGTACTCGACCATCCGGTCCTTGACCTCTTCCAGACCGTGGTGGTCGGCGTCGAGCACCGCGCGAGCGGCCGAAACATCGGTGCTGTCTTCGGTTTTCACCGTCCAGGGCAGTTCGAGCACAGTGTCGAGCCAGGTGCGGATCCAGCCGGATTCCGGGCTCTGGTCGCTGGCGCGCTCCAACCGGCCGACCTCGCGCAACGCCTCGGCGCGCACGTTCTCGGGCAGGTCGGCGTTCTCCACGCGGGCGCGGTAGTCATCGGCGCCGTCGGGTTCGTCCTCGCCGAGCTCCTTGCGGATGGCGTTGAGCTGCTGGCGCAGCAGGAACTCGCGCTGGCTCTTCTCCATGCCGTCGCGGACGTCTTCGGAGATCTTGTCGGTGACCTCCACCTCGGCGATGTGGTCTTTGATCCAAGCGATCTGCTTGGTCAGCCGCACGGTGACATCGGGAGTCTCGAGCAGCTCGCGCTTCTGATCGTCGGACAGGTACGGCGCGTAGCCCGCGGTGTCGGCAATGGCCTCCACGTCGTCGAGCTGGTTGACGATGTCGATGATCTGCCAGGCCTCGCGCCGCTGCAGCACGGCGACGACCAGCTTCTTGTACTCGGCGGCGAGCGCGGTGGTGTGCTCGTCGGGCTCGACGGCCTCGACGAGTTCGGCCTCCACCCATAGCGCGGCACCCGGCCCGGTGACCCCGTGCCCGATCCGCGCGCGGCGCTCGGCCTTCAACACGGCCGCGGGCGCGCCACCGCGCATCCGGCCGACCTGTTCGATGGTGGCGACGACGCCGTAGGAGGCGTACCCCTCGTCGAGGCGCGGCGCGACCAGCACCGAGCCGGTTTTGGCCGCCTGCGCGGCATCGATGGCGGCCTGCGCGGATTCGTCCAATTCGATGGGCACGACCATGCCCGGCAGCACGATCGGATCGGTCAGGAACAGCACCGGCAGGTTCTGAGCTGAAGTCATGTCGACCCTTCCAAAGTTGAGCTTTGCTGACTCAACATGGACCCCCGGTGGTTTGTTCCTGCAGGTGGCGTCGTTCACTCACGGCGAAAATAATCGATCGAAATTCTTTTGCCGTGGATGTCGAGAACGCGTGGGTGGCTCCGTCCCAGGGGTACAACCCACGAAGGACACGAACCGAGGAGAACATCATGGCCAAGTACCTGCTGCTCAAGCACTACCGTGGCGCGCCCGCGTCGGTCAACGACGCGCCGATGGATCAGTGGACGCCGGACGAGGTGTCCGCGCATGTGCGGTACATGACGGATTTCGCCGATCGCCTGCGCTCGACCGGCGAGTTCGTCGACGGTCAGGCGCTGTCCACCCAGGGCACGTGGGTCCGCTCGGATGGCGAGGGTCGCCCGCCGATCACCGATGGGCCGTTCGCGGAGACCAAGGACCTGATCGCCGGCTGGATGGTCATCGACGTCGAGACCTACGACCGGGCGCTCGAACTGGCCGGGGAGCTGTCGGCGGCACCGGGCGCAGGTGGG
This sequence comes from Nocardia sp. FBN12, assembly GCF_054031145.1. Taxonomy (NCBI): domain Bacteria; kingdom Bacillati; phylum Actinomycetota; class Actinomycetes; order Mycobacteriales; family Nocardiaceae; genus Nocardia; species Nocardia sp. FBN12. The sequence continues at coordinate 5,942,964 of NZ_CM132926.1, forward strand.
AAGCCGGTGCAGGAATGGCTCGAACTGCGGCCGTTCTACACGGAGTTGCCCACGGTGACCGAATGAACGAGGCGCTGCTGCGCGAGCTGGTCCCCGCGGTGATCGCAATCCTGGTCCGCCGCGGGGCCGAGTTCGCCGCGGCCGAGGACGCGGTACAGGAGGCGTTGATCCGGGCGCTGGAAAGCTGGCCCGACGATCCACCGCGCGATGCGAAGGGCTGGCTCGTCGCCGTCGCCTGGCGAAAGTTCCTCGACGCGGCGCGCGCCGAAACATCTAGGCGGGGAAGGGAATTCGCGGTCGATGCCGAGCCCGAAGCCGGGCCGGTGCCCGCTACCGACGACACGCTGTGGCTGTATTTCCTGTGCGCGCACCCTTCGCTGTCGCCCGGCTCGGCCGTCGCGTTGACCTTGCGCGCGGTCGGCGGTCTGACAACGCGGCAGATCGCGACGGCCTACCTCGTGCCGGAATCGACTATGGCGCAACGGATCAGCCGAGCCAAGAAGCGCATCACCGGCTTGCCGCTAGACCGGCCAAGCGACCCGGCCACCGTGCTGCGCGTGCTCTACCTCGTCTTCAACGAGGGCTACAGCGGCGACCTCGACCTGGCGGCCGAAGCCATCCGGCTCACCCGCCAGCTCGCCGCCGCCACCGGCGAACCCGAGGCCTTGGGACTGCTCGCGCTGATGCTGCTGCACCACGCCCGCCGCGCCGCACGCACCGAGGGCGGGCGCCTGGTGACACTGGCCGATCAGGACCGATCCCGGTGGGACACAACCCTGATCGCCGAAGGGGTGATGATTCTGCAGGCAGCGCTGGCCCGTGACCGACTCGGCGAATACCAAGCCCAAGCCGCGATCGCCGCCCTGCACGCCGACGCCCCGAGCACCGCCGAAACGGACTGGGTACAGATCGTGGAGTGGTACGACGAGCTGCTCGCCCGCACCGACAGCCCGGTAGTCCGCCTCAATCGCGCGGTCGCGGTAGGCGAGGCCGACGGACCCCGCGCCGGACTCGCCGCCCTGGCCGAACTCGACCCGGAACTGCCGCGCCACACCGCGGTTCGCGCCTACCTGCTCGAACGCGCGGGCGAGCTCGAGCAGGCCGCCACCCTCTACGCCGAGGCATCCCGCACGGCCACCACCGTGCCGGAGCGAGACCACCTCACCCGCGAAGCAGCCCGGGTGCGCCTACTCCTGTCCTGAACCGAAACGACCTCGGCCTCCCCGGGTTGAGGGCCGGGGAGGCCGAGGTGGTGGAAGGGCGTCCCGGGTTGAGGACCGGGAGGCCGAGGTGGTGGCCTTACAGGTTCGAGGAACGAATCCGCTCGGTCGGGGGATCGAACGGGCGGCCCGAGGTGGAGCCGGCGCTCAGGAATCCGAGGACCGCGCCGCCGATGAGGAACAGGGCGGCGAGGATGCCGAGGATGATCGGCAGGGTCTTGCCGAACAGGTCGAGCTTGTCCAAGCTCTCCTGGGTGACGGCCATCTGGGCGTCGATCGTCTCTTCGTCGAAGACGAGGTGCGACTTCAGGATGTTGACGTCCACCTGCTCGGCGCTACGGCCGTAGTACATGTGCAGGCTCTCGCCACCCTTGAGGACCGCGCCGGTCCTCGGCTCCACCCACACGTCGCGGGTGTTGGTGTAGAAGCGGGTCATGGTGACCGGCTCGGTGCCCTCGAGGCCCCACTTGGCGGCGGGCAGCGCGAGCTTGTGGGACGGGTGCTGGACGACGTCCCACATGTTCGTCACCGGGATGGTCTGCCGGAAGTGGTAGACCGGCACGCCGTTGATCTCCGACTCCTCGATGAAATCGATGTCGTAGGTGGCGCGGGCGTTGAGGTCGAAGTACGGGTACGACTTCTTCTCGGTGCCGATCGGGAAGCGGTACTGCAGACCGCGACGCTGCTGCTCGGTGGGGATCGCGGCACCCGACTTGGGGTCCTGAGCCACGGCGATCGAACCGTTGGGCGAGGCGTCGATCGGCGCGCCGGTGACGCGGTCGAGGGTGACGCGGTCGACCGAGGCGGTGAGCAGGCCGTCCTTGGGGTCCTGGTCGTCACGACGCAGGGTCTGGCCGGCCTGGACGGTCATCTCGTCGGCGCCCGAGGGCTCCTCGACCGTCAGGAAGCGCTGGGAAACGAGCGGCACGTTGGTGTTCACCTTGGCAGCGCCCTCGGTCGCGGTGAGCGACTTCGCGTCCAGCACCAGGCTTTCCTCGCCGGGCACGCTCTTGGCGATCGTGGTGATGCGCAGGTCGAGCGGGGTCTTGGCGACCTTGCCGACCGTGTAGGTGGGGATCATGATCGAGGCGGCGAGCAGCAGCGCGCCGAGGCCGACGAGGATGCAGGCGATGAGCCTGCGCACGTTGCTCATCGCGAGCCGTACTGCACGTTGCCCAGCAGCGACGAGCCCGGGTCACCGGACTCCTCGGGCGCCGGGATCGAATTCTGTTGCGCGCCCGCGGTGATGCCGAGAACGGCAATCACCCCGATGACCGCGCCGGCCAGGCCGCTGACCAGGCCGGGGACGACAAACTTCATAGATCGAACTCCAATTGCGTGGTGCGAGACTCAGCCGACGGAGAAGAACCCGAGGGTCGGGGCGAACGAGCAGGTGCGGTCACCATCGGCGGTGGCCGTGGTGAGCGAGCCGGTGATCACGGCGGCGACCCGGCCGGGGCCGGTGTCGGCGATGGCGGACAGGGTGGCCGGACCATCGGGGTTGATACCCGCCGCGGTGGTGAGCGGCTGGGTGCCGGTGCGACGGTTGTCGAGGTTGACCCACTGCACCGTCATCGGTGGATTCTGTACGGCGGTAGCGCTTTTCGTGCCGAGCGCGGTGAAAACGAAGCCGGTCTGGCCCGCGGCCGGTCCGGGCGGCGGCAGCTGCGCCGGGCCGGGGACGGCCAGCGCGGTGCCGACGGAATCCGAGGTCGGGCCGATGCAGCCCTTGCCGATGGTCGGGTAGAGGAACTGCGCGATGCGCGGACCGTCCGAAGGCGGCAGGTCGGGACCGCCGCCGCCACTGCCGTCGAGGAAGGTGATGACCCTTTCGAGGGTGGCCTTGACCTGCGCGGGGATGCCGGGCGTGGCCAGCAGCACGCGCGCCTGAGCCAGGATCGCGGCCTGTCCACCGTCGGCGATGGGGCCGGGGGCGGAGATGGCGCCTACGATCGTCGGTGCCAGCGCAGCGAGCGTCCCCGAGGGAACGTTCTCGGCGATGGCAGGGACACTCGGCTGTGTCGCGGCGGACTGCGGGGCAGCCATCGTTGGCGTGGGTGCCACGAGTGCCGCACCCGCCGCTAGTACGAGGGCGGACAATGCGGTCCGCGATGCTCGGGTGCTCAGCACTGGTCGGCCGTCCTTTGTTCGGTGGATAGATGAAGCGACCCGGAAAGGTCAGTGTTATCCCGGGTTTCAGATACTTTGGAGAGGTGACTACAGCGGACAGGCGGTATGGGGGTCGTACGGTCGTCGCGCGTAAAGCCGAACGGCGACTGCGATTCCTGGAAGCAGCGACGCGAATCTTCGCCGAACGTGGATACGCCACGTGCTCGCTCGCCGAGGTGTGCGCGGCGGCGGGCCTGTCCAAGCGGCAGTTCTACGAGGAGTTCGAGACCCGCGAAGACGTGCTGCTCGCGGCCTACGACCGAATCCAGGACGACGCGGCGGCCGCGGTGGGCACCGCGCTGGTAGCGCTCGGCTCGACCGATCCACAGCTCGCGCTGCGGGCCGGTTTCGGCGCGTACCTGGAGTCGCTCGGCTCTGACCCGTATCGCGCGCAGGTGGCGCTGATCGAGGTGGTCGGGGTGAGCGATCGGATGGAGAACCATCGCCGGACCCGCAGACATGCCTGGTCGGCGCTGATCGAGGGCGCGCTGAGCCAGGTGGGCGTGCGGTTGCGTGGCGACGCCGAGCTGACCACCGCGTTGATCACCGGGGCGGTCACGGGTGTGGCGCACGAGTGGTTGCTGCGCGAGACGCGCCCACCCGTCGACGAGCTGGTCGATCTGCTCACCGGCGCGGCGCTGGCGCTGGTCACGTTCGACTGACATCCGGGCAGCCGTCGGGACGGTGGCAACTTCGCTCACCTGCCGCCTGCTCAATCGACTCCCTTTCCAGACATTGTGAGACCGACTGGCTTCACAGTGTGGGCGAGAGTTTGACATATTAGTGACCCAGATCGCAACGGCAGAGTTTGCGAGACCGACGCTACCTGCGGGTATGAACTCGCGGCGGTTCCCGTCTGCGGCGTGACATCGCGTTTCACGTAGAGGTTTGCTACTGGACAAACGACCGGGTGCGCTCGCGCCGAGGCACCCGCGGGCTATCCGGCGGCAACCTGTTCCAGTTCGGTGGGAGTGCATCGTCAGCCTTTGCGCAGGGTGCCGGCGATGGTGCCGCCGAAGAAGCTGGGGGTTTCGTAGGCGAGGGTGCCGTCGGGTCGCAGGGTGGCCGTCGACGGCTTGCCCTGATCGGCGCAGCCGGGGCCGCTGGTGAGTCTGGCGCGGAAGGTCAGCCGGTCGGCAGTGGCGGCGGTGAGGGTCTCCGCGCGTTCGCACCGCTCGCGGGCGAGGGTGCCGGTGTTGGCGGCCACGGCGAGTTCCTGGCCTACCGCGCCTTCGGCGATGGTGAGTTCGATGTCGAATTGGACGAGACCGTCGGCGGCGCGGCCCGTCCAGCTGCCGACGAAGGCGGCCGGGACGGTGTTCGCGCCCGATGCGGTGTCGGTCGATGTGGGCTCGGTGGGATCCGTGACGGTCGGATCAGCGGCGTCGGTGGTCGGTCCGATGGAGATGCGCATTCCGCCGGTGGACTCGGCGTTCAGCTGGGTGCCGATCAGATAGGCGCCGCCCCCGACAGCCAGCGCGACTGTGACCCCCGCGGCGATCAGCAGGGTGCGGGTGCGCCGCGGTGCGGTGGTGCGTGGCGGCGTGGGCGTGGCGGCGTGGTTGTGCGGTGCTACAAGGGGCGGCGGGGTGAATTCGCTGCTCCGCGCACTGGAATTCGATCCGGCGTAGGTGGCAGCTCGCTCGGATGTCCGGGATGGATCGGTCGTGAATCCGCTGTGTTGTCTATAAGGAGTCGGCGAGGTGACGTTCGGCATGGACGAGCCGGTCGGAAAGCTCTGCGGCGGGCTCGCGGTGGGCAGGTTCGGAGCTGAGGTCGCGGTCGACCAGCCCGGTGCGGCGGTCGCGGTGGTGCCCGGATGCGGTGGGTCGGCGGGGCCTGAATCCAAGTCGAGCAGACGGACGGCGGCAGCGCTGATGTGTCCTATTACTTGTGGCGGTAGCCAACCGGCGCGTTCGGGGGCGCCGATGCCGGCCAGTTCCGAAAGGACTTGTTGTGGTGTCGGTCTGGCGGCGGGATCCTTGGCGAGACAGGACTCGACCAACGGCCGCAGCGACGCGGGGAGTCCGTCGAGGCGCGGTTCCTCGTAGACGATGCGCCAGAGCATCTGCATGACCTCGGCGGTACCGAAGGGGCCATGGCCCGAGGCAGCGAAGACAAGGACGCCGCCGAGGGCGAAGACATCACATGCGGGACTGAGGGTTTCGCCGCTCACCTGCTCGGGGCACATGAAACCCGGTGAGCCGAGGAACTTCCCGGTCGTGGTGAGGGCGGAATCCGCGATCACCCTGGCGATCCCGAAATCGATCACCTTGGGCCCGTCGATCGCGAGCATCACATTCGACGGCTTCAGATCACGGTGCACGATGCCCGGCGCGTGCACTGCGACGAGCGCTTCGGCGAGCCCGCGCGCCAACGCCACCAGCGAGGGCTCGGCGAACGGCCCGAATTCGGTCACCGCGTCGGTCAACGAGATCCCGGCGACGTACCCGGTGGCCAGCCACGGCGCCTCGGCATCGACATCGGCGTCGAGCACCGGTGCGGTGAAAGCACCGCCGACGCTCTGCGCGGCCGCGACTTCGCGACGGAACCTCGCGCGGAATTCACGATCGATCAGATCAGGACGGATCACCTTCACCGCGACGGTGCGGCCACCCGGATTCCGCCCCAGATACACCTTGCCCATGCCACCCGCACCGAGCACACCCAGCAGGCGGTAATCGCCGATCCGCCGAGGATCGTTCGGGCCTAGCGGTTGCATAGCGGGGTGGTTCCTCCGAACACGAGCTGCGTGTTGTGCGGCTGGCGCCGCGGTTCTCGGCGCTTGACTCCACCTCGAGAACAACATCACACGACCCGGCCACTGTAGCTTTCCCCGCCTGACGGCGCGCGTTCTCGGACGACGTGATCAAGGCACCACCCGCGGCCCTGCTACGGGTGCCCTCGTTACAGGTCGGCCAGCGCGATGCCGGTGAGCGGGCTACCGATCCGGACGAGGTCGGTATCGATGCCGGTCCCGACATCGACCTGGCGGATCGTGCCACCCAGATCGCTCACATAGAAGCGGGAATCGAAACCGGTCACCCCGATCGCCTCGTGGTACCCGGTGGACAGGATCGCCGGGGTGCCCACCTCCGGTTGGACCTCGGCTGTGTACAGGGCGTTGCCGTGGGGGGCGGCGCCGCGGTCGGTCCAGATGAGATCACCGACGTGGAGTTCGATGTCGATCGGCTCGGGCAGGTTTTCCCAGAGCAGTTCGATGTCGGTGCGGGCAGCGGGGTCGGCACCGGGAGGCAGATCCAACGGGGCGCGGAAGATCCGGCCGTCACCGGCCTTGGCCGCGCCCTTCTGGGTCCAGTACAGCAGGCGGCGGTCGAGGTCGAGGCAGACGCCGACGCACCAGTCGCGCTCGATGGCACTGTCGTCGCCGGTTACCACGAGGGCATGGAGGTCGTCACCGTTGAGATCGCAGGTGAGGACCTGCATGCCCTCGCGATCACACCAATACAGCCTGCCCCCTTCGAAATCGGCGGCGAGCTGTTTGCCGGTGGTGAAGGCGCCGATCGCGACGATCGTGGTGCGGTTGCCGCCGTCGAGGTCGACGCGTTCGATGGAACCGTTGCGGGAGAAGAACTCCGGCTCGACGCCCGGCACGGGGCGTGCGTCGGGTGTGCCCATGTTGGTCCAGTAGATATGGCCGCGCAGCTTGTCGACGACGACACCGTCGGGAACTCGGCCGAGGCCGTCGACCACCGTGCGCACCTGCTTGCCGTCGAGCGAAACAGCGTGCATCACACCGGCTTTGATGTCCAACGCCACTATTTCGGTCATGTGCCCTACTTCGGCTTCGGGTAGTCGTTGTAGAAACCCTCGCCGGTCTTCGCCCCGAGCTTGCCCGCGTCGACATACTTCTTCAGCAGTTCGACCGGGCCCTTCGGCAGATTCGGGTTCTCCTGCTCGTAATGCTGCTCGATATCGAGCACCACATCCAGACCCACCTGGTCCATCATCCGGAACGGGCCGGCCTTGGTGCCGAAATTCTGCATGAACATCGCGTCGATGTCCTCCGGAACCGACACACCCTCGTAGACGACCTCGAGCGACTCGCGTTTGATGGCGGCCCAGATGCGGTTGAAGATGAAGCCCGTCGACTCCTTGCGCACGAGAAACGGGTGTACGCCGTACTCCGGGAAGGTCTTCAGGACGAAGTCGAGGACGTCCTGGGAGGTGTTCCCGTCCGACATCACGTCGAGCACCGTCGACTGCGGTGGCATGTAGAAGTGGGTGTTGAGCATCCGGTCGTTGGTCCGCAAGCCCTCGGTGAACAACCGGCTCGCATACGACGACGAGTTCGAGGCGACGATCGCGTCGGCTTCGGCATCGGCGTCGAGCTGTGCGAAGACCTTCTTCTTCAGGTCCAGAATCTCCGGCACCGCTTCGACCACCAGCCACGCGCCCTTCACACCGATCGCCTGATCGGGCACATATTCCGCGGTCCCCACCTTGCCGTTCGGCACCGTGGCAGCCACCTCGGGCAACTGTTTCTCCACGAACGTCACGGCCGCGTTGCCGACCTCACCGTCGGGATCGATGATGCGCACTTCACCGCCCCTGGTGGCGAACATCAGGGCAATCCGTCTGCCCAGCGTCCCACCCCCGATCACGGCGACCGGACGCTCGAAATGATTCTGCGGAACACTGCTCACGGCGACTCCCTTTGCACAGGCGGCGGGAAGAACTCGGTGACCAAATCGACAGCCATGCCAGCCTAGCGCCGAGGGCCGGCAACCCGGTCGCCGGACGCACCCGAATCGGTGGACACCCCGTCACGACCGGTGCTTATGTGGTTGCCTTATCCTCACGTCAGCACATTTTTTCGCGCGTCAGCACTAGGGGGCTCCTCGATGACCACACTGGCCTCCGGACTCTTCATCGACTGGGAAGATCTGACGGGGCAGTCGAAGTTTGTGGTCGAGCTGATCAGTTTTCCGATTTTCAGTGCGCTCGCGGGATGGCTCACCAACTGGACCGGCGTGCTGATGCTGTTCTGGCCGCTGTATTTCAAGGGCTTCCGGGTACCGATGCTGCATGTGCTGTACCCGTATCTGCCACGGCGGGTGCAGGTGCTGCCGACGTTTTCCGGGGATGGGCGCAAGCTGGGCTTTCAGGGGTTCATCCCGGCGCGCTCGGAGAAGATGGCCAGCATCTGCGTGGACAAGGCGCTGATGCGGATCGGCAGTCCGCGCGACTTCATCCACGAACTCGACCTCGACGGGATCGGCGATTATCTCGCCGAGCGGGCGCGCGACGAAGTGGCGCCGATCGTCGACGAGATCATGAACCGGGAGAACCCCGACCTGTGGCGTTCGCTGCCGCGACCGGTGAAACAGGCCATCTACCAGCGGGTGGACCGGCAGTTGCCCGCCTTGTGCCGGCGCGCGTTCGAGAGCCTGGGCGACACCATCGACCAGCTGCTCGATGTGAAGAACTTCGTGATCAGGTACCTCGAGCAGAACCCGGCCATCCTCAAGGACCTGACCACCACCATCGCCGCGCCGGAGCTCAAGTTCATGGCGCGGATCGGGCTGCTCGGTGCGCCGTTCGGGCTCGTTCTCGCTCTCTACCTGCATATTCACTCGAGCATTCCCTACTGGGGGGCGATTCCGGCCTGGGTGATCGTGCTGTTCGCCTCGGCCATGATCGGGGTGACGGTGAACGTGATCGCGATCAAGATGGTGTTCGAACCCGGCGACCCGCAGCCGCGCTACAAGTACCTGTGGCGCCAGGCGCTGCTGGCCAAACGTCAGCCGCAGGCCGCCACCGACCTCGCGCACATCCTGGCCTACCAGGTGCTGACCGTGGAGAACCTGTCCAACGAGCTGCTGGAAGGGCCGAACGGGGACAAGACCCGCCAGCTCATCGAGCGGGTGGTGTCGGAGGAGATCCACAAGCAGCTCGGCGCTACCGCCTTCATGGTGCGGGCCGCGCTGGGCAAGCGCCAGTTCGAGAATCTGGCGGTCTCCGGCGCCGGTGCCGGGCTGATCTCGGCGCGCACGATGATCTCCGACGAGCAGTTCGTGCTGGAACAGGCGAAGAAGATCGACGACTTCGCCGCGCGCAAGCTACGGACACTGACGCCCGGCGAGTTCATGGAGATGTTCTACGCGTCGGTCGAACAGGACGCGTGGTTGCTGTACCTGCACGGCGGCGCGCTCGGCATCGGCGTCGGTGCGCTGCACCTGTTGACCTTCGGCTGGTAATAACAAGCACGCGTGCTTGCATTTTTCGATGGTCGCTGCGACTCTTGGTGACGACGGCGCACCGGTACCGGGTCGCGCCATGATCGGCAAGGGATTCCATGGCTGACCTCGCAGCGCTGCTCGACGATTTCGCCGCCGAATGCGCGGATCTCGAAAACCTGGTCGCACCGCTGACCCCCGAGCAGTGGCAGACGCCCACACCCGCCCCCCACTGGGACATCGCCACCCAGATCGCCCACCTGACCTGGACCGACGAGGTTTCGGTGATCGCCGCGACCGATGCCGATGCCTTCGCCGCGTTCGTCGCCGAAGCCGCGCCGCGGGTGCTGACCGTCGTCGACGAAGGTGCCGAGGAAATCGCCGAGACCCCGCCCGCCGACCTGCTGGTTCGCTGGCGGGCAGGTCGCGAACGGCTGATCGCCGCGCTGGCCGCCGTCCCCGCGGGCACCAAACTGCCCTGGTTCGGCCCGCCGATGAGCGCCGCGTCGATGATCTCGGCCAGGATCATGGAAACCTGGGCGCACGGCCAGGACGTCGCCGACGCGCTCGGCGTGACCCGCGTCCCCACAACCCGCCTGCGCACCGTGGCCCACATCAGCGTCCGCACCAGGAACTTCGCCTACATGGTGAACGGCGAATCGGGCCCGGCAGAGGAATTCCGGGTAGAACTCACCGCCCCCGACGGCACGCTCTGGACCTGGGGCCCCGAAGACGCCCCCCAGCGCGTCACCGGCCCCGCGGTCGACTTCTGCCTGATCACCACCCAGCGCCGACACCGCGCCGACACCGCCCTACGCACCGAGGGCCCCGACGCCGACCACTGGCTAGGCATCGCCCAAGCCTTCGCGGGCCCCCCTGGACAAGGCCGCGAACCCGGCCAGTTCACCTGACCAGGCCCCGAACAGGCGAGCGCCCTTCCCTGAGCGCCATTCGTGCCGACTGCCCCGGACATCATTGGCCGGGGGTAGACCTGCCGTGGCAGTCGTGAATGACGCTCGCCTGCCCCCTACAGGTACCCCTTACCCGGTGTGAGAAACACTTACCCACCCGAAAACACACTCCGACTAGGAGTGATACGGCATCGTTTCGGATGTGGCTCTGATCTCAGCGGTGTGAGGCGCCCCGCGTGCGCGGTACTCGGTACCGTGGGTATCAGCACGTGGCTTTCAACGATGCGGGCCCGTTCGTCTGGGTATACCCACACCCGCAGGAGGGAACCGCATCGTGACCGCACATCGACCTGGCCAGATCGTGCGCCTGTCCGCGATCGTCTGCTCCGGCGCTGCCAGCCTCTGCCTCACCGTGGCCGCGGGCGCCTACATCGTCAATCACATGCCGGAACTCGCGCCGCCGCCCGCGCAGGACTACGCGGGACCGGCCGCGCCGCCGAATCCCGGCCACCACCGGCCCTTTTCGATCGAGGACTCCGCACCACGCGGGAGCGTCGAGCTGGCCATGTCCTTCGGGGCGCCGACGCTGTCCACCGAACGGTCGGAGGTCGCCGCGACGCGCACGCCGATCACCGCGCTGCAGTCCGGTGTCGGTGCGCGACCTGGCAATTCGCCGCTGGCCGGACGGGTCGGGATCGGCGGCACGTATGTCGGCGCGCAAGTGCAGCCCGCCCGTAGTGACACCGTCGCGTTCACCGTGGACACCAACCTGGTGACGGTGGCGGCGAAATACCTCGGCCTGGCGCCTGATCCGGCCGCAGTCACCGCACTGCACACCGAGTTCGACTCGCGCCGTGGGGAATTGGTGTTCGTGCTGTCGGACCCCGCGCTCGGTAGCCACACGCTACGGGTGGAGCGAGTCGAAACACCGGCAGCCACGGAGCCCACGGTGACCGAGCCCGCCGCCGATCAAGCCGAGGCGCCGCGGTCGCCGACCGAGGAAGTGCCGACTACCGTCGGCGTGTGACTTCTCGCGGCACCTCGAGCGGTGCGTACGACTTCTGCGTGGTCGGCGGCGGCATCGTCGGCGTGGCCACCGCGCACCGGCTGCTGACCGCGTATCCCGATGCCACCCTCGTGCTCATCGAGAAGGAGTCCACGCTCGGCGCGCATCAGACCGGGCACAACAGCGGCGTCATCCACTCCGGGATCTACTACCCTCCGGACAGTTTGAAGGCGCGACTGTGCCGGGCCGGCGCGCAGTGGACCAAGGAATTCGCCGCGGCCCATGACATTCCGTTCCGTGAATGCGGAAAGTTGCTGGTCGCCACCGATTCCGCCGAACACGCGCGGATGCTCGCGCTGTACGAGCGCTCGATCGCCAACGGGGTGGAGGTCGAGGCGATCGATGCGGCCGAATTGCATCGGCGCGAACCCCGGATCACCGGTGTCGGAGCGCTTTTCGTACCCGCTACCGGCATCATCGACTACCCGAAGATCACTGCCGTATTGGCCGCGCAGATCCGGGCGATGGGCGGGGAGATCCGGCTCGACACCCAGGTCGACGCGATCACCGAAAATGTCTCAGCTGTCACGGTTTCGGGTCCGCGCGGTGCCGTCACCGCGAGCACGCTGATTGTCTGCGCGGGTTTGCAGGCCGACCGGATGGCTCGAAAGGCCGGGATCGACACCGACTTTCGCATCGTGCCGTTCCGCGGCGAGTACTACCGGCTCCCCGCCGAGCGGTCGGATCTGGTGCGCACGCTGATCTATCCGGTGCCCGACCCCGCGCTGCCGTTTCTCGGCGTCCACCTGAGCCCCACCATCGACGGCGAACTCACTGTCGGTCCGAACGCGGTGCTCGGGCTGTCGAGAGAGGGTTACCGCAAGGGCAGCGTGAACCGGCGCGACGCCATCGACGTGCTGAGCTTCGCCGGCGTGCGCCGGGTGGCCCGCGAGCACCTCACCACCGGCGTCCGCGAGCTCCGCAATTCGGTGTTCAAGCGCGGCTACCTCGCGCAATGCCGCAAGTACTGCCCCGAACTCACCACCGCCGATCTGCTCCCGTACCGCGCGGGTATCAGAGCGCAGGCGGTGCTCCGGGACGGCACGCTGGTGCACGACTTTCTCATCGAACGCACGCCGCGCTCGATCCATGTGCTCAACGCGCCTTCTCCGGCCGCCACCTCGGCGATGCCGATCGCGGAATACCTCGTCGAACAACTCTATTCCGCCAAATAAACAGGAGATTTGTAGTACTTTTAGGTCCTGTACGCATGGGCGATAAACCCATCCGGAGCAGGGAGGGCCGATGGGCCACATCAGGTTTGCGTGTGACGTCGGCGCACCGGTCGACGCCGCTTTCGCCTATGCCGAGGATTTCCGGCACGGACCGCGGTGGATGTTCGGCGTCACCGATGTCGCGTCGCTCGGCGAACCGGATCAGGGGCTGGGCGCCGCGTTCGCGGTGAAAGTCCGGTTGTTCGGGGTGATTCCGCTGCGCACGTCGGTGGAAATCACCGAATATCGGCGCAATGCGGTGATCGGGTATACCCTGCGTGGGCGGATATACGGAACCGTTACCCTGCGATTCGATCCACTCGGCTACGAACGGTCGGTGCTGACCTCCGAAGCCGACTATCCACCACCACGCGGCATGTTCGCCCGCCTGTGCCACCGACTCGGCCTCGCTGACGCGGCCGCGAGATCGGCACTGCGCCGAACGGAATCGCGGTTGCGAAGGGAGATAGAGGCATTCCACGGTACCGATCTTGTCGGCCGCATCGCCTAGGGTGGCGGTCATGATCATCGTGAGCACCGACGGGTCCTGCCTGCGCAATCCCGGCGGTGCCATCGGCTGGGCCTGGGTGAATCATGCCGGTCCCGCCGACAGTGGTGGCGCGGCCAGCGGCACCAACCAGATCGCCGAACTCCGCGGCGTGCTGGAGGCCATCCTCGCCCACCCCGGCGCCGAACCGATGCTCATCGAGAGCGACTCCCAGTACGCCATCAAGTGCGCCTCGGAATGGATCACCAGCTGGCGCCGCAACGGCTGGCGCACCTCCACCGGCGGCGCGGTGAAGAACGTCGAGATCATCAAGCAGATCGACCGCGCCATCACCGGTCGCGAAGGACCGGTGCGCTTCCGCTGGGTACGCGGCCATGTGGGCAACTATTTCAACGAACAGGCCGACAAATTGGCAGGCGAGGCGGCCAGGGCGGTCCGTGAGAACCCGGATCTCAGCCGCGAGCCCGCGCCCGTCGTGCCGGAACCAGCGAGGCTCCAGCGCCGGGAACCCGCGGCACCCGCCCCCATGAACACGGTCTCCACAGGGAAGTCGGTCGCATCCGATGCGCCAGTGGCAGGGACTCTCACCCTGTTCTAGGCGCGGTGCGACCGGAGTGGGACCGCACAACGAAACGCCGCGGGCGATGAATCTGCCCGCGGCGTTTCGGTTGTTGTCCTACCGGATCAGTTCCCCGGTGTCGGAGCAGGCGCCGGAGCCGGAGCCGGAGCGGGCACCGCCTCACCGGGCGCGGGCGCGGTCCCACCGGCAGCGCCGCCACCACCGTTCTTGAGCAGCGGCGAGTCCAGCTTGCTGACCAGCCACTTGTCACCGGAACGCTCGAGGCTCATCTCGATCGCGAACATCATCCGGTCGGGCTCGGTCTGGGTGAAGTTGGTGCGGTACTGGGTCATGGTGACCATGGCCTTGACGTCGTCGGTGCTGCCCGACATGTACGCGCACTGTACGTCTTCGCCGGTCGACTTGACCTGGGCCTGCACCATGGCGCCCTTGAGCGCCTCGCTGGCATCGCTGAACTCCTTGAGGTAGTCGCCGGTGGCGCCCGCCTTCATCGACGCGATGTAACCGTCGAGATCCTTGGAGTAGTCGTAGTTGGCCAGGATGGCGCCGTAATCACAGGCTGCCTTGGTCGACTCGGCGATGGCGTCGAGCTTCTCGGCCTTGTCGCTGTTCTGCAGGAAGAACACCACACCCGCGGTGATCGCGCCGACCGCGACCACACCGGCCACACCCGCGGCGATCCAGCCCGTCGAGCTCGATGCCGCGCTCGGGGCGGCCGGCGCCGGCGCCTCGCTCACGGTCTGTGCCTTGACAGTCGGCTGATCGACCTCGGGAGTCGCCGCCGCACCCTTCACGGTGTCGTCGGCCTTGGCCAGATCGGGCTTGTCTGCCGCGGCAGCATCGGACTTGCTCTGGGCATCGTCGCTGGTCATCGAATCAATCCTGCTCTTTCCCGGCGCACATATCGCACCGATTTCCGGTGTGTGGCCCGTGAGCCGGGCCACACGTCTCCCCGCGAGTATGCCCGGTCAAGCTGTGAACAGCCTGGCCGGGCAGCACTCACTTCGCGGGAATGGGCGTCCGTTCCCTCGGGTCGACGCCGGGTGGCATCTGGGCGCCGTTGTTGGGCACGTTCGGGCGCGGGGCGTTGGCCGAACCACGGATCTGCAGGTCGGCGCTCGGGTTGGTGCAGTAGTTCCACTTCGGAATACTGCCGTCCTGGACCTCTTCGTTGCGCCGGTACTCGGTGTCGTAGTTACACGTCGGACGCGGCCAGATGTCGATGATGGTGTGGAATTCACCCTCGTGCGCCGGAGCGCCGATCGCACCGAGACCCAGCGCCAGCGACGGGAACAGCACCCGCATGGCCGGCGTACGCAGCTGCGCCGCCTTGGTGATGGCCACGAAGTTGGCCGCCAGCGAGCTGATCGGATCGGCCGTCTTGTCCAGCACCGCGCCGAGCGACTCGAACTGACCCGGCGCGTTGTCGAGCACGCCCTGCAGCTCGGCATTGGCATTGTTGAACTGCGTGAGCAGCGCACCCGAATTCTGGGTGAGCGTCTGCAGATCGGGCTGGGCGTGCGAGGTGGTCTCGGCGATCACCCGCAGGTTGGCGATGAGATTCACCGTCTGCGGGAGCAGGTTGTCCAGACCCGCGACCACCAGGCTGACGCCGTTGATGAGGCCGCGCAGCTGATCGGGACCGGCGCCGAGCGCGATGTCGAGCTCGTCGAGGATCACGTCGAACTGCTGCGGATTCACCTGGGCGATCAGCGCGCTCGTGTCGTCGAGCACGGCCCACACCGGAACCGGTGTCTGGATCTGCTCCGGGCTGAACTTGATCACCGCGCCGTCGCTGAGGAACGGGCCGACATCGCTCTTCGGGCGGAAGTCGATGTACTGCTCGCCCGCCGCCGACAGGGCAGCGACCTGGATCATGGTGTCGACCGGGATCTTGAAGTCCTTGTCGATCCGGGTCTTGGCGGCGATCGCCTCGCCGTCGTTGATCAGTTCGATCGAGGTGACCTTGCCGATCCGGAAACCGCGCATGGTCACGTCGTTGCCCGGCTGCAGACCGCCGGAGCGGTCCAGGTTGACGGTGACGTCGTACTCGGAGCGCAGCGGATTCACCCGCATCACGTTGATCAGCAGGTAGGTCCCACCGAGGATGAGCACGACCACCAGTGCGCAGTTCGCCAGCAGGATCTTGCTGCTCGCGAACTTTTTCAGTCTGCTCATCGGTGGCCTCCCACTCGGCCCTGAACGACCTGCAGCACCTGGATGAAGCTGCCGACGAAATCGTTCACGTCTTTCATGTCCCAGAGCTTGCTGTTCGCCGGGTCGGTCAGCAGGCCGACATCGAGGTTGGTCAGCGTCGCGTACGGCGCCAGACTCTTGCCCTTCATCGTCTGGTTGGCACCGGGACGGATCGCGTGCAGTTGATCCATCACGTAACCGAAGTCGTCGCCGGTCGCGGCCAGCGCGTTCATCAGGTTGTCGAGATTGGTGAGCAGTTCGGACAGCTGGTCACCGGTGGTGTTGGAGTAGTCACCGATCGCGCCGGTGGCGGTGGCCAGCTTGGCGAGCAGATCGCCGATCGCCCGGTTGTTCTCGGCGATCGCGCCGATGGCCTGGGGCAGCGTGTCGGCCACCTGGCCGAGCTGACCCTTGTTGGCCTCGATGGTGTTGGCGAGGGTGTTGAACTCCGTGAGCACCGAGTCGACCTTGGTGCTGTTGGCGTTCAATTCGCCGATCACGCCGGTCATCTCGTAGATCAGATGCCCCAGCTCACCGCCGTGCCCGTTGAGGATCGAGCCGAGTTCGGTGCCGAGCCTGCTCAGGCTGGCGACACCACCACCGTTGAACAGCATCGACACCGACACCAGCAGCTCTTCCACGGTGGCGCCCGCCGACGTGGCTTCCAGGGTGAACGTGTCGCCCTCGACCATGTCGCCCGCGCCCGACGCGTTCTTCGGCTGGCTCAGCGAGATGAAGACGTCACCGAGGGGAGTGGCCTGGCGCAACTCCGCGGTACTGCCCTTGGGCAGCTTGAAGTCGGTGTTGATCTCCATGTCGACTTCGGCCTGGAAGTTCTTGGTCTTGATCGACGACACGACGCCGACATCGGAACCACCGACCTTCACCTTGGCCTGGTCGGGCAGGTTCAGCGCGTTCTCGAACTTCGCGTGGAGCGTGTAGGTCTCACCGCCGGTGCCCGGCTTGGGCAGCGGCAGATCCTCCACGGTGAAACCACAGCCGGTGGTGATGGCGACCGTGGCCAGTGCGGCCGCGGACAACATCGCGCGGCGGGCCTTCGTTGTCATACGTAGGGTCATTTCGTCAGTCCGAGCAGTGCGGCGGTGAGCCCGTAGTCGGGGCCGAAATCCTGAGCGTTTCCGCTGCGGCAACCCTCGGAGCGCATCTGGATCCGTTCGCAGAACACGCTGACGATCTCGCCCGAGAGCGTGGTACCGATCAGCGCCTGCAGGCGGACGAAGCCCTTTTCCTTGTTGATGGCTCCGTCGATGTTCTGCATGAGCAGCGGAACCACGTCCACGATCTCGACCATCGCGCCCGAGTTGGCGCGCAGCTGGTTGGTGACGTTGGTCAGGCCCGCCAGCGAGGCGGCCAGTTCGTCCTGGTGCCCGGCGAAGGTCGTCGAGGTGTTGTTCAGGAACTGGTTGAGCTGGTCGAGGGTGGCCTGCAGGCCGGGCGCCTGTTCGGCGAGCAGCCCCGACATGGCGGTCATCCGGTCGCTGAAGTCGCGCACCGACTGATCGTTGTCGGCCAGCATCGTCGTGAGCTCGTTGAGCTTGATGATGATGTTGGAGATGGCGTCCTTGTTGTCGACACCGACCTTCAGCGCGCCGGAGAGCGCGTCGAGGGTTTCCCTGATCTTCTGGCCGTTGCCGTTGAGCACCGGGTAGAGCACCCGGCCCGACAGCGGGCCGAGACCCTCCTGACCGGGTTCGGGCTTCAGCGCGGCGGCGAACTGGTCGATGGTCTTGATCATCGTGTCGAGTTCGACCGGCGTCCTGGTGCGCGCCTTGGGCAGGTGATCGCCGGACTTCAGCGTCTCACCGCCGGTGAAGGGCGGGCTCACCTCGATGTGCCGGTCGGTGACGATCGAGGGCGAGATGATCGCGGCGATCGCGTCTTTCGGGATCTTCACGCCCGCGTCGATGGTCATGTGGACCTCGACGTAGGTGCCCTTCGGCACGATCTTGTCGACCTTGCCCACCGCCAGGCCGAGGACCATGATCTCGTTGCCCTCGTACATGCCCGCGATGTTCTCGAAGTCGGCGGTGATCTTGGTCGAGCGGCCGAGCGCGTCGTCGAACTGGCTGGGCAGCAGCGAGCAGCTGCCGAGGGCCAGCGCGGTGGCGGTGATCATCATCGTCCGCGCGATGCGGAGCTTGTTGGTCAGTTTCATCCTTGGCACCCCTGGATCACCTGAACGAAGCACAGCCAGTTGTCGGGGAACACCCACGGCAGTGCGACCGAACCGTAGTTACCGTTGCCGAGCGCGTTGTTGAAGTAGCGCGCCGTCGGCTGACCGATCTGCAGCAGCTTGTCGAGATTGTCCTTGTTCTTCTGCAGGCCCTCGGCCATGGTGTTGAGCTGGGCGATCGTGCCGCCGAACTGGTCACCGTTCTCGGCGCCGATCTCCTCCAGCTGGCGGGTCAGCGTGGCGACATTGTCGAGCAGCTGACGCAGCAGGTTCTGCCGTTCCATCACCCGGTTGGCGATGGCCTCGCCCTGGGTGATCACGAGCAGGATCGAGTTGCGGTTGTCGGCGAGCAGCTGGGTGACCCGGTTGAGGTCCTTGATCAGGCTGTCCACCTCACCCTTGCGCTGGTCGACCACCTTGGCGACCGCGCCGACGCTGTCGAGCGCCTGGGCGACCAGCTCCGGCGAATCACCGAGCTGGGAGTTGATGGTGTTGAGCGAGGCGGCGAGCTTCTTGGTGTCGAGCGCCTCGAACTTCGGCGTACCGACCTGCACCACATCGGCGATGTTGTACGGAACGTCGGTGTTGGAGCGCGGGATCGTGTCGTTCTTCAGCCCCGATCCGTCGCCGGGCTGCAGGTCGACATAACGCGCGCCGAGCAGGGTCGCCATCTTGATCGCGGCGTGCGCGTCGGGACCGAGCTTCAGCGAGCTGTCCACATCGAGGGTGACCACCACGTGATCGCCCTCGATCTTGGCGCCGGAAACCGTGCCGACCTGCACACCCGAGACCGCGACCTTGTCGCCGGTCTTGATGCCCGCGGCCTGCACGAATTCCGCGTCGATGGACTGCTTTCCGAGTCCGATGAACTGGAAGATGCTCGAACCGACCAGCAGCAGCACGATGCACAGGCCACCGACCACACCCAGCCAGAAGTTGCGGTTACCGACGAACGCTGACTTGATCTTGCTCATCTGCACACCTCGGAATGGCCGTTGCCACCGATCTGGCTGAACAGGCCGCGCGGGAAGAGAACCCCGTACAGCGAGATGTCCAGGCCACACAGGTAGGCGTTGGCGTGGGTACCCTCCGACGTCATCCGGCCGAGGTCGGCGAGCATCGAGGGCATGTCGATCGCGACCTGGTCGAGCTTGGCGCCGTTGGCCAGCAGCAGGTTCAGTGCCGCGGTGGAGGAGTTCTGGGCCATCGCCAGCTTGGGCTGGATCTTGGTCATCATCCCGACCAGCGCGGTCGTCGAATCGGCGAGCGTGGCCGTGGAAGCCTGCAGCGACTGACCCTGGTCGTAGAGTCCGCCGATCAACGCCCGGGTCTGGGTAACCAGGGTCTCCAATTCATCCCCTCGCTTTGCCAACCCGGCCATCACCCCGGACAGGTTGGTGATCACGTCGGACAAGATCGCGTCGCGACGCTGGAAATCGGTGGCCAGCTGGGCGGCCTGAATGATGAAGGCCGACAACGACACTCCGTCACCCTGCAGCGCCTGGATCAAGGTCTCCGACATCGCGTTGACCTCGGCGGGCTCGAGCGCCTGGAACAGCGGCTGGAAACCGTTGAGCAGGGCCGAGATATCGAACGAGGGCTCGGTGCGATCGAGCGGAATGGTGGCACCGCTCTTGAGCGCCTCCGGGCTCGGCGTGCTGCCCGGAGTCAGCGCGACGTAGCGCTGGCCGATCAGGTTCTGGTACCTGACCAGCGCCTTGGTGTCGTTGAACAGGGTCTGGTCGCTCTGCACGATGAACGACACCTTGGCGTCGTTCTTGCCGTCGAGCTCGATTTTCTCGACCTTGCCGACGCGCACGCCGGCCATCCGGACATCGTCGCCGGGCCGCAGCCCGAGGACATCGGTGAAGATCGCGGTGTACTTGCGGGTGTCACCGTCGACCGTGCGGGCGAGTGTGTTCCACACGACCACGGTGACGAGCAGTGAGACGATCGCGAAGATACTGAACCCGATCAGCGGCTTGCGGATACTCATGCGCCACCCCCGTTTTCGGACACTTGCAGGGTTCCGCCCTTCAAAATCGGACCGAGCAGCAGATATTCGGACGCGTTCGGCTTGCGACCGAGCAGCTGAGTCATCGCCGCGTCACCGGTGTAGGAGATCGGCGTCGCGGCGGGCGTTGTCGCCGGAGCGGGCGCCGCGGCCGGTGCGGCCGCCGGAGCGGGCGCGCCACCCAGCACACCGGGCAGGCCCGGAATCTGGATCGGCGGAACGATGCCCTCGAGTGGCGTGCCCTGGAACGGCTTGATCTCGGTGCCGCCCGCGGTCTGCATCGGCGCGACACCGGGACTGGTCAGGCCCGGAATGTCGGGCATACCCGGGAGCGATACCAGCGGCGGCAGGCCGGCCGCGGAGTCGAGCTTGCGCGGACGCAGGTTGTCCGGAATCGGCGGCAGGGAAACCTCGGCCGGTGCGGTGAAGCAGCTCGGGCCGAGCAGGTCGCCGTAGCGCGGGCAGTCGGCGACGGTGTTGGGCCGGTAGGGCGTCAGCGTGAGGCCGGCGTTCCACACCATCTGCTTGCCGCTCGGGCCACCGTGGAAGGTGGTGTTGAGCTGAGCCAGCGAGGGACCGAAGACCCGGAACAACTCGGTGATCGAGGCGGGCTCGGCGGCCAGCGCACCGAGGGTGGCGTTCATGCCGACCGTAACTTCCTTACCCACATCGGGATTCGTGGCGAACAGGTCGTTCACCCGATCCGTGGTGGCGCTAGCACCGGCCAGCAGCGCGATCAGCTGTTCACGCTTGGTGGCGATGGTGTTCGCGGTCTGCACCGAGGAGCCGAGCACATCGAGCAGTTCCGGGGCCGACTGGTTGAGCGCGTGCGCGGAGTTGGAGAAGTTGTCCAGCATCCCGCCCACGTTCGGGCCCGCGTCGGCGACCGTGGTGAGCCAGTGGTCGAGGCGCTGGATGGTCGAGCCTGGGACCCGGCCGCTGCCGTCGAGTGCCTGGGTGAGCGTGCCGAGCACGCGACCGAGCTGCACCGGATCGACCTCGTTGAGGATGTCGCGCACCGTGGTGAGCGTGTCCTGCAGCGCGATCGTGCCCTGGCTGCGGTCCTCGGGGATCTGCGATCCCTCTTTCAGGTGCTGGCTGTTCGCGCCGTTGTAGACCAGCTCCACGGAGGTGACCGCGAAGAGGTTGGACGGCACGACGCGTGCGGTGACGGTGTTCGGAATGCCGTCGGCGAACTCGGGCTTGAGCTCGATGTTCACCTTCTGCTCGGCGCTCTTGCCGATCTCGACGTTCTTCACCACGCCGACGAGCACGCCGCGGAACTTCACATCGGCATCGGAGGGCAGGCCGTCACCGGTGGTCGACAGGTTCGCGACCACGTTGACCTTGGGGACGAAGTAGCCCTGGTAGCGGGCCGTGAGGAAAGCCAGGATTACGCCGAAGACGATCAAACCGGCAGTACCGGCCACGTACAACTGCTTCATGGTGGGACCGCGCCCACTGGGATCGATGATCATCGCGCGCTTACCCCGAGATCCTGATGCCGGGGTTGATGCCCCAGATCGCCAATGTCATGAGGAGGTCGGCGAACACGACCAGGATGATGCACATCTTGATCGCGCGACCGGCCGCCACGCCGACGCCTTCGGGACCACCCGAGGCGAAGAAGCCGTAGTAGCACTGGATGAACGTCGTGATCATGACGAAGATGATCACCTTGAGCAGGGAGTAGAGCACGTCCGTCGGCACCAGGAATTGGAAGAAGTAATGCGAGTAGGTGCCCGCCGCGGTACCGCCGATCAACTGCACGGTGACCGAGCAGGCCAGGTATGCCGTGGTCAGACCGACTGCGTACAGCGGCACGATCGCCATCACCGCGGCCATCATCCTGGTGCTGACCAGATAGGGCAGCGGGCGGATGGCCACCGACTCGAGCGCGTCGATCTCCTCGGAGATGCGCATGGCGCCCAGCTGTGCGGTGAACCGGCAGCCCGCCTGGGCCGCAAAGGCCAATGCCGCCAGCAGCGGGCCGAGTTCGCGAGTGGTCGCGAAGGCCGAGATCGCGCCGGTGATGGGGCTCAGACCCAGCAGGTTCAGTGAGGTATGGCCCTGAATGGCCACGGTCATCCCGCCGAAGGCGCTGATGATCAGGATGACGCCGATGGTGCCACCACCGACGACGATATTGCCGTTACCCCAGGTGACGTCGGAGAGCAGTCGCCAGATCTCCTTCGGGTACTGCTTGAAGGCCAGCGGAATGGAGCCGACCGAACGCAGGAAGAAGAAGACCTGATGGCCGAGGCGGGCAAGCAGGTCGCCGGGCGCCTTGCTCGCTTTCTGCAGCGACCGGATCGGCCGCAGTAGCGGAGGTACGTAAGTAGATGACATGGCTCAGACCACCTGTGGGGGGAATACGGCGGAGTAGATCTGGGTGATCGCCACGTTGACACCGAGCAGCATGACGGTGGAGCTGACCACCGCGGAGTTCACCGCGTTGGCGACACCACCGGGACCGCCGCGAGCGTTCAGGCCGCAGTCGCAGGCGATGATGGAGGCGATCAGACCGAACAGCACCGACTTCAACAGCGCCACCGCGAGGTCGCGGGTGACCGCGAACGAGGCGAAGGTGCTCATGTAGGAGCCGGGCGTACCGCCCTGGGCGAAGATGTTGAACATGTAGCCGGTCAGGAAGCCGACGAAGACGACGAACCCGCAGAGCAGGAAGCTGACCAGCATCGCGGCGCCGAGGCGGGGAGCCACCAGGCGGCGCAGCGGGTCGACACCCATGACCTTCATCGCGTCGATCTCTTCACGGATGGTGCGCGAGCCGAGGTCGGCGCAGATGGCCGAACCGACGGCGCCCGCGATCATCAGCGCGGTGACCAGTGGGGCGCCCTGCTGAATGATGCCGAGGCCGTTGGCCGCGCCGATGAACGAGGTCGCACCGACCTGGCCCGCGACCGCGCCGACCTGGATCGAGACGATCACCGCGATCGGAATGGCGACCAACAACGTCGGCGCCGCGGCGACACTCGCCATGAACGCGGACTGCCGAACGAACTCGTCGAAAGGAAAGCGCCGACGGAAGATCGCGACGAACAACTCCGTGATCGCTTCGATACCCATCGTGATCTGTCGACCGAAGGTTTCCAGCGACTTCTTCGGGTGGTCGTCCCAAAGGCCCTTCGTCCAGTCGACAGCCTCGCTGACTCGTGAACGTGTGGGCGGACTCTCGGTCGACTGCACTGCATAACCCCTCTCGACGTCGGACCCTCAACGCCCCGACGACTTGTTTGCTTGACGCACCTTACTACGGAGTAGCGCAGAACACATCACCGACATGTGAGCGCTGTCATAGATAGAGGTCACTGTCCGAAACGGCTATGAGACACGTCATCCCGGACCTTACAACGCACAATTGTCGGCGTTCCGTGGATTACGCATGTAGCTGTTTCCCACATGGTTTCCCAGTACCGGCGGTCGCGCTCGAGGAATTTCGCGGAACTTTGTCATTCATAACGAATCCCTCGCCGAATTATCTGAACAAATCACGTGTGAAACATTAACGACGCGCCGGGACACGATTTTCGATAGAGGATCGCTATCATCTTCGACCGCCGCGTCGGACCGGATTCGGCCAGCAACCGCACCGGTCCGGGGGCGCGCCCGGGACCGAATACAGGCACGATAGACAGACCGTATTGATATCGTGCGAACTTCCGACATCTGGAGGGACATGTTCAGCAAACTCGCCAAGGTGGCCAACGCCGCCTTCGCCGTCGCGCTCGGTGCGGCTCTGCTCGGCACCGGCGCGGCCACCGCGCAAGCAGGCCCCCCGGTGATCGGCGGCGGCTCCGGCATCGTGATCGACAACGCGTTCGAGTGCACCGTCACCACGGTCGGGCACGATGGGGCAGGCAGGCTGGTCGGGCTCACCGCGGGTCACTGCGGTGACGCGGGCGCGACGGTCAGCGCGGAGGTGGACCGGGGCTACGGCGAGATCGGCCGATTCGCGTACAGCAACAATGAACTCGACTACGCGGTCATCGAGTTCACGCCGGGCCGGATCACCCCGGTCAACCGGATCGGCAATGTGAGCATCACCGGTGTCGGCGGGCCCGCGCAGTTCCCGACGATCGTCTGTAAGGAAGGCCGGACCACCGGCAACACCTGCGGCATCACCTGGGGCGACGTTTTCCAGACCAATACCGAGACCTGGTCGCAGATGTGCGTGGTCGAGGGCGATTCCGGCGCGCCGGTCGTCGTCGGGTCGACGCTGGTCGGCATGGTGAACGCCTACCTGGCCATGGCCTGCATCGGGCCCGAGGTCGGCACGAACATGAACTCGATCATGGACGACGTCAACGCCCGCGGCGGCGTCGGTGCGGGTTTCCACCCGATCTAGGTCCCTTCTCGTCGGGGGTGTCGAGCGGGTCGCGTGGTTGTCCACGCGGCCCGCTATTTGGTTGTGGCCTGTGGGATCGTCGGGGCGAGCGCCGGTCCGTCGGCGCCTGCGCAGTGCGGCAGGCAGTCGACGCGCTCGGGCTCGGGAGTCTGGCGGGGCACGCGCAGCAGGACCGCGGCGATGCCCGCACCGAGCAGAAGGAGCACCGCGCACCAGCGCATCGCGGTGTCGAAACCGGCCGCGAAGGCGACCGGATCGCTGAACGCGCCCGACAGCCCGGCCAATCCCGGCAGCGCCGCCACGGCCAACAGCTGCGCTGTGCGCGCTACGGCGTTGTTCACTCCCGACGCGATGCCCGCCTCGCCCTCCCGGACCGCGCCGAGCACCGCGCCGGTCAACGGCGCGACCATCACCGACAGCCCCAATCCGAAGACGAACACGCCCGGCAACACATCGGTGAGATAGTCCGCGTCCGCCCCGATCCGCTGCAGCGCGAACACCCCGCCCGCGGCCAGCAGCGGGCCGATCGTCATCGGAATCCGTGGCCCGTGCCGCTGCGCCCACCGCCCCGCGGGCGCCGAGAGCACCAGCATCAGCAGGGTGACGGGCAGACCCGCGGCGCCCGAAGCCATCGGCGAGTACCCGGCGACCAGCTGCAATTGCAGGACCAGCAGGAAGAAGACGCCACCGAGCGCGGCATACACGAGCAATGTCACCAGGTTCGCGGCCGTGAACACCCGCGACCGGAACAGCGACGGCGGTACCAGCGGATTCGGGCTGCGCAGTTCCACCAGCGCGAAACACACCAGCGCGCCGAACCCGATGGCCACCAGCACGACCCGCGCATCGATGAGTCCCAGGGTGAGCGCACCGAGCGCGAACGCGACGATCACCGCGCCGGGCACGTCGATCCGCGCCGGCGCTTGCGGATCACGGCTCTCCGGCACGTGTTTCATCGCGACGACGGCGACCAGCAACGCGAGTGGCACATTGAGCAGGAAGATCGCCCGCCAGCCGACCAGATCGATCAGCCCACCCCCCAGCAGCGGCCCGAACGCACCGGCCACGCCACCGAGCCCGGACCACAGTCCGATCGCGCTGCCCTGATCGCGCCGATCCAGCGAGGCCGAGATCAGCGCCAGACTCCCCGGCGTGAGCAGCGCGCCCGCCACACCCTGCAGCAACCGCGCGACGACCAGCATCTCGATGTTCACCGCGAGCGCGCACAACAGCGAGGTGATCGCGAATCCGATGATGCCCCAGACGAATACGCGACGACGGCCGAGGCGGTCGCCGAGCGAACCGCCGAGCAGGATGAACGAGGCGAGGGTGAGCGTGTAGCCGTTGACGGTCCACTGCAGGCCCGCGACATCGGTGTGCAGCGACTCGCCGATGCGTGGCAGCGCCACGGAAACGACGGTAGCGTCCAGCGACGCCATCGACGAGCCGAGGATGGTGGCGAGCAGGATCCAGCGACCCGTCGCCGACTTCAGCCGAACCGTCTCGGTCACGACTCCAAGTTAGCCGCCGTGCCTGCCTGGTTACAGGCTTTCCACGCAGACGACCATCTTGCGCTCGGCGTATTTGAAGCCGGAGTCGGCGGCGTCGGGGCAGTCGTCGACGCTGTCGGAACTCTTGTTGATCGTGATCACCTTGACCGGTTCGGTCCCGCCCTCGGTGCACTCGATGCGCTTCGGCTCGTCGCCGCCCACGTCGATGCAGCCGCCGACGACCCAGTCGATGTCGAGGCACAGCGCGCCGGTCTCGACGCCGTTGAGCGTCTCGGCGTAGAAGTTGTCGCGGTCGCCGACACAGCCGCTGCTGGTCTTGGCCTTGGCGATGACCTTGTAGTTCGACGACCGGCTACCGCACGCGGCCTTCTCGATAGTCGCGTCGTTGACCGTGCCGCCGAGCGACACGCAGTCACCGATATTGGCCTGGAAGTCGGTCTTGCCGCCCTTGCTCGAGGTCGGCGCGGGCTTGCTGGTGGTGGGTTTGCCGGTGGTCTTGCCCGGCTTGGTGGTCGGCGTCGCGCCACTCGTCGCGGGGACGACGTCGATCGCAGGCTGGGCGTAGCCATCGATGGTGCCTCCACAACCGGTCGAGACGAACGCGGTCACGGTGATGGCGATCGCGCCGACGAGCCGGCCGATGGGCAAATCTGCAAACACACATTGTGAATACACCACTCGAGGCACCCGCGTCGACTCCAGCCCGGCGGGTCCGCGCCTGCGATACGCTCGGTATTCCGGTCGCCACGTGCGGCGCAGGGCCCCCGATCACGGATCAGGAGGTGAGGCGTGAGCAGTACCCCATTACCGGGACCGGTCGGTGATTTCGCGGCGCCACGGCAGATGGTGGTCGATCCGCGCTTCATCCGGCTCGCCGATCATTTCTTCGGGATGTTCTCCCAGCCGAGTCGCGGCGGCGGTGCGCTGGCTATCTATCTGGACGGCGCACCGGTGGTCGATATCTGGGCGGGCTGGGCGGCCAAGGATCAGCGCTGGACCGGCGAGAACATCGCGCTCACCTTCTCCACCGGCAAGGGCGTCGCCGCCACCGTGCTGCATCGGGTGGCCGAGCGGGGGCTGATCGATTACGACGAGCCGGTGGCCACCTACTGGCCCGAGTTCGGGTCGCACGGCAAGGACGACATCACCGT
Organism: Nocardia sp. FBN12; assembly: GCF_054031145.1. NCBI lineage: Bacteria > Bacillati > Actinomycetota > Actinomycetes > Mycobacteriales > Nocardiaceae > Nocardia > Nocardia sp. FBN12. The sequence goes on from NZ_CM132926.1 coordinate 5,970,264, forward strand.
GCGCGACGTGCTGTCGCACCGCGCGGGTCTGCACCGGGTGCGTGGGCTCGTGCCAGGTCGCGAGGGCATTCTCGACTACGGGGCGGTTGTGCGCGCGCTCGCCGAGAGCCCCGCCGACCCGCGCCGTATCCGAAGTTCCGGCTATCACGCGATCACCTTCGGCTGGCTGGTCGCCGAGATCGTGCAGCGGGTGACCGGCGACCCGTTCACCGAGGTACTGCGCCGAGAAGTGGCGCGGCCCTTGGGAATCGACGAGTTCTGGTTCCAGGTACCGCCGGGCGAACGGCATCGGATCGCGAAGATCTTTCCGCATCTGGCGCCACCGGGGATTCGCTGGAACACCGCGTCGTCGGTGCTGTCGTGGGTGCGGCCCGCGCGCGGGCTGGCCGAGGCGGGCATGCCGGAGAGTTTCGACGAGCTGGTCCGCGACCCGCGCGTGCACGATGCGGTGATGCCCGGCTGGAACGGCGTGTTCTCGGCGCGGGCGCTGGCCAGAATGTACGGCGCGCTCGCCAACGGTGGCCAGGTCGGCGACGTGCGGTTCCTGCGTCCGGAAACCATCGAGACGATCAACCGCACCCAGCAGACCAGCAGCCGCGACTACGTCCTCGGCCTACCGCTCCGGTTCACCCTCGGCTACCACCGCCCGGTCCTGATGACCAAGCAGCAACCACGAAACGCGTTCGGCCACTACGGGGTTGGTGGGTCGGGCGCCTACGCCGATCCCGATCTCGGAATGTCGATCGCGTTCGTCACCAATCGGCTGGGTGGTGCCGTCACCGCACTCGGCGACGCCCGCCTGGCCAAACTGGCAGCGATGGCGCAGGGCACGGCGCGCACGCTGCGAGGGTGACCGAACCCGCACCGGAGGTGGGCCGTAGTAATAGGCATGAGTTCGCCGAGCCCCGCCGCTCCACGCTGGTCGCTGCTGCACGGCTTGGCTGCCGGCCGGGATTTCGCGGGCTACCTGCGCCGACGGGCCGCGCGTAGTGATCCGTTCGCGGTCGGGTTCCCCGGGTTTCCCGAGGTGCTGTTCACCGGAACAGCCGAGGGCGCGCGCGAACTGTTCCGGGCGCCCGCCGCCTCGCTCGAGCCGCCGCTACCCAATCCGATCGAGCCGATGGTCGGTGCCGCGTCGCTGATCCTCAGTTCCGGAACGCGGCATCGCACGGATCGCGCGCTGCTTGCCCCCGCGCTGCACGGTGCGCGGGTGCGGCCGCTGGGGGAGGTGATCCGGAATGCGACGCTGCGCGAAATACACTGCGGTACAGCCGGTCCCTGGCAGCTCGGCACCCGCATCGATGCGCTCGAGGCCACCCGCGCCATCACCTTGCGGGTCATTCTCGCCGCGGTGTTCGGTCCTGGTTCCGATCGGGCCGCCGAATATGACGGTGTGGTCGCCGATTTCCTCGCCGCGTTCACCACGCCGCTCATGGTGGCACCGGTATTACGCCGTGGCATAGGCGGTTTCGGGCCGTGGGAGCGCTTCACCGCGGCACGCGAACGGCTGGACACCCTGCTCCTGGCCGACATCGCCGAGCGGCGCCGCACCGGTCCGGCCGACGGCGACCTGCTCGACCTGCTGCTCGCCACCCGCTACGACGACGGCACCGCCCTCACCGACACCGAACTCTGCGAACAACTACGCACCCTGCTCGCCGCCGGCCACGAAACCACCGCGACCACCCTCACCTGGGCGCTCTACCACCTGCACCGCGAACCCGGCCTGCTCACCCGCCTGCTCGCCGAACTACCCGCCGCGGGCGACGACCCCGCCGAACAGGCCCGTCTTCCGCTCCTCGACGCCGTCTGCCAGGAGACCCTGCGACTGCACCCGCCGGTGCCGATCGTGTTGCGCACCCTGACAGCGCCGTTGCGCTGGCGCGGGTTCGACGTGGCGGCGGGCGCCACCATCGGCCTTGCCGTCGGCGTACTGCACAGCCAGCCGTCGACCTGGCCCGCACCACACCTCTTCCATCCGGACCGATTCCTCGACCGCAAGGTGAGCCAGTTCGAGTTCGCGCCGTTCGGCGGTGGTCACCGGCGCTGCATCGGAGCGACGCTGGCCGACTACGAACTGCGGATCGTGCTGGCTACGCTGCTGACCGAGGTCCGGTTGACCCTCGAACCCGCGCTGGCGCTCGGCAGACGACCGCGCGCCGTGCCGCGCAATCTCGCGACCGCGCCGGATCGGGCGATCCACTTCACACGGACGGGGTGATCTGCCTCACTCGACGTTTGGGACTCACACGGATGTGTTTCCCGGCTGTTCATCCGCACCGCGATCGACTCGCCGCTGTGAGCGTGGCGTTTGACGAAAGGCACTGAATCACAGCGCGTTATGTGACTCACGGCACATAGTTGCGGCTCTGTTATCACCGCGCAACGCGGCTGGCACCAAGACGGCCGGTACGGGTAGTAATGGAAGGTCAGGGTCGGGGAATCGTTACCTCGCAGAGACCCGTCGCGGCCTCTGCGGTCAATGAGAACAAGCGTCACTGAGTAGATCTCGCGCCGCCGCATGCGGAACGAGAGATGGAATGGACGAGAAACCTATGCACTACGAGGCAAATATGCGGCAATCGCACTGGCTCCGCCGGGGCCTGCTGCTGTCGGCGGCGATCGCAGCGACCGGCGCACTGGTCGCCGTGCCCGCGCAGGCTCAGCCGACTCTGCCGGGCTTCGGCGCCGGTTCCAGCCAGCCCGCGGTGAACGAGCCCGCGCAGCAGGCGCCCTTCGCGCCGCCGAACATCAACATCGCCGACGGCGAAACCGTCGGCGTCGCGCAGCCGATCGCCATCACTTTCCAGGAGCCGGTCGAGGACCGCGCGGCCGCCGAGCGGGCCATCAAGGTCACCTCGAGCGCCAACGCGCCGGGCCACTTCTACTGGACCTCCAGCAAGCAGGTCCGCTGGAAGCCCACCGAGTTCTGGCCGGCCAACACCGACGTGACCGTGGTCGCGGGCGGCACCACCAGCTCGTTCCGCATCGGTGACGCGTTCGTCGCCACCGTCGACGACGCCACCAAGATGATCGTCGTGACGGTCAACGGTGAGGTCGTCCGGGAGATGCCGACCTCGCTCGGCAAGCCCGGCTACGAGACTCCCAACGGCACCTACATCGTGGGTGAGCGGCTCGAGAAGATGACGATGGACTCGTCGACCTACGGCGTGCCGGTCACCGATCCCGAGGGCTACAAGCTCGAGGTCGAATACGCCACCCGCCTGTCCAACAGCGGCATCTTCGTGCACGCCGCCCCGTGGTCGGTCGGCCAGCAGGGTTACTCCAATGCCAGCCACGGCTGCCTCAATGTGAGCACCGAGGACGGAAAGTGGTTCCTGGAGAACACCCGTCGCGGCGATGCGGTGATCATCACCGGCACCCAGGGCGGAACCCTCAGTGCGGGCGACGGTCTCGGCGACTGGAACTAACGCACTGAGCTCATCCGCCTCTCCGCGTATTCTGGCCAGACTCAGGTGGGTTGGTTGTCGGCGACGCGGCCGACAGTCGGGTGACTGCGGAGTCAGCCGGTTCCCGGTGAGTTACCCATGTACTCACTGAACGAGGGCCGAACAATACGATCAAACGGGTCGTGTTGTTCGGCCCTCTGTTGTAATCGGTTCTGTGCGTCCGATGTTCAGAAAATCGGCGGGCAGGGTTAACCAACGGTTCGCCATGCGCCGTAAAGCTGCCGCGGTGCGAAAGAGTCCAGAGCGGGTACTCCCCGGGAGAAGCCGTCCGTGGCAGGACTACGCGCTGTTCGTAGTACTCGTGGTGCCCAACCTGGCACTGCTCGGCCTGTTCGTTTACCGGCCGCTAGCCGATAACATCCGGCTGTCGTTCACCGACTGGAATATCGCTGAGCCGGTGGCGAATTCGGTGGGGTTCGACAACTACATCGAATGGTGGCAGCGCGACGACTCATGGAAGGTCGTCAGCAATACGGTGATCTTCACCGTGGCGGCCGTCGTGGTCAGTATGGCGCTCGGTCTGGCGCTGGCCATGCTGCTCGATCGAAAGCTGTTCGGGCGCAATGTTGTTCGATCGGCCATTTTCGCCCCGTTCGTGATTTCGGGCGCGGCGATCGGTGTGGCTTTTCAATTCATCTTCGATCCGAGTTTCGGTCTGGTACAAGATGTTCTGCACCGGATCGGCGTCGACAATGTGCCCGATTTCTATCAGGACCCGCAGTGGGCCCTGTTCATGGTGACGATCACCTACATCTGGAAGAACCTCGGCTATGCCTTCGTGATCTATCTGGCCGCGCTGCAGGGTGTGCGCGCCGAATTGCTCGAAGCGGCCGAAATGGACGGTGCGAGCAGCTGGACCAGATTCACGAAAGTCCTTCTGCCCCAGCTACGTCCGACTACCTTCTTCCTGTCGATCACCGTGTTGCTCAACTCCCTGCAGGTCTTCGACATCATCAATGTGATGACCCGCGGCGGCCCGCTCGGCAACGGCACGACCACGATGGTGTTCCAGGTGTACGAGGAGTCGTTCCGCAATTTCCGGGCCGGCTACGGCGCCACCGTGGCCACGATCATGTTCGTGGTGCTGCTGGTGGTCACGTTGATCCAGGTGCGCGTGATGGATCGAGGCGAACGATGAAACACATAGGCCCGCAGACCCTTTCGTACCAGCGCCGTGAACGCGCGGTCACCCTGCTCGGCTACGCGGCGATGGTGTGCGTGCTGATCATCGTCGGGGTCCCGCTGTTCTGGATCCTGATCACCTCGCTCAAAGACCGCTCCGACATCTACACCCAGCCCGCGGTCTACTGGCCGAGCACCTGGCGTCCGGAGAACTACAGCCATGCCACCACCACGGTGCCGTTCTGGACGTTCCTGCGGAACTCGATCATCGTCACCGGCATCGTGTCGGTGGTGAAGTTCGCGCTCGGTGTGTTCAGCGCGTACGGCCTGGTGTTCCTGCGCTTTCCCGGCAAGAACATCGTGTTCCTGGTGATCATCGCGGCGCTGATGGTGCCCAACCAGATCACCGTGATCTCCAACTACGCGTTCATCGCCCAGCTCGGGTGGCGAAACACCTTCCAGGGCATCATCATTCCGCTCTGCGGCGTCGCCTTCGGCACCTTCCTGATGCGCAATCACTTCCTGTCGCTGCCCGGCGAGGTGATCGAGGCGGCACGGATGGACGGCGCCAACTGGTGGCGGCTGCTCACCCGCGTTGTCCTGCCCATGTCGGGGCCGACGATGGTGGCGTTCGCGGTGGTGACGCTGGTCAACGAGTGGAACGAGTACCTCTGGCCGTTCCTGATGGCCGACTCCGCCGATGTCGCGACGCTGCCGGTCGGCCTGACCCTGCTGCAGAACACCGAGAACCCCAGCGTCACCAACTGGGGGCCGGTGATGGCGGGCACCGTGCTCACGATGCTGCCGATTCTCATCGTCTTCCTTGCCCTGCAACGTCACATGATCAAAGGCCTCACCTCCGGTGCGGTCAAGGGTTAAATCTCGAACAGGAGTTCGCCAGTGTCCAACTCACGATTCCCGGCGCTGAGTCGCCGTGGCTTCATCGGCCTGACCGGCGGCGTCGCCGCGGCCGCAGCCCTTGCCGCATGCGCGGGCACCGGCGGCGGATCCGGTGATTCCGGTGACGCCAACACCATCACCTTCTGGTCCAACCACCCCGGCACCTCCAAGGAGCTGGAGCTGGAGCTGATCAACCGCTTCCAGGCGAAAAACCCTGATCTGAAAGTGAACCTGGTCGACGCGGGCAAGAACTACGAGGAGGTGGCGCAGAAGTTCAACGCGGCGCTCACCGGCGGAGAGCTGCCCGATGTTGTTGTGCTGTCGGATGTCTGGTGGTTCAACTACGCGCTGAGCAAGGCGATCGAGCCGCTCGACGGGCATTTCGGCGCCGCGGGTGTGCAGCTGGGCGATTACGTCGACTCGCTCGCCGCCGACTACCTGTTCGACGGCAAGCACTACGCGCTGCCCTATGCCCGCTCGACCCCGCTGTTCTACTACAACAAGGACGTCTGGGCCAAGGCCGGTCTGCCGGATCGCGGCCCGAACTCCTGGCAGGAATTCGACGAGTGGGGCCCCAAGCTGCAGTCGGTCGTCGGCGGCGACAAGTTCGCCCACGCGTGGGGCGACGCCAAGAACTACCTCGGCTGGACCTTCCAGGGCCCGAACTGGACCTTCGGTGGCGCGTACTCCGATCAGTGGAAGCTGAAGTTCACCGATCCCGGCTCGATCGCGGCTGCCACCTACCTGCGTGACTCGATCAACGTCAAGAAGTACGCCGCCATCCGCCCGCAGATCGCGGTCGATTTCGGCACCGGCGTGGCCGCCTCGACCATCGCCTCCACCGGCGACCTCAAGGGCATCAAGAAGAACGCCGACGGCAAGTTCGAGGTCGGCACGGCCTTCCTGCCGCATCCGAACGGGCCAGGCGTCACCACCGGCGGCGCCGGTCTGGCCATCCCGTCGCGGATCTCGGACGCGCGAAAGGTGAACGCGCTGAAGTTCATCGAGTTCATCACCAACGGTGCGAACACCGCGTACTTCTCGCAGAACACGGGCTACATGCCGGTGCGCAAGTCGGCGGTCACCGACCCGAGCGAGGTCGACTTCCTGGCGAAGAACCCGAACTCCAAGGTCGCCATCGACCAGCTGGCCGTGACGAAGTCGCAGGATTACGCGCGCGTGTTCGTGCCAGGCGCCGACCAGATCATCGGCACCGGCTACGAGCAGATCGGCCTCCAGAACGCCGATCCCGCAACGGTCCTCGCGAAGGTCGCCGCCGACGTGCAGGCGATCATCGACCGGCAGATCACGCCCAAGCTGCCCAAGTAGTTCCCCGTGGGCCGGTGGTTCGTCGTGACCACCGGCCCGTTTTCGCTTTCCCTCCTAGGAGAATTCGCCATGGCGACAGTGCAGTTCGACGGTGTGACCCACCGCTACCCCGGCGCCGACGCCCCCGCCGTCGACGCACTCGATCTCGACATCGCCGATGGTGAGTTCCTGGTGCTGGTCGGGCCGTCCGGCTGCGGCAAGTCGACGAGTCTGCGAATGCTGGCCGGGCTGGAATCCGTTGCGGCCGGGACGATTCGGATCGGCGAGCGCGATGTCACCGACCTGCCGCCGCGCGCTCGCGATGTGGCGATGGTATTCCAGAGTTACGCGCTGTATCCGAACATGACCGTGGCCGAGAACATGGGGTTCGCGCTGCGCAATGCGGGAATGTCGAAGTCCGACACGCTGGTTCGCGTGAAGGAGGCCGCGGCGATGCTAGAGCTGGAGCCCCTGCTCGACCGCAAACCCGCGAAGCTTTCCGGTGGTCAGCGTCAGCGCGTCGCCATGGGCCGCGCCATCGTGCGCAGGCCACAGGTGTTCTGCATGGACGAGCCGCTGTCCAACCTGGACGCGAAACTCCGGGTGAGCACCCGCTCCCAGATCGCCGCGCTGCAGCAGCGTCTCGGCACGACCACGGTGTATGTCACCCACGACCAGGTCGAGGCGATGACGATGGGTCACCGTGTCGCTGTTCTCCGTGACGGCACGCTGCAGCAGATCGCCTCTCCACGTGAGCTTTACGACAACCCGCTGAATACCTTCGTCGCCGGGTTCATCGGCTCGCCGGGCATGAACCTACTCGAGGCACCCGTGGTCGATGGCGAGGCTGTGCTGGACGGCCTGCGAATCCCGCTGCCCCGCAGTGTTTCCGGGGCCCGTGTCGTTCTCGGTATCCGGCCTGAATCGTGGGAAGTCACCACCGACCCCGCCGGGATCACCGTCGTCGCCGAACTGCTCGAGGAACTCGGCGCCGAATCGTTCGTCTACACCCACGGCGCGGGCACCGACTGGTCCACCCGCTCCGGCAAAATCGTGGTCCGAGTGGACCGCCGGTTCCAGACCACGCTCGGCGAAACCTTGCACCTGCGGCCCAAGCCCGAGGAGATCTTCTTCTTCGACGCAGGCACCGAACTGCGCCTGCGCTAGGACAGACCCGCCGCGGTGCGGCGGCCGATCGCGGCGTTGAGGGCGCCGAGTTCGGCGAGGATGTCGGTCGCGGCCCAGATGCGGTTTCGTTTGGAGTCGGAGACGACTTCGAGGATGCCCGCGTCGGTGAGGCGATCCAGGGCTCGGTAGGTGGCCGAGTCCGTGGTCGTGGTGATGGCGTTGGCTTGGGCGATCGTGAGGATCGGATGCTCGAGCAGGTTCGCCAGTAGTGCCTCGTCGGCGGAGCCGGCGCGCGGGCGGGCCCGGTCGCGCCAGCCGTCGGGGAGCGCGGTGAGTGCGCGGGCCGAGTCGATCGCGGCCTCGCTGGCGTACACCGCGGCGAGAGCCAGGTACACGACGAATTCCTCGGCGGCGCCGGTGCGGTAGGCGGCCAGTTGGGCGAAGTAGCGCGAGGTGTCGGCGAGCATGACCGAGGAGAACGGGACGGTCACCCGGTCGGTCAGGCCGCGCCGGCGCAGGATGGCGGTTACCAGGGCGCGACCGATCCGGCCGTTGCCACTGACGAACGGGTGGATCGATACGAACTGCGCGTGCGCGAGCGCGGCCTGCACGAGGATCGGCAGGTCGCCGCGCGCGACGAAGGCCAGCAGGTCGGCCACCAGCTCGGGCACCAGTTCTGGTGGGGGCGGCACATACAGCGCGTTGAGTGGCGTGTAGTCGCTGCCGCCGATCCAGGTTTGGACGGTGCGGAAGCGCCCGGCCTTCTCCCACTCCGGGGCGATCAGCACCCGATGAGCGCTGAGCAGGCTCGCCTCGGTGATCTGGCCGTGCTCGGCGGTGTCGACCAGGCCGGTCAGCGCCCGCACCGCGGCCACCTGCGACGCGGCTTCGGGACGAGCCGTCGCGCCACCGAAGGCTTTGCTGAATGCTCGCCAGCCCGCGTCGATGTGCTCGATTCGCGACGACGCGACCGCCTCGCTGCGCAGCAGGAACTCGCGCAGGGGAGCCAGCCCGCCATGGCCGGCTTCGAGATGGGTCACCGCGATCGCCGCGGCCTCGCTGGCCGATGTCGTTCGCCTGGTAGCGAAATCGAGCCGAGCGATGTGCGGGGGGATCGACACAGCGACCTGCTCGGGCATGGGACCCACTCGCGAACCGCGCCCGCCGCGCGCCGTCCATGGTCGCTGTTCGACGTGGTGCGCCGGCCAATTCATCAGTTCTAGCAATACTTTCGCTCTTGGAAACGCCACTAACTTGCGAATTGCTCGCGTTTTTCGGTTGCAACGAGAGTAACCAGCTCACTACTCCCGCGGGACGATCAAGTGAGACTGGTGGTCGCGTGGGTCCGCGCCAGGTCGACGGCTCGGCCGATCCCCTCGGCGAAGGGGACACCGTGGCCGGGGAGGACCAGATCGGCAGAGAGTGATTCGAGGGCGCGCAGGGCCAGCACTGTATCGGGAGTCGAGTGGTTGAAGAACTTGGGGAGTACCTGGGGCCCATGGTATTTCGAGGTGGGGTGGGCGGTAACCAAAGTGTCGCCAGTGGCCACCGCACCCGCGTTAGGGAAATGGAAGGCGGAGTGTCCTGAGGTGTGTCCAGGGGTGGGGATCGGGACCGGACGGCCGGGGAGATCCAGGGGGCCTTCGGTCGGGAAGGGCTGGATGTGGGGGACCGGGTTCTTACGGAGGCCGCCGGCGCGGGTGATGCGCAGGGCCCAACCACAGGTCGAGATGTCGGTGAGGCGTTTGACGACATCGAGGGGCGTGGCCGACTCGTGGACCTCACCCTTGGCGTGGGCCACCTCGAGCGGGCTGGTGTAGGCGGGGATGCCGTACTTCGCCTGGAGGTGGTTGAGGGCGCCGACGTGGTCCAGGTGGGCGTGGGTCAGCAGGACCGCTCGGATGTCTTCGGGGCGGTGGCCGAGGGCTTCGATGGTCGCCTCGAGCAGGCCGGCGTCGCCGTACCAGCCCGCGTCGATCAGCGTCAGGTCACGGCCTTCGCGGAGCAGGACCATGTTCACATCTGTGCCTGCGATGGTGAAGACATCGTCGGCTACCTGCTGATAACGCACTGGTAGAACCCCTTCTCGAGCAACGGGTTCCGACCCTACCGGCGATCGTCTCGCCGGCAGGGTCGAGCACGTCACCAGATCGTCACGCGCTCCGCGGGATCGAGGTACAGCGCGTCGGCGGGGGTCACGTCGAAAGCCTCGTAGAAGCTGTCGATATTGCGGATCACCGCGTTGCAGCGGAACTCCGGCGGGGAGTGCGGGTCGACGGCGAGGCGGCGGATGGCTTCTTCCTGTCGAGCCTTGGTGCGCCACACCTGGGCCCAGCCGTAGAAGACACGCTGCAGCCCGGTGAGGCCGTCGATGACCGGCGCCTCCTTGCCGTCGAGCGAGATCTTGTACGCGGCGAGGGCAATCGAGAGGCCGCCCAGGTCGCCGATGTTCTCGCCGATGGTGAACTCGCCGTTCACGGTGTGCTCGTCGGCCAGGTCGGCGGGGGAGAGCACGTTGTACTGGTCGATCAGAGCCTTGGTGCGCTTGCCGAATTCGGCGCGGTCCTCGTCGGTCCACCAGTCCTGCATATTGCCGTCGCCGTCGTACTTGGCGCCCTGGTCGTCGAAACCGTGGCCGATCTCGTGGCCGATCACGGCGCCGATCCCGCCGTAGTTGGCGGCGTCGTCGGCGTTCATGTCGAAGAACGGCGGCTGCAGGATCGCGGCGGGGAACACGATCTCGTTCATGCCGGGGTTGTAGTAGGCGTTCACGGTCTGCGGGGTCATGAACCACTCGCCCCGATCGACCTCGCCACCCAGTTTGCCCAGGTCACGGTCGTGGTCGGCGGCGTAGCCACGGCGGTAGTTGCCGACCAGATCGGTCGCGTCGATCTCGACCGCGGAGTAGTCGCGCCAGGTGTCCGGGTAGCCGATCTTGGGGGTGAACTTCTCCAGCTTGGTCAGCGCGGCCGCGCGAGTGTCGGGGCCCATCCACTCGAGGTCGGCGATATTGCGCCGGTAGGCCTCCTGCAGATTGGCCACCAGCTCGACCATCCGCGCCTTGGCCTGCGGCGGAAAGTGCCGGGCCACATACAGTTTGCCCACCGCTTCGCCGAGCAGTTCCTGCACCAGCGACACGCCACGCTTCCAGCGCTCGCGGTTCTCCTTCGCGCCGGTGAGGGTGCGACCGTAGAAGTCGAAGTACTCCTCGACGATCTCGTCGGTGAGGAAACCGGCGCGCGCGTGCAGTACCTGCCACGCCGCCCACGCCTGCCAATCAGCCTGCGGCACCTCGGCCCATGCGGTGGCGAAGGCCCGCAGGTAATCGGGCTGACGCACCACGAGCTCGGCGAACAGATCCTTGCCGTCGCGGTCGAGACCGGTCGCGACGCCGTCCACCCAAGCGGCCCAATCGAATTCCGGGTTCTCGGCGACCAGATCAGCGAAAGTGGTGAGGTTGTAGCTCTTCTCGGCATCACGACGCCGCACCACATCCCAGTGACCCGCGGCGAGTGTGCGTTCCAGCTCGAATACGCGCTTGGCGGCATCGGCCGGGTCGGCGGGCAGCAGTCCGTCCAGCGACGCGTCAGCGGCGGCGATGGTGAACATCTTGGTGATGTGCGCGATATAGGCGTCGCGGATCCCCGCGAATTCCTCGGAGCGGTAGTAGGACTCGTCGGGCAGCCCGATGCCCGCCTGGGTCGCGTGCACGAGGTAGCGGGTGGAGTTCTTGTCGTCGGTATCGACGTAGTAGGCGAGCGTGCCGCGAACGCCGGTGCGCTGCAAACGACCGAGCAGAGCGGCGAACGCGCTCGGATCGCTCACCTCGGCGATCTCGCGCAGTTCGGCGGCGATGGGGGTGAACCCGGCCGCCGCGACCACATCGGTGGCCATGAAGCTCGAGAACAGATCGCCGATCTTGCGCGCATCGGCATCATCGGCCGCGCCGGACGCGCTATCGGTGATGATCGCCTGCACGTCGAGCTCGGCCTGGTCGTAGAGCGTGCGAAACGCACCGTCCACGGCGCGATCAGCCGGGATCTCATACCCGGCCAACCACTGCCCGTTGACATGCGCGAACAAATCGTCCTGCACCCGCACATCCTGATCACGGAAGGACAGATCAATACCGGAGGGGCTGCTCAGATCCGAAGTCACGCGCTCCAGTATGCCGTGTCATCGGCGGCTGGTGCCGCTGGTTCTCGGCGCTTGACTCCGGCTCTTCCCTCCCTCCGGGTACTCCTTCGTCGCACCCTCCGCTCAGTCCAGAGCCGGAGGCGCGCCGAGAACCGGGCGGCTGGCGCCGCCATTCGTGCGCGACGCTAGACGCGGCTGTCTAGACGCGGGCGAACTCGTCGTCTCGGGCGCCGGCTACGAAGGCTTGCCATTCGGGGGCGGTGAAGTGGAGAAGGACGTCTTCGTGGCGGAGGGTGGTCGAGCCGTCGGGGGAGGTGTGGGCCACGAGGGTGGGGTGGCGGCGGGTGGTGCGCACACAGTGCAGGAAGTCTGTCCACAGGGCGGTGTCGACGGTGATGATGGGCTCGTCCAAGCCGGTGTTCATCGGGTTGCGGCGGAATTTGCTGTCTCGTATCTGGACAGCGTCTCCATCGAAACGAACCTCGACACATTGGTTGCCGTTATTGGAGCGTGACGAGGTGAACCAGCCGTGTTCGGCCGGGCTGCGGCGAGCGGTGGTGGACATACCTCGAATCTTACACGCTCGCATACTCCCTGATCAGGGTGAGAGATTCGGTGCGAGAAAGGGATTGCTCGCGGGCACGGACGTAGGCGAAGCCTAGATCGCGGACCTGTTCGGCATCGTCGACATGGCCGCCGAACACCGCGCTCTCCGCCCAGGCGAAGGTAGGTAGCTGGTCGCTTGCGAAGTCGAGCAGATGGAAGCTGGAACCGCCGAGGACGGCACCTTCGGGGGCGCTGAACGGGATGACGCGCACGTCGACGGTGTCGAGCTCGCGCACCAGCGTCACCAGGTGCCGCAACTGCTCGCGCAGCACCGCACTGCCACCGGTCTGCTGACGCAGCGTCGCCTCGCCGAGCACCGCGGTGAGTTCGAGCGGATCGGGTTCGCGCAGCCGGCGCTGCCGACGCAGTCGTATCGCGACTAATTGGTCAACTTGGACCGGTCGGATCATCACATCGGCGCTGATCAGAGCCCGTGCGTAGGCCTCGGTCTGCAACAACCCGGGCACGATCATGCTGTCGTAGCTGCGGATACTCTGCGCGCCCGCCTCCATCCCGTACAGCCGCTGCAGCTCGGGGCCGATCAGCGCCGAGGACGCCGTCGTCCACCAGCCGCGCTGCTTGCTCGCCTCGAGCAGGGCCAGCAGTTCGTTGCGTTCGTCGGGCGTCACATCCAGAACGTCGAGAACCGGTTCGATCGTGGTGCGGGTGAGCACCCGCCTGCCCTTCTCGACGTGCGACCAGTTGGCGGGGGTGAACCCGACCCGACGGGCGAAACCGGCCGAATCGAATCCGCGCTGCTCACGGAGCTCGCGCAGCCGGAGCACGAGTTCCCACCGCGCGACGGTCGGCGAAACGGGAGCCATGGGCGAATATCGTACGCCGATCGACACGCCAGCTACTGACTATTGTCAGCCCGGTTGTGCGGCTATAGGCTGTGCAGAACGGTCTTTTTCTCGCACGTCCTGCCGTTATGAAAAAGTTTCCCGCGCCACCCGGTCGTGATGCTCCACCTCCCACCGAGATTCGCCCCGATCGAGCGAACTCACAGCTACATCGAACCACCGTCGACAGAGACGAGGTCATGATGAGCACGTTGCGCACTGATGAGGACAAGGGCGGGTATACGGCCGCCGAGGAATACTCGGCCACCCAGGACGCTCTGGCGCGCTGTCGCCAGTACCGCAAGCACCATGGCCTCTACGGCGTCGTCGACGCGGCGCTGGGTCGGATCGTGCTCGAGATCGGCTCGGTCGGCGCGGTGGTGATGCCGTCGACGCTGGGCGAACGGGTCCGCGGGATGCTCGTCACGCGCGGTCTGCGCTGCGGGCCGATCATCGCCCATCCGCGTTCCGGTCGCTGGACTTTCCTCACCGGCCCGATCGACAACTCCTACCTCGACACCGAGCTGTTCGCCGAGCTGTTCCGGGTGTGCGCCTCGGTGGCCTTGCCCGGCAGTGATGTCGTGCTCCCGTCGCCTGCCGACGAGCGCAGCGGCTATCGCACCTGGATGCAGGCCCCCGACGGCGATTTCCGGCCCGATTTCGCGCAGATCGTCGCCGCTACCAGGACCAATGCCAAATCGGCGACCTTGACGCGGCAGCCGGGTTCGGCCTGAGTTCACCCGCCGCCGAGGCGCGCGTGCATCTCCCAGACGAGCACCTCGGCGTCGCCGTGCGGACGGATCAGCTGGCCGCCGGAGCGTGTCAGCCGGATCGCGTCGCCCTGGGACATGGTGCCGAGACCTTCGACGTCGATCTCCCCGCGCGCGACGAAAACATGCAGGTAGGGGGCATCAGGGAGGGTGACGCCTGGACTGTCGGCAGGCATCCTGGCGACGTGCATCGCGGCGTGCGAGGAATTGATCGCGATGGCGGTGCGATCGCGATAGCGGGGTAGGCCCGACGCGACCGTCACCAGATCGCCGCGCGCGAGTTCGTCATCGATCTCGAGCTGCTGATAGCCGGGGTCGACGCCGGGCTCGTCGGGGACAACCCACATCTGGACGAAATGCACGGGGTCGTCGTGCGATCGGCCGTCCAGGCGCCACGAATCGTTCTTCTCCGAGTGCTGGATGCCGGTGCCCGCGCTCATCCGCTGGGCCAGCCCCGGATAGATGACACCGTTGTGCCCGAGCGAATCCTGATGCACCAGGCTGCCGCCGAGTACCCAGGTGACGATCTCCATGTCCCGATGCGGATGGGTGTCGAAACCCTCGCCGGGCAGCACCACGTCCTCGTTGTTCACCAGCAACAGCCCGTGATGGGTGTTGTCGGGGTCGTAGTGCTCACCGAAGGAGAACGAATGCTTGGAGTCGAGCCACGGGATCCGCGTCTTCATCCGGTCGCCACCGCGGTGTAGTTCGATCCGCGGCGGTGTCGTCGATGTGGGCGTCACCATTCAATTCTGGCACCAATTGTGAGAGTGCACCGCTCACGGGTGTGCGTGGTAGGGACGGCGGTTCGCTGTGGCACTAGGGTCATGGCGTGTCGACTCATCCCTCTGACAGCTCGAATGCGGCGGATGAGCAGCCGATCTCGATGCGACATCTCCTGCGCGACGGCCGCGGGATCGTTCGCCAGAACCCGCGCATGCCGCGCCTGGCGGTGCTGCGTCTGGCGGCGCAGTTCGGTGACGGGATGTTCCAGGCGGCACTGTCGGGCGCGATTCTGTTCAACCCGGAACGCGAGACCGATCCGCTGGCCATCGCCGCGGGTTTCGCGGTGCTGCTGCTGCCGTATTCGGTGCTCGGACCGTACGCGGGCGCGCTGCTGGACCGATGGGATCGGCGCAATGTGCTGCTGGTCGCGAGTGTGGCGCGGGCGGTGCTGATCGGTGTCGCCGCGATCGGGTTGTTCGTCGGCATCGGGGAGACACCACTGCTGGTGCTGGCCTTGGCGACCGTGGGAATCAGCAGGTTCGTGCTGGCCGGGGTGTCGGCGGCGCTGCCGCGAGTACTTGAACAGCGCTGGCTGGTGCCGATGAATTCGGTGCTGGCGACGGTGGCCTCGGTGTGCGCGGGAGTCGGTGCGGCGGCGTCGGTGGCGGTGATCGCGCTGATCGGCGCGGGTGACGCGGCCTCGGCGGTCGCGGTGGCACTGTCGGGCATCGGTTCGCTGGTCGGCGCCGTGCTCGCCTGCGGATTCCGCCGGCATGTGCTCGGGCCCGATAGCGGGTCGGCGGGCACCGAGAGCACCGTGCACGCCATCGCCACCGGCCTGCGCACCGGCGCGAACGCCGTGTGGAACTCGGCGCAGGTGACGACGGCGATGATCGGCATCGGCGCCCATCGCATCGTGTTCGGGATGAACACGCTGATCATGGTGCTGGTGCTGCGCCAACCCGCCGACGGCGCCGAGATGAGCGGCGGGCTGGTCGGCTTCGGGGTGGTGATCATGGTCATCGCGGCGGGCATGCTGGTGGCCGCGATCGGCGCACCGATCCTGATTCCGCGCCTCGGCAGGCCGCGCACCGTGTTGCTCGGTCTCACCACGGCGCTGCTCGTGGAGCTCACGCTGGTCACCCCGATCACGCTGGCCACCGGCTCGGCGACCGACAACGCGCACCGGCTGTTGCTGATCGGGGCGTTCGGGCTCGGCCTCGCCGGTCAGACGATCAAGCTGACCGGCGACGCGAGCATGCAGATCGACATCGACGACGATCAGCGCGGGCAGGTATTCGCCCTGCAGGACACGGTTTTCAACATCTCCTTCGTGTTGGCGATCGCGGTGACCGCGCTGGTGATCCCGGCCGACGGACGGTCCATCGGGGTGGTGCTGGCCGGTGCCGGTGTCTACGCGCTCGGCATCGTGGCCATCGCGCTCAATTCCCGTCGAGCCAAGGTGGCGTGCTGAGGGCGGGCGGTTCGGCCAGGACCGTTCGGTGATCGACGGTGGCCAGGGGGATATCGGGTAGTAGGGCATCGTGATCGATGCCGGTGTCGTAGTCGATCCATAGCGAGTCGAGCAGGCTCGTGTCGGCCAGTTCGTCGTGGCTCGACCAGTGGTGCACGACCGCGTCGCCAATTCCGAAGACGTACTCGATTTCGTTCACATCTGTTTGGACGCACGGCAACCGCGATCGGTTCCGGTAAGTTCACACAAGATCACAGGTGTTCCTCGCCGACACCGATTCGAGGGAGCCAGATGCGCGCAAGACCGGTATCGCACGGAACGGCCGCCGTGGGTGTGGCGCTTTCGGCCATCCTCGCTGTTCCCGCGCAGGCGGGTCCGCTGCCGTGGCTGCCGCCGCCGGTAAATATCTGCGGGGAAACAGGATTCGACCCGGTCAACCGGCTGCCCGATCCGGCCGCACCGCCCGCGCCGATCCTGCCGCCGAGCATCGATATCCCGGTCTGGGTGCCGCAGCTGACGCCGGTGCCGATTCCCGATCCGCCGCACGACCAGACGCGCGTCGCGCAGGTGCCGCTGCCCTCGGACCCGTGCCGCAATCCGTGTCCGGAGGTCAGGGACACGCCGGAACCCGAACCCGAAAGTACCGACGAGACAACCTCGACCGGTTCGGCTGTCGCGTTGCCGCGAATCAGGATCAACCCGGAGATCGAGCCCATTCCGATCCCGGTACCGGGCGGCGAGGGCGAGCCCGCCCAGCAAGCGCCCACTCCGGTGGTCCGGCCGATCGAGCGCGGCCCGCTCGGGGCGCCCGTCGTGCCGGCGAAAGTGGAGTCCGTGCGCCTGGTCGAACAGGTGACCGGGCACGGATCCGCCAACCGGACCGATATGCGCTGGCAGGTCGACGGCACCGACCTCGGGCTGTTCTGGGAAACCGAACCGGGCAAGGTCGCCATGGTTTTCGGTGACACCTTCGGCGAGGGCTGGGCCTACGGCGGCGCGGGCGCCGACACCGCCGACTGGCGGTCGAATGTGCTCGCCTACAGCTCCGACAAGGACCTGAGCGACGGGATCACCATCGACACGATGGTGCAGGACAGCGCCTGCCACGCCGCCGAACTCCTCGGCAGCCGCAAGATCAAGAACTGGGAGACCACCACGATCCCCACCTCGGGATTCGCGCTCGGGAAAAGGCAGTTCCTGAGCTACATGTCGGTGAACCACTGGTCGAAGATCCCCGGCATGTGGCTGACGAACTACGGCGGCCTGGCCTACTCCGACGACGGCGGCCAGACCTGGACCAAAGATCAGCATGCCCGCTGGGAGAACATGTTCGGGCTCGGGCGGTTCCAGGTGGCGGCGATGGTGCCGCACGGCGACTACGTCTACATGTTCGGCACGCCCAACGGCCGGATCGGTGTGATCGGGCTGGCCAGGGTGCGCAAGGACGACGTGCTCAACAAGACCGCCTACCAGTACTGGGTGGATGGCAATTGGGCTCCCGCGGCGGAGAACTCGGCGACGCCACTCGTGCACGGCACGGCCAGTGAGCTGTCGGTGCGGTTCGACCAGGAGAGCGGGCAGTGGCAGATGGTCTACCTCGACTCGGCCGCGAGCCAGATCGTGTTGCGGACCGCGGGTCAGCCGCAGGGTGCGTGGACTTCCGCGGTGCCGCTGGTCTCCACCGAGATGTATCCGAAGGCGTACGGCGGGTTCATCCATCCCTGGTCGACCGCGCAGGATCTGTACTTCACGATGTCGGCGTGGGACAGCTACAACGTGTATCTCATGCACGCGCGATTGAATCCGCCGCGCTGAGTCACGGCCACGATGTGTGTCAGGGCGCGACCACGAACTGCAGGGTGTCTCCTGGACGAGCCTGCGCGACGCGGTCGACATCGGCATCGAGGACGACCGCGATCACCGGATAACCGCCCGTGATCGGGTGATCGGCCAGGAAAACGACCGGCTGACCGCTCGGTGGCACCTGCACCGACCCCAACGCGACCCCCTCCGAGGGCAATTCGCGCGCGATCGAACGCACCAGCGGTGGTCCGTCCGCGCGGTCGAGGCGCGCACCGACGCGGTCCGTGTCGGCCGAAACAGTCCAGGAGCCGCGGAACAGCTGATCCGGATCGGTGAACCAGTCGGCGCGCGGACCCGGACACGCCCGCACCCTGAGTACCTCCGGCGGCGGTGGAATCGGTGCGAATTCCACTGTCGGCAGGGTGCGCGGTGGGGGACCGACGGGGACCTGCATGCCGACTGCCAGCGGGTCGGGGCCGATGCCGGAGAGCGTGTCGCGGCTGCGCGAACCCAGCACCTTGGCCACATCGATGCCGCCGCGGACCGCCACGTAGCTGCGCAGACCCGAGCTCGCCAGGCCGAGCCGCAGCACCTGACCCTCGTCGAGTTCGAGCACGCTCGCGTGTCCGACCGGGGTGCCGTCGACGGTGGCGGGGGCGGGGGCACCGGTGACCGCGACAGTGAGGTGAGCGTCGGCGCGCAGGGCCAGGCCGCCGAGCAGTACTTCGATGGCGGCGAAGTTCTCCGGATTGCCGACCAGCCGGTTCGCCAGCCGCAGTGACCCGCGGTCGGCCGCGCCCGCCTGGCCGACGCCGGAATCGAACCAGCCCTGCCTGCCCAGGTCCTGCACCGTCGCGAGCGGCCCCACCCGCTCGATGAAGATCAGCATGCGATCTCTCCCCGATTCGCTGTCGAGGCGGCGCGTCGTTGAGCAGCCCTTGATTTTCCGCCGAAGCAGCTATTCCTCGGAAACGACGAACCTGATCGCCGAACCCGCCCGCACCAGTGCGGGTGGATCGCGGTCCACCGCCCACATGCGCAGATCGGTGCTGCCGATCAATTGCCATCCGCCCGGTGTACCGCGTGGGTACACCGCCGAATATCCGCCTGCCAGCGCCACCGCGCCCGCCGGGATGGCGGTGCGGGCATGGGTGCGGCGCGGCACCGTGAGCCTGCCGTCGGGCGAGGTGAGGTAGCCGAAACCGGGCGCGAAACCGACGAAAGCGCAACGCCAGACGGTGCCGGTGTGCGCCGCGATCACCTCGGGGATCGACAGGTCGAGCAGCCCGGCCACCTCGGGCAGATCGGCACCGTCGTAGCGAACGGGAATGGTCACGACAGGCTCGTCATCGGGCACTGTTCCACGGGAAACATCCGGCGAATCCGCTTGCGGTGGCTCGTGATCCAGCCGGTCGAGCAGCGCGACGAGTTCACGTCGGACCTGCACGCCATAGCTCACCGAATGCATGGTGACCAGCACGGTTTCCGCCGCGGGCAGCACATCCTCGACACCGGCGATCGCGTGCACGCGCAGCGCCGAGGCCAGGCGCTGCACCGGGCGCGGGTCGTCGAGGGTGATGAGCATGGCGCGGTCACCCGCGGGTCGGATCCGCGCGTTCCAATCGATGTCCATCCTGCCTCCCACCCCTCAGCTGAACGGCTCCACCGGTATCCCGGCTTCGTCGAGCGCCCCCCGAATCCGGCGAGCCATCTCGACTGCCGCCGGCGAATCGCCGTGGACACACACGCTGGCCACGGACACGGCGACCGTACCGGGACCGTCTACGGTACGCGCGGTCCCTGACATCGCAAGAGATGTCGCCTGCGCCACGGCGGCGTCGGGCGACAGCACCGCCCCGGCAACTCCGCGCGGGGCCAGCGAACCTGTTGCAGTGTAGGCCCGGTCGGCGAATCCCTCACCGACGAAACGCACGCGCTGCGCGGCCCGTTCCAATTCTGTACCCGCCGGACCGAGCAGCGCCAGACCCGGTTCGGCCTCGGCCACCGCGGCGAGCAGCGCCTCGGCGAGCAGACGATCGCGGGCCGCCGCGTGATAGAGCGCGCCGTGCGGTTTCACATAGCGCACGCGATCGCCCGCGGCTCTGGCGAAAGCTTGCAGTGCGCCGATTTGATAGAGCACCTCGTCGCGGAGATCGGCGGGAGCGATGGCGATATCGCGGCGACCGAAGCCGACCAGATCGCGATAGCCGACGTGCGCGCCGATTCGCACGCCCTTGGCCACCGCGAGTTCGCAGGTGCGGCGCATGATGGCCGGGTCGCCGGCATGGAAACCGCACGCGATGTTCGCGCTGGTCACGATGTCGAGCATGGCGGCATCGTCGCCCATCCGCCACGGGCCGAAGCCTTCGCCCAGATCACTGTTCAGGTCCAGCGGCATGCGATGCCCTCCGGTGTTCGCGGGTCACTCGCCGGGTAGATACCCCGGCAATTCGAGCATGAACGCACAGATCCATACCGTTATCACCGGGGCGTGTTCAACAGGCGTACACGCGGACCTCGGTGGCTTTGACCGCGAAGTAGACCTGTGCGCCGATGGTGAGATGGAGTTGGGCGACGGCGGCGGGGGTCAGGTCGGCGCACAGCCCTGGTGCCTGCGCTGCGTCACCGCGAACCCGGACGATGCCGCCGCGGTCGGTGATCTCGGTGATGTCGACGGTGAACACATTGCGTGGACTGCCGCCGGGTCTGGTGCGGAACACCGACACCGCCGCCGGTGCGAACACCGCCGCGGCGCGGACGCCGGGGACGAAATCGCCGACGACGCAGCCATCGACGCCGAGGTCGTCGACGAGCACGGTCCCGAAAGTCGGGGCCGGATCGCCGGGGTGAGTCCGCGATACCGGCGGTTCGTCGGCGGTATCGCCTGGATGGTCCGCAGACTCCCGTTGTAGGGGTGTGGCGGAGGTGGCGCCGATGAGCCGGCCCCCATCCGCAGCAGGGCCTGGCAGGAGCGCTGACTCGACGCCGGTGCCGCGCAGCAGGTTGAGGCCGGCGATGCGGGCGGCGAACGGGTTGCGTGGGTGCGACATCACTGCGGCGACGGGCCCGGATTCGACTATGCGGCCCGCCTCCACGACGACGAGTCGGTCGGCGAGGGTGATGGCGTCGATGATGTCGTGCGTGACAAGGACGGCGCAGCGGGGATGGTCGCGGCCGGGTTCGTCGCGCAGGACCCGGCGGAGCAGGGTTCGCATCGCCGGGGCGACATCGACGTCGAGGGCGGACATGGGTTCGTCGAGAAGCAGCAGGTCGGGGTCGACGGCGAGGGCGCGTGCGAGGGCGACGCGCTGAGCTTGGCCACCGGACAGAGCGCCGGGGTGGCGGTCGGCGAATTCCCCTGCGTCGACCGCCGCCAGCCAGTCTTCGGCGATCTTCCGGGCAGTTCGGGTGCTCGCGCCCGCGCTGCGTGGGCCGAAGGCGACGTTGTCGCGCACGCTGAGGTGGGGGAACAGGAGGGGATCCTGGGCGAGGAGGGAGACTCCGCGCCGATGTGGGGGTAGCGCGATGCCTTCGGCCGTGTCGGTGAGCGTGCGATCGCCGAGCCGGACATGGCCCGCGTCGGGGACGATCAGCCCGGCGACGACCTGCAGGAGGCTGGATTTGCCCGCGCCGTTGGGGCCGAGCACGGCGAGGACCTCGCCCGGAGCGACTTCGATCCGCACGTCGAGATCGCGGGCGGCGATCCGCGCGGACACCGAAAGACCGGTCGGGCGCGGCGAATCTCCGGTCACTTCACGCCGCCGATCGTGGCGCCGCTGCGCAGCTGGGTGCCGGGGATCGGGCTGGTGCGGCGGTAGGCGAGCAGGACGATCAGGACGGCGACGATGATCAGGACCACCGACAGGGCGACCGCCGCGTCGGGATCGGCCTCGCGCTGGAGGTAGATCTCCAGCGGCAGGGTGCGGGTGCGGCCTTGGAGGCTGCCGGCGAAGGTGAGGGTGGCGCCGAATTCGCCGAGGGCGCGGGCGAAGGCGAGGACCGCTCCGGAGATCAGCGCCGGCCGCAGCAGCGGCAGGGTGATCCGCCACCAGACGGTGCTCGGGCCCGCGCCGAGCGTTGCCGCGATCTGCTCGTATCGACTACCCGCCGTACGCAATGCACCTTCGAGAGTCAGCACCAGAAAGGGCAGCGCCACAAAGGTTTGCGCCAGCACGACAGCGGTGGTGCTGAACGCGATCTGAATCCCCGCGGCTTCCAGGTGTTCGCCGAGAAGCCCACGCCGGCCGAAGGTATAGAGCAGCGCGATACCACCGACGACGGGCGGTAATACCAAGGGCAGCAACACAAGTGCCCGCAACACCGGCAACGCACGCCATCGCGCCCGCGCCAGCACCGCCGCCATCGGCACCCCGAACACCAGGCACAACACCGTGCTCGCGGTAGCGGTTCGCATGCTCAACCACAGCGCGTCCCGTGATGCTTCGGTACTGACCAGCTCGACGAACCGCCCCCACTCGACCCCCCACGCCAACGCCGCCAGCGGCAGCACCACCAGTGCGAACCCCACACCAGCGGGCACCGGTAACCAGCGAGGCAGCCCCGCGCTCGTCACGCGCCGGGCCCGATCACGGCGCACCGAAACCGGCTGCCGCCAGAGCCGCTCGGCCGGTGGGACCGGTCACCAGCTCGGTGAACTTCTGCGCCGTCGTAGCCTGCTTCGAATCCGCCACCACCGCGATCGGATAGGCGTTCACCGCTGCCGAGGCCTCGGGAACCGCGACGGCGCTCACCTTCGCACCCGCACCGGCCGCGTCGGTGACATAGACGAAGCCCGCGTCGGCCTGGCCCGAGGTGACCTTGGTGAGCACGTCGGCTACCGAAGACTCCTCGCTCACGGGATGCAGGGTGACGGCCGCGGCGTCGGCGACCTTTTTCGTCGCCCGGCCGCACGGAACCTGCGGAGCGCAGACGACCAGGGTGGCGTCGGCAAGGTCGTCGATTCCGTTGATGCCCTTGGGATTTCCCGGTGCGGTGACGATCGTGAGGACGTTCGTGGCGAAAGTGGCTGGTGCCGCTGTGATTCGACCGCCCTGCACCACCTTGTCCATCGTCGGCTGGTCGGCGGCGGCGAAGACATCAGCGGGAGCGCCTGCTTGGAGTTGTGCGGCGAGGTCGGACGAACCCGCGAACGAGAACTGCACGTCCACACCGGGATTCGCGGTCTCGAAGTCCTTCTCCAGCTCGGTGAAGACACTCTTCAACGACGCCGCCGCGAACACCGTCAGCGTGGATTGCGCCGAATCACCGCTCCCGCAACCACTCACGGTGAGCACGACCAGCACAGCACCCGCTGCCACCCGGCGGATCATTCGGCGGCCTTCTCGATCACCACGGTGGTCGCCTTGACGCTCGCCAGCGCGACGCTGCCCGGCTCCAGCCCCAGCTCGCGCACCGATTCGCTGCTCATCAGGGAGACCACCGTGAAAGGACCGCATTGCATCTCCACCTGTGCCATCACCGTGTCGGTCACCACGCGGGTGACCAGGCCGGGGAACCGGTTGCGTGCCGAGCTGGCACTTCCCACCTGGGTGTGTGGCGTGCGCGCCTGGTCGACGGCGTGTTCGGCCAGCTCCCGGCCGTCCAGCACCAAGCGGCCCGCGGCGTCCTTGGTCGCCGTCAGCGTGCCCGTGTCGATCCAGCGACGCACCGTATCGTCGCTGACGCCGAGCAGGTCGGCCGCTTCCTTGATTCGCAGTTTCACCACCAGAACAGGATAGGTCCGCAGATTCGGACATAACAAGAAAACATCTCCGCACTTTCGGAATCAAACGGTCGTGACATTCCATAATCGGGTCACACTTCGTGGCTACCGGCGACGCGGCCAAGTACGCTCGGAGCCATCATGGCCACGTATTTCGATCCGAAGTCCTGGTCACTGGCGGGCGCTGTCGATATGGGCAAACGTCTGCTCGACCCATCATGGATCGACCAGTGGCTCGGCTTCACCACGTCCTGGGCCGATCCCGTCGCCGACCTGGGTTCCGGCACCGTCACCGCGCTCATGCCCGATGTGCTGATGACCGTGCTCAGCGAGGGCATCCTCAGCCGTTTCGGCGGCCAGGAGATCAACGCCACGCTGCTCGGACACGACCTCACCGCCACCCTCGACACCTTCAAGCTGCGCAGACGCGGCGCTCACTTCCAGAGCAAGACGGTGCTGTCGAACCTGGTCTGGGACTCGCACCCCTTCGACACGGTCACCGTGGTCGCGCACGGCGTGCGGCTGATTCCCGGCGTGCCGACCAAGGTCCGGGTCCAGCAGCTCGATATCGAGGGCTCCCTCGGCATCAGCGCGATGGCAGAGTGGGTGGACGCCCAGAACCTGGACTGGCGGGTGCGGCTCGACGACCGCGGACAGATCGTCGCGACGCATCGCACGCGCAAGATGCGGGCGGTCATCGACGGGCAGGTCTACGACAACCTGCTCACCCTCGACATCCGCAAGGCCAGTTGGTACGGCATCCGGCTGCCCAAACGCGTCGTGCCGGCGCCCGCGCTGCTGCTCGACGATCTGCCCAACCGGGCCAGCATCTCATACGCGCACCGGCGCGGTGACGTGGTGAAGTTCCGGCTCGAACTCCCCGAGACCACCGGCTCGTTCGACCTGACCCAGATCCGCGACGCCATCATCGCGGGGACAACACTGATCGTCTTCTGATCAGGACTGGGTCTTCCACCATTCCTGAAGGGCCGCTTCGGCTTCTTCCCGCGTCATCGGGCCGCGGTCGAGACGCAGATCCTTCAGGAACTTCCACGCCTTGCCCACCTGCGGGCCCGGCGGCAGCCCGAGCAATTCCATGATCGCGTTGCCGTCCAGATCCGGCCGCACCCGCGCCAGATCCTCCTGCTCGCGCAGCGCCGCGATCCGCTCCTCCAGCTCGTCGTAGGTCGAGCGCAGCGCCGCCGCTCGGCGCTTGTTGCGCGTGGTGCAGTCGGCGCGCACGAGCTTGTGCAGGCGATCGAGCAGGTCGTCGGCGTCGGTGACGTACCGGCGCACCGCCGAATCCGTCCACTGCCCCTTGCCGTACCCGTGGAAGCGCAGGTGCAGAAACACCAGGCGCGCAACCTCTTCGGTGAACGCCTTCGGGTACTTCAGCGCCCGCATCCGCTTGCGCACCATCTTCGCGCCGACCACCTCGTGATGGTGGAAGCTCACCCCGCCCGCGGGTTCGTTGCGCTTGGTGTCGGGCTTGCCGATGTCGTGGAGCAGCGCCGCCCAGCGCAACACCAGGTCGGGGTCGCCTTCCTCCTGGTCGATCGCCTGCTGCAGCACGGTCAGCGAATGCTGATACACGTCCTTGTGCTGGTGGTGCTCGTCGATCTCGAGCTTCATCGCGGGCACCTCGGGCAGCACGCGCTGCGCCAGACCGGTGTCGCACATCAGGTTGATGCCGTCGATCGGGTGGTCGGCGCCGATCAGCTTGTCGAGTTCGGCGCGTACTCGCTCGGCGGTGATCCGGTCGATCTGATCGGCCATCTCGATGATCGCCGCACGCACCCGCGGCGCCACCTCGAACCCCAGCTGCGCCACGAAACGTGCGGCCCGCAGCATCCGCAGCGGATCGTCGTCGAACGAATCCTGCGGCGTCGCAGGGGTATCAAGCACGCCGTCGAGCAGCGCGTCGATCCCGTTGAGCGGATCCACGAATTCCAGCGAGCCGTCGGCGGCGATCTTCACCGCCATCGCGTTCACCGTGAAATCGCGGCGCACCAGGTCACCGTCGAGGCTGTCACCGAAGGTGACCTCGGGATTGCGCGAGACCCGGTCATAGGTATCGGCACGGAAAGTCGTGATCTCGAGCTGCTGATCATCCTTGGCCGCACTGACGGTCCCGAAAGCCAAGCCGCCGGTATCCCACAGATGGTCGGCCCACCCGCGCATCAACTCCTGCACAACCTCCGGCCGCGCATCGGTCGTGAAATCCAGGTCGTTCCCGAGCCGCCCGAGCACCGCGTCCCGCACGCTGCCCCCGACCAGATAAAGACTGTGCCCCCGCTCGGCGAACATCGCCCCCAACGGCGCCAGCACATCATTGAGCTGCCCCAACGTCACCGCCGCCCCCGCCAGCAGGCGAGCACGACGATCCGCCACAGCATCAGGAACAACATCCGGGGAAACCACACAGGCACTTTACCGACCCCGTCGAATCGATTCCCCACAGTCCGCCACCGACCGCACCCGTCCCCCTCTTCCACAACCCACCCAACCCAGCCACCCCGTGCACCCCGGCCTGTCTCCGTCTTCGACAACCCACCCAGCCCCGCACCCTCGACCGCGCCCGCACTCAATCTGCACAGCTAAGCTGGGCGGGTGTCTCCTCCGGCCGATCGCGCGAACAGTCGACGCCGCCAGCCGCGGCGGCGTGGTTCGGCGAACAATGCCGGTAAACCGCGCATGCGCACCGTCCGGGAAACCTCCGCGGGCGGGCTGGTCGTAGAAGGCCTCGACGGTCCGAAAGACCAGCGCACGGCCGCCCTGATCGGACGCACCGACAGAAGAGGCCGCCTGCTGTGGTCGCTGCCCAAAGGGCATATCGAAGAGGGCGAGACCTCCGAGCAGACCGCGATCCGCGAAGTCGCCGAGGAGACCGGTATCGACGGTGAGGTGGTCGCCGAACTCGGCAGTATCGATTACTGGTTCGTCACCGAGGGCAGACGGGTACACAAGACCGTGCACCATTTCCTGCTGCGGTGTCTGGGCGGTGAGCTGTCCGACGCCGACGTCGAAGTCACCCAGGTTGCGTGGGTTCCGTTGAGCGAGTTGGATTCCCGATTGGCCTACGCCGACGAACGGCGGCTGGCCGAAGTAGCGAATCGATTGATCGACCGGATGGAGACCGGCAAGCGATGACGGGTGGACTGTTCCGGCTGATCACGGCGGTCCTGACCATCTTGGGTTCGATGACGCTGCTGCCCGCGGTCGCGCACGCTCAAACGGACGAGTCGGGAACACCGAAGTTTCTCAAGCTGACCCTGGACGCGGTGGCGCCGGGCACGGTCACCACCGGCAGCGACCCGAAACTGACCGTCTCGGGCACGGTCACCAATATCGGTGACCGGGTCGTCGACGATGTGAGCGTGCGGATCCAGCGGGCGGCCGCGGTGGAGGCGCCGAGCGGATTGCGCAGTTCGCTGCGCCTGGACCAGGTGAACTACGAGGTCACGGGCCCGTTCCAGGATGTCGCGCCGCAGTTGAGTCCCGGTCAGCGCAAACAGTTCTCGGTGAGTATCGCGTTGCGCGCGGGCTCGGAGGCATCGCTTGGGCTCACCGATCCCGGGGTGTATCCGCTGCTGCTCAACGTCAACGGCGAACCCGCCTACGGCACCCAGGCCAGGCTCGACGACGCGCGCTTCCTGCTTCCCGTGCTCGGGCTGCCCGGTACCGACGAGACGAACCCGCCGGTGGCCACACCGCCGGAAGCATCGCCGGTCGCGACCACGATGATCTGGCCGCTGGCCGACCGGCCGCGCATGGTCGCGGGCAAGCCCGGCTCGGTGAACGGTCAGGCCGAACTGCTCGACGACGAACTGGCGGCCTCGGTCGGCAAGGGCGGCCGCCTCGAACAGCTGGTCGCGGCGCTGGAATCGGTGGTGCCCGCGCCGGGCAAAGACAAAGGTGTGGCCGGATCGGTGTGTATCGCCATCGATCCCGACCTCGTCTCGACCGTGCAGACCATGACGCGGGGCTATCGGGTGCTGGCGAGTCCGTCGGATCCGAGCGGCGCGACCAGGGAGGGGACCGGGGCCGCGAACGCGCAGGCCTGGCTCGACCGGTTGCGCGCGCTGGCCGGGTCGATGTGCACGGTCGCCCTGCCGTTCGCGCAGGTCGACATGTCGGCGCTGGCCGCGGTGAACGATCCGGAACTGTCGGCGCGGGCCCTGATCGCACCCGCCGATGTAGTGGACTCGATCCTCGGTACGCAGTCGTTGCGCGGGGTGAGCCTGCCCGATGCGGGCAGCATCGACGATCCGGCGGGCAGGCTGTTGCGCGAGCACGGGTACGGGACGGCGGTGCTGGCCGGATCGGCGGTGTCGGGTGACGGGTCGCCCGCCGATACCGACAACGCGCTCACCACCGCGCCGACCACGCTCGCGCCCGATGTCGTCGTGGGTGGGGAGCAGGCGGTGCCCGATGTCGTGCGGGTGCCGGGCGTGAGTGTCGAACCGCCCGCCGGTGCCGCCGCGGGGACCGATCCCGCGCTGCGCGTGACCACCTTCGACATCTGGTCGGCGACCGCGCTGGCCGCGGTCGGTTCGAACCCGCCGACGCCGTCGTTCACGCCGTCGAAGGTGCGGTTCGACGTCACCAACGACTCGCGCGCGGCCCGATTGCAGGACGCGCTCGGCGCGATGGCGTGGGGTGCGCTCAATCCGTCGCCGGACCGGCCGCGCTCGCAACTGCTGATGCCGCCGCAGCAATGGGGGGCCAGCCGGGAGGAGGGCATCGCGCTGCTCAAGCAGGTCGAACTGCTCACCCGTAACAACCTCGCGAGCCCGCGCGCGTTCGCCGACCTCGTCACCCAGGCGCCCGACCCGCAACCGTTCGCGCTGGAATATCTGCCGCGCGCCGCCCAGGACGCCGCGCCGGAACGGTTCATCGAGCCGGTCCACGCCCAGGGCGCCCGCGTGACCGAGTTGATGCGCGCACTGGTCGAGCTGCCCGAATCCGAGCTCACCCCGCACGCTTTCCTGACCCCGGCGCGCGAGGACCTGCTGCGCGCGCTGAGCCTGTCCGACCGCAGGGCCGACAACGACACCCTGGCCGACCTGCACGCCCAGCGCCGCATCGATCAGGCGACCCGCGAACTGGACACGATGTTCGCCTCGGTCTCGGTGCTGCCGCCGGGCGGGGTGTACACGCTCGCCTCCGAGCAGAGCCCGTTGTTGCTGGTAGCGCGCAATGAACTGCCCGTCGCGATCCGGGTGATGTTCCGGATCGAAGCACCCGCAGAGACGAACATCACCGATATCGGCGAACAGCTGCTTCCGCCATCCGGTACCCGGTCGTTCCAGATCCCGACCGAGGTGAGCGACAGCCGTAAGCTGGTGATTCCGATCGCCCTTACCACTCCGGACGGGATAGCGCTAGGCGACGCGACGTCGGTCTCCGTGCGCTCGAACGCCTACGGTCAGGCGCTGGCCATAATTACCGGATGTGCCGCGATACTGCTGTTGCTGCTGGCCGGGCGCCGACTGCTGCGCCGGTTCCGCGGCCAACCCGACCCCGCCGACGAAGGGTTCGCCCCGGAGACGGTCGAACGGGCGGGTCGATTGCGGCGCGCGCGTCAGAAGCTGCGAGGGCAGTGAACGCCCGCGCCTGACGCGCGGTCAGGGCACCATGACAGACAAGGACGAGAGTGGCACCGGTGAGCGAAACGCTCACCGCAAGGCGACGAGATTCGCGGGTTACGCCGGGTACAGGAGGCATGATGGGCGACGATGATTCCGCTCATCGGCGTGACCACGACGACGACCCGACCCTGCGCCGGGCTGCCCCCAGCGCGCCGTGGGAACGCGGGATGACGGCCGGACAGGACGCCGATCGCGACGAGGTGGACCGGCGTACTGGTGCGCCCGGCCACCGCCCCGACTTCGCCGCCCCCCGCGACAGCCGTCCGCCCGTCCGGCCCGGTGATCCGGGATTCGATCCGCAGGCGATGCCCCGCCATCCTGGTGCGGGACAGTCCGGCGCACCGCGTCATCCGGGGGAGCGACCCGAACCTCGGCCCGACATACCGGGACAGTCCGGCTACCGCCCCGCCGAACAGACCGGATACCGGCCGGGTTCCGCCGACCCGAGCGCACCTCAACCGCCCGCCGCTCACCGCGACCCGCGCCCGCCCATGCCGCCGGGTCGATCGGCCTATCGCCCCGAACCGCCGCCGGCTGGCTACCGTCCCGGACCGGATCAGATCGGCACGCCCCAACCGCCCGTGGGACCCCGCTCAGGACCGGGCCGACCAGGGCCGCCCACCGGTCGTCCGGATCAGCGTTCCGCGGATCCGCACCGCCCGCCGCACGGCGAGCGGCCCGGGCAGGTCCCGAACCCGCGCCAACAGCCACCCGGCCCGGCTAACCGCTCGGGTGAGTTCCCGCAGCAGCAACGTCCCGGCGGCGGGCAGGCACCGCGCCCCGGCGTCAGCGGCCCGGCCGGGCGTCCCGGCGAGCCACCACGCCCGCCGGCACCCGGCCCCGACCGCCGCCCCACACCTCCACCGCAACGCCGTGCGCCTGGTCCCGCCGGGCGCTCGGGCGAATTCCCGCAGCAACAGCGCCCCGGACCGGACGGATTCCCCCCGCGCCGGACCGGCCCGAACCCCTCCGGCGAATTCCCCCAGCAACAGCGCCCGGGACCAGACGGATACGCCGCGCGGCGGACCGGGCCGAGTCCCTCCGGCGAATTCCCCCAGCAACAGCGCCCCGGACCGGACGGATACGCCCCGCGCCGGACCGGTCCGAACCCCTCGGGCGAGTTCCCGCAGCAACGCCCGGCCCCGCCGCGTGGTGGGCAGTCCGGGGCTATTCCGAGGCAGGATCGGCCCGATCAGCCCGGCGGACGTAGGCAAGCTCCGCCGGAGCAGGGGCGGCCGGTGCCACCGCGCGCGAGCTTTCCCGGGATGCCCGCCGCGGATCCCGCGCGAGACGGTCGTCAGGCTGGTGCCGGATTCGGTGAGCGTGGCCGGGCCGCGAGTGGTTCTGTCGGCGATCGGTCGGAGCGGACTCAGGTCATCGCCCGGCCGAAGAAGGTGGCGGCCGAGCCTGCCGAAAAAGCGGGCGTCGCCCCGATGAGTGCCAATGCGAGGCTGCTCAAGGACTCGGGTTCGATCGCGGTCGCGACGCTGATCAGCCGGATCACCGGATTCGCCAAGCAGCTGTTGTTGCTGACGGTGCTCGGCCCGGCCATCGCGAGTGCGTTCATCTCGGCGAACCTGATCCCGAACATGATCGCCGAGCTCGTCCTCGGCGCCGTGCTGACTGCCATCGTGGTGCCGACCTTGATCCGCGCCGAGCAGGAGGACGCCGACAACGGTGCCGCGTTCGTGCGCAGATTGGTGACAGCGGCCTTCACCGTGCTGTTCGTCGCCACTGTGCTGACTTTGGCGGCCACCCCGATCCTGGCCGGTCACGTGCTCGTCTCGTCCGACGGCAAGGTGAACACGGACCTGACCGTCGCGCTGACCTACCTACTGGCACCCGCGCTCCTCTTCTACGGAATGTCGGCACTGTTCACCGCGATCCTCAACACCAGGCAGGCATTCAAGCCGGGTGCGTGGGCCCCCGTGATGAACAATGTGGTCGCCTTGACGGTGCTGGCGGTCTACGCGCTGACGCCCGGCGAGATCACCCTCGATCCGGTGCGGATGAGCGATCCGAAACTGCTGGTTCTCGGCCTCGGTATCACCGCGGGCGTGGCGACCCAGGCACTCTGTCTGCTGCCCGCGATCCGCAGGCACGGGATCAACTTGCGTCCCCTGTGGGGAGTCGACGCGCGCCTCAAGCAGTTCGGCAGGATGGGCATCGCGATCATCTTGTACGTGCTGATCAGCCAGATCGGCTTGGTGGTCGCGAACAACATCGCCTCCAAGGCCGACGAGGCGGGCCCCGCGATCTTCGCGAACGCATGGGCCCTGTTGCAGCTGCCCTACGGCGTCATCGGGGTAACCCTGCTCACCGCGATCATGCCCAGACTCAGCCGCAGCGCCGCCGACGACGACACACCCGCAGTGGTCGACGACCTGTCCGTAGCCACCCGGCTCACGATGATCGCGATGCTCCCGATCGTCACCTTCATGACCCTCGCGGGCCCCGAGATCGGCCAGGCGCTCTACGGCTACGCACGATTCTCCGGCGATGCCGAGCGACTCGGCGACGCAGTGAGCTGGTCGGCGTTCTCGCTCATCCCGTACTCGCTCGTACTCATCCATTTGCGGGTGTTCTACGCGCGCGAGCAGGCGTGGACGCCCACCTGGATCATCCTCGGCATCACGACGATCAAGATCCTGATCTCGGCACTGGCACCGGTCATCGCCCGCGACAGCGATGACGTGGTGATCGTGCTCGGTGTCGCCACCGGCCTCGGCTTCACCGCTGGCGCGGTGATCGGCGGCGTGCTGCTGCACCGCAGTCTCGGCGACTTGCGCATGGTCAATGTCGGCCGAACTGTGACCAGAGTGTTGCTCGCCTCGATCGCGGGCGGCGCGGTGATGCTGATCGTCGACACGGTGACCGGGCTCGACCGCGTCTCCGGTGGCGCGGGCTCGCTGCTGCGCGTCGTCATCGATGCGCTGGTCATGTTCTCGGTGACGTTCGGACTCATGCGTCTGGCCGGAATTCCCGAGGTCGTCGCCATCACGGTCGCCATCTCGCGCAAGCTCGGCATCACCCCGCCCGCGCCGGATCTCGGACTCGACGACACCCCGGCGGACGACATCTACGCGACCACCGTCCTCCGCCGTCCCGATACCTACGGATTCCCCGCGTACGGGCAGTCTTTGGACACCCAGACCATGGTGCTTCCCGTCATTCGACCGGGCGCTGTTGACAGCACCGGTAAAGCACAGTTCCCGTACGCTGTTCCGCAGACCGACACGGGTTTTCAGGCCGAAGGAGGACCGAGGGTGAGCGATGACGCGGTGGGCGGCGTCCCAGCCGCTGATTCTGCGGCGCGCGCGGCAGCAGGAATGTCCACCGAGGTCGGGCCCGATGCTCCGAACTCGACGGGGTCCGAGCAGGCCGACGCGCCAGACGAACGCGACACGCACGACCAAGACACGCGTTCGGCCATGCCGCCGCACGATCCGACCTACGACACCGGCATGTTGCCGATCCCGCCGCAGGTGGCCCCGAGCGCCGCGGCCAACCGCGCGCAGCGTGGCCCCAAGCTCATGCCGGGCGCGTCTGTCGCCGGTGGCCGCTACCGGCTGCTGGCCGGTCACGGCGGGGCGCGTGGGCTGAAGTTCTGGCAGGCACTCGATATCAAGCTCGATCGCGAGGTCGCGCTGACCTTCGTCGACGCCGATCAGAGCGCAGGCGAGAACTCCGGGCACGACGGCCCGCAGGCGGTGCTCTCACGCACACTGCGGCTTGGCCGGATCAATTCGCCCGGTCTGGCCAGGGTGCTCGACGTGGTCCGCGGCAGCTCCGGCGGCATCGTCGTCGCCGAGTGGACGCCCGGCCGTTCGCTGCGCGAGATGGCCGAGACCGTGCCGTCGCCGATCGGCGCGGCCAGGGCCATCAGGGCGCTCGCCTCGGCGGCCGAACTCGCCCATCGTGGTGGCGGGTCGCTGTCGATCGATCATCCCGATCGGATCCGGATCAGTGCCTCCGGCGACGCCGTCCTCGCGTTCCCCGGCACGCTCGGCGATTCCGACGCGCAAGGCGACGTCCGTGGCCTCGGCGCGATGCTCTACGCCCTGATCACCGCGCGCTGGCCGATTCGGGTCGGCGGCGTCACCGGCGCGGCGGCCACCATCGGCGGTCTGCGACTGGCCGATTTCGGGCCCGACGGCACGCCGGTGGAACCGCGGCAGATCCGGCCGGAGGTGCCGTTCGAGATCTCGGCGGTCGCGGTTCGCTCGCTGGAATCCAACAAGGGCGTACGCACCGCCGCCACCGTGCAGCACGTGCTCGAGCAGGCCTCGGTCGTCGACCAGAAGACCGATTTCATTCCGGTCTTACGACTGGGTCAGCGGGCTGTCGCCCCCGGTGCCGATTCACTCGCCGACCCGGAACTGCTGGCCGCCGAGCGGGAACGCTCCAAGCGGATGTTGTGGATCATGGTCGGCCTCGGCGTGCTCGCGGCGCTGGTGGTCGGCGTGCTGATCTGGTGGATGGTCAGCATCTTCGCGCCCGGCGCCTCGGATAAGCCGCTGGACCAGCAGATCAATATCGGCCTCACTTCGAGCGTGGCACCGCCGCCGGCGGCAAGCGCACCGCCCGCGGCCGAATCCGCGGCACCGCCGACGAGTGTGCCGGTGCCGGTCACCGGTGCCGCGGTGTTCTCCCCGGAGGGCACCCCCGACGGTGCCGCGGCGGCGGGCGCGGTGCTCGACAACAACGCCTCGACACTGTGGCGCACCGATCAGTACTTCCAGCAGTTCCCCGCCCTCAAGAAGGGCGTGGGGCTGCTGGCCACGCTGCCGACACCGGCGAAGCTCACCAATGTGTCGATCACCTCACCCAGCGCTGGCAGCACCGTCGAGATCCGCACCTCGCCCACCGAGGCCCCCACCCTCGACCAGACCCAGCTGATCGGTTCGGCCAAGCTCGGTGACGGGGTCACCGATATCGCCGTGCAGACCGATCAAGCCGCTCGTTTCGTGCTCGTATGGATCACCGGACTGGCGAATTCGGGCGGTCAGTTCCAGACCGCGATCGCCGACGTCCGCTTCGACGCCGCGCCGTAATCGGGCCGCCCGCGTCCCCTCCCGCCTCCGCGATCTGTGCAGGTGGTCGATCATTTCCGGGCTCATCGCCGATCTTCATCGAACCGCGGTCCGGTTGGTGCGTAATTGTTATCGACGATATGATCGCCCCGCGCTCTCGGTTGAGAGTTACCCAGGATTTGTCGACGTCGATCCTGGACGCCGCGTAGTAGTCGCAGGTGATGGATCGGCCTTGTTTCGCCGACTTGAAGTCGCCGTAACGAGCGCTGTCCAAGGGGTCAGTTTTGTCGCCGGAAGTCAACGAGCACGTCCGCGGTGTACCGCCGCGACAGGACGCGGCCTGCGTCCGCTCGTTCCTGGAGAACGGTAGCGACAAGCAACTGCTGGCCGCCCACGTGCGCGGAGAACCGCACGTCTTCGCCGAACTGCTGCGCAGGCACTCCGACCATCTCTGGCAGACCGCGCTACGAACCTCCTATAACCGCGAGGACGCCGCCGACTGCCTGCAGGACGCGCTGTTCTCGGCCCACCGCACCGCCGACACCTTCCGCGCCGAATCCGAGGTGCGCAGCTGGCTGCACGCCATCGTGGTCAATGCCTGCCTCGACCGGATCCGCCGCAACAAGACCCGCCGCGCCATCTCGGTCCTGCCCGACACCATGCCCGAAGCGATCGACCCGCACGATGCCTTCGCTCACTACGAACTGTCCACCGTCGTGAGCGAGGCGCTGTTCACCCTCC
Organism: Nocardia sp. FBN12; assembly: GCF_054031145.1. Classification (NCBI taxonomy): domain Bacteria; kingdom Bacillati; phylum Actinomycetota; class Actinomycetes; order Mycobacteriales; family Nocardiaceae; genus Nocardia; species Nocardia sp. FBN12. Next base: position 6,005,697 of record NZ_CM132926.1, read on the forward strand.
CTGACGAACAGCGCTTGGCCCTGGTCATGACCGAGATGGAAGGCCGCAGCGTCGCCGAAACCGCCGCTGCGCTCGGCGTGGCGCCGGGCACGATCAAGAGCCGATGCGCCCGAGCGCGCGTACGTTTGCAAGAACGTTTGGAATTTTTCCGGGATCCAGGGAACCGGATGTAGTCGGGATGCGTCATTAACAGTGACGAACAAGTCAGCGATGTAAATCCTGCGATCCGATATCGACAGAACAGGGGAGGTGCGAGGGTGTCTCGATCCGTGCCGCAGCCTCCGTTCCCGTCGGAACTGCTGGCCGATCTGCATGCCGACAACCTCGCGCCGGAATTGTGCGAGCAACTGTGGCCCGTGGTCCGCACCGACGTAGACGCGCTGCACTACCTGAACAAGCTCGACGAGGTGAACACCCACCTCCGCACGCTCGCCACCGACGAGCGGGTCATGCACCGCATGCCCGACGACGTGGCCGACCGCATGTTCCGTTTCGTCGCCGATCTCGACGCGGGGGAGGGGCCGACCGAACGCATCACGCCGCGGTCGATCCCAGCGGCCGAACCGGTCGCCGACGACGGTCCGACCGTCCGGGTCACGCCGATCTCGCTGGACCGCTACCGATCACGGAAGCGGATGGGGTTGCTCGCCGCGGCGGCCGCGGCCGTGGCGGTCCTGGCAGGCGCCGGTGCGGTGTTCAGCACCCTCGACACCACCGAGGGCACCCCCACCGCCGCCCCGTACACCGAACCGGCGGCCGCCGACGAACTCACCACCGCCGCCGCACTGCGCGCGCTGGGCAAACGCGACGTGGTCGGCCCACTGGCCGACGAGGCCGCGCTCACCCGCTGTGTGCAAGCGAACGGAATCGACCGCACGGTCCTCGGCGCGACGAACATCACCTTCCGGGGGTCCGATGCCGTTCTGGTCCTTGTCCAGGGCGCCAAGGCACCGACTATCACTGCGCTGGTCGTGGGCACCGGCTGCACCACGGGTATCCCAGAACAGCTGACTCTGCGCGACATCGGTTGATTCCGTAAGGCTCTCAAGAGGTAAAACCGGGCCCAGGGGGAGAGACACATCAGGATTGCCCTGCCCAGAGCGCCGTGGGAACAACACCGTTTAGGCTGTTGTTGACCGACACGTCCCCAGATTGCTTTTTCGGAAGGGCCCCATGAGCACGCCAGTTCGCGACCTGATCATCGTCGGCTCAGGCCCCGCCGGCTACACGGCGGCCGTCTACGCCGCCCGCGCGGAGCTTTCGCCGCTGGTCTTCGAGGGCACCCAGTTCGGTGGCGCCCTGATGACCACCACCGAGGTGGAGAACTTCCCCGGTTTCCGCGACGGCATCATGGGCCCTGACCTCATGGAGCAGATGCGCGACCAGGCCAAGCGTTTCGGCGCCGAGCTGCGCACCGAGGACGTCGACGCGATCGACCTGTCCGGCCCCGTGAAGAAGGTCACCGTCGGTGACGAGACCTTCGAGGCCTATGCCGTGATCCTCGCGATGGGTTCGGCCGCGCGCTACCTGAACGTGCCGGGCGAGCAGGAGCTGCTCGGTCGCGGCGTGAGTGCCTGCGCCACCTGCGACGGCTTCTTCTTCAAGGGCCAGGACATCGTCGTGGTCGGCGGCGGCGACTCCGCCATGGAGGAAGCGACCTTCCTCACCAAGTTCGCCGCGAGCGTCACCATCGTGCACCGTCGCGAGGAGTTCCGTGCCTCGCGGATCATGCTCGAGCGCGCCAAGGCCAACGAGAAGATCAAGTTCCGGCTCAACGCCGAGGTCGTGAAGGTCAACGGCGAGAAGAGCGTCACCAGCCTCACCCTGCGCGACACCCGCACCGGCGAGGAGTCCGAGCTCGACGCGACCGGGCTGTTCGTCGCCGTCGGCCACGACCCGCGCAGCGAACTCGTCAAGGGCCAGGTCGCTCTCGACGGCGAAGGCTATGTGCTGGTGACCAATCCGGGCACCGCCACCGACGTGGCAGGCGTGTTCGCCGTGGGCGACCTCGTCGACCACACCTACCGGCAGGCGATCACCGCTGCGGGCACCGGCTGCCGCGCCGCGATCGACGCCGAACGCTGGCTCGCCGAGCAGGGCGACATCACCGCCAACACGCTCGACCACGCCGACGGCCCGGCCGCCGTGCGCACCAACTGATTTCGAGTTCCACCCCTGTCGAGGAGACACCCATGGCCGACAGCGCCAACACCATCACCGTCACCGACCAGTCCTTCGCCGACGACGTCCTGCTCAGCGAAAAGCCGGTGCTCGTCGACTTCTGGGCCGACTGGTGCGGCCCGTGCAAGATGGTCGCCCCCGTGCTCGAGGAGATCGCGGGCACCCACGCCGACAAGCTGACCATCGCCAAGCTCGACACCGAGGCCAACCCCGGCACCGCCCGCGACTACCAGATCCTGTCGCTGCCGACCATGATCTTGTTCCAGGGTGGCAAGCCGGTGAAGCAGATCGTCGGCGCCAAGGGCAAGGCGGCGCTGCTGCGCGAGCTCGACGGCCTCATCTAACCCAGCGCATCCGACAAAAGCGCCTCCTACCGGCCGACGCGCCGTAGGATGCCTGGACCCGGGATTCCCGCAAAGCGCCCCGGGTCTGCGACAATCGACGGACGCTCCGGCCGAAGGAAAGGGCTCTCACGCATGCACCGACTTCGTCACGGCGATTCAGGACCAGCCGTCGCAGAGGTTCGGAGCACCCTCGCAAGCCTCGGTCTCCTGCATCTCCCACACGTCGAATCCACGGACGGATCGGAGTATTGGAAAGATACCGAGGCGGTGTTCGATCGGCCCCTCGATTCGGCGATCCGCGCGTTCCAGCAGCAGCGCGGTCTGCTCGTCGACGGGGTGGTCGGTCCGGCCACCTATCGTGCGCTGAAGGAAGCCTCCTACCGGCTGGGTGCTCGTACGTTGATCTACCAGTTGTCGGCGCCGCTCTACGGTGACGACGTGGCCACCCTGCAGCGCAAGCTGCAGGACCTCGGCTTCTACGTGTACCGGGTGGACGGGCATTTCGGCCCGCACACCCATGACGGGCTCAGCGCGTTCCAGCGCGAGATCGGCCTGTCCGCCGACGGTATCTGCGGACCCGACACCTTGCGCTCGCTGGATCTGCTCGGCGCGCGCGTCACCGGTGGCAACCCGCACCGCATCGCCGAGGAAGAAGTGGTGCACCGGGCGGGCCCGCAGCTCACCGGCAAGCGGATTGTCATCGATCCCGGATTCGGCGGCATCGACAAGGGTTTCGCGGTGCCCACCGAATTCGGCGACGAGTACGAGTCGGAGATCCTCTGGGATCTGGCTTCTCGGCTCGAAGGCCGAATGGCCGCGACCGGCATGGAGACCTTCCTGTCCCGGCCGTGGGGCGCCAATCCCACCGATGTCGAACGCGCCGAAACCTCCAACGCCTTCGACGCTGATCTGATGATCTCGCTGCGCTGCGCGACGAGTGACAATCCGTCCGCGAAGGGCGTGGCCAGCTTCTACTGGGGCAACTCACACGGTTCGGTGTCGATGATCGGCCAGGTGCTCGCCGGCTACATCCAGCGCGAAGTGGTGGCCCGAACTTCGGTGCAGGACTGCCGGACTCACCAGCGCACCTGGGACCTGTTGCGGCTGACCAAGATGCCGACCGTCCAGGTGGACCTCGGCTATCTCACCAACGACTACGACGCCTCGGTTCTCACCAACCCGCGCATGCGCGACGTGATCGCCGAAGCGATTCTCGTCTCGGTGAAGCGGCTGTACCTGCTCGGCCAGGACGACCAGCCCACCGGCACCTACACCTTCGCCGAACTGCTCGCCGAAGAACTGGCCGCCGCCGACGCGGGCAACGTTTCGTCCCCGCGCGTGTAGTTCCCTCAAAGACCAACGGCCCCGCGAATGTTCGCGGGGCCGTTCTTTGTTGTCCGGTGTTACTGCACGCCGACGCGCGTGGGCGGTTCCATCGAGGCAGCGGCCAGAAGCTGGTCGAGTGCGCGCTCGACGTCTTCCTTCCAGCCGTGATCGGAGTCGAGCTCCAGGCGCAGGCGGGGGAAGCGGTGATGCGGGGCCACCACTTCGAACCCGACCTCGGCGAGGAAATCGGCGTCGATCATGCAGGTTTCGGGAGTGCACCTCGTCGCCGACGACGGATCGCGCAGTGGTGCCGCGATCCGTTCCATCAGCCGCATCGACGATCCGAATCCGCGATCGGCCACCGAACTCGACGGTGGACCGTTGCGAATGCCGAACGCCTCCAGTGCGCGCACGCCACGACGCACCAGATCGCCCACCACGGCCTGAACCAGGTGATGGGCTACATCGGCCTCGTCATACGGGAATTCGGCCTGCAGCGTGGTCAGCAGGACCGCGTCCGGGCTTACGGGGGAGGTGGGGAACAACGACGATCGCGGCACGGCACTCGGGGGCGAGTACAGCGCGCAGCCCGCGAGATTGTTGTCCACGTGGGCCACCTGCCCGCACGAACCCCACTCGAGCATCACCGTCGAGAGCCAGGCTTCCTTTTCGAAGACCGGATCGCTGAAGGCGTGCGAGTCAGCGGCGACGGCCGGGTCGAGCTCCCAGAACACACACCGCCGGGTGTGCGCCGGGAGCTGACCCAGCCCGTCGAGAGTCAAAGCCGTGACGCTGGTCGACACCGCTCTGTTCAGCCTCCAGCTGTCGGATTCATCCACGCTCACGCCACATCACTATCCACAGTACGTGCCGCCTCTTTCAGTCACAGTGACGTTTCGGGGCCGACTTGCTCCATCAGCGCCACGATGCGCTCGAGATCTTCGACCGAACCGAACTCGACAACGATCTTGCCCTTGTTCTTCCCGAGGCTGACCGTGACTCGGGTGTCGTAAGACCCCGACAGTCGCTCGGCGACATCTTGCAGACCTGGCATATGGATCGGTTTGCGTTTCGGCGCCGGGGGAGTGGTCGTCGCGGGGTTGCGGTTCGCGAGCTGCACCGCTTCCTCGGTAGACCGAACAGACATTCCCTCACGGACGATCCGGGCAGCCAATTCTTCCTGTGCGTCCACGCCGGCATCCAAGCCGAGCAGCGCCCTGGCATGTCCGGCCGAGAGCACCCCGGCGGCCACCCGACGCTGCACCGGAATCGGCAGCTTCAGCAAACGAATCATATTCGTCACCACCGGTCGCGAGCGACCGATTCGCGAAGCCAATTCCTCATGGGTGACGTCGAATTCCTCGAGCAGCTGCTGGTAGGCCGCCGCCTCTTCGAGGGGGTTCAGCTGCACGCGGTGGATGTTCTCCAGCAGCGCGTCGCGCAGCATCGAGCCGTCGTCGGTGTCGCGGATGATCGCCGGAATCGTGGCGAGTCCGGCCTCCTGGCAGGCGCGCCAACGGCGCTCGCCCATGACCAACTGGAACTTGTCGACGCCCGGTTCGGTGCGACGCACGACGATCGGCTGCATGAGCCCGAACTCGCGAATCGAGTGCACCAGCTCGGCCAGTGCTTCTTCCTCGAAGACCTGGCGGGGCTGCTTCGGGTTCGGCTCGATCTGGTCTGCCGGGATCTCGCGGTACACCGCGTCGCCGGGGGAGACCAGCTCGGCTTCGGGCTCGGGCTCCGGCTCCGGCTCGGCATCCGGAACCCGATGCAGGAATGCCTCGGCCGGTTGCGGGCCGATCGGATTGATCCCGATCACGCTCGCCGCAGCACTGCTCAAGCCCGGCGCCACGGCCGGACCCGTCGGGATCAATGCGGCCAACCCGCGACCGAGACCGCCCTTTTTCGCCTGACTCATCGGCTACCGATCCCTTCCTCGTTCCAACTCACGCTACGACGCGTCTTGCTTCAGCTGCGCACGACTGGCCAGCTCGCGTCCCGCATCCATGTAGCTCATCGCACCACGCGAGCCTGGATCGTAATCGAGCACGGTCATCCCGTAGCCCGGCGCCTCCGAGACCTTCACGCTGCGCGGGATCATCGACTTGAGCACCACGTCGCCGAAGTGGTTGCGTACTTCCTCGGCCACCTGGTCGGCCAGCTTGGTGCGGCCGTCGTACATCGTCAGCAGGACGGTGGACACGTGCAGCTCCGGGTTGAGGTGCGCTTGCACCAGCCCGATATTGCGCAGCAGCTGACCCACGCCCTCCAGCGCGTAGTACTCGCACTGGATCGGGATCAGCACTTCCTTGGCCGCCACGAGCGCGTTGACCGTGAGCAGGCCGAGCGAGGGCGGGCAGTCGATCAGTACGTAGTCGATGTCGAAGCCGACCATGCCCGCCTCGCGGATCGCGGTCTTCAATCGCCCTTCCCGGGCGACCATCGAGACCAGCTCGATCTCCGCGCCGGCCAGGTCGATCGTGGCCGGGACACAGAGTAGGCGCTCGCTGTGCGGGCTCACCTGGATCGCATCTTTGACCGTCACTTCACCGATCAGCAGTTCGTAGCTGGACGGCACACCCGAGTTGTGCGCGACGCCCAGCGCCGTACTCGCGTTCCCCTGCGGATCCAGATCGACCACAAGGACCGTCATTCCCTGGTGCGCTAGCGCCGCAGCGAGATTGACCGTCGTAGTTGTCTTGCCGACGCCGCCCTTCTGGTTGGCGATGGTGATGATCCGTTGCTCGCGGGGTTTCGGCACAGTGACCTTTCCTGGATGCAGAATCTGGCTGGCGCGTTGCGCTTCCGCCGCGATCGGGGTCTCGGCCGGAGAGATATGCCCGAAAGGAGTATTCCCGAACGTCTCCGCGTCGAAGCTGCTGGAATCCAGCATCCCCGGGACCCGCGACGTTGTTTCCCGTGAAACATTCGCCGGACCGCTCGACATAGATTGCTCCTAACCCGAGAAACTTCAGATCACGTATCCCCGACGAGCGTCGGCGCCGTGTCGTCACAAACAAACTGCGTCGGTGGAGAACTCGAAGACCCGAGGAGCGAACTCACTCCCACCGACTCTGACAGCTTGCCAGCCCCAAGACACTTAGGAAAGCTGAATCGCGGCTCGCCGAGTAAGACACACCAAAGACCGCCGAATTAACACCCACCGCCGATGTTTCACGGGAAACAGTCCCACCCCCTGAGCCTTCCGCACCCCAGGCCCGACACCCCACCGCCCAACCGAGCCAGCACATAACCCCCGCGCCAACCACCCACGAACGCGCCACCAAGCAGACCCCAACCCCGCCCACCCCGAGCGCACTCGCACCTCCAAACCCCACCCCCAATCACACCGCGCAACCCATGCAGTAGCTCCCACACCACCACCCACCGCGCAGCTCCCACACCGACAACGCTGAGCGAACCCCAGCCCGTCCGCCCGCATCTCCAAATCCCACGGTGCACACCCAGCCTGCCCGCATCTCCAAATCCCCACGGCGCACAACCGAGCCCGTCCGCATTTCTGAATACCCGCGGCCCACACCGAGCCAGTCCGCATCTCTAAATCTTCACCGCTCGCACCGAGCCAGTCCAGATATCCAGAACCCACCGCTCACACCCAGCCGGTCCACATCTCTAGAACCACGGCGCACACCCAGCCAGTCCGCATCTTCAACACCCCCCGCCGCACACCCAGCCTGTCCCCGTCTTCAACACCCCCACGCCGCACACCCAGCCTGTCCCCGTCTTCAACAACCCACCCACCCCAACCACCGCACTCCCGACCCCTAGGGAGGGACGGCCACGAAGTGGCCGGTCCGCGGCCGGGTCGCCGGTTAGCCGCCGGGGCGTACGCGACGAAGGAGCAAGCCCCGGTGGCTAACCGGCGGCCCCTCAGGGCCGCGGACACGCGCGCGCCAGCGCGCCAAAAATACAGCCAGCGCGTCCCGGACTACCAAACCCCAAATCTCAACACCCCCGCACACCACCACCCCCGCCACCACAAAACAACCACCCCCCGTTCCACGTGAAACACTCCCACCCCAAAACGCGACCGCCAGCGGAGTGGTCACAACGCACACGCACACCACTAACGCGCCACCCCGCCACACCTAACGAATTTCACACCGCCCAAACCCCATACAACAACCCTCACCCCAATTCGTCACGTTACGAAAACCCTTCGAACGCACCCACCCTCAAACCAACCCAAAGAAAACCAAACTCACCGACGCTTCCGAGCCTTCTTCTCCACCCCAGCAGCCTTACGCTCACTCCGCCGACTAGGACGCTCAGCCCGGGGGAGCAGCTCAGCACTGATCACCAAAGTAGGAACCTCCACAACCCCAGCACCACACCCCACAACCCGAAGATCCGTAGCCCCATCACGAATCAACTCAGCACCATCCCGCTCGAGCTCCTCAGCCGCACTCGTCCCCTTGAGCGCCAGCATCCGACCATGATCACGGAGGAGCGGCAGAGACCAGTGCGCAAGCTTGGCAAGAGGAGCGACCGCCCGCGAAGTAACAACATCAGCACCGCCCGCTTCCTTGATCACCCCCGACTGCTCGGCACGACCGCGAACCACCGTGACATCCAGCCCGGCTTCCTCGATGAACTCACTCAAGAAAATCGTCCGCCGCAGCAACGGCTCCACGAGGGTGATCCGAAGATCGGGCCGAGCGATCGCCAGCGGGATTCCAGGAAGACCGGCACCGCTCCCGATATCGACCACCGAAGCGCCTTCGTCGATCAACTCGCCGATGACAGCACAGTTGAGAATGTGACGCTCCCACAACCGGGGAACCTCACGCGGTCCGATGAGACCGCGTTCCACGCCGGCCGTCGCCAACGCAGCGCAGTACCGGCGAGCGATGTCCAAGCGGTCGCCGAACACGCGGGCAGCGGCGGCGGGCGGTTCCAGCTCGTCGGACGGCGCGCTCAGTTCTCGTTCCACGTGAAACATCCTTCTCCGTTGATGGCAATGAAAAAGCCCCCGGTCCGAGACCGGAGGCCTAATCACATGTTCGTGGTTACGGCGGAAGTCAGCCTACTCGGGCACTACCACCACGTGACGATTCGGCTCGACGCCTTCGCTCTCGCTCGCCACACCCTCGATATCGGCGACCGCGTCGTGCACGATCTTCCGCTCGAACGGAGTCATCGCCGACAGCGCCTCGGGCGCGCCCGACTCCAGCACCCGCTTCGCGGCGGCGACACCGATCTCGCTCAGATCGGTCCGGCGCTGTGCACGCCAACCGGCCACATCGAGCATCAGCCGGCTACGCACGCCGGTCGCCTGCTGCACGGCCAACCGGGTGAGCTCCTGCAGCGCGTCGAGCACTTCACCGTTGCGCCCGACGAGCTTGGTCAGATCGCGGCCGCCATCGATGCTCACGATGGCGCGGTCGCCCTCGACATCGAGGTCGATATCGCCATCGAAGTCGAGCACGTCGAGTAGCTGCTCGAGGTAGTCGCCCGCGATCTCGCCCTCTTCGATCAACGCTTCTTCGGCGTCGTTCACGACGTCAACAGCAGTCGTCGCCACAGTGGCGTCCCCTCCGTCGGTCTCGGTCTCAACAGTCATTGGATTCCCTCTATCCGATCGCGTCTCAGCGCTTACGCTTCTGGTTCGCACGGCCACGGTTACCCGGCCGCTGCTGCCCGCCGGGCCTACGCTTGCCGCCGCCCTGCTTGGCCGACTGTTTGGGGGTGGTGCCGTTGGTCGCCGCGGTGCCGTTCGCCGAGGACTCGTCATCGGCCGGGGCATCCTGTTTCTTGCGGACGTCGACGGGTTTGACACCGGGCTTAGGCGCGTTCTGCGCCCGCAGCTCGAGCTTCTTCTGCTTGCGCTCTTCGTCTTCCTTTTCCATCCGGCCGAACACCAGGTGCTGCTGTCCGTAGGTCCAGATGTTGTTGGCCACCCAGTAGAGCAGGATGCCGATCATCAGGAAGGGGCCACCGACCATCACGCCGAGCGGGAAGACCCACAGCGACAGCTTGTTCATGATGGCGGCCTGCGGGTTGGCCGCGGCTTCGGGTGTCTGCCGCTGGACCGAGGCGCGGGCGTTGAAGTGGGTCGCCAGACCGGCGATGATCATCAGCGGAACCGCCACCATCGCGATGTTCAGCTTGGTCGGCGTGCCGCCCCAATCGGCGAACGCCTGCATCTCGCTGGCGGGCGCGGTGATGAAGGACGCGATCGGCGCACCGAAGATGCGGGCGCTCAGGAACGACTGGACATCGGTCGCGCTGAAGATGTAGTTCGGGGTGTGCGCGTTGTCGTACGCGCTCATACCCAACTGACCCCAGCCGTGGCCGGTGCGGTTGAACGAACGCAGCACATGGAACAGACCGAGGAAGACCGGCACCTGCACAAGGACCGGCAGGCAACCCATGAGCGGGTTGAAGCCGTGCTCCTTCTGGAGCTTCTGCATCTCCTTCGCCATGGTCTCGCGGTCGTTCTTGTACTTCTTCTGCAGCTCCTTGATCTGGGGCTGCAGCTCCTGCATCTGCTTGGTGGTGCGCACCTGCTTCACGAACGGCTTGTACAGCACAAGCCGCAGCGTGAAGACCAGGAACACCACGGCGAGGCTCCACGTGAGCCCGCTGTCTGCTCCGAACACAAAGCCGAAGGCTTTGTGCCAGAACCACAGAATTGCGGATACCGGCCAATAGATGATGTCGAGCACGGCTCTAGGTACTCCCGTCGTTCGTATCGCCGATCAGCGCGGGCGATGACTTTGTGCAGGCTTTCGACCCGCGCTCAGGCACGGGATCCCACCCTCCAGGGTGCCAGGGCGCGCATTTCGCGAGCCGCACGACCGTCAGTGCCGATCCGACGACCAGCCCGCGGGTACGCAAGGCAGTCACCGCGTACTCACTGCAGGTGGGGGTGAACCGGCAGATCGGCATCCGGGTGGGGGAGACGTAGGTCCGGTAGAGCTCGATCAGCGCGATCAGGGCTTTAGCGGGTAAGCGGGTGAGCGTCCTCATCGCCGTTCACCGGCCGGGGTGCGACCGAGCGCGAGCTCCGGTTCCCCGCGCAAGCCGAGCTTGCGCAGGCCGGTGCGCAGCTGGCGCAGCAACTCGGCGGAATCAGCGGTGGCGGCGCCGGGCAGCGCCCGGATCACGACATCGGTACCGACAGGCAATTCGTCGACCACCTGGGCGCACATATGACGCAGGCGGCGGGCCACCCGGTGGCGAACCACCGCGTTACCCACCGCCTTGCTGACAATCAGTCCGAACCGCGGACCGCCTACGCGGACCAGGGAATCGCCGTCGGCGACATCGTCGTACCCGTGCGTGAGCGCGTGTACGACGAGATCTCGCCTCCCGATTCGCTGACCGCGGCGCACCGTGCGGGAGAATTCGGCACGGTGGTGCAACCGATACGGCTCAGGCAACACCCGAGCGTCCGACTACGCGCGATCAGGCAGTCAGTTCGGTACGGCCCTTGCGGCGACGCGCCGCAACGATGGCGCGACCCGCACGGGTACGCATCCGGAGACGGAAGCCGTGGACGCGCGCCCGACGACGGTTGTTCGGCTGGAACGTCCGCTTGCCCTTGGCCACGGTCAACACTCCTGTAGTAAGTGGGCACCATTCGGCGCCCGAAGTCTGTACAAATGATTTGTCTGCGCTGCGGACCGCGGTCTACGCACAGATTGCCTTGGCGATCGGTGTGCAGCAGACAGCCGCCAACCGCGCCAAGGGGTGACTGTACGAGGGTACTTACCCCGAAGGGACGGGTCAAACTCGGCCCCCACGTACCTGTCACCGGCACGAGCTCCAGGTTACCGGACCCCCGAATCGGCCGTGGACGCGGCGCCGTTCGCGTGGCGCATCGAGCCCGACCAGGCACGACACGCCCGGGCCGCAGTGACGCATGCAGGCACTTTTCGTGAGTTCTTCCACACCCCTGGCGTTGCGTGGCGCGGCCAGCTAGCCTCTGTAGCCGGGGGATTGCTGAAGAACCGCTGGTCCAGCCCCATTCACTGCCACACGCTGGCAGAATTCCTTTATCCCCAGGTTTGTCCACATCTGTGGATAATTATGTGGACAGACGGCCGCAGTGGCATATTCGTAGGGCCGTCGGTGCCCGCGCCGCAGTCCGGAATCGCCGGACCTCGAGCGTTCGAACCAGCTTCGGTTGTACGCAGGATCACTGGATAACACCTGTTCGCGGGTGGTTTCCGGCGTGCGCCGGGCCGTGGGCCCCAACTAACCGGTCCGGGGAGGACGCTGTATGGACGACGAGCAGAACGTACTGGCCACGGTGTGGCCAGAGGTGGTTGCCGAGCTCACCACCGGCTCTGCCGACGGCGCCATCCCCGCGGTGAGTCGCGCACAGCAGGCCTGGTTGAAGCTGGTGAAGCCGCTTACCGTCGCGCAGGGTTTCGCGTTGCTGTCGGTTCCGTCCTCGCTGGCACAGGAGGCGATCGAGCGTGATCTGCGCGAGCCGATCCTGCGATCGCTCGGCCGCCGCCTGGGTCCCCAGGTGGAAGGACTCGGAGTGCGCATCGCCGCGCCGAGCCCGGCCGCGGGGGAGCGGGCCGGTAGTTCGCCTCGGCACGCCAGGATGACGAGCAGGCCGGAGCGTCCGCGCGAGCAGGTGCGCCCGCCCGCCGGTTATCCCGGGCCCGATTTCAGCGTTCCCGATTATGCCGCGCGCGGTGAGTACGGCAGGCCGCGTTACGGCGCAGGCGAGTATCCGGGCCAGGGCGGGGAGTACGGCAACGACTATCCGGCCAACGGCGAGTACCCGAACAGCTACGGCGGCCGTGAGTACCCCGTGCAGGGCGGCGAGTACGGCGAGCGCAACGACTACGCCGGGCACCGCGACTACCAGGCCGAACCGGAGTACCAACAGAACCCGTCGGAGTTCAGCCAGTCCGGCGAATACAAGCAGGCGCCTGCCGAGTACGGCCAGCCCGCCGAGTACAAGCAAGCCCCCGCCGAGTACAGCCAGCAGCCGGAGTATCAGCAGGCGCCGTCGGAATACGGTCAGCAGCCGGAGTACCAGCAGGCACCCTCCGAGTACGGCCAGCCCGCGGAATACGGCCAGCAGACCGAATACAAACAGGCACCGTCGGAGTACCAGGGCGAGCGCAACGATTTCCCCGGTACCGATTTCGAGCCGACCGCGGCTTACCCGGTGGCCGACTACGCAGGCGGCGAGTTCGGCGGCCGCGGTGAGTTCCGTGGCGGTCGCCCGGACCAGCGGGTCCCCGAGACCGCACCGCCCGCCCGCCGTGAGCAGGCAGCTTCACCGCGCCGCGACCACTCCGGGCAGGAGTCGCTGTTCACGCCGGACCCGGCGCCGCAGCGTGCGCCGAACCGTGGCAGGCCGGCCGAGGAGCCCGCCGCGGCGCGGGCCGAGGAGCCGAGCGCCGAGGGTCAGGACACGCCGTTCCCCGGCCAGCCCGGTGCCCAGCCGGTCGACGACGAGCCGGTGGTCAGCAATCGCAACAACTGGCCGACCTATTTCAACAAGTCGCCCGAGGCGCCGCCGCAGTCCTCCTCGTCGGCCAGTCTCAATGCCAAGTACACGTTCGAGACCTTCGTCATCGGCGCGTCCAACCGGTTCGCGCATGCCGCCGCGGTGGCCATCGCGGAGGCACCTGCGCGGGCGTACAACCCACTGTTCGTCTGGGGCGCTTCAGGATTGGGCAAAACCCACCTGCTGCACGCGGCGGGCCACTACGCACAGCGCCTGTTCCCCGGCATGCGGGTGAAGTACGTCTCCACCGAGGAATTCACCAACGACTTCATCAACAGCCTGCGCGACGACCGCAAGGTCGCGTTCAAGCGCCGCTACCGCGAGACCGACATCCTGCTGGTGGACGACATCCAGTTCATCGAGGGCAAGGAAGGCATCCAGGAGGAGTTCTTCCACACCTTCAACACCCTGCACAACGCGAACAAGCAGATCGTGGTGTCCTCGGATCGCCCGCCCAAGCAGCTGGCCACCCTGGAGGAACGGCTGCGGACCCGCTTCGAGTGGGGCCTGATCACCGATGTACAGCCGCCTGAGCTGGAGACGCGCATCGCGATCCTGCGGAAGAAGGCGCGGATGGACCGGCTCGATGTGCCCCACGATGTGCTCGAGCTGATCGCGAGCCGGGTGGAGCGCAATATCCGCGAGCTGGAGGGCGCGCTGATCCGGGTGACGGCGTTCGCCTCGCTCAACGGTCAGCCGCTCGACCTCTCGCTGGCCGAGGTGGTGCTGCGCGACCTGATGCCCGATACGGCGGCGCTGGAGATCAACGCGGCGACGATCATGGCCGTCACCGCCGAGTACTTCAACACCACGCTCGAGGAGCTGACCGGGCCCGGCAAGGCCCGTCCGCTGGCGCAGGCCCGCCAGATCGCCATGTACCTGTGCCGTGAGCTCACCGATCTGTCGCTGCCCAAGATCGGCCAGGCGTTCGGTCGCGACCACACCACGGTGATGTACGCGGAGAAAAAGGTGCGCAAGGAGATGACCGAGCGCCGTCGCGTCTACGACCAGGTCCAAGAACTCACAGCCCGAATCAAACAGCGCTCCCGCTGATTTCATCCCCAACCCGGAACACCGCCCTGACCTGGGGCGGTGTTCTTTTTTGCCCTGTGGATTCCTCGAGGAATTCCTGTGGACTCCTCGAGGAATCCACACCTTTGTGCACCGGTCGGTGCACAGGGTGTTGGGCGAGCCTGTGCAGCGTTCGTGCACAGGCAGTTGTCCACATCATCCACAGGACGCTCCGCTAACACCTGTGCACTAGCGGTGACCTGCGACAGCGCCGAATCGGGCCTGTGGATTCCTCGAGGAGTCCCTGTGGAGTCCTCGAGGAATCCCCACCGTTACCACCAGGCTGCCCCGACGTGTGAACAACTGGGTGAATCCGGTGGAACAACTCGAGGACAACTCGAGGATGGAATGGGGACAACTTCGCGCCTCCACAGCCACCGCCGATTCATCCTCGAGTCACCCCAAGTCCATCCCCATCCCACCAAGCGGTCTGACCTGCGGATTCGGCCGAAATCCACAGATTCCACAGTGCCTACTACTACTTCAGTTCTCCTTCTAGAGAGAACTCTTTTAAAACAGGGTGTGTGGAAACTCGGTTGGGGAGGCTCGAGTCAGGCGGTCGTTCACTCACAGGCAGGCAAGGAGAAGCGGGGTGGATCGACAAGGCGGAAACGACCGGGAGGGTCGATGCGGAGTTCGCGCATCGCACGGGTACCGTTTGCTTGTCGGTTGGTTGTGCGAGACTCAGTGCGCGGCCGACACAGCAGTTCAACTCCGCTGACACACCCCCGCACACGGATTCGAAACTCGGAGAGGACAAATCGGGCGATGGAGCTTGCGAGCATGAAGTTTCGGGTCGCCCGAGAGGACTTCGCCGAATCGGTGGCCTGGGTGGCGCGCAGTCTCCCGTCCCGGCCTCCGGTGCCTGTTCTCGGCGGTGTGCTGCTGGTGGCCGACGAGAACGGCCTGACGGTCTCCGGGTTCGACTACGAGGTCTCCGCGCAGATGCGCGTCGCGGCCGAGGTCGCCGGTCCCGGCCAGGTGCTGGTCTCAGGCCGCCTGCTCGCCGACATCACCAAGTCGCTGTCGAACAAGCCGGTCGACGTCTCCGTCGACGGCACCCGCGTGCTCATCGCCTGTGGCAGCGCGAAGTTCTCCCTGCCGACCATGCCGGTCGAGGACTATCCCCAGCTGCCCGAGGTGCCGCAGCAAACCGGTGAGGTCACCGTCGACGTGTTCGCCGAGGCGGTCGGCCAGGTCGCCGTCGCCGCCGGCCGTGACGACACCCTGCCGATGCTCACCGGCATCCGCGTCGAGATCGAGGGCAACGACGTGGTGCTGGCCGCCACCGACCGCTTCCGCCTCGCCGTGCGCCACCTGCAGTGGAACCCGACCCGCTCCGACATCGAGACCGCGGTGCTGATCCCCGCGCGCACGCTGTCCGAGGCCGCCAAGACCCTCGGTGCCGCCGAGGCGCCCGTGCAGCTGTCGCTGGGCAGCGGTGGCGGCGCCGACGGCCTGCTCGGCATCGTCAACGGTGGTCGGCGCACCACCACCCGCTTGCTCGACGCGGAATTCCCCAAGTTCCGCCAGTTGCTCCCCAAGGAACACACTTCGATCGCCACCCTGCCCGTCGCGGTGCTCTCGGAGGCGATCAAGCGCGTCGCCCTGGTGGCCGAGCGCGGTGCCCAGGTGCGGCTCGAGTTCTCCACAGACGGCGTGCTGCTGTCGGCGGGTGGGGACGACGCGGGCCGGGCCGAGGAATGGCTGGAAGCCGATTTCCGCGGCGAACCCCTCACCATCGCGTTCAACCCCGGCTACCTGACCGAGGGGCTGGCCGCGCTGCACACCGACCGGGTCACCTTCGGGTTCACCACCCCCAGCCGCCCCGCGGTGCTGCTGCCCGCCTCCGACGAGGAGCCGAAGGTGCTCGAGTCCGGCGCGTTCGCGGCCTTGGAGAGCCAGTACATCTACCTGTTGATGCCGGTCCGGCTGCCCGGCTGAGCTGGCAGGGGCGGCTAGGCCTACATGTTCATCCGTGAGCTGTCGGTCCGTGATTTCCGTTCGTGGGAACACGCCGACCTCGAGTTGTCCCCAGGGCGCACGGTGCTGTTGGGGGCGAACGGCAACGGCAAGACCAATCTGCTCGAGGCGGTCGGCTATCTCGCGACGCTCGGCTCACATCGGGTCTCCGCCGACGCGCCGCTGATCCGGCTGGGTGCCACCCAGGCCAGGATCGGCGCCACGGTGGTGAACACCGGCCGGGAACTGCGGGTGGATGTGGAGCTCAAGGCGGGTGCCGCCAATCGCGCGCAGATCAATCGCTCGCCGGTGCGCCGTTCCCGCGAAATCCTGGGGATTCTGCAGACCGTGCTGTTCGCGCCGGAGGATCTGGCGCTGGTGCGTGGCGATCCGGGGGAGCGGCGGCGGTTCCTCGACGAGTTGTCCACAGCTCGGTTGCCCAGGCTCGCCGGGGTGCGCGCGGACTACGACAAGGTACTGCGGCAACGTTCTGCCCTGTTGAAAACCGCTGGGCGCCAATCGCGTTCGCGTGCCGATCTGGGCACCCTCGACGTGTGGGACGGCCATCTCGCCGACCACGCGGCGGTGCTGCTCGCCGAACGGTTACGCCTGGTCCACGACCTGTATCCCCATCTGTCCCAGGCATATCGGTCGATCGCGCCCGAATCACGTCCCGCGGCAATCACTTACCGCTCGGGGTACCTGCCACCGGAACTACTCGATCCGGCCAGGGCTCCCGAACCAGGTGATCCACAACTGCTGCACGAGATCATGCTGCGCGAGCTGGCCGCCGCCAGGAACCGGGAGCTCGATCGCGGGGTCTGTCTGGTCGGCCCGCATCGCGACGATCTGGAATTGCTGCTCGGCAGCGCGCCCGCGAAGGGCTTCGCCAGTCACGGGGAGTCCTGGTCGTTCGCCCTCGCGCTGCGGCTGGCCTCGTTCGAGTTGTTGCGCGGCGAGGGCTCCGAACCGGTGCTGCTGCTCGACGACGTGTTCGCCGAACTCGACCGCCGCCGCCGCGCCGCGCTCGCGGAGGTGGCCGCAGGCGCCGAACAGGTGTTGATCACAGCCGCGGTGGCCGAGGATGTGCCGTCGGAACTGGCCGCCGAACCATTGCGTGTGCACACGACCGGCGAGGCGGACCGGCGAACCTCACAGATCGTCACCGATGTCGTCGAAAACACCGAAGATATGCACAGTTCGCGATAGTTATCCCCAGCCCCTGTGGAAAACCCGCAACATGCTGGACATATGCCAGATCGGTGCTCGACGACCCCGTCGGCACCCCGGCGTAGACTCCACCCACACTCGGCCACTCCCCACACCGGAAGGCGGAAACCCGTGCCCGAAGATCCCGCACCGGAGCTGCGCGGCATCGA
Source organism: Nocardia sp. FBN12 (assembly GCF_054031145.1). Lineage (NCBI taxonomy): Bacteria > Bacillati > Actinomycetota > Actinomycetes > Mycobacteriales > Nocardiaceae > Nocardia > Nocardia sp. FBN12. Next base: position 6,023,465 of record NZ_CM132926.1, read on the forward strand.
TCTGGCCCGCCGTGCGCTGGAAGAGGCACGCGCCGCGGCCAAGGCGAGTGGCAAGTCCGTCGGGCAGGGCAGGGCCTCGCCGGTACGCAAATTGCGGGCCGGTGGCAGGCGCCGCAGCGGGTGGTCCGGCTCGGGTCCCGATGCCCGTGATCCCCAGCTGCTCGGCGCGCTCAGCGGCACGCTGGCGAAGAGTCGTGGCTGGTCAGGCAAGGTAGCCGAGGGCACGGTGTTCGGCAGCTGGCCCCGCGTGGTCGGCGAGGACATCGCCTCCCACGCCACCCCGGTGACCCTGGAGAACGGTGTGCTCAAGATCGCTGCCGAGTCCACCGCATGGGCCACCCAGCTGCGGATGTTGCAGAGCCAGATCCTGGCCAAGATCAATGCCGCGGTCGGGCAGGGCGTGGTCACCTCGCTGCGCATCACCGGCCCCGCCGCGCCGAGCTGGCGCAAGGGCGATCGCCACATCAAGGGCCGTGGGCCGCGCGATACCTACGGGTAGCCGCGCGGTGACCGGGGCGAGATCCGTTGCGCCCACGCCGCTCTCGAGCCCCGAAGTTGTGGACATGTACACAGGGCCTGTGGATAACTTCGAAGGCGACGACTGATCGCGCAAGTACATGGGTAACTCACCGGGACCGGGCCATCCAAGCCACCGAGACAGTCTGGCCGCCAGTGCAGATCTCCCCGCGCCTAAATCTGGCCATAGAGACACGGAGAGGCGGAAAGGCCGGAAAACTCCCGCAGTCGGACGATTTCTTGCATTCACGGGGAAGCCAGGGGTGTCGTAGGTGCACTGTAAGTTGGGCTTACCAGTAGGATGGTGACGTAACCAGCGGCGAACCTTCGGCGCGTGCTGTGCAGTCCGTGATATCTGATGGCTCTTCGCAGAGTCGTGCGCGTGCTGCCCAGGTCGCTGCGCCAGGGATCAGCAAGTAAGGAGAGCTACCGAGAAGTGGCTGCCAACGACTCCAACGCATCGGGCAAATCAGGCTACGATGCCTCCTCCATCACGGTCCTCGAAGGCCTCGAGGCGGTGCGTAAGCGCCCTGGCATGTACATCGGTTCCACCGGTGAACGCGGTCTGCACCACCTCATCTGGGAGGTTGTGGACAACTCGGTCGACGAGGCGATGGCGGGCCACGCCAGCAAGGTCGAGGTGACTCTGCTCGCCGACGGCGGCGTCGAGGTGATCGACGACGGTCGCGGCATCCCGGTCGGAATGCACGCTCAGGGCGTGCCGACGATCGAGGTCGTCATGACCCAGCTGCACGCCGGCGGCAAGTTCGACTCCGATTCCTACGCGGTCTCGGGTGGTCTGCACGGTGTCGGTATCTCGGTGGTGAACGCCCTCTCGACCAAGGTCGAGGTCGAGGTCGACACCGACGGCTACCACTGGCACCAGACCTACAAAGACGCCAAGCCCGGCAAGCTGGTGCAGGGCGAGCCGACCAAGTCCACCGGCACCACGGTGCGGTTCTGGGCCGACCCCGACATCTTCGAGACCACGAACTACAACTTCGAGACCGTCGCGCGGCGCCTGCAGGAAATGGCCTTCCTGAACAAGGGCCTGACCATCAAGTTCACCGACGAGCGGGTCGCCGAGGGCGAGGTCATCGACGACGTGGTGAGTGAGGTCGCCGAGGCGCCCAAGGACGCCGAGGTGGTCGCCGCGGAAGCGGTCGAGCACAAGGTGAAGACCCGCACCTACCACTACCCGGGCGGCCTGGTGGACTTCGTCCGCCACATCAACCGCACCAAGTCGGCCATCCACAACTCGGTCGTCGGCTACACGGTCAAGGGCACCGGCCACGAGCTCGAGGTCGCGATGCAGTGGAACTCGGGCTACTCCGAGTCGGTCCACACCTTCGCCAACACGATCAACACCCACGAGGGCGGCACCCACGAAGAGGGCTTCCGCGCGGCGCTCACCACGGTGGTCAACAAGTACGCCAAGGAGAAGAAGCTCCTCAAGGAGAAGGACGGCAACCTCACCGGTGACGACATCCGCGAGGGCCTGGCCGCCATCGTGAGCGTCAAGGTCGGCGAGCCGCAGTTCGAGGGCCAGACCAAGACCAAGCTCGGCAACACCGAGGTCAAGTCGTTCGTGCAGCGTGCCTGCAACGAGCACCTGCAGCACTGGTTCGAGGCCAACCCGGCCGACGCGAAGACCATCGTGCAGAAGGCGGTGTCCTCGGCGCAGGCCCGGATGGCCGCCCGTAAGGCGCGCGAGCTGGTCCGCCGCAAGTCGGCGACCGACCTGGGCGGGCTGCCGGGCAAGCTGGCCGACTGCCGGTCCAAGGATCCGCACAAGTGCGAGATCTACATCGTCGAGGGTGACTCCGCCGGTGGTTCGGCCAAGTCCGGCCGCGACTCGATGTACCAGGCGATCCTGCCGCTGCGCGGAAAGATCATCAACGTCGAGAAGGCCCGTATCGACCGTGTCCTCAAGAACAACGAGGTCCAGTCGATCATCACCGCGTTCGGCACCGGGATCCACGACGAGTTCGATATCGCCAAGCTGCGCTACAACAAGATCATCCTGATGGCCGACGCCGACGTGGACGGTCAGCACATCGCGACGCTGCTGCTCACGCTGCTGTTCCGCTTCATGCGTCCACTGGTCGAGCACGGTCACGTGTACTTGGCCCAGCCGCCGCTGTACAAGCTCAAGTGGATGCGTTCCGATCCCGAGTTCGCCTACTCCGACCGTGAGCGCGACGCGCTGGTCGAGGCCGGGCTTGCCGCGGGCAAGAAGATCAACAAGGACGACGGGATCCAGCGCTACAAGGGTCTGGGCGAGATGAACGCCAAGGAGCTGTGGGAGACCACGATGGACCCCTCGGTGCGGGTGCTTCGTCAGGTGACGCTGGACGACGCGGCCGCGGCCGACGAGCTGTTCTCCGTGCTGATGGGTGAGGACGTGGAAGCACGTCGCAGCTTCATCACCCGCAATGCCAAGGACGTCCGTTTCCTCGATGTGTAAGCGGCGCTGCGCCTGACGGGCGCGCCCGCTCGCATATCGGCCCCTCGAAGGAGATTTGATGACTGAGACCACGCTGCCACCGTCCGGCGGTGCGGGCGACCGGACCGAACCGGTCGACATCCAGACCGAAATGCAGAACAGCTACATCGATTACGCGATGAGCGTGATCGTGGGCCGTGCGCTGCCCGACGTGCGCGACGGCCTCAAGCCGGTGCACCGTCGCGTGCTCTACGCGATGTACGACAACGGCTACCGCCCGGACCGCGGCTATGTGAAGTCCGCGCGCCCGGTCGCCGAGACCATGGGTAACTACCACCCGCACGGCGACTCGTCGATCTACGACACCCTCGTGCGAATGGCCCAGCCGTGGTCGCTGCGCTATCCGCTGGTCGACGGCCAGGGCAACTTCGGTTCCCGCGGCAACGACGGCGCGGCCGCCATGCGCTACACCGAGTGCCGTCTGACGCCGCTGGCCATGGAAATGCTGCGCGATATCGACTCCGAGACGGTCGATTTCGTCCCGAACTACGACGGTCGCTCGCAGGAGCCGACCGTGCTGCCCGCCCGCGTGCCCGCGCTGTTGATGAACGGCTCCAACGGCATCGCGGTCGGCATGGCGACCAACATCCCGCCGCACAACCTCAACGAGCTGGCCGAGGCCATCTACTGGGCGCTGGAGAACTACGAGGCCGACGAGGAATCCACCCTCGCCGCCTGCATGGAACGGGTCAAGGGCCCCGACTTCCCGACGCACGGCCTGATCGTCGGCAGTCAGGGCATTCACGACGCCTACACCACTGGTCGCGGTTCGATCCGCATGCGCGGTGTGGTGGAGATCGAGGAAGACGCGCGTGGTCGCACCACGATCGTCATCACCGAACTGCCGTACCAGGTCAACACCGACAACTTCGTCAACTCCATCGCCGAGCAGGTGAAGGACGCGAAGATCGCGGGTATCTCCGATATCCACGACGAGTCCTCCGACCGTGTCGGCATGCGCATCGTGGTCACGGTCAAGCGTGACGCGGTCGCCAAGGTGGTGCTGAACAACCTCTACAAGCACACCCAGCTGCAGACCAGCTTCGGCGCGAACATGCTCTCGATCGTCGACGGCGTCCCGCGCACGCTGCGGCTGGATCAGATGATTCGCTACTACGTGAATCACCAGCTCGAGGTCATCGTGCGGCGCACCCGCTACCTGCTGCGCAAGGCCGAGGAGCGGGCCCACATCCTGCGCGGCCTGGTCAAGGCCCTCGACATGCTCGACCAGGTCATCGCGTTGATCCGCGGCGCGGCGAACACCGACACCGCGCGCACCGGCCTGATGCAGCTGCTCGACATCGACGAGATCCAGTCGACCGCCATCCTCGACATGCAGCTGCGTCGGCTGTCGGCGCTGGAGCGTCAGCGCATCATCGACGATCTGGCCAAGATCGAGATCGAGATCGCCGACTACAAGGACATTCTCGAAAAGCCCGAGCGTCAGCGCGCGATCGTGCGCGACGAGCTGGCCGAGATCGTCGAGAAGTACGGCGACGACCGCCGGACCAGGATCATCGCCGCCGACGGTGACGTCGCCGACGAGGACCTGATCGCGCGCGAGGACGTGGTGGTCACGATCACCGAGACCGGCTACGCCAAGCGCACCAAGACCGACCTCTACCGCTCGCAGAAGCGCGGCGGCAAGGGCGTGATGGGCGCGGGCCTCAAGCAGGACGACATCGTCAAGCACTTCTTCGTCTCGTCCACCCACGACTGGCTGCTGTTCTTCACCAACAAGGGCCGCGTCTACCGGGCCAAAGCCTACGAACTGCCCGAGGCCAACCGGACCGCGCGTGGTCAGCACGTGGCCAACCTGCTCGCGTTCCAGCCGGACGAGAAGATCGCCCAGATCATCCAGCTCAAGACCTACGAGGACGCGCCGTACCTGGTGCTCGCGACACGCGCGGGTTTGGTGAAGAAGTCGAAACTCACCGATTTCGACTCCAACCGCTCCGGCGGCATCGTCGCGGTGAACCTGCGCGACGACGACGAATTGGTCGGTGCGGTGCTGTGCTCGTCCGACGATGACCTGCTCCTGGTCTCGGCGCACGGCCAGTCGATCCGCTTCGCGGCGACCGATGAGGCGCTGCGTCCGATGGGTCGCGCCACCTCCGGCGTGCAGGGCATGCGCTTCAACACCGACGACGAGCTGCTCTCGCTCAACGTGGTGCGTCTGGAGACATATCTGCTGGTCGCGACGGCCGGCGGGTACGCGAAGCGGACCGCGATCGAGGAGTACACCGCGCAGGGTCGTGGCGGAAAAGGCGTATTGACAATCCAATACGATCCGAAGCGTGGCAGCCTGGTGGGTGCGCTCATCGTCGACGACGAGGACGAGTTGTACGCGATCACTTCCAGTGGTGGCGTCATCCGCACCGCAGCCAAGCAGGTTCGTAAGGCCGGACGCCAGACAAAGGGCGTGCGATTGATGAACCTCGCGGATGGCGATACCTTGCTAGCGATCGCGCGCAACGCCGACGAGCCCGATCCCGATCAGCTCCTCGGCGACGTGGCTTCGGAGTAATACACCAAATAGCGGCGGCAACGAACGGATCTGAGGATTCCATTGACCACACCGAATCAGTCGAACGACGATCGGAACCAGACCAACGGCGTCACCGAGCGGATCGCCACGTCTCCGATCCCGCCGCGACCGATCCCGCGCCAGGGCGGTCCGGCCGAGGGCGCGGCGCCGGAATCCGGTGCGGCCGGTGCCGATTCGCACGACGGTAAGGGCAGTAAATCCTCGCCCTACCAGGACGGGTGGGCGCAGCTGCCGCAGCGTGAACCGCAGTCGAACCTGTATCGGCCCGGCGAATCGCCGAGTCAGGGACGGCCCTCGTCCGGCGGCCAGTCCTCGGGCGGGCTCAAGGGCAGCGGCGCGTCCAACGCCAGGACCACCGCGGACCTGGCGGCCAAGGCGGCCCGCAAGGAAGCGGCGATGGTGAAGTCCGTCGGTATCGACGGGCCAACCCGCTCCATCGCGCGTCCGGAACTGGTCAAGGACATGCCCGATCTGTCCGACGTGCGCCACCCGGCACCCGAGGCGCCGGTGGCCCCTCCTGGGCTGCCGATGGCGCCGCAGCCCCAGCACAACATGGGGCCGAGCGCGCGGGCGGCCGCCGCGGCGGGCACGGTCTCGCCCGCGGCGCCGGTGGCGATCGCGGCCGCCGCGTCGGGTGAGCCGCTACGCGCGACGGTGCAGATCCGCCGGATCGACCCATGGTCGACCCTGAAGATCACGCTGGTGATCAGCGTGGCGCTGTTCTTCGTGTGGATGCTGGCCGTCGGCCTGCTCTACATCGTGCTGGCCGGCATGGGCGTCTGGGACAACCTGGACAACTCGCTTGGCGAGATGCTGAACCAGGAGGGCAGCTCGTCGAGCCTGATCGACGCGGGCACGGTGTTCGGCTACGCGGGCGTGATCGGCCTGATCAACGTGGTGCTGTTCACCGCGCTGGCCACGGTCGGCGTGTTCATCTACAACCAGTGCTGCGATCTGGTCGGTGGCATCCAGATAACCCTGGCCGATCCCGACTAGAAGTGCGTTTTTCCCGACGGCCGGTCAGCCCTTCGAAAAAGGGTCTGACCGGCCGTTTTGGTTATCGGTAGCCAGGTAAGGTAACCTCGTTTCTCGTTGCGGTTCACTGCTCGAGCAGGGGATCGAAATGAGTTCGGGCCTATAGCTCAGGCGGTTAGAGCGCTTCGCTGATAACGAAGAGGTCGGAGGTTCAAGTCCTCCTAGGCCCACTCCCGAACAGCACAGTAGGGTGGGAATCATGAAGATTGTCCTCATGGTCGGTGTTGTGATCGCCGTTCTCATCGGTGTCAGCAAATTCCGCAAGCGCGACGACGCAGACCTCTGGCGCGAGGTCACCACCCGCTGACTTCGGGTTGCCAACTGGTCAGTGGCCAGTAAGGGGCCTTAGCTCAATTGGCAGAGCACTGCCTTTGCAAGGCAGGGGTTAGGGGTTCGATTCCCCTAGGCTCCACATCTGTGAATGCGATGTATTCCTCGGTCTTCGATTTTCTCCTCACCGCCGCACCCGCCGACTCCGTTTCGGCTGATTTCGCGGCGGACTGGGCCCGCCACCGCGCACGATCACGCGATTTCGCGAGTTCGCTCGACCGGGCCGCGATCGCCGGATTCGACAGTGCCGGAACCGGTCCCGCGTTTCTCGGTGGCTATCAGGAAGCGCTTCACGCGCTGGTGCCCTCGCTCGATCCCGCCGAACTCGCCGCTATGTGCGCGACCGAGGGTGCCGGTGCGCGGCCGTCGACGATGGCCACCGTCGTGAACGAAGCCGGCGTCGTCGACGGGACCAAATCCTTCGCCACCCTCGGGACGTTCGCCGATCGCTTCCTGGTGATCGCCCGATCCGGTACCCAGCCCGATGGCAGGGCGATACTGCGCGCAGTGCTGGTTCCCGCCGGTGCGTCCGCCGCGGTGACGCCGCTGCCCGCGCTGCCGTTCGCGCCGGAGATCCCGCACGCCACCGTGACCTTCGACGCCGCGCCGGGTGAACTGCTGCCCGGTGACGGCTACACCGATTTCCTGAAGCCGTTCCGGACGATCGAGGACCTGCATGTGGTGGCCGCTGTGCTGGGTCAGCTCGTTCGGGTTGCCCGGCTAGCGCAGTGGCCCGCGGAGCCCGTAGAACAGCTGCTGGCGCTGTTTGCGGCGGTCCGTGGAGTCGGTGCCGAGGATCCTGGCTCGCCGGGTGTGCATATCGCGCTCGGTGGCGTCTTCGATCGGCTGACGGCGCTGCGTACCGAGCTGGACCCGCTGTGGACACCGGTGGATCCGGGGGTCAGGGAGCGCTGGGAGCGGGACGCGCCGTTGCTCGGGGTCGCGGGGAAGGTCAGGGCCGCGCGGTTGGCGACGGCGTGGCGCACGGTGGCCTGATCACCGTGATCCGGTTCTGGTGAACGTGCCGAGGCCGCTCTCGTCGAAGTAGTCGATGGTCAGCGTGCCGTCGGCGAACCGCGCGGACGAGACGCTGCCGGGCGGGGCGTTCTCTCCGCTCAGGTCGAAGGCGAAGGTGTCGCCGTCCCAGTGCCGGAGTTGATAGGTCCGCTGCTCGGGCCCGATGGTCAGCCGCAGGCCGGTGTCCGTCGCGACGATCGTCGCAGGTCCCCAATAGGCGCTGTCGTAGGTGCCCTCGTAGGCCGGTAGTGGTTGCGCGGGAGCCGGATTCGCCGGGGCGGGCCGGCCCGACAGGTCGCCTTCCGGATCGTTGACGGTGGCGAACGCGTCGCGGTACAGGCCGCGCCAGTCCTCGCGGATCTCGCCGAACTGCACGAGATCGCCGAACTCGGCGGTCAGGGTTTCCGGGATGCCGAGCGGTGCCGCGTTCGTCAGCGCGACGATGGCCACGTCGGCGGACGGGATCACCAGGAAGGTGGTGGCCGCGCCGAGGGTGAACGCGCCGGAGTGGCTGTTGGCGGTGCGGCCCGCCGAGGAGACCGACACGTTGAAGCCGTACCCGTAGCTGCCCGCTCGCGCGGCGGGAGTGCTCGGCGGCGCCGAGACGATCTGGGGGGTGACGGCGGGGAGCAGGGCCTCGGGTGGGGCGATGGTCGTCGGGCCCGCTGTGCCGTCGCCGAGCAGCATCGTCAGCCAGCGGGCCATGTCGTTCACCGACGAACTCGCGCCGCCGGCGGGGGACTGGGGGTCGGGGTCGCGCACGTAGCGGGCCACCCATTCGCCGTCGATGTTCACATGTCCCACAGCGTGATTCGGGTGCGCTCGGAAGTCGTCGAAGCGAGAGCTGGTGTCGCGCATGCCGAGCGGTGCGTAGAGGGCGTCGTCGGAGAGTCGCGCCCAGTCCTTTCCGGCCGCCGCGGCCACCGATTCGGCGCCTGCCGTGAGCCCGAAGTTGGTGTAGTGGTAGGTGATCCGGAACGGGTCGAGGGGTTCGAGGCGCAGCTTGTCGAAGATCGCGGCCTGGTCGTAGCCGAGGTCTTCGAGCCGGTCGCCCGCGTGGTCGGGCAGGCCGCTGCGGTGCGCGAACAGATCGCCCACGGTGAGCTGGGCGGTGGTGTCGGGGTCGGCCAGCGCGAACGAGGGGAGATGCGCGACGACCGGGGTCGTCCACTCGATCGTGTCAGCGCCGACCTGGTTGGCCACGACGGTCGCGGCGAGCGACTTCGACACCGAGGCCAGCTGGAAGACGGTGTCGGCGTCCACCTTGTCCGGCGCGCCCGCCTCGCGAACACCGAAACCCTTGGCGTACACGGTTTTTCCACCGTGTACGACCGCGACAGCCATGCCGGGGATACGGCTGGATTCCATCAGCGAGGCTGCCAGTTCGTCGAGCCGTCCGACGGCTTTGCCGACCGCGTCGGCGGGCAGGGCGACACCGGCGACCTGATTCGGGGGGACCTCGGCGGTGGTCGTCGTGGCGGTGTGCTGGTCGTCGGTGGAACCGGAACAACCGACCAGGATCGTCAACGATAAGACGACCCCGGCGATCGCACCGCGACCAGGCACCATGGGCCGACGATAGCCCTGGTTGCCGGGTGATCGCCCGACCGTGGCCGGACTGTGACGCTCGGCGTAGCGGTGCGCGTCAGGCGATCTGCCGAGCTGCGACCTTGCCGGAAAATGGGGAGCGGGCCTCGGCGAAGGGGGGGAGTTAGCCGAGGCCCGCGTAGGGTCGGCCCGGGGGGGAGGGGCCGACCTGAACGATCCTACGCGATACGCGCGGAATTCGTGTACGCGCACCGGGCGAGTTTGCGAGATTATTCGGCCGTTGGCGGGGGTGTCGGAGGTGGCCCGGGGTGTGATGCGGGCCGGTTGCGCGCCTCCGGCGCTTGTCAGTTGTTCGACGACGCACGGAATTGGCTGGTACGCAACGTTTTACGGCGAATCGCCGGTGAACATGTTCTCGTCTCGCGGGTGGCGACCGGCATGGGAAAAGGTGCTCTTGTTCGTGTCGGGAGACAGAAAATCAGTCCGATTCGCCGCGTGTCGCAACGCCTCGGCATGTCGAACAAATCTGTACATCTGATGGGGCCCGGCCGTAATGGGGATGCGACTTGTCAGTGGGTAGGGCAATACTGGGCACAGCATCGCCAACCTCGACTTCAGGAGAATCATGCCCGACGCAATCGTCGCCGAGGGTCTGGTCAAACGGTATGGGCAGCTCGTCGCCCTGGACGGACTCGACCTTTCCGTGCCGGAAGGTACCGTCACCGCGCTTCTCGGCCCGAACGGCGCCGGAAAGACCACGACCGTCCGCGTTCTCACCACCCTGCTCATCCCCGACGAGGGCACCGCCACCGTCGCGGGCATCGACGTGCTCACCCAACCGCAGGCCCTGCGCTCACGCATCGGCGCCTCCGGCCAGTATTCCGCGGTCGACGAGTACCTCACCGGCTTCGAGAATCTCGAAATGGTCGGCAGGCTCTACCACCTCGGCACCCAGCGCAGTAAGGAGCGGGCTCGCGAACTGCTCGACCGCTTCCGGCTCAGCGACGCCGCCGACCGGCCGGTGAAGGGCTACTCCGGCGGCATGCGCAGGCGTCTCGACCTGGCCGGCGCGCTGGTGGCCAACCCGCCGGTGTTGTTCCTCGACGAGCCGACCACCGGTCTCGACCCGCGCGCCCGGCTCGACCTGTGGGACGTCATCGAGGAACTGGTCGCGGGCGGCACCACGCTGCTGCTCACCACCCAGTACATGGAAGAGGCCGACCGCCTCGCCGATTCCATCGCGGTGATCGACCACGGCAAGGTGATCGCGCGCGGCACCGCCGACGAACTCAAGGCGCTGGTCGGTGGCGACCGGATCGAACTCACCGTCGGTGCGGTCGACCAACTGGCCGTCGCCCAACAGGTGCTCGGCGGGCTCGCCGATGGCGAGATCCACCTCGAACCCGGCCTGCGCAAGCTCACGGTCCCGGTGGCCGACGGGTCGGCGGACCTGGTCACCGCCATCGGCAGGCTCACCGAGCACAAGGTGACCATCAACGATGTGGCCCTGCGTCGGCCCTCGCTCGACGACGTCTTCCTGACTCTCACCGGGCACGAGGCCGAAGAAATCGTCAACGGTGAGCCCGAGTCGCAGACCGTGGGCGCCGCGGAAGGAAAGAACCGATGAGCGCCATGCTCGACAAAGCCGTTGTGTCACATCCGAGCCTCGGCGAACGCCTCTCGATGGTGGTGAGCGACAGCATCACCATCGCCAAACGCAATGTCATCAAGATCAAGCGCGTGCCCGACGTGCTGATCTTCACCACCATGTCGCCGATCATGTTCGTGCTGCTGTTCGCCTATGTCTTCGGCTCGGCGATCAGCGTTCCGGGGCTGGAAGGCGGGTACCGCGAATTCCTGATCGCGGGCATCTTCGCCCAGACCGTCGTGTTCGGCGCCACCTTCACCGGCGCGGGCCTGGCCGAAGACATGCAGAAGGGCATCATCGACCGATTCCGGTCGCTGCCGATGGCGCCGTCCGCGGTGCTGGTCGGGCGCACGATCAGCGATGTGGTGATCAATATCGTCAGCCTGGTGGTGATGTCGCTGACCGGTTTGGTCGTCGGCTGGCGGATCCGCGGGTCGTTCCTCGACGCGGTACTGGCGTATGCGCTGATGCTGCTGTTCGCCTACGCGCTGTCGTGGATGATGGCGGTGGTCGGCCTGATCGTGCGGGCGCCGGAGGTGTTCAACAACGCCAGCTTCATGGTGATCTTCCCGCTGACGTTCCTGTCCAACGCCTTCGTGCCGCTCGACAACATGCCGACTCCGCTTCGGGTCTTCGCCGAATTGAACCCGGTCTCGGCGCTCACCCAGGCGGTGCGTGACCTGTTCGGCAACGTCAATCCGATGGCGCCGCCGTCGCAGGCCTGGCCGATGGAGCATCCGGTGGCGACATCGCTGATGTGGATCGTGGTGATCCTGATCGTGTTCGTGCCGCTGGCTCAGATCCAGTACAAGAAGTCGGTCAGCCGCTGAGGAACAGCCGGAACTAGTGCGCCGAGCCGTTGCGGGAATACCCGAGACGCGGCGGCTCGGCGGCCGGTTCGGGCAGTTGTGGACGCTTGGCGCGGGCCAGGTAAGCCAGGGCGCCCGCCCCGGCGAGCGCGATCGATGCGAGCAGCGGATTACGAAGCTTCATTCGACCACTGTGGCACAAACAGATTCGGCGTGCCGCGTGGCACCATAACTGCGTGACCTCACCCAACCAGACGGCCGTGGCGACTCTGCACACCAACCACGGCGATATCAGGATCGCGCTCTTCGGCAACCACGCTCCGAAGACGGTGCGCAATTTCGTCGGTCTCGCCGACGGCACCGCGCCGTACTCCACCGTCAATGCCGGCGGTACGGACAGTGGCCCGTTCTACGACGGCGCCGTCTTCCACCGGATCATCCCGGGGTTCATGATCCAGGGCGGCGATCCGACGGGCACCGGCCGTGGTGGGCCGGGCTTCGAGTTCGCCGATGAGTTCCACCCGGATCTGCGCTTCGACCGCGGCTATCTGCTCGCGATGGCCAATGCGGGCGCGGGCACCGAGACCAATGGTTCGCAGTTCTTCATCACGGTCGGCGCGCAGCCGCACCTCAACCGCAAGCACTCGATCTTCGGCGAGGTGGTCGACCCCGATTCGCGCAAGGTGGTCGACGCGATCGCCTCGGTGAAGACCGATCGCAACGATCGTCCGACCGACCCGGTCATCATCTCGGGCGTCAGCATCGACTGATCGCAGTCATAAAGAACTCCCCGTCGCAGATCATCGCGGCGGGGAGTTTCTTTGCTTCACGTGAAACAACGTCAGTCGGAGGTCGGTGTTCTCGGCGCCGGCCGCTAGGTCACCGAGGCGAAACCGTTCACCACGAGGGCGTCGTAGACGTCGTGGGGGTTGGTGCCGAGGTCCCAGCGGCCGAAGATCAGTAGGCGCTCGGTGTCGTCGTGCTGGACGTCGATCTCGAGCATCGCGGTTTTGCGGCCGATGCGGCGGTAGGAGACCATCCGGATCCGATCGATCCGGTCGAGGGGGTATTCCTGTGGGCCGGTGAGGGTGCCGACCACCAGGCGCGGCTCTGAACCGGGAACCATGGTGAGGCGGGGGCGCTGCCGGAGGCCGAGCGCGGACATGGCGAGCACCGCGACGGCGGCGATGCCGACGAGCAGCCTGCTCGGCCCGTCCTGGGCGAGGATCGCGAGCACCACCAGCAGGATTCCGCCGCCGGTGACGGCGAGCAGGCCTGCGACAGGGGTCGACCACGAGACGGGTTGTGCGTCGTTCACGCGGTAGTTCGCCCCTCTATCCTCGAGTTGTGCACAGGGTTATCCACAGGTGTGCATGAATAACACGCGTGTAATCCGTGGCGATCAGCGCCAGCGCATGGTCATGACCAGGCCGACGACCATCAGGCCGAACCCGATCAGGAAGTTCCACGCGTTCAGGTCGTTCATGAAGCCGATGTGCTCTGCGGCCAGGTAATACACGATCAGCCACACCAGACCGGCGAGCATGAAGCCCAGCATGATCGCGACGTACCAGACCGGCGACGGCCCCGCTTTCACCTTCACCGCGGTGCGGTTGGCGGGGCTGGGGGTGTAGTCGGCCTTCTTGCGGACCTTGGACTTGGGCATGACGTCCTCGAATTCGGAGTACAGGTATGTCCAGGCTATCCCACCAGGCTGTGTCATCGGCGGCTGGCGCCGCTGTTCTCGGCGCTTAACTCCGCCTCTTCCCTCCCTCCGGGCACTCCTTCGTCGCACCCTCCACTCAGTCCAGAGGCGGAGGCGCGCCGAGAACGTGGGTCGCCACGTACCCTCGACGCATGCGTGTATTGGTCGTCGACAACTACGACAGCTTCGTGTTCAACCTGGTGCAGTACCTCGGCCAGCTTGGTGCCGACGTCGTGGTCTGGCGCAATGACGATCCCCGCCTCGACGATCTCGACACTCTGCTCACCATCGGTGACGAGGGCGGCACCTTCGACGGCGTGTTGGTGAGCCCCGGTCCCGGTAGCCCCGACCGCGCGGGCGCGAGCATCCCGCTGGTGCACGCGGCCGCGAAGCACACCGTTCCGCTGCTCGGTGTGTGCCTCGGGCATCAGGCGATCGGCGAGGCGTTCGGCGGCACCGTCGACCGGGCGCCCGAACTGCTGCACGGCAAGACCAGCGAGGTGTTCCACCTGGGGTCCGGCGTCCTGGCCGGCCTGCCCGATCCCTTCACCGCGACCCGCTACCACTCGCTGACGGTTCTCCCGGAGACCATCCCCGAGGAACTGGTCGTCGTCGGACACACCGAGAGCGGCATCGTGATGGCGATGCGGCACCGCACGCTGCCCATCCACGGCGTGCAGTTCCACCCCGAGTCCGTGCTCACCCAGGGCGGCCACCGGATGCTGGCCAACTGGCTTGAGGTCTGCGGCGAACGTCCGTCCGAGGCACTCGTTTCCGCGCTCGAGGCGGAGGTCGCCGCGCTGGTGACGAAATGAGAGTTCTGCTCTCTGTCGCGGCGAGTCTCGACGGCTACATCGATGACGCGAGTGCGCGGCGGCTGCTGCTGTCCAACGCCGCCGACTTCGATCGGGTCGACCAGATTCGCGCCGAATCGGACGCCATCCTGATCGGGGCGCAAACCCTGCGCTCCGACAATCCGCGGTTGCTGGTGAACAGTGCCGAGCGCCGGGCCGCGCGGGTGGCGGCGGGCAAGCCGGAGTATCCGGTGAAGGTGACTGTCACCGATTCCGGTGAGCTCGATCCGGAGCTGCGCTTCTGGCACACCGGCGGCGACAAACTCGTCTACACCTCCGACGCGGGCGCCGCGAAGCTGGGCGACCGGCTGGACGGACTCGCCGAGGTGATCAGCCTCGGCGAGCGACTCGTGCTCGGCGCCCTCGTCGACGATCTCCGCGCACGAGATATCCACAGGCTCATGGTCGAAGGCGGCACCGGTATGCACACCGGTTTCCTCGCGGCCGACCTGGTCGACGAGATCCGCTTGGCGATCGCCCCGATCCTGGTCGGCGATCCGGCGGCTCCGCGCTTCGTGGGACCGGCCGAGTTCCCCGGCGGCGCCGCGCGCAGGCTGCACCTGGCGGGTGTGGAACAACTTGGGGATGTCGCTGTGCTGAACTACCTGGTCAGCCCTGATCCCCACCCCCACAACTAACTGGTACTGCGAACAACTTCACCGCACTGACCTGGGAAAATTCCGCTGTCCACAGTTCGCGGACAACTTTGCTCCACACCTGAAAATGACCGATTCCACATCACGCCGGAGTTGTGGATAACTTGCAGACCACAGGGGACACGATGAGCCACGACGATGCCGACCACCGGTTCATGCACAGGGCGATCGAACTCGCCAGGAACTGTCCCCCCAGCGATACCGCCTACTCGGTGGGCGCCGTGATCGTCGCCGACGGTGTGGAAATCGCGACCGGTTTCTCCCGCGAAACCGACGAGAAAGTGCATGCCGAAGAGTCCGCGCTGAACAAGCTCGACCCCGCCGACCCCCGCCTGACCAGCGCAACGATCTACAGCACCCTCGAACCGTGCTCCACCCGCGCCACCGCTACCCGGCTGCCGTGCACCGATCGGATCCTGGCCGCGGGCATCCCCACCGTGGTCATCGCCTGGCGCGAGCCGAGCCTGTTCGTCGCCGCCTGCGAGGGTGTGGACAAACTCCGTACCAACGGCGTACGCGTGGTGGAGCTCACCGACCTGGCCACCGAGGCCATGTCGATGAACGCCCACCTCGATCTGGGCTAGCGCTGGGTCATGGCCTGCCGTAGATGGCGGTCACGAATTCGCCGAGCTGATTGTCGTCGAGGTGCCGCGCCAGGTCGGCCTCGCTGATCATCCCGACCAGGCGCTTGTTCTCGATCACCGGCATCCGCTTCACCCGGTGCGATTCCATCTGGTCGAGCACGTCTTCCACATCGGCGTCCGCGCTGACCCACCGCGGGGTCGCCTCACAGAGTTCCGCCGCCGTGGTCAGATCCGGAGACAAGCCGAGCGCGACGCACTTCACCACGATGTCGCGGTCGGTGATGATGCCGCACATGCGCTCGTCGTCATCGGCGACGACGAGCGAGCCGACACCGAGATCGGCCATCGCTGTCGCCGCGGTCGCGACGGTGTCACCTCGGGTGATCCACTGCGCACCGGGCTTCATGATGTCCCTGGCTGTGGTCATAAGGGGCTACCTCCTCGTTCAGCAGAGCTGGATGGGATGAGCAGCCTTATTCTGCGCCCGCCTGGCCGCGGCGGGCGCTTTCGCCATCCAATCGAGACCTCACCGCGGAATCGGCGAGGCTCCGACGTGCAGCACGATATTGCCGTTGAACGTCACTGCCGAACCGGCCGCCGGACTCTGCCCGACGACCTTGCCCGAGGCATTGCCGTCGAGAGTGATCACCGTGGTCTGGCTGAGCTGGCCGGTCCATCCCTCGCTGCGCAGCCTTTCCTGGGCCTGCACCGGCGTAAGCCCGGTCAGATCGGGGACGGTGATCCGGTCACCGGCGGAGACATGGACCGTGATGGTCGAGCCCTTCTCCGCGTTGCTGCCGCCTGCCGGGTTGGTGGCGAGCACCTGGCCC
Source organism: Nocardia sp. FBN12 (assembly GCF_054031145.1). Lineage (NCBI taxonomy): Bacteria > Bacillati > Actinomycetota > Actinomycetes > Mycobacteriales > Nocardiaceae > Nocardia > Nocardia sp. FBN12. Next base: position 6,040,051 of record NZ_CM132926.1, read on the forward strand.
TTCGGCAGCGCGGACTTCATCTCCTTGATATCGACCGTGAAACCGGCGGAGTCGACCAGATTGGGCTGGGCGACAGAGATGTCCTGGCCGACCACGCTCGGCACGCGAACCTCTTCCGGCCCGTCGCCGATGGTGAGGACGACCGGCCGATCGATGTCGACCCGCACACCCGCGCTCGGGTCCTGCGCGATCACCTTGTCGGTGTCGGCCGTGCTCGACGGCTTGCGCGCCACATTCGGATCCAGTTGCAGCCCGATCGAATTCAGCTCCCGCTCGGCGTCGGCCCGCGTCATCCCGATCAGCCGAGGCAGTTGCACCTGCGTCGGCCCGGTCGAGATCTGCAACGTCACGGTGCTGCCCTCGTCGATGCGCGAACCGCCCAGCGGTTGGGTCGCGATCACATTGCCCGCCGCCACTTTGCCATCCGGCTTCTGCTGCACGGCCACGAAGAAACCGGCCTGCTGCAGCTCGCTCTGCGCCTGCTGGGCGGGCTTGCCCGACAGGTCGGGAACGGCCACCTGATCGGCCTTGCTCCCCGGCCCGACCAGCACCCAGAACAGCCCGAACGCCACGGCCAGCGCGGCCGCGACGCCGAGCGCGATCAGGCCGGTGCGGTTGCGTTCCTCACCGGCGGGTCCGACCACGGGGTGCTCGGAGGTGTCGTCGCGGCGGTCGTGAAAGCTGCGCGGGCCTGGATCGTCGTCGTAGTCGTAATCGCCGCGGTCTTCGTCGTTCATCACCATCGGCGCGCTCGGCTTCTGCCCGCCGAGCACCCGGATCAGGTCGGCCCGCATCTCCGCGGCCGTCTGGTACCGGTTGGCCGGGTTCTTGGCCATCGCCTTGAGGATCACCGAATCGAGCTCGCGTGGCACGCCGGGATTGACCGACGACGGTAGCGGCGGGTCTTCCTTCACGTGCTGGTAGGCGACCGCGACCGGCGAGTCACCGGTGAACGGCGGCTGCCCGGTGAGAATTTCGAACAGCACACAGCCGACGGAATAGACATCCGAACGCGCGTCGACAGTCTCGCCGCGCGCCTGTTCGGGCGAGAGGTACTGCGCGGTGCCGATCACCGCGGCGGTCTGGGTCATCGGGTTGGCGCTGTCGGCGATCGCCCGCGCGATGCCGAAGTCCATCACCTTCACCGCACCGGCGCGGTTGATCATGATGTTGGCCGGCTTCATATCGCGGTGCACGATCCCGGCCTTGTGGCTGAAATCGAGCGCGGCGCACACATCGGCCACGACTTCCATCGCCTTGCGCGGCGCCAGCGGCCCCTTGCCGCGCACGATGTCGCGCAGGGTGTCGCCCTCGACGTACTCCATCACGATGTAGGGCAGCGGGCCGCCGTCGACGGTGGCCTCGCCGGTGTCGTACACGGCCACGATGGCCGGGTGGTTCAGCGCGGCCGCGTTCTGGGCTTCGCGCTTGAACCGCAGGTAGAACGTGGGATCGCGGGCAAGATCGGCCCGCAAAACCTTGATCGCCACGTCGCGCGACAGCCGCACGTCGCGGGCGCGGTGCACCTCCGACATGCCGCCGAACCCGATGATCTCGCCAAGCTCGTACCGCGAGGAGAGATTCTTCGGGGTCGTCATGGTTGTCCTATGGTCGGGCCTACGGCCGTGTCGCTGTCGGGGAACGGCAGGTCGAAGGTGGGCAGCCGGGGGCGGCCGACGGTGGTGGTTCCCCCGGCGGGCGCCGTGGTGGTCGGCTCCGGCTTGGTCGTTTTCGGCGTCGTCGTCGGCTTGGTCTTGGTCGTGGTGGTCGGCGGCACCGTGGTGGTGGTAGTCGGCGGCTCGGTGGTGGTAGTCGGCGGCTCGGTGGTGGTCGTCGGGCGCTGCGTGGTGGTCGTCGGTTCCTCGGAGATCACCGGCGGCGGCGGGACGGGCTGGGTGGTGGTGACCGGCGGGGGCAGCGGCTTGGTGGTCTGCACCGTGGTGGTCGTGGTGGTCGAACCCCGGTTCGGTTCACCGCCGAACAGCACCCACAGCACGATGCCGCCGAGCGCCAGTGCGCCGACGCCGAGCGCGATCAGCCACTTCTGATTGTTCTTGGAGTTGCTCGCCGGAACCGGCGCCGGCGCGGCAGCCTGGGTGGCCGGACCGCTGTAACCGCCGGTCGGCGGGCCGCCGGGCTGATGGCCGAAGCGCATGGTCGCGCCCTCGTAGTCCGCCGCGGCGGCGGCCGCTGCGGCCGCCGCGGGCAGCACCACGGTCGGTCCGGGCGGCAGGACCCGGGTCGCGCCGGTCATCGACGACCCGGTGGCGCCGCCGGGAAGCGGTGGCATGTGCCCGGCGCGCACGGCGGCGACGGCATCGGCGAACTCGCCACCGCTGCTGTAGCGCTGCAGCGGATCCTTGGCCATCGTGATGGCGATCAGCTCGTGCACGTTCGCGGGCAGGTCGTCGGGCATCGGCGGCGGCGCGTCGCGCACGTGCTTCATCGCGACGGTGATCGCACCCTCGCCGGTGAACGGACGGACGCCTGCCAGTGCTTCGTAGCCGACGATGCCGAGCGCGTACACATCCGATGCCGCGGTGGCGTCCTCGCCGACGGCCTGTTCGGGGGCGATGTACTGGGCGGTGCCCATCACCATGCCGGTCTTGGTCACCGGCGAGGCGTCGACCGCCTTGGCGATGCCGAAGTCGGTGATCTTCACCTGACCGGTCGGCGTGACCAGGATGTTGCCCGGCTTCACGTCACGGTGCACCACGCCGGCCGCGTGCGCGACCTCGAGGGCTCGCCCGGTCTGCTCCAGCATGTCGAGACCCTGGATGACCGAGAGCCTGCCCATCCGGTTGAGCACCGCGTTGAGCGGCTCGCCCTGCACGAGCTCCATCACCAGGTACGCGGTCTCGCCGCCCGACGGGTCGGCGGTCTCGCCGTAGTCGTAGATGCCCGCGATCCCGGGGGCGTTGAGTTGCGCGGTGGTGCGCGCTTCGACCCGGAACCGGGCACGGAAGGTCGGGTCGGCGGAGAACTCGGTCTTGAGGACCTTGACCGCCACCCGGCGATCGAGCCGGGTGTCCATCGCCTCCCAGACCTGACCCATCCCGCCCGTGGCGATGAGCCGCTGCAGGCGGTAGCGGTCGGCGATCAAAGCACCGTTGTTCAGCATCGGGGCCCCCGTGTTGTCACTCGCACACTCATTTCGTTCAGCCCCCTGCCAGGCCCGCGTCCAGCACCGACCTGGCGATCGGTGCCGCCACCGAACCACCGGTGGCCGCCAGCGCCCGATCGCCGCCGTTCTCGACGATCACCGCGATGGCGATCTTCGGGTTCTGCGCGGGCGCGAAGGCCATATACCAGGCGTGTGGCGGGGTGTTACGGGGATTACTGCCGTGTTCGGCGGTTCCGGTCTTGGACGCGATCTGGTACGGCGAGCGTCCACCGCCCGCGGTGTTGGCTTCCGAGGCGACCATCAGATCCTTCAATGTCGACGCTACCTGCGGCGTCACGGCCTGTCCGACGCTGACCGGGTCGGACTTGCTGAGTTCGGACAGATCGGGCGCCTGGGTCTGGTCGACCAGATACGGCTGCATCCTGGTACCACCGTTGGCGATGGTCGAGGCGACCACCGCGATGTCGAGCGGGGTCACCGACACATCGCGCTGACCGATGCTCGACTGGCCGAGGGCGGCGTTGTCCGGGATCGGTCCGACGGTCGACTCGGCCACCGGGATCGGCACCCCGCGGTGCGGTCCGATTCCGAAGGCCGCGGCCTCGTCCTTGAGCTTGGCCGCGCCGACCTTCACGCCGAGTTCGACGAACGCGGTATTGCACGACCGCCGGAACGCCTCGTAGAGGCTGGCCGTCGGCTGGTCACCACAGGTGCTGCCGTTGTAGTTCTCCAGCGTGGTGCTGGTGCCGGGCAGGGTGATGTTGGGCGCCGCGGTGAACTGGTCGTTCGGTCCGGCGACACCGTTGGACAGCGCGGCCGCGGTGACGATGGTCTTGAACGTCGAGCCCGGCGGGTAGGTCTGCGAGACAGCGCGATTGAGCATCGGCTGGGTCTCGTCGGTGCTCAACCGCTCCCAGGCCGCCCGCCCCGCCGCGCCGTCGTGGCCCGACAGCTCGTTGGGGTCGTAACTCGGCGTGGAGACCATGGTCAGGATCTTGCCGGTGCTCGGCTCGATCGCCACGACGGCGCCGGTGTAGCCCTTCGACGTCATCTGCTCGTAGGCGACCTGCTGCATCATCGGATTCAGCGTGGTGAGCACGTTCGCACCGCGCGGATCGCGTCCGGAGAACATGTCGATGAGGCGTCGGCCGAACAGACTCGAGTCATTGCCCGACAGCAGCGGATCCTCGGCCAGCTCGAGCCCGGTCTTGCCGTACTGCATCGAGTAGAAGCCGGTGGCAGGTGCGTAAGCGGGTGGGTTTGACGGATATTCGCGCAGGTACTTGTACCGGTCGTCGGTCGCGACGGAGCCGGCGAGCACGGTGCCGCCCGCGGAGATCTGACCGCGCTGGCGCGAGTACTCGTCGAGCAGCACCCGCGAATTGCGCGGATCGCTGCGCAGGTCGTCGGCCTTGACCACCTGCAGGTAGGTCGCGTTCACGAGCAACGCCACCACCATCACCATGACGGCGACGGCGACGCGACGCAGAGGCGTGTTCATTCGCTCACCCTGCCTTCCGGCCTGCGCACCAGTTCCGTGGCCGCGTCGGCGATCGGGGCGGGCGCGCGCTTACGGGTCGGTGCCGGTGCGCGGGCCGCATCGGAGATCTTGATCAACAGCCCGAGCAGCGCGTAGTTCGCCAGCAGCGACGAACCGCCGTAGGAGATGAACGGCGTGGTCAGACCGGTGAGTGGAATCAGTTTGGTGACACCGCCGACGACCACGAAGATCTGGATCGCGATGGTGAAGGACAGACCGGCCGCGAGCAGCTTGCCGAAGCTGTCACGCACCGCCAGCGCGGTGCGCAGCCCGCGGACGATGAAGATCAGGAACAGCATCAGCACCGCGGTGAGCCCGATCAGGCCCAGTTCCTCGCCGATGGTGGTGACGATGAAGTCGGTCTTGGCGAAGGGCACCTGCTGGGGCCGTCCGCTGCCGAGGCCGGTGCCCGCGAGCCCGCCGGTGGCGAAACCGAACATCGACTGCGAGATCTGGTAACCGGTGTTGTGGTAGTCGTCGAACGGGTGCAGCCAGGTGTCGACGCGCACGCGCACGTGCCCGAACAGTTGATAGGCGAACACGAAGCCGAGCGCGAGCAGCCCGCCACCGATGATCAGCCAGCCCACCCGCTCGGTGGCGATGTAGATCATCACCAGCACCGTGCCGAAGATGAGCAGTGAAGTGCCGAGGTCCTTTTCGAGCACGAGCACGCCGATGCAGACGATCCACACGATCAGGACCGGGCCCATATCGCGCGGTCGCGGCCACTCCATGCCGAGGAAGTGCTTGCCCGCCGCGGTGAACAGGTCACGCTTGGCCACCAGCACGCCCGCGAAGAAGATGATGAGCAGGATCTTCGCGAATTCACCCGGCTGCATGCTGAATCCGGGCAGCCGGATCCAGATCTTGGCGCCGTTGACTTCGGAGAACCGGCTCGGCAACAGTGCCGGAATCGCCAGCGCGACAAGGCCGACCAGGCCTAGTGTGTAGGTGTAGCGCGCCAGCGTGCGGTAATCCCGCAAGACGATGAGCAGGCTGATGAACACCACGATGCCGAGGCCGGTCCACATGATCTGCTGGTTGGCGTCGGGGGAGGGGACCGATGTCGCGTCGTATGCGGCTTTCTGCGCTTCCGCGAGGTCGAGCCGGTGGATCAGTACCAGGCCCAATCCGTTGAGCAGCGCCACAATCGGTAGTAGGAGTGGGTCGGCGAACGGCGCGAATCGGCGCACCGCGAGATGCGCGATCCCGAACAGCGCGAGGAACGCCAAGCCGTACTTGGCGATGTCGGTGGTGATCGACTGTTCCTGGCTCGCCTCGACGATGACCAAAGACACCGTCGTGATGCCCGCCGCACCCGCCAGCAGCAGCAACTCCTGGTTGCGTCGCGTCGACGGCGGTGGCGCCGGCGCGAATCCGCCAGGGGGACTGGGGAACGCCCCGGCCGACGGCGGTGGCGGTGCGGACATCAGTCCGTCACCCGGCAGTTCTCCCCTGAGATCTGCGGGGTTGTCGGCGCAACGGTCGTGGTGGTCGGTGCCGGGGTGGTGGTCGGTGTCGCGGGCTGATCAGGGCCGGGAGTCGGTGCACCGGGGGGCAGCTGGGTCTGCTCGGGCGGCAGCACGCCGGGCTGCGGCACCGATTCCTTCTTCGGGCACACCGGCAGGAGTTCGTTCTGCGCCAGCACCTTCATGCTGCCGCGCGCCTTGTCCAGCGAATCCGGCGGCAGGCCTTTGCTCACCTGGTCGCGCCCGGTCTGCTTCAGATCGCTGACCATCAGGGTCTTGCAACCGCTCGGCGCGGACTTGCCGACTTCGAGCAGCGTGAGCTCGCCTTTGTTGTTCACACAACCCGACAGCTCCACATCGTGGATGGAGTAGCCGAGGATCGAACCGGGCAGGCCGCGCATCACGACCACCTTGTCGTTGTCGGCGCCCACGTAGTAGTTGCTGCGAATCATCTTGTAGCCCACCACGAGTCCGACGGCGACCGCGCCGATCAACGCCAGCGACAGCAACAGCCAGCGCAGCTTGTGCGACTTGGTTTCCACTGGCGGCGGCGCGGCGGCGGCGCGGCGCGGTTGCGCGCGCGGCGGACGCATGGCGGCGGCGCGCCCTGCGGCGGTGTTCGGCGGCGGGGCGTCTTCCTCCTCCTCGGTGGAGGCGGCGCCCGCGAGGATCGGGTGGCTCTGGCCGTAGTCGAGGTCGATCACATCGGCGACCACGACGGTCACGTTGTCGGGACCGCCTGAGCGCAAAGCCAATTCGATGAGCCGGTCGGCGCACTCGTCGGTATTGCCCTCGCGCATGGTGTTGCCGATGGTCTCGTCGCTGACCACGTCCGAGAGTCCGTCGGAGCACAGCAGATAACGATCACCGGCGCGGGCCTCGCGCATGATCAGCGTCGGCTCGATCTCGTTGCCGGTGAGGGCACGCATGATCAGCGAACGCTGCGGATGGGTGTGCGCCTGCTCCGGAGTGATCCGGCCCTCGTCGACCAGCGACTGCACGAACGTGTCGTCGCGGGTGATCTGGGTGAGTTCGCCGTCGCGTAACAGGTAGGCGCGCGAGTCGCCGATGTGGACCATGCCGAGCTTGCGGCCCGCGAACAGGATGGCGGTGAGCGTGGTGCCCATGCCGTCGAGTTCGGGTTCGGCCTCGACGTGGTCGGCGATGGCGGCGTTGCCGGAATGCGTGGCGTGGTCGAGCTTTCCGAGGATGTCGTCGCCGGGCTCGTCGTCGTCGAGATGCGCCAACGCGGCGATCATCAACTGGGAAGCCACTTCTCCGGCGGCATGGCCACCCATGCCGTCGGCCAGCGCTAACAGGCGTGCGCCCGCGTAGACCGAATCTTCGTTGTTGCCCCGGACGAGTCCGCGGTCGCTTCGCGCGGTGTAGCGCAGAACAAGAGTCACGATCGCAGCTCGATCACTGTTTTGCCGACTCGCACCGGAGTGCCGAGCGGAACACGGACGGCGGTGGTGACTTTCGCGCGGTCGAGATAAGTGCCATTGGTGGAACCGAGGTCTTCCACGTACCAGTCGTCACCACGCTGAGACAGTCGCGCGTGCCTGGTCGAGGCGTAGTCGTCGGTGAGTACCAGCGTCGAATCGTCGGCGCGTCCGATGAGAACCGGTTGCGTGCCGAGGGTGATCCGAGTGCCGGCGAGTGAACCATGAGTCACCACTAGATACTTGGCGCCCTTCTGGCTTCGGCTGAAGGAGGGCAGACCGATGGACCCGCGTGCACCGCGAGTTGCCCTCGGCTGAATCCGTATGCCGGATGCCGCGTAGATATCGCTGCGCAAGGTCCGCAGAACGGCCCAGACGAACAACCAGAGCAGCAGCAGGAACCCCGCGCGGGTCAATTGCAGGATCAATCCCTGCACGGCGTTCCACCTCCTGTTCGCCCGGGTACGTCGGTACGGCAGGTGCGGGGCGAACCACCCCCACCAGCGTGCTGGCTTGCGGGCCCCGAGGTCGGGACCGTGCGTGTAATGGCAGCATCATAGAGCCGACAGCGTCGACTCGTGACGTGCACCGCGCAGCTTACGGGATCAGACGATCCGGATCAGGATCTCGGAATGTCCGGCCCGGATGACGTCGCCATCGGCGAGCTGCCAATCCTGCACGGGGGACCCGTTGACGAGGGTCCCGTTGGTGGAACCGAGGTCGGAGAGCATGGCCGTCTGGCCGTCCCAGCGCACCTCGATATGGCGACGCGACACACCCGTGTCGGGTAACCGGAAGTGGGCGTCCTGGCCGCGGCCGAGGATGTTGGACCCCTCGCGCAGCGCGTAGGTACGGCCGCTGCCGTCGTCGAGCTGCAGCGTGGCCGAGTAGCTCGACTGGGCGGCGCCGTAGCCCGCGCCCTGCTGCTGGCCGTAACCCTGCTGGCCGTAGCCCGCGGCGGCGGGCTGGGCGTAACCGCCCTGCTCCTCCTGGCCGTAGGCGGGCTCGGCGTAACCGGGCTGCGCGCCGTAGCCCTGCTGGCCGTAGCCCTGCTGCTGCGGTTCGGCGTAGCCCTGCTGGCCGTAGCCGCCCTGCTGGTCGTAGCCGGGGTCGGCGTAGCCCTGCTGGCCGTAGCCACCCTGCTGGCCGTAGCCCTGCTGCTGGGGTTCGGCGTAGCCCTGCTGGCCGTAGCCGCCCTGCTGGTCGTAGCCGGGCTCGGCGTAACCGGGCTGGGCGCCCTGGCCGCCGTAGCCGCCCTGCTGGCTGTAGGCCTGCTGGCCGTAGCCGCCCTGCTGGTCGTAGCCCTGCTCGCCGTACGCGGGCTGGGCGCCGTAGCCACCCTGCTGGCCGTAGCCCTGCTGGGCGGGCGCGGCGGGGTCGTAGCCGTTCTGGTATTCGCCACCCTGCTGGCCGTACGCGGCGTCGCCGTATCCGGGCTGCGCCTCGGGCGCGCCGTAGCCGCCACCGCGGCCGTAATCGTCGGCCGGGTAGGAAGCCCCTGGCGCACCGGCGGGCGGCGGTGCATACCCGCGGTTGCGTGGATCGGACTCCGCGGGCTCTCGGCCGGGCTCGTAGCCTGAGTTATGCGTCATGGGGCCAGCTCCTGGTTGCGGGTGTGCGGGTCGTTGTGGCGGTCCGGGGCGAGGTGGGGCCGTCCCACGACCGGCGTCGGGGTCGACGCGGCCGCTCGCTCTGAACATTCCGGTGTGCAGCGTAGGTGATGCCTCGAACGCCACGTGAACTTCGCCGTAGGTCTGCCAGCCCTGCTCGCGGATGTAATCCTGCAGATGTTTGGCGAACGCTTTGGTTGTCAGGTCGTGATCGGCGTCGAGCTTGCCGTGATCGGTTTCGTTGATCGTGATCACGTAACTGTTCGGCGCGAGGCGGTGCCCGCCCTCCAGATCCTGGATCTGATCTGCGGCTTCTTGCTGCAGCGCGGCCTCCACCTCCTGGGGAACCACACTGCCGCCGAACACCCGCGCGAACACGTCACCGACAGCGCCCTGCAAGCGACGCTCGAATCTCGACACGATGCCCATCACAGCCCTCCCTTCGGTGCGCGTGTCCGCCCTTCTCGACCGCTAGTTACGGCGTGTCCGGACGCGACCACGTTCCTTGCATGATATCCACGATCCTCTACCTGGGTAACTCCCGGCGGCGCCCCCCGGTTCCCGGCCCGGCTTTCACCGCATCGCCGCAGGTCAGGGAATCGATTTTATTTTCGCCCGCGGGGCATGTTAGATTTTTCCAGTCGCTCGGGCGAGTGGCGGAATGGCAGACGCGCTGGCTTCAGGTGCCAGTGTCCGTAAGGACGTGGGGGTTCAAGTCCCCCTTCGCCCACAAGACTAAAGGCTCGATCCTTCTGGATCGGGCCTTCAGTCGTTTCGGGGGTGGTATCAGGCCTTGCGCGCGATCAGCAGGTGGTGCGGGATCGGCGGATTCGCCAGGGTGCGCTGCTCCACAGTCAGTCCGGCGGAGCTCAGCGCCGCCACTACCTCGGCAACCGGACGCAGGGTGAAGCCGTAAGGGGTGAACGGCATTTTCGCCATGGCCTCGGGGTCGCCGATGCCGACCACAGCGACGCCACCTGGCCGCAGGACGCGGGCGAGTTCGGCGCAGGCGGCCGGGAGATCGGCGAGGAAGTAGATGGTGTTGACCGTGATCGCCGCGTGCAGGCTCGCGTCGGGCACGGGGATCGCGGTGAGGGTGCCGTCGGCGAGAGCGAGGCGGCCGTGCGCGACCGCCCCCGCGAAACGGCCGTGCGCGCGGGCGAGCATGTCGGGGGAGGGTTCGATGCCGTGCACCACGCCCTCGGCGCCGACACGGGCCAGCAGCAACTCCAGGCCGATCCCACCGCCGAAACCGATATCGGCGACCCGCGCTGCGGCGGTCGGCGCCGCGGCGTCGACGGCGGCCGCGATGGCACGCTTGTTCCCGCGATTGAGGACCGACGCCACGCCCTTGCCGAGCACACCGTGCGGATTGCCGAGCTGCCCGGCGATTGTCGTGAGCAGACGATCTCTGACCCCGGTCATGGGGCCATCGTAGGCCGCGTTTTCGGGCCGCCGGTCCCGCAGGGTGATCCGAATACTTCTCTCCGGCCCGGAATTCGGGTTCGATACAGATCGTGTCGTCTGTATCTCGCCGCTTCCTCGCCCGCGCCGCCGTCCTCACCCTCGTCTCGGCGAGCGCCTGGTCGGTTCCGGCGTCGGCCGCGCCGCCGGTGACCGGTCCGCTCGCGGCCAACCCTTTCCTCGGTCCGCTCGGAACGGCGACGATGCACGGGGATGCCGGATCGTCGGATGTGACGCCGCTGGCCGGGCCCGCCGCCGGGGCCGGGGTCACGGTGTATCCGCTCGGGGCTGCTTGCCCGACGCTGCTCGAGGGCGCGGACGGACTGGTAGTCGGGTTGTGCACCGCCATCGCGGGTCAGACGCCGACGGTGTTTCTGTTCGATACGGCCGCGCCGGGGCCGGTCGGTGGGGCGCTCGCTTCGCTGCCGTTGACCAAGGGGAGCTTGCTCGGCGGGGTCTACGCCTTTCTCGACAACGAGGATCGACTGGTGGTCGTCGACGGTGCGCGGCGGCTGTTGCGGGTCGCGCATGTTCGGGGTGACGACGGCGCGTGGCGGTTGACGGCGACCGTGCAGTCGGATCTGAGTGGCGTGATTCCCCAGGGCGACAACGTCACCGGGCTGGTCCCCGACTGGTCGGGCAATGTGTGGTTCGCGACGGGACACGGTGTCGTCGGGTTCGTCGGACGCGATGGTGGCGTGGGGACGGTGCGGCTGCCGTCCGGGGAGTCGGTGGCCAACAGCATCTCGTCGGCACCCAATGGTGGTGTGGCCGTGGCGAGTACGCACGCCCTGTACGAACTGCGTGCGAAAAACAGTGAGCCGGAGATCCTTTGGCGGGCCGCCTACGATCGCGGCGCCGCACGCAAACCGGGTCAGCTCAGCTGGGGTACCGGCTCGACGCCGACATACTTCGGTCCCGTGCGCGGCGACGAATATCTCGCCATCGTCGACAATGCCGACGATCAGGTGCGACTCATCGTGGCGCGGTCCGGTTCGGGTGAGCAGGTCTGCTCCATTCCGGTCCCCGTCGGCGGTAGTGAGAATTCGCCGATCGCGATCGGTTCGTCGATCTTCGTCGCGAGCACCTACGGCTATCCGTATCCCACCGTTCCCGAGGGCGCGGGCCCGGCTGTGCCGGCGAACGCGCCGTTTCACGGCGGTCTGAGCCGGGTCGACCTCACCGCCGACGGATGTGTCCCGGTGTGGGACAGCCGAGTTCGCAGCGCGGCGGTCCCGCGGCTGTCGCTCGCCGACGGCGGCATCCACACCCTGCGGCGTGTCGGGCCCGATTCGGCAACCCCCCTCGACGGATTCGACTACGTCGTTGTCGACCCGGAAACCGGTGCCGTGCGCACCTCCACACACCTGCCGGGAACCGTCGCGGAGGATCCGCTGCAGATGGCCGCGCTCATCACCCGAGGCGGCGCGCTCTGGCAGGGAACGGTGACGGGGATCGTCCGAATCGGCTGAGACCGCCGCGTCCGGCAGCGTCCGGCCTTTCGCACCTCGAGCCGACCTCGTGCCTGTTTCGGCTGGTGGCGGCCATCGCCGCGCGGCGGCATCGATGCTGTCCTCTGCATGACTGGATAGTCCCGATACTCGCAGGTGAGGCGAAGGTCACACTGCCCGTGCACCCTTGTATTCCGGGTGTTCTTCCGCCGATTTCTGGTTGTTCGGCGGCCCGTTCGCAACCGGTCATTCGACCAGTTAGAGCCAATGAATTCGGTGTTTCAGTGCGATTGCTGGGCGTGTGTCTAGTTTGCAGGCTAGTTAACAAACTTGAGGTTTCTTTTCTCGTTTCAAGTAGTCGGCAACCGTAATTCCGTTGCCGAAACCCCAGGTGACAGCTATGAGGAGGGGTTGGTATGTGCCGAGGCAACCTTGCTCAATATTCGCGCGCGAACGTTGTCGAAGGTGCGTGACTCGTTATCGAAGGTTTGCTCGGGGTGAATTCTCGGTGCCGCCGGCCATGCGGTGCGGGTGACGCCAGAAGTTTGCTGCGGGTGTGAAAAACGGTGCGTCCACAGCCCTTTGCAGGTTCGCAATTCCTACCCCGGACCTGCGCGTTGGGGGTTGCGTGACCATAACGATTGTGTACAGTTGACGGTAACGCTGGCCGCAGTTCGAGCCCGACTCGCTGCGGCCAGCGGAACTCAAATGGGGGAGTTCGTCACCGTCTCTTAACCTTCCGTAGCTGCCGATTGCCCGGCGCGTCCCGTGGCCGGTGTGCTCGGAGTTGTCGGCTGCACAGATGCACGCACAGATGCGAGCTCACGCCCGGTCGAGCACCTTCGCCGGCGCCATCAGCCACCGATCGGCCGGATCCGCCGCCGAGACCGGTACCACTGCCTCCGCGTCCTGTTCCTCGGCCACCCGCCTGCCGATCCCGAAGACGTAGTACAGGAACAGCGCCTCGGCCACGAACCCCAGCGCGATCCGCACCGGGACCGGCAGTGGGCTCGGCGTCACGAAACCCTCCAGCAGGCCACACACCAGCAGCACGCACACCAGCCCGAGCGCCACCGTGGCGGTCGCACGCCCCTGCCTGGCCATCGCGGCCGCCCTGCTGCGCCGTCCCGGGTCCACCAGCGTCCAGCCGAGTTTCAACCCCACCCCGCCCGCGACGAACAGTGCGGTGAGCTCCAGCGTGCCGTGCGGCAGGATGAAGCCGAAGAACGAATCCAGCCGCCCCACGTCGGCCATCAATCCACCGGTTATCCCCAGATTCAGCGCGTTCATGAACAATGCGTACACAGCCGGCAGGATCAGCACACCGGTGAACAACGCGATCGCCGACACCAGCGAGTTGTGGGTCCAGACCTTGGCGGCGAAGGCCTCGTTGGGGTGCTCGGAGTAGTACGTTTCGAACGAACCCCCAGGTCCGGTGATGTCGGACAGATCACCCGCTGGTATCCCCAGCGCATCGCGCGCCGCGGCCGAACGATCCACAAGCACGCCGATCACGCCCGCGACGGCCAGAAAGATCGCAGTTGTCCCCAACCACCACGGCCAGGCTCTGTACACAGCCGCGGGAAAGTGCCGGGTGAAGAACCGGCCGACCTCGCGCCACGGCTGCGACCTGGCCGCCAGCACCCGGCCACGGGCCCGCGCCAGCAGCGCGCTGAGCCGGTCGACGAGCTCCGGATCGGGGTGGTGCCCCTGCAATCTCGCCAGCTGCTGCGAGCTGGACCGGTACAACCGGACCAGTTCGTCGGCATCGGCACCGGACAACTTGCGCTGGCGAACCAGCTGATCGAGCCGATACCAAGACCGTTGACTCGCCCAGCTGTAGGCATCGGTGTCCATATCGGGAATGCTAGCCACATGGCTGAATTCACCACCGGCGAAGCGGTAGCGCTCGAGCTCCCCATCGCGCGCATCCCCAGCCGTGCGGGCGCTTTTCTGCTCGACCTGATGCTCCAGCTCGCGCTCGCCGCGACGCTGGAATATGTCTTGATGCTGGTGCTGATCGTCACCGACGCCGACTCCGCCTGGTTCTCGGTGACGGCGGTCGTCACGCTGGTGGTTGTGCTGATCGCCTACCCGGTGGTCAGTGAAACCGTCTCGCGCGGGCGGTCACTGGGCAAGCTGGCCTTCGGCTTGCGCGTCGTGCGCGCCGATGCCGGGCCGATCGACTTCCGGCACGCGCTCACCCGTGGCCTCGCGGGTGCGATTGTGGATTTCTGGATGCTCGGTGCGTTCGGCGCGGTCGCCGTGGTCACGTCGCTGTGTTCGCGCGAGGGCAAGCGAGTGGGCGATGTGCTCGCCGGAACCGTAGTTGTGCACACCCGGCAGGCCATGCCGATGCCGTCGCTGGCCGTCGCGCCGCCGTGGTTGGCCGGGTGGTCGGCGCAGCTGGATCCGAGCGGGATCTCCGACGAATTGGCCGCCGCGGCACGGCGCTACCTGACCCGGCTGCCGACGCTCACGCCGCCCACACAGCACTATCTCGGCACCGAACTCGTCGAGGCGATGTGCGCTGCGCTGCGCTGTCCGGCGCCCGTCGGCTACCCGCCGTATCACGTGCTCGGCGCGATTCTCGCTCGGCGACAGCAGCTTTCGCGGGTGTAATCCCCAGCTTGTGGATGAAACAGCCTGTGCACGAATCAGGTTGTGCGCGAACCCACCTGTGCACAAACCATCCTGTGGATGAATCTGTTGGCGAGTCGGTGGATGAACTGTGAGTACCGGTAGAAACTCCGGTTATCCACAACCAGGTGCGGTTGTGCACAATTCGCGATGTCCATAGATTCAGAGCGAGCCGGACTGCTTCAGTTCGAGGTACTCGTCGGCCAGTGCCTCGGGCAGCTGATCGGGGGCAGCCGCCACCACGGCCACACCGCGCCGCCGCAGTGATTCCTGCACGAGCGCGCGTTCGGCCAGCACGGTTTCGGCGGCCGCCGCGGTGTAGACCTGCGAACGATCGCTCGCCGCCGCGGCGATATCGGGGTCGGTGACCGAGACGATCAGCACCCGATGACGTTGCGTGAGTGTGGGTAGCGCGGGCAGCAGGTGCTCGGTGACAGTCGGCCCGTCGAGACTGGTGAACCATACGATCAACGCCCGCCTGCGCACCCGGGAGATCACGGTGCGGACCAGTCCGTCGGTATCGGTGTCCACCAGCTGTGGAGTAACCCCCGCGAGGGTGTGCATAAGTTTGAGCGGCAGCTGATTGCCGCCGACACCACTCACTTCCGCACGCACTCGCCGGTCGTAGGCCATCAGGTCGACCGTGTCGCCCGCGGCCGCGGCCAGCCCACCCAGCAGCAACGCCGCTTCGATCGAACTGTCGAGCCGCGTCCCCTCGCCGACCCGGCCCGCACTCGCCCGCCCGGTGTCGAGGACCATCAGCATGTGCCGGTTGCGTTCGGGCCGCCAGGTCCGCACCAGCACGTCGTTGGCGCGCGCGGTGGCCCGCCAATCGATACTGCGCACGTCATCGCCTGCCACGTACTCGCGGAACGAATCGAATTCGGTGCCCTGCCCGCGCGTGTTGGCGACATTGCGGCCCTCGAGGTGATGCAGCCGTCTCACCTTCGAACGCAGCAGTCGCTCACTGCGAAACGCGGGCAGCGCGCGCACTCTGGCGGGCACGTCGACCCGGCTCTGGCGTCCCGCCAGACCCAGTGGTCCGAGCAGCCGCACCGTCACCGGACCCGCGACCCGATCGCCGCGATAGGTGGGAGTCAGCTTGGTGCGCAAGCGGATTCGCGTGTGTGGCGCCAGATCCAGGTGCTGGTCGCGTAGTTCGGGACGCGCGCTGTCGGGCCAGGCGTCCCACAGCAGTCCGCGCACGGTGGCGGCGCCCGTGTTGGTGACCACCAACTCCACCTCGGTGGCGCGGCCGAGCCGCACCACCGTCAACGGATCGCGGGTCAGCGACAGCGAATCCGCCCGCGCGGTCAGCGCGATATCGACCAGCAGCAGCGCCACCAGCAACGCGGACGCGCCGAGCACCCCTACCCACGTCGGGACCACGAACATCACCACCGCCGCCGCGGCCGTGGCGAGCAGCGCGAACCGGCCTGTGACCACCACGTCGCTAGACCGGAACCGGCACCGAGACCAGCAAGGACGAGAGCACGCCCTCGGTGCTCACCCCGTCCAGCTCGGCCTCCGGCCGCAACTGCAGGCGATGCCGAAGTACCGCCATCGCCACAGTTTTCACGTCGTCCGGCGTTACGTACGGGCGGCCGTTGAGCCAGGCGAAGGCGCGGGCGGCGGCCAGCAGCGCGGTCGCACCGCGAGTGGACGCGCCGTGCGCGACGGCGGGGGAGGAGCGGGTGGCGCGGCACAGGTCGACGATGTAGGCCAGCACCTCCGGGCTCACCGCCACCTCGCCCACCGCGGCGCGCGCGGCCGCGATGTGCTCGGGGCCCGCGACCGGGCGCAGGCCCGCGGCGCCGAGATCGCGGGGGTCGAAGCCGCCCGCGTGCCGCTGCAGGATGCGGAACTCGTCGTCGCGGTCGGGCAGCCGGATGTCGACCTTGAACAGGAACCGGTCGAGCTGGGCCTCGGGCAGCGGATAGGTGCCCTCCTGCTCGATCGGGTTCTGGGTGGCGACCACCACGAACGGTTCGGGCAGTGGACGCGGCTGCCCGTCTACCGAAACCTGGCGCTCCTCCATCGATTCCAGCAGTGAGGACTGGGTTTTCGGTGGGGTGCGGTTGATTTCGTCGGCCAGCAGCAAGTTGGTGAAGACCGGGCCCTTGCGGAAGGTGAATTCGGCCGAATGCGGGTCGTAGATCTGCGATCCGGTGACATCGCCCGGCATCAGGTCCGGGGTGAACTGCACGCGCGCGTGCTCGAGTGCCAGCGAGGTGGCCAGCGCGCGCACCAGCAGCGTCTTGGCCACGCCGGGAACACCTTCCAGCAGCACGTGGCCGCGGCACAACAGTGCCAGCACCAGATACAGCACGGCCTGGTCGTTGCCGACCACCGCTTTGCCGATCTCGGTGCGCAGCGCGGCCAGCGCCGCCGCGGCGTCCTGCGCGCTCGGTGTCTCGCGCAGAACGGTGTCCTTGGAAATGTTTGTCATCCGAGCTCCGTCTCGATCCATTCGAGGTGTGCGGCAACGTAATTGAGGGTGGTCTCGTCCGGTACGTCACCGAACAGGACAGTGCCGATCTGCTGGGTGGGTACGCCGAGCCGGCTCGCCACGGTGTCGACGAGTTGATCGTCGGTCCGCTCGCCGCCCAGCCGCCGCTTGATCCGGCGCAGCGTCGCGGCGCGCAAGATCCGCGCCACGTGGGCCACGTCGCCGGAGCGGCGATACAACCCCGCCTGGCCCGCGAGCAGTTCGTTCGCGGGTACTTCGACCGGGCGTGGCTCGCCGACCAGCGCGCCACGCCTGCGCGCCCGCCACCAGATCAGCGCGACGAAGGCGAGCAGGAATTGCAGGCCGCCGAACGCCAGCCAGCCCGGTAGGCGGGTGAAGATCGAATCCTTACCGCTACCGAAATCGAGGTCGCTGTCGTCGCGTGGTTTCTCGGGCGGGTCCGGCGGGTTGGGGAGGTCGGGGGTATCGGGCGCGGTGGGGGCGCCGCACGACTGCATGGTGGCGTAGAGCAGCAGGGCGATGGCGAGTCCGGCGGCGAGCGCTGCCCAGAACCGCGGGCTCCGCAAGAATCCCGGCAGTGGGGGAAGTGACCTGCGCTGCTTGGGTTCCCGCTCGACGACCTCGATCTCGACCGGGTCGAGCACGGGTGGTGGGGCGGATTCGGAATACCGGTCGGCGTATTCGAGTCGGCGGTACTCGTCCTCGGTGGCAGTGCGTCCGCCATAGACGACTTCGTCGAAACTCCGTGCCGCCGGGTGCAATTCGGTGGATTGTTCCAGCGGCAGTGCGGTGGTCGCGTCGTCGGCGGTCTCCTGCGCCGTGCGCGAGCGGCGCACCGGCAAGCTACCGTCCTGCTCGAGTCCGCGCAGCACCGCGCGGAAGCGTTCGCGCAGCGCACGGTCGTAATCGCGGCGGCCGGCGGCATTCTCGGCGGCGGCGCGGTGTTCGGCGGCGGCTCCGAGCCGGGGCCGCGGTGGGACGCCGTCAGGGAATTCGGTCACCGGCGATCACCGGGGATTCGGATGTCCATGCCCTCGCGGACACACCGCCGACTGATGTAATTGAGGGCGCGGCTGGTCGCCTCGACGATCTCACTCACCGTCACCACCAGCAGGAACCCGCCGACGAGCATCGTGATGACGGCCCAGCGATGGGTGCCGGAGAAGTCGGAGAGAAAGAACGGAATGCCGAACGCGGGCACCGCGAGTACCGCGAAGATGCATCGCTGAGTGAGCCACAGCCCCGCGGTCGACCAGACCGCACCCTCCATCAGCATCTTCGAACGAGCGACGCCCGCGCCGAAACCCGCGTGCTCGGCAACGATCACCGGCTCGGTCACGAACCGCCGCGCCCGCACCTGCGAGAGCCAGATCAGCGCAAGCGGATAGGTGATCACCAGGATGCTCCCGAGCAACAGCACTCCGATCCCGGTGAGCGTGAACATGATCTGCGCGACCACCAGCGGCGCTGCCCGCCTTGCCACGGCCCGCAACCCGTCGAGCACGCCGTACCGAACCCCGTGGAAGTCGGCGAGCGCGATGGCCACGGTGGCGCCGCGCAGCACGAGGCGCACCACCCAGACGCACGTCGCGGTAGCCAGGATCGCGGCCAATGCCGTGCCCGCGTCGGATCCGTCGGTGAGATGGGAAACCAGGCCGGTCACCCCGAGCGAAATGAGCACACCGATCACCAGCGCACTACCGCCGAGCACCGCGAAGGCCCGAATATGGGCCTGGATCAGGGCGAACGGCTCATCGAGCAATTCGCGAAAACGCAAGGGACGGATCGGCACCGTAGGCGGCATCGCAGTCACCGGCGCAGGTACCAGCGCCGGATCGATTCCCGCCCCAACGGCGCCGACCGCATCAACGGCAGGACGCACGGCCCGAGTGTAGTCAATCCCGACCGCCCCGCCTGGTATGTCTTACCCGGAGGTGCCCGCCCCGATCTGGACTGAGTGGAGGGTGCGACGAAGGAGTACCCGGAGGGAGGGAAGATCGGGGGCCCGAAGGGCCCCGACTCGAGCGCGTCAGCGCTCCAATAGACACAGCAAGGTCCAGCCCCCCGGGCCCGGTTTTACCCGTTGTCGTCCCCTACCGAACCTCGGCAGACCCAACTACCTCGGACACCTTCGGCAACGCGACCTGTGTCGGCTTCAACCGCCCACGCAACGTGACAGTCTCCCCGAGCACCCAATGCGCAGATTCCGAATCATCCGCAGCCGCAAGAGTGGTAGCCGAGCTGAGCAACCGCTCGTCGTGCTGCTTGGACAGCTCGCAGAGTCGCGCAGCCTCGTTCACAGCATCACCGATCACCGTGAACTCGTACCGATTGTGCGTGCCCACATTCCCCGCGACCACCCGCCCGGCCGCCACCCCGATCCCCGCGTCGAGGTCGGAGGCATCCCGCAACCTGCGCTGGATCGCCCGCCCACACGACAGCGCCGAACCAGCCAGATCATCGAGCGGAGCAGGCGTTCCGAACACCGCCAGCGCCGCATCCCCCTCGAACTTGTTCAGCAGCCCACCGTGGCGCTCCACCTCATCGACGACAATGTCGAAGAACCGGTTCAGGATCCCGACGATCTCGGGCGCGGGCAGCGTGGCCGCCATCGTGGTCGACCCGATGATGTCGATGAACAGCGCCGCCGCCTCGGTCTCGGTGCCACCGAGCACCGGCTGGGAGGCGATCGCCGCCATCGCCACGTCGTGACCGACATGCTTGCCGAACAGGTCCTCGATCATCGCCCGCTCGCGCAGCCCGAGCACCATCCGGTTGAACCCGCTCTGGAGTTCGCCCAGCTCGGTGCCGTCGTAGAGGGCGATCTCGGCGTCGAGGTCACCGTTCTCGACGCGGCGCAGCGCCTGCCGCACACCTTTGATCGGTGCCACCGTCGCCGCGACGACCTGGGCCATCAGGATCAACCCGAACAGCAGGGCCGAGCCGCCGAGGCTGAGCATGCACACCGCCAGCCTGGCCTTGCTCACCGCCGGATCGGCCAGCGCCCACACCGCCACCGTCATCGTCAGCGCTACCGGCACCCCGACGCCGACGAACCACGACAGCATGGTCCGGCCGAACACGCCGATGCCGCGGCGGCGGTGTGGGTCGGCCGCCAGCACGCGCGCGGTCACCGGGCGCAGCGCGAATTCGATGATCAGATAGCTGTTGGCGCACACGACGATCGCGGCCGCGCCGATCGCGAGGAAGACCTTGGGGATCAGCGCGGGCTCCAGCACGCCGTAGACCACGGTGAGCACGGTCAATGTCAGCGTCCACAGGATGGCCTGCTGCAGCACCATCCAGCGCGGCGCCGACACCGTCACCTGCTGTTCGGCCGGCGTCGGCACGTGTTCGGGATCGGTGGCCCAGCGCATCGACCGCACCCCGGCCACCGTGCCCCACACGGCGCCGCCCGCCAGCGCGAGCCCCGCGCACAATGGCGTGAAAACGCTGTTCACCAGCAGTAATTGCCGGGTGAACACCGTCGGTCCCGGCAGCACGAAGCCTGCCAGCACCACCACCATCGCGATGCCGATCAGATTGGCGATGAGCAGCGGAACGGTGAGCAACAACTGCACCCGAACGCGCCGGACCGTCGACTTCTCGTCGACTGGTCCGAGCAGCGGCGAGCCCCACGGCGCTGATCTCGCCGCGCGTGCCGGTCCCTCGCGGTTGATCACCACCGAACTGTAAACCGGAGGATCCCGAATCGGCCATAGAGTTGCGCAGGTCACTGTGCGAGTCGGGTGGCTATACCAACAGGTCGTACTGGTTTTTGTGACCATCCACCGGTCGGTGGGCCGTGGCGGTGTCCACATTCGTATTCGGTGTACAAGTGTCCACTCAGTGCTGAGATGGCGAGTCGTCTCGGGTGCGCTCGCGGCGTCAGCGTTGCAGCAACCGATCGACGACGGCGCGGTAGCGGGCGGGTTCGAGCTGCGGCAGGCCGAGCAGGGCGCGCAGATATACCCCGTCGCCGACCAGGCGGATGGTGTCGGCGCGGACTGGGTCGGCCACCTCGGTGTCGAGGTTCTCCGACCAGGCCGCCATCACAGCGTCGAGCGCGCGCTGCACCTCATCGGGTTCGTTGCCCGCCGAGGCGTCGATGGTGCGCATGGTCGCCAGCAGTGAGCGGTAGAGGGCGAGTTCGACGGCGTCTTCCGGCGCGGTCGGGTCGGGTGTCTGCAGGTACCACTCGGCGATCGACGTTCCGCTCGCGCTTGCCTCGTCGAGCTGGTCGCGAGCGCGGTCGCCGAGCCGCTGCACCAGTCCGACGAGCAGCGCGTCTTTGCTTTTGAAGTGATAGAGCAGCCCACCCTTGGACACGCCCGCCGCCGCGGCGACATTGTCGAGGGTCATCTGGGCGGTGCCGCGTTCGAGCAGCAGGGTTTCCAGGGCGTCGAGGATGCGGTCGCGGGTGCCGGGGCTCACGCCGATCACTGTACCGTCTGGACGGTTTCTCTGTTACTGTACCGTCTGGACGGTTTACCAACCCGAAAGTCGAGAAACCGATGAACACCCCCACCGTGCTGACCCCACCGCGCGCCACCCCGCGTGAATGGGCCGGACTCGGCGTCCTCGCCCTTGCCCTGCTGCTGCTCGCCGTCGACGCGACCGTGCTCGACCTGGCCGTGCCCGCGATCAGCGCCGACCTCGCGCCGAGCACGCCACAACTGCTCTGGATCATCGACGTGTACTCGTTCGTGCTCGCCGGTCTGCTGGTCGTGATGGGCAATCTCGGCGACCGGATCGGCAGGCGCAGGCTGCTGCTGATCGGCGCCGTCGGCTTCGGCGTCGCCTCGGCCATGGCCGCGTGGGCGGTCTCGCCGGAGATGCTGATCGCGGCGCGCGTGTTGCAGGGCGTCGCCGGTGCCACGCTGATGCCGGCCACGCTGGGGCTGATCCGCTCGATGTTCCAGGACGCGCGTCAGCGCACCATCGCGATCGGCGTGTGGAGCGCGATGGCCGGCGGTGGCGCCGCGGCCGGTCCGCTGGTCGGCGGCTGGCTGCTCGAGCACTTCTGGTGGGGCTCGGTGTTTTTGGTGAACCTGCCGGTCATGCTGGTGCTGCTGGCGCTCGCGCCGCTGCTCATCCCCGAATCACGTGACCCGAACCCGGGCCGATTCGACGCGCTCAGCGCGCTGCTGTCCATGCTCGCGCTGGTCCCGGTGGTCTACGCGGTGAAGGAGACCGCGGCACACGGCCCGACGGTGGGCGCGCTGCTCATCGGCCTGGTCGGTGTGGTCTCGGCTGTGCTGTTCGTGCGCAGGCAGCGTCGCCTGACCGATCCGATGCTCGATCTGCGGCTGTTCGAGTTGCCGAGGTTCCGGGTGGCGGTGTTCACCAACCTGCTCGCGGTGTTCGCCCTGGCAGGCGTGCTGTTCTTCGGATCGCAGTATCTGCAGCTGGTGCTCGGGCGCTCACCGTTGGAGGCGGGTCTGTTGATGCTGCCCGGGCTCGTGGCGAGCGTGTTCGGCTCGCTGGCGGCGGCCTTTCTCGTGCGGCGCTGGCGCGCGGCGGTGGTCCTGGCCGGTGCGCTGGTGGTCACGGCCATCGGCACGGCGGCCTTCCTCGCCGTCGACGCTGTGCGCGGGGCCGATGCGTTCGTGCTCGGTTTCGTCGGCATCGGGCTCGGCGCGGGCGTGGCGATGACGGTGGCCGCCGATCTGGTCGTCGGATCGGCACCGGCGGAGCGTGCCGGTGCGGCCGCGGCGATCTCGGAAACCGCTTACGAGACGGGTCTCGCGCTAGGTGTCGCGTTGCTCGGCAGCACGGTGATGGCGATCTTCCGGCGCGGGCTGGATCTGTCCTTGCTGCCCGAGGACATGGTGGCAACCGCCTCGGGCTCACTGAGCGGCGCCGTCGAGGTGGCTGGTGATCTACCCACCGCAGTGGCCGAGGAGTTCCTGTCGTCGGCGAACCAAGCGTTCGTCAGCGGCATCCACCTGACAGTGGTGGGCATCGTCGCGGTCCTGTTGTTCGCCGCATACAGCGCCCTGCGCGCGAAGACAACGCCGAGCTGACCGGCCTCGGCACACCCGACCGGGGCAACACAGCCCCGGTCGGGTGACCCCGGTCTACCCGTCGCAGTCACTACCGAGCAGGCGGCAACTGCCGACGACTACCCGGCAGCTCATTCGCATTACCGCCCGCAATCTCCCCATACCCCTCCGCGTCCGGCAGACCATTCCCCTGCCCCGCGGGCAACGCGGTGTAGTTCGGCGCCGACTGATACTGACGCGGATCCGGGTGGAACCGACTCGATGGCGCATCGACCACATTCGACGCGATCTGCTGCGCGTACGGCTGCTGCGGGTAGGCGCCGGGCGGCAGGAACCCCTGCGCGGGCTGACCCTGCACCTGATATCCCGCCGGAACCTGCTGCTGCGCCGCGGAATCCTGAGTGTCGACGGTGACCTTGCGGGTGCGCCGCAGCGTGAAGGTCACCTCTTCGACCTCCTCGAACGCCTGTCGCGCGGTACGCATCGGATGGGTGGCCGAGTCGAAGGCGTTGGCGACGAAGGCGGGGACCAGCGGGCGGATCCAGCGGGCGGCGGTGTCGGTAAACGGCACCGTTCCGATGATCGGCAATTCCAAACCGCCACCACTGGTGGGTGCGGGCGCTGGCGGCTGCTGGGTGGCGGGGACGAGGTTCCCGGCGGTTCCGGCGGGCAGCGCGTGCTTGGCGTATCCGGCGGGCAGCTGCGATGTCACGTTCGGCTCCAGAGACACGGAGTCGTCCTTTCGATGCGGCTCGGCGAAACCGAGCTCGAAACCGCCGATCGCGGCGATGATCCTGGTGCGCTGACGTTCTCGGTCGATCACGGTATCGGCTTCGATGGCCAGTTGCGCGGCGGTGAGCTCGTGTTCGGCGCGCAACGCGGCCGTCTCGGTGCGGACCTCGGCGCGTTTCACGGCGATGGCGGCGTCGGCTTCGCGCTGGGCGCGGTCGGCCATGTCGGCGGCGTCGACCCGGCGGTCGAGCGAGGTTTCCCCGCGCCACCAGCGCAGCAACAGCGGCAGCAGGGCCAACGCGACCCCGGCGAGAAGAATGAGCAAGCGCAGCGCGGCGCCACCCGCGTGCGAGCCGGTGTAGCTGTTCATGGCCAGCCAGCGGGCACCGAGTCCACGGTCGCCCTCGGCGACAGCGGTGATCCTGGCGGCGGCCAACGCGGCCGACTCGGTGCGAACCCGCTGGTCGAGGCCCTCGATGCGGCCCTGCGCGGTGGCGAGCTGCTTGCGGGCGTCGTCGAGCATGTCGTTGGCGGTCTGGGTTTCCGGACCGCGTCCCGGTACCCCGGTGATCCTGGTCTGCGGGCATTCGGGAGTGGGGTTGTACTCGCACCGGGCGATCACCAGTGCCCGGTCGATATCGGCCTGCGACTTGGCGATGCTCAGGTCGAGCGCGCCGCGGTCGGCGGTCGCCAGATCGAACGAGGTGCGCGCGGCCACCACCGCGGGGGCGTTCTCGGCGCTCACCTGGGCCCGCACATCCAGCTCCCGGTCGACGGTCCCGCCGAGCAGCACGGTGGCGGCGAGTTCGGCGACGAAGACCCCCGCCAGCACGCCGACCCCGATCCGGGCCGCGATGCCGAACCGATCGTCGTCGGCACCGGGACGAGCGGTGGCCAGGGCTCGCCCGAGTGCCCCTGCGGCCCCCACGATGACCAGCGCGAACAGCGCCGCGCCGAACCCACCGACATCGGCGGCAAGCAGGGCGGACAGACACACCAGACCGGCGATCACCGCGAACAGCGATACCGCGGCACCGGTGACGAGATAGCGGCCCTGTTCATGGCTGAGAGCCAGGTCGGCACCCGTTTCGGGATCCCGGCGCCGAGGCGAGGCGAGGCCTCCGCCGAGCCAGGTGAGTAAGCCGGTCATGAATTCTCCCCGGGTCGTGCGCTCCACTGGGCATGGCGAAACTGGTAGGTAGGGCGAAACTGGCATTGATTCGTTGTGCCAGCGTGACAGGCCCGGCGCCGACACACCGAGTGCCGAGGTGGTGCTTGTGGTCAGCCTCACAATCCAGGTGACCAGGTATCGCGTGGGCGGCGATATTTCCGGGCCGACCTCGGCGTGTCGTGCGCGGCGAGCCGGGCCGCATCGCCATCGATGCCCGATTTGTGTCGAACAACACTGCCAGAAGTTAGCCAGCGATGTGCTGTGGCACACATAACGCTATACAGACCGTACGGTCGGCTGACTGGCGTGCTCGTGGGGACCCGTGTCGGGAATATCTCACCGCCCACACCCCCGGTTAGCGGAGGCGGGAGGTTTGACCAGGGCAATCTCAGGGAAATCTGCTGCGGTGCAGGTGAGTTCAGCTTTCGGCCCCGTGCCGATGGCTCATCGGAGTCTGTTCGTCGACAGTGTTCACGCAGGTAGACGTGGGTTGTCCGGGATCGATCCGGTCCCCGGTCTGCTTTACACTGGACGACGCGCGCGACGATGCAAGCGGCCGTTACAAACCCCAGCTAGACGGGTTACTTAGCACAACCTTAGTTGGTTGGGTCTGCGGTCTGACTTATCGTTTGCTCTTACGCCGAACGCACCCATGTTCGGCCAACCACCTGTTCGAGGTCCGGTGAAACCGGGCCAAGAGTAGCGGGTGAAACCCCGCGCAGAGGTAAGGGAGAAGTAAGCATCCCGTTACCTCTGAGCACCCCAACTACGTCAACGCCGCAAACCACCACCGTCGCTGGTTTCGGATCGTACGGACGCAGTCTTGACGGAGGCGAAACGACGAAGGGCCCACGCTCAGCTTGCTGGGTGGCCGACATCGACAGCCGACTTTCTTGAAGGCAGAGGCATGACGCAACTTCCTGGCCACAGGTCACCCGGAGTCACCGGGCTCTACGATCCGGCTTTCGAGCACGACGCTTGCGGCGTCGCGTTCGTAGCCGACATGCATGGACGACGCAGTCGAGACATCGTCGACAAGGCCATCACGGCCCTCCTGAACCTGGAGCACCGCGGTGCTGCGGGTGCCGAGCCGAACTCCGGCGACGGCGCGGGCGTCCTGATCCAGCTCCCGGACAAGTTCTTCCGCGCGATCATCGCCGAAAGTGCCGCTCCCTTCGAGTTGCCGCCGGAGGGCTCCTACGCCTCCGGTATCGCCTTCCTGCCGCAGGCCCGTCGCGAAGCCGCGCGTGCCGCCTACGGCGTCGAGAAGATCGTCACCGAAGAGGGCCTGGCCGTGCTCGGCTGGCGCGAGGTGCCGATCGACGAGTCCTCGCTCGGCGCGCTGGCCCGCGACGCCATGCCGACGTTCCGGCAGATCTTCATCGGTTCGCCGAAGAACTCCGACGAGGAGCTGTCGGGCATGGACCTGGAGCGCCGCGCCTACGTGATCCGCAAGCGGATCGAGCACGAGCTCGGCAAGTCCGGCCCCGGTGAGGGCACCGTCGGCAAGGAATCGGTGTACTTCCCGAGCCTGTCCGGCCAGACCTTCATCTACAAGGGCATGTTCACCACGCCCCAGCTGCGTGCGTTCTACCTGGACCTGCAGGACGAGCGCGTCGAGTCGGCCATCGGCATCGTGCACTCGCGCTTCT
This sequence comes from Nocardia sp. FBN12, assembly GCF_054031145.1. Classification (NCBI taxonomy): domain Bacteria; kingdom Bacillati; phylum Actinomycetota; class Actinomycetes; order Mycobacteriales; family Nocardiaceae; genus Nocardia; species Nocardia sp. FBN12. Next base: position 6,066,821 of record NZ_CM132926.1, read on the forward strand.
CCACCAACACCTTCCCCTCGTGGCCGCTGGCGCACCCGTTCCGCCGGGTGGCCCACAACGGTGAGATCAACACCGTCACCGGTAACGAGAACTGGATGCGCGCCCGTGAGGCGCTGCTGCGCAGCGACGTGTTCGGCAAGGACGAGGCGGGCAAGGACCGGCTGCAGAAGATCTTCCCGGTCTGCACCCCCGGCGCCTCCGACACCGCGCGCTTCGACGAGGTGCTCGAACTGCTGCACCTCGGCGGTCGCGAACTGCACCACGCCATCATGATGATGATCCCCGAGGCGTGGGAGCGTAACGAGAACCTCGACCCCGAGCGGCGCGCGTTCTACGAGTACCACTCGATGCTGATGGAGCCGTGGGACGGCCCGGCGGCGGTGTGCTTCTCCGACGGCACCAAGATCGGCGCCGTGCTCGACCGCAACGGTCTGCGCCCCGGTCGCATCTGGGTCACCGAGGACGGTCTCGTCGTGCTGGCCTCCGAGGTCGGCGTGCTCGACATCGACCCCGCCACCGTGGTCCAGAAGATCCGCCTGCAGCCGGGCAAGATGTTCCTGGTCGACACCGAGCAGGGCCGCATCGTCACCGACGAAGAGGTCAAGTCGGAGCTGGCCGCGGCGCAGCCGTACCAGCAGTGGCTCGACGAGGGCGTCAGCCGCATGGCCGACCTGCCCGACCGCCCGCACGTGCACATGTCGCACGACCGCGTGCTGATCCGTCAGCAGATCTTCGGTTACACCACCGAGGACCTGAACCTGCTGATCACGCCGATGGCCAAGACCGGCGGCGAGGCACTGGGCTCGATGGGTACCGATACGCCGATCGCGGTGCTGTCGAACCGGTCGCGTCTGCTGTTCGACTACTTCTCGCAGCTGTTCGCGCAGGTCACCAACCCGCCGCTCGACGCCATCCGCGAGAAGGTCGTCACCAGCCTCAAGCGCAACATCGGCCCCGAGGCCGACCTGCTGCACCCCGGCCCCGACTCCTGTCGCCAGATCGCGCTCGAACAGCCGATCCTGGACAACGACGAGCTGGGCAAGCTCGTCCACATCAACGACGACGGCAGCCAGCCGGGCCTGCGCTCGGTGGTCGTGCGTGGTCTGTACCCGGTCGCCGAGGGCGGCGAGGGTCTGCGCAAGGCACTCGCGGCCATCAACACCCAGGTCTCGGCCGCCATCGACGGTGGCGCGCGCATCATCGTGCTCTCGGACCGCGAGTCGAACGAGAAGCTGGCGCCGATCCCGTCGCTGCTGCTCACCTCCTCGGTGCACCACCACCTGGTGCGCGAGCGGACCCGCACCATGGTCGGCCTGGTCGTTGAGGCCGGTGACGCCCGCGAGGTGCACCACATGGCCCTGCTGATCGGTTTCGGCGCCGCCGCGATCAACCCGTACATGGCCTTCGAGACCATCGAGGACATGCTCGAGCGCGGCTCGCTGCAGATGCCCGGCTCGACCGGCGACCACACCGCCGACTTCCGCAAGGCCGTCGCGAACTACTGCACCGCGGGCAGCAACGGCGTGCTCAAGGTGATGTCGAAGATGGGCATCTCCACCCTCGCCTCCTACAACGGCGCCCAGCTGTACCAGGTCATCGGCCTCGGTCAGGACCTGGTCGACGAGTACTTCACCGGCCTGCGCTCCCCGCTGGGCGGCATCGGCCTCGACGAGATCGCCGAAGAGGTGGCCGTGCGCCACCGCGTCGCGTTCCTGGAGAACCGCAACGAGCGCGCGCACCGCGAGCTCGAGGTCGGCGGCGAGTACCAGTGGCGTCGTGAGGGCGAGTACCACCTGTTCAACCCGGACACGGTGTTCAAGCTGCAGCACGCGACCCGCACCGGCCAGTACTCGATCTTCAAGGAGTACACCAAGCTGGTCGACGATCAGTCCGAGCGCCTTGCCGCGCTGCGTGGCCTGTTCAAGTTCAAGTCGAACCAGCGCGCCTCGATCTCCATCGACGAGGTCGAGCCCGCCAGCGAGATCGTGAAGCGTTTCTCGACCGGTGCGATGAGCTACGGCTCCATCTCCGCCGAAGCGCACGAGACCCTCGCGATCGCGATGAACCGCATCGGTGCCCGCTCCAACTCCGGTGAGGGCGGCGAGAGCCCCGCTCGCTTCGAGGTCGAGGACAACGGCGACTGGCGCCGGTCGGCGATCAAGCAGGTCGCGTCGGGCCGCTTCGGCGTCACCGCGCACTACCTGACCAACGCCACCGACATCCAGATCAAGATGGCCCAGGGCGCCAAGCCGGGCGAGGGCGGCCAGCTGCCCGCGCACAAGGTGTACCCGTGGGTCGCCGAGGTGCGGCACTCCACGCCGGGTGTGGGTCTCATTTCCCCGCCGCCGCACCACGACATCTACTCGATCGAGGATCTGGCGCAGCTGATCCACGACCTGAAGAACGCGAACCCGCAGGCTCGGATTCACGTGAAACTTGTCGCGGAGCCGGGTGTCGGCACCGTCGCCACCGGTGTGTCCAAGGCACACGCCGACGTGGTGCTCATCTCCGGCCACGACGGCGGCACCGGCGCTTCGCCGTTGACCTCGCTCAAGCACGCCGGTGGTCCCTGGGAGCTCGGCCTGGCCGAGACCCAGCAGACGCTGCTGCTCAACGGTCTGCGTGACCGCATCGTGGTCCAGGTCGACGGTCAGATGAAGACCGGTCGCGACGTGATGATCGCCGCCCTGCTCGGCGCAGAGGAGTTCGGTTTCGCGACCGCGCCCCTGGTGGTCTCGGGTTGCGTCATGATGCGCGTGTGTCACCTCGACACCTGCCCGGTCGGCATCGCCACCCAGAACCCCGTTCTGCGCGAGCGCTTCACCGGCAAGCCGGAATTCGTCGAGAACTTCATGATGTTCATCGCCGAGGAGGTGCGTGAGCTGCTCGCCGAGCTGGGCTTCCGCACCCTCGACGAGGCCGTCGGCCGGGTCGACCTGCTCGACACCGCCAAGGCCAAGCAGCACTTCAAGGCCGCCAAGCTGGACCTGTCGCCGATTCTGGACATGCCGGAGACGGCGTTCATGAACCAGAACACCCGCTGCACCGGCACCCAGGACCACGGTCTGGACAAGGCGCTGGACAACGAGCTGATCGCGCAGAGCGCCCCCGCGCTCGAGCGTGGCCAGGCGGTGAAGATCGACACCAAGATCACCAACGTGAACCGCACGGTCGGCACCATGCTCGGCCACGAGGTGACCAAGCTCTACGGTGGCGCGGGCCTGCCCGACGACACCATCGACATCACCTTCACCGGTTCGGCGGGCAACAGCTTCGGCGCGTTCGTCCCGGCCGGCATCACGCTGCGGGTCTTCGGCGACGCCAACGACTACGTCGGCAAGGGTCTGTCGGGTGGCCACATCGTGGTCCGCCCGTCGGCTACCGCGCCGGAAGCCTTTGTCGCCGAAGACAACATCATCGCGGGCAACGTGATCATGTTCGGCGCCACCAGCGGTCGCATCCTGATCAACGGTGTCGCGGGCGAGCGCTTCGGTGTGCGCAACTCCGGTGCCACCGCGGTCGTCGAGGGTGTGGGCGACCACGCGCTCGAGTACATGACCGGTGGCCGCGTGGTCATCCTCGGTGAGACCGGCCGCAACCTCGGTGCCGGAATGTCGGGCGGTGTCGCCTACTTCTACGACCCCGAGGGCAAGCTGCCCGGCCGGGTCAACCCGGATCAGGTCGACGCGATCGAGCAGCTCTCCGGTGACGACTTCACCTGGCTGCGCGACATCATCGCCACCCACCGTGACGAAACGGGATCGGCTGTGGCCGAACGCATCCTGAGCGATTGGTCCCAGCAGGTGAACCACTTCGTGAAGGTCATGCCCCGCGAATACAAGAAGGTTCTACTCGCGATCTCCGAGGCCGAAAAGGCCGGCAAGGATGTCGATACCGCGATCATGGAGGCGGCTCGTGGTTAGTCAAGGAGTTCTAAAGATGATGTCGACACCGCACAGTGATTCTTCGGGGGCGGCACGTGGCTGACCCACAGGGATTTTTGAAGCACACCTCGAGGGAAACCCCGGCCCGTCGCCCGGTCGAGCTGCGTCTGCTCGACTGGAAAGAGGTCTACGAGGAGAAGAAGTTCTCCCAGGACACCTTGAAGACCCAGGCCAGCCGCTGCATGGACTGCGGAATTCCCTTCTGCCACCAGGGCTGTCCGCTCGGGAACCTGATTCCCGAATGGAACGACCTGGTCTACAAGGGCGCGTGGCGCGAAGGCATCGACCGCCTGCACGCCACCAACAACTTCCCGGAGTTCACCGGCCGCCTGTGCCCGGCTCCGTGTGAGGCGTCCTGCGTGCTCGGCATCAACCAGGAGCCGGTCACGATCAAGCAGGTCGAGGTCGAGCTCATCGAGAACGCCTTCGACGAGGGCTGGGTCACCCCGGTGTACCCGACCCGTCTCACCGGCAAGAAGATCGCCGTCGTCGGCTCGGGTCCGGCCGGTCTGGCCGCCGCCCAGCAGCTGACTCGCGCCGGTCACACCGTGACCGTGTTCGAGCGTGACGACCGCATCGGCGGCCTGATGCGCTACGGCATCCCGGAATTCAAGATGGAGAAGTCGGTCATCGACCGTCGTCTGGCCCAGATGGAAGCCGAAGGCACCATTTTCAAGGCTGGCGTCAACGTGGGTGTCGACATCACCGCCGAGCAGCTGCGTGAGCGTTTCGACGCGATCGTGCTCGCCGGTGGCGCCACCATCGCCCGCGACCTGCCGATCCCCGGCCGCGAGCTCGACGGCATCCACCAGGCGATGGAGTTCCTGCCGCTGTCCAACCGGGTGCAGCTCGGTGACGACATCGCCGACTCCGACGGCCTGCCGCCGATCCACGCCAAGGGCAAGAAGGTCATCATCATCGGCGGTGGCGACACCGGCGCCGACTGCCTCGGTACCTCGCACCGCCACGGCGCCGAGTCGGTCCACCAGTTCGAGATCATGCCGCGTCCCCCCGAGGAGCGCGCGGGCTCGACCCCGTGGCCGACCTACCCCCTGATGTACCGGGTCGCCTCGGCACACGAAGAGGGCGGCGAACGTCTGTTCTCGGTGAACACCGAGCGTTTCGTCGGCAAGGACGGCAAGGTCACCGGTCTCGACGCGCACGAGGTCAAGATGGCCAACGGGCGCTTCGAAAAGGTCGAAGGCACCGACTTCACCCTCGAAGCCGACCTGGTCCTGCTGGCCATGGGCTTCGTCGGCCCCCAGAAGCCGGGTCTGCTCACCGATCTCGGCGTCGGCTACGACGGTCGCGGCAACGTCCAGCGCGACAAGAGCTGGGCCACCAACATCCCCGGCGTCTTCGTCGCCGGTGACATGGGTCGCGGCCAGTCGCTCATCGTCTGGGCCATCGCCGAGGGCCGCGCCGCCGCGTCGGCCGTCGACAAGTACCTCGAGGGCGAGACCGCGCTCCCCGCGCCGATCCCCCCGACGGCTGTCGCCCAGCGCTGACCGCTGAAGCACCAAGACGCCCGCAGGCTTTCGAGCCTGCGGGCGTTCTTTTTTGTCATTCCCCCCACACGAGGTGGTTACGGTGGCGGATCCGTACGCGTTGCCGGATACCTGCGGGTTTGCGGGGAATGTGCGTAGGGGGTGAACGGGGAAGGGGTGCAAGGGGTTCGGTAGGTCGGCAAACGACGTGGCCGATCTACGGTGCAGCACATAGACTTTCCGTGTCGAGGTGTACGGGAAGATCCGAGGGGGAGCTGTGCCGTTGCCGCCGGAAGCGTTGGCGAACCTGCGCCGCGCCGCAGAGCGTGGTGACGGTACCGCCATGCACAATCTCGCCCACTTCTACCATGACCACAGCGATTTCGAGGCCGCCGAGCACTGGTTCCGGCGCGCCGCCGCCGCGGGGCATACGCGCTCGATGAACAACCTGGCTGTGCTGCTCGATCAGTTCGGTGAACTCGACGAGGCCGAATCCTGGTACCGCCGTGCGGCCGCCGCGGGCAATGCCAACGCCATGTTCAATCTGGCCACCATGCTCTACCAGTGCGGTGACCGCCGCGACGCCGAAACCTGGTACCACCACGCCGCGATGGCAGGCCACGTCGACGCGATGTACAACCTCGCCCGCCTCTTCGAGGATCATCACCGCCTCGACGACGCCGAGGCCTGGTACGGCGAGGCCGCCGACCACGGCGACATCGACGCCGTCAACAACCTGGGCATCCTGCTGCGCCGCCGCGGCGCCACCACCGAGGCCCGCCGCTGCTTCCGCCGCGCCGCCGACCTCGGCCACCCGCGTGCCATGGCAAACCTGGCCGCCCTCCTGGAATCCCTAGGCGCCCACCGCGAAGCGGAAACCTGGTACCGCCGCGCCGCCGGCTGACCGACCCGCCGAACCTCTCTGCGGGCCACGTTCCCCGGAAAGACGCATGTCGCCACCCGTGCACACAGCCTGGGCCGGGTATCCCTGGGATGTCTCTACCCAAAGGGGCCCGCCCCGATCTGGACTGACCGGAGGGTGCGACGAAGGAGTACCCGGAGGGAGGGAAGATCGGGGCCACCAGGGGCCCCGCTCGAGCGCGCCAGCGCTCCAAACACACTGCGAGGTCTGCGAAGTAGGTGGATTCGATATTCGCGCGAAGATCGCTGGCGGGTGAAACAGGCGAGTGATCACCGGTTATAGCGGGACGTAGCGAACGAGCGTCGAAGTTACCCAAAAGTAGTGATACCGAGTGGTTTTCCAGCAACCATCAGCAAACATATTGTGCGGCAGCAATTTTCCGGCGTTCGAGATGCGAAGAATAGCGGGGAGGTATAGCGTCTCTTTTCGTTCGATAGTCGATAGCGGTTCGGGGGCGCGGTGAATTCTCTTGATGGGTGTTTGAAACGCATCATGGATATCCCCGGGGCGCGCAGTGTGACGCTGGTGGACGGGGCGAGCGGCTTGGCTGTCGCCAGTGCGGGCGAGCACAAGGGCATCGACGAGCACGAGGACGCGGCGGGGACCACGGATGTGGTGCGGGCGGCACTCCGATGCCAGGCGCTGGGGAGCGCCGACGACGACCTCACCGAGATCGTGGTGTGCCGGACCAGCGGATTTCACCTCCTACAACTGGTCGACGGCGATTTCGACGGCCGGCTGTTCGTGCACGTCGTCTTCGACAGCGGGACAGGCAATCTCGGGATGGCGCGCTACCAACTCCGGTCGGCATTGGCAGAATTGACGGGCGGGGGCAGATGAGTGCCGCGCTCGCCGATACCTTGCATCGGCTCGGCGAAGAGGGCTCGACCGGCGTATTGCGCGCCGGTGACGGTGAATTCCACTTGGTCCGAGGCACTATCGCGTCGGTCGGCTGCCGGCGCACCATCGGACTCGACCGGCTGGTGGTCGAAGCGGGTGTAGCAACGGCGGAGGATTGGCGTCGCGCGGGCGCGGGCGACCCGGGTGAGCTGCTGGATCAACCGCAACTGGAAACCCTCGCACTGCTGTCGGTTTTCGACGCTGCCTACTTTTTGCTGACCTCCCCGCCGGGTGAGCCGGAATTCCGCCCCGCGCCCGAACATTGGCTGGCCCCGGTCTGCCACATCGCCCCTCGCGCGCTTGTTCACGAATGCGAACGCCGCACCGGCAACGAGCACGGACCGTGGTCGGCCGACCTCGTCACCACGGTCCCGGTGGTGCCCGCGCGCCGCATCAAGCGAAACCAGGTGGTACTCACCGGAAGTCAGGCCGAGATCCTCGCCGCCGCCGACACCCGCCGCAGCATCGCCGACATCGCCCGCGACCTGGGCCGCACCACCTACGGCTGCCTCGTCGCCGTGTGCGAGCTCACCGCGGCAGGCTTGCTGGAGCCGCCGGAACCCGTCATCGCGGCGGAACCCGTCATCGCGGCAGAACCCGCGCAGCGTGCCGGTCGACATCTCGCGCTCGCACCGGAACCGCAAGGCGAGACCCCCACACACGTGCCCGCGCTACCGCGACGGATCCCGTCCGGTAACGCGGGACCGGCCGGTTCCCATCGCCGGGGATCGGGCGAACAACCGGGCAGGCACGCGATCGACGAGGAAGCGACCGCGACCGCCCACTACCGCGGAACCCACGCCAGCGCCTACGAACCCGACCGCTGGCAACAGGTGGACCGCGAAACACTCATCCGGCTCAGGGCGGCGTTGGAGGAGCTTGCGTGACCGTGCGGAAGAAGCTGCTCGGTGAATGGAGGGGAAGGTTGACCAAGCCGGCGATGACCGCGCCCGAACCGAGGGCGGCGCAACACTATCCGGAGGTGCTGGCCGAGCTGAAGGCGTTGCGCGAGCGACTACCTCAGCTCATCGGCTCGCTCGTGGCGTCCAGCGACGGACTGCTCATCGAACACGACCTCCCCCCACAGATCGAACCCGCGGGCATGGCCGCGCTGTCGGCCGCGCAGTTGTCGTTGTCGTATCGACTGGCGAACACCGCGCACGGCGGCGGGTTCAGCGAGGTCGTCGTGCACGGCACCGAGGGGCAGGTGGTGATCTACGCCGCCGGTTACACCTCGCTGACCGTGCTCGCGGGACCCGAAGTGAATGTCGGTCGGCTCCACCTGGAGTCGCGACCGGTAGCTCGTGCCATCGCCGAACAGCTGGCGGCGGCGCACAACGATTGAAAGGCACAACATGTCGAATATGGATCTGGCTCTCAAGGACATGATGGTGATCGACGGCGCGGTCGGCGCCGCGATCGTCGACTACAGCAGTGGCATGGCGCTCGGGATGCTCAGCAGCACCAAAGCACTGGACCTGCAGGTCGCCGCGGCGGGCAACACCGAGGTGGTGCGGGCGAAGATGCGCACCATCGAGCAGCTCGGCCTCAACGAGGAGATCGAGGACATCCTGATCACACTGGGCTCGCAGTATCACCTGATCCGCCCGATGACGGGCCGCAAGTCCAAGGGGCTGTTCCTGTACCTGGCGCTCGATCGCGGCCGGGCCAATCTGGCGCTGGCGCGGCACAAGCTCAAGGGCATCGAAGAAGACCTGGAGGTGTGAGTTTCGCGAACGGGGGGTGTGTCGGCGGTGACGCGCCGCCGACATCCCAGCTCTCCAGTGCGCGGATGCTGTGCGACCAGTCACCGGATCGAGAGGTCATGTGGCACGGGACGGCTCGGACGCCTATTGTGATTCGCGGCGAGGTCTGGGGCCACAACGTCAGTATTCGGGGTTGCTCTCCTAACGACGAGCAAGGGTGAACTGGAGCGGTATGCAGTTGAAGAAGGTTGTCGCGGCTCTGGGAGCGTCCGCGGCGATGATGTCCGGAATTGTTGTCGGCAGCTCGAGCGCCAGCGCGGCGCCCGCCTGCCCGAGTCTGTATGTGGTCGCCATTCCCGGCACCTGGGAAACCGGCCACGAGAAGACCCCTGGCCCCGGCATGCTCGCCGGTGTCACCAGGGGCCTACCGAGCAACACCGACGTCGACTACGTCACCTATGCCGCCACCGCGTTCCCCTGGGAGGGCGATGTCTACGGCAATTCCAAGAAGCAGGCGGTCGACGCCGCCCGCGGACTGATCAGCGAAAAGCTGGCCTCCTGCGGTAACACCAAGGCCGCGCTCGTCGGCTACAGCCAGGGTGCCGACGCCGCAGGCGATCTCGCGGCCGAGATCGGCACCGGCATCAGCCCGATCCCGCAGGACCGGGTCGCCGCCGTCGGCCTCATCTCCGATCCGCGCCGTTCGCCGACCGATATCCAGGTCGGGCCGTATGCGCCTGGCGCGGGTGCCGGTGGTGCCCGTCCGGGCGGGTTCGGTTGGTTGAGCGACCGCACGCGCACGATCTGCGCTGTCGACGATCTGTACTGCGCTACCGCCACCGACGACTTCGTGACGCGGTTCGCGGGCTTCCTCGCGCAGAGCTCGGATGCGAATCCGGCCAATCTCTGGCGCTACCAGCTCGAGGCAGGCGCGATTGTGAACGACCTGATGTCGTTCGGTGGGATCCCGACGCTGGGGGCGCAGCTGACGGACGCGGCCAACCAGAAGCGGGCCAAGGACCTGGAGCAGTTCTACCGGTCGCAGGCGCACACGCTGTACGGGAGTTACTCGGTGGGTGGCGGGCAGACGGCCATCACCTGGATGCACAACTGGATCGCTCAGCAGGCCTGAGTAGCTGTGTGAAGGGCCCGGTATCGCTTCGGCGGTGCCGGGTTCCTTTGTGTCCGGGCCGGTTCAGGGCGTGGTCCGGGACAGAGCCCGGGGCAACAGGGTCCAGACGTGGGCGTTCTCGTTGATGGTGGCGGCCGTGCGGGTGCCGGTGCGGGAGTAGAGGATGCGGGTGATCGAGCAGTAGTCGATCGGGAAGGTGAGGGGACGGGAAAGGCCGAGGATGTCCGCTAGGAGGACGTTGATGACGCCGCCGTGGGCGAAGGCGACGACTGTGTCGGTGGGAGCTGTTGTGGCCACGAGGTTTTCGATGGCGGTCAGTACTCGCTGAGTGAAGGCGGGGCCGTCGATTTCGAGCGGGAGGTGGCCTGCTTTGATGCGGGCGTAGGCCTCGGCGAAATCGGTTTTCGCATCCTCGATGGGGATGTAGGCGGGCAGGTCGCGGTCGTATTCGGCGAGGTCGTCGACGATGTCGATCGGTAGGTCGCGGGCGGTCGCGGTGGGGAGCGCGGTGTCGCGGGCGCGGCGCTGGGGGCTGCTGACGATGCGGGTGATGTCGTGGGGCGCGAGCGCGGCGGGGACGCGGTCGGCTTGGCTCCGGCCGATGTCGGTGAGGCCGGGGTCGGCGGCGGTGGTGTCGCCGACAACGCGTTCGGGCTGGGCGTGACGCACGAGTATCAACTGCACGTCCAACACTCTGCCCTATCCGCCGGCGACTACGGCTCGGGGTCGATCTCCTCGTAGCCGAAACGTCCACACCCGGTCGCGAAAGGCCCCTCGGCGAACAGATGTTCGTTCGAGGACTCGCGGGATGCCTCGTCATCGACCGGGTATCGCCGCGAGTCCTCCGCTCAGGTCAGGGCTGGCCGTAGGGCGGCTGTCCACCCTGCGGGCCGTACGGCGGCTGCCCACCCTGCGGGCCGTACGGCGGCTGCCCACCCTGCGGGCCGTACGGCGGCTGCCCACCCTGCGGACCGTTGAACGGCGGCTGCCCACCGTTGTACGGCGGCTGGTCGTTCTTCTTCTTGTTCTTGAGCAGGTAGATCCCGCCCACGATCAGCACCACGACGATCAGGCAGCAGATGCCGCCGATGATCAAGCCGGAGTTGTTCTTCTTTTTCTTCTTCGCCGCGAGTTCGGTCACGGTGTTGACAGCGTCCGAACTCGCCAGGGTGTCGAAGCTGCTGGTGAACAAGTGCGGATCGACGAGAGCGGCCGTGGTCAGCAAGTCCAGATACATAAAGTCCCATCCCGATGTGTTGGTGGCCCGGCATCCTCCCGGTGCCGGAACTCCGAGAGTAACGGTGGTTTCGCCACACAGAGCAGTAGTTGATCGCGAACGCGTCGCGACCCGTTTACACCTGTACCCGTTTTCATCGCGGTTTCACCAACGGGAACGGCAGCGTCTCGCGGATGCTGCGTCCGGTGATCAACATGACCACCCGATCCACGCCCATGCCGAGCCCGCCGGTGGGCGGCATCGCGTGTTCGAGCGCGGCCAGGAAGTCCTCGTCGAGTTCCATCGCCTCCGGATCGCCGCCCGCCGCGAGCATCGACTGTTCGGTGAGTCGGCGCCGCTGTTCCACCGGATCGGTGAGTTCGCTGTAGGCGGTACCCAATTCGACGCCCCAGGCCACCAGGTCCCAGCGTTCGGCCACCCCCTCGATGCTGCGGTGCGAGCGGGTGAGGGGGGAGACCGAGGTGGGGAAGTCGAGGTAGAAGGTGGGGTAGGTGGTCTGTGCTTCCACCAGGTGCTCATACATTTCCAGCACCACTTGCCCTGCGTCCCAACCGTGTTGGTAGGCCACGCCCGCCTCGTCGCACAGTTCGCGCAGCCGGTCCAGCTCGGTGCGCGCGGTGATCTCGGTGCCGATCGCTTCCGAGACCGCGCCGTGCACGGTTTTCACCCGCCACTCGCCGGAGATGTCGACCGTCTCGAAGCCGTTCGCGGTGGGTCGCAGTGCCACCTCGGCGCCGTTGGCCGCCATCGCCGCGTGCTGGATCAGCCGACGGCACAGGTGCATCATCTGCAGGTAATCGCTGTGCGCCTCATAGGCTTCCAGGATCGTGAACTCGGGATTGTGGCTGAAGTCGACACCTTCGTTGCGGAAGGTCCGGCCGAGCTCGAACACCTTCTCCATGCCACCCACGCACAGCCGTTTCAGGTACAGCTCGGGCGCGATGCGCAGGTACAGGTCGAGGTCGTAGGCGTTGATGTGGGTACGGAACGGGGTCGCGTTGGCGCCGCCGTGTACCTGCTGCAGGATCGGCGTCTCCACCTCGAAAAAGCCCCAGGCGTGCAGCGAATCGCGCAGCGAATGCAGTACCGCGCTGCGCTTGGCCATCACCTCGCGGGTCTCGGGGTTGATCGCCATGTCCACATAGCGCTGCCGGACCTTGGCCTCCTGATCGGCCAGCCCACGCCACTTGTCGGGCAGCGGATGCAGGCACTTGCCGTTCATCCGCCAGTCCTGCGCGAGCAGCGAGAGCTCACCGTTGCGGCTGGTGCCGAGCTGCCCGCTCACCTCGATGAGATCGCCGAGGTCGAAGAATTCGGTGAACTCGTTGCTGCGATCGGCGCCGACCCGTTCGCGGTCGATCAGCAGCTGGATCTCGCCGGACCAATCGCGCACCAGCACGAAGATCACGCCGCCGTAATCGCGAATGCGCAAGAGCCGACCCGCGATTCGCACCGTGGTGCCCTTGGGGCAGCGTCTGGCCTCGGCGATGTCGTGGGTCGGTGGGTAGGCGACGGGGTAGGCGTCGATGCCCGCCGCGGTGAGCCGGTCGAGTTTGTCCAGGCGCACCCGCACCTGCTCCGGCCTGCGCGGACCCTGCTCGGCGTCGGTGCCCTCCGGCGCGTCCGGCGCGCTGCCGTCGGGGTGCAGGCCGGTGATCGTGGCGGGGACGGCGGTCTCGGTGCCGGTGTGGACGGCCGCGTCGGGGGCCTTGCCGAGGCGCGGCAGGAACCCTTCGGCGAGCCCGCTCGCCGTGGCGACCCGTGGCAGCTGCCTGCGTTCCTCGAACAGGAAGAACCGTGGCACCCAGCGCGGGTGGTACTTCACATTCGACCGGTACAGCGCCTCGAGCTGCCACCAGCGCGAGAAGAAAAGCAGCACACCGCGCCAGGCCCGCAGGATCGGTCCGGCGCCGATCCGGCCGCCCTCCTCGAACACCGAACGGAACACCGCGAAGTTCAGCGACACCTTGGTGATGCCGTACTGGTCCGAGGTGAGGGCGAGCTGCGAGATCATCAGCTCCATCACGCCGTTCGGGCTCCGCGGGTCGCGGCGCATCAATTCCAGTGAGACTCCGGTGCGGCCCCACGGGACGAGCGAGAGCATGGCGTGCACGCGGTCGTCGTGATCGATGGCCTCGACCAGCAGACAGTCACCGTCGAGCGGGTCGCCGAGGCGGCCGAGCGCCATCGAGAAACCGCGCTCGGTCTCGGTGTCGCGCCAGGCGTCCGCGCGGGCGACGATCTCGGCGAACTCGGCGGCGGGGATGTCGTGGTGCCTGCGCACCCGCACGCCGAGACCGTTCTTGCGCAGCCGGTTCGCGGCCTGGCGCACCTGTTTCATCTCCGGGCCTGCCAGCGAGAACGTGCGGGTGTCGAGGATGGCCTCGTCACCGAGTCGCAGCGCCGACAGACCCGCCTGGCGATAGGCGGTGGCGCCGAGTTCGCTCGCACCCATCACCGCGGGCTGCCAGCCGAACCGGTCGGCCTGCTCGAGCCAGGCCTGAATCGCCTGCGGCCAGCCCTGTTTCGGGCCGATCGGATCGCCACTGGCCAGGCACACACCCAACTCGACCCGATAGGTGATGGCGGCCTTGCCGTTCGGCGCGAACACCACCGCCTTGTCGCGGCGGGTCGCGAAGTAGCCGAGCGAGTCCTCCACGTCGCTGCTCGCCAGCAGCCCGCGGATGGCGGATTCGTCGAGGCCGGTCATCGCGTTGTCGGCGCGTTGCGAGCGCAGCAGCACCACCACCGCTGCCAGCAGCGCGAGCGCGCCGAACAGGCCGAGCAGGAAGTTCACCCAGGCTCGCGGGTGCCCGTCGAAATGCTCGTTGTTCACCAGCACGGCCGCGGTGACCCGATACACCGACCACAGCGGACGCTGCACGCCCGCGGGCAGCGAACCGGGGAACAGTTCGACGAGCCCCCAGCCGACCAGGCAGCCGAGGGCGAGCCCGGACACCAGTACACCCAGCGCCTTCCACAGCGCCCCTGGCCGAACCCGGGTGTAGAACTCCTTGCGCGCGGCAAGCAGTATCCCGATCACCACCACGTGCACGATGAAGGCGACCAGCGCGTCCACATCGTCATCGGCGAAGAAGTCCAGGATGTTCGCCACCGCGTACAGCAGCAGATACACGACCAGCAGCCACCAGGCGATCCGCTTGCGGGCCGCGGTCGCCCCGGCGAGCAGGCCGACGACCAAGGCCCACACGAGGCTGGTGTCGGGGGCGTCGAAGTAGTAGGTGTCGACATAATGCCGTGGCACCTGCGTGAGAATCCGGAGACTGGGCGAGAGACTCCACAAGAACAACAGCACCGCGAACCCGCCGAGCATCAATCCGGCGATGTGCGGTACCTCGGACAACTTGCCGTGCGCGCGATGAGGCACCGGCGTGCGGTCCTCGACGATGGGGTGCTGCTCGGCCTGCGTGGAAGTCACCGATCCAGTGTGCGTCCATCCGGGCCCGATCCGGGTGGGAGTCGCTGCGGCGTGTTCGTCACCGGCCGGGGCCGGTTGCGACCGGTTTCTCGCGGTGGAGTAAGTATTAGCGCATGTCGGAACCAGTTGATGTGCCGATCGATGACGTTGTCATCCGGCTCGGGCAATTCCTGAAACTGGCCAACCTGATCGATTCGGGTTCCGAGGCCAAGACCGTGATCGCGCAGGGTTTGGTGCGCGTCAACGATGAAGTGGAGTTACGTCGGGGGAGGCAGCTCGAGATCGGCGATGTCGTTCTGCTCGCCGGGAACAAGGTACGGGTGTCCGCGGGCTGACCCTCGGACACCCGCGTCGCCTCAGTCCTCGGCGCGAACGACCACGCCGTCGGAGTCGCTGTAGAGCATTTCGCCGGGGACGAAGGTGATGCCGCCGAATTCGACAGGGACGTCCTGTTCGCCGGTGCCGGTTTGGGTGCTCTTGCGGGGGTTGGTGCCAAGGGCCTTCACGCCGATTTCGAGGGTCCGCAGGATGGCGGAGTCGCGGACGGCGCCGTTGACGATGACGCCGGCCCAGCCGTTGTCCACGCCGCGGCCTGCGATGATGTCGCCCACGAGGGCGGTGTGGACGCTCGCGCCGCCGTCTACGACCAGCACCTTGCCGTCGCCGGGGGTGCTCAGGGTCTGCTTGACCAGCAGGTTGTCCTGGAAGCAGCGGATCGTGGTGATCCGGCCCGCGAATTCGGCGCGGCCGCCGAACTGGATGAACTGCGTATCGCAGCTACGGATCTCGGGGCCGATCTCGTCGGCCAGATCGGCGGTGGCCACAACATTCGCTGATTCGGTCATGGTCGATATTGTGTCAGGCCTGATCGGCATGTGACTTTTCGATCTCGCGAACGAGCGAGTCGGTGGTGTGCTGGACGGCGATCTTCACGAACGGCTCGATGGTCTTGCTCAGCACCTTGCCCGCGATGCCGCCGCCGACGGAGAAATTGATATCCGCGTCCACCGTGCACGCGATCTCACCCTTGGGGATGAAATTGAAGGTCGCGACGATCTCGATGCCCTTGATCGACTTGGTGGCGATCAACCGGCCCTCTTCCCAGCCGACGACCTCGATACGCGAGGTCAGCGAGGCGGGGCCGAGCTTCATCTTCCCGTCGAACTTCGCGCCGAGACCGTCGGTCTGCGCGGTGACAGGGGTGAAGGATTCGATGCCGTACCAGAACTTCGGCAGATTGCGGTAGTCGTTGACGAACGCGAACGCTGCTTCGGCGGGCGCGGCGCAATCTTCGGCGATCCTCACTTCGGTCATGCCGATCACTGTAATCGGTACCCATTCGGTGAAATGGCGCTCGACGCCGAACGTGACCGAGACGACTAAGCGGTGACTGCCAAGGTCGCTGCCAGGCCGAACGCTACTGCCATTCCCAGCACTTCGATTGTCGCGTTACGCAGGGAGATCTCGGCGGTGACGCGGTGGTCGGCGGCTTTGCGGACCCAGGTTCGGCGCCACCACCAGCCGAGGGCGACCAGGGCGCACAGGATGGTGAGCTTGGCCAGCAGGATTCGTCCGTAGCCCGTGGTCAGTAACGGGGTGATGCCGTCGAGTCGTACCAAGCCGTTGATCAGGCCGGTGACCGCGACAACGGCGACCAGTGGAGCCGCGATCGTCGAATAGCGGGGGAGGGTGGCGGCCCATTCGCCGCGGGTGCGCAGGGTGAGGACCATGGCGAGGAGCAGGCCCAGCCAGCAGGCGGCGGCCAGTGCGTGGATCGCGGCCAGGACCGAGCCGAGCATCTGCTGGGACATGTGCCCGGTGATCGGGCGCAGCGAGAGCGCGACCGCGGCGAAGACCAGGACCAGGTCGGCCGATGCGGTGTCGGGGCGGCGGAAGGACATGGCCGCGTAGCAGGCGATCGCGCCGGTGCAGAACAGGATCGCGATGCCGATCTGGCCGCCACTGAGCCGGCCGAGGAAAGTGGTGAAGTCGCTCGCGTCGAGCTGGGTCACGGGGACGCCGACGATTTCAGCGGCCTCGCAGACGAGCACGGTGAATTCGGCGGCGAACCAGACCCCGGCGAGGGCGGCCAGTGGGCGCCAGGTGATCGTGAGGCGGTCGTTGAGCCGGGGCAGCGCGGCCAGACCGAGCACGACCGCGCCCGCACCGTCGGCGAGTACGCGCGCGAACGCCACCAATGCGAACCCGCCGGTGTGGCGCAGTATCCAGGCCAGCACCACCCCGGCCAGCGCCGCGACGACGACCGGCACCAGGACTCGCCACTGCTTGCGCGCAGCACGGGGTGCCCGGCGACCGGTCGTCATCGTCGACTACTTCTTGCGACCGGACCGGCCGCCGAGCAACGCCACCGCGAGACCGGCACCGAACAGCACTACGCCGCCGGCGACGAACACCCACACGGGCACCCCACCGTCGCCGCCGTCGTCGGTCTTGTCCTCACCCGGACGTGCGCCGGGGGTGCCGGTGCCTGCCTTGCTGAGCGTGAAAGTCCTTGTCCCGCTGACGGGATGACCGTCGGCCGAGGTGACCCGGAACGCGATCGTGTACTCGCCGACCGGCCCGAGCTCACCCACTTCCACACTGACACTTCGTCCTTCGACGAGCGCCTTGCCCTTGGACCACAACTTGCCGTCCGGCCCGACCACGGTCAGCGACGGAAAGTTCTGCTGCAGTTCCTCATTGAAGGTGACACTGGCCCGCGCCGGTCCGGCCTCGACCGTCGAGCCGTTCTCGGGAACGCTGCTCACCGCACCCGAATGCGCGCTCGCCGTACCCGCCGCCGCGAAAGCGCAGGCGAACAGCACAGCCAGTAAGGCGACCAGCATCTTTCTCGGCGTGCGCCGCCGCACCGGGTTATCCACGGCAGCAACGTGGTTCGCACCGCCCGTCATGAGGACTTCCTGGAGCGCACGACGATGCCGAGGCCCAGCGCGGCGGCGAAAAGTCCGAGCGCGAGGCCCGCGCCACCCAGCCAACGGGCGACATTGTCCGGTTGTGCCTCGGCGGATTCGGCTGAAGCGACGTGGTGGTCGCCGCCCTCGGCACCGCCGTTCGCGGTCAGGGTGAGCGAAGGCGCTGGGTGCTCCGGCTCGGCGCCGCCGGTGCTCGGCTGGTCCCAGGCCACGACCTTGCCATCGCTATAGGTCTGCTGCGCGGGGAAGTTCACGGTGTCCTGGGTTGGCAGCGGCCCGATCGAGAGCACGAACCGCTGGAACTGGCCCGGCCCGACGCCCGGATTACCGGGCGCGGCGGTCCACACCACGGCGAGCGATTCGCCCTTGTCATTGCGTTCGACAGTCGAGGTCCAACCCGGCATCGGCTCGGTCCGAACACTTTTCAGATTCGGCACGGTGACGCGCAATGCGGTGGTGGACGCGGTGTCGGATTCGGTCGGCACCTTGAAGGTGGCGACGGTGTATTTGCCCTGGGCGGCGCCCGGCGCCTCGACGCTGACGTGCGCGGCCGCGGAGCCGCAGGCGGCGAGCACCAAACCGGCTGCGAGAGCAGCGGTTGCGGTGGAACGAGTGATGAAGTTGTGCATGGAATGCCTTGTCGTCCGAAGAATTCTGATGTCGTCGTGAATCAGGCGAACAGCGGCGGCGCGCGCGGACATCGCGCACCCTTCGGACGAGCGGTTCGCGCGAAAGTGGCTGTGGCGGACCAGCGCACAGCGCGCGGTGCGATCACCGGCGTCGGTGAGCCGAGCACCGCCCGAAGCACGCTCGACGCAACGAGATACAGCCGCTCGGCGACCGAGATCAGTGCGGCACAGGCAAATGCCGCACCCAGGTGCGCCGCGATCATCGGCCAACTCGGCAGATGCAGCAGACCGCCGTGATGGTCTAGTGATGTCGACAGCGCGAAGTGCCCGGCCCACTGCCCCGCGAGCAATGCCGAGGCTGTTCGCGCGGCCGAGGGGGCGCTCCCGCGTGCTAGCGCGCCGTCGCGCGGATCACCAGGCAACCGTCGCCCTGCGGCCGGTTTCGCTGATCCGCCGATGACACCGGCAGCTAGCGAAACCAGCAGCAGCAGTGCGATTTCCGCCGACCGTGGCACCGCGCCACCGCCGATCCCGTGCGCGGCGACGGCCAGCCCGCCCACGAGTACGCCGCAGCCACCACCGCGCAAGCGGGAGGCGAACTGCGGCGTGGTCACGAGCAGGATCAGCGAACGCCGAGGCGGGCGAGCACGTCGTTCTCGAGCACGGCCAGCTCGGCCGAGATCGACGCGTGCACAGCCTTGCGACGCGCGGCGGGCATCTGCTCGGCCGTGCGCACCGCCACGTTCAGATCGGCCATGCGCGAGCGCGCCGCGGCGACGAACTTCTCGGTGTCGGCATCGCCTGCCTTGTCGGCGGCGATCTTGTCGAGGGCTTCCTCGGTATTGGTGATGCGGGCCTGCAGCCGCGCACCGTGCCCGCTGAACTCGCTCAGCTGGTCCATGCCGATACCGAGCTGCTGCGCCTTGCGCGCGTCGAGTTGTCCGCGCACCATCGTCGCGCCGCGATAGGCCAGCGGGGCCAGCACCGGGATCAGGACCCGGGCCACCCCGATGTACTTGCGGATCTGACTCGCGCTGAACAGCTCGCGATCAGCCTTGGCCGCGGCCTTCTGCGCGGCCTTCTCCTCGGCCTGCAGGGTCGCGATCTGCGCCTTGGCGACCTTGTCGGCCGTGCGGGCCTGTGCCTTGGCCGTGCGCCGGTTCACGCGCTCACCGGCCTTGGCCGCCTTGCGCTCGTTCTTGGCGCCCAGCTTCGCCTCGACCGCGGCTTTGTGCTTGAGCGCTTTCGCCTCAGCGCGTCGGCTCGGCCGCCGCTTCCGCTTGCTGAACAACCCCATGAGATCAGGCCCTCCGTCATGCTCGCCAAGTCATGAGGCAGCACCGCCTCCGAAGCGGCCTGCCGTTATTACCTAGCGTAGTGGGAAGGGGGTAGCGATTGGGCATTGTGTCGGGGGTAAGGCCCATACTGCTTGCGTGCGTGCAGCCGAGGACGACTTCGACGGCGGGCCGGTGCGTAGCCCGGTCCCCGCTTCCGCTGCGCCCGGTCGCGGCGCCGACGGTGGGGGCACCCGCGCCGCCTTCCTGGACGCGCGCTCGCTGATCGGGTGCCGACATCGCCTTCGCCTCGACGCCGAGAATCCGGGCATCCTCGCCGAGGTTCGCGAGGATTCGGGCGTACAGCAGCGTCGCGACGCGGCCACCGCCCATCGCATCAAGATCCGCGACGAACTGGTCGCGGCCGCCCCCGGCGACTGGGTGGTGATCGATCCGGAGCTGCGCGGCGCGGCCAAGGCCGCGGCGACGATGGCCGCCATCGAGGCGGGCGCCCCGCGCATCTGGGGCGGACTGCTGCCGCAGGAGGCCGACACCGGTCGACGCGGCGGTGTCGAATTCCTGCTGCGCGACGCCGACCGCGGCGGCTATATCCCGATCATCGTGGTCAACCACAAGGTCACCGACCCGCGCAAGCCCGACCCGGCCGATTTCCACCCGATGACCTCGGACCTGTTCCGCTGGCAGCCCCGGCGCGACAAGCATGTGAAACTGCGTCCGCAGCCGCGCGACCAGCAGCGCCTCGCTCACCTGTACCGGATGTTGCAGCGCTACGGCATGGCCAGCCCGGCCCTGAGCGGCGGGGCGATCGGACTGGTCGCCGACCGCATCCTGGTGCACGACCTGACGAGCGTGCTGGCCGATTACGACCAGCGCTACGCCGACCGGATCGCGGTGGTGCGCGGCGAACTGCCCACCCAGCCGTCGAAGGTGCCCGAGTGCAGGCAGTGCCCGTGGTGGGTGCGCGGTCCTGACGCGCAGCAGTCAGACACAGCTGAGCCCAGCTGTGAGGCGACGCTGGCGCAGATGCGGGATGTGAGCCTGGTGGCACCGGGCTCACGCGCCGACGTGCTGCGCCTGCACGGCATCGAAACCGTCGACGAACTGGCCGCCTGGGAGGGCGAGGACCCCGACGACTGGCAGCACGGCCCGTTCGCCGAAACTGTGGTCACCGCCCGCGCCTGGATCGACGGCGCTCCGCTGGTGCGCCGGTTCGAGCAGGTCAGCGTACGTCGCGCGGATGTGGAGATCGACGTCGACCTGGAGAGCTATCAGGAGGACGGCGCCTACCTGTGGGGCACCCTGCTCGACGACGTCTACCGCCCGTTCGTCACCTGGGATCCGCTGCCCACCGAGGACGAGGGCCGCTCGTTCGGCGAGTTCTGGACCTGGCTGATGGAACGTCGCGCCGAAGCCCACGCCGCGGGCAAAACCTTTGCGGCCTACTGCTATTCGCGCACCGCCGAGGACAAGTGGCTCTACGAGTCGGCCCGCCGGTTCGCCGGCCGCCCCGGCGTCCCGACCCACGAGGAAGTCCGCGCTTTCGTCGACTCGAAAGAATGGGTCGACATGTTCCAGGCCGTCACCGAGCAGTTCATCTGCCCGAACGGCAAGGGCCTCAAGAAGATCGCCCCCGTCGCCGGATTCGGCTGGCGTGATCCGGAAGCCGGTGGCGAGGCGTCGATGGGCTGGTACCGCCGCGCGGTCGGCTACGACGACGACATCGACCTGTCCCAGCGCACCCGCCTGTTCGTCTACAACGAAGACGATGTCCGCGCCACCCAGGTGCTGCGCGATTGGATGTCGAAGCGGGCTGTAGCCGAGGTGCCCTCACTGGCGGATTTCGGGCGGTAATACCATCGGGGGCGTGACTGAGCAGCACGTCGAAACCCTCGAGTTCCAGGCCGAAACCCACCAGCTCCTCGAGCTGATGATCCACTCGGTCTACTCCAACAAAGACACCTTCCTGCGAGAGCTGATCTCGAACGCTTCCGACGCACTCGACAAGCTCAAGCTTGCCGCCTACCAGGACAAAGACCTGGCCGCCGACACCTCCGACCTGCACATCGAGCTGGAGGTCGACCAGGACAAGCGTGTCCTGACCGTCCGCGACAACGGCATCGGCATGTCCCGCGCCGAAGTGATCGACCTGATCGGCACCCTCGCCAAATCCGGCACCGCCGACCTGCGCCGCAAGCTGACCGAGGCCAAGTCCGACGCCGCCGCCGAGGAGCTGATCGGCCAGTTCGGCATCGGCTTCTACTCCACCTTCATGGTCGCCGACCGGGTCGTCCTCACCACCCGCAAGGCGGACGAGGCCGAAGGCACCCGCTGGAGCGCCGCCGCGGGGAGCTCGACCTATGAGATCGACACCGTCGCCGACGCACCGCAGGGCACGTCGGTGACCCTCGAGCTCAAGCCGGCCGACGAAGACGATCACCTCTTCGATTACACGCAGGAATGGAAGCTGCGCGAGATCGTCCGCAAGTACTCCGACTTCATCGCCTGGCCGATCCGGATGCAGGTCGAGCGCACGGTGACCGAGGGGGAGGGCGAGGACAAGGTCGACAAGACCATCGTCGAGGACCAGATCCTCAACTCGCAGAAGGCGTTGTGGACGCGGCCGCGCGGCGAGGTGACCGACGAGGAGTACAAGGAGTTCTACCACCACGTCAGCCACGCCTGGGACGAGCCGCTCGAGATCATCCCGATGAAGGCCGAAGGCACCTTCGAATACCAAGCGCTGCTGTTCATCCCGTCGATCGCGCCGTTCGACCTGTTCACCCGTGAGCACAAGCGCGGTGTGCAGCTCTACGTGCGTCGCGTATTCATCATGGACAACTGCGAAGAGCTGATGCCGGAGTACCTGCGCTTCGTCAAGGGCGTGGTCGACGCGCAGGACCTCTCGCTCAATGTCTCGCGCGAGATCCTGCAGCAGGACCGCCAGATCCAGATGATCCGCAAGCGCCTGGTGAAGAAGGTGCTGTCCACGGTCAAGGACATGCAGGGCGCCGAGGATCAGACCAGGTACCAGACGTTCTGGGCCCAGTTCGGCCGAGTCCTCAAGGAGGGCTTGCTCTCCGACACCGACAACCGCGAAACCCTGCTCACCGTCTCGTCTTTCGCGTCCACCGCGTCGGAGTCCGAGCTCACCACGCTCGCCCAGTACGTGGAGCGGATGAAGGACGGCCAGGAGTCGATCTACTACATGACCGGCGAAAGCCGTGCGCAGGTGGAGAATTCGCCGCACCTGGAGGCCTTCACGGCCAAGGGGCGCGAGGTGCTGATCCTCACCGATCCGGTCGACGAGATGTGGGTCGGTTCGGTTCCGGAATTCCAGGGCAAGACGTTCCAGTCCATCGCCAAGGGCGAGGTCGACCTGGAAACCGAGGACGAGAAGAAGGAAACCGAAGCCCTGCGCGAACAGCAGGACAAGGACTTCGGCGACCTGCTGGGCTGGCTGGGTGGCACTCTCGGCGACGTCGCCAAGGAAGTCCGCCTCACCAACCGCCTCACCACCTCACCCGCCTGCCTGGTCGGCGACGTCTACGACTTCACCCCGATGCTCGAGCGCATGTACCGCGCCTCGGGCCAGGCCCTGCCGGAGTCCAAGCGCATCCTCGAGCTCAACCCGACCCACCCCCTGGTGACGGGTCTGCGCGACGCCTACGACGCCCGCAAGTCCGATGCCGACGAAGGCAAGGTTCCCGAGCTCGCCGAAACCGCCGAGCTGCTCTACGGCACAGCGGTTCTCGCCGAGGGCGGCGAACTCAAGGATCCCGCCCGCTTCGCCCAGCTCCTCACCGAGCGCCTGACCCGCACGGTCTGAGCTAGAAGTTCCAGAGACTGCCCGCTGCCGATTCCGGCAGCGGGCAGTTTTGTTCACCAGCAATTCTGGTGCTGACAACTCACATCAGGTCCACCATTGAGTGATGGTGGGGCACAAGATTCGTCGGGCGAGACCCGACGACTACGACAAGATCATCGGCGTAGTCGACAACTGGTGGGGCAGGGCCGCGGTCCACAACCTCCCACGCATGTTCCTCGACCACTTCCACCGGACCAGCCTGATCGCCTCCGACGACAACGGAATCTCCGGTTTCCTGGTGGGTTTCGGCTCGCCGTCCGACCCCTACACCGCCTATATCCACTTCGTCGCCGTCCGCCCGGATGCCCGTAAAGCCGGCCTGGGCAGAACCCTCTACGAAGCGTTCTTCACCATCGCCCGCTCCGACAACCGCACCACCGTCACCGCCATAACTTCCCCCGCCAACTACACCTCGATCGACTTCCACCGCAGCCTCGGCTTCACCGTCACCGGCCCCATCCCCAACTACAACGGCCCAGGCAGATCCCTGATCACCTTCACCCGGCCCGTGTAGCCAGCCGGTCTCCTCGGGGTGAGCAGTATGCGGGTGTGCCCCACGAAAGGCGAACGGCGCCCCGCTCGGTGAGCGAGGCGCCGTTGAACAGCCGACCTCTAGCGCGGGGCCATGCGCAGGGCGCCGTCCATGCGAATGGTCTCGCCGTTGAGGTAGTCGTGCGACGCGATGTACTCCACGAGCTGGGCGTACTCGTCGGGGCGGCCGAGGCGGGAGGGGAACGGGACGCCTGCTTCGAGGCCGGCGCGGTATTCGGGGGTGACGCCGGCCAGCATCGGGGTGTCGATGATGCCGGGGGCGATGGTGTTGACGCGGATGCCGAACTGGGCGAGGTCACGGGCCGCAGGCACGGTCATGCCGTGGACACCACCCTTGGACGCGGAGTAGGCGATCTGGCCGATCTGGCCTTCGAAGGCCGCGACCGAGGCGGTGTTGACGACCACGCCACGCTGGCCGAACTCGTCGACCGGCTCGGTCTTGGCGATGGCATCGGCGGCCAGGCGCATCACGTTGAACGTGCCGAGCAGGTTCACGGTGATGACGGTGCGGAACAGCTCCAGATCGTGCGGGCCGTTCTTGGACAGGATGCGCCCCGCCCAGCCGACACCGGCACAGTTGACCACGATGCGCAGCGGCGCCGGGCCCTCGGTGACCTGGGCGATCGCGGCGGCGACCTCGTCGCCACTGGTCACGTCGGCCGCGATCAGGGTGACGCCGGCGGGGACGTTGTCGCCCGCGCGCTCGATGGACGCGGGAACGTCAAGTCCGAAGACTGTGGCGCCCGCATCGGCCAGGCGCTTGGCGGTGGCGGCACCGAGGCCGGAGGCCCCTCCGGTGACAATGGCGGCGGAACCCGAAATCTCCACGACGGTCCAATCTGTAGGTGATACGCGGCTTATTGTGCCGCTTGCCAACAAGGCACCCTAACCCGTCGCCGGTGTGCTCTGGAACACCCATCCGGAGGTGTGCGGAAATCGTCGTGAACACCGGTGTTTACCGGTGGTAGCGTGCCGTCATGAGATCGTTCGCCGGTCCTTCGGTGGCCGGACGTAAGGTCCTGATCACCGGGGCCGCTCGCGGGATCGGTGCCGCGCTCGCTCGTAGGTTGGCCGCCCGCGGGGCCCATGTCGCGCTGCTCGGGCTGGAACCCGAACTGCTGGCCGAGGTGGCCGCCGAATGCGGTGATGTGCCGTGGCGGTATTGCGATGTGGCCGATCGGGGACAGGTCGAACGGGTGGTCGAGGCGTTGGTCGGCGAACTCGGCGGGCTCGATGTGCTGGTGGCCAACGCGGGGGTCGCCAAGCAGATGGCGATGATCGGCGGGGATCTGTCGGTGCTAGAGGAGACCCTCGCGGTGAACGTGCTCGGGGTCGCGTACACAGTGTCGGCGGCGGGGGCGCATCTTTCGCATCCGGGTGGGTATGTGCTGATGATGTCGTCGATCTCCACAGCCGTGCAGCTGCCGCTCGGCGGGGCTTACAGCGCCTCGGCGGCGGCGGTGGCCTCGCTCGGCGCCACGCTG
This sequence comes from Nocardia sp. FBN12, assembly GCF_054031145.1. NCBI lineage: Bacteria > Bacillati > Actinomycetota > Actinomycetes > Mycobacteriales > Nocardiaceae > Nocardia > Nocardia sp. FBN12. The sequence continues at coordinate 6,092,346 of NZ_CM132926.1, forward strand.
CGCGCGGAACTGCGCTCGACCGGAGCCAAGGTGGGCGTCAGCTATTTCGCCGGCATCGACACCGACATGACGGTGCGCGGATTCGGTACGGCCGCCGCGCACACCGTGCTGGGGGACACCAGCCTGACCGGGATCTCACCGATCGGACCCGCGGTCGAAGCGCTGGAACGAGCCATCGCGCGACGACGCAAGACCGTTGTCTCGCCGTGGTGGGTCGCGTTGGTGCGGCCGTTCCGGCTGCTCGCTCAACTGGTCGTGCAACGGGTGCAGGGCGACCGCCTGGCCCGCGCCATCGACATCGCCCGCACCGAGGACGTCCCGTTCACCACCGATCAGCCCGCCCGACCCCGCAGAATGGAACGGCAAGCATGAGCGATTCGACCCTGCGGCAGCAACTTCCGCGTGGACGGCACCATCTCTCGCGCGAAGAAGTCGTCGCCTCGCAACGGGAACGCATTCTCGTCGCGATGGGTGAGGCGATGACCGTCGGCGGCTACGTCGGCACGCCGGTCGCGGCCGTTCTCAAGCGGGCCGGGGTTTCACGGGAAACCTTCTACGAGCTGTTCCGCTCCAAGGAGGACTGCTTCAACGCGGCCTTCGACCGGGTGTCGAGCGTGCTGGCCGAAAAGCTCCAGACCGTGATCGCCGAGTGCGCCGACACCGACGCGCTCACCAGAATGGACCGCATCCTCACCGTCTACTTCGACCATATGATCGACGACCCCGCCTCGGCCCGCCTGTTCCTGGTGGAGGTCTACGCGGTCGGCCCGTCGGCCATCGAGGCGCGAATGGCCTTGCAGCATCGTTTCGTCGAGGTGGTGGCCGCCATGCTCGGCGCCGAATCCGACGACCAGCGCTTCGCCTGCGCGACCCTGGCCGCCGCCATCGGCGCCATGGTCACCGGCCGCATCGCCGCCGACGACCCGGAAAGCCTGCGCGGCATCAAAGACCAGCTGATCGCGCTGGCCAGCCGCTCAGGCACCCTCTACGGCAACGCCTTCGCCTAGCTTTTCCGGCTGAGCCCCGAAACTGGATGGCCCACCTTCGCGAATTCAGCTCGCGATGTCGGTGAGCTCGGTGCGCACGGCGGACTGCCTGCGCTTGCGCCACACCAGGACGCCGACGCCGAGCACCGCAGGGGCGATCAGGGCGGTCGCCACCGAACCCCAACCACCCAGCGAGGGCACGAAGGCGTCGAGGACGGTCTTGCCCGCGAAGAACAGGAACAGCAGGCCGGAGGCGATGGCGATGCCACGTTCGGGCAGGTGCTTGCCCGCGATCTTGCCGACCAGGATCGCCAGGGCGCCCGCGGCGACCATGCCGGCGACCGAGCCGATCCACACGGCCAGCCAGTTGTTGCTGGAGGCGAGGGCGGCGGCGGCGAACATGGTGCGGTCGCCGAGTTCGGCGAGGGTGAACGCGGAGATGACGACGAGGAAGGCGTTGCGGGTACTCGGCGGCTCGGGAGCTTGTTCGGCATTGTTATCGCTGGTCAGCGCGTCGCGCAGGGTCCAGAGGCCGACTACCAGCAGGGTGAGTGCGGTGACGACGGCGATGGCGTTCGCGGGCAGGGCGGTGCCGAGGAAATGGCCGACGCCCGCGGCGATGAGGTTCACGGCGACGCTGGCCACGCTGATGCCGGCCAGGACCACCCACCAGCGGTAGCGAAGCGAGAAGGTCAGCGCCATGAGTTGCGATTTGTCGCCGAGTTCGGCGAGGAAGAGCACGCCGAAGCTCAATACGATCGTGGCGATCATGAAGTCAGCTCCCAGGAAATACTCCGGCCTGTGGCTGAGAGACCGTGCTTTCGAATGTCGCAAGCCGCCTTCAGCCACACCGGTCGACGGATCGGTTCGTGGCCGAAGGTCTCGCCCACCGGTGGTTACCGGTTCACGCAGCCGGACCGCGCCGTACGGCGGCGATCAGTATGTCGACTGCGCGATTGCGGGCTACTCCCCTTCGCTGTTTCCCACTGTAGCCCGGTAGCTCCCGGTATGCCAAGTCCTGGTAATCCAAATCGCAATGGGCACAATAAGTTTGGGTGTGCGGTGGTGATTGTTGGGTTTCCCTGATTTCAGCACCACGCAGACCCGTTGCCGAGCATTCGCCGGACCGTCGTCGACGAAATACTCAGGCGGCCAGCAGCATTGCTAGCACGGCAGTATCGGGATCGCTGATCAGATCCATCCCGACGCGGCTCACCAGCGAGGTGATCGTGCCGTCGAGTTCGGCCTCGGCCCACGCCGCGCGATGTTCCAGGCCGAGGTGTGGTACGCCGGGCAGCAGCACGCAGCCCGAGGCCGCGCCCGCGCATTCGGGCAGTGAGGGGCGCGTCTCCGACGGCGGATGCAGCATCAGCAGCGCGGGCGGGGTGTGCGCGGCGAACCGGCCGGGTTCGATCGCCTCGTCCCCGAGCACCGGCCCCTCCGCCATCACCAGCCCCACCGTGCCCGGTTCCGGGTCGTCGGGCAGCTCCTCGCGCACCCCGAACACCGTGGTGGTCACCAGCAGGCCCGGCATCGACGCCACCCGCACGGCCAGCACCAGCACCTGTGCCCATTCCTTGGTGGTGTCCGGCCACCGCCCCGACACCACGAACCCGCTCAGTCGTCCACGTGCCTGAAATGGCGTGATCCCGATCGGACCCTGTGTATTCATGATGGCCTCCCGAACTACCGGGGGCGACTATGCCCGTACCACAGGAATAGCCCTATACCCATCTGGCACACAAGTACCAATGAGTGCTAATCGGGCAAAACGACAACGGGCCCGCACGCGAAAATCGCATGCGGGCCCGTTGAAAGGCTTAACTCACCCGAAGATGAGGCCCTTGCCCTGGCCGACGGCCCGGGCGAAGCGGTCCTGCACGTCAGCCCAGTTGACGACGTTCCAGAACGCGGTCACGTAATCGGCCTTGACGTTCTTGTACTGCAGGTAGAAGGCGTGCTCCCACATGTCGACCTGCAGCAGCGGGATGATGCCGGTCGGCACGTTGGCCTGCTGGTCGTACAGCTGGAAGGTCAGCAGCTTCTGGCCGAGGGTGTCGTAACCCAGGACGGCCCAGCCGGAGCCCTGCAGGCCGTTCGCGGCAGCGGTGAACTGCGCGCGGAACTTGTCGAACGAGCCGAACTGGTCGGCGATGGCCGCGGCCAGGTCGCCGTCCGGCTGGTCGCCACCGTTGGGGGAGAGGTTCTTCCACCACACCGAGTGGTTGTAGTGGCCACCGAGGTGGAAGGCCAGGTTCTTCTCCAGCAGGAGAATGGCAGCCAGGTCGCCGGACTCACGGGCTTCCTCGAGCTGCTCGAGTGCCTTGTTCGCGCCTGCGACGTAGGCGGCGTGGTGCTTGGTGTAGTGGATCTCGTTGATCTCACCGGAGATGTGCGGCTCCAGTGCGCCGAAGTCGTAATCCAGTTCTGGCAGCGTGTAGACGGCCACGATGTCCCTTTCCGTGTGTCGGGCTGTGCGCGCCCAGTTCGGACGACAACACCAACCATCATTCGTACACCCGCCCCGTGCAACCCGCGCACCTTGCCCCCGCATTCCCTGTAGGTCTCGCCCGAAGGGGCCCGCCCTGATCTGGACTGAGTGGAGGGTGCGACGAAGGAGTGCCCGGAGGGAGGGAAGATCAGGGGCCCGAAGGGCCCCGCTCGAGCGCGCCAGCGCTCCAAAACTACAGCGGCGGTGCGATGTCGGCCTTGCTGGCCCGCGCGTCTCCGGTGGCGTGCGCGTCCCACCAGCGCTGCCCACCCTCGATGAACTCGTTCATCGGAATCTCGCGCCCCGCGGTGTCGGTGACCGAGATCTTGTCGAACCACACGCGCACATCGAGTTCGCGCGGGTCGATGCCCTCCTCCTGGGAGAACTCGATGACGTGGGCGGCGATGCGCTGATCGAGCACAGTGTCGAAGCTGAGCAACTCGCTCCACAGCGTCCAGCCACTGTCGTCGAGATCGATGAACTCCCACCCGTGCAGCCCGCCGCCGCCGAAGCTCTCGATGGCCTCGTCGAGCTGGTCGAGGCTCAGCGGGAGCACGCGGGCGTCGACGTCGTCCCAGCGCTGGATGCGCAGGGAGGCCGCGACGCGGGTGACTCCGGTAAAGGTGAGCAGAACTTTCGCGTCGATCGGCGCGGGTCCATCCGTGGGTAACGTCAGCACCTCGAGAGCGAGTTGCAGCCGTCCCGCCGCGGCATCCACTTCTACCCCTAGACACGTGGATTCGGACAAAGCGGTATTCAAGCCGTTGATGTCGAAACTGTCGAGTAGCCCCCTGCTCACGTTCATGCGCCCAGGCTACCGATCTGGCCGCCCAGATCCCAGGATTTAAGATTTTCTCTAGTGTTCTCGTTTTTATGGAACCGAATCGGTCCCGCTTGCGTCCAAGTAGATGTCGGGACAAACACGCTCCACGAATCCCGACGTCAGCGGCGAACGACCGCTCCGGGATGACATGGAGGGGAGTCCCGGATCGGTCGTTCCCGGCTGGTTCCACCCGGCTGTCGGCGTCGTCGGCAGCCGGTTCCCGTTGACTGTGTGCTGACCGATAGCTGAGGCCCGCGCGACACCTCGTCCTCGCACAGGCTCGCCCGGCGATGCGCGTGGCATGGCAGGATCGAGGCGTGACGAGCTCCGATGTCCCCACCGTGCCGGTGGGTGCGGTACCCGCCGCGTTCGACGACGCGGACCCGGCGCCGGGCGCGCAGCTGCTCGACGTGCGCGAACCCGACGAATGGAACCTCGGGCACGCGCCGGGCGCGATCCACATCCCGATGGTCGACGTGCCCGCCCGCCTCGACGAGCTCGATATCGACGCCGAGCTCTACATCGTGTGCAGGCAGGGTGGCCGGTCCATCGAGGTCGTCCGGTATCTGGCCCACATCGGGTACGAAGCGGTCAACGTCGCGGGGGGCATGGTGGCCTGGCAGCAGACCGGCCGCCCGGTGGTCGCCGACGGCGACCACGAAGCCAAGATCTACTAGTCCGGAAGCGGGGTGCGCGGGTGAGTTCGGTGGTGCAACCATGTGCACGCTGTGGTGCGCGGTGGGCCGTGCAGGGCGCGCCGATGCACTGGTGCCCGCGCTGCCGAGGGGTGCTGCTCTCGCCCGGCAAGGTCGACGCGCCGCCCGCCCAGCGCAACTACCGCTGGGTCGCGCGCCGACCCGACCATCGCACCCGTAAGGCGGGCGCGACCACCCCGGCCCCCCTCGGGCCCACTCCGCGCTACACCGAGACCCCGCGCTGGGGTCTGCTCGATCCGCCGCCGTCGGCGTCCCCCGCGCCGGAGCGCCCGCTGCGCGGCCTCGCCGCCCGCCGCGACCGGCTGCTGGTCGCCACCACGATCGCGTTCCTGCTCGCCGGCCTCGCCGAATACGGCCGCTACCTGATCCTGTTGCAGAACCGCGCCCGGCTCATCCCCGGCTGGCTGCTGTCGATCTCCGACGCGACGGTGCTGGTGTTCGGCGTCATCGCGCCGATCTGTGCGCTGGTGGCGGCCGTATCGCTGGTCGCCTGGCTGATCGAAGCGCGCACGATCGTGTTCACGGCCTACGGCAAGCGCGATCCGCGCAGGCGGTGGTCGCTGATCGCGGGCTGCCTTGTGCCGGGCGTGAATCTGATCTGGCCGGGCGTTTTCCTCATCGAACTACTCGGCGGCGACCCTGATCCGCGTTCGCGGCGGGCGGTGCGGATCTGGTGGGCCGCTTGGGTGTTCAGCGGACTGCTGTTGCTCGCGGCGACGCTGTGGCGCGACGCGTCGACCCTGCAGGCCGAGGCCGACGGCGTCTCGTTCACCGGTTTCACCAACCTGTGCGCGGCCGGCTTCGCGGTGCTCACGCTGTGGATGGTGCGCACGCTGGAAGGCCGTGACCTGCGTGGCGAGGTCAGGTCGGCGCATCGCTGGGTGATGGCGGCCGATCCCGCCGAGGTCGTTATCGCGCCGGTCGAGCCGGGCGCCGTCGCGGTGCGCGACAACGCCGGGCACGATGAGGTCGAACGCGCGGATTCTGTCCGGACAGGCGAGAATACGCAGGAGGAGGTCGTGGCCAAGTGAGCCAGAGCAATCGCCCACCCTTCGTGGTGGCGCATCGCGGCGCGTCCGCGGCGAAGCCCGAGCACACCCTCGCCGCGTACGAGCTAGCCCTGCAGGAGGGCGCCGACGGTGTCGAATGCGACGTCCGGCTCACCCGCGACGGTCACCTGGTCTGCGTGCACGATCGCACCGTCGACCGCACCGCCGATGCCACCGGGCTGGTCAGCGAACTCACGCTGGACGAGTTGCGCGACATGAACTTCGGCACCGAGGAACAGCCACAGGGCGTGCTCGCGCTCAGTGATCTGATCGGCCTGGTCCTCGACTGGCGCACCCGCCCGACCAAGCTGTTCATCGAGACCAAGCACCCGGTGCGCTACGGCGCCCTGGTGGAGAACAAGGTGCTCGCCGAACTCCAGCGTTTCGGCATCGCCACGCCCGCGTCGGCCGACCATTCCCGTGCGGTGGTGATGTCGTTCGCCGCGACCGCGGTCTGGCGGATCCGCCGTGCCGCGCCGCTGCTGCCGACGGTGCTGCTGGGCGAATCGTCGCGATTCCTCGGCGGGGGCGCGGCCACCACGGTCGGCGCGACGGCGGTGGGCCCGTCGGTGAAAACCCTGCGCGAGCATCCCGAACTGGTCGACAAGGCCGCCGCGGCGGGCCGGGCCACCTACTGCTGGACCGTTGACGATCCCGAAGACGTGACGTTGTGCGCCGACCTCGGCGTCAGCTGGGTCGCGACCAACCACCCCGGTCGCACCAAAGCTCTACTCGCCGGAGTCTGACCGGACGCGGCCTGGGCAGGGGGCGCGGTGAGCGAATCCGCTGCTCGGCCATAAACTCCACCCGTGGGTAAAAGCAAGCGGAACAGTCCGAAGCCCGACAGTAATCGGGCTCAGCGTCTCGCGCAGCGGCGTGCGGCGCAGGAGCAGGCATCCGCGGCCGTGTCACGGCCGTTCGAGGGGCTTGCCGCCGAATGTGATCTGGTGGCGCTGCGGGAGTTCGTGCCGTCGGCGACCGCGACCTTGAAGCTCGCGTCCGGTGTGGCCGCGCAGCGTGAGGTCACCCTGGCGACGGTGCTACCCGGTGCGGTGGCCGCGCTGGTGCGCGCGGGCGACGAGCCGGTCGGCTTCGTCGGCACGCAGATGCAGTTCCGCGGCGAGGACCCGTCGGCCGATATCGCGGCGGCGATCCTGTGGACCCAGTCGGCCGAGGCAGGCGAGTCGCTGAACTCCGCCGACGCCGTCGACGGTGGTCCGCGCCTGGCCGACGTGATCGATCCCGGTGCCGACCTCGAGCTCACCGTGCACCAGGACTTCGACTGGTGGGTGCCCGAGGGTGTCACGCCGGATCCGCAGGTGGCGGCGACGATCGAGCAGGCCAAGCAGGCCATCATGCCGTCGGCGCGGCTGGACCTCGGCCCGGATTCCGTCGGCGCGGCCTGGTGGGTCGACGCGGGCGAGAAGGCGCACGTGCGCTGGGTGCGTCCCGAGGACGAGGACGCGCTGATGCTGGCGCTGGCTCGCGTGCACGCCACCGGTGGCCTGCACCTGGGCGAGGGTTCGCGGTTCGCTGGTTCGTTCCGCACGCACGGCCTGCTGGTGCCGGTGTTCGATCTCGATCCCGAGCGGCATCCGGCCGAATGGGAAGCTCCCGCACGGGAGTTCGGTGCCCGCCTGGCCGAAGCGCTGGCGTCGGACGCGCCGATGACCACCGAAGAGCGCCGTTCGCGCGATGGTCTGCGTTCGCGTCAGGTCACCCTGCGCTGAACTTAATGAAACATGTCTCTTTCACAGATCTGGTCGGCTAGGTTCACAGCTCAGCCGACCAATCGGTGATGACGAAAGTAAGAGGCATCGTGGAATTTCTAGGATCTATCGCCGGTCTCGCCCAGATCTTGATCGGCACCGTGCTGGCCAACACCGGCTCGGGTGGCTCCGGCTCCGGCTGGTAAACGCGCAGAAAGGATTCGGCTCGCTGCCGCGAGCCGAATCCTTCCGCGTTCGAACTAGACGCTGCCGCCGGCGACCGAGGGTGCGCCGGAGGCGTCCTTCGGGGTGCTCAGCTCACGCCACATGAACGCCTCCAGGTCGAACAGGTTCGACCCGGCGCGATCGGCGATATTGAGCAGCGTGGTCATGTGCGCCACTTCCTCGACCTGCTCCTTCAGGAACCACTGCATGAACTGCTCGCCGAGGTAATCGCCCTCTTCACGGGCGGTGCTGGCCAGCTGGACGATCTGATCGGTGACCGTCTTCTCCTGGGCCAGCGCCAGTTCGATCGGCTCACGGGCGGTCTCGAACTTCGACTTCGCCGCATCGATGCCCGAGATCTCCACGGAGATGTCGCGGTCGACGAAATACTGCACGATCATCATCGCGTGATTTCGCTCTTCCACCGACTGGGCGTAGAAGCGCTTGGCGAGCTGCGGCAAGTCGTTGTTGTCGAACCACACCGCGATCGCGATGTACTGGTGCTCGGCGTTGAACTCATGCCGGATCTGGTCTTGGAGCAGAGTGTGGAACTTGCTACGCGGGGCTTCCGGATGAATCGACATGACGGCAACATTAATGCTGGTCATAGGGGGTTGTCATCCAAGTGCAGCCTTATTGAGGACAGTATTCCCTAACCAAGTATTTCCTAACTCGCGCCTGCCATTCGGGGTGCGGTGGTATCGACGCGCACCGTGCCGCGCAGTTCACGACGGATGAATTCCTCGACGTCGAACAGGTTGTCCTGACGATCGAGCACGGTCAGCAGGGTGGTCATTCCCGCGACATCGTCGACCTGTTCGCCGAGGAACCATTGCATGAATTGTTCGCCGAGGAAATCATTTGTCTCACGCGCGGCCGCGGCGAGACCACTGATCTGCCCGGTGGTGACCCGTTCCCGGTCGAGCAGAAAGGCGATCGCGGCGCGTGGGGAATCGAATTCCGAGCGCACTTCGTCGAGCCGGCCGATCGAGATCGGCACATCGCGGTCGAGCAGGTACTGCACCATGCGCATGGCGTGTCCATGATTGGCCGTCGAGCGCGCGTAGGTCTGCGCGGCCAGCTCGGGTAAGTCCTGCGCGTCGAAATAGACGGCGGCGGCAAGATATTGATGGGCCGCGGTCAGACCCGCTCTGACCTGGTCACGAAGCATTTCGGCGAACGACAGGTTCTCGGACATGCCATCGACGTTACCGCGTGAGCAGCTCCTCCGGAATCTGCTGATCGGTCGCGAGCGCCTCGAAGAAACCAGAGGCCTTCGCCTTGTCCCAGAGCAACACGTTGCCCACGTCGGTGTCGTCGAATCCGCCGATCGGCACGCTGGTGGTGACGGTGTCACCGCGCATCGCCCAGCCGAGTGCGGCCAGGTTCCAGATGTGGTCACCGTCGTCGACCTTCAGCGACCCCGCGACCCCGGTTGCCATGGGCCACAGGGCGAACGGATTCGCGAGGGTGCCCGCGCCCGTCGCCTTCTTCAGCAGCGCGGCCATGAACATCCGCTGGCGGTTCATCCGGTCGACATCGGCGGTCGGGGTCGCGCGGGTGCGCACGAATCCGAGGGCCTGCGGGCCGGACAGTTTCTGACAGCCCGCGGCCAGGTCGAGCCCGGCCAGCGGGTCGACGATCGGCTCGTCCAGGCACATCTCGATCCCGCCGATCGCGTCGACCACGCTCGCGAAACCACCGAACCCGATCTGGGCGTAATGATCGATCCGCACGCCCGTTGCGACCTCCACCGTCTGGACCAGCAACGGCGCGCCGCCCAGCGCGAACGACGCGTTGAGCTTGTCCTTGCCATGGCCGGGAATGCTCACGTAGGAGTCGCGCGGCAGGCTGACCATCGTGGTCGGGCCGGAGGACGGGATGTGCACCATCATGATCGTGTCGGTGCGCTCGGGTCCGGTGTCGCCGCCGGTCGCGAGTTCCTGTTCCTGCTCGGTCGAGAGGTCACCGCGACCGTCGGAGCCGACCAGCAGCCAGTTGGTGCCGGGGGTATTGCTCACGCGGTCGCTGTAGGACGGGAGCGCGGTGATGCGGGTCAACGAGTTGTCCAGGTGCACGACCGCGGCGATCAGACCGGCGATCAACAGCACGACGATCACCATGAACCACCGGAACGGATGACGTCTGCGCCTGCGTTTCGGTGGCTGCGCCTGTCTGCCGCCGGGCGGCGGGGGCGTGCGGCGCGGCGGGAGACCGTCGTGATGGGGGACCGGACGTTGCGTCGGGGCGTGCCGGACCTGGTCGCGACGGGGAACCGGCTGTTCACGGCGTGGGGGTTGTTGGCGCCGGGGTTCGACCCGCTCGTGTGGCATCTGCGAATACGCCAGCGGCTGGTCGCCGGAGTTGCCGCGGTGCAGCACCTGGGTGGGTTCGACGTGCGAGGCACCGCGCCGAGGCGCCGGGTTGTAGCGGACAGTCGGCCCGTCCTCGGGATTCTGGCGCCGATCGTGGCCAGGCGGCCGGCCATAGCGCGGATCCGGGGGCATCGCGCGACCCTGCGGCGGCACAGGACGACCTTGTGGGGGCACGGCGGGACCGCCTGGGCGGCCGGAGGTCGGCGGCACCCGGCGTCTACGGGGGTCCTCGCGGGGGTCGTCGCCGTTCATCACCGTCAAACTCTACTGATCGTCGGGGGCGCGGGCGGGTTCTGCGCGCGCGGTCACTACTGGGATACCCCGCGCGAGGGTCACTGTTATCGCGAAACGCGGTGATGTGGTGAAACTCGCCGCGACACGCCGTCCACATCAGTGACCGGGCGCGCCGGTACGACGCTGGAAACCCCGGTTGACCGGCGGCCTGCCCACGCCGCTGACCATGTCCGGAGTAGCGATCACGGCAACCAGCCGACGCGCCCCCGCAGCACGTTGTAGCCGAGGTAGGCGACCGCGTCGATCGTCGCGTGGGCCAGGATCAGCGGCCACAGCCGGTTGGTGCGCTGCCAATAGCGCCCGAAGATCAGACCCATCACCAGATTGCCCAGCCCGCCGCCGATCCCCTGGTACAGGTGGTAACTGCCGCGCAACAGCGCCGACGCGGCCAGCGACGAGTTCTCCGACCAGCCGAGCCTGCGCAGCCGGGTGAGCAGATAGCCGACCACCAGCACTTCCTCGGCGACGGAATTCGCACACGCCGACAGGATCAGCACCGGCAGCCGCCACCAGTGCTCCGACAGCGAACTCGGCACAATCGTCACGCTCACGCCCATCGCGTGCGCCACCAGATACAGCGCGAGTCCCGGCAACCCGATCACCGCCGCCAGCACCAGCCCCGCCACGATATCGCCGCGCCTGATCCGCGCCAGCCCGATCAGGCGCGGCCCGATTCCACTGCGCCACAACAGATAGAGCCCCAGCGCCGCCCACGCCATCAGCCGCGTCACCCCGACGAGCTGGAACAGCAGATCCAGGAACGAGTTGTTCGACCGCGACGCGTTCAACGCCACCGTCCGTCCCCCGACCCCACCCGGCGACAACGCCGAGTCGAGCAGCGACAGACCGGCGCTGATCCCACTCAACCCGAAGGTCACGAGCAGCACGACCGCGATCTCGACCCGCAGCCCGAACCTGTCCCGCTCACTCAGCGGGGCCTCCGGAGAATCGACACGCATGCCGCGCAGTGTAAGCACTCGATCGTGTCAGCCCGCCCTGTCGACACCCGTGCACCCAGCCTGGGCCGGGTAACCCTGGGATGTCCCTACCCAAAGGGCCGCCAGGGCCCCGCTCGAGCGCGCCAGCGCTCCAAGCACACAGCTACCAGTACCGCACTGTCAGTCCCGATCCATGCTCCAAGAGCGCAGATCAAATGCGACGCAAACCGTTCAAGAACGGGCAACCGGCCAGGACACGAACCGCCCGGCTCAGCGATTCGATGTCATCGGCAGGGGTGGGGAAGGGTAGCCGGACGTCGTGATCGCCGTCGTTGCTCTCGACCCGCAGCGTGAGCCCATAGCGGTCGATGGCGAGCGGATGCACCAGCCCGCCGCGCAACCGAGTCGGCAGGTGGCGCGCCAGCTGGGCGACGACATCGGCGTGATCCTCGGACATGTGTTGCAGCCAGGCGCTTTCCAGCTCGCAGAACGGGTCGGCCGTGGCGGCGCGCAGATCGGCGTGATCGACGGACTCGGCACCCGCGGTGTCGGCCAGCACCGCCGAATTCACCACGATCCGCAGCAGCGTCACCCCGTGGCCGACATCGAGCAGCCCCGGATGCGGGTACTCCTTGGCGATTTCGACGGCGAGCGCGCGCTGTGCCTGCTCCGGTACCTGTCGCACCCATCCGCGCAACCACACCAGCGCCCGCACCGGCTCGCGCAGCGGCAGCGGCGCGTGATCGGTGAGCTCCAGCACCGCCGAGGTCTCGTTGGCCGTGGCGGCCAGCGCGGCCGCGAGCGAGGATCCGGGCACCGCGATCACCGCATCGCCGCAACGGCGCAGGTGATGCAGCGTGGTGGGAACCGGATCGATCCCGGGGAGCGCGAGCACCGCCGTCTCGGCATGAGCGCACGCACTGCGTACCCGCTCGGCGGTGGTCGGCGCGAGGATCGTGGTGGGGCTCGACATGACAACCTCCGCGAACGTTTGATTAGGTAAACCTAAGCTAAGTTACAAACGCTCGCCACGCAAGAGGACACCCCGAAGAATCGAGCCGATACGGTGGACCGATGACGCACGACGACCACGGCGACGACCATTCCGCCCCCGCCGCCGAACCCGTCCTGCTGAACCTGTCGGCCCCCGCCCGCCGCAGCCTGGTAGCCGACCTGGTCCGCCCCGCGGGCAGTTCCCCCACCCCCGTCGATGTCGACATCCCCGACCCCGACCTGACCGCCTTCCTGGCCGGCATAGCCCACGCCGACCACGGCTTCACCGCCAGCACTACCAGCGGCCCCCGCGCCCTCGCAGTAGTCGCAGGCACCGTGGCGGCCCTCTGCGGCGAAGACATCCCCACCGCCCTCACCACCCCCGACCTCGCCTTCCTGAAATCACTGAAGCCCGCCGCCATCGAGGCCACCCGCACCGTCCTGCTGGCCATAGAAACCCCCAACGAACAGGCAATCACCGAAGCCCTACGCGTACTGGATCGCTAACCCCACAGCCTGGGCCGGGTAACCCCCTGTACGCAACCCCGAACCACCAAACCCCGATATGTCCCTGCCACACATCCCGCCACCGCGTCACATACCGAACCTTCGAGTCCGAAACCCAGCCGACGCCAGCCGCTAAAGTTGCAATGTGCCGTCTATTGCGTATTTCGGACCATCCGGAACCTTCACCGAGATGGCTCTGGCGAAGTTCGAGAACTCGGGTGCCTTCGACGCCCCGGTGGAGCGCGTCGCCGCGCCGAGCCAAGGCGCGGCGCTGGACCTGATTCGCACCGGCCACGTCGACGGCGCGGTCGTGCCGATCGAGAGCTCGGTGGAGGGCTCGATCCCGGCAACCCTAGACTCCCTCGCCATCGGCCCCCGCCTGCAGATCATGGCCGAAACCGAGCTCGAGGTGACCTTCACGATCGTGGCGCGACCCGGCACCTCGCTGGCCGAGGTCCGCACGCTGGCCGCGTATCCGGTGGCGGCGGCGCAGGTCAGGGAGTGGGTGGCACGAAACATGCCCGATGCGCGTCCCTTCACCTCGGCGTCCAACGCCGCCGCCGCCGAAGACGTGGCCGCCGGGACAGCCGACGCCGCTGTCTCGACCACCCTGGCAGGCGAACGACTCGGCCTGGCCACCCTGGCCGACGGCGTGGCCGACCACGACCAGGCCATCACCCGCTTCGTCCTGGTCACCCGGCCGGGCGTCGCCCCGCATGTCACCGGTGCCGACCGCACCTCCGTCGTGCTCGAACTGCCCAACGAGCCCGGATCGCTGATGCGCGCGTTCGCCGAATTCGCCACGCGCGGGGTCGATCTCACCCGCATCGAGTCGCGCCCGACCCGAACGGGCATGGGCACCTATCGGTTCTACCTCGACTGTGTCGGTCACATCGATGACCCGGCCGTCGCCGAAACATTGAAAGCCTTGCACCGCACCGTCCAGATCCGATTCCTCGGATCATGGCCCGCGACAGCGGCTCTCGGCTCGCCACCGCCGTCGGACGAACCTGCGGCAGAATGGTTGACGCAATTGCGAAAGGGGGTCGCGGACCTATGACTACCCGCGCGAAACTGATTCTGGTGCGACACGGCGAGACCGAGGGCAATGTCGCGAAGATCCTCGACACCGCGCTGCCCGGCCTGCCACTGACCGAACGTGGTGTGGCACAGGCGAAAACATTCGGCGCCGGCCTGGAGCGCGCACCCCAGGTGCTGGTCTCGTCGGACGCGCTACGCGCCCGCCAGACTGCGAGCCACATCGAAGAGGCCACCGGCACAAAGGCATACGTGCTCGATGGCCTCTACGAGGTGCAGGTCGGCGACCTGCACGGCCGCTCCGACAAGGAAGCACACGACCTCTTCCAGCAGATCTACCGCGGCTGGCATCTCGGCGAACTCGACGTCCACGCCCCCGGCGGCGAATCCGGCCACGAGGTACTTGCCCGCATCCTGCCCGTCCTCGAAGGCCTGCGCGAGGAGTTCCTGACCGACGACGCCGACGGTGACGTGGTGGTCGTCAACCACGGTGCGGCAATGCGACTCATCGGCAAGGCGCTGGCCGGGGTGGCGCCCCCGTTCACCACGAACAACCACCTCGACAACACCGAAACCATCGAACTGCTCCCGACCGAGGACGGCGGCTGGGAATGCCTACGCTGGGGCAAATTCACCCCACCCTTCACCATCAAGGCAGACCCATCCGCAGACGACCCGATGGGCTGAACGCTTCGGCTGCGCCTACGGTTCGCGGCTGGTGGTGGGGGCGTTTGGTTGGGGCGGTTGCGGGTGGGCCGGGCTTACGCCTTAGTGGCTGCCTCGGTAGGGAATTCGGTGCGGATTGGTAGGGACTCGATGAGGTCGGCTACCGCGGTGCGTAGGCGGGCGTTGGTGCCGCTGGCGATGGACGACCACTTCACCCCGTCGTCGGCGACGCTGGCGGTGATGATGAATCGACCTGCGCGCGTGTTGAATACGGCGATGTGGTTGTCCTGGATGTCGCGGGTGCCGTCACCGTAGGCCACGCCGACGATCTCGGCGTAGGAGTGGATCTCCACCAGCGCCGAGGCCAGTGCCTGTGCGTCGGTGGCCGGATTGCCCACCTTGCTCAGGCGCTTCGCGGTAGCGGCCGCGTCACCGGTGTCGCCGAAGATCGGCGCCAATTGTTCGGTGGGAGCGTTCATTCCGTACAGCTCGAGCGCTTCGACCGGCCCGAGTGCCTGCAGCACCGCACCGGGCAGGTCGAGACCCGCGTCGTCGATGACGTAGGACTCCGGCCCGCGCAGGGCGACGACCGCGCGGTCGTCGCCCTGCGCCAGACAGAATCGGTTGACCTGGCCTGCCACCACCCAGCGCAGCGCGATGATCCACTGCGGCCGGTAGAGCACCCGCAGCCGTTCGGCGAGCTCGGGTGCCACCACCTGGCCGAACAGCAGTTCGCGTTCGGCCAGGGCGGCCTCTGCCACGTTCATGGCGGCGTCGTGCGCGGTGACGTTGTCATAGCGGCCCATGGCGTCGAGCACCACGGGCATCTCGTCGAATTCCAGTTTCTCCAGGAGGAACTGCATGTCGTCGAGCGAGAGCACGACGGCGCCGAGCAGCGAACCTCCGCTGCCCGAGCCGAGAACCGTCACTTGGCCGATCCGGTGAGGTCGGCGCCGATCACACCTTCGGCCGCGTAACGACCGTCGGTGAACTCGTCGGAGCGCACGTAGTCGATGCCATCGTGCTCGTCGTCTTCCTCGCCCTTCTGCCGGTTGCCCATCAGCGGGTTGGCGCCGGTGCCGGTGTTGCGCACGGGTGCGGTATCGGCGCGGTTGACGACCGCCTCCGACACCGGCGCGCTCGCCGCCGCGTTCGCGGCGGGCGCGCCCCAGCCCTCTGGCAGCTTCAGCGAACCCGCGCTGACGCCACCGAGACTGGCCGAGGTTGTGGCCATGCCACCGACAGCGGCACCGGCGACACCGATACCCGCCATAGCGGGGGCGACGGCAGCGGTACTCGCGGGTGCGGTGGCCGCCGAGATCGCGGACGCGCCGATCTGACCGACCGTGCTGACACCGCTGGTGAGCACGCCACCGGCGGTGTTGGCCGCTTGGGTGGCCGCGCTGATCACGCCGGGGTTGGACACGAAGGCCTGCGCCGCTGCGACCGCGGTCTGCAGCGGATCGCCACCACCGAAGTCGCCCGACGCCGAACCCGCGCCGCTGGCGATCGGCGGCGGCATGGTGAACTCGCTGGGGACGGCGACGGTGGCCGAAGTGGCGGCCTCGTAGGTCTCCATCACCAGGGCGGCGCGGATGTCCATGGCGTGGCGCGCGACTTCGGCGACCTCGAAGGCGCCGGAGACGACACCGGGCGGGTTGGCCGAAGCGGCCACCGCGGCGTTGGTGCCGATGATCTCGGGCAGGCTCGGCATCGCGATCGAGGCGACGGTGTAGGCGGTGGCGTTGGCCGCGCACTTGCCGCTGATCGCCGCGGCCGCGATGCCCTGCTGGCTGGCCCAGCCCGCGAACGGGGCAAGACGGGCGAGCGCGGCGATACCGTTGACGCCCTGGAGGCCGACACCGACCTCCGCGATCACGCGCGTGATGGTGAAGGCGGCGTCGCCCCACGCGGCGGCCAGCGTGCCCCACGACGTGGCGGCGGCGCTGATCGGGATCGCGTGTGCGCCCGCGTTGAGCGTGGTGGAGTTCATTTCGGCCATACGAGGCAGCCAGAAAACCCCGGTGATCCCTGCGGTCATGCTTGTTTCTCCCCTGAGTAAATGATCGTCGACAGGATCGGGCGACTACACCTGGATGGCGTTGATCGTCGCCGCCCGGACCACGTCTTCCCCGATGTTCGTGGCCAGCTGTGAGCGCAGCGTCGCGGCGGCGTGATGCAGCTCGAGGATCGCCTGGGCGACCGATCCGTCGTGCTTGCCCGCCGCGGTGTTGAAGTGGGTCGCCGCGAGCAGCGACACCTCTTCGGCGCCGGAGGGCAGCACATGCGTGGTCGGCCCGGCGAGCCCGGCCGCGATGGCGAGGCGCTCGGCGAGCAGATCCAGCTCCGCGGATGCGGCGAGGACGATTTCAGGTGCGATGAGAACGTGTCCAACCATGACCCGACTCCTTCTGGTGGCGGCTATCGGGAACCACGAGAATTCCCCCTACGAGTACTAGGACGCGAGAGCGGGTCATTCGGTTCCATCGATTCCCCACCCAGTTTCGCTATCCCCATCCCAGCTCATGCAACCGGTCGTCGTCAATCCCGAAATGGTGTGCTATTTCATGGATCACGGTGATCGCGACTTCCTCGACCACCTCGTCGTCGGTGTTGCAGATGTCGAGAATAGCGTCTCGGTAGATCGTGATGGTATCCGGCAACGATCCAGCGTAGTAGCTGTCGCGCTCGGTCAGGGCGATCCCGTGGTACAGCCCCAGCAGCGACGGTTCCTCGTCGTTCCGGGGCTCTACCAGCACCACAACATTGTCTATGGCACCCGACAGTTCCGCCGGAATCTGGTCGAGGGCATCGCTCACCAGCTCTTCGAAACGCCGCTCCGGCATCCGCTCGGACAACGTCACCTCGGCTGGGGCTGCGGCGGCAGCGGCGCGGCGCCCGGCAGCGGGGCCGGCGTGGAGCGTCCGGAGTTCGGCGGGGGCACCGGAGCCTGTCCGTCGATCAGGATCTCGCCGCGGGCCGAGCCGACGATGGGCGCGAAACCCTCACGGTCGGCGCCTTTTCCGAGCCAGCAGTCCAGTTTGTGGCTGCCCGCGAGCCAGCTGGCGGGCTCCAGATAGTCGAAGAACAGGGTCAGCGTCTTGTTGCGGATCGCGTCCGGGCTGCCGAGGTAGTCGCCGGAGAGCCGGTTGCATTCGGCTTCGACGAACTTGTCCTGCTCGGCTTCCGACGGCGGTCCACCGCTGAAGTTGGTGGCGAGGTCGACGGTGCCGACGATCTCCACCGAGTGCGGCTGGGCGCAGTCGACCGGGTCGGTGGGCAGGTTCTGATTGATGCCGAGGCAGGTGCCGGTGGCGTGCACCTTCGACTGATCGCTCTCGGCCAGCGAGCCGGTGGTGGCCGGGCTGGCGGTGGTGGCCGCCACCTGGACACCGCAGCGCAGGGTCCGGTCGCCGTGCTGCCAACCGGCCGGGCTCGGCGACATCACATTCACCATGAACTTGCCGCGCGGATCGAACCGCCCGCCCAGGTACTTCTGCACGGCGGTGACGCAGTGCTCGTCGCGCAACTCGGTCATCCGCAGCGAATCGGGGTGGCGGGTGCCCTCGGCGAACTCGCGCCCCGGATAGGCGCTGAGGTCGATGACACCCGCCACCTCGAACAGGTGCTTGTCGCCGCAGCCCACCTTCACCAGGTCGCTGCGGTCGGGCTTGGACCAGGTCAGGCAGTCGCCCTGCGCGGCGCTGCTGAACTCCTTGTCCCGCACCACCGGTTCGGCACCGGGCTGATGCGCTTCCACCTTGTCGGTGTCGAAGCCGGTCACGGCCATGGTGACCATGGCCGCGATGATCGCCCCGAAGGCGCCTATCAGCAGCCCCCAACGCAGTTTCGTCGCGGACAGGTGCAGGGCGCCGCCACGGCTGGGCGCGGCACGGTCTTCGGCTCGATTGCCCTCGGCTTGGTTGCTCTGCTTCTTCGACATCGACGACGAGTGTATTTGCCGTTGCGGACTCTCGGGTCAGCCCCGCAGAGCTGACACGAAGATGCCGGGTACGCGGCGCAGCTTGCCGTCGCCGTAGAAATCGGTCAGCTTGCGGCCGGTGGCGGTGCCGGTCTTGTTCGAGACGAACCACGGCGGCTTCGGGGTGAGGGCGAACTCTCCGCGCAGGATCGAGCGCGGCGCGGGCCGGAACGGACCGCGGACCACCGTGCGTTCGACGTCGTCGAGGAGGAAGGCGTTGTGTACGACGCCGACGCCGCTCTGGATGTCGTCGAGGGTGTGGCCGGGGTAGGCACCCCAGCTGGCGCGCGGCGTGAGGAACGCGAGCCCGGTCCAGGCATTGAGGGCGACGGTGCCGTAGCGCAGGTCCTCGATCGCGGTGTCGAGTTTCGCGCCGAGCTCGGTGATGGTCGCCGGGTCGGCGATGATGTTGGCGCCCAGGGTGCCCATCAGTTCGTCATTGGCGAAATCGACCGCGTTGCTGAGGAATTCGGCCCCGGCGCCCGGCAGTTCGACCACACCGAGGACGGGGGAGAAGTACTCGGTGCGCAGCAGGGGAGTGTCCGTCGCCGGCAGGTTCTCGACGAGCAACCGGCCGTTGGCGCGAGCGGCGTCGGGGTAGCTCTCCAGCGCGCCGGCGACCCGGTTGTCGCTGCCCGGGTAGTAGGCGGTGCGCGCTGGCGCGGTGTCGATCGCGGCGCGCAGTTCGGTGAGGAACTGCGCCTTGAGCGGCCAGTCGGCGGCGAGCACCACCGTCTGCGCGGCGACGCAGTTGTAGCCACCGTTGTGCAGGCGCTGGGTGGCCACGTGCTCGGCCTGGAACTTCAGATCGGCGGCCGACCAGTCACCGGGAATCACGATGCACGGCGCCACACCGCCGAGTTCGCTGGTGATCGGCTTGTCCAGGATGGGCTCGCCGGTCTTGTCGGCACCCGGACCCCAGACGATCGCGTCGTGGGTGGGCGCGCCGCCGGTCATGTGCACGTGCGCGACCAGCGGATGGTTCACCAGGTAGCCGCCCTCGGGGGCCCCACCGGTGAGGATGCGTACCACACCGAGCTCGATGAACGGCGCGAAGATCGCCTGGAACACCGGCAGCAGCGGATCGGTGATCGGATTGAGCTTGAGCGCGACGACGCGGTTGTTGGCGTAGAGCTCGTAGAGGGTGTCCAGCGGCGCGATCGACATGATGTTGCCCGCGCCGAGCACCGCGCCGACCCCGTTGGTCGCGGCGGGTTCGAGCTGGGCGAGCCCCGCTTTGCGCCGCGCGGTCGCGGCGTCGACACCGGGCTTGAGCCACACATCGGCACTGAACCCGCTCAGCAACAGCTTGTCGTAGAAGCCGTGCGGCAGCGCGGGCACGGCCACCCGGCCGCCGGGCGCGGTGGTGAGTTCGACACCGTCGAGCGGGCTGGTGCCCTGCTCGAGCGCGGCCATCGACTCGCTCAGCGCCGCCGCGCCCGCGAGCATCGTCATCGGGCCCGACATCCACTCCTCGCCGAGCAGCGGGCTGTCGACGTCGAGCTTCTTGATGGTGCGGGCAGCGGCGACCCAAGCCTCGGCGTCGCGGGCGGTCAGCGCGTGCAGTTCGTCGAGCAGTTCGCGGCGGCGACGCAGGTCTGTCGCGGCCCAGGTCTTTTCCCCTTGGGTGAGATCGGCGAGCGCGGTATCGATGACAGCGGTGTCGAAAGAGGTACTCACACCGCAACTATGCCCCTGTGCTGCCCGATTGGCATAGGCCGAAAGATTGAGAGTTGCGTAAACAACTAGGCTTGATTCCCATGATCGACCTCCGATTCCTGCGCGAGAACCCGGAAGCCGTCCGCGCCTCGCAGCGGACCCGCGGTGAGGACCCCGCACTCGTCGACGCCCTGCTCGAGGCCGACGCCGCGCGCCGGGCCGCTGTGGCCACCGCCGACAACCTGCGCGCCGAGCACAAGGCCATGGGCAAGGTGATCGGTAAGGCGAGCAAAGAGGAGCGCCCCGCGCTGCTGGCCGCCGCCACCGACATGTCCGCCAAGGTCAAAGAGGCCGAGCTCGCTCAGCACGCCGCCGATGCCGACTTGGACGCCGCGCAGCGCGCGATCTCCAACGTCGTGCAGGACGGCGCGCCCGCGGGCGGCGAGGACGACTACATCGTGCTCGAAACCGTCGGCACCCCACCGGTTTTCGACTTCGAGCCGAAGGATCACCTCGAGCTCGGTGAGTCGCTGCAGCTGATCGACATGGAGCGCGGCGCGAAGGTGTCGGGCTCGCGGTTCTACTTCATGACCGGCTACGGCGCGCTGCTGCAGCTGGGTCTGCTGCAGCTGGCGGCACAGAAGGCCGTCGCCAACGGCTTCACCATGATGATCCCGCCGGTGCTCGTGCGCCCGGAGATCATGGCGGGCACGGGCTTCCTCGGCCAGCACGCGGCCGAGGTCTACCACCTCGAAGACGACGACCTCTACCTCGTCGGTACCTCGGAGGTGCCGCTGGCCGGCTACCACTCCGACGAGATCCTCGACCTGAGCGCGGGCCCGAAGCGGTACGCGGGCTGGTCGTCGTGCTTCCGCCGCGAGGCCGGTAGCTACGGCAAGGACACCCGCGGCATCATCCGCGTGCACCAGTTCGACAAGGTCGAGATGTTCGTCTACACCACCCCTGAGCAGGCCGATGCCGAGCATCAGCGGCTGCTGGCGTGGGAGCGCGAGATGCTCGCCGCGATCGAGGTGCCCTACCGGGTGATCGACGTGGCCGGTGGCGATCTGGGTAGCTCGGCGGCGCGCAAGTTCGACTGCGAGGCGTGGGTGCCCACCCAGCAGACCTACCGCGAACTCTCCTCCACCTCGAACTGCACCACCTTCCAGGCGCGCAGGCTGTCGGTGCGCTATCGCGACGAGAACGGCAAGGCGCAGGTCGCGGCCACGCTGAACGGCACGCTGGCCACCACGCGCTGGATCGTGGCGATCCTGGAGAACCATCAGCAGGCCGACGGTTCGGTGCGCGTGCCCGCGGCGCTGGTCCCGTTCGTGGGCACCGATATCTTGAAGCCGTAAGCTAGGAGTTTGCCAGCGGTCCATTTGTGGATGTGGCAAACAACCTGACCGATCAACATCTAGGCTGGTGCTCGTGCGAGGAATCGGGGCGCGCGGCGATACCCGAACCCGGGTGCGGGCGGCATCGGCGTTGGCGACGGCGAAGGTTATGGCCAGGACAACGGGGGCGTTCTACGTCCTCGGCGGTGTCCTCGGCCTGATGATCACTGCCGTCGCACCGGGCGACGACGGCAATCGCGTCGTTGTCGGTACCGCGGCGGCGATCTCGGTGCTGCTCGGGCTCACGCTGCTCGCGTGGGGTCCGCGTATGCCGCACGCCCTGCATCACGCCTACCTCGCCACCGCGGCGGTGCTCGTCGCGATCGCGGTCTACGACTTCCCCAACCTGGTCGGCGCCATCACCCTTGCCTCGTTCTTCGTGTTCGTCGCCTGCGACGCGGCCCTGTTCTTCGCGTGGTCCCAAGCCGCCGCGCACATCGGTTTCGCGATGGTGCTGTGCCTGCTGGTGTTGCCCGCTCGCGGGTTGCCGTGGTGGTCCGGGCTGATCCCGGCCGGTGTCACCTTCGGCGCGGGCGTGGTGGTCGGCATCCTCACCCGGATGGCGTCGGAAGCCGATATCGACGTGCTCACCGGCCTGCTCAACCGCCGCGGTTTCGAGAAGCAGCTCAATCCCGCGATCGATGCGGCCGGTCGCGGCGGGCAGGGCATGGCCCTGGTCCTCGTCGACCTCGACCGCTTCCAGAAGATCAACGACCACCTCGGTCACCGCGCGGGCGACGCCGTCCTGCAGCGCGTCGCCGATACCTGGCTGGACCTGCTCGCCCCCGGCCAGGTGCTGGCCCGGTTCGGCGGCGACGTGTTCGCGCTGCTGTTGCCCGGGACCACCGAGCAGGCCGCGATCCTGCTCACCGAACAACTGCGTGCCGCGGTGACCATGGGCTGTTCGGCCGGTGTCACCTCCTGGCAGCCGGGCGAATCCGGTTCGCTGCTGGTCAGCCGCGCCGATGTGGGCCTCTACCGGGCCAAGCAGGCGGGCCGCAATCGCACGGTGCTCGAATCCTCGCGTCAGCTCCCCTTAGCCGTGGAACTGCGCGAGGCCATCGACCGCGGTGCGCTCGACGTGCACTACCAGCCGATCGTCAGCCTCACCGAGGACGGCGGCCAGGCGGTCGGCGTCGAGGCGCTGCTGCGCTGGTCGTCGAGCGCGCAACCCGAGGTCACCACCGAGGGCCTGATCCGAGTCGCCGAGGAATACGACCTCATCTCCGACCTCGACGAGCTGGTCCTGCGCCGCGCCTGCGCCGACGCGGCTCGCCTGCAGGAGAGCTTCGCGTCGCTGAACCTCACCCTCAATGTGAACGTCTCCGGCCTCGAGCTGGCCGAGACCGAGTACGCCGAGCGGGTCGCGACCATCCTGTCCGATACCGGCTGGCCCGCAGACCAGCTCGTCCTCGAGGTGACCGAGAGCGAACTCGCCGCCGAATCCCAGACCGCGATCACCAACCTGCACACCCTGCGCGACCGTGGCGTGCGCATCGCCATCGACGACTTCGGCACCGGCTACTCCTCGCTGAGCCGCCTGGCCACCATCCCCAGCGACATCCTCAAGGTCGACCAGTCCTTCGTCGCCGCCATCCGCTCCGATTCCCCCGCCCCGCCGCTGCTCAGCGTCATCGCCGCGCTGAGTAAGTCCCTCGACCTGCAGGTCATCGCCGAGGGTGTGGAAACCGAATACCAGGCCGCCGTCCTCACCGAACTCGGCTTCGCCCTGGCCCAGGGCTACCACTACAGCGACTCGCATCCGGTCTCGGAACTCATCAACGACCTCAACGACGGCCGTCCGCTGGTGAGCACCACCGACGAGGACGATTCCCTCGCCGCCAACGGCTGGATCCCGCTCGGATAATCGCTTGACCCGCCCGGTCGCGGCGCGAACGATAGACCCCATGCGAATGCTCTTCTACGGCTGTTGACCTTCCCCGCTCCGACAGGCGGTGGCCTGGGTGCGACGTGATCGGGTTCGCGACCTCACCGCGCGTGCGGTCCTGTTCAAGGGCACGCGCGACCTGCTGCCGATCTACGCGCTCTACGGGGTGCTGTTCGCCGATCACGGGCTGAGTACGGCGCAGATCTCGCTGTTGCTGGCGATCTGGTCGGTGACCGCGTTCCTGCTCGAGGTGCCATCGGGCGCGTGGGCCGACACGGTGTCCCGTCGCCGCCTGCTCGTGCTGAGCTCGCTGTTGCAGACCGCGTGTTTCGCCCTCTGGATGCTGGCGCCCTCGTTTACCGGGTTCGCGCTCGGCTTCCTCGTCTGGGGTATCGCGGGCGCGCTGGAATCGGGGACTTTCGAGGCGTTGATCTACGACGAGCTGGTCGCGCAGCGTGAGCCGTCCGCCTACGCGCGCATCATGGGATGGGCACGCGCCGCCCAGGAGAGCACCGTACTCGTGGCGATCCTCGCCGCCGCACCACTGTTCGCCATCGGTGGCTACGCGCTGGTCGGCTGGGTCAGCGTCGGTGTCGGTCTCCTGCACACCCTGACCGCCCTGGCTCTGCCCAGTGCGCCGGTCGCCATCTCCGCCACCGCCGTCGACGATCTCGAAGACGAATCTCCACCCGAACCACTCGGTCCACACATCAACCCGGGGTCGGCATCAGTCGTTGTGGCACAGTCCAATTCGAACGCCACGACCTCGTCGCGATACCTCTCGATGCTCAAGACCGGGCTCTCCGAAGCATTTCGCGTCCGCAGGGTCCGCCGGGGCGTTCTACTCGGCGCCCTCCTCTACGGCGTCACCGCCTTCGACGAGTACTTCGGCCTACTCGCGGTCTCCGGCGGCGCTTCGACCAGCACCTCGGCACTGCTGGTCGGCGTCACCGTCGCGGGCTCGCTGATCGGCTCGCTGCTGGCGGGCCGCACCGAATCCCTCTCATCCCGCGTTCTCGCCGTAGCCCTGTTCCTGGCCGGAATCCTTTTCATCACAGGCGCGTCGGCCGTAGGGGCCGCCGCGGGCCAGGCCTGGATCTGGATCGGATTCGTCGGCATCGGCGTCGCTTACGGCATCGACTTCAACGTCGAAGTAGTCGCGGGGGCACGCCTCCAGGACGCCATCGAAGGACCGGCTCGGGCCACCGTGACCTCGGTCTCCGGCTTGCTCTCCGAGATCGTCGCCCTCGGTGTCTTCGCGTTCGTACCCGCCGCGACCCGATACCTGTCGATCTCCACCACCATCGCGCTGCTCGGTACGGTCCTACTCGCGGCCGCCCTGCTGACCCCGACCTGGATGCCGCCGAGGTCCCGCCGGTAGCGGTCCGGTGTTAGATTCTGGACGCACGGTGGGTGAGCGGTACCCCTGCCGCGTCGAGCGTTATCGGGGGAGTTGGACGACAGTGATCACAGCGCTATCCAGCGATGACCCGAATACGGTGTCGCGCTATCGAATTCTCGGATTGCTTGGTGCGGGCGGAATGGGGCGAGTGCTGCTCGGCCTCGGCCCGGACGGTCGCTTCGTCGCGATCAAGCAGATCCATTCGAGACTGCTCGACGACGGCGACTACCGGTCCCGTTTTCATCGCGAGGTCGCCATCTCGACGCGTGTCTCCGGAGCATTCACCGCCGCCGTGGTGGATTTCGACACCACGGGCGAAATCCCCTGGCTGGCCTCGGTATTCATTGCCGGCGTGCCCCTCGATACCGCGGTTGGGCAGTACGGCGCGCTTCCTGTCGCGAGCGTCCGAACCCTGGCCTCTGGGCTCGCTTCGGCGTTGCATTCGATTCACACGACTGGCCTCATACACCGAGACCTCAAGCCCGCCAACGTCATTCTCGCGAAAGACGGTCCTCGGGTGATCGATTTCGGCATCGCTCGTGGCACGGAATCGGAGGAGTCACTCACCGAGGTGGGCAGCGTTCTGGGTTCTCCGGCGTATATGTCGCCCGAGCAAGCGGGCGCCGGCGCCATCACTGCCGCCAGCGATATCTTCTCCCTCGGTTCGCTGCTCTACATGGCGGCGACCGGTATGAGCCCCTTCGCCGCGGCTTCGGCGCCGGTCACCCTGTTCAATATCGTCCACACCGAGCCCGACCTCGCACCGGTTCCCGAGCAACTCCGCGAACTCATCGCAGGCTGTCTGCGCAAAGACCCACGCGAGCGTCCGACCGCCGCTCAGATCTTGGACTACCTGGGCATTCTCGCCATCCAGGGCAACCCATGGCCCGCGCCGATACACCAGGACATCGCGGCACAGACCGCACGGATGCGGGAGCTGACGGCCGATCCCGAGCGCACCCAGATCATTCTGGGCGCACCGCCACATCGTCTGGTGCCGCCCGACCAGCCGAAACGCCGCCGCGGACGCTTGCTCGGCGTGGCCTGTGCGGTGGTGATCGTGATAGTCGCTGCCACTGCGGCCGTGGCACTGCTGCGCGGCAACACACCCGCACCACCGAATGCGGCAGGCCCCGCAGCGGTCATGCCCACACTGGCGCAACTGCGTGGAGTCGACGCCTGTGCGTGGTTGCGCCAAGCGCTCGGAC
The DNA here is from genome assembly GCF_054031145.1 of Nocardia sp. FBN12. Lineage (NCBI taxonomy): Bacteria > Bacillati > Actinomycetota > Actinomycetes > Mycobacteriales > Nocardiaceae > Nocardia > Nocardia sp. FBN12. Next base: position 6,118,692 of record NZ_CM132926.1, read on the forward strand.
CGACTCTGCCGCAATCGGTCGCGACAGGTGTTCGCCGCGAAACCGATTCGTGGAGATGGACGACGACATCGTCATGGGGGTGTGACGGCAGCTCGGGGACCGGTCGGATGATCGTCGAGATAGGCGGTGCTCTCATGGGCTTCGCGTCGACGCAGCGCGAGGTCGGACAACTCGATCTTCTCCGACGCGGTCGTGACTGTGCGTTCGCCGTCGCGGGCAGCGAGCAGGCATCGTGGGGGATCAGTGTCGATATCGGTCTGGCGGTCGACTGCGCGCTGGCCGAGTACGCCATCGATCGCCTGGTCGCGGCGTTGCCATCGCTTGTTGTCGATCCCGCGATCGCACGCTCGCTGGCGTCGATCGACCCGTGTGACCTCGTCACCGAAGAGGAGATCAGGGCTGCTGGTTCATCGGGGCCGGGTGTGCCGACGGCGCACAGCTGTTCGTGGGGCGGGGATGGCCGAGTCCGGGTGGATGTCGGTCGGCCGGATGATCTCGACTCCGGCACGATTTTGGCCATCAACGCCGTCGACATCGGCGAAGGCACACTGGTCTACAACGCGGACTTCAACCTGGGCCGTGATGATAGAGGCTGTTCCAGCACCTACCGGTTCCGCGCAGTCGACGCGAGTCGCCACGAGACGGTCACTGTGCGGGTAGTCGGTTCCTCACTCGCTGTCCGTCGGTGTCCGGCAGGCGAGGCGATCGTTGCGGGGTTGGTAACCAGGCTGCCGCAGCGGTAGCAGTCTCCAGCGCGGGATGCTAACTTTCGCAATAGGTTTGACACGAACGGTCAGGTTCGATGGCTGGTTCGAGGGGGAATATCGTGCGGTTCAGGTCGCACCGCATCGTGGTGCTGTCACTCATCGTGGTCACCGTGCTTGTCGGGTGTGGTGATGCACCCACCCGGCCGGATCACGGCAGTTACTCGACGGACCCTGTTGCGGCCGACTATGACGCAAGGCCGAGCAGAGGCCGCGGAATCCTGGTGGAGTCGCTGCGACTGGGTGAGCGGGTGAGCTTCGCCGACCGGATCGACCCCGACCTCACCTGGACGCGTGGTGGTGGGGTGCTGGGCGATCACCGAGGCCTGGTCCCCGGAATGAACATTCTCTCCGGTGCACAGAGCGATGCAGCGGGCAATCACGGCGTACTTGCCTCGTTCGGCGCGATCGCAGGCAACGGTCAATCGGGCGGTGCGGGCGAGAAGCACCTCTCGATTTCACTGCTGGCCTTTTCGAGTGCGGATGTCGCACGAACAGCCGCAGCGGACATGGCCCGCGCGGACTTCGAGCAGGGCACCGACAACGTCCCGATCATCCTTCCGGATTACCCTGCGGCGCTGAGCCATTGGCGGCCGTCGGTGCCGACCGTCGGCAGCTGGCTGACGTGGCAGAACCTGGTTGTCCGCGTTTATGCCCAAGTTCTCGAACCACGCGCCGAGCTCCTGGTCGACATCTTGACCAAGGCCTACCGGACCCAACTCGCCGACCTCGAAGGATTCGTGCCGACCGCCGAGGCGGATCTGCCGAATCTGCGCATCGACCCGGACAAGCTGCTCACCCGAATTGTGCAGACCGGCGAACCACAACTCGATGGTCAAACCGGAGCCGACACTTTCGCGGTCTATAGTCCGCGCGCGTTCGCGTTGCTGTCGGACCGCCCGTCCGCAATCCTGGCGTCCCTGCGCGCCGCCTCGGTGTCGCAGATCGCGGTGGCACACAACAAATATCTGCGTCGCACGGCCAGTGCCGAGGCCGCGGCAGCGGAAGCAGGCCGACTGGCCAGGGAAGGTGAAGGCGACTACGCCGCGATACCCGGTATCGCCTCCCTGCCGACAATTTCCTGTTGGCAGGCGAAACTACCGGACGAGCGCAATGTCGGAGTGAACCGGTTCAGATGCATTGTCTCTCGCGGCGTTGATGTGGTCGTCGTGCTCAGCTACTTGGAAGCTGACGTCCGGCACCTGGCCGCGGCTCAATACGCGCTCCTCGCTCAGGATCGGTGACGCCCGTGCAACCACGTGATCGGAAAGACCCCGAGGTACTCGGTCGGTATCGCATCCTCGCGGTGATCGGCAGCGGCGGGATGGGGCGGGTGTTCCTCGGTCAGGCACCCGACGGCCGACTCGTCGCGGTGAAGCAGGTCAACGCCGATGCGACCGACGACGCGGAGTTCCGGGCCAGGTTCGAAAGAGAAGTCCTCGCCACCGGCAAAGTGACGGGCGCATACACCGCCGGCGTCGTTGGTCATGACGTCACCACCGAAAAGCCTTGGCTGGCTTCGGAATACATCCCTGGTCCGTCGCTGCAGGAGGTGGTGAACGACTTCGGGCGACTCACCCCGAGCGGACTCAAACTGCTGGCTATCGGGCTGGCGATGGCTCTGCTCGAGATCCATCGCACAGGTTTGGTACACCGTGACCTGAAACCGAGCAACGTGTTGCTCACCAACGAGGGCCCACGACTCATCGACTTCGGCATCGCGCGTGCCCTCGATGACGACATCAGCTTGACCGCCACCGGCGCGGTGATCGGGTCACCGGCCTACATGTCACCGGAGCAGGCCGAATGTCGCACGCTGACGCCGGCATCCGACGTGTTCTCGGCGGGTGCGGTCCTCGCGATGGCCGCGACCGGGGTCAGTCCGTTCGCGGCGGGGTCGACCCCACAGACGCTGTACAACGTGCTCTACGTCGAGCCTGATACCAGCGCGGTGCCACAGCCGATTCGCGGCATCGTCGATGCCTGTCTGGCCAAGGATCCGGCAGGCCGCCCGACCCCGGACGAGTTGCTGGCGGCAGCGCAACAGCTCGAGGTCGAGCCGGTGTGGCCGGTGCGAGTGCGCCGACGGGTGGCCGAGTACGAGCGGGATGCGATTGCCTGGGCTTCGGGCAGTACCGTGCCGTCGCCCGAGGCGCCGCGGAAACCTCAGGGCGACCACCGCTCGAGGGGGATTCGGGCCGTTGCGGCCGCCGCGATGGTGTCGGTGGCGATATTGATCGGTTCGATGCTGGTCGGCATCGGTGTGCGGGGGAACGCGGTGGCGATGGCGGATCCGCCACTCGCGCTCACTGAGCGGGAGTCGATGCTGCTCGACATGTGCGCGCTGTTGGGCCCCGACGTGCTTGGCGACCTCGGAACCTACCGGTCGGCCCCGAAAGTGATCAACGAGAGCTATTGCTCGGTGGGGATAACCGATCCCGCCGGACAGCGGCTGAGTCTCGAACTGTCCATCGGGTACGGCTGGGCGTACGACACCGCGTCACCGATGGGGAGCACGATCGCGTGGCTGCCGGTCCAAGGAAACCGTAGGGAGGGCGCGTCGTGCGACCGCTTCGTCGAGACGCAGATCGGGCTGCGGATGCCGCTGAACATGCAGGCGTCGGGCCTTACCGACAGTTGTCCGCTGGCGGAGCGCGCGCTGGCGGCGGTCATCCGCCGACTCTCGATCAACCCGCCATTGCGAAAGGTCGCTGACGGATCCATTCAGCTGTTGAACGCCTGCCGGATCATGGACCATGACCTGAACCTCCGGATTGTCGGTGATCCCGCGAAGAAATACCCCACCGGAAGCAGTAGTTGCTGGGTCACCGGAGCCAACGGAGAATTCCATCTCGACTTCCGCGAAGATACTCGAAATGACAACACGACGCCGTTCACCAGCTTCCGCGAGCTGACCACCCTCGACGGCTGGGCAGGCACCATCTCCGACCGTGACGGTTGGTGCGAGTACACGCTCACGATCCGGCCGACACGTGACGAACTGGCCGAGATGGTCCGCGGCACTTACATCCCTTACGACAAAACAGCTACCGGCGGCTGTGACCGTCTACGAACTCTCCTAACCCCCATCCTCGCGAAGTTGCCGAAACCATGACCGAGCCGTCGCCGACCGATCCGACCCAGTTGGGCCGCTACCGAGTGCTCGGCCCGCTCGATCCGCAGCCGAACTTCCGGCTGCTGCTGGCCGCCGCGCCGGACGATTCGCTGCGGGTGGTCGAGCAGTCGTTGCCGCGCTTGCTCGAGTTGCCCGAGCTGCGGCCGCGGCTGCGGCACGGCGCCGTGGCGGCGATGCGCGTCAGCGGTCAGGGCAACGCGACCGTGCTCGACGTCGACGCCGACGATGAATTGCCTTGGTTGGCACGCACATTCGTGCCGTCTGTACGACTGGATCGTGCGGTCGGAGAATTCGGACCGCTCCCGGTCGAAGCCGTGCGTGCGCTGGCGGCGGCACTCGCCTTCGCGCTGCGAGGGGTGCACGCGGCCGGGCTCGTTCATCAGCGGGTGCGACCCGACACCGTGGGGCTGACCGAGGACGGCATCGAGCTGGCCGGAATCGATGTCCTCGCAGGCGATCCCACCACCCTGCTGGCACCGCCGGACTATCTGTCGCCCGAACAGTCCGTGCACGGTGCGCTGACTGCCGCGTCGGACATCTTCTCGCTCGGATCGGTGCTCGCTTACGCCGCGGGCGGTGTCGCGCCGTTCGCGGCCCCGTCGATCCCGTACACGCTGTTCAATATCGCGCAACGCGACCCCGATCTGTCCGCGGTCCCCGAACCACTGCGCGAACTGATCGCCGCGTGTCTGCGCAGAGACCCGCGCGCCCGGCCCTCGCCCGCGCAGATCATCGCTTACGTCGGCGCGCGCCGCCAGGCCTGGCCGTCGGCCATCGTGGACGAGATCGACCGGGCCGAACGGGCGGCGGCCGCATTGCTCGCAGCTGCCGCCCCCGCGTTCGCCGAACCCGTGAGTTCGGCTCAGGCCGGTTCCGTGTTCGAAGCGGTGGCCGGGTTCGGTCGCGATCGGTGGGCGAGCCTGCGCGGTCGAGTCGGTGGTTCCTCGGTACGGACTCGTCGGGTGGTCGCGGTGGCGATCGTCACCGCCGTGGTCGTGTCGGCAACATTGTGGTTGTCGAGGACGGCCGACCCGGTCGGCGCGGCGCAACCGACCGCCCTCTCGGCGGCGCAGCTGCGCCAAGTCGATTCCTGTGCCTGGCTGCGGTCGGCGCTGGGCGACAGCGTCGCATGGCGAGAAGGGCCGAGTCGCACCGAATCGTGGCGGTTCGAGGTCCAGAAGAACTGGAGTTGCTACGCGGATGAGCAACAACAGGTCTACGGCGACGGAATTCGGCTGAGCCTCGGGGTCGCCCTGACCGAGGTTCCACCCAACCACAAGCTGATCGAGGGAATCACGGTGCGCGAAGGAGATGCCGAATACTGTCGGCGTGCCATCGCGAGTTCCGACAGCGGCGGCAGAACCGGAATTCTGATCGAGTTCGACATCGGGCTCGCCGAGAAGCAAGGGTGCGCCGTCGCGGATCACGTGGTCGCGCAGCTCGCTCGGACTCTCCATACCGCACCGCGCAGGCCGGACGCCGCGATCTCGCTCGCGTCGGTCGACCCGTGCGCGATCTTGGACCGTGCCGAGACGTCGGCGGCGGTCCCTCGATTGACCCCGGAACCGTCCACCCCGGAAGACATGCACATCTGCGAGTGGTACGGCAGTGCGCGGGTGACATTGCAAGTGGTGCGGACGTCCTTCGTGCCGGTGGGTTCGGTCACGGTCGACGGCCTGACGCTGCTCACTGGAAAGGAATCGTCTGGTTCCGCGCTGGGGTGTTCGCGGATCTATCGACACCGAACGATCGACGAAAAGACCTATGAAGCAATGGAGCTGGTGATCCAGGGCCCACATGTCGACCGTGACTCGATCTGCCGGACAGTGGAATCGCTGATTGTGAAGGCGGTGCGGCGACTGCCCGAGGCGTGACACACAACCGGGCCGCGGTAGCTGGCATGCTCGTATCGGCATGCGGGACATGGATCGGGGTGAGGAGCGGGCGATCGGGCGTCGTGGTCTCGGGCTGGTATTCGGGTTCTGCATCGGAGCGGGTGTCGCGGTGCAGGGGCGGATCAACGGCGCGCTCGGGGCGCGGTTGGCGGATGGGATCGCGGCGGCGACCATCAGTTTCGGTACGGGACTCATCGCACTGCTGATCGCCTTCGCCTTCAGCTCAGCGCTTCGAGCGGGTGTCACCAAGGTGCGCACCGCGATGTCGGAGGGCAGGTTGCCGGCGTGGCAATTGCTCGGCGGCTTGTGCGGCGCGTTCTTCGTCGCCGCGCAGGGCCTCACCATCGCCGCGATCGGCGTCACCGCTTTCACCGTCGCGGTGGTGGCGGGCCAACTTCTCAGCAGCCTCATGGTCGATCGCCTCGGCCTCGCCCCGAACGGCCGAACCCCGATCACTGCCTTGCGTATCGGCGCCGCCGCCCTCGGCATCACCGGGGTCGTCCTCTCGGCCGGCGGCAGTTCAGCACCGACCACCGTGACAACCGGGGTGCCCGATGCGCTACTCATCGTCCTGCCCGCCCTCGCGGGCATCGGCCTGGCCTGGCAACAAGCGGTCAACGGCCGGGTAGGCGCCACCGGTGGCCCCTTCACCGCCACCCTGATCAACTTCGCCGTAGGCCTGACCGCCCTGCTCCTGCTCGACCTCTACACCCTGTCCACCACCGGGCTCCCCACCGAATTTCCCACCGACCTCTGGCTCTACACCGGCGGCCTGATCGGCGTAGCTTTCATCGCCCTGGCCGCCGTCACGGTCGGTATGACCGGCGTTCTCCTGCTCGGCCTCACCTCGGTCGCGGGCCAACTGGTCGCCGCCGTGCTGCTCGATACCGTGGACGGAAGGCTCTCGGCCACTGCGGTGTTCAGCTGTGTGATCGTGCTCTGTGCGGTGGTTGTGGCGAGCCGGTCCGGGCATTAGATCTCGCGCAGCGCGTCCATGGACCCGCCCGGCTGATTCGGCTGCCGGTACGCTGTGAATCGCATCGGACGAGCTCGGTTACGCGGGAGGCCAGCCATGGACGAACTCGCAGTTGCGGTAGTCGGATACGGCCTGGCCGGGTCGGTGTTCCACGCGCCGCTCATCGCCGCTGATCCGCGGATGCGGGTCGCCGCCGTGGTGACGTCATCCGAGGAGCGGGCCGCGCAGGCGCGAGCCGAGCATCCCGGGGTGCGGGTGTGGGCGTCCGCGCAGGAGATGTTCGTCGAGGACGAGGATGTCGATCTCGCGGTGATCGCGACACCCAATCGCTCGCACGCGCCGCTGGCATTGCAGGCGCTGGCCGCCGGGTTGCCCGTGGTGGTCGACAAGCCGTTCGCGGTGACGGCAGCCGATGCCGAGGAAGTGGTCGAGGCGGCCGCGCGGGCCGACCTCCCGCTGAGTGTTTTCCAGAATCGACGCTGGGACAACGACTTTCTGACCGTGCGTGCGCTGATGGAGGCCGGTGAGCTGGGCGAGGTCCGCCGGTTCGAGTCCAGGTTCGAGCGGTGGCGGCCGGTCCCGAAGGGTGGTTGGCGCGAAGTCGGCGATGCCGAGGACGGCGCGGGCATTCTGTTCGATCTCGGCAGTCACCTCGTGGACCAGGCGCTGACCCTGTTCGGCCCGGTCACCGAGGTCTACGCCGAACTCGACCGCCGCCGCCCCGAGGTCAAAGCCGACGACGACGCCTTCATCGCCCTCACCCACGCCAACGGCACCCGGTCCCAACTGTGGATGAGTGCTGTCGCGCCGCAACTGGGTCCGCGGCTGCGCGTCCTCGGCGCCACCAACGGCTACACCGTCTCCGGCCTCGACCCCCAGGAAGACGAACTACGCGCGGGCCGCCGCCCCGGCGACGGAAAGCCATGGGGCACAGTCTCACCCGACAAATGGGGCACCTTCGGCGCAGGCGAGGACCTCCGCACGATCCCCACCCTCCCCGGCGACTACCCTGCCTTCTACGCCGGAATGGCCGCCGCCCTCCTCGACGGAGCCCCGGTCCCCGTCGACCCCCGCGACGCCGTGGAAACCCTGCGCATCCTCGAATACGCCCGCCACGTAGCAGAACCCGCGGATCTCACTTCCTGACGACCGGCACCGCCCGTTGCACGTTCGGCCCGGTCGACTACTGCCCCGGTGCGATGTTCTGGTTCAGAGCTTGCGGGAGCGCAGCTCGTGGCCCTTGGAGGTCTTGCAGCGGCCCGATTCCAGGTCCCACTGCCAGCCGTGCAGGTTGCAGGTGAGGTTGTTGCCTTCCACCACACCGAATTTGGAGAGATCGGCCTTGAGGTGGGGGCAGCGGCGCTGGACTTCCCAGCCGTCGAGTTCGGTGACGGCGGAGTCGTCGTGCGCCTCGGAGAACCAGCCGTCGGCGTAGGCGATCCGCTCGTCGGTGAGGCACTTGAAGAAGGTGTAGAGGAATTCGTTGTAGCCGCCGATGCGCCACGCCTGGAAGCGGGTGGACAGGAAGATCGTGTTCACCCAGTCGGGCTCGTTGTCGCGCAGCACGGTGCGCACCAGCTCCGGGGCGATGCGGAAGCCGTAGCGGTAGCGGCCTTCGCCTTCGAGTGGTGCGCGCACGGTGCGGTGCGGGAAGTCCAGGACGATGGTCTCCTCGCCGATCACCAGGCCGACGGGGTAGCCGATGCCGTCGCTGATCAGCGCGCTCTGCTTCATGATCGGTTCGAACAGCTCACGCAGCGGCTCGAGCAGCGAACCCTCGCCGGTCTCCCACGTCGCCTTCTCCGCGGCCAGCACCGGCGCGAAACGCTGCGCCATCTCCGCGATGTAGGCGGCCTTGTCGCCGTAGATGCGATCCGGGTCGAACGGGTGCGCGAGGTCGAGCTCCTTGCCGCGCACATCGGCGACCGAGCCGGGGATCATCAGGATCCCGCCCTCGTTGCCGTGGATGTTCATCTGCTCGAGGAACACGATCTGATCAGGGAAGATGTTGCCTTCGTCGCCGCGATCGTCGTTGAGGTAGCGCAGCTCGGCGTCGAGGAACACCGGCGGACCGGCCGAGGGCACCACCCAGGTCGCGCCGACCTGCTCGATGTAGGAGCGCGCGCGATCCATGCCACGCTGACGCTTCTGCTTGCCGAAGTTGGCCTTGGTCCGCGCCGGGATGTCGTACACCGCCGGGTACCAGATCGCGCCCGAGTACTGCAGCAGGTGGATGTCGATATCGCCGAACGCGTCGTGGATGACGTCCATGTCCACCGGCCGGGCGTCGTTCATGTTGAAACAGGTGGTCCCACCGTCGGAGACGAGAATGCCGGAGTCACCGATCGGGCCGTCGGCGGGCGCGCGCAGCGCCACGATCATGAAGTCGAACGAACCCTTTGGCCCGGTGATCGTGTGCTTGACCGAGTCCTCGGACTCGAAGAACTTGGTGAAGCCCAGCGCCTCGAGCTCACGGCGCAGGTCGAGCACCGGGTAGTCGGGCAGCAGGACGGTCGCGTCCTTGTTCACGTACTTCGCCAGGTGCGCGGCGTCGAAGTGATCGCGGTGCAGGTGCGAGACGTAGAGGTAGTCGACATCGCCGAGGGACTCCCAGTCGAGCTGGGAGTTGTCCGGGAACGGGAACCACGACGCGAAGTACGCGGGGTTCACCCAGGGATCGCACAGGATCGTGCCGGCCTCGGTTCGGATGTGGAAGCCGGCATGTCCGACGCTGGTGATCTGCACGAGCTGTTTCCTCCTACCAGGATCTGATTCGCCGGATCAATGGCGAGTGACCGCCAAAGGGCCCCCTGACTGCTTCGGCGTACCAGCCAACCAGGGTAGTGGCTAAATCGTTACGTCACCGATGCAATAGCCCTCAGCGGTCGCGACAACCGTGAAAGTGCGCGTCCGCGTGCCCCCCGCAGAGGTGGTCACGGGGACGTGAACTGCCAGGTAGTCGCCACGAACCTGCTCGGATCGTAGCTCGTCTTCGGCGTAGGAGGTGACATTGCCTACTTTGCCCGAGTCGCCTGTCAAGGGGGCTGCTACAGGGTTGCCGGTGCCCTCCGGGTCCCAGGTGGCGGGCGAGGCCTTGCAGGTCAGTGGATGGTCTGCTTCGATGTCTGCCGCGTCGAGGGGTTTGCCGGTGGCGCGGGCGAGGTATCGACGCACCGTATGGCGCGCATCGGCGTCGTCGTAACCGGGCTCGACACCCGCCGCGGACACCCGTCCACACGCGTAACCGGACGCGACGGATTCGCGGTCGACGGTGACGGTCACGGTTCGGTTACGCCAGGTCACGGTGTCGGCGGTCGCGGTGCCCGGTGCGGTGAGGGCGGCCAGTACCGACTGCGGGTCGGCGTACATCTCGGCGACGGTGGCAGGCGGGATGGTCCAGCACTTGTCCTGGAGTTCTTTCACCGTGCCGGTCTGCAGGTCGGCGGCCCAGCGGCGAACGGCGGTGACGGCGTCGGCATGGCCGGCGACCGCGCCGACCTGCGGTGCGTCGGCGGGCAGTGGGCTGTTCGGCGCCGGTTCGCCGGGGGCGATGGCCTGGGTCGCCGTGGTCGACGGCGCGGCCGCCGTGGTCGACGCGGTAGTGGTTGCCTCGACCGGATCGCCCGGGATACCCGACACCGAGTCACACCCGGTGACGAGGGCCGCGACGGCGAGTCCGGCGACCAGCGCGTAGGCGCGGCGAGTAGTGGTGATCGGGGGCAACTGAGCGCGTTCCACTTCGACGTTCCTCAATTCCTAGGTCGTGGCCCCGCGTGCGATGCGGGCGGTGACTGTCGGGGCGAGCGGACTCGCCGGGTGTAGACCGGTGTGCGCGAAGCGGATTGGCTGCGCGGGTGAACGCCGCGATTCTACGGTGACCGCCCCCACCGAATGCACCCCTGCCGACGAGGAGATCTACGACTACGCTTGCGTAATTGTGGAACCCCTCTACTTCTCGATCATCGGCGTGGCCCGAACCCTGTTCTTCCTCGAAGGTCTGAAGTTCACCGTCAAGGGGGCGGAGAACATCCCCGCCACCGGTGGCGCCGTGCTGGCGGTCAACCACACCGGCTACATGGACTTCACCTACGCGGGACTGCCGGTGCGCACCCCTCGTCGCTACATCAGGTTCATGGCCAAGCAGGAGGTGTTCGACAACAACATCTCCGGCCCGATCATGCGCGGTCTCAAGCACATCCCGGTCGACCGCACCGCGGGCGCCGACTCGTACAAATCAGCGGTGAAATACCTGCGCGACGGCGAACTCGTCGGCGTGTACCCCGAGGCCACGATCAGCCGCAGCTTCGAGATCAAGGAATTCAAGTCCGGCGCCGCCCGGATGGCGCTGGAAGCCGGTGTCCCGATCATCCCGATCACCATCTGGGGCGCCCAGCGCGTCTGGACCAAGGGCTTCCCCAAGCGCCTCGGCCGCACCAACACCCCCATCTCGATCGCCGTCGGCACCCCCATCCAGCCCTACGAGCCCGTCGCCGACCTCACCGCGCAGCTCCGCTCCACCATGCAGGAAATGCTCGCCGACCTGCAAAAATCCTACGAACACGAGCCCGGCGCGTACTGGGTCCCGAAACGGCTCGGTGGCAGTGCCCCGTCCCTGGAGGAGGCAACCGCGCTCGACGAAGCCGAAGCGGCCGAACGTTTCGCCCGTAAGGCCGAGAAAACGCAGGAGACCGAGAGCTGATTCAGCGCGGGATCCGGCAGCGGGTCGGTGCCGGGAGCTTGCCGCGAAGGTAGGCGGCGGGCGGCACGCCCATGAGGGTGCGGAAGTCGGCGGTGAGGTGGGACTGGTCGTAGTAGCCGGTGCTCGCCGCGAGGTGCGACCACGGGGTGTCGCCCGCATAGGCGAGCACGCGGCGCAGGCGCTGGATGCGGGCGAAGTGCTTGGGGGACAGGCCTATTCCGTCGGCGAACAGATTGCGAAGCTGGCGCTCGCTGACAGCGAGGCGCGCGGTGAGCTCGGGGAGCGCGGGCGCGTTGTCGGCGGTGAGCGCCGAGATCGCCTCGCGCAGCACGATCCGGTGCGCCCGAGCGGTCTCCGACTCCGAGACATTGTGCGGCAGCAGCTCTTCCAGGTGGGCGATCGCCATGCCGGTTGGCAGGCTCGTCAGTTCTGTCGCGAAACTGCCGAGGGGGCCGGGTAATTCGTCGAGGCGAACGACCCGGTCGGTGAGTTCGCCCGCGGTGACGCCGAGCAGCTGCCGGGTCACGCCCGGTTCCAGCCGCAGCCGCACGCATCCGGCCGGTTCCGCCGGCCTCGAGTACGACGCCTTCGTCTGCGCGCCGACCACGAAGGCGTCACCGCGACCGGACTTCTCCGTGCGCAGCACGACCGTGGTCGTCGCGACGGGTGGATGCGCGAACGGCTGAGCGAGGTCGTCGAACACGGGCGTGCTGGTGAGTTCGGTGAGCCAGGGGCGCAACGAATCCGGTGTCGTCACCAGGGTCTCGATCTGCGCCGAGGTCAGATACCGCACCCACTCGACAGTAGGCGTCGCGGGCCGGGATGTCCGTGCCGATTTCTCCTATCTTCGCAGGCAGCCCAGCGGCCAGGCTCAGCACATGATCCTGATCACCGGTGCGACAGGCACCATCGGAAGCGACATCGTTCGACAACTGGTAGCCGAGGGCGTCGCCGTCCGGGCCGCGACCCGCCACCCGGAGCGGGCCGAGTTCCCCGCCGGGGTCGAGGTGGTTCGGGTCGACTACCGCGACCCGGCGACCTTCGCGCCCGCCATGACGGATGTCGAGGCCGCGTTCCTCGTCGGGATACCCGGCCCCGACGGCACCGGCACCGATGCCGAATTGGTCGCCGCGGCGCGTGCGGCCGGCGTGCGGCGGGTGGTGAAGCTGTCCGCCGTCGGCACCGGCGACCCACTTCTCGGCGTGCCGGGTTCCTGGCACGTGCCCGGTGAACAGGCCGTCCGCGACTCCGGCCTGGAGTGGACGATCCTGCGCCCCAACACTTTCGCGTCGAACACCTTCAGCTGGATCGAGCCGCTCGGTAACGGTCACCCTGTCCCGAACCTCACCGGCGACGGCAAGCAGGCCGTGGTCGATCCGCGCGATGTCTCGGCGGTCGCCGCGGTGGCGCTGCGCTCGAGCGACCACCACGGTCACACCTTCACGCTGACCGGCCCCGAGCTCCAAACCAGCCGTGACCAGGCGGCCGTCCTCGCCGAGATCCTCGGCCGCCCGATCGCTGTCACCGATATCGCCGAAGCCGACGCCCGCGCCTTCATAGTCGCCGCGGGCCTGCCGCCCGCCTTCGTCGAGGGCTCACTGATCGGTCAGGCCTTCATCCGCGGCGGTCACAACGAGCTGATCACCGACGACATCGCCCGCGTCCTCGGCCGCCCACCCCGCGGCTACGCCACCTGGGCCGCCGACCATCGCGACGCCTTCGGCCCCGTCGGCGCGCTGCCCGCCTGACCGGGGCTCGACCGCATGACCGGTCGGCGGGGTGGGTCCGGCGCGTGGCGGCGAACCGGACCCCGCCGGCTCAGTTCATCGTCAGCAGCCACGATCCATTGCAACCCTTTTGCCTGTTCATACTGCGGTCGTAGACCCAGTCGAACCTGATCGGCGGGTTCGTCCGCACATTCCAGTTCCCGGACGGGGAGGTCACCAGCTTGCCCTTGTGCACCAGCACACCGATCTGATCGTGGTTGAACTGCCACTTCCCACCACTGGCGGGGTAGTTCAACCGCAACGTCACCCGCCCGCCGGTGTGGTTCTGCACCACCAGGCACGACCCCGGATCGGTACGGCTGACCGCGTACTCCCCGAACCCCTCGTCCTCCACGTTCTCCCCGTTGTCGGTGGCCTCCACCTGATCGGCGAAGTCGGCCTGCGCGGGCCCGGCCCCCAGCACGGTCATCGCCGTCAACGCAACGCCCGCCGCGATCATCCCCAGAGTCTTCATACCGTCTCTCCCATGATTCCCGCGGCTTCAGCCGCCCTGCGAAAAACCCTCCCCCGCAGCCTTTTCCGCATCCTTGTGACCTGCTTAACGGTGCCGGCTCGCGCCGGATCTCACCGCCGCCGCCGGTCGCGGGTGAGCCCGGATTTCGTAGTTCGGGGGGTTTCGCGCTAGAGTTCCTTCTCGCACGACGAAGTCACCGGCGGTCGCCGGTTCGGCTTCGGAAGGCACGCGGATGTGGCGCAGTGGTAGCGCATCACCTTGCCAAGGTGAGGGTCGCGAGTTCGAATCTCGTCATCCGCTCAACGAAAAGCCCGGCCATCGTGCCGGGCTTTTCTCATTGCCTGCGCCGTTCGAGGCGTTCGTGACTCAGCGGCGGCAGGAACTCGCCGATCAGGGTCCGGCGCCACCAGATCCGCTCGCGGAACAGCTCGGCGGGCGTACTGAAGTGGTATTCGTACAGCCGGGCGCGTAGGTAGTGCGGCGGTGCGTCGGGGAAGGGGCAGTGCCGCAGCAGGCGCAGGGTGTCGGGGTCATTGTCGAGCAGCCGGATGACCAGCGGCAATGCCCATGATCGCGCGTAGGCGGGGGAGAGCGCGGCGAACCACATCAGCCAGTCCAGCCGCAGGTGATACGGCGCCCACTGGCGGGGGCGATACCGCGGGTCACCCGGCTTGCCCTTGAACTCGTATTCGCGCCACACGGTCTCCGGCCCGAGGTGTGTGGCGTCGGTGCCCTCGAGGACGATCTCCTCGCGGACCCGCGTGATACTGCCGAACGCGCCATAGGTGTTGACCAGGTGCAACGGGTCGAACGAGGCATTCATCGCCTGCCGCGCGGACAGCAGGTTGCGCACCGGCCAGTAGCTCAGGACAACCACCATCGCGACGAAGGCGATGACCGCCCCGAGGAACCACGAGGGCGGCTCGGCGACCTGCGGCGCGTCCGGCAGCACCGGATACGCGCTGACGGCGGTCGTCGCCAGGAGCAGGGTCACCCAGTTCAGCCAGGCGAAATTGCCCGAGAGCACCAGCCACAACTGCGTGACGATGATGATGCCCGCCGCCACGCTCGCCACCGGCTGCGGCGCGAACAGCCCGAACGGCACGATCAGCTGGGCGACATGATTGGCGGCGACCTCCACCCGGTGCAGCGGCCTTGGCAGATGGTGGAAGAACCAGCTCAGCGGACCGGGCATGGGCTGGGTCTCGTGGTGGTAATACAGGCAGGTCAGGTCGCGCCAGCATCGATCGCCCCGCATCTTGATCAGCCCGGCCCCGAATTCCACCCGGAACAGCAGCCAGCGCGCGGCCAGCAGCACGAGCAGCGGCGGCTCGACCGTGTCGTTGCCGAGGAAGATCGCCAGGAAGCCGGCCTCGAGCAGCAACGATTCCCAGCCGAACGAGTACCAGGCCTGCCCGACATTGACGATCGACAGGTACAGCACCCACAGCGCGAACCACAGCGCCATCGCCGCCCACAGCGGCACCAGATCGGCGGCGCCCAGCGCGACAGCCACCGCGAGCACCACGCCGAACCAGGCGATACCGGCGTAGAACCGATCGGAATAGTGCAGGTGGAACAGGCTCGGTGACCGGCGGAACGGGGCCCGGGCCAGGTATCGCGGGATGGGCAGCATCCCGCGCGCACCGAGCAGTGCGCGGAACTGCAGCGCCGCCGCCAGGAACGCGAGGGCGTAGATCACCGCCAGGCCACGCTGGAAGATCAGCCTGCCCTGCCAGTACTCCGGTGCCGTGAACCACTCCATCCGTGTGCTCCCGTCCCGCAACGAAGGGGTACCCGCGATCGGTCCGGCGAAAATCTAGGGTGGCGCGAGTCCGGTGCCACCGAGCAGTGCGCCCCGCAGATCGGCTTCGTGCCAATGCTCGGCGATCCCCGGCCGCACGCGCAGGTACTCGACGACGCGATCCATGCTCCAGCCGTGGGATTCGCGCAGGCCGGTGCCGATCATCGTCAGATATCGCGCCGAAGGACGTTGCAGCGCGACAGTTTCCGGATCCCAGGGCGAAGTGAAGGTGAGAACGGGGATCCCGTCGCGCGTACCCGCGTGCACCACCGTTTCGTACCGCCCCGGCCCGAGCCGCACCGAACCTTCAGCGAGGACCGGCGCGGGATCGAAGTCCGCGGTCGGTGTTCGATACATCTCCTGCGCCAGCAGATCACCGAATTGACCGACGGTCAGCAGATACCCCCGCGCCGCCACACCGATCGGCCAATCTGCGGGCGGACGTGGGGCATAGAACCCGACCCCACCCGTCCAGACCGGGCTCTGCCAGGCGAAATACAGGCTCCCAGGCAGGTCGATCGCCGTCACCGCGGCCGGTGCGGACCGATCACGGAACCCCGGGTAGGTGTGGTCGGTCCCGGGTGGAGTGCCGCCCTCGCGGTAGTAGTCGAACCGCTCGGCGTGCAGGTTGGAGCCGTACGCGGCGTACCAGACGTGCTGAGCGGGGGTCACGGCCTCACCTCGGGTCGGTCACAGTCGGTGCGTGCGGGAAACGGATTCACGCCTGCTTTCGATTCTTCCTTCGAACGGGTCGGGAGGATTTCGAGGGGAGAAAAGATCATGAGATCAGCGATCGTGGTGGCCGCGCTGGTGGCGCTGGCGGGGGGACTCGCCGCCTGTGACAGTGACCAGGGATCGGCCGCGCAACCCGCCGTGACCCAACCCGCGGGCTCGTCCGCACCCACGGCCGAGGCCGAACCGACTGTCGGCCCCGACGTCACGGTAGCCCCCGGCCCGACCGGCCTGCCCTCCCGCGACGACGCCACCGTCGACGCCCGCGACTACCAGCAGCGCGACAACTTCTACTTCCAATCACCCACCGGCAACATCATGTGCGGCATTCTGGTCGACGCCCCGTTCGGCGTCGGTTGCCAGCTCTCGCACGCCGATGTCATTCCGCCACAACTTCCCAACTGTTCCGACGCCCCCGACCGGAAGGTCGCCGTGCACGCCGCAGGCGGCAAGTCGGAGTTCCTCTGCACCAGCCAGGGCATCTTCATCGGCGAACCGGTCGACGGCACCAACAAGGGCGGCGGCGCGACCCTGCACTACGGCGACACGCTCGTCGCCCGCGGTGTCGCCTGCACCTCCACCGAGCAGGGCGTCCGCTGCGACGCCGCGGGCCACGGCTTCTTCATCGCGGCCGACCAGCAGTACCTGTTCTGATTCCGATCACCTGGGCGACCGGAAAGAGGCGAGGTCCGGATCGCTACGGACCTCGCCTCTTGGTGTCGGCCTACTGCGCGGTCGACTTGAACCGGCGCAGGCGCAGGCTGTTGCTCACCACGAAGACCGAGCTGAACGCCATCGCGGCACCGGCCAGCATCGGGTTGAGCAGGCCCGCCATGGCCAGCGGGATCGCGGCCACGTTGTAGGCGAACGCCCAGAACAGGTTGCCCTTGATCGTGGCCAGGGTGCGCCGCGACAGGCGGATCGCGTCGGCGGCGGCGCGCAAGTCACCGCGGACGAGGGTGAGGTCGCTGGCCTCGATGGCGACGTCGGTGCCGGTGCCCATCGACAGGCCGAGGTCGGCCTGGGCCAGGGCGGCCGCGTCGTTGACGCCGTCACCGACCATGGCGACGACCTTGCCCTCGGCCTGCAGCCGCTTGACGGTCTCGACCTTGTCCTGCGGCAGCACCTCGGCGATGACCTCGTCGATGCCGACCTCGTCGCCGATGGTGCGGGCCGCGCGGGCATTGTCACCGGTGAGCAGGATCGGTGTCAGGCCGAGCTCGCGGAACTGCGCGATGGCCTGCGCCGACGTCGGTTTCACGGCATCGGCGACAACCAGCACGCCGCGCGCCTTACCGTCCCAGCCGATCGCGACCCCGGTCTTACCTGCCGATTCCGCTTCCGCCAGTGCGGTTTCCAGCTTCTCGTCGAGCGGCTGCGACCAGTCGGCCAGCAGTCGTGCCCGGCCGACGATCACCGCGTGCCCGTCGACCACGCCCTGCACGCCGAGGCCCTCGACATTGGCGAAGCCCTCCACCGAGGCCAGTGTGCCGAACTCGTCGCGTGCGCCCTTGGCGATCGCCTGTGCGATCGGGTGCTCCGACGAATCCTCCAGCGCACCAGCGAGTTCCAGCACCTTGTCACTCAGTTCGCCGTCGGCGGGGATCACGTCGAGCAGCGTCATCTTGCCGGTGGTGACGGTGCCGGTCTTGTCCAGCACGATGGTGTCGACCTTGCGGGTCGATTCCAGCACCTCGGGTCCCTTGATCAGGATGCCGAGCTGTGCGCCGCGTCCGGTGCCGACCATCAGCGCGGTCGGGGTGGCAAGGCCGAGGGCGCAGGGGCAGGCGATGATCAGCACCGCCACGCCTGCGGTGAAGGCCGCCGCGATGGAACCGCCTGTGCCGAGCCAGAATCCGAGCGTGGCGACGGCGAGCGCGATGACGATCGGGACGAAGATGCCGGAGATCTTGTCGGCCAGCCGCTGTGCCTGCGCCTTACCGGTCTGCGCGTCCTCGACGAGCTGTGCCATCTGGGCGAGTTGGGTGTCGGCGCCGATTCTGGTGGCACGCACGACGAGTCGGCCGCCGACATTCACGGTGGCGCCGGTGACGCCGTCGTCGACGCCGACCTCCACCGGCACGGACTCGCCGGTCAGCATGGACGCGTCGACCGCCGACGTGCCCTCGGTGATCACACCGTCGGTGGCGATCTTCTCGCCCGGCCGCACGATGAACTCATCACCGACGACCAACTGCTCCACCGGAATTCGCGTCTCGACCCCACCGCGCAGCACGGCGACATCCTTGGCGCCCATCTCGAGCAACGCCTTCAGCGCCGCGCCCGCGCGGCGCTTGGACCGTGCTTCGAAGTAGCGTCCGGCCAGGATGAACGTGGTCACACCCGCCGCGGCTTCGAGGTAGATGTTGCCGGAGCCGTCCATCCTGGCGACGGTGAATTCGAACGGGTGCGTCATCCCCGGCGTGCCCGCCGTGCCCCAGAACAGGGCATACAGCGACCAGCCGAGCGCGGCGAGCGTGCCCATCGACACCAGCGTGTCCATGGTGGCGGTGCCGTGCTTGAGGTTGGTCCACGCTGCCTTGTGGAAGGGCAGCGCGCCCCAGACCACGACCGGCGCGGCCAACGTGAGCGAGAGCCACTGCCAGTTGGTGAACTGCAGTGCGGGGATCATCGCCATGGCGATCACCGGGACGGTGAGGACCAGCGAGACCAGCAGGCGGGTGCGCAGCGTCGCGGTGGGGTCAGCTTCGGCGGCGGGCTCGTCGGTGGTCTCCGGCTTCTTCGGCGCGGGGAGTGCCGCGGTGTAGCCGGCTTGCTCGACGGTGGAGATCAGTTCCTCGGGGGAGACGTCACCGGTGAAGTCGACGCGTGCCTTCTCGGTCGCGTAGTTGACCGTGGCGGTGACCCCGTCGAGCTTGTTGAGCTTCTTCTCGATCCGGTTCGCGCAGGAAGCGCACGTCATGCCACCGATCACCAGTTCTACCTGGCCGGTGCCCGGTGGGTGTGTCACGGTGGTCATGGGGTGCTCCTTCGTTCCTGATAGCAATTCTTGCGCCAGAGATAGCGGGTGAAAAGGGTGGGGTCAGTGGCCGTGGCCGGGGGTGCCGTGGTCGGCGGGTGTGCTGGTTGGGGCGGGGTTGCCTGCGCCGGTGGCGTTCGGCGTGGCGACGTTCACGGTGAACTCGGCGGTGCGGACCACGCCCTGGTGCTGGAAGTCCAGGAACAGGCGGTAGTCGCCGGTGCTCGGTGCGTTCACCACGAAGTCGATGCCGGGGCCGGCGGGGGTGACCCCGTCGCCCGGTGTCCCCTCCGGGTGAACATGCAGGTAGGCGAGGTCGGCGGCACGGAGTGCGACCAGGTGACCATAGGCGCCGAGGTAGGGCTGGAGGTCGGTGACCGGTGCGCCGTTGCGGCTGACCGAGAGCGTCACCTGCGATGCCGTGCCCGGGGTGACCGTGCCGTTCAGCGCGACCGTGTACTCGCCGACCTGGGCGGTGGTGGCGGGGGCAGGGAGCGCCTGCACGTCGTAGTTGCCCGCGACCCGCAGATCGGCGCCGAGTGTCAGGTTCGACCCGCCCTCGGGGGTGAAGTCGGCATAGACCCGGTAGTCACCGCCCCGGCTGAGGTTCAGCGGAACGGTCCAGGTCCCGGCCGGATCGAGCACCGGGTGGACGTGCTGGAAGCCCGCCATGTCGCGGCGGACCACGATCAGGTGCAGGTCCTTGTCGTGGCTGTTCACGTACTTCGTGACCGGTGCGCCGTTCGCGTCGAGGATGCGAAAGCTGGTCGGCGATTGTGGGCTGGTGGTGGTGTTCGGCTTGTCCAGGGCGAGCGTGTAGCCCTGATCCGTGGCGAGCAGCCCGCCGGGTAGATCGGCGGACGGTGCCGCCGTGGTCGAGTGTTCGCCGTGCCCGGCCGGTTCGGAGGGTTCCGGACCGACCAGGGCGCCGGCCGCCAGAGCGATCCCGAAGACCGCCGCGAGGCCGAGGGTGAATCCGGCGAACTTGCCTGTTGCGTTCATCGGGATGCTCCGCTTTCAGTCTGCGAGTTGGAAGCCGGCCGCGGTGACGGCGTCGGCGAGGGCGGTGCGTTCGGGTTCGGTGCCTTCGATGGTCACCGAACCGTCGGCCAGGTCGACGTCGACACCGGTGACGCCGGGCAGGGCGCCGACCTTGTCGCGGACCTTGTTGACACAGCAACCGCAGGTCATGCCGTTGACGGTGACGGTGGTGGTGCTCATGGAACTCTCCTCGTTTCGCTCTTGATTATTACCATACCCCCCTAGGGTACTTTGTCAAACAGTCGCGTCGGCTTTGTCCGCCGCCGGGGTGCGCATGACCGCGGCGGTGATACCCGCACCGGCCAGTGCCAGTACCCCGGCCCCGAGGAAGGCCGCGGAGTAGCCGTCGGTCAGCGCCGAGGCGTCGCCGAGCTTCCCCGCGCCGAACGCGGCAGCCACCGCCGTCATCGCGGCAAGGCCGAGCGCGGAACCCACCTGGTAGCTCACGTTGACGATGCCCGAGGCGAGCCCGCCTTCCTCGGGTCGCGCCGCCGAGATGGCGGTGCCGAGCGAGGGGATGAACGCCAGCGACATACCCCCCGCGGCTATCAGCGAGGCGGGCAGCACGTCGACCCAGAAGTTGCCGGTCGGCCGCACCAGCGACATGACCCCGAGCCCGAGGCCGAGCACGATCAGGCCGGTGACGATCATCGGCTTGGCACCGAACCGCTGCATCGCCTTCGGGGCGAGCACCACCATGCCGAGCATGATCAGCGTGGTCATCGGCAGCAGTGCCGCACCCGAGGGGAACGCGCTGTACCCGAGCACCTGCTGCAGATGCAGGTTGAGGAAGAACCACATCGGCACCCACGCGGCGGCCAGCGCGAACTGCGCGAAGTTGGCAGCGGCGAGGTTCGGTGCGCGGAAGATGCTCAGCCGCATGAGCGGCTCGTTGCGCCGGGACTGGATGGCGACGAAGCCGGCCAGCAGTGCGGCGGCCAGGGCCAGCACACCCAAGGTCTCACCCGACGCCCAACCGACCTCCGGTGCCTGCACGATCGCGTACACCGCGGCCGCCAAACCGGCTGTCACAGTGACGGATCCGGCGATATCGATGGATCCCTTCCTGGCCGGTGCGGCGGGCATCAGCAGTGGCACGGCGATCAGCGCGAGCACCGCGATCGGAATGTTGATGTAGAAGACCCAGGGCCAGCTGATGTATTCGGTGATCACGCCACCGAGGAACACGCCTGCGGTACCACCCGCGGGTGCGGCCGCGCCATATACGGCGAGCGCCTTGGTGAGTTCCTTCGGTGAGCCGCCGAACAGCATCATCAGCAGGGTGAGCGCGGAAGGTGCGATCAGCGCCGCGCCACCGCCTTGGATCGCCCGCCCCGCCAGCTCGACGCCGACATTGCCCGCGGCACCGGCGATGACGGAGCCGATGCCCAGTACCACCCACCCCGCGGCGAATACCCGGCGAGCGCCGAGCAGGTCGGAGAGCCTGCCACCGAGCAGCAGCAGGCCGCCGAAGGCAACCACGTAGGCGTTGAACACCCACGTCAGATTCCCCGGCGTGAACCCGAGCTCGGCCTGCATCTTCGGCAGCGCGATCCCGATGATCGAAGTGTCCATGATGACCATGAACTGCGCGGCGGCGATCACCGCCAGCGCCCACCACTTCCGGGTGGATTGCGATTGCGTAGTCACGACTTTCGTCCTTTCGAGCGGAATGCATCTCGTGTGCTCGGTACCATACCCCCCTAGGGTATTAACTTGTCAAGCAAAAACCCGGCTCGCGTGACGATGCGAGCCGGGTCGGAGTGCTGCCCGGAACTAGTCGGCGTGAAGGTTGCGCGCCGTGGGGGAGGTCGGAGTCGTGGCGGGGTCCGGGGCGGTGCCGAGTACGCGGTCGGCGGTGCCGGAGGTGGTCACGGTGAACCAGTAGTGCTCGTTCTTGTAGTGGTGATGGCGGTGGTTGCGCCAAATAGCCCGGTACAGCGCATGTTGGGGCTTGTAGTCGGTGTGAATCAGGTAGTGGGTCCACTCGTAGAGCAGGCCGAGTGTGGTGATGGTCAGCAGGAAGGTGAGTCCGAGGCCTGTGCGAGGGAAGGCAAGTAGGGCGATCGCGACCAGGGCGACGATGGTGAGCAACAGCGACTTCGGCGGAATGAAGATCAGTGGGATGTCACGGGGGTCGACGTGGTGCTCGCGGTGTTTGCGGGCCAGCTCGCTGTCGATGGTCAGGGGTCCGAGATGCCTTGGTCGCCAGTGCAACACGGTGACGTGGATGATCCACTCGATGAGCGGGAACATGGCCGCGATCACCACCGGGACCATGGCGTCGGTGAGCTGCCAATCACCGACCGCGAATCGGGCTGCCAGCGTGGCGACGAATACCGTGGCGATCATCCACGGAGACGGATGCCGAAGGAATTCGTGCGCCGCCGCGCGCAACGTCAAGCTGCGGCGGACCGTGCGGGCGGAGTGCGACGTCGTTGTCGGACGGTCATTCATCATGGTGTTTCCTCGGGTGGATCATGCCCCGTCGAGGGCGGAGATGAGGGCGGTGGTCGCCGGCTCGAGCAGTGCTCGGGCGGTGTCGGCGGCCCGTTCCGGCTCGCCCGCGGCGATCGCGGCGGCCAGGTCTCGATAGGCGTCGGCGTTGCCCACCTCGGCGGACATGATCGGCGCCAGCGCGGCCAATGCGGGTTCATAGGCGGCGCGCAGCATGGAATACATCAGCCGAAAGGCGATCGAATCGGCGAGATCGAGGATGTGGTCCCAGAATTCGAGCGCTATCCGCTGCTGGAGCAGTGGATCCGATTCGGCGGCAAGCGAATCGGCGGATTCGCCCAGCAGCGCCAATTCGCCCTCGATCCGCGGCTCGACGGCCCCCCGCGATCGAACCCGCGCGGCGGCGAGCTCGGCGATCTTCGGCCCGTTGTGCAACCGCGCCTCGAGAATGCTGCGAGCCACCGCCGGATCGATGGAATCCCCCCGGAGCAACAGTCGCGGCAGCACCTCCAGCCCAGCGCTGCGCCGATAATCGAGCACAGTCGTCGCCTCGCCTTGCCGCACGGCAACCAGCCCCGCCGCCGCCAACCGCTGCAACGCCTCCCGTACCGCGGGCCGTGATACCCCCAACGCCTCGGCCAACTGCCGCTCACTCGGCAACGTGCTGCCCACCGCCAACTCCCCACCCAGCACCTCGGCGGCGATCTGCTCGAACACATCACCGGAAACCGACCGCTTCACCACAGGAGTCCACGCCATACCCCCATCGTGCCGCGAATAGGTCAGGAGGTCAAGTGGTCATACCAGTCGCCGAGGGCTATCGTATGCTTGCGCATCCCGTCTCGAACGTTCATTATCTACTCATGTTCACCTTGAATGAACGTCAAGGAATGATGAACATCCTTGACGCGGCGATGAGCCATCTCGATGCCCGTGGAATTTCCTTCGAGACATTGGAGACCACTGAGCGGCCTGGCTCCGGTTCCGATCTGATCGCGCGCCTCGATGCGGGCTCGCGCGGTGATCGAACGTATGCCGTTGAAATCCGCGGACGAATCACCAGCTCGGTCGCTCGTGCGCTGCCGTCGACCGAGCTACCACTGCTCCTGGTAGCACCACATATTTCGCGTGAGGCGGCAGAAGTTCTGCAGCGCCGCGAAATCGACTTTGTAGACACGGTCGGCAACATGACCCTTGCCTGGCCATCGCTGTATGTGTGCGTCGTAGGCAATTCGGGACGCTCCACGGCGAGACCAGCGTCCGCACGCGCTCCACGAGCATTCAGCCCAGCAGGTGCGAAGGTGCTGTTCACGCTGCTCAGCTGGAGCGATGCGATCAACATGCCCTTGCGCTATATTGCCGAGCGCAGTGGGACGTCTCTCGGAACCGCACAGATCGTCATGAGCGAGCTGGAACGCAGTGGCTATGTGGCGTCGGTCGGTGAACGACGGCAGCTTCTAAATGGGCGCGAGCTACTTGACCGCTGGACAGAGGCATTTTCCACTGCTGTCGTGCCACGGATCAGCATGGCGGATTTCGCCGACAACTCCAATGCCTGGTGGTTGGAAGCGATGTCTGCCCTTCTTGTCGAGAGGGCGCAATTAGGAGGTGAAGCGGCGGGCTCGCAACTGGATTCCGAGCTCCGCTCGACGACAGGCATCCTCTATGTGGACGTCCTGCCCCGAGCGCTCGCCGCCGAGCGTCGGTGGCATCGTGCCGGTGACGAACCGAATGTGATTATTCGACAGCGGTTTTGGAGGCCGACTGAGCCACTTGATCCGCTGGTGCCGAGCACGTTGATCTTTGCCGACATGTGGGCATCTGGCGATTCGCGTCAACGCGCTCATGCTGAAAGGATCAGAAAAGGTGACCCTCGACTTGTCGAGATCGACAGATCTTGAGATCAACCTGGCTGCAACAGTCCTTCGAGAATTGGACGCTGTCGCAAGCCGGACCGGAGTCGACTTCCTGGTTGTCGGCGCTACTGCACGGAACATGTTGGCGCACAGCATTACCGGTGCGACTCCCGAACGAGCAACCCATGACGTGGATATCGCCGTCGGCGTTGCAGACTGGGACGAAGTGTGGCAACTCGGTTCGATGTTCGGCGCCCAAGATCGGCATTCGCATCGGATCGCCATCGGTGGCATTCCCGTCGATATCATCCCCTGTGGTGCGATCGAAGCCGCTGACCGGACTGTCGCTTGGCCGGGTGATTTCACGATGAACACGCTGGGATTCCGTGAAGCTTTCGGCTCTGCGGAGACAGTCTTGCTCCCTGGTCAACTCGTGGTCCGAATCCCTTCGATCGCCGCGCAGGTGCTTTTGAAACTGGTCGCGTGGTTCGACCGGCACTGGACCAGTACGAAGGATGCGGTCGACCTGCGGACGATGCTCGAATGGAGTGACACGGCGCAGCTCCTCGAGGAGTTGTACGAGAGCCATTTCGGCTTAGTCGAGATGTATGACTACGACACTGCGCTAGCAGGCGCCCACAGGATTGGCAACGCTATCGCGGCCCTCCTCGGTGTACCTGAACTAGCCCAGGTCAGAGCGATGGTTCAGGATCCTCCGCTGCAGGTCCGTCTTGCTCGGGACATGCGTGGAGTCTTCGATCGGTCGCACGAGCGACTCATCGCGCTGACCAGAGGGATCGGCGAGCGCGAACCGCGGTTGTCGACGGACTCCGGCACGTCGGACCGATGACTCGAGTTCATTCTAGTTCGCTGTTCATTCGGAATGAACGCATCACAGGAATAGTCACGAGGTAGAAAGACGAGGTCAGCTGGGGTCGGACCCGCGGATGGCGGAAAGCCAGGTGAAGGCCGCGGCGGCGACCGTGGTGGCGGCGACGAACGCGCCGAGTCCACCGCTCATGACATAGACCCAGAGCAGGCCGACGAGCGGAGCGCCGATCGCCGGCTGGACGTCGAGGATCAGCCTGCGGGCGATCCCGAACACGGGTGGATCGGTGGGCCGCGAGGGATTGTCGACGAGCTTGCCCGTCGGCTCGGTGGTGCGGACACGACCCGAGGGATAAAAGCGCGCATCCCCATGATGGATAGCTCGCCCGGTCAATTCCAGGTCGGTTGGAGTGAGCGCCGACAGCACCGGCTCATAGAAAACCGGCTGCCACACCATCCGATCCCCACTGCTTATCTCCAGCCACGACCGACTGACCAGCCGATACTGCTGCCGAACCCGCCTACCACGCACTGTCCCCGTCGCAACCAACCCTGACGGAAACACCCCGAACGCAAGCCCCAATTGATAAGCGGTGTAAGCGAGTACAGCGAGACCGACCACCGCGAGCGCACTCACCTGATCGAGATCCGCAAACGGCACCCACCCGGCGATGACCGCGAGGGTGCCGCTCGTGACGAGCAGCGGATAGACGAGTGCGCGCGCCGGGCCGGAACTCACTTCAGGAAGCCGACCTTGGTGTAGTCGGCCGAGGCGAGGCCGAAGGCGCCGTAGTTGGCGAGGTCTGCCCGCGCCGCGTACGTACCCGAAGCCTGTTGCAGCGGAATCGAATAGCCTTCGGCGAAGATCATCTGGTCGCATTGATTCGCCAGCTCGCGCGCCTTGTCCGGGTCGAGTTCGGCGATGGTGCGCTCGATCAGGGCGTTGAGTTCCGGTGAGCCGATCCGAGCCTTGTTGGACTGCAGGTTGTTCGGGTCATAGGCGTAGATCTGCGGCAACGCGCCCAAGGGGAGATAGCTACCGCCCCACGTGAATTGTGCGAGTTCGAAGTTGCCCGGATCGATCACATCTTTGAAAAGGCCACTGCCCGGGATGGTCTGGATGTTCAGCTTCACCCCGATCTGGGCCAGATTCTGCTGCACGATCTGCGCGGTCTGGACCCAACCGTCCTGCTGGTACATCACGTCGCGGAGTTCGAGACGGCGGCCGTCCTTCTCGCGCACGTCGCCGTTGAGCTTCCATCCGAGGTCGTCGAGCATCTTCGCCGCGGCGGTTGGGTCGAAGGAGATGGGTCCCGAATTGTCCTGGTACCCCTTTTGCCCCTGCATGAAGATGTGGTTGTTGAGGGGCTTCGGATCCTCGACGACGCCATTCTGGGCGGCGTTGACAATGCCCTGCCGGTCGATCGCCTTGGAGATCGCGATCCGCACCTGCGGATCTTCGAGCAGCGAACCCGGCGCGCCGTTGAACGTGATGTGTGACCAGCTTGGTTCCGGCGTGCGCCGCAGCTCTACGCCCGCTGCCTGCTTCGCGCCGGTGACATTTTCGATGCCCGACATGTAGGCGATGTCGAGTTCGTTGTTCTGGATCGCGGGCAGCCACGCCGAACTGTCGAGCACGCTGAAAGTGATGGTGTCGAGTTTGGGCGTCGCACCCCACCAGGCCGGATTGCGGGTCAGCGTGATTCGGTTCTGTCCACGATCGAGCGTGCCGATCTGGAACGGGCCCGCGCTCACGGCGAGCCCATTGCGATCACGGTCGTTGAACGCAGCGGCGGACTCGGTGGCGGCCTTCGGATAGAGCGGGCTGAACTGCCCCTGCCATTCGGCATAGGGCTGGGAGAAGGTGACGATCGCCTGCCGGTCGTCGACACCACGCTCGACCTTCTCCACCCGCTCGAAACCGCTGGTCGACGACATCAGATAAGCGGTGTCGCGCCCGCTCAGCGCCGCCGCCTGCGATCGCATGTCCTCCCAGGTGATCGGCGTCCCGTCGGTCCACACAGCCTTCGGATTGATCGTGTAGGTCACCTGCTGCGGGTTGTCGCCGGTGAGCTGGATATCGGTGTAATAGTCGTGGTTGATCGACAGCTCACCGGCGGCATTGCTGGTGTACGCCACCGGCAGCATCGGCTCGATCACATCGCCGGTGCTGTCAGTACCGCCGTCGACGTGCAGATAGTTGAACGATTCCGGGAACGAACTCAACACCAGCCGCAGATTGCCGCCATCGCGCAGATCCGCCACATCATGAGCGTTGATGTCATTGGTGCTGCCGATGGTCGCGGTGCCTGGTGTGACGCCGTTATCAGAGGAGCAGCCCGACAGAATCAGGCCGACTGCCACGCACGGAACTGCGAACTTGGTACCTAGCGCGCGAATTCGCACAGTGGTCCTTCCTTTCCGCGCGTGGCGGAGGTCTACTTCACGAAGCCGATCTTGGTGTAGTCGTAGGTTGCCAATCCAGGCGAGCCGATGTTGGCGAGCGTGGTGCGGGCGCCGACGCTGCCGTCGGACTGCATCAGGGGCAGGGAGTGGCCCTCCTCGAAGACCTTGCGGTCGACCTGGTTCGCGAGCTCGATGGACTTCGCGGGGTCCAGTTCGGTGAGGGTTTGTTCGATGAGGGCGTTGAGTTCGGGGGAGCCGATGCGGCCGTAGTTGCCCTGGAGGTCGTTGGGGTCGTAGTAGTAGATCTGGCGGATGCTGCTCAGGGGGAAGGGGTCGCCCTGGTAGATGTACTGGGCGGCGTCGAA
Source organism: Nocardia sp. FBN12 (assembly GCF_054031145.1). Taxonomy (NCBI): domain Bacteria; kingdom Bacillati; phylum Actinomycetota; class Actinomycetes; order Mycobacteriales; family Nocardiaceae; genus Nocardia; species Nocardia sp. FBN12. Next base: position 6,146,872 of record NZ_CM132926.1, read on the forward strand.
GTCGCCGGGCTGGATGACGTCGGTGAAAAGGCCCGCGGCGGGCTTGGTGTCGATGTTCAGCTGGACGCCGATGGCAGCCAGGTTCTGCTGGATGATCTGGGCTACCTGGACCCAGGTGGGGTCGTTGTACATGACGTCGCGGATCACCAGCTTGCGGCCGTCCTTCTCGCGCACCGCGCCGTTGAGTTTCCAGCCGAGCGCGTCGAGTTGCGCGGCGGCGGCGGTGGGGTCGAAGCCGAGACTGTTGTCCTGGTAGCCCTTTTGGCCCTGGAGGAAGACGTGGTTGTTCAGCGGCTTCGGGTCTTCGACCAGCCCGTTCTGCAAGGCGTTCACGATGCCGACGCGGTCGATCGCCTTCGAAATCGCCACGCGCACCCCTTCTTCGGCCAGAATCGAGCCGGGCGCGCCGTTGAAGGTGATGTGGCGCCAGCGATTACCGGGAGCGCGCCGCACGACGAGACCTTCGGTGCCGCGCACGGTTTTCACGTCGTCGATGGTGGTCAGGCGAATGAGGTCGATTTCGTTGTTCTGTAGTGCCTGAACCCATGACTCGTGGCCGAGCACGCTGTATGTGATGGTGTCGAGTACTGGTTTGTCGCCCCACCATTTAGGGTTGCGGCCCAGGGTGATTCGACCCTGACCGCGGTCGGTGTCGCTGACGATGAACGGCCCGGCGGTGAGCGTGATCGCATCGGTGAGGCTGGTGTTGAAAGCCTCCGGCGTGCTGGTCACCGACTTCGGGTAGAGGGCGGAGTTGCCGGAGAACTGGCCGCGCCAGTCGGCGTAGGGCTTGCTGAAGGTGAGGACGGCCTGCTGGTCGTCGACGCCGCGCTCCACCTTGTCGACGAATTCGAAACCGTTGGTGATCGCGATCAGGTAGCTCTTGTCGCGCCCGCTCAGCGCGTGCGCTTGCGCGGCGAGGTCCTCCCAGGTGATCGGCGAACCATCCGACCAGACCGCTTTCGGGTTGATCGAATACGTCACCTGCATCGGGTCGGTGCCGGTCAGCTGGATATCGGTGAAGAAATCGGTGTTGATGCTGAGCTGGCCCGCCGCGTCGATGTCGAAGGAACGCGGCATCATCGTCCACACGATCTCGCCGATCTCACCGTTGTTGCCGTCGTTGGACAGGATGTTCCAGTTGGCGGGGTAGTCGGTGGTGGCCAGGCGCAGGTTGCCACCCTCGCGAAGCTGCTCGCGTGGGGTGGGGTTCACATCACTGGTGCTGCCGATCGCATCGCTGAGACCGCTGGCCGACTCCCCGCCGCCCCCACAACCGGCCACGATCATCCCCGCTGCCACTACCACAGCGGCACAGCGCAATCGGGCTCCGCGTGCGTGCATGCGTCGGGTTCTCATGGCACCTCCTGCTCGGCTCCTACCCGCTGACAACGGGTTCCGGTACGGCCGCGATGAGCGAACGTGTGTATTCGTGCTGAGGATCGGCGAAAATCCGCTCGGCCGGACCGGATTCGACGATCTTGCCCTGCAGCATCACCGCGATGTCGTGGGCGAGATTGCGCACCACCGACAGGTCGTGGGAGACGAACAGATAGGACAGTCCCCGCTCGGCCTGCAGATCACGCAACAGGTTGAGCACGCCGGCCTGGATCGACACGTCCAACGACGAAACGGGCTCGTCGAGGACAAGCAGCTGGGTGTCGAGGGCCAGCGCGCGGGCGATGCTGATGCGCTGCTTCTGTCCACCGGAGAAATCCGACGGGTAGCGATCGGCGTGCTCGGGCCGCAATCCGACCTGCCGCAACAACTCCGGTACGCGCCGATTGACCTCTTCGCGAGACCGGCCGTCGATGCGCAGTGGCTCGGCGAGGACGTCGAAGATCGGCAGGCGCGGGTCGAGGGAGGAGCTGGGGTCCTGGAAGACGATCTGCATCTTGCGCCGGATCTCGCGGGTGCGCGCCTTGGTGAGGGTGGCGACATCGTTGCCGAGCACCTCGATGCTGCCCGACTGCGGCCGCGCCAGGTCCATGATCTGCGACAGCGTGGTCGACTTGCCCGAACCGGATTCGCCGACCAGCGCGAGGGTGCGGCCCGCGCGCACCGAGAAGCTGATGCCGTCGACCGCGCGGACCTCGCCGGTGCGCCGCCGCAGCAGCACACCGGAGGTGAGCGGGAAGGTCTTCACCAGGTCGGTGACGCGCAGGACCACGTCGTCGTCGGTGCGGTCGGGGCGCGCCGGGGCGGGGATCTCCTCGCGGTAGGCCTCGAAGAGCTGGTGCGTGCCGACCTCGGCGGTGCGAATGCAGGCCACCGCGTGACCGGGGCTCACCTTCTCCAGCGGAGGTTCGGCGGCGGTGCAGTCGCCGATCGAGACCGGGCAGCGTGGCGCGAACGAGCAACCCGGCGGCAGGGCGTGCATGGCCGGTGGCGCACCGAGGATCGGGATCAGCGGCGTGCGCGGTGGGCCGTCCATGCGCGGAATCGAACCGAGCAGGCCGACGGTGTACGGCATCCGTGGCGCCGCGAAAAGCTCGGTGACAGGCGCTGTTTCGACAATTCTGCCCGCGTACATCACTGCGACGCGGTCGGCGACGGTCGCCGCGATCCCCATGTCGTGGGTGATCATGATGACGCCGGCGCCGGTGATATCCCTGGCTTTCCGCAGCAGGTCGAGGATCTGGGCCTGCACCGTCACGTCGAGCGCGGTGGTCGGTTCGTCGCAGATGATCAGGGCGGGATCGTTGGCGATGGCCATGGCGATCACCACGCGCTGGCGCATGCCGCCGGAGAACTCGTGCGGGAACGCCCTGGAACGGGCCATGGCATCGGTGATGCCGACGAGTTCGAGCAGCTCGATCGCCCGGTCGCCCGCGTCCTTTCGGCTCATCTTGCCGTGTGCGAGCAGGGCTTCCGCGATCTGATCACCGACCCGATACACCGGCGTCAGCGCGGAGAGCGGATCCTGGAAGACCATGCTGATCGAGGAACCACGCAGCTTCGACAGCTGTTTGTCGCCGAGTCCGAGCAGTTCGCGACCGCGCAGGCGCACCGATCCCTGCACCCGCGCCTGGTCGGGCAGCAGGCCGATCACCGCGAGCGAGGACACCGACTTGCCGGAACCGGACTCGCCGACGATGGCCAGCACCTCGCCGTCGGCGACGGTGTAGTTCACCCCGCGCACGGCCTCGACGCGGCCTTCCTCGCCGGGGAACGAAACCCGCAGGTCGGTGACTTCGAGCAGGGGCGCGGTCGACGCGGTCATCGCTTCTCGGCTTTCTTCAACTCCACCTTCGCCTGGTCCTTGTGCTCGGCGACCTCCTTGCGGGCTCTGCGCGCGCCACGGGCACCGGGGTCGAAGGCGTCGCGCAGGCCGTCGCCGACCAGGTTGGCGCACAACACGATCGTGATCAGCAGGCCACCGGCGAACAGGAACAACCACGGGTAGGTGAGCGCCGATTTGGTGCCGGCCGCGATCAGCGAACCCAGCGACACATCCGGCGGCTGCACGCCGAAACCCAGGAAGCTCAAACCGGTTTCGGCGCTGATCGCCGCGCCGACCGCGAGGGTGGTGTCGATGATCAGGATCGAGGCGATGTTCGGGATGATGTGGCTGATGATGACCGTGCGGGTAGGCGCGCCCATATACCGTGCGGCGCGGACGAATTCGCGCTCACGCAGGCTCAGCGTGAGGCCGCGGATGATGCGGGCGGCGATCATCCACCCGAACACGCTCAGCAGCACGATCAGGATCACGATCGAACCGGAACCCTTGGTGCGCGGAGCGAACAGCGCGATGATCATGAAGGCGGGGACCACGAGCAGCAGGTCGACCAGCCACATGATGGCGCGGTCGGTCCAGCCGCCGAGCAGCCCGGCCACCGCACCCGCTGTCGCGGCGATGATGCTGGAGAAGAACGCCACGCAGAAGCCGATGATCAGCGACTTCTGCAGTCCGCGCATGGTCTGGGCGAGGACGTCCTGGCCGATCTGGGTGGTGCCGAAGGGGTGCTCGGGACTCGGCGGTTTCATCAGCGCCTTGTAGTCCATCTGCTGGTAGTCCCACGGCAGCAGCGGCGGCAACGCGAAGCTGGCCACGAGCAGCAGCAACAGGATCGCCGCGCCGACCACGGCGGGCTTGTTGCGCAGGAACCGGCGCCACACCAGTTTGCGCCGCCCGGCGGCGGCCGCCTCGGGGGCGCCGACGACGATGAGTTCGGTTTCGGTCATGAGACGCGCACCCTCGGGTCGAGCAGGGCGAGCACGACATCGGAGAGCAGCCCCGACACCAGCACCACCAGTCCGGCGAACGCGGTCACCGTCACCACCACGTAGAGGTCCTGGGCATTGATCGAATCGATGAGCCATTCACCCACGCCGTGCCAGCCGAAGATCTTCTCCACGAAGGTGGCGCCGGTGATCAGCCCGCCGAGGCTGTAGGCGAACAGGGTGGCCATCGGGATCAGCGCGGTGCGCAGGCCGTGTTTGTAGAGCGCCCGATTACGGGTCAGGCCTTTGGCTCTGGCGGTTCGGATGAAATCGCTGTGCAGCACGTCGAGCATGGCGTTGCGCTGGTAGCGGCTGTATCCCGCCATGGCGCCGAGTGCCAGCGCCAAGGTGGGCAGCACCAAATGTTGTGCACGGTCGACCATTTGGTTCCAGAATCCGGTGATCTGGGTGGCCGAGGTCTCACCGGTGTAGAGGAAGATCTGCGAACCGGTCATCGTATTGATCTGCAGCGCACCGTATTTCAGCAGCGTCGCCAGCAAGAAGATCGGTGTCGAAATGATCAGCAGCGACAGCACCGTCGAGAAATAGTCACTGAACCTGTACTGCCTGATCGCGCCCGCGGCACCGATCAGCACGCCGAGCACCGTCCCGATGATCGACCCGAGAATCAGCAGCCGCAGACTCACCGCCACCCGCCTGCCCAGTTCCTCGCTCACCGGCTGCCCCGCCAGGGTGGTCCCGAAATCCCCTTGCACGACGCCGCCGAGCCAGGTGAGATAGCGCTGTGGGATCGGCTCGTCGAGATGCAACTGTTCGGCCTTGGCGTCGATCACCGACTGCGGCGGGCGCGGATTTCGCTGCTCGAGGCTCTCGAGCGGGTTGAACGTGAGCGAGGCGAGGCTGAACGTCAGAAACGATGCCAGCAGAAGGAGCACAACGTAGTTGAGTGTGCGTCGCAACAGGAAGCCGGTCATCAGTCCCCTCTGGATCGGGTAATCAGGCCCTGATCATAGGGACACTCCGGCGTCCCCGCGTGGCGACGTGCGGCAGGATAGATGGGATGACGCACCTGCACCCGAAACCGCGGCTGGTGGCCAGCGACGTCGACGGCACGCTGATCGACGACTCCGACAAGATCTCGGCCCGCACCAAGGCCGCCGTCGGGGCCCTCGTCGCCGACGGCGCCACCTTCGTGCTCGCCACCGGCCGCCCGCCGCGCTGGATCGAACCGGTCGTCAGCGAACTCGGGTACGCACCGCTCGCGATCTGCGGAAACGGCGCGGTCGTCTACGACAGCGCCACCGATCGGGTGCTGTCGAGCCACACGCTCGACGTCGAGACACTGAGCTGGTTGGCCGAGGTCGCCGAACGCGCGTTACCCGGCTGTGGGCTGGCCACCGAGCGAGTCGGCGCCAGCGCACACGACGCCGTGACCCAGCAGTTCGTCAGCTCGCCCACCTACGAACACGCCTGGCTCAACCCCGACGACACCGTCGTCTCGCACGCCGAGGTGATCGACTCGCCCGCGATCAAGATGCTTGTCCGCCTCAGCTCGGCCCGCAGCTCCGACATGCGCGCCGCCCTTGCCCCGCTCATCGGCGACCGCGCCGAGATCACCTACTCCACCGAGAGCGGCTTGATCGAATTGGCGGTCCCCCAGGTGACAAAGGCATCCGGCCTGGCCGAGGTGGCCCGCCGTATCGGCGTCGAGAACTCGTCGATCGTGGCCTTCGGCGACATGCCCAACGATGTGCCGATGCTGGCGATGGCCGGGCACGGCGTCGCGATGGGCAATGCGCACCCCGAGGCTCGGGCGGCGGCCGACGAGGTGACGGGCAGCAATATCGACGACGGAGTGGCGATGGTCCTCGAGCGCTGGTGGCGTTAGTCCTCGCCAGAATTAAAACGGCCGGTGCCCCTCGCTCGGAGGGTGCACCGGCCGTTCTTCGCCGTGACCGGGGGTCAGCCGATCGGGGCGGGTTCGGTGCCCGGCGGGTCAGCCGGGATCTGTTCGACGGGAGCCTGTTCGATCGGTGCGGGTTCGGCGGGCGTTGCCTGCGGATCAGCGGGTGCACGCGGTTCGGCAGGGGCCGGAACCGCGAGTCCGAGGGTCGGTGCCTGGTCCGGCTTCGGCTGACCGTTCATTTCCTGCTTGTAGGTCTCGTCGTAGGTCTTCCAGAACGTCGTGACGATGCCCGTGAGCTCGTTGAGCACCAGCGAACCGTGCTGGAAATCAGTGCGAAGACCATTCGGCACCGAGTAGGAACTGCCGGTCGGCAAGCCGAGCACACCCGAGTCGGCGCCAAGGCTCAGGTACCGGTCGAGAATCGCGCCGACCACCTCGAACACCTCACCGCCCTCGCCCGAGTAGACGAATCCATTGGCGAACTTCGCGTACTGCCGCCCCTGCGCACCCGAGATCAGGTCCGACTGCGGCGCGCCGAGCGGACCGTCGACGCCACCCTTGGCCACCCAGTACTTGGCGATCGCGTTGTCACCGGAAAGGCCGAGGAACTTGTCGACCATCGCGCCCAGCTCGGCCATATTGCCCTGCGGGGCACGGGCCTGCTGACTCGGCGGACGATTCACCGTCGGCGGTGAGGTATAGGTGCCGGAATTGCCCGCCGCGATCCCGCGGATGCGGTCCATCAGCGCGTAGGCGGCGTCGCCGGGGCAGTCGGTGTTGCCGACGTCGCGGTGCGCGAACACCACCGGCAGGTCGACCGCCTCGTCCTGTGCGTACGGGGTGAACTCGGTGCCCTCGGAGTACATCGTGGTCTCGCCCTGGGGATCGAGCCCGGCGAGCTTGGCCCGCCAGCCGATGAACTTGCCGATCGCGTTGATCGCCTCGTTGCTCGGCTCCTCGGTCTCGTAGTTGCCCATCAGCGCCACACCAGCGGTGTTCTCGTTGAAACCGCCCGCGTGCGCGCCCTGGACCGCGCGATCGAGGCCACCGTAGCGGCCCTCGAAAATCTGGCCGTACTGGTCGACCATCGCGTTGTAGCCGACGTCGCACCAGCCGAGCGTCTCGGCGTGATAGGCGTAGATCGCGCGGACGATGCCCGCCGATTCGGAGCGGCTGTAGTCGTTGCGACCGGCCGTGTGGTGCACGGTGATGCCGCCGACGCCGTCGTCGTAGGTGGGTTCCTCGCAACGGATCGACTCGTCGGCACCCCACTGCGCGCGGGTGATGACCTTGGGTCCGCCGCCGGGTAGTGCCGCGGCGACGTCGTTGAGCGCGGCATCGATCGCGGCGCGGCCCGGATTGATCAACACAGCCTTGAGCGCGGCCTCGGTGAGGTGTGCCGGGTCGTGGTCGGGGCCCGCGGCGGGCTTGCGGGTGACCAGCATCTGCACCGCGGTGGTCTCGCCGACGTAGATCGGCTCGGTGCCGGTGGGTGCGTCGGCCGGGGTCTGATCGGTGGCCCTGGTGTCGATCGGATCGGCGTCGTACCAGGGACCCCAGTTGCCGTCCTGCTGGCGGGCCCGGAGCTTGGTGGTGGTGTTCGCCAGATCGCGCGCGGTGACGGCGACCATGCTGAACGGGGTTTCCTGGGTGAGTTCCTTGACCTGCGCGCCCACCTGGTCGATGACGTCGGCGCCGACCGCGCCCGGGGAGAGGGCGGGCGTGTCGGGCGTGGTGCCGGGTTCGAGGTTCTCCGGGTCAGCGATGAATTTCGCACCGGCAGAACTACTTCGGGAGACCGGAGCACCGGCAGGTGCGGCCGCTGCGGGCGGCGGGGCGGCCGGTGCTGGTGCGGCTGATGTCGGCGCGGCCGGAGCTGGAGCTGGGGCCACCTGAGCGGGAGAAGGAGCGGCGGGAGCCGCTGGCGCCTGCTCTCCTGGGGCAGGTGCGCCCTGGGCCGGAGCTGCGTGCGCTGGGGCAGGTGCTCCCGGGGCGGGAGCTGCTTGAGCTGGGGCGGGTGCACCCGGGGCGGGAGTTGCTTGAGCTGGGGCCGGAGCGGGGGCCGGAGCTGCCTGCGCGGGGGCCGGAGCGGCCGGAGCAGTGGTTTGCGCTCGGGGCACGGCGGGGGGCGCGGTCGGGACCGCTGTGCTCGGGACCGGGGGACGCGCCGGTGGTGCGGCGGCTCCGGGGGCGGGAGTCGCGGCGCCCGGCGTCGCCTGCTGAGTCGGTGTCGGCTGCGGTTTCGTCGGCAGTTGCGGCAGCGGGATCTCGGTGGGCAGCGCCACGCCCGGCGGAACCGGCAGTCCAGGGGGGACCGGGATCGAGCTCGGCAGCTGCAGCATGCGCAGATCCGAGAGATGCAGGTCGGGCAGATCGAGGCCGGTCAGCTCACGCAGCGGGACCGTGATGTCGGGAACCCCGTTCAGCGCCACTTCGGCCATCTGCGCAGGCACGGCCGCGACCTGGGAATCGTTCGCGCTGCGGTAATCGGTCGAGTCGCTGAGGGCGAACGCACCGACCGGTGCGGCGACAACGAGGGTCGTGACCACCGGGAGCACGTAGGAACGTTTCGGCTTTCGGTATCGCACGTGCGACTCCTATCAGGGTCGAGCTCGTGTTTTCCGCGCATGTGATGCTTGCTTCCTCTAACCTCACGCATCACACTAGTTAACATACGTCACACATCTCAACCTCAACTCGAGGCTTAAGTGATTGCTCGAATGTAGCCCTCGGATCCCGCTCGGCGACGACGACATGCCGACGCGAGCTCCGCCGGTCGAACCGCGAAACCGTGGGAGCGCAGTATGAGAGCGGACACCTTGATCAACCGCAGTACCCGCCGCGGTACCCGTCGCCGAGCCGTGCCGATCATCCGGACAGCGCCGCTGCCGGTGCTGGTCAGCGGCACTGTGCTGGCGTTGACCGGGGCGATCGGGCTGTGGCAGATCCTGCCGGGCCAGATCACCCCCACCGTCGGCGCGGGACACGGTCGCGGCATGAGCCAGGTAGGCGCCTTCGACAACGCGCGAGCGGGCTGGTCGGCCGAGGAGATTCTCGGGCACTACTACCCGGGAGCTGAACTCGGGCAAATCGGGCCGACAACGATCGGTGTCCGCCTGCAGGCGCAGGACGACGCCACTCTCGACACCTTCGCCGCCGCCGGTGCTCAGGTCGCCGGTCGCACGATCGGCCCCGGCGACGCGGCCCACCTCACGCCCCTGCCCGACGGTGGCGCGAATGTGGTGGTGACCGCGGGCTGTGACGGCGAAGTGCTGTGGCAGGCCGCGACCGACGATCCCTTCGTCTACCCGGTCGGCGCGGGCGCGGGCAGGCCGGCCGACGAACACCTGACCCTCTGTGGTGGCACCGCCTATCGCGGCGCGCTCGGTGTGGCACTCGAGGGCGAGTCCTATCGCACCGTCAACGAGGTGGATCTCGACGACTATCTCGCCGGCGTGCTCCCCGCGGAAATGCAGGCCAACTGGGCCGACCAGGGTGCCTTCGAAGCGCTACGCGCCCAAGCGATCGCGGCCCGCTCCTACGCGCTGGCCGAGAACAGATACGCCTACGCGCAGACCTGCGACACCACCGACTGCCAGGCCTATCCCGGCACGGTGAAAGAGGATTCACGCTCCACGGAAGCCGTCGCCGCCACCACCGGCACCGTGCTGCTGCGCGACGGGCAGATCCTGCGCTCGGAGTACTCGGCGGCTCCGGATGGTGGTCGGCCCGCCGACATCCAGACCTTCGAGGTCGGACCGGCACCGAGCGAACTCGTCGAAACCGCGCCTGCCCCAGTGGTTCCCGCCATTCCAGCAGAGCCGGATCTGACCATCGAGGCGCTCGCGGGTGAGTCGGTGATCGACACCGAATACCGGCGCATCGGCGGACCGAACAGTTCCGTGGGTGAGCCGATCGGTCCGGAAATGCTGCTGCCGCAACGGGCGGGTACGTATCGGATGTACACCAACGGTGTGATCGTGGCGACCAAGACACTCGGCGCGCAGGTCGTCGACTTCTCCACGCTGCTCCAGCTCGTTCCGGACGCGGGCGATCAGTTGCCCTCGTCCGCCTCCGGCCGTCCCAAACTGAAGGCGCCAGAAGGTGATGTGCCCCAGGTCGTTTCGCCGGGTGATCCACAGGGTCTGCAGATTCCCTCTGATGCCGAGATCAGGGGCGAACCCGTCCATGGCCCGGCGAACCCCGCCGCGACGCCGGGGGCGCACGCCGAGTACGGCCCGGCGAACCCCGCCGCGACGACGCCGGGGGCGCACGCCGAGTACGGGCCGGTGCCCCCCGGTGCGGCACCTGGCGTGTACGACGGCGAGTGACTGGCGAAATCGCCCACAACGCCTCCGGAACGGATCCTTCAGTCGAGCTTCGTGTCATCCAGGCCGATGGCCAGCGTACGCAGCAGGTCGGCGAGCTGCTCGCGGTCCGTGGCGCCGAGCGAGGCGAGCAGGCGCTGCTCGTTGTCCACGTGCAGCGGGAGCAGCCGGTCGACCAGTTCGCGGCCCTCGGCGGTGAGCTGGACGAAGACCGAGCGGCGATCGTCGGCGGAGGGAACGCGCCGGACCAGGTTCTTCGCGGCCAGCCGGTCGATCCGGTTGGTGATGGCGCCCGAGGTGACCATGGCCGCGCGGTTGAGCGCGCCTGCGGTGAGGCCGGTCTCGCCGCCGGAGCGACGCAGCGTGGCGAGCACGTCGAACTCCCAGAATTCCAGGCCGTGACCAGCGAAGAAGCGTTTCAGGTCCTGTTCGAGGACGCGCGCGAGGCGGGTGATCCGGCCGACGATCGCCATCGGTGACACGTCGACATCCGGGCGCTCGATGTTCCAGTGCTCGGTGATCAGGTCGACGGCATCGCGCATCGCATTTCCCTCTCGGTTAAAAGTCTTAATGTTCATCTACTTGACGCGAAGATACCGCATCCGGTAGATATTTCAATGTTGAGATTATCAATCAGGAGTGAACATGACGACCGCAACCCGCCCGGCCGGCTACGCGGGCACCCTCGCGCTCACCGCACTCACCCCGATCGTGTGGGGTTCCACCTACGCCGTCACCACCGAGTTCCTGCCGCCCGACCGGCCGCTGTTCACCGCGCTCATGCGCGCGCTCCCCGCTGGATTGCTGCTGCTCGCGTTCACCAGGGTGCTGCCGCACGGGCAGTGGCTGGGTCGAGCCGCGGTGCTCGGCGTGCTCAATATCGGTGCGTTCTTCCCGCTCCTGTTCCTTGCCGCGTATCGGTTGCCGGGAGGTGTCGCCGGGGTGCTCGGCGCGGTCGCGCCGATGTTCGCGCTCGGATTCGCCGCCGTGCTGCTGGCCGAGACGCCGACGAGGCGAAAGGTGATCGCGGGCGTCGTCGGCGTCGTCGGGGTCTCGCTGGTCGTGCTCCGTGGCACCGTCGAACTCGACCTGATCGGGGTGATCGCCGGGCTCGCCGGTGCGGCGTCGATGGGGGTGGGAACGGTGCTCACGAAGAAATGGGGACGCCCCGAGGGTGTCGGCCCGCTGGCGATGACCGGTTGGCAGCTCACCGCGGGCGGGCTGTTCATCGCACCGCTCGCCCTGGTGATCGAAGGCGCGCCGCCCGCGCTCGACGGCGAAGCCATCGGCGGCTACCTGTACCTCGGCATCATCGGCACCGCGCTGGCCTACTGGCTGTGGGTTCGCGGGATCTCGCGTGTACCGGCGACTTCGGTGTCCTTCCTCGGCCTGCTGAGTCCGGTGTCGGCCGCGGTGATCGGCTGGATCGCGCTGGGCCAGGCGCTCACCGCGCTGCAGATCGTCGGCCTCGGCGTCGCGCTCGCAGGCACCGTGCTCGGCCAGATCCCGGCGCGGGCGCAGGCCGCGCCGGTGAACGGTCCGATCTCCGCCGCTCCGGCACGACTTACCGTGCACGCTTGACCTTGACGTAGCGTCAACTTGCAGAGTGGAGATACCGACGAGAAGGGGAGCAGGTCATGGTGGGTGAATGGTCCATCCAGGACCTCGCGAAGGCCGCGGGAACCACCAGTCGTACGTTGCGCCACTACGGCCAGCTCGGGCTGTTGGAGCCGAGCCGGATCGGCGCCAACGGCTACCGCTACTACGACCAGACCTCTCTTGTTCGACTGCAGCGAATTCTGCTGCTGCGCGAACTCGGCCTCGGACTCCCCGTGATCGCCGAGGTCCTCGCCGGTGAACAGGACACCGCCGGTGCGCTGCGCACCCACCTGGAACTGCTTCGACAGCTTCAGGATCGGGTGGCACGGCAGATCGAATCGGTGTCGACCACATTGCGCAAGACGGAAAGAGGTGAACCGCTCATGGCCGCAGAGGTTTTCGACGGTTTCGACCACACCCAGTACAAGGACGAAGTCACCGAGCGCTGGGGCAAGGACGCGTACGAGAGTGGTGATCGCTGGTGGCGATCGCTGTCCGACGACGAGAAGAAGGGCTTCCAGCAGACCCAGCTCGACATCGCCACCGACTTCGGAAAGGCGTTCACCGCAGGGCTTCCCGTGGAAGGCGATGTTGTCCAGGCGATCGTCGCCCGGCACCGCGCCTGGCTCGGTGTCGGCACGCAGGGCAAGCCAGTGTCGAACGAATACTTGCTCGGACTCGGCGAGATGTACGTCGCCGACCCGCGCTTCCGGAAGAACTACGACGTGCACGGCGAAGGCGTCGCCGAGTACATCCTCGAAGCCTTCCGGGCTTACGCCGCGGCTCATCCCGCCTGAACGGTTGGTGTGCGCGCGGCCGGGTGATGAGGTTGTCGGCGGTGTGGCCATCGAGTCACCGCTGGTTCGATTCCGGGAAGAACGCCCAGGTCGCACCGTCGAACACCCCGCATCCGCCGGTTCCGCCGTATAACTGACGGCGACGTCGACAAGTAGCGGGGACAGTGGTGGAACAGGTGCGGCCGGAGCGGCCTTCGCGCGCGCTGATCGCGGGCTGGCTCGGGGTGCTGGTCGGCGCGGCGGGGGTCTTCGTCGGCACGGCGACCGCTGTATTGCGGGCGGCCGGACGCGAGATCGACCTCGATTACGTGGGTGCGGGGATCGTCGGCGGGCTGGGGGTGATGTATCTGCTCGGGGCGGTGCTGCTCTTGCGGCGGCGGATGCTCGGCAGGCGGGTGCTGATCACCATGACGTCGGTGATGGCGGTGGCGACTTTGCTGGTCATCGTGCTGAACGGGGCAAGTCACGGATGGCGGTTCGGGCCACTGGATGCGTGGTTGGTGCTCAACGCCGTGATCCTCGCGCTCAGTTTGAGTGAGCCGACACGGCGCTGGACCCTTACGCGGTAGGTCACCGTCGGCTCGACGCGCAGGTGCTCGAACTCGGTACGCCGCGGTCGATGACGCTACGGTCGGGGGATGGTCGTGCTGGAGACGAAGTCGAAGAGCGGTGAGGTGGCGGCGATCGTCGCGGTGTGCCTCGCGGGGATCGCCGCGCTGGCGAACCTGGTGGGGGCCGTGGTTCTCGTGCGGTCGTTTCTGCGCGATCCGGGTAAGCTGGACGACTCGCTGACGCTGTTCACCACACTCGGCGCGCTGGTGTCGGTGTTCGCGTTCGCTTACGGTGGCGTGCTTTTGGCGCGCCGGGACGAGACCGGGCGATGGGTGATCGCGGTCGCCGCGGCCGCACAGCTCGTGCTCGGGATAGTCGGCTTGCTCGCCACGCTCGTGAACTACGACTCCGGGTACGGGATCCACTGGTTCGCCGACGAACCCGTTGTTCGTTCGATTCTGATCGGCCTCGGTGGGGTACCCGGTGCCGTGACGGCGATCGTGAATCACAGTTGGGCAGCGGCACTTTCGGGCGCGGTACTCGGTGGGCTCGTGTTGGTGCCCACCGCGCTGCCGTGGACCTCGGCCTACACGCTCGCTCGCCCGGACGACGTTGTCGGACCGACCGTATAGTTTCAGCAGGTCAGCATCGTCGCGTAGACGAGGCCGGACACGAGATAGCGGCTACAGACTCAGCTCGCCACGAGGGGGAACACACATGGGGTATCCGTACGGCCCACAGCAGGGGCAAGACCCGTACGCGGGGCAGGGGTACGCGCAGCCCGGCTACGGAGCCGATCCCTACGCCCAGCCGTACGGCGCGCCTCAATACGGCTACGGCGCACCGGCTTACGGTGCCGCACCGTACCCGGGCTACGGTCAGCCCCGACCCGGCGGCGGAACCGCCATCACCGCCGCGCTGGCCGCACTGCTGCTGTCGTTGATCTCCCTCGGCGGTCTCGGCCTCGGCTTGGCGTTTCTGCTGGGCACCGACGCCACGAGTGCGAGTGACGAAGCGGGCCGCGAGGAAGTACTGATCGCTCTCGCGATCGGCTCGGCACCGGCCCTGCTGTTGCTGCTCGGCTCCATCATGTTGTTCCGGCGCAAGGCCGCGGGCCGGGTGCTCCTCATCCTCCTCACTACGATCAGCCTGATCGGCCTCGGCCTGTCGGCGGCAGCGGCGATCGTGGAGAACCGCGCGGAAACCGGCTTCGAGACCACTCCGGCGACACTTGTCGGTCTGGCCATGGTCGGCGCGATCCCCCTCCTGATCCTCGTCATGGCAGCCGCGCCATCGACCGGCCGCTGGATTCGCGCCGGCCGCCCGGGCGCCCATCAGCCGTACCCGCAGTACTGAGATGAGTCATCCACACGGGCCTCGCCCGAATGGCGCGATGGAAGGGGTACCGAGCGCTCGCCTCGGGATATAGCGCTGAACTTGCCTACCGCTAGGGCGGGTCGCAATCGGCCCAGGTCGCGGGCTGGTTGGTGACTCCACCGGGACAATTTGCGGTCTTCCGATACGCTGGGCACCCGTGACCGCCGCATCGCCTGAGGGTAACTCCGTCAACGCAGATTCCAATGCACCGGCAAACCAGTACGACCTGATCGTGGTCGGCTCCGGTTTCTTCGGGCTGACCGTCGCCGAGCGGGCGGCGAACGTGCTGGGCAAGCGGGTGCTGGTGCTCGACCGCCGCTATCACCTGGGTGGCAACGCCTACTCGGAGCCCGAACCGGAGACCGGTATCGAGATCCACAAGTACGGCGCGCACCTGTTCCACACGTCGAACAAGAAGGTCTGGGACTACGTCACCCAGTTCACCGAGTTCACCGGGTACCAGCACCGGGTGTTCGGCCTGCACAAGGGCCAGGCGTACCCGCTGCCGATGGGTCTCGGCATGATCTCGCAGTTCTTCGGCCGCTACTTCACGCCGGAAGAGGCCCGCCAGCTCATCGCCGAGCAGGCCGCGGAGGTCGAATCGGCCGACGCGCAGAACCTCGAGGAGAAGGCGATCTCGCTGATCGGCCGCCCGCTCTACGAGGCGTTCATCCGCGACTACACCGCAAAGCAGTGGCAGACCGACCCGAAGGAACTGCCCGCGGGCAACATCACTCGCCTGCCCGTGCGCTACACCTTCGACAACCGCTACTTCAACGACACCTACGAAGGCCTTCCCAAGCAGGGCTACACGAAGTGGCTGGAGAATATGGCCGCGTCCGACCTCATCGAGGTGCGGGTGAACACCGACTGGTTCGACGTGCGCGACGAGATCGTCGCCGCCAACCCGGACGCCCCGGTCGTCTACACCGGCCCGCTGGACCACTACTTCGACTACGCCGAAGGCGAATTGGGCTGGCGCACCATCGATTTCGAGACCGAGGTGCTCGAACAGGGTGACTACCAGGGCACCAGCGTCATGAACTACAACGACGCCGACGTCCCCTTCACCCGCATCATCGAGCCGCGCCACTTCCACCCCGAGCGCGACTACCCGACCGACAAGACGGTCATCATGCGCGAGTTCTCCCGCGCCGCGAAGACCGGCGACGAGCCGTATTACCCGATCAACACCCCCGACGACCGCGCCAAGCTGCTGGCCTATCGCGAGCGGGCGAAGAAGGAAACCGCCGAGAAGAAGGTCCTGTTCGGCGGTCGTCTCGGCACCTACCAGTACCTGGACATGCACATGGCGATCGGTTCGGCACTGACCATGTTCGAGAACGTGCTGCGTCCGCATCTGGAATCCGGTGCGCCGCTGGTGGATGAGGCATGACCAAAGCCATGCTCGAAGACGTGACCACCGAAACTCGCGCCATCTCGCTGCTGCAGCGGGTCATCCTGCCGCGGCCGGGTGAGCCCCTCGACGTGCGGACCCTCTACCTGGAGGAGTCCACCACCAACGCCCGTCGCGCGCACGCCACCAGCCGCACCGCGCTGTCGATCGGCGCGGAGTCGGAGGTGTCGTTCTGCACCTACTTCAACGCGCTGCCCGCCAGCTACTGGCGTCGGTGGAGCGTGCTGAAGTCGGTGGTGCTTCGCCTGGAACTGGCCGGGCACGGTCGCGCCGACGTCTACCGGTCCAAGGCCGACGGTTCGCGAATTCACGTGCAGGGCAAGGAATTCGCCGTCGAACAGGGCGCGGAATCGGTGGTCGTGGAGTTCGAGACCGATCTGGGCCCGTTCGAGGACGGTGGCTGGATCTGGTTCGACATCACCACCGACACCGCCGTCACGCTGCTGGCAGGCGGTTGGTACGCACCGCAGCAGGCGTCCGGCACGGGCTCGATCGCGGTCGGCATGCCGACGTTCAACCGGCCCACCGACCTGGTCAAGACGCTCGGCGCGCTGGGCTCGGATCCGTTGGTGCTCGACAACATCGCCGCCGTGATCGTCGCGGACCAGGGCAACCGCAAGGTCGTCGACGAGCCCGGTTTCACCGAAGCCGCCGCGACCCTCGGCGATCGGCTCACGATCTGCGATCAGCCCAACCTCGGTGGTTCCGGCGGATACAGCCGGGTCATGTACGAGGCGCTGAAGACCGACGCCGAGTACATCGTCTACATGGACGACGACATCGAGATCGAGCCCGACTCGATCCTGCGCGCCCTCGCGTTCTCCCGGTTCGCGAAGTCGCCGCTGCTGGTCGGCGGGCAGATGCTGAACCTGCAGGAGCGTTCGCACCTGCACAGCATGGGCGAGGTGGTCGACCGCTCGATCTTCATGTGGTCCTCGGCGCCGAATGTCGAATACGACCACGACTTCTCGAAGTACCCGCTCAAGGATCGCGACAACTCCAAGCTGCTGCACCGGCGCATCGACGTCGATTTCAACGGCTGGTGGACCTGCGTGATCCCGCGTCAGGTCGCCGAGCAGATCGGGCAGCCGCTGCCGCTGTTCCTCAAGTGGGACGACGTCGAGTACGGCCTGCGCGCCCGCGATGCCGGCTACCCGACCGTCACACTGCCGGGTGCGGCCGTCTGGCACATGGCCTGGTCCGACAAGGACGACGCCATCGACTGGCAGGCGTACTTCCACCTCCGCAACCGCCTGGTGGTCGCCTCCCTGCACCTGCCCGGCGACGGCAAGCCGATGATCGTCAACACGATCAAGGCCACGCTGAAACACCTGCTCTGCCTTGAATACTCGACGGTCGCCATCCAGAACGAGGCGATCCGCGACTTCCTGGCAGGTCCGGAAGGCCTGTTCGACCTGCTCCCCACCGCACTTGGCAAGATCCACGGCATGCGCAAGGAGTTCCCGGACGCGGTCGTCGTGCCCTCGTCCACCGAACTGCCGCTGGCCAACCGCCACGGCGTCGGCGCGGTCGGCGAACCAGCCAACCCGATCGCGAAGGTGGCCCGCCTGGCCAAGGGTGTGGTGCACAACTTCCGCAAGGCCGACCCGGCCGCCTACGAGACGCCGCAGCTCAACGTGCCGACCCTCGACGCGCGCTGGTACTTGCTCTCGCAGGTCGACGGTGTCACCGTTACCACCGCCGACGGCCGCGGCGTCGTCTACCGCAAGCGCGACCCGCGCCAGGCCCGCGACCTGCTCAAGGAAGCGATGCGCCTGCGCAAGGAACTCACCGCCCGCTTCCCGGAGCTGCAGCAGCGCTACCGGGCCGCGCACGCCGAGCTCACCAGCACGGCGGCGTGGGAGAAGACCTTCGGCCTGAACGGAACAGAGAAGTGACCAACACCGAAGTGCCCGAAGTGGAAATGGCCGAGGAAGGCTGCTGCGGCGGCTGCGATTGCAGCGGCGACTACGTAGAGGTCCCGGTCGAGGTCGCCATCCTCAACGCCGTGCAGGGCACCATCGGCACCAACCCGGCCGTCGTCTCCGCCGCGCGCGGCATGTCGCACTTCGGCGAGCACGCGCTCGGCTGGGTCGGCATCGCCGCCGCGGGCTGGCTGGTCGACAAGCCGCGCCGCCGTCAGTGGGCCGGTGTCGCGGTCGGTGCCGTCGGTGCGCACGCCGCGTCGATCGTGATCAAGCGGATCGTCCGGCGCCCGCGCCCCAACGATCCGTCGGTGCAGGTCAACGTGTCGACACCGAGCAAGTTGAGCTTCCCGTCCTCGCACGCCACCTCCACCACGGCGGCGGCGGTGTTGCTCGGACGCCTCACCGGGCTACCCTTGCCAGCGGTGATCGTCCCACCGATGCTCCTTTCCCGGGTTGTCCTCGGTGTGCATTACCCTTCTGACGTGATCGCCGGTTCCGCTTTGGGGGCCGCGTCGGCTGCTGCCGTGCTAGCCGCTGAGAAGAGACTCCGACAGTGACCGCAACTGAAAGAACTTTGGCCCAGATGAGCGAAGAACCGTCCGCCGCCGTCCTCGACGAGGGTGCTGTGAAGGGCCCGCCGAAGACGCTGCTCGGTGGCGTCATCAAGGCCATGCGCCCACGTCAGTGGGTCAAGAACGTCCTCGTGCTCGCCGCACCGCTCGCGGTCGGACCGGAAGCGGTCGGTGACGCGGGCGTTCTCGTGAACGTCGCGATCGCCTTCATCGTGTTCTGCATGGCGGCCTCCGGCATCTACCTGGTCAACGACTCACTCGATGTCGACGCCGACCGGGCCCATCCGACCAAGCGCTTCCGGCCGATCGCGGCGGGCGTCGTTCCTGTCAACCTGGCTTACGCGCTGGCAGCCGTGCTGCTGGTCGGCTCGATCTCCGCGTCGTTCCTCGCGTCCTGGCATCTGGCCGTGGTGATGGCGATCTACATCGGCATCCAGCTCGCCTACTGCCTCGGCCTCAAGCACCAGGCCGTGCTCGATATCTGCATCGTGTCCTCCGGCTTCCTGCTGCGCGCCGTCGCGGGTGGCGCGGCGGCCGACATCGCGCTGTCGCAGTGGTTCCTGCTGGTCATGGCGTTCGGTTCGCTGTTCATGGCGGCGGGCAAGCGCTACGCGGAACTGGCGATCGCGCTGGAGACCGGCGCGAAGATCCGCAAGTCCCTCGAGTACTACACGCCGACCTACCTGCGCTTCATCTGGACCCTCGCGGCCACCGCCGTCGTGATCTTCTACGGCCTGTGGGCGTTCGAGCAGGCCGAGCTACGCGACACCCAGTGGTACTCGATCTCGATGGTCCCGCTTACCATCGCAATCCTGCGTTACGCGGTCGACGTCGATGGTGGCGCGGCCGGTGAACCCGAAGAGATCGCGTTGGGGGACCGCATCCTGCAGTTCCTCGCTATTGCCTGGATCGGAGCGGTAGGTGTCGCTGTCTATCTCACCTGACGAGATGTTGGTAGCGGAGCAGGATTCAACCGAAGACGAGCAGCTACGCGACGACGAGTCGCCGCGTAGCGACGCGCGTTCCTCGGTGCTGTCCCGCGCCATCTTCGTCGGTGGGGTGGTCATTACCGCCGCGCTGTTCACGTTCGGTGCGTGGCAGCGGCGCTGGATCGCCGACGACGGCCTGATCGTGCTGCGCACGATCCGCAACCTGCTCGCGGGCAACGGCCCGGTCTTCAACGTCGACGAGCGCGTCGAGGCCAACACCAGTACCGCGTGGACCTATGTGGTCTGGTTCTTCTCCTGGCTCACGCAGGCCCGCCTCGAGTACGTGGTGCTCGGGGTAGCGCTGGTGGTCTCGGTGCTCGCGGTGGTGTTCGCGATGCTCGGCACCGCGCGGCTGTGGGGTGGAACCAGCGGTCAGCTGCTGATTCCGGCCGGTGTGCTGGTCTACATCGCACTGCCGCCCGCGCGCGATTACGCCACCTCCGGCCTGGAGAGCGGCCTGGTGATCTGCTGGGTCGGGCTGCTGTGGTGGCTGATGATCCGCTGGAGTCAGGCCGCCGTCGTGCGCGTGCCCTCGCTGTTGGGGCTCGTTTTCCTGGCCGGTCTCGCGCCGCTGGTCCGTCCCGAGGCCACGCTGATCGGCGTGCTCGCGCTCGGGATGATCTTCCTGGCCCCGATGCCGCAGTTCCGGTTCGGGCCGATCGTGCTGCGTGCGCTGATCGTGTTCGTCGCCGGGATCGTGCCGGTGGGGTACCAGATCTGGCGGATGGGCTACTACGGCCTGCCGTACCCGAACACCGCGGTCGCCAAGGACGCGGGCGGTGCCAAGTGGGGGCAGGGCGCCATCTACCTGTGGGACCTGGTCGGGCCGTACTACCTGTGGATTCCGCTGCTCGTGCTGCTGATCGCCGGTGTGATCGCCGGTGTCGCGCGTGGGTTCGCGCTGCCGAAGTTGACCGTGGCCGGTCTGCGCGCGTGGCTGCGTTCGCCGAGCGCGGTGGTTGTGATGGTGCTCGGCAGCGGTCTGCTGCTCACCGTGTACGCCGTGCGCGTCGGCGGTGACTTCATGCACGGGCGCATGCTGCTCACGCAGCTGTTCCTGCTGCTGTTGCCGGTGGCTGTCGTCCCGATCCCGACACGGTGGCGCAAGTCCGACTGGTCGGTCGCGGCGCTGCTGATCGCGCTGCTCGGCACCGCGGGCTGGTCGCTGTACGCGTCGAACACGACCGCGATCACCACCGGCACCAAGATCCGCTCCTCCGGCATCGTCGACGAGCGCATCTACTACGTGCTCAACACCGGCAAGGACCACCCGATCCTGGCCGAGGACTACCTCGACTACCCGCGCATGCGGGCCATGGTCAGCGACATCGCCGCCAACCCCAAGGGCGGCCTGCTGCTGAACTCGCCCGCGTTCACGTTCTGGTACCTCGACCCGCCGCCGGAGCCGATCCCCGCTGAGGGCTCGGGGCACACGGTCTACTTCCTGAACCTGGGCATGACGAGCATGAACGTGCCACTGGACGTGCGTGTGATCGACCCGATGGGCCTGGCCTACCCGCTGGCCGCGCATTCGGACCGGCTCGCCGACGGCCGCATCGGCCACGACAAGAGCCTGCTGCCCGACTGGGTGGTAGCCGACTCGGGCATGGTCGACATCCACCCCTGGATGCCCTGGTACATGGACGAGCAATGGGTCACCCAGGCGCGCACGGCCATGTCGTGCCCGCAGACCCAGGCGCTGATGGTCTCCGTCCGCGATCCGCTGACCTTCGATCGGTTCAAGCACAACTTCCGCAACGCCCTGGCGTTCTCGAAGTACCGGATCGACCGGATCCCCAAGTACGAAATCCAGCGCTGCGGCCTCGTCGATCCGTTCCCCGAGCCGCCCCGATAAGGCCGGTGCTGGTACCCATCGACCTATGACCTACACCGGCTGGCCAGGGTTTATTTAGTGGTGTTCGCCGCTAAATCACTTTTCGGTAACGCCAAGCTATGGATGTAGCGATATGGTCACTGGAGGAACGGCCCGTCGGCGCACTGGTGTGCCGGTAATCAGTCGGCGGTCATTGCAACCGCGGTTCCGCGCGAACCGCACGAGGAAAGGCCCATAACAGAATGCGTGGCGGACGTCTCAGAGCCCGGGGAGCCGGCTGGCTCAAACGATCGGTGCTTCTCTCCCTGGCTGTAGTGCTGCCGATCGGCGCGGCGGTGGCTGGTCCCACCGGTACCGCGACGGCGGCCTTCGATCCCACAGCTTTCGACTTCTGGGTCGACTCGGAGATGGGCCCGATCAAGTCGCGGATCTTCCGCGCGGCCGATGGCAACACCAATCGGGTCGTGTACGCGCTCGACGGCATGCGCGCCGGCGACGACCTCAGCGGCTGGGAGAAAGACACCAATGTCGCCCGCGCCCTGATGGACGCCAACATCAACGTCGTGATGCCGGTCGGCGGCCAGTCCAGCTTCTACGCCGACTGGAACGCGCCGAGCAGCTTCTTCGGCCTCGACGCCGGTTCGGGTGGTAGCTCCACCGGTTCGGCCGCCACCGGTTCGTCGATGACCGGTTCGTCGGTCGCGCCCACCCAGGTGGCAGGCAAGAAGAACACCTACAAGTGGGAAACCTTCCTCACGAGCCACCTGCGCAACGCGCTGTCGGCACGGCTGGGTTTCAACCCCAACAACAACGGCGTGTTCGGCCTGTCGATGGGTGGCTCCGCCGCCCTGACGCTGGCCGCCTACCACCCCGATCAGTTCAGCTTCGCGGGCTCGTTCTCCGGGTACCTGAACATCTCGGCGCCCGGTATGCGTGAGGCGATGCGTGTCGCGATGGTCTCGGCCGGCGCGTTCAACATCGACGCGATGGCGCCGCCGTGGGGCCAGCAGTGGTTCCACATGGATCCGTTCGTGTTCGCCCCGCGCCTGGTCGCCAACGGCACCCGTATCTGGGTCTCCGCGGCCAGTGGTATCCCCGGTGCGGGCGATGTGTCCAACCCGATGGAGATCGTCCAGGGTGTCCCGCTGGAACTGCTCGCGATGGTGAACAGCCGCGCGTTCCAGGTCCGCATGGCCACTCTCGGCGGCGGCAACGCCCACTTCGACTTCCCGATCACCGGCGTGCACAACTGGCGCAACTGGGAAACCGAAGTCAACCGCATGATCCCGGACCTGTCCGCGAACATCGGTTAGTCACACCCGCTAGACCCCGAAAAACCGTCCGGTGCCTCGTCAGCACCGGGCGGTTTTTCTCGTTCTTGTCACGATCCGAGCGACACACGGTGACGAATCATGGGCGACAGATCACCCGGAGTTGTGCTTCGGGTCACTTTCCAGCAACATGTAGACCATTCGTCACCGATTTATACACAGTGAGCATGCGTCGAGGTTGAATCGTCCGTTTTGCCCTGGATTGGTTCCGCGCGACGTCCGATGAGGGATCCGACTGCGTAGCTCGGGATTTGCGCGTTCGGTCTGCGAGAAAGGTCTAGTCGAATGCGAACACTGCGCCGCAAGCGTGGGCCCGTGAAGACCGCAGCCCCTGGTTCGTGGGCTCGGCGATGGGCCGCGGGCGTATCGATGGCTCTACTGCTTCCGATCGCCACGGCCGTTTCCGGCGGTGTCGCTCCCGCCTCGGCCGGATTCAACGGCAATGCCTTCGACTTCTGGGTCGACTCCGGGATGGGCCCGATCAAATCGCGCGTGCTACGCGCCGCCGACGGCAACACCAACCGCGTCGTCTACGTTCTCGACGGCATGCGCGCGCCGGAGAACCTGAACGGCTGGGAGATCGAAACCGATGTCCCCAACGCGCTCGCCGCGGCCAATATCAACGTGGTCATGCCGGTCGGCGGTATGTCCAGCTTCTACGCCGACTGGAACTCGCCGAGTGAATTCTTCGGCATTCCCGGCAACGGTGTGCCCGCCTCCGGTTCCGGCGCGGGCAACGCGCTGTCCGGCGGGCCTGGCAAGAGCTACCGCTACCAGTGGGAATCGTTCCTCACCGGCGACCTGCGCAACGCGCTGGCCGACCGTCTCGGCTTCAATCGCTTCCGCAACGGCGTGTTCGGCCTGTCGATGGGCGGCTCGGCCGCGCTGACGCTGGCCGCCTACCATCCGGACCAGTTCTCCTTCGCCGGTGCGTATTCGGGTTACCTGAACATCTCGGCACCCGGCATGCGCGAGGCCATCCGGCTCGCGATGCTCGACGCGGGCGGCTACAACGTGGACTCCATGGCACCGCCGTGGGGCCCACAGTGGCTGCGGATGGATCCATTCGTGTTCGCCCCCAATCTGGTAGGCAACAACACCCGGCTGTGGATAGCGGCGGGCTCAGGCTTGCCGACCAGTACCGACGGCCCGAACATGGGCACCGTCAACGGGATGGCACTGGAAGCCTTGGCACTGGCCAACACCAAGGCATTCGAAGTCAGGATGGCGACTCTCGGCGCCCGTAACGTCACCTACTCTTTCCCGGCCTTCGGCATCCACGCCTGGAACAACTGGAATGACGAAGCACTGCGGATGATCCCGGATTTGTCCAACAACATCGGGTGAACATCACTAACCGGCACCGCAACATTTGCGGTGCCGGTTCTGTCTGTCCAGACAACCGAAGCGACTGGACAATTCGCGCCCGAGCCGACTACGCCACCTGCATAACCCAGCGACCACGGATTTTCGGCCGCCTCGGATCCGAGGGGCGAGACGGAACGCCGCAGGCGCAGTATCGCCCCTCGGATTCGAGGCCCACAGGGCCGAAAATCCCGCGGCGCCAGCCGCCAATATCCCTGCCCTTGCGGTTAATTCGTGGGTCGAATATCCTCCAGCGAGCGTAAGTGTGACCAGATCGTTGTTTCATCCGTCTGATCGACCGGGCTGTCGGGGCCGTGTCGAGTGGGCGGCCGACGCGTCTGGCATGCCATAACAGCAGAAAGAGAGCGGAATTCACATGCGTTTCGGCAAGGCCGTCGCGCCGGCATCTCGTGGTTGGCGTAATCGAATTCTAGCTGTCGGCGCTGCAGCCCTCGTGCTGCCGATCGCCGCGGGAGCGGCCCCGACCGCGTTCGCCGCACCGTCGGTGTCGGCACCCGTGTTGCGCGCGCCGGCCGGTGGCTATGAAGAACTCATGGTGCCGTCGAAGATGGGCCCGGTGAAGGTCCAGGTGCAGTGGGCGAAGAACGGTGGCAACGCCGCGCTCTACCTGCTCGACGGCCTGCGGGCCCGTGACGACCGCAACGCCTGGTCGTTCGAGACCAACGCGATGCAGCAGTTCAGCAACGACAACGTCACCCTGGTGATGCCCGTCGGTGGCCAGTCCAGCTGGTACGCCGACTGGACCGCCGCCAGCAACACCAACGGCCAGAAGACCACCTACAAGTGGGAGTCCTTCCTGACCGAAGAGCTCCCGGCCTTCCTCGAGGGCTACGGCGTGTCCCGCAAGAACAACGCGGTGCTCGGCCTGTCGATGTCGGGTCCGGCCGCGCTGCGTCTCGCCGCGCTGAACCGCGATCAGTTCAAGCACGCGTCCTCGCTCTCGGGTCCGCTGAACTGGGGCGCCCCCGGCATGCGTGAGGCCATCCGCGTGATGATGCTCGACGCCGGCCGTTTCAACGTCGACGCCATGGCCGCTCCGTGGAGCTCGGCGTGGCTGCGGATGGACCCGATGGTGTTCGCGCCCGAGCTGCGCGGCCTGCCGATGTTCATCTCCTCGGCCAACGGCCTGCCTGCCCAGCACGACAAGCCGGCTGGTCTCGGCGGCGTCTACAACACCGGTAACGCGATGGCCATCGAGGCCATCTCGTTCGTGAGCACGCTGGCGTTCCAGCGTCGCCTCAACTCCCTCGGCATCAATGCCGTCTACGACGTCGGTGCCTCCGGTACCCACTCGTGGAAGTACTGGGAAGACGAGCTGTGGAAGGCGCGTCCGCACATCCTGAATGCACTGGGCGCCTAGTAGTTTCCGCTCAGCAACAACCTGAAGACCGGCTCACCCCCAGGGTGGGCCGGTCTTTTTGCTGCACTCGACCATCGCGTGTCATCCCCAGTTATCGCTGGTTACTGCGGTACAACCGACGGTGATGCTGTGTCCCAATTCCGGGATGAGGAGGGTCGCGTGTGATGAAACATCGTGTCTCGGTACATCGTGCTTCGGCCACGATGCGGCGGATCCTCGGAATCGCGGTCATGGCGGCGGCCCTGCTCGCACCGGCTGTCACCGTTCCCGCGCAGGCGCAGCCCGGTGTGTCGGCCGTGCAGCGGGTGGACTGGCTCTCGGATCGGCGGGTGGCGCTGTGGGTGTACTCGGCCGCCATGAAGACCCCGATCCAGGTGCAGATGCTGTTGGCGCGGGACTGGAACGCGCGCCCCGACGCGAAGTTCCCGATGATGCTCATGCTCGACGGCCTGCGCGCGCAGGACGACGAGAACGGCTGGACCAAAGACGCTGACGCCGAGGGCTTCTACGCCGACAAGAACGTCAACGTGGTGCTGCCCGTCGGCGGCCAGTCGAGCTGGTACTCGGATTGGCTCGCGCCCGACAACGGCATCAACTACAAGTGGGAGACGTTCCTGACCAAGGAGCTCCCGCCGATCCTAGAGCGTGACTGGCGAACCACGGATGTGCGTGGCGTACAAGGACTTTCGATGGGCGGCACGGCGGCGATGAATCTCGCGGGCCGCAATCCGGGCCTGATGAGATACGTGGCCTCCTACTCGGGCCTGCTCACCACCACGACACTCGGGATGCCGCAGGCGATCACCTTCGCCAACAAGGACGCCGGCGGTTTCGACGCGGGCGCGATGTGGGGTCCGCCCGGCAGCCCCGAGTGGGAGGCGCACGATCCCTATCTGCTGGCCGACAAGCTCGAAGGCGTCAGCATGTACGTCTCCAGCGGCAGCGGCCTGGCCGGTTCGCACGATCAGCTCGGTGAAGTGCCGCTGATGAGCGAGAACTGGGCGGGCACCGGCCTGGAGATCCTGTCGCGGCTGTCGACCCAGAATTTCGTCGCCAAGCTGGAGAAGCTGGCGATCCCGGTACAGGCGAACTACCGCCCGGCGGGCACCCACACGTGGCCGTACTGGGATTTCGAGATGCGTCAGTCGTGGTCGCAGGCGGCCGCGGCGCTCGGCACCGATCCCGGCGGGGCTACCTGCGCCCTCGGCGGGGCGATCGCCGGCGTCGCGCAGGCGGCGAACTGGCTGGGCAACTGCGTGACCGCGGAGTACCCCGCTGGCACCGGAACGGTGCAGGACTTCCTGAACGGCCGGGTGTTCCATTCGGCCGCGACGGGCACGCACCCGGTGGGCGGGCGGATCGGTGGCACCTACGCCGGAATCGGCGGCGCGTCGTCGCCGCTCGGCCTGCCCAACGGTGACGATCACGGCCTGCCCGACGGGCGCGGCCGCATGCAGACCTTCGAAGGCGGCTCGATCTACTGGACGCCGCAGACCGGCGCGCAGGTGATGCGCGGCGCGTTCCTCGAGGAGTGGGGCAAGCAGGGTTACGAGGGCGGGCCCGCCGGCTACCCGGTGGCGGCCGAAGCGCCGACACCCAGCCGTGACGGCTCGGTGCAGGCCTTCGAACACGGCCCGATGTTCTACAGCCCGGCCACCGGCGCGCATCGGGTACAGGGCTTCGTCCTGGACAAGTACAGCCAGCTCGGCTTCGAGAACAGCCCGCTCGGGTTCCCGGTCGCCGAGGAGGCGCCGCTGAAGGATCTCGGGCGCTACAGCCGGTTCGAGGGCGGCAACATCTACTGGAGTCCGCTCTCGGGTGCCTGGTCGGTGCGCAACGGCGCGCTCGCCGATGCCTGGGGCGCGCAGGGGTTCGAGAACGGCAGGCTCGGCTACCCGGTGAGCGACGAGTTCACGGTTCCCGGCGGAATCCAGCAGAACTTTCAGACCGGGTTCATCGTGGTGCGAGACGGCAAATCCGAAGTTCACGGGGTGTGAGCCCGGGCTGAGAACTCTCTGAGCTTCGCCGCGCGGTGCCCGGCAGCGCCGATTGTCCGGCTAGCCTGGTCTGCGACCGCTTCCCTGACGAACGATCGAGGAACATCTTCATGCATCGGATCCCTGGCAAGGTAGCCGGATCGGTCGCGGCGCTCGCTGCCGTCGCGCTGTTGTCCGCCTGTGGTGGCAACGACTCGACCGCGTCGCAGACGCCCACATTGTCGACCAGCGCCGCCGCGAAGTCGACGACGACGCCGCCGGTGGTCATCGAGCCGCCGGCCGAGGCCCCGTCGAGCACCGAGACCAGCGCGCCGAGCGAGGCGCCGACGCCCATCCCGGAGACCAGCACGGCTGCCCCCGCGACCGGCAAGGACAAGGCGTTCCTGGATGAACTGTCCAAGAACGGCATCACCCCGGGCGACCAGACGACCGCGCTGACCACCGCCACCTACATCTGCTCCACGAAGGGCTCCGGCGCCAGTGACGCCGATGTGGCCACCTTCGTCGCCGCGATGGCGGGCACCGACCCGGCCTTCGACGCGTCGAAGATGGATGTCAACAAGGCAGCACAGATCTACATCGCTGCCGCGAACTCGACCTACTGCTAGTGACGCCCCGACCGACGCGACGTTCCCGCAGGTTCTGGCCTGCGGGGTGTTTCACCGTGCTGGCGCTGCTCGTGCTGGCGATCATCGTCATCGTGCTGCTCTGGTACCTGCTCGCGGGCCGGTTGAAGGAGCCGGGGCCAACACCGCCCGGCCCGCCGCCGCCCACGTCGCAGTCGGCGGAGTGTCCCGATGTGATGCTGCTCTCGATCCCGGGCACCTGGGAGTCGTCGAGCACCGACGATCCGTACAACCCGCAGGCGAACCCGATCTCGTTGATGCTCAGCGTGTCCGGGCCCTTGCGCGCGCAGTTCCCGGACAGCCGGCTCGAGGTGTACACGGTCCCGTATGTGGCCCAGTTCTCGAACCCGATCGCGATCCCGCCGGACGGCCAGGCTTCCTACAACAACAGCCGCACCGAGGGCACCGCGCGCGCGACCGACGTGCTGGCCCAGCGCCACAAGGAATGCCCGTTGACGAACTTCGTCATCGCGGGCTTCTCGCAGGGTGCCGTGATCGCCGGTGACGTCGCCGCCCAGATCGGCGCGGGCAACGGCCCGATCCCGGAGGCCAATGTGCTCGGCGTGACGGTGATCGCCGACGGCCGCCGCACTGCCACCGGCCCTGGTCAGCCCACCGAGATCGGCGATCCGCCGCCGACGGGCGAGGGCGCGGAGGTGGCGCTCAAGGGTGTCAATGTGCCTGGCATCAGCATGACCGGCCCGCGCCCCGGCGGCTTCGGCACGCTGGCGCCGAAGGTGAACTCCATCTGCGCGCCCGGCGACATGATCTGTGACGCGCCGCGCCAGGCCCTCAATCCGGTCAACGCGCTGGGCAGTCTGGCCGCGCTGATCCGCTCCGCGGGCAATCCCGTGCACGCGCTGTACGCCTCGAACACGGTGGACGGCAACGGCACAACGGCCACCCAGTGGACGGTCAACTGGGCCGCGGAGCTCATCGAGAACGCACCGCATCCGCCGCATTCCTGACGGAGTTGTCACAGTCACAGTGGGGGCGTGATTGGCGCTGATCATGCCTCGCTGTGACATCCGCACGCCGGATCGCTCGCACGCTGTAAAGTGCGCTGGGAATTGCGCCCGAGTACACACCAGCCAGGAGCGAAGAGTTCATGACCGAAGCTGCCGCACCCGTCGGTGAATTGACCGCGCTGGGTACGCCGCTGCGTCCGTTCCGCTTCGGAGCGGCCGGAGAGGGCAACAAGCAAGAGGGTGGCGCGCGCAAGTTCGTTCAGACGGCGCAGGAAGCCGAAGAGATGGGGTACGACACCTTCTTCGTGCCTGATCACCTGGGCGATCAGGTCGGCCCGATCGCCGCGCTGGGCGCACTCACCCAAGCCACCTCCAAGATCCGTCTCGGCACTTCGGTGCTGGCCAACGGGTTACGTCACCCCGTCGTGGTCGCCAAGGAGCTGGCCACCCTCGATGTCCTGTCCAAGGGACGGCTCGAGGTCGGCGTCGGTGCGGGCTGGATCAAGGAAGAGTTCGACAACGCGGGTATCGCGTTCGAACGTCCCGGCATCCGGCTGGAGAAGCTCGACGAGTCGCTGACCATCCTGGACACGCTGCTGCGCGGCCAGGAGTGCAATTTCGAGGGCAAGCACTATCAGGTGCGTGGCATCAAGGGCACCCCGCGTCCGCGGCAGGGCCCGCGCCCGCCGCTGTGTACCGGTGGCGGCGGTCCGAAGATGCTTGCGCTGGCGGCCAAGCACGCCGACATCGTCTCGGTCGTGCCGCAGACCACCAAGAACGGCAAGGGCCTGCTCTCGGGCATCACGCTCGAGAAGACGATCGAGAAGGTCAACATCGTCAAGGCCGCTGCCGGTGACCGGTTCGCCGACATCGAACTGAACTGGGCCATCACCGCCATCGTCATTACCGACGACCGCGAGAAGACCGCCGAGATGGCGCTCAACGCGATCAAACGGGGCCTGCATCCCGACCTCGAAGTCGACGTCGAACTGACCGTCGAGGAGATCCTGAGCTCGCCTTACATCGCGATCGGCACGTTCGAGGAGATCGCCGAACAGGTCAAGCGTGTGCGGCAACTCACTTCGATGTCGTATGTGGGCATCTTCCCCACCCAGATGGACGCTTTCGCGCCTGTCATTCCGCTGCTGCGGGAGGACTGAGCGGGGGTTCTCTGTAACATGACTCTGGTTTGAGAACATCTAGCCGATAGCGGTCACCGCGCAGACCGCTCGAAAATCCGCAGGCTGTCGACGCACGTTCGTGTGAGCTCGATGTCCGGTGGCGATATAGCGAGTCGAGGCCGCAGAGCTTGTCATCGCGTCCTCGCAAGGAGAAGAAGGAATGGAAGAGACTTTCGACGACTACCTGGACGAAACCGGGAATATTGTCATTCCCGAGGGTCGGACCCTGGTCGATCACGTCGAGAAGCACACCCGTAACGATGCGAATACGCTCGCGTACCGCTACATCGACTACTCGCGGGAACGCGACGGCGAGGTGCACGAGCTGACCTGGCAGGAGTTCGGCGTACGGCTGCGCGCGGTGGCCGCTCGCCTGCAACAGGTGACCAACCCGGGCGACCGGGTCGCGATCCTCGCGCCGCAGGGCCTGGATTACGTGATCTCCTTCTTCGCGGCGATCTACGCGGGCACCATCTCGGTGCCGCTGTTCGATCCCGACGAGCCGGGCCACACCGACCGCCTGCACGCCGTGCTAGGCGACTGCGAGCCGTCGGCGATCCTCACCGCGACCTCCTCGGCCGCCGGTGTGCGTCAGTTCTTCCGCTCGCTGCCCGCCGCGCAGCGCCCGCGCATCATCGCCGTCGACGCCATCCCGGACACTCTCGGTGATTCCTGGGTGCGCCCCGACACCGCGATCGACGACATCGCCTACCTGCAGTACACCTCGGGTTCCACCCGGGTACCCGCGGGCGTGGAGATCACCCACCGCGCGGTCGGCACCAACCTGCTGCAGATGATCAAGTCGCTGAACATGAACGAGAACTCGCGCGGTGTCACCTGGCTCCCGCTGTTCCACGACATGGGCCTGCTCACGGTGATCCTGCCCGCGGTCGGCGGCAAGTTCATCACGATCATGTCGCCGAGTGCGTTCGTGCGTCGACCCTCGCGCTGGATCAACGAGCTGGCCGCCGTCTCCGACGGTGCCGGTACGTTCGCGGCCGCGCCGAACTTCGCGTTCGAGCACGCCGCCGCGCGTGGTGTGCCCAAGGCGGGCGAGTCGCTGGATCTGTCGAACGTGATCGGCCTGATCAACGGGTCAGAGCCGGTGACGGTCTCCTCGATGAAGAAGTTCAACGAGGCGTTCGCGCCGTTCGGCCTGCCCAAGACCGCGATCAAGCCCTGCTACGGCATGGCCGAGGCCACGCTGTTCGTCTCGGCCACCCGCGCCGAGGACGAGGCCAAGTACGTCTACGTCGACCGCAACGAGCTCAACGCCGGCCGCATGGTGCGCGTGGAGCAGTCCGACGACACCGCCATCGCGCAGGTGTCGTGTGGTTATGTCGGGCTCTCGCAGTGGGCCGTGATCGTCGATCCGGAGTCCGCTGACACCGCTGAGGGGCGCGAGCTGCCAGACGGTCAGGTCGGCGAGATCTGGCTGCACGGCAACAACATGGGCATCGGTTACTGGGGTCGCCCCGCCGAGTCGGCCAAGGCGTTCCGCAACAAGGTCACCGAGCCGGTCGAAGGTGGGCACGCCGACGGCACCGATCCCGACGCCGACTGGATGCGCACCGGCGACTTCGGCGTGTACTTCGAAGGTGAGCTCTACATCACCGGTCGGGTCAAGGACCTGGTGATCGTCGATGGCCGCAACCACTACCCGCAGGACCTGGAGTACTCCGCACAGGAGGCCTCCAAGGCGCTGCGCCCCGGTTTCGTCGCGGCCTTCGCGGTGCCTGCCAACCAGCTGCCCGCCGAGGTCTTCGCCGCCGACAGCCACTCCGGCCTGAAGTTCGACGTCGACGACGCGTCCGAGCAACTGGTGGTCGTGGCCGAACGCGGTCCCGGCGCCGGTAAGGCCGATCCAGGGCCGATCGCCGACGCGGTGCGTGCCGCGGTCTCGATGCGCCACGGCGTGACCGCTCGTGACATCCTGCTGGTGCCGGCGGGTTCCATCCCGCGTACGTCCAGCGGCAAGATCGCCCGGCGTGCCTGCAAGGCCGCCTACCTCGAGGGAACGCTGCGCGGTGGTTACACCCAGCAGGCTTTCCCCGATGCACCGGAAGAGTAATTGGCTCGACACGGAGACGACGCCCGGCATGCGCCCGCATGCCGGGCGTGGAGTTCCACGGCGCGCCCTGCACACCTACAGGTAGCTTGAGGACTGATGGCTGACAACGATGGCGCCCAGAATGATGACCGTGCGATGAACCCTTCCGGTGACAACGCGACCCCTCCGACGAGCGGTGAGCTTTCGGTAGCCGAGCTGCGCGAATGGTTGCGCCGCTGGGTCGCTGACGCGACCGGGCAGTCTGTCGATGCGATCACTGTCGACCGGCCGATGGAGGAGTTCGGGCTCGCTTCGCGCGATGCGCTCGCGCTGGGTGGTGACATCGAGGACCTCACCGGTGTGGTGCTCACGCCGACGGTGGTCTACCAGCATCCGACGATCGCCTCGCTGGCCGAGGTCATCGTGCACGGTGAGCCGGAGCCCGAGCCCGAGGACTCCTCGGAGTACACCGCCGCGTTCGCGCCGTCCGAGGCGCATGACGTCGCGGTGGTCGGCCTGTCCACGCGTCTGCCGGGTGCGGGTAGCACTCCCGAGTCGACCTGGGAGTTCATCATCGGCCGCGGTGACGCGATCCGTGAGCTGCCCGAAGGTCGCTGGTCGGAGTTCCTGACCGATCCGTCCGTGTCCGAGACCATCGACCGGGCCAACACCCTCGGCGGCTACCTGGACCAGGACGTCATCAAGGGTTTCGACGCCGAATTCTTCGCGATGTCGCCGATCGAGGTCGAGCAGGTCGACCCGCAGCAGCGGCTGATGATGGAGCTCACCTGGGAGGCGCTCGAGCACGCGCGCATCCCGGCCAGCGACCTCAAGGGCGGCCAGGTCGGCGTGTTCGTCGGCTCGTCCACCAACGATTTCCAGATGATCGCCTCCCTCGGTCTCGGCGACACCGACCCCGACGCGCCTGCTTCGTCGCGCGGATACGCGCTGCTCGGCGGCTCGACCGGCATCATCGCCAACCGCGTCTCCTACTTCTACGACTTCCGTGGCCCGTCGATCACCGTCGACACCGCCTGCTCGTCGACCATCGTGGCCGTGCACCAGGCCGTGCGCGCGCTCCGTAGCGGCGAGGCCGAGGTGGCGCTGGCCGGTGGCGTGAACATGATCCTGGCCCCCGTGATCACTCTCGGTTTCGACCAGAACGGCGCCGTCGCCAAGGACGGGCACATCAAGGCGTTCTCGTCTGATGCCGACGGCATGGTTCGCTCCGAAGGCGCGGGCATGATCGTGCTCAAGCGCCTGGCCGACGCCGAGCGTGACGGCGACAACATCATGGGCGTCATCAAGGGTTCCGCGGTGAACTCCGACGGCCGCTCCAACGGCCTGTTCGCGCCCAACCCCGACGCACAGGCCGACGTCCTGCGCGCCGCCTATCGCGACGCGGGCATCGTTCCCAACACCGTCGACTACATCGAGGCCCACGGCACCGGCACCCCGATCGGCGACCCGATCGAAGCCGAGGCGCTGGCCCGCGTGATCGGCCGTGGCCGCGATGCGGACAAGCCCGCCCTGCTCGGTTCGGCCAAGACCAACTTCGGCCACCTCGAGTCCGGCGCGGGCGTGCCAGCTCTCGCGAAGGTGCTGATGTCGTTCCAGCACAACGTGATTCCGCCGAGCATCAACTACGCGGGCCCGAGCCCGTACATCCCGTTCGAGCAGGCCAACCTCAAGGTTGTCGACGAGGCCACGGAGTACCCGCGCTACAGCGGCGTCGCGACCGTCGGCATCTCCGGCTTCGGCTTCGGTGGCACCAACGCGCACATGGTGCTGCAGGAGTACGTGCCCACGGCCACGGTTGTCGAGAACGTGACCGCTGAGCAGGTCGCCGCCGAGGAGATCGAGGGCGAGGAGACCACCGATGTGGTCGCCGAGGCCATCGCGATCACCGAGGCCGCTGTCGAGCCGGTGGAACCGGTCGTCGAATGGGACGGCGAGCGCGAGGAACCGCTGCCCGTGATCCTCGCCGTGTCGGCCTACCTGCCCTCGCGTCGCAAGCGCGCCGCCGCCGACCTGGCCGACTGGCTCGAAGGCGCGGGCAAGGACGTGCCGCTGGCCGATGTCGCCCGCTCGCTGGCCAAGCGCAGCCACCAGCGTTCGCGCGGTGTGGTGCTGGCCAAGACGCACGAAGAGGCTGTCACCGGTCTGCGCGCCATCGCCGAGGGTAAGCCCGGCGCCGGTGTGTTCACCGCTGATTCGCCCGCGTCCAACGGCCCGGTCTGGGTGTTCGCCGGTTTCGGTTCGCAGCACCGCAAGATGGCCAAGCAGCTCTACGGCGAGAACTCGATCTTCCGCACGACCGTCGACGAGGTCGACGAGCTGGTGCAGGACGAGGCCGGGTACTCGATCCGCGAGATGATCCTCGACGACGAGCAGGACTACGACGTCGGCACCTGCCAGGTCGGCATCTTCACCATCCAGCTCGGCCTTGCCGCCGTGCTGCGCGCCCACGGCGCGGAACCCACTGCGGTAGTTGGTCATTCGATGGGTGAGGTGGCCGGCTCCTACATCGCCGGTGGCCTGTCGATCGAAGACGCGGTGCGCGTGATCTGCGCCCGTTCGCGCCTGATGGGCGAGGGCGAGCAGATGCTCACCGACGACGAAGTGCGCAATATGGCACTGGTCGAACTCAGCGCCCACGATGTGGCGCTACTGCTGCCGAAGTACCCCGACGTGGAGTGCGCGGTGTACGCCGCGCCGACCAACACCGTGATCGGCGGCCCCCGTGAGCAGGTGGAGCAGATCGTCGCCGAGGTCGAGGCGATGGGCAAGTTCGCCCGCATCCTCCCCACCCGCGGCGCGGGCCACACCTCCCAGATGGACCCGCTGCTCGGCGAACTCGCCGCCGAACTGGCGGGCATCGAGCCGACCTCGCTGAAGACCGGCCTGTACTCCACGGTGCACGAGGGCCTGTTCTTCAAGCCCGGTTCCGAGCCGATCCACGACGAGCCCTACTGGGTGAAGAACATGCGCCACAGCGTGTGGTTCACCAACGCCATCAAGGCCGCCGTCGACTCCGGCCACACCACGTTCCTGGAGCTGGCGCCCAATTCCGTTGCGCTGATGCAGGTTCTGGGCACCACGTTCGCCGCGGGTGTGCACGACGCGCAGCTCATCCCGACGCTCAAGCGCAAGGAAGACGAGTCCGCCGGTGTGATCGGCGCGCTCGCTCAGCTCTACGTGCACGGCCACGCCGTGAACCTGAGTTCGCTGCTGCCCGAAGGTGATTACGCCGATGTGCCGCGAACCGCGTTCGTGCGCAAGGAGTACTGGCCCAAGGTCTCGATGTCCTCGGGCGGCGGGAACACTCGCGTGCCCGGCGCGCACGTCGCCATGCCGGACGGCCGCCACGCCTGGGAGGTTCAGGCCTCCTCGGTGAGCGACCTGGCCGCGTTGGTGAAAGCCGCTGCAGCACAGGTTCTTTCGGACGTCGCGGTTTCTGTTTCACATCCACATGCAGCCCTGCCTACCTCAGGCACGTTGACCACCACGTTGACCCCGCACCTCGGTGGTGCGTCGGTCCAGGTGCACGCGAAGTCCGGCGCCGGGTTCACCCTGCTGTTCGACGCGGTCGTCACCTCCGGTGCCGCCCTCCCCGAACCGGTTGCCGCCCTTGCGGTTCCAGCCGCCGAAGCCGAGCCGACCGCCGCCGAGATCGCCATCGCCACCGGTGACCGCTGGAGCCCCGACAGCGGCGAGACCATCGAGCAGCGGCTGTGCGTCATCGTCGCCGAATCCATGGGCTACGCCGTCGAGGACCTCCCGATGGAGATCCCGCTGATGGAGCTCGGCCTCGATTCGCTGATGGCCATGCGCATCAAGAACCGCGTCGAATACGAATTCGACATCCCGCAGCTGCAGATCTCCGCGGTGCGCGACGCCAGCCTCAACGAGGTCTCGAAGGTGCTGCGCTACGCGATCGAACATCGCGACGAGGTCGCGGCGATGGCGGAGAAGCAGGCTGCCGCCAAGGCCGCGGGTGAAGATGTCGAGCTGGGTGTCGACGCCAACTTCGTCGAGGCGGCTCGGGCCGCGATCGCCGCGGGGGAGGATCCGCTGGCGGTGGCGAAGAAGGCAGAAGCCGAGCTGTCGTCGGAAGCTGCTGTTGCCGAACAGGTTTCGGATGCGGTGCCGACTGATGCGAGTGCTCCGACCGCTGCGGTCGCCGAAGCCGCAGCTGCCGCCGAGGTGGCTACGCCTGCCGCCGAAGCGGTTTCGGAGCCGGCTGTCGACATCGACTACTTCGCCGATGCCGCCGGTGACGAGGACAACGTTCCGCCACGTGACGCGGCCGAACGCCTGGCCTACGCCACCTGGGCCGTTGTCACCGGAACTTCGCCCGGCGGTGTCTACAACACCTTGCCGATCCTCGAGGAGGACGTCGCAGAGAAGATGGCGGCCCGCCTCACCGAGCGGGTCAAGGCCGAGGTCACCGTCGACGACGTGCTCGATTGCGAGTCGATCGAACAGCTCGCCGAGATCGTGCGCAATCTGCAGGACAGTGGCGCCGACGTCGATGGCTTCGTCCGTCCGCTGCGGGCGCGTGCCGAGGGCTCGGACGCCGTGCCGGTCTTCGTGTTCCATCCCTCGGGTGGCAACACCCTCGTGTACGAGCCGCTGCTGAAGCGTCTCGGTGCGGACACTCCGATGTACGGATTCGAGCGGGTCGAGGGCGATATCGAGGAACGTGCTCGCCAGTACCTGCCCGAACTGCGCAAGCTCCAGGGCAACGGTCCGTACGTGCTGTACGGCTGGTCGCTCGGCGCGGTGCTGTCGCTGCAGGTCGCTCAGCTCCTTCGCGAAGAAGGCGCCGACGTGCGCGTGGTCGGTCTGATCGACCTGGCGCTTCCGGTCAACG
Organism: Nocardia sp. FBN12; assembly: GCF_054031145.1. NCBI lineage: Bacteria > Bacillati > Actinomycetota > Actinomycetes > Mycobacteriales > Nocardiaceae > Nocardia > Nocardia sp. FBN12. The sequence goes on from NZ_CM132926.1 coordinate 6,184,134, forward strand.
GCGAGGACAACAGCCCCGAGGAGCGGGTGCGCCGCATTCAGCGCTACCAGCAGTTCGCCAAGACCACCTACGGCGTCGAGGGCGAATTGCCTGACGAGCAGCTGCAGGAACTCGCCCAGGCAAACGACGAGGAGCAGTACGACATCGTCGCCAGCCTGGTGAAGCTGACCGGCGCGAAGATCCCCGGCGGTGTGCTCGAACACCAGCGCACCTCGTGGATCGAGAGCCGTCACCTGGCGAAGGCGAAGCCGACCCAATACGACGGCGACGCGGTGCTCTACCTGGCCGATCGCTACCACGACGGCATGATCCAGCTCGAGCCGCGTTTCGCGGATCGCAAGCCCAACGGTGGTTGGGACGAGTACATTCCGAACCTCGAAGTGGTCCGCATCCCCGGCGACCACCTGCAGATTGTCGACGAACCGCGGATCGGCCAGATCGGTGCCGACCTCGCCGCCAAACTGGCCGCGATTTCCGCAAAGGGAGAATAAGTAAGTGAGCACGACCGCCGAAAAGCTTGCCGATCTACACGAGCGGCTCGAGCTCGCCAAGGAACCCGCGGGCGAGAAAGGTATCGCCAAGCGGGCGCAGAAGGGCATCCCCAGCGCCCGCGACCGGATCAACCAGCTGCTCGATCCCGGTACCTTCGTCGAGATCGGCGCCCTGGTGCGCAAGCCCGGCGACGCGAACGCCCTCTACGGTGACGGTGTCGTCATCGGCCACGGCAAGGTCGAAGGCCGTCCGGTGGCGGTGTTCTCCCATGATCAGACCGTCTACGGCGGTTCGGTCGGTGAGGCGTTCGGGCGCAAGCTGTGCGGCTTGATGCAGTACGCGTCGAAGGTCGGCATTCCGCTGGTCGGCATCAACGATTCCGGTGGCGCGCGCGTGCAGGAGGCGATCAGCTCGCTCGCCTGGTACGCCTGGATGGCCACCAACCTCGAGCCGCTGTCGGGCATGGTTCCGCTGGTGTCGGTGATCCTCGGTAACTGCGCCGGTGGCGCCGTGTACGAGCCGATCTGCACCGATGTGGTGGTCGCGACCGAGTCCGCGCACATGTTCGTCACCGGCCCGAAGATCATCAAAGAGGTCACCGGCGAGGACGTGAGCCTCGAGGAGCTCGGTGGCGCGCGCACGCAGGCCCAGTACGGCAACATCCACCACGTCGCCAAGGATGAGGAGGCGGCCTTCACCTGGGTGCGCGAGTACCTGGGCTACATGCCGAGCAGCTGCCAGGAACTGCCGCCGGTGGTGAACCCCGGTCTCGAGCCGGAGATCACCGACTCCGACCGCGAGCTGAACACGTTCATGCCCGACTCCGACAATGCCGGCTACGACATGTACGACATCCTGCTGCGCATCTTCGACGACGGTGAGTTCAAGGAGATCAGCGCCGACACCGGCCAGAACATCATCACCGGTTACGCCCGCATCGACGGCCGCACCGTCGGCGTCGTCGCCAACCAGCCATTGGCCGCGGCGGGCGCCCTCGATGCCCGCGCCTCCGACAAGGCCTCGCACTTCGTGCGCCTGTGCGACGCCTTCGAGATCCCGCTGGTCTTCGTCGTCGACACCCCCGGCTTCCTCCCCGGCGTCGAACAGGAAAAGGTCGGCGTCATCAAGCGCGGCGGCCGCTTCCTCTTCTCCTACGTCGAGGCCTCGGTCCCCAAGATCACCCTGGTGGTCCGTAAGTCCTACGGCGGCGGCTACGCGGTGATGGGCTCCAAGCAACTCGGCGCCGACATCAACCTCGCCTGGCCCACCGCCCGCATCGCCGTCATGGGCGCCGAAGGCGCGGTCAGCCTGCTGGGCGCCGCCCAGATCGCCGCCGCCCCCGAAGACCAGCGCGCCGCCATCCGCCAGAACCTGATCAACTTCTACAACGAGAACGTGGCAACCCCCTGGATCGCCGCCGAACGAGGCTTCATCGACGCCATCATCGAACCGGCCACCACCCGCCTCGAACTCCGCCGAGCCCTGAAGTTGCTGCAGGACAAGAAGATCCAGCGCAACCCGCGCAAGCACCACGTCTTGCCGCTGTAATCGAAACCCCGAACGGGCCGCCACGGAATCCCTCCGAGGCGGCCCGTTCGGCATCTGTGTCGGTGCATGCCTCATTGCCCCAGTGGTAGTTACAAACTGCATCCCACCTGGGTATCGTTGTGCCATGACCGCAGCGCCTGAGCCGCTCATGACGACCGGGGAGTTCGAAGAACTCGCTCGGGTTGCCGGTCGCGTCTCGGAGGGTGTTCGACTGGAGTACGTCGAGGGGAATCTGGGGGCGAAAACAGTGCCAGACGGGGACCATGGCTGCGTGATCGAGTGGCTGATGCGCGACCTAATTGTGCTTCGGCCCGAATTGTGGCTGTTCCCGAACCGCGGATTGCAGGTTGACTCCTATCGCACCGGCAGGGCGCGTCCAGACGCAGCGTTGGCACCCACCGGTGTCTTTGCGGGGGAGTCGGAATGGGCCGACCCGACTCCAGTTCTGATGGTGGTCGAGGTGACTTCCCGCGACCACGACACCGGCCGTCGCGAAAAGTCCCGCGCTTACGCCCGAACTGGTATCCCGGTCTACCTCTTGATCGACCGCGAAAAAGGCTCCGTCGTGGTGCGCAGCAATCCGGTCAACGGCGAATACGAGCGAATCCTGATCCAGCCTTTCGGCGCCGAAGTCTCCATTCCTGACCCCGTAGGTATCACCCTCGACACCGAGCCCCTGAAGGCCTGGGTGTCCTGAGGTCAGCAGCATCATGGCTGTCACCTGGCTCCTCAGCGGATCGGTCGAACTCGTTGCGCCCTGAACACCGGAATCCCTTCCGATGCAGCCCATTTTGCGTGTTCGGGATTCAGATCTTTCCGAGATCGATCTCCAACGGGAAGGGTGCGGCTACGTTGACCACACCTGTGAACCTCTCGCCAGTTCGGTAGGACCCGGTCGCAGGGTCGAGGATGGAGGTGTAGATCAGCGGGGCGCCGCTAGCCGTTTGCTCTACCCGCCAATAGAAGGCAATGCCTGCCTTCGCGTACTCCTGTTACCGCCGGTAGTTCGGGGGCGCGTTGTATCCGGCCTGCGGTTGATTCTGGGCGTGCGGCGGATAAGCGGGTGCACCGTATCCGGGAGCTCCCTGCGGCCACTGGCCTTGGGCTTGCGGCGATCCATATGGTGCGCCGGCCGGCCACTGGCCATTGGGTGCGGGGATCGGTCCACCAACGGGCGGGAAACCCTGCGGTGCGGCGGGTGTGCGACGGGCCCGGCGGGATCGGATATTGCTCCGCAGCCAGAACGCGGAGCCGACGCTCATGATCGCGCCGCCGCCGATCAGCATCCACCCGGTGCGCTTGTTCTGAGCTTCTTGACCGGCGGCGTCGCGCTCCACCGATGAGCCCTTGCTGGTCGTCACGCAGGTCTCGCCCGCGGACATACTCTTGCCACCGCATTCGGCACCGCTGTTGAGTGTGGCGATTCCGCCGAAAACGAGAACGGCGCCGAGCACCACGCCGAAGGCCGAGTAGAGAAGGTCTTTCACGTATTCCCCCAAGAACTTTGATGAGTCAAGACACCGTACCGCGTGCCCCGTGGCAGGCAAATCGACGTATCCCAGCGTGACGTGGTTGCCCGCACCGAACCCCGATATGCGTCCTCGGCCAACACAATTGGCCCTACGCTGCTTCGACTTTGTCGCGGACGAGAGTGACGGTTTTGACGCTGCTGCTCCGGACGTAGGTAACCTATCGTGTGGACGGTGCCTGGACCATCGAATAGTGGTCGGAGCTCGCGGAACTCGGCATAGACGCATGCCGGCTTTCTGATTTGCCGCCCTTTGTTGTCCTCGGAACCGGCCATCGGACCGCGATTTCGATCGGTCGTAATACACTGGGCGCTTATGGCGAGTAGTGGGGGTGGCTGTGGGGCAGAAGGAGATTCGGTTCTCGGAACGGTTTCGATCCTGGTGTGCACTTCATGACCTGAAGGTCCACGACGGATCAGCGGGGTCCGGCGACGCTTATGTCGCGCGTCCTCGGTATGGCACGTGGGAGGTCCGGCCGGGAGCTGGCGGAATGACGCAGGTTGGTCACCTCAACCGTGCGGACGAGGTGACTGTGTGGTTCGAGGTCGCCGCGGGGGATGATCTGGAACGGGTGTTGTACTACCTGATCGGGGAGGAGTTCCGGTTCCAGCGACTCGACTGCCGGGCAATCGAGTTTCCGCGTCTAGCCAAGGGCTGGACAGAGGATTCGGACCGGAAGCTGGTAGATCCTGCAGGTGTTATGCGCTACCACCCTCACGCCTCCGGCGCTCAGCATCCGAAGGCGTTGTCGCACATCCTTCAGGTGAGCCCCCGGCAGGTGGCGAAATCGTACGACAGCCCGTCTGGTCAGCCGTTGCGGCGCATAGTTTCCGGCTACACAGCGTGGCGAAGAGTGGCAGTGGCGATACTTGCCGGAGTCGCGGCGTTCATCGCCTGGGCGGCCGGGGTCGGGGACACCGCGCTGACCGTGATGTTGTTCGCGCTGACCGCCCCGCCGCTGATCGCGGGCCTGGTCGTACAAGCGTTCGGGGTCATCCTCAACGCGGCAGACAGCAACGCGATGCTGCGCGGTCGGGCTCTGTTCCCGGTCGCCGCCGGTATCGGCTTCGCCGGGATCGTGGCTGAAGTCGGCGCCGTCTGGTTGGCCTCCCAATCGGACGCGCCGACCTGGTATTACCCCCTCGCGGCGGCGGGTATCGCGCTTGCCGCCGCGGCGGTCATGTATGGAATCGGCATTCTGTTCGACTGATCGAGGAGCCGGCTGACGCCTGTCGGCGGCCTGGGCACCACCGAAGGAGGCCGCATTGGCCCTAGCGGGGCAACAAGTGCGTGCACGTAGCTTCCGGCAGGTGGTCAACATGTCCAGCGGCAAGTGGTCCACTGGTAGTGCGTCAGATGGTCTGCCACTCTGCGGCAGGTGGTTAGCCAAGCCTTCGGCAGATGGTTAGCCACCGTGGCGGCAGATGGTAAATTGAACGCGACCTTGTAGTTGTGTATCCGCAGAAAAACGGCCTACGAGATGGGTTCATGTCCAGATGACATCACGCATTCCGCACTCGCCTCTCGGTCGCATCGTTGCCCGTCGAGCCGGGCGGGCAATCGAGGAGGCATTGTCTGACACACGTGTTGTTCTGGTCAACGGCGCTCGGCAGAGCGGCAAGTCCACGTTGGTTGCCGAACTCGGTCGATCACTCGGCGCCAGGTGGCTCAGCCTCGACGATCCACAGACGCGTCAGGCGGCCGAGTTCGATCTGTCGGGCTTTGTGCGGCAGGCTCGCCCGCTGATCATCGACGAGGTGCAGCGTGTCCCTGATCTGCTGTTGTCCATCAAGGCGGCTGTCGATGAGGATGGGCGACCGGGCCACTTCCTCCTGACTGGATCGGCGCGGGTCATGGGACTTCGTTCGGTCCCCGACGCACTTCCGGGCCGGATGGAAACGATCGAGCTGTGGCCGTTATCGCAAGGCGAGATCGATGGTGGCACAGACTCATTCGTTGACCGCGCATTCAGTGAAGAAGGTCTTCTTGGCGTTTACCATCAATCAAGTGAGTCGCGTGCCGACTATATGGAGAGGCTGTCGCGCGGCGGGTTTCCAGAAGCCGTAGCGCGGACCGGGAAGCGGCGAGCACGGTTCTTCTCTTCCTATATCGGTGACTTGATCAACCGCGATGTCATGCAGCTCGCCGAGGTACAGCGTGCGCCGGAGATGCGAGCGCTGGTCAAGCTGCTTGCGGCCCGTTCAGGTCAGCTGCTGCAGCTGCGCACGATCGGCACCGAACTCGGGTTGTCACATCAGACCGTTCAACGGTATGTAGGCCTGCTAGAGGAAGTCTTTGTCGTCAAGCGGATTCCGCCGTGGTCGCGCAATCTGACGACTCGTGCTGTCGCGACGCCGAAAGTAATGATGGTGGACTCGGGTATCGCAGCCTATCAGTGCGGAATGTCCATCCAAACGCTGAGCAAGCCTGGTCCTCACGCGGGCGGTTTACTCGAGAATTTCGTTGTTTCAGAGATTGCCCGCCAGCTCAGCTGGTCTGAGGAAGATGTCGAAATGTTCCATCTCCGAACCCGAGATCAGGTCGAGGTCGACTTAGTCCTCGAGAACCGACGCGGCCAGGTCGTCGCAATCGAGGTGAAGGCGGCCGATACGGTCTCGGGCGACGATTTCCGTGGGCTGCGTTATCTCCAAGACCGACTCGGTGACGACCTGCTCGCAGGCGTCGTCCTCTACACGGGGACACAGACGCTGCCCTTCGGCCCGAAGTTTCGCGCAATGCCGATCGCCGCACTCTGGGAGATCTGAATCGGGCCGTCACCGATGAATACGGTGACGGCCCGGAGTGCTGCGTCGAAAAGATTAAGCGACAGAGGCGGATTCGATGATGACGTCGTCGACGGGGACGTCCTGGTGGGGGCCCGCGCTGCCGGTGGAGACGGCGGCGATCTTGTCGACAACCTCGGTGCCGTCGGTGACCTTGCCGAAGACGGCGTAGCCCCAACCCTGGCCCTGGGGGGCGGTGTGGTTGAGGAAGGCGTTGTCGGAGATGTTGATGAAGAACTGGGCGGTGGCCGAGTGCGGGTCGTTGGTGCGGGCCATCGCGACGGTGTACTTGTCGTTCTTCAGGCCGTTGGTGGCCTCGTTCTGGATCGGCGCCTGGGTCGGCTTCTGCTTGAGGCCGGGCTCGAAGCCGCCGCCCTGCACCATGAAACCGGGGATGACGCGATGGAACACGGTGCCGGCGTAATGGCCCGAGTTCACGTAGTTGACGAAGTTGGCGACCGTGTTCGGCGCGGCCTGGTCGTCCAACTCGAGCACGATCGGTCCGTAATTGGTTTCGAGATTCACCTTGGTCATGGAGTCGAGTCTAGGGCGAACTGCTGAGCATCCCTACAGCTGCTCGACGCTCGGAGTGGCATCAACCGCTGAACTACTGGTGATAGGGCTCAGCTCGCAAGGGCCGAAAGTTGTCCCGTCTCACCGCCGAGCAAACGTCGAGCGCGCACCAAGTGATCTGCGGCTGCGATGATTCGGTCGTAGCGAGTAGTGGTGTCGGGGATTCCATAGTGCTCGGCGAACCAGCGTGCGACTTCTGTCCACGAGTACAGCGCGTACCCGTCGCCGCTCATCGGCGCGGGAAAGCCGCCGGGGCCGCGGTCTCCATTTGCGAGACGGCGAACGCTCTCATAGGTTCGCGTGGTTCTCGCCGCGATCGTTTTGAGTGTTACCAGGTTCTCGGTCCGTATGCCGACCACGGCGAAACCGCTGGCCTCGGCCTGGCCGACAGCGCTGATGATCGCCGATGCCAGGGAGTCGTCATCGCGGTGCATGTGCAGTACGGGGGAGATGCGCGGGCCGAATTCGGGAGTCGAGTCGTCGAGTCCCGCGTCGAAGAGCGCGTCGAGTTCGTTTTCGGTGGGGGTGTGATCGAGCACGAGCGTGAATTCATGGCGACTCATGGCGACTCCTTTCAATCGGTGTGCCCACGTGCGAACCGGCGGATGGCGTCTGCGTTGTCCTCGGGCACGCGAGGGGTCGACCAGATGGCAATCGTGAGCTCTGAGAGAGCTGTGTTGATCGCCTTTTCGGATGCCGCCCCCTACTGACCATGTGGTGTGACTATGCACCAGTGTTGCATAGTCACACCAGCGATAGTATTCGGCTCGGCGTGCGACCCCTCACAAGTACCGAGGGACCGATAGCATGTCGAACCGTGCCAGACGCCGCAACAGCTGTTCTCACCAAGCCTCCTGCCGAACCGGTGGCCTCCGCGAAGGATTTCCGGATCGCGCGATGGATCGCGATCGTCGCCGGGATTCTCGGTGCCCTGTTCGCGGTCGCGACGCCGTTTTTGCCGGTCACCCAGACGACCGCGCAACTGAACTGGCCGCAGAACGGCTCGCTCGGAAACTTGCAGGCGCCGCTGATGTCGCAGGTGCCGATCGATCTGAACGTGACGATCCCGTGTAGCGCCGTGTCGACGCTGCCCGAGCAGGGCGGCATGCTGCTGGCCACCGCGCCCGCGCAGGGCGATCGCGCGGCCTTGGAGGCGCTGTTCGTGCGCGTCTCCGATACCGCGGTCGATGTGGTCGACCGCAATGCGGTGGTCGCGTCGGCGGAGCGGTCGGCGATGGACGGCTGTTCGGCGATCGTGATCTCCTCCGATCAGAACCGCACGAGCGCGGAGTTCGTGGGGCTGACCAAGCAGATCGAGCGGCCGATCGCCGGTCAGCCGGGTGCGATGGAAACCGTGCAGGTGCCTGTGCAGGGGCAGCTCGCCGGTGACCTGCGCCCGCAGATCGTGGGCGTGTTCACCGATCTCAAAGGTGAGGTGCCGCAGGGACTTTCGCTGACTTCGACGATCGACACCCGTTTCTCGTCGAGTCCGTCGCTGATCAAGCTGGTCGCGATCATCGCGGCCGTGCTGTGCACCCTGCTTGCGCTCGGCGCGCTGGCCCGCCTCGACGGCAGTGACGGCCGCGGGCACCGCCGCTTCCTGCCGCGCAACTGGCTCGAGCCGACCTGGGCCGACGGTGCGGTGATCGGCACGCTGCTGGTCTGGCATTTCGTCGGCGCCAACACCTCCGATGACGGCTACATCCTGTCGATGGTGCGGGTGGCCCCCGACGCGGGTTATATGGCCAACTACTTCCGCTGGTACGGCGTCCCCGAGGCCCCGTTCGGCTGGTACTACTACGTGATCCAGGTGTTCGCCGAGATCTCGACGGCCAGCCCGTGGGTGCGTGTCCCGGCGCTGATCTGCGCGATCCTGTGCTGGATGGTGATCAGCCGCGAGGTGGTCCCACGCCTGGGCAACGCGGTGAAGCGCTCGCAGGTGGCGCTGTGGACCGGCGGACTGGTGTTCCTGGCGTTCTGGCTGCCGTTCGACAACGGCCTGCGCTCTGAGCCGATCGTCGCCCTCGGCGCGCTGCTCACCTGGGTTTCCATCGAACGCGCCATCGCCACCGGCCGCCTGCTGCCCGCGGGTATCGCGGTGCTGATCGCGGCCTTCACCCTCGCCGCCGCGCCCACCGGCTTGATGTGCATCGCCGCGCTGCTGGCCGGAATCCGGCCGCTGGTGCGGATCATCGTGCGCCGCCATCGCGAGTTCGGCACGGTCGCGCTGCTGGCACCGATCGCCTCGGCGGGCATGCTCGTGCTCACGGTCGTCTACGGCGACCAGACCTTCGCGGGTATCCAGGAAGCCAACCGGGTGCGGCAGGCCACCGGCCCGAACCTGGCCTGGTACGAGGACTACCTGCGCTACTACTACATGTTCGTCGAGACCGTCGACGGCTCGCTGGCTCGCCGTTTCGCCTTCCTGGTGATGCTGCTGTGCCTGTTCACCACGCTGCTGGTGCTGCTGCGCCGCCGTCAGGTGCCGGGGATCGCGTCGGGTCCGACCTGGCGGCTGATGGGGATCGTCTTCGGCACGATCTTCTTCATGATGTTCAACCCCACCAAGTGGACCCACCACTTCGGTGCGTACGCGGGCATCGCGGGTGGGCTCGCGGCGGTGACGGCGGTGGCGGTCTCGCAGAGCGCGCTGCGTTCACGCAAGAACCGGGCGATCTTCCTGGCCGGACTGCTGTTCGTGCTGGCGCTGTCGTTCTCGGGCATCAACGGCTACTGGTACGTGTCCAGCTACGGCGTTCCGTGGTTCGACAAGACCATCTCGGTGAGCGGCATCAACTCCAACACCGTGATGCTGATCCTGTTCGGCGTGGCCTTGGCCATGGTCGGCTGGTACGCGCTGCGCGAGGATTACGTGAAGCCGGTGCCGTCGGCGAAGACCAAGCGCGGCAACCGGATTCGCAAGTTCGCCGCCATCCCGCTGACCATCGTGGTCGGTCTGATGGTGTTGTTCGAAGTGCTCTCGCTGGTCAAGGGCGCGACCCAGCAGTACCCCGGCTACTCGCTCGGCCGCTCCAACATCGACGCGCTGAGCAACAACTCCTGTGGCCTGGCCAACGACGTGCTGGTCGAACCCGACCCGAACGGCGGCAGGCTCGACCCGATCGTCGACCCGGCGCGTCCGTTCACCAACCCGGATGACCCGCTGGCGGGCACCGGCTCGGTGGGCTTCACGCCCAACGGCGTGCCGGGCGACCTGTCGGCCGACGCGGTCGAGGTGAAGCCGGGCACCGGTAACACCAGCAACCAGTCGGTCGGCGCGGCCTTCGCCGAAGGCGAGAGCGCGGGCACCGGCGGTGGCGAGGGCGCACTCGGCGTCAACGGCTCCACCGTGGCGTTGCCGTTCGGCCTCGATCCCGCCCAGACCCCGATTCTCGGCTCCTACCAGGAGGGCATGCAGCAGCCCGCCCACCTGGAATCGGCCTGGTACGGGCTGCCCGCCCGCTCGGACGACTCGCCGCTGGTGGTGATCAGCGCGGCCGGTCGCATCGCCTCCAAGGACGACTCCGGCTCCGACAAGTACGGCCAGGCGCTGTTCGTCGAGTACGGCACCCGCAACCCCGATGGCAGCGTCACCACGCTCGGCGCCTACCAGCCGCGCGATATCGGCCCTGCCCCGTCGTGGCGCAACCTGCGCGTACCGCTGGCCGACCTCCCGGCCGAGGTGAACGCGGTGCGGGTGATGGTCAACGACCCGATCCTGATCGGCGACCAGTGGCTGGCGTTCACCCCGCCGCGCGTGCCCAAGCTGCAGACCCTCGACACCTTCATCGGCCGTGACCAGCCGGTGCTGCTGGACTGGGCCGTCGGCCTGCAGTTCCCGTGCCAGCGTCCGTTCGCGCACAAGAACGGCGTGGCCGAGGTGCCGAACTACCGGATCCTGCCGGACCGTCCGCTGGCGATCTCGTCGACCGACACCTGGCAGGCGCAGGAGTTCGGTGGTCCGCTCGGCATGACGCAGATGCTGGCGGCCCGGGTCACCATCCCGACCTACCTGAAGGACGACTGGGCCCGCGACTGGGGTTCGCTGGAACGCTACGACCAGTACATGGACGCGACGCCGGCCAAGCTCGAGACCGGCACCGCACCGCGTAACGGCTTCTGGACCCCGGGGCCCCTGCGAGTCTTCTAGCCCTGGAAGTCTTCTTCTAGCCCTGTAAGTCTGTAGTTCTCGGCCGCCTCGATCTGGACTGACCGAAGGGTGCGACGAAGGAGTACCCGTAGGGAGGGAAGATCGAGGCCCACAGGGCCGAGAATTCGCGGCGCCAGCCGCCAAAATAAAAGGCGCGGACCACTTAGTGTGGTCCGCGCCTTTTTGGCCGTATGTGGCAGGAGTCAGACGTTGAGCATGCGACGGTTCAGGTCGCGGCGTAATACCTCTTGTGAAGGCAGTCTTTCCAGTACCCGCATTACGGCCGGTCGTAGTTCTTGCATCTCGTCGTTGCTGAGCAACTCGACGAGATCTCGTAGATCCATGTCATCGAAGGCTCCTGTCATACCCACCAGCGTACGTGTTCAAACGTGCAGGCACAGGACCTTTACGCTGTCATTTACAGCTGTTTCATCTAATCGAAACCCTAACGGGCACTGAGTGTTTCGTGAGAGACACGCGCCAGTGCCTGGTCACTGCCCTTACGCTGCCAGTGTCTGCCACTCGCATCACTGCGCCCGAATTGCCGGTTCCTTGGCGCGTCCTGACTGATCGATCACAGTCACCCCGATCTTCGCGGGCGGTGCGGGCTGGTACGGCGTGAACCGCTCCAGCGAGCCCCAGTCGCGACCGAGATCATGATCGAGATAGGTGGGCACAGTCTCTGCCTTCAGTAGCAGATTTGTCCACCCGAGCGGGCCGCCGCCGATGTCGTCCTGCCAGGCGTTGGACGCGTCGGAGCCGACCCGATCGGGCAGGATCCGCCACCGCGGGGCCTCCGCGACGCCGTCGTGGTGCTCGAACGGGCGCTGGCAGGGAAACGCGAGGCCGACGTGCCAGTCGAGCAGCACCGGGTCTTCCCGGCCGACGACCGAGTCGAGGGTGGCCAGTTTCGGCAGCCGCGGCGGCGTGACCGCGAGCCACTGCTTGCCGGTGATGTCGTTGTCGGCGGCGACCAGGCGCACCGCGTTCACACCGGCGGGCAGCTGATCGATCGGCACGCGCAGGTTGCGCCACGACGGCGACGGCCCGATATCCATCGGTGCGACCGAGCCGGTCACCTCGACGGAACCGTCGGCGGCGCGGGTGCCGTATTCCAGGCGCAGTTCCTGGCCGTAGTGCACGACGCCGTCGGTGTCGACGTAGCGGATCCGCCCGGCCGCGGTGACAACGAGAGCCTGATAGGCGGAATCGGCGCGCACGCTGTCGCTGAGGTCGACGCGATACCACTGCGAGGTCAGCTTCGCCTGCTGCTGCACGCCGTCCTGGAACGAGCCGAGGACCGGCGTGCGGGCGGGGTCGAGGCCGAACGGGAGGGCCACGGTGCTGCCGTTGATGCCGGGTTCGGCGCTGGTGCCGCCGCCCGTGCCCGCGCCGGTGGTCTTGGTGGTCTTGTTGGCGGAATCCTTGTCGACCGAGTTGGCGCCGCCGACCACGGTTTCGTCGGCGTCGGCGGTGAGGTCGTCGGCCACGCCGTCCGGGGTGAAGCCGGTGGATTCGGCGTTCAAGCCGTCGGCGGGGGTGCCGGTGTAGGGGGTGAGCAGGGAGTCGGCCGTATTCGATTCCACCAGCACGTCATTGGCCATGCCGCACGTATTGCCTTGCAGCGAATTGAAATTCGATTTCGCGATGGAGTACGCGGGGTACTGGGTGATCGCGCCCTTGGCCATCGACGCCACCTCGAACAGCACGAGCAAGGCCGCCGCGATGGTGAGCGGCATGGTGGCGAATCGATCGAAACGACCTGTGTCCCTTGGCGTTCGGTAGGGGGCACGCAGGTGGAAATACAGCGCGACGAGCAAGGCGAGGATGCTGAGTCCGAGGAACAGCGTCGACACGCCCTTGCCCGCCACCATCGGCGCCTTGTCCCAGAACGGGACGCCGAAGCTGGAGACGTACCACCAGCCGTTCGAGCCGGTGAAGGTCATCGCGAGCAGGAACAGGACGGCCGAGGCGAACAGCGCTCGATTGCGCGGTGCCTTGATTCCGTTGGTGCCCACCGCGACCGCGGCCAGCGCCGCCAGCGAACCCGCCAAGCCCGCGTAGACGCCGAAGTGGTGGGTCCACTTGGTCGGCGTCCACATCATCAGCAGGAGCGCGGCGAAGACGATGCCGAGGATGCGCACGGACGGGCCGCGTGAGGTGCCGGGGATGCGGCCCTTGCGCAGCACCTGCAGGATGCAGACGAGCAGGCACAGCAGCATTACCAGAACGCCGAAACGGCGGGCCAGTGAGCCGTCGGGGGAGAGCATGAACAGCGAGTCCCAGCGGGTGCGTTCGTCGAACCAGGCGACGTTCGGGCCGACCAGCGTGCGGACCCGGGTGGCCTCCATGACGGTGGCCAGTGTCTGGTCGGCGAAGACGATGATGAGCACCAGCGTGCCCGCCGCGATGCCGGGGGCCAGCAGGGCGACGTAGCGGAAGATCTTGGTGCCCAGCGAAAGTCGCTTGCCGGGATCGTCGGCTGTGACGCGCTCGTCGGCGGCGATCGGGCGCGGTCGCAGACCCTGTGCGCGTTTGATGATGACCTGCATGACCGGTCGCGTGCCCGCGATCAGGGCGGCGATGCAGATCAGGCCGGTCGGCCCTGCCGCCAGCGAGAACGCGGCCACGAGGATCGCCAAGGCGGCCGGCAGCAGGCGTGCGGTGGCGATGGCGCGTTCGATCAGGCACCAGGTGAGCAGAGCGCCCGCCGCGATCAGCGGTTCGGGGCGAAGGCCGTTGTCGTAGGGGAGCCAGAAGGCGAGGAACACCAGGCCCGCCGTCCACAGCGCCACCTTGTCGCGGCGCACGCGAGCACCCAGGCGGGGCAGCACTTCTCGGCTGATCACCGCCCAGCAGACCAAGCCGGCGGCGAGCGCGGGCAGGCGCATCCACGGGCTGGCGTCGGAGATCTTCGTCATCCAGGCGAGCACTTCGTAGGACCAGCCGAACGGTGCCTCGGGCACGCCGAACCAGCGGTAGTAGTTCGCCATGTAGCCCGACGGGCCCGACGCGCGCGCCATATTGAGGATGTAGCCGTCGTCGGAGGTGTTGGCGCCGATCACGTGCCAGCCGAGCAGCGTCCCGACCACCACCACGTCGGCCGGGGTGATCCGCCACCAGTGCCGGGGCAGGAAGCGGCGGGCCCGGCGGCCGTCGGCGGTGTCGAGCAGGTGCAGGGCGATCAGCGCGAGGAGGGTGAACACCCCGGCGCCGATCATCGCGGCCAGTTTCAGCGTGGTCGGCGTGGAGGTGAAGCGGGAGTCGATATCGGCGTGCAGCCGGGCGCCGGTGAGGGCCGCCGCGTCTAGGTCGGTGTAGACGCCCACGATCTGCGGGCGCTTGTCGACGGTGACGGTGTTGCGGAACGGGGTGCCGTCCTGTCGCGCCGCGCCGACGAACTCGACCGTCGTCGCCTCGATGGTCGAGACGATGCTGATCCGCTCGCACCCGCCGATCTCCGCGATCGGCGCCGACAGCATCGGCACATCACGGGCCTGCACCCCCACCACGCCGTCGCGCACGGTGACGCTCAGCCCGCGGTCGGTTTTGCCGGAGGCGGCCGGAATCGTCGTCAACAGGGTGGTCGTGGCCGGGTTCTCCGCGCCAGGACCGGGCAGCCCACTCAGCATCGTGCACGGCAGCTGCGCGTCGAGCCGCTGCGGCACATAGGACACCAGCGGCGCTTCGACGCTGGTCGCGCCCGCTTGCGGCCAGTCCAGGCTCGCGCGGTCCTGGCGCACCGGCAACAGCGGTGTGAGCAGGGCGAGCACGAACCCGAGCAGCCCGCAGACGAGGGCGATCAGGCGGTATCGGGTGAACGCACGTTCAGATCGGTCCGGCACGGGGGTTGATGCTATCCATCGAACCTGTGCGCGAGTGTGCCTAGCCGGTTTTGCGCGCGGCCCATTCGAGCTGGGATCGGGCCCAGTCGGGGATCTCGGCGTCGGGTCGCGGGAACGCCGCGAATTCGGCGGCGAGATCGTCGGCCGTGATCTCCGGCATCCAGTCCGCGACGGCGACGGTGGAGTAGTTGGTCTTGTAGCGGGTGGGGCCCGCGATGAAGATCTCCGCGCTGAGCCAGGCGCCGACGTCCGGGTTGTAGGACATCCGCTTGTGATCGGTGAGGTATTCGAGCACCTCGATGGGCGGCATCAGGTTGGTGACCGTGCCATCACGCTCTTTGATCTGCACCCCGGCGACGACCTGCTCGCCGACCTGCAGCGACCACAGCAGGGCGAATTTCTGCCCGGGCGAGAGCATGGCGATGGTGGTGTCGATGACGAACCGCTCGATCGCGCCGAGCGACTCGAGCTGTTCTCGCGGTTCCGGTTCACGACCCAGGATTTGCTGTCGTGCCAATAAAAGGTCGATCCGCTCCGGTCGGCTGAGCGTCATAGCTATACCTCTGCATCCGTACCGATCAGCACTACCAAAAACTGATTTCGGTCGGCCGAAATTTCAACATTTCGCAGCGTACCCGCCCCGCGACACCGACCGCGCGGTTTGGTGACTCTGACCGACATATTGTGGTCTATCGCTCGTCCGCACACCAGTGGCTACCGGGTGTCGATCGACACAGGTTCTGGTTACGCCGCGGCCGCGCGCAGGGCGAACCAGCCGTCACGCGGGTCGGCGAAGCCGTGATAAACGAGCGGAATGCGCTGGTCGATCCCGAAATGCCGGTAGACGGCCTCCATCGCCTGGCGGACCGAATGCGCCTGGAAATCATCGATGCGACGCACGCCGATGCGTCGTTCGGGCAGCATCTCCAGCCGGGTCAGCTCGGCCGGATCGTCCACGTCGAGCCCCCACGGTTCGTCGATGAGGTGGTCGTGCAGCACCTCCCGCGCGTGCGGATCGTGGCGTGGCCCCGAGAACGCGACCTGCTGGGCGCGTGCGAGCCCACGGGTGTCCAGCGGTGTGCGCACGGCTTGGATCAGGTCGATCAGCTCGGTGTCGGGGGTCGGCGCGGGTATTCGTCCGGCGACCGGCGCCTGTTCGAGCAGATGCATCATCTGCCCGCCGAGGACCAGCGGTTCGGGCACCAGGAAAACACTGATGCTCGGGCAGGAACAGTTCAGGCCGGTGAGGCACACCCTCGTGTGCAACGGATCGGACATACGTCCTCCTCCGGTAGCGGGTCGCCGGGACCCGTGACGTGCAGGATCTGCTTCCAACGCCAGCCGCCGTGCGGGTTTTCAACCGCAGGCGGAGACCATGCCGCACCCGTCAGTGTAGTGCTGTCGAGTGGGATGAACACCCGGTTCCGGGACACGATTCGCCCGGCCGATTCGGTGTAGCGGCGGGCCGGGTGCGCAGATGCGCGTCCGGTTCGCGTGAGCCGGTCGTGGCGGGGCCGATCTCTGCGGCATGGTCGCGTCGCGGCCTAGGCGATAGCCGCCATTACCTCGGCCGGACCACGGCTTGACCGCGCTATCCTTACTTGGACGACTAGGTAAGGAGAGCAGATGGACGCGCTGGCTCGTCTGACATCCAAGGGGCAGCTCACAGTCCCCAAGGCAGTACGCGAAGCGTTGGAATTGCATACCGGCGACAACGTTCATTTCCGAGTCGAGGGCAACGTCGTTGTGCTCGCCAAAACACCCGACTTGCTCGACCTGGCCGGTAGCGTGCCGGTTCCGCCGCAGGTGCGTGGTCGCTCCTGGGAGGAAATCCAAGAAGCCGCCTGGACGCAGCAGTGGCGGGAGGATCAGGAGTAGTGACTGTCTACCTGGATACCAACATCCTGGTTCGGCACTTCACGCAGGATCCGCCGGAGATGGGAAGGCGCGCGACCGCCATGCTCGGGCAGTCCGAGGACTTCTATCTGCCGGACTTGATCGTGGCCGAAACGGTATACGTGCTGCAGAGCGTCTACCGAGTGCCGAGGCCCGAGGTGGCCGCATTGACGCGGGCGATCATCGGCTCCCGCAACATCTTTACCGACGACCCCGCCGTACTGATCAGGGCCGTCGATGTATACGAGCATCACCGGCTGTCGTTCGCTGATGCTTACCTTGTCGCTCTCGCTGAGGCTGACCCCGGTTCATCGATCGGGTCGTTCGACAAGGGGATCGGCAAGGTGGGGACTGTACGACGCGTCGAGCCAGGCGAAGACGGGACCTTTCCTTCAGCTACCGGGGGTGGCTCCTGATCGACGCGTCAGCTGTCAGCGGCGGACGGTGATCAGGGTGAAGGGGCCGAATTCTGTGGCGGTGAAGGCGGGGTCTGTGAAGAGGGACTTCGGGAAAGCGACTGTGTAGCGCTTGACGTTGGGGTCGTTGGGGTAGACGTCCTCGGCCAGGCGGAGGGTGTAGTTGTCGCCGTCGTTGCGGAACAGGAAGGCGTCGGGGGCGCGCCATGGGGACTTCGCGAGGGCTTCGACGAGGGCGGGGGAGTCGGGGAGTTCGCTCCAGTCGGCGATGGTGGCGGCGCGGGCCTTGAAGTCGGACAGGGGGTTCGCGTAGTGCGAGGTGAGTGCCTGGAAGCCCCAGTAGGGGTAGAAGGCCAGGAAGGTGGTGTCGGCGGTGAGGACCACGGATTCGTCTCGGGGACGGCCGGTTTGGGCCAGCAGGGCCGCGTCGATCTCGCGGTAGTAGGAGACGGCGGAGGGTTTGCGCTGGTCGGCGCGTTCGCCGTTGCCGTCGGTGTCGGTGTAGGCGGTGTCGATTTCGTGGGTGAGCACGGTGGGGATCGTCTGGGCGAAAGCCATCGCGCCGAGGACGGCGATCGCGGCGGCCGCGGTTCGCAGCGGGGCTGGTTCGTTCAAGGCCTGGTAGATGGCGGTGGCGCCCTCGACGAAGCCGAAAACGCCTGCGGCAGCGAGCAAAGCGAGCAGGACCGGCTCCAGGCGGAAGGACAGCAGAGTGGTGCCCGCGGCGGTCGCCAGCATCGACAGCAGCGTCCACAGATAGATCGACACGACACCGATCCCCAATGCCTGTGCGCGCCTTGATGACCCGGCCCGCACCACGAGCCACAGCACGCCGATCAGGCACAGGGCGCCGCGCAGCGAGAATTCCAGCATCGGAAACGCCAGTTGCGCACCGGATTCCGGTAGATAGTGGAAGGCGCTGCCGGAGGGCAGCGTCGCGCCGGACAGCTGCTTCAGCAGATACGGCGTCCACACCACAAGTGCGAGCACGATCGCGATTGCGCCGATCGCCGCGAGCTTCGTGAGCGGCACAACCGCCGCACGCCACGCAGGCCGACTCGCGGGCAATGCGGCCGCGCCGGCCGATCCCTCGGCTGCATCGGTCGATCCGGTGGCTGATCGGCGCGCTACCGCGCGGGCGCTGCGGTCTGCCCGTCGTCCCGCGGCCCGCTGTGCGGAAACAGCGAGACCGGCTGCCACGATCCCCATGATCACGACGGTGAACGCCGCGATCGCGAGATACAACGTGTAGAAACATGCCGCGACACCGAGGAACACGCCGGTCCCGAGCGCCGCGCCCCAACCACCGCTACGCCGATGCAACGCGCCCCAAGCCAGCACCAGCACCGGCGGAATGAACACCACGAGCACCGCGCCGTAGGCCTCGGGCGAGGCATAAGCCACCGTCATCGCCGTCACCGCGGCGGCAGCCCCGACAGCCATATCGGCCCGCACCAACTGCATCCACAACACCAACGCCACCGCGGCGGCAATGGCGAGCAGCCCGATCGCGTACGGCTTGAACACTTCCCAGCCGTCCATCCCGAGCACGTTCCCCACGCGCCCGCCGATCCAGAACCACCCGGCCGGGTAGAACGGCGGCAGATCCACATAGGTCATGTCGCGCAGCGCGGCGCTGTCGGTGAGGCGCGTCAGATACTCGGTCCGGAATTCCTGATCCACCGAGACACCGAACAGATACAGCTTCGTCGCTGCCAGTGGCATGCCGAGCGTGACCGTGACAAAACTCGAAATCCCCACCCAGGAAAGCAGTTTCGCCACCACCGGCCGCTTCCGCAGCCGAATCAGCAGCACCGCGACCACCAGCAGCGCGAGCGAGACGACCTGCCCGACCGTGGTCAACGCGCGAGTCACATTGGAGGAGTTGAACGCAGGCCACTGCACCGCCGAGAACGCGAACAGCCCAACCACGGCGACGACCAGCGCCACCCCCGCGGCGGCCGCCCCTTCACCGATTCCTGCCCGAACCCGGCGCCCCACCCGCACCTCGTCATTGGTCGTCATCGGCGCGCAATCCTCCGGCTCCACTGTGCTCCACGGTCCGGGCCAGCCTAGTGGAGCCACAAAGCAGAACTGCCGCACCATCCGGGGATGATGCGGCAGTCCGGAACGCAGTCGATCAGATCGGGAGCTTGCGGAAGATCGGGCGCGGCACGTGGCGCAGGGCCGACATCAGGAAGCGGGCCTCGCCCGGCGCCCAGACGATCTCGGTGCCCTTCTCCGACGCGGTGACGGCGAGCTTGGCGACGTCTTCCGGGTCGACGGTGAGCGGGGCTTCCTTGGAGCCGGTGGCTTCCCAGTGCGCCTTGGTCGCCGAGGTACGGACCTGCATCGGCCGGATCACGGTGACGCGCGGGCCGTAGGGGCGCAGCGCCTCGCCGAGGCCGAGGAAGAAGCCGTCGAGGCCGGCCTTGGTGGAGCCGTAGACGAAGTTGGAGCGGCGAACACGCTCACCGGCCACCGAGGACATCACGATGAACCGGCCGTGGCCCTGTGCCTTGAACTTGTCGCCCACCAGCACGCCCACCGACACACCGGCGGTGTAGTTGATGCCGACGGTCATGACCGCCTTGCGCTGGTTCTGCCACAGCTCCTCGGCATCGCCGAGCACGCCGAACGCCACGATCGCGACGTCCACATCACCGGCGGCGAACGCGGAGTCGACGACCTTCGGGTGCGACTCGGTGTCGAGCGCGTCGAAGTCGATGACGTCGACCTGGGTCGCACCGGCGGCCTTCACCTGGGTGACGGCGTTCTCGAGCAGGGGATCGCCGGGCAGGTTCGCCAGGATCACTCGTGCCGGGCTCTTGGCCAGGTACTCGGCGACGATCGCGAGACCGATCTCGGAGGTGCCACCGAAGAGCAGGATGGTCTGCGGGTTGCCAACTGCGTTGATCACTGGAGCTCCAGCCTCCTGGCCATATCGGACATGAACACGCCATTCGGGTCGACGCTGCGGCGGACCTTGATCCACTCGTCGATCCGTGGGTACATCTTGTGGAAGGCCTCGGCGGAGGTGCGCGAGTCCTTCGCGGTGTAGAGCCGTCCGCCGAACTCCATCACGCGCCGGTCGAGGTCGGTGACGAGCTCGTTGAGGCCCTGCTTGATCGGGAAGTCCACGCAGATGTTCCAACCCGGCATCGGGAAGCTCAGCGGCGCCTGGTTACCGGGACCGAACAGCTTGAACACATTCAGCGCCGAGTAGTGCCCGGAAGCCTGAATGTCGATGATGATCCGCTTGAACTCCTCGACGGCCTCGGTCGGCACCACGAACTGGTACTGCAGGAAGCCGTTGGAGCCGTAGCCACGGTTCCACTCCGAGATCATGTCGAGCGGGTGGTAGAACTGCGTCAGGTTCTGCACCTTGCCGGTGTAGTTCCCGCCCATCGCGTAGTACGCCTCACCGACGGCCGACAGCGTCAGCTTGTTCATGGTGAAGTTCGGGAAGATATCCGGCACCGTCATCAGGTGGGGCGCGTCGAACGCGAGCGGCTTCTTCTGCAGCTTCTTCGGCAGTTCGTCGAGCTTGGCGAGGCGGCCTCGGGTGATCGTGCTGCGGCCGAGCTTGGGCAGCGGGCTGATCACGTCGAACCACGCGCTCGAGTAGGTGTAGTTCGCTTCGCTGCCGTCGCTGTGCGCGGCGATCGTCTCGTCCAGCGTCGAGGTCTTGACCCCGTCGTTGAGGAAGTACGCGGTCTCCGTGGGCGCCATCTCGATGGTCGCGCGCAGGATGATGCCGGTCAGCCCGTTGCCACCGACAGTCGCCCAGAACAGCTCGGCATCGGCGGTCGGCGAGATCGTGCGCACCGAACCGTCGGCGGTGAGCAGGTCGATCGAGCGGACGTGATTGCCGAAGCTGCCTTCGCTGTGATGGTTCTTGCCGTGGATATCGGAGGCGATGGCGCCGCCGATCGTCACCTGGCGGGTGCCGGGTAGGACCGGAACCCAGAGGCCGAACGGCAGCGCGGCCTTCATCAGCTGGTCCAGGCTCACGCCGCCGTCCACCTCGACCATGCGCGAATCGCGGTCGATGCGGTGGATGCGGTTGAGCGCCGGCATATCGATGACGAGCCCGCCCGCGTTCTGAGCGTGATCACCGTACGAGCGGCCGAGGCCACGCGCGATCACGCCGCGTCGCAGATGCGCCGGCTTGGAGTCGTTGTCCTGCGCGACCATGCCCACGGCCTTGGCGATCAACTCGGGATCGCTGGTCGAGAGCACTTCGGCGGAGGTGGGTGCGGTGCGACCCCAGCCGGTGAGCTTGCGGGTGCGCGTGGGGAGCGCGAACGCAGCGTCGGCGGTGGTCGAAATCTTCTCAGACATCGGCTTAGAGGCTACATGCATGGCACGACACGGCGCTGGTCTCGTACTCTTCTCACGTGCAAGCCCAACCGCATCTGCCGCTGCCCGCCGAAATTCCCCTGGTCGACGAGCCCGGCGGGACCGATGTCGACCTCAAGACGCAGATCGTGCGGTTCACCCTGACCGGTGGTTTGTCGGCGATCGTCGACTATGGGCTCTACAGCCTGCTACTGAACCTGATCGGGTGGCCGGTCGGTGTGGCGAAGGCGATCGGCTTCGTCGCGGGCACGACGACGGCGTACCTGATCAACCGGCGCTGGACGTTCAAGGCCGCACCGAGCAGGGCCAGGTTCTTCGCGGTGGTCGCGCTCTACGCGGTGACCTTCGCGGTGCAGTGGGGTATCAATCAGGCGCTGTTCTTCTCGCTGCCCGAGGAATGGTGGCGGCAGCCCCTGGCGTTCGTGATCGCCCAGGGCACCGCAACCGTCATCAACTTCATCGTGCAGCGAGTGGTGATCTTCAAGATCAAGTAGGTCAGCTTGCCTCGGCGATGGCCGGAGCCCGTTTGCCCGCTTTGACCCCGAAGTAGTCGCCGCCCTTGGCCCGCACGTTGTCGGTGCCCCATTCGCGCTGGTCACGCGCGACGGGCACCATCTGCGGAATGTGCTTGCGGCAGTGGATATAGGCCTCTTCGACATCGACGACCACCCACACCTGCGAGGTCTTTCCCCGCTCGGCCGCGGGCAGGTCGGTGACGGTCTCGCGCAGCTCGCTGTCGGCGACCATCCGGGCTTTCCCGTTGATGTGCAGGCCGATGAGGTCGCGAACGAAGTCGATCATCAGGATTCCCACGTGCGGGTTCTCGAGCAGATTGCCCAGACTGGCCATCACCCCGTTACCTCGATATTCGGGGTACGCAATCGTGCGATCGTCGATCACGTGCAGGAACCCGGGGGTCCCCGCCCGGAAGCTGGAGTCACATTCGCCGTGGGAATCGGAGGTGGCGATGAAGGCCATGTCCATCCTGGCGACGAAATCCACCATCGTGGGGTTCAGATAGTCGATCACCTGGTCGTCGTAGAAGCGCTCGGCCCTTTCTGAGGTGCCCAACGTGTCCTGTAGCTCGTGTTCTCCGTCGCTGCCGACGAATTTTTCGGGCATCGGGCCCCCTCTGCTAGCCGTACCGGTTGATGCGGGCTTCTAGCTGAAACCCCCGCTGTGACCGCAATCTCAGCTCAGTCTAGGGGACTCTCACCAGCAGTGGGGCGTGTCCATTGTTGCGAATGGGATGAAAGGCGAGTTTGCGCAACGGTTTCCAGGTCAGGACTGATCAGGCTGGAACTACCGTCACCGGCACTCCGTTGAAGACAGCCGTCCCCGAGACCGCGTCGACCACCGAATGATCGGTCAGCACATTGGCATTCACCCCGGCATGCGCCAGCGCGACCGACTGGGTGGTGCTCGCGCTGTGGCCCCAGCCGTGCGGCAGGCTCACCACGCCGGGCATGATCGTCGGCGTCAGCTCGACCGGCACTGTCAACGACCCTGCCGCCGAGGTGATCTCGGCCTGTTCGCCGAGGCCGAGGCGGGTCGCGTCGTCGGGGTGGACCTGCAGCGTGCAGCGATTGGAGCCGCCGACAAGGCCCGCGATGTTGTGCATCCAGCTGTTGTTGGAGCGCAGCTGACGTCGCCCGATCAGCACCATCGCGGGTGCGGTACTGCCCAGACCGGCGCGCAGGCGTGTCACATCCGCGAGCAGTTGCGGCGGTGCCAGTTCGACCCGCTTCGACGCGGTGCGCAAAACGCCGGGCAGCCGAGGCCGCAGCGGGCCGAGGTCGAGGCCGTGCGGGTTGTCCAGGAGCGTCTTCAGGCTCAGTTCGCCGCCGTTCCACGCGCCGTACGGGCCGAGCTTGAGCATCAGATCGAGGCGCTGCTCGGTGGTGTTCGCGCCGGTCAGCTCGTCGCGCCGCTCGCTCATGTCCGCTTTGTGGAGGGTGCCCGCGATGACCAGTTCGTCGACCATCTCGAGCGGGCTCGCCGCGCCCGTCCCGGCGTGCGGCTGACCGCTCACCGCGGCCGCCAGCCGGGCCACCACGGCCGATTCCGACGGCCGCTCGCCCAGCTCGACCAGCGGCGGCGAGTAGCGCGCGTAGTTGCGCACCGCGAACTGCAGCAGGGCGAAATCGAAGTGCGGTGACTGCACCGAGCGCGGTGGCGGCAGGATCACGTTCGCGTGCCGGGTGGTCTCGTTGACGTACCGATCCACACTGACCATGAAGTCCAGCCCCGCCAGACCCTGGTCAAGCCGTGCGCCGCTCGGCGCCGAGAGCACGGGATTGCCCGCGACCGTCACCAGTGCCCTGATCTGCCCCTCACCCGGCGTTTCGATCTCGTCGGCGAGGGTGGCGACAGGCAGTTCGCCCATCGCCTCTGGCAGTTCACGGACCCGACTGGTCCATCGGCCGAGCCGGAACGGCCTGCTGCGCTGCACCACGCCCGCCGCGGCGGCGGCGAACATGGCGCCGCCGGGGGAGTCGAGGTTGCCGGTGAGGGTGTTCACGGCGTCGACCAGCCACTGGGTGAGCGTGCCGAACTCGGCGGTGCAGGTACCGATCCGCGCGTACACCGCAGACGTGGGCGCAGCGGCGAGTTCACGAGCGAGAGTGCGGATGGTGTCGGCGGGGATGCCGGTGCGCTCGGCCACGATCTCGGGCGGGAAATCGAGGGCGGCCGCGCGCAGTTCGTCGAGCCCGGCGACGTCGACGCGCACGTCCGTCAAACCCTCGTCGAACAGCGTGTGCACGACCCCGAACAGCAGATACGCGTCCGAACCCGGCCGGATGTAGAGATGCTGGTCGGCGAGCGCGGCCGTTCTGGTCTCGCGCGGATCGACGACGACCAGCTTGCCCCCGCGCGCCCGCAACGCCTTCAACCGGCCGGGAAAATCGGGCGCCGTACACAGCGACCCGTTCGACTCGAGTGGGTTGGCGCCGAGCATCAGCAGGTAGTCGGTGCGGTCGAGGTCGGGGACCGGCACGGTCAGCGGGTCGCCGAACATGAGCCCGGCGGCGACCTGCTTGGGCATCTGATCGGCCGAACTCGCGGTGTAGACGTGCCGGGTGCTCAACGCGCGGATCAAGACCGGCAGGTAGAGCGCGCCCGCGACGGTGTGTGCGTTGGGATTGCCGAGATAGACGGCCGACGAGCCACGGGGAATCTCGGCGAACGCGGCCGCGATCAGGTCGAACGCCTCGTCCCAGCTCGCCGCGCGGAACCCGTCGCCCTCGCGGACCAGCGGCGTGGTGACCAGGTCGGGGTCCTCGTCGAGCTTGCCGAAGCTGGCGCCCTTCGGGCACAGGAAGCCCTTGCTGAACGGGTCGTCGCGATCACCGCGCACCGACAACACCCGATCGGCGTCGTCGAGGGTGACGGTGAGACCGCAGACGGCCTCACACAGCGGACAGGTTCGGAGCAACGAACGCGGAGCCATCTCTCATGCTTAGCGCAGGTGGGCAGGCGATGGCGCCAAACGCCGAAAACCCGCGAGCTGCGACGTCGGGGAGGCGTCGCGGCCGCGGGTTCGCGGAAGGTTCAGCTCAGCTGGCGAGCGTCAGCTTGCGCGTGCGGGTCTGCTTGCGGGCCATGGCCGAGCGCACGGCCGCACCGAGGGCGACGACCGGCGGGATCCAGCGAGCCTCGGTGGGAGCGACGCCCCAGGACGCCGAGCCCGCGGCCAGCTGGGTCGGCGGCAGCGGGATGCCGGCACCGTCGGTGTGCACGATGACGCCGGCCTCGCGCATGGCCTCGATCGCCATGGCCGCCTTGCGGACACCGGTGACCAGGTGGATCTCGCGACGCTCGGCGCCCGGGATCTCGATCACGGGGCCGGACAGGTTGTTGGCGCGCAGGAAACGACGGACCTCGCCGGCGATCTCACCGGTGATCTCGATGGCCGAGACCTCGTCGTCGGTGATCAAGCAGAGGCCGTTGGTGGTTTCGGCAACCGTCCATCCACGCGCGGCGTACTCCTGCGCGGCGGCACCTTTGTCGGCGGCCGTAGTGGTGGTCGGAAACGTCGTGCGCACTGTGTTCTCCATTCCCCGAAGAGCTCTGTTCCTGCGTTCATGGGCCCGATGATCTGTCCTCATGGGCCCCGAAGTGCTGTCGCTGCTGCGTTCATGGGCGTATCGGCTGGAGGTGGCCGACTCGTTACGCCGTTACCGAAAAATGTTCGAGAGTGTTTCCTTCGTCTCAGTCCGGTAACCTTCGCTATCGCAAGTAAGGAGTCGCCCAGGTTGGCGGCAGGGCTGAAAACGGGCAGGATTCGGGCTATGACCGAAGCGCCTGGCCCCGCTGAGCCCCACGATGAGGATGGCGAGGAATTCGACGCCGAATCACGGTGGCTCTCTTGGAAAGAGGCCGACGGCAAGCAGCCCGGTGCGGTCTCCCCGCACCCCGACCTGGCACGCGACGCCGGGTTCGAAGAGCCGTTCCGCAGTACCGGTTCCGCCAAGGAGTGGGCCGCCGAAGCCGCCCGTTCGCTGCTGGACGTGCAGTTTCGCAGGCCCGCGACCAGGACATTGCTGCCGCTGGCCTACGTTTTGGGCGTCGCGTCCTTCGGCATCGGCCTACCGATCGCCTTCACGGTGCTGATGTGGAAAACCTCCGCTGTGCTCGGGGTGTTCGCGGCGCTGGTGGCGGTTCCGCTGGGGCTTACCATCGCGGCTTCGGTGCGGTTGATGCTCGAATTCGCCGACAACGCCGCGCGGTTGGCCGGCCGGGTCGAACACATCAGTCACCTGGCCGATGGCCTGTTCCAGGCGCTGTCCGATGTCGCCGAGCCGGTGAGTCAGCTCTCCGAAGACGTTCGCGCGGTGCAGTTCTGGCGGTTCCGGAAGAAAAAATAGGTCTTGCGCGGTGTCCGATTCATTGTGAAACAATCCGTACGCAGATCCGACGATATGTCGGCTGCGTAGGGCGGTCTCCGAAAGTTCTGTCCGGAGACCGGAGTTCGGATACAGGGGGGAAGTATGGCTTCACCGCAGGGCGTCACCGGTTCGACCATGCCGCGCAGGCAGTTGGGCAGGCACTTACGTGACCTGCGCAATCGTGCGCGGATGACAACGAGAACCGCGGCGGCGCAACTGGAGTGGTCGGAAGCGAAGATCTGGCGGATCGAAACGGGGCAGACGTCGTTGCGCAGCCTCGACGTCGAAGCCATGTGCAAGGTGTACGGCGCGCCGGCCGATCTGGTCGAACCGCTGGCCGCCTTGGCTCGCGAAACCAAAGCCAGGGGTTGGTGGACGAGCTACGGCGACGTGATCGCGGAGGGATTCGAGGTCTACATCGGCCTCGAGGAAGCCGCCTCGGGCCTTTCCGTCTACGAAGACGGCCTGATCCCGCCGCTGTTGCAGACCGCGGACTACGCGAAAGCGCTGCTCGAGCAGACGATTCCGGAGCTGACCGAGCCGGAGCTGGAACGCAGGCTGCGGGTACTCGCCGCACGGCAGGCCCTGATCACCAGGGCCGACGCGCCGTTGCGGTTGGACGTGGTGCTGGCCGAGCCGGTGCTCACCCGCCGCATCGGTGACGACCGCGTGCGGGCAGGCCAGCTCGCGCGATTACGGGAGCTGGCCGAGCGTGAAACGGTGCGCGTCCAGGTGGTTCCGGCCGATTCGGGCTATCACGCCGGGCTCGAGTCGGGACGTTTCGTGATCCTCGACTTCGGGGTCGACGATTCGGTGGATCGACCGGAGCCGCCGGTGGTCTACGTCGAAACCTTCGCGGGCAGTACCTATCTCGACAAGCCGGCCGAATACGACCGTTATCGTCGCGCGTTCACCGATATCGCGGTGGCGGCTACGGACACGCTGTAGGGCTGTCCCACGAACCGGCGAGCACCGAGCGGTGGGTGGGCAGGGCCCGGTCGTAGACCTGCCTGCCCTTGTCGGTGAGCCGGACGAAGATGGCGCGGCGGTCGAGATCGCACATGCTGCGTTCGACAAGGCCGTCGCGTTCCAGCCTGGCCACAGCGCGCGACAGCGCGCTCTGGCTCAGGTAGATGTCGTTGGCCAGCTCCGTCATGCGGTACTTCTGACAGTCCGCGTCGACCAGCCGGTCCAGCGTCTCGAATTCGCTGAGGCCGATCTCGTGGTCCTTTTGGAGCGCCTTCTCCAGCGCGCAACTCACGGCGGCATGCCTACCGAGCAGTTCGCGCCACTGACCAACCAGCTCGGGGGGCGCCTCATTGCGCCGAGCTGAGGTGATGGCCGGATTCATGGCCGGAGAGAGCTCGGGGCGTGCTTCGCATCGCCCAGCTGATAGGCCGGTGGGTTCAACATGGGCCCATCTTAGAGGTCCGAGCATGTTCATGCAATGGCATTTTATGTGTTGGCAATTAATGCGTGCGCATGTAATGTCCCCCGCATGACTTCGACAGCTTCGCTATCGGCCGCAGATCAGGCGACCGATCCCACCCGGTGGCCCGCCCGGCTCTGGGGCTTGCTGATCACCCTGTGCATCGTCCTGTTCCTCGACGGCCTCGACGTCTCGATGATCGGTGTCGCCCTGCCGTCCATCGGCGCCGAACTCGACCTCGAGACCTCCACCCTGCAGTGGCTTGTCAGCGGCTACATCCTCGGCTACGGCGGCCTGCTGCTGCTTGGCGGACGCACCGCCGACCTGCTCGGCCGCCGCAAGGTCTTCCTCATCGCCCTGGCGGTATTCGCCGTCGCCTCGCTCATCGGGGGCCTGGTGAGCGACCCCGCCCTGCTGATCGCCACCCGCTTCATCAAGGGCCTGGCCGCCGCGTTCACCGCGCCGACCGGTCTGTCGATCATCACCACCACCTTCGCCGAAGGAAAGGCGCGCAACAAGGCGTTGTCGATCTACACCGTCTTCGGTGCGGGCGGCTACTCCATGGGCCTGCTGTTCGGCGGCCTGATGACCGGCGTCGGCTGGCGCTGGACCTTCCTGCTGCCCGTCCCGATCGCCATCGCCGCCCTGATCGCCGCGTTCGCGCTGATTCCCAAGGACGGTAAGGCCGAAGAAGGCGGACACGATCTACTTGGTGCGCTGCTGTCCACCGCGGGCATGTTGCTGCTGGTCTACACCGTGGTCACCGCACCGGAAGTCGGCTGGGCCTCGGCACGCACCATCGGTTCGTTCCTCGCCGTGATCGCCCTGTTCGCCGCGTTCGTGATCACCGAGAAGCGGGTGAAGCACCCGCTGGTACGCCTGGGCATCCTGCGCAAGCCCACGCTGCTGCGGGCCAGCCTGGCCATCGTCGCGGTCGCCGGTTCGTACTTCTCCTGGCAGTTCATCGTGACCCTGTACATGCAGGACACCCTGGAATGGTCGGCGCTGAAGCTGGCGATGGCCCTGCTGCCGGTCGGCATCATGGTCGTCGGGTCGGCGTTCTTCTCCGAGAAGCTGATCGACCGTTTCGGCACCGGACCGGTCATCGCGGTCACCCTGAGTGTGATGGCCATCGGCTACCTGTTGTTCCTGCGCCTGGACACCGCGCCCGACTACTGGACCATGCTGCTGCCCGCCATCCTGCTGATCGGCATCGGCTGGGTCGGTTTCCCGGCCATCAATGTGCAGGCCACCAGCGGCATCGAAGACGACGAGCAGGGTCTCGCGGCCGGCGTGCTGCAGACCTCCATGCAGGTCGGCGCGGCCATCGTGCTCGCGGTGACCACCGCCATCGTCACCTCCGGTGGACACGGGACCACCGCCACTCCGCAGGAGATGCTCGATACCTACCGGCCGGGTCTGGAGTTCGCGGCGGGCGTCACGATCGTGGGTGCGCTGCTCGCGCTGACGGTCTTCCTGCCCCGGTTCCGCAAGCAGGTCGTCGACGCACCGGTCGTCGAAGACAAGGTGCTCGAACCAGCCTGATCGTCGAACACCGAACGGCACCACCTTTCGCGGGTGGTGCCGTTCGGCGTTTCACGTGAATCAGTCGGAGAACTTCGGTGCCGCTTCGTCTTTCGCCGAGCGGACGTAGGTGAGCGGGCGGCCGTCGCGGCCCTCGGCCGGCCATTCGATGGCGAGGCGCGGATCGAAAGCGTCCAGGTCCCTGTCGAATTCAGGGGAGTACTCGAGCGAGCACAGATAGGTCACCGTCGAGCGGTTCTCCAGCGAGAGGATGGCGTGGCCGAGGCCTTCGGACAGGAACACCGAGCGGCGGGTGACGTCATCGAGCAGCACGCTGTCCCACCGCCCGAAGGTCGGTGAGGCGGGCCGCAGGTCGACCACCACGTCCAGGAACGCGCCGCGCACACAGGTCACATACTTGGCCTGACCGGGCGGATCGTCGGTGTAGTGGATCCCGCGCAGGACCCCGGCCGCCGAGACCGAGGTGTTCACCTGGTGCAGTTCGAACGGGCGCCCGGTGGCCTTCTCGAACTCCGAGGCCTTGAACGACTCGCAGAACATGCCGCGGTCGTCGCCGAGTAGTCGTGGCGTCACCACCCAGGCGCCGGGGATCGCCAGTTCACGAAACTCCATGCGCTTCTACCAGTCTTTTCCGCGGTCGATCAGGTCGAGTAGGTAGCGGCCGTAGCCCGAACGCACCATCGGTTCGGCGAGCTTGCACAGCTGCTCGTCGGAGATCAGGCCGCGCCGCCACGCCACTTCCTCCGGCACGCCGATCTTGAGGCCCTGCCGTTCTTCGATCGTGCGCACGTAGTTGGCGGCGTCGAGCAGGGAGTCGAAGGTGCCGGTGTCGAGCCAGGCGGTGCCGCGGGCCAGCACGTCGACGCTGAGCCTGCCCTGTTCGAGGTAGGCGCGGTTGATGTCGGTGATCTCGTACTCCCCGCGCGCCGACGGCTTCAGCTCGCGGGCGATCTCCACCACGTCGTTGTCGTAGAAGTAGAGGCCGGGGATGGCGTAGTTGGAGCGCGGGACCTTCGGCTTCTCCTCGATGGAGACCGCGCGGCCCTGATCGAACTCCACCACGCCGTAGGCGGTCGGGTCCTTCACCCAGTAGGCGAACACCGCGCCGCCGTCGATGTCGTGGAAGCGTTCCAGGCTGGCGCCGAGGCCGGGCCCGTGGAAGATGTTGTCGCCGAGGACCAGCGCCGCCGGTTCGGTGCCGATGTGAGCGGCCCCGAGGACGAAGGCGCTCGCGAGACCGTCGGGTTCGGGCTGCACCACATAGCTGATCGCGACGCCGAACTGGCTGCCGTCGCCGAGCAGGCGCGAAAACGCATCGGCGTCCTCCGGCGTGGTGATCACCAGAATGTCGTCGATCCCTGCCAGCATGAGAGTGGACAGCGGGTAGTAGACCATGGGTTTGTCGTAGACCGGGACGAGCTGCTTGCTCACCCCGCGCGTGATCGGGTGCAACCGTGAACCGGTGCCGCCCGCCAAGATGATTCCGCGCATAGGTGGCAAGTCTGCCAGTTCCGTCCGCCCCGGAGTCGGGGAGGTTCCGACACGTCGACGAATTGGTCACGAACGTTTCGTGACCGGGTGTGTCGGGCGATAACTGAGACAGACGCGGCGTTCATCTGATTATGTGAGCGTCGATGTGTGAAACATCACTGTGTTAGATGTCAGCGCCGACATCCGCTCCGGGGGTTCACGCCTGGTCAGGGGTCGACGCGCCAGCTGTAAAGGTAGGTGCGCGATGGTAGCCACAAAGATCACCGGCGTGATGGGTGGGCTCGCGCCCGTGGCCCCGATCGGCACCGTGAGTACGCCGGAGCCGGGCATCATCGTCAACTCCGGCCGGACCAGCACCTCCTCGCGCGTGCTGATGGGCGCCTGCCTCGGCCTGATCGGACCGCTGCTGCGCACTGTGCCCATCAATCGGGCCACCATTCCGGTCGGCGCCGTCGCGATCGACCTGCTCTCGCGGCTGCGGCCCGAACCGCACGGCATCGAGCGCGAGCAGATCCAGCTCGCGGACTTCAAGATGGAAATGGTGCGGCCCGCGGGCGGCTCACGCGCGCTGCGCCACGGTGCGGTGCTCTATATGCACGGTGGCGGATTCGCGGTGTGCGGGTTGCAGACGCACCGCGCGATCGTGGCCGGACTGGCCAGGCGCACCGGACTGCCCGTCCTCAATGTCGAATATCGGCAGCTGCCCGGCTCGATCGATGCCTCGATCGACGACTGTGTGCTCGCCTACCGCTGGCTGTTGCGCCACGGTGCCGATCCGGCGCGCATCGTGTTCGCCGGTGACTCGGCCGGTGGGTTCCTGACCTTCGCGACCGCGATCCGCGCTCGCGAGATCGGCCTGCCGCTGCCTGCCGCACTCGTCGGCCTCAGTCCGCTGCTCGATCTGGACTACCGGGCCAAAGAGGGGTACGTCAACGTCAACCGGGACGCCTACATTCCGCTGAAGGGCCTCGAGGCGGTCGTCCACCTCGGCGCCGAACACGCGGGTCCGCTCGACCCGGCGCTGTCGCCGGTCAACGCCGATCTGGCCGGGATGCCACCGGTGCTGCTCATCGCCGCCGAGGACGAGCTGCTGCGCTACGACTGTGAACTGATGGCACACCGGCTCACCGCCGCGGGCGTGCCCAACACCCTCGAACTGTGGCGCGGGCAGGTGCACGCGTTCATGAGCATCCTGCCGAGCATGCCGGAGAGCCGTTCGGCGCTGGGGCGGGTGGCGAAGTTCGTTCGGGGCGCGGTGGAACCGGCCCAGCGTGCTCGGACGGCCTAGACCACTGAACCGGCTCGGACGGTCCTGATCGCGATCGGCCGGACGAGCCGACTCGGGTCGGGGGGCCTGCGGTGCCGTAGGCCCCTGGCCCTTGGTGGTGGAAACGCAGAAGCGGCCCCCGCTCGGATTTCTCCGGGCAGGGGCCGCTTTCCTTCTGTCCTACGGCGAAATTACTTGGCCGGAGGGGTGAAGGGCTGGTTGATCGTGGTGAAGTACTGGATCGCAGCACCGATCGCGAACGGAGCGGTCACGAAGATCTGAGCGGCGATGGCACCGAGAGCACTGAAGGCGGTGGCACCGACGACGCAGCCGGCGACGAAGCCGGGGACGGCACCGAGGAGCGGAACGAGGAGGCCGGTGGGCACGGCGAGGGTGGCGCCGCCGACGATGCAACCGACAGCCGCGCCGCCGAGGCCACCGACGAGGGTGCCGATGGTGGCGCCCATCGAGATGGTGGAGGTCATACGCGACCAGGCGGCCTGCTCACGCTCGTACTCGGTCTTCCAGGGAGCCTTGTCCTCGTACGGCAGCGCGACAGGCTTGTAGGTCGCCTTGTCGATCGCCAATTCCGGGGTCAGGGTGGCGGTGTTGCCCGCGATGTTCACCGCGACGGGGAACTCGAACTCGTCGATGCGCACGGTCGTCGGAACGCCGGCGACGGTGGTGCCGTTGGCGGCCTTGATCTTGAAGACACCGTCTTCTTCGACCAGCGAACCGGCGTCCGTCGTGACGATGGCGGAACCGTTGACGACCTCACCGGTCGCGTTGATCACGTCGGCAGCGGGCGCCTCAGCGTTGACGGTGCCGGCGGTGACGCCCATAGCGGCGATCAGCAGCGCCGAAGTGGCGGCGAATTTCCTCATCAGCATTTTTGTTGAACCTCAAAGTTGGAGCGTGCGGAGGGGACTGGTAGATCAAAAGCTCCCGCAGCTAACCAGAGGTGAACCTGCTGTGACTGTTAGTTCAAGTTTTGTTCACCATTGATACTCCGATGCCGGTGCGCTGATAGAAACCTGAGCGTTGACCGGGGTTTTTCTCAGGAAAACAGACCCTGAGTCTTAACCTACGCACGGGTATCGTGACGGAGATCACAGTGTAAATAGCCGTCGGGTCACAGGTAAGAGACGTTCCAGCAACGCATAACGGTGACACTTCCGTCCCGAAGGCCGCCGGAATACCCGTATCGTTGACCGAGTGCGAGTGCTCGTAACCGGCGGGGCCGGGTTCATCGGTGCAAATTTCGTCCAGCAGACCGTGGCCACGCGCCCGGATGTCCAAGTGACCGTGCTCGACGCACTCACTTACGCGGGCAACCGAGCGTCGCTGGATCCGGTAGCGGATCGGATCGAATTCGTGCACGGCGATATCGCCGATCTCGATCTGGTCGACAATCTGGTCAGCGGCGTGGACGCCGTCGTGCATTTCGCGGCCGAATCCCACAACGACAACTCCCTGGCCGAGCCGTGGCCGTTCGTGCAGACCAATATCGTCGGCACCTACTCGCTGCTGCAGGCGGTACGCCGCCACGATGTGCGCTACCACCACGTCTCCACCGACGAGGTGTACGGCGATCTCACCCCGGACGAGCCGGGTTTCACCGAGTCCACCGCCTACAACCCGTCGAGCCCCTATTCGGCGACCAAAGCGGGTAGCGACATGCTGGTTCGCGCCTGGACCAGGTCGTTCGGTGTCCGCGCGACCCTGTCGAACTGCTCCAACAATTACGGCCCGTACCAGCACGTGGAGAAGTTCATCCCCCGCCAGATCACCAATCTGATCGACGGTGTGCGCCCGCGCCTGTACGGCGCCGGTCATCAGGTGCGCGACTGGATCCACGTCGAGGACCACAACCGCGCGGTCTGGGACATCCTCGAGCGCGGCCGCACCGGCCAGACCTATCTCATCGGCGCGCAGGGCGAACTCGACAACCTCAGCGTGGTCCGGCTCATTCTGCGAGCCTTCGATCGCGAGCCGACGGACTTCGATCATGTGACCGACCGCCCCGGCCACGACCAGCGCTACGCCATCGACGCGAGCCTGCTGCGCGAGGAGCTGGGCTGGTCGCCGCGCTACGCCGACTTCCGCGCCGGCCTGGCCGACACCGTCGCCTGGTACCGCGACAACGAGGATTGGTGGCGGCCGAAAAAGGCCGATACCGAACGCGCCTACGCGGCCGCGGGTGAAAAGACGCTGTAATCCCCACCGTCGTCTGGGGAATTATCCCCAGACGACGGTGTAATACGTTGCGGCAGTAGCGACAAGCGCGAAAGTCGACGCACAGGCCACGGTGATCGCGGTGCCACGGGTCGGAATCACGCCCGCGGAATTCGTGAGTCGCAGCGGCACCACGCGAGCCAGCACGGCCAGCCCCATGATTGCCAGCGGCACGAAATACCGGCCCTGCACACCGTCGATGAGATAGAAATCGACCGGCGTGAACGACATGTACAGCGTCACATAGATCATCGCCACACTCGCGAGCACCGTGAGCGCCACGATCAGCGTGCGACGGAAAGTGGCTGTGGCAGTACTCATTCGATCGATGATGCCGAAACTCACCGCGAAGGCGAGCAGGCACGCCAGCATCGAAATCGCGGGCACATCCACATACGCGAATCCGAGTTCACCGAAGAACTGGTTGAACCAGCGATGGTCGCGCAGCGCGATACTCTCGCCGAAGGTGTGCACGAATTGCACCGGGTCGGTGAGGATTCCCTTCAGCTGATCGCCGGGACGCACCTGACCCCACTGGTGCGGCGGGCGCATCAGACCCATGCCGTCGCCGGTGGGTGCGGCGATCTTCGTCCAGGCGAGGAAAAGCGCACCGCCCGTCACCGCGAATGCCCACGGGACGAATTTCAGTTTCCCGGTGAATCCGAGCCGGTCGGCGGGGACAACCACAACGAGCATCGCCAGCAGTACATAGGTCGGTTTACTCAGCGGCAGCGCGATCGTCGCGGCGAGCAGCGCGGCGGTTTCCATGCGATGCAATCGATCACCGACGAACAGCGCCTTCAGCAGCAGCGCCGACACCATGATGGCGAGCGCGTTGGTGAGCGTGTCCGCGGTGACGGTGCCCGCCTGGAACAGCGCGATCGGCAGCACCGCGACGGTGAACACCAGCCACTGCGAACGCCGCTCGCGCAGCGCGTAGAGCCCGAATCCGACGACCGCCAGATAGGCGACCAGCCCGGCGAAACGGGTCAGCAGATACATGCCGCCCACATTGAGTCCGAGCGCTTCACCCAGCCGGATGCCGATGGCCGCTGGCACATACGGCACCGGCGAGTACGCGGCGGTGTTGGTGAACCACATCTGCCGCGTCGCCGAGGAGATCTCGGCCGCGCCGAGCCGGTCGTAGGCGCCGGGGTCGGCCACCATCGCGTCGGGCTCTTCGGGGTTGTCGTTGTAGTCCTTGAACGCGTAGCCCATCAGCGCGTCGACACTGACCGGGATCTGCCCGCCGTAGGCCACCCCGCGATCGTCGACGATGCGCTGCGGGAACACGCCACCGTGCGCGACCTGGTAGGCGCGGCCGAACTGGGTGATCTCGTCATGACCCCAGAAAGCAGGCGTGAGCACCGCGAACACGGCACCGAACACGGTCGCGACCAGCGCGAAAGCCACCGTCGCCGCACCGAAACGCTGGGTCAGCCCACGAACCGGGTTCTTGCGCGCGGGGGTCTTCTCGATCTCGACAGTCTTCTCGGGCTCGACGGAAGTGGTCACCGACGCTCTCCGGCCGCGACGTCCTCGCTCACCCCGGCGGCCGCATAACGCAGGTAGACAAGCCGTGCCGTCTCGTGGCGCGAGCGGCGGATGCCGTCCAGGATCAGGCCCGCGGTCCAGGCCAGGCTGCCGAGCAGCAGCAGCGTGAAGGCCAGGAACAGCGTCGGGAACCGCGCCACCTGGTGGGTGTTGTAGAAATCGATCACGATCGGCACGGTCAGGATGACCGAGACCAGCCAGGCGATGGTGCCGAACAGGCCGTAGAACGCGACGGGGCGTTCGTGGCGGGCCAGGCCGAGGATCAGCGCGAGGATCTTGGTGCCGTCGCGGTAGGTGCGCAGCTTGGACTCGCTGCCCGCGGGGCGGTCACGGAAACCGACCGACACCGAGGTCTGCGGCACGCGCAGGTGCAGCGAATGCACGGTCAGCTCGGTCTCGATCTCGAATTCGCGCGACACGGCCGGGAAGCTCTTCACGAACCGGCGCGAGAACACCCGGAAGCCGCTCAGCATGTCTTCGACGTTCTCGCCGAACACCTTGCCGACCACGCCGTTGAGCACCTTGTTGCCGGTCTCGTGGCCGCTGCGGTAGGCGCTGGCGTCGGCGTCGTCCTGCTTGCGCACGCCGAGAATGTGGTCGTAGGGGCCCTCGAGCAGCGTCTTGATCATCAGCGGGGCGGCCGACGCCTCGTAGGTGTCGTCGCCGTCGATCATCAGATAGACGTCGGCGTCGATATCGGCGAAGGCGCGGCGCACCACGTTGCCCTTGCCCTTGGTGTTCTCGTAGCGCACGATCGCCCCGGCCTCGCGGGCGCGTTCGGCGGTGCGGTCGGTGCTCAGGTTGTCGTAGACGTAGACGACGATCCCCGGCACGGCGGCCTTGAGGTCGGCGACGACCTTGGCGACCGCGGCCTCTTCATTGTGGCAGGGGACCACGGCGGCAATGCGAAGCTCGGTGGAGTCCACCTGGGTCAATCCTCGGTGTTAGGCAGCAAGTGGGACACCGGGAGGCTACAGGATTGTTGCCGGGCTGGCGCCCGGGTGTCTGCGGCCCTGAGGGGCCGCCGGTTAGCCACCGTTGCTTGCTCCTTCGTCGCCTACGCAACGGCGGCTAACCGGCGACCCGGCCGCGGACCGGCCACTGCGTGGCCGACCCTCCCTAGGGGTCGGGGTGGTGGTTGGCTACCGTCAGGGCGTGTCGCAATCAGCTGAACCGCCTGCTGTTCCCTTCGTGTCCAGGGTAGCGGCGGGCTTGCGGCAAGGTGCGGCGTTCCTCGTGGTCGGCGCGATCGGTTTTCTCGTCGATGCCGGGACCTACAACCTGCTGGTGTTCTGGGGCGGCGGCATCGGCTTCTCCGAAGGTGTGCTCTATCACTCTCCGTTGCTCGCCAAGATCATCGCGATCGTGGTGGCGACGGTGGTCACCTACTTCGGAAACAAGTGGTGGACCTACGCCCACAAGAAATCCGACAGCCCGGGCCGGGAATACCTTTTGTACGCGATCGTCAATGTGGTGGCGATCCTCCTGCAACTCGGCTGCCTCGGCTTTTCCCGCTATGTGCTGGATCTGTCATCGCCGCTGGCCGACAACATCGCCGCCACCGTTATCGGCCAGACCATGGCGGTCGTATTCCGCTATTGGGCCTACGGAAAATTCGTTTTCACCGGCTCATCGGCAAGCGATGAGCAACACGCGCGGGGTGCGGCATCACCTCACTGACGACGCGAGGGTGCCGCGCGATTGATATCCTCGCCCCGCCCGCCGCGCCTTTCTTTACGTGCCTGTCTGCGCCGGCGCAGTCGATACCGAGAATTTCGAGGACTTCATGGAGCAGTCGGCTACCAAAGCCGTGACCGAATCGAACGATCGGCGCGAGGCCGCGCCCGCATCGCTGCGGGGTGAACACTCAGCGCCCGAGCGGCTCGTGCTGGCACGAGGCATCTTCACCGGGCCGTCGGCGCGGGTGAGCGATGACCTCTACGCGGTCGTCAAGGGGGGTGCCGCGGTCCGTGAGCGGCACTCGCTGCGCCTGCCCAAGGGCGCGACCGCGCACACCAACACCTACTTCGGCCGCCTCGCCGCCAGCTACTGGCAGCGCTGGACGACCGTCACCGAGGTATCGGTCGGCGCACTGCTGACGATCGGCGGCAAGGCGAACGTGCGCCTGGTCGCGTCCGATATCGCCGGGCATCGCCGGATCATCGCGTCGCTGGTGGCCACGAGCAGCGGGCGTGTCTCGCTGAGCGCGCCGCTGGATCAGTACGTCGACGGTGGCGCGCTGTGGCTCGAGTTCGATGCCGTCGGGGGCGAACTCGAGATCACCGAGCTGGCGTGGACGGCCGCCGCGCCGGAGACGGTGCGCCCGGTCGCGATCGCGATCTGCACCTTCAACCGGGCCGAGGACTGCGCGCACACCGTCGCCGCGCTGGCCTCGGACGCGACCGTGCTGGCCGCGATCGACGCGGTGTACGTGGTCGACCAGGGCACCGACCTGGTCGAGGACCGGCCGCTGTTCCAGCAGGTCCGGCCCGATTTCGGCGACAAGCTGCGCTACATCCGCCAGCCCAACCTCGGTGGCGCCGGCGGCTTCACGCGTGGCCTGTACGAGGTGTCGGCGGCCAACGAGCACGCCGACGTCATCCTGATGGACGATGACATCCTCTGCGAGCCCGAGACCGTCCTGCGCCTGCAGGCCTTCGCCAACCTCACGGTCGAACCGACCCTGGTCGGCGCGCAGATGCTGTTCCTGCTCAACCCCGACTTCCTCAATGTCGGTGCGGAGGAGGTGCACCTGCACGAGCTCAAGCACGGCCAGAAGGTGCCCAAGGCGCTGCGCAACACCTCCATGCTCAAGAAGAACCAGGAGCGCCGGGTCGACGCCGGCTACAACGCCTGGTGGACCTGCCTGATCCCGGCGGAGGTCGTGAAGAAGATCGGCCTTCCGGTCCCGATCTTCTTCCAGTGGGACGATGTCGAGTACGGCATCCGCGCGCGCGAGCACGGTTTCGTCACCGTCACGCTCCCCAACGCGGCCGTGTGGCATGCCGACTTCTACTGGAAGGACTACGACGACTGGGCGCGCTACTTCTCCACCCGTAACTCGCTCATCGTCGGCGCCCTGCACACCGATCTCGACGGCAAGGCGATCACGCGCGAGTTCTTCCGCTACATCGCCGAGCACCTCGTCGGCATGCAGTACGGCCTCGTGCACACCACGCTGC
This sequence comes from Nocardia sp. FBN12, assembly GCF_054031145.1. NCBI lineage: Bacteria > Bacillati > Actinomycetota > Actinomycetes > Mycobacteriales > Nocardiaceae > Nocardia > Nocardia sp. FBN12. The sequence goes on from NZ_CM132926.1 coordinate 6,223,320, forward strand.
AGGGCATCGAGGACTTCATGAAGGGCCCGAAGGCGTTGCGCGACGGCGGTATCGACGCCCTCGCCGCCGCCCGCTCGTCGCGCAACGACTACCCCGAAACCATCAAGCACCCCGCGGCCACCCCGCCGGTCAACTCCGCCGACATCTCGGTGCGCCGGGCCAGCGGCGAGCCGAGCCGCGTCACCCTGGTCCTGATCAAGCGCGCGATCACTCAGTGGACCGGCCGCACCCAGCCCGGCCTCATCGGCGTCACCCGCGAAGACGCCCACTGGTGGCACGTCGGCCTGTTCGACCATGTGGTGGTCACCGATGCCTCCCAGTCCGGCGTACGTGTGCGTCGCCGGGACAAGGCCCGCGCCCGCGCCCTGCTGATCCGCGCCTACCGCACCCTGCGCAAGCTCCGCAAGGAACTGCCCGCGCTGCAGGCCGAGTACCGCGCCGCGGTCCCCGAACTCACCAGCCGCGAGAACTGGGCCCGCCTCTACGGCATCGACCCCAGCTGATCCCCACGCCGATCGCCGCGCCGGACCTCTCCGACGCGGCGATTGGCCATCGGCTCAGCCAGGGCGGTTGTCCGGGATCAGCGGCGGCCGCGTTCGCGGTACTGCTTGCGGTGTTGTTTCGTGATGTCGCGCCAGACACGTTCGCGTTCGGCGGCCAGGCGCTTGTCGGTGCGGGCAGCCATCCACTCGTTCTCTCTGGCCAGCTTGCGGTAGCTGGTCAGCCTGCGTTCGGTGATGGTGCCGTCGGCCAGGGCGGACCGGACCGCGCAGCCGGGTTCGGACTCGTGCGCGCAGTCGGCGAAACGGCAATCAGCGGCGAGGGATTCGATGTCGCTGAAGGTCTTGCCGATGCCGTCGGCGGCGTCGTAGAGGCCGATGCCGCGCAGGCCGGGGGTGTCGATGAGGGTGCCGCCGCCGGGGAGCGGGCGCAGTTCGCGATGCACGGTGGTGTGCCGTCCCTTGCCGTCCACCGCGCGAACCGCGTTGGTGGCGAACACTTCCGCGCCGAGCAGTGCGTTGGCCAGGGTGGACTTCCCCGCACCGGAGGGGCCGATCAAAGCCACGGTGCCGCTGAGGACGGCGGTGAGGACATCCAGACCGACACCGGCGGCAGCGCTCACCGCCACCACCGTCGCACCGGGTGCGACGGCACGGACCTCGTCGAGCGGAAGATAGTCCGCCGCATCGGCTTTGGTGAGCACGACCACCGGCTGGGCATTGCTCTCCCAAGCCAGCGCGAGCATTCGCTCGATCCGCCCCAGATCCACGTCGCCGTCGGCGGCACTGCAGATGAGCACGGTATCCACATTGGTGGCCAGCACCTGGGCCACCGAGCGCCCGGATACCGACGATCGCATGATCGCCGAGCGTCGTGGGAGCAGTTGCCGCACAGTGCCTTCGGCATCGAGCCCGACCCAGTCGCCGGTACACAGTCCGGTGATGTCGCGCGGGCAGGCGGCTCTGGCAGGGCCACGCGGCGTGACCACATCGCATTCGCTGCGATCCATTCGAACGATGCGAGCAGGCGTGAGATCGCCGAGGAGCGGCAGATATTCAGCAGCTACGGCTTCGGTCCAGCCGTAAGGGACGAGCAGGTCGTAGTCGACCATGATGGGGAATCCTTCGTCGGGTGCCGAACCCGAACGACGGGTTCAGCGAGTAGAGGTGATGTCCGGAGCAACCTGGGCAGACGCACAATCGCGCCGCCCGGCCACGGCAATCCACACGTGTGTACTCACGGACATCCACCTCCTCTCCAACGTTCGAACACCAACTCTGCCCCACCCAGGCAGCACCCGGCAACCTATTTTCCGCACGCCACTCGACCTGTCATCCCACAGTCGAATTCGCGCCGTCGTGGGCCTGCGGGTTTCGCGTATGCCGCGCCGATGAGAGCGCGGCGCTCGGTGCGAGGTGGCGACTACGGCACGAAGACCTCGGTGGACTGGGGGATGTTGGGACGATCCGTGCGGACCGTGACCTGGACCCGCCCGGGGCCGGTGTTGGCGATCATGTCCTGGACCGGGTAGGTGCTGGTGCTGGTGGCCGGGATGAAGCGGGTCACCGACCCGGTGGCGCCGCTGTCCAGGTTCTTCCAGTCGACGACAACGTTCACATCGCACGCCAGCACGGTGGGTGCCCAGTTGCCGAGGGGGGAGAAGCCCTGCGAGACGCGCAGGGCGATGCTGTGGGTGGCGCCGGGCGCGACGCTCGGGGAATTGAGCGGTCCGTCGAACGCGGTGCCCGCCACGTTCAGGATGCCGACGCAGACGCCGTTGCCCAGCGTCGCCACCGGCGCGGTCCTGACTTCGTTCATCACGCAGGAGCGCGGGCCCACGTTGGACCAGCCGAGCTGGCAGGTGTCGTCCGCCGTGGCGGTGCCGGGTGCGGCGAGACAGAGCGCGGCGCCGGCGAGCACGGTCGCCGCGGCGGATGCGAAACTCTTTGCGAAGGTCACGTTTCGCATCGTAAGACCGAACGGCCGATTGCTGCCAGAGGGAACTACCCCCTATTTTCGGGGGCTAGTCCGGTTTGCCGAAGTGCTCGTTGCGGCCCAGGGAGCGCAGCCGGAACCATTCCTTGAGCCCGGCCGGGTCGCGGCGGGTCACCAGGAAGAACCAGGAGAAGCGAATCCACTCCTGCGGCAACAGCTTCCGCATACCGGGCTGCGACATCAGGTAGCCGCGGTTGCGGTAGGTGAAGTAGCGCTTCACCGGGTCGTCCGGGTACTGGGTGTGCATCCGCCCGCCCAGGATCGGCTTGAATTCCTCGGCGCCGTTGGGATGCAGGTACGCGGTCTGCAGGCAGGTACCGAACGGCAGGCCGGAGCGGACCAGGCGGCGATGCACCTCCACCTCGTCGCCACGCACGAACAGTCGCAGGTCGGGCACGCCGATCAGATCGACGGCCTTCGCCGAGATCAGCGCACCGTTGAACAGCGACGCGATACCGGGCAGGAAGTCCTCGTCACCGAGTTCCGACCGCAGCCGCCGCCACACCACACCACGGCGCAGCGGGAAGGCGAGGCGATCCGGTTCGTCGATATCGCAGACCACCGGCGATACCTCGACCAGGTTGTGCCTGCGCGCGCAATCGATCAGTGTCGCGAGCACTTCGGGCCCGTCGGGGCGGCCGTCGTCATCGGCCAGCCACACCCAATCGGCACCCTGGGTGAGCGCGTGCAACATGCCGAGCGCGAAACCGCCCGCGCCGCCGAGATTGTGACGCGAGCCCAGGTAAGTGGCCTCGATCGGCTGCTGGGCGACCAGCTCGGCCACCGCGTCCTCGTTGGCGTTGTCGACGACGATCAGATGGTCGACCGGACGCGTCTGCGAGGCAAGTACTTTCAGCGACTCGGCGAGCAGCTCACGGCGCTTGTGCGTGACGACCACCGCGATGATCCGCGCGGTCGGGCCGGTCTCGGTCGTGATGTCGGCAGGTTCGGCGCCCGCGGGCAGTTCCGCGTCATCGGGCAGCGCAACGACATCTACGTCACCGGGCACCGTCGAATCCGCAGCGCCTTCGGACGCGGAGCGGCCGGTCACCGCGCCTGCCACGGGCAGCACGGCGGCGGGTTCGACGCGCGCGGGGGTGGTCGCCTCGAGGCGGTCGGTCATGCTGAACCCACCCGGCACGGCAGCCGGGGCAGCCTCGTCACGTTGACCGCTCATGCTGCCACACCGCGCATGCTCGGACGGCCTACGTGGTAACGCTGCGCTGCCGCCTCCGGCCGTTGACCGCTCATGCGTTGTTCTGCTCCAGCTTCTTCTCGCCCGTCGCGCCGTCGGCGCCCTCGGTTTCCAGCTCACGCAGCACCTGTGCCACGTGATTACCCGCCTCGGGCCCTTCATACGCTCGCACAACGTCCTCGATTCCGCCTTGTTCGCGGATCTGACCGTGGTCGATCCACATTGCGGTATCGCAGAGCTGGGCGAGGAATTCGTTGGAGTGACTGGCGAACACCAGGATGCCCGAGCGCGCCACCAGCGACTGCAGCCGCGTGCGCGCCTTCTTCATGAACTCCGCGTCGACCGCGCCGATGCCCTCGTCGAGCAGCAGGATCTCGGGGTCGATCGAGGTGACCACGCCCATCGCCAGCCGCACCCGCATGCCGGTGGAATAGGTGCGCAGCGGCATCGACAGGTATTCGCCGAGCTCGGTGAAGTCGGCGATCTCGTCGATCTTGGCCATCATCTGCTTGCGGGTCTGTCCGAGGAACAGGCCGCGGATGATGATGTTCTCGTAACCGGAGATCTCCGGATCCATGCCGACGCCGAGGTCGAACACCGGTGCCACCCGGCCGCGGATGCGGGCACTGCCGCGCGAGGGTTCGTAGATGCCCGAGAGCAGGCGCAGCAACGTCGACTTACCCGCGCCGTTGTGGCCGACCAGGCCCACCCGGTCGCCTTCCTTGAGCGACAGGTTGATGTCGCGCAGCGCCTCGACCACCACCACGTCGGAGCTGTTACGCCCGATCGCGCCGCCCGCCTTGCCGAGGAACGCCTTCTTCAGCGACCGCGATTTGGCGTCGAAGATGGGGAACTCGACCCATGCCTCATGGGTTTCGATACTCACACGGCTCATCGAGAACTGCTCCTAAACCCAGTACGGGACGCGGGCACGGTACTGCTTGAGCGCCAGGATCGCCACGGCCCATCCGACCACGGTGATCGCGACGACGACCGCCCAGTGATGCCATTCCGAGGGTTCACCGAGCAGCGGAGCGCGCACGATCTCCAGGTAGTGGTAGGTGGGGATGATCTCGAGCAGCTTGGCCCGATCGCCTGCGCCGCCGACCGAGTTCTCCAGCGCCTTCGTCGACCACATCACCGGGGTCAGGACGAACAGCATCAGCGTCATCGAGCCGAGGATCGGGGCGATGTCGCGGTAGCGGGTGGCGAAGATGCCGAAGACGATGGTCACCCACATGGCATTGAGGAACAGCAGCAGAATCGCGGGTATCACCAGCAGAATCGAGAAGTTCAGATCACGCCAGATCGAGAACGCCACCACCAGCACCGCGTAGATCGCGGCATTGTGGATGAAGAACAAGAACTGACGCCAGACCAGGCGATACACGTGCACGCTCAGCGCCGAGGGCAACTGCTTGATCAGTCCCTCGTTCGCGATGAACACATCGGAGCCCTCGAGAATCGAGGCTTGGATGACGTTCCACACGATCAAACCGACGGTCACATACGGCAGGTATTCACTGATCGGCTGGTCGAGCAGCGTCGAATACAGCAGCCCCATCGCCAGCGCCTGCAAACCGGTCGCGATGGTGATCCAGAACGGACCGAGCACCGACCGGCGGTAGCGCTGCTTGATGTCCTGCCAGCCCAGCGATAGCCATAGCTCGCGCTGGTGCAGGCCGTCGCGCATGTCCTTGAACGCCCGCCCGAACGTCTGCGAATCCGACACCATCGGTGTCTTCACGAGCAGAGGCGCGTCGGTGGTGTCCTCGGCCTCGGCGACTTCGGCCAGTTCGGCGTCGGTAGGAGTGTCTTCGGATTGCACGGGGCTCTCTTCAGTACGCGCGTCACTCAGTTCAGAGTCGGGACGGGCGGCAGCGCTGGGCACGGTCCCCGACCTTACAGTGTCGTCTCCCGGCAGGCGCCGGGTGTTCGAGCGGCGCGACACCGGCGTAAGCGTGCGATTCGAGCCCGCGCAGTCAGAAAACTGACTGGCAGCGGGCCGATTGCGCGATCACGCCAGTCCGAACGGCCCTCAGAGGTACTGACCGCCGCCCACATGCCCACCGGCCTTCGTCTCGGCGGCATGGATCCCGGGCGGGAGCGCACCCTGGCGCATCTGCTCGAGCTGGGCGCGCGCGGCCATCTGCTGGGCGAACAGCGCGGTCTGGATACCGTGGAACAGGCCCTCCAACCAGCCGACGAGCTGAGCCTGGGCGATGCGCAGTTCCGCGTCCGAGGGCACCGAGTCGTCGGTGAAGGGCAGGGTGAGGCGTTCGAGTTCCTCGCGCAGTTCCGGCGCAAGGCCCTGTTCGAGCTCGCGGACCGAGGACTTGTGGATCTCCTTGAGCCGCGAGCGGCTGGCATCGTCGAGGGGAGCGGCGCGCACCTCTTCGAGCAGCTGCTTGATCATGGTGCCGATCCGCATCACCTTGGCAGGCTGCTCGACCATGTCGGTCAGCGACTCGCCTGACTCGCTCGCCTGCTTCTCATCGTCGGGCACGACCTGACCGGTTACGGCGTCGGCGGGCACGGTCAGTGGACGGCCGTCGGGACCGATCACGACGATGGATTCGGGGACATCCTCCGAGTGCGTCATGTCCCCATCATTGCGTGTGTGTCGGCTTCGCGCTAAAACCCCCACGCGGTTACACCGACAGGCCCCCTGCCCTTAAAGTGGCCACCATGACTTATGACGTCGCGAGGGTTCGGGGCCTGATACCGTCCCTGGGCGACGGCTGGATCCATCTGGACCCGCAGGCGGGGATGCTGGTTCCCGATTCGGTATCGCGCGCCGTCTCAACGGGTTTCCGTACCTCCTCGTTCTCCCATATCGGCCGCCACGGTGCGGCATCGCGCAGCGGCGCGATCCTCGATGCCGCCAGGGAAGCGGTCGCCGATCTGGTCGGCGGAGATCCGGCCGGCGTCGTGCTCGGGCCCGATCGCGCGGTGCTGCTGGCCTGGTTGGCCGAATCGCTGAGCTCACGCCTCGGTCTCGGTACCGGCATCGTGCTCTCCCGCCTTGACGACGAGGCCAACGTCGCCCCGTGGCTACGCATCGCCAACCGCTACGGCGCGCACGTGCGCTGGGCCGAGGTGGAGATCGAGACCTGCGAGATGCCGTCATGGCAGTTCGAGGAGCTGATCGGCCCTACCGCGCGCCTGGTCGCGCTCACCGCGGCATCCCCGATCGTGGGGTCGGCGCCCGGCGTCCGGGTGGCCGCCGATCGTGTGCACGACGTGGGTGGACTGCTGGTGGCCGACGCGTTCGGCGCGGCACCGTACGCGCTGATCGACATCGACGAACTCAACGCCGACGTGGTCGCGCTGAGCGCACCGTCGTGGGGTGGCCCGCAGGTGGGCGCGCTCGTCTTCCGCGACCCCGCGTTCCTCGACCGCATCCCGTCGATGTCGTTGAACCCCTATGCCAAGGGTGCTGAACGCCTCGAAGTGGGCGGGCATCAGTACGCGCTGCTGGCCGGGCTCACCGAATCCATCGACTTCCTCGCCGGCCTCGACGAACGCGCCACCGGCACCCGCCGCGAGCGGCTCGAGATGTCGATCACCTCGCTGCAGGACTACCACGACCAGCTCTTCGATCACCTCATGCAGGTGCTGGAGAAGGTCGACAACCTCACCGTGATCGGCCGCGCCTCCACCCGCATCCCCACGGTCAGTTTCACGATGGCCGGGATGCAGGCGGAGAAGGTGGCGGCCAAGCTGGCCGATGCCAGGATCGGCACGGTCAGCGGGGTGCACGGTGGTAGCCGACTGCTCGACGCGCTCGGTGTGAACGACGAGGGTGGGGCCGTCACGATCGGTCTGGCGCCCTATACGACCCGCTACGAGATCGACCAGCTCGGCCGCGCCCTCAGCGCCCTGGAGTAAACCGCGCCTGCTCTACTCCCGGACCCGCAGGATCACCTTGCCGAAGGTCTGCGATTCGTCGAGCATCTCGTGCGCGCGGGCCGCCTCGGTGATCGGCAACTCCGCGGAGATCACCGGCACGATCTCGCCCGCGACTATCCGCGGCCACAGGTGTGCGCGGACCGCCGCGATGATCTCGGCCTTGCTCCCCGTCCCCGACCGTGGTCGGCTGCGCACGTTGGTCGCCTGGACTGTGCCCCATTTACGCAGCAGCGCAGCGATATTCAGTGTCCCGCTGACACCGCCTTGCATCCCGATCACCACCAGCTGCCCGAACGGTGCGAGCCCTTCCACATTCCGTTCCAGGTACTTCGCGCCCATATTGTCGAGAATCACGTCGGCTCCACCCTGGTCCGCGACCACCGCGACGAAGTCCTCGGTCCGGTAGTTGATCAGAATCTCCGCCCCCAGCTCGGCGCACTTGGCCAGCTTCTCGTCCGACCCGGCCGTCACCGCCACGCGCGCCCCGAGCGCCCGTGCCACCTGGATCGCGTGCGTCCCGATCCCACCGCCCCCACCATGAATCAACACCAGCTGTCCCGACCGCAAACCCGCCGTCATCACCAGGTTCGACCACACCGTGGCCGCGACCTCCGGCAACCCCGCGGCGGCGACATCGTCCATCCCCGCCGGAATCGGCAACAGCTGCGTGGCAGGCACCGCCACCAACTGCGCGTACCCACCCCCGGCCAGCAGCGCGCACACTCGATCGCCGACCTGCCAGTCCGTCACCCCCGCCCCCAACTGCACAATCGTCCCCGAACACTCCAACCCGAGAATCGAACTGGCATCGGCAGGCGGCGGATAGAACCCCATCCGCTGCATCACATCAGCCCGATTGACCCCCGCCGCAACAACTTCCACCAACACCTCACCCGGCCCCGGCTCCGGATCGACCGCCACGGTCCACTCCATGACCTCCGGCCCACCGAACCCGTTCAGCGCAATCGCATCCATGGGGCCAATCCTGCACCCGCACGCCGCCCGCCACCAGAACCGACCGGCCATGTCGCCGCGATCCGGCGCGCACGAGGATCCGCCCCCCGATCCGAGGCCTGATCAGAATCCAGGAGAGGCGCGCCGACCGGATCGGTTACGATCTCCTCCTAGGGAGACGTGGCAGAGCGGCCGAATGCACTCGCCTTGAAAGCGAGCATGGGTAACACCATCGGGGGTTCAAATCCCTCCGTCTCCGCAAAGGACCAGCAGGTCAGCCGGTCGACTTGCGGCGTGGCCGAGTTCGAATCGCAACGCTGGCAGCCGGATTCGATTGGACCTGGTACATCGACAAGGATCTGCAGCGGTTCTGCGATGCCGCCGGATGGTCGACACCGGGTCCATCAAATGGCGCTACGTATCCAATCGCGATCAGCAGAAGTCGGGTTCCGGAAGCGCAGAGTTCGGTGATCGTTTGACCGACGCTCTGGGCGCGCCGACCCGACGCGAACCGGGCGAGGCCGGAGCCCTGCTATGGGACCGCCACCGCGTCTGGATCAGGCTCAACGTCGGTTGGCGCGACATTCGTCTCCATCTCGTCAGCGAGGAGTGGCAGGCAACCGGCGACGGCGCGGCGAAACACGATGCGGGTCATTGGTGACAGTCACGAGTGACTACACGACCCAAGGCGCGGCAAAACCGCGCCCGATGAATTGCTGAACGAAGCCGCCCTGCGCCGGCGTGTGAGTGTCCTGCACGACAACGGCCCCGCCTGCAACCGAAGGATGGCGGGGCCGTGCTTGTCAGTTCAGTCGATCAGCGGCTACCTGATCAAGACCGCCCGCGCTTCAACTCCTCCTCGATAGCGAGATCAGGCTCGTTGTTGTCGTCCTCGACCTCGTGGTAATCCAGGTCGTTGAAGTCATCACTAGGAGGGGTGATCTGGAACTTTCTGCTGTTCGGGTCCCACTCGTTGCCACTCGACATATCAGCAGCTCCTGCCACTAGTAGTGGTGCACATGTTGTGTGAAGCCCATCACTCGTGAGGGTATCGGCGGGCCCCTGACCTGGTCAAGATCACCGAATTTGACACCAATCCGCCGGCTATTGACCCTCGGCGTCGTTGACCGTGTCCAGCGCGGCTAGATGCTGTTCCCACATCGCGGCAGTGACTGGCTTCCGAGGCCGGGGGTGTCACGCAGTTGTCACAACTCGCGCATACGACCCCGGACACGACGAAACCCCACGGAAGCATCTGTAGGGGTACGGACGTCAGTAGACGCCGGAAGGACGGCCACCAGTCGACTTGCAAGCGAGCATGGGTAACCATCGGGGGTTCAAATCCCTCCGTCTCCGCAAAGGGCCCGCTGGTCAGTCGGCGGGCATACCCCGTGGCCGGGTTCGGAAGGTCTCGATCTCCTCGGCTCGGGTGTTCACCCACTCCAAGAGGCCGTGCAGTACTTCGGCCGCCTCGTGCCCCGTCGGCGTCAGTGCGTAGGAAACCTGTGGCGGCACAGTGGGTTCGACGGTGCGCTCGGCCAGGCCGTATTCGGTGAAGGTGCGCAGGTTCTGCGACAGCATCTTCTCGCTGATGCTGCCGATTCGGTCGCGCAGGACGTGGTATCGCATCGGGCCGTCGAGGAGCGCGGCCAGGATCAGCACGCCCCAGCGGCTGGTGACCTTGCCGAGAATCGTGTGGGCCGGGCAGTTCTTGTCGAATACGTCACGTACCTCGGGTGTCGGCCGGGCGCTGTCCGGGACTCCTACCGCCATGCCATGAGCTTACCGATCGGTATGGCCTTTCTAGAAGTAAGTCCCCTTCGTACGGTTGGCCCATGGTGGATATCAGCAGGGTTCTGGTGATCGGGGCGACCGGTCATGTCGGTGGTCAGGTCGTGACGCAGCTCGCGGCGGGCGGTAGGCAGGTGCGGGCGTTGGCTCGCGATCCGCGGGCGGCATCGCTACCGCCGGATGTCGAAGTGGTGCAGGGAGATCTGACCGTCCCCGAGACATTGGAGCGGGCACTGGACGGTGTCGACGCGGTCTATCTGACCTGGCCGATGCTGTCGGCGCAGATCGCGGAGTCGGTCGTTGCCCGCGTCGCCGAACACGCGCACCGGATCGTCCTGCTCTCGTCCGCCGCGGTCCGCGATGACCTGGGCGAACAAGACCACCCGATCGGCCGGGCACATGCCGTCATCGAACAGCCGATCACCGAGTCCGCGCTGGAATGGACCTTCCTCCGACCCGGTGGTTTCGCCACGAACACGGTCGAATGGGCACCGCAGATCCGCGCAGGCGACGTGGTGCGCGGCGCGTACGGATCCGCCTCGATGGCCCTGCTGCACGAGGCGGATATCGCCGCGGTCGCCGTGCGCGCGCTGACCACCGACGGGCACGCGGGGGCGCGTTATATCCTCACCGGGCCCGCGCCGCTGAGCCGCGTCGAACAGGTCGAAGCCATCGGCGCCGCGCTCGGGCGCCGCCTGGTCTGGGCGGAGATCAGCCCCGAAGCCGCTGTGGAGCACATGGATTGGCTCCCACCCGACATGGCCCGGGTGGTGCTGAGCGGGTTGGCCGGCCTCGTCGACGCACCCGGCACCGTGACCTCGACAGTGCACGAGGTCACCGGGTCACCGGCCCGCGACTATCGCCGATGGGCCGCCGACCACGTCGCCGACTTCGCCTGACTACCCTTCGTCCCACGCCTGGATCGACGTCTGGTCGACGATGCGGCCGTCGCGCAGATCGGCCATCGAGTGGGAAAGGACCCGGGTGCCGTCGGGGTAGCGGCAGGATTCCACGAAGGCGATGTGGTCGCCGTCGATCAGGACACTGTCGAGGGAGTGGGTCATCTCCCTGGCGCAGACATCGTCGAACATGGCACTGATCGCCGAGCGGCCGTGCATCACCCGGGGATGACTCGGTTGGTCGCGGTGATCGACCATGCGTATCTCGGCATCGTCGTTGTAGAGCGACAGCAGTGTTGCGGCATCGCGGCTTTCGATGCCACGGCGCAGTGCGTCGGCATCGAATCCCGAACTGGATGCGGTGCTCATCGGGGGCTCCCTCGCTCGTCGAAACGAGCCGGACCAGGGCGATTCGGCCCGTATCGAGAACCCTACGCTCGCCGATGGGCGTGCGTAACCCGTCGGACCTCCAGCCGCCCACCGGGCTGGTGGGCGGCTGGTTCGACTGATCGAATGTCGCGCGCGGTTATGGCGCCTTGGGGCGGCGGTCGTCGACGCCCTCGGTTTCCACGCGTTCCTTGCGGACGGTCTCGGAGACTGTCTTCTCGTCGGCGACCTCATCGACCGCCAGCCGGACCCGTTCCACCGGGACGGTTTCCTTCTGGACGTGCACCTGGTCGGCGTGCAGGGTGACCTCGCGGTCCTCCTCGCCGATGGTCGTGCGCCCGCTGCGGTCGGTGATCGGCTCGCGTTCGACGTGCACTTCCTCGTGCGTCACGGGCACCTTGATCGTCTGCTCCTCGCTGACCACGGACTTGTGCAGCCGTGCGGTGCCGACTTCCTCGCTCTCGGTGTCGACGCGCAACTGCTCCTCCGAGCGCACCATCGAGTCGTCGCTATGGCGCGCGGGTGCCGCCTGCGGGGCGGCGTAGCCCGGCGTCATCGGAGTGTCGGTTCCGGGTCGAATGTTCGGGCGCCCCTGGGCATTCCAGCCGGGCGACCGGGGATCGACGTGATAGTGCCGGAACAGTTCCTGCTCGGATTCCGCGCTGATCCGGGAGCCGTCGTGGTACGGCGCCGTCTTCACCAGTTCCTTGTCCACGTGCAGTTGCAACGAGTCGTCGCCGGCCTGTTGCTGGGCGCCGGCCAGCGGAACCAGCGAGTCGTGGCTGAAGAAGCCGGTCGACACGGCGGCCCAGGTCGGCGAACCGGTCTGGTTGTCGAGGTAGATCTGCTTGATCTTGCCGATCTTGTCGCCGCGCTCGTCATAGGCGGTGGCGCCGATCAGCGATTCCAGGGTTGATTTGGTCATGATGATTCCCTCCTACCTGGTGCGGAGGCCGATCGAGCGAGATGTGCGGCCCGTCGTCGGCTCCGCTGGGTTGTTGGGTGATCAGTCGTCGGTCCGTAGCGCCCGGCACAGCCCGGCGTAGCTACATGACAGCAAATACCCGGTCCGAAACAAGTCAAACAGCCCGCCGTCGATCAGTCGCGACGGACGAAATTGGGTCGAATATCCAGGTCGGGCGCATCGTAGTAGCGGTGGAAGGTCGGTGTCAGCCCGGACGAGATGGGTGGATTGACCCAGCTCCAATCGGTCGGGCAGGCCCGTCCGGCGGCCTCCTCGCGCTGGACGTGATCGCAGAACTGCTTGGCCACGGTGTGATGGTCGACCATGTGCACACCCGCCGTTCGAAAGCTGTGTAGCACAGCGTGATTGAGCTCGATCAGGGCCTTGTCCCGCCACAGTGTCCGCACCGATGACGTGTCGAGTCCCATCATGTCGGCGATCAGCGGCAGCATGTTGTAGCGATCGGTGTCGCTGAGATTGCGCGCGCCGATCTCGGTGCCGACGTACCAGCCGTTGAAGGGCGCGAAGGGGTAGCAAACCCCGCCCACGTCCAGATCCATGTTCGAAACAGCGGGCAGCGCATGCCATTTCAGGCCGAGCGCGGCGAACCACGGGTAGTCGGGATGGATCAGGTCGACCTCGCGGACCAGCTCGCGCGGCACGTCGAAGAACTGCACGTCCTCGGTGGGCGTGCTGATCAGCACCGGGAGCACGTCGAACGGTGTTCGCGCCCCGCGCCAGCCCAGCTCCAGCGCCTGCTCGGTGGCCGCGATATTGGCCGGATCGCCGGTGACGGTGCCGTCGCCGTTGCGGTAGCCGGCGTAGCGGATCAGCTGCGAACTCTCGATCCGGTACTCGCCGCCACCGGGTCCGCGCGCCGGGCCGACCGTGATCATCGACTGAATCGCGCCGCCGTTGGTGGCCAGGCGCAGATGCTGCCAGCACACCTCGGAAAGTTCCCGCGCAGAAGTAACTCGGCGGGCGTCGAGCAGCTTCAGCGATCGCCAATGTTTGCGGCCGACGCAGCGAGCATGGTTGCGCCACGCCAGTTTCGCGCCGATCAGAATCTCCTCGGCGGTCTGGCGATAGGTGCCGGTATCGCGCAATTCGGCGAGCGCGCCGAGGCGACGCTGCACCGGCAGGTGCCCGAGTTCGGGGTAGCGGAAGAACTCGTCGCACTCGCGTAAACGTCGGTCCAGATCGAGTGCGGACGGCCGGGCTACCTCGATGTCAGCCGCCGAAGTGATTGCGGGGGTGGATTTTTCGCAGACGGCGGGGCGAGAGCCTTGGTTCACGATACATCTCCGGTCGGGCAGCGGGGTGCGGGGCCGTGCGGGCGCACCCGGGATGCGGGACGATTGCCCGCCGAGAACGCACTCACTCGACCGGTGACGCGCGCCGACCGGGTAATCGGTCGACCCGACATCAGCTTCGAGCCAGCCTACGACCGGTGTGCTGGCAGTGTGCTCGAATTCGCGGTAATCCCATGGCAACCCCACGTCAAGGGAGGCTGACGGTGCGCCCAGCTAACGGAATCGGGCCGCCGTTTCGGGTGCCGTGGCGAAGCCGAGGAACTGCTCGTTCTCGTGCGGATCACCGACCGTCACCCGCACGCCGTCGCCCGCGAACGGCCGAACCAGCACGCCAGCAACGGCACTCGCCTCGGCGAACTCGATACTGCGCTCGCCCAACGGCAACCACACGAAATTGGCCTCGCTCGACGGCACCTCGTAGCCCGCGGCCAGCAGTGCGTCGCGCATCCGATCCCGTTGCGCCACCAGCACATCGGTGCGATCGAGCAGTTCGCCGCGCGCCTGCAGCGAGGCGATGGCGGCGGCTTGGGCGACCCGGTTCACGCTGAACGGGATGTGCACCTTCAGCAGTGCGGCGATCACGTCGGGATCGCCCACCGCGTAGCCGACGCGCAATCCGGCCAGGCCATACGCCTTCGAGAAGGTGCGCAGCACAACCACATTCGGCCTCGTGCGCCCGAGCTCGACGCCGTCGGGGCAAGTCTCGGGAGTCAGCCGCATGTACTCGTAGTAGGCCTCGTCGAGCACGACGAGTACCCGCGCGGGCACGCGATCGAGGAACCGTTCCAGCTCGGCGCGCCCGTGCGCGGTGCTGCTCGGGTTGTTGGGGTTGCAGACGAAGATCAGCTTGGTGCGCTCGGTGACCGCGTCGGCCATCGCCTCCAGATCGTGCAGGTGATCCGCGGTCAGCGGCACTGTCACCGCGGTGGCATTGCCGACCTGGGTGACGATCGGATACGCCTCGAACGAGCGCCAGGCGAACACCACTTCGTCGGTGGGAGCGTCGCAGGTGATCTGCACGAGTTCCTGGCACAGCGCCACGCTGCCGCAGCCGACCGCGACATTCGCGACGGTGACGCCGAGGAACTCGGCCAGCGCGGTCCGCAGCTCGCTGACCTGATTGTCCGGATAGCGGTTGGCCTGCTCCGCGGATTCCGCGATCGCCTTGGCCGCGCTCGGCAACGGACCGAAGGTTGTCTCGTTGGACGCGAGCTTCACCGCACCGGGGTGGTTACGGCCGGGAACGTAGGCCGGGATGCTGGCGAGGTCGGGGCGGATATGCGCGGTCACGCCTCCACCCTACGATGATCGGCCGTCGTGACATGCGGCGCGGCCTGCTAGGCCTACCCAAGTCCAGTTCTGCCGCCTACGCTGGGTTTATGTCGGGCACTTATGATGATGTCGCCCCCTTGCGTTCGACGGATGCCGACACGGACGTAGCCGTGCGACGCACTGCCGTGCCCATCACGGTGGTCGAGCCCGAACGGGTGGCTCGCGGCGGCATCGTTGTCCTGCACGAATCCCGCGATTTCTCGCCCCAGCTGCTCGACCTGATGCGGGCGCTGTCGCTCGAGGGCTGGATCGTGATCGCGCCGCACCTGTTCGACCGCATCGCCGACGCGCAGGTCCACGAGGTGTTCGGCGACGAACTCTTCGACGACTTCGACGCCGGTTTCGACTGGCTCACCGCCCGCGGCGTCTTCCCCGACACCATCGGCGTCCTCGGCTTCGACAGCGCCGGCACCGCCGCCTTCCTCGTCGCGGCTACCCGCCCGATCGGCGCCGCGGTGAGCGTGTCCGCCCCCGGCATCACCGACCCACTGCCCGACCAGAACGCCGCCCTGGTCGACGTCGCCGCCGACCTCCAAGCTCCCTGGCTCGGCCTCTTCGGCGCCGACGACCCGGCCACCCCGCCCGAGGCGGTCGAGCGCCTGCGCGAGGCCACGGCGAAGGCGAATGTGGCCAGTCTCACCATCACCTATCCCGGCCTGAGCCACCGCGCCGACCGCCCCGACCCCGACGACGATGCGGCAGCGGCTATTCGCATCGACTCCCAGACCCGTATCTACGACTGGTTCGACAGCAACTTACGCTGATTGACCAGGCGTTTTGGACTACTACCCACGCTCGTGTAATCTTCATTCCCGGCGGTTCGACAAGGACCGGTGCCCTCGAAAGAGAAGGCTCCAGGAGGCGTGCCAGAGCGGCCGAATGGGACTCACTGCTAATGAGTTGTCCCTTCACGGGGACCGGAGGTTCAAATCCTCTCGCCTCCGCCACACCCAGTTCGCTGGGTACAACTGAAGATGCACGACCATGCGCCCGTAGCTCAACGGATAGAGCACTTGACTACGGATCAAGAGGTTAGGGGTTCGAATCCCTTCGGGCGCACCGAGATCGACCCCGTATCAGGTGATACGGGGTCGATTTTTGTGTGTCGGGTCGGGTCATTCCGGGTTGGTCGATGCCAGGACTCTGGCGGTTTCGCGGGCGGTCGGGGGTGGGGTGGCTATGCCTTTGAGGCCGGCGACCTTCGCGTTGATGTTGTCGGCGACGGTGATCGGGGGGTAGCCCTGTTCGCCGGGGGCGAGGGTGCCGGGGAGGGGTTGTATCACGGCGTCGTGGTTGCCGTCGAAGAAGAAGGCGGCTGAGCGGCGGCGGCGGATGTGGCCGTCGACGATCGGTGGGTCGACGCGGTGGAGGGTGGACATCCAGCGGTCGTTGGTCCAGCGGGCCATCGCGTCGCCGAGGTTGATGAGCAGGGCGCCTTCGGCGGGCTGCACATCGTGCCAGTGGCCGTCTTTGTCGAGCACTTGCAAGCCGGGGACGCGGTCGGCCCACAGGATGGTCAGGATGCCGAAGTCGGTGTGCGCGCCCATGCCGGTCATGTCGCCGTCGAGGCGCAGTTCGCCCTCGGGTAGGGCGTAGTTGTTCATCTTCAGCGCGTCGATGGAATGGTCGGTGAGCGAGTCGAAGTAGTCGGCGGGCAGGTGCAGGGCTGTGGTGAAGGCGCGCAGCAGGATTCGGGACAGCCGCTGTGCGTGGGCGAAGTAGGTCTCGATCGCCGGACGGAAGCGCACGGCGGCATCGGGCCAGTTGTTCGCGGCATAGGACGAGGCGGGCAGGTCGAGGCCGGGAAAGTCGGCGGACTGGGTGCCGACGATGAAGGCCTCGTAGAAGTCGTTCATCTGATTGGCCGCGGGGAGGCCGAGACTCAGACTCAGCGATTCCGAACGTGGCGGCGAGTAGCCACGGTTCTCCGAGGTCGATCGGCGGTAGCGCTTCTTGATCACCAGCGGCAGCGCGAAGAACTCGTCGAGCGCGGCGGTGAGTCCGGTGATCACCTCGCCGGGGATGGCGTGGCCGACGATCTGCATGAAGCCGACCTCGCGGCAGGCGGTGTCGATCTCGGCGGCGACGGCGGTGCGCGCGGCCTCGTCGGAGTCGGTCAGGAACGGCGTGATGTCGATGGTGGGGACGGTGAACGTGGGCGTCATCTCTTCACGGTCCATTGCATGTATTGCCCCCGCATCACGGAATCGAAGTAAGAACAGACATGTAGTGAACACGTAACGGCCACGAAACCGGTGGGACGTTGCATGTAGACGTCGCGCAGAACGCCGCGACGGCGAGGAGATCGACATGCACAACCACCGACACCGCAGGCGCGCCGCTACTTCGGGAGCAGTGCTGTTGGCGGCACTACTCGCCGTGGCGGGTTGCGGCTCCGATACCGCGGACCAGGGTGGCGCGGCCGTCGCGCTCGAACCCGCGGCTCCCGCACAGACCTTGCGCGGCGTGTGCCCGGATACGGTCACCATCCAGCTGCAATGGCAGCCGCAGTCCGACCAGGGTGGGTTGTTCCAGCTGCTCGGGCCCGGCTACCGCGTGGACGAGGAGACCAAGTCGGTCGAGGGGCCGCTGGTCGCGGGCGGTAAGGACACCGGTGTGCGGCTGCAGCTGCGAGCGGGTGGGCCCGCGATCGGGTTCCAGTCCGTCCCGTCGCGCATGTATGTCGACGACACGGTCACTCTCGGCGTGGTGCACGGTGAACAGGTGATCGCGGCGAGTGCCGCCAAGTCGGTCGTCGCGGTCACGCCGTTGCTGAAATACAGTCCCTCCATTCTGATGTGGGATCCGGTGAGCCATCCGGACTGGCGTTCGATCGCCGATATCGGCCGCTCCAATTCGCCCGTTGTGGTGTCGAAGGAGCAGATCTTCCCGCAGTGGCTGGTGGCCAAGGGGCTGTTGAAGCAGTCGCAGATCGATACCGGATACGACGGCGCCCCAGCTCGTTTCGTCGCCGACCCCACAATCGCCCAGCAGGGCTTCGCCAGCGCGGAACCGTATGTCTACGAGCACGAGGCCCGCGCCTGGAACAAGCCGGTCGCCTACGACCTGATCAAGAACGCCGGCTTCGACACCTACGCCTCGAATCTCACCGCGCGCGCCGACAAGCTCGACGGACTGGCGTCGTGCCTGGCCAAGTTGGTGCCGATCGTGCAGCAGTCCGGCGCTGACTTCGCCGCAGCACCGGCCGACACCAATGCCAAGGTCGTCGACATCGTTTCCCGCACACCGGCATTCACCCCCTACCCCGCGGGTGAGGCGGAGTTCGCCTCGAAGCAGCTCGTCGAGCTCGGCCTGTTGGCCAATGAGGCCGACGGCTCCTTCGGCACCTACGAGCAGGCTCGCGCCCAGCGCAACCTGGACGACCTGAGGCCGATCCTGGTCGCGGGCGGTGCGGCGATCCCGCCCGCGCTGACCGCGGGCGATATCTTCACCAACCGCTTCACCGATCCGAAAATCAGCATTCGCTGACCGTCTGGAGCCTCCGAACTGTGCTGGGTCGGAGGTTCTTTCGTCGCAGTGGGCTACTTCCAGGCCGGTAGCGGCGGGAGAGGGCCGGTGAGGTCGCTACCGGAGGTGCGGCCGACGAGCCATCCCAACAGGGCCCAGGCGGGGCCGAGGATGGTGTGGTGGGGGCGGCCAGGGCCGACGGTGGCGATGAAATCGGTGTCGGTGGACTGGATGTCGAAGGTGGGGGTGGCTTCGGGGCGGAGTTTGGCGGAGAGGTCGGTGATGGTTTCGGGGAGCAGCCGGGCGACGAAGGGCGCGGGCCAGTCGGCGGGGGTGTAGCCGATGCCGAGGTCCACGTGGTGGATTTCGGTCTCGCGCAGGCGCATCCAGGGGATGTGATCGGCGGTGACGGTGCCGCCCTGGCGGTTGCGGACCTCGGCCTGCCAGTCGGCGGCGGGCATGGTGGTGGCGACGGCCTGCCAGCGGTGTGCCGTGGCGGTGAAGTCGGCGTGCTGCACGGTGAGCGGGCGGGGCGCGCCGGCCTCGATATCGGCATCGCGGACTTCGACGCTCGGATACTGCGGCATCTCGATGCCGGTGCGTGCCCACAGCAGCAGGTTCAGCAGGCTGTCGGCGTTGCGCGACAGGTGGGCCAGCACGTGACCGCGGGTCCATCCCGGTAACAGGGATGGTTCGGTCAAGGCAGCGTCGGTGAGCGTGCCGATCGCGGTATCGACGCGCGCGGTGGAGGCGGCGACCTGATCGAGCAGGTCGGTGGGGGTTGCCGTTTCGCTGGTCACGGATTCGAGAGTAGTGCTCCGCCGCCGGCGCACAGGCGAGAACGACGGCGTCGACATTGCCCTGTGGATAACTCTGAGCCTGTGGATAACTGGGCATAAATCGACTGTCGACGCCGGCGCGCCTCCGTCTGGCCGTGTGACGATTCAGTCGGCGATGATCGCGTCTGCCTCGATCTCCACCAGCAGATCAGCGGCGATCAACGCGGTGACCTCGTACATCGAGGCCGCGGGGCGGATCGTGCCGAATACCTCGGCGTGAGCAGCCGCGACCTCGGGCCAGCGGGCGATATCGGTGACGAACATGCGCGTGCGAACCACATCGCGCAGGCTCGCACCGGCTTGTTCGAGCGCAGTGGCGATGCGAGCCAAGACCTCCCTGGTCTGGGCGCCGATGTCGTCGCCGCCGACAGCACCGCCGCCGGTGACAGCCGCGGTGGTGCCACTGACGACGACCTGGTTGCCGACCCGCACCGCCCGCGAATACCCGACGACATCTTCGAAATCGGAGGCTGAGGAAATGTTCACCCGAGTTGTGGTCATGATTGCCAGAATGGTCCACCGAGCGATGGAGGACAATTCATTTGCCGGTCGTCTCGTAGTCGGGTCGCGGCGGTATGCATGGCAGGTGAACGCACGTCCAGGTCTACGCCTCTTTCCGCTCACCGCCGCGCTGTGCGCTGCCGCCGTTGTGGCGGGCTGCTCGCCGGATCCCGATGCCGGCTTCGCCGCGGGCAAGGACACGCCGCTGGTGATCTCGCTCGACGATCTGGTCGCCAAGGCGGGTACCAGCGCGGTGCTCGGGGTCAGCCTCGAGCCCGAGCACGGCAATGTCACCCGGCGCGCCGACGGTGCCTACGTCTACACCCCGAGCGCCGGGTACACCGGTCTCGACCAGTTCACCGTGACCACCACCGACGCGGTTCGCCTCTACACCACCGACATTCCGGTGCTCGGCGAGTTCGGTGGCACCACGGTGCAGGGCAGTGGATTCGGCTCGGCCTGGACCTCGGTGCCCGGCAGCACCGACGAGTTCTACGGACTCACCGACCGCGGCCCGAACGTCGACGGGCCGGCCAAGAATGAAAAGCTCTCGCCGACACCGAGTTTCGTGCCCAAAATCGGCCGGTTCAAGTTGGTCGACAACCAGGCCGTGCTGCAGTCGAGCATCGAGCTGCGCAGTAAGTCGGGCGCACCGTTCAACGGCCAGGTCGACATCTCGGCCAGCACCGGCGAGACCATCAAGGACCTGCAGGGCAATGTCCTCCCGCCCACCGATCACGGCCTCGATCCCGAGGGCCTGGTGGCACTGCCCGACGGCACCTTCTGGGTCTCCGACGAATACGGCCCGTTCCTGGTGCATTTCGACGCCAACGGCACCGAGATCGAGCGGCTCGCGCCCGGCAGCGGCCTGCCGAAGGAGATCGCGCTGCGCACCCCCAACCAGGGCATGGAGGGGCTGACCATCACCCCGGACGGCAGCACCCTGGTCGGCATGGTCCAGAGCGCGCTCAACACCCCCGGCCTGAGCGGCTCGGCCAAGGAGGTGCCGTTCGCGCGCATCGTGACCGTCGACCTGAAGACCAAGGCTCAGAAGGAATTCCTGTACCCGCTGGAGAACCCGAAGCAATCCAAAGTCGCGGTCTCGGAGATCACCGCGCTGAGCGCCACGACCTTCCTGGTCGACGAGCGAGACGGCAACCTCGCGCCCAAGTCGGACAAGAAGATCTGGACCATCGACATCGCGGGCGCGACCGATGTCGGCCCGCAGTCAGCGGTGCCCGGCGCGACCTATGACGCCGAGAAGGGCGGCCTGCTGATCGACGGTAAGCCGCTGGAGACGCTGATCGGGGTCACCCCGACCGCCGACGCTGTCGCCACGCTGACCAAGGCGGGCGTCACCCCGGTTGCGAAGAAGAGCAATCTCGACCTGTCCGCGCTGGTCGCCGCGCTCGACGAGAAGGGCCGCTTCTTCGGCCACGACAAGATCGAAGGCATCGCCACCCTCGATGGCGGCAAGACCATCTACATCGCCAACGACAGCGACTTCGGTCTGGCCGCCAGTCAGGGCGAGCAGCCGCCGTTCGGCCTGAAGCCCAAGACGCTGCCCAACGGCGTGCAAGACACCGGTGAGGTGCTCGCGGTCGACACCACCAAGCTGCCCGCGAAGCTCGACGGCTACACGGTGAAGATCACCGTCAAGTAGTCCACTCGCGTCCCTCGATGAGCACCGCGGTGGCCAGGGCGAGCATCCACAGCGACATGGCGCCGACCTGGATGCGCTGGGCGACGCCGAGTGCGTAGGAGCCGGAGAGGTTGTCGGCGACCATCATCCAGATGGTCGCCGCCGACCCGACGACAAGAACGGCGACGCCGAACTCGCGCAGGATCCGCCAGCGGTGGTAGCGGAAGGCGGCGGCACTGAAGGCGAATGCCGCCACCGCGATCGAGGTGACGGCCAGTGTGCTCGTCAGCGCGTGTGGTTGGTGTAGCTGGGGGAACAGTCCGCCGCCGCACGCGTCGGAGCCAGGGGCGCAATCGCTCAGTGGGAAGAGCGTGTCGGCGATCGTGGCCGCGCCGAAGCACAGCAGGGCGATCCAGCCGATCGTGGTCAGCCGACGGCGCCGGAAAACCACCAGTCCGCCCAGGGCCGCCGGAATCAGCAACAGGCCGACGAGCTTGTCGGCGGTGCCGAACACCGCGCGGTAGGGCTTGCCCTCGGCGTCGAGTTCGCTGAGGAAATCGTTGACCGGGTCGGTGTCGACCGGCAGCGCGAATTCCAGCAGCCAGGACGAATAACACAGGCCGGCGATGGCGATCGCGAGGGCGATCAGCACCGAGTAGCCCCGGGTGTGCCGTGCGAATTCGGTCACACCGACCATTGTGCGTGTCGGTCACGACCGGCCGGATCAGGCGCGTCGAGAGCGCGGACGTGGTTTCATCACATCAGACGCACAGGCACACACAGGTTGCTGTCAGGTTCGCCGTGCAGGGTGGTTGGTAATCAACGGAGAGGTCCTCGATGAGCTACGTGATCGCGCTGGCAAGTTTCGCCACGATCCTCGCGCTGGCCGTGTCCGGCTTCGTCGCGGCGGATGCGTCGCGCGCACGGGTGCGGGTTCGCGCCGAGCACGCTCCGCGCCGTCGCTGAACAAGCGCCGTAGCTGAACAACCACAGATCAACTGGGTTTGGCGCGCGCCACCAGCGCCGTGATCTGCTCGGCCGCCGCGTGCGGATCCTCGTGCTCCCACACCCGAACTACCTGCCAGCCCGCCGCCGTCAACGCCGCGTCGGTAGCCCGATCGCGGGCCACATTGGCTGCCAGCTTCTCGGCCCACCACTGCGCGTTGTTCTTCGGATCGGTCGCGTGATCAGGGCATCGATGCCAGAAACAACCGTCGACGTAGACGGCGATGCGCAGCCGCGGAAACACCACATCCGCGCGTCGGCGCTGGCCTTTGATGGGCGGTCGATCGACGAAATAGCGCAGGCCCGCGCGGTGTAGTTCGCGGCGAAGGGCCAGCTCGGGATTGGTGTTCACGCGTCGCTGTTTGGACATCCGCGCGCTCGTCGCCGAGTCGGTCACGAGCCTGCCCGCCGCGCTCATGCCGCCCAGCCGCCCATTCGGTCGAGGTGGTCGCGCACGTCGTCGAGGAATCCGGGCGGGAAGCGCAGGTTTCCCATCTCGGTGCGACGCAGGAACCCGGCCGTCGCGCGCGGGGAGAGCAGGCGAGGTTCGGTGAGGAAGTTCTTCAGGTCCTCGTAGGGTTCGTGGACCGGCCAGGTCGACAGGGGAACGCGGTGCACCACGCCGGCGTGACCCCACGCGGCGCTCGGCCACGGTTGGCCTGCGGCGATCGGCTCGCCCAGGGTGAGCGGGTCCGAGGGCGCGGCCAAGCGTTCGCCGACCCAGTTCGCCATCCGGACACTCACCGCGTTGCCCACCAGTTTCCATCGATGACCGTGGCGCACGCCCGCGACATCGAGGGCGGGGGCGGTCCAGTCGGCGTCAAACCCCTGTAATCGCTCACCGTCGACGATGCCCGGCGTCACGATCTCGCCTGCGGGCAGCCGCACCGCGGGCGGACTGGCGATGCCGAGACCGGAACCACCCTTGAGGGTCGGCACCGCGTTCACCGCCCAGCCGAGCCCGCGCACGCCCTCGGTCCAGTAGAAGCCGCAGGGGTCGCGGTCCGGGTCGCCGTAGTCGAGGGGACCGGCGTCGTCGCCGAACAGCACCGGGCGGGGGTCCTCCGTGCGCGAAGCCAGCATCAGCACGCGCTGCCGCCGCTGCGGCAAGCCGAAGGCGCGCCCGTCGACCACGCGGTACGCCCAGCTGTAGCCGAGTTCCTCCAGCGCGGCGGTGATGTGGCGCATGGCCGCACCGCGGCCGAGCTGCAGCATGAACGGAACGTTCTCGATCAACAACCATCGCGGCCCACGCTGCCTGCGAACCAGCCGGAACACCTCGTCCACCAGGCCCGATCGACGGCCGGTGATGCCCGCGGTGCGCCCGGCCTGTGAGAGGTCCTGGCAGGGAAAACCGGCCGCGACCAGCTCGGTGCCCGAGGGGAGCGACCGCAAGCGGGTGATGTCGCCGTGCAGGTCGGTGTCGGGGAATCGGGCCGCGAGCACGCCCTGAGCGCCGGGGTCGATCTCGCACAGCAACTCCGAAGACCAACCATGCCTGCTCAGACCGAGTTCGAGCCCGCCGATCCCGGCGAACAACCCGACCATCCGCATGAAGGACCCCTGTGTCTTTGGAGCGCCGACGCGCTCGAGTTCGCGGCCCTGATCGGCCCGCTGCTCAGCGCTGTCGATAGCTCACGCCTGCGCCGCATTGTATCGGGCGGTCGAACCGCGGCCAGGCCGCGAGTCCGGCCGATATCGGGGCCGCTCCGGTGGTGGGGCGCGCGGGTGCGACAGGGCGCGGCGCAAGGCCGATCGAGCGGACCTGCCTGTCCGAGCCGATGGTGGCCGGGCGGCTTCGTGGCCGGAAAATCGGTGGCCGGGGGTGGGGGTGCTCTGGGACTCTTGATGGGCCGAACTTGTCGGACCCTGGTGCGAACATCACCGTGCGTCCGTTTCCGGAAAACCAACCAGCCGACCGGGCATCAAGGGGGAGTTTTGTCTGTCACATCAGAGCTGGCGGCCGCCGAATCGGAGGCCGACAGATCGGCGCGGCCCGCGCCGCGGCCGAGTGGGGGAATGCGGTCGCTGCGGCGATTCCTGCCCTTTCTCCGGCCGTACCGAGTGCCGCTGCTGCTGGCGAACGTGCTGGCGATCGTCACCTCGAGCACAGCGATCGCGATCCCGCTGGTCATCGCGCGGGTGGTGGACGGGCCGATCGCGCGGCGGGATTTCGTCGGTCTGCTGGCGCCGGTCGCGCTGATCTTTCTGCTCGGCTCGCTCGAGTCCTTCGGGATGTGGGGCAGGCGCTGGCTGGTGTCCAAGCCGTCGACGATGTTCGAAATCACGATGCGCGCCAAGCTCTTCACGCGACTGCAGGCACTCTCGATCGGCCGCCACGATGGCTGGCAGTCGGGTCAGCTGCTCTCGCGCGCCATCGATGATCTGTCGGTGATGCGGCGGTTCGTCGCGTTCGCCGGCCCGTTCCTGATCGTCAACAGCGTGATCATGCCCACCGGGCTGATCGTGTTGTTCGCGATGAATTGGCAAGTGGGACTGATGTTCACGGTGACATCGCTGCCGTTGACGCTGTTCTGCGCCCGCTTCGTCCGCAGATTCGAGGTGGCCTCGCGGCGCTCACAGGACCAGTCCGGCGACCTGGCCACCATCGCCCAGGAGTCCGCGCAGGGCGTGCGGGTGCTCAAGGCGCTGGGCCGTGGCCGGTTCTTCGGTGCGCGATTCACTGCCCTGTCCCGGGAACTGCAGCGCACCGAAATGGTGAAGGTGCGCCTCGACGCCACGCTGTGGGCGGCGTTGGTCACCTTGCCGACCGTGTCGATCGCGGTGTCGCTCGGCGTGGGTGGTTACTCGGTGGTGCACGGGTCGATGACGATGGGCACGCTCGTCG
Organism: Nocardia sp. FBN12; assembly: GCF_054031145.1. Lineage (NCBI taxonomy): Bacteria > Bacillati > Actinomycetota > Actinomycetes > Mycobacteriales > Nocardiaceae > Nocardia > Nocardia sp. FBN12. The sequence goes on from NZ_CM132926.1 coordinate 6,248,866, forward strand.
CGAGCATCACGCTGGCCACGTTTCTGCAGTGGCCGATCATCTGGCTCGGGTTCCTGTTGTCGGAGTTGTTCGAGGCGCGCACCGCGGCCGATCGCTTCTGGGAGATCATCGACACTCCACTCGACATCACCGACCCACCGCACCCGGCCGAACTCCCGGCCGCGCTGCACGGGGAGCTGGTCATCGACCGGGTCCGCTTCGCCTATCCGCGATCCGATGACGGTCCGGAAAACACCGTGCTGGAAGAGATCTCGCTGCGGATCCGACCGGGGGAGACGGTCGCGCTCGTCGGGGCGACGGGCAGCGGCAAGACCGCGCTACTCGAGCTGATTCCCCGGCTCTACGACGTCAGCGGCGGCACCATCACCATCGACGGTGTCGATATCGCCACCCTGCGGCTGGCCGAGTTGCGCCGGGTGGTGACGGTGGCCTTCGAGGAACCGGTGCTGTTCTCCGCGAGCGTGCGGGAGAACGTCGCACTGGGCGACGCGCGCGCCACCGACGCCGATGTGCGGCAGGCGCTCGATATCGCTCAGGCGGGCGAATTCGTCGACGCGCTGCCGTGGGGGCTCGACACCCGCATCGGCGAGCAGGGCATGAGTCTGTCCGGCGGACAGCGTCAGCGTCTGGCCCTGGCCAGGGCCGTGCTCACCGGCGACACCGAAGCGCGCGGCCGGATCATGGTCCTCGACGATCCGCTCTCCGCGCTGGATGTGGAAACCGAAGAGCGCGTGCAGGATCGGCTGCGCGCTGTCCTGTCCGGGGCGACCACACTGTTGGTCGCGCACCGGCCGTCCACCGCGGCGCTGGCCGATCGTGTCGCCCTGCTCGCCGACGGGCGCATCGTCGCCGAGGGCACTCACGAGAAATTGCTGCGGACGAGCAGCCACTACCGCGAACTGATGGGAGGTGAAGCATGAGCACCGAGACTGTGACGCCGGCAAAGGCGGTACCGGAGGAGAAGTCCGATCTGGCGGCCGACTGGCGCGGCATCGCCAAAGAGGACGACACCGTCACCGGCACCGGAAATCTGGTGCTTGCCGGGCGATCTCGGCGATTGCTCATCGACCTGGTGCGGCCATACCGCAAACAGGCGATCCTCACCTTCATCCTGATCCTGGTAGACAACGCCGCCAAGGTCTCGCTGCCGCTGTTCATCGCCTATGGGCTCGACCACGGCATAAACGAAGGCCGCCAAGGTAATTGGACGCCGATGATCGCGACGGTAGCCGGTTTCGTCGCGGTGACGTTGTTGTCGGGACTCACCACGTTCGCCTTCCTCCGCGCGTCCGGGTCGCTGAGTCAGCGCGTGCTGTTCGACTTGCGGGTGCGTGCGTTCCGGCACACACAGCGGTTGAGCGTGTCGTTTCACGAGAAGTACACCTCGGGCAAGGTCGTCACACGACTCACCAGCGATATCGAAGCCCTGCAGGAGCTGCTCGAAGGGGCGCTGAATCAGGCACTGAGCGCGGTGATCTCGGTCGTGACCATCGCGGCGCTGCTGATCTGGCTGGATCCGCTGCTCGCCTCGATCGTGCTGATCGGGTTCGTGCCGCTGGTGCTGGTCACCCGGTGGGCGCAGCGGCGTCAGCGGGCCGGGTACCGGCGTACGCGCGGTGCGATCTCGCGGGTGGTCGTGCAGTTCGTCGAATCGATGAGCGGCATGCGCGCGGTGCAGGCGTTCCGTCGCGAACACCGCAACCAGGAGGTGCTCGGCGTCGAGGACTCGACGTACCAGCAGGCGACGACCACCGCGGTCCGTGGCATGGGCGACTACGTCGGGCTGTCCAATTTCATCGGCAAGCTCACCACGGTGATCGTGCTGCTGGTCGGCGCCTGGCAGGTGATGGAGGGCAACCTCGCGATCGGTGTGCTCGCCGCGTACCTGCTCTACCTCGACCAGTTCTACGGTCCGCTCGACGAACTCGCGCAGGTGTTCAACTCCTACCAGTCCGCGGCGGCGGCGCTGGAGAAGATCTCCGGTGTGCTCGAGGAGGAACCGGCCGTCGCCGAACCCGAACACCCGGTCGCCCTCGAGCGGGCGACCGGTGCGGTGCGGATGGACAAGGTCTGGTTCGGCTACAACGACACCTCGGTGCTGCCGGAATTCGATCTTGAGATCCCTGCCGGACAGGTGGTGGCGCTGGTCGGTGCCACCGGCGCGGGCAAGTCGACCTTGGCGAAACTGCTCACCCGGTTCTACGACCCGAGCGGTGGCGTCATCACGCTCGACAAGGTGGACCTGCGCGACCTGGTCGATGCCGAGCTGCGCAGGCATGTCGTGATGATCACGCAGGAGGCCTACCTGTTCTCCGGCACCATCGCCGACAACATCCGGCTCGGCAGGCCCGACGCGACCGACGCCGAGGTCGCCGCGGCCGCGCGTGCGGTGGGTTTGGACGCGTTCGTCGGCGGACTCCCCGACGGGTATGCCACCGACGTGCGGACTCGCGGTGGCAGGCTGTCGGCGGGGCAGCGTCAGCTGGTGGCGTTCGCGCGGGTGTTCCTGGCCGATCCGGCGGTGATCGTCCTCGACGAGGCCACCTCCAGCCTGGATATCCCCGGTGAGCGGCTGGTTCAGCACGCGCTGGAAACGCTGCTGCGCGACCGCACGGCCGTGATCATCGCGCACCGGCTGTCCACCGTGGCCATTGCCGACCGGGTGCTGGTGCTCGACGGTGGCCGGATCGTGGAAGACGGCGCACCGGCCGAGCTGATCGCGGGCCAGGGGCGCTTCGCCGGATTGCACGCCGCCTGGCGGGATTCGCTGGTGTGATGCAGCGGTGTTGTACAGCGCTGGGGCTGGTGTCGCTTACCGTAGAGAGGTGACGACCCCAGCCCCGGGCCCGGCCGACGGCCCCACCGAGATCAGACCGGCCTCCCGGTGGCCTGCGGTGCTCACCTGGCGTGCCCACGACAACAGCCGGATGGAGTCGGTGCGGGTGACGGTGAACGGCAATCGGATCAGGGCCGCCGGCCGGATGATCGGCTGTGCCGGCGACGAGCACCCGGCATTCAGCGCGTCGTACGACCTGGTCACCGACGAAGCGGGCGCTACCAGGCGGCTGTCGCTGCGCACCACCACCGCGGCCGGTGAACGCCATGCCTCGATCTCGCGCGACGAGGAGAACTACTGGCTCGTCGACGCGGGCGGTACCCACGTGCGCTCCACCTTCGGCGGCGCCCTCGACGTCGACGTGGTGCTGAGCCCGTTCTTCAACACCCTGCCGATTCGCCGCTTCAGCCTCCAGCACGCCGTCGGTGACGTCCAGGTTCCGGTCGTCTACGTGCGACTACCCGACCTGCTGGTGCAGGAAGCCGAGCTCACCTACTCGAGCGCGGCCGACGGCATCAATGTTTTGTCCCCGGTCTCGAGCGCCACTCTGACGGTCGACCCGGAAGGTTTCGTCCTCGACTATCCGGGATTGGCCGAACGCGCCTGACCTGCGTGCTCGCCCGCATCGCTGCGGAGTCGCGGAGCCATCGTTGCCTGCCACCTCACGCCTGAGAGGGATGACATGGCCGTGCCAAGCGACGAGGCTGGTGGGATGAAAACGCAAGACGCCGGCACTCAGAGTGCGCGGAGTACTCCACCGTCGCGACCCGCGCGATGTAGTTCGCCGAGCCAGCCGTCGGTACCGGGCGTGATGCCGGTGATGTCCCAGGTCGCGCGGTTGTCGTAGGCGGTACGGCCGCGGTAACCCGCCTCGACGAGTTGGCCGAGATCGCCGTCCGAACGCAGGCAATCGCGGGCAGTGACGAGGGTCTCGATCGCCTCGTCGAGCACCCGTTCCAGCGCGCTCGCGTTCGGTTCGCAGATGGCGCGAACGAGATCGGGCGCGGTGCCCGCGACGCGGGTTCCGTCGCGGAACGAACCCGCTGCCAGGCCGAGCGCCAGCTTTCCGCCCGCGGCACCCGAGGCTGCCAGCGCTTCGGCCAGCACATGCGGCAGATGCGAGATCCGCGCGACGGCCTGATCGTGTTCGCCGGCGAGCACCGGAACCACCACCGACCCGCAATCCAACGCGAGTCGCACCACCCGCGACCACGGTCGCACTCCGGTGCCCTCGTCGACGCCCACGGCCCACACCGCATTACGGAAAAGTGTGGAATCTGTTGCAGCCCAACCAGATTCGGCCGTCCCGGTCATCGGATGCCCACCCACGTACAAGGCCTCGAGTCCATGCTTGCGCACCGCGTCGAGCACCGGCCCCTTCACGCTCACCACATCGGTCAGCGGGCAGCCGGGCGCTATCGCGGCGATGTCGGCGAGCAGGTGTTCGACCGCGGGCATCGGCACCGCGATCACCAGCAGCGCGTCCACCTCGGCGGCCCGGCGCAACACCGCGGACAGGTCGCCCGACACATCGAATCCGTCCAGACGCGCCGCGGAAACTCCGGATTCGGAGCGGTTGTACCCGAACGCCGCGTACCCCGACGCGACGGCGGCGCGCAGCAATGAACCGCCGATCAGGCCGGTCCCGAGGACGCAAACAGCCCCACGCTGGTCGATATTCATCCGAACAGATTGGCACACGAGTTCATCATTAGGGGTGGGACAGACTACCGTTTGGTCCATGGCAGCACAGCGCTCGGGCACGAACAGGGCGACGTCGGATGACGACTTCGACGTCGAAGGGTTCGCAGTGGCCGTGGTCCGCGAAGAAGGCACGTGGCGGGTCAGCCCGCTGAGCTCGGATGCGTTGCACGATCTCTCGGCCGCCGAGACCGAACTGAAGGCTTTGCGCAGCTCAGGTGCGGTGTTCGGCCTGATCGACGTCGACGACGAGTTCTTCATCGTCTTGCGGCCGGCGCCGAGCGGCACCCGCCTGCTCGTCTCCGACGCCACCGCGGCGATCGACTACGACATCGCCGCCGACGTGCTCGACGCGCTCAATGTCGAGATCCCCGACATCGACCCCGACGACCTCGACGACGTCGAACCGTGGGAAGAGGGCGACCTCGGCGTCCTGGCCGACCTCGGCCTCCCCGAACCGGTCCTCAGCGTGATCATCGCCGAAACCGACCTCTACCCCGACGAGCAGCTGGGCATGATCGCCCAGCGCCTCGGTTTCGCCGACGAATTCGCCGCGGTGCTGGACAAATTGCCCAGGTGACCGTCGAAGCGGTGTCCGATCAGGACATGATGCGCGCCGCGATAGCGGCCGCAGCCGACGCCGACCCGCGCGATGTGCCGGTCGGCGCCGTCGTCTTCGACGCGCAGGGCCGCGAACTGGCCCGCGCCACCAATGCCAGGGAAGCCCTCGGCGACCCCACCGCCCACGCCGAAGTGCTCGCCCTGCGCGCAGCCGCGGCAGTGCGCGGTGACGGCTGGCGTCTCGAAGGCGCGACCCTGGCTGTCACCCTCGAACCGTGCACCATGTGCGCGGGCGCGCTGGTGCTGGCTCGCGTCGGCAAGGTCGTCTTCGGTGCTTGGGAACCCAAAACCGGTGCCGTCGGCTCCCTCTGGGACGTGGTCCGCGACCGCCGCCTCAACCACCGTCCCGAAGTCCGCGGCGGCATTCTCGAACAGGACTGCGCGGCACTGCTCGACACCTTCTTCAAAAACCAACGCTGACCAGCCGATTTAACAATCCCCCACCCATTCCGGTACCGTAGTCGGCGGTGGCGTGTCCGAGCGGCCTAAGGAGCACGCCTCGAAAGCGTGTGAGGGGTAACCCCCCTCCGAGGGTTCAAATCCCTCCGCCACCGCCACGAGCCCCTCACTTGTTCACGCAGGTGGGGGGCTTTTTCTTGTCTGGAAAGAGCGGCGGTAGGACGACGGTGAGGTGCGGACTGCCCGGGTGAAGTGGTGGCGGAAGGTGACCGGGGTGGCGAAACCTGATGCGGTGGCGATCTCCTCGATCGGGGCGTCGCCGGTTTCGAGCATGGCCAGGGCGGCTTGGATGCGTTGGGCGATCAGCCATTTGCTCGGCGTCACGCCGGTTTCGCGGACGAAATGGCGTAGGTAGGTGCGCGGTGACAGGCCCGCGACTCTGGCCAGGTCGGGGATGCCGATCGGGTCGGCGAGGTGTTCGAGGGCCCAGGAGAGACTGCGGGCGATGGGGGCGTCTAGGGGCTCGGGTGGCATGGGGGATTCGATGTATTGGGCTTGGCCGCCGGCGCGATGGGGCTGGATGACGAGGCGGCGGGCGACCGCGTTGGCGACGGCGGAGCCGAGGTCGTTGCGGACCAGGTGAAGTGCGAGGTCGAGGCCGGCGGCGCAGCCGGCGCTGGTCAGGATGTCGCCCTCGTCGGTGTAGAGGGGTTCGGGGTCGACCTCGACCAAGGGGTAGCGCTCGCGCAGCAGGTCGGCGTAGCGCCAGTGGGTGGTGGCTCGGCGGCCGTCGAGTAGACCCGCGGCGGCGAGCGCGAAGGCGCCCGAGCAGATCGACACGATCCGGGAGCCGTTGCGGTGTGCCGAGCGAAGCGCGTCGATCAGCTCCGGCGAGGTCTGCGCGCGCGGGTCGGCGACGCTCGGGACGACGACCGTATCGGCGGCGGCGAATTCCGCGAGACCGTACGGGCTGGTCATGGTGGCGCCACCGATCACCCGGATCGGGTCGGGCGTTTCGGTGCAGATCTTCAGCTCGTACCACGGCTCGTCGATATCGGGCCAGGTCAGGCCGAAGACTTCGATCACGATGCCGGTTTCGAACGCCGTCATCCCGTCGTATGCCAGCACGGAGACAGAACTCATGTCTAAATCTTAGCGATAGTCGTCATCTATGCCACTTCTCCCGGTGACGCGGAAGTCAGACCATGGAGATATGTTGAAGCAGCTGAAGGACTTCGCCATCGGAATCCACACCGCCAACGCGATCAGGCACGGCATCCGCCCGCCTGCCGCGGCTCGGCCGGAAAGCCGGAAGCCACAGTGCGGGAGAGCGCGGACCACCCGGTAGCGGCACGATCTGTCGTCGGGTATTCACCTCGTCCGACCTGCGGTGTATTCCTCGCGTAATAGACTGGGTTACACCGAATCCGGGAAGGAACGATGATTATGCGCGGGCGACAGCCGCCACCCGCGAAGTCCGGGATCGGGCTCGGGGGAAAACTTATGGTTCTGGTCGTGCTCGGCTGGATCGCCGTCGGGTTGCTCGCTGCTGGTCAGCGGCACCACTTCGCTCACCTGCCCAAACAATGCGCGGAATGGGCGACCATCGCGGTCACCGCCGCGGCGGGGCCCGCGAACTACATCGGGCTCAATCCGCGCGTCACCGAATGTCAAGTGCCGCAGCCGAGTCAGTAGCGAAATGGCCGGGGAACCAGAGCTCCCCGGCCATCGCTGCTCAGCCTTGCGGTAGTGGCGCGTCGACCTTCCGTTGTTCGGCCTGGACCTCGCGCAGCCGCGAGCCCTCGATGTCGATATCGGGGACGATGCGCTCGAGCCACTTCGGCATCCACCACGCCCATTTGCCCAGCAGCACAAGCAAAGCGGGAATGAGCACCATCCGGACGACGAACGCGTCCAAGGCCACGCCTGCCGCCAGCGCGAAGCCCATCGACTTGGCTGTGACATCGGATTCCAGCAGGAACGAACCGAACACCGAGATCATGATGATCGCCGCCGAGGTCACCACGCGCGCACCGTGGTGATAGCCCTTGATCACCGCCTCGGTGGGATCGGCGCCGTGCACGTACTCCTCGCGCATGCGGGTCACCAGGAACACCTGATAGTCCATCGCCAGGCCGAACACCAAGCCGATCAACATGATCGGCAGGAAGCTGACCAGCGGATGGGGATCCTGGATCAGCCCGAACTTGCCCTCCTGGAAGATCAGCACGGTCGCACCGAAGGTCGCGGCCATCGACAACAGGAAGCCCAGCGCCGCGGTGAGCGGAACCAGAATCGAGCGGAACACCAGGATCAGCAGGATGAATGCCGCACCGGCCACGATAGCCATGTACGGGACGATCTTGCTGAGCAGCACGTGGTCGATATCGGCGTAGATCGCGGTGGTTCCGGTGATGCCGTAGGACATCTTGTACTGCTCGTTCAGATCGGATTCGGCATCGCGCGCCGACTCGACCAGGTCCTTGGTCGACTGGGCGTTGGGGCCGGTCTTGGGGATGCCGTTGATCAGCGCGCCCGCACCGTCCTCGCTCATCTGCGGATCGGTGACCAGCTCCATGTCGGGATAGGACTGCAGCTTCGCGCGCAAGGCGTCGAGCGCCGCCGGACGCTGGTCGGCCGGGGTTTCGCTGAGGTCTACGGCCACCTGGAGCACGCCGTTGCTGCCCTCGCCGAAACCCTCGGTGCGCAGGTCATAGGCCTTACGAACGGTCGTCGACTTGGGCAGGCTGTCCTCGCCGGGCAGCCCGAGGTTCAGGTTCAGCGCCGGTGCGGCGAGCAGGCCGAGCACCACGATGGCCAGGAGCATCGTGATCGCGGGGAACTTGGCGATCACCCTGGCCACGCGGGTGCCGTTGGTGACGACACTGTCGTCCTCGGGATCGTGCTGGGCGATCAGCGGCAGCTTCGGCTTGAACAGTGCCTTGCCGAATGCACCGAGCAGCGCCGGCATCAGCGTGATGGCGGTGAGCACGGCGAACGCGGCCGCGATGGCGCCACCCAGACCCATGAACGTCAGGAACCTGACCCCGACGATGCTCAGCCCGACCAGCGCGATGATGACGGTGAGCCCGGCGAACACCACCGCCGAACCCGCCGTGCCCAGCGCGGTACCGGCCGCTTCCTCGGCGGAATCCTGTACCGCCAGTTCGTGTTTGTACCGCGAGACGATGAACAGCGCGTAGTCGATCGAGAGCGCGATGCCGATCATCGAGGCCAGGAAGGTGGTGAAGCTCGGCACCGACAGCACCGAGGTCGACAGGAAAATCAGCGAAGTCGCCGCGCCGAGCCCGACGATCGCGGTGATGATCGGCACGAACGCGGCCACGATCGCGCCGAACGCCACGATCATCACCACCAGTGCCACGGCCATACCGATCATTTCGGATTTGCCGCTCGGCATCTCCTGTTCCATCGCGATGGTGCCGCTGATCTCGACCGTCAGCCCGGCCGCGCGCGCGGAATCGCCCGCGTTGTAGGCGGCCTCGCGTTCGGTGGCGGTGATGTCGGCGAAGTCGGTGATCGTGAACGGGACGCTGAAGAACGCGACGGTGTCGGGTTCGGTCTTGTTCAGCACGTTCAGTGGTGCGCCACTGCAGGTGGACGGATCGGGTTGCCCGGTGAGGCAGCCCATTTCCTCGGTGGCGGTGATCGGATTCTCGATCGGCTTCGCGTGGTCGACGATGTCGAGTTGCTCCAGGTTGGCGATCAGCCCGTCGAGCGCGGCCCGGTTGGCCGGGTCGGTGAGCTTCTGGCCCGCGGGCGCCCCGACGACGTAGGTGCCGGTCACCGCGTCGAAAGCGAAGGCCTCCGACATGCCGGGGAAGTGCTTGTCGAGGATTTCGGTGGCCCGTTCCGACGGCAGGTTCGGCATGGAGAAGTCGTCGGTCATCGGCTTCTGCAGCGAGGAACCCAGTCCCGCGAGCACCATGAAGAACAGCAACCAGACGGGCAGCACAATCCATTTGCGGCGAAAGGCCAGCTTGCCCCACCGGTAGAGATAGATGGACACGGTTCTTCTCCTCGTGGATCGGTGCAGAGCGCGGATCGGAGGTGTAGCCGGTCGAACTAGCCCTGAGTCTGCTGCCCAGCAACCTCGATATCAAGCACCGTTCCAGCGCGGATGCCGAAACAACACGGCCCCGCAATCCGGTAGCGGATTGCGGGGCCGTGCGGTTTTGTCAGGGTCAGCCGACCGAAACCGGGTGCTTCACCGTGACGGCGCTCTCGGCGCGCAGCTCCTCGAGCTTGGCACCTTCGACGTCGATATCGGGCACGATGCGCTCGAGCCACTTCGGCATCCACCACGCCCACTTGCCCATGATCACCAGCAGCGCGGGGACCACGACCATGCGGACGATGAACGCGTCGATCGCCACACCGGCGGCCAGCGCGAAACCGAACGACTTCGCGGTGACGTCGGTTTCCATGATGAAGGAACCGAACACCGAGATCATGATGATCGCGGCCGAGGTCACCACGCGGGCACCGTGGTGGTACCCGGAGACCATCGCGTCCTTGGGTGATTTACCGTGCACGAATTCCTCGCGCATGCGGGTCACCAGGAACACCTGATAGTCCATCGCCAGGCCGAACACCAAGCCGATCAACATGATCGGCAGGAAGCTGACCAGCGGTTGCGGATCCGAGATCAGGCCGAACGCGCCCTCCTGGAAGATCAGCACCGTCGCACCGAAGGTGGCCGCCATCGACAACAGGAAGCCCAGCGCCGCGGTGAGCGGAACCAGAATCGAGCGGAACACCAGGATCAGCAGGATGAACGCGGCACCGGCCACGATCGCCAGGTACGGCACGATCTTGCTGAGCAGGACGTGGTCGACATCGGCGTAGATGGCGGTGGTGCCGGTGATGCCGTATGCCATACCGTACTGCGCGTTCAGATCCGCTTCCGCGCCACGCGCTTCGGCGACCAGATCCTTGGTGTCCTGGTTGTTCGGGCCCGACTTCGGGACACCGTTGAGCATGGCGCCCTGCTTGTCCTCGCTCCACTGCGGCTCGGTGACGTAATCCATGCCGTCGTAGGAGTCGAGCTTGTCGCGCAGTGCGGTGACCGCGGCCTCACGCTGGCCCTCCGGCGTCGCACTCAGGTCGGCGACGACCATCAGCACGCCGTTGCTGCCTTCACCGAAACCTTCGGTCCGCAGGTCGTAGGCCTTACGGATGGTGGAGGTCTTCGGCATGCTGTCGTCACCGGGCAGGCCGAGGTTCAGGCCGGCGGCGGGTGCGGCGAGCGCGCCCAGCACGACCACCGACAGGACCAACGCGACCCACGGCGCCTTGGCGATCAGCTTGGCGAAGCGCTGGCCGTTGGTGACCGAGGTTTCGTCCTCGGGGTCGTGCTGTGCCACGAGCGGGAGCTTCGGCTTGAACAGGTACTTGCCGAAGGCGCCCATCAGCGCGGGCATCAGGGTGACCGCGGTGAGCACGGCGAACGCGGCGGCGATGGCGCCACCGAGACCCATGAAGGTCAGGAACTCCACGCCGACGATGCCGAGCGCGCCGAGCGCGATGATGACGGTGAGACCGGCGAACACCACGGCCGAACCGGCGGTGCCGAGCGCGGTACCGGCGGCTTCCTCGGCCGAATCACGCACGGCCAGTTCGTGTTTGTACCGGGAGACGATGAACAGCGCGTAGTCGATCGAGAGCGCGATACCGATCATCGAGGCCAGGAAGGTGGTGAAGCTCGGCACTTCCATCACCGAGGTACCCAGCATGATCACCGAGGTCGCGGCACCGAGGCCGACGATCGCGGTGACGATCGGCACGACCGCGGCGACGATGGCGCCGAAGGCCACCACCATCACGATCAGCGCGACCGCCATGCCGATCAGTTCGGACTTGCCGCTCGGCTGTTCCTGCTTCATCGCGATCGAGCCGCTGAGCTCGACGGTGAGACCCGCGTTGCGGGCTTCGGCGCCGACCTCGAAGGCGGCGTCGCGCTCGGCGTCGGTCACGTCGGTGACGGCCTTGATGGTGAACGGGACGCTGAGCACGCCGACGGTGCCGGGTGCGGTCTCGCTCAGCACATTGAGCGGGGCCGACGAGCACTTCGACGGATCGGCGTTGTCGAGGCAGCCCATCTTGTCGGTGAGCTCGATCGGGCTCATCAGCGGCTTCTCGTGATCGACGATGTCGAGTTCGCCGAGCTTGGCGATGAACGCGTCGATCGCGGCGCGGTTGGCCGGGTCGGTCAGCTTCTGACCCGCCGGCGCGCCGATCACGTAGGTGCCGGACACGGCGTCGAACTTGAACTGTTCGGACATGCCGGGGAAGTGCTTGTCGAGGATCTCGTTGGCGCGGGCCGACGGGAGCGAGGGCATGCTGAAGTCGTTGCTCATCGGCTTGGCCAGTGTGGCGCCGAGGCCGCCGAGCAGCACGAACAGCAGTAGCCAGACCGGCAACACGATCCATTTACGGCGGAAAGCGAACTTTCCCCATCGGTACAGGTATACGGACACGCGGGTGCTCCTAGCGCGAAGAACGGGTGGGGGCATGGCTCGTAGACAGCACTCGCGGGCCACCCCTGCGGGACCCGCCTCCACAACATCGTTTTCTGCCTACCGTGCGGTAGGTAGACTACCTAGTGGATAAGTGGAGGAGCAACCTCAATTTTGGGGGCGCCGGATCCGTCACACCGAATCATGGGAGGATTGCCGCCATGCCCGCCCGAGACATCGCCGACGCCGTCACCGCAGGTGGAGGCACTAAACAGGCGATCCGCGACGCCGCGGTTCAGCTTTTCGCCGCCAAAGGTTTCGAGCAGACGAGCCTGCGCGAGGTGGCGGATGTGGTGGGAATCACGAAGGCTTCGCTCTACTACCACTACGCCTCGAAGCTCGATCTGCTCCTCGCGATCATCGACCCGATCATCGATCACATGCGCGACATCGTCGAGGACATCGAGGCCGTCCCCTACGACGACGAGGGTATCCGTGCGGTCCTGCGCACCTATCTGCGCGGCATGATCCGCCACCGCGACGCGGGCGCGCTCTGCGTGCGCGATACGGCGGCCATCGTCAACGCGATCGCCGACCGCTACCCCGATCTGATGGAACCCACCCGTGAGCTGCGGCTGTGGCTGGCCGGGCCCGACCCGTCCCAGGCTTCGATGCTGCGTGCCTCCGCGGCCATCGAGGTGCTCGGGGTGGCGCTGTTGTCGTCGGAACTGGCACCGGGCGCCACCGACGAGCTCGTCGAGAAGACCCTTCTGGACGCGGCCACCTGTGTGCTCACCGCATGCGGCACCGCGTAAGTTCGAACCGTGCATATCACCGCCAGAGTCGATTTCGCGGTGCGAACGCTGCTCGAGCTCGCCGCGGCCGACGGAGTCGTCAAGTCCGAGGCCATCGCCGCCGCCGCGCAGATCCCGCCGAAGGTGCTCGAGACGGTACTGGCCGAGCTGCGTCGCGCCGAGCTCGTCCTGAGCAGGCGCGGGCCCGACGGCGGGTATCGCCTCGGTCGGCCCGCGACGGAGATCTCGGTGGCCGATGTGATCCGCGCGGTGGAATCGCCGCTGGCGTCGGTGCGCGGGCAGCGGCCGGAGGACGTGCGTTATCCCGGTGCGGCGGAACCGTTGCAGCAGGTGTGGATCGCGCTGCGGGTCAATATCCGCGCGGTGCTGGAGAACGTCTCGATCGCCGACATCGCTGCCGACCGACTGCCCGGTTTCATCGGCGAATTGGTCGCTGACCCGGGCGCATGGGCACGGCGCGAACCGCGCACACCTGCCGGAACCTAGAGTTATCCACAGGCGCGGAGTTATCCACAGGGTGGGTAAAAGTGCGGGGCGTCGGTGACCAGCGCGGGGTAGCCTTCGATCCATCATGTTGATCACCCTGCTGAGGACATACCTCGCCCCCTACCGGCCCCAATTGGCGGCGGTGCTCGTCCTACAGCTGATCTCGGTCATCGCGATGCTGTACCTGCCCAGCCTCAATGCCGACCTGATCGACGACGGTGTCACCAAGGGCGACATCGGATTCATCTGGACCACCGGTCTGTGGATGCTCGCCGTGAGCTGCGTGCAGATCGTGGCCTCGGCGGCCTCGGTGTACTTCGGCGCGCAGGCGGCGATGGGCGCGGGTCGGGATATGCGCGGTGGCGTGCTGCACCGGGTGGAGACGTTCTCGGCCAGGGAGGTCGGGATGTTCGGCGCGCCCTCGCTGATCACCCGCTCCACCAACGACATCCAGCAGGTCCAGCTGCTCATCGTGATGTCGGTGACGATCCTGGTGATGGCCCCGATCATGTGTATCGGTGGCGTCATCATGGCGCTGCGCGAAGACCTCGGGCTGTCGTGGTTGCTGTTGATCGCGGTGCCCGCGCTGGCCATTGCGATGGGCACGATCGTGGCCAGGATGGTGCCGGGCTTCCGGCAGATGCAGGAACGCATCGACGGGGTCAACCGGGTGCTGCGTGAGCAGATCACCGGCATCAGGGTGGTGCGCGCGTTCGTTCGTGAGCGTCAGGAGATCTGGCGTTTCGGGATGGCCAACACCGCACTCACCGACGCCTCGCTGCGGGTCGGCAAGCTCATGGCGTTGATGTTCCCGACGGTGATGTTGATCAGCAATCTGACCGCGGTCGGGGTGATCTGGTTCGGCGGGCACCACGTGGACAACGGCACGATGCAGATCGGCTCGCTCACCGCCATGCTGTCCTACGTCATGCAGATCCTGATGGCAGTCATGATGGCCTCGTTCCTGGCGATGATGGCCCCGCGTGCGGCCGTCTCCGCCGATCGGATCGGGGCGGTGCTCGAGACCGAGTCGTCGGTCCGTCCGCCGCGGCTGCCGCAGTCGTTCAAGGGCGACCCGGCCACCGTCGATATGCAGTTCGCGGAGTTCGCGTTCCCCGGTGCGGAGAAGCCGGTGCTGCGCGGCATTCGCTTCGAGGCAACGCCGGGCACCACCACTGCCATCGTCGGTTCGACAGGTTCGGGCAAGACCACGCTGATCAACCTGATCCCACGCCTGATCGACGTCACCGACGGCGCGGTCTACGTCGGCGGCACCGACGTGCGTCACCTCGACCTCGAGTTGCTGCGCGGTGGAATCGGATTGGTGCCGCAGAAGGCGTACCTGTTCTCCGGCACCATCGCGACCAATCTGCGCTACGGCAAGCCCGATGCCACCGACGACGAACTCTGGCACGCGCTCGAGGTCGCCCAGGCGGCCGATTTCGTGCGTGAGATGCCGCAGGGTCTCGACACTCCGGTGGCCCAGGGCGGCACCACGGTGTCGGGTGGTCAGCGGCAGCGGCTGTGTATCGCCCGCGCGCTGGTGCGCAAGCCACGCATCTTCCTGTTCGACGATTCGTTCTCCGCACTCGATGTCGCCACCGACGCCCGGCTGCGCGCCGCGCTGAAGCCCGAGACCGCCGACGCGTCGGTGATCATCGTGGCCCAGCGGATTCAGACCATTCGCGACGCCGACCAGATCGTCGTCCTCGAAGACGGTGCGATGGCGGGCATCGGCACCCATGACCACTTGATGCAGCGCTGCTCGGAGTATCGCGAGATCGTCGAGTCCCAGCTGAGCGTGGAGGAAGCCCGATGAGGCCAGGCGCACCCGTTCCCGGAGCACCGGGCACGAAGGCCAAGTCGTTCAAGCCGTCGCTGAAGCGACTGGTGAGCAGGCTGGCTCCCGAGAAGTTCACGGTCGGTGTGATCGTCGCGTTGGTGATCACCTCCGTCGTGCTCAATACGCTGGGCCCGTACCTGCTCGGCAAGGCGACGAACCTGGTGTTCGACGGCTTCGTCGGTAAACAGCTCGCGCCCGGTCTCACCAAGGACGAGACCGTCGAGCTGCTGCGCAGGCAGGGCGAGACCACCCGCGCCGACATGCTCTCGGCGATGGATGTGATCCCCGGTACCGGCATCGACTTCGACGCCGTCGGCCGCGTGCTGATGCTCGTGCTCGCCCTGTACGTGGCCGCCTCGGTTTTCGGCTGGCTGCAGGGTTACCTGCTCAATATCGCCATCAACCGGACCGTGAAGCGACTGCGCGACGAGGTGGAGCAGAAGCTGCACCGCTTGCCGCTGCGCTACTTCGACACCGCGCCCCGTGGCGACGTGCTCAGCCGCGTCACCAACGACGTCGACAATGTCTCGCAGAGCCTGCAGCAGACGATGAGCCAGCTGCTGGTCTCGCTGTTCACCGTGGTCGGCATCCTGATCATGATGTTCTGGATCTCGCCGCTGCTGGCGCTGATCGCGCTGCTCACCGTGCCCGCCGCGATCGTGGTCACCGCGCAGATCGCCAAGCGATCCAAGCCGCACTTCGTCAACCAGTGGAAGTTCACCGGCGAGGTGAACTCCTCGGTGGAAGAGGCCTACACCGGTCACGAGATCATCACTGCGTTCGGTCGCGGCCGCGAGGTCGGCGAGGAGTTCGACAAGCGCAACCACAAGCTCTACGACGCGAGCTTCAAGGCGCAGTTCATCTCCGGCCTGATCATGCCGGCCATCATGTTCCTCGGGAACGTGAACTTCGTGTTCATCGCGTTGGTCGGCGGGCTGCGGGTGGCCACCGGCAACCTGTCGCTCGGCGAGGTGCAGGCGTTCATCCAGTACTCGCGTCAGTTCAGTCAGCCGCTCACCCAGATCGGCGCGATGGCGAATCTGCTGCAGTCCGGTGTCGCCTCGGCGGAGCGGATCTTCGAGATCCTCGACGCCGAGGAACAGAGCCCCGATCCGATCGTGGAGATCGCGCGTCCGGTGGATCGCGGGCGGGTGGAGTTCGAGGCGGTGTCCTTCGGCTACGACCCGGAAACCCCGGTCATCGAGCGGCTCTCGCTGGTCGCCGACCCCGGTCATGTGGTCGCGATCGTCGGCCCGACCGGCGCGGGTAAGACCACACTGGTGAATCTGCTGATGCGCTTCTACGAACTCGACGCGGGCACCATCGCGATCGACGACGTCGACATCACCACGATCACCCGCGACCACCTGCGCTCGCGGATCGGCATGGTGCTGCAGGACACCTGGCTGTTCAAGGGCACCATCCGCGAGAACATCGCCTACGGCAACCCGACGGCATCGGAAGCCGATATCCAGGCCGCGGCCAGGGCGGCCTACGTCGACCGGTTCGTGCACTCGCTGCCCAACGGCTACGACACGATCATCGACGAAGAGGGTGGCGGGGTGAGCGCGGGTGAGAAGCAGCTGATCACGATCGCCCGCGCGTTCCTGGCCAAGCCGTCGATCCTGATCCTGGACGAGGCGACCAGCTCGGTCGACACCCGGACCGAGTCGCTGGTCCAGCACGCCACCGCAGCGCTGCGTCGCGATCGCACCAGTTTCGTGATCGCCCATCGGCTTTCGACGATTCGGGACGCGGACCTGATCGTGGTGATGGACAAGGGACGCATCGTCGAACACGGCACGCACGAGCGGCTGCTCGCCGAGCGCGGACCGTACTACGACCTGTACAACGCCCAGTTCGCGGCGGCTCAGTAATACAACGCCCAGTTCAGACGCACCATCGTGGCCCTGGCACGATGGTGCGGTGGCCGATAGTAGCGAGTTCTCCTTCGAAGTAGGCACCCGTCTCGACGGGGGTCGGCATGGCCGGACCGGGGTGATCTCGACCCCGCACGGCGAGATCGCCACGCCCGCTTTCATTCCGGTGGGGACCAAGGCTTCGGTGAAGGCAGTGCTGCCAGAGACGATGGCAGAGATCGGGGCACAGGCGCTGCTGGCCAACGCCTACCACCTGTACTTGCAGCCCGGCGCCGACGTGGTCGACGAGGCGGGCGGGCTCGGGAAGTTCATGAACTGGCCGGGGCCCACCTTCACCGACAGTGGCGGGTTCCAGGTGATGTCGCTGGGGGTCGGGTTCAAGAAGGTCCTTGCCATGGAGGCCGTGGATATCCGGTCCGATCAGGTGATCGCGGCGGGCAAGGAGCGGCTGGCCACCGTAGACGACGACGGGGTCACCTTCCGTTCGCACCTGGATGGTTCGAAGCACCGTTTCACGCCCGAGGTGTCGATGGGGATCCAGCACGAACTCGGCGCCGACATCATGTTCGCCTTCGACGAGTTGACCACGTTGATGAATACCCGTGGCTATCAAGAGAAGTCACTGCAGCGTACGCACGAGTGGGCGCAGCGGTGCATCGACGAACACGAACGACTCACCGCGGTGCGCAGTCATCGGCCGTATCAGGCGTTGTTCGCGGTGATCCAGGGTGCGCAGTACGAAGATCTGCGGCGCAAGGCTTGTCGTGAGCTGGAGTCGATCCGGGGGAGTGGTGGTACGGAATTCGACGGGTACGGGATCGGCGGGGCGCTCGAGAAGCACAATCTCGGGACGATCGTGGGGTGGTGTTGTGATGAGCTGCCCGAGGCGAAGCCGCGCCACATGCTGGGGATCAGTGAGCCGGAGGACATGTTCACGGCGATCGAGAACGGGGCGGACACGTTCGACTGTGTGAATCCGTCTCGGGTGGCGCGGAATGCGGCGATCTATGTCGACGAGGGGCGGTTCAACATCAACACCGCTCGGTTTCGGCGGGACTTCACGCCGATCGATGAGACGTGCGACTGCTACACCTGCGCCCACTACACCCGTGCCTACCTGCATCACCTGTTCAAGGCCAAGGAGATGTTGTCGGCGACGTTGTGCACGATTCACAACGAGCGCTTCACGATTCGGCTCGTCGACCGGATCAGGGCCAGCATCGAGGGTGGGTACTTCGACGAGTTCAAGAAGGAATTTCTCGGCCAGTGGCGGGGCCGGATCAAGGTGCCGGGGGAGTAGGCGGCGGATCTCGCCCGATCCGCCGCCTCGCCGCGAACTAATCGTGGAGTGCGTCGGCCTTGGCCGGGGCGTAGGTGGGTTCGGTTTTCTTGAGGATGGCGATTACGCGGTAGGTGATCGGCATGACGAGCACCTCGCAGAGGGTCTTCCACAGGAAGCCGACGATGACGTAGTTGATGAACGATTGCCAGGTGTTGATGCCGATGGCGGTGGCGGCGATCGAGCAGAAGATGAGGGTGTCGGCGAACTCGCCTACGACGGTGGAGCCGATCAAGCGGGCCCACAGGTGCTTTTCCTTGGTGCGTTCCTTGATCAGCACCAGGGTGGCCGAGTTCAGGAGCTGGCCGACGAAGTAGCCTGCGAGGCCTGCGAGCACCAGTTGGGGGGTGGTGCCGAGGACGGTGCGGAAGGCTTCCTGGTTTTCGTAGAAGCCGGCGGGCGGGAGCTGGATGGCCACGTAGAAGCAACCGACGGTCAACAGCAGCGCGGCGAAACCGGTGTAGATGGCGTGGCGGGTGGCGCGGAAGCCGTAGACCTCGCTGAGCACGTCGCCGAGGATGTAGGCCAGCGGGAACAGGAAGAAGGCGCCGTCGGTCGCGATCGGCAGGATCTGGATCGGGCCGAGCATCACCGAGCTGTCGGTGAAGAACTCCACACCCTTGGTGGCGCAGATATTGGAGATGATCAGCGTCGCGGTGAAGAGAGCGACGATTACCGGATAGAACCCCCGCGCAACCTGGGCGAATGCCGCATGTTCCGGCGCGGGGTGCCCAGATTGGGCAGGTTTGTCGAGCGAGTTCGTATCAGTCACAGCCACTATTCTCCCAAGGAAGCGATGCCTCACAGTGGGCGGTTGTGGAATACGCTGTCGTTATGACGAATCCCGGCGATTCCGACGAGTGGTGGAAGCAATACGGCGGCTCTGGCGTGTCGCCGGAGTCCGGCGCGCCGGGTTCGGTGCCGCAGCATCCCACCGCCCAGCCGTCGCAGCCTTCCAATTACCCGTCGTCGCCGCAGTATCCCCAGCAACCGGCGCCGCCTCCCTCGCAGCCGCAGTACCCGCAGCAGCCACCGTCGCAGCCGCAGTACCAGCAGCCGAGCCAGCCGCAGTATCCGCAGCAGCCGCCGGTTTACGGGCAGCCGCCCGCCTACGGCGCGTATCCGGCCGCGGGTGCCTACCAGCCGTACGGGCAGCAGTACCCGCAGCCGCAGGGCACCAACGGTCTCGCGATCGGCGCGCTCGTCGCCTCGCTGGTCGGGCTGTGCACCTGCGTCGGCTCGATCGTCGGCATCATCCTCGGGGTGATGGCGCTGAATCAGATCAAGGAACGCGGAGGCGAGGGCAAGGGCATGGCCCAGGCCGGCATCTGGATCGGCGTCCTCGCGATCGTGGGCTGGGTTCTCTACGTCGTCTTCATCGTCATAGTCGGCATCAGCGCCGACTCATCGACCTACTGACCTGAACAACGAACAGGGGCGCTTCCGGAATCCGGAAGCGCCCCTGTTGTTTTCGTCAGGTACGGGAATCAGCCCTTGACGACCTGCGTGCCGCCGGCGAACTTGTCGTGCCAGCCCTGCTTGTTCGGGTCCTGCGAGATGGTGACCATGATGTAGATGGTCAGGCCGAGCGTGATCAGCGAGCCGAGGCACGGGATCGCGCCGACCACCACGAACAGGTTGCGCTTGAGCGACTGCTCCGGCGTCAGCGCCGGTGCGCCGCCGGGCGCGAGCACCCGCAGGCCGAGGATCTTCTTGCCCAGCGTCTGGCCCTGCTGCGTGACCTCCATGGCCACGAAGTAGCCGTAGGCAGCCAGCGAGATGAGCGCTCCGCCGACGATCTGGAAGCCGTTGCCGCTGCCGAGAATGAGCGCGACCACGATCGAGAGCGGGATGCCGACGATCAGCTGATCGATGATTCGCGCACCGATCCGGATCCCCAGATCGGCAGGCTGCACGCCGCCGAAGGGCTGCTGCTGACCGTACTGGCCCTGCTGCGGGTAGCCCTGCTGCTGACCGTACGGGTCCTGCCCGTAGGCCGGCTGCTGCTGGCCGTAGGGATCCGGCTGGCCGTAACCGGGCTGGGGTGCGCCACCGTGTCCGGGCTGGCCGTACGGCTGCTGCTGTCCGTAGCCCGGCTGCGGCTGCTGCTGGCCGTAGGGGTCCTGGCCGTAGCCGCCGGGCTGACCGCCCTGCGGGTACTGGTTGGGGTCGTAACCACCGCTGGTCATATTCTCAGTCCTCGTTTTGATCTTCTAGATCGGTCGATGCGTACGTTACGGACATCCCTCTGGTCGGAACAACCCGATAGGCTCGAGTATCCACGGTTTCTCAGGGATGCGGGCGGGGTCGAAAACTTCGCGTAGCTCGGCAGTCGTCCGTGCGGAATACCCGAGTGAATCCGCGATCGCCGCCACCACGTCCTCGGGCGTGTTCCCCAAGGCGCGCTGATCCGAAAGGCTCACGGCCCCATCACGTTTTGCCAGCCGCTTGCCCTCCTGATTGAGCACGAGCGGTACATGGGCGTAGGTCGGCACGGCGAGTCCGAGCAGGTGCGCCAGATAGGCCTGGCGTGGGGTGGACGCCAGCAGATCGTCACCGCGAACTACCTGGTCAACGCCTTGTGCGGCATCGTCGACCACGACGGTGAGGTTATAGGCGGGAATACCGTCGCCGCGGCGCAGCACCAAATCGTCGACGGCGCCCCGATATCGGCCGTGCAGTAGATCGGTGAACTCGTATTCGGTCACGTCGGCACGCAAACGCACTGCGCCGACGCGACCTTCGGCTCGCCGGGCGGCGCGGTCGGCCTCGCTCAGGTCACGACAGGTGCCGGGGTAGGCGCCCATCGGCCCGTGTGGGGCGGTGGCAGCCTGCTGGATTTCTCTTCTGGTGCAGAAACATTCATAGGTGCGCCCAGCGGCGGTCAATTGCGCGACCGCGGCCGCGTAGCGCGACAGCCGTTCGGATTGGTAGACCACGGGGCCGTCCCAGTCGATGCCGATCGCGGCGAGGTCGTCGAGCTGTCGTTGCGCGGCACCGGGGCGGACGCGGTCGAGGTCGTCGACGCGAAGCAGGAACTTCCGGCCCGAAGTTCGCGCGAACAGCCAGGCCAGCACTGCCGTACGCAGATTCCCCACATGCAGTTCGCCCGACGGGCTGGGGGCGTACCGCCCCGCTCCGCCGCGCGAGCCGTCACCGGTCGCGCCGGAGCTCGCAGGCGCGCCGTGGCTGGTCGGCGGACTCGTCGGCACCCCTGGATTCTAGGCGGGTGTCCGGCACAGTCGCGTGCGCAGCCGCTCCTCGGTGACGGGCTCACCGGTATCGAGCGCGTCGAGCAGCTCCTGTGCGTGCGCGATCAGCCCGGCCAGGTCCACATCGTGGTGCTGGGCATTCGCCGGATAGGACCCGAGCCGCTCACTCGCGCGGCGCAGCAGCGTACCTGCGCCCTTGGCGTTGCCACGCTGGATGTGGGTGAGGCCGACGGCGTATTGGGCCAACCCCTGCCAGAGCATCCGTTCGGCAACCGGTCCGTTCTTCCATGCTGCCTCCAATACCTCGTGGGCATTGAATGCCAATCCGTCGTCCAGCAGTTGCTGAGCGAAGGTGAGAGTTTGCTGGGGTCCGAGCTCGAGGTCGTCGGGAATTCGGGCGACTCCGGCACTGCCGGGCGGCAGCGGTCGGCCGAGTCGGTCGCGGGGGCGGTCGTTACGGGCACGACCTGCGGTGTCACGGTCACGGGAGATCATTCCCCCATGATCCACGCCTACCCCCGATGGTGCTCATGTGGCAGATGTGGCACTTGAGAAATTGACGTATCACGGACTAATCACATGGAGGTAAATCAAGATGTGTCAACCGGATCGGGAATGGGTAAGCGGGCTGGCAATGCCCCCGCAAACGTGAAGCTTCGCAAGCTTGGCAAAACGATATGGGAAAGCAAATTCTCTTCCGCAACATTGCGGAAGACCTGCTAGTGTTTCTTCCGCGGGGGCAGCCCCCGGAGGCAGAAACGCCTCGATGCGCTGGTTCGTGCCGGTCGGTTGCGCGCGCCGTGTGGCAGTGCCTTGTGTGCCACGAAGTAACTCATCGGTCGCGCCGGATTTCGACAATGTTCAACGATTCCAGGAGTTATCCCCCTTCTCGATGAACCAAAGGAGACAAGTGCCGTGGAAGTTGATGTGACCGACGCTGTGTGGCGGAAGAGCACCTACAGCGGACCCGATGGGAACTGCGTCGAAGTGGCCTTTCTCGCCGGCGGCGATATCGCCGTTCGCGACACCAAGGACCGCGGCCGCGGACCCGTGCTGGCCTTCGGTCCAGGGCAGTGGCGAGCGTTCCTCGCCGATGTCACCGCGGGAGAGTTCGCGCGCGGCTGAGCCGCGAGATGCATCTCGAATGGGCAATACCGGCCCCGAGTCGAGCGGACTCGGGGCCTTCTCAGGACCTCGGCGGCTTGGCTATCGTGACCGGATGACCACGATGGCCGCGCGTGACGCGACGATGTACTGGCTGTCACGACGCACCGCCAATGATGTGTTCCTGCTCTACTCTTTCGCTGAAACCGATACCGCGACAGACGACCTCCGCGCTTTCGTCGCCGCGCGTGCCGCGCGCATTCCGGATCTGCGGATCCGGTTACAGGACATACCGGGCAATCTCGGCTATCCGCGGTGGGTTCCGGCCGAATTCGCGTCCCAGCAATTCGTGCACCACCAGCCGGACGGCATGTCCTGGCGGGAACTGCTCGCGGATCTGGGCGAACTCCTGGGAACCGGTGTCGTCGCGACCGAGTTCCCCTGGCGCGTTCACGTTTTCCGGGCCGTCCGCGCCGCACCGCGGTCCGTGGATCCCGTTGTCGTAGTGGTGCTGCAACTGTCACACGCGCTGGCCGACGGCACCCGCGCCGCCGCCATCGCGCGAGCGCTCTTCGGTGCCGATGACGCTGTTGTCCACAGCACACTTGTTGTGCCTGTGGATAACTCGGCATATCACCCGGTCGGACCTGCACAGATCTTCACACAGCCTGTGGATTCCTGTGGACAACCCTGTGGATGGATTGCTCGATGGGTAGATCCGAGAGTGCTTGGAGTACTGCGTCTTCCCTGGCAGCTCGCCACGACGGTATGGCGCGGGCGGGCCGCGTACCTGGCGCAGCGTGAACTGGCGGACCGGACCGCCGCGGGTGAGGTGCCCGCGGCCGCAACCGGATTCGCGCCCTGTGTGCTGAACCCCGCGACCAGTGTCGACGGCCACCACGTACGCATGCTGGTCGTCGATGCAGGCAGCCTGCGCGTACCGGGCATAACCGTCACTGTTGTTGCGCTGACGGCGATCTCGTCAGCACTGTCCGACTACCTCGCCGAGCGCGGAGAGCGACCGGACCGGCTGGGAACGGCACTCCCGATGGCACTTCCCGCGCCGAGCGCCGCCCGCAACAACTACCGCGGGCTGTCCATCGACCTGCATATCAACGAACCCGACCTGCGCATCCGCGCGAATCTCATCGCCGACGAACTCGCGGCCCGCCGGACGCGAGCGCTGAATCCGCTGCTTTCCGCGCAGGGTCGAGTCGGCGAGGTGGTGCCGTCCTTCCTCGCGATCCGCGATGTCGAACGTGCCGACCTGGACACCGTTCCCGCCGCGCTCGACGGCAACACCGTCGTCTCCAGCGTCTACCGAGGCCCGGCCGATCTCGCCTTCGCCGGCGCGCCGGTCCTGTTCACCGGCGGCTTTCCGGCTCTCGGCACCGTCATGCATCTGACCCATGGGGTGCACGGAATCGGTGAAACCATCACGCTCTCAGTGCATTCCGATGCGCTGGTCGTAGCGGATCCCGACCGTTACCTGGTGCTGCTCACCGAGTCGCTCGCTGCCGTTGTGGCGGCGCACCGCTGATCGTTATCCGCAGGCGGATATCGCACCGCGCGCCGCCGATTTCACCGAATCCGGGTGGGGCCGAGTTCGTTTCCCGGTCGATTCAGCTCGGCTCCCACCGCGAGTAGTGCCGACCGCAGAGCTGTC
The DNA here is from genome assembly GCF_054031145.1 of Nocardia sp. FBN12. Taxonomy (NCBI): domain Bacteria; kingdom Bacillati; phylum Actinomycetota; class Actinomycetes; order Mycobacteriales; family Nocardiaceae; genus Nocardia; species Nocardia sp. FBN12. Next base: position 6,273,247 of record NZ_CM132926.1, read on the forward strand.
GCCGGATCGGTTCCGGTGGCTTCGCCTTCGATCACGCCGTCGATCCGGAACGGGCAGAAGTACCCGGTTCCGCTGTCTCCCTGGTGCGGTCGCCCGATCTCGATGAGCGGACCGGCGGGCTGCGCGGCGGCGATCGCCGTCACGAGAGCGGCATCGGCCGCCCGCGGATCTCGTCGGCGAGTGACCGGAAGCGCGGGCGCCGACTGTGCGTGCACTCGCTCGTACCAGGCGATTACCTCGAAAGATGCCGCACGCGTGCCAGTTTCGTAATGGCCCAGCGCGGCCCGGCTGTACGGAACGCGAGTGGCCAGCGCGGCCAGCGACAACCCCGCCTCTTCTCGCAGTCGCCGCAACCGAGCTCCGACAACGCCGTTCCCCTGCTCGCCCCGACTGGACATGGACCCATCGTAGAGAACTGTAGACGTTTGTAGACGCTTTTTGCTGTCCAAAAGGTCTTGGCGGCGACCATACTTTTTCGTGGCGGCTCAGCCACCACCATACCGCGCCACTCGTGCAGGCACTGACTCGTTCGGAGGGGAACCGATGGAGATGTATCTGTGGATTGCTCTGGGGCTGTTCGTGTTCGGGGGGCTGAGCCGCTACCTACTACTCACCCCGCCCGCCGAACGCGGGCGCCCGAGCGTCGCCGAGATCCGGCGGCGGCTTCAGGCCGAGCGCGAAGGACCCGGCCACGACTCGACGCTGCCGTCGGTGCGCAACATCTCCGCCAGCAGCTTCTCGGCGTCGGACTTCTCCCGCGCCAGGACGCTCCAACCGCGCACCAGACCGTCGGGGCCCGACTTCGTCGTCCACGAGCCGACCGCATGAGCACCTTGGGGATGCAGCGAGTAGTAGATCGTGCCGACCGGGAACGCGATATCCATGCCACGCATCCAGCCGGTGAGCGCCTCGCCCTCCCATACGCGCATCTCACCACGCACCTGGTTGACCGGATCGGCAACGGGCACAGCCGGTTCGGCGGCCGAGTCGAGCATCAGATGGTCGCCCTCGTGCCGGATGGTCACCGCCGCTACCTCGACCTCGTCCGGGTGATTCGCCGGTTTCTGCCAGGCTGCCCACCAGCGTCCGGCCAGGTCGACGCGGTTGTCCACGATGCCGGCCAGCTCCGCCAGCGAGACCTGCAACGCGTCGGCCAACCGCACCGCGACAGGCAGCGTCGGCGACTGCTCTTCGGACTCGTACCTGGTGATCTGGCGCGAGCTCACCCCGATCGCGGTGGCCAGCGCGGGCTGCGAGAGCCCGAGCAGCCTGCGCCGCTCCTGGATCACCTTCCCCGTCCCGGTGTTCATACAGTCATCGCCTCCATTGCCTGCCCCTCCCGTCACACCCTGCTGGACACATCCGCACCAGACCCGCCGACATCGCGCGCCGCGATCCGCCTGCACGAAGAGCACTGGCGCGCCGCGCATGCCGACTGTGTGGCCGATTCTTCCATTTCTTCGCTCCAGCAGGCCCGTTTCGTGCTGACTCAGCACAACGGATGCGGTCCACGCTGCTTACAGCACCTGGCGGCGACGGCCTACAGCACCGGATTGATCGACGACATCTGAGCCTACGGCGCACCTGTGAGCCTCGCCACGCGCTCCTCGCCGCATCCGCCACCGACACGTTGACGAACTGATTGCGAGTCGGCGAAGGCGCTGCGATCCCCATTACCGTCGAGGTATGAGTGCGGACCCCCTGGCGGAAGGCGACGGCGCCACGATCCTCGAGCGCCCAGGTCTGCGCCGGTGGTGGCGATTGCGCAGACCGTTCCTGCTGCCGTCGCAGCGGGCCACGGCCGACAACATCGTCGCCGCGCCCACCCCGCTGCAACCGATCGACCTCGCCGACGACGCCGAGGTATCTCAGGTACTCGACCTGGCGGTGCGGGTGGGTGAGGTCGTGCTCTCGGCCGGTACCGGTGTCGGTGACACCTCCGCGCAGGTTCGCTTCATCGCCTCGACCTACGGCCTGAACAGCTGCGATATCGACGTCACCTTCGACGCCATCCGTATCACGGCCGACCGCGGGCCACGGCTGCCACCGGCCAGCGATATGCGCGTGGTGAAGTACCGCTCGCTCGACTTCACCCGGTTGGCCGCGGTCGACCGGTTGACCCGGCGCATCCGCAGCCAGATCGTCCCCGTCGACCAGGCGCACGCCGCCCTCGACGAGCTGATCTCATCGCGGCACCCCTATCCGCGCTGGGTGTCGACGGCGGGCTGGTCGCTGCTGGCGGCGGCCATCGCGGTGCTGCTCGGTGGTGGGTTCGTGCTGGCCGCGATCAGCTTCGCGACCACCGCCGTGATCGATGTGGTGAACCGATTCCTGCATCAGCTCGGTCTGCCGCTGTTCTTTCAGCACATGATCGGTGGTGTCATCGCCACCGTCCCGGCCATCGCACTCGCCTCGGTCAGCGACCACTGGCGTTCGGATGCCGCGCTGATCGTTGCCGCGGGCATCACGGTGCTGCTGTCTGGTCAGCAGCTGGTGGGTTCGGTGCAGGACGCCATCACCGGCGCGCCGATCACCGCGGCCGCCCGCATGCTCGAAGTGGTGATGATGACCGGCGGCATCGTCGCCGGTATCGGTCTGGCACTGCGAATTTCGACGATGATGGGCATCGCGGTACCGGAGATCGCGGCCGGCGCGGGCCGCGACACCGAGTATCTGTGGATCAAACTGATCGCCGGTGCCGTCGCCGCGATCGCCTTCGCGATGGCCTGTTACGCCGAGCGGCGCGCGCTGTTCGCGGCGGGGCTCAGTGGTGCGGGCGGCACCATGGCTTACCTCGGCGCGCAGGACATCGGCTTCGGGCCGGTGGTGTCCGCGGGCTTAGCGGCCACCGTGATCGGTCTCGCCGGTGGTCTGATGGCACGTCGCGCGCTCACGCCGCCCCTGGTCGTCGCGGCGGCGGGAATCACGCCGCTGCTGCCGGGTCTGAAGGTGTATCGCGGGCTGTATGCCCTGCTCGAGGACGAAACGCTGCTCGGGTTCGGGCAGATCCTCGGTGCGTTCGGTGTCGGCTGCGCGCTGGCGGCGGGCGTCATCCTGGGTGAATGGTTCGACCGCTTGCTGAGTCGCCGCGGTGCGCCGCGTGACTTCGATCCGACCTACACCAGCGACCGATGAACTAGAGGCTCAGATCTGCACGAGGGTGCGAGGCCCGTCGGCCGCCGTGTCGGCGGGCGCTGGGTCCTGGATGCGCGGTTTGCCCGCTGCCCACCGCATCTGGCTGCGGGCCGCCGGCGCCTCGGTGGCGGCCGGGATGACCAGCAGCGCGAGCGCGGCGCCGTTGCTGCCGACCACGTGCATGATGCGCGCGGCCTGGTCGTTGTGGGCTGTGCCGGTATCGGATTCACTGGCGGTCCAGTCGAATCCGAGCCTGGCCAGCTTGCCGATCCGCGGTCCGACCGCGGTCACCAACTGGTGCAGCTCGGTCATCGGCTGGTCGGTTCGTGGCCACCAGGCGCCGTCGATCGGCCCGGTGGTGGCTTTGTGGTCACGCAGCATCAGCCGGATCGGCCCGGACGCGTCGCGCCCGATGCTCGTTTCAGGTGCTGTATTCACTTCGTTTTACTTTCTGATTTCTTGCGATCGACGCCTTCGGGCATCGACCGGCGCGATCCGAACTGCGGACCGGCGCGAAGGCTGGGTACCCACTTGACTGTGTCGGCACGCACATTCGTATTGGGTGCGGCGACGACGGTATGTGGGTGTGGTGGGGGTCTCCCGCACCATCGGGGCTCACTCTACGGAAGCCCACTGACAGATCCACCGATTAAACGAACAGGGCCCCGACCGGCGAACCGATCAGGGCCCTGCTGTTGCGGAGGATAGGGGATTTGAACCCCTGAGGGCGTTAACCCAACCCGCGTTCCAGGCGAGCGCCATAGGCCACTAGGCGAATCCTCCGTGGAGCAGCATAGCGGGTCGCAGGGGTGCGATGCCAAACCGGCCCCCGGCGACCCGGTCTGACCTGCTACTTCTTCAGAGCGGCCATGGCCTTGCGGACCTGGGCTTCGGCGGCGGCCGACATCTCGGCACGGTCGTAGCTGCCCATCGTGGACACCTCGATCTCCACCTTCACCGACACGTTGCTGTCGATCGCCGCGACGATGTAGGTGTAGTCGTTGGGGATCGAGCCGTAGATCTGTTGCTCGCTGGCGTAGTAGGCCTCGGTGCCGAGGCCGCTCACCGGGCCGTTCTCGTGTCCCTTGCCGGTGGTGCTGGTGTCGGAGCTCTTCCAGCGGGCGTAGTCGGACTCGGTGCCGGTATCGGATTTGAACTCGACCCGCAGCGACAGACTGGCCTCGTCGGCGTTGCGGCCGGAGTCCTTGTTCTTGGCGTCGCAGTTGTAGGAGCCGCCGCCGATGTACTCGTAGGGTTCGCGCTCGGTGTGGGTGGTCGTCTCACGGGTGGTCGACCACTGGTTCAGCACGGACAGGTCGACCAGATCGCAGGCGTTCTTCCCCTTCTGGAACTCGTAGTCGCCCGCCCACTTGTCGGAGTCGGGGCCGAGTGAGTCGGTGGCCTTGTTCACCGCGAAGACGATGCCGCTGATCACCAGGACGGCGACGATCGCGATCGAACCGAGCACCCACCACAGGGTCTTGTTGCCCGAGGAGGGCGGCCGCGGCGGTGCGCCCCACTGCGGCTGCGGAGCCTGATATCCGCCCGCTTGCGGCTGCGCGAACTGCTGGGGCGGTGGGAACTGCTGCTGGGCGAACGGCTGCTGGTTCGCGCCGCTCTGATACGTCGGCGGCGCGGTGTAGGGGTTGGCGCCGCTCTGGTACGGCGTGGCCGCGGGCGGTGCCGTGTACGGACCCGGCGCGCCGATATTGCCGCGCAGCACCGTCGGGTCGGCTTGCGCGGGGCTTTGACCCGCGCCTTCGCCGGGGCGTTCCCACCATGCGACGGTAGGGTCGGACGGCGGCACGCCGTCGCCGGGTGGTTGCTGATTCGGGCCGGTCACGATCGGGCCCCCCTCTGTGTCATGGGGAACCGGAACCCCCCGCTGCCGATATCGGATAGATCGTAGCCAGCGTCGCCGTCAGCGTGGTGACTATACGGCTGCGTACACTCGGGGACCGGCCACCCGATGCGGCGGCAGCCGAGGAATATGAGGAGGAACACGTCGTGGGCACCGCGCGAACTCCCCGGGCCAGATGGATCGAGGAAGGTCTGTCCGTGCTGGCGTCCTCGGGCGTCGACGCGGTGCGGATCGAGGCGCTGGCCAAGCGCATCGGCGTGACCAAGGGCGGGTTCTACGGCTACTTCGCCGACCGCGACGCCCTGCTCACCGCCATGCTCGACGTGTGGGAGAACGAGGCGACCGATCAGGTGCTCGAGCGCGTCGCGACCCTCGACCCGAAAACCAAGGCGCGGGTGGCCGGGCTGCTCACTTTCTCCAGCGATCGGCTGCTACCCATCGACCTCGCGATCCGCGACTGGGCCCGCCGCGACGACGACGTCGCCGAACGGCTGCGCCGGGTCGACAATGCGCGAATGGCGTTGCTGCGCGAGACAATCGGCGTGTTCTGCGAAGATCCAGACGAGGTCGAAGCGCGAAGTCTGCTCGCCTTCTGCGCCACCATCGGCAGTCACTTCCTGGCCGCCGACCACGCGGGTCGCTCGCGTGTGGAGGTCCTCACGCGAGCCGCCGACCTGCTGTTCGAAGACCGGAATCGCTCGTAGCCGGAACTACCGCTACACTGGCCGACGGATCCCGCGCGGCGAGCATCCTGTGAACTCCCCCAGGGCCGGAAGGCAGCAAGGGTCAACGGGCTCTGCCGGGTGCGCGGGGTCCCCTTTAATTTCAGGGGTCCCGTCCTCGACCGATCGGCCTACGCACCTTCGCAGCGTGCGAGCCGGATCCTGGCCCTGATACCCCGCCGATTCCGGGCAACCGCCGGGTAACGTTGCGGGTGTTGGCACGCTAGAGCGTGCACCCCACCTTGCTGCTTCGAAAGGCTGCCCAGGATGCCCCGGCAAACGCAGATCGGTTTGATGAGCCACGAGGAACTCGTGTCCGAGCACGAGTCCCAGACCGCGAATTACGCGACGCTCAAAACCGAGAAGCTCACGCTGGACCTCACCCGAGGTAAGCCCTCGCCGGAACAACTCGATCTGTCCGCGTCGCTGCTGTCCCTGCCGGGCGACGGCGACTTCCGCGACAGCTCGGGCACCGACTGCCGCAACTACGGCGGCCTCACCGGCCTGTCCGAACTGCGCGCGATCTTCGGTGAACTGCTCGGCGTTCCGGTCGCCCAGCTGCTGGCGGGCAACAACGCCAGCCTCGAGATCATGCACGACATCATCGTGTTCTCGATGCTCTACGGCACCCCCGATTCCCCGCGCCGCTGGGTCGACGACGAGCCGATCAAGTGGCTGTGTCCGGCCCCCGGCTACGACCGGCACTTCGCCATCACCGAGGCGCTCGGCATCGAGATGATCACCATCCCGATGCGCCACGACGGCCCCGACACCCACGCCATCGCGGCGCTGCTGGCGAACGATCCGCAGATCAAGGGTCTGTGGGCGGTGCCGAACTACTCCAACCCCACCGGCGTCACCTTCTCCGAAGAGATTGTCCGCGAACTGGTTTCGATGCCCGCCGCGGCGCCGGACTTCCGGCTGTTCTGGGACAACGCCTACGCGGTGCACCCGCTCACCGATACCGCGGCCCCGGTCATCGACGTACTCGGGATGGCCGCGGCCGCGGGCAACCCGAACCGCCCGCTGGTGTTCGCGTCGACCTCCAAGATCACTTTCGCCGGCGCGGGCGTGAGCTTCTTCGGTGCGTCCCAGGCCAATATCGACTGGTACCTGTCGCACGCCTCGAAGAAGAGCATCGGCCCCGACAAGCTCAACCAGCTGCGCCACCTGCGCTTCTTCACCGACGCCGAGGGCGTGCGCGAGCACATGCAGAAGCACCGCGCGCTGCTCGAACCCAAGTTCGCGCTGGTGCGCCGCATCCTGGAAGACCGGCTCGGCGCGTCGAAGGTGGCGTCGTGGACCGAACCGAAGGGCGGCTACTTCATCAGCCTCGATGTGCTCGACGGCACCGCCGCCCGGGTGATCGCCTTGGCCAAGGAGGCCGGCATCGCGCTCACCGCCGCGGGCTCGGCGTTCCCGTACAGCAAGGATCCCGAGGACAAGAACATCCGCATCGCGCCCAGCTTCCCGCAGCTGCCGGAGCTGGAGAAGGCGATGGACGGGCTGGCGACCTGTGTGCTGCTCGCGGCCACCGAGAAGCTGATCGAAGAGCACTGAGCCGTGGGTGCCGGGCGCGGCGAGCGCCCGGCACCGGTGTCAGTCCGGTTTGTGCACCAGTGCGCCGAACAGGGTTACCGAGATGTGGATGTCGCCTCGGTCGGCGCCTGCCTGTAGGTCGGCGAGTAGTTGGTCGCGTTCGGTCGCGGTGATCACGCCGCGCAGGGCGGCCAGGTCCGCGATCCGGCGGACCAGGGCGCCGGTGCCGACCGTGCGGTCCTGGACCAGTGCGTGCGAGCCGATCTCGTCGACTACCAGGCCGGCGCCGGTGAGCAGTCCGGCGAGGCGACGGCCCGAGTGCGGGTTGGTGGTCGAGGAGATCAGCGTGTCGATCACCGCGCGCACCACCCTCGGGTTGCCGGGATGCACGATCGCGGTCGCCCAATCGCAGTCCACGACGACCGCGCGCCCACCGGGCCGCAGCACCCTGGCGATCTCGGCCGCCGCCCGCGCGGGGGCGGTGAGGTGCTGGAACACCCGCTCGCACAGCACCGCGTCGAAGGTGTCGGCACCGAACGGCAGGCCGTAGGCGTCGCCGGAGACGAACGTCGCGCTCGACCCGGACTCGACCGCGCGGCGCTGGGCCGAGGCCAGCAGGTTCGGATCCGGCTCGACGCCGACCGCGGTGCCGTCGGGCCCGACTTCCGCGGCGAAGGTGACCACCTCCGATCCGGTGCCGGACCCGATATCGAGGGCGCTCTCGCCGGGCCGCAGCGCCAGCGCGGTGTGACTCCAGGCGCCGAGCGCGCGCATGCCGGGTCGGGTGACTTCCAGATCATGGGCGTCGATCAATTGGTCCCGGGCCGCTTGGTCGAAGCGGGCCGGTCGTGGGGTGTAGTCGGTCATTCGCACCGCCAGAGTGGGAGCAGTCCTCGTGAGCATGGACTCAGAGGCTACTGGTGAAATGTGTCACGATGAATGTATGACTCGCACGCTGTGCCTCGCGCAGGAATCCGAGGCCGACGAACTGCTCAGCACCGACGATTTCGCGCTGCTGCTGGGGATGCTGCTCGATCAGCAGTACCCGATGGAGCACGCGTTTCGTGGGCCGCGCAAACTCGCCGAGCGCATGGGGGGTTTCTCGCTGCGGCAGATCGCCGAAGCCGATCCGGCCGAATTCGAGGAACTCGCGGCGACACCGCCCGCTATTCATCGATACGGGCGGTCGATGGCGCGCCGGGCGCAGGCGCTGGCCCAGTACGTGATCGAGCACTACGACGGGGTACCCGCGCAGATCTGGACCTCGGGTGATCCCGATGGGAAGGAGGTGCTGCGCCGGTTGCAGGACCTGCCGGGGTTCGGGGCGCAGAAGGCGAAGATCTTTCTCGCGCTGCTCGGCAAGCAGCGCGGCGTGCAGCCCGAAGGGTGGCGAAAAGCGGCCGGATCCTATGGCGATGACGGATCGCGACGCTCGGTCGCCGATGTGGTCGATGCCGAAACGCTGTCGGAAGTAAGGGAATTCAAGAAGCAGGCCAAGGCGGCCGCGAAGGCCGAGAAATGAATTCTTAGTTAAGATCTAGCTGCTTTTTTCCCTCGTCACGGGGGTGGATCTGCTCGAAGCTGGCAACTCGAACAGCTCCACGACAGATGAGGGATTGGCAGTTTATGAAGATTAGGAAATTCGCCGTGGTCGCGGCGCTGTTGACCGTGGCTACCGGTGTCACGGCGGGGACGGTGAACGCCGCGCCGGCCGACGAGACCGCCGCCCCGATCAACTACACCGCCGAGGTCGTCGACGAGTCGAAGGCCGTCATCACCACCGACGCGGGCTCGCTGGTCGAAGAGGACGGCGTCTTCAAGATCAAGGCCGCCAACGGCACCGTCGTCGCGGGCACCCCGCTGGCGTTCCGCCTCGACGAGTTCGAACTGCCGATCGCGGCGGAGATCTCGGGCAACACCGCGACGCTGACGCCGCAGCTGGATCCGGCCAGGGCCGTGTACAAACCGGTCGCGCTGCCGTATGAGGACAAGGCCCCATGGAAGACGGAATACGAGCGTGAGCAGGCTGCCTGGAGCCGTTTGACCTCCACCATCTCGCTCGGTGCCTCCATCGGCACCTTGGTCGGTGGACTCGGTGGCGCGGCCGTCGGTTGCGTCGCGGGTGCTGCCTCCGGTGCGGTCGCCGGTGGTCTTCTCGGCTTCCTGGTCGGCTCGGTCCCCGGCGGCATCGGCGGCTGCCTCGTCGGCGCCACCACGTTCGGTGCGCTCGGCGTCATCGCGGGGCAGATCCTGGTCACTGCTCCGGTCGCGATCGGTGCGGCGATCCAGTACTTCACCACGATCAACCAGCCCTTCAACGCGCCTGCTCCGGCCAAGTAAGAGCAGTTCTGCATTCGAATCCCCTGCGGGAACTTCGGTTCCCGCAGGGGTGCTGCTGCTTTGGCACGACGCTGACCTGCGGTGATGGTGTGCCGCATCGCACAATTCGCCGGTTCGGCTTGGATGGGTCCGGATTCGGTGTTAACTTGATTGTTATGTCCGGCAACCATCTCACCGCTGAGCGGGTCACCTATGTGACCGCCGCGCTGGGTCTGCGGTTGCCGTTGACGCGTGAACTGTGTCGTTCCTGCCACTGCGGCTGAGTCGTCTTCGGCTCCCTCGCCGCCACGTTATACGTGTAGGCAATCCCGTTGGGACAACGGGATTTCAGCAAGGAACTTCATATGTCTGCTCCTATCATCGATCGCCCCGTCTCCCGGGCGGGCGCCGGTCGTCCTCGAGTTTCCCGACCCGTCGTACCGCCGGAGCTGCGGCGTAGCGACAACCCCGCTGCCGCTGTGCTGCGTACCGCGGCCTCGGGCCCTGTCTCGCGCGACAATGCCGCACGGGCAACGGGTTTGAGTATCGCCACCGTGAATCGGCAAGTGGCGTCGTTGCTTTCGGCGGGACTACTGCGTGAGCGACCCGATCTCACCGCCGCGGGTGCAGTCGGCAGGCCGCGAGTGCCGTTCGAGATCGATCACGACGCGTATCTGACCCTTGGCATCCACATCGGTGCCGAGGCGACGAAGATCGTTGCCGCGGATCTGCGTGGACGGATTCTCGGTGGGCTCGCCATCGCGACGCCGCAGACCGGGCAGGAATTCGCGGTCACCACCGTCGCTCGCAGCGCCAAGGCGTTTCTGCAGCGGTGGCATCGGCGCACGCCGCTGTGGGCGGGTGTCGCCATCGGTGGGCGGGTGGATCCGCAGAGCGGGGTGGTCGACCATCCGAAGCTGGAATGGAAGGGCGCGCCGATCGGGCAGGTGCTCGGTGATGTGCTCGAGCTGCCGGTTTCCGTCGCGCCGCACGTCGAGGCGATGGCGGCTTCGGAGCTGCTGCTGCCGACCTTCGACGCTCGTCGTCCCGAGCCCGATACCGAACTCCCCGCCGCTCAGCACGGCAGCAGCCTCTACTTCTACGTTCGTGAGACCGCTGGTATCGCAGTGACTCTCGACGGTCGGGTGCACACTCCGAGCAACGGGCCGGGGTCGATCGCCCATCTGCCGACGGGGTCCGATGTGCAGTGCACGTGCGGGCGGCGTGGGTGCTTGGAAGTGACGGTCGGCGATCGGGCGTTGCAGGCTCGGGCGGTGGGACGGGGAATTATCCCGGCGCACAACGGGACTGCCGGGACGATCAACGATCTGTATCGGGCGGCGGAGTCGGGGTCGGAGTCGGCGCGGGAATTGCTTGCCGAGCGGGCGACGATGCTCGGGCAGACTGTCGCGCTGGTGCGGGACATGCTCAACCCGGATCGAGTTGTGTTGGGTGGGCAGGCTTTTACGGGGTATCGGCCTGCGCTGGGGCATGTGGCTCGGGCGTTTTCGCAGAGTACGCAGTTGGCTGCGACGGATGTTCGGATCAGTGGGTTCGGGGGGAAGGTGCAGGAGTTCGCGGCGGTGGTTACTTCGTTGAGTGCGTTGTACGCGGATCCGCTGGCGGCTGTTCGGCGGGTTTAGGTGGGCTGGGGTTTGGTGGTCCCGGGGCGGGTTTGTGTGGCGGAGTGCGGGGTTTGGTAGTCCCGGGGCGGGTTTGTGTGGCAGGGCGTGGGGTTTGGTAGTCCCGGGGCGGGTTTGTGTGGCAGGGCGCGGGGTTTGGTAGTCCTAGAGGCGCTGGCTGTGTTTATTGGAGCGCTGGCGCGCTCGAGTCGCGGCCCCGAGGGGCCGCCGGTTAGCCACCGGGGCTTGCTCCTTCGTCGCGTACGCCCCGGCGGCTAACCGGCGACCCGGCCGCGACCGGCCACTGCGTGGCCGTCCCTCCCTAAGGGTCGGGAGTGCGGTGGCTGGGTTGGGTGGGTTGTTGAGGACGGAGACGGAGACCGAGACGGTCGGGGCTCAGTGTGGGTTGTTGAAGACGGAGACGGAGGCGGAGACGGGCGGGGCTCAGTGTGGGTTGAAGGCGCCTTCTAGTGCCGTTATGAAGAAGGGGAATTGGGCGGCGAAGCGGTGGAGGTTGGGGTCTCGGTCGTAGCCGGCGAACCAGTAGAGGCCTGGTTGGGAATCGGCGGCGGGGTTCATGTCTCGGAAGGTGCGGATCCAGTTGTCTGCTCGGCCGCTGATCACCGTGTAGGGGAGGGCGCGGGAGAAGATTGTTTCCTGGTCGATGGGGGGGATGCGGTCGCGGGTGACGGTGTCGAGGCCGCGGTGCATGGCGCGGATTCGGCCTGCGACGGTGTCGCCGAGGGGGGTTCGGGTGGGGAGGTAGTTCGGGAGGAGCATTGCTGCGCCGCCGGCCAGCGCGATGGCTACGCCGACCAGGGCGTGGCCCGTGGTCAGGGCGAGGGTGACCGTGATGATCAGGCCGAGGGCGATCAGGGCGGCGCCGATCCAGCGGGGGAGGGCGCGCTGTTTGGGGTCGGCGAAGGCGCCGGTGGCTACGGCGTCGTTGCGCATGGCGGCGCGGATCGGGTCGAGTTGCAGGCGGCCGGGGGCGCGTAGTTCGCGGACGGCGACGGTGTCGGTGCCCTCGGGGAGCAGCATGTCGTAGACGGTGCGTTCGTATTCGCGCAACTGGTCGTCGGGGGCGTTGACGCGGCTGATGCGCCAATCGTCCTCACCGCGCGCGTTCACCGGCGTGATCCACAGGTAGCGCCGGACCGCGAGATCGACGACGGTGGCGGCGATGTCGACCGGGTCGGCGTGTTCGTCGATGATCAGGCCCGCCTCGCCGGGGAGCACGCCGTCGGGCGAGGTGAACTCGACGCGGCCGCCCTGCTGGATCAGCGGATCGAACGCGTCGCTGCCCGCCACCGCGGCGGCGGCCCGCTTCCGCGCCAGCAGCACGTAGGCGATCATGCCCGCCAGGGCGAGCAGGAAGGCGCCGAAGGCGACGAGCACTGGCGTGGTGAAGGCGAAGGGGCCCGTATCTCCGCCGCGCACATCGGCATTCGCGGGCACGGTGCCGGGGGGCATCTGCAAGGTGAGGTCGATGGCATCGCCCTTGCGCAGGTCGGTCTGGTGCAGGTAGAGCACGCCGTCGGGTTCGGTGTGGACGTCGGCGCACGGCTTGGCATTGCCCGCGGAGCCGAGTTTGCAGTCCACGATGCCCATTTGGAAGCTCGGGCTGATCACCGAGACGTCGAGCACGGCGATATCGGCGTTGAGTACGCCCAGCCAGTGGAACACCTGCGTGCCCGGCATGTCGGAGACGGTGTTGTGCACCGTATACGTGAACTTCGATTCGCCGGGCTTGGCTTCGACGACGAACTGGTCGTTGGCGGTGGTGGCGGTGCCGCTACCGGTCGCGGTCACATCGGTGACCTTGAAGACGCGTTCGACATCGTCACCGACCTTGAGGCGCAGCGGCAGCGACATGGTGAAATTTCCGTCGGCGGGTACCGCGACAGTTTCGATGACCTCGAGCACACCGGTTTCGGTCAGCGTGAGGTCGGCGGTAATCGAAACACCGGAGGTCGAGGGCTCCGTGTGGGCTACCGGCGCGGCCACGAGCAGACCCGCCGCAGCGAGTAGCAGCGCGCCCGCGGCGCCCCCCCGAAAAGTCAGCATGGGTGCTTACTCTAGACAGCTTGCTATTCTGCGTCAGCGGCTGTCGACGACTCATGAGACGAGGGGGGTACGGGGGAGTGACTCAACCACCGTACGGTTATGGGCCGAACGGCCCAGGTGGACGTCCGGTTCCACCACCCCCTGGCTATGGGCCGCCCCCGGGATACCGGCCACAACCGGGTTATGGGCCGCAAGGTTATCCACAGCCGCAGGGCCATCCCGGATATTCCCAGCCACAGGGTTACGGGCAGCAGCGTCCGGCGTACGGTCCGCCGCCGGGATACCGCCCGCCCCCGATGCCCTACGGTCCGCCGGGCAGGCCGACTCCGCCGCCACGTAAGCGCGGCGGTGGTTTCACCTCGCTGATCCTCGTCCTCATCTTCCTGCTGGTCGGCGGCCTGGTGAAGTATGCCGTCAACACCGGCGTCGACCTCGGGATCGGCGCGATCGGCCCGAAACCGACCACCACCTACGAGCCTCAGCCCGGCACCGCGCCCGCCGCGACCGGCGACAACCCGCTGCTCACCGACTCCGACGGCACCCTGGTCCCGGCCTCGTGCGACTACGCGCCGTGGGGCACCTCGGTCGACAAGGCACGCGCCTTCTTCGAATCGGCCGCGACGTGCCTCGAATCGGCATGGAAGCCGCTGCTGGCGGCGAACAATCTGCCCTTCGAGTCGCCGACCCTCAGCATCACCGCGACCACCGACGGCATCACCACCCCGTGCACCGGATCGACGAGTAACTTCGCCGCTTTCTACTGCCCGGCGAACAAGACCATCTACATGCCGATCAGCCAGCTGCAGACCGAGCAGTTCCGCGACAACTGGGTCGTGTACCTATCGGTGTTCGCGCACGAGTACGGCCACCACGTGCAGGCCCAGTCGGGCATCCTGCGCAAGGCCAACAGCGAGCGCGTCGACGCGGGCGCCCGCTCGGCCAAGGGCCTCGAGCTCTCGCGCCGAGTCGAGTTGCAGGCCAACTGCTTCGACGGCATGTTCATCGCCTCCTCGAAGGGCGGCGGCTCGCTGTCCTCCTCGCAGGTCACGGTCGCCACCAAGGATTCCTACGGCCGCGGTGACGGCGTAGGCGACATGCGCGACCACGGCACCGCCGAGCACGGCGGCCAATGGTTCGAAGCCGGCCTCAACCGCAACCTCACCGCCCAGTGCAACACCTTCATAGTCGCTGCGAGCGAAGTGAGCTGAGGCTGTACCGCCACTCCGGGCCTTCTAGCCAGACTTGTGTGCCGCATAGGTAGCGTTGGCGGCCGACGGTGTGGTGCGGGGTGAGTTGGCTCGTGCCCGGTGAGTTACCCATGTCCGTGCGTGATCAGTTGTCAGGTGATTGATGTATCCCCCGCCTCCTCCGCAGCCGCCCTATGGCCGGCCCGTGCCGCCGCCCTACGGCGGGCGGATGCCGTCGCCTTATGGCGGGCAGATGCCACCGTCTGGTCGGCCCGCGATGCCGCCGTACGGCAGGCCATTGCCGCCGCCGTACGGCTATGCGCCGCAGGGATATCCGCCGCCGCGTCGGGGTAGTTCGGGTGTGGCCGGTGCGGTGCTGACGGTATTGATCGTGTTCGGCGTCGTCGCAGGGCTGGTGGCGGCGGTGACGCTGTCCGATCAGACCTCGCCGGACAGGGGCGCGCAGACGACGCCACCGAGTTTCACCTACAGCTCGAATTCGCCTGCGCCGACCACGAATCCGACGACGACCGCGCGTGCCACCACCACCGCGCGCAGCACGGCGCCGACCACGACGAAACCGGCGGGGCCGCAACCTGTTATCGCGCTCGGCCAGCACCCGCTGTTCAAGAACGACGATGCGGGCCTGTCGAATATGGACTGTGATCTGCCGCGCTGGTCGACCGCCGCGGCGGTGGCCAAGGCGTTCTTCGCGGCGGCGCAGGTCTGCCTCGATCAGATGTGGCGGTCGAATCTGGCCGCCGCGAATCTGCCGTTCAAAAGCCCGGGCCTGGTTGTCGCGGAACAACCTTCGCAGTTGTCATCGCCGTGTGGCGGCGCCACCAGTGACGCGTTCTACTGCAGCGCGTCGAGCACCATCTACATGTCGACCGAGGGCCTGGTCCTGCACAACACCCCCTATCCGCCGATGGAAGCACTGTCGGTCTACGCGCACGAGTACGGCCATCACGTCCAGGGGCTCACCGGCCTGCTGCAGGCCTCGTCGAATCAGCGCCGCGAGCAGGGCACGATGTCGGCGGGCGGGCTGGAGACATCACGTCGAATGGAGCTGCAGGCCAGCTGTTTCGGCGGCATGTACATCGGTTCGTCGGAAGCGGGCGGATCGTGGACCTCGCAGGAGGGCTACGCCGCGGTGAAGCACAACTACAACCGCGGTGACGGCAACGGCCGCCACCGCGATCACGGCACCCCCGATCACAACGGCAATTGGTACAACCACGGCTATCTGAAGAATCGCAACTTCGAGTGCAACACGTGGTTGTCCCCAGCCGACGAAGTGAGTTAGGTCCCGTAGTGGCCTTCGCCGAAGCGGCGCGGCGAGGAGCCGTGTACCCCTTCGGCATAGGCGGTTTCGGCGTGCAGGGCGAAGTCGATGCCCGCGGTCTCGTCTTCCTTGCTCACGCGGAAGCCGATGATCTTG
The DNA here is from genome assembly GCF_054031145.1 of Nocardia sp. FBN12. Lineage (NCBI taxonomy): Bacteria > Bacillati > Actinomycetota > Actinomycetes > Mycobacteriales > Nocardiaceae > Nocardia > Nocardia sp. FBN12. Next base: position 6,289,140 of record NZ_CM132926.1, read on the forward strand.
TCGATGCCCTTGCCGAGCACCCACGAGACGGCGAACGCGTAGGCCGCCACCACCAGCACCGCGACGAGCTGCTTGCCGAGCTGGGCGAACCCGCCGCCGTAGAGCAGGCCGTTCACGCCGCCGGTCATCACCTGGGTGGCCAGCAGGCCGATCAGGATCGTGCCGACGATGCCGCCGACGAAGTGCACGCCGACCACGTCGAGTGAATCGTCATAGCCCGCTTTGTGTTTCCAGCCGACCGCGAAGGAACACAGCACACCGGCGGCCAGGCCGACCACCACGGCACCGAGGGTGTTCACCACGCCGCAGGACGGGGTGATCGCGACCAGACCGGCCACCGCACCGGAGGCCGCGCCGAAGGTGGTTGGCCGCCCGTCGCGGAGCTGTTCGACGATGAGCCAGCCGAGCATGCCGAGGCTGCCCGCGACCAGCGTGTTCAGGAAGACCGCCGCCGCGGTCCCGGTGGCGCCGAGCGCGGAGCCCGCGTTGAAACCGAACCAGCCGAACCACAGCAGACCCGCACCGAGCAGCACGAAGGGCAGGTTGTGCGGACGCATCGCGTCGATGTTGAACCCGATGCGCGGCCCGAGGACCAGCGCCAAGGCCAGGGCCGAAGCGCCGGAGGCGATCTCGACCACGAGGCCGCCCGCGTAGTCGAGCGCGCCGAAGTTCAGCAGCCAGCCGTCGGGTCCCCACACCCAGTGCGCGATCGGCGCGTACACCGCCAGCGTCCACAGCGGAACGAACACCATCCAGCCCGCGAACTTGGCGCGGTCGGCGATGGCACCCGAGACCAGGGCCGCGGTGAGGATCGCGAACGTCAGCTGGAAGGTGACGAACAGCAGTTCCGGAATCGTGCCGCGGACGGAGCCGGGATCGATCCCGGCCAGCCCGAGGTGTTCCAGATTGCCGATCAACCCGCCACCCGCGTCGTCGCCGAACGCGAGGCTGTAGCCGGCGACCAGCCAGACCACGGTGACCAGCGGGATCGCGATGAAGCTCATCATCAGCATGTTCAGCACGCCGGTCGAGCGCACCATCCCGCCGTAGAAGACGGCCAGTGCGGGCGTCATCAACAGCACCATGGCGGTAGCCGCGAGTAGCCAAGCAGTGGCCGCTGGGTCGATCGTTGCGGGCACGGTAACTCCTTTCACGCGTGAGTGCGTTGCGAGAAAGTTACCGAACGCGCACCTCGAGTGGCGGTGCTAGCCCCGGTTTTCCTTGGCCAGTGCCCGCGCGCCGCGCTTACCGGGAATGGGCAGGTCATCGCTGTCGGCCAGCCATTCGGCGGTGGTGAGCCAGCGCCGCTGGGCATGCGCGTCGGCCACGTCGAAGAACAGGCGGCGGCCGCGATCGTCGCGCGCGTCGCGGGCGAGCACCGCCCAGCTCGGCGGCTTGCCCCGGTCGGCGGTGTGCTCGGAGACGAAGCCCGCGACCAGCTTGCCGACCATGTTGACCGGCTTCTGGGAGACCCGATTGCCGTATTTGGTGGTGTGCCAGCGCCGAGCCGGACACAGTGAACCCGGCGTCGCGTTCGAGGCGATCCAGCCGGCCCGCTGCGCCCGTTCGATGAGCCACAGATGCTTCACCGCCGACGGCGCGATCTCACCGACCCGTTCGGTGATGAGCTCGCAGACCTCGGCGTCGGCGAGGATATCGCGCCTGGTCGGACCGATATTGTGGTCGGTCCAGTGGGCGGCGGCGAGGCGGGCGAGAATGCGACCGAACTCGTCGATACTGCGCTGGGCGCGGCGGCCGAGCCGCTCGATTCGCTCGGCCTCGCGGCGCATCTCGTTCTGCGCGGTGAGCGTGCGAATGGCCGCCATCGTCGGCACCTGCCCGCGTTCGAGCAGTTGCAGGATGGCGTCGGCGGTCGCCGGGTCGGCCGCGGCCGCGACGGGTAACGAGTCGCGTTTGATGTCGAAGTCTTGTGGGCTGATCGCCCGGCTCAGTAGCCCGACGGCGGCGTTGTCGCCGGCGAAGTCGGTGTGGGCGAGCCAGGCGGTTGCGATGTCATCACACGACAGCACGGTGAAACGTTCCTCCGGTCGATGCGGTGGGGGAGCGATCGGTGCGCGAAGGTTGTGCCCCGGTCGGGATGAGGGACCGGCCGGGGTCACCAACCTGATGAAGGTTTGGCCACCGAAGTTGCCGAGATCCACGGTAGCCAGGCACTTGCGCCGCTGTCACGACCGTTCATGATTTCGTTACATCCAGTAAGGAGCCGTCAACCGGGGAATTGGTATGCATTACCGCAGCAACCAGTATCAACCGACTGCTCGACAGTAGATTCGCCGCGTGTAAAGCAGTCGATAGCTCGACCGTTGCGCCTGGTGGCACGCTTTACACCTACGCTCCATACCGCGAAATTCAATGTGATTTGGGTCACATCATTATCAAGGGTTCGTCACCGCGCGTGGGTACAGTGCCAGCCGCCGATAAACCCTGTCGGACACTCTCGGTAGCCTGTGGGTCGTGGCTCTGTACCGGAAGTATCGACCGGCGACATTCGCAGAAGTAGTGGGTCAGGAGCACGTCACCGACCCGCTGAGTACAGCGCTGGATACCGGGCGGATCAGTCACGCGTATCTGTTCTCCGGGCCACGTGGTTGCGGTAAGACCTCGTCGGCTCGGATCCTCGCGCGCTCGCTGAACTGTGTGGAGGGGCCAACGTCCACGCCGTGCGGTACGTGCTCGTCGTGTGTGGCGCTCGGGCCGGGCGGGTCGGGCAATCTCGACGTCACCGAGCTCGACGCGGCCAGTCACGGTGGTGTCGACGACACCCGTGAGCTGCGCGATCGCGCCTTCTACGCGCCCGCCGAGTCGCGCTATCGGGTGTTCATCGTCGACGAGGCGCACATGGTCACCACGGCCGGTTTCAACGCGTTGCTCAAGATCGTCGAGGAACCGCCAGCCCACCTGATCTTCATCTTCGCCACCACCGAGCCCGACAAGGTGCTGCCGACGATTCGCTCACGCACGCACCACTATCCGTTCCGTCTGCTGCCGCCTGCCACCATGCGCGGGCTGCTCGGCAAGATCTGCGAGCAGGAGCATGTGCCGGTCGAGGAAGCGGTGTATCCGCTGGTCATCCGGGCCGGTGGTGGTTCGCCGCGCGACAGCCTGAGCGTGCTCGACCAGCTGTTGGCCGGTGCCGGGCCCGACGGTGTCACCTATCCGCGCGCGGTCTCGCTGCTCGGCGTCACCGATGTGGCGTTGATCGACGACGCCGTCGACGCGTTGGCCGCCAATGATGGTGCCGCCCTGTTCAACACGGTTGATTCGGTGATGGAGGCGGGCCACGATCCGCGCCGATTCGCCGTCGACCTGCTCGAACGACTGCGCGACCTGATCCTGCTGCGCGCGGTCCCCGACGCCGCCGACCGCGGCCTGGTCTCCGGCCCCGGCGACGTCATGGAGCGGATGCGCGACCAGGCCGAACGCCTCGGCCCCGCCACCCTCACCCGCTACGCCGAACTCCTCCACGAGGGCCTTGGCGAAATGCGCGGCGCCACCGCGCCCCGCCTCCTGCTCGAAGTGATCTGCGCCCGCATGCTCCTGCCCTCGGTCTCCGACGCCGAGTCGGCGACCCTGCAGCGCCTCGAACGCCTGGAACGCGGATTCGCGAGCGGATCGGTCCCCGCTCCCGCGCGTCCTGGTCCAGCTGCGGGCGAGTCGCCCGCCGAGCGCCCCGCTGTCCCGTCGTCCAGCGGCCGGCGAGGTGCGGAGCTTCTCGCCGCCGCTCGCGCCGAGAAGGAAGCGGCGACCGGTGGGTCGTCAGCACCTGGTGTTGCGAACCCTGTTGTCGCGGAACAGAAGGCCGCCGCCCCGAGAACTCCCGCGCCGCCGCCTGCTGAGGCTGCGCTGATCGCCGAGTCCGCACCGTCGGCGCCTGCTGTGCAGCCCGCACCGTCCGCGCCTGCTGCACCGTCCGCGCCTGCTGGACCGTCGGCGCCTGCTGCGCAGTCCGCACCGTCCGCGCCTGTCGTGCAGTCTGCGGCGCCCGCCACCCAACCGGCACCCGCAGTGGATTCGGCAACGCCTGACCCTGCCGCGGCGCCGATCGATGCCGGGCAATCTGCCACCAGCGCTCCCGCGGAAGTGATTGCCCCCCAGCGACTTGCGGCCGACGGTCCGCCGGTCGAAGCGAGAGGCCCGGCGCGTTCCAGCATTCGATCGGAAGGCGTAGGCCCCGAGCAGTCCGCCGAGCCGTCGACCGACATCGACGCATCCCGCGCGGACGTGACCCCGGTCCCGGCGCCGGAAGTAGTAGCGCCGCAGGCGGATTCGCCGGTGCGGCCGGAACCCGAGCCGGATCCCGCCGAAGCACCGCAGGTCGACGCCACACCGGCAGAGCCGCCGGTCGGCGCGGCGCAGGCGGCCGAGCCCGCCGAGGATCTGGTCGGGATCGTCGATGCCGCGTGGCCCGAGATCAAGGGTCGGGTCCGCGAGTTCGGTGCCACGCTGCAGGCGTTGTTGTCGGGGGCGGCGGTGTCGCGGGTCGAGGGTGATGTGATCGTTTTCGCGCATCAGAGTCCGCCGTTGGCGCAGCGGTTGTCCGATCCGCGCAATATCGACGCGGTGCGGTCGGCGGTGCGGGCCGTGCTCGGGCGTGAACTGGATGTGCGCTGGGAGACCGGAGCACCGCCGCCGCGACCCGCGCCCGCCGCCAAGGCCGGGGCCGCGCGGGGGACGGGCAGTCCGGAGAGCAAGCCGGCGGGACGGCCGAAGTTCTCGCGGCCGAGTCAAGCCGGGGGCAACCAGTCGCCGAACCGCGCGAACCGCTCGTCCGACGATGACATTCCGCCGCCGGATTTCCCCGACTTACCCGATGACCCGGGCCCGGAGGACGGGCCGGAGTCCCGGTCCGGCGGCGATTCCGCGCGCAATGCCGCGGTTCTCGCCCCGCCGACGCCGGAGGAGGAACGGGAGATGCTGGCCGCCGCCGCGGTGCCGGTGGCTCCGGGCGACCGTCAAGACCCGGACGAGGTCGCTCTGGCGTTGCTACGTGAACAGTTCGGGGCAAAGAGTCTGGATGGTTGACAGCCACCGTCCGGAGCGCGTTAAGTTAACCGGAGTTCGCACACCACGGTAGTATGAACGGGTGGCCGGGATCGCCGGTGGAGCATGCTTCTATGCTCCGCTGGTGCTTGCCGGGATTTGTACGACGCTGAGCCGATCGGTCGTGGCGTTCGTGCGGCCACCGCACCCCAAGGAAGGAAACACTCCGATATGACCACAGAGGCCTACATCTACGAGGCCATCCGCACTCCGCGCGGCCGCGGCAAGAAGAACGGCTCGCTGCACTCGGTCAAGCCGATCGATCTGACTGTTGGTCTGATCCAGGAGCTGCGTGTCCGCTTCCCGAACCTCGACGAGGACCAGATCTCGGACCTCATCCTCGGCGTTGTCACCCCCGTCGGTGACCAGGGCATGGACATCGCCCGCGTCGCGGTCACCATCGCGGGTCTGCCCGACACCGTCGGTGGCTTCCAGCTCAACCGCTTCTGTGCTTCCGGCCTCGAGGCCGTGAACCTGGCTGCGCAGAAGGTTCGCTCCGGTTTCGACGATCTCGTCATCGCTGGTGGCGTCGAGTCGATGTCGCGCGTGCCGATGGGCTCCGACGGCGGCGCCTGGGCGCTCGACCCGGCCACCAACTACGACGGCTACTTCGTGCCGCAGGGTGTCTCGGCCGACCTGATCGCCACCATCGAGGGCTTCTCCCGCGACGATGTCGACGCCTACGCCGTGCGCTCGCAGGACCTGGCGGCCAAGGCCACCACCGGCGGCTACTTCGCCAAGTCGATCGTCCCGGTCAAGGACCAGAACGGCCTCGTCGTGCTCGACAACGACGAGCACATGCGTCCCGGCACCACCGCCGCCGACCTGGGCAAGCTGAACCCGTCCTTCGCCGGTGTCGGTGAGATGGGTGGCTTCGACGCCGTCGCGCTGCAGAAGTACACCTACATCGAGAAGATCAACCACGTCCACCACGGTGGCAACAGCTCGGGCATCGTCGACGGCGCCGCCCTGCTGCTGATCGGTTCCGAAGAGGCGGGCAAGAACTCGGGTCTGACCCCGCGTGCCCGCGTCGTCGCGACCGCCACCTCCGGCGCGGACTCCACCATCATGCTGACCGGCCCCACCCCGGCAGCCAAGAAGGCGCTGGCCAAGGCCGGTCTGACGATCGAGGACATGGACCTCGTCGAGATCAACGAGGCCTTCGCCTCCGTGGTGCTGAAGTTCCAGAAGGACCTGAACGTCCCGGACGAGAAGCTGAACGTCAACGGCGGCGCGATCGCGATGGGCCACCCGCTGGGTGCCACCGGCGCGATGATCACCGGCACCGTGCTCGACGAGCTGGAGCGTCGCAACGCGCGCTACGGCCTGATCACGCTGTGCATCGGTGGCGGCATGGGTGTTGCCACCATCATCGAGCGCGTCTGACCTTCCGGCCCAACTTCTCACAGGAGAGAACGAAAACTTATGACTGACAACATCATCGGCTGGGAGAAGGACGCCGACGGCGTGGTCGTCCTCACCATCGACGACCCCAGCCAGGGCGCCAACACCATGAACGACGCGTACCTCGCGTCGATGAACGCCACCGTCGACCGCCTCGAGGCGGAGAAGGACGACATCACCGGTGTCGTCATCACCTCCGGCAAGAAGACCTTCTTCGCCGGCGGCGACCTGAAGAACATGATGAAGGTCGGCCCGGACAACGCGGCCGAGGTCGTCAAGATGGTCACCGACGTCAAGGCCCCGCTGCGTCGCCTCGAGCAGCTCGGCAAGCCGGTCGTCGCGGCCATCAACGGCGCTGCCCTCGGTGGCGGCCTGGAGATCGCGCTGGCCACCCACTACCGCATCGCGGCCGACGTCAAGGGTTCGGCCATCGGCCTGCCCGAGGTCTCCCTCGGCCTGCTGCCCGGTGGCGGCGGCGTGACCCGCACCGTGCGCATGCTCGGCCTGCAGAACGCGCTGATGCAGGTGCTGCTGCAGGGCCAGCGTCACCGCGTCACCAAGGCCAAGGAAATCGGCCTGATCGACGAGGTCGTCGCCACGGTCGAGGAACTGATCCCCGCCGCAAAGGTGTGGATCGCGGCCAACCCCGAAGCGGCGCAGCCGTGGGACAAGAAGGGCTACCGGATCCCCGGCGGCACCCCGTCCACCCCGGCCTTCGCGGCGAACCTGCCCGCGTTCCCGGCCAACCTGCGCAAGCAGATCAAGGGCACCAACATGCCCGCCCCGCGCGCCATCATGGCCGCGGCGGTCGAGGGTTCGCAGGTCGACATCGACAACGCGCTGACCATCGAGGGCCGTTACTTCACGAGCCTGCTGACCGGTCCGGTCGCGAAGAACATGATCCAGGCGTTCTTCTTCGACCTCAACCACATCAACGGTGGTGGCTCGCGTCCGTCGGTCGCCGATGTGCCCAAGCGTGAGATCAAGAAGATCGGTGTCATCGGCGCGGGCATGATGGGCGCGGGCATCGCCTACGTCTCGGCCAAGGCCGGCTACGAGGTCGTGCTCAAGGACGTCGAGCTCGCCAACGCCGTCAAGGGCAAGGGCTACGCCGAGGCCATCGAGGCCAAGGCACTCTCGCGTGGCAAGACCACCCAGGAGAAGTCCGACGCGCTGCTGGCTCGCATCACCCCCTCGGCCGACGCGGCCGACTTCAAGGGTGTCGACTTCGTCATCGAGGCCGTGTTCGAGAACCCGGAGCTCAAGAACAAGGTCTTCCAGGAGATCGAGGACATCGTCGACGCCGATGCCCTGCTCGGCTCGAACACCTCGACCCTGCCGATCACCCTGCTGGCCGACGGTGTGAAGCGCTCCGAGGACTTCATCGGTATCCACTTCTTCTCCCCCGTGGACAAGATGCCGCTGGTGGAGATCATCAAGGGCGAGAAGACCTCCGACGAGGCGCTGGCCCGGGTGTACGACTACACCCTCGCCATCAAGAAGACCCCGATCGTCGTCAACGACAGCCGTGGCTTCTTCACCTCGCGCGTGATCGGTACCTTCATCAACGAGGCCATCTCCATGGTCGCCGAGGGCATCGACCCGGCCACTGTCGAGCAGGCCGGTCTGCAGGCGGGCTACCCGGCCGCGCCGCTGAAGCTCAGCGACGAGCTGAACTTCACCACCATGCAGAAGATCTACAAGGAGACCTCCGAGGCCATCCTCGCGGCCGGTGGCGAGCTCAATGCCGCGTCCGCGAAGACCGCCGAGGTCCTCAACACCCTGATCGACAAGTACGACCGCAAGGGCAAGCTGGGCGGCGCGGGCTTCTACGAGTACGTCGACGGCAAGGCCACCGGCCTGTGGGACGACCTGCGCGAGATCTTCAGCTCGAGCCGTGAGCTCCCGGAGGGCGTCACCTTCCAGGATCTCAAGGACCGGATGATGTTCGCCGAGTCCATCGAGACCCAGAAGTGCTTCGACGAAGGCGTGCTCACCAGCACCGCCGACGCGAACATCGGCTCGATCTTCGGCATCGGCTTCCCGGCCTGGTCGGGTGGCTCGCACCAGTTCATCGTGGGCTACCCCGGTGGCCAGGAGGCCTTCGTGGCCCGTGCCGACGAGCTGGCCGCGAAGTTCGGCCCGCGCTTCGAGGTCCCGGCCTCGCTGCGCAAGTAAGTCGGTAGTTCCCGGTTCGCGCCGGATCCGGACGCCCGTCACCTCATCGAGGTGGCGGGCGTTCGCGGAGCGGCGCGAGAGCAGGGCTAGCGGAAGCCGATCGCGCCGACGATGTCGCCGTGGCGGTATCGCAGGTACTTCTCGACGAGCGCCTCCTCGACTGCTGCGGTTGCGGTCACGAGGGTGATCACCACGAATTCCTTCGAGGCGCCCGCCTTCCATTTGCCGGTCTCGAAGTCGTCGATCATCCCCGCGGCGCGCACGTTCAGATCCTTTTCCTCGACCTGTTCGGCCGCGGTTTCGGCGGCGGCCGCGTCCTTCATCGCCAGCACGAACTGGGTGAACTTCACGGCACCACCCTCGGCGGTCAGCAGCATCTCGGTGGCGTACTCGCAGCCGAGTCCGGTGAGCTTGCTGCCCTTCGCGATCGGCGCGCAATCCTTGTGATCGCGCCCCTCCACCCAGTCGGCCTTCATCTCGACGTCGCCGAGTTTGAAGTTCCACGGACCTTCGTAGTCGACATAACTCAACCGCGCCGGCGCCTTGGGCTTCGGGCTGGTGGTGGTCGTGGGCTTCCTCGAAGTGGTGGAATCAGACGGCTTCCCGGTCGCCGACGCGGCCACTGCCGTACCCGCAACGTCGCGACCAGCCGATATGAGCAGCCCGGCGCCGACGATCAACCCGGCGACCACGACCAGGGCGATGACGATCCACCCCGCATTCGACTTCGGTGGGGGCGGACCGAGCGGCGGAATCTCCTGTGCGTACGGGGCAGGCGGCTGCCCCCACGCCCCGGGATCCTGTTGCCCCGATGGATACGTCATGACCAACCCCCCTTGTCATCCCCGACGGCGCCCCGAGCCCGCCCGAGTTCTTGCCATCGACCCTACTTTGTGCGGGCGCCGAGGATGACGCTGACATTGTCGTAGCGGGGCGACCGACAGTTCGGATGGTGTTAACCCGGGCGTGTGCTCCGGTGGATAGCGTTGCGGCCCATGGGACGTCGGGTAGCCGCGGTACTTTTCGGTGCGATGGTGGTCGGGGTGAGTGCGCCGGGGGCGGTGGCCGATCCCGGGGTTCGGGTGTTGGGGGAGCAGGTTGTCGCGCACGACGTGGACTATCGGGGAACTGTGGTCGGCGGGCTGTCGGGGATCGACTATCTGGCGGGCACCGGGGAATACGTGCTGATCAGCGACGATCGGTCGGAGAAGGGACCTGCTCGGTTCTATACGGCCCGGATTCCGGTGGGGGAAACGGGGATCGGCGAGGTGAGTTTCACGGGGACGGCTCCGCTGCGGCGTGCCGACGGCGCGGTGTACTCGCCGAAGTCGGTGGATCCGGAGGACATCCGGGTGGATCCGTGGACTGGCGACTACTTCTGGACGCAGGAAGGCGAGCGGGCCGGTGGGGTGCTCGCGGATCCGTCGGTGCGGGTCACGCGAGCCGACGGCGGTTTTGCCGCCGAGCTGCCGATCCCGGAAAACGAACGGATGCGGGCTGATTCGGGGCCGCGGCAGAATCAGGCGCTCGAAGGGGCGACGTTCGCCGCCGGTGGGGCGTTGTTCGTGACCGCGATGGAGGGACCGCTGATCCAGGACGGACCGGGAGCTACCACGACAGCGGGGGCGACGACGCGGATCACCGTGCAGGCCAGGTTCGGGCCGGTGCTGGCGCAGTACGCGTATCCGCTGGAACCGGTGTTCGCCGAGTCGCGACCCGAGGCGGGGCAGGCGAGCAATGGCGTGACCGCGATCCTGGCCGACGACGCGCTCGACCCGACGCGATTCCTCGTGGTGGAACGCGCTTTCGCCAAGGGCGTGGGGAACCGGGTGCGAATCTTCGAGATCGACACCGCCGCCGCGAGCAATGTGCTCGACGCGCCGATCGCGGGTGCGCGTCCGGTGGCGAAGCGGCTCGTCGCCGACCTCACCGATCTCGGGATCGAGGCCGTCGACAATATCGAAGCGATGACGTGGGGCCCGCGTCTGCCGTCGGGTGAGCGCACATTGGTGCTGGTCGCGGACAACAACTTCGCCGCCGAACAACGCACTCAGCTGATCGCGCTCGCGGTGCGCTGAACCACGGTTCGGACAACCGATGCCGCCACAGCGTCGAATCTCCACCCGATAGATGCCGGATCGCGCTAGCTTGGATATGTGCGGTGATGTCGATTCCGCATACCGACCGAAATGCCGGTGACGCCGAGTTTGTGAGAGGTGGTCACATGGATCCGGAGCCGACGCGATTGCAGCGCGGGCTAGCCGAAGCGGCACCGGTGGGTCTGGATACACAGCGGACGAAGGCGCCGGGGGAGCCCGACGAGGCTGTGATCGCGGAGCTGGACGTCATGGGGCTCACGGGGGCCAAGGAGATCGGGCGCGGCGGGTTCGGTGTCGTGTATCGAGCTTTGCAGCCGGCGCTGGATCGGGTGGTCGCGGTGAAGGTGCTGTCCTCGGAGATCGACGTGGAGAGCCGCGAACGGTTCCTGCGCGAGGAACAGGCGATGGGCAGGCTGTCGGGGCACCCGAATATCGTCGACATCCTGCAGGTCGACGTGACCGAGACCGGGCTGCCGCTGATCGTGATGCCGTACTGTTCGCGCGGCTCACTCGAACGGCTCATTCACGATCGCGGCCCGCTGACCTGGTCGGATACCTTGCGGGCGGGGGTGAAGCTGGCGGCGGCGATCGAGTCGGCGCATCGGGCGGGGATCCTGCACCGGGATGTGAAACCGGCGAACGTGCTGATCAGCGGCTATGGCGAACCGCAACTCACCGACTTCGGCATCGCCCGCATCCCCGGCGGTTTTCAGACGTCGAGCAGCCTGATCACCGGGTCGCCCGCGTTCACCGCGCCGGAAGTGCTCAAGGGCGAAGAACCGACCGTGCGGTCTGATATCTATGGTCTCGGCGCGACCCTGTTCGCGCTGCTCACCGGGCATGCCGCCTTCGAACGCCACGCCGGGGAGAAGGTGGTCGCCCAGTTCCTGCGGATCACCACCCAGCACGTCCCCGACCTGCGCGCCCAGGACATCCCCGGCGACGTGGCCGGGGTGATCGAGCGGGCTATGGCGCCGGACCCGCCCGACCGTCCGTCCTCGGCCTACGAATTCGGCGAACAGCTGCGCGATGTCCAGCGCGCCCACGGCCAGATGCCCGACGAAATGGCGTTGCTCGACTCCGCGGAGACCACCGACGCCGCACCGGAGGTCCTGAAATCGGTCACCGGCCGCCGCAGTTGGCCGCTGACCCTGCAGCCCGCGGGCGCCTCGGTGCCCATGCCGAGCACGAGCACCGGCACCCTGCCGCCGACCGCGGCCACCAAATTCCGCCCGCCGACGCCCGCCCGCGAACCCTTCCCCCGCCAGCGCCTGCTCGACGTGCTGCGCGCGGGTGGCGAGCGCCGGCTCGCCCTGATCCACGCGCCCGCCGGATTCGGCAAGAGCACCGTCGCCACCCAGTGGCGCGCGGACCTGGCCACCCGCGATATTCCGGTCGCCTGGCTCGGCGTCGACCAGGCCGACGACAGCGAGATCTGGTTCCTCGCCCACCTCATCGAGGCCATCCGCCGGGTGCGCCCCGACGTCGGCGCAGGCCTCGAACAGGTGCTGGAGGAGCGTGCCGCCGACGCGGTCGCCTACGTGATCGCCACCCTGATCGATGAGATCCACGCCAGCGGGCGACCGGTGGTCGTGGTGGTGGACGACTGGCACCGGGTGCGCGACCCCGGCGTGCAGCGCGCGATGGCGACTCTGCTCGACAACGGCTGCCACCACGTGCGGTTCGTTATCACCAGTCGCGATCAGTCCGGCCTGCCGATCAGCCGGTTGCGGGTGCGCGACGAACTGGTGGAGCTGGATGCCGCCGCGCTGCGGCTCACCGAATCGGAGACCCGGCAGATCCTGGTGGAGCGCAACGGTTTCGCGCTCACCGATGAGCAGGTCGAGCAGATCCACACGGCGACCGACGGCTGGCCCGCCGCGATCCAGCTGGTGAGCCTGACACTGCGCGGGAAGGCCGATCCGGCCCAGCTGCTGAGTTCGCTCGCCGAGGGTGGGCACGGAATGCGGGAGTACCTGGCCGAGAACGTGCTCGACGCGCTGGCGCCGGAGCAACTGGAGTTCCTGATGGCGATCTCGGTGGTCGAGCGGGTGAACGGCTCCCTGGCCGGGCTGCTCGCCGACGTCACCGACGGTGCCGCGATGCTGGAACAGGCCGAACAGCGTGAGCTCTTCCTGCACCGGATCCAGCACGATCCGGAGTGGTACCGGATGCAACCACTGTTCGCCGAGCATCTGCGCGCCCGGCTCGACCGCGAGCATCCCGGACGCTCGAAACTGCTGCACCGCAGGGCAGCTCGCTGGTACGCCGAGCATCAGCTGCTCCGCAAGTCGGTGGACCACGCGCTGGCCGCGACCGATCTCAAGCTCGCCGCCGATCTGCTCGAAAGCGGCGGCATGGACCTGATCGACGGTTCCCGGCTCGCCACGCTGCTCGGCAGTGTGTCGAAACTTCCTGTGCAGCAGGTGACTTCACGCTCGAAGCTGTTGATGGCGGTAGCCAGGGCGAATATGAACATGCAGCAGACCGGGACCGCCCGCAGTGCGCTCGGCAGGCTCTCGAACCTGCTGGCCCGCAGCGCGCCCGGCGCGCCCGAACTGACCGAACAGCGATGTGTGGCAACCGTTCTGGATGCGGCTGACCGGATAGCCCATGATGACACCGCCGAGGTGGCCGACAGCCTGACCGCCCTCCTGGAAGAACCCGGCGACCTGCCCGCTTGGACCGTGTCGACCGCCGCCAACTTGATGTCGTTCGTTCGGCTCTGTGAGTTCGACTTCGACGCGGTGACCGAGCTCCAGGACTGGGCCGCGGACTATCACGCACAGTCGAAGGACCCGCTCGGTCCGGTGTTCGGTCTCTGCGCGCAGGGCGATGCCGCCTACGAGCAACTCGATATCGGCACCGCCACCACCTGTTTCGAGCAGGCCTACGAGACGGCACGGGACCGGGCGGGGCCGCGTTCGGACGCCGCCCGCATCGCCGCCGCTCTGCTCGGGGAAGTGGCTTATCGCCGAGGTGATCTGGCGTTGGCCGATCGGCTGCTCGACGAGAGCCACGAGCTGGTCACCCGGGTCGGCCCCGTCGACTTCCTGATCGCGACCTTCGTGGTCGGCGCCAGGGTGAAGGCCGCGCTCGGCGACCAGTACACGGCCTCGGCCCGCCTCGACGAAGGCGCGCGAGTGGCCGCGGAGAACGGGCTGGCGCGCCTGGATGCCCATGTGCGGGCCGAACGGTCCAGGCTCGGATTGCCCACGGGCGACGACAAATTCATCCCCGATGCCTCGGGTAACGGCGCACGGCGCAAGAAGGGCGCCGCCGCGCTGATCACCGAGGCGCGCGCCATCGCCGATATCCGAATTCTGCTGGCCGAACAGCGGCTGCGCGCCGATGACCGCGCCGCCCGCCATGCCAGGGTGATCTACGCGAAAATGCTCGAACAGTCCCGTCCCCGTGCCGAATTGGACGCGACCCTGCTGCTCGCGGAGTGCCTGGCGTCGGCCGGGTGGGTCGGGGAAGCGACCGGGCTGGTGCTGCCGGTTCTGCGCACCTGCGCCGAACTCGGCTGGACCCGGCCGCTGCTGGACGCGGGGCCGGGTGTGGTCGGCCTGCTGCACGTGCTGCGCACGCAATCCCATGACGGGCAGGAGCATCCCATCCTGCAGGATCTACCCGGTCACTTCCTCGACGAGTTACTGGCCTGAGCAGCGCAGTCTAGGGCTGCCACCACGGGCGCAGCGGGACATCCCAGGCGCCGTTCGAATCCAGCTTCACGCCGAGGACGTGGTGCAGCTGGATCACGTTGCGCTGGAAGCCGAGTCGGCAGCCCGCCATGTACAGGCCCCACACCTTCGCAGTGCCCTCGCCGACCTCGGCGACGGCCTCGTCCCAGTTGGAGACCAGGTTCTTGCACCATTCGTGCAGCGTGAGCGCGTAGTGCTCGCGCAGGTTCTCCTCGTGCAGCACTTCGAGGCCGACGTTCTGGATATCGGAGATGATGCGGCCGGAGCCGATCAGCTCACCATCAGGGAAGACGTAGCGGTCGATGAAGTCGCCCGCCTTGGTGGTGCGGGTGTTGTCGTGGCGGGTGATGCAGTGATTGAGGAACAGGCCGCCCACCCGCAGCTTGTCTTTGATGTAGCCGAAGTAGAACGGGTAGTTGTGCACACCGATGTGCTCGGTGAGGCCGATCGAGGAGACCGCGTCGAACTCGCCCTCGGGGATGTCGCGGTAGTCGCTGTGCCTGACCTCGGCCAGTGCACCGAGGCCTTCCTCGGCGATCTTCTGCTGGGCCCAGGCGGCCTGTTCGGCCGATAACGTCGCGCCGATCACCTGCACGCCGCGGCTCGCGGCGTAGCGGACCATGCCGCCCCAGCCGCAGCCGATGTCGAGCAGCCGGTCGCCTTCCTTCAGCCGCAGCTTCTCGAAGATCAGGCGGTACTTGTTCTCCTGTGCCTGTTCGAGCGTCCAGTCCTCGTCGCCGTACACCGCGCAGGTGTAGGTCATCGACGAGCCGAGGACGTACTCGTAGAACTTGTTGGAGACGTCGTAGTGGTGATGGATCGCCTCGGCATCGCGAGTCTTGGAGTGGCGCAAGCCTTCCAGCGCGATCCGGCGCCACCGCGGCAGCGTCTCCTGTGGCGGGGGTGCGATCGGCTTGAGCCGCTCCCAGCCGAGCGAGCGGGCGATGGTGACCAGTGACAGTGCCGAAGGACGATGGAACTGCATGTCCTGCATGGCTTTCAAGATGTCGTACGGGTCGCCGGGGTGCACCCCACCGGCGGCCATGTCGCCCGCGATGTAGGCGCGTGCCATGCCGAGGTCACCCGGGGCGCCTGCGAGGTAGTTGATGCCGCGTGGGGTCTTGATGTCGAGGGTGTAGGGCGCGTCCTCGGGGCCGGTCGCGCTGCCGTCGTAAGCGGTCACGCGGACGGGGATCTCGCCGTCTACGAGGCTTTCGACGACCTCGGCAATGTTGAGCCTGGTCCCCAGCTCGGCCAATACCTCGGATCGGTCCTTGAATGTCGTCACTTGCGTTGCACCGCCTTCGAATACAGATTCAGCAGTCGTTGGCCCGGGTCGTAACGGGTCTTCAGTTCGGTATAGGTGTCGCCGCCGTAGAGCTCGGCGAACTCGGCCTCGTCGTAGTAGGAGTCCGAGTAGAGCGACTTGTGCCCGTCGAACGCGGACACGATCTTCTCGATGGCGCGGTTGGCCGCCCCTTCCGGTTGACCTCGCTTGGTCGGCACCGCCGACCAGAATCCGACATTGACGTAGGTGCGCTGTGGTTCGAGCGGGTACAGCGGCCACGGACGCGCACCGTCCGCCGCCGGCGCGTCATCGGTCGCACGCAAGCGCAATGGGCATAACCAGATCGGCTCGATCGGTATTTCCCGCAGGAACCATTCGACGAAGTCGGCGGTGTGTTGCACCGGTACTTCGATGTCCTGTACGACGCGTTCCTGCGGCGGGTTGCCCTTGCGGGCCTGCCTGCGGTCGTCGAAGTGGTACTTGCGGTCGAGCGCGACCAATTTCCAGTAGAAACTGCTGCGGCGCCGCGATTTCGGCCAGAGCCTGCGGATCTTCGGGTTCTGGGCGCCGAACGCGCGCGAGCACCAGAACCAGTCGGTATCCCAGCGCCACAGGTAGTCGTGGATGGTCAGCCGGTCTCGTTTCACGCCGTCGGCGTGCTGCAGGGAGCGGTAGAAGATATCCATGCCGGTGTAGTCGCTGACCTGGCCCGGCTCGTCGGTCTTGCGGCCCAGGGTCAGGTAGCTCTCGTCTGCGGTGAACACCACGCCGTCGATGTAGTCGACCACTTCGTCTTCGTAGCGGCGTTCCACGACGATCCGATCGAGTTCGGCTTCCAGTTCGCGCAGGTCGTGGAAGCGCACGTGCCGCAGTTCCACGAACGGCAGCACGGGTTCGAGCTCGATCTTGAGCCGGACGGAGTACCCGAGCGTGCCGTAGGAGTTGGGGAACCCGTGGAACAGGTCGGCGTGCTCGCCCGTCGGCCTCGCGGTGACGATCTCGCCCGAACCGGTCAAAATGTCCATTTCCAGCACGGATTCGTGGGGTAGACCATTGCGGAACGAGGTCGATTCGATGCCGAGGCCGGTCACCGCGCCGCCCAGGGTGATGGTCTTGAGCTGGGGAACCACCAGCGGCGCCAGCCCGTAGGGGAGGGTTGCCGCGACGAGGTCCTCATAGGTGGTCATGCCCGCGACGTCGGCCGTGCGGGCCTGCGGGTCTACCGCGATCACCTGCCCGAGGCCGGACACGTCGAGGCCGGGCGCGGTGGTTGCCGCCCTGGCCCGGAACAAGTTCGATGTCTTCTTCGCCAGTCGGACGACGGCACCGGGTGGGATGGCGCGATAGCTTTCCAGCAGTCGCTCCACGCCCGCTCGATGCGCGGCATATCCGGACTCACGTGCGGCCGGTTCGTGACCAGCCCTACCCAAAAGACTCACTGCCACCCCTTTGACGCTAGTACGACCCCGACCGCCGAGCCACTGGATACTTGCGCGCCGCGGAAAAATGTCACGCACATGTTTCCCGCTCGCCCCAACCTGGTCGGGAGATCCGGTCGGGCACAGGGCAGGATGTAACCCGGTCGAACCTCTAGCAAGGAGTCAACAGTGGGACAGGTCAGTGCCAGCAGTTCGATCGTCGTCGCCGCGGATCCGCAGCGCACACTCGCGGCGATCGGCGACTACGAAACGATCCGGCCGCGCATTCTTTCCGCGCATTACCGCGACTACAAGGTTGTCGAGGGCGGTCAGGGCGCGGGCACTGTGGTGGAGTGGACGCTGCAGGCCACCGAGAAGCGCACCCGCAACGTGCGCGCGACGGTGACGGTGGCGGATTCGGTCCTCACCGAGCGCGACGCCAACTCCACCATGGTCAACACCTGGACCGTCACCCCGGACGGCGCCGGCTCGAAGGTCACCGTCGAGACCACCTGGAAGGGTGCGGGTGGCATCTCGGGCATCTTCGAGGGCATCTTCGCCCCGCTCGGCCTGAAGAAGATCCAGGCCGAGGTGCTGGGCAACCTCTCGCGCGAACTGGTCTGAAATCCCGGTCCGTGCAGGTCAGGCCTTGCCGATGTCGAAGAGGTTTCCTTCGGGATCGGCGAGGGTTGTCCACTGGCCGCCGTACTCGTCGAAGTCGGCGATGTGCTTGGCGCCCAAGCTGATTGCGCGCTCGATGTAGTCCGGGGACTGTGCCGAGGCGAAATCCAGGTGAACGACGTTTTTACCGGGGGTCTTGTCCGGGACCTTGATGAACATCAGCAGCGGGGTTGTGCCTGCGGATTTGCCGACGGTCGCGAAGAACTCCGATGCTTCCGGATCGACGGTCGTGTCCATCAGTTCGGCGTAGAACGCGGCCAGGCTGGCGGCGTTGTCGCAGTCGATCGTCACATTCGCCAGGGCGATGGTCATCAGATGTCTCCTTCGGTGATCGGCCAGCACACTTCGGTGCGGTAGGCGGCCGGGTTATCGGTGATTTCCGGGCCGACGAGGTAGCGCTCGCGGACCGGCTCGTCGGGCAGTGCGGCGCCGCGCTCGGCGACGTGGCTGCCGAGGGCGCCGTAGGTGCGGTCGAAGTCTTCGAACGGGCCCTCGTGCACGGCCACGGCGAAGTGGCGGGCAGGGAAGTCGACGACGGTGAAGCCGCGGGTGGGGATGAATTCGGCCCCGGGCGGCAACGGCACGTACGCGGTGACCGCGCCGTTGTCTTCGGTGAAGAACTCGTTGGAATAGGTCGCGCCCGCAACACCTCCCGGGTCGACACCGGCTTCGAGCAGGATCATGTACAGCTGCTCGAACGCCGTGCCGCACCAATCGGCGATGGCGTTGTGCTCGACCTGGTCGGTGACCGTGAGCGCGGTGAACGCGGGCTCGATCCGGTAGTCGACCTCGATCGGTGGTGGCGGCGCGGTGAGCAGGGCGCGCAGCGAGACCACCACCTCGCGGGTGCGATCCAGCGCCGCCTCCATCCTGGTCAGATGCGTCCGCAGCGCGGTGTCGCGCTCGGCGGGGTCGGCGGCGGCGAGCACGGTGCGGATCTCCGGGAGCGGCATGTCCAGATCTCGCAGGCGCCGGATCAGATGCGCCCGTTCCGCCTGGTCGGTGGAATATCGGCGGTAGCCGGTGCCCGCGTCTATCGCGGCCGGTTCGAGGAGCTCGATCTCGTGGTAATACCGCAGCGTCTTGACGCTCAGATGGGTGAGGCGGGCGAACTCGCCGATCGCCACGGTTGCTGTCATGACGTCCAGAGAACACCCTCCAGCAGGTGGAGAGTCAACAATCGATTACGCGGGCGTCAGCACGAACGCGGCGAGTAGCGGCCACGAGCCCTCGCGCCACCACGAGTAACCGAACCAGACGCCGGGGGTGATCTCGCGGATCTCGTCGTAGACCTGCGGGGTGGGTGACGGCGCGTAGTTCAGCGCCCAGGCAGGCGCGCCGTCGAGAACCGACGGTGCTCGATAGACATCGGCCGGGAACGCCTCGATCCCGGCGCCGGTGACCCGGTTGGTCAGCGAGCCGCCGTCGGGCCCGGTACGGAACACCTTGCCGATCCACAGCGCCGGTGCGGTCGCTTCGAGTTGCGGCGGACGGGTCACCCAGCCGTTGGTGAGGCCCGTCGCGATCGCGCCCGCCTGCGCGTCGCGGTAGATCTGGTCCTGCTGGGCGACACCGCACCGGAAGCGCAGCGAATCGACGGTCGCCGCCCGATTGCCCGGATCGACAAGGCAGCCGTTGCCGTAGTCGGCGATTCCGGCCACGGGGTCGGCCGATACGACGGCGGGTGAGTGAAGAAGCAGGCTGGCGACAGCGGCGCACAGGGCTGACGTGGACATCAGCCGCGCACGGGATGCATTCATGGGATCTCCTGGAGATTGCTGAATCATTGCCCGATCGGTCTTGATCGTATGCCCGAACGCGTAGCGGAGCCATACCGGAGGCGACCGAATCCCACGACTAAACTGACAATCTCACGCGCCCGATCCCCGCACCCAACGCACCCCGACGGTTTTCGGCCGCCTCGCACCCGAGGGGCGAGACGGAACGCCGAAGGCGCAGTATCGTCCCTCGGGTGCGAGGCCTCCATGGCCGAAAACCCAGCGGCCCCGGCCGCAGACAAACACAGGAGTGTTCAGTGCAACCCGGTGATGGTCAGTTCGATATGCAGGCACTGCTTGCCCAGGCACAGCAGATGCAGCAGGCAGTGATGCAGGCGCAGGCCGAGCTCGCCGAGACCGAGGTGGCCGGGCAAGCCGGCGGCGGTCTGGTGCAGGCGACGATCAAGGTCAGCGGCGAGGTGATCGCGCTGACGATCGACCCGAAGGTGGTCGATCCGGCCGATGTCGACGGTCTGCAGGACCTGGTCATCGGTGCGATCAACGACGCGATGGCCAACGCGCAGCAGCTCGCGGCCGAGCGCCTCGGCCCGCTGTCGCAGGGTCTCGGCGGCGGCTCGATGCCCGGTCTGCCCGACTTCTGATGTATGAGGGGCCGGTTCAGGATCTGATCGACGAGCTGGGCAAACTGCCCGGCGTCGGTCCGAAGAGCGCACAGCGCATCGCTTTTCATCTGCTGGCGGTGGAGCCGCCGGATATCGACCGGCTGCAGGCCGCCCTGCAGAAGGTGCGCGACGGCGTGCAGTTCTGCGTGTCGTGCGGCACCGTCGCCGATGGTGAGCTGTGCCGGATCTGCGCCGACCCACGCCGCGACCGCACGATGATCTGTGTAGTCGAGGAACCAAAGGATGTGCAGGCGATCGAGCGCACCCGCGAGTTCCGTGGTCGCTACCACGTGCTCGGCGGTGCGCTCGATCCGCTCAGCGGCGTCGGGCCCGATCAGTTGCGGATCAGGGAGCTGCTCACCCGCATCGGCAATCAAGAGGACGGCATCGATGTGAGCGAGGTGATCATCGCGACCGACCCGAATACCGAGGGCGAGGCGACGGCCACCTACCTGGTGCGGATGCTGCGCGATTTCCCCGGGCTCACCGTCACGCGGTTGGCCTCAGGGCTGCCGATGGGTGGCGACCTGGAATTCGCCGACGAACTGACCCTCGGGCGCGCGCTGTCCGGTCGGCGGACGTTGTAGCACTGGCAGGCCGGTGGCGTCGGTCGCCGCCGGCCACCTCGGAATCAGAGTTCGACGCGGGTCCAGGTGACGCCGTCGCCGGCGGCGGGCTTGCCGTTGGCCCAGTCCCAGATGATCCGGGCGACCTGCGCCGGGTCGTCGAGGGTGGTGCCGAAGTGCCGGTCGGGGGCGCCGTCGCGGTATTCGAGGGTGTACGGGCCGCTCGGGTCGCGGTAGGTCTGGATGTACTGCTGTTCGCCCTGCTCGACGATCAGGTACGGGTTGGGAGCGGCGAGTCCGGTGACCCACTGGTGCGCCAATTCCTCGGTGATATAAGGGAATTCGCCCGCGCCGCCGTGGGTGACGTTGACCGGGATGTGGCCTGCCGGGTCGATCAGCCAGCTCAGCTGCGGATCGTAGACGGCATAGCCGCGGGGGGTGGCGAGGTCGAAGAGCAGGTTGCGGACGAAGCCGATGGCGTCGTACGGCGAGGGGATGTAGAGCGTGTCGCCGCTGGGACCGCCGACGGATTCGACGCTGAGGAACGAGTCGTCCACCGGCAGTTCGGCGTTGCGCGCGTTCAGCTCGGCCGCGATCTCGGCGATCGGTTCGGACTCGGTGACGCCCTCCTGGGCGGCCAGATACGCGTCGATCTCGTCGACGGAGCTGGCGACGCCGGACGGCAAGAGGATGTGGTCGTAGCTCACGGGGTCAACCCTACGGGGAGCGGCGCAGGCGGCCATCGATGCGGGTCGTCGGTGTCGAGCTATTACCGCGGTGTTTCGAAAGGGCGGCCGGTCGGGAAACTCCGCTTTCGTCGGCCCGCGCGGTGTCGGTGGTGTGTGGTCCACTTGGTGAATGGGCATCAAGGTGTCACTCGAGCACCGCACGGCATACTCCTTCGATCGGCTCGTCGAGGTGCATCCGCATGAGGTGCGGTTACGTCCGGCGCCGCATTCGCGGACTCCGATCGAGGCGTATTCCCTCGAGGTGTCCCCGGCCGACCACTTCGTCAACTGGCAGCAGGACGCGTTCGGCAATTTCGTTGCGCGCCTGGTGTTTCCGAATCCGACCAAGGAATTGTCGATCACCGTGGGGTTGATCGCCGACCTCGAGGTGGTCAACCCGTTCGACTTCTTCATCGAGGATTACGCCGAGTTCTTCCCGTTCGAGTACGAGACCGCGCTGGCCGAGGATCTCGCGCCGTATCTGCGGCGTGTCGACGAGGCGGAGCCGGGCAGCGGGCCGGGCGAGCTGCTGCGCGACTGGGCGCGGGCGCACCGGCCGCAGAGCCGCATCCGGGCCATCGACTATCTCGTCGAACTCAATTACGCGCTGCGCAACGCGGTCGACTACACCGTGCGCATGGAGGCGGGTGTGCAGACGCCCGATCACACGCTGCGTACCGCGCTCGGATCCTGCCGCGACTCGGCGTGGTTGCTGGTCGGCGTGCTGCGTGAGCTGGGGTTGGCCGCGCGTTTCGTCTCCGGCTACCTGGTCCAGCTCACCTCGGACGTGCCGTCGCTGGACGGCCCGTCGGGTCCGACCGCCGATTTCACCGATCTGCACGCCTGGACCGAGGTATATCTGCCCGGTGCGGGCTGGGTTGGCATGGACCCGACGTCCGGGCTGTTCGCCGGCGAAGGCCACATTCCGCTCGCCGCCACCCCGCATCCCGGCGCCGCCGCGCCGATCACCGGGGCGACCGGGATCACCGAGGCCACCCTGGATTTCAGCAATGTGGTTCGGCGCATCCACGAGGACCCGCGAGTCACGCTGCCCTACACCGATTCTCAGTGGGAACGCATCGTCGCTTCCGGTGCGGCGATCGACGCGCGGATGGCCGCCGCCGAGGTGGGCCTCACCATGGGCGGCGAGCCGACGTTCGTCTCCATCGACGACCAGATCAGCGCGCAATGGACCACCGACGCCGACGGTCGGCACAAACGTGAGCGCGCCGTCGACCTCGCCGACCGCCTCCGCGCGATCTACGCGCCGACCGGCATCGTGCAGTATCGCCAGGGCAAGTGGTATCCCGGTGAACCCCTGCCCCGCTGGGAGATCGCGATCGCGTGGCGGGCCGATGGTGAGCCGATCTGGCAGCGTCAGGATCTGCTCACCGATCCGTGGACGCCGGTTGCGCGGCACACGCCGGTGAAACCGGTTGTCGCCGAAGCGGCGGGGACCGGTCACCCGAACGGATACGCGCCCGCCGGTGCCGAGGTCGCGACCACGGTGGTCGCGTTGGGGCCGGCGGACGAGCCCAGTGAAGAGGCTGCCGACGACGTGCCCGGATCGGCCGAGGCGGTGCTCGGTGCGCGCATCCCCGCCGCCAAGGTCGTCGCCGACCCGGTCGGCATGGTGGCCGTCTTCGACGCGCGTCGTCGAATCGGCGGTGACGATGTCGCTGCCGTGGTTATCGCGCTGGGGCTCGCCGAGGATGACGATGTTCGTGGGAACCGCGAAACGGGCGGTGTCGATCTGCTCGAGAAAGTCGACGGCGCCGACGATCTCGCCGAAGCGGCAGCGCCTGCTGTCGAGGTCGTGGAGTTCGACGACGGGCCGGTGCTGATCGACGAGCCGGTCGAGTTGGTCGCCGCCGAACATCGCCGCGCCGCGGAGATTCAGCAGGCCTGCGCCGATGCGGGTGGCGATGTTCGCCCGGCGAAGAAGGCCGAGGAGCCGAAGAAGGCCGACGAGTCGAAGAAGGAAGCGAAGAAGACTGCCAAGGCCGCCGAGAAGGCAAAGGAAGAACTACGAAAAGTCCTGGGTAAGAAGAAGCTTCGAGGAAAGAAGGAGGACGGGAATGCCCCGCGGTCGGCGTTCCCGCCCATTCAGCTGACTCGCTCGCAGCCGACCAACTCGGCTGCCGGGGTCGTCACCGACCGGCCACCCGCCGCGGGCATCGGGGCGGCCAAGGCATTGATCGCGGAGATCGCGGGCACCCTCGGACTGCCGGATGGGCAGGTGCGGCCCGCGTTCGAGGATCCGTTGGCGCGGTTGGCGGCGACAGTCAGTGCGCCGTACGGCGATCCGCCGCCCGCCGATATCGACCCGGCCGAGGACTCGCCCGAGGTGCGGCGGGTATTGCTCGAGAGTCTGGAGGAGTCGGTCGATCAGCCGTCGGCGTACGTGTTGCCGATTCACCGGCGCGCCGATGGCGCGGGGTGGGCCAGCGCCGATTGGCAGCTGCGGCGCGGGCGCGGTGCGGACGGTCGTGGCCGGATTGTGCTGGCCGATGGCGATTCGCCTGCGGGACTTCGCCTTCCGATCGGCTCGGTGTCCTGGCACGCGCCGCCGATCCTGCCCGACAGCGACCCGCTCTACCAGCAACCGTTGCGCGCGGACCGGGCCGAGCCGCCCGCCGCGGTCGAGGCGGCCGATTTCACGCCGACTACCGCCTTGGTCGCCGAGGTCAGGCAGGGGCGGCTGCATGTGTTCCTGCCGCCGGTCGCCGAGCTCGACGACTTCCTCGACCTGATCGCCAAGGTCGAGGCCGCGGCGGTGGCGATCGGGCAGCCGGTGGTGCTCGAGGGTTACGCGCCGCCGAGTGACGCACGGCTGCAAACCTTTTCGGTGACGCCCGACCCCGGCGTGATCGAGGTGAACATCATGCCGACCAGCTCGTTCGCCGAGCAGGCGGAGGTGCTCAACACCCTCTACGAACAGGCCAGACTCGCCCGGCTGAGCACCGAGTCCTTCGACGTGGACGGCACGCACGGCGGCACCGGCGGCGGTAACCACATCACCCTCGGCGGGGTGACCCCGGCGCGTTCGCCGATGCTGCGCCGCCCCGATCTGCTGGTCTCCATGCTCACCTACTGGCAGCGCCATCCCGCGCTGTCGTACCTGTTCGCGGGTCGTTTCGTGGGTCCGACCTCGCAGGCCCCGCGCGCGGACGAGGGTCGCGAAGGCGCGCTCTACGAACTCGAGATCGCCTTCGCCGAGGTCGCCAGGCTCACCGCCGAACAAGCCGCCGGGCCAACGCCGTACGAAATCCGTTCGGCCCCTTGGCATATCGACCGCGCGCTGCGGCATCTGCTCACCGACCTCACCGGCAACACCCACCGCGCCGAGTTCTGCATCGACAAGCTGTACAGCCCCGACTCCGCGCGTGGCCGGCTCGGACTGCTCGAGCTGCGCGGGTTCGAGATGCCACCGCATTTCCAGATGGCGATGGTGCAGTCGTTGCTGGTGCGCGGCCTGGTCGCGATGTTCTGGGACAAGCCGCTGCGGGCGCCGCTGATCCGCCACGGGGCCAACCTGCACGGCCGCTATCTGCTGCCGCACTTCCTGATGAACGACATCGCCGAAGTCGCCGCCGATCTGCGCGCGGCGGGCGTCGACTTCGACACCGCCTGGCTCGATCCCTTCACCGAATTCCGTTTCCCCCGTATCGGTACCGCGATGATCGGTGAGGCGGAGCTGGAACTGCGCGGCGCGATCGAACCGTGGCTCACCCTCGGCGAACAAACCACCGGGCAGGGCACCGCCCGCTACGTCGACTCCTCGGTGGAACGCCTGCAGGTGCGCCTGGTCGGCGCCGACCGCGGCCGCTACGCCCTGACCTGCAACGGCATGCCCGTCCCGCTACTGGCCACCGACAAATCCGACGTGCAGGTGGCAGGCGTGCGCTACCGCGCCTGGCAGCCACCGAACTCCCTGCACCCCTCGATCACCGTCGATGCCCCCTTGGTATTCGACCTGGTAGACGTCGCGACCGGCATCTCCCGTGGCGGCTGCACCTATCACGTCGTGCACCCCGGCGGCCGCGCCTACGACGACGCCCCCGTCAACGCCGTCGCCGCCCAGTCGCGCCGCAATCGCCGTTTCGAGGCCGCCGGCCATACGGTGAACCCGATGGATCCCGCCGAACTCCGTGCGAAGATCGCGGCACAGTCGACCGATGTCGGAGCACCAGGCATCCTGGACCTACGCCGCGCGCGAACAGTGTGGGGCCATTGAACAGTCACCGGGCGCGATCGCTGTCGGCCGGCCGCGCGCGAGCCGACCAGGTGCGGTAGTCGCAGGAAGTCGGTTGCTCTGGGTTTTGCGGCCGTCCCGATTCTGGACTGACGGAGGGAGGGAGCGAAGCGACTGACCGGAGGAGGGAAGAATCGGGACAAACGGGGCCACAAAACCCCGCGGCGCCAGCCGCAAAAATAACAGGAGGCTCGGTGGCTCAGCGCGATGAAGCGCTCAGGGACGGGAATCGGCAGGGGTCGGGCGTGCGCGCTCAGGTTGCCGAGCAGTTCGCGCGGTATCGGGCTGACAGTGTGGCGGGTGCGCGCTTCGACGAGTGCGGTAGGCCGACCACGGGGTACTACGACGAGTTGGTCGACGGGCGCGGGCGGGTGCGGTCGATGTGGTCGGAGCTCTCGGCCGACTTCATCGATCAGGGGGTCGGCGGGATCGACCGGATCGATCACCGGGTGCGCAGGCAGATCGAGGATGACGGTGTCACCTACACCGAGGTCGGTCTCGGCGGCGATGACGACACCGCGATCCCGCAACCTTGGCGCCTCGACCCGATTCCGCTGCTGGTGTCCGCCGAGGACTGGACCCGGCTGGAATCCGGGCTGGTGCAGCGCTCGCTGGTACTCGACGAGGTGCTCACCGATGTGTACGGCCCACGCAGGCTGCTGAGCTCGGGCCTGCTGCCGCCGGAGGTGGTGTTCGGCAATACCGGGTATGTGCGGGCCGCGCACGGCATCACGATCCCCGGCACCCATCAGCTGTTCCTGCATGCCTGCGATATCAGCCGGTGGAGCGACGGGCAGTTCCGGGTGCTGGCCGACTGGGCGCAGGCTCCCTCGGGCGCCGGGTACGCCCTGGCCGATCGTCGCGTTGTCGCCGCCGCCATTCCCGAAGCTTTCGAGCACGCGGGGCCGCGACCGCTGAGCCCGTTCGCGCGGGCCATGCGGTTGATGCTCGAGGAGGCCGCCCCCGAGCTGGCCGATGGGGAAGAGCCGGTCGTTGTCGTGCTCAGCCCGGGCTCGCATTCCGAAACTGCCTTCGACCAGGCTTATCTCGCGCAGATGCTCGGCTTTCCGCTGGTGGAGAGCTCCGATCTGGTGGTGCGCGACGGTGCGCTGTGGATGCGCTCGCTCGGCAGTTTGGAGCGGGTGGATGTGGTGTTGCGCCGCGTCGACGCCGAGTTCTCCGACCCACTGGATCTGCGACCCGATTCGCGGCTCGGGGTGGTGGGGCTGGTCGAGGTGCTGCGTCGCGGGGCGGTGACAGTGGTCAACACCCTCGGCAGCGGGCTGCTGGAATCGCCCGCGCTGAGTCCGTTCCTGCCGCGCATCGCCCGCTCGGTGCTCGGCGAGGACCTGCTGCTCGACGCCACCCCCACCTACTGGGGCGGCGACGGCACCGAGCGCGCGCATCTGGTGTCGCACGTCGGTGACCTGGTGATTCGCTCCGCCGTCGACGGCTCGACGATCTTCGGACCCAGCCTGTCGGCGGCTGAACGCGCCGACCTCGCCGCCCGCATCGAGGTCGAGCGGTGGAAGTGGGTCGGCCAGGAGCCGGCCGAGTTCTCGGTCGCGCCCGCGGTCGACGGTCCGGCGGGGCTGGCGCCGGCCCCGGTCGGCATGCGGTTGTTCTCGCTGGCCAGGCGGGGCGGCTACACGGCGATGTCGGGCGGACTCGGCCAGCAGCGCATGCGCCTGGAACCGACCCGCAGCGTGATCAAGGTGGCCGCCAAGGACGTGTGGGTCCGCGCCGCCCCGGCCACCGTGCCCGCGGCGAGTTCCGAAGCGCCGCACGAGGAACGCTTGCGCAGGGCGGTGCCGGTCGTCGAGGCGATCAGCTCCCCGCGCGTGCTCAACGACCTGTTCTGGATGGGCCGCTACAGCGAACGCGCCGAGTCGGTGGTCCGCCTGCTCGCCGCCACCCACGACGTCTACCAGGACTACCGCTACCGACCCTGGCTCGACGGCGCCGAGGCATTGCCGATCCTCATGCGCGCCCTGTCGATCACCACGGGCACGGTCGCGCCACAATCGGTGCTGCCCAATGGAACCGGTCAGCTGGTGGCCGTGCGACCAGGCGGTGCCGCTGCCACCGGACATTCGAATCCCGCTGCGGAGCACGATGATTCGACGACCCATTCCGACGGCCGAACGCGCGATGCGGAGCTCGACCAGCCCTCGCGCTCCTCGTCGGGCGACGAAGCATCAACGGGCGCAGTGCATCAGGACTCGCCAGCCGATCCAACGACGGCACAGCTGGCGGGGCAGAGTCAGTCAGCGGGTCAGTCTGTCGGGCAGACCCAGTCTGCAGGTCAGGGGCGGTCCGTGGGGCCGGGCCAGTCGGCCGGGCAGGCCCAGTCTGCAGGGCAGGGTGAGTCTGCAGGGCAGGGTGAGTCTGCAGGGCAGGGTGAGTCTGCAGGGCAGGGTGAGTCTGCAGGGCAGGGGCGCTCGGCGGGGCCGGATCGGTCCGGTGCCGATGAGGTAGAAGTCGACTCCGAGGATGAGGCGGAGGCGCCTTGGGAACGGGCGGGGACCAGTGCGCTGGCTCGGGCGCTGCGCACCACCGGTGTCACGCCTGACCGCGGGTCGGAGCCGGTGCCCGAGCCGGAATCCGAGCCGGTGCTCGCGCGGTCGCGGCAGGCACAGGGCCAGTTCACCCATCGCGCAATGGATTCCAGTGGGCAGGACGGGGTCGCCCCGCGGCGGGCGGTGGCGGGCGCTTCGGCCGAGGGGTTCCACTATCTCGCCGCGTTGACCGGGGATCGGGAGTTGGCCGGGTCGTTGTCGTACGCGGTGGATCATTACGGGTCCGCCGCGCGGGCGGTGCGTGATCAGCTGTCCGGTGACACCTGGATGATCGTGGGTGCTGTCGATCGCGCGCTGGCCGAATTCCGCAGTGCGCGAAGCGAACAGGAGACGGCGCTGTCGGCGGTGCATTCGCTGACGCTGGCGGCGTTGCTGTCGCTGTCGGGGATCGGCGCCGAGTCGCTGGTACGCGACACCGGCTGGTACGTGATGGATATCGGCAAACGGATCGAGCGTGGGCTCGCCGTCACGTCGCTGATCAATGCCGCGCTGGGACGGCGGAGTTCGGCCGAGGTACAGGGAGTTGTCGCTGACGCCGTGCTCGCCGCGACCGAGTCGGCGGTGAGTTACCGTCGCCGCCACCGTGGTTCGGCGCACGTGGCCGCGTTGGCGGGACTGCTGCTGTTCGACCCGGGCAATCCGCGGTCGCTGGTCTATCAGCTCGACCGTCTCGAGGCCGACTTCCAGGCACTGCCGGGTGGAGCGGGTGCCTCGCGTTCGGAGCGTCTGCTCGCCGATGCCCAGCGCATGCTGCGCCGCGTCGACCCGGCCGACCTGGAACACACCGACGACGACGGCGTACGGACCGAACTGGTGGAACTGCTGGAGGGGGTGCACTTGCGACTGCGCAAGCTGGCCGAATCGTTCGAAGCCACCAAACTCACTGTCCCGCTGGGCATTCAGCCGCTCTGGGGCAACACCAGGCTGGTCGGATGACACGGCGATACATGGTGGTGCACCGCACCACCTACAGCTACTCCGACGAGGTGACCAGCTCCTACGGTCGCGCATACCTCACCCCGCGCGAATTCCCAGGTCAGCGCCTGCTCGAGCACGAGATCTACATCGACCCGGTGCCCTCGGACCGCTCGGTGGGCACCGACGTCTACGGCAACACCACGACGTACTTCCACGTGACCGCCGAACACCGCAACCTGGAGGTCACCGGCGAATCCCTGGTCGACGTCGACGGCGAACACCCGGAAGCGATGCCGGGCGCCGACCTGGCCTGGGAGGCAGCGCGTCCCACCATCGGCACCGGCCCGCTCGCCGTCGAGTTCACGCTCGACCTGCTCCCACCCGAGATCACCGCTGATGTCATCGACTATGCCGCAGCGAGTTTCCCGCCGAACCGGCCGCTACTCGAAGCCGTCACCGAGCTGAACACCCGCATTCACAACGACTTCCAGTACCGTTCGGGCTCCACCACCGTGAGCACCAGCGTGGCCGATGTGTTCGCCGCCCGGGAAGGCGTCTGCCAGGACTTCGCCCGGATCGGCGCGGCCTGCCTGCGTTCCCAGGGCCTGGCCGCGCGCTACGTCTCGGGCTACCTCGCCACCGACCCGCCCCCGGGCAAGGAGCGCATGGTCGGCGTCGACGCCACCCACGCCTGGGCCGCGGTGTGGCTGCCCGGCACCGACGACACCGACCGCACCGGCCGCTGGATCGCCTTCGACCCCACCAACGACCAGTTCGCCGACGAGCGCTACGTGACAGTGGCGTGGGGCCGCGATTACCAGGATGTTCCGCCGCTCCGTGGCATCATTTACACCGATGCGAAGCAGTCCACGATCAAGGTGTCGGTCGACGTAGCCCCGGTGGAGGTGTAGTCCGTGCGTGATTTCGTCTGTCCGAATTGCGGCCAGCAGCTGGCGTTCGAGAACTCGGTCTGCCTATCGTGCCGCAGCGCACTGGGTTTCAGCCTCACCGAGCGCGCGCTGGTGGTCATCGGCGATCCACCGGGCGACGCGGCGGTCGATCACGCGGCCGGCGTCGTCGACGGTGACCGCTTCCGCCTGTGCGACAACCTCCATGTGGCGCAATGTAATTGGCTCGTCGACGGTGATGCTTCCGGTCCTGCGCTGTGTGTGTCGTGCAAGCTGACCCGGACCAGGCCCAACGATTCCGATACCGACGGCCTCGCCGCGTTCGCCGAGGCGGAGGCAGCCAAACGCCGATTGATCTTCGAACTCGTCGAACTCGGCCTGCCGATCGTGGGCCGCGACGAAGATCCCGAGCACGGCCTGGCCTTCGACCTGCTGTCCAGCCGCACGAAGGGCGTGCTCACCGGTCATATGGACGGCGTGGTCACCCTCGACCTGGCCGAAGCCGACGACCCGCATCGTGAGCAATTACGCAAGGAGATGGCCGAGCCCTATCGCACGCTGCTCGGCCATTTCCGGCACGAGACCGGGCACTACTACTTCCCCGTCCTGGTCGCCGATGACGCTGCGCTGCAACGTTTCCGCGATC
Organism: Nocardia sp. FBN12; assembly: GCF_054031145.1. NCBI lineage: Bacteria > Bacillati > Actinomycetota > Actinomycetes > Mycobacteriales > Nocardiaceae > Nocardia > Nocardia sp. FBN12. Next base: position 6,319,974 of record NZ_CM132926.1, read on the forward strand.
TGTTCGGTGATCCGTTCGCCGACTACCAGGCAGCACTGGACCGCCACTACTCCCAGGGCGCGCCCAGTGGCTGGAAACGCGACTACGTCTCCTCCTACGCCACCATGCACGCCGCGGAGGACTGGGCCGAGACCTTCGCCCACTACCTGCACATCCGCGACACCCTCGACACCGCGGCCGCCTTCGGCCTCGCCCCCGCGGGCGCGACCCTCGACCGCCCGCAGATCGGTCGCGCCGGGTTCGACAAGATCATCGAACTCTGGCTGCCGCTGACCTGGTCGCTGAACATGGTCAACCGCTCAATGGGCCATGACGATCTGTACCCCTTCGTGCTGCCCGAGCGGGTGCTGGAGAAGATGCGCTTCGTCCACGAGCTGTGCACCGGCAGTCACGCCACCCCGGAGGCCGCCGCGACGGTGCGGTAATCCTTTGCCGATTCCGCTGCGACGCGCGTTACAGCTGGCTATTCTTCGAGATTGAGACCAGCGCGTCTCAACGGAGTCGAGACCTCGGCTCGGAATGTTCGACGAGAAGTGTGTGGCTATGAACTCTCCACTGGTATCAGTCGGTCTGCCGTTGGCGCTGGCGGTGATCATGTTCGGCCTCGGGCTCTCGCTCACCGGCGCCGACTTCGCCCGCATCGCGAAGACCCCACGCATCGTCGCCATCGCGCTGGCCTGTCAATTGCTGGTGCTACCAGTGGTCGCGTTCGGGCTGGTGCTGCTGTTCGATCTGTCGCCGATCCTGGCGGTCGGCATGATGCTGCTCGCCGCCTCGCCGGGTGGGACCACCGCGAACCTGTTCAGCCACCTGTTCCGGGGTGACGTGGCGCTGAATGTGTCACTCACCGCGGTCAATTCGATCATCGCCGTCGTCACCGTGCCGCTGGTGACGAACTTCGCCATCGGCTACTTCGAGCCGGCCGGCGAGGACGGCTCCGTCGGCTTGCAGCTGAGCAAGGTGATCCAGGTGTTCGCGATCGTGCTGGTTCCGGTCGGTCTCGGCATGCTGGTGCGCCGCTGGTCGGCCGCGTTCGCGGACCGGATGGACAAGCCGGTGCGGATCGGCTCGGCGATCACGCTGCTGCTGGTGATCGTCGGCACCATCGTCAGCGAGCGCGACACGCTGGCCGACTCACTCGCCGACGTCGGCGCCATCACCGTCGTGTTCTGCCTGATCAGCCTGTCGGCCGGCTACTACCTGCCGCGCCTGCTCGGCGTCGCCGACCGCCAGGCCATCGCCTGCTCGTTCGAGGTCGGCATCCACAACAGCACGATCGCCATCACCATCGCGATCAGCGTCCTCGACAGCACCGAGATGGCCATCCCCGCCGCGGTGTACGGCGTGCTGATGTTCCCGCTCGCCGCACTCGTCGGCTGGCTCATCACCCGCCGGCAGGCGGTCGCCGCGGAATCACGCGCGTAGGCATTTCTGCGCGACCTGTGCACCGGAAGTCACGTCACTGCTCTTGGAGGCCGCCGTATCGCCAGGTGATGTCTGGTTGCTATGGACACGCTCCGCCAGTGGGGCTAACTTCTTAGCTAAGGAGGCGTCATGGCAGGTAGCGCGGCGGAACAGTTCAACATTCACGACGCGAAGACGAACCTGTCGCGCATCATCGAGCGGGTGGAGCAGGGGGAGGAAGTCGTGATCAGTCGTGCCGGAACTCCGGTCGCCAAGGTGGTGCCGTTGAGCCGTCGGGTCAATCGCACGGGGCGTGGTTCGCTGCGTGGTCGGGTGGAATTGTCGCCCGAGTGGGATTCGCCGGAGACGAACGCCGAAATCGCCCGCGACTTCGACGCATGAGCCTACTGCTGGATACCTATGTGATCTTGTGGTGGCTGACCGACGACTTGACGCTCGATCCCGAACTTCGAGAGCGGCTCGACCACGATCCTGATGTCTACGTCAGCGCGGCGTCGGTATGGGAGATCGCGATCAAGCAGGCGTCAGGCAAGCTGGCAGGTCCTGCCGACCTACCCGAGCGGGTGGTGGGCGGCGGGTTCCTGCCGCTGGCTATCGATGCACGTCATACGATCGAGGCGGCGCGTCTGCCGATGATCCATCGTGACCCCTTCGGCCGAATTCTGATCGCGCAGGCTCGATGTGAGGACCTGACGTTTGTCACCCGCGACCCGTATTGCCTCCAGTACGAGGTCGATTCGCTGCGCTGCTGACTCAAGCGCGTAGGCGTTCCTTGCGCAGCTGCTCGACCTCGGGGAGGTCGAGCGGTGCGAGGTCGGCGGCGGGGATGCCGAGGGCCATGGCGATGAGCAGGTCGGCCAGTTCGGGGTTGCGGGCCAGTGCGGGGCCGTGCAGGTAGGTGCCGAACACCGAGCCCTGGACTACGCCCTCGGTGCCGTCGCCGACGCCGTTTCCGACACCGCGGGTCACGCGGGCGAGCGGGGCGGCGTCGGATCCCAGAGTTGTTCCGCCCCGGTGGTTTTCGAAGCCGGTGAGGGGTGCTTTCAGCCCAGTGACCAGGGGCGTGGTGGTCACCTCGCCGATGGCGCGCAGCTTTTGGGGCGAGGTGGTGACGTCGAAAAGGCTTACGCCGTCGACCTTTTCGCCCGCCGAGGTCTCGTACCAGTTGCCAAGCACCTGAATGGCGGCGCAGATGGCGAGCACGGGTGTGCCTTTGGCGGCGGCCTGCTGGAGACCGGGGTACTTCTGGAGATGGCGGGTGGCCAGCCGCTGCGCGGAGTCCTCGGCGCCACCGAGGGTGTAGATGTCGAAGGAATCCGGGACGGGATCGGCGAGGGTGATGTCGATGATCTCGGCGTCGTAACCGCGCATCTGCAGGCGTTGCCGCAGGACCAGGGCGTTGCCGCCGTCGCCGTAGGTGCCCATCACGTCGGGCAGGACGAGGCCGATACGAATGGTCGACTCGCTCACACTGTGTCCTCTCGGCATGCTCGGGCGCCCTCCGTGGTTACGCGGGCTGCCTCCTCCGGGCGCTGACCGATCATGCCATGGCCTCCAGATCACGGTTGAGATCGCGGAACGCGGTGTAGTTGGCCAGCACCTCGACGTGTCCGGCGGGGCAGGAGGCGATGGCGCGCACCGGATCCGGGACGAGTGTGTGTTCGACGCCCGCGTAGGTGAGGCGCACGGCGAGGTCGGTGGCGCGCTCGCCCGAGGCGACCACCTGCACGCCCTCGAAGTGCTCGAAGCGCACGTCCCACAGCCAGGACAGGTCCTCGCCGTCGGGCACCTGACCGTTCACCGCGATCACCAGACCGGCCGAGGACGGCTCGATCATCGACAGCGCCTCCTGCCAGCCCGCGGGGTTCTTGGCCAGCAGCAGGCGCGCGTCGTGCTCGCCGACGGTGACGGTGCGGTAGCGGCCCGCGATCTCGCGCACGGTGCCGGTGGCATCGGTCGCCTTCGCGGGCTCGGCCCCCATCGCGACCGCGGCGGCCACAGCCTGCGCCGCATTGCCGCGATTCGCGCGACCAGGCAGTGCGAGGTGCAGCGGGGCGCGGAAACCATCAGGGCCGCACAGGTCTTCGCCTTCGAGCCACCAAACGGGTTGCGGGCGATGGAAATCGGCGCCGGTCGAGCGCCAGTTCTCGCCCTCCCAGACGATCGGCTCGCCGCTGCGCGGACAACTCGTCGCGTCGACGGCCCAGCCGCTGCCCGCCGACACCCACACCACATTCGGGTGGTCGTAGGCGATGGAGGCCACCAGCACGTCGTCACAGTTGGCGATGACGACGGTATCGGGATGACGCGCGAGCCCGGCCCGCAGCTTGCGTTCGATCATGTTGATCTCGCCGACCCGGTCGAGCTGGTCGCGGCTGAGATTGAGCAGCACCACCGCGGCGGGGTCGAGCGCGTCGCTCACGTGCGGCAGGTGCAGCTCGTCGACCTCGATCGCGGCCAGCGTCACATCCTGGTGCAGGCTGAGCGCGGCCACGATGCCCGCGTCCATATTGGCGCCGTCGGCCTGGGTGGCGACATCGCCGAGCGTGCCGAGCGCGGCGGTCGTCATCCGGGTGGTGGTCGATTTGCCGTTGGTGCCGGTGATCAGCACTGTCCGTCGACCGCGCCCGAGCTGCGTCATGATCGACGGATCGATCTTCAACGCGATCAGGCCGCCGATCATCGAACCCTTGCCGCGACCCGCCTTCTGCGAAGCCCACGACGCTGCCGCCGCTGCTCGCAAGGCCAAGCGCCCACGCACCGAGATGTCTGCCACGCCGCGAGTCTATGTTGCGCGGTGTTGCGCGGTGTTACGCGCCGCGTGCGGGCGGGTTTCGCACGGGTGTTACGCGCCCGGTGCGGGACGGGGTGACGCGCGGTTCGGTGGTCGCGGGGTCAGGTGTGGTCGTCGAACAGGTTGGGCAGGCCGCGGGCGTAGCGGTCGGTGTCGAGGGCGCGCAGCGGCTCGAGTTCGGGGGTGCGGCGCAGCCGGAAAACGCGGCAGCGCGGCGCCGAGGAGCCCGCCACATCGAGTAGCGCGTTCACCGCGGCGCGGGCCGACTCGTTCGCGCCCTCCATGGTCGCCAGGTCGATATCGGTGCGCACGTAATCACCGGCGAGGAAAAGGTTCTCGATCGAACCGTGCGGCTCCGGTCTGGCGTCCCACGAGCCCGCGGTATTGATGAGCAGCGGGTCGGCGTTCTCGTTGCGGCTGCCCTGCCAGGTGATTCCCGGATCGAGGAACCAGGAATGCACGTCGGCGGGGCGGAGCAGTTGTTCGCGATCGTTGAGATGGCTGCTCAGCTGCGCCCAGACTTCGCGGAAGATCTCCTCGTGGGTGCATGCGGTGGCGGGCTTGCCGTAGAGCATGCCGGGCGAATTCCAGTCGGAGATGTCGATCGAGAGGCAATCGGCCACCGAACCGTCGCCGAAGGACGGCAGTTTATCGGTCCACCATTGATTCTGGCTGATCGACGTGAGTGACCACGGTGAATCGACATAGGCGGTGTGCCCGCGCGAAATATGCAGCGGCGCACGGAAATAGATCTGAATTCCGTTCATCCAATCGACGAAGAGCCGATCCGTCGCGGCGAGTTCCGGGGCCACGGCGAGCACCTGCGACGACCACAATTTCCTGGCCTGCTCGACGGCAAGCGCCACGACGAAATAGTCGGCGTCGACGGTGCGTGCGCCCGTGGCATCGGTGATTCGGGCGGCTCGGATACGTCGGTCGCGCACGTCGAGTTCGCTGACTCTGGCGCCGAGTTCGAAACGAACGCCGAGGCCACGCAGGTGCTCGACCCACGGGTCGATCCAGGCGGCATTGGTCGTGTTGTTGAGCACGCGGTCGAGACCGCCGTCGTTGCCGAGGCCGAGCGGGTTGCCGAGGAATTGTTCGCCCATGCTGCCGATGGTGCGGGTGCTGGCCAGGCTCGCCTTCGCGGCGACCATGATCGACGTCAGCGACCTGGATACCAGCGCGCGGAACTCGTGCGAGCGCTCGTGCCCGCGGACGAAGTCGTGCCAGGAGGTGTGCTCCCACTGACCGAATCGGCGGGCATCGCAGCTGGTGTTGAACACCATCAGCCGGTTCGCGAAGTACATCGCCTCCGTGGGGGGCATCTTGGACAGCGTGGTGATGGTGGCGGCGAGGGTTTCCCTGATCGCCGCCGGGGTGGCCTGCGCGGCGGTGATGCTGTCGGGCAGGGCGAGGGTGATGTCGTCGGCGTCGCGGCGGGAGAATCTGGCCTCCGGTACCGCGACGAGGTTGTCCCACACGCCGCCGAAATTGCCCCCGAAGGGAATTCGGCGCATCGTGTCCGGCACGTTCTGATAGAAGCCGGGGAAGAATCGGAACCCGTGCTCACCGGGCAGATCGGGCCTGCCGCCGCGACCGGTGCCCGGCACGCCGACGCTACGTGCCTTGCCGCCGAGCGCCCGTGCCTCGTACACGGTGACCTCGAACCCGCGCTCGGCCAATTCGTGCGCGGCGGTGAGCCCGGCGACACCGCCGCCGAGTACCGCCACCCGGCGACCGGGTGGCGCGGCGAATCCCGGCGCGCCCGCTACGGCCCCCGCCGATATCACCCCCGCTGCGACCGTGCCGCGAAGAAGGTTCCTTCGCGAAACGGGCCACCGCTGTTCCGCCATACGCTGTTCAGCTGCCTTGCTCGACTATTGCCTGAGATTTGCTATCACTCTAGAGCGCGGCGAAGACCTGGCTATATCGACCTGTGTGTCGTTCGCGAGCTCGAAACCAACCGGTCGCACGGAAACGCATCGGGCGACCGGTTTCACATGCTAACGAGAGCCCGGGCGATCGTGGGCTGAATTCGGCCTCAGGCTCTGGCCAATTCGGGAGTGGGGGCGGCCGAGGGGGTCTTCCCGATGCCACGGGCGGTGGTCGCCGCGAAAGCGCCCGCGATCACGATCGCCCCGCCGATCAGCGCGGCAGGCGAGGGTTGTTCGTCGAGGACCGCCCAGGCCGCGGCGATGCCGACCACCGGCACGAGCAGCGACAACGGCGCCACCGTGCCCGCGGGGTACCGGCTCATCAGATAGGTCCACAACCCGGATCCACAGACTGTCGCGAGGATCGCGATGTAGGCCAGGGCGGCGAGTGCGGGCAGTCCGTCGGCGGAGAAGGCGGTGCCGATCGCGCGGAAGCCTGTTCCAGGCCCCTCGACAGCCATCGACAGCACCAGCATCGGCACTACGGGCACTACCGACATCCACAGCGTCAGATGCATCGGGTTGTAGCCGGGGGAGTCGGTGCCCGCCTGCCGGGCGCCGATATTGCCGAACGCCCAGCCGAGGCCGCCCGCCAGCGTCAGCAGGACCGGGAGCAGGGTGGCGTGCGCCAGCCGGTCGGCGCCGATGATCACCATCCCGAGCACCGCGACCGCGAGGCCGGCGATCTGCACCGGCCGCAACCGCTCGCGCAGCAGCACCGCGCCGAGCACCACCGTGAACGGGGCGGACGACTGCAGCACCAGCGAGGCGAGGCCGGTCGGCATGCCGGTGCGCATCGCCGTGAACAGGAACGCGAACTGCAGGATGCCGAAGCCGGTGCCGTAGAGCAACAGCCAGCGGGTTTTCACGGCGGGGCGCGGGATGAAAAGCAGCACCGGGATCGCGATGACGGCGAAGCGCAGTGCGACGAAGAAGAAGGGCGGGAAGTGGTCGAGGCCGATGCGAATGGCCAGGAAGTTCAGGCCCCAGAGCACGACGACGGTCAGGCCGAGCAGGCGGTCACGGGAGGTCACGCCCTTATCGTGCGGGTCGCTAAAGATCAGGACAATCGAATAAATATTGATGGATAACGTAGTTTTACTTCATGTTCTCGATCGAGCGATTGCGGATTCTGCGCGAGCTGGCCGACCGCGGCACGGTCGCCGCCGTGGCCGAGGTCCTGTCGATGACGCCGTCTGCGGTCTCGCAGCAGTTGAAGGTGCTGGCCAGGGAGGCCGGGGTCGCACTGCTGGAACCGGACGGGCGACGGGTGCGGCTCACCGACGCGGGGCAGGCGCTGGTGCTGCGGGCCGACGATGTGCTCGCCGCGATGGAACGGGCCACAGCCGAGATGGCCCACTATCGCGGTTCACCGCGCGGGCAGGTGCGGGTGGCGTCGTTCCCGTCCGGTGCCGCGCTGCTGCTGCCGCCGGTGCTGGCCAGATTGGCGGGTAGTGGGGTCGAGCTGGTCGCCGGTGATGAGGATCTGCCGCCGAGTGAGGCGTCGAAACTGCTGGCCGACTACGACATCGTGCTCACCCATCGCGACGAACGCGCACCGTCGCTGTCCGGGCCGCGGTTGTCGGCGCGGGTGCTGATGCGGGAGCCGATCGATGTTGTTGTCGCGCCGGATCATCCACTGGCGGGGCGTCCTTCGGTGCGGCCGGAGGAACTCGCCGAGGAGAGCTGGGTGAGTGTGCGCGGTGGGTTCCCGGTCGACGATGTGCTCGAGTCCATCGCCACCGTCACCGGGGTGCGGCCACGGATCGCGCAGCGGCTCAACGAGTTCCGGGTGATCGAAACGCTGGTGGTGTCCGGCTACGGCGTGGCGTTGATGCCGCGCTACGCCGTCGCCCACCCCGACCTGTCGGTCCTACCGCTGGCCGGGGTCCGCGCGGCGCGGGTCTACGAGATCATCACCCGACCTCAGGCGCACCGCAGCCCCGCCATCGCCACGGTGCTCGATGCCTTCGAGGCCGCGGCGCGGGCGGTGACTGACCCGCACTGATCTCGGCACTCCGGTGTGAGATCAGTGCGGTGACAACCGCATTCGGCCTACGTCAGAACTGGCCCGGCTGCTGGTACTGCTGCCCCGGGTAGGGCTGGCCGGGCTGGTACTGCTGCTGCTGTGGCTGCTGACCGTGGTAGCTGAAGTCGTCGGCGACCATGGCGGCCAGTTCGAGCAGCGCCCGCCTGGTCGGCTTGCTGACCAGTTCGAGGTCGATCTCGGCGCCCTCGGCCAGGTGATCGTCGAACGGGACGATCTGCACGGCGCGGGTGCGGTCGAGGAACAACTTGCGCAGCTGGTCCAGGTCGACCGTGGACGCGCCACGGCGAGAAGCGTTCACGACGACCACGGTGCGTTCGACCAGCTTGCTGTAGCCGTGGTGGTCGAGCCAGTCCAGCGTCGCCGAGGCACTGCGCGCGCCGTCGATCGCGGGAGAGGTGACCAGCACCAGCGAGCTCGCCATATCCAGCACGCCCGACATCGCCGAGTGCATCAGTCCGGTGCCGCAGTCGGTGAGGATGATGTTGTAGAACGACTGCAGGATGCCGATGGCCTTGCGGTAGTCGGCCTCGCTGAAGGCCTCCGACACGGCCGGATCCTGTTCGGAGGCAAGCACTTCCAGACGGCTCGGGGCCTGCGAGGTGTGTGCGCGGACGTCCGAGTAGCGGGTGATCTGCTGGTCTTCGAGCAGGTTGCGCACCGTCGAGCGGGTCTGGCGCGGCACCCGGTGGGCGAGTGTGCCCAGGTCGGGGTTGGCGTCGATGGCGATGACGCGGTCACCGCGCTGGGAAGCGAACGTGGAACCGAGGCCGACCGTGGTGGTGGTCTTGCCGACGCCGCCCTTGAGCGAGAGGATCGCGATCCGGTAATCGCCGCGCACAGGCTGGTTGACCCGCTCGCCGAGATCGCGGTAGACGACATCGGCCGCGGACTCACCCGGGTTGATCACACCGCCGGACACCTTGTGCACAGCCTTGCGCCACCCGCTGCGCGGCGACTTCCGCGCGCGCTTGAGCAGGTTCAGATCGTTCACCGAATGACCGGGCTGGCCCGGAACCTGCATGTGCTGCGGCTGGAATGGTTGCTGCTGCTGTGGGGCCGGGCCGCCTCCCCACTGCTGACCAGGTGGCGGACCCGCCGGACCCGGCTGGCCGAGCTGGCCGGGGAACTGCCCCGGCTGACCGGGGAACTGACCCTGGTCGGGCTGCTGGCCGGTGAACTGGCTCGGCTGTTCAGGCTGCTGGCCGGGCATCCCGCCCGGCATCGGCTGCTGGTACATCGGCGGAGGGGGCGGTGCCCAGCTGTAGATGGGCTCGGACTGCGGGCCCTGCTCCTGCGCGGGGAACTGCTGCTGTTCGGGACCGGGGTACGGCTGACCGTCGGCGCCCGGATACTGCCCCTCGGCACCGGGATACTGCGGTGGAATGCCGGGATGCGGCTGCTCGCCGGTCGCGTGCGGGCCGGGGTAGGGCTGTTCGGCGCCCGGCTGACCCGGCAGCCACGGCTGCTCGCCCGGCTGACCCGGCCACGGCTGCTGCTCGGGGCCGTTCACCATCGGCTGGCCGCCATTGCTCTGGTACGGATCAGGCACCGAGTACGGGGCGCCCTGCGCGAACTGTCCCGGCGGCGCGAAACCGGCGGGCTGGTACACGGTCTGGTCGGCGAGTCCGGCCTGGCCTGGCTCGGCGACGGGCTGCTCACCGGTCGACGGATCGACGGCTTCGCCGGTCGGCTCGGCGCCGGCGTCGGCGGGCTCGATGTCGTCTTCGGTCGCGGTCTGCACACCGGAGGGACCGGACGCAGCTTCGGACGCGTCAGCCGACGGACTCTGCAGCCACGGCGGCGAGGTCGGATTATGGTCGTTGTTGGTCACAGTTCCCCCACTTGCTCGCTGAACGAGCAGGAAAGCTCGGCGCTGAATATGCCCTAAAACGCTAACACGGGGCCGAAATTCGCGCGTCGGGGGCGGGTGGCTCACTGATGCGGGCGCGAGCTGAATGCGTGCAGCTCAACCGGCATATCCGGTGTCGCGTCGGCGGGTGGAGACGTAGTTATCCACAGGGTTGGGAAACTATCCACAGATCAGGGCTGGGGGTTTTATGGGCTCAGGAGAGTGGTGGCAGAGCTCGGGGTTTGAGTGGTCCTGGAGGCGCTGGCTGTGTTTGTTGGAGCGCTGGCGCGCTCGAGTCGCGGCCCCTAGGGGCCGCCGGTTAGCCACCGGGGCTTGCTCCTTCGTCGCCTACGCCCCGGCGGCTAACCGGCGACCCGGCCGCGACCGGCCACTTCGTGGCCGTCCCTCCCTAGGGGTCGGGAGTGCGGTGGTTGGGTTGGGTGGGTTGTGGAAGACGGGGACAGGCTGGGTGTGCGGCGGTGTGACCGGTTGTGCGGTCATGGTGGGCGCAGGGTGTGCGGTATGGCTGGTGGTGCGGGAGGGCTGCGGAGCCCTGGGTGCGGCGGTGTGACCGGTCGTGTGGTCATGGTGGGCGCAGGGTGTGCGGTGTGGCTGGTGGTGCGGGAGGGCTGCGGAGCCCTGGGTGTGCGGTGTGGCTGGTGGTGCGATCATGGCGGGCCCAGGGGGTGCGGTGTGGCTGGTGGTGCGGGAGGGCTGCGGAGCTGGGGGTACCGGGGGCCGGGTTCGCGGGGGCGCGGACCCGGCCTACCGGCGGGTGGATCTACTGCGCGGCGCGGTTTACCGCCGAGACGACTGCGCGCAGGGAGGCGGTGGTGATCGAGGTGGCGATGCCTACGCCCCAGACGACCTTGTCGCCGATGGCTACCTCGACGTAGGCCGCGGCCTGGGCGTCGTCGCCCGCGGACATGGCGTGCTCGCTGTAGTCGAGGACTCGTACGTCGAAGCCGACCGTCGCGATCGCGTCTACGAACGCGGCCAGCGGGCCGTTGCCGGAGCCGCTGATCTCCTGCTCGGCGCCCTCGACCTTCACGGTCGCGACGATCGAGTCGACGCCGCCGTCGGTCTCGGCGGCGGTGACCTTCTGCTTGATGCGCTCGAGCGGCAGGATCGGGTTCAGGTACTCGGTGGCGAAGACGTCCCACATCTCCTTGGGGGTCACCTCGCCGCCTTCACCGTCGGTGATCGACTGGATGGCCTGGGAGAACTCGATCTGCAGGCGGCGCGGGAGCACCAGGCCGTGATCGGTCTTCATGATGTAGGCCACGCCGCCCTTGCCGGACTGCGAGTTCACCCGGATCACGGCCTCGTAGGTGCGGCCGACGTCCTTCGGGTCGATCGGCAGGTACGGGACCTCCCAGACGATGTCGGACACGTCGGCGTCCTGCGCGTCGGCGGTGGCCTTCATCGCGTCGAGGCCCTTGTTGATGGCGTCCTGGTGGCTGCCGGAGAACGCGGTGTAGACCAGGTCGCCGCCGTAGGGGTGACGCTCGGCGACGGCCAGCTGGTTGCAGTACTCCACCGTGCGACGGACCTCGTCGATATCGGAGAAGTTGATCTGCGGGTCGATGCCGCGCGAGAACATGTTCATGCCGAGGGTCACCAGGCAGACGTTGCCGGTGCGCTCACCGTTGCCGAACAGGCAGCCTTCGATGCGGTCGGCGCCTGCCTGGTAGCCCAGTTCGGCGGCCGCTACGGCGGTGCCACGGTCGTTGTGCGGGTGCAGCGACAGCACGATGGAGTCGCGGCGGGCCAGGTTGCGGTGCATCCACTCGATCGAGTCGGCGTACACGTTCGGCGTGGCCATCTCGACGGTCGCGGGCAGGTTGATGATCAGCGGCTTGGCCGGGGTCGGCGCGATGATCGCCGAGACCGCGTCGCAGACCTCACGGGCGTAGTCGAGTTCGGTGCCGGTGTAGGACTCCGGGCTGTACTCGTAGCGCCACTCGGTATCGGGGTAGCGCTTCTCGATCTCCAGGCACAGCGACGCAGCGTCGGTGGCGATCTTCTTCACCGCGTCGCGATCGGCGCGGAAGACCACGCGGCGCTGCAGGATCGAGGTGGAGTTGTAGAAGTGCACGATCACGTTCGGTGCGCCCGCGCAGGCTTCGAAGGTGCGCTCGATCAGCTCGGGGCGGCACTGGGTGAGCACCTGGATGGTGACGTCGGCGGGGACGGCGCCGTCTTCGATGATCTCGCGAACGAAATCGAAGTCGGTCTGGCTCGCGGCCGGGAAACCGACCTCGATCTCCTTGTAGCCCATTCGCACCAGCAGGTCGAACATGCGGCGCTTGCGGGCCGGGCTCATCGGGTCGATGAGGGCCTGGTTGCCGTCGCGCAGGTCGACGGCACACCACGCGGGGGCGCGATCGATGATCTTGTCCGGCCAGGTGCGGTCGGGCACCGTGACGGGCTCGACCTCTTCGGCGAAGGGGCGATACCGGAACGACGGCATCGAGGAGTTCTTCTGGGTGTTCCAGGCGGGCTGGTCGGCCGGTGCGGGTTTGCCGGGGGCCGAAATGGTGCGCGAAGCGGATACGAATGCGTCAGCCGAGGACATGCAAGTTTCTCCGTGGGTGTGATGGATTCCCGTGAATGGGAGCGGGTCGACCGGCGCGTTGGAACCCCGCGACGGGAGCCGGTCCGTATCAGGACCCGTCGCGGCGGCCGAGAAGAAGAACCCGCTGCAGCATGATCCTCCGAGCTTACCGCGTGCCCACCCTTGCTTGTAAGCGGCCTGGAGAATCAACCTCGCCGAATTCGCTCACCGGTTGACCAGTACGGTTTCTCCCATAACGCACGCTTGTACGGACCTGCGCGTCCGACGAGACGTACCAAAGGAATTCGAATGACTTGGTTACAACAGGTGGCCATCTTCGCCGCGGGTATCGCGGCGGGTGGCATCAATACGATCGTCGGATCGGGCACGCTGATCACCTTTCCCACGCTGCTCGCGTTCGGGTTGCCACCGGTGACAGCGAATGTGTCGAACACGATCGGGCTCGTCCCCGGCTCGGTGAGCGGGGTGATCGGGTATCGGCGGGAACTGCGAGGGCAGCGGTCGCGACTGCTGCAGCTTGGCACCGCGTCGCTGCTCGGCGGCATAACTGGCGCCATCCTGCTGCTGACGATGCCGGCGGCGGCGTTCAAGGCGATCGTGCCCGTCCTCATCATCGTGGCGCTGATCCTCGTCGTCGTGCAGCCGCGACTGGCCGCGTGGGTGAAGCAGCGCAGGGCCGACGGTGACTCCGCGGCTCCCGAACACGGCGGCCCGATCCTGCTGGTCGCCGTGTTCGGGACCGGCATCTACGGCGGCTACTTCGGGGCGGCGCAGGGTGTGCTGCTGATCGGTCTGCTCGGGGTGTTCGTGCACGAGGACATCCAGCGCCTCAACGGTGTGAAGAACGTCCTCGCCCTGATCGTGAACGGGGTGTCGGCGGCGATCTTCATCGCGATCGCCGAGGTGGACTGGCAGGTGGTCGCGTTGATCGCGGTCGGCTCGATCATCGGTGGGCAGCTTGGCGCGAAGGTGGGCCGGAAGTTGCCACCGAATGTGCTGCGCGCGGTGATCGTCGTGGTCGGCACGATCGCGGTGGTCAACCTGCTCACCAGCTGAGTTCCCGCCCAGCACCACCCGTGCGTCGTGACTTGCGACAAATGTGGGTACTACCGGGCGATTCGTCGTGTTTGCGGGGTATTCTTCGCGTCGGCCATGCGTGATGAGGGAGGTGGCCTGGTGCACAGACGTGCCTTTTTCAAGGCGGCGGGGCTGGCGGCTGTTGCCGGTGCCGTGGGAACGACGTTGGCGAGCGCGCCCGCTTGGGCGGACCCGCGCGAGGCGATGTTCCAGTCCTGGGTGCCGGAGATCTTCGCGCCGATCCCGGACGCGCCCGCGCACACGCAGGCCATCGTCATCGGATCCGGCTTCGGCGCCGCGGTGACCGCGCTGCGCCTGGCCGAGGCCGGCATCACCAATACCGTGCTCGAGCGGGGTTCGCGCTGGCCGAACGATCCGTGGCGGGAGATCTTCACCGGCGACGATCTGCCCGACGGCCGCGGATTCTGGCACCGCACGAGCTTCACCGGTGTCACCAAGGTGCCGATGAGCTTCAGCGCGTTCGGCGGGGTGCTGGATGTGACCGAGTATTCCGGTATCGATGTGTGGCGGGCCGCCGCGGTCGGTGGCGGCTCGGTGATCTTCACCGGCGCGATGGTGGCGCCGGAACGCAGACTGTTCGACCAGGTCTTCGGCGGTGTCGTCGACTTCGGCGAGCTGGAACGCGTCTACTACCCGCGGGTGCGCCAGATGCTGCGCCTCGACACGATGCCCGCCGATATCTACCAGTCCTCCCCGTTCGCGCACTCGCGCGCCTGGGACGACCAGGTGCGCGCGGCCGGCTACCAGCCGCTGCCCAACGACTCGATCTTCACCTGGGACGTACTGCGCAGCGAGCTCGCCGGAACCTCGCGCGCCTCGGCCACCACGGCCCGCTCGAACCTCGGCAACTCCAACGGCGCCAAGTTCGACCTCAACCAGAACTACCTGCGCTACGCCCGCGAGACCGGCAAGTCCCAGGTCTACCCAGGCCACCGGGTCGACGCCATCGCCCAGGACGCGAGCGGCAAGTTCGTGGTCGCCGTGTCGAAGCTGGCACCGACCGGCCAGGTACTGAGCACCCGCAACCTGACCTGCGACAAGCTGTTCCTCGGCGCCGGTTCCGTCGGTACCTCGGAGCTGCTGGTCCGCGCGCAGGCCACCGGCACGCTGCCCAACCTCAACGAGCACATCGGCGACGGCTTCGGCACCAACGGCGATGTGGTCCTGGCCCGCGGCGCGAGCAATATCGCAGGACACGGCCAAGGCGTGCCGAGTGCCAGCCGGATCTACGACGAATCCAGCGTCCCGCTGACCCTGGAGAACTGGTACATCCCCGGCATCCCGTTCGAGACCGGCGCGCTCGCCTCGCTCGGCATGGTCCTCGACCCGACCCGCGCCCGCTTCGGCTATCACGCGGCGACGGGCGGTGTCGGCCTCAACTGGTCGGCGGGCACACAGCACGCGGTCGCCGGTGCGGCCCGCGCGGTCGACCACCGGATCGCCGAACGCGCGGGCGCGGTGGCCGAATACGGTGCGCTCGGCTACGACGCCAACGCCCAGTTCACCGCGCACCCGCTCGGTGGCGCGGTGCTCGGCAAGGCCACCGATGCCTTCGGCCGTGTCCACGGACACCCCGGCCTCTACGTGATGGACGGTGCCGCGATCCCCGGCAGCACCGCGACGGTCAATCCGTCGCTGACCATCACCGCACTCGCGGAACGCAATATCGAAGCCGTCCTGCGCGGCTGAACACGCCCTCGACCGGCGTCCGCAACTCCACTCGCGGCACCGGTCGACCAATTAGCGTGGGAAAGATTGAAGGCCGACCCCACAGCCGACCTCGCGGAGGCCGTTCGGGGCCGCCCCTCGATTCAGCACTCGAAGCGCATGCGCCGCAGGCGCGAGTCTCGAGTGCTGAATCGAGGGGTGACGAGGCCCCGAACACGCGGCGCCAGCCGCCGAAGATACAGGAGCAATCAGTGGCTTCACCGGGGATCGAACGGGTCGAGGCCCTGCCGGACGTGCGCTCGAAAACGCCCACGCTGCGCACCGACATCTTCATGCTGATCCTCGCCATCATCTCGGTGGTGCTGGTCGTGTGGATCACGTTCTTCCAGGTCAGCGAGCCGACTTATCACGCGATCGTCATCGTCGACACCTCGATCTGCGCGATCTTCGCCGTCGAATTCCTGTGGCGGTGGCGTCGGGCGGGCTGGCCGTGGTCGTTCCCGTTCATCTACTGGTACGAGGTCCTCGGCATGATCCCGGTGACCAGCCCGCTGTTCCGCGGGTTCCGGTTGCTGCGGATCGTGGTGATCTTGATCCGGCTCGGCCGGGTCGCCGACCGGGCGCTGGGGGAGCGGGTCACCGCGACGATCGTCAACCGGTTCGTCGGCACGATCGTCGACGTCATCAAGCGCCCGATGACGATCGCCATCCTCGACGAGGTCTCCAAAGTGCTGCGCGCCGGCCACTACACCCAGAACATCGCCGCCGCGCTCGAGGAGAACCACGCCGAGGTCGACCAGCTGATCATGGACCTGATCAAGAACGATCCGCAGACCGGCAAACTGCGCTACGTCCCGTTCCACGACGACATCATCCGGCTCGTCGCCGACACGGTCTACCGCATGCTGCGCCAGTTGCTCGACGATCCGCGCACCGACGAACTCGTCGCCGACATGCTGCGCGAGAACCTCGACCAGATCAACGACGCCGTGCGCGCCGGGGTCAAGGTTCCGCCCTCACACCGTGGGGCGACGCCCGCCGAGCACGGCGTGCGCCACCACCTCGGTCAGATCAAGCGTGCCTGATCTGGTCGCGCGGCTGGGCGAATCGCACGGTCTCGAAGATCACCAGCACGGCAAGTAGCGCGCACAGCACGGTGAGTGAGGCGAGCGCGGGCAGGTGCGCGGCGAACGGGATGAGCGCGAACAGCAGCGCGGCCATCACCAGGCGCTCGGCCGACAGTGACTTGGTCGCATAGTATTTCGCGAACGTGATGCCGAGCAGGAACAGCGCCGGGCCGCCGTAGAGCGCGCCGAGCGGGATCCCGTACAGCGGGTCGGTGAGCGTGTGATGCGACGAATCGCCGACGTAGTACAGCACCTTCTTCAACCCGAGCGAGAGCCCGATGATGCCGACGATCATCGGGAAATGCCCGTACATATAGGTGTTCTGGGCGATCTTGATCTGCCGTGCGTCTTTGGCACGGGCGAAGGCGTGCTCGATCGAGATCGCGGCGACATCGAAGTACAGCCACCACAGCAGGCCCGAGATGGCCAAGCCCAGCATCGAACCGAGCGCGATCGGCCAGGAGATGGGCAGCCCGGCCACCCCGATGCCGATCGAGACGATGGATTCGCCCAGCGCCACGATGATGATGAGCCCGTAGCGTTCGGCGTAGTGCTTGGCCGAGTTGAGCCGCCAGTCCGTGCCCGCCGCCCAGGTCCACACCATGTCGCCGACAATGGCGGCGAGCCACAACAGGATCTGGGTGAGACCGGTCGTCATCGCGGCGACGACCAGCAGCGCGGTGCCGACAGTGATCGAGCCGAGCGCCCAGCGCAGCAGCTGCCCGCGCAGCTGCGCGTCGCCGGCGCTGATCGTCCAGAACACCGTGACATGAACCAGTCGCACGATCAGGTAGGCCACCGCGAAGACCAGCGGACCGAACCACCCGCCGGCCAGATCGTCGAACGCTTCCGGAATGGTGAGCGCGGCCAGGAACGCACCGCCCATCGCGACGAACATCGCGACCCGCGTGATGCCCTCGTCGGCCCGCACCACATTGCCCAGCCACGAATACGCGATCCAGAGCCACCACATCAGGGCAAGGACCAGGGTCGCCCGCAGCATGTTCGCCGCGGTCGTCTGGTCGGCGGCCAGTGCGGTGACCATCGTGAACGCGAAGACGATCACCAGGTCGAAGAACAATTCGAGCTGGGTCACCGAGTTCTCCTCGGTGACGGGCTGGAACCGGACCCGTCGATTTCCGATCATGCGGTCAATCGTCGCACTGCCAGCCGCGATTCGCGCGCGGCGACGACGTTTTCGCGGACGGCGCGACTAGCCGACCGCGTAGCCCCCGATCTCGGGGTACCGCTCGGCGAAGTCGATGAAATTCGCGACCGTCTCGTCGTGCAGCTTGCGCAGGCTTCGGTTGAACAGGATGCCCGGAATGGGCAGTGGTAGGGAGAGCTCCACGTGGTAGTCGACCTCGGTGCCCTCTGGCGTGGCGAGCAGCTCGATCCAGCCGCCGCCCTTGGAACCGCGGCTGCTGTCGACGACCCGCCACTCCGAGCGGTACTGCTCCCAGGAGTATTCGAGCACCTGGGCGTCGGAGTTGCCCATGAAGTGGGCGGTGGCGAAGACTCGGCGCGGCCTGCCGTCGGCATCGCGCGGCCCGACCCGGACATCACTGAGCGAGGTCGACCACTCCGACATCAGGTCGACGGCCAGTAGTGCGTCCATCACTTGGTCGATCTCGGCGTCAACGGTGAATCGGATGTCGATCTTCGAGCGCATCTTTGTCTATCCTCCGAACCCCCGCAGCTTTCGCGCCCGATTGTGCACAGTCGTACTAGTGATCGTCAACACGTCTATGGTCTGGACATATGACCGGGTCAGCTGCATATCACACGCTCTACGGCCGTTTCGATCAGTGCCACGCGCTGTTGCTCGGTGAAGATCTCGGGCAGCGTGAGGTGTTCGACGATGAGCCAGTTGAGCGCCAGATAGAGCAGTAGTACCGACTCCGCGTCGCCCGGCAGGCCGGATGCCAGATGGTTGCGCACGTTGAAATCGATGTCGGCGCGGACGCGGTCGGTGAGCACCTTGCGCAGTTCGGGACGGCGGGTGGCCTCGAGGCGGAGTTCCAGCAGCGCGAGATAGGCCTTGCGATGCGATTCGATGCGCCCGACCACCTCCTTCATCAGCGCGGTGATGTTCGCGATGTCCTTCGGGCCATCGCTGACCAGGGCCATCGTCTCCTCGCTCGGCTGGACCACCTCGTAGAAGCGGACGCCGGCCTGGGTGAGCAGTTCGTCGCGATTGGCGAAGTAGTTCGACGCCGTGCCCGCGGGGACGCCCGCCTGTTTGTCCACCGCGCGGAAGGTGAGGCCGCGGGCGCCCTCGTCGGCGAGGACGTCGATGGCCGCGTCGAGCAGGGCCTGCCGTCGTTCGGGGTTGGTTCGCACTTGACACCACTCCATCTGTAGTACTACGTTGAAACCACTTCAAGCAGAGTACAACAACTGAGGCGGTACCCATGCGAAAGCTTGTCTACTACATCGGCGTCTCCCTCGACGGCTACATCGCGGGCTCCGGCGGCGAGGTCGACTTCTATCCGACACCGCAGAACTATGTGGAGTGGATGATGGCCGAGTTTCCCGACGCCATCCCGACCCACCTGCGTGCGCACTTCGGGATGGACCCTGATCTGCCCGCCAAGAACTGGGACACCGTGCTGATGGGCCGCGGCACCTACGTGCTGCCGGATGAGCACGTCGAGAGCCCGTTCTCGCACCTGAAGCAGTACGTCGTCTCGTCCACGCTCGACCAGGCCGACCATCCCGCGGTCGAGATCGTCGCCGGTGATCCCCGCGAGCTGGTCCGCGAGCTCAAGCAGCGCGAGGGTGGCGACATCTGGCTGTGTGGCGGCGGGCAGCTGGCCGGGCAGCTGCTCGACGAGATCGACGCGATGATCATCAAGAGCTATCCGATCGTCGCGGGCGACGGTGTCCCCGTTTTCACCGGCGTCTTCAAACCGACACAGTTCGCTCCGGTGCGGCGCAAGGAATTCGACAACGGCACGCAGGTCACCTGGTTCGATCGAGTGTGAATCCCGTGGTCATCCACAGGTGACAAGCCTGTGTCGTTTTCCACAGCCAGGGCAGGTAGCAGCAAAACCGGTGGCCCGCGCCCGGTACTCTTGGTCGCTGATACCAACCTGACACTCGATCGTGAAGGACCTGCTGTGGCTCTCGTAGTTCAGAAGTACGGAGGATCCTCGGTGGCTACCGCCGAGCGGATCCGGCGCGTCGCTGAACGGATCGTGGAGACCAAGAAGCAGGGGCACGACGTAGTAGTCGTGTGCTCGGCCATGGGTGACACGACCGACGAGTTGCTCGATCTCGCGGAGCAGGTGGCCCCCGCGCCGCCTGCTCGCGAGATGGACATGCTGCTCACCTCGGGCGAGCGCATCTCGAATGCCTTGGTGGCCATGGCTATTCATACGCTCGGCGCCGAGGCCCGCTCGTTCACCGGTTCGCAGGCCGGCGTGATCACCACCGGCGCGCACGGCAACGCCAAGATCATCGACGTGACCCCGGGCCGGTTGCAGGAGGCTCTCGACGAGGGCCAGATCGTGCTGGTGGCCGGCTTCCAGGGCGTGAGCCAGGACAGCAAGGACGTCACCACGCTGGGCCGCGGCGGGTCCGACACCACCGCCGTCGCGCTGGCCGCGGCGTTGAAAGCCGACGTCTGCGAGATCTACACCGACGTCGACGGCATCTTCTCCGCCGACCCGCGCATCGTCGCGGACGCCCAGAAGCTCGACAAGATCTCCTACGAGGAGATGCTCGAGATGGCGGCCTGCGGGTCGAAGGTGCTCATGCTGCGCTGCGTCGAGTACGCGCGCCGCTACAACGTTCCCGTTCATGTTCGGTCGTCCTACACCGACAAGATCGGCACCACTGTTTTCGGATCGATGGAGGACATTCCCGTGGAGCAGGCAATCCTGACCGGCGTCGCACACGACCGCAGCGAAGCCAAGGTGACCGTCGTGGCGCTGCCCGACGAGCCGGGCTACGCGGCCAAGGTGTTCCGCGCGGTCGCCGACGCCGAGATCAACATCGACATGGTGCTGCAGAACATCTCCAAGGTCGACACGGGCAAGACCGACATCACCTTCACCTGCCCCAAGACCGACCTGGTCCGCGCGGTGCAGAAGCTCACCGAGCGGCAGGCCGAGATCGGCTTCGCCGAGATCCTCTCCGACGACCACATCGGTAAGGTCTCGCTGGTCGGTGCCGGCATGAAGTCGCATCCGGGCGTCACCGCCACCTTCTGTGAGGCGCTGGCCAACGCGGGCGTGAACATCGACCTCATCTCCACCTCGGAGATCCGCATTTCGGTGCTGGTCCGGGATACGGAACTGGATGAGGCGGTCCAGGTGTTGCACAAGGCATTCGATCTCGGCGGCGAAGAGGCCGCCGTCGTCCACGGCGGAACGGGGCGTTAGGCAATGGGTGTACGTGTAGGTGTCGTCGGTGCGACCGGTCAGGTCGGCACCGTCATGCGCAAACTGCTCGAAGAGCGCAACTTCCCGGCCGACGAGGTGCGGTTCTTCGCGTCCGCGCGGTCCGCGGGCAAGACGCTGCCGTGGCGCGGGGGCGAGATCGTTGTCGAGGACACCGAGACCGCCGATCCCTCGGGTCTCGACATCGCGCTGTTCTCGGCCGGTGCCACCATGTCTCGCGTGCAGGCCCCGCGTTTCGCCGCGGCCGGCGTCACTGTGATCGACAATTCCTCGGCCTGGCGCAAGGATCCCGATGTGCCGCTGGTCGTCTCGGAGGTCAACCCCGAGGCCACCCGCAACCTGCCCAAGGGCATCATCGCGAACCCGAACTGCACCACGATGGCCGCGATGCCGGTGCTCAAGCCGCTGCATGATGTGGCCGGTTTGCAGCGTCTGATCGTGTCGTCGTACCAGGCTGTTTCCGGGTCCGGGCTCGCCGGTGTGGAGGAGCTCGCCTCGCAGATCCGCGCGGTGTCCGCCGATGCGGAGCAGCTGGTGCACGACGGTTCGGCCGCTGAGTTCCCCGCGCCGAACAACTATGTCGCGCCGATCGCGTTCAACGTGATCCCGCTGGCCGGCGCGCTGGTCGACGACGGTTCGTTCGAGACCGACGAGGATCAGAAGCTGCGCAATGAGAGTCGCAAGATCCTCGGGCTGCCCGATCTGCTGGTGAGCGGCACCTGCGTGCGGGTTCCGGTCTTCACCGGGCACTCGCTGTCGATCAATGCCGAGTTCGCCGAACCGATTTCGGTGCTGCAGGCCAAGGAACTGCTGGCCAAGGCGTCGGGCGTGCGGCTGGTCGACGTGCCGACCCCGCTGGCCGCCGCAGGCCAGGACGACTCCCTCGTCGGGCGCATCCGCCAGGATCCGGGCGTGCCGAGCGGTCGCGGTCTCGCGCTGTTCATCTCGGGCGACAACCTGCGAAAGGGCGCCGCGCTCAACACGATTCAGATCGCGGAAGTTCTGCTCGAGAACCGCTGAAGCTCGTAGTCGAGGCCGGGTCATCGTTCACGATGGCTCGGCCTCGCTGTTTCACTTGATCGGGCGGATGCCGGGGGTGCGGGGATCGTTGCCGACGCAGGCCAGGATGGCGCAGCCAGGGGGGATGCTGGCGAAGGGGGCGGCCAGGGGTTGGTTGAGGCAGTCGAAGACGGTGCAGCCGGGGTAGGCGCCGGGGCCGATGCCGAAGACGGCCAGCAGGATGTTGGCGTCGATGAGTTTGCCCGCGTCGAATTCGAGTGGAGGTTCCACGTAGGGTTCGGCGGTTGGTACCGGGGCGTCGGTGATCGCGTCGAACAGGCGGCGGAAGAATTCGTGGGGGAGTTCTTCGGCGTGGGCGAGGATACCGCTGGGGCCGTAGGCGGTTTGGTTGCCGAAGGGGCCGGTCCACATCACCGTCAGGTCCAAGCTGGGCAGGACGAAGACGTTCTGCAGGCCGAGTCCGGACATGAAATATGTGTCGTCGGGCAGGAAGTCGGGGGATTCGCTGCAATCGGCGCCCAGCCAGAACAGGTAGCCGTAGCAGCTGTTCGCCTTCGACGGGGTGCGGGCCTTGCGCAGATACTCCGAGGAGAGCACCCGTTCCGCGCCCCAGCGGCCGTCGTTCGAGACGAGCAGCCCGATCTTGGCCAGGTCGTTGGGCGGCAGCAGCAGATGCGCGTAGCCGTAGGTGTGGCCGGATCGGTCGCTGGCCCAGTAGTAGTCGCTGCGCGGGATGCCGAGAGGATCGAACAATTCGCGCTGCGCGAACTGCTGCAGCGGTTCGCCGACGGCCAGTTCGATCACGTACGACAGCAGGTCGACATTGCGCTGGCTGTAGCTGAACGTGGTGCCGGGCGGGTTGGTCAACTGCACCGACAGCGCCTGCACCGCCGAGTGCGGGTCGATCGGGATCACCGCGGTGATGCCCTCCGACAGCACTCCGACCTGCATGCCCGAGGTCTCGGTGAGCAGGTTCTCGACGGTGATCGAGCGGTGCACCGCGTCGCCGAGCCCGGGCGGCAGGTAGCGATCGATAGGGGCGGCGATATCGATTTTGCCTTGGTCGGAAGCGATTCCGGCCAGCATCGACACCACCGATTTGGTGACGCTCCAGATGTTCCACGGGGTATTGCCGGTCTCGTCGTTGCGCAGCCCTTCGCCGACGAGGCAGTTGTGCCGGAAGATCTGAACGTTGAGCCGGTTACGAGTGGCGGCGAACTGCAGTGCCGCTTCGAGTTTCGCCGAATCGAGCCCGACCTGTTCGGGCTCCGCGCGTTCTAGGTCGCGACCGGAAGTCACCTCGCAGGTCGTGCTCGGCGCGGCCTGAGCCGGGACGGCGACCAAGCTCGCCGAAGCCAGCAGCGCCGCGATCGTTCCTGCGAAAACGCCCGTGATGTGCCGCATGCGGGCGAGAGTAGCCCTTGTCACGCACCGTAACCCGTATAGCGTGGCCGCTGAACTTCACGGACAAGGCGCATGTTCACCTGGTCGCAACACGGCGAATGCCGTAGACCCCCGCACCGATCGCGAGCACGCCGAGTCCGCTCAGCACCGATCCGATCGGCAGTGCGAACCCGACCACCACACAACCCACCGCGCCGACCACCGGAACCCAGCGCCGCGGCCTACCCTCGGCGGCCGTCAGCGTGGCCGCCGACAGATTGGCGATGAGGTAGTACGCGAGCACCGCGAACGACGAGAACCCGATCGCCGCCCGCAGATCCATCGTGGCCGCGAGCACCGCGACCACCACCCCCACCGCCAGCTCGGCCCGATGCGGAACGTCGTACTTCGGGTGAATCGCGGCCAGGGACCTCGGCAGATGACCATCGCGCGCCATCGCCAGCGAGGTCCGCGAGACCCCGAGAATCAACGCCATCAGCGACCCCGCCGCCGCCAGCACCGCACCCACCCGCACCACCGGCGCCAACCACCCCGCCCCCGCGGCCTCGACAACCTGCGCGAGCGGATCCCGCGCCGCCGCCAGCCCGCCCGACCCCAACGTCACCAACGCGGCCACCGCCACCAGCGCGTACACCGCCAACGCCACCGCCAACGCGACCATGATCGCCCGTGGAATAGTCCGCTCCGGCGCACGCACTTCCTCGCCGAGCGTGGCGATGCGCGCGTACCCGGCGAACGCGAAGAACAACAAGCCCGCCGCCTGCAATACCCCATACGGCCCGATCTCCTCGACCAGAACCGTTGCCCCCGAATGACTCCCACCGACTCCCACGACAACAACCACCGCCAGCACCGCCAGCACCACTCCCACGATCACCCGCGAAGCCAGCGCCGACTTCTGCACCCCCACATAGTTGATCCCCGTCACCACCACCACAGCCCCCACCGCCACCGCGTGCGCCTGCTCCGGCCACGCGTAACTCCCCACCGTCAACGCCATCGCCGCACACGATGCCGTCTTCCCGACAACGAACCCCCACCCGGCCAGGTACCCCCACAACGCCCCCAACCGCTCCCGCCCGTACACATACGTCCCCCCGGACACCGGATACAACGCGGCCAATCGCGCCGAAGACATCGCATTGCAATAGGCCACCACCGCCGCCACCCCCAACGCGACCAGCAACCACGACCCCGCCACCCCCGCCGCGGGCCCCAACGCCGCGAAAACCCCGGCCCCCACCATCGCCCCCAACCCCACCACCACCGAATCCCCCAACCCCAACCCCCGCCGCAACTGCCCGCCTGAAGCCATGTTGCCCATCCTCGAGCATTCGCCTCGCTCGCGCGACTCCGGGACATAAAGAAACGCCGCCAGGTCGATGAGGGTGACCTGGCGGCGTTCGCTGGGGCCGACGCCCCACAAGCGCCTCTCGGCGGGTGGTCGCTCGTAGCGACTATGGGGTGAGGCCCGGGGCTGTTCGGACGTCGACAGTGTGTTCAACCGCGCCCCCCGGTGAACTATTCCGACCGCTCGATGTGACGCGCACAACGCACGAGGCAGGGACACCGATACGCGTACCTGCCTCGTGTCATGGGTGGGCGAAGGGCCTGGGTCCCGGGCTCTCGTGGTCGGTGTCGGGGGTCAGAAGTTGCTGAACCAGTACAGGATGCTGGCCAGCAACCAGACAATCGCGGTCTCCATGGTCGATCTCCTTGCGTCGGTACTTCCATCATCGCCGAAGACCCGGGTTTGCCGACAAGTTGTTCTTAAGAAGCTCTAGAGACCGACACCGCATTGTTGCTTCAGACACCGGAACAACCGGGTCCGATCGGTCTCGAGGGGTGATCGGTCGGGCCCGGCGGTGCAGACCAGAAGGTGGCTCTTCCAGACGCTGAAGACGCACTGCCGACGGTAACCACACCGACGGGCTGGGCCGGGAAATGTTCCACGTTGTGTCGGTGAGTACGCGTGCCGGGCCGGTCTGATCGAGGGGTGATCGGCCCGGGCGTTTGCGAATGGCCAGGATTCGGGTAAGGGTTGAGGGGTGGTCGATATTGCGGAGCACTCCGACGCGCTCGACCGTGCTGAGGTGCGGCTGCGCGAAGAATTCGCGACAATGTTCGAGCTGGCGACGATCCATCGTTTCCTGCACTCCTCCTATGAAGACTTCGCCGCAAGGGCGACGGTGACCCTGTACTTACCGCTGCTGGCCGAGCGATTCGCGCGGCAGCGGTTGCAGGCGCTGGCAAAGATCGAGGGCAAGGAGCCCCAGCCGCGTCCGACGGTGCTTTTCCTGTGTACGCACAATGCGGGCCGGTCGCAGATGGCACTCGGTTTCTTCGAGGAGCTGGCGCTGGGGCGGGCGGTGGCCTGGTCGGGCGGGTCGGTGCCGAGTGGGCAGCTCAATCCGGCCGCGGTGGGGGTGATGGCGGAGGTCGGCGTGGACATCTCGCGCGAATATCCGAAGCCGTGGACCGATGAGATCATCCGCGCCGCCGACGTGATCATCACGATGGGCTGCGGCGATACCTGTCCGCTGGTGCCGGGGGTGCGCTACGAGGAGTGGATCATCGAGGATCCGGCGGGGCTGGAGGTCGAGCAGGTGCGGCCCATCCGCGACGACATCGGTCATCGCGTGACGGGCCTGCTCGCCGAGCTCGGCATCGACGTCAACGAGCCCGTAGATACGCCACCCAGCTCCCGTACCGGGTGATGTCGGTGGCCGCGACCGCCGCGTCGTAGCTACACGCGAAACCTACGACGGCGCGTCCGTCGGACAGATCGATGCTGGTCAGCGCCATCGGCGGCGGTAGTTCGGCGAGGAATCGGCCGAGGCCGGCGGGGGAGACCAGGAACAGTTCGCCGAGGATCGGCGCGCCTTGTCCGTCGCCGTGCCGGACGAGTCCGGGTTTCGGCGGGGTGGTGTCGAGGGCGGTGAGGCGGTAGGCGTCGGTGGTGGTGATCTCGCCTGCGAAGCGGGCGCCCAGTTGTTCGAGTTGCCAGTGCAGGGGTTGGCCGCGCAGGTGGGCGCCGAAAACCGCGAGGGGCACACCGGTTTCGACGAGTAGCGGTGCCTGGGTGCCGGTGATTCGGGCGGCGAGGTCGACGGCCAGTTGGTCGGCGAAGGCGGGGACTACGACTGTCACGCCGAACGGGAGGCCGCCGGTGGTGGGTTTGCCGGGGACTGCCACTGCGGCGAGGTCGAGGAGGTTGCAGAAGTTTGTGTAGGTGCCGAGTCGGCGGTTGATCGCGAGTGGGTCGGCGTCGACTTCGGCGATCGAGGGGTGTTCGGTGGTGGTGGGGAGCAGGAGGCCGTCGAAGTCGGCGAGCAGTGTGGTCGCGGCGGTGCCGGCCAGGGCCAGCGTGTCGAGATCTCGCACGAACGCAGGTGCGTCGAGTTCTTTTGCGGCGCTGATTATTCCGGCGACGGTGCGGTCGAGGCCAGGGGCGCCCTTGTCGACGAACTCGCCGACTGCGGCGTATCGCTCGGCGACAATCGCGCCGTCGTAGAGGAGCCGGGCGGCGTCGAGTAGTGGCGAGATGTCGATTTCGGTGACGCTCAGCCCTTGATCACGAAGGGCTGCAACAGTTTCAGTGAATGCTGTGCGGTAGGCCGGGCTCAGCGGCTCGAGATCCGCGGGCCGGGGAATCGCGATCTTGGGCTCGGTGGAGATCGCGAGGCGGACGTCCGCGGGCCATTGCCGGCTGCGAGGGTCTCGAGAATCATTGCCTGACATGATCTTCGCGGCCTTCACCGCCAGATCCAGGTCCGCGGCGAAAATGGTCACCGCGTCATAATCGGCGCAGGCGGGGACGACGCCATGGGTGGGGATCACGCCGAGAGTGGCTTTGATGCCGACGATTCCGTGAAATGCGGCAGGCACGCGGCCCGAGCCTGCCGTGTCGGTGCCGATGGCGAGGTCGGCGATGCCAAGCGCGACCGCTGCCGCCGAGCCGGAACTCGAACCGCCCGAAACCAATTCGGGATGGAGCGCATTGCGGACGGCACCGTACGGGCTGCGAGTGCCGACCAGCCCGGTGGCGAACTGGTCGAGGTTCGTCTTGCCGAGTACCAGCGCGCCCGCCGTGACCAGGCGCTGTACCGCCGCAGCGGTTTCGGTGGCCTCGTAAGCGAATTCGGGACAGGCCGCGGTGGTGGGCAAGCTCGCCACGTCGACGTTGTCTTTGACCGCGAGAAGCAGACCTGCCAGCGGGAGGTCTTCGCCCGCAGCGACACGGCTTTCCAGCTCGACAGCTTCTCGCGCCAGTGCCTCCTGTGAGCGCAGCGTGATCCAGACCTCCGGCCGATCCACTTCGGCGATCCGTGCGTAGGCCGCGGCGACCCGCGCGGTCGGGGTGACAGACATTGACGCTCCTCTATTCGCTCAACGACATGGCTGCGACGGCACGCGAGATGCGCTCGAGCACTACGTCCAGCGAGTCGCCGATGTGGGTGTGCAGAAGTTGCTGAGCCAGCGCGAGGTCACCGGCGAGGACGGCGGCGAGAATGCCGAGGTGCTCGCTGATCGTGGTCTCGATGCGGTTGTTGATCATGAAGTCGTACATGCGCACATGCCGGATCCGGGTGTTCACCGCGATCAGCGCGCGCACCATCTCGGCATTACCCGCCGCGGTCAGCAGTGCGACGTGGAACTCCTCGTCGACGACGACGAAACCCGGCTCCTGGGCGGGCGGGTCGGCCTGCAGGGTCAACCATTTCTGCTGCTCGGCGCGCAAGAGGGCCTGATCATGGGTGATGTGCGGATCCGTCCTGACCCGCGTCATCCCGCCCAGTTCCAAGGTCAGCCGCAGCTCGTAGAGATCGCGAATCCGCGCCACACTCGGCCGCACCGGGCTGAACCCGAACTCCTCACGCTGCAACAGTCCATCCGAGCACAGCATCGTGAGCGCCTCCCGGACCGGCGTGCGCGAGATCCCGAACCTGGTCGACAGTTTCGGTTCGGTGAGCCGCTCCCCGAACCGGATGTCCCCGTTCATCAACTCACCCCGCAACGTCGAATACACGACCTCGCGCAACGGCCTCGCCGAGCCATCGCTCGGTGCATCCACCCTTGTCGACATGGGTGTATACGCTATCGATCGCTAATTTCTATCAAGTGACAGAAAGTAAGCGCCAGGTTATCGGTTGCTCACACCGGAACCTCACCGCATCGAGTCTCGCGAAGGGAGCACTTCTCAACCAACCCCGAACACGCAGGCAACCCCACTCGCCAGGCGACCGCCCACACTCGAACCACGAGCCCACCGCCGCGCTCCCACTCCGCTCACCCCGGAAGGGCGACCCCATGACCCCGACGATCCTGGTCCTCATCCTCGGCCTGCTCGCCATCACGGCCATCACCATCTACTGGCCCAACCCTGGCGATCGCAAGCCGCCCTCGGATCTGTGAGACACCGAGCGCGAGCGCTGCGGAGCCCGGGCATGCAAAAAGCCTCTGACCAGGAAACCCGGTCAGAGGCTTTTCGGTGTCTCAACCAACACGTCGGGGTGACAGGATTTGAACCTGCGACCTCTTCGTCCCGAACGAAGCGCGCTACCAAGCTGCGCCACACCCCGTGAGGCGAACCTGAAGTAGCTTACAACGTGGGGTCGTGAAACGTTAAATTGGCTGGTCAGATGCGGGTTAGTTGAGGGATCTGATGGTGCTGAAGATGCGTTTGGCCTCGGTGGCGTCGATGGCGCCCGCGACGCCGGTGTCGGCGATCATCACCATGACGAAGCTGCCGTCCTTGGCGCCTTTGAAGGCGTAGGTGTAGACGGAGTAGGTGGCGGCGCAGCCGGGTTCGGGGGCGGGGACGGTGCCCGTGGTCTCGGTGAACATGCCCTCGGTCTTGCCGTCCATCGACTTCAGGGGCTGGGCGGGGCCGGGAGTGCCCTTGGAGCCCTGGTAGGCGAGGGGCGCGGCTTTGGCCCCGAGTTCGGCGCCGGCCGCGGCGTTGTCGGCGTTCTTGGAGCCGGTGAGCAGCGACATGGTGCGGGTGGAGTCGGGGCAGTAGTCGCGACCGTCGGAGGCGTAGCCCTTGCCGAACACGGCGTCGCCGGGAGGTTCGCCGACGCCGCCGATGGTGGTTTCGGAGGCGACGTTCCAACCTGCTGGGACATCGTAGGCGGCGCCACGGTCGGGGGCGGCGACTACCTGGTAGCCGTCGATGAGAGGTTTGCGGTTCGACGCGGCGCCCGTGGGAGTGGTCGTACTGGGCTTGGGCTTGCTCGATGACGTCGGCGCGGGCGTGGTGGACAGGGCGCTGACCATCGACGGGGTGGCGTCGGCGCTGGTGGTCGGTGCGTCGTCGCCGCGGGTCAGCGCGACCGCGGTGACCGTGCCGCCGACCACGAGCAGCGCCGCGACACCCGCGGCAGCCCAGATCGCCGCCTTGTTGCCGGATTTCTGGGGCGGGAAGGGCTGGCCGTAGGACTGAACGCCGTGGTGCTCGAGCGGGGGCACTTCGCCGTATTGCTGCGGCGGATGCTGCCGACCTGCTGCGTCGACCCGGGCCGGATCGGCATGGGCTGCCGGCGAGCCCCAATGCTGCTGACCAGGCGGTGGCGAATTCACCGGACCCGGCGCACCCCAAGGCTGACCGGCCGCAGCGGGCGCGCCCCACTGCTGGCCAGGCGGCACCGGCGCGCCCCACTGCTGGCCAGGCGGCGGCCCGCCCCAGTGCTGACCGGGCGGCGGCCCGCCCCACTGACCCGGAGGTTGTTGTCCGGCGGCAACACCGGTCCCGGGAGCGGTTCCGCCCTGCGAGCCACCGGGGTACCACTGCTGGGCAGAGGGCTGTTGTCCCACCGGCGGGTTCATGCCGGGCTGCCATTGCGGAGTCGAACCGGGTTGACCTACAGACGGATTCGCTCCCGGCCAGGGCGGAGCCGGCTGACCTACCTGGGTCGGGTCGGCCTGCCCGGGTAGCGGAGCCTGTTGTCCCGCAGCAGGATTGCCGGAGTCCTCCCAATCCTGTGGACCAGCGGGAGCCCATTGGGTCGGCTCGGGGAGACCTGGCGGCGGCCCGGAACCGTCCCAGCGCAGCGTGGGAGGGAGTCCGGTGCTGCCCGGCGTCCACACCGCGGTGGGATCAGGAGTGCCCGGATCCGCTTGTCCCGCCGAGGGATCCGGCGAACCCGGCCGCTGGCCGGGCTGGTTCGGTGCGCCTGACCCGCCGAATACGGTCGGGTCGTCGGGTCCACTGCTCACGGTCGTCTCCTGATGACACCTCAATGACAATGCCGTTCGGAGGCAGACCCTAGCGGGCGACGGCCTCCGAGGTCGAAATGCCGAAGCCGGTGTCGGCCGACGGCCGCTTGGGCTGGGCGCCGACCAACGTGAGCAGCGTGGCCTCGGGGCGGCAGCAGAAGCGGTAGGGCGCCCACGGGGAGGTGCCGATGCCCGCCGAGACGTGCAGCTGGGTGTGCTCGCCCCACTGGGAGGCGCCCTTCACGCGGGACTTGTCGATGCCGCAGTTGGTGACAAGCGCGCCATAGCCGGGAACCACCAGCTGCCCACCGTGCGTGTGACCGGCCAGCACCAGGTCGTAGCCGTCTTCGGCGAAGCGATCGAGCACGCGCGGCTCGGGCGAATGCGTGACACCGATGCTCAGCTGCGCCAGCTGGTTCGGGGCACCGGCCACCGTGTCGTAGCGGTCGCGCTGCAGGTGCGGGTCATCGACGCCGGCGCTGGCGATGCGAATGCCCGCCACCTCGAGGTCGCGCCGGGTGTGGGTCAGGTCGAGCCAGCCGCGTTCGGTGAATGCCGCGCGCAGGTCCTTCCACGGCAGCGGATCGCCGTAGACGCGACGATGATCTTTCTTGAAATACTTCAGCGGATTCTTCGGAACCGGTGCGAAATAATCATTCGAACCGAACACGAACAAGCCGGGGCGAGCCAGTAGCGCACCGAGGGATTGCACAACGGCGGGCACGGCCTTGGGGTGGGAAAGATTGTCGCCGGTATTCACGACCAGGTCGGGTTCGAGCCGGTCGAGTTCGCGCAGCCACTGCTGTTTGAGCTGCTGTCCCGGCATCATATGCAGGTCGCTGACGTGCAGAATGCGCAACGTGGGCGACCCGGGTGCCAGCACCGGCATCGTGGCTTCGCGCAGGACGAACGCGTTCCGTTCGATCAGCGTGGCGTAGCCGATGCCTGCGACGGCGGCCCCGGCGGCTCCCAACGCGGTTCGGCGGACAGCGGACGTCGAGATAACGGGCATTTGCCCAGCATAGGTGACCCCCTCCCGGATCGGCGCGTGTGTTTCCGCACAAACGGTCGGAATTTTCTCGCCTGCGCCCAGTTCGCTATCCGTCGCGATGAAAATGTGATGGGACTTCCCAGGGTGGCCGACTACGGTAAGGCCCATGTCGGAACTGAAAGCCAAGCTGCGCGCGGATATGACCACCGCGATGAAAGCCAAGGACAAACTGCGTCTCGCGACCCTGCGGATGCTGCTCGCCGCTATCCAGACTTCCGAGGTCTCCGGTACGCAGGCGCACGAACTCTCCGATACCGATGTCGTGTCGCTGCTGCAGAAGGAAGCGAAGAAGCGCAACGAGGCGGCCGTGATCTACGAGCAGAACGGTCGCGGTGAACTGGCCGCGAACGAGCGCGCCGAGGAACAGATCATCGAGGAGTACCTGCCGACTCAGCTCGACGACGCCGAGGTGGCCCAAGTCGCCGATACCGCGATCGCCCAGGTCGCCGAGCAGCTCGGGGAGCGCCCGGGGATGAAGCAGATGGGCCAGGTCATGAAGGCCGCCACCGCGCTGGCCGATGGCAAGGCAGACGGTTCGCGCATTTCCGCGGCGGTCAAAGCCCGGCTGTAGAAACCAGCGAAGGCCGCCGTCCGGACTGGACGGCGGCCTTTGTCGGGTGACTAGCGCGGCACCGGGATGGGGATCGGTGGCAGGCGCGGAATCTGCGGTAGCCCCGGAATCACCGGTGCGGGCGCGGCGGGCGGGGGCGTCGTCGGCGCGGGCACCCGGACCGTCCCGTCACTGATGTAGATCGTGACCACCGAGCCCGGAATAGCCGAGCCGTTCGGTGAACTGCCCATCACCGTGCCCTTGGCCTGTGAACCGGCCCCCGTCACCGCGGAGACCTGGAAGCCCGCACCGGACAGGATCGAGGTGGCCTCGCCCTGCGACTTGCCCGCGACATCGGGGACCTGGGAGTTGTTCGCGCCACGGACGTACTTGTCGTCCAGCGGGGGCAGCGCGGCAGGCGGATATCGATCCATCAACGGCTTGATGGCGTTGAACCAGGTGCGGGCCGGTTCATTACCACCGAACAGGCCGGAGGCATCACTGGCGCCACAGTTGCGCAGCGGGAACGAGCAGATCTCGCCGGGGGTCGGGCTGTCGCCGTAGACGTAGACCGACGACGCCAGCGAGTTGGTGAAGCCGAGGAACGCCGAGGACCGGTGGCTCTCGGTGGTACCCGTCTTGCCCGACATCGGCGCCGACCACCCCGCGGCACGTGCCGCGCCCGCGGCGGTACCGCTGATGTCGTCCTTGCTCATCGCGTTGGCGAGGGTATTGGCCAGACCGGGGTCGACGACCTGTTCGCAGGCCTGCTGGGTGAGCGGGACGGCCTTGCCGCTGCGGTCGACGACTTCCTTGATGGGCGAGGGCGGGCACCACTTGCCGCCCGAACCCAGCGTGGCGGCCACATTCGTCAGCTCGAGCGGGTTGATCGAGAACGGGCCGAGCGTGAACGAACCCATGTTGTTGTCTTTGATGTGGTCGGCGAGGCTCGTGTTGCCCCGCCCGGAGGTGCCCGGCTCGGTGTAGGACCGCATGCCGAGGCGCACGGCCATGTCCACCGCGGCCTCGACGCCCACGTCCTGGATCATCTTCACGAAGGTGGTGTTGGGTGAGGTGGCCAGGGCATCAGTCACCGACATCGACCCCGGGTAGTTGCCCGCGTTCTTGACAC
This sequence comes from Nocardia sp. FBN12, assembly GCF_054031145.1. Lineage (NCBI taxonomy): Bacteria > Bacillati > Actinomycetota > Actinomycetes > Mycobacteriales > Nocardiaceae > Nocardia > Nocardia sp. FBN12. The sequence continues at coordinate 6,353,281 of NZ_CM132926.1, forward strand.
ACCACGAGTCGGCCGGGCAGCCCGGCGAGTTCGAGTAGCCCATACCCCTGGCGGCGTAGGTGCCAGGCACGTCCACCTGCGCGGCGATACCGAGGCCCTTCTCCATCGCGGCGGCGGTGGTGAACAGCTTGAAGATCGAGCCCGCGCCGTCACCGGCCATCGAATACGGCTGGCCGAGCAGCGTCTCGTTGGCATCGCGGTTGAGGCCGTAGGTGCGGCTCGACGCCATCGCGAGGACGGGGTGCGAATCCTGACCGGGTGCGACCACCGACATGACCTCGGCGATGTTGTCGAGGTTGGGGTCGGCCTGCTCGTTCACCGAACGCTTCACCGATTCCTGCAGCACCGGATCGAGAGTGGTCTTGATCAGGTAGCCGCCCTTGTCGATCTGCTCGCGACTGATCCCGGCGTCGGCCAGGTACTGCAGCGCGTAGTCGCAGAAGAAGCCCTTGTCGTTGGCGGAGATACACCCGCGCGGCAATCCCTTGGGCTCTGGCAGCACACCCAGCGGCTCGGCCTTGGCCTTGCGGAACTCCTCGGCGCGATGCGGGATGTTCTGGATCAGCGTGTCGAGCACGGTGTTGCGGCGGTCGGTCACGCCCTGCACGTTCGTGTAGGGGTTCAGCTTGGAGCTGGACTGCACCATGCCCGCCAGCATCGCCGACTGGGTCATGGTGAGCTGGGACGCGTCGATGCCGAAGTAGGTCTGCGCGGCGTCCTGGATGCCGTAGGAGCCGTTGCCGAAGGGCACCAGGTTCAGGTAGCGGGTGAGGATCTCGTCCTTGCTCAGCTCGCGGTCCAGCGTGAGCGCCATCCGGATCTCGCGCAGCTTGCGCGCCGGTGTCGTCTCGATCGCGGCGCGGCGCTCGGCGTCGGTCTTGGCGACCACGAGCAGGTTGAAGTTCTTCACGTACTGCTGGTCCAGGGTCGACGCGCCCTGCTGCACCGCACCGGAGGAGGTGTTGGTGAGGAACGCGCGCAGCGTGCCCTGCCAGTCCACGCCCTTGTGGTCGGCGAAGCGCTTGTCCTCGATGGACACGATCGCCAGCTTCATGTTGTTGGAGATCTTGTCGCTCGGCACTTCGAAGCGGCGTTGCTCGTAGAGCCACGCCAGCGGCGACCCGTTCGCGTCGACCATGGTCGACACGGCGGGGACCGTGCCCTCCACCAGTTCGGCGGAGACATTGTCGACGGCGTCGGCGGCGCGGTTGGAGATGAACCCGAACCCACCTGCCAAAGGGAACAACAGCCCAGCGACAAGCACGGCGGCCAGCGCGCAGCTGCCGGCCAGCCTCGCGAGCGTTTGAGTGATCGGCACGAGACCCAGCCTAAGGGGTGGGGTGGTGAGGTTCACGGCTGTGCTGCTCGACGGGGAATGTCCGGCCGGTGCCAGGGGGGTTGCTCGGGCGTGTCAACAAAATGATCACATCGGCGTGTCGCGACCGGCCACGCCGGTGATCAGCACTACTGCGTGGTTCTGACCCCATTTGAATGGACGCCCGTACCAAAAAATCGGGGGGCGGTCTTGCGCAACCGCCATACCTTTACCTAGATTGAGAACCCAGTGTGATAGAGCTAACACTCAAAGTGGAATGTGGTGCGGGACGCAGCGGTAGTTGGGTTGCTGTGATCCGCGCTCGCGATTCTGGAGCGCCGCACAACGGTGTTCGGACTGCAAAGGGGCACATCAAATGCACATCACAACCCCCATCGCTCGACTGGATGTAGAGCAGGCCGAGGCAAGGATCGCTTGGGTTGCCCAGGCGCGATGCAAGGAAGTGGACCCCGATCAGCTGTTCGTTCGCGGCGCGGCACAGCGCAAGGCGGCAACCATCTGCCGTCACTGCCCGGTGCTGATGCAGTGTGGTGCCGATGCGCTCGACAACCGGGTGGAGTTCGGCGTGTGGGGTGGGATGACCGAGCGGCAGCGGCGTGCGCTGCTGAAACAGCATCCCGACGTGACGTCGTGGGCTGAATTCTTCAACGCTCAGCGCCAGCACCAGGTGGCGATCTAGCAGGTCGAGACCGGACCGTTATCACAAACGGCGCCGAGACCGCTTGGTTTGCGGAATCGGCGCCGTTGGCGGGTGTTACGGGATTGTCAGCTATAGCGGATTTGTCTGAATCGATCAGGCCGAGGCCGGAGTACCGGTCAGCTGATCGCCGACCGCGCGCAGTGCTTCCAGGTCGGAGACCTCGAAGGGCAGCGCCGTCACCGACACGATCTTCACCCGCGGATGTGCTCCGGTGAAGCGATGCAGCAGCCGCCGCTCTCGCGTCGCCGTCGACACCCGATCGGCGTGGATGCGCAGCACCGCGGCGGTCAGCGGGTCCGAATCGGTCAGCTGGTCGGCCGCGGTCAGCGCGTGATCACCGGACAGCTCCGACAGCGCGGGATGCGTCCGGTTCAGCACCAGCCCGGCCAGCGGCATCTGCTCGGTGGAGAGCCGGTCGACGAAGAACGACGCCTCGCGCAGCGCGTCGGGCTCGGGCGCGGCGACCACGAGGAAGTGGGTCCCCGGCTTGGACAGCATCGCGAAGGTGCGCTCGGCCCGGTCCTGGAATCCACCGAACAGCGATTCCAGCGACTGCAGGAACGTCGAGGCGTCCTTGAGCATCTGCCCGCCGACGATCGTCGACACCCCGCGCATCGCCAGGCTCATCGCCCCGGTGACGAACCGGCCGACACCGCGCCCCGGCGCCATGATCAACCGGATCATCTTGCCGTTGAGGAAGGTGCCGAGCCGCTTCGGCGCGTCGAGGAAGTCCAGCGCGTTGCGTGAGGGCGGAGTGTCGACCACGATCAGGTCCCACTCCTTGCGCGCGGCCAGCTGGCCGAGCTTCTCCATCGCCATGTACTCCTGCGTGCCACCGAACGACGACGCCACCGTCTGATAGATCGGATTGGCGAAGATCTGCTCGGCCTTGTCGGCGCTGGTGTGCTCGAGCACCATGTCGTCGAAGGTGCGGCGCATGTTCAGCATCATCGCGTGCAGCTCGCCGGGCACCTCGGGGCCGAGTTCCACGCGCTGCGGGGTGTTGTCCAGCTCGGCCACGCCGAGCGACTGCGCCAGTCTGCGCGCCGGATCGATGGTCAGCACCACCACCTTGCGACCCGATTCGGCCGCGCGCAGGGCGATCGAGGCCGCGGTGGTGGTCTTGCCGACTCCGCCGGACCCGCAGCACACGATCACCTTGGCGTTCGGATCGGCGATGATCTTCGAAACGTCCAATAAGGGCGGGGTGGAAACGTGCTCGCTCATCGGACTCCCTGCGCGGATAGCTGTTCGGCCAGTTCGTAGAGGCCACCGAGGTCGATGCCGTCGCCCAGGGCGGGCAGGGACAGCTGGGGGACATCGATCTGCGCCAGTTCGGCCGCGCTCGCGTTCTGCGCGGTGAGCACAGTCGCGTGGTCGACCGTTTCGGCGATCAGGCCGTCGAAGTCCGATTCGGACAGGGTGATTCCGGCCTTCGCCAGACCCGCGGCGACGGCGGCGGTGTCGAGTTCGCCCGCCACGCTCGTGTCACGCTGGGCCGGGGTGAGCTCGGCGGTGGCCGCCCGGTTGACGATCACCGTGCCGATCCGCAGATCGTCGGCGGTGAGTTCGGCGATCGCGTCGGCGGTCTCCTGCACCGGCAATGCCTCGAGCAGTGTCACCAGGTGGATCATCGTCTGATCGGAGTGCAGCAGGCTGGACACGCCCTCGGCCTGCGAGGCGATCGGCCCGCCCTTGGCGATCTCGGCCATGGCCGTGGTGACGTCGAGGAAGCTGGCGATCCGCCCGGTCGGCGGCGCGTCGACGACGATGTCGTCGTAGGCGGGCCTGCCGTCCTTGCCGGTGCGGACCACACATTCTTTGATCTTGCCGGTGAGGATCACATCGCGCAGACCAGGCGCGATGGTGGTGACGAACTCGATGGCGCCCATCCGGCGCATCGCCCGGCCCGCGAAGCCGAGGTTGTAGAACATGTCGAGGTACTCGAGGAACGCGTACTCGATGTCCAGTGCCAGCGCCGTCACCTCGCCGCCGCCGTCGGCGCTGGCGATATGGGTCTCGGTGGGTGGCAGCGGTGGCCGGTCGAACAATTGCGCGATGGACTGGCGACTCTCGACCTCGACCAGCAGCACTTTGCGTCCCCCGGCGGCGAGCGCGAGTGCGAGTGCGGCCGAAACGGTCGACTTGCCGGTGCCCCCCTTGCCGGTGACGTAGTGCAAGCGGGCCTTGGCCGCGCGCTTCGGCCACCCGGTCGACGGTTCGGGAACCGACGAAACCGGCTCTGCTGTTGGTGCTCCCACGTCGCCGAGCCTATAACCCGTTTCGCCAAGGCGTTCGGGGTGAGCCCTAAACTCACACCATGAGTGAAGTCACCCGTTGGGAGTACGCGACCGTGCCGCTGTTGACGCACGCGACAAAGCAGATCCTCGATCAGTGGGGTTCCGACGGCTGGGAGCTGGTCTCGGTGCTGCCAGGACCGACCGGCGAACAGCATGTCGCCTACCTGAAGCGGCAGAAGTAGCCGTGGCCACCGCGTGGAAGGACGCGCTCGACCGGCTCGGCGTCACGCTACCGCCGGTCGCCGCCCCCGTCGCGGCCTACATCCCCGCCGTGCGCACCGGTTCGCTGGTGTACACCTCCGGCCAGCTGCCCTTCGTCGACGGTGAACTGTCGTCGGTCGGCAAGGTCGGGGCCGAGGTGGATGTGGAGCAGGCCAAGGAGGCCGCCCGGCTGTGCGCGCTGAACGCGCTCGCGGCCGTGCACGATCTGGTCGGGCTCGACCAGGTGGTGCGGATCGTGAAGGTCGTCGGATTCGTCGCCTCGGCGCCCGGATTCAGCGATCAGCCGATCGTGATCAACGGTGCGTCGGAGTTCCTCGGTGAGGTGTTCGGCGAGGCGGGCGTGCACGCGCGCTCGGCCGTCGGCGTCTCGGAACTGCCGAAGAACACGCCCGTCGAGGTGGAATTGATCGTCGAGGTTAGTTAGGCAGCCGCCATGGCACTGGAACATCCCGCGTACAGCCAGGTCAGACAGGTTACCCCGACGGCATCGGTACTACTGGCCGACAATCCCGGTCAGATGACGCTCGACGGCACCAACACCTGGCTGCTGCGCGGCCCGGACAGCGACTCCTACGTGGTCGTCGATCCCGGACCGAAGGACAAGAAACACACCGCCGACATCGTCGAAGCCACCGGCGGCCGGATCGCACTGACCCTGATCACCCACCACCATCACGATCACACCGGCGGTATCGATCACCTGGTGAAGGCCACCGGGACGCCGGTGCGTTCGGTGGATCCGGCGTATCTGCGCGGCGCGGTCGTGCCGTTGGCCGACGGCGAGGTGATCGAGGCCGCCGGCTTGCGGATCACCGTGCTCGGCACCCCGGGACACACGACCGATTCGGTGAGCTTGCTGCTCCCCGACGCGGTGCTCACCGGTGACACGGTGCTCGGCCGCGGCACCACCGTGCTCGAATCCGCACCGGGCGCGCTGGCGAACTTCCTCGCGTCGCTGGAAAAGCTGCGCGAGCTGGGCGCGGGCAAGGCGTTACTGCCCGCGCACGGGCCCGACCATCCGGATGCGGCGCCGGTCGCGCAGTACTACCTGGATCATCGGCGGGAGCGGCTCGATCAGGTGCGGGCGGCGCTCGTCGAACTGGGTTCCGGCGCGGGCGCCTTCGCGGTCGTCCGCAAGGTGTATGCCGATGTGGACAAACGGCTGTGGCCCGCCGCGCGTAGTTCGGTGCAGGCGCAGCTGGAATACCTGCGAGCCGAACAGAACTGAACACGCCTCGATCGCCGACATGCTGGGGAGTGTCGGCGATCGAGTCGTATCCGGGCTACAACGGCCGACATCCCGGCACGACGAAACCGCGGTGGTGTGGACGAGGCCCTCTCCTCGTGAGCCCACACGCATCAACGGTCCCGTCAGCGCCGGGACGGCAGTGTTCGAACGTCAGCGAGCGCGACGTGCCAGACGCTCGGAATCCGAGATCAGCACGCTCTTGCCCTCGAGACGCAGCCACCCGCGATGAGCGAAGTCGGCGAGCGCCTTGTTGACGGTTTCCCGGGAAGCGCCGACCAGCTGGGCGATCTCTTCCTGGGTCAGGTCGTGGGTCACGCGCAGCGCGCCCGCTTCCTGGGTGCCGAAGCGCTGTGCGAGCTGCAGCAGCGCCTTGGCGACGCGACCTGGCACGTCGGTGAAGATCAGGTCGGCGAGGTTGTTGTTGGTGCGGCGAAGGCGTCGTGCCAGCACGCGCAGCAGCTGCTCAGCGATCTCAGGGCGCTGATCGATCCACGACTTGAGTGCATCGCGATCCATCGTCACGGCGCGGACCTCGGTGACCGTGGTTGCGGTCGAGGTACGCGGGCCAGGGTCGAAGATCGACAGTTCACCGAACATGTCGGACGGACCCATGATGGTCAGCAGGTTTTCCCTGCCGTCCGGGGACCGTCGGCCGATCTTCACCTTGCCCGTCGTGATGATGTACAGCCGATCGCCGGGTTCGCCCTCGTTGAAGATGACGTGGCCGCGCGGAAAATCTACGGGCTGCAGCTGCTTGGCGAGCGCGGCCACCGCGGTGGGCTCGACGCCTTGGAAGATGCCTGCTCTGGCGAGGGCCTCGTCCACGAATGTGCTCCTTATGGGATATGGCTTGCGAACCTGGTCGAGCGAATCGACCAACCGCGCAGTCTACGCGGCATTCCGGCACCGCAGTGACAGACACCACGTAAAGAGTGGATTGCGCGATGTGCGCACACTGTGAATCGATCGTTTAGCTGGCCCTGGCAACGTCCAATTCGGAGGTCCGGGAACGGCGCTTGCGCACGCGCGCCACGGCGGCGGGCAGGCCGAGCTTCGTCAGCTCTTTCACTTCGGCGTTGCTGGCGTTGTCCAGGTACTGCTGAACCTCTTCGTCGGGTTCGAGAAGCTTTCGGAGCCGATTCTCGACCCGCTCCATCCCCAGCGCGAACAGCATCAACAGCACTGGGAAGAGCACCACAGCGAGTCCTTGCATGACTGGCAGTAAACACGGTCCAGGTCTCAGATGGAACACAGCGGGCAATCTGGCCGGGCAATGTTGTCGTAGTGGTTCCGTATGGTGAAGCGGTGCCCGTTTCCCCAGTCCCAGCCGCCGCAGGCGATGTCGATTCGGCCGCGGAAACGGCTGCCGCGCCCACCGGCATCACCGCCGCGCGCAAGCGCAAGAACCGTGCGATAGCTGCGGAAACGCGGATCGGACTCGTCCGCCGCGCGCGCCGGATGAACCGCACGCTCGCCGACGCGTTCCCCGACGCGCACTGCGAGCTCGACTTCACCACCCCGCTGGAACTGGCCGTCGCGACGATCCTGTCGGCCCAGTGCACCGACGTCCGAGTGAACCTCACCACGCCCGCCCTGTTCGCGAAGTACCGCGACGCGCAGGACTACGCCCAGGCCAACCGGGTGGAGCTGGAGGAATACATCAGGCCAACCGGCTTCTACCGGAACAAGACCAGTTCACTGATCGGGCTCGGCCAGGCGCTGGTCGAAAAATTCGACGGTGAATTGCCTCACACTCTGGACGAATTGGTGAAATTGCCGGGCATCGGGCGCAAGACCGCCAACGTCATCCTCGGCAACGCGTTCGATGTGCCGGGCATCACCGTCGACACCCACTTCGGTCGGCTGGTGCGCCGCTGGAAGTGGACCGACGAGGAAGATCCGGTGAAGGTCGAGCACGCGGTCGGTGCGCTGTTCGAGCGCAGGGACTGGACGATGCTCTCCCACCGGGTGATCTTCCTCGGCCGGCGCGTCTGCCACGCACGCAAACCGGCGTGCGGCGCGTGCGCGCTGGCCGGCGATTGCCCCTCGTTCGGTCTCGGTCCGACCGATCCCGCGGTCGCGGCCGCGCTGGTGAAGGGTCCCGAGCGCGATCACCTGTTGAACATGGTCGGCCTGTGAGCCAACCCTCGCCGCTGCGGCGGCCCGCGTTGCGCTGGGTGCTCGCCGCGGTGATCTTGCTCGCCGCGGCCACGGTGGCGCTGTGGCCGCGTGGGGGTTCCGAGACCACCGGCATCGTTTCGCAGACATCGCGACAGCCTTCGGGCGTGTCGGCCGAGGAACGGGCAGCCGCGGGCCTCACCCCATGCCCGGCCACGCAGGCATCGGTGTCGCAGCCACCATCGAACGCATCGGGACCGCGAGCGGTGGGGTCGGGACCGTTGGCAGGGCTTGCGGTGACCTGTCTGGCCGATGGCACACCGATCGACCTGGCCGCCGCGCTGGCGGGAAAGCCGGCCTTGCTGAATCTGTGGGCCTACTGGTGTGGCCCCTGTGCCGTCGAACTGCCCCATCTGCAGGAATTCGCGCAGCGGGCGGGCTCGGCGCTCACCGTCATGACCGTGCACAGCGATCCCGACGAGGCGAAGGCGCTGTCGCGACTGAGCGGGCTCGGCGTCACCCTGCCCGGTGTCGAGGACCCGCAGGCCGCCGTGCGCAGTGCGGTCGGTGCGCCCGCGGTGCTGCCCGTCTCGGTGCTCGTGCGGGCCGATGGCACCATCGCGAGTGTGGAGGTGCGTACCTTTGCCGACGTGGCCGACATCGCGGATACGGTATCCGCGAAGCTGGGGGTCACGGTATGACAGAGAACGTAATGGTGGCGTGCGGATCGAAGGCGATGGCGTGAACGATGTAGCGAGGCTCGACGATTCCGGCGTTCCCTCCTGGTTGCGCACGGCGATCAGAACCGGCGGCCCCGACGCCGACGACACCCTCGCTACCTCCCGCGCCCTACGCCGGGCCATGTCGATCACCGGAAAACCACGCCAGGCCGCGGTCCTCGTACTGTTCGGCGGATCGCCGGAGGCCGACGAGAACACCCCGGGCGGCCTGCCCGCCGACGCCGACGTCCTGCTCACCCAGCGCGCCTCGACCATGCGCCAGCACCGCGGCCAGATCGCGTTCCCCGGCGGCGCCGCCGACCCAGGCGACGGCGGCCCGGTAGGCACCGCACTGCGCGAAGCCGCCGAGGAGACCGGGCTCGACCCCGCGGGTGTCCAGCCGTTCGCGCTGCTGCCGAAACTGTTCGTCCCGCCCTCGAAATTCGACGTGACTCCGGTGCTCGGCTATTGGCGAGCACCCAGCGAAGTCCGCGTCGTCGATCAGGGCGAAACCGAGCGTGTCGTGCGTGTGCCGCTCACCGAATTGCTCGATCCGGCACACAGATTCATGGTGCGTGGCAGTCTCGGCTACCAGAGCCCCGCGTTCGGAGTCGACGGCATGCTGGTGTGGGGACTCACCGGCGGTATCCTCGCCGGCATCATCAAATCCGCTGGGTGGGAACGAGATTGGGATCGGGGCGACGTGCGTGACCTGGAGAGCTCGCTGGCTGCGGTCGGAATGACCCTGTGAGCGGGCACATCGGCGCTGCCGCCACCGTGGTCATGCTTGGCCCGAGCGTCGGCGAGGCGCGAGCATGAGCGCCTCGGTATGGCTCGATATCGCGGTGGTACTGATCGCGCTGGTCGCGGCGTCCACCGGCTGGCGGCAAGGCGCGGTGGCGTCGGCGCTGGCGTTCTTCGGTGTCGCGCTCGGCGCGGTCGCGGGCATTCTGATCGCACCGCACATCCTCAAACACCTCAGCGAGGGCCGCAGCCGGGTACTCGGCGGCATCCTGCTGATCGTGCTGCTGGTGATCGTCGGCGAGGTCGCGGGCATGGTGCTCGGCCGGGCCGCGCGGACCGGCATCCGTGCGCCGGTCGCCCGCAGTGTGGACAGCGTGGTGGGTGCGGTGCTGCAGGCGGTGACCGTGCTGGTCGCGGCCTGGCTGCTCGCGTTGCCGCTGGCCACGGCGTCGCAGCCCGCGGTCGCCGCCGCGATCAACGGGTCGAAGGTGCTCGCCGACGTCAACTCGGTCGCGCCCGACTGGTTGCGCAAGGTACCCAACGAATTCTCCAAGCTGCTCGACACATCCGGCTTGCCCGATGTGATCGGCCCGTTCGGCCGAGCACCGATCGCGGCCGTCGAACCGCCGGATCCGTCGGTGCTGGCGAGCCCGGTCGCGGCGTCGCTGCAGCAGAGCGTGCTGCGCATCCGCGGCACCGCACCCAGCTGCCAGCGGGCGCTCGAAGGTTCGGGCTTCATTGTCGCGCCGGAACGTGTAATGACCAACGCGCACGTCGTCGCGGGCACCAATACCGTGTCGGTCGATACCGCGCGCGGTGCGCTCGACGCCACCGTGGTCCTGTTCGACCCGTCCAAGGACATCGCGGTGCTGGCCGTTCCTGGGCTCACCGCGCCGGTCCTGAACCAGGCACCCGAGCCCGCGAGTTCCGGGGAGAGCGCGATCGTGCTCGGCTACCCCGGCGGCGGCCCGTACACCGCCAGCGCCGCCCGAGTCCGCGAGACCCTCGACCTCACCGGCCCCACCATCCACCGCGACGGCACCGTCGAACGTGAGGTCTACACCGTCCGAGGCCAGGTCCGCGCGGGCAACTCCGGCGGCCCCCTCGTAGACGCCGAGGGCCAACTGCTCGGCGTGGTCTTCGGCGCCGCGGTCACCGACGACGACACCGGCTACGTCCTGACCCTGAACGAGGTCGCCTCCGAACTGGCGGCGGCCGCCCCCAGCAGCACCCCGGTAGACACCGGCGCCTGCGTACTGAGCTGATCAGGCCCCTCGCGAGTCGGCCCCCTGGGTATGTCCCAGGGGACCGACCGTTCGAGCTTGTCAGCGCTCCGAACTACGGAGACACCAGGTCATCGTGCGGCGATCCGTTGACCCCGTTCTGCTCACGCCAGTGCGACGTGAGCACCGCATTGACCTCGCCCGGATTCTCCTGATGCGCGTAATGCCCAGCCCGCGGAATCGTCACCAACGTCCGATTCGGTGATAACGCCGCCCCCCGCTGGTACGTGGCGTCCAGCAGATACGAATCCTGTTCCCCACGCAGCATCAACACCGGGATATCGATCGGCGTGCGCATCGTGGCCATGAACCGCTTACCGTCGGGCCGCCACTGACTACGAAACGCCCAGCGCTGGTACTCCAGCGCACTGTGCGCGGCTCCAGGAATCCGGATGGCATGCCGCATCCGCGCCGCCGTCTCGACGAATTCCGCACTGCCCGACCAGGATTCGCCGACCCGGTCGTGCAGCAGCCGCTCCACTTCGGCGCCGCCGCGCCGCGTGAGCAGATTCTCGGGATAGCGCGGCAGCTGATACCGCAGGAAGCCGGGCAGCCAGGTCGCGCGCTGCGCCGGATCGCGCAGAACGGCGCTCTTCAGCGCGGCCGGATGCGGCGAGCTGACCAGCGCGATCGAGCGGACCAGCCGCGGATGCAGCACCGCGGTGGCCCAGCACACCAGGCCACCCTCGGCGTGCCCGACGAGCGTGGCCTCGGTGTGTCCGAGCGCCCGGATCAGGCCGGCGATGTCACCGGCGAGGGTCCAGCCGTCGTAGCCACGTGGCGGTTTGTCGGAATCGCCGTATCCGCGCAGGTCGACGGCGACGGTGCGATACCCGTGGCCGGCGAGCGCGGTCAGCTGATGCCGCCACGACCACCAGAAGTCGGCGAAGCCGTGCAGCAACAGCACCAGGGGTGCGTCGGCGCGATCCGTACCGTCGGCCTCGACGACATGGAAACGGATTCCGTTGGCGTGCACGTCCCGGTGGGTCCACGGTCCGTCGAAACGGACGCTGGAGGGATCCGGGAATGAATTGGACGACACGCCGATCGAGCCTAGTGGGCGGGTACGGCGGTGGCGACCGGGCCCGCCCGGCGCGTCATCGGTTGCTCGACTTCTCCAGCGACGGAGTGGCCTCACGGTGGGTGAACGCCGCGGGCAGCACCTCGGCGGACTGCTTGAGCGAGCCGATCGTCTTCTCCGGCGCGCGCACCTTCCGTACCTTGAGCCAGCCGAGCAACGCGAGCGTCACGGTGGTGAGCACCATCAGCAGGAACACGATCAGGAACGCGGCCCAGCGCCACAGCCACATGTCGAGCAGCTCGGCGACGAAGAAGAAAAAGAAGAACGAGCTGAACAGCAGCACCACCAGCGCGAGGATGAAGAAGACGCTGCCGGTGAGCCCCTTCTTGATCTCGCCGGTGACCTCGGCCTTGGCGAGCGCCACCTCGGCGCGCACGAGAGTCGACATCTGCTCGGTGGCATCGCGCACGAGGCTGCCGATGCTCGCCGATCCGGGCGGATTGGCATCGGTCAACGGGATCGAAGTGACCGTCCGACCGTCATTTCCGCCTTGGGTGTAACTCACTTCGTCGACCCTTCTCCCTGTGGTAACTGGTCTACATCGCGGCGCGCCTGGTGCACACGTCCTCGGCGCAACAGTAGCGCCGATCCCAGCAGCGATGCTGCCATCGAGGTCACCAGAACGGCGGCCTTGGCAAGATCGATGGCGTCGTCGCCGACGTCGGCGAGTGCGAGTTCCGCCACGAGAAGGCTAACGGTGAACCCGATCGCACCGAGTACCGACAGGGCGAACATGTCCCGATACTCCAGTCCGGCTGGGCGTTTGGCCCAGCCGAGCTTGATGACGACCCAGCTCACACCGAAGATCCCGATCGTCTTGCCGAGGAGGAGCCCGAGGATGATTGCCAGCGCGAGCCGGTCGGTGAACAGCGATCCGAACACCGCGCTGTTGAGCGGAACGCCGGAGGCGAACAGCGCGAACAGCGGTACGCAGAATCCGGCCGAGATCGGTTGCACCACATGCTCGAGGTGTGTCGCGGGCGCGGTCCGCTCGCCGGGATCCTTGCGCACCCTGGTGAGCAGCCCGAGTGCGACGCCGGCCAGCGTCGGGTGGATCCCCGCCTCATGCAGGGCGTACCAGCACACCAGCGCGACCGGAAGGTAGAACAGCGGCGTGTGCAGCCGGAATTTCTGAGCCAGCGCCCACGCGCCGCAGCACGCGAGTGCGGCGACCAGCCACAGCAGCGACAGCGAGGCCGTGAACAGCACCGCGATGAGCACGATGGCGAGCAGATCGTCCACGACGGCCAGGCTCAGCAGGAACACCCGCGCGCTGGTGGGGATCCGCGAGCCGGTCATCGCGAGGATCGCCAGCGCGAAGGCGATATCGGTGGCGACGGGAATAGCCCAGCCGTTGTCCATGCCGGGCACGCCGTGGCCGACCACCAGCGCGATCACGGCCGGGGTGATCACACCGCCGACCGCGGCGATGATCGGCAGCGCTGCCCGTTTCGGATCGCGGAGCTCGCCGACGGCGAACTCACGTTTGAGCTCGAGCCCGGCGACGAAGAAGAAGATCGCGAGCAGCCCGTCCTTGGACCAGTCGGCCAGGGTGAGGTCGAGGTGCAGCGCGGGAATATCGAGGTGCGTGTCGATCATCGTCTGATAGCTCGCGCCCCACGGCGAGTTCACCCAGATCAGGGCCACCGCGGCGGCCACCAGGAGCAGCGCACCGCCGACGGTTTCGGTGCGGAGATAGCGGGTGAGCTCGGAGCGGACGCGCGTGATCAAGGGCAAGCCTTCCGGCAGGGGTCGACTGAGCTGCGGGCGCTCATCGACTCGGATTCACGACCGCATGCCGACCAGACTTCCCGGCACACCTCTACGCGATCTTAACGGACCCGGCCGGTGACCTCGGACGTCACCGGCCGGTATCCGTCAGTTGCTCCCGGTGCGAATGGCCTCGAAAACGCCCGGATCGACCAGCGTGGAGGTGTCGCCGAGCTCGCGCCCTTCGGCCACATCGCGCAGCAGCCTGCGCATGATCTTGCCGCTGCGTGTCTTCGGCAGCTCGGGCACGATGTGGATCTCACGCGGCCGGGCGATCGGGCTGATCTCCTTGGACACCTCCGCCTTCAGCTCGGCGACGAGCCCCTCGGCCGCGGTAGCCGAACCGGTGAGGATGACGAACGCGACGATCCCCTGCCCGGTGGTCGCGTCGGTGGCGCCGACCACCGCCGCCTCGGCGACGGCCGGATGCCCGACCAACGCGGATTCGACCTCGGCGGTGGAGATGCGATGGCCGGAGACGTTCATGACGTCGTCGACCCGGCCGAGTACCCACAGATCGCCGTCGGCGTCGAGCTTGGCGCCGTCGCCCGCGAAGTACCACCCCTGCTCGGCGTAGCGCTCCCAGTAGGTGGACCGGTAGCGATCCATATCGCCCCAGATGCCGCGCAGCATCGACGGCCACGGCTTGTCCAGCACAAGGTACCCGTTGGCCTCGGTCTCGCCGAGCTGTACCGGCTTGCCCTCTTCGTCGACGACCGTCGCGGAGATACCGGGCAGCGGGCCCATCGCGGCGCCCGGCTTGGTGACGGTGACGCCCGGCAGCGGCGCGATCATGATGGCGCCGGTCTCGGTCTGCCACCAGGTGTCGACGATGGGAGTCTTGTCGGCGCCGAACACTTCTCGGTACCAGCGCCAGGCTTCGGGGTTGATCGGTTCGCCGACGGAGCCGAGCAGGCGCAGGGTGCTCAGGTCGTGGGCGTCGGGGATCTCGCGGCCCCATTTCATGAACGTGCGGATCAGCGTGGGCGCGGTGTAGTAGATGGTGACGCCGTACTTCTCGATGATCTGGAAGTGCCGGTGTTCGTCGGGGGAGTTGGGGGTGCCCTCGTAGACGACCTGGGTGGCGCGGTTGGCGAGCGGCCCGTAGACGATGTAGCTGTGTCCGGTGACCCAGCCGATGTCGGCGGTGCACCAGTACACGTCCTGTCCCGCTTTGTGATCGAAGACGTTGTGGTGGGTGTAGGCGGTCTGGGTGAGGTAGCCGCCGGTGGTGTGCAGGATGCCCTTGGGCTTTCCGGTGGTGCCGGAGGTGTAGAGGATGAACAGCGGATGCTCGGCGGGAAAGGCCTGCGCTTCATGGGAAGGTGAAGCGCCGGAGACAGTTTCGTGCCACCACAGATCGCGCCCGTCGGTCCACGGCACCTCCGTGCCGACCCTGCGCACAACGAGCACATGCTCCACCGAAGACGGCACGTTGCCCTTGGCGGCGAGTGCCTCGTCGACGGCCTCCTTGAGCGGTGCGGGCTTGCCACGACGCCACTGGCCGTCGGTGGTGATGATCAGCCGGGCTTCGGCGTCGTCGACCCGCTGACGCAAGGCGGTGGGGGAGAATCCCGCGAACACCACCGAGTGTGTGAGCCCGAGTCGCGCGCACGCGAGCATCGACACGATTGCCTCGGGCACCATCGGCATGTAGATGGCGACGCGATCGCCCGCCACCAGCCCGAGTTCGGTCAGGTAGTTCGCCGCCCGCGAAACTTCTTCCAGCAGTTCGCGGTAGGTGATGTCGCGCGAGTCGCCGGGTTCGCCCTCCCAGTGGATGGCCACCTGGTCGCCGTGCCCGTCGAGCACGTGCCGGTCGACGCAGTTGTAGGCGACGTTGAGTTCGCCGTCGCCGAACCAGCGCGCGACCGGCGCGTCGGACCAGTCGAGCACCTCGGTGAAGGGTTTGTGCCAGTGCAGCCGGTTGGCCTGTTCGGCCCAGAAGCCGTCGCGGTCGGCCTCGCCACGGGTGTAGAGCGTGGCGTCCGCGTTGGCGACGGCGGCGAATTCCGCACTCGGCGGAAACGAGTCCTGGTGTCCTGCAGCGGTTTCGGTCACGTCGATTCAGCCTCACATGCCTGGTGCGGTCGGGTCGGTCGCCGGGGTGCGGCCCGGCTGCCTCGACAGTAGTCAACAGACCCGCACCCGTGGCCCGTTGTCCTCGGCGAGGTTTCGGCGCGGTCAATAGGGCTAGTTCATCCGATGACTTTCCCGGACAGACCGGACGGTCGCGGGCTATCGTTTTTACTCAATGGCTCAGCCGAGGGCGCCCGATATTTGTTCATATTTTTCTGCCGAGAGAGAGGGGCTCGGCAATTTTTCCTGCGTTTCCGGCGAGTAACCGTATTGATACATGTGAAGTGAAAATGGCTCGGATCGCTGAAAAATCCAGCCGGAGCCGCTAACCTCCGACCGTTAGCCACGGAATCGAACCGGGAGAGAGCGTTGAGATTCATCAGAGCGACCGCGCTGGTCGCGGCGGGACTGGCGGCCACAAGCCTCAGTCTCACCGCGTGCTCGTCCGATGACAGTGCTGATTCGAGCATCGTCACCACCAACGCGGGTGAGCCGCAGAATCCGTTGGTGCCAAGCAATACCAACGAGAACATGGGCGGCCGCGTTGTCGACCGTTTGTTCGCCGGGCTGAAGTACTACGACGCCAACGGCGTGGCCCATGACGAGATGGCCGAGAAGATCGAGACGACCGATCGTAAGTCGTACAAGATCACCATCAAGCCGAACTGGAAGTTCACCGACGGCACCACCGTGACCGCGAAGTCGTTCGTCGACGCGTGGAACTACGGCGCTCTCGCCGACAACGCGCAGCTGCAAAGCTATGTGTACAGCCCCATCGCCGGGTTCGACGAGGTCAGTGCGGAGAAGCCGGCCGTCAAGACCATGTCGGGCTTGAAGGTCGTCGACGACCGCACCTTCACCGTCGACCTGAAGTCGCCGTCGATCGACTTCGAGAGCGCGCTCGGGTACGCGCCGTTCTATCCGCTGCCCGAGGCCGCGTTCAAGGATATGAAGGCTTTCGGTGAGAAGCCGATCGGCAACGGTCCCTACGCTTTCGGATCGTGGGAACACAACGTCAAGATCGATTTGACGCCCAACCCGGACTACCCCGGTGGCAGGCCCGCCAAGAACAAGGGCCTCCGATTCGTGATGTACCAGTCCTACGACACCGCGTACGCGGATCTGCAGGCGGGAAACCTCGACGCGCTCGACACCATTCCCGACAGCGCGATCACGACCTACCGAAGTGACCTCGGCGACCGCGCGATCACCAAGCCGACCGCGCAGAACCAGCACATCGGTATCCAGTCCTCGGTGCCGCATTTCGCCGGTGAGGAAGGCGTGCTGCGCCGCAAGGCCATCTCGATGGCCATCAATCGCCCGCAGATCATCGACAAGATCTTCAACGGCACCCGCACGCCGTCGCGCGACTTCACCGCGGCCACCCTGCCCGGCTACGATGCCAACCTGCCGGGCGCGGAAGTGTTCGATTACAACCCTGATCAGGCCAAGAAGTTGTGGGCCCAGGCCGACGCCATCTCGCCGTGGTCGGGTCAGTACCAGATCACCTACAACAGCGACGGCGGTCACCAGGCCTGGATCGAGGCCGTGGCCAACAGCGTGAAGAACACCCTGGGTATCGACGCTGTCGCCAACCCGATGCCGACGTTCAAGAACATCCGTGACGCCGTGAACGCCAAGACCATCGGCACGGCGTTCCGCTACGGCTGGCAGGGCGACTACCCGACGATGATGCAGTTCCTGAGTTCGCAGTACTACAGCTTCTCCGAGACCAACAACGTCAACTACAACAACCCCGAGGTCGACCGGCTGTTCGATGCCGCGCTTGCGGCCCCGACACAGGCGGAGTCCTACAAACTGATCGCCCAAGCGCAGGCGATCATGATCAAGGATATGGCCGACATCCCGGTGTTCGACTATGTCGCCAACGCGGGCCGTTCGGAAAACGTCACCAAGGCCGACCTCACCTGGAACGGCCTGTTCGACTTCGAGAACATCGAGAAGTAGAACTCGACAGTGGGGCCGAGTCACTCGTGAGTGACTCGGCCCCCGTCGTTTTCGGAGGAAATGATGGCTTGGTACGTACTTCGGCGTCTGCTCCAGATGATCCCGGTATTCCTGGGCGCGACGCTGCTCATCTATGCGATGGTTTTTCTGATTCCGGGTGACCCGATCAAGGCATTGGCAGGCGAGAAACAGCTGACGCCCGCCGCCGAGGCGGTACTGCGCGCTCGATATCACCTCGATCAGCCTTTCATCATGCAGTATCTGCATTATCTGAAAGGGATCCTCACGCTGGACTTCGGTACTTCGTTCTCGGGCAGGCCGGTGCGCGAGGAACTCGAACGCGCATTCCCGATCACCATCAAACTGGCATTTCTCGCGGTGCTGATCGAAGGCGTCTTCGGCATCGTGTTCGGTTTGATCGCCGGGTTGCGCAAGGGCAAGCTGTTCGACTCGACCATGCTCATCGCGAGCCTGGTCATCATCGCGCTGCCGGTGTTCGTCGTGGGTTATCTCGCGCAATTCCTGCTCGGTGTGAAGTGGGGGATCGCCCCGGTCACCGTCACGGGTAAGGCGAGTCTGGGCGAATTGATCGTGCCCGCGTTCGTGCTCGGGTCGCTGTCGTTCGCCTATGTGCTCCGACTGACCCGAAACTCGGTGGCGGAGAACAAATCCGCGGATTTCGTTCGCACAGCTACGGCGAAGGGGCTCGGGCGCAGGCGCGTGGTGGGCGTGCATATTCTGCGCAATTCGATGATCCCGGTCGTCACCTTTCTCGGCGCCGATTTCGGAGCGCTGATGGCGGGCGCGATCGTCACCGAGGGCATCTTCAACATCCCCGGCGTCGGCGGCACCATGTACCAGGCGATCATCCGCGGCGAGCCGCCAACCGTGGTGTCGTTCGTGACGGTGCTGGTGGTGTTGTTCCTGCTCGTCAACCTCGTGATCGACCTGCTCTATGCCGCACTGGACCCGAGGATCCGCTATGCATGACAAGCAACAGCATTTCGTGGCCCCCGCCGACGAGGTGGAGGTGCTCGCCACCGACCGTGTCCTGGACAAGGGCACCCCGACCAGCATCTGGGGCGATGCGTGGCGCCGCCTGCGCCGCAATCCGGTGTTCCTGGTCTCCGTTGTCCTGATCGTGTTCGTCATGCTCGTGGTGGTGTGGCCCTCGCTGTTCACCAGCCAGGACCCGCGGCAGTGCCTGGGTGAGTTCGGGATGGACGGCCCGCGCGAGGGTCATCCGTTCGGATTCGACAAGCAGGGCTGTGATGTCTTCGCGCGCACCATCTATGGCGCGCGTGCGTCGGTGACCGTCGGCATCGCATCGGCGGCGATGTTCCTGTTGGTAGGCGGCATCCTCGGCGCGATCTCCGGCTTCTACGGTGGTTTGCTCGACACGATCGTCTCGCGCATCGCCGAGATCTTCTACGCCATTCCGATGGTGCTTGCCGCGATCGTGCTGCTGCAGCTGTTGCGGCCCGCGGGGGTCATGACGGTAGTCGCGATTCTGGTGGCCTTCACCTGGCCGCAGGCCGCGCGCATCACGCGTGGTGCGGTGATCGAAGCCAAGAACAGCGAATACGTCACTGCGGCGAAGGCTTTGGGTGTCTCGCGGCTCGGCACGCTCATGAAGCACGTGCTGCCGAACTCTGCCAGTCCGCTGATCGTGGTCGCCACGATCTGGCTCGGTGTCTTCATCGTCACCGAGGCGACGCTGTCCTATCTCGGCGTCGGCCTGCCGCCGAGCATCGTGTCGTGGGGCGCCGATATCGACCGCGCCAAGACCGAGATCCGTACCTCGCCGATCCTGTTCTACCCGGCGACCGCGCTGGCCATCACGGTGCTGAGCTTCATCATGCTCGGCGACGCGGTGCGCGACGCGCTCGATCCGAAGGAGCGCACCCGATGAGCTTCGACAAAACCAAGCCACTGCTCGAAATCCGCGACCTGGACGTCGGTTTCACCTCCGACGGGAAGGAGATCCCTGCCGTTCGCGGGGTGAACCTCACCGTCTATCCCGGGCAGACCGTCGCCATCGTCGGCGAATCCGGTTCGGGCAAGTCGACGACCGCGCACGCGATCATCGACCTGCTGCCGGGCACCGGCAAGGTGACGGGCGGCTCGATCCTGTTCGACGGCAAGGACCTGACCAAGGCGTCGGCGAAGGAGATCGTCGCGATCCGCGGCAACGGCATCGGCCTGGTCCCGCAGGACCCGATGTCGAACCTGAACCCGGTGTGGAAGATCGGCTTCCAGATCCGGGAAACCCTGGTGGCCAACGGCATAGCGACCGGTGCCGCCGCTCGCGAACGCTCGGTGGAACTGCTCGCCGAGGCGGGCATGACCGATGCCGAACGCCGCGTGAACCAGTACCCGCACGAGTTCTCCGGCGGTATGCGCCAGCGCGCGCTCATCGCGATCGGCCTGTCGTGCAGGCCGAAACTGCTGATCGCCGACGAGCCGACCTCGGCGCTCGACGTCACGGTTCAGCGCCAGATCCTCGGCCATCTCGAACAGCTCACTACCGAGCTGGGGACCGCGGTGCTGCTGATCACCCACGACCTCGGCCTCGCCGCGGAACGGGCCGAGCACCTGGTGGTGATGTACCGCGGCAAGGTGGTGGAATCCGGTCCGGCGCTGCAGATTCTGCGTGATCCGCAGCACGCGTATACGAAGAAGCTGGTGAACTCGGCGCCATCGCTGGCGGCATCGCGGATGTCGTCGTCGCGGCAGCGGGCCGAGGTGCGGGCGCAAGCTGTCGAAGTGGCGGTCGCCGAGAAGGCATCCGATGCGTTGCCGGACACCGTGCTCGATGTGCGAAACCTGTCCAAGGCGTTCAAGATTCGTGGCAAGCGACCGTGGCAGTCCGCGGATTTCGTGGCCGTCGACGAGGTGAGCTTCACGGTCTGTCGCGGGACCACCACCGCGATCGTCGGCGAGTCGGGCTCGGGTAAATCGACCATCGCGCAGATGGTGCTCGGCCTGCTCGAACCGACTTCGGGCACTGTGGCTTTCGACGGCAAGGACGTCGCGAAGCTGGACCGGAAGGGCGCGTTCGCTTTCCGGCGCCGCGTGCAACCGATCTTCCAGAATCCCTACGGCTCGCTCGACCCGATGTACTCGATCTACCGGACGGTCGAGGAACCGTTGCGGGTGCACAAGATCGGCACGCCCGCCGAGCGCGAAGCGGTGGTGCGCGATCTGCTCGACAAGGTGTCGCTGCCGACGTCGGTGCTGCGGCGTTATCCCAACGAGTTGTCGGGTGGGCAACGTCAGCGGGTGGCGATCGCTCGTGCGCTGGCGCTCTCGCCGGAGATGGTGGTCTGTGATGAGGCGGTGTCGGCGCTGGATGTGCTGGTCCAGGCTCAGATTCTCACTCTGCTCAACGACCTTCAGGCTGAGCTGGGGTTGACGTATTTGTTCATCACGCATGATCTGGCTGTTGTTCGGCAGATCGCGGACAATGTGCTGGTTATGCGTGAGGGGAAGGTGGTGGAGGCGGCTACTACCGATGAGGTGTTCGCGTCGCCGCGTGAGGAGTACACGCGGACGTTGCTCGAGGCGATTCCTGGGCGGGAGTTGCTTACTGGGTAGGGGTGCTTCCGGGGCTTGGTGATGTGTGTGGCAGAGCTCCGGGGTTTGAGTAGTCCTGGGACGTGTTGGTATGGCAGTGCTCTGGGGTTTGAGTAGTCCTGGGACGTGTTGGTATGGCAGAGCTCCGGGGTTTGAGTAGTCCTGGAGGCGCTGGCTGTGTTTGTTGGAGCGCTGGCGCGCTCGAGTCGCGGCCCCGAGGGGCCGCCGGTTAGGCACCGGTGCTTGCTCCTTCGTCGCCTACGCACCGGCGCCTAACCGGCGACCCGGCCGCGACCGGCCACTTCGTGGCCGTCCCTCCCTAGGGGTCGGGAGTGCGGTGGTTGGGTTGGGTGGGTTGTGGAAGACGGGGACGGGCCGGTGTGCGCGGTGTGGTCGGGAGTGCGGTGGCTGGGTTGGGGAGGGTTGTGGAAGACGGGGGCAGGCCGGTGTGCGCGGTGTGGTCGGGGTGCGGTGGCTGGGTTGGGGAGGGTTGTGGAAGACGGGGACAGGCCGGTGTGCACGGTGTGGTCGGGGTGCGGTGGCTGGGTTGGCAGGTTGTGGAAGACGGGGACGGGTTTGGGAGTGCGCGGTGTGGTCGGGGGTGCGGTTGGGCTGCGTCTTCGGGGTGAGTGGTGTGGCGGGAGTGTGGTGGTGGGGATTCGGTGGGTTGTGGAAGACGGGGACAGGCCGGGTGAATTGTGTGGCTGGGAGTACGGGGGTGGGGTGTGGAAGTTGGGGACTGGACGGGGTGAACGGTGTGGTGGTTAGTGTCGTGGTTGGGGTTGGGGTGGTTGGGTTCTCGAAATCCTTCTGGCGTGCAGCTCATCGGCGTAGCGTGGATTTGTCCGAGGTGGTGCGGTGCGGATCGCAGGGTTGGAGACGCCGGTGGATCGAATCGATGCTGAACGGCTGGCCGAGCGGGAAGCGCGGCGGCGCAGGGCGGTGACGCCGGCGGCGAAGCGGCTTGCCGAGGTGCCGTGGCCGGATCGCAGCTGGCCGACGGTGC
This sequence comes from Nocardia sp. FBN12, assembly GCF_054031145.1. Classification (NCBI taxonomy): domain Bacteria; kingdom Bacillati; phylum Actinomycetota; class Actinomycetes; order Mycobacteriales; family Nocardiaceae; genus Nocardia; species Nocardia sp. FBN12. Next base: position 6,375,432 of record NZ_CM132926.1, read on the forward strand.
GTGGGTTGTATGTGATCGTGGGGGCGTCACTGTGCGGGCGGTAACCTCCATGCGTGACTGATCCGCTGCAGCCCCTGGTCGACCTGCCCGGCGTGCGCGAGGCCGCCGACAAGGCGCGCGACGCGCTCGCGGCCGTGCACCGGCACAAGTCGAACCGGCGTGGCTGGGCGACCACTGCCGCTGAAGCCGCCGTGCGGGCCGCGCGTTCCTCGGCGGCCATCGAAGGTGCGAGCACCGACCTGCCCGCCGACGGTCAGGTCAGCGACCCGGTGCTGGCCGGCGCGTTGCGGGTGGGTCAGGCGCTCGACGGTGACGCGCTCACCAATCTCGTCGGTACCTGGCGGCGTGCGCCCCTGCAGGCGCTGGCTCGGCTGCACCTACTCGCGGCCGCCGACCTGGTCGCCGACGATCAGGAGCTCGGTCGTCCGCGCTCGACTCCCGGCGTCGCCGAACGGCTCGACATGCTCGCGCAAACCATCCAGACCAGCAAGGCGCCCGCCCCGGTGGTCGCGGCGATCGTGCACGGCGAGCTGCTGACGTTGCGTCCGTTCGGCACCGGCGACGGGGTAGTCGCGCGCGCTGCTTCGCGCCTGGTCGCGGTGGCCAGTGGACTCGATCCGCACAGCCTCGGCGTGCCGGAGGTGTTCTGGTTGCGCCGCCGTCAGGCCTACCTCGACGCGGCCGCCGGATTCGGTCTCGGCACTGCGGAGGGTGTGGGTGGCTGGGTACTGTTCTGCGCCGGCGCGCTGGAAGACGGCGCCCGCGAAGCGAACTCGATCGCCGACGCGGCCGCCGGCTGAGACCGGCCCCACACGTCGAAACGGGCGGCGTTGTCGATTGCTCGACCTCACCGCCCGCTAGCACGGAACACCCGGTTACCAAGCGTGCAGGGTGGGTTGTGTTCGGTGGCCTCGGCGATCATCCCAACCCCGCCGGTTCATCCCCGCAACCTGTGCGAGGCGTTCGCCGACGTCGGCTCGAATTTCGCAGGCCCACAACTCTTTCGGCCTTGTCGCGGCGCGCTCCGCGTGGGTGCCTGGTGTCCGTGCTGGGAAGGGTGGGATGGGAGGCGAAACCTTCTCTTCCGGCTCCGTCTTGGCCTTCCGTCCTTCCGTGCCTCCATTCTTACACTGTGATGGCACTCACATCAAGGGTTTCTAAGGCATTACCGAATACCCGCGAATTCGGCGTGTCGCTCGGAGATTCGTGCTCGAGCTGGGCGGTTCAGCGTCGTTTGCGCAGCAGTCGGTAGCTGATCGCGCCCGCGATGATCGCGCTCAGTCCCACGGCGGCTGTCGCGGCGACGGTGGTGGTCGAGGGCGCCTGGAATCGCGACCACAGCGACACCGGATTGGAGAAGGTGAGCATCGGCCAGCCCTGCGCGGCGGCCTCCTTGCGCAACCCGCGGTCGGGGTTGACCGCGGTCGGATGGCCGACGGCGCTCAGCATCGGCACATCGGTCACGGAGTCGGAGTAGGCGTAGCACCGCGACAGGTCGTAGCCCTGCTCGGCGGCGAGTTTTTCGATAGCCGCGACCTTGCCCTCGCCGTAGCAATAGAACTCGATGTCGCCGGTGTACTTGCCGTCCTCGACAACCATCCGGGTGGCCTCGGTGTGCGAGGCGCCGAGCACCTCCGCGATCGGGCCGACGATCTCCTCACCGGAGGCCGACACGATCACCACGTCGTGCCCGCGGATCTTGTGATCGGCGATCAGATCGGCGGCCTCGGCGTAGATCAGCGGGTCGACCAAATCATGAAGTGTCTCGGCCACAATGGTTTTCACTTGTTCCACGTCCCAGCCCGCGCACATGTTCGCCAGGTTTGCCCGCATCCGTTCCATCTGGTCGTGATCGGCACCGGAAAGCAGGAACAAAAAGTGCGCGTAGCTGCTCTCCAGCACGGCTCTGCGGTTGAGCAGACCCTGTGCGTAGAACGGTTTGCTGAACACGAACGCGCTCGACTTCGCGATCACCGTTTTGTCAAGATCGAAGAACGCGGCGACCCGCCCGCCTGGCACCGGGTCGCGGCCCGTTTTGCCGAGACTTGTGTCCGTAGGCGAGGTCTGGTCGCGTTCTGGCGTCACGTCAACAGAATAGGCACGACCTGCGCGCCCCGCAGGATCGGCTGTCCGCACCGTGCAAAAGGGTTTGCCCTGGGGACGCCGGGAGGCGCGAATCGCCGAAGAATGTCGGCGAATGCTACTTGCGCCCGCGGCAGGGGGTGGGTGTAGTATTGCTGGCACCTGGACTTAGTCCAGGCGCGTTCAGCCCGACCCCCCGGGGCTGAACCCGACGGCCCCAGCCTCCTCCCCCCCGGCTGGGGCCGTCCTCTATTCCGGGGACGATCGAAAAAGTTCTCCACACCCCCGAGTTATCCACAATCGGTGTTTTCGGGGTGTTGACAACTTCCCCACTCGGCAACGCTGAGTCGCATGAACCTCACCCCCGCGGCGCTCCCGCAGCTCGCTCCCGCTCTGGTTCTCGTGCGTGACGAACGGTTGCGCGCGGAGGTCCGCCGGGTCGCGGCGGCCGCTGAACGCGTCACCGATGAACGGGTGATGCCCGTCGGCAGGCATGCGTGGGCAGGGGCCAGGATGGTGATCCTCGATACCGCCGCCGCTGTCGCCGCCACGGTGGCCGGCTGTCCGCGCCGGTCGGGGGTGGTCCTGGTCACCGAAGGGGAACCCACGGTCCCCGACTGGCAGGCGGCGACGGCAGTGGGCGCCGAACGCGTGCTCGCGTTGCCTTCGGGTGCTGTCGCGCTGGTCGAACAGTTCGCCGAACACGCCGAATCCCGGACGGGCGAAGGGATAGTCGTCGCGGTGGCCGGCGCGGGTGGTGGGGCAGGTGCGTCCACCCTCGCCGCCGCCATCGCACTGCGCGGGGCCGCGCGCCGGGTCCGGCGCGACACGGTGCTGATCGACGGCGCCCCGCTGGACGGCGGGATCGACCTGGTGCTGGGGATGGAGAATGTGCCCGGACTCCGGTGGCCGGACCTGGTCATCGAGGACGGGCGGGTGTCTGCCGCCGCGCTACACAATGCGTTGCCTACCGCGTCTGCGGGTTTGGCGGTGCTGTCCTGCGGGCGGGTGCGGCTTGGGGCGCGGAGCGAGACGGTTTCCGCGAATCATGCGGTCCCCGGGCATCCGCCGGGAGATTCGGCTCCTCGTACGGTGCTCGGGTCGGAGCCGCCGACACTGCGCGCGGAGGCCGGGCAGCTCACCGAGCGTTCGGTCATCGGGCACGCAGCGCTCGCGGCGCCCGGATACTTTGCGCCCGGGCCGGGGACAGGGCGGGCTGCATATTCTGCGCCAGGACCAGTGGCCGAGCAGGCTCGGAACGGCTGCGCACTCACCGAACTGTCACCGGCGGCGATGCGTGCGGTGATCGAATCGGGCAGGGATGCAGGGGATCTCGTCGTCTGCGACGTTTCGTGTGAACGCGGCCCCGCGGCCGACACGATGCTCGACGCCGCCGACTTGGTCGTTCTCGTAGTCCCGGCCCGTTTGCGTGCCATCGCCGCCGCCGAAAGCGTCTCGGCCTACCTGGGTGAACGAAATCCCAATCGCGGCTTGATTGTTCGAGGGCCCGCGCCCGGTGGTCTGCGGGGCGCGGAGGTGGCGGACCTGCTCGGATTGCCATTGCTCGCCGCAGTCCGTGGACAAGCCGGACTGGCTGCCCGCCTCGAACGCGGTGGCTTGAGCGTCCGCCGCCGCGGCCCCCTCCGCGACGCCGCCGACGCCGTCCTCGCCATGGTCGGAGCTGACCCCGCATGACCACTTTCGTCACCGTCGACCTGCTGGAGCGGGTCCGCGAACGGCTCGCCGAGCATCCGGGTGTCCCTGATGCCGCGCAGCTGGCCGCTGCGATTCGTACCGAAGCGGGCGGTGTCCTTGCCGACACCGACCTTCTGCGGGCTCTGCGACTGCTCCAAACCGAGATGACCGGAGCGGGGCTGCTCGAGCCGCTGCTGCACGATCCACAGGTCGCCGATGTGCTCGTCACCAGCCCGGATTCGGTGTGGGTGGACCGTGGACGTGGGCTGGAGCTGACCGATGTCCGCTTCGCCGACGAAGCTGCTGTTCGCCGCCTCGCCCAGCGCCTCGCCCTGGCAGCGGGCCGTCGACTCGACGACGCTCAGCCCTGGGTGGACGGCAAACTCGCCGGAACCGAAGCCGCTCTTGGCGACGCGTTCGGCGTTCGGCTCCATGCCGTCCTCGCCCCGGTCGCCCATGACGGCACGTGTCTGTCCCTTCGCATCCTGCGCCCCGCGACCCAGGGACTCGACGCGCTGGCGGCCGCCGGCTCGATTGCTCCGCCCGCCCGCCGACTGCTCGGCGACATCGTCCGCGCCCGCCTCGCCTTCCTCGTAGTCGGAGGCACCGGGGCGGGGAAAACTACCTTGCTCTCGGCCCTGCTCGCCGCCGTCGACCCCGCCGAACGAATCATCTGCGTCGAAGACGCCGCCGAACTGGCTCCGGTCCATCCCCACGTCGTGCGGTTGGTTGCCCGGACCGCCAATGTCGAAGGCGTCGGCGCGGTTACGGTTCGCGATCTCGTTCGCCAGGCATTGCGAATGCGACCCGACCGGATCGTCGTCGGCGAGGTACGCGGCGCCGAAGTGGTCGATCTCTTGACCGCCCTCAATACCGGCCACGACGGCGGTGCGGGCACCGTCCACGCAAACTCCCCTCAGGAAGTTCCCGCCCGGCTGGAAGCGCTGGCGGCGCTCGGCGGCATGGACCGTGCTGCCCTACACAGCCAACTAGCCGCGGCCGTTCAGGTGGTCCTCCATGTTCACCGCCGATCCGACGGAACCCGCGCACTTCGCGAAATCGGTGTCCTGCAACGTGATCCCGACGGTGTGCACATCAGTCCAGCCTGGCGATCGGATGATCACCCCGTGCCTGCGGCCGACGAACTCCGACGACTGCTCGAGGTGCGACTCGGATGAGCGACCTCATCGCGGCGACATCGGTCTCATCGCCTGATCAACGCCGGCTGCGGGACCGAATTCTGCTGGTGGGCCGTTGGATTCGTGGAATCGGCTCGGCGCTCGAAGCTCGGCACGGCGCCGACCGGCCGGCGCGAGGCCATCGCCATCGAGCCGGTTCTCACCTGTTGATGAGTGTTGACCGAGTGGCAGGTTTCGTCTCGAAGAAGGTGGGTTCGTGGGAAGTGCTCTGCTCTGTTGTGCGGTCGCGGTGCTGGTGCTTCCGGCAGCGGGCGGGCAGCGGCGATTCGTTCGGTTGTTCGGCGCGGGCAGACGCAGCGCGCCGAGACGGTTGCCTGTGGAGTGGTGTGCAGGAATCGGTCTGGGGTGCACCGCGTTCGCGTTCGGTCCCGGCGTCGGGCTGGCGGCCCTCATGCTGGGAGCCACTGTGGCAGTGCGGAAGCGGCGCGGACGAGGTGACCGCGATCGCCGCCGCGAATGTGGATACCTTCTGGCAGGACTCGAAGCCGTCGTCGGCGAGCTGCGCGTCGGCGCCCATCCGAGCGCGGCGGCCGAATCCGCCGCAGGCGAGTCGCGTGGCGAAGCCGCACGTGTGCTGGCGATCAGCGCGGGCCGCAGCCGCCTCGGCGGGTCGGGCGCCGACGGCTGGTCGCAACCGGATTCGATTGTCGCCGAGGAACTGTCGAGGATCGCCGCGGCCTGGCGAGTGGCTGAAGAACACGGCCTCGCCCTGGCAGAACTGCTCGCCGCCGCCAGAATCGACCTGCTCGGCCGCATCCGCTTCCGAGACCGCACCGAAGCCGCCCTGGCCGGCGCCCGAGCCTCCGCCACCGTTCTGGCAGGACTCCCGCTGGTAGGCATCGGCCTGGGCCAACTGATGGGCGCCGCCCCGCTGACAATTCTGTTCGCATCCCCAGCCGGTGAACTTCTCCTCCCACTAGGCGCGGCCCTCGCCTGCTGTGGATTGCTGTGGACAGATGTCATCACCCGCAAGAGCACCGCTTGACCCGCATCGCCTCGGTGCCGAACGGTTCCTCCAGCAGCGAAGCCGATTGGTTCGTGAGCAGCAGAGCTGGCGCGAATGTCTGCGGGGGAGAGGTCATTACCCGCAGCGGGCCGACCCGATGTGGACACGTGTGGATAAAACTTCGAGCAGGGGAGTGCTGTGCAGGAGATGGTAGGAGCTGCCTCGCCAGCGGTGTTGTTGATCGCGGCGGTGGCGATTGCGGTGTTGCCTGGGCGGGTTGCGGTCAGCCGGCGAGTTCGTGCGCTCGGCCCGGCGCCGGCCGGGGCCGCCGGGGCGACAGGTGGGGCCACGAAGATTGACCCGCTCGGGTCAGCGTCCGCTTTCGATCTGCTGGCCGCTTGTCTACGAGCGGGACTGCCGATGGCCGCGGCCGCGCGCGCGAGTGCGCCGACGGCGCCGCCGGTCCTTCGGGCCGCATTGCTCAGGGCCGCGGACCTTCTCGCGCTAGGCGCCGACGCGGCGACGGCATGGGAGCGCGCGGCGGCGGATGCGGTCGGATCGGCGGGCGCCGATGATGTGGAGTCACTGGCCAGGATGGCACGCCGCTCCGCCCGCTCCGGCGCCTCGCTGGCAGCCGCGGTCGGCGAACTGGCCACGCACCGTCGCGAAGCCGTGGAGGACGCCGCCGTCGCACGCGCCGAACGCGCGGGCGTGCTGATCGGCGGACCGCTCGGCCTGTGCTTCCTGCCGGCTTTCGTCTGTCTCGGCATCGTCCCCGTCGTTATCGGCCTCGCGGACCGCGTGCTCGGCGGCGGTGGGCTGCTGTGACCGGCCCCGGCGAGGCCACCAGAACTTCACCGCGCGGACCAGCCGCGCGGTGCGATCAGAGAGGGGATCACGATGACGTTCGTCCACACCGTATACATGGGGGCCCGCACTCGACTCACTCGTCTGCTGCTCGACGACGACGGCATGTCCACGGCGGAATACGCGATCGGGACGATTGCCGCGGCGGCCTTCGGAGCGGTGCTCTACGGGGTGGTGACCGGGGACAGCATCGTCACCGCGCTGACCGGCATCATCGACAAGGCGCTCAACACGAGCGTGTAAACCGCGCCAGCACAAGCACTCTCGGCGGCGATACGGGCGCGGTGACGGTCGAGGCCGCCATCGCCCTGGCCGCCTTGGTCTGCGCTGTAGCTCTCTGCATCGGCGCCCTCCTCGCCGGGTCCACCCAGGTTCGCTGTGTGGACGCGGCCCGCGAAACCGCCCGCCTTGCCGCCCGCGGTGACACCGCACGCGCGATCACCGCGGGCAAGTCCGTCGCCCCGCCGGGCGCAGCCGTCGAGCTTCGCGCCGAAGGAGGCCGAGTAGTAGCCACCGTCGTCGCCACCACCCCACTCCTCCCAGGTCTGCGCCTGCGCGCCGAGGCCGTCGCCGTCACCGAGCCAGGAGTGAACCCGTGAGGGCACGGCGCGAGACGAGCCGTGGGTCGACGCGGCGTGCGCTGGCTGGGGACGGGGGAGGGGCGACGGTGTTCGTATGTGTGGTGTTGGCGGCGTTGATCTGTTTCACCTTGGTGGTCGCGCAGGTGGGTGCCGTGGTGGTCGCTCGGCATCGGGCGCAGGGTGCCGCGGATCTCGGGGCTTTGGGCGCGGCGGTGGTGTTAGTGGAGGGTGCGGAGGCGGGGTGTGCGGAAGCCGGCGAAGTTGCTCGGCGGATGGGGGTTCGGGTGCGCCGGTGCTTGGTCGCGCAATGGGACGTCGTCGTCGATGTCGAGGCGAATGTATCGGCGGGAGTGTTCGGCGTGCGCACGGTGCGCGCTTCGGCGCGGGCCGGTCCGGTGGAAGAGAATGGGTGACCCGGAAGTGTTATCACTGGTCGGTGGTTGTTCCGGACCGAACCAATTCAGAATTAAGCACAAGCGCGTTTGCGTTATTTCATGCGCATTCTTTGATCCGGCCCGGAAAAATATGAAAAGTATGACGAGCCGGTACCGGCGGTTCCGGTTGGCTATGAGCCAGTTAACAGAAAAGTACTCCTTTTTAATCGTCCGCCAGCATATATCTGCTGGTCAACGCTAATCCGGACGAGTGACCAGCATTCTTGGCGGGTGGTGTATCGCCGGTCACGTGGTGGGCGCACCCACATCACGAATCCCCACGCCGGTCGCCATGGGCGCGCAGTTCGCCGAGAACGGCAGTCAGCAGGCGGGCGGCGGCATTCTTGTCCAGCGGATTGTTGCCGTTGCCGCACTTGGGCGACTGCACGCACGAGGGACACCCGTCCTGGCACCCACAGCTGCGGATCACGCTCAACGTCGCGGCCAACCAGCCCGTGAGCTGGGCGAATCCTCGCTCGGCGAAACCGGCCCCGCCGGGCTGGCCGTCGTAGACGAACACCGTCGGCGCCCCCGTATCGGGATGTTCGGCGATGGAGACACCGCCGATGTCCCACCGGTCGCAACCCGCGACCAGCGGCAACATGCCGATCGCGGCATGTTCGGCCGCGTGCAAGGCGCCGGGGAGTTGTTCGTCGGAAATGTCCGCGGCGGTGAGCAGCCGGGGCGCGACGGTATAGAGGACAGCCTTGGTGTGCAGCGTGTGTGCGGGCAGATCGAGCTCGACCTGGTCGAGCACCTCACCGGTCACCAGGGTCCGTAGGTAGCCGACAACCTGGTTGGTGACCGCGACCTGCGCGGATGCCGCGATGACCGCACCGAACACGTGCTCCTCGATCACGCCCTCGACGGTGATCGAGGTGATCTGCCGGGAGCTGGTGGTGAAGCCGGGATCCACCTCGTTGACGAACGCGACACCGCCATCGAGGTCGAGTTCGTCGACGAGATAGGTCTCGCCCTGGTGCAGGTGTACCGCCCCCGTGTGCAGCGTGGCCGGGGCACGCCCCGCGTCGGCGGTGCCGAGCAGGCGCCCGGTTTCGGCGTCGACGATCGCGACCGGCGAGCCGAGCCCGCCGCGGACGTCGACGTCGTCGTGCGGGTGGGTATGGGCGGTGATGTGCCAGCGAGCGCCCACTCCACGGCTACTCGGCCTGCGCCGGATCAAGCCCTGTTCGGCCAGGTCGGCCAGTACTTCGTCGGCCCTGAACTCGCTCACCTCCTCCTCGGTGAGCGGCAGCTCCATCGCGGCGCACAGCAGCTGGGGGCCGAGGATATAAGGGTTGTAAGGGTCGGTGATGGTGGCCTCGATCGGCCGATCCAGCAGCGCTTCCGGGTGATGCACCAGGTAGGTGTCCAGCGGATCGTCGGTAGCCACGAGCACCACCAGCGAACCCTGCAACCTCCTGCCTGCCCGCCCTGCCTGCTGCCAGAACGACGCGACCGTCCCGGGAAAACCGGCGATGACCACCGCGTCCAGGCCCGCGATATCGACGCCGAGTTCGAGCGCGTTGGTACTGGCCGCGCCGAGCAATGTCCCCTGCGACAGCGACTGCTCGAGCTCACGCCGGTCCTCAGCCAGATAGCCCGCTCGATAAGCCGCAACACGTTCCTGCAGTTCAGGAGCGGTTTCGGCAAGAACGCGCCGGGCATCGAGCGCGATCAGTTCGGCACCGCGCCGCGAACGAACAAAGGTGAGAGTTCGCGCGCCCTCGGCCACCAGCGCGGCCATGATCTTGGCCGCTTCGCTGGTCGCGGTCCGCCGTACCGGTGCCCCGTTCTCTCCGGTCACCGCCGCGCTGAGCGGCGGTTCCCACAGCGCGACGGTCCTGGCGCCCCGCGGCGACCCGTCGTCGGTGACCGCGACAACCGGCGCCCCGATCAGCCTGCCGGCCGACGCGGCCGGATCGGCACTGGTGGCCGAGCACAGGACGAACACCGGGTCGGCGCCGTAGAACTGGGCGAGCCGCCGCAGCCTGCGCAGCACCAGTGCGACATGCGAACCGAACACTCCTCTATATGCGTGGCATTCGTCGACCACCACGTACCGCAGGTGGCGCAGCACCCGCGCCCAGCGTTGATGCGAGCGCAGAATCCCGACGTGCAGCATGTCGGGGTTGGTGAAGATCCAGCGTGCGTTGGCCCGCACCCACTGCCTGATCTCGGCAGGAGTGTCGCCGTCATAACTCGCCGGATGGGCCTCACGCAGGGGATTGTGGTGGATCAGGCTGCCGACCGCGCGGAGCTGATCGGCGCCGAGCGCCTTGGTGGGGGAGAGGTACAGCGCGGTCGCGCGCGGGTCGTCGTGCAGGGCGGTGAGCACCGGCAGTTGGTAGCCGAGCGACTTCCCGGACGCCGTTCCCGTGCTCACGACGACGTGGTTTCCGCCCGCCGCCAGCTCGGCCGTGCGGGTCTGGTGTGCCCACGGCAGCTCGATCCCCTGTGCGTCCAGGGCTGTGACCAGCGCTGATGGCACCCAATCCGGCCACGCGGTGGTGTCGGCGCGCTGTGCGGGCAGCTCCGCGACATGGGTCAGTGGGTTGCCGCCTGCGGCCGCCTCGATCAGGACACGATTCAGCAACGATCGCCCGTAGCTCTCGCTCGAATTGCGCTCTCGGAGCTCGGTCCGGTCTGCCGGATTCATCCAGTCCTCCTCTCATGCGACACGCGAAGTGTGAAACGTGTGTGTGCGACAACCACTACCTGGGATTTCGTAACCCAGTAGCGATCTGGGTCACAGCAAGTTTGCTGGAAGCTCACTCGGTTATCCAGAAGCAAACAGACCGAAAGTACGGATACACCCAATCTGTCCCTTACCTGCACATTCGCAAGATCATGAATTTTGCAAATAGTCGGTAACTCGACTGTCGAATTGCGCAGAGACATGGTTCACTGGGTCTCGGTCGCAAGCTTCTGTGTTCGAGGGACGGATCCAAGGTCCAAACCATCAGCAGGATCGTTGTTGCGAACGCCGTGCTCAGGATTTCCTTGCAGGGGGACCAACAGTACAGCGGTCGGAACGGGCCCGGTGGACGAACCCAGTTGTCCGCCGTTTCCGGTAGAAAGAGAAGGAAACAGAATGGCACAGGGAACTGTGAAGTGGTTCAACGCGGAGAAGGGGTTCGGCTTCATCGCGCCCGAGGACGGCTCCGCTGACGTCTTCGTCCACTACTCGGAGATCCAGGGCACGGGCTTCCGTACCCTCGAGGAAAACCAGAAGGTCGAGTTCGAGGTCGGCCAGGGCACCAAGGGCCCGCAGGCCACCGGCGTTCGCGCGCTCTCCTGAGCTGCGAAACACAACAACGTCTCGTCCCCCTCCTCCGCATGCGGAGGAGGGGGACGAGCCATTTCCGGGTAGCATCGCCCAGGACAGCGCCCGCGACGTGAAACGCCGCAAATGCCTCTACCCCACGTGCGCAGGGTATAAACGTCACTGGTGGCGATGTCCGAACGTCGTCATCTGCCCCAGCCGCGCACCGAGCGGACCTCCCGACGCGCGGATCTAGAAGGAAGGTGTTCGCCGGTGGCAACACGAGACCGCAGTTCAGCCGACCAGGGCCGACCCCTGCGTCGTCTCGTGATCGTCGAGTCACCGACCAAGGCCCGCAAGATCGCGCCCTACCTGGGGCGCAACTACACGGTCGAGGCCTCGGTGGGCCACATCCGCGACTTGCCGCGCGGCGCCGCCGACGTGCCCGCCAAATACAAGGGGCAGCCGTGGGCGCGCCTCGGTGTCGACGTCGATCACGACTTCGAGCCGATCTACGTGGTGAACCCGGATAAGAAGGCCAAGGTCGCCGAGCTCAAGAGCTTGCTGGCCGACGCCGACGAGCTCTACCTCGCCACCGACCCCGACCGTGAGGGCGAGGCCATCGCCTGGCACCTGCTCGAAACGCTCAAGCCGAAGGTCCCGGTTCGCCGGATGGTCTTCCACGAGATCACCGAGCCCGCCATCCTCGCGGCCGCCGCCGACACGCGCGAACTCGACAACGATTTGGTCGACGCGCAGGAAACCCGCCGCATCCTGGACCGCCTCTACGGCTACGAAGTGTCTCCGGTGCTGTGGAAGAAGGTCATGCCGCGGCTGTCCGCCGGTCGCGTGCAGTCCGTCGCCACCCGCGTGATCGTGCAGCGCGAGCGCGAGCGCATCGCGTTCCGCTCCGCCGGGTACTGGGATATCGCCGCCAAGCTCGACGCCGGGCCCGACGAGAAGTCCGATTCGACCAACCCGCGCACGTTCGGCGCACGCCTGGTCCAGGTGCAGGGCGACCGCGTCGCCTCCGGTCGCGACTTCGGTTCCGACGGTCAGCTCAAGTCGACCACCGGTGTCGTCGTCCTCGACGAGGCCTACGCCCGCAGGCTGGCCGAGGCGCTCGACGGTGCCGCGCTCGAGGTCAGCTCGGCCGAGGCCAAGCCGTACACGCGCAAGCCGTATCCGCCGTTCATGACCTCCACGTTGCAGCAGGAAGCGGGCCGCAAGCTGCGGTTCACCTCCGAGCGCACGATGCGGGTCGCGCAGCGGCTGTACGAAAACGGCTACATCACCTACATGCGTACCGACTCGACGACGCTGTCGGAGTCGGCGATCGCGGCGGCTCGCTCGCAGGCGACCCAGCTCTACGGCGCGGAGTACGTCTCGCCTTCGCCGCGCCAGTACACCCGCAAGGTGAAGAACGCGCAGGAGGCACACGAGGCGATCCGTCCCTCGGGTGACACCTTCATGACGCCAGGTCAGCTGGCCTCGAAGGTCGACAACGACGAGTTCAAGCTCTACGAGATGATCTGGCAGCGCACGGTCGCCTCGCAGATGGTCGACGCGCGCGGAACCACGCTGACCCTGCGCATCACCGGCACCGCGCGCACCGGCGAGGAGTGCGTGTTCTCGGCCTCGGGCCGCACCATCACCTTCGCCGGGTTCCTCAAGGCCTACGTCGAGAGCGTGGACGAAGAGGCGGGCGGCCAGTCCGACGACGCCGAATCCCGTTTGCCCGCACTGGAAGAGGGCCAGAGCGTCACCGCCGTCGAGCTGAACCCTGACGGCCACAGCACCAACCCGCCCGCCCGCTACACCGAAGCCTCGCTGATCAAGACGCTGGAAGACCTCGGCATCGGCCGACCGTCGACCTACTCCTCGATCATCAAGACGATCCTCGATCGCGGGTACGTCTACAAGCGCGGCAGCGCGCTGGCCCCGGCCTGGGTGGCGTTCGCGGTGGTCGGTCTGCTCGAGGCCTACTTCGGCCGGCTCGTCGACTTCGACTTCACCGCCGCGATGGAGGACGACCTCGACGCGATCGCCGGTGGCCGCGAGCAGCGCGGAAACTGGTTGTCCAGCTTCTACTTCGGTGGCGAGGCCGGTGCCGAGGGTTCGGTCGCGCGTTCGGGTGGCCTCAAGAAGATGGTCTCCGTGCAGCTCGACGATATCGACGCGCGCGAAGTGAACTCGATCAAGATGTTCGTCGACGAAGAGGGCCGCGATGTCGTGGTCCGCGTCGGCCGCTTCGGCCCGTATCTCGAGCGGATGGTCATCAATCCCGATGACCCCGAAGGGGATCGGATCTCGCAGCGGGCCAACCTGCCCGACGATCTGCCCCCCGACGAGCTGACACCCGAGGTCGCCGAGAAGCTGTTCTCGACGCCGCAGGAAGGCCGTTCGCTCGGCGTCGACCCGGTATCGGGGCACGAAATCGTCGCCAAGGAAGGACGTTTCGGCCCGTACGTCACCGAGGTGCTGCCGGAACCGCCCGCGCCCGACCCGGACGCGGCGCCCGCGAAGAAGACGAAGAAGGCCGCGGAGGTCAAGCCGCGCACCGGTTCGCTGTTCAAGTCGATGGACTTGGCCGAGATCACCCTCGACGATGCGTTGATGCTGCTCTCGCTGCCCCGCGTGGTCGGCAACGATCCCACCTCGGGTGAGGAGATCACGGCGCAGAACGGTCGCTACGGCCCATACCTGAAGAAGGGCACCGACTCTCGTTCGCTGGCGACCGAGGATCAGCTGTTCTCGGTCACCCTCGAGGAGGCGCTGAAGCTCTACGCCGAGCCGAAGCGGCGCGGGCGTCAGGCCTCGGCCGCGGCACCGCTGCGTGAGCTGGGCAACGACTCCGCCACCGACAAGCCGATGGTGATCAAGGACGGTCGTTTCGGTCCCTACGTCACTGATGGCGAGACCAACGCGAGCCTGCGCAAGGGCGACGAGGTCGAGTCGATCACCGACGAGCGCGCTTCCGAACTGCTGGCTGATCGCCGGGCGCGTGGGCCGGTGAAGAAGGCTGCCAAGAAGACGACCGCGAAGAAGGCGGCCAAGAAGGCGCTTGCCAAGAAGGCCGCGGCGAAGTCGACCGCGACCAAGACGGCCACGAAGACCGCGGCCAAGAAGTCGACCGCGAAGAAGACGGCTGCCAAGAAGGCTCCGGCCAAGAAGGCCGCCGGCTCAGCGGAGGACTGATCGGAGTGGCCGCGACGGGCTGGCGTCCGGCGACCCTGTCGGACCACGCGGCTAGGGTGTAGCGCGTGGCAGGTGTCTTCGACCGACTGGTCGGCCAGGACGTGGTCGAGACCGAACTGGCCGCTGCCGCGAAGGCGGCGCGGGCGGGTGTGGTCACCGGGGCGATGACGCATTCGTGGTTGTTCACGGGGCCGCCCGGTTCCGGGCGATCGGTAGCCGCGCTGTGTTTCGCCGCGGCGCTGCAATGCACCGATCCCGATACGGTCGGCTGCGGTACGTGCCACGCCTGCACCACCACGATGGCGGGCACCCACGGTGACGTGCGGCGCATCATCCCCGAAGGTCTGAGCATCAGCACCAAGGAGATGCGGGCGATCGTGCAGATCGCGGCTCGTCGCCCGAGTACCGGCCGCTGGCAGGTCGTGGTCGTCGAAGACGCCGATCGCCTCACCGAGGGCGCGGCCAATGCTTTGCTCAAAGTGGTCGAAGAGCCGCCGGACCGCACCGTCTTCCTGCTGTGCGCGCCCACCGTCGACCCCGAGGACATCTCCGTCACCCTGCGCTCCCGCTGCAGACACGTCCACCTGGTGACTCCGACCGTCCCCGCCATCGCCCAGGTGCTGCGCGACCGCGACCAACTCGACGCGAAAACCGCCGACTGGGCGGCTTCGGTGAGTGGCGGCCACGTCGGCCGGGCCCGCCGCCTCGCCACCGACGAAGACGCCCGCCAACGACGCCGGCGTGCCCTCGCCCTGGTCACCGCGACCGAACGCCCCGGCGCCGCCTACGCAGCCGCCGACGAACTGGTGAAGTCCGCCGACGACGAAGCCAAACTGATGAGTGCCGACCGCGACGACCGCGAACGCGATGAGCTCGCCACCGCCCTCGGCGCGGGTGGCACCGGCAAGGGAGCCGCCTCCGCCACCCGCGGTTCGGCAGGTGTCCTCAAAGACCTCGAACGCCGCCAGAAATCCCGCGCCACCCGCACCGGCCGCGACGCACTCGACCGCGCCCTCATCGACATCGCGGGCATGTACCGAGACGCCCTTGCCATGCGCTTCGCGGGCCGGGGCGCCCCCATCACCCTCACCCACCCCGACATGGCCGGCGAGATCACCGACCTCGCCACCAGCGTCCGCCCCGAAGGCCTCCTCCGCAGCATCGACGCCGTCCTGGCCTGCCGCGAAGCCCTCGACCTCAACGTCAAACCCCGCTTCGCCATCGCCGCCATGGTCGCCACCCTCATCACCGCCCGCACCACCTGACCACCCGTTGCGGGCGGCTCGCCGCACTACCAAAACTATGCTGCTCCAACTCATTTGACAGACGGCTGCCGATTCTGTCGGACCTTCAGGTCATACTTTTGGCATGGGAAATGGGGCGGTGCGGGGGATCGGTCGCGGGGAACGCTTCCCGGGTGGGGACTACGTAGGCGGGCCGAGCTGGTGAGCAGACGCAAGGCCAGGCCGGGGCGCTACCGGTCGCTGCACGTCGCGGGCTATCGCAGCGCGTCACACATGCCGATCATGTGGGTCTTCGCTGCACTGGTGGGCGG
Organism: Nocardia sp. FBN12; assembly: GCF_054031145.1. Lineage (NCBI taxonomy): Bacteria > Bacillati > Actinomycetota > Actinomycetes > Mycobacteriales > Nocardiaceae > Nocardia > Nocardia sp. FBN12. The sequence continues at coordinate 6,391,254 of NZ_CM132926.1, forward strand.
GGTATTACTCCTGCTGATAGTGCTGACCATCGCCAATGTGGCGTCCGCCGACCATGCCGATACGCCGACCGGCACCACCGTGATGCAGCCGCAGCCGTCCGCCACCGCACCCGCTGCGGTGTCATCGCCACCCGCGCCGCCCCCACCGCCGCCCGCGCCGCCCCCAGCGCAACCGTGCTACCCGTTCCAATCCGCCTGCTGACCGCTGACCGGGCAGGCATTGAGACAACAGCCTGCTCCGAGCGCCCCGCGATGACCTGCTGTTTTCGCGTTCTGACCCGGAGGCGATAGACTCGCACCGCCGAAAGGTACGCCGCCTTAGCTCAGTCGGTAGAGCGCTTCACTCGTAATGAAAAGGTCGGGGGTTCGATTCCCCCAGGCGGCTCCAGCTCAGAGGTCCTTCCCGGTTCGCCGGGGAGGGCCTCTGTTCGTTCAGCGTGCTGACGATGTGACAGCTTCCCACCCAGCGCAGGACCGATGCCGGTCAGCGGGAAGACGCGAGCGTGCATAGGATGGCCGCATAGTGGGGAATGTTGTCGATCGAAGCTCCGACGAGGCCATTCGGCGCGCGATCGTATCGGATGGGGGCGGTAGCTGTGGAGCCACAGAGCGCATCGGCACAGGACTCTGGAAAACGCAGTGCCAACACCTCATTCGGCAGGCAGACCGGGACGATCGATGCCAACGCCTACATGGACCAACTCCAGGCGGACAACGCCGCCGGTCGGTGCTTCATCTGTGAACTGGCCGACGAGCACTCGACTCGTGAGCGCGAAACCGTCGTCTATCGTGACGAACATTGCGTCGTATTCTTTCCGCCCTGGCCTCGCCTCTACGCTTACTGTCTGCTTGCACCTCGACGCCACGCGACGAACGTAGTGTCGGACTTCACCGAGGACGACTACCTCGCATTGCAACTGCGCGTCCATCGCCTCGGTCGGGTCCTCGCCGAGATCACGCCCACCGAACGCTTGTATGTATTCAGCTTTGGCAGCATGCAGGGCGTCGCGCATGTTCACTGGCATCTAGCGCCGCTCCCGCCGGGGACGCCCTTTCGCGAACAGCAACTCGCCGCAGTCGGCAAGCTCGAGTACCTCGTCATGGCAAAGGCCGAACTCGATGAACTGGCAGAGAAGGTCGGAGCCGGAATGACCGCTCTCGCAGAACAAGAACGCGACTGATCGAGTGTCCGTCGACAGCGTCATGGCATGTTTCTGGTAGGCGCCCTGGCTGTATCTACGAACTTGTCCTGGCACCGACTGTCATCAGTCGACTAGTTGTCTTACTTGTGAATTCATTCGACCGGGCGGCCGCTGCGGCCTAACGATCCGTTTGGATCTTCTTGGTGCTCGCAGTGCGTTGGCGGCGTCAGCGGCCGTAGAGGAGATTCCAGACCGTTGCGTGTTCGTGGGCGAGGTCGATGGGGTGCCGTCGATGATGTCACGTCACCATGTTGCATAAAGTTCTTTGCACAGATGTCTGTGCAAAAGGTAGCGTGCAACTATGGCAGACGAGGTACCGCCCAGAGAGATCACTGATCCCGCGGCGCTGCGGGCGCTGGCGCATCCCCTGCGTCAGCGCATCCTGCGGGTGCTCGCCGAGAACGGGCCTGCGACGGCGACGGCGTTGGGCGCCAGGCTGGGGGAGAACACGGGGGCGACCAGTTATCACCTGCGTCAGCTCGCCGAGCACGGGTTCATCGAGGAGGCGCCCGAGCTGGCCAAGGGTAAGGAGCGGTGGTGGCGTTCGCCGCCGAAGGATCTGCGCTATCGGCTGGACAAGGGTCAGTCGCCGGAGATGCGGGAGCTGCTGGAAGGGCTTGTTGCGCAGCACATCACCGACGATATCGACATGTTCCAGCGGTTTCGGGACGAACGCGATCAGCTCGGCGAATGGGGCGATGTGATGCCGTTCTCCCGGGGGGCGATCTACGCGACACGGGAGGAGCTCGAGGCCTTCTGCGAGGACTACCTCACGCTCCTCAAACGATTCCAAGCCACCCACGCCGAGGACAGGCCGGGTGCGCGCCGCGTGCTGACCCGGTTCATCGCCTTCCCGGCACCAGGAATGAACGACAGCGAGTAGATCGATGCTTCTTCGAATTGCCTTGTTCGCCGGCGTGCTCGCCGCCACGGTAGCGGGCGCTCCGCTCGCACAGGCGGACGACATCGCCACCACCGACATCACCGTCACCCGCTCCGACGCGACGACAACCAACGGGACGATCCACGCCCCGGCGGGTGCGACCGGTCGACCCGGCGTAGTGCTCGTGCACGGATCGGGCACGGCCAAGAGCCCGCAATACGCCCAAGTGGCAACAGCTTTGGCGCGCCAAGGCATCGTCGCGCTGCGTTACGACAAGCGCACCGAGGGCTATACCCCCGCCCACCGCGACTTCTCCCTGCTCGCCGACGACGCACTCGCCGGGGTTGCGGCACTGCGGAATCGGCCGGAGGTCGACCCCGCGAAGGTCGGGATCTGGGGACTGTCGGAGGGCGGCTGGGTCGCGCCGCTGGCTGTGTCGCGGTCGGCCGATGTCGCGTTCCTGATCACGATCGGCGCCAACTCCGGCGCACCGGCCGCGCAGCAGACCTGGGCCAACGAAACCAGGTTCGAGGCCGCGGGCGTGCGTGGCTCGATGGTCGATGTGCTGGGGCGCAACGGAATCCGTGTGATGGCGGGTGCGGGCCTGTTTGCCCAGGCTGACTACGATCCACTGCCCGTCCTGGCCGGGATCGAGCAGCCGGTGCTCGGTATCTGGGGTGAGCAGGACCGGCTGACCCCACCGGGCGACAGCCTGCGCGGCTTCCAGGAAGTCTTCGACCGCGCGGGAAAGACGAACTACACGCTGCGGACCCTGCCGAACGCTCAGCACGGTGGCTTCACCACGACCGACGGTTTCGATAAGGGCGAGGAGTTGGCACCCGGTTATGCCCAGCTCATGGGCGACTGGGTGAAGGGTCTGCCAGGAACAGCCACCGCAGACGCGGATCTACCGGCCGCACAAGGACATTCCGTGACGCCGCTGACGCCGCTGAAGTGGTGGGAATCCCCGACGGCGCAGCTCGCCCTGCTCTCGGCGACCGTGCTGGCGCTGCTCGGCTACGCACTGACCGGCTTCGTCCGGGCATGGCGCCTCCCCACCGTGGCACCCGCGCGAATCCTGTTGGCGGCGGCGGGAATCAGTATTGTCGGCGCGATCGCCCAGCTGCTTTACGTCGCGTCCTCGCGGGCTACGGAGTTCGGTCCGCTGGTCTTCGGTCGCACCCTGCCATGGGCGGCGTTGCAGGTGATCGCCGCTGGTGCGGTGGTCGCGCTGGTCTTCGTCATCGTCCGCCGTCCTCGGGAAGGCGTGGGTGCGCGTATCCGATGGGCCATGATCGTTTGTGCCGGAATCGGATTCACGCTGTGGGCGCTGTACTGGGGCCTGCTCAGACCCTGACTACGAGACTCAGACCCGGACAACGAGTAAGGCCCCCGATCGGGAGATCGGGGGCCTCGGCTCGAGTTACCCCTGAGCCGATCGCCGTTGATCGGTCTCAGGAGAACTGACTCGGGTCAGCGGGCAGCGACGTTGCGGCGGGTGGCCCGAGAGTTCAAGGAGTTACGCAGCACCTGGTGCAGCACCGCATCGAAGGCCTCGGTGTCTTCGATATTGCCGAGGTGGCCGTGCGGCAGCACGTGGAAATCGGCCAGATGCCCGGTGCGGCGCAGGGTGTCGACGATCGGGCGCGAAAGACGCTGCGGAAGCAGTCGGTCTCGGGCACCGGCGATCACGGTGGTCGGCACGTTCAGGTTGGCGGTGCCCGCCGACAGATCCATGTCGGCCATGGCGGCGGCGTGGCGCCCCCGTGCGACCGGACGGCAGGAGCGGATGATGCCCATCGCGAAGTCGACCTCGTCGGCGGTGGCCTCGGGGGTGAGAATGCGGCTGCGGAGCACCTGCTGGGTGAGCCAGCCGCCGGGGATCGGCAGCGGCGCGAACAGCAGCGACTCGCTGACCGGCTGCGGCATCCGCACCGGCGCGCCGAGCAGGGTGACCGGGTACTGCGCGACGATGAGCTGCTTGTTCAGCATCGGCAGCATGTCGGTTTCCGAGCGGATCGCGGCATTGGCGGTGTTGGCGAGCAGCACCGCGGACGCGCGCCGCGACACCTGCTCGGGATGGTGCTTGGCCCAGGCCTGAATGGTGAGCCCGCCCATGCTGTGCCCGGCCAGGACGGCCTTCTCATCCCCACGCAGCGTCGCGTCGAGCACGGCGGACAGGTCGTCGGCCAGCGTGTGTTCGCTGGGGGCGGCGGTGCCGAGGGTCGATTCGCCGTGGCCGCGCTGGTCGTAGCTGACCACGCGGTACTCGCCGGCGAAGGCGTTGATCTGCGGGTTCCAGTATTCGATACTGCAGGCCCAGCCATGGATCAGGACCAGGGTGGGGGCGGTATCCGGGCCGTAGACGTGGACCCGGAGCTGTGCGCCGTCCGCGGTGGTCACCGGGACGACCCGGCGCTCGGCGGTGGGGGCGTTGAGTTTCGCGGTCGCGAAACTGCGGCTCCGCAGCCCGGCACGGAACTGTGCGGTCAGTGCGCCGGTCTCGAGGTGAGAGACCATGGATCGCGCTGCCGCGAACGTCATCATCGACTTCGCAAGCATTGTCGGCACTCCTTTGTGTCGTAGGCCACCGTACAGTGCAAGCCGGGGTGCTAGCTAGTGTTAGCGGGTCACAGTGTCCCACTTGTTGTGAACTGGGTCACCGGACGCGCTGACATTGTGAAATCGCCAGAATTCGACGAAAAATTACACCCACCGGACACGATTCGGCTTCGATCCCCACCAGGCGCGTGCTGGCGGTGGCGATCGGGCGCCGCTACCGTAGGGGAGTGGACAACGCGCACGTCACGGCCGGAATTATCGCCGCAGGCCCGAATCAGCAGCCCGCACCCGATGTCGCGCGTCCGACCTGGCGGCGGCTCACGCCCCCGCTGATCGCCGCCGGTCTCGGCATCGGCACGCTGGCCCTGCTGCATTTCCGCGATCCGCACGTCGAGGGTTCCTACGGCCTGTGCCCGGTCTACGCGCTGTTCGGGGTGTACTGCCCCGGCTGCGGTGGGATGCGCGCGATGCACAACCTCACCGACGGCAACATCGTCGACTCACTGCACAGCAATCTGCTCGCCGTGCCACTGACCCTCGCCTTCGCCGTCTTCGTGATCGACTGGCTCCGGCGTGCCCGCCGCGGACAACGCTGGCGGATGCCCAGCATCAGCCCGGTGATCGTGTGGTCGTTCTTCGGCCTGCTCGCCGTCTATACCGTGCTCCGCAACACGCCGTGGGGAACGTGGCTCACCCCCGTCTGACGCTGGTTCGCGGGCCGATTACCGGGCAACCTGGAGATATGGGCGATTCACTGAAAGACCGGGTCCGGCAGAAATTGCAACGCCAGCTCGCCGAGGACGGCCCCGACCCCGAGCGCGACGACGCCAGGACCATCTCGGTGGCCGACGACCTCGAGGCGCTCGAGATGGTGCCTGCCGACGATCCGCTCATCGAGGAATTGGCCCAGCGCTACCTGGTGTTCTGATGCGCCTGTCCGCCCAGCGGCGGAAGTTGCGGCAGCGGCTTGGTGCCCAGCCAGATCGCGAACAGTCCACGCAGCGGCGCCACGCTGTAGTGACCGGCCAGATCGACGAATTCCTCGGTGGTGACAGAGGACTGCCGATACCGCTCGGTCCATTCCCTGATCAGTTCGAAGAACAGGTGATCGCGTAGTTCCAGCCGCAGCGCGTGCAAGGTGAGCGCCCCACGTTTGTAGACCCGGTCGTCGAACATGTCCCGTGGTCCGGGATCGCCGACGACGATGTCCTGCGGCTGACGCGCCAGGTTCGCGCGCGCGGCCCGCGCCAGCTGATCCGCGGTCGCCCCGCCGGACGCCTCCGACCAGATCCATTCCGCGTAACAGGCGAAGCCTTCGTGCAGCCAGATATCGCGCCACTGCTTCAGCGTCAGGCTGTTGCCGAACCACTGATGCGCGAGTTCGTGGGCGACAAGGCGTTCCGAGCCGCGCTTGCCGTCGCAATGGTTGGCACCGAAGATCGAGATGCCCTGCGCCTCGATCGGGATGTCGAGTTCGTCGTCGGTGACGACCACGGTGTAGTCGTCGAACGGGTACGGCCCGAACTTCTCGGTGAACAGCGCCATCATCTCCGGCTGACGCGCGAAGTCGTGGTCGAAGTTCACCCGCAATCGCGGCGGGATGACGGCGTGCATCGGCACCGGTTCGCCGACGGCGCCGACCCGGTACTTGCGGTAGTTGCCGATCTGGACCGTCGCCAGATAGCTCGCCATCGGTTCGGCCATCTCGTACACCCAGGTGGTCTGGCTGGCCTTGGCCTGCTTGCCGACCAGGGCGCCATTGGCCACCGCGTAGAACGGGCTGTCGGTGGTGATCGAAATCCGGTAGGACGCTTTGGAACTCGGGTGGTCGTCGCACGGGAACCAGGAGGCGGCGCCGTTGGGCTGACTCGCCACCAGCGCGCCCTCGGTGAGCTCTTCCCAGCCGACCTCGCCCCACGGTCCGCGCACCGGTTTCGGAGTGCCCGCGTAGTGGACGGTGATCTCGAGGACGCCACCCGCGGGGATCTTCTGCTGCGGTGTGACCGCGAGCTTGCCCTGCTGATGGACGAACTTCGCCGCCTTCGACCCGTTGACGAGCACCTTCGACACCGTCAGCGCCTGCGAAAGATCGAGGGTGAACCACGCGCGCACCGTGGTGGTGACCGCGATGACCACCACGCGTCCGGCGAGCCGGTTGCTGGCCGGTTTGTAGCTCAGCTCCAGCTCGTAGCGCGACACGCGGTAGCCGCGATTGCCGTTCTGCGGCAGGTAGTTATCGATGGGGTCCTCGTAGAACTTGCTCCGCATCAGGCGGCTCCGCGCTGCCTCGACTCCCGCGTCGAGGCGGGACCGGTCCAGGGCGAGATGGGGTTGCCCCACCAGCGAGTCGACGGGGGAACCACGTCACCGCGCATCACGAGCGAGGCCGGTCCGATGGTGGCGCCCGCGCCGATGTGCGCGGCGGGCAGGGCGACGCAGTGCGGGCCGAGGGTGGCGCCCGCGTCGAGTGTCACCGTGTCCATGGACATGATGCGGTCGTGGAACAGGTGCGTTTGCACCACGCAGCCGCGCTCCACGGTCGCGCCGTCACCGAGTGTCACCAGGTCCGCCTCCGGTAGCCAATAGGACTCGCACCATACCCCGCGACCGATCTTGGCCCCGAGTCCACGTAGCCACAGATTCATCACCGGAGTACCCGTCGCGGCACGCGCGAACCATGGCGCCGCGACGGTTTCGACGAAGGCGTCGGAGACCTCGTTGCGCCACACGAACGAGCTCCACAGCGGGTACTCCACCGCGCGAATGCGCCCGACGATCAACCACTTGGCGGCCACCGCGATGATGCCGGCGAGCGCACCGGCGACCATCAGTACCAGACCCGAAACAAGCGCTGCGACAAGGTAATCGGTGTGCCGGGCGATCAGCGCCAGCACGAGCAGCACACCGAGGCCGATGGCGAAGGTGACCATCACCGGGATCAATCGGCAGGTCTCCACGAACGCGCGCGCCAGCTTCAACCGCAGCGGTGGATCGAATGTGCGTGAGGTGTCGCTGGATTCGGTCGCGCGACGCAGCCGCACCGGCGGGCTGCCCAGCCAGGACGAACCCGCCTTGGCCTTGTTCGGCGCGGCCGAGAGCACCGCGACCAGACCGTTCTTGGGGACACGCCGGCCGGGCGCGGTCATGCCCGAATTGCCGAGGAAGGCGCGCTTGCCGACCTTGGATTCGCCGATCCGCAGCCAGCCGCCGCCGAGTTCGTAGCTGCCGATCATGGTGTCGTCGGCCAGGAACGCGCCGTCGGAGATCACGGTGAACTTGGGCAGCATCAGCACGGTCGACGCCTCGACGTTCTTGCCGATCTTCGCGCCGAGCAGCCGTAGCCACACCGGCGTGAGCAGACTGGCGTAGAGCGGGAACAGGAAGGTGCGCGCGGAGTCGAGCAGGCGTTCGGTGGCCCACACCTGCCAGCCGGTCCGGCTGCGCACAGGGTGATAGCCCTCGCGCAGGCCGATACTCAGCAGGCGCACCGCGAGCACGGTGGCCACGGCGTACACGCCGAGACTGAGCAGGGTGGCCAGCGGCAGGATGGCGAAACCGCGCACGGCGGCGGCGCCGATGGTGGTCTCCTCGCGGACCCACCAGGCGATGAAGGTGCCGCCGACGGCCAGGCCGAACACGGGCATCGCGGCCAGCACCATCGAGGACAGACCGAACACGATCAGCCAGTGCCGCGCGCGTTCGGGAGCGTGGTCGGGCCAGCGGTGCTGCGACTTGCCGGTCTTGGCGGCAGGCGAGCCCGCCCATTCCTGTTCGCCCTTGACCTTGCCCGACACGGCCGAACCGGGGGCGATCTCGGCCTTCTTACCGATCTTGCTGCCGGGCAACAGGATCGAGCGGGCGCCGATCACCGCGCCGTCACCGATGGTGATGCCGCCGATGTGCACGATGTCGCCGTCGACCCAGTAGCCGGACAGGTCGACTTCGGGTTCCACGCTGGCGCCGTCGCCGAGTTCGAGCATGCCGGTGACCGGGGGCAGGCTGTGCAGGTCGACGCCCTTGCCGATCTTGGCGCCGAGCGCGCGGGCGAACGGGACCATCAGTGGTGCGCCGGACAGGCTTTCGGCGCCGCTGGCCTCGGACAGCCGGACGGCTGCCCACAGCCTCAGGTGCACCGCCGAGCCGCGCGGATAGGAACCGGGGCGAAGTCCGGCGAGCAGGATTCTGGCGCCGACCACGCAGGTCGTCATCCGGCCGATCGGCGAGATGAACAGCACGAACGCCAGCAGAATCCACCACCACGACAGGCGCGGCAGCCACGGTAGCGAGCCCGACCAGCCCGCGATGCCGGAGACCACGGTCAGCCAGGTGACCCACTGCAATCCGGTGAGGGTGGTCAGCGGAATCGTGGCGAGTACCTGAGTGATCTGCGCGCGTAACGGCGTCGGCCGCACTACCCGCACGTCGACGGCCGCGACCGGTGCGCTGCCGTCGAGGAGTTCGACCAGCGAGCCGAGACGCGGGTGCTCGTAGAGATCGGCGACGGTGACGTGCGGGTACCGCTCACGCAACGCGCCGACCAGCTGTGCCGCCGACAGCGAGCCGCCGCCCAGATCGAAGAATTCCGCGTCGAGATCGGTGGGTTGGGCGCCGAGGATCGCGTCCCACAGGCTCGCCACCCATGCCGCGGTGCCCGACAGTCCTGTCTCGGCCGGTTCGTCGGTCGAGGGCAGTGGCCATGGCAGCGCGTCGCGGTCGACCTTGCCGGAGGTGCGGGTCGGCAGGTCCGCGACCACCGCAAGGCGCGGTACCAGCGGAGCCGGAAGTTGTTCGGCCAGGATCTCTCTGGCCTTCTTCACGTCGAAGTCGGGACCGGCGCCGGTGAGGTAGCCGACGAGAATCTTGTTGCCCGCCTTGGTGGTTCGAATCGCGGCAGCCGCACCGCTGACGCCCGGCAGGTGCTGGAGCGCGTTGTCGAGCTCGCCGAGCTCGATGCGCCGGCCGCCGATCTTGATCTGGTCGTCGGCGCGGCCGAGGAAGATCAGGCCATCGCGGTCGTTGCGCACCAAATCGCCACTGCGATAAGCGCGTTCCCACCCGAGCGAGGGCAGCGGTGCGTACTTCTCCGCGTCCTTTGCGGGATCGAGGTAGCGTGCCAGGCCGACGCCACCGATCACGAGTTCGCCGGTTTCGCCTGTGCCCACCGGGTTGCCCTGCGGGTCGACGACGGTGAGGTCCCAGCCGTCGAGCGGCAGGCCGATGCGCACGGGCATCTCGCCGGTGAGCAGGGCCGCGCACGCGACGACCGTCGCCTCGGTGGGGCCGTAGGTGTTCCACACTTCGCGGTCGGCGCCCGCTAATCGTTCGGCCAGCTCCGGCGGTACCGCTTCGCCGCCGAAGATCAACAGCCGCACCGATTCCAGCGCTTCGGCGGGCCAGGTCGCGGCCAGCGTCGGCACCGTGGAGACGATGCTGATCTCGCGGCGCATCAGCCAGGGGCCGAGGTCGGCGCCGGTGCGCACCAGGTCGCGCGGGGCGGGGACCAGGCAGGCGCCGTTGCGCCAGGCCAGCCACATTTCCTCGCAGGAGGCGTCGAAGGCCACCGACAGGCCGGCCAGTACGCGGTCGCCGGGGCCGATGGGCGCCTTCTGGAGGAACAGGCGTGCCTCGGCGTCGACGAAGGCGGCGGCGTTGCGATGCGAGACCGCAACACCTTTGGGAGTGCCGGTGGAGCCGGAGGTGAAGATGATCCAGGCGTCGTCGGCGGGGGTGGGCAGGGTGTTCCAGTCGTGTTCGCCTTCGGCAGTGGTGGCCGACTCGATGCCGTCGGCGGTGGCGATCGCGCTCACCCTGGCCTCGCCGAAGACGAGCTTGGCGCGTTCCTCTGGGTCGTCGGCGTCGACGGGGACGTAGGCGGCGCCGCAGTAGAGCACGGCCAGAATCGTCACGTACAGCGCGGCGGAGCCCGACGGCATCCGCACGCCTACCCGGTCGCCCGGCCGCACGCCCGCCTCGGTGAGTTCGGCCATCCTGGCCTCGATCGTGGCGATCAGTTCCAGGTAGCTGAGCACGACGGTGCCGTCGTCGATGGCCGGTGCGTCGGGGTGGGCGAGGGCGGTGCTGGTCAGGATGTCGACCAGGGTGCGCGGCGGCGCGGCGAGATCCGCGCGCAGCAACGGATCGCGCAGGACCGCCGGTACCTCAGTGTGTGGCTCGAGCATCGTGCTCAGTCCACCTCTCATCGGTTGACCCCCATCGGTGGTGTCTGTTGTTTCATGAGCGGGTTACCGGAGGGCAAACAGGATGGTCACCAGATGCCAACGGTACTCGGTGCGGGTGTTGCCGGGCGGCAGCGAACGGCGTGCCGTCCGCGCTGTTCACGACGGCGATTCCGGCAGTTCGCCCAGCGCCGTGACCGCGAGCCGGTGCAGCGTTCGCTGTTCGTCTTCGGTGAGGCTGCTCAGCACGCGCGCGGTGGCCTCGGCGATCAGCTTGTCGGTGCGTTTGCACTGCTTGCGCCCTGCTTCGGTGATCCGCAGCCGGTATTTGCGGCGATCCTTGCCGTCGCGGGTGCGCTCTACCAGGTCGGCCCGTTCCAGCGCGTCGATCAGGCGGACGACTTCACTGCGGTCGATACCGAGCGCGTCGCCCACTTTCTTCTGCGTCAGGTCGGCGTTCTCCGAGATGAAGGTGAGTACCCAGTGATCGCGCAAGGGGACGTCGATCTCGGCGTGCAGGGCCTTGGTGAGCCGTCCGAGCGCGTACACCGGGTAGCGCGGCAGGCCGCGGACGGAGTTCGTGTTCGTGGACATGAGAGGGAACTCTAGCAAATAGTGGAGGAGCCCAATCATCTCGGGTGTCCATCATGGGGTGCGTAGATGGTTGGAAACTGGGTGTGATCAGGCAACTCGGGGGCAATCGGTTACGGGTAACCGACCACGTTGCGTGCGCGTGGCGAGCGCGCGGACTGATAAGCCTCGGCACGGCGGACGATCTGGGCGTGCAGGGTCGATTCCGGGTCGACGTCGGTGAGATCGAAGGAGATCTTGCCGCCGTGATCGTGGTGAATGATCAGGGAGTCGTCGACGACGCGATAGACCGCCCGCACGTCGCCGTCGGCCCAGGCCGCTACGTATCGGACCGCAACCGCCCGGTGCAGTGCGAGTCGCCAGTACTTACTCGTTCGCTCGCGCAATCTGCCTGCGCTGACGCCGTCGTACCAGCTGGGCTCCCGCCCTGGTGTGGTCTCGCCCGGAGTGGACCCGAGCGAGGCGTCGCCCGCAGATGCCGACGCAGGTCCGTCGGGAGCCGTCGGTGCGAGGCTGTCGGCGGGTTCCTTCGAGTGCGTCGGCGGTGTCGCGTTTTTTGCGGCGGGCGCGGATTGCTGTGCCCAGCGGTCGGCGGCGCTCAGGTCGACCCACAGGATTTCGCCGTCGCCGACGTGCTGGCCCGCGCGGGTCACGCGGCGCGAAGGTGGGCGACGTGGTGGTTTGGCGCGGGTGCCGATGACGGTGACGACAGCGGTGCCGGGCAGCCGCGTCGCGGGGTCGACCGGCTGGTAGCCGGGGTTGTCCTCGCGGACGAAGCCGAGGACACGGTCGAAGGCGGAGAGGCCCGGCGCGGGAACGCAGCCGTCGAGGCACAGCAGGGTGCGGCCGAGTGCGAAGACGAGGTCGGCCGCGATCGAACCCCGCTTTTCCTCGTCGAACGCGCGGGTGAGGACCTGCGCGGGGACGATCACGATCGAGGTGTCCGAGGGGCTGGTGTGCTCGGCGCAGCGGGTGAGGTGGCCGACGTGGGCCGACTCGGATTCGGCGTAGAACAGGTAGTACGCGGTCGCACCGAAATGCGCTGCGGCGTCCTGCAAGTCGGATCGTTGCGCGGAAGGGAGGGCAGCCGATTTGATCGGTTCACCGCGTCTGGCCCGCTTGGCCTGGACGAGCAATCGCACCTCGCGCGCACCCGAGGGTTCCTGCACGCTGTAGATGAAATCCGCGCCGACGCCGCGCCTTCCGCGAGCCCGATTGCCACCTTCCTCGGGCCGGGTCAGCAGCCTGAGCCCGCCGGATCCTGTTGTCTGTGCGGCCGATCCCCACGACGTGCATCGGCGCGGCGGCACACAATCGGGGCACGGCGCGTCGATGCGATAGTCGACGCCGGTCAGATGGCCGAGCAGGAGTTCGGTGAACGTCTCCTCCTGCCACGGAAACAGCCGCGCGCCGAGGTGTTGCAGCCGGTACACGCTCTGACAGCTCAGCCGCCGCGCCGCGATCGGATCGACGAAGATCTCCGCCGGGAACTCAGACATCGAGCGGGATCTCGATCGTCGGGCGCAACGCCTCCAGCTGGGTGACATACGCGCTGAGCACCCGCTCGTACAGGTCGTCGACCTTGGCGTGGCGCACGGTGATCACCATCGCGTAGCGGATCGGCTGTGCGGTCGCGGTGGGATGGCCCGCCTCACGCGCGTTGTGGTGGATGTCGAAGACCGGGTTGCGCAGGCTGTTGACGCGCTTGCTCCGCTCGGCATGCAGAACGGTGTCCCACTTGTACGAGTCGCGGCGCAGCACCGCCTCGGGGTCGAGCTCGGTGGCGCGGAAGAACGGGGCCGAATCCGGGTGGATTCTGGTCGATTCGGCGAACTTCTCGTCGTGCGGGCGGAAGGTGACGTCGAGGCCGCTGCGGGTGTAGCTGCCGGGGTCGGCGGGGTCGACCGGGGTGGCGTAGACGAGCGTGGCGCGAATTCTGACCATGCCGGCGGGCAGTGCCGCGGGGAGCGGGATCTGGGCGCGCAGATACTTCGCCGGGGTGAGTTCACCCTGGTAGAGGACCCGGGCTTCGCCGTCGCCGCACAGGACCATGTCGGCCAGGGTGGCGGCGATGCGGCCGTGTCCGGAATCGGAATCCGGAGAGCTGGTGCGTCTTTCGGCGGTGTGGACGAGCAGGGCTTTCAGATCGAGCGCACCGAGTTTCGGGCCGAAGAGGGTGCGGGCGCCCAGCGCCGCGCGCAATGCCATCGGGGCGGCGAAGCTGGTGCCGGAGTCGGGGACGGCGGTGCCGTCGGGGCCGACGACGTGGAACGGTTCGTGATCGCTGCCGCCGAAGGCCAGCAGGTCAGGCTTCACGGTGCCGGGGGAGCGACCGGGTCCGATCGCGGAGTACGGCGCCCTGTTCCACTGCGCGCCGACACGATCCGATGAACCGACCGCCAGCGCGTTGACGCTGTCGGCCGGAACCTGCACGCGCGCATTGCCACTGGGCTTGTCGGCTTCGCCGTTGTTGCCGACGGCGATGGTCGCCAGGGTCGTGCCGTCGCTGAGGTAGTCGTCCCAGAACGCGGTCCAGGCGTGCACTTCGTCGTCCTCGATCGGGAGTTCGGGGCCGATGCTGACATTGACGAACTCGTACTTGCGTTGGCGCAGCACGGTATCGATGCGTTCGATCGCCGTGTACAGCTCGCACTGGTCGTCGTCGGTGTCCTCGTCGAGTACCTGATAGTGGTCGACGAAGCCGTACGGGACCGGGACCGGGTGCACTGGGTCGACGCTGCCGAACAGCAGGGCGGAGGTGACACGGTGGCCGTGGTCGAGGTAGTTGCGGTGCGGCGCTGCGCTGTCGGCGAAAGTGTGGGCGTCGACCCAGCGGGCCAGCGGGGTTTCGGTGGGCAGGCCGCCGTCGAAGACCGCGATGGTGAGTTCGCGATCGGTCGGTTCGGCTGCCGGCAGTGCCGGGCGGAACGTGGAAAGCGTGGTTCTGGTCGCTGTTTCGCGTCCGAGTTGGGTACGCATGCGCGGCATGCGGCGGATCACCCGCGTGAACGAGTAGCCGGCGAGCGCGGCGATGGCGGCGTTGGTGCCGGTGACGGGTACGAAGGCAAGGCCGCCGTTGTCGAGCCTGCGATCGATGGCGACGTCGAGGTCGAGATCACGGGAGAAATCGAGCAGACCCTGGAGGGTGATATCGCGGTCGGAGTGCAGGACCAATTCGGCGACTGTCTCCGAATCGCGGGGCGCTGCCGCGAGTCTCAGCCTGTCGTCGGGGTTGTTGAGGCGGAATTCCTCGAGGCTGACGATGCCGTTCTCGGCGCCGCCGAGCGGTGCGTCCGCGCGAAGCCGCGCGGCGAGCAACTGCAGATTCACCCGGGTCGTAGCCAAGAACAGCAGGGTGCTAGCCCGTGGTTTGCCGTGCAGGGGTGCGATCGCCACCGGCCTGCTGCCGAGCGGGTCGAGCTGCATCGAGGTGAGAAGCCTTGTGGGATAACCACTTTTGGACAGATACTGCGGATGCAGGGTGACGGCGGTGACCGTCTCGTCCTCCGGGCAGGCCGTTTTCGGCAACGAGTCGGCACTCGCGGTCGCCGCGCTCAGCATCGGCGCGAGGCGGGCCCGCGCCTGCTGCACCGTGTACGGCGGCTGCGGCGAACCACCGGATCTGCTGGGGGAGATGGGCGTGGTCAGTCGCTCACCGAAGCCGATCAGAAATCGCGGTCCCGCCACCCGTAATCCCCCCAGCTGCCACGTTATTCCCGTCGATGTGTGAAGCCACGGATGGTGTCACGCGAGACCCCCGTGAGCGCACTGATCTGTCTCTGAGACAAGCCTGACACGCCGGTCAGCGTCTGGGCGAGCCGTAACCGATCCGTTTTGGGAAGTTCAGCTACTAGTCGTGCGGAATGCTCGGCCATCAAGCCGGGCAGTAGCTGGTCCTCGAGCACGCAACGCCTGCGCAACCGCAGCATGGTCCGTTCTATGTCGTTGAACGACAAGCCTTTCGACGCGAGCGCCACCGCGTCCACCGCGCCGTCGGGCAGTGGTTGCCCGGCGAACCGGCGGATCGCCTCGCAGCGTTGCTCGGCCTCGGGCAGTGCGAACTCCACGCTCACGTCGAAGCGTCGCCACACGGCCGGGTCGAGCAGGTCGGCGTGGTTGGTCGCGCCGATGACGAGGCCACCGCCGGTCGGCCAGTCGTCGATCTGTTGCAGTAGCACCGTCACCAGGCGTTTCAGTTCGCCCACGTCGCGGTCGTCGTCGCGGCGTTTGGCGATGGCGTCGAGCTCGTCGAGCAGCAGCACGCACGGCCGCTGTTTGGCGTAATCGATGGCGTGGCGCAGGTTGGTGCCGGTCTTGCCGAGCAGGCTGCTCATGATGGTCGCCAGGTCGAGCACCACCAGCGGCAGCGACAGTTGGTGAGCCAGCCAGGCCGCGGCCATCGTCTTGCCGACGCCGGGCGGACCGACGAACAGCAGGCTGCTCGCCGGGGTGAGATCGGCGGCGGCCAGCCGGTCGGCCTGCTTGCGTTCGTCGACGATCTGGGTGAGCACGGCGTAGGTTTCGGCGGCCAGGATCGGCACTTCGGCGGTGGAGCCGGGCGCGATCACCCGCAGCAGCGGCAGCCGGCTGTCGCCGTCGACCGGAATCGGCGTATCCACTTCCGCGCGTAGGGGATTGGCGCGCGTGGGGTTCTGTCGCAGCAGCGCGATGAGCGCATCGGCGAGCTGAGGGCTGGCATGGCGGTGTCGCCGCGCGGCACGCCGCACGAACATCGCGACATCCTGTTCACGCCCGGCCAACGCCAATCTGGCCAGGTGGACGAATTCATCGGGCAGATCGGCGCTCACGTCCGCCGAAGTGGAGCTCAAGGCGTGTGACATGGTCTTCTTCCGATCGTATGCGTGGACTGTTTTCGCTTCACTCGATCGTACGGCGTCCATCATGGGCAAAGTTCACCCCTTGTGTACCGGTTTGACATCGGACCCCACCCGCAGCGCCACATTGATCTGCCGAGCCCTCAGCGCAGCAATTCCCTTCGTCGGATGCTAGTTCCGCCACGCCGGGTCATGGGCGATTCTTTTCGCTTCGGGCGTGCCCAGCGGGCGCTGGTGTGCAGTGTTCGAGGCGCTGGTGCGCAGTGCTGGCACTTTCGGCGCGGTGGTTGACATCGCCCGCGGTCGTCTGTCACTCTCGTTGCAGGTCACGAGTACCAGCGTTCAGCCCCGGCTTGCTGGTCGGCAACCCTCCTCCGCGGTGGGGTGCTCCGGGTGACGACCTGGCTGACGTCCGGATTGGGCGCGGCAAGCGCGGGCCAACTCTTGTGGAGCGGGTCCCTGAGCCGACGGGATTTCGTCATGACTGCTGTAATCGACCCCACCTGTGCCATCGCCGCTGTCACCGGCGCTGACCTGCAGGTTCCGCTCGTTCAAGGCGGTACCAGCTCCTACGCCAACTTCGACTACGCGGCAAGCGCGCCTGCGTTGAAGCAGGTCACCGACCGGATTTCGCAGTTGCTGCCGTTCTACGCCAGCGTGCATCGGGGCGCGGGGTACGCCTCGCGGATCTCCACCGAGTGCTACGAGGCTTCGCGGGGATCGGTCGCCCGGTTCCTCGATGCCGATGACGACCAGGTGGTGGTGTTCACGCGCAACACCACCGATTCGCTGAACCTGCTGGCCGGGTGCGTGCCGGGGGAGACCGTGGTGCTCGATATCGAGCATCACGCGAACTTTCTGCCGTGGACCGAGCACGGCCGTCGCGTCGTGCGGGCCGCCGCCACGGTCGAGGAGACGATTCAGCGTGTGGTCGCCGAGCTGTGCAGCAAGCCTGCCGCGCTGCTCGCGGTGACCGGAGCGTCCAACGTCACCGGTGAGGTGCTGCCGCTGGAACGGCTCGCACGCGTCGCTCACCTGTGTGGTGCGCGCATCCTCGTCGACGCCGCTCAGCTGGCTCCGCATCGCCGGATCTCCCTGCGCGAGACGGGGATCGACTACCTCGCGTTCTCCGGGCACAAGCTGTACGCGCCGTTCGGTTCGGGCGTGCTCGTCGGCCGGCGGGACTGGCTGGACCAGGGCGAGCCCTACCTTGCCGGTGGTGGTGCGGTGCGCGATGTCGGCGTGACAGAGGTCGAGTGGGCGTGCGCGCCCCAGCGGCACGAGGCCGGATCGCCGAATGTTCTCGGCGCGGCCGCTATTGCCGCCGCGTGCGACGCACTCGCCGCCATCGACCCCACCGAACTCGTTGCCCACGAACGCTTCCTTGCCGATCGCCTGCGCGACGGACTCTGCGCGATCTCCGGTGTCGACCTGGTCAGCATCTGGTCCGACAGCCCTGACTGTGTGGGCATCGTCGCCTTCACGGTCGCCGATTTCGCCCCCGGCAAAGTCGCCGCGTACCTCTCCGCCGAACACGCCATCGGCGTCCGCGACGGCCGCTTCTGCGCCCACCCTCTCCTCGCGAGCCTCGGCCTCGACGCGGCCCTGCGAGCCAGCATCGGCCTCGGCACCACCGCTGCTGACGTAGACCGCCTGATCGAAGCGGTAGCCACCCTGGTCACCAACGGCCCCACCTGGAATTACGCCGCCACCGACGGCCACTGGAACCCCACCCCCGAAACCCGCCCCCTCACCGCCGCTTCCCCCGAAGGCGCGGCCCCCTGCCTGCTCGCCTGAACACCGACCCGGCGTAATCGTGCAACCGGGCCTTCCCAGTCGGAATTCTGATTGGCACGAGGGGAGATCGCACGATTACGCCGGTCCCGTCGGCCGTCCGGTTGTCGGATAGCGGCATCTCGCCCGTACCGGGAAATCCAGCGAGCCGAAGTCGAGAAATCTGCTGGTTTGACACTCCGTCAGATTGGGTAACGCGTATCGGACCTGTCGCGATGAAGCCCCCGAGATTGCCCGTAAATCCAAAGGGGACAGAGTGGCCCAGCCGATTCCGCCGTCCGATCCGTGGGCTCGTCCACCCAGGGAACCCGGGAAGAAGCGGCGATGGCCGCTGATTGCCGGGATCGGAGTCGCCGGCGTGCTCGGTCTATCGGTGGTCGCCGGTCTCGGCGACGACGAACCAGCTCCCGCCGCACGGATATCGCCCACTTCGACAACTCGCATTGTCGAATCCAGCACTACTACAACAACTTCGATGACGCAGCCCACGACCACCTCATCGACCGTGTCGACGCTCGCGCCGACCACGACAATCGATGTACCTGTGGCTCCCGTTGCGCCGACCACGACGCTTGCGCCACCCGTCGTTATCCCTGTGCCGACCACGACGGTCGAAGTGCCTGCCCCACGTGTTGCGCCAGTCCCGGAGCCAGAAGCGCCCGCGCCGGCAAGCGCCTATTACCCGAATTGCAAGGCTGCCAAAGCGGCTGGCGCCGCCCCGCTTCACCGGGGCGACCCCGGCTACAGCTCCAACTTGGACCGAGACGGGGACGGCATCGCCTGCGAAAAATAGGCGATCGACGGAGTTGCCCGAAGGTGCGGCACCCTGCTCAATCGGCTGCCAGTCTCGACGCACTGCCGTTGGTGGCGATCACGTGGTCGGTCGCGTCCAACGAATGAATGACGTCGTCGGTGCGGATGTACTGGGAGATCGTGTCCGAGAAGATGAGGGCGAATCTGGCTCTCGGGGAGCAGAGGAACTCGATCGCTTCCAGGACTCCGTGGGCGACGACCTGATCTGCTCGTCGGAGTTCGACACGGCCGCCTACTTCGAACTCGCCGATGGCATCGCCGACTACGGACGGGTTCGGTCTCACGCTCACAGGGAAGACGCCGGTCACGCGGAACTCGCTCATCAACAGAGGTTTTCGATCAGGTGTCGAGTGCTGTCGGGCGGTGGTATTTGCCGTTGTAGTACAGCAGCGGGGCCGCGGAGGGGGACTCTTCGGTTTGGTCGTGGACTCGGGTGACCAGGCCTACGGCGAGGGTGTGGTCGCCGAGGTCGATGAGTTTGTGGACGGTGGTGCGCAGCCAGATGGGGGTGCCGTGCAGGACTGGTTCACCGGTGTCGAGGGTGGTCCAGAGGGAGCGGTCGGTGAAGCGGTCGGCCGCGGTGCGGGAGAAGCGGTGGGCCAAGTGGTGTTGGTGTTCACCCAGGAAGTGGATCACCACCGAGTCCGCGGCTCGCAACGCGTCGATGCTCGATGAGGTGTGGGCGATATTGAACGACACCAGTGGCGGCTCCAACGAGAGCGACGCGAAGGATGTCGCGGTGAATCCGACCGGCCCACTCTCCGCTCCGAGAGTCACTACCGTGACGCCGGCCGGATAGTGCCGCATCGAAGCCCGATACTGCTCAGCCGTGATCCCGCTCAGATCGTCGGGAACCACCAGTCCGGTCTCAGAAGGTTGCACATCGCCCACCGCCCCCAACTTACGCTCGCCACCCAACCACTCCGGCGCCCGCTGTGTCCGTTTGATCCAACTCACCCGGAGCAACTGTTGACGTAATGATTGCGTCAATACATCATTAGGGATGCTGTTTCCCACACCGAAGCTGTCGTCGGACGACGAAGTGGTGCTCGCCGAGGTCGACCAGATGCGCGAGTCCCTTCGGTACGAGCTACAGAGTGTGCCGGCCGTCTGGGTAGGCGGGTTGCGGAAGTTTTTGACCGCCGACGCGGTGTCGGCGTCCAACTCGATCGAGGGGTTCAAGGTCTCGACGGTCGACGTGGAGGACCTGCTGGCCGGCGAGCGTGACGTCGAGGTCTCGGACGAGAATCGTGCCGAGACCTCGGCGTATGCGCGGATGATGACCTATATCCAGACACTGCACGATGTCGAGGACTTCGAATACAGCGCAGGATTTATCAACTCCCTGCACTGGATGCTCCAGGGGCACCGGCACTCGCCCCGCAAGCCCGCGGGGCAGTGGCGACGTGGCCCGGTCTTTGTCACCGACGCCCGCGATCCGAGCATCGCTGCCTACACCGCGCCTGATGTCGAGCAGGTTCCTGCGCTAATGGGTGAGCTGGTCGATTGGCTGAACACGCCGACGGCGACACATTCACTGATTTCCGCCGCGATGGCGCATCTGCATCTGGTGTCGATTCATCCCTGGGCTGACGGCAACGGCCGGATGGCGCGGTCGCTGCAGACATTGATGATCGCGCGCGAAGGTGTCATCGCGCCGGAGTTCTCCTCCATCGAGGCGTGGCTCGGGAGGCCTGGTAATACCTGGGAGTACTACCAGGTACTCGGGCGGCGGGGCAGTGTGTACCGGCCTGATCAGGATGTGTCCGAATGGATCCGGTTCAGTCTGACTGCCTATCACCAGCAGGCGCAGACCGTACACGCGCGAGTCGAGCGTTCGCGGCGGGTGTGGGAAGGGTCCTCGGACTACTTGCGGGCGGCCGGTTCCGACGAACGCATCGTGTCCGCACTGCACGATGTGGCCATGTCGGGTCGCGTGCGTCGGACCAGGTACGAGCAGGCGGAAGGGCTCAATACCCAACAGGCACAGCGTGATCTACGCGAGATGGTGCGCCGCGAGGTGCTTGTCCCAGTGGGCCGCACTCGTGCCAGATATTACGCAGCAGGTCCCCGTTTTCCGGAGGGTGTACTCGAGACCGCCCATACCCCGAAGACTCTGGTCGACCCCTACGCCGATCGCCGCTAGCTTCAGTCGATCTCGATCGGTAGGCCCGCGGTGATGCGGACCAGTTCGCGGAAGTTGGTGCGGAACACCGTGTTCGGGTGGCCGCCCGCGGCCCAGACTTCGGGGTGGGCGGCGAGGGCGGTGTCTACCCAGGTGGGGAGGTTGGTGGGGTGGCCCAAGGGGGCTGTGCCGTCGATGGGTTGACCGGTGATGCGTTCGACCAGGGCGGTGGGGGCGGGGGTGAGGGTGCCTTCGAGGCGTTTGCCGGTGCGGGCGAGGTCGACGCGGTGGTGGTCGGCGACCAGGAGCAGGACGGGGTCGTCGTCGAGGAGGAAGACCTGGGCGGTGAGGATCGCGGTGGGTTGGGCGCCCATGGCGCGGGCGGCATCGGCGGCGGTGGGGGCAGGCGTCTCGGGGCAGACGATGACGCCGTGGTGCCCGCGAGCGATGAGAGTTTCCGCGACCCGGCATGCGACCGGCGGCAATGACGACCTGCGCATGTCATCCAGAGTAGAGGGATTGCGGGAAATGTGCTGTGTTACTGGGGGTCTGAGGACGAGTCCGTGGTGGGTTGTGTGTCGGGGGTTGTGGTCGGGACCAGGTGTTCGGTAGTCCCAGAGGTTTGACGCTGTGTTTGTTGGAGCGCTGGCGCGCTCGAGCGCGGCCCCTGGGGGGCCGCGAGTTAGCCGCCGTTGCTGGCGGCTGCGCCGCGGACGCAACGGCGGCTAACTCGCGGCCGGGCCGCTACGCCGCTTCGCGGCGGACCCTCCTCGAGGTCGGGTCGTGCGGGGCTGGGAGTGCGGTCATGGCGGATCTCAGGTTTGCGGGGGTGTGGACGCGGGGGGTTGCATGGTGGGGCGGCAGGCAATAATCAGGGTATGAGTGAATGGAAGGCTTTTACCGTCGATATCGCTGACAACGTTGCTCAGGTGACGTTGACGGGGCCGGGTAAGGGCAATGCGATGGGACCTGATTTCTGGCGTGAGCTGCCGGAGGTCTTCGCCGAGCTCGACGCGGATCCGCGGGTCCGGGCCGTGGTGATCACGGGGTCGGGCAAGCACTTCTCGTACGGTCTCGACCTGGCCGCGACCGGGGGGATGCTGGCGCCGGTGCTGGCCGACGACGCGAAGGCGGCACCGCGCACGGCGTTCCTCGAGGAGGTCCGCCGGATGCAGGCCTCGGTGACGGCGCTGGCCGAGTGCACCAAGCCGGTGATCGCGGCGGTGTCGGGCTGGTGCATCGGTGGTGGGCTCGACCTGATCGCGGCTGCTGATATCCGCCTGGCCAGCGCGGATGCCAAGTTCAGTCTGCGTGAGGCGAAGGTCGCGATCGTCGCCGACATCGGTTCGCTGCAGCGGCTGCCGGGCATCATCGGCGAGGGCAACCTGCGTGAGCTGGCGTTCACCGCCAAGGACATCGACGCGGCGCGGGCCGAGCGGATGGGTCTGGTGAACGAGGTGTTCGACGATCAGGAGGCCGTGCTGGCCGCCGCGCACGCGATGGCGCGCGAGATCGCGGGCAACCCGCCGCTGGTGGTGCAGGGCATCAAGGACGTGCTCGAGCAGCGGACCAGCCCGGCGGTGGCCGACGGCCTGCGTTATGTGTCGACGTGGAACGCGGCGTTCCTGCCGTCGAAGGACCTCACCGAGGCGATGACGGCGGTGTTCCAGAAGCGCGCGCCGGAGTTCAAGGGCGAGTAAAGGCAGTTCAAACGGTTGCCCCGGCGACCGTTCTGCCTACATACTTGCATTTCACAACTAATTGTATGATGCAAGTAAAGGTGAAAGATGAGCGAGATCGAGCAGGCGATCGACACGATCGCCTCCCAGCTCGTCCGGCTGCACCGCCTGCGTGACCGCTCGCTGGCCCAGATGAACGACGCCTCGGGAATCGACCCGGCCGGGTTCATCGTGCTGTTCCGGCTGGTCTGCGACGGCGCGATGCGTTCGGGCGCGCTCGCCGAGGCGGTGCACTCGGACGCGTCGACGGTGAGCAGGCAGGTCGCCCAGCTGGTCGGACGTGGCCTGGTGGTCCGAACCGCCGACCCGGACGACGGGCGCGCGACCGTGCTCCAGGCCACCGACGAGGGCCGCGACGTCGCCGCCCGGATCCGCGCGCGCCGCCAGGACGCCATCGCGATCATCACCGAGCAGTGGTCGCCCGACGACCGTGCGAGTTTCGCCGGTCTGCTCACCCGCTTCGTGAACGACTACGACCACGCTCGCCCGGCCCTGCTCGCCCGGCCGCATGCTCTGAGCACCACCTCGACGGAGAACGATTCGTGACAACCACAGCGGCGCCCCCGGTGGATTCCCCCGCCGGCTTCACCCACCGCCAGATCCTGACCATCCTGTCCGGGCTGATGCTCGGCATGCTGCTGGCCTCGCTCGACCAGACGATCGTGTCGACCTCCATCCGCACCATCGCCGACGACCTCGACGGCTACTCGCTGCAAGCCTGGGCGACCACGGCCTACCTGATCACCGCGACGATCAGTACCCCGCTCTACGGCAAGCTGTCGGACATGTTCGGCCGCAAGCCGTTCTTCCTGGCGGCGATCGGGCTGTTCATCGTCGGTTCGCTGCTGTGCACGCTGGCCACCTCGATGTATCAGCTGGCTGCGTTCCGTGCCTTCCAGGGTCTGGGCGCGGGCGGGCTGATGTCGCTGGCGCTGGCCATCATGGGCGACATCATCGCGCCCCGTGAACGCGCTCGCTACCAGAGCTATTTCCTTGCGGTATTCGGTATTTCGAGTGTGCTCGGACCGGTGCTCGGCGGTCTGCTGGCCGGGCAGGACACCATCCTCGGCATCACCGGCTGGCGTTGGGTGTTCCTGGTGAACGTGCCGCTGGGGCTGCTTGCCCTGGTGGTGGTGACCCGGGTGCTGCAACTGCCGCGCAAGCCGCACGCCACCCACCGCATCGACTTCGCGGGGGCGATGGTGCTCGCGGTCGGCTTGGTTCCGCTACTGATCGTGGCCGAACAGGGGCGCGAATGGGGCTGGGGCAGTACCTCTTCGGTGATCTGTTATGTGATCGGCTCGGTCGGTCTGGTCGGGTTCGTCGCGATCGAGAAGTTCATGGGCGATGCGGCGCTGATCCCGCTGCGGATCTTCGACAATGTGACTTTCACGCTCGGTGTGGTGATCTCGTTCGTCGTCGGTGCGGCGATGTTCGGCGGCATGTTGTTGCTTCCGCAGTACCTGCAGGTGGTGCGTGGCGCGGGGCCGACCGAGGCCGGTCTGCAGATGCTGCCGATGGTGCTCGGGATGATGATCGGTTCGATCCTGTCGGGTCGGCTGATCTCGAAAACCGGTCGCTACCGGGCCTTCCCGGTGATCGGCGCGGTCATGCTGACGCTCGGGTTGTTCCTGCTGCATCTGCTCGACGCCGACAGCCCGCTGTGGCTGGCGATGCTGTTCATGATGGCCACCGGCTTCGGCCTCGGCAATCTCATGCAGCCGCTGACCCTGGCGTTGCAGAACGCGTTGCCACCCAAGGACATGGGCGTCTCGACCGCGTCGGCGACCTTCTTCCGCCAGATCGGTGGCACTCTCGGCGCAGCGGTGTTCCTCTCGATCTTGTTCTCACTGCTCACGCCGAACATCACCGCCGAAATGCGGCAGTCGGCCGCGGACCCGGCCTACCAGCAGGCCGTGATCGAGGGCGCGCGCAGCACCAACCCGGTCGACGCCGCACTCGCCAAGGGGCTGCTCGCGCACGATACTTCGGCCGCGGGCACCGTGCTGCAGGACAGCTCGATCATCCAGCAACTCGACCCCGAACTCGCCAAGCCCTTCCAGGTGGGCTTCGCCGACTCGATGTCGACGGTTTTCCTCGTCGCGTCCGCGGTGGCCCTGATCGCACTGCTGCTGGTGTTGTTCTGGAAGGAGGTTCCGCTGCGGATGTCGAGTGGGATCCAGGCTGCCGGTGATGCCAAGGCCGCCGAAGCGGTTGGTGCGCTGGCCGACACCGCCGCGCAGTCCAGTGGCGCCGCCGAAGGTCGGGGTGGTGCTCAGGCGGGTGGCCGACCGGGGACGAGCGCGCCCCCGGCATGATCATCAGGTGAGTCGATTCGATGGTGGCGGTGCACGGCGTCGGTTACGTCGTCTGCCCGCCGCCGTCGGCTATCTGCTGGTCGGCGGGCTGACCGGGATCGCGTCGTTGTTCGCGGTAGTCGCGCTGGCGATTGTCGCGGCCGCGAGCCTGATCGGGATCGGGATTCCCGCGCTGCCGGAGGCGGTCAAGTTGATCAGGCCACTGCTGGGACTCGAGCGACGCAGGGCGGCCCAACGGCTCGGCACGCCGATCGTGCCCGCGTACCAGCCGTTGACCGGCGACCTGCGTCATCAGCTCGCGGCGCTGGCCGCCGATCCGGCGAATCGGCGGGATCTCGCCTGGCTGGTGCTGCACGCGATCATCGGATTGCCGCTGGCCGCGCTCGCGGTGGCGTTGCCGCTGAGCGCGGTGCAGCATCTCGCGATTCCGATCTACTGGGGCGCGCGGGCCGATACCACGGTGTCGAGCGGCGGCATCGTGGTCGATTCATGGACCGCCGCCGTGGTGAGCGCGGTGATCGGCATCGTCTACGGCGCGCTCGCCCTGCGTGCGCCCGAGGCGGCTGACGCGCAGGCCCGGGTGGCGGCGGGATTGCTCGCACCGGATGAGAACGCCCTGCTGGCGGACCGGGTCGTCGAACTGACCGCGACCAGGGCCGCCGCGTTGGACGCGCACGGTGCCGAACTGCGCCGCATCGAACGCGATCTGCACGATGGTGCCCAAGCCAGAATCGCGGCGGTGATCATGCAACTCGGGCTCGCCGAGCAATTGCGCGACCGTGATTCCGCTGCCGCCGACCGGATGGTGCGAACCGCGCAGGACACCGCGTCGGCGGCACTGGCCGAGCTACGCGATGTGGTGCGCAGTGTCTACCCGCCGGTGCTCTCGGACCGGGGCCTGAACAGTGCCGTTTCCGCGCTGGCGGCGCGGAGCCCGATCCCGTGTGTGCTCGAGACGAACGGCATCACCCGGCGGCCGATGGCGGTCGAGGCCGCCGCCTATTTCGTGATCGCCGAAGCCATCGCCAACGCGACCAAACACTCCGGCGCCGACACACTCTCGATCGAACTCGGCGGGCCGCCCGATCTGCTCACCGTCGAGATCCGCGACGACGGCGCTGGTGGTGCGATGGTGACCGACGGCGGTGGCCTGGCCGGCATCCGGCGCAGGGCCGAGGCGCTCGACGGGCAGATGACGCTGAGCAGCCCCGCCGGTGGGCCTACTGTGGTGCGCGTGGAGTTGCCGTGCGGGTCGTGATCGCCGAGGACGACGCCCTCCTGCGGGAAGGCCTCGCCCTGCTGTTGAAGACGGCCGGAATCGACGTGGTCGCCGCCGTCGACAATGCTGACGATTTCCTCGCTGTCGTCACCGCCGACCGACCGGACGTCGTGGTGGTCGACGTGCGACTCCCGCCCACCTTCACCGACGACGGCCTGCGCGCCGCGGTGCATGCCAGGACCGTCCATCCCGGGCTGCCGGTGCTCGTGCTGTCGTCCTATGTGGAGGACAGTTACGCCTCCGAACTGCTCGGCGACGGTGCCGGTGGCGTCGGGTACCTGCTCAAGGAACGGGTCGGCAAGGTCGACCTGTTCCTCGAATCCCTGCACCGTGTCGCCGCCGGTGGCACCGCGATGGACCCGGAAGTGATCGCACAGCTGCTGGTGCGCCGCAAGGTCGACGATCCGCTGTCCACGCTGACGATCCGCGAACGGGAAGTGCTCGCACTGATGGCCGAAGGACAGGACAACTCCGCCATCGCCGGACGCCTGGTGGTCACCGAAGGCGCTGTGCTGAAACACATTCGGAGCATTTTCGCCAAGCTCGGACTTTCGGCCGACGTATCGGGTCACCGCCGGGTCCTGGCCGTACTGGCCTACCTCGATGCCCGTCCGGGGCGCACCGCGTAGGTGGATCACGCTTCTCACGACGCGCACACCACGGTGTCGAAGGCCTTCTCGACAACCGCTGCCTGATCCTTGCTGTTCGGCAGTTCGTTCACGGTGATGGTGATCGCGACGCCGTCGGCTGTGACACCGGTGCGGGTGTCGAAACCGGGGATGCTGCCGCCGTGGGCGACGGTCTTCTTGCCACACGAGCTGGTCTGCTCGACCAGGCCCAGACCGTAACCAGCCGAGGGCATTCGGTCGAACGGCACCGTCTGGCGCATCTGGTCCAGCTGCGCTGCGGGCAGCAGTTCGCCGCCGAGCAGGGCGATGAAGAAGCGGTTCAGATCAGAGCCGGTGGCGATCATCGCGCCCGCGGTATCACCCCATGAGGGATCGAAGTCGGTGAAATCGATACGGGTGCCGTCGATTTCCTGGTAGCCGCGCGGATGTGGGGCGCGCAGGCCGGTGTCGCCGGGAGCGGGAAAATAGGTGTCGCGCAGGCCGAGTGGCTCGATGATCCTGGTGCTGATCGCACTGGCGGCGGAGCGGCCGGTGACCTGCTCGATCAGCATGCCGAGCAGGATGTAGTTGGTGTTGGTGTAGACCGAGCGGGCGCCGGGTTCGTGCCGCGGCGGCATCGTCATCGCGATGCGGACCAGTTCGGCAGGCGAATAGTGGTGCAGGCGAATGAGTTCCGGGTCGGGTGCGATCTGCTGCGTGCCGGCTTCGGCGCGCATGCTGGGATCGCCACCGGCCACGTAGTCCGGTAGGCCGCTGGTGTGCTGGAGCAGTTGGCGCACCGTGATGCGGTTGCCGTCGTTGCCGCTGCCCTGCACGACACCGGGTAGGTACCGCTCGACGGGGCCATCGAGTTCGACCTTGCCCTCGGCGACCAGCTGCATGACCACGGTGGCGACGAAACTCTTGGTGTTGCTGCCGATTCGGACGTGCGCCTTGTCGGGGAACTGTGCACCGGTGCCGATATCACCGACCCCGGCCGTGATGGTCTGCTCGCCGGCAGGGGTGGTGATCACGGCTTGGGCGCCGGGAAATCCTGCCCGCACCACCGATTCGAGCGCCTGCCGGATCTCGGGCCGATCCGGTTGCGCCGCGGTGGCGCTGTGCTCGGGGCCGCACGCCGTGACGGTGAGTAGCGCGAGCAGACCCGTTCCGGCCGCGAAGGCGCGCAGTGACTTGCTCGAAAAAGTGGTGGTGAGCTGCATGATTCGAGCCTAGGAACGGGTGGGTGCCGTGCCTATGCCGCTCGCGCCCGAATCGGAGGTGGTGCCAGCACTACCAAACGAAGGGTGGGGTAGGTGAAGCGACCAAGGGGAGAGCGAAAATACCCCTTGGGGTGGCTGTTCAAACCTCTGTGTCGCAATAACTTCGAGATGTCGTCATCGCACGCATCAGGAGAGACAACATGCGCATCAAATCCACTATCGCCGCCGCCGCACTGGCCGTCGCGACCGTCGCCGGGGTGTCGGCGGTCGGTGCGGGCAGTGCCGCCGCGGCCCCGTACGGAACGTATTACGGCACGTACTACGAGCTCTACCAGTGCCGCGCGGCAGGCGAGGATCCGTACACCGGTGGGTACTACTGGGAGTGCACGGAGACCTGGGACGGCTGGGACCTCTACATCTGGTACTGACAAAAGCGGGAAGTCCGAAAGCTCTTCGGACTTCCCGTTTCGTTAGGTCTATCGGCTCAGTGGCCGGATTCCTTCAGCCGGGCGAAGGACTCGTCGATGATCTTCTCGGCCTCGGCGCGGCCCAGCCACTCCGAACCTTCGACGTACTTGCCGGGCTCGAGATCCTTGTAGCGCTCGAAGAAGTGCTTGATCGCCGACAGTTCGAACTCCGAGACGTCGCCCAGGTCCTGGATGTGATCCCAGCGCGGGTCGCCCGCGGGGACGCACAGCACCTTGTCGTCGCCGCCGGCTTCGTCGGTCATGCGGTACACGCCCACCGGGCGGGCCTCGACGATCACGCCGGGGAACACCGACTCGGGCAGCAGCACCAGCGCGTCGAGCGGGTCGCCGTCCTCGCCGAGGGTGTTCTCGATGAAGCCGTAGTCGGCCGGGTAGCCCATGGAGGTGTACAGGTACCGGTCGAGCTTGACCCGGCCGCTCTCGTGATCGACCTCGTACTTGTTCCGAGAACCCTTGGGAATCTCGATGGTGACGTCGAACTCCACGCCATCTCCTTGCTCGTTCGAGTGCTGGTCTGTGCCGAATCGCCAGATCGTTCTGGGGAACCGTTGCGCAACGAGGATAGTGTGGTGTGCTGGTACACCGGTGCGGCAGGCGGCTCAGTCGCGCAGTCGAGGCGTGTCGGGCGGCGTTTTAGGGAGACACGGTCGTGGTCGGTGCAGACGGCAGAAATCCGGGATCGCAGGTGCAGGGGCGCCGCAGGTCCCGCTGGATCTGGTTGTCAGCGGTGGTCGTCGCGCTGCTGGTGATCGCGGGCGGTTTCGCGGCGATCGCGAAGCCGTGGACGCCGGAATTCCGGCACGGCGGGCTCACCGTGGCGCCGCCGCCGGACACCGGTCAGGTGTTTCCCGAGGTGGCGCCTGCCCGCTCGGACGCGCCCGCGCCCACGGTGGCCGGGATCGCCGCGGCGCTCGCGCCGGTGGTCGGCAACCCCGACCTCGGGACGTTCGCCGGTCAGGTGACCGATCCGGCCAGCGGGACGGTGCTGTGGAGTCAGGAGCCGGTGAAGGCGATGATTCCGTCCTCGACGGCGAAGATCATGCTGGTCGCGGCCGCGCTGCTCACCCTGCCCGATGATCAGCGGGTGGCCACGAAAGTGCTCGCCGGCGCACCGGGCGAACTGGTGCTGGTCGCCGGTGGGGACCCGACGCTGACCACGCAGGCTGCCGGTGGTTACTACACCGACGGTGCGCGGATCTCGGATCTGGCCGCGCAGGTGCGGGCCGCTGGCAGGCAGGCGAACGCGATCGTGGTCGACACTTCCGCTTATTCGGGGCCGACGATGGCGTCTGGCTGGGATCCGATCGATGTTCCGGAAGGGTCGATCACGCCGATCGAACCGATCATGATCGATGGTGGCCGACTCGACTACGCGGCCGACTACTCCCCGCGCACCTCGAATCCCGCCCTCGACGCGGGCCGGGCGCTGGCTGCCGCGCTCGGGATCGATCCGGGTGCGGTGCGGGTCGGTCCGGCTACGCAGAACGGGGC
This sequence comes from Nocardia sp. FBN12, assembly GCF_054031145.1. NCBI lineage: Bacteria > Bacillati > Actinomycetota > Actinomycetes > Mycobacteriales > Nocardiaceae > Nocardia > Nocardia sp. FBN12. The sequence continues at coordinate 6,421,381 of NZ_CM132926.1, forward strand.
ACAGATCGCGAAGGTCGAATCCGCTCCGCTGCGAGTTCGCCTGCACGACATGATGATTCATTCCGACAATGTGCTGGCCGAAACCATCGGACGTGAGCTGGCGGTGGCGTCGGGCCAGCCCGCGTCGTTCGCCGGTGCGGTCGCGGCTACCTCCGCGGCGCTGTCAGCGGCCGGGTTCGATGTCGCCGGCATGCATTTGGCCGACAACAGTGGGCTTTCCGTCGACGACCGCGTATCGCCGAAGCTGCTCGACTCGATCATCGCGACCGCCGCGAAGCCGACCGGCGCCGCGGCTGTGGTGCCCGCCGGGACGCAGGCCAGGCCCGAAAACGACCCGCGCGCAGCCGCTCTCGCGCCGATGCTCGACGATCTGCCCGTCGCGGGCGGCACCGGCACGCTCGCGCCGCGTTTCGTCACCCAGAACCGGCAGGGTGCGGGGTGGGTGCGCGCCAAGACCGGAACTCTGAGCGTGGCCAGCGCGTTGGTCGGATATGTACTCGACCGTGACGGGCGGGTGCTCACCTTCGCACTCATGTCGAACGACCGATTGCCGGAACAGAGCAGGCCGGCGCTCGACGCGGTGGCGGGTGCCCTGCGCAACTGCGGATGCTCGTAGAGAACGGGTGATTGATGACCGACAAGACCGAGCGCAAGAGTTCCGGGTTCAGCGGAGCGGTGGATTGGCGGCTGGCCGCGCGGACGGGGGCCGTGCTGGCTCCCGCCGGGCCGCGCGTGTCGCGGCAGACGGCTGAGCAGGTCGTCGCCGAATTGGCGTCGGCCTCGGTGCTGGCCGAACTGCCGGTACGCGAGGTCAGCGGATTGCTCGACGATCGGCCGGTGCCCGAGGCGCGGATCGTCGACCGGCCGGGGTGGATCTCGGCGGCCGCCGAATCGATGGCTGTGCTCACCGGCACCGAGTCCACCGACGGGGGCAAGTTCGTCGGGAAGCCCGCGGGTGTGCAGGCCGGGACGATGCTGGCGTTCCTGTCCACCGCGATTCTCGGCCAGTACGACCCGTTCACCGGCGAGGACGGCACCTTGTTGCTGGTCGCGCCCAATATTCTCGGTGTCGAGCGGGCGCTCGGTGTCGATCCAAGCGACTTCCGGTTATGGGTGTGCCTGCACGAGGTGACCCATCGGGTGCAGTTCTCGTCGGCGCCCTGGCTGGGCGACTACATGCGCTCCAACGTGGACATCTTGAGTGAGGTCGGCGAGGAACCGATGAGCGAGATGCTCACCCGGTTGCTCGGTGAGGTGCGCTCCCGACGCAATGGGGACACCGCCGATGATCCGAACGCTCGGGGAGTGGTCGGGCTGTTGCGTGCCGCCCAGGCACCGCCGCAGCGGGAGGCGCTGGATCGGCTGCTGATGCTCGGCACGCTGCTCGAGGGGCACGCCGATCATGTGATGGACGCTGTCGGGCCCGCTGTGGTGCCGACCGTCGCCGATATCCGGGCGGCCTTCGATCGACGCAGGCAGCGGCCCTCGAATCCGATTCAGCGGTTGCTGCGGGCCTTGCTCGGGGTGGACGCGAAGGTCGCGCAGTACGTCCGGGGAAAGAAGTTCGTGGACGCGGTGGTCGAGCGGGTGGGGGTCGCGGAGTTCAACACGGTGTGGACGAACGCGGACACGCTGCCGTTGCTGGATGAGGTCGACGATCCGGAGCGGTGGATTCGCCGGGTGCTGGGGTAGATGACCGGACCGAGTGGCGTGCGCCTGCCGGAGACCGCGGCGGTGCTCGCCGTGCGCCGTGGTGTGCGGGAATGGGTCGCCGCGCGGGGCGGGCGTGGGCCGGTGGTCGTCGGGTTGTCCGGTGGGGCTGATTCGCTGGCCCTGGTGGCCGCTGCTGTTGTCGAGGCGGGTGCGGTGACCGCGGTGGTGGTCGATCATCGATTGCAGGAGGGCTCGGCCGAGGTGGCCGATCGGGCGGTCGAGCAGGCGAGGGCGCTCGGGTGCGTGGGGGCGATGGTGGTGCCTGTCGATGTGGGGCGTGCGGGGGGTGTGGAGGCGGCCGCGCGGGTGGCTCGGTACGCGGCGTTGGAGTCGGTGCGGGACGGGCGGCCGGTGCTGCTCGGGCACACCCTCGATGATCAGGCCGAGACTGTGCTGCTCGGATTGGCGCGGGGGTCGGGCGGGCGATCGATTCAGGGGATGGTGGCGTGGAATTCGCCGTGGGGGCGGCCGCTGCTGGGTGTACGGCGCGCTGAGACGGTGCAGGTGTGTGCGGATCTGGGGATCGCGCCCTGGGACGACCCACACAACACCGACCCCAGCTACACCCGGGTTCGCGTGCGCAACGAGGTGTTGCCGCTGCTCGAAGAGGTACTCGGTGGTGGCGTGGCACAGGCGCTGGCCCGCACCGCCGACCAGCTCCGCGCGGACGGGACCGTCCTCGACGCCTACGCCGACGAGTTGCTGCGGGCGGCACGTGCTGTGCCGGACACCGGCACCCCCGACAGCGATCGACCGACCCTCTCGATCGAGATCCTGACCACTGCGCCGCCCGCGTTGCGGCGCAGAGCTGTGCGGGCCTGGCTCGCGGATCAGGGCGTGACCGGGCTCATGAACGCCCATTTACAGGCGATCGACGAGCTGGTGAGCAACTGGCGTGGCCAGGGCGGGGTGGCGGTGGCGGGTGGCTCGAGGGACCACAGGTTGGTCGTGACGCGCGAACATGGCACGCTGGCGGTGCGAGCACAGCCGCGCATTTGATGCCACGAAGGGACACCCACTTCCGTGTACGGAGACGACATCGCATCGGTGCTGATCACCGAAGACGAGATCAAAGCCAAGATCGAGGAACTGGCCGAACTCGTCGCCAAGCGGTACCCGCCCGATTCCCCCGAAGGTGACCTCCTGCTGATCTGTGTCCTCAAGGGCGCGATCTTCTTCATGACCGACTTCGCCAGGGCGCTGCCGATTCCCACCCAGCTCGAATTCATGGCCGTGTCGTCCTACGGTTCGTCCACCTCGTCCTCGGGCGTGGTGCGGATCATGAAGGACCTGGACAAGGACATCGCGGGCCGCAATGTCCTGATCGTCGAGGACATCATCGACTCGGGCCTGACCCTGTCCTGGCTCAAGCGCAACCTGTCCACCCGCAACCCGGCCTCGCTGGAAGTAGTCACCCTGCTCCGCAAGCCCGACGCCCTGCGCACCCCCGTCGACGTCGCCCACGTGGGCTTCGACATCCCCAACGAATTCGTCGTCGGCTACGGCCTCGACTACGCCGAGCGCTACCGCGACCTGCCCTACATCGGCACCCTCAACCCGGCGGTCTACTCGTAGATCCTGGAGCGGGGCGTGCGGGGCTGGGGATCAACGACCCTGAGCAGGGCCCGGATGTCCGTGTCGATCGCGCGGAACAGCACGTACGAGCCGATGAAGGCCACGACGCTGCCGAGGTAGACCACGCGCAGCGAGACCATGGTCGGCAGCAGGTCTTCGGTCGGCAGCAAGGTGATGGCGAGCATCGCGATCAGTGGAATGGACGCGGCGACCGCCAGGTACCACCCGCAGCGCTGCCGGAGTCCGCGCAGCGCCGCGGCATCGGTGTGGAACAGGTGGCCTCGCTGCACGACGATCGGGTAGACGCAGCGGACCATGTAGAAGGTGATCAGAAAGAACGCGTAGGTCACCGCGACCGCGCAGCCGATGGCGTTCGACAGTAGAAACTGCGCGGTGGTGCGGGTCTCCAGGTGGCCGGTGCTGACTTTCACCACGGCGGGCAGGATCGCGGCCGCGGTGGCCCAGAACAGTGTGGCGACAACAACCGCGCGGTCACCCAGGTACAGCGACTGCCGTCCGGCTGACCCCAGATCGCCGGGTCGCACGTGCCTGCCGGCTCGCAAGGCGCGCGGAACCAGGATCGCGTGGCGGGACAGGAAGATCAGGATCACCGTGCCGAGCGCGAAAGAAATCACGTTGGTGACCACCGAGACGATGTGCAGCGCTTCGCGAGCGACCGGTTCGAGCCGCTGCACGAGTAGGCCGGAGTTCTGCCACGTCTTGTACCGGATGGCGAGTGCGTTGGGTACGGCGATCGCCAGCGTCATCAAGGGAACCATGAAGGGCCGCAGGCGGATTCGGTAGGAACCGGCCGGTGGGTCGACCAGGTTTCTGCTGCGCGGGTCGAGGCAGAGATCGAACTGCTCGGCGAGCACGGTGCCGTCGGGCCAGCGGTCTGTTCGATCAGGTGCCAAGCAGCGCAGCAACACCCGGCGCAGCGTGGGCGGGCAGTCCGGCGGAAGTTGGTGCAGAGCAGCGCTACTCACTCCGGCACTCCGGGAGACGAGCATGGCGTCCAGCCTCGCGCGATCGGTCAGGGCGGGATCGTCGGCGCCGGTGTCATCGAACGGCTTTGCGCCGGTGAGCAATTCCCACAGCAGCACACCCAGTGAGAAGAGATCGGAGCGTGCTTCGAGGTCGGCGGCGCTGCGGTCATGGCCGGGGTGGCTGGCCTCGAGTTGCTCGGGCGACATGTACGCGAGCGACCCGCCGAAATACGACAGTGGGCTGGTGCCCGCGGTTTCGCTGAAACTGATGTTGAAATCGGCGAGCTTCGGCACGCCCTCGGCGGTCAGCAGCACGTTCGCCGGTTTCACATCACGGTGCAGGACACCGCGATCCGCCGCGTGATCCAGCGCTGACGCCAGGCGCCGGCCCAGCCAGGCCACCGTGTCGGGCCAGCTGAGTTCGGCGATCTCGGAACGCACGCTCGAATCGGCCGGGCGGATTTCGCCCTTCTCCGCCATCGCCGCGTCGATCGCGTCGAGCAGGAGCCGGCCGCTGCGGTCGTCGGGTGGCGTCGCGCGGACCCAGCGCAGCAGGCCGAGCAGGGTGCCGCCGGGCAGGAACTGCATGTAGAGCAGCCGCAGCCGGGGTGAGCCGTCGGCTGGCGGGTCCAGCACCAGCTGATCGAAGACGCGCACGATGTAGGCATGGTCGAGCTGGGCCAGGGTTTGCGGCTCGGTGCCGCTGTCGGCGGAGATCTTCACCGCGACCAGCCGCTGCATCGAGCGTTGCCGGGCCAGGAAGACCCGGGCGAACGCGCCGGCACCGAGCTCGGTCAACAGCTCGAAGTCGCCGATCTGAGCGCCCGCCTCGAACCGGTCGAGCCCGCGTCGATCGGTGGGGTGCGCGGTGGCGGTGCGGTCGAGCGAGGGGCGGGTCGCCTCGGTGATCACTGTCGAGCTCACGACGGGGGATACGGGCGGACCCGCACGGAAGTTCAGCCGCGCCGGGCAGTCTCAGTTGACGACGCGTTCCAGAGCTTTCAAGTCGGCTTCGAGCGCTCGGAAGAGCAGGTAGGAGCCGACGAAGGCGACGATGCCGCCGACGCACAGGACTCGAACGGCAACGATCACGGCCGGGATATCACCGGGCGGGAGGAAGGTGACACCCGCTACGGCGAGCAGCGGGATCGAGGCGGCGACCGCGAGGTACCAGGTGCAGCGGCGGCTCAGTGCGCGGAGCCAGGTGCTGTCGTCGGTGCTGATTTCGCCGTGGCGGAGAAAGACCGGGTAGATGCAGCGGACCAGGTAGAACGTCACGAGGAAGAACGGGTATGCGACCGCGATCGCGCCGCAGACCAGTAGGGACGCGAGGAAGTGGACGACGGCGCGGCCCGGGACGTTACCCGCGGCCAATTGCAGAATGATCGGAAAGGTGACCCCGGAGATCGCCCAGAGCGAGAACACGACGACCACGACCCGGTCGCCGAGTCGCAGGGTGTCGTGTCTGGTGCGGCGCAGGATCTGCGGTTCGTAGCGGCGGCCGTGGCGAAGGCCTCGCGGCACGGAGAGCACGAAACGGGCGAGGTAGATGAGCACCGCGGCACCCAGCGGGAAGAAGACCAGGTTCACGCCCGCCGTGATCACCACGAAGGTTTGCTGGGCGTTCTCACTGAGCCGGCTCACCACCAGGTGCTGGTTGTGCAGGATGTTGTACCAGGACGCCAGTGCGTTGGGGACACCGATCGCCAAGATCATCACCAGCAACGGCCACTTGCGCCATTGCATCCGCCAGCTGTTCGGCGGCGGGTCGACGAGGTCGCGAGCGCGAGCATCCAGACACAGGTCGAACTGCTTGGCCAGCACCGCACCGTCGGCCCAGCGACCCGACCGGTCCGGGTCGAGGCAGGTCAGCAGGACGCGGCGCAGGGCAGCGGGACAGTTCGCCGGGACCCGGTCCAGCGCCGCTGGGTCGACGCCATCGGTTCGTCGCTCGAGCATCGACTCGAGGGTGGTCTCGTCGCCGCGACCCTCGGCCGCGGCGGTGTTGTCGTCGAACGGCTTCGCACCGGTCAGCAGTTCCCACAGGACCACGCCAAGGGAGTAGATATCGCTGCGGGTGTCGAGGTCGGCGGCGGTGCGGCCGAGGCCGGGGTGACAGGCCTCCAGCTGTTCGGGCGACATGTAGGCCAGCGACCCGCCGAAGTAGGCGACCGGGCTCGTCCCCGCCACAGTGCGGCTGAAGCTGATGTTGAAGTCGGCCAGCTTGGGCACGCCTTCGGCGGTGAGCAGCACATTCGCCGGCTTCACATCGCGATGCAGGACGCCGTGTGAGGACGCGTAATCGAGCGCCTCCGCCAGCCGTCTACCCAGCCACGCCACCGTTTCCGGCCAGCTCAGCGCGGCGATCTCGGAGCGCACGCTCGAATCGGTCGGGCGGATCTCGCCCTTCTCCTCCATCGCGGCGTCCACCGCGTCGAGCAGCAGTTTGCCGCTGCGTTCGGCGGACGGGGTCGCGCGGACCCAGCGCAGCAGGCCGAGCAGGGTGCCGCCGGGCAGGAACTGCATGTAGAGCAGACGCAGGCGGCGCGAACCAGCGGGTGCCGAGTCGGTGTCCATCAGTTGCTGGTCGAACACGCGCACGATGTAGTCGTGGTCGAGTTGGGCCAGTGTCTGCGGTTCGGTGCCGCGGTCGGCGGAGATCTTCACCGCGACCAGGCGTTGCATCGACGTTTGCCGAGCCAGGAAGACGCGCGCGAAAGCACCGGATCCGAGTCCGGTGAGCAGCTCGAAATCACCGATGGTCTGGCCGATTTCGATGCGATCGAGTGGGGCGAACGAGCCGGGCGAGGAGTCCGCGGCCGTCGACTCGGTCGCGGCCGCCGTGGCGGTCGCGGTGAGGTCGAGCTGCGGACTGGTCATGTCCGTACTACGAACCGAGTCCGGTGTGTGGTTCATCGTCGCGTCGAGATCGGCCTCGCGGTGGGTGCTCTGGTCGAGTTCGTCGGTGTTGAGCAGACCGCGCAGACTGGCCGCCTGCTCCGGATACTCGCGCAGACAATCGCGCGGATCGACGCGCTCGCCGCTGTGCCTGCGGATGACGAATTCCTCGAACACCAGTCCAGCGGGCAACGTCGCGCGGTCGAGTTCGGGGAACTCGGCGCAGTAGTGGATCAGCCGCTTGCGCGTGATGTCGGCGCCCGCGTGATGCAGCCAGCGATGACGCAGGTCGACCCGGATCAGTTCGTGCAGCGCCTGCGCGCGCAGGGTCGCCGCGTCGGGCAGGAACTCGGCGATTTCGGGTGGGCGCTCTGCTGCGGTGCCCCACGCGGCCGCGAAGGCCTCGACCATGTCGACGCGCACATTCGTGGCCCGACCGGGGGTTGTGTCGGGGCGTTCATCGCTTCCGGTGTTATCGCTCATCAACCGACCTAAATAAGGTTCGCGCGGATCGGTGCGAAATTCATTCCGCCACACCCGCCGCCATCGCCGGAGAGCCGTACTTGAAATGATAACTTGCGCCTCTAGAGCTGATCACCCGAATTTCGACGACCATGCGACGGGGGCGAATCCGCAGATGAACGAAGACCTCACGGCGGTAGCATGGGAGTCCGTCGATGACGACGGCGTGACGGACGAGGTGACGATGAATTCGTCCCACCCACCCGGCCCCGAATACCCCATCGGCGGCCCCGCGGCGGCACTCGCCGCCCGGGTCCGCGCGGGCACCATCACGCCCTCCGACGTCACCGCCGACGCGCTGGCCCGCATCGCCTCGGAGAATCGCAAGATCAACGCGTTCACGGTGGTGCGCGCCGAGAAAGCCAGGGCCGAAGCGCGGGAACTGGCCGCCCGGCAAGACCTCGACGAGTTGCCGCTGGCCGGTGTGCCGGTGGCGGTGAAGCAGAACATCGCGGTCGCGGGGGAACAGACCCGAGCGGGCTCGGCGGCCACCTCCGCGGAAGCGGCGACGGTCGATCACCCCGTGGTGGCCAGGTTGCGGGCCGCGGGCGCGATCGTTGTCGGCCTGACGGCCATGCCCGAACTGGGTCTGTGGGCGAGCACCGACTCGCTCGGTTGCGTCACCCGTAATCCGCGCGATGTCGGCCGGTCGACGGGCGGATCCTCCGGTGGCGCGGCAGCGGCGGTGGCCGCCGGACTGGTCCCGATCGCCCACGGCAACGACGGACTCGGCTCGATCCGGGTGCCCGCCGCCGCCTGCGGAGTGTTCGGTATCAAGCCGGGGAGACACGTGGTGCCCGCGCAGATCGGCGCCGATTCCTGGGCCGGACTCGGCGAGAACGGCGTCCTCGCGACCACTGTCTCGGACGCGGCCCTGGCGCTGTCGGTGCTGGCGGGCCGGTCCGACCTGGCCGAACTACGCAAGCCGCAGCGACTACGCATCGGGCTGGCCGTGGCTCCGCCGTCGCGGCTGGTCCGAATGGATCGGCATTGGACGGCGGCGGCGCGCACCGCGGGTGCGCGCGCGGCGGTGGCCGGGCACGAGGTGCAACCGGTCGAACTGCCCTATGGCGACGCGGCGCTGTTGATGCTGTTGCGCTGGCCGAGCGCGGGTCTGGCCGACGCCGACGCGCTCCCGAACCCCGAACTGCTCCAGCAACGCACCCGACGGCATCTGGCGATCGGCAGGGTGATCCGGCGACTCGGCCTGGTCCGTCCCGGCCAGATCGACCGGACCGAAGCCAGACTGCTCGAATTCTTCGAGGACTTCGACGTGGTGATCACCCCGACGCTCGCCGCGCCGCCACCAAGAGCGCGGCAGTGGAGCGGCCGCGGTTGGGCCGCGAATGTCGTGTCCTCGGCGCGGTACGCGCCGTTCACCGGACTGTGGAATCTGCTCGGCTGGCCCGCGGCATCACTGCCGATGGGCACCCATCCCGAGGCGCACACGCCACTGGCCGCGCAGCTGATCGGCCCGCCGGGGAGCGAAGCCACCTTGCTCGGCCTCGCCGCCCAACTGGAAATGTCGAACTAGGCGCGACCTCCGCCTTCGCTCCGGCCAGATGCGGCCGCGGAGCGCTGACGCGGCTGCGCCTCTCAGACCGCGATCGGCTGCGGCTGCGGTGTCGGCTCGGAGAAACCGCCGTCGACAGCGCGACCGGCGAATTCCAGAATGGTCGGGCGGGTGTCGTCGGCCCGCCATGCCACTGCCAGCTCACACGGGGTGAGGCCGGCGACCGGACGCGCGGTGAGCCCGGGCCAGCGGTACATCGGCACATTGTTCTCGGCCAGCAGGCACACACCGAGACCGAGGCTCACGGCCTCGAGCTTGTCCTCGGGGGTAGCCGCCTCGGCGCCGATCTTGGCCGCCTTGCCGCCGCGGGCATCGTTGCCGAGCCAGAAGTCGCGCACCGCGCCCGCCTCGGTGGGCAGAGCGACGAAGGGCTCGTCGAGCAGATCGGCGAAGTCGATGCTGTCCTGCTCGGCCAGCGGGTGCGTCTCGGGCAGCAGCACCCAGCGCGGCTCGGTGCGCAGCACCTGCCAGCGGTAACGGTTGGGGTCGGGCAACGGCAGCCACACCAGCGACAGGTCCGCCTGGCGGCCGGCAAGGCCACTGGACGGGTCGTTCCACGACGCGGCGTGCAGGGCGAGGCGGTGACCGCTCGCGCTCTCGAGGTCGTTGAGCAGACCACGGCCGAGGGCGGACTGGATCCCGACGCGCAGCACCTCGCCTGCTTCCTGGAGGGACACGTTGGTCACCTCCCACAGCTCGAGGATCTTGCGGGCGCCTTCGAGCAGTTCCTTACCGGCGACGGTCAGGGCGACACTGCGCTGGTTGCGGTCGAACAGGACCACGTCGAGCTGGCGTTCGAGCTGGCGGATCTGGCGCGACAACGTCGGCTGAGCGATGTGCAGCCGCTGGGCGGCGTTGGTGAAATGCAGTTCCTCAGCGACGGCGACGAAATACCGCAGATCGCGCAAATGCGGGTCCATAGCACCTTGCTATCAGAATCGGTCGGGAAAATCCAGCCAAAACGGGCAAGGAAGTTCGCGTAAGTGGATCAAAACAGTCACCAGGTTGGTATCGCACAGCATATGGCCTGACATGGTGAGCTGCACCATCGGATTGCGTTTTGTTCACGCCGACCGGGGGTTGCTGGGTCTTCGCCTGACCTGGGCGTCTGACCAGGGTAAATGCGTCACCGTTCACACTCGGTGCGCGGATGTGGGCCGTGCCGCCATGCTGTCGAGCGCGTCGAAACGTGCCGCTGACCACGGCGCTCGTCATCCAGAGGTACTAGCGAGTGATCTTCATCACAAACATGTTTCGAAGTGACGAATTCGGCTGCGACACAAGTGCTCCGCCGCAGCCGAAACCGGGCTATTTCTTGAGGCGCAGCACCGCCGGAAGATCGATCCGGCGCATCCCGCGCGCACCGGCGGCCCGCATCGCGGCGACCGCGACGACGAGCTTGTTCATGTCGTACGGATACCAGAACAATTCCTTGCCCATGGTCGGCAGCTTCGGCTTCGTCATCGCCTGCGCGCGGCAGTATTTCCGCAGGCCCGACGCACCGCCCCAGCGCGCGCCGACGCCGGAAAGGCCCCAACCGCCCATCGGCATCGCCGGGTTGAACAGGTTCGAGAACACGTCGTTGATGTTCACCGCGCCGGTGTTCAACTGCCTGGCCACGCGTTCGCCGCGCGCCTTGTCGCCCGTCCATACCGACGCCGACAGGCCGTAGATCGAATCGTTGGCCAGCCGGATCGCCTCGGCCTCGTCGGCCACCTTCATCACCGGCAGCGTCGGGCCGAAGGTCTCCTCGGCGACGCACGACATCGAATGGTCCACATCCACCAGCACGGTCGGCTCGAAGAAGGTGCCGACGCCGGTGCGTTTGCCGCCGGTGGTCACCCGGGCGCCCGCCGCCACCGCGTCGTCGACGTGGCGCTGCACGATCAGCACCTGGTTCTCGTTGGCCAGCGCGCCCACGTCGTGCTTCGATTCGCGCCCGTCGGCGCCCTGGCGCAAGGCGGCGACGGCGGCGGTCAGCTTGGTGACGAACTCGTCGTAGACCGGTGCCTCGACGTAGACCCGCTCGACCGAGATACACACCTGGCCCGCGTTGAACATGCCGCCGAAGGCGATGCCGTGCGCGGCGCGGTCGATGTCGGCGTCGGCCAGCACGATCGCCGGATCCTTACCGCCGAGTTCGAGGCTGTAAGGCACCATCCGCTCGGCGCAGGTGGCGGCGATCTTGCGGCCGGTCGCGGTGGAACCGGTGAACTGGATGTAATCGGCGTTCTCGACCACGGCCGCGCCGGTCGCGCCCGCGCCCGTGACGACCTTGAATACCGGCGGCGCCCCGATCTCGGCCCAGCCGCGGGCCAGCTCCACCGCGGACAGCGGCGTCACCTCCGACGGCTTGAGGATCACCGCGGCGCCGGCGGCCAGTGCGGGGAACACGTCGATCGCGGGCATCGCGAGCGGGAAGTTCCAGGGCGTGATGACTCCGACCACCGGATACGGGCGGTAGGCGACGGTCAGCGACTTCACCCGCGCGAGCGGGCTGTGCGGGGACGGGTGCTCGTCGGCGAGGAACTTGCCCGCCCGGCGCGCGTAGTAGCCGAGGATGTCGACCGCGAACGCCGGGTCGATGATCGCGTCGACCCGGGGCTTGGCGGTCTCGGACTGCAATACCGCGGCCAGGTGCTCGGTATTGTCGATCAGCCAGTCCTGCATCTTCAGCAGCCACTGCTTGCGACCGGCGGGCCCGATCGCCTCCCACTCGGGCTGGTAGAGGCGCAGTTCCCGAACCGCGGCCGCCACCTCGTCCGGTGCCGTGTCCGGCACCGTCCCGGCGAGTTCGCCCGTCGCCGGATTGTGTACTTCGATCACCGCGGCGGTCTGGTCGATTTCGCTCACTGGTCGTTCTCCTCGTACATCTGCGGAATTGGAGTTCACCGGCTATCGCGGCGCGACCAGGAGGATGTGGCGTGCCTGCTCAATTAGAACACGTTGCAGTTCTGGCGGGAACCGGATTCCTACGGGGTCTCGCTGACCTCGCTCTCGCGGGCCGCGATCCGCCGCAGCGGCGGCTCGGTAGGCGGCGGAACCCGCCGATCGGGCAGTTCCGCCAGCAACGTGGTGGTCGCCGCGGCGATGGCCGCGACAGCCTTGTCGACGGCGGGTTTGGTGGCGCTGCTCAGGCCGGAGATGCCGCCGACTTTGCGCACATATTGCAAGGCGGCAGCGTAGATCTCCTGCTCGGTGGCGGCAGGCTCCAGACCACGCAAGACGGTGATATTTCTACACATGTCAGAACCATAGACCTGGTTGCCATGACGTGACAGGCGAAGAAACAGGTGATCTGAAATTCTCGTGACCCACGCGAGATTCGCAGGCCGCCCGTGATCGCGGTCACCGCACTAGACTCGGCCGCATGCCTGCCAGGGGAGTACCAGCGCTGACCACTTTTCCCTACCCGGAACTAGATGAGCGCGAAGAAGATCACTGGTCGGGCGCGGGCGTGAGTGACGACGAACTGCGCGCCCTCGCGCTCGGAGCCTTCTACTCCACGCGTTGGGACGCCTTCCACGACGCCATGCTGCTCGGTCCCGAACGTGAGCACCCGCTCGGTGACCGCCGTGAACTCGCCATCGACACCCTCACCGGCGCCTGGGGCATCACCGACGGGACCGAGGCCCGCGCCTCGATGGAGCAGTTGCTCGAAGGGATGCACGGGCCGTTGTACGCGCTCGTGCATCCGCTGGTGATGGCCTCGGTCAATGCCAGCGAGCGCGACCGTTTCGGCGAGCGTGCCGACAAACAGCGCGCTTTCCTGCGTCAGGTCGGTTCGTTTCGGGGGATGGACAACCCGGAGGCGCTGGTCCGCGATTACGACATCTGGGCCCAGGCCATCAAGATCGGCTTCACCGACCATCTGTCACGCCCCCTACCCAACGACATCCACGCCTGGGACCTCGCCCGCGTCGTCGCGGTGGCCCGGATGGCGTTCACCGCGGGCTATATCGACGCCGATGTGGCGTGGGAATACTGCATGCGCGCACTCGTCCCCGCGCAGCGCCGCTACCGCAACTGGCGCCAGTTCGGCGACGCCTACCTCACCGGCTGGACCTACTGGCAGGCCACCGAGGACCTCGCCGAACTGAAGAACGGCGGCGTCGACCGGCGGATGGAATTGGTGCGCCTGTGGACCCGGCCCACCAGCCCGTGGCGCCGGATCGAACTCAACGAGCCGGAGCAGAAGGCGGAAACCGAAGCGGCCGAACCGAATTGAGCATTCGGTCCGGCCACCGCCGGATTTACAGGCTGCGCAGGATCCCGCGGCCGTAGCGCTGGAATTGGGTATCGTCGACCATGCCGAGTGAATGCCGCTCGACCAGTAATTCCCACTCCGCGTAGAGCTGGTTGACACCGGGATCGGCAGGCCCGGCGGCACCGTCGGCGGCCTGCCTGCGCACGGCGAAATTCACCGCGCAGGTGACGCGTTCGGTGTCGGCGCGATCAACGCCAGCGAAATGCAGCGTGCGATTGCCGTCGTTGATATCGATGCCGGAGCCGCCGTGGCGCGTATCGACCTCACCGGGCGCCGAGCGCGCACCCTCGACCGTGCGGGCGCCGAGAATCGCGGCCACCGCCAATTCGAAGGCATAGCGTTCACCGCTCCCGAGGGAGATGAACAGCACCCGGGTGGTGGTCGCCGCGAGCAGGCCGGTGCCTGATCCCGCGGGCGGCGCGGCAACGGCGACGGCCGTTTCCAGCACGTATTCGTCGGGGGTGACATACCGGTTCAGCGCGGTGATCGCCGGACGGGCGTCCTTGCGCGGTGCCATCCGCCGCACGGCGCGCTCGACATCGGCGCGGGTCGGCCCCGATTTGCCCCACTCGGGCGCGGGCGGGGTGAGGTCGGGCGCGGCCACGTCGATGCGCTGGGTCGTCATGATCTGATCGTTGATCCGGTCGACGATGCCGAGGGCGGCAGGCACGTCGTGCTCGGCGATGAGCACCGGAAGGGGAGTGCGGTCGGCGGGGACGCCGGTGAGCACTGCCGTGGGATAACGCAGATAGATCTCGATCACGACCGCTTCGTCGGCGCGCCGATTGAGGCGCACCTTGAGCAGGTCGGCAATGGGAACGTCGAGAACACGTTCGCCGTCGGTACCCGGCCGGAGGACGACGAGCCGTCCACCGCCGTGGCGCAGAATCGCTGTGGGTGTTCGTAGCTCGACGATCTCTATACCCCCTGCGCTGTAGTTGTGTCGTCGCCCACGATAAGGCGGGCATGACATGATTGTGGCCACTTGCCACAACCCGGTCGGAGCGTTCGGGAACCACTTGCGTTCTCCGGCCGTTTACCAGTGCAACTGCACCAGCAGCCGAACAGCGCGATGTATCGAACTAGACCGTACGCGGTAACGTGGCATGTCCGCATCCGAAACCCGCCGATCTCGACGCTTCGCAAGCACACCCGGAGTAATAACCGGAAAGGACTGGGCCGTCCGGCCGACGCTCTATGAACCGCAAGACAGTGTTTCGCACCTTGGCGATCATCTCGGGCATCATGCTCATGATCTGGCTGTTCAGCTTTCTCAGCGATGACACGCGCGGTTGGGAGAGTGTCGACACTTCCGTTGCGCTGGCCCAGCTCGAGGACAAAGCGAACGTCAAGAACGTGCAGATCGATGACAAGGAGCAGCAGCTCCGCATCGAACTGAACAACGGCAACGAAGCCACGAGCAACAACGCCAAGATCGTCGCCAAGTATCCCAGCGGCGGGGAGAACTCCGCCCAGGTCCTCGACGCCGTGCAGAAGTCCGGCGCGCCCTACGACACCGTGGTCAAGCAGGAGAGCTGGCTTTCCCAGCTGCTGCTGTTCATCGTGCCGATGGTGCTGCTGGTCGGCCTGTTCATCTTCGTGATGTCGCGCATGCAGGGCGGTGGTCGCGGCGGCATGATGGGCTTCGGAAAGTCCAAGGCCAAGCTGCTGACCAAGGACATGCCCAAGACCACGTTCTCCGACGTGGCCGGTGCCGACGAGGCCGTCGAAGAGCTGTACGAGATCAAGGATTTCCTGCAGAATCCAGCCCGCTACCAGGCACTCGGCGCGAAGATCCCCAAGGGCGTACTGCTCTACGGGCCGCCCGGAACCGGTAAGACGCTGCTGGCCCGCGCGGTCGCGGGCGAGGCGGGGGTGCCGTTCTTCACCATCTCCGGCTCGGACTTCGTCGAGATGTTCGTCGGTGTCGGCGCCTCCCGGGTGCGCGACCTGTTCGAGCAGGCCAAGCAGAACAGCCCCTGCATCATCTTCGTCGACGAGATCGACGCGGTCGGCCGCCAGCGCGGTGCGGGCCTCGGCGGCGGTCACGACGAGCGTGAGCAGACGCTGAACCAGCTGCTCGTCGAGATGGACGGCTTCGGCGATCGCTCCAACATCATCCTGATCGCGGCCACCAACCGGCCCGACATCCTCGACCCCGCGCTGCTTCGCCCCGGCCGGTTCGACCGGCAGATCCCGGTCGGCAACCCCGACCTGGCCGGTCGCCGCGCGATCCTGCGGGTGCACTCGGCGGGTAAGCCGATCTCGCAGGACGCCGATCTCGAGGGTCTGGCCAAGCGCACCGTCGGCATGTCCGGCGCCGATCTGGCCAATGTCATCAACGAGGCCGCGCTGCTCACCGCCCGCGAGAACGGTTCGGTCATCACCGGCGAATCGCTCGAGGAATCGGTCGACCGGGTGATCGGCGGCCCGCGCCGCAAGAGCCGCATCATCAGCGAGCACGAGAAGAAGATCACCGCCTACCACGAGGGCGGCCACACCCTGGCGGCCTGGGCGATGCCCGATATCGAGCCCGTCTACAAGGTCACCATCCTGGCCCGCGGCCGCACCGGTGGTCACGCCATGACGGTGCCCGAGGACGACAAGGGCCTGATGACCCGCTCGGAGATGATCTCCCGGCTGGTCTTCGCGATGGGTGGCCGGGCCGCCGAGGAGCTGGTGTTCCACGAGCCGACCACCGGCGCGTCCTCCGATATCGACCAGGCCACCAAGATCGCCCGCGGCATGGTCACCGAGTACGGCATGAGTGCCCGCCTCGGCGCCGTGCGCTACGGCCAGGAGCAGGGCGACCCATTCCTCGGCCGTTCGATGGGCGTGCAGCCCGACTACTCGCACGAGGTCGCCCGCGAGATCGACGAGGAGGTGCGCAACCTCATCGAGGCCGCGCACACCGAGGCCTGGTCCATCCTCAGCGAATACCGCGAACAGCTCGACACCTTGGCGACCGCGCTGCTCGAGCGCGAAACGCTGCACCGCAAGGATCTCGAGAAGATCCTGGCCGGTGTCGAGAAGCGTCCGCGGATCACCGCGTTCAACGATTTCGGTGATCGGCACCCGTCGGACAAGCCGCCGGTGAAGACCCCGGGCGAGCTGGCCGTCGAGCGCGGCGAGCCGTGGCCGCCGGTGCCGCCCGCGCCGGTGCCGGTGCCCAACGGCGCACCGCCGGTCGATCCCAACGGGTACCCGGGTCAGCCGTACGGCCAGCCCGCGCCGCCCGCCGCCGGTTACCCGTTGCCCGCCGCGCCGACCCAGGCGTTCCCGCGGCAGTCGGGGACGCACGGTTCGCGGCCCGACTACGGCGCGCCGGCCGGATGGTCGGCTCCGGGTTGGCCGCCGCGCGAGGAGCAGCAGGCACCTCAGCAGCAGCAGCCGCCTCAGCAGCAGCAGCCGCCTCAGCAGCCAGACCAGGGCAGTGCCTGGGGTCGACCCGAGCAGCAGCAGCCGCGGCACGCCAACGACGGTTTCCAGCCGTGGGGCGCCCAGCCGCAGCCCCCGGTGCGTGACGCCGATCCGGAGAACAAGGAATGGGAAGGGCCGAACGGCCGTCAGTGACCGGTGGCCAACTACGCTCGAACGTCGAACGCCGGATAACTTCGGCGTTCGGCAGTGGTTCTCGGATTACGCTCGGCCATCGATTGTCGGGTGGTCGCCGGCTTTTTCGGCTCTGGTTCTCGCACCCGCCCGCCTCTGGACTGACCGGAGGGTGCGACGAAGGAGTACCCGGAGGGAGCGAAGAGGCGGGGTACAGGGCCGAGAACCTGCGGCGCCAGCCGCCAATATCACGGAGGTGCGGAGAAGTTGTCGGCCAACAAGCAGGATCTCGATCCGGCAGGTGAGCTGGGTGCGACGAGCCCGTCGGTGCTGACGGCGCTGGCGACCGGTTTGCCGTTCGATCAGCCGCGTGCCGAGAACGCGGTTCGCGAGCTGCTGATCGCGGTCGGTGAGGACCCCGACCGCCCCGGTCTGCTCGATACGCCGGCGCGGGTGGCACGTGCCTACCGGGAGATGTTCGCGGGGCTCTATACCGAGCCCGACGCGGTGCTGGCGACCACCTTCGACGAGGGTCACCAGGAACTCGTGCTGGTTCGCGACATCCCGATGTTCTCCACCTGCGAGCACCACCTGGTCTCGTTTCACGGCGTCGCGCACGTCGGCTACATCCCCGGCCCGCACGGCCGCGTGACGGGCCTGTCGAAGCTGGCCCGCGTCGTCGATCTCTACGCCAAGCGCCCGCAGGTGCAGGAGCGGCTGACCAGCCAGATCGCCGACGCCGTGATGCGCAGACTGGATCCGCGCGGCGCGATCGTGGTGATCGAGGCCGAGCACCTGTGCATGGCCATGAGGGGAATCCGCAAGCCCGGCGCCAGCACCACCACCTCGGCGGTGCGCGGCCAGCTGCAAACCGACTCCGCCTCGCGATCCGAGGCGCTGGACCTGATCCTGCGCAAATGAGCGAGCCACTGGTGACTGCCCGTGACCACCGCTCCTGCGTGGTCATGGGCGTCGTCAATGTGACTGCTGATTCCTTCTCCGACGGCGGTCGCTATCTCGATCCCGAACTCGCGATCGCGCACGGGGTCGAGCTGTACGAGGCGGGCGCCGACATCGTCGACGTCGGTGGTGAATCGACAAGGCCGGGTGCCGACCGGGTCGACCCCGCCGCCGAAGCCGCCCGGGTCGCTCCGGTGATCCGCGGACTGGTCGCCGCCGGTGTGCCGACCAGTGTCGACACGATGCGCGCCGAGGTCGCCGAGGCCGCGCTGGCGGCGGGTGTCTCGATCGTCAACGACGTCTCCGGTGGTCGCGCCGACCCGAACATGGTGAAGGTCGTCGCCGAAGCGGGCGTGCCGTGGATCCTCATGCACTGGCGTGCCGCAGCCGACTACCGCCACACCGGCCCCGCCGACCACTACGACGACGTGGTCGCCGAGGTCCGCGCCGAACTCGCCACCCAGGTCGACCTGGCCGTCGCCGCAGGCGTGACCCCGGACCGCCTGATCCTCGACCCAGGACTTGGCTTCGCCAAGAACGCCGACCACAACTGGGCACTCCTGGCCGCCCTTCCCGAACTGCGCGCGGATGGCTTCCCCATCCTGATCGGCGCCTCTCGCAAACGCTTCCTCGGCGCCCTCCTTGCCGACGATTCCGGCCCCCGGCCCCCCGACGGCCGCGAAACCGCCACCGCCACCCTCTCCGCCCTCGCCGCCACCAACGGCGCCTGGGGCGTGCGAGTTCACGACGTCCGAGCCTCCCTCGACGCCATCGCTGTCGTCGACGCCTGGCACGGTGCCGCCGAACTTCGCACCGCGGCCGCGCGCGGAGCAGCACGGTGACCGCCACCGCTGACCACACACCGCGCCCGGCGGCCGGCCCCTCGCCGAGTGCCGGTGGCGGCGTCCGCTCCGTCCGAACTGCCTGTGAAGCCCGCCCATCGAGTGCGGTCACCGTCCGAGGAGCCATCCGATGAACTCACCCCTTCTGCCGCCACCCGCAGGCAGGCCCGCTTCCTCGCGGATCGAGCTGCGTGGGCTGCGTGCGTTCGGCAGGCACGGTGTGTTCGATTTCGAGCGCCGTGACGGCCAGGAGTTCGTTGTCGACCTGACAGTCTGGACGGATTTCGCCTCGGCCGCTGCCTCCGACGACCTCGCCGACACCGTCGACTACGGCGCGCTCGCCGAGCGCGCGGTGCGCATCGTCACCGGTCCGCCGCGCGATCTGATCGAAACGGTGGTCTCCGAGATCGCCGACGACGTGATGGCCGACCCGCGGGTCGAGGCGGTGGAGGTGGTTGTGCACAAGCCTTCGGCGCCGATCCCGCACACCTTCGAGGACGTGCGCGTAGTGGCGACGCGGTATCGCACGGTGGTTCCGGAGTCGCGGCGATGACTCGCGCGGTGCTCTCGATCGGCTCGAATCTGGGCGATCGGCTCGCGCATCTGCGCAGCGTGCTGGCTGCGCTGGGGGACCGGGTCATTGCGGTGTCGCCCGTGTACACCACCGCGCCGTGGGGTGGGGTCGACCAGGACGACTACCTCAATGCCGTTGTCGTAGCGCAAGATTCGGCGTTCGATGACTACGCGTGGCTGCGATTCGGTCAGGAACTCGAGCAATCCGCGCACCGTGTCCGTGAGGTCCGCTGGGGCGCGCGCACGCTCGACGTCGACGTGGTCCAGTGCGTCGACAACACCGGCACCGCCATCGCCCGCGACACCGACCCCGCGCTGATCCTCCCGCACCCGCAAGCCCACAACCGGGCCTTCGTGCTGATCCCGTGGCTGGCTGTCGACCCGTCCGCACGCCTTCTCGTCGACGGCACCGACCGCCCGATCGCGGAGTTGCTCGCCGAACTCGACCGTTCCGAAAAGGACGGCGTGGTCCGCACCGATCTGGTGCTACGCGACGAAAGCGCCCGCCCGTGCTGAAACCCACCCGGGTACTCGACCTCGCGCTGAACGTGGTCGTGGCCGCCGCGGTCGCCTGGATCGCCACCCGGTTCGCCTATTCCAGCTTCCCGTCGATCTCGGTGGCCGCGGGCGCTTCGCTGCTGCCGGTCGCCGCGATCGAGGCGGCGCTGGGATTCGCGATCAAGGCCAAGATCGCCGATGAGCAGATCGGCGACGGCTCGGGCCAGATGCATCCGATCAACGTCGCCAGAGGTGTGGCGCTGGCGAAGGCGTCGCTGCAGGTGGGTTCGCTGGCCGCCGGTGTGTGGCTGGGTTTCCTGCTGTGGGTTTTCCCACAGCGCGGGACCGTGACGGCGGCTGCCGCCGATTCGCCGGGAGCGGTGGTCGGCCTGCTGGCCGGTTCGGCCCTGGTTGCTGCGGCTTTGTGGCTGGAGTATTGCTGCCGGGCGCCCGAGGACCCGACCGACGATCCCGCTACTACATAGCAACTTGCGAATGGAATCACCGCGACCTTTGGTGGGCCGACCAGCCGATTCCGGCTACCCTGGCCCTCATGGTTTCACCCTCCCGCAGCACGGCGCCCCGACGACGGCGGGACGACGCGGGAAAATTCTTCGTCGGTTTCCTCATCCTCCTCGGCCTGACGGCCAGCGTTTTCCTGATCTTCAGCGAAAACGTCCAGTACGTCAGGATCGGCCTGGTAGCGGCCCTGTGGGCGGCGGTCATCGGTGCGCTCGCGGCAACGCGTTACCGCAAGGACGCGGCTGTCGACAAGGCGAAGGTGCGCGATCTCCAGACGGTGTACGAGTTGCAGCTCGAGCGTGAGATCAACGCCCGGCGTGAGTACGAGATGGGCGTCGAGGCGCGGGTCCGCGCCGAAGTCGGCGCCGACTCCTCCGAAATCGCGGCACTGCGCGCCGAGCTGACCCTGCTTCGCCAGAACCTGCAGGTCCTCTTCGACGGCGCTCTGCCCGACGAGCAGGTCGCGTTGCAGGCCGACGCCGTGCGGATCGACGCGTTGCCCGCCGGTGGCTTCAACGCCTTCGACGAGCCCGACCACGATTTCGACGATAGCCCCGAGGATGCCACCGCTGCCTGGTTCGGCCCGTGGCAGCAACCCCCCAGCGCACTGAAACCCGTCTTCATGCAACCGGTTTCGGCCAACTTCGCCGACCCCTACGACGATCCGGTCACCGCCGAGACCTCGGCCGTCCAGCTCGACGAATACGCCGAAACCCAGGCCGCGGCCGCTCCCCAGCCCGCGCCGAAGTCGTCGGGCAAGACCCCGCCGCCTCGCCTGTCCTCACCGAATACCCGCAAGGTCTCGGACACCGTCCTCCCGGCCGAGTCCACCACGAACGGCGACGCGGCCGCTGCCCCCGAGCCCACCCCGGCTACCCCTGAGCCCGCCCCGGCCGAGCCGACCCCGGCGCCGGCCGTCACGCCCGAACCGGCGCCGGCACCCGCTGCCGCGGCGGAGCCCGCCCAGCCCCCGGCGACCCGCCCCGACAAGGCCCCCTCGGTCGGCACCAGCTCCCGCCGACGCCGCCGCGCGGAAACCGAAGGCACCACCCGCCTCTCGGTGGCCGACATCATGGCCAACCTCGAATCCGAGTCCACCCGCTGACGCAACACCTGGTTTCGCCGGCGGAACTGAGCCGCAGATCACGGGCGGGGCTATGGCCGACCATGTGGCGCCTCCTCTATCCTCGAAGCGAACGTCTGGTACCCGCACCGCGGGACTGGAACGCAAATCGAGAGGACAACGTTGACCTCGAGAAGTGTCAACCCTGATGGCGCGAAAACGAGTGTCGACCCAGCGCCCGCACGACTGACGGTAGGAATCGTCTCGGCGGGACGGGTGGGTTCCGCACTCGGCGTCGCGCTCGAGCGAGCCGGCCATGTGGTCTTCGGTGCCGCCGCGATCTCCGATGTCTCGGTGCATCGTGCCCACACCCGGCTGCCCGAAGCCCAGATCCTGCCGATCGAGCAGATCGCCCAGCGCAGTGAACTGCTCTTGCTCGCGGTCCCCGATGCCGAGCTGGCCGGCTTGGTCCGCGGGCTCGCCGGTGCGAACGTGGTCCGCCCCGGCACCATCGTCGTGCACACCTCCGGCGCGAACGGCGTCGCGATTCTCGAACCGCTGACGAAACAGGGCGCGCTCGGTCTCGCTATCCACCCCGCCATGACCTTCACCGGCCACGACGAGGACATCGCCCGCCTGGCCAATGCCTGTTTCGGCGTCACCGCCGCCGACGAGGTCGGTTACGCCATCGCGCAGGCGCTGGTGATCGAGATGGGTGGCGAACCGGTCCGGGTCGAGGAAGACCAGCGCTCCCTCTATCACGCGGCCCTCGCCCACGGCAGCAATCACCTGGTCACGGTCATCGTCGACGCCGTCGCGGCCCTGCGTGAATCGCTGTCCGGCCCCGGTCTGCTCGGCCAGCCGCTGGTCGACGACCAGCCCGGCGGCCTCGCCGAACGCTTGCTCGCCCCGCTGGCCTCGGCCGCCCTCGACAACGCGCTGCGCCGCGGCCAGGCCGCACTGACCGGCCCGGTCGCCCGCGGCGATGTCGACGCCGTCGCCGCCCACCTCGCCGCGCTCGAGCAGGTCGACGACCGCTTGGCGCAGGCCTACCGCGCGAACTCGCTGCGCACCGCCGAACTCGCACAAACCGATCCGGCACTGCTGGAGCTCCTCGCCAAGAAAGGCCACTGATGGAACCCCGAGAAGTGCACCACCACCAGGGCGGCGCGCGCGCCACCGGCGCCTTCAAGGCAGGCGTGCTGACCGTGCATCACAACCCCGAGGTGCTCGACACGGTCGCCAAGGCACTGCGCGGCGCCGGTCGCACCGTCGGTTTCGTGCCGACCATGGGCGCGCTGCACGAAGGCCACCTCGCGCTGGTCCGGCAGGCCAAGCTCAACAATCAGGTCGTGATCGTCTCGGTCTTCGTCAATCCGCTGCAGTTCGGCGCGAACGAGGACCTCGACGCCTATCCGCGCACCCTCGACGCCGACCTCGAACTGCTCCGCACCGAGGGTGTCGACCTGGTCTTCGCCCCGAGCGTGTCCGACATGTACCCGGACGGGATGCGGACCACCATCCAGCCAGGCCCGCTCGGCGCCGAGCTCGAAGGTGGCAGCAGGCCAACGCATTTCGCGGGCATGCTCACCGTGGTCGCGAAGCTGCTCAACATCACCCATGCCTCGGAGGCGTACTTCGGTGAGAAGGACTACCAGCAGCTCACGCTGATCCGGCAGATGGTGCGCGACCTGAACATGGACGCGAGGATCGTCGCCTACCCGACGGTCCGCGAGCCCGACGGCCTCGCCCTCTCCTCGCGCAACCGCTTCCTCGACGCCACCCAGCGCGAGTCGGCACTTGCCCTGTCGGCCGCGCTCGCCGCGGGTCGCCACGCCGCGGGCCTCGGCGCGGACGCGGTTGTCCAGACCGCCCGTTCGGTCCTCGACGCGGTCGACGGCCTCGATGTCGACTACCTCGAACTGCGCGACTCGAACCTGGGTCCCGCGCCCACCGCGGGCAATGCCCGCCTGCTGGTCGCCGCCAGAGTCGGCGACACCCGCCTGATCGACAATGCCCCCGTAGTGCTCGGCGCCCAGATCGACGGGCACCCCGACGCGAACTCCCTGCCTGCCTCGCAGGCGCACTGAAAGGCGACGACGATGTTGCGCACCATGATGAAGTCGAAGATCCACCGTGCCACCGTGACCCACGCCGATCTGCACTATGTCGGCTCGGTGACCGTCGACCAGGACCTCCTCGACGCCGCCGACCTGCTCGAGGGTGAGCAGGTCTGCATCGTCGACATCGACAACGGCGCCCGCCTCGAGACCTACGTGATCGCCGGCGAGCGCGGTTCGGGCGTGATCGGCATCAACGGCGCCGCCGCCCACCTCGTGCACCCCGGTGACCTGGTCATCCTCATCGCCTACGGCCAGATGGACGAGGCCGAGGTCCGCGACTACGACCCCAAGGTCGTCTTCGTCGACGACCACAACCGTCCGGTGGAGCTGGGCAGCGACCCCGCGCACGCACCGGAGGGCTCCGGCCTCACCTCGCCGCGCTCACTGTCGTTCGTCTGAGCGGGGCGGGGGGCTAGCGCGATGCTGCTGACGATCGATGTCCGCAACACCGGGATCGAACTCGGCCTGTTCTCCGGCAGCGGCGAACACGCGAAACTGGTGCGGCACTGGCGAATTCACACCAATCCGCTGATCACCGCCGACGAGTTCGCGATGCAGGTGCGCGGCCTGGTCGGCGCGGACATCGACCAGGTCGTCGGCGTCTCGGCGCTGTCCACCGTGCCGCCGGTACTGCGCGAACTACGCGCCATGCTGGCGCGGTACTGGTCGCATGTGCCGCACGTACTGGTGGAACCCGGTGTGCGAACAGGTATTCCGCTGCTGGTCGACAATCCGAAGGAAGTCGGCGCCGACCGCATCGTCAACTGCCTCGCGGCTTTCCGTAGCTTCGGTGGGCCCGCGATCGTCGTCGATTTCGGCACCGCGATCTGCGTCGACCTGGTCTCGGCCAAAGGGGAATTCCTCGGTGGCGTGATCGCGCCCGGGGTGGAGATCTCCGCCGAAGCGCTGGTGGAACGCAGCGCGATGCGCCGCGTCGAGCTGGCGCGGCCGCGTTCGGTGGTGGGCAAGAACAGCATGGAGTGCATCCAGTCCGGTGCGATCTTCGGCTTCGCCGGCCTGGTCGACGGGCTGGTCGATCGCATCCGCGACGAATTCGACGCGTTCGCCGGTACCGATGTCACCGTCGTGGCCACGGGGGCGGGCGCACCGCTGATCGTGCCGGAGTCGGAGACCATCGATTCCCACGTCCCGCACCTCACGCTGACCGGCCTGCGCCATGTCTACGAGCGCAACAAGAAATAGCGTCTGCTAAGCTATTGCTCGTGATCTTCCGTGTGAGCACCCAGGAGTGTTGTCGAGGCTAATCTGCCTCGACCGTTCGAGGCTGACGTTTTCCCTCGACCGATTTCTCACCTCCTGGAGATGCGCTCATGCGTTCTTCTGTCCTTTCCCTTCCGTCCGCACGGGACGAATACTCCGCGACGCCCCCGCTCGACCGGGCGATCGCCTCGGCCCTTCCGACCCGGCTGCGTCCCGCTGACCTGCTGCGACTCACCGACGAAGCCGCCGAAGACGTCCTTTCCGGACGCTATGACCATCTCCTTCCGGCCGACGGCATCTGGCCGACCGAAGAGCGCTGGGCGGCCCGCCTTTCGCACGACGACGAGGTCGATGTCTGGCTGATCAGTTGGACGCCGGGCAAATTCACCGATTTACACGATCACGCCGGCTCGCTCGGCGCCCTCACCGTGCTCAGCGGCGCGCTTTCGGAATACCGCTGGAATGGCACCGAGTTACGCAGGCGCACGCTCGCCGCGGGTGATCAGGCGTCGTTCCCGATCGGCTGGGTGCACGACGTGGTGCGGGCGCCCGCCGCCGCCGAATCCGTCGGCCCGCTGGATCCCACCTTGAGCGTGCACGCCTATTCCCCGCCGTTGTCGGCGATGTCGTATTACGAAGTGACGGGTCACGGCACGCTGCGCCGCACCAAAACCGTCCTCACCGACCAGCCCGAAGGTGATCTGTGATGAGCCGTTTGACGATTGATCAGATGCTCGAGAACGCTCGCGCGCGATTGCACCGGGTGTATGTGTACGACGTGGCCGCCGCGCTGGAGCGTGGCGCGATTCTGGTCGACATCCGACCGGCCGCCCAGCGAGTCCGCGAAGGATCGCTGCCCGGTGCGCTGGTGATCGAGCGGAATGTCCTGGAATGGCGGCTGGATCCCACCTCGTCGGCACGGTTGTCGCTCGCCGTCGACCACGATGTGGAATGGATCATCTTCTGCTCGGAGGGGTACACGTCGAGTTTGGCTGCTGCCGCGTTGCAGGAGTTGGGACTGCACCGGGCCAGCGATGTGATCGGCGGTTACCAGGCACTGAAGTCGGCCGGGCTGTTGACCGTCGGCGTCGGCGTCCCGCATTTCGCCCGCGAGGTCGACGCACTGGCCTCCCTGTAAGCTCCCTCGCCGCTCCGCGAATTCAGCGTGCCGTTCGCGAATTCGCGGGGTTCGCCCTTGGTCTCACGTCATGCGCCCGACGACTCCGAGGTGGTTGGGGAGTTACCCATGTCCTGACGAAATCGGTGAGGCACTTCACAATTCATGGACGGGGGAGGCGGTGAGGCGGGGGAGCGGCAAAACCCTTTCCGGCGACCGCTAATGTTGTCGGATGTGAGCACTCCTAACCCCGCCGCACCCGGCCGCGCCGCCACATCCGCTGTGGACATCGATGTTCCCGAGCAGATGCGGATTCGCCGGGACAAGCGCGAGCGGCTGCTCACCGCCGGTGGTGAGGCCTATCCCGTGGTGGTGCCGCGCACCCACACGCTGGCCGAAATCCGTGCCGCCTACCCGGATCTGGAAGCCGACACCCAGACCGGTCTGCAGGCCGGTATCGCGGGCCGCGTCATTTTCGTCCGGAATACCGGCAAGCTGTGCTTCGCCACGCTGCAGGAAGGTGACGGCACCAAGCTGCAGGCGATGATCAGCCTCAACGGTGTCGGCGCCGACGCGCTGGCGGCCTGGAAGGCCGATGTCGACCTCGGCGACTTCGTGTTCGTGCACGGCGAGGTCATCTCCTCGCGCACCGGTGAATTGAGCGTGATGGCCGATTCCTGGTCGATGGCGGCCAAGTCGCTGCGCCCGCTGCCGGTAGCGCACAAGGAGATGAACGAGGAGTCGCGCGTCCGTGCGCGCTATGTCGACCTGATCGTGCGTCCGGAGGCCAGGGAAATGGCCCGGACCCGCGTGAATGTGGTCCGCGCGCTGCGCAACGCGCTCGAGCGCCGCGGTTTCCTCGAGGTCGAGACGCCGATGCTGCAGACGATCCACGGTGGCGCCGCCGCGCGCCCGTTCGTCACCCATTCCAATGCGCTCGACATGGACCTATTCCTGCGGATCGCGCCGGAGCTGTTCCTCAAGCGTTGCGTGGTCGGTGGCCTGGAGAAGGTCTTCGAGATCAACCGGAACTTCCGCAACGAAGGCGCCGACTCGACGCATTCGCCCGAGTTCGCGATGCTGGAAACCTACGAGGCCTACGGCACGTATGACGATTCCGCGACGATGACCCGGGAATTGATCCAGGAGGTCGCGCAAGAGGCATTCGGCACCCTTCTGGTGACACTCGCCGACGGCACTGAATATGATCTCGGTGGCGAGTGGACGACCGTCGAGATGTATCCCTCGCTGTCGGAGTCGATCGGTGTCGAGGTGACTCCGGAAACCACGGTCGAGGAATTGCTCGCACTCGCCGATCGGGTAGGTCTGGAAATTCCTTCCGGCAAGGGCTACGGTCACGGGAAACTGGTCGAAGAACTGTGGGAGCACGCGTATGGCGACAAGCTCTACGCACCGACTTTCGTTCGCGACTTCCCGGTCGAGACTTCACCGCTGACCCGTCAGCATCGCAGCAAGCCCGGTGTCACCGAGAAGTGGGACCTCTATGTTCGCGGCTTCGAGTTGGCAACGGGCTATTCGGAACTGGTGGATCCGGTGATCCAGCGGGAACGCTTCGTCGACCAGGCGCGGTTGGCCGCGGCAGGCGATGACGAGGCTATGGTGCTCGATGAAGACTTCCTCGCCGCGATGGAACACGGCATGCCGCCGACCACCGGAACCGGTATGGGAATCGACCGCTTGTTGATGGCTCTCACGGGTTCGGGAATCCGGGAAACGATCCTGTTCCCCATTGTCCGGCCGAGTAGTCGCTGACCAGTGAATTCATGGGGTGAAGTCCCCATGTTGGAAATTTAGCATTTCGGGGTATTCTTGCCTCGGGTATTCGGCCTGGAGGCAGGCTTGACGATTTCGAGAGGACGTTCATCTCATGGCAAAGAAGGTCACCGTTAGCCTGATCGACGATGTCGACGGTGAGTCCATCGCGGACGAGACCATCGAGTTCGCTATCGATGGGGTGTCGTACGAGATCGATCTGTCGGACGCAAATGCGGCGCGCTTGCGCGAAGGCCTGGACGAGTGGGTCGCCAACGCCCGCCGGGTGAGTGGCCGTCGCCGGGTGAAGGCTGCCGGTGCACCCGCGCCGCAGGGCAAGAGCCGCGTTTCCATGGACCGTGAACAGAGCGCCGCAATTCGCGAATGGGCTCGGCGTAAGGGCCACAAGGTCTCGGCCCGCGGTCGTATCTCGGCGGAAATCACCGATGCGTACAACAAAGAGGTCGGCAAGAGCTGATTCTTTGGCGGCGCGGGCGCCGCGTGGTTCGCGGCCCCGCCGGTCCCGTCGTTGAGGCACCGTTGCTTGCTCCTTCGTCGCCTACGCAACGGCACCTCAACGACGGGACGGCCGCGAACGGCAGGCTTCGCCTGCCTGCCCCTCCTCAGGGTCGGGGCGTGGGGGTTGCGTTCGGTAGGGGAACAAGGGGCCGGTGTTGTGCCGGGTGTGGGGTGTCGGGACGTAGACTGATGGCCGTGCACAAGGCGTTTCGAGTATCCGGCGGTGTTGCGCAGTGAGCTCTTTCCTGCGGTACACCGATGACACCGGTAAGCAGCATGAATTGGCCTTGGAGGCCGGGCAGCAGCGCGTCACGATCGGGCGCAATGTGCAGGCCGATCTGGTGCTGGGCTGGGACGCCGAGGTTTCGCGTCTGCACGCTGCCGTCGAGCATCTCGGTGCGCACTGGACCATCATCGACGACGGACTGTCACGCAACGGCACCTTCGTCAACGGCGAGCGCCTGGTCGGGCGGCGCCGGCTGAGTCCCGGTGACCGGATTCGGGTCGGGACAACGCTCGTGCATTTCTTCGATTTCGGCGGTGTCGTGGACGACGCGACCCATACCGCCTCCGGGTCCATCCCCACGATGCGCTCACTCACCGATACCCAGCGGGCGGTGCTGATCGCGCTGTGCCGTCCGTACAAACACGGCACCGGTTTCGCGACGCCCGCGTCGAATCAGCAGATCGCCGAGGAATTGTTCCTCTCCATCGACGCGATCAAAACTCATCTGCGGGCCCTGTTCGCGAAGTTCGGCGTCGAGAATCTGCCGCAGAACCAGAAGCGAACCCGACTGGCTGCCTTGGCCATGCAGAGCGGCATGATATCCGACCACGATTTGTGAGCGCGACGCTCGCGTAGGTCGGTGAGCGCCTGAACTATGTCGCGGACGGGCGCTGGGCGGTTGACTTACTCGTATCACCGGAGCGCGGGATTCAAGCTCCGGGCCACGAGTCAGGAGACATCGCATGTTCGCAGTCCGGATGGCCACCATGGTGCTCGCCGTGCTCAGTACGGGGCTCATCGCGGGGGTGTTCTACGCCTACGCGATCTCGGTGATGCCCGCGCTGGCCCGCACCGACGACCGCACGCTGATCGACGTGATGCAGAAGATCAACGTCGTGATCATCAACCCCTGGTTCATGTTCGGCTTCATGGGCACGGTCGGCTTCACCGCGCTCGCGGCGGTGCTGCACCTGGGTAGCGACCAGCGCGCGACACTGATCTGGATCGGAATCGCGTTGGTGCTCAACGTGATCGGGTTCGGCGTCACCGTGGGGCTGAACGTGCCGCTCAACGATGCGCTCGCCGCCGCGGGCGACCCGGCGTCGATCGTCGACACCGCCGCTGTCCGTGCGGATTTCGAGGCGACCTGGGTTCGCTGGAACATCGTCCGCGCGGTGCTGCACACGGCCGCGTTCCTGGTGCTGTGTGGTGCGCTGTTCGCGGCGGGCGTGCAGCAGGGCAAGTCGAGTTCGACCACCGACGCGGTCGCGGCGCCGATGTCGATGATTTCCGGCCGGTAGTGCCACGCGATCACTAGAACGTGTTCCATGATAAGTGGAACACGTTCTAGTGAGGAGTCGTTCATGCGACGTAGTTCGCTTCTGGTGCTGGCCGCGGCGGCCATGCTCGCCTGCCTGCCCGCCACCGCGTCGGCCCAGCCCCTCCCGGTCGACTACAACTTCTTCGCCGGAATTCCCCCGGAACTCACGAACCCGGGCGGCTCGCTCCCCGGCGCGAACGACCCGGCCTGCGTCCCCTCGCCCGAGCATCCCGACCCGGTGGTCCTGCTGCACGGCACCGGCGGCGGGGCGCAGACGAACTGGGGCGTATACGCTCCGCTGCTGGCCAACGAGGGCTATTGCGTCTTCAGCCTCACCTACGGGGCCTACGCCCTCCCGTGGCCCGTCTCGGCGATCGGCGGCATGCGGCCCATCGAGCAGAGCGCCGCCGAGGTTTCCGCTTTCGTCGACGGTGTGCTCGCCCGTACCGGTGCCGCGCGCGTCGACCTGATCGCCCATTCGCAGGGCAATATCGTCGGCAACTACTACATCAAGCGGCTCGGTGGCGCGGACAAGGTCGGCAAGCTGGTCGGGATCGCGCCGCCTTGGCTCGGCACCAACGCGTTCGGGGCGGGCGATATCGCCACCTTCAGCCGGGCCCTCGGCGCGGGACCCGCCTTCGACGCGGTCAGCTCGTCGCTGTGTCAGGCCTGCGGGCAGATGTTCACCGGCTCGCCGTTCATGACCGCGCTCAACGCCGACGGTGTGTACGACCCGCGCGTCAGCTACACCAACATCGTCTCCGCCATCGACGAGCTGGTCGTCCCGCACACCTCCGGCCTGGTCCCCGGGCTGACCGCCACCTCGATCGTCGTGCAGGACGGTTGCGCGCAGGACTACTCCGAACACCTGGCCATCGCGGGTAGTCCGCGCGCGGCCGGCTACGTCCTCAACGCCCTCGATCCCGCCAGGCAGGCCGCGGTGCCATGCGAATTCGTCCCACCATTCACCGGATGAGCTCCCTCGGCGCGATTTCGCTGTAGGCAAAACTCGAGCGGAAACGAATGCCGCGACGTGCGCGTTGTCAGTGAGTGACCATGTTGTCGCCGGTTCCCAATAGGGTGGACCGGCGGCGGCGGAATCCCCTGCCAACTAGAGTGGATGGCGGGGGCCGCAACCCCCGGGCTTCATGGCAGGCTGACGACGAAACTTGTCGGTCCGACGCCCTAGGTTGTATCGAGCATACTGCGGCGTCTGTTGCCAGAATGTCGGAGCAGGAGAGTGAGGGAGCGATGTTCGAGAGGTTCACCGACCGCGCGAGGCGTGTCGTTGTCCTGGCCCAAGAAGAGGCCCGGATGCTCAACCACAACTACATCGGCACCGAGCACATCCTGCTTGGGTTGATCCACGAGGGCGAGGGCGTGGCGGCGAAGTCGCTGGAGTCGCTTGGTATCTCGCTGGAGGGTGTGCGTAGCCAGGTCGAGGAGATCATCGGGCAGGGCCAGCAGGCGCCGTCCGGTCACATCCCCTTCACCCCGCGTGCCAAAAAGGTGCTGGAGCTGAGCTTGCGCGAAGCGCTGCAGCTCGGCCACAACTACATCGGTACCGAGCACATTCTGCTCGGCCTCATCCGCGAGGGCGAGGGCGTCGCGGCCCAGGTGCTGGTCAAGCTCGGCGCCGACCTCAACCGTGTCCGTCAGCAGGTCATCCAGCTGCTGTCCGGGTACCAGGGCAAGGAGCCCGTCGAGGGCGCCGGTCCGCGCGGCGAGGCGGGTACCCCGTCCACGTCGCTCGTGCTCGACCAGTTCGGCCGCAACCTCACTCAGGCCGCGCTCGAGGGCAAGCTCGACCCGGTCATCGGCCGCTCGAAGGAAATCGAGCGCGTCATGCAGGTGCTGAGCCGCCGCACCAAGAACAACCCGGTGCTGATCGGCGAGCCCGGTGTCGGTAAGACCGCGGTCGTCGAAGGTCTCGCGCAGGCCATCGTCAACGGCGAGGTCCCCGAAACCCTCAAGGACAAGCAGCTCTACACCCTCGACCTGGGCTCCCTGGTCGCGGGCAGTCGCTACCGCGGTGACTTCGAAGAGCGCCTCAAGAAGGTGCTCAAGGAGATCAACACCCGCGGCGACATCATCCTGTTCATCGACGAGCTGCACACGCTCGTCGGCGCGGGTGCTGCCGAAGGCGCCATCGACGCGGCCTCGATCCTGAAGCCGAAGCTGGCCCGTGGCGAGCTGCAGACCATCGGTGCCACCACCCTCGACGAGTACCGCAAGTACATCGAGAAGGATGCCGCGCTGGAACGCCGTTTCCAGCCGGTGCAGGTGGGCGAGCCGACCGTCGAGCACACGATCGACATCCTCAAGGGTCTGCGCGACCGCTACGAGGCGCACCACCGGGTCTCCATCACCGACAGCGCGCTCGTGGCCGCCGCCACCCTGGCCGACCGCTACATCAACGACCGGTTCCTGCCGGACAAGGCGATCGACCTGATCGACGAAGCGGGCGCGCGCATGCGCATCCGCCGGATGACCGCTCCGCCGGACCTGCGCGACTTCGACGACAAGATCGCCGATGCGCGCCGGGAGAAGGAAAGCGCTATCGACGCGCAGGACTTCGAGAAGGCCGCGCGGCTGCGCGACAAGGAGAAGCAGCTCGTCGCCAAGCGTGCCGAGCGCGAAAAGCAGTGGCGTTCCGGTGATCTGGACGTCGTGGCCGAGGTCGACGACGAGCAGATCGCGGAGGTGCTGGCCAACTGGACCGGCATCCCCGTCTTCAAGCTCACCGAGGAGGAGACCACCCGTCTGCTCCGCATGGAAGACGAACTGCACAAGCGGATCATCGGCCAGGAGGATGCCGTCAAGGCCGTCTCCAAGGCGATCCGCCGCACTCGCGCCGGTCTGAAGGACCCCAAGCGTCCGTCGGGCTCGTTCATCTTCGCCGGCCCCTCTGGTGTCGGTAAGACCGAGCTCGCCAAGTCGCTGGCGAACTTCCTGTTCGGCGACGACGACGCGCTCATCCAGATCGACATGGGCGAGTTCCACGACCGCTTCACCGCTTCTCGTCTGTTCGGTGCCCCTCCCGGGTACGTGGGCTACGAGGAGGGCGGCCAGCTCACCGAGAAGGTGCGGCGCAAGCCGTTCTCGGTGGTGCTGTTCGACGAGATCGAGAAGGCGCACCAGGAGATCTACAACACCCTCCTGCAGGTGCTCGAGGACGGCCGTCTCACCGACGGTCAGGGTCGTACGGTCGACTTCAAGAACACCGTGCTGATCTTCACCTCGAACCTGGGCACCTCCGACATCTCCAAGGCGGTCGGCCTTGGCTTCACCCAGTCCAACGCCGAGGGCTCGAACTACGAGCGGATGAAGCTCAAGGTCAACGACGAGCTGAAGAAGCACTTCCGCCCCGAGTTCCTCAACCGCATCGACGACGTGATCGTCTTCCACCAGCTCACGAGCGAACAGATCGTGATGATGGTCGACCTGATGATCGCCCGCGTCTCGAAGCAGCTGAAGAACAAGGACATGGCCATGGAGCTGACCGATCAGGCCAAGAGCCTGCTCGCCAAGCGCGGTTTCGACCCGGTCCTCGGCGCTCGTCCGCTGCGTCGCACGATCCAGCGCGAGATCGAGGATCAGCTGTCGGAGAAGATCCTCTTCGGCGAAATCGGCGCAGGCCAGACCATCATGGTCGACGTCGAAGGCTGGAACGGCGAGGGTCTCGGCGAGGATGCCAAGTTCACCTTCACCGGCAAGACGAAGCTGACCAAGGCCTCTGCCACCGACGACAAGCCCGAGGTGGTCCTCACCGGAGCAGCAGAGGGCACCGCCCCTGATGCTGCCGCCTCCGGCGAGTAGCCAGCAGAACGACAAAGCCCGCCCCCTGGCAATCAGGGGGCGGGCTTCTTCGTTGCCGAACCGCATCGCTACTTCTTCCGGATCGGTTCGTTCAGGATCGCGAGTCTGGTGCGGTAGTCGGTCTCGGTGATCTCGCCGCGGGCGAAGCCTTCGCGTAGGGCGCCCACCGCGCCGCCGCGGCCCGCGCACCGTCGGCGGGCGAAGAAGACCAGTGCGATCACGGCGATCCAGAAGAGTACGGGGAAGATCCAGAAGAAGGGCCATGGGTGCCAGCCGCCGTCGTAGTGGTCGGCCAGCAGAGTCAGTGTTGTCGTGGTGCCGGAAATGTTCATGTCTCGAGCCTGGTCTTTCGCGCGCGCCGCGACATCGGCCGCGAGACCCGATCCGGGGTACGTCCCCGCGCGTACGAGCCGCCGGCCGGTATGGCACTCACCGACAGTCCGACAACCCCTTTGGGTACACCGAGGTCGGTCGCGAGCGCGGTGAGCACGCCCGGCGGCAGGAACTCCGCGGTCACCAGCGTGAAGCTGCCGAGGAACATGGGGAGCTACCGGTTTCGGCGGAAAGGCCGGCCGTGGCTATTCGAATCTGCTCAGCACGGGCGAGTTCTTCGCACTGGCGAAGGCCAGGAATGTCGACAGCCCTTCGTAGTGCTCGCGCAGGAATTCGCGGCAGAAGTCGGCGTCCCAGATATCCGGGTACACGTCGTTGTCGTCCATGTCGTCAGGGTCGAAGTGTTCGGCGAGGACGGTGAACGGTGTCGAGGCCAGGGTGCGGGCCGCGGCGGACACCTCGTCGGCAGTCCAGACCCGCGGCTCGCCGTCGCCCGCCCACGGGTCGAGGTCGCCAAGCAGGTCGAGGTCGACTTTCGCGGCCGCCAGCAGGTAGCGCAGTCCATCCCAGGACTTGTCGATGTCGCCGATCGGTTCGCCGGTGCGGTCGACGGCTTCGAGCAGTTCGAACGCGGCTTCGGCGTCGGCGGTGATGCGCGCTGCATCGGCGTTGGAGATGCGGTGGAATGCGAGGACTGGTCCCATGGTGGGAAAGGTAGAAATCCGGCCTTGGCGATTCCTTGGCGACTTCTTTGTGCCGGTCCGACCGGCCGTTTTCGCGGCGTACGGTGGAAATTGCTTAGCCAACCGACACGGGGGTGTTCACGCACATGACTGATTCCGACCGCACACTGATTGCCGTTCTGCTCGATCGTTCCGGGTCGATGCAGACGATCAAGGCCGATACCGAAGGTGGGTTGGCCGCCTATTTCGAGCAGCAGCGGGCGGTGCCGAAGCAGATCGAGGTCACGCTCGCTCAGTTCGACACCACCTACGACGTTGTCTACTCCAACGTGCCGCTGGCCCAGGTGCCGGCGCCGAGTTTGCATCCGAGGGGTGGGACCGCGCTCTACGACGCGCTCGGCAAGCTCGTCACCAGCGTGGGCAGCGAACTGGCCGAGCGCCCCGAGCACGAACGTCCCGGCACCGTGATCATCGTCGTCCTCACCGACGGCCACGAGAATTCCAGCCGCGAATGGACCCACGCCGCCGTGAAATCACTGATCACCCAGCAGCAGGACGTCTACAACTGGACCTTCGTCTTCCTCGGCGCGAACATGGACGCCGTCGAAGTCGGCTCCAACCTCGGCTTCGATCCCGGCTCGGCCATCACCTACGCCCCGGTCGCAGGCGGCGTCCGCGGAGCCTTCGACGCCCTCTCCGCCTACTCCGCCCGAGCCCAAGCCGCCCCCGCGGGCGCCGCCCGCCGCGCCCGCTTCTCCGCCTCCGAACGCAAGCAAGCAGACCAGGGCAAGTAGTCGACTATTGCCAACCCGGGCGGACCAGGCCTGATTCGTAGGCGATGACTACGAGTTGGGTGCGGTCGCGGGCCGAGAGTTTGGTCAGGATTCGGCTGACGTGGGTGCGGGCGGTGGCGGGGGACATGTAGAGGCGGGCGCCGATCTCGGCGTTGGTGAGGCCTTCGGCTACCAGGGTCATCACCTCGCGTTCGCGATCGGTGAGTTCGGCGAAGGCCGCGGGGGGCGGTTGTTTGGCGTGGGAGGAGAACTCGGCGAGCAGGCGCCGGGTGACGCCGGGGGAGAGGAGGGCGTCGCCCGCGGCCACGACGCGGACGGCGCGGAGCAGGTCGGCGGGTTCGGTGTGTTTGACCAGGAAGCCCGCGGCGCCGGCGCGGATCGCCTCGAAGACGTATTCGTCGAGTTCGAAGGTGGTGAGGACGACGACGCGGACCGGCGCGAGTTGGGTGTCGTCGGCGATCATGCGGGTGGCGGCGAGGCCGTCGAGGATCGGCATGCGGATGTCCATCAGTACCACGTCGGGGACCAGCGCCCGGGTCATCCGGACGGCCTGCTCGCCGTTCTCGGCCTCGCCGATCACCTCGATGTCGTCCTGGGCGTCGAGCAGGGCGACGAATCCGCCGCGCACGAGCGCCTGATCGTCGGCGACGAGGAGACGGATCTTCGCGGGTCCCGCCCCGATCGGCGGCAGTTCGGTGTGGTCACTCACGCGCTGGCCTCCGTGCCATTGCTCGGCGCGACAGCTGTCGCCGAAGTCGCGGGTCGAGCGGGCAGTCGGGCCGCCACCCGGAACCCGCCGGACGGTCGGGGTCCGGCGGTGAGCGCCCCGCCGAGTGCGTGTGCTCGTTCCCGCATCCCGATGATCCCGTTGCCGCCGATCCCGGTGCGCACCGCGGTTGCGGTGGGGCGGGTGTTGTCGACGGTGATGTCCACCGATTCGGGGGTGTAGCGAAGAGTGATCAGCGCCGTCGCGCCGGGCGCGTGCCGCACCACGTTGGTCAGCGATTCCTGCACGATCCTGGCCGCCGCCACATCGATCACGCTCGGCAGCTTCTTGGGGGTGCCGATGATCTTGGTGTCGACGTCGAGTCCGGTCGCCCTTGTGCGCTCGAGCAGTGTGTCGAGGTCGTCGAGAGTCGGTGCGGGAGCGCGTGGCGCCGGGCGCGCGGGGGCGGGCGCGTCAGCCTTGGCCTCGACCTGTTCCGGGTATTCGGGCACCACGGCCGCACCGCTGCGAATCGCGTGGAGCAGCGTGTGTACCTCGGTCAGTGCCTCTTTCGACGTTGTCTTGATGGTCGCCAACGCCGCGGCCGCCTGCTGTGGCTTGCGATCGAACAACTCGAGCGCCACCGACGACTGCACATTGATCAGCGAGAGGCTGTGCGCGAGAACATCGTGCAGCTCGCGGGCGATCGCCAGCCGCTCCTCGGACGCGGCCCTGGCCTGCTGAGCCTGTTCGTCGCGCTGCGCCGCCTCGGCCCGCTGCCTGCGCGCGAGCACCACCGCACGCCGCTGCCGCACGCCTTCGGCGATCCCGACCAGCACTCCGACCCAGGCCAGCAGCCCGAATATCTGCCACGCATCGGAATGCCGACCGAGCAGGGCGGGCAGTGGCCACACCATCAGCAGATAGCCGAGGGCGACCACCGGGTATGTGCGCCACCGTGATCCGTAGATCGCCGCGGAGAGGAACGCGATGATCAGCGAAAGGAAGATCGGACCGTACCCGTAGTCGCCCAGTACGTAGGCCACCGTGGCGACGAACGCGACCAGCAGCGCCGGTTCGGGCATCACCCGCCGGAAACCGAGCGCGATCGGCCCCGCGAGTAGCAGCAGATACGCGAACGCGTCCAGCGACCGCACTCCGGTTAGATGCGAATTCGCACCGGAACTACCGACCAGCTGGATCACCGCGACCACTGCCGCCGGGCCCCAGTCCTGAACGACTGAGCCACGCTCCCACTTCGCAGACGTTCCCACGTGTCCAACCCTATTGTGTGCGCGCGGCGCCCGCGTCGGCCCGCACGCGTATTTCGTGCGGGTGGCCGCGTAGTCCGCGCGGCGTAGCGCCGAGAACGCCGCGCGACGGATGCCCGAGCACCCCCTGGGCGCCGATTCTGATTCCCATGAACGAATCGATCGTGGTCACCACCGAGTTGACCAAACGCTATGGCGAGCACCTCGCGGTGGACGCGGTGAGCATGCGGGTCGCGGCCGGGGAGATCTACGGATTCCTCGGACCCAACGGCGCGGGCAAAACCACCACGTTGCGCATGCTGGCCGGCCTGATCCGGCCCAGCGCGGGCACCGCGACCGTCCAAGGCCTCGCGCCGGGTGACCCGGAGGTGTTGCGCCGGATCGGCGTCCTCATCGAAGGGCCCGGCTTCTATCCCTACCTCTCCGGCCGTGACAACCTGCGGGTACTCGCCCGTTATCGCGGCCACGGCGATGCCGAGGTCGAGACGGCACTGGAACGCGTTGGCCTGGCCGACCGGGCAGGCGACCGATTCCGCACCTACTCGCTCGGCATGAAACAGCGTCTCGGCGTCGGCGCGGCCATGCTCGGCGACCCGGACCTGCTGATCCTCGACGAACCGACCAACGGCCTCGACCCGGCGGGCTTGGCCGAAATGCGCACGCTCATCACCGATCTCGCGGCCGACGGACATACCGTGCTGCTGTCGAGTCACCAGCTCACCGAGGTGCAGGAAATCTGCCATCGCGTCGGCGTGATCTCCGGCGGTCGCCTGCTCGCCGAGTCGACGGTCGCCGAATTGCGCGGCACCGCGACACTTCTGGTTCGCGCCGAGCCGGTAGACGTGGCTCTCGACGCCGTGCGCGCGGTCACCGATGCGCCCACTCGGGCGGGCACGGACGGAATCAGAGTCGAAACGAGCGCCGCGATGGCGCCGGAT
Source organism: Nocardia sp. FBN12 (assembly GCF_054031145.1). Lineage (NCBI taxonomy): Bacteria > Bacillati > Actinomycetota > Actinomycetes > Mycobacteriales > Nocardiaceae > Nocardia > Nocardia sp. FBN12. Next base: position 6,459,769 of record NZ_CM132926.1, read on the forward strand.
GTGGTGCGAGCCGTCGTCGCGGCCGGCGCGGACCTGCTCGAACTGCGGGTAGACGAGAAATCCCTGGAAGAAGTGTTTTTCGAGATGACGACAGTAGAGGTAGCGAAATGACCACCATGACAAGGGATCTCACGGCCAGCGTCCGGGCGGAAGCGCTGCGCCTCGGCCGCTGGCCTGCGTTCTGGATCGTCCTGGGTACCTGGATCCTGCTCAACCTGACCTTCGCCTACCTCTTCAACTACCTCGCCTACACCTCCGGCGAAAACGGCGCGATGTCGGACGGCCTGCCCCGCGAGGTCCTCCTCGGTCAACTCATGCCCGCCGCGGTCCCCGAGGTGTTCACCCAGGGCATGTCGATGTTCGGCGGCGCGCTCGTGCTGATCCTCGGCGCCCTCGCGGTCGGCAGCGGATATGGCTGGGGCACTTGGAAAACCGTGTTCACCCAGGGGCCTAGCCGGGCCGCGGCGGTAGCGGGACTCCTGTTGTCGCTGCTGGCAGTGGTCCTCGCGCTCGTCCTGGTTGCCTTCGCCGTCGACATCGGCATCGCCACGGTGATCGCGGCCAGTGAATCCCAGCCGATCACCCTGCCCGCACTCGACGCCTCACTGATCGGAATCATCACCGGCACAGCCATTCTCGGCATGTGGACCCTCGCGGGCGCCCTCATCGGCGCCATCGCCCGCGGCCCCGCCTTGGCTGTCGGTCTCGGCCTGGTGTGGGTCCTGGTGGTGGAGAATCTGCTTCGTGGCGTGGCGGGCATCTTCGGCCCGATCGAAGCCGTCACCAACCTGCTCCCCGGTACCGCCGCGGGCTCGCTGGCCGGTGCGATGCGCACCGTGGAGGGCCCGGCCAACCCTGGCGTTCTCGATATCCTCACCCGCGGTGAATCTTTCGCCCTCCTGGCCGTCTATGTGCTGGCCTTCGCGGGCGGGACGATCTGGCTCATGACCCGCCGCGATCTCACCTGACGCACCCCGCGAAGCGGCAGACCACGACGGTCTGCCGCTTCTTCCTTGTTTGCGACAGTGCGGGTCAGGTCTCGAGAAGCTGAGGCGAGCCGACTATTCGATGAGCGAGCGTCGACAGGCCGGCGATGATCTGTTCGGGCGACAGTCCGCGATCACGCTGATGGAGGTAAACCTCGGCCGCGAGTGGTGCGAGGACGGTATCCACCAGCGAATCCGGTTGCGGCACACCCGATTCGACGAGCAGGGAACGCACGTGCACCGACCAGAACCCATAGGCGCCGGTGGCGAAGCGGGCGCCGCCGGTTTCCGCACCGAGCACGAGATGTGCGTGGGCGGCGAGCAATTCGATCATCGCCGTGTAGAAGGCGGCAAGGCGGTCGGCCGGGGGAGCGCCGGGGCCGAGTGGCGGCGCGCCGCGCAGGAGCTGCTCCTGGAGGGCGCGTTCGTGTTCGTCGAGGAGGGCGACGGCGATCGCGTTGCGGTCGGGGTAGCGGCGGTAGAGGGTGCCGCGCCCGACACCCGCCGCCTTGGCGATGTCGTCCATGGTGACCGTGCGTGGGTCGCGAGTGGCGAAGAGTTCGGCCGCGGCCGCCAGCACCTTCGCGCGATTGCGGGCCGCGTCGGTGCGCTCGGTGGGTGGCGGCGCATCCAGCGCTGCGCCGGTGAGCAGGTCGGATCGGGGCTCCATGGTTCGACTGTAACCAGCAACGAATATCTGGACAAGGTGTCCACTTGTGGTCTATCGTCGGAAAATCGGCAAGCGGACATCATGTCCAGTTAGGAAACGCCATGACACACCTGCTGCATCTCGACGCCAGCGCCCGCACCAACTCGCTCAGCCGCCGGCTCGGTGCCGAATTCGTCCAGGCCTGGCGCGCCGCGGAACCCGGCGGCACCTACACCTACCGCGACCTCGCCGCCGAGCCGACGCCGTTCATCGACGAGGGCTGGACCGAACTGTGCGACGCGGTCCTCGCCGCAGGCGCCACCGACCTCGACCGGCTCGCGAAACTCGCCGTCACCCCCGCGGCGAAGGCCGCATGGCAGGTGGTCGAACCGCTGCTGGCGCAGGTCATGGCCGCTGACGTGATCCTGATCGGCACTCCGATGTACAACTACTCCATCCCCGCCTCGCTCAAGGCCTGGCTCGACCAGGTCACCTTCCCGCGAATGTCGCTGGGGGAGCGCAGGTTCGTCGTTGTCACCGCTCGCGGCGGTGCCTACTCGCCTGGTGCGCCGAAAGCCGCGTTCGACTACCAGCAACGCTTCCTGCGCGACTTCTTCGCCGGCCATTTCGCCGTCACCGACACGGTTTTCGTCAACGCGGAACTCGCCAACGCCGTGCAGGATCCGAACCTCGCCCACCTGCGCGACGCCCACGAGGCCTCGCTCGCCGCCGCGCAGGAACAAGTGCGCTCGCTCGCACAGGAATACGCGCGATGAGCTGGATAGTGCTCGGCCTGGCCGGGCTCGTCGAAATCGTCTGGTCGCAGACCATCAAACCGACCGAGAACTTCACCAAGATCGGTCCGACGCTGCTCTGCATCGCGCTCGGCTCGCTGGCGGTGTACCTGCTCTCGCGCGCCATGCAGACCCTTCCGGTGGGCACCGCCTACGCGGTGTTCACCGGAATCGGCGCCGTCGGCGCCATCGTGCTCGGTGTGCTGGTGCACAAGGACCCGCTGAGCGCGGGACGCGTGCTGGCGCTGTCCATGATCGTCGGGGGCATCGTGCTGGCGCGGGCCACCGCGACCGAATGACGTCGACCGCGCTGGTGCGCCACCGCGGAGCCGGTCGAGAGACGCTGTCGCACACCCGATGCGGCATTCGGCCGGTCAGCACCGGTAGAGTCGGCTGATGGACCAGCCAGTTCGCCCCCCGGACCTGTCCACGCGGCCACATGAGCTCACGGTCGAGCGCGTGATGAAAGCCTCGCCCAGCCTGCTCTACGCGGCCTGGACCCAAGGCATGGACCTGTGGCTGGCCGTCCCCGGATCGGTGCTGATGCGACCCGCGCTCAACGAGCCCCTGTACTTCGACACCGGCTCGCCCGAGAAACGCAACCCCCACTACGGCCGCATCCTGCTGCTCGAGCCGAACCGGCGCATCGAATTCACCTGGGTCACCGCCGCCACCGACGGAGTCGAAACCGTGGTCGCGGCCGAATTCCTCAAACAACCACGTGGTATCCGCCTGCGTCTACGCCACTCCGGCTTCCCCACCGCGGCCATCCGGGACCTACATCAGCAGGTCTGGCCGGACAAGCTCGAGCGTCTCGACGAAATCACCAGCGCCTCCGTCTGACCGCGTAGGTTCGGTACCGAACGACAACCTCCGAATCGAAGGGATCGCAATGCCGACTCGTAGCGCACGCACACTCTGGTCAGGCGGACTGCAGGACGGATCCGGGCAGGTCGAACTGGCCAGCTCGGGTGTGGGCAAGTTCGATGTGAGCTTTCCGCGCCGCGCGGCCGACACGGCCGAGGGCACCAGTCCGGAGGAACTGATCGCGGCGGCGCATTCGTCGTGCTACTCGATGGCGCTCTCGGCGGAGATCGCCAATGCGGGTGGGACGCCGGAAAGCCTGGATGTGAGCGCCGATGTGACCCTGGGGCCCGACCCGGCCGGTGGTTTCCAGATCAGCAAGATCAAGCTCACCGTGCGCGGGCGCGCGTCGGGCATCGATGCCGACGGGTTCGCCGCCGCCGCCCTCGCGGCCAAGAACGGCTGCCCGGTCAGCAAGGCACTCACGGGTGTCGGCGAGATCGAGCTGGACGCGGCACTGGCCTGATCAGCACCGGCGTGATCGTCCAAACGGCCGTCCACAATCAGGAAACTGATTGTGGACGGCCGTTGTGGGCGATCACGCCAGTCGAGCGCGAGCCACCTCAGCGCTGGGTGAACCAGCGATGCGCGGCGGGGGTGTACATGGCCGGAATCGCGATGACGACAGCCACGATGTGCACGGTGCGGCAGCCGGCCAGCACGATCGAGCTCTCGGACATGCCGTCGAACAGGGTCGTGTAGTCGTCGATGGACAACACCACCGCCAGCGGCTCGATGATCAGCGAGACCAGCCCCACCACGCCGATGCCGACGGTGAGCACCGCGCGGGCCACGCGGCTGCCGTTCAGCATGTACAGCGCGACCCCGGCGACTGCCAGATAGATGGCGAGCCGAGGTAGCAAACCCGTTGCGGTGGCACCGAATTCGCCGCCGCCACGCACCGCGCGCAACAGTCCTTCCGCGACACCCGCGGCCAGGGCGGTGATGAGTCCGCCGAAAGCGACATGCACGGCGCGGGGGCGAGTGCTGGAAACAAGAAAGGCAGTGCCGGTCATGACAACAGACACTGCCGTTCTCAGCTGCTCGCGAGGATCACCCTGCGGTAGGAACCTGGTCCACTACCGGAGTGCTACGCGAAGCGAATTCCGTGAGCGCGGCGAACGCCAGCCCCAAAGCCACCCACAACGTGGTGGTTTCGGCCAGCGAGGCCACCCGGAAGTTCCACAGCAGGGTGGCGGGGAAGTCGTCGGCCACCTCGTTCACGCCGGGCAGCAGCACGTAGCCGACCGTGGTGACCACGACGAACGCCGCGACCCCGGCGACGAGCCGGAGCGTGTCCGGCGCGGCGAGCGCGCGGTAGGCAGCGACAGCTGCCGCGACGGCCAGCAGGCCGAGTACGACGGCCGCGACCCACAGCCAGGTGCGCTCGTTGATGGTTTCCGGATCGCCTACCGCGGGCGGATTGGCCGGATACTTGAAGAACGGCACCGCGACGATCGCCGCCCATGCGAGAACCGCCGCGGTCAACGACAATCGGGGCCCGGACAGTGTCGTGAACCGGCGTGCCACATTCACCGCTGAGGCGAACAACGCGCCGAACGCCATGCCCGCCAAGCCGAGCGCGAGGAACTGGCCCGCCTTCTGGCCCGACCGGCTGACCAGCGGTTCTTCCTCGCCGTGGGAGTGACCCTCGGTAGCTTCGGGTGCGTGTGAATGTCCGGCGGAACCGGCTTCCTCGATGGCGATCGCGGCGTCCACCTGGGGCTCGCCGACGAAGTAGCCCACTGTCGCGGCCAGCAGGCCGGCGATCAGGCCGGCCAGCAGGCCGCGCAACAGCAGGGTCTTGAGTGATCCGATCAGTGGCACGGAACACCCAGCAGGTGACGTCCGTCGTGCATCAGCTCGTGCAGGAACATCCCGCTACGCGAGACGGCCCCCTGGTCGAATCCGACCAGGTACAGGGCGAGCAGTGCAAGCAGGACGACACCGACCGTGACCAGCACGGTTGCGAGGGTGTCGAGGCCGGTAGACCGGCTGGGTGAATGCGCGATAGCCATTCGGGTCCTCCTGTAGGGATACGCGTCCCACGGTTGAAGTGTGGTGCGAAGGTGCCGGTGTCTGGCTCTCCGGCACCGGGGGACCCGGTACATGGATAACAGTGGCGCGACCGCTCCGGACTCACACCGGAATTACCGCGCACCCTCGCGGATGTTGCCTCGAACTGTGACAGCGCGAGCCGTCCACGTCAATACGTGTACGCGCATGTCCAGCGGAAACGCCGCTGTCAGGCCTTCGCGGGCACGTCGAGGACGACCTCGAACTCGAGCAGCGAGGCACCGGTCGACACCGGCTTGGGACGCTCGCCGTCGCCACCGTTGCCTGCGTGCGCCGCACGGGCCGGACCGTCGCGCCACGCGGCGAACGACTCCTCCGAATCCCATTGCGTCACCACGAAATACCGGTTGTCGCCGGCGACGGGGCGCAGCAACTGGAACCCGAGGAACCCGGGCGAATTCTCCACCGCACCCGCCCGCGCGGCGAACCGCTTCTCCAGCTCGGGGCCCGCGCCCTCGGGAACTTCGATCGCATTGATCTTCACAACAGCCATAGGGCTGACAGTATCTTTGCCGGCTGGCGCCGGGGGTTCTCGGCCCCGGGGTGCCTCGATCTTCCCTCCCTCCGGGTACTCCTTCGTCGCACCCTCCACTCAGTCCAGATCGAGGCGGGCCGAGAACTCGCCTGCGGCGACGTGCGGGGCATGTGGCGAACTCGCCCAGGCCGGCGTGCGGCAGTATCGGAACGGTGTTGTACGACGAAGGTGGGTCCGGTGTCCCGATCCTGCTGTTGCACGGGCTGATGGGCAGTGCGCGGACCTGGGCCGATCAGGTGCCGTGGTTGCGGGAGTACGGGCATGTCTACGCGGTGGACGCCGCTGGGCACGGGCGGCCGACGCCCGCCGAGCTCACGACGGAGGCGTTCGTGGCCGATCTGGCCGAGCGCACCGCCGCGATCACCGAGCCGATGGTGATCGTCGGGCATTCGATGGGCGCGATCCACGGGTGGGTGTTCGCGGCGACCTGTCCCGAGCGGGTCCGCGCGATCGTCGTCGAGGACATCGCCCCGGATTTCACCGGCCGCACCGCCGCCCACTGGGCCGAGTTGATCCACTCCTGGCCGCAACCGTTCGCCGGCGAGCAAGCGGTGCTCGACTATTTCGGCCCGGTCGCGGGCACTTATTTCCTGCGCGCGTTCACCGCGGCACCCGACGGCTACCGGCTACACGGCGAGGTGGACACCTTCCGTGCGATCTCCGAGGAGTGGGGCACGCGCGATTTCTGGGCCGAATGGAAGTCGGTGCGGGTGCCCGCGCTGCTGATCGAAGGCGAGCACACCATCACCCCACCGGGGCAGATGCGCACGATGGCCGAGGTCGTTCCCGGCACGGAGTACGTGCGCATCGAAGGGGCGGGCCATCTGGTGCACGATGAACAGCCGGACGCCTACCGCGAACATGTCGGCAGGTTCCTACGTCGAGTGATGAGCTGAACGCCTCGCCCCGATCCGGACATCACCGGTCTGCTCGGTCAACCCGTCAGCGGGATCACCACGGCCGTTGCTCGCGACAACCGCGGGTCGACCCGATGCCTGGCCGCGCCGACGGTTCGGGTCAACGCGCAGCACTTCCTTCGCCCGCGAGAGCGAACAATCCGTCGTCGGTCTGTTCGATCAACCCGTCGACGAGTAGCGAATCCAGCGCCCGCGCGCGCTGACCCGGATCGCGGGTCCAGGCCAAGTCGAGGCGAATTCGTTCGACCGGCCCTGACGCGTCGCGCAGTACATCGAGCAGCCGCCCGCGGGCCTGACGGTCGGTGCCCTCGTACTTCTGTACCTTGCGCGCGACCTCGGCAGCGGGTTTCCCGGCCTCCACCCAGGCGCAACGAGGCAGCGGGCAACGGGCGCAGTCGGGGTTGCGGGCCGTGCAGACCAGGGCGCCCAGTTCCATCAGCGCCGCCGAGAATCTCGCGGCTCGCGGCACCGGAACAGGAAGCAGCGCTTCGGTTTCCGCGAGATCACGCGAGGACGGATTGCCCGCCTCGCGCCCGTGTACCGCGCGAGCCACCACGCGCCGAACGTTCGTGTCCACCACCGGAACGCGCTGCCCGTAGGCGAAGCAGGCCACCGCGCGAGCGGTATACGCGCCGATTCCCGGCAGGCTCAGCAACACGTCGACGTCGGTGGGGACCACGTCACCGTGCTCGGCCGCCAGCGCTCGCGCGCACTCGTGCAGCCGCAACGCCCGCCGCGGATACCCCAACTTCCCCCACGCCCGCAGCACCTCCGCTTGCGACGACGCCGCCATCGCCGACGGCACCGGCCAGCGCGCCACCCACTCGCGCCAGATCGGCTCCACCCGCACCACGGGCGTCTGCTGCAGCATGATCTCGCTCATCAGGATGTGCCATGCGGTTGCCGCAGGCTCGCGCCACGGCAGTTCCCGTGCCGTCTCGTCGAACCAGTCCAGCAGGGCTTGCGCGTCGATGCTCACCGTTCCCGTTCCCTCTGAGCCAGGCTCTCTTTGCCGACGCTTAACGTGGCGGACTCGCTGGTAACCAAGGCTCTGTGCACAATGGTCGGTATGCCTGGTTCCAATCCGATAAGCGCCTGGAAGTCACTGCGCGAAGGCAATGAGCGCTTCGTCAACGACACCCTGCAGCATCCTAGCCAGGGTGCCGCGGACCGAGCCAAACTCGTCAAGGGCCAAAACCCGCACGCGATCCTGTTCGGCTGCGGTGATTCCCGCGTCGCCGCCGAACTGATCTTCGACCAGGGTCTCGGCGACATGTTCGTGGTGCGCACAGCCGGCCACGTCGTGGACAGTTCGGTGCTCGGCTCGATCGAATACGGCGTCGAGGTCCTCAATGTGCCGCTGATCGTCGTCCTCGGGCACGACAGCTGTGGCGCCGTGAAGGCCACCATCGACGCGCTCGACGGTGGCGAGGTGCCCGGTGGGTTCATCCGCAGCGTGGTCGAGCGGGTGACGCCGTCGATCCTGGTGGGCCGACGAGAGGGCCTCAGCACGGTCGACGAACTCGAGGCTCGGCACGTGGTGGAGACGAGCAAGCTGCTGATGCAGCGGTCGATGATCATCTCCCAGCGTGTTGCCACTGGTCAGTGCGCTATCGCCTGCGTCACCTACCAGCTGGAGGACGGTCGAGCACAGCTGCGGCGCACCGTCGGCAATATCGGCGAGGTGGTCTGAGGGGGTCGCCCGGCCGGTTCGACCCCCGACACGCCGAGGTCATCGAGCGCGCCCCCGCGCGCTGCGCTTACCTTTGAGGTGTGCTGGAACCGAATGGACCGCTGTCACCGGAGATCTACTGGCGCCGCCGTGCACTCGCGATCGGCGTCATCATCGTCGCGCTCGCGATCGTGATCTGGCTCGTCACCATGGTCGCGCGCGGTGGTGACTCGGCCGGTGCGGGCTCCGCCGCCGCGACTACCACGTCGGCGGAGTCGAGTGCGTCCGCGACGAGCTCGACGTCCAGTATCGCGTCCAGCGCGCCGAGCAGCGCAGCGCCGACCACAACCAGCGCCGCCGCCCAGCCCGCGGCACAGCCGTGCCAGGACCAGTCGCTGGCGCTGAAGGTGACCGTCGGCCAGCCGACCTACAAGGTCGGCGACCAACCCGCCTTCGGCACCGTCATCACCAACATCTCGTCCGCGGCCTGTTCGCGCGATCTCGGGGCGGGCCCCCAGTTCCTCGTCTACACCCTGGACGGGCAGCGCAGGCTCTGGGCGAGCAACGACTGCAACCAGGACGACCCGGCGGAGGTGAAGACGCTCAAAGCCGGTGAACAACTCTCGTACAAGGGCACCTGGTTCGGCACCACCTCGCAGCCGCAGTGCGCGGGCGACCGACTGCAGGTGCCCGCGGGCGCGTACATGGTCGTGGCCCAACTCGGTGCTGTCCGCAGCGCCGCGGAGCCTTTCAACCTCGCCTCTTGATTCCGCGTACCGCCTGCCGGGGGCATTGTGCGGGTGCGCCGTAGGTCACATGTTCAAGATGGGTCGATTTGCAGTGTTCGCAGGATAGGCGAACCCGTCAATGGGAATTGGCGCGGAAATGAGTGAAGGGCGCTGATCCGGCCGGTTGCCGGAGTTATTCCACGGTCACCACCTCGCGGGGTGCGCGGGATTTGCGGAGTTCGGCCAAACGCAACGCTGAGCGCAGATCCCCGACCTCGTGAATCCGCATCGTCCCGGTCTTGGTTTTCTCCGAACCGGGCGGAACGAGCGCGGTCGTGAACCCCAACCGCTCGGCTTCGGCCAGCCTCCTGCCAAGCCCGGTGACTTTGCGAACCTCGCCGGCCAGGCCGACTTCGCCCAGGATCACCCAGCCCGCCGGAAGCGCGACATCCGCCTCGGCGGACGCGATCGCCAGGGCGATGGCAAGGTCTGCGGTCGGCTCGAGCAAACGCATCCCGCCGACCGTCGCCGCGTACACATCGTGCTTGCCGAGAAAGACCCGCCCGCGGCTCTGCAGCACCGCGAGCACCATCGAAACGCGGTTGTAGTCGAGCCCGCTCACGGCGCGGCGCGGCTGCGGGATCTCGGTCTTCACGGTGAGCCCCTGCACCTCGGCCACCAGCGGTCGTTTGCCGTCCATCGCGACGGTCACCGCGGTGCCGGAGACGGTGTCGGTGCGATGGTGCAGGAACAGCCCGGACGGATCGTCGACGCAGGCGATGCCGTCCTCGTGCAGTTCGAAACAGCCCACCTCATCGGCGCTACCGAACCGGTTCTTGATGCCGCGAACCATCCGCAGCGACGAGTTCTTGTCGCCCTCGAACTGCAACACCACGTCCACCAGGTGCTCGAGCGTGCGCGGGCCCGCCACGTTCCCGTCCTTGGTGACGTGCCCGACCAGCAGCACCGCGATCCCGGTCGCCTTGGCCAGCGAGGTCAGCGCCGCGGTGACCGCGCGCACCTGGGTGACACCGCCGATCACACCGTCCACCTCGGGGGCGAGCATGGTCTGCACCGAGTCCACCACCAGCAGCGTCGGCCGCACCTGCTCCACGTGGCCGAGCACGATCGACAGATCCGATTCGGCCGCCAGATACACCCGGTCGTGCACCGCACCGGTCCGATCGGCCCGCAGCCGCACCTGCCCGGCGGACTCCTCCGCGGTCACATACAGCGCGGTCTCCGCGCGCGCCGCTGCCCAGCGGTACGCGACCTCGAGCAACAGCGTCGACTTGCCGACCCCCGGCTCACCCGACAGCAGCACCACCGAGCCGGGCACCACACCGCCCCCGAGGACCCGATCGAGTTCGCTCACCCCCGTCGACCGTGCCTGCGTGACCTTGGAGTCGATCTGCGACAACGGCGCCGCGGCCGTGCTCGGCAGCATCGCCCGGCGCCCTGGCGCGGCGGCGGCCGCCGAAACGGCCACCTCGTTCACTGTTCCCCACGCCCCACAGTCAGGGCACTTACCCACCCACTTGGACACCTCGTGCGTGCACGCGGAGCACCGGAAGACTGCTTTGGTCTTGGCCACACGCGCACCCTACGGACCTGTACCGACAGAAAAAGAGCCGCCGCGAAGTTCGCGACGGCTCTTCTCGGAAGTGCTGGTGTCAGTGACCGCCCGCACCGGCAGGCGCCGGGCCGGACTTCTCGTTCTCGACACGCTCGACAGCGGCGGCGTCGACCGGGACCGCCACCTGCACGGTGCCCGCGTCCTTGAAGTTGAAGGTGACGTTGTAGGTCAGGCCGGGGACGATGTCGGTGGCCAGTGCCGTGATCTCGATCGTGGCCGGGTTCTTCGCCGGATCGATCGACGGGGTGTCGTTGCCGGTCGGCGCGGCCGAGGTGGTGGTGGGGGCCGCCGTGGTGGCCGGCGCCGCCGACGGAGCGGCGTGGTGATCGCCCGCAGCGGCGGGCGCGGCCGTGGCCGGGCCGACGACCACGGTCTGCTGCGGCTTCAGCACGAACTTGGCGTCGCCACCAGGGCCGGTGATCTTGATCTGGCCCAGGTCGGTGCTCACGCTGGTCAGCTCGTCGGTGACGATCTCGCTGGTGTTGACGATCGACAGCGCGATCATCGCTTTGCCACCCTTGTCGTGCTCGGCGGTGGCCTCCGGGTACACGATGTGCACGTTGCGCAGCGCGATATCGCCGACGTTGGCGTGGTTGCCGTTGATGGCGGCAGCCTGCGACGAAGTCTGGGTGTGCTGGCCGGCACTGCAGCCGGTCAGGGCGATGCCCGCGGCAGCGGCGAGCGCGGCAACCGTCACCATGCGACGTCGCGCCGACAGGGCGGTCACAGCTTTCAGGGCAGTCACGGTTTGTGTCCTCCATGTCGACCGGGCTCACTCCGTCCCCATGGGGATCGGAGGGTAGTAACTAGGCAGCGTAGTAGTTCACTTCGCGCGGGTGACGTTCGGGCTCGCGACGCGCGGGTGCGGAAGTAACAGTTCGGTGTCTCGAGTGGGTTTGCCGGATCGATGCCGGGTTCGCGCTGTGCGATAACCGGTCGCTGTGCTGGCGGTTAACCCGTTACGGCACAACACAATGCACACCAGTTCTGCGTTGTCAACCCCTGCGCTGGCCTCGTTGTGGCCCTGACCTGCACAGTTGATCGCGCCGTTATCGAGTCGCATGTTAAACTGTGAACATCGAAAGGGGCACGGGACACATGATTTTTAAGGTCGGAGACACCGTCGTTTACCCCCACCACGGAGCGGCGCTGATCGAAGCTATCGAGACCCGCACCATCAAGGGTGTGCAGAAAGAGTATCTGGTCCTGAAGGTCGCGCAAGGCGACCTGACCGTTCGGGTTCCCGCAGAGAACGCTGAATACGTCGGCGTCCGTGACGTCGTCGGCCAGGAAGGTCTTGACCGCGTCTTCCAGGTGCTGCGCGCGCCACACACGGAGGAGCCGACCAACTGGTCCCGCCGTTACAAGGCCAACCTCGAGAAACTCGCCTCCGGCGATGTGAACAAGGTGGCCGAAGTGGTACGTGACCTGTGGCGTCGTGAGCAGGACCGCGGCCTGTCCGCGGGTGAGAAGCGGATGCTTGCCAAGGCTCGTCAGATCCTCGTCGGTGAGCTCGCGCTCGCCGAGGGCACCGACGACGGCAAGGCCGAATCGCTGCTCGACGAGGTTCTTGCCGCGGCTTCCTAGAAATAACCAACAAGTGCGACCTGTCGTAGCACTGGTCCCTGCCGCCGGTCGAGGTGTGCGCCTGGGTGAACCCACCCCGAAGGCGTTCGTCTCGGTCGGCGGCACACCTATGGTCCGGTTGGCCGTCGACGGCTTGATCGCGTCCGGTGCGGTGCACCGGGTTGTCGTGGTCGTGCCCGCCGAACTGGTCGAGGCCGCGACTTCTCTGCTGTCCATGACCACCTCGCTGACCGGCGGTTCGATGCCCCCTGTGCCGGTGCAGGTGGTCGTGGGCGGCGCCGAGCGCACCGATTCGGTGCGCGCGGGTATCGCGGCCGCGCCCGACGCCGCGTTCTACCTCGTGCACGATGCCGCTCGCGCGCTCACACCACCGGAGCTGATCGCGCGGGTCGCCGCCGAGCTCCGGGCGGGCAGCCAGGCTGTCGTCCCCGCGTTGCCCGTCGTCGACACCGTGAAATCGGTCGACGCCGCGGGCATCGTCACCGGCACCCCCGATCGCGCCCACCTGCGCGCCATCCAAACTCCCCAGGGCTTCGACGCGGATCTCCTGCGCCGCGCGTACGCCACCGAGGTCGGCGCCACCGATGACGCCGGTCTGGTCGAACGCCTCGGCGTCGCCGTGCAGACCGTCGCGGGCGACCCCCTCGCCTTCAAGATCACCACCCCGCTCGACCTCCGCCTGGCCGAAGCGCTGCGTGCCGACTCCGCTGATCACGCCCCCGAGGCGGTCGCACGATGAGAGTCGGTATCGGCAGCGATGTGCACCCCATCGAGCCGGGACGCCCCTGCTGGATGGCCGGCTTGCTGTTCCCCGATGCCGACGGCTGCGCGGGCCACTCCGACGGTGACGTCGCCGCCCACGCCCTCTGCGACGCCCTGCTCTCCGCCGCAGGCCTCGGCGACGTGGGTGCTGTCTTCGGTGTCGGCCGCCCCGAATGGGCCGGTGTCACCGGCGCCGCCATGCTCACCGAGGTCCGCAGGCTGCTCGCCGACGAGGGCTTCGCAGTCGTGAACGCCGCGGTGCAGGTCATCGGCAATCGCCCGAAGATCGGCCCCCGCCGCGCCGAAGCGCAGAATGTGCTCGGCGAACTGCTCGATGCCCCGATCTCGGTGTCCGGCACGACCACCGACGGGCTCGGTCTGACCGGCCGTGGTGAGGGCGTCGCGGCGATCGCCACCTGTCTTATCGCGTCGTGTTCGTAGCCCGCACGGGCCCCTGAATCCAGCTCGCGCCGCAGCGCCGTTTCGCCGATTCCTGACACTGCCGCAGAAACACCCCGAGTTACGAACCGGCCGGTCAACCCCACCGCAATCCCACCGACTAGGATCGAATGCCGTGACCTTGCGCCTTTTTGACACCGACACGCGGACCATGCGGGAATTCACTCCGCTGGTCCCCGGCCGTGCCTCGGTGTATCTGTGTGGGGCCACCGTGCAGGGGCAACCCCATATCGGTCACGTGCGTAGCGGCGTCGCCTTCGACGTGCTGCGCCGCTGGTTGCTCGCGCACGACTACGACGTGCGGTTCATCCGCAATGTCACCGATATCGACGACAAGATCCTGAACAAGGCCGCCGAAGCGGGCAGGCCGTGGTGGGAATGGGCCGCGACCCATGAGCGCGCGTTCGACGCCGCCTACGAAACCCTCGGCGTCCTGCCGCCCTCGGCCGGACCGCGTGCCACCGGTCACGTCACCCAGATGGTCGACCTCATGCGGCGCCTGATCGAGCGCGGCCACGCCTATGCCGCCGACGGCGATGTGTATTTCGACGTGCTGAGCTGGCCGAATTACGGCGAGCTCTCCGGCCACCGCCTCGACGACGTGCACCAGGGCGAGACCCCGACCCGCGGCAAACGTGATTCTCGCGACTTCACGCTGTGGAAAGCCGCCAAGCCGGGCGAGCCGAGCTGGCCGTCCCCGTGGGGGCCCGGTCGCCCCGGCTGGCATCTGGAATGCTCCGCGATGGCCGAGTTCTATCTCGGCGCGGAATTCGATATCCATTGCGGTGGAATGGATTTGATTTTCCCGCACCACGAGAACGAGATCGCCCAGTCCAAAGCGGCAGGCGACGGTTTCGCGCGTTACTGGCTGCACAACGGCTGGGTGACGATGGGCGGGGAGAAAATGTCGAAGTCGCTCGGCAACGTCCTCTCGGTCCCGAATGTACTCACCCGGGTGCGCCCGGTAGAATTGCGTTTCTACTTGGGCAGCGCGCATTACCGCTCGATGCTCGAATACTCCGACAAGGCACTCGACGACGCGGTCGCCTCGTATCAACGCATAGAAGCCTTCGTGGGGCGTGTGCTCGATCGGGCGGGCGAGGTGCCGATCGGTAAATGGACCGACGGATTCGCCGCCGCGATCGACGACGATCTGGCGATCCCGAAGGCGCTCGCCGAAATCCACCACGTGGTGCACGAGGGCAATCGAGCGCTGGAATCGGGCGCGGTGGAGACCGCGGTCGAGCTGGCCGGTCAGGTGCGGGCGATGCTGGGAATTCTCGGCGTCGACCCGCTCGACGAACAGTGGTACACCCCCGCCGACAATTCGGCGGCGATCGCCGCGCTCGACGTGCTCGTCCGCACGGAGCTCGATCGCCGGGCGAACGCGCGGGCAGACAAGAACTGGGCAGAAGCCGATGCCGCACGAGATCGGCTCATCGCCGCGGGTATCGAGGTAACCGATACCCCGCAGGGGCCGGAGTGGTCGTTGGGCGCATGAGCGAGCGTAGCGAGATCGATGTGTCAGCGCGCGGCGCGCATGCCGCAGCCGAGCGCCAGCGCGGCGTAGGCATGAGCGGAAAGGCGAACTGATGGCAGGCAATTCACAGCGACGCGGAGCAGTACGTAAGGGCGGCACCAAGAAGGGTGCCGTCGCCGGTTCCGGTGGTAAGCATCGCCGTGGTCTCGAGGGCCGGGGCGCGACGCCGCCCGCCGTCGCGCGCACCAAGCATCCCGCCGCCAAGCGGGCCAGAGCGGCCGAGAAGGCCAAAGCCAATGCGGCACAGGGCCGTCCGACCGGCAAGTCCGGTGTGCCGCGCGCAGGCCGCAAGTCCGACGAGGGTCCCGAGTTGGTGCTCGGCCGCAACCCCGTGCTCGAGTGTCTGCGCGCCGACGTGCCCGCGACCGCCCTGTACGTGGCGGTCGGCACCGAGAACGACGACCGCCTCTCGGAGAGCGTGCAGCGCGCGGCCGACATGGGCATCTCCATCCTCGAGGTGCCGCGCACCGATCTGGATCGGCTGAGTGCCAACGGAATGCACCAGGGCGTCGCCCTGCAGGTGCCGCCGTACCGCTACGCCCACCCCGACGACCTGATGGACCGGGTGAAGTCCACCGCCGAGCCCGCCCTGCTGGTCGCGCTGGACAACATCACCGACCCGCGCAACCTCGGCGCCGTCATCCGCTCGGTGTCCGCGTTCGGCGGTCAGGGCGTGGTGATCCCGCAGCGACGTAGCGCGAGCGTCACCGCGGTGGCCTGGCGCACCAGTGCTGGTGCGGCTGCCCGGCTGCCCGTCGCGCGGGCGACCAATCTGACTCGCACACTGAAGGATTGGGCTTCGAACGGTATTCAGATCGTTGGTCTCGATGCCGACGGTGACACGACTCTGGATGAATTCGATGGCAGTGTGCCTACGGTTGTGGTTGTGGGTTCGGAGGGTAAGGGGTTGTCGCGGCTTGTTCGTGAGAATTGCGACTCGATTTTGAGTATCCCGATGGCGGGGCCGGTTGAGTCGTTGAATGCGTCGGTTGCGGCTGGGGTTGTTTTGGCTGATATTGCTCGGCAGCGTCGGTTGGGGTGAGTTGGTGGTCTGGGTTTGGTAGTGCCTGGTTGGGTGGTGAGGTGAGGCTTCGGGGTTTGGGAGTGCCTGGTTGGGTGGTGAGGTAAGGCTTCGGGGTTTGGTAGCGCCTGGTTGGGTGGTGAGGTAAGGCTTCGGGGTTTGGTAGCGCCTGGTTGGGTTGGGTATGGCAGAGCTTCGGGGTTTGAGTAGTCCTAGAGGCGCTGGCTGTGTTTATTGGAGCGCTGGCGCGCTCGAGTCGCGGCCCCGAGGGGCCGCCGGTTAGGCACCGGTGCTTGCTCCTTCGTCGCCTACGCACCGGCGCCTAACCGGCGACCCGGCCGCGACCGGCCACTTCGTGGCCGTCCCTCCCTAAGGGTCGGGAGTGCGGTGGTTGGGTTTTGTGGGTTGTGGAAGACGGGGACGGGCTGGGGTGCACTGTGTGGTTTGGAGTGCGGTGGGTGGGTTTGGTGGGGTGGAAGACGGGGACTGGCTGTGTGCGCGGTGGGGTTGGAGTTTGGTGGGAGGGTTGTGCAGGACGGGGACGGGTTGGGGTGCGCGGTGTGGTCGGGAGTGTGGTGGGTGGGTTGGGGAGGGTTGTGGAAGACGGGGACAGGCGGGGGTGCGCGATGTGGTTGGGAGGGCGGTAGTGGTGCGGGCTTCGGGGGAAGTGGTGGATTGGGGCAGGCGGGTGGATGCGTAGTTCGGGTCAGCGGCGCTCCGGCACAGTAGGATTCGTCGGGTGGCGATTCCGAATCAGCCGATCGGTGAGACGGTCGAGCACCCGCAGGCCAACCTGATCCTTGTGCTCGGGCTGCTCAGCCCGTTCTGCTGTGGGATCTTCGGGCCGGTCGCGTGGGTGCTCGGCAAGCGCGCGCTCAACGACATCGATGCGTCCTACGGTGCGCTCAGCGGCCGCTCACAGGTGATGATCGGGTACATCGCCGGCATCTTCGGCACCATCTGCATGCTGTTGTTCGCGCTGCTGTATCTGGCCGGTTCCTGCAACGGGAACTTCTGAGTTCAGTCCAGGCTCGGGCGGTCCCAGGCCGGCCACTCGCCGCTGACGCTGCCGGTCCAGTTCGGCGGGCGACGTTCTTTGAACGCCACCATGGCCTCGCCACCGTCGACGCTCTTGGCTACCTGTGCGTTGAGCTCGGATTCGAGCTGCCCGACCACGGCGGGCGTCATGCCGAGGCTCTCCCAGATCAGCCGCTTGGTCAGCGCGACCGGCAGGGGAGCGGTCCCGGTGGCGATGTCGTCGGCCACCGCCATCGCGGTCATCAGCACCTCGTCGGCGGGCAGCGCGGCATTGGCAAGCCCGAGTGATTTGGCTTCGTCACCGTCGAAGGTGCGTCCGGTGAGCATGATGTCGGCGGCGTTGGCGAGCCCGGCCAATCGCGGCACCGTCCAGTGCGCGAACCCGTCGGCGAGCACCCCGCGACGCACCTGGTTCAGCCCGTAGACCGCGTCGCGAGCGAAATACCGCAGGTCACACTGCAGCGCCAGCGCCAGCCCGATACCGACGGCGTGCCCGTTCACCGCGGCGATGACGGGCTTACGGACCTGCCAGGGCGGCGGATCGAGGGTCGCGCTCACGTCGCCACCGCGCGCGGCCAGGTCCGCGCCCGCGCAGAAGGCCGGTGGGGTGCCGGTGATGACGACGGCGCGAATCGCGTCCTCGGTATCGCAGCGGCGTAGTGCCGCGCTCAGCTCGGCCGCCATGGTCGGGGTGACGGCGTTCTGCTTGGCAGGTCGGTGCAACGTCAGCACGGCGACGCCACCTTCGACATCGACGAGCAATTCCGAACTCATGGGATCGAATCGTACTAGCGACCGGCCAGCAAGTGTCTGCCGATCGCGTACTTGTGCACTTCTGTCGGCCCGTCGTAAAGACGGAACGCGCGCATATCCCGGAACAACATCTCCACGACCGTCTCGTCGCTGATCCCGATTCCGCCGAGCACCTGCACGCACCGATCGGTGACCTTGAACAGTTCCTCGGACACATACGACTTCGCCATCGACGACTCGTGCCTGGCCTGCTGCCCCTGATCCATCAGCCAGCAGGCGTGCCAGATCGTCAGCCTGCACTGGTGCAGCGCCACCTCGTTGTCGGCGAGCATGAACGACACGCCCTCGTGTTCGCCGATCGGCTTGCCGAAGGCGGTGCGGGTGCGCGCGTAGTCCAGGGCGATGGACTGCGCGCGGGCCGCCGCGCCGAGCCAGCGCATGCAGTGCGTGAGCCGCGCGGGCGCGAGCCGCAATTGCGCGTACCGCAGGGCTTGTCCGGTGCGGCCGAGTACGGCCGTCGGCGGCAGCGTGAGATTCTCGAACCGCACCACCGCGTGCCCGCCGACGTAGTTGCGGTCCATCGTGTTCATGATCCGTTCGATCACGATGCCCGGCGCGTCACCCTCGGTGAGAAACAGGGTCGGTCCCGCCGGTAGATGGGGGTTCTCGGCGAGCAGGGCTATGATGATCCAGGTCTTGGCGCCGTCGGCGCCGGTGATCAGCCATTTGAGACCGTTGATCACGAAGTTCTCGCCGTCGAACACCGCCTCGGTGCTGAGCTGTCCGGGATCCGAACCGGCCCCACCGGGTTCGGTCATCGCGAAGACCGAGCGCTGCTCGCCCCGGATCACCGGCATCAGGTACTGGTCGATCTGCTCCGGATCGGCGACCTTGTTGAGCAGGAACATGTTCCCCTCGTCGGGCGCGGCGCAGTTCATCGCGACGGGCCCGAGCGTCGACCACCCCGCCGCCTCGTACACCAGCGCCTGCTCGACATGGCTGAGGCCGAGCCCGCCGTATTCCACCGGCGCCTGCACGGTCAGTAGCTTCTCGGCGCGGGCCAGCTCCACGAGCTCGCCCCGCAAATCGTCGGTCGGGCCGTGCGCGGTGAGCCGGGGATCACGCTCGAACGGCACGATCTGCTCGACGACGAAGTTCCGGACACGGTCACGAAGGGCAGCGAGATCGTCCGGCACAGAGAAATCGATCATGAACCGATTGTGTTCTATCGGTTCAGCGCGCGTGGGCGAGTTGCCGATTGCGATGGCCGACGACCCGGCAGACCAGGTAGATGCTGAACGAGATCGTGGTGACGAAGGTCGACACCGGCACGCCGGGCGCCAGCGACAGCAGCAGCCCACCCACCGCGGCGACCTCGGCGAAGATCACCGACAGCACGGTCGCCCGCATCGGACTCGAGGTCACCTGCGCGGCCGCCGCGGCAGGCGTGATCAGCAACGCGAGCACCAGCAGCGCGCCGACGATCTGCACGCCGAACGCGGCGGTGATCCCGAGCAGCACCGCGAACACCACCGACAATGCCCGCACCGGCACCCCGCGCGCGATCGCGACCTCGGGATCGGAACTGGCGAACAGCAGCGGCCGATACACCACCGCCAGCACGGCCAGCACGGCAGCGGTACAGGTGACCAGCAGCGCGAGCCCGTCGTAACCGACCCCGGCGACCTGCCCGGTGAGCAGTGAGAACTTCGACCCGGCCCGCTCCGGCGCGAGCCACAGGAACAACACCGACAACCCGAGCCCGAACGACAACACCACCGCGATCACCGAATCGCGTTCGCGCGCACGAGAACCCAGCCAGCCGAACAGCACGGCCGCGACCACCGAACCGGCGATCGCCCCGAATCCGACCCCGACCCCGACGAGTAGCGCCGCCGACGCTCCGGTCAGCGACAGCTCACTTGTCCCGTGCACCGCGAACGACATCTGCCTGGCGACGATCAGCGGCCCGATCAACCCGGCCAGCAAACCAAGCAGCGCACTCGCCAACAGCGCCTGCTGCACGAAGTCATAACTGAGCAGGTTCGCGGTGGTACCGAAGTCGAACATCTGCTGGAACACCTTGGTGAGCTTGTCCATCAGGCGGTACCGCCCAGCGCGTCCATGTCGTCACCGGTGCCGACGACCACCAGCCGCCCGCGAACCCGCAGCACCTCGACCTCGGTGCCGTACAACTCCGACAGCGTTTCCGAGGTCATCACCTCATCGGGCGTCCCGATCCGGAAGCCACCGTCGACGAGATACAGCACCCGATCCACCAGCGGCAGAATCGGATTGATCTCGTGGGTCACGAACAGCACCGCCGTGTCGTGCTCGCGTCGACGCTTGTCGACCAGCTCGGCGACCAGCCGCTGATTCGCCATGTCCAGGCTGAGCAGCGGTTCGTCACACAGCAGTACCGACGGATCGCCGACCAGGGCCTGCGCGACCCGCAACCGCTGCTGCTCACCGCCGGACATCGTCTCCAGCGACGCGTGCGCGAACGACCCGGCACCCACCGCGGCGATGGCCCGCTCGACCTTCTCGGCCCGGCTGCGCCGACCACGCCACCCGAGCCCCCACCGATGTCCGTCCACGCCGAGCCCGACCAGATCGACCCCGCGCAGTTGCACACCGGCGTCGATGGTCTTCTGCTGCGGGATGTAGCCGATGCCCGGATTGCCGACCCCGGCCCGCCGCCCGGCGATCTCCGCGCTACCCGAGTTCAGGTCGAGGGTGCCGAGCAGAGCGCGCAGCAGGGAGGTCTTGCCCGAGCCGTTGGGCCCGAGGACGGCGATGAATTCGCCCGGCCGCACGTCGAGGTCGAGGCCACTCCAGAGGGTGCGGTCACCGAAAGACATGGTGGCCCCGCGCAGGCGGATCGCCGCGTCGACGGCATCAGCCTTCGGCGCGGCGGTGGTTTCCGACAGTGCGGTTGCCTCGGTCATGGACGTCCTCAGCGCAGGGCCGCGGCGAGTGCCTTGGCGTTGGCGGTCTGCCACTGGATGTAATCCACACCGGCGGGCAGCGTTTCGGTGACCTCGACCACGGCGATGCCGGCCGACTGCGCGGCGGCCCGCAGGTCCTGGGTGATCTTGTCCTCGGTCTGGGTGTTGTAGATCAGCGCCTTCACCTGCTTGCCGGTGATCAGGTCGCGGGTGGCGGCGACGGCGGCCGGGGCAGGGTCGGTCTCCTGCTCGATCGCTTCCTGGAATTCGTGCGGGGTCTTGTCCTGCGCGGTCGCGGCGACGAGCAGGTAGTGCGCGAGCGGCTCGGACTGGGCGACCGGCGCGTTCGGCGTCTGGGTGGCGATGGTGCCGGTGATGGTGCTGACGCCGATCAGCTGATTCTTGAAGGCGACCGCGCGCTCGGTGTAGGCGCTCGCGTGCGCGGCGTCGACCTGGCCGAGCTCGGCGGCGATCTGGTCAGCGACGGCCGCGACGGTGGTCACGTCGTACCAGACGTGCTCGTTCTCGTCGCTCTTGTCCGCGCGCTGCTCGAAAGCCTCGACAGTCCGCTTGTCCTTGCCCGCGATGGCCTTCTCGATGAACTCGTCGTAGTGCCCACCGTTGAACACCACCAGATCCGCGTCGCTGATCTTGGCGGTGTCGGTGGCCGAGGTCTCGAACGAGTGCGGGTCGGCGGCGGGATCGCTGATGATCGAGCTGACCTGCGCGTCCGGCCCGGCGACGGCGGTCGCGATGGACCCCCACACGTTGGTGGAGGCGACGATCTGCGGGGTATCGGAATCGGTGTCGCTGGTGCCGCAGGCGCTGAGGACGACCGCGGCCGTCACTCCTGCCGTGATACCGGCAAACAAGCGGGCGAATCGAGGGTTCACGCGGCACTCCTGGCAAGCAAGCTCTAGATCGTAATGGAAATCGTTACCGTTTTAGATTAGCAGCATCGAATACCCAGGACGAACCGCATCGAAAAGCCGGGCTCGAAAATCGAACCCGGCTTTGTCGAGCGTTGTCACACCATCGCGTTGACCGGCTGGCTCAGTAGTTGGGCACAACGCAGCAAACCGAGGTGGCTGTAAGCCTGGGGATGATTACCCAGAGAACGCTCCGCGACCGGGTCGTATTCCTCGCTGAGCAGACCGGTGGGCCCGGCCGCCGCGACGAGCTGAGCGAACAGGGCCTCGGCATCCGAGCGCCTGCCGATCAGCAGGTACGCCTCGACCAGCCAGGCGGCACACAGGTGGAAGCCACCTTCGCCGCCGGGCAGGCCGTCGTCGTGGTGGTAGCGGTACACCGTCGCACCACTGCGCAGTTCGGCCTCGGTGGCCACCACCGTCGCGGCGAAGCGCGGGTCGGCGGGGTCGATCAGGCCGCTGAGGCCGATGTGCAGGGTGGCCGCGTCCAGATCGGTGCCGTCGTAGGCGGCGGTGTAGGACTGGACCTCGTCGTTCCAGCCCTTCGCCTTCACCTCGTCGGCGATCGTGTCGCGCAGGATCACCCAGTCGGGATCGGCGGCGCGATCGAAACGTTGCGCCAGGGTCAGGGCGCGGTCGATGGTGAGCCAGCCCATCACCTTCGAGTACACGTGGTGGCGCGGATTGCCGCGGATCTCCCAGATGCCGTGATCGGGCTCGGTCCAGCGACGCTGCACCGCCGACACCATCGCGTGCACCAATTCCCAGTCGGCATCCGGCAGGGCCTTGGCGGGCGAGATGATGCCCTGACGCTCGCGCTCGTGCGCCATCGAGGTGATCAGGTCGACGATCGGCCCGAACACGTCGAGCTGGACCTGCATATTGGCCGCGTTGCCCACCCGCACCGGCCGCGACCCGGCATAACCGGGCAGCACGTCGATCACGGCTTCGGGCGGCAGCGTCTCGCCGTAGATCGTGTACAGGGGGTGCAGCCGCTCGGGCCCCGGCAGGGTGTCGAGCACCTTGTGCACCCAGCCGAGGAACTCCTCGGCCTCGGTCAGTGAGCCGAGGGTCACCAGCGCCTGCGCGGTGAGCGACGCGTCACGCAGCCAGCAGTAGCGGTAGTCCCAGTTGCGCACGCCGCCGATGTCCTCGGGCAGCGAGGTGGTCGCCGCGGCCAGGATCGACCCCGACGGCCGGTGCACCAGCCCGCGCAGCGTCAGCGCGGAACGCTTCATCAGATCCGGCTTGAGCGGCGGCAACAGCAACCCGGCCGCCCACTGCGCCCAGTACTGCTCGGCGAGCTGGCGGCGCTGCGGTTCCGGTGTCATCGACGGCGCGAGATCAGCCGTACCGCACCGCAATTCGAGGATCACGGGCGCGGTCGACGGATCGACCACCGCGCGCGCCTGCTGATTGGTTCCGTCGGACAGGATCTCCCATTCGACACCGGGGGAGCGCAGCACCATCGGATCGTTGGTGCCGCTGACGACGATTCCGTTGCGCACGGCTTCCATCCGCACCGGC
This sequence comes from Nocardia sp. FBN12, assembly GCF_054031145.1. NCBI lineage: Bacteria > Bacillati > Actinomycetota > Actinomycetes > Mycobacteriales > Nocardiaceae > Nocardia > Nocardia sp. FBN12. The sequence continues at coordinate 6,483,190 of NZ_CM132926.1, forward strand.
ACCTGCCCGAACTCCGGCTGCGGCGCGAAGGTGACAACGGCTTTCGCCGCGCCGGAGATCACCCTGGTCAGGTCGGTCCGGTTGGGCGCCACGTCGTGGGGCAGGTAGTCGGCCACTTGCAAACTGGCCCACCGTGTTTCGACCGTCATCGTGCCGTCGACATAGCGCTGCGACAGCGGCAGGCTCGGTCGCTCCGGTGCCACCGTGAAATGCCCGGCCGCCGCGCCGCCGAGCAGGTGCGCGAACACCGCCGCCGAATCGGGCTCGGGATGGCAGAACCAGGTGACGGTCGCGTCAGGGGTGAGCAGCGCGACCGAGCGCGGGCTGGCCAGCATGCTCAACCGCTCGATCCGTGGCGCGCTCGCCCCGGCCAGCCAGGTGCGCCGCTCCTCGACCAGGAACGCCAGCGCGCGCGCCACGTCCTCGGTGGAGTCCACGTGCAGCTTGGCGATGCTCTCGCCCTCGCCGACCTTGATGCCGACGTCGGGTCCGGAGAGCACCCGGAACGCCTTCTCGTCGGTCACGTCGTCGCCGAAGAATACTGCGGCAGAAGCGCTTTCCTGATGACGGATGGTGTCGAGCGCGGTGCCCTTGTCGGTCGGGATCACCGCGAGCTCGATCACCGCCTTGCCTTCGGTCACCTGCACGCCCACCCAGCACGCCGGGCCTTGACGCGCGGAAGTCAGTGCGCGCCTGCCGATCTCGGGGCTGGCATTGCGCACGTGCAGTGCGGCGCTGGCCGGCTTCATCTCGACGGTCACGCCCGGGTTCTCGGCGGCGATCTTCGAGAACGCGGAATTGATCTCTGTCAGTAGCTGTTTGGCGTCGTTGTCGATCGCGTGCACGAAGCCGACGTCGAACTCGGAGCCGTGGCTGCCGATCAGTTGCACCTCGACCGGCAGGCGCGAGAGCGCGGCCAGATCGCGTAGTGCCCGACCGGAAATCACCGCGGCCGTAGTGTTCGCCAGCCCCGCCAGCGCGCGTAACGCGCTCACCGATTCCCGCTGGGGAAAGGCTTTCGCCGGGTCGGACACGATCGGGGCGATAGTCCCGTCGTAGTCCGAGGCAACCAGTAGCCGCGGCACGCGCGCAACCGACGCCAGTGCACGGCGGACATCCAAGGGCAGTTCCTGTGCGCTCACGCATCCAACCTAGTGATGGGAGGAGTTGATCAGGGGGCGCGAAAAACAATACTGCGTCAATTTTGCCGCGCGAGCGGCGCGGCGGGTTGTGCGCACGACCCCCGGTCGTTTGCTCGCGACTTTACGGCAAATTACGGACCGTTGGTCCACCACCGCACCCCGGATCCGTCGAGCTCACCGGGAGGATGCGCGGGTCGGCGAGGCGCGCGGGGCCGGTAGATGCACTGTTTCGCATATGCGACGTCGGCTATGCATCTTCCTACTGGAAGACGCACAGCCGACGGGTGTCTACCGCGATGGGCGATTTGTGATGTTGCGGTGGTGAGATTTGCCGGGTTGCTACGTTATCCGCGATCGCCCAGCAACAGGTCGACGGTGAGCTCGAGTCGTTCCGTGACATCGGTCGCCGAGGCGCGCCGGGTGAGCCACGCCACCAGGTTCGACAGCCACACATCGGAGATGACGCGGGCGATGGCGAGCTGGCGATCGTCGGGCTCGCCGTCGCTCATCGCGCGGGCGAAGACCCGGTCCATCACCTTGCCGACTCGATCCACCTCCGCGGCGGCCGAGGCGTCGGCGAACATGAACGCGCGCGTCATCGCCTCGGTGAGCAGGGGGTCGCGCTGCATCATCCGGGTGATCTGGGTGAGCAGCACGTGCATGCGCTCGGACGGACCGTCGCCGTCGGGTAGTGGCTTGCGCTTGCCCTCGAACATCTCGAATTCCCTGGCCAGCGCCGAAACGAGCAGGTGCACCTTGGACGGGAAATAGCGATACAGGGTGCCGACTGCCACATCGGCGCGCTCGGCGACCGCCCGCATCTGCACGGCGTCGTAGCCGCCCTTGGAGGCCAGCGCGAGGGTGGCGTCGAGGATGCGCTTGCGCCGGTCGCGTTGCGCGCTGGAGCTGAGCTCGTCCTCGGACAGCGTCGTCACGGTGGGCGTTGGTGCGGGACTGTCCATCGTGGAAACCCTTTCGCGTCAGTGGCAATTCATCGGCCGAGCCGAAGCCCGGAGCCTACTGCGAGTGTAGGTGTCTTGACTTATACCCGGCTCAGATATTAGAACATGTTCTAGGAGTGGGAACCACGCCGGAAGGGCGGATCTTCTTGTGACCATCGCCACCACTGACGAGCACAAAGCCGTCGCGGCATCGCTGCGAGGCTGGGCGAGCACGGTCGCGCCGATTGAAACAATGCGCGCCGGCGGCTCGGCCGCTTGGCGCGAGTACTGGACCGGGCTGAGCGAGTTCGGGCTGTTCGAGGTCGCGCTGCCCGAGGACAATGGCGGGCTCGGCGGTACGGTCACCGACCTCGCCGTGATGCTCGAGCAAACCGGCGACGACCTGGTCGGTGGTCCGGTACTGGCCACCGCGCTGGCCGGGCTGATCGCCGAGGGCGCGCTCGGCGAGGGCGCGCCGTGTGCGCTCGCGATGCCCGGCGACGAGCAGGCGGCCAAGGCTGTCGCCACCGATGCGGGCTGGAGTGTCACCGGCACTTGGGATTTCGTCTACGGCGCCGATGCGCAGACGCAGGTCCTGGTGCCGGCGAACACCATCGAGGGGGTCCGCTGGCTGCTGATTCCCGCTGCGGCAGTGGAGATCACGCCGTTGGCGCACGGTGATCACACCGTGCCGCTGGCGCGGGTGAACGCCACCGACGTGGCTGTCCCCGCTGAGCACGGCTTCGCGCCAGCGGCCGATGTCACCGATCTCTTCGTGGCGCTCGCCGTCGCCGAACTGGCCGGTGTGGCCGGCTGGACGCTGCGCACGGCCGTCGAATACGCCCGTGTCCGTGAGCAATTCGGCAAACCGATCGGCAGCTTCCAGGCGATCAAGCACCTGTGCGCCTGGATGCTGTGCCGCACCGAACTCATCCGGGCGGTCGCCGCCGACGCGGCCGCCGCGATCGACGAGGGCGGCGACGAGCTGCCCATCGCCGCCGCCGTCGCCGCATCGGTGGCGCTCGACGCGGCGGTCGACAATGCCAAGGATGCCATCCAGGTCCTCGGCGGCATCGGCTTCACCTGGGAACACGACGCGCACTTCTACCTGCGCCGGGCGAGCTCGCTGCGCCAGCTCCTCGGCGGTTCGGCGCGCTGGCGGGCCAGGGTCGCCGAGCTCACCAGGGACGGTCAGCGTCGCACCACCGGCGCCGAACGGGTGCTCGGTGACGCTGCCGTCGATACCGCACTGGCCGACGAGATCGCCGGAATCGCCGCCCTCGAACCCGCTGACCAGGCACGTGCGCTGGTGGAGGCGGGCATGGTGATGCCGCACTGGCCGCGCCCCTACGGCCGCGCCGCCGACCCGATGACCTGCCTGCAGATCGCCGAACAACTGCGCCGCGCCGAGCTGGCGACCCCCGACCTCGCCGTCGCGGGCTGGGCCGTGCCGACGCTGCTGCGTTTCGGCACCGAGGAGCAGATCGAACGCTTCGTCTGGCCGACCCTGCACGGTGAGGTCATCTGGTGCCAGTTGTTCAGCGAGCCCGGCGCCGGCTCCGATCTCGCCGCGCTGCGCACCACCGCCGAGAAGGTCGACGGCGGCTGGGTGCTGCGTGGCCAGAAGGTGTGGACCTCGCTCGGGTCAACCGCGAACTGGGGTATCTGCCTGGCCCGCACCGATCCGTCGGCGGCCAAGCATCGCGGGATCAGCTACTTCCTCGTCGATATGCGCGCCGCGGGCGTGCAGGTGCGCCCGCTCGTGCAGATCACCGGCGAGGAGAAGTTCAGCGAGGTCTTCCTCGATGACGTGTTCGTGGCCGACGATTGCCTGGTCGGCGCGCTGAACAACGGCTGGAAGATCGCGCGCACCACGTTGTCGGCCGAGCGGGTCGCGATGGGCGGCGGCGGCATCGGTGGCGCGCTCGAGGCCCTGCTCGACCGTTTCCCGGTCGGTGGATGGGGAACAGAACTGCGTGAGGACCGTTTCGGCGCGCTGATCACTTCTTCGGTTGCTGGATCATTGCTGGAACAGCGAATCGCGGTGGCGACGATGGCAGGCGTCGACGCGGGCGCCCAAGCCGGCGTCCGTAAACTGGTCGGGGTCCGGCATCGGCAGGAGCTGGCGGAATACGCGCTGGAACTTGTCGGCCAAGAAGGCTCTCTGGACAGCGATGCTCTGAAAGAATTCCTGCTTACCCGGTGTCTCTCGATTGCGGGCGGTACCGAGCAGATCCTGTTGACCGTGGCCGCCGAACGGATTCTCGGCCTGCCGCGCGATGCGGACAGTTAGCTCGATGAGGGAGGACGCCGTGGATTTCACCCGCGACGAAAGCGCCGACGCCGTAGCCGAGGTGGTGGTAAGCCTGCTCGAACGTGAGCCGGCCAGGGACATGGCCCTGTGGCCGAGCCTGGTCGACTCCGGTCTGCTGGCGGTACCGGTACCGGAGCGATTCGGTGGCGACGGAATGGGACTGCTCGAGGTGTCGGCCATGCTCATGGAGCTGGCCACCGATGCCGCCGCGGTGCCCGCACTACCGACCTTCGGGTTCGGTGTGTTGCCACTGCTGGGCGTGCTGTCCGACGAGGTGGCCGAGCGCGTACTCGCCGAGGTCGGCAAGGGCACCGTGCTCACCGCCGCGCTCAACGAGCAGGGCGCGCCGTTCACCACCGCGCCGACCACCAAGGCGGTGCGCGACGGCGACACGGTGCGGATCACCGGCCGCAAGACCGGCGTGATCTACGCGTCGGAGGCGCGGTGGATTCTGGTACCCACCGATGCCGGTGTGGCACTGGTGGATTCGGTCGCGCCGGGGCTGGAGATCATTCCGGTGGCCGGTTCGGCGGGCATCCCGGAGGCGACGCTGGTCCTCGACGACGTCGAGATCCCGGCCGACCAGCTGCTGCCCGACGCGCTGCCCGTGCTGCACCGCCACGCCCTGGCGAGCATCGGCGCGGTCGCCGACGGTCTGCTCAAGGGCGCGATCACGCTCACCGCCGAGCACGTGCGTACCAGAGAACAGTTCGGCAGGCCGCTGGCCGAATTCCAGGCCGTGGCTCAGCAGATCGCCGATCTGTACGTCGTCTCGCGCACCCTGCACGTGGCCGCGGAGTCGGCGTGCTGGGCGCTGGCGCAGACCGATTCGTCGCCCGAGCACCAGCACCGGGTCGACGAGGATCTCGAGGTGCTCGCCTACTGGGCCGCCGCCGAAGTCCCGCGCGCCATGCAGAAATGTCATCACTTGCACGGTGGACTCGGTGTGGATATCACCCACCCGATGCACCGCTACTACTCGCAGGCCAAAGACCTCGCCCGGCTACTCGGCGGTGCGGGGCTGCGGCTCGACCTTCTGGGGGCAAGATGTTCATCGATCTGACCGCCGAACAGCGGCGGTTGCGCGAAGAATTGCGTTCCTATTTCGCCGATCTCATCAGCCCGGCCGAAGCCGCGGCGATGGCGGTGGACCGGCACGGCGACACCTACCGCGAGGTGGTGCGCCGGATGGGCCGCGACGGCTGGCTCGGTGTCGGCTGGCCCAAGGAATTCGGCGGCCAGGGTTTCGGCCCGATGGAACAGCAGATCTTCTTCAACGAGGCGGTCCGCGCGGATGTTCCGCTGCCGCTGGTCACCCTGCTCACCGTGGGGCCGACCTTGCAGAAGTACGGCACCGACGCGCAGAAGAAGAAGTTCCTGCCCGGCATCCTCTCCGGCGACATCCATTTCGCCATCGGCTACTCCGAGCCGTCGGCGGGCACCGACCTCGCCGCGCTGCGTACCACCGCGGTACGCGACAGCGACGGTGACTGGGTTGTCAACGGGCAGAAGATCTTCACCACCGGCGCCCACGAGGCCGACTACGTCTGGACGGCCTGCCGCACTGGCACGGTCGAGTCCCGCCACCGTGGCATCACGATCCTGATCGTGGACACCAAGGATCCCGGCTACTCCTGGACCCCGATCATCACCTGCGACGGCGCCCACCACACCAACGCCACGTACTTCGACGATGTGCGGGTGCCCGCGGACATGCTCGTCGGCGAGGAGAACCGCGGCTGGCGGTTGATCACCACCCAGCTCAACCACGAGCGTGTCAGCCTCGGCCCTTCGGGCAAGATCGAACAGCTCTACGACCGGCTGCGCGACTGGTCGGCGGAGCACGGCCTGCTCGGCGAGCCGGAAGTTCGTCGCGCGCTCGGCCGGGTGCGAACCATGGTGCGGCTCAACGAGTTGCTGAACTGGCAGGTTGCCGCCGCCGACACCGCCGCCGCGCAGAACGCGGTGATCGCCGATGCCTCGGCCACCAAGATCTTCTCCACCGAGTCGCTGCAGGAAGCGGGCCGCGTGGTCGAGGAGATCATCGGCCGCTACGGCGACGCGGCCGAGCCCGGCACCGCCGAGTTGCTCGGCTGGCTGGATCGGCGCACCAAGCAGAACCTCGTCGTCACCTTCGGCGGCGGCGTCAACGAGATCATGCGCGAACTGGTCGCCACCGCGGGCCTCGATCTGCCGCGCGTCCCCCGATGAACAAGGAGCGGCGCGTGCCGGACAGCATCACCCCCGAAGATATTCCGGAAGCACTGGCGAAATTGTCGGCGGCGGGCCAGTCCGCGCCGCGTGTCGGTCGTGACCCGGTGAACCAGCCGATGATCCACAACTGGGTCGAGGCGCTGGGTGACACCAACCCGATCTACGTCGACGCCGAAGCCGCGAGGGCGGCAGGCCATCCCGGCATCGTCGCTCCGCCCGCCATGGCGCAGGTGTGGACGATGAACGGTCTGCGCGGAGTGCGCACCGCCGACGACCCACTCGGCCTGGCGACCCAGTTGCTCGACGACGCCGGTTACACCTCCGTTGTCGGGACCAACTGTGAGCAGACCTACCACCGCTACCTGGTGCCAGGGGAGGAGGTGACGGTTTCCAGCAGGCTGTCGGAGTTCAAGGGCCCCAAGCGCACCGGACTCGGCGACGGCTGGTTCCTGACCTTCACCACCACCTGGTCGGTCGGCGACGAGGTCGTCACCGAAATGCTGTTCCGCATCCTGAAATTCGCGCCGGCTACCGCCGCTGCGACGGATGAGCAGGCTTCGGCATCGCCCAGTGTCGCGCCCGCCGGTCGCGTCAGCCCCGTCATCTCCCGCGATACCGAGTTCTTCTGGGCGGGAACCGAAGTCGGTGAACTGCGCATTCAGCGTCTGCCCGACGGCACGCTGCGCCACCCGCCCGTTCCCGCGCTGTGGCAGGACAAATCGGAGACCTCCGACTACGTGGTCGCCGCGGGCACCGGCACGGTGTTCAGCTTCGTCGTGCACCACGCGCCCAAGGTGCCCGGTCGCGATCTGCCCTTCGTGGTCGCCCTGGTCGAACTCGACGAGGGTGTGCGCATGCTCGGTGAACTGCGTGGCATCGACTCCGCCGATGTCGCTGTCGACCAGCCTGTCCGCGTCGCCTTCGAAAAGCTCCCCGACGGCACCGTGCTGCCGTACTGGCAGGCCGTGTGATGACCACAAAGGACGCACCGATGACTCCCACCGTCGAACTCGCCACCCTCGCGGTGGGAACCACCTTGCCGCCGTTGGTGATCCACGCCGACCCCACGTTCGTGATCAGCACGGCCCTGGCCACCAGGGACTTCCAGGACGTGCACCACGACCGCGACAAGGCTGTCGAGCGCGGGTCGAGCGACATCTTCGTCAACATCCTCACCGACACGGGTCTGGTGCAGCGCTTCGTCACCGACTGGGCGGGTCCACGCGCGCTGGTCAAGCGGATCGCCCTTCGCCTCGGCGTCCCGCTGTATTCCGGTGACACCCTGACTCTGTCGGGCACCGTCACCGAGATCGACGGTGACCAGGTCACCATCGACGTGCACGGCATGGACAGTCTCGGCGAACACATCACCGCCACGGCCGTCGTCGTCCTTCCCGATCTGGAGCCGAAATGAGCACCACCTCAGCCGAATCCGCTGACCGCACCGGCCTTTCCGGTCGCGCCGCCATCGTCGGCATCGGTGCCACCGACTTCTCCAAGGACTCCGGGCGCAGCGAATTGCGTTTGGCGGCAGAGGCTGTCAGCGCGGCGCTGGCCGACGCGGGTCTCACGCCCGCCGATGTCGACGGCCTCACCACCTTCACCATGGACACCAACACCCAGGCCGCGGTGGCAAGGGCGGTCGGCATTCCGAGCCTGAAGTTCTTCAGCCACATCGGTTATGGCGGTGGTGCTGCCTGCGCGACGGTGCAGCAGGCCGCGATGGCCGTGGCCACCGGGGTGGCCGATGTCGTGGTCGCCTACCGCGCGTTCAACGAACGTTCCGGTGCCCGATTCGGTCAGTTCTCGCCGGCGCTGGCCGCCGCCCCCACCTCCTCGGGGATCGACGCGGGCTGGGCCTACCCGCAGGGTCTCGGCACGCCCGCCGCGCAGGTCGCGATGGTGGCCCGCCGCTACATGCACGTCACCGGCGCGACCAGTGCCGATTTCGGCGCGGTGGCGGTGGCCGATCGCAAGCACGCCGCGGTGAACCCCAACGCCTTCTTCTACGGCAAGCCGATCACCCTGGAACAGCACCAGGATTCGCGCTGGATCGCCGAACCGCTACATCTGCTCGACTGCTGCCAGGAGTCCGACGGCGGCGTCGCCATCGTGGTCACGAGCGCCGAGCGCGCCCGCGATCTCCCGCAGCGTCCGGCGATCATCGCGGCCGCGGCCCAGGGCAGCGGCGCCGACCAGTATGTGATGACCAGCTACTACCGCGATGCCATGACGGGCCTGCCGGAAATGGGTCTGGTCGGCGACCAGCTCTGGGCGCAGAGCGGCCTGACCGCCGCCGACATGCAGGCCGCCATCCTCTACGACCACTTCACCCCGTTCGTCCTGATGCAGCTCGAGGAGCTCGGCTTCTGCGCTCGCGGCGAGGCGAAGGAGTTCATCGCCGACGGCGCCATCGAGCTCGGCGGCCGTCTCCCGCTCAACACCCACGGCGGCCAGCTGGGCGAGGCCTACATCCACGGCATGAACGGCATCGCCGAAGCGGTCCGCCAGATCCGCGGCACCTCGGTCAACCAGGTCGACGCCCTGGAACGCATCCTGGTCACCGCAGGCACCGGCGTCCCCACCTCCGGACTAGTCCTGACGTCGTAACCTCTCGCTTGTAGGGCAGCACGTTCGCGAGTAGTGCGGCGCTTGCCGGGTTGAGGAGTCGAACCGCTCGGCGCGCCTCTCGTACGCTTTACCGGGTGACTCCCCGCCATCTGGTCGACGTGCACATCTTGCTGATCCGCGGTGACCAGGTCCTGCTGAGCCTGCGTCGCAGCGGTGACGAGTTCGATCACCGTTGGCACCTGCCGTCGGGGAAGCTCGAAGGCGGGGAGTCGGTGGCGGGGGCCGCGGTTCGCGAAGCCGCGGAGGAGGTCGGGGTCGACATCGATCCGGCCGCCTTGCGTCTGTTCCACGTCGCTCATGTAACCGCCCCGGGTCGTGACTCCCGGCTCGGTCTGTTCTTCCGCGTCGAGGACTGGCGCGGTGAACCTTTCAATCGTGAACCCGACAAATGCTATGCACTGCAGTGGTTTCCGCTGACCGCGTTGCCCGCCGACCTGATCGAATACACCGCCCTGGGATTGGCTGCCCTGAATTCATCCGCACCCTATTCCGAATTGGGTTGGCCGGGTTGATAGTTACGCCCGCTCGTCAGGAACTCGGCCAACGGTCTGGCGAGCTGGTCGGCATCGCCCGCCGATCCGGCCCGTAGCCCGGCGAACCGATCGAAGACGAGTCCTTCCAGCAGCGCGAGCAAGTCGTGCGCCGACTCGCGGGGATCGGCGGCGCCGAGGGCGTCGAATAGTTCGGTGGCGCGGTCGAGGGAGAACAGGCTGCCTGCCAGGCGGGCGTGTGGCTCCGGGTCGGACAGGACCTCGATGATCAGCGCGTGCCGGGCGATCAGCTCGTTGCGGCGATGGGTGAGCAGGTGCTCGAGCCAACCGGCGATATCGTGAGCGACCTGCACAGGGTCTGGCGGTCGGCTGTCCGGTTCATCTTGCGCGGCAATGAAATCCGCGCGCGATCGAGCGGTGATCCCGTCCGCCACCGCCTCGATCAAAGCTTGCCGCGTACGGAAGTAATACGAGGTCGAACCCGGTGGCAATGCCAGCTGGGCGTCCAGCGCGCGGTGCGTGAGCGCGCGGATCCCGCGGGTCGCGATGAGGTCGACTGCGCCCGTCACGATCTGCGCTCGCCGGTCTGTGGACATCGTCACCTCTCCTGGCCGTCAGCTCCGCCGGTCCTCTACAACTGTAGAGGACGAAAGAAGGTTCGCATGAAACCCGGCACCGTGGTGCTCGACCCCGCACAACAGGCGGCTCTGAACGCGCTCGCAGCACTTGTCCCGGTCGACCGGCACGTCGGACGCGGGCGGCGCGGCGGCAAGCGGGCGGGTCGCTCCGGTATCTATCTGCACGGACGCCCAGGTCGCGGCAAGACCATGGTGATGGATCGCTTCTTCGCCACGGTCGACACAAACCGCAAGCGCCGCTTCCACTTCCACAGCTTCTTCGCGGCCCTGCACACCAACGCCCACACCCTCGGCTCGATCGAACGCGCCATCGACGAGCTCCTCGGCGACGCCGACCTGATCTGCTTCGACGAATTCCACGTCACCGACATCGGCGACGCCATGCTGATCGCCCGCCTGCTCGACGCCCTCTTCGCCGACCACCGCACCCTCGTCGTCACCTCGAACTACCGCCCCGAGGACCTCCTGCCCAACCCCCTGTTCCACGACCACTTCCTGCCCTCCATCGAGCAGATCCTGGCCAACCAGAACGTCGTCACGCTCGACGGGCCGCTCGACTACCGCACCCGCACCACACGCCGTGACAGCGGCTTCCTCGCAGGCTGTTACGTGCTCACAGCGGCGTTTCCCCGCCCTCGCATCGGCGGCGAGCCTGCCGGATTCGGCGACGTCGGGCGGCCCGCTGTCGACGTGCCTCTCGGCAACGGCCGCACCCTCCGCGCCCACATCGCCGACGACACCATCACCGTCGACTTCCACGACATCTGCGCCGCCCCCACCAGTGCCTCCGACTACCTCCGACTCACCGAGCGCTACCGCCACTTGACCCTGCGCCAGGTCCCGCCACTGCGCGAGGTCCCACCCGACTGGTCCATGCGTCTGGTGAACCTCGTGGACGTCCTCTACGACGCCGATCTCCCGTTCACCATCCACGCCACCGAGCCCGCACACGACCTGACAGCGGGCGTCCCGGCGATCCCCGATCTGGCTCGCACCGCCAGCCGCCTCGGTGAGTTGCCATTAACTGGCGCGGTGAACGTTCGCACTGCTTAGCAAGCCCTTGATCCCGGGGGGACAATAAGAGGGGAGAGGTCCAAAAGCATCGATTTCCTCTCGAGCGGACCACTCGGCATGTAACTATGTGGCTGTTTTGTGCAGTCTCTGGGGTTTGGTGGTACAGCTGTGATCGGGGTGAATCAGCCCATAACGCGGGCGATTGTCGTGATCGCACTGGTCGTCGCTTCGACGATCGCGTTGCAGGGCACGCTGCCCGGCTCCGGCGAGACTTCGACCGGAGCCCCTTCCCCACTGCTCATCGCCGTGATGCCGGTATTGCTGCTGGTCTCGATCGTCATCCTGGTCGCGGGCGTGATCGCCAGCCAGCATCGGCTGCCCCTTGCGATGCCGGAGGCCGAGCGCGACGCGCTGCCGCGCATCCAGTGGCGCCGGCTCGCACTGCTGGTTCCGATCGCCGTCGCCGCGGTCGCGCTGATCTTCGCCGGTGGCGTCACCGCGCTGTTCCTGCTGCCCGGCGCCCGCCCGATGAGTCCCGCCTCCGAGACACTGACCGAGGGTTCGGGCCCGGTCCCCACCACCGATACCCATGCCGCCGACCCGACGACCGGGCCGACGGAACTCACCGGTACCGCCCTGGTGATCGCCGCGGTCCTGGCCATCGTGCTGATCGTGGTCGCGCTGCTCGGCCTGATCGTCGTCGCGGTGGCCGCGCGCCGCGAACCGGCCTCCGCCGTGCCCGTCGAGGACGAGCCGTCTCCCAGCGAAGTCGATTCCCTCACGCGCGCAGCCGAAATGGGCCTCGCCGCGATGAACGCCCCTGGCCAGGACCCGCGCACCGCCATCATCGCCTGCTATGTGGCGATGGAGCGCGGCCTGTCCAGCGACCGCGCCGCCCGCCCGCTCGCCTCGGACACCCCGATGGAAGTACTCGCGCGAGCGTTCGAAAGTGGTGTGCTGCACGATGCTTCGGCCCGCGAGCTGGTCGCGCTGTTCGAGGAGGCGCGGTTCAGCCCGCACTCGATGCTCGAATGGCAGCGCATGCGCGCCGAACAACTGCTCCGCATCGTGCTCACCGATCTGCAGCATCGGTTGGTGACGGCATGAGCGGTCAGCGCCCGGAGGCGGCAGCTCGCGTCACCACGCAGGGCGCCCGAGCATGCCAGGAGGGCGCAGCGTGAGTCGGACTTCGGTGATTGTCACGGCCGTGCTCGCGGTCGCTGTGATCGAAGTGGCGTTGGTGCGGCTGGATCGTGACTCGGTGCTGCTCGCGGTCGCCGTTCCGGTGGCCGTGGCGCTCGCGATGCTGGTCTGGTCGCTGCGCCACCGGGTGATTCGCGAGGAACCGCTCACCGAATACATCGACAACGGACCGGCGGAGATGCTCGGTCGCTGGCACGCGCGCGCCGAGATGCTCACCGCCCGCGCCGACGGCACCCGCGCCGACTGGGACCGCCACCTGCGTCCCTTGCTCGCCAAAGAGTTCGAATTGTCCACCGGGTTGAGGGTTTCCAAGAATCGCCGGGCCACCGAGGCCGCCGGTCAGCTGCAGTTCGGTCCCGAACTGTGGCGCTGGGTGGATCCGGCGAACTCCGCGCTGCGCGATCAGATCGGTCGCGCACCGGGTAGAGAGGCGCTGGATGAGATCCTGCGCCGTTTGCAGACGATGTGAGGGGTTAGAGGCCACCGATGACAATGCCGTTGAACGTGACCGTCCAGCGCTCCGATGCCGTGCTGCGCGAACTGGGCCGGGTCGTGGTCGGCAAGCGAGATGAGATGCAGCTCATCATGATTGCCGTGCTGGCCGGCGGGCACGTCCTCATCGAGGACCTGCCAGGTCTCGGAAAGACCCTGATCGCACGGTCTTTCGCGGCCGCGCTCGGACTCGACTTCACCCGCGTGCAGTTCACGCCCGATCTACTGCCCGCCGACCTGCTCGGGTCGACGATCTATGACATGGCGTCGGGCCGGTTCAACTTCCGGCGCGGTCCGGTGTTCACCAATGTGCTGCTCGCCGACGAGATCAACCGCACTCCGCCCAAGACCCAGGCCGCGCTGCTGGAGGCGATGGCCGAGGGTCAGGTGAGCATCGACGGTGAAACCTTCCTGCTCCCACAGCCGTTCGTGGTGCTGGCCACCGACAACCCGATCGAGTACGAGGGCACCTACCCGCTGCCGGAGGCGCAACTCGACCGCTTCGCCATTCAGCTGCGCCTCGGCTACCTCTCCGAGGCCGACGAGACGCAGATGATCCGGCGCAGGCTCGAACGTGGTTCCACCGCACCGCAGGTCGGCCAGGTGGTCGACGCGCAGGGGCTGTTGGAAATGCGTCAGTCGGTCGAATTCGTCACCGTGCATCCCGATGTGGTGAGTTACGTCGTCGCCCTGGCCTCGGCCACCCGCAGTCATCCGCAGGTGGAAGTCGGTGCCAGCCCGCGTGCCGAACTCGACCTCGTGCAGATGTCGCGGGCGAGGGCGCTGCTGCTCGGCCGCGACTACGTGATCCCCGAAGACGTGAAAGCGCTCGCGGTAGCGGCGATGTCGCATCGCATCACCCTGCGCCCCGAGATGTGGGTGCGCCGGATCCGCGGCGAAGACGTCATCACCGAACTACTCCGCCGGCTACCGGTGCCCCGCGCCACAAGCACATGAAGCATCGCGACGAATCCAGAACGGTCGAGGTCGACCTCCGGTGGCGGCCCGCGCCGCTGGTGTTCATCCTGGCCGGCTGCGCGGCAGCGGCGCTGGTCGTCGCGGTGCTGCTCGGACAGTGGCAGCTGGTCGTCTTCGCCGCCCCGATGCTCGGTGTGCTCGCCACCGCGCCGTGGCAGCAGGCGCCGACCAGAGTGCAGGTCGACGGCAGCGGCACCGTTCGCTGTTTCGAGAACGAGGTGATCGGTTGCAGCGCTGTCGCTTTCGTGGAGAGCGGGCACGCGCTGCTGCGGATGACGGCCATGCCGATGCCGGGCCTGGAGATCGAGGTCGAGGAATCCCATGATTCCGGCGGTGCCCCCGCTGGCATGCGGCTCGGGCTCTCGGCCACCCGCTGGGGACGTTATCCGGTGCAGGTCAAGGTCTCGGCGCTGAGCCCGGCCGGTCTCGCGGTCGCGACCACCGAGCTGCCCGCCGCCAAGCTCTACGTCTATCCCATCGCCGACCCACAGCGAATGCGCTTGCCGCGCACCGAACTTCCCGATCGCATCGGCACCCACCTGACCCGCAGGCACGGCCCCGGCGTCGAATACGCCGATATCCGCGCCTACGCGCCGGGCGACCAGTTGCGCACCGTCAACTGGCCGGTGAGCGCACGGCGCGGCAGGCTCTACGTCACCCAGCGCTTCACCAACCGCTCCGCCGACGTGGTCGTCATGGTCGACACCTCCCAGCAGGCGCCCGGCCCGGCCAGCGCGTCACTGGAACTCTCGGTGCGCGGCGCGGCCCAGGTGGTGCAGTCGACCCTGCAATCCGGCGACCGCACCGCTGTGGTCTGCCTCGGCGAATCGCCCCGCTGGCTGCGCCCCGATATCGGCCGCAGGCAGTTCTATCGCATCGTCGACACCGTCCTCGGCGTCGGTGACGAACACGTCGAGACCACCGGCACCCTCGCACCGCACGCCGCCGTCCCGATCGGCGCGATCGTGGTCGCCTTCTCCACTCTGCTCGACACCCAGTTCGCGCTGTCCCTGATCGACCTGCGCAAACGCGGCCACGTGGTGGTCGCGGTCGACGTCTTGCGCGGCACACCCTTCGAGGACGGCCTCGACCCGACCATGGCCAAGATGTGGCAGCTCGAACGCGCCTCGATGTACCGCGACATGGGCACCGTCGGCGTCGACATCATCGCCTGGCCCGAAGGCACCCGCCTCGACCAGGCCATGCGCCTGCTGCCCGAACACCGCCGAGCCGTCCGGGTGCGCCGATGACCAGATTCCTCGCCCTGCTGGCCGGTCTGCTCCTGGTTGCCGCGGTCGCACTGATCAACCCCATCGCCGGGGTGGCGTCGCTGGCCCTTGTCATCGCGAGCTGGTGGTGGCGCCCCGCCTCGGTCGGCGCCGTCCTGATCGCCATCGCCGCCCTGGCACTCGCCGATGTCGGCGTCATAGCCTCAGCGGCAACAGGTTTGGTGGCCACCACCTACTTGCTGAACGCCGCCGTCCTGCACGCCCCCGAAGGCGTAGTGCCCACCACCATCCCCTCGGTCGGCGGCGCGGTCCTGTTCACCATCGCCGCCGCCACCGCCGCGATGGTCCCCGTCCAGCTGATCTGGGCGCCGCTGGCCGCCCCCATTCTCATCGTCGCGATCTACGCGCTCCTGGTCAGCGGCCTCTCGGCCAAAGGCCCCACCGTCGAAGAGATCCGCATCGAGTAGGACTCGCCTCAGGCGGGATCCTTGACCAGCACCGCGCGGGTGTAGAGCAGGGTGAAGCCCTGGGACTGGGCGTTGCGCTGGGACTTCGAGCCTGGCTCGGTGGTGATGACCGCGAGGTCGCAGTCGGTCGCGGATGCCGCGCTGAGGCGGGCGGCGAGGAGCGCTGTCTGGACACCCTTTCGGCGGTGTTGCGGCCGGGTAGCCGCCCCGCCGAGCACGGCGATGCCGTCGATCACCCGGAGGGTGGCACCGCCCGCGGGCTCGCCTGCGCGGTAGGCCACGTAGCGGTGGGAGCTGCCGGTCGGGGTCAGGTCCCGGATCGCAATGGCGAGGATGTCGCGCGGGAAATCTTCGTGAGCGGGGAGACCGTCACCGTCAGGGTGGGCGAAGCCCTCGACGACGATATCGAGCCAGGTGTCGAACCCGCCCTCGTCGTCGCGGCGTACGTCGACCGACGTCGGAATCGGCCAGGTACGTCCCCGCGGACGCAGGCCGAGCACGTTCTCGAACGACATCAATCGGTACCCGCGCGCGGTCAGGTCTGCCCCGATCCGCGGGTCGGCGAGATGTGCCAACTCCACCTGAACGGGCGCTCCCACCTCGGCATAGGCCGCTTCGACCGCCGCCCACTGCGCGGTCGAAGGCACTGCGCCGAACCCCACTCCCGCCACCTTGTTCATGGGCGAGTTCGGCCCCGCGAAACACGCTGCGCCACCGGCGATCTCTCGCGCGAACCCAGGCCCGCCGGCTCGATCGAGTCCCGCGCGCACGCCGCTGACGATGACGCCGGTCTCCATCCGCTCGATCCGCGCGGCCATCTCGGAATCACAGAACAACGCTGCGGAATCTTCGCTCATGCGTCAGTTATATCGCCACTGTCCAGCGAGTTTCGGAGACCTCAGCGCTCCGGCCGCCAGGGGATCCGGCCGTTGCCGTCGCCGGTGGGTGACCGGTTCTCGGACCAGTCCCACAGGGGCTGGAGGGATTCGGCGAGCAGGGCGCCCTCGGTGGTGAGTTCGTAGGCCCCGCGTTGGCCGTTCTTGCGGATCAGTGCCGCGGACTGGAGTTGCTGGAGCCGGTCCGAGAGCATGCTCGACGAGCAGTTGCCCATGCGTCGGCGCAGGTCGAGGAAGCCGAGCGGGCCGGGCTCGAGTTCCCAGATGACGCGCAGCATCCAGCGTTGGCCGAGTAGGTCGATCGCGGCCAGGATCGCTGGTGGTGGCTCGTCGCCGGTTGCGCTTCTCATTCAGAAGCACGATAGTTGCTTCTGAATGAGAAGCGTTATGACCGGTCGGGGATGTGACGAGGAGATCGACGATGGATTCGACAACGCGGCGGATCGTGCTGGTGACCGGCGCCTCGCGGGGGATCGGGGCGGAGGCGGCCGCGCAGTTCGGGGCGGCGGGAGCGCATGTCGTCGTGAACTTCCGGGAGAAGCGCAAGCGGGCAGAGGATGTCGCCGGCGCGATCGTGGCGGCGGGTGGGAGTGCCTCGGTGCTCGGTGCCGATGTCTGCGATCCGGCGGCTGTCGAGTCGATGGTCGAGGAGATCGGCCGGACATTCGGTCGGCTGGATACCTTGGTGCTCAACGCTTCCGGCGGGCTCGAACGGGATGCCGATCCCGGGTACGCGCTCCGGCTCAACCGGGACGCGCAGGTGAACCTGGCGACGGCGCTGCTGCCGCTGATCGCCCAGGGTGGCCGGATCGTGTTCGTGACCAGCCATCAGGCGCACTTCATCCACGAGAACGGCGACGTGCCAGCGGGTTACACGCCGATAGCGCGGAGCAAGCGGGCCGGCGAGGACGCGCTACGAGCGCTGATGCCCGAATTCCGGGAGCGCGGAATCGGTTTCACGGTGGTGTCCGGCGACATGATCGACGGGACGATCATCGTCCGCCTGCTGGAACGGCGCGACCCCGGCAGCGTCGAGTCCCGCCGCGCGGCGGGCCCTCTGCCGACGGTCGAGGATTTCGCGCGGGTGATCGTTCGGGCAGGCACCGAATCGGGCGCCGACGGCCACACGTACTACGTCGGCGGCGACGACTACCTCGCCGCCGGTGCGCTCACGAGGTGACCACGATGTGGGCCCGGCACGCCGAACGGCGTGACCCGGGTGCCGGGTCACGCCGTCAGGAGGGTCCGCTTCAGGCCGAGGCGGTGACCGAAGCTTCGCGCTGGAGTTCCAGGGCGATGTCGATGAGCTGGTCTTCCTGGCCGCCGACGAGCTTGCGCTTGCCTGCGCGGACGAGCATTTCGGCGGCGGAGACGCCGTAGCGTTCGGCCTGGCGTTCGGCATGGCGCAGGAAGCTGGAGTAGACGCCCGCGTAGCCCATCATCAGGGCTTGGCGGTCGAGCAGGCATTCCGACGGCATGGCCGGGCGGACGACGTCCTCGGCGGCGTCGGTGACGGCGAAGAAGTCGACGCCGGTCTTGATACCGAGCTTGTCGCAGACGCCGATGAAGGCTTCGACCGGCAGATTGCCCGCGCCCGCGCCGAAACGGCGAGCCGAGCCGTCGATCTGGGTGGCGCCCGCGCGCACGGCGTAGACCGAGTTCGCCACGGCGAGGCCGAGGTTCTCGTGGCCATGGAAGCCGACCTGGGCGTCGTCGCCGAGTTCGGAGACCAGGGCGGAGACACGGTCGGAGACCTGCTCGAGAACGAGCGCGCCCGCGGAATCGACGACGTAGACGCACTGGCAGCCCGCGTCGGCCATGATGCGGGCCTGCTTGGCCAGGTTCTCCGGGGTGGTGGAGTGGGCCATCATGAGGAAGCCGACGGTCTCGAGGCCGAGTTCGCGCGCGAGACCGAAGTGCTGGATCGAGACATCCGCCTCGGTGCAGTGGGTGGCGATACGGCAGATGGACGCGCCGTTGTCCTGGGAGACCTTGATGTCTTCCTTCACGCCGACGCCCGGCAGCATGAGGAAGGCGATCTTGGCCTGCTTGGCGGACTCGGCGGCGGCCTTGATCAGCTCCTGCTCAGGGGTTTTCGAGAAACCGTAGTTGAACGAGGAACCACCGAGACCGTCACCGTGTGTCACCTCGATCACCGGGACGCCCGAACCATCAAGGGCGGCAACGATATCGCGCACCTCGGCCACGGTGAACTGGTGACGCTTGTGATGCGAGCCGTCGCGCAGCGAGGTGTCGGTGACCCGCACATCGAGTTCGCCCGAGAAGGGCTTGAGGATATTGCTCATGGTCGAAACTCCTTACACCCGAGCCGAAGTGATCTGGTCGGCCAGCACGTCACCCACGCGGGTGGCGGCGGCGGTCATGATGTCGAGGTTGCCCGCGTACGGCGGCAGGAAATCGCCCGCGCCTTCGACCTCGACGAAGATCGACACCTTCGCCATGCCACCGGAGATCACCGACGGGTCGTCGAACTGCGGATCGTTGAGTAGCCGGTAGCCGGGAACGTACTGCTGGATCGACTTCTCCATGGCGAAGATGCTCTCGGCGATGGCGTCTCGATCAGCGTCCTCGGGAATGGCACAGAAAATGGTGTCGCGCATGATCATCGGCGGCTCCGCCGGGTTCATGATGATGATGGCCTTACCGCGTTGCGCTCCGCCGATGGTCTCGACACCCTTGGAGGTGGTCTTGGTGAACTCGTCGATGTTCGCGCGAGTGCCCGGACCGGCCGATACCGAGGCCACCGACGCCACGATCTCGGCGTAGGCCACCGGCACGACACGCGACACCGCCGCCACCATGGGAATGGTGGCCTGGCCACCGCAGGTGATCATGTTGACGTTGCGCGCGTCCCGCAGCGAATCCAGGTTCACCGCGGGGATCACGGCCGGGCCGACCGCGGCCGGGGTGAGGTCGACGGCGCGGATGCCCGCGGCCTCGTATTTCGGCGCGTACGCGCGGTGCACGTAGGCGGAGGTGGCCTCGAACAGCAGATCCGGCTTCTCGTCGAGGGCGAGCAGCCAGTCCGCGCCTTCGGCGGAGGTTTCCAGACCCAGTCCGCGTGCCCGCTTCAGCCCCTCCGAATCCGGGTCGATGCCGATCATCCAGCGCGGCTCGATCTTGTCCGAGCGAAGCAGCTTGTAGAGCAGGTCGGTGCTGATGTTGCCGGACCCCACGATCGCGGCGGTGACTTTGCTGGTCACGGTGTACTCCTTGGGAAGTTCAGCTGAAACGCAGACGGACAGAACCGAGCCCGGAGAACTCGGCATGGAAGTCGTCACCGGGACGGGCGTCGATGGCGCGGGTGCAGGAACCGGGCAGCACGATGTCGCCCTTCTTCAACCGCACCCCGAAGGTCGCGACCTTGCGCGCCAGCCACGCCACGGCGATCACCGGATCGCCGAGCACCGCGTCGCTGCGGCCCTCGGCGATGACCTCGCCGTTGCGGGTGAGTACGGCGTCGATCGCGGTGATGTCGATGTCGCCGGGTGCGACGCGCTCCTTGCCGAGCACCCACCCGGCCGAGGAGGCGTTGTCGGAGATGGTGTCGGTCAGGCCGATCTTCCAGTCCTTGATGCGTGAGTCGATGAGTTCGATCGAGGGCGCGTACGCGACGGTCGCGGCCAGCACATCGGCTTCGGTGCAGTCCTCGCCGGGCAGATCGGCGCCGAGCACGAATCCGACCTCGACCTCCACGCGCGGCAGCAGGAACTTCGAGGTGTCGACGGGGACATCTTCGAAGACCTCCATATCGGCGAGCAGGTGACCGTAGTCGGGCTCGTCGACGCCCATCATCTCCTGCATCGCCTTCGACGACAGTCCCACCTTGTGTCCGACGACCCGAGCACCGGTGCGCAGCCTGCGCTGGATATTGAGCAGCTGGATCTCGTAGGCATCGACCACATCGATGTCGGGGAACCGGTCGACGAGGGGCGCCACGGCGACCCGGTCGTCTTCGGCGCGGGCGAGTTCGTCGGCGAGTTGAGTTCGTACCGCGTCAGGCAGCACGCGGACCTCCTTGGCAGCACGGCATGGGTCGGACAGGACGTTCCAGACCTCAAAACTGTAACTGGTTTCGCCTGACGACGTCACCGGTTCACCTGACCATACAACGCGACTACAGGTGATTTCTATAACACGTTCCACTTTGTCTAGGGCAAACGATGAAGCCCGCTGGAACAAGTTCTACTTTCGGCTGTCAAACTTCGAAGCGCTTCTATAACGTGTTCTATATGAGTGATCGGGAATACGATGTCGTGGTCGTCGGGAGCGGCGCCGCCGGGATGACCGCGGCTCTCGCCGCGGCCCACAAGGGACTGAGCGTGGTGGTGCTGGAGAAGGCCGCGCACTACGGCGGGTCGACGGCCCGATCCGGCGGTGGCGTCTGGATTCCGGGCAACAAGGCGTTGCTCGCCTCCGGCCGCCCCGACGACCGCGAGGCCGCGCGCACCTATCTGCACAGCATCATCGGCGACGTGGTGCCCGCCGAGAAGATCGACACCTATCTCGATCGTGGCGCCGAGGCGTTCGACTTCGTCCTCGACCACACCCCGCTGAAGATGAAGTGGGTTCCCGGTTACTCCGACTACTACCCCGAGGCGCCGGGCGGGCTCGGCCAGGGGCGTTCGTGCGAACCGACGCCGTTCAACGGCAAGGTGCTCGGTGCGGAACTGGCCAATCTGGAACCGCCCTACGCCAAGGCGCCGCTGAACGTGGTCGTCATGCAGGCCGACTTCGTGCGGCTCAACCTGATCCGCCGTCATCCCAAGGGCGCGATGCGGGCGCTGCGCGTCGGCGCGCGCACCTACCTGGCCAAGTGGACCGGTAAGCATCTGCTCGGCATGGGCCAGG
This sequence comes from Nocardia sp. FBN12, assembly GCF_054031145.1. Classification (NCBI taxonomy): domain Bacteria; kingdom Bacillati; phylum Actinomycetota; class Actinomycetes; order Mycobacteriales; family Nocardiaceae; genus Nocardia; species Nocardia sp. FBN12. Next base: position 6,504,712 of record NZ_CM132926.1, read on the forward strand.
CCATCATCGCCGCCATGCGCAAGGGCCTGCTCGACGCCGGCGTGCCGGTGCTGCTCAACACCCCGCTCACCGACCTGGTGGTCACCGACGGCAAGGTCACCGGGGTCGAAGCCACCGTCGACGGCAAGCCGGTCGTCTTCACCGCGCGCTTCGGAGTGGTCCTCGGCGCGGGCGGGTTCGAGCACAATGCCGACATGCGGGCCAAGTATCAGCGGCAGCCGATAACCACTGAGTGGACAACAGGGGCCGCGGCCAACACCGGCGATGGCATCGTCGCGGGTATGGCAGCGGGTGCGACGGTCGGATTCATGGAGGACGCCTGGTGGGGTCCGACGATCTTCAAGGGCGGCAAGCCCTGGTTCGCGCTGGCCGAGCGCAACCTGCCCGGCACCATCATGGTCAACGATCGCGGCGAGCGGTTCGGCAACGAATCGGCTCCGTACGTCGAGGCGGTGCACACCATGTACGGCGGTGAGTACGGTCAGGGCGCAGGCCCCGGCGAGAACGTGCCGTCCTGGCTGGTGTTCGACCAGCGCTACCGCAACCGCTACATCTTCGCGGGACTGCAACCAGGACAGCGCTTCCCGTCGCGCTGGATGGAGAACGACAACATCGTCAAGGCCGACACGATCCAGGAGCTGGCCGAGCGCATCGGCGTGCCCGCCGACAACCTGACCTCGACGGTCGAGCGCTTCAACGGCTTCGCCGCCGCGGGCAAGGACGAGGACTTCGGCCGCGGCAACAGCCACTACGACCGCTACTACGGCGACCCGACCGTGAAGCCGAATCCGTGCCTGGCCGAACTGTCGCAGGGCCCGTTCTACGCGGCGAAGATGGTGCCCGGCGACCTCGGCACCAAGGGTGGCCTCGTCACCGACACCGCCGGACGCGTGCTGCGCGAAGACGATTCCGTCATCGACGGCCTCTACGCCGCGGGCAACACCAGCGCGCCGGTGATGGGCCACACCTACGCGGGGCCCGGCGCCACCATCGGCCCCGCGATCACCTTCGCCTACCTGGCCATTCTCGACATCGTCGCCAAGAAGTCGACCGACTCGACGAAGACCAGCGCATGAGCGTCAGCCCGACGATCACGATCGGCTACCTGGCGGTCATCGACGTCTCGACTGGGTCGGCGGACGAGGCCGACGCATGATCGGAGGTGGCATTGTCGTGCGATCGAGTGCACGGTCGTGCCACCTCCGCAGTGCACCGCATGAACTCAGACCGCTCACCACACCCGCAGGAGTAACCCATGCCCATTGATCTTGCGACCGCGCTCGGCGCGACACTGCCCGCCCGCGAGTTCAGTTGGACGCCCACCGACGTGCAGCTCTACCACCTGGGCCTGGGCGCGGGCGCCCGACCGACCGACCCCGCCGAGCTGGCCTACCTCGACGATCGCGCACCCCAGGTGCTGCCGACCTTCGCGACGGTGGCTCCGACTCTCGGCGAGACCGAGCCGCCGCGGGTGAGTTTTCCCGGCATCGAGATCGACCTGGCCAAGGTCGTGCACGGGCACCAGGAAGTGTTGGTGCACAAGCCGATTCCCGCCACCGGCAAGGCGGTCTCGGTCGGCCGGATCGCCGAGATCTGGGACAAGGGCGCCAACGCGGTGATCGTGCAGGAGCACACCGTCACCGGGTCCGACGGTGAACCGCTGTGGACCGTGCGGTCCTCCATCTTCGCCAAGGGTGAAGGCGGCTTCGGCGGCGAACGCGGCCCGAGCGCCCGCACCGAACTGCCCGACCGCGCCCCCGACGCCGAGCTGCTCACTCCGACCATGCCGCAGCAGGCCCTGCTGTACCGGCTCTCGGGCGACCGCAACCCACTGCACTCGGACCCCGAATTCGCCCGTGGCGCAGGCTTTCCCGCGCCAATCCTGCACGGCCTTTCCACCTACGGCACGGTCTGCAAGGCCATGACCGACGCCCTGCTCGACAGTGACGCCACCCGGGTCGGCGGCTTCCGAGCCAAGTTCGCCGGCGTCCTCTACCCGGGCGAGACCCTGCGCACCAAGGTCTGGCGCGAAGGTGACGAGCTGATCGCGGTCGTCACGGTCGTCGAACGCGACGACGCCCCCGTGCTCAGCGACGTCGCCCTGCGTATCGCCTGATCCGGACCACTGATCACCAGGCCGCCACGGTACTCTCGCCCGACCGCGAAAGTCCCTGGTGGCCTGGTGATTTTGCTGGCGTCCTACGCGCCGCCTGCCCAGCGGCCGTCGGCGACGGCCGATTCGATGGCCGCGTACCCGGCGGGCCGCATACGCCCCGCGGCGATGAGGGCTTCGGCCTTGGCGACGTTGATTCGCGACCAGGGGCTGCGAGCTCGGCGCGGGGAGTAGCGCTGCAAGTAGTGGTGGGTGTCGAAGCTGCGGCGGTGGCTGTCGATCCAGCCGTAGCAGAGGGCGCCGTCAAGGGTTTCGGTGATCGTCACCGATTTGTTCGGCGCGTTCTTCTTGGCGATCAGGACCCACACTTCTGGCGCGTCGGCGTGATTCGTCGCCAGCCAGGTTTCCCATTCGTCGGCGTCGGCGCAGGTGATGAATTCGAGGTCCATGGCATCGATCCTCCGCCGCAAAGCGCTCACCGAATGAGCACTTTGAATTCACCTCGGCTCGAGCGTTGCCAAGAGGTCCTCGGCCGCTCGGGTGGCCTGGTCGGTGCGCACGGAATCGACGACTCCCTGCAGGTGAAATGCCCAGTGCGCCTCGAACAGGCACGCGAGCCCGTAGGCGGCGGTGGCGACGCGATCCGCCGGGGCGGCCGGGTAGGCGGTGGCGAGTTGGCGTTCCAGATCGGGTAGCCAGCGCTCGGTCCACAACTCCCGCAGGCCTTGGTGGACAACCTCATCGCGTGCCGCGAGATTCACCAGTTCGCTCCACACCACCAGGTCGTCGCGGTTCCCGTAGGCGCCCGGTGCGAACATCCGTGCCACCCGATCCTCGATCGGCCCCTCGGCGCCCAGCCGCACTTGCGCGTCACCGTACGCGGCGACGGACTCGGTGACGAACGCTCGCATCAGCCCGTCTCTACTGCCGAAATAGTGCAGAACCAGCGTGCGCTGCACCCCGGCCGCCGCGGCCACCCGCGACAGCGTCGTATCGGCGAAACCGTCGGTCGCCACCACAGAACGCGCGGCCCGCAGAATCTGACCGATCCGCTCCTTGGCCTTGCTCGGACGGCCGACTTTATTTACTGTCATGATAGTCAATATATTCGACGGGGAGGCAGTCATGCGAGTTCTCGCGCTGGGTGGAGCAGGGGAGATGGGCCGGGTCGCCGCCCGCATCATGCACGGTGACGACAGGGTGACGGCACTGACGATCGCCGACCGGGACGAGGTGGCGGCGCGCGAGCTCGCCGACGAACTGGGCGCCACCGCGTGTCGCCTCGATGTCACCGACGGCCCCGCGCTGGCTGCCGCGATGGGCGAGGCCGATCTGGTGGTGAACACCGTCGGCCCGTACTTCCGCTTCGGCCCGCCGATCCTGGCGGCGGCGATCGCCGCGCGTTGCGACTACATCGACATCTGCGACGATCCGCAGCCGACTGTGGACATGCTGGAACTGGACGCGCAGGCGCGGGCGGCGGGGGTGACAGCGCTGGTCGGCATGGGCGCCAGCCCTGGCATCGCCAATCTGCTCGCCGTGCTGGCGGGCTCGGAGCTGGACCGGGTCGACTCCGTGGTCACCGGCTGGAACATTCACTCCGCGCACACCGAACCAGCCGGTCCGGGGGCGACCGCTGCGGTGGTGCACGGCATGCGTCAGATCGCCGGTGACATCCCGGTCATCCGCGACGGTGTGCGCACGCAGCGTCCGGCGCTGGAACGGATGCGCATCGACTACCCAGGACTCGGCACCGGCGTAGGCCGCAGCTTCGGGCATCCGGAAGCGGTCACCGTGGCGCGAGCGTTTCCCGAACTCCGCGACGCGACAACCGTTGTCGTCGGTGACCGCTCGACTTCGGGCGCGCTGCTGGCACTGCGCTGGGCGATGGGCGCTCGCCTGCTGACGCTCGATCAGGCGGCCGGAGTGGCGGCTCGCGTCGAGCGACTCGTCCCCGCCGATCCGGCGAAACTGATCACGGCCGGTGGCCTACCACCGCTGTTCGCTATCGCGACGGGCCTGCGTGCGGGCGTCGCTGGGACCGCCGCCACGGCACTGTGCCAGGTTCCCGGCCTCACCATGGCCGACAACACCGGCGTGCCGTTGGCGGTCGCGGCACTCTCGTGGTCGAGAAACCCCGGCGTCCACACGCCGGAGACGCTCCTCGATCCGCGCGAATTCTTCGCCGCGTTCGCCCCGCACTGTCTCGGCGCACCGCGCCCGGCCGCGATGACGGTCACCACCCGCAGTTGGTCGACCGAGGAGGACAACGCGGCAGCCCTGTCGTCCGCGCTGCTGACCGCGCTGCTCACCGCGAAATAAGCTGACGCCCAGGCGATCCCGACGGTGTCGGCCCGCGCTGCCGACCCGAACGAGTTCGCGTCGGCAGCGCGGGCCCATGCCGTGATCGCCTGCTCAGGCAGGCCGATTCACAGCCAGGTGTCGAGGCTGGTGGTGGTGAGGAAGTGGTCCAGGTCCGCGCGCCAGGGGGCGGGGGTCGTCTTGTCCGGCTCGATGCCGGTGTATTGGCCACGGTAGAACAGCAGTGGGCGACCGCCGGTGGTGGCCGATTCCGCGAGTGCGTGGACTCGGCCGATGACGATGTAATGGTCGCCGCCGTCGATGACGGAGTCGACCGTGCACTCGATGGTGGCCAGTGAATCGTCGAGCACCGGAACGCCCAGTTCGGAGGTATGCCAGCCGACTCCGGCGAACTTGTCGGTCTCGCGGGAGCCGAAACGCGCGCACGTCGGCTGCTGCTCCTCGGAGAGCACGTTCACGCAGAACCTGCCCGCCGCCTCGATCGCCGCCCACGACCGCGACCCCTTGGTGGGGCAGAACAGCACAAGGGGTGGGTCGAGGGAGAGCGCGGCGAAGGACTGGCAGGCGAACCCGATGGGCTCACCGGCCGGATCGAGCGCGGTGATCACGGTGATGCCGGTGCAGAACTGTCCCAGCACGGTGCGGAACTGGCGACCGTCGATCGCCGGGGTCTGTTCAGTCATGTCCTTCGCCGCCGTTCCTATTGCTGCTTGAATCCGACAGTGAAGTCGTGACCCCACAGGCTGACCGCGGTCGATTCGCGAGCGATCCATTCGTGGTCGTCGACTTCGAGTCCTTCACAGCCGAATTCGATGTCGAATCCGCCGGGAGTCTTCATGTAGAAGGACAGCATCTTGTCGTTGATGTGGCGGCCGAGGGTGGCCGACATCTTCACCTTCTTGCGGTAGGCGCGGTCGAGGCAGAGGCCGACGTCGTCGGAGTTCTCCACCTCGACCATCAGGTGCACGATGCCGGTGGGGTTCGGCAGCGGCAGGAACGCCAGCGCGTGATGGCGCGGGTTGCAGCCGTAGAAGCGCAGCCAGGCCGGGTCGCCGTCGGCGGGACGGCCCACCATCTGCGGTGGCAGCCGCATGGAGTCCCGCAGCCGGAAGCCAAGGATGTCCTGGTAGAACGCCTGCGCCGCGGCATCGTCGGTGCAGGTGAGAACCACGTGGCCCAGACCCTGCTCGGCGGTGACGAACTTGTGGCCGTAGGGGCTCACGAAGCGGCGGCCCAGGTACTGCGCGCCGTAGAACGCCTCGAGGGTGTTCCCGGACGGATCCTGGAACCGGATCATCCCTTCGACGCGGCGCTCGCCCAGCTCTTCCTTTGTGCCTTCGGTGAAGGCGACCCCGGCCTTGCTCAGGGTCTCGCGCAGCTGCTGCAGGCCCGGTCCGTCGGTGACTTCCCAGCCCGAGACCAGCAGCCGGTCCTGCTCGCCGGGAACGATCACCAGTCGTGCGGCGAAATCGTCCATGCGCAGGTAGAGCGCATCGGGGTCGAGCCCGGTGCCCTCCATCATGCCGAGCACCTTGAGGCCGTACTCGCGCCAGGCCGCCATGTCGGTGGCCTCGATGCGCATGTAGCCCAGGGCACGAATACTCATTTATTTCTCCCCGAGGAAATCGACCGTGAGCCGGTTGAACTCGTCGAACTTCTCCAGCTGTGCCCAGTGCCCGCAGCCACCGAACACGTGCAGCTGCACGCGCGGGATCACCTTGGTGGCGATGAGCGCACCGTCGAGCGGGTTCACCCGATCTTCGCGACCCCAGATCAACAGCACCGGCTGACGCAGCTTGTACGCGTCACGCCACAGCATGCCCTTCTCGAAGTCGGCGCTGGCGAAGGACTTGCCCATCGCCTTCATCGCGGCCAGCGACTCAGGGGTACTGGCGAGCGCGAACCGCTCATCGATGAGCTCCTCGGTCACCAGGGACTGGTCGAAGACCATGATCCGCAGGAACTTCTCCAGGTTGTCCCTGGTCGGTTCGTAGGTGAACTTCGAGAGCAGCTTCACGCCCTCGGTGGGGTCGGGCGCGAACAGGTTGGTGCTCAGCCCGCCCGGGCCCATCAGCACGAGTTTGCCCGCGCGGGTGGGGTGATCGAGCGCGAACCGCACCGAGGCGCCGCCGCCGAGGGAGTTGCCGAGCAGGTGCACCCGGTCGGTGATCTCCAGGTGATCGAGCAGCGCGAGCAGTGCGTTCGAGCTGTGCACGAAGTACTGCGGGTGGTCGATCGGCTTGTCGGACTTGCCGTATCCCGGCTGATCGGGCGCGATCACGTGATAGTGCTCGGCCAGCACCGGGATGTTGCGGGCGAAGTTCGACCACGCCGAGGCGCCGGGCCCACCACCGTGCAGCAGCACGATCGTGGTCGGGTTGCCCACCCCGGCTTCGTGGTAGTGCAGCTTCAGATCGGGAGTGACCTGCGCGAAGCGTGAGGTCGATTCGTACGTGAGTTCCGCGGTCTGGGTCATCGGCTACACCATGGCGTCGGTGACGGGCAGCCCGAACTCGTGCGTGCCGTACATCACGTAGGCGCGCTCGGGATCGTTGGCCGCGTGCACCCGCCCGGCGTGCGCGTCACGCCAGAAGCGCTGCAGCGGAGTGCCGTTGGCCAGCGCGGTCGCACCGGAGGACTCGAAGAGCTTGTCGATCGAGGCGATCACCCGACCGGTCGCGCGCACCTGGTCGCGACGGGCGCGCACGCGCAGATCGAACGGCACCTCCTCGCCGGCCAGCAGCAGCGCGTACTCGTCGGCGACATTGCCCGAGAGCTGACGCCACGCGGCGTCGATATCGCTGGCCGCCTCGGCCACGCGCACCTTGGCGAACGGATCGTCCTTGGCGTTCTCGCCGGCGTAAGCCGCGCGCACGCGCTTGCCCTGGTGCTCGACGTGCGCCTCGTAGGCGCCGTAGCCCATGCCGACGATCGGCGTGGAGATGGTGGTGGGGTGGATGGTGCCCCACGGCATCTTGTACACGGGGTCGGGATTCTGCTCGATGCCAGGCGCGCGGCCCTCGCTCATCGCGCGGAAGCTCAGGAACCGGTGCGTCGGGACGAAAACATCCTCGACGACGACGGTGTTCGAGCCGGTGCCACGCAGGCCGACGACGTTCCAGACGTCATCGATGCGGTAGTCCGAGCGCGGGATCAGGAAGCTGCCGAAGTCGACCGGCTTGCCGTTCTTGATCACCGGACCGCCCAATACCGCCCAGGTCGCGTGATCGGAACCCGAGGACCAAGCCCACGAACCGCGCACGATGTACCCACCGTCGACGGCCTGTCCCGCACCCATCGGTGCGTACGAGGACGAGATGCGCACATCGGTGTCCTCGTCCCACACGTCCTGCTGGGCCTGCTGATCGAACAGCGCGAGGTGCCAGTTGTGCACCCCGATGATGCCCGCCACCCAGCCGGTGGAACCACACGCGCTGGCGATCCTGCGCACGCTGTCGTAGAAGACCACCGGATCGGCGGCGTGGCCGCCCCACTGCTTTGGCTGGAGCAGCCGGAAGAAACCGGTCTCCTGCAGCGCCTTCATGGATTCTTCGGGGATGCGGCGCAGGTCCTCGGCCTCCTGCGCACGCTCACGCAGCGTCGGCAGCAGTGCCTCGACCCGTTCGGTCACTTCTTGCGTCATTTCGGAGCCCGCTCCTGCCTGTGTCGGATCGACAACCGGTTCTATTCGTCTGCTTGGTTCGACTCTGAGATTAGAACAGGTTCTCGTTTCTGTCGAGAAGATCGCCCTACCTCGGATATAACAGGAGTCAACAAGGAAGTTCGCTGGACAACTGGCGTGAAGTGGCTCAGTTTTGTAACGTGTTCTAGTGAACGAGGAGGGTTCGGGATGGCGATCAACCCCAAGGTGAGGGAACTCGATGTCGGTGCACCGCCGACGAGGTTCGCGCGCGGCTGGCACTGTGTCGGCCTCGCGTCGACGTACCGCGACGGCAAGCCGCACGCGGTAGAGATCTTCGGTACCAAGCTCGTCGTGTGGACCGATACCGACGACGAGATCCGCGTGCTCGACGCCTACTGCAGGCATATGGGCGGCGATCTGAGCATGGGCACGGTGAAGGGCGACGACATCGCCTGCCCGTTCCACGACTGGCGCTGGGGCGCGAGCGGAAAGTGCACCGCGATTCCGTACGCGCGCCGCGTTCCGCCGCTGGCCCGCACCAGGAAGTGGACCACGCTCGAGCGCAACGGTCAGCTGTTCATCTGGCACGACCACGAGGGCAACGAACCGCCCCCCGAGGTCACGATCCCGCATATCGAGGGCCCGTACACCGACGAACAGGGCAACCCGACCGAGACCCACAACAGCGGCTGGACCGACTGGACCTGGGACACGTTGCTGATCGAGGGCGCCAACTGCCGCGAGATCATCGACAACGTCGTGGACATGGCGCACTTCTTCTACATCCACTACGCCTTCCCGACGTTCTTCAAGAACGTCTTCGAAGGGCATGTGGCGACGCAGTTCCTGGAGACCAAGGGCCGCCCCGACGTCGGCATGGCCGCCAAGCACGGCGGCGACACGCTGCTGAAATCGGAAGCGTCCTACTTCGGGCCGTCCTACATGATCAATCCGCTGGTGAACATCTACAGCGGGTACGAGATCAAGGTCCAGCTGATCAATTGCCACTACCCGGTCAGCCAGGATTCGTTCGTGCTGCAGTGGGGCCTGAGCGTCGAGAAGCCCAAGGGCATCCCCGACGAGGCCGCGAAGAAGCTGGCCGACACGATGGCCAAGTTCTTCGGCGACGGGTTCCTCCAGGACGTGGAGATCTGGAAGCACAAGTCCAAGGTCGAGAATCCGCTGCTCTGCGAGGAGGACGGCCCGGTCTACCAGCTGCGTCGCTGGTACGACCAGTTCTACGTCGACGTCGCCGACGTCACCGAGAAGATGACCCAGCGCTTCGAGTTCGAGGTCGACACGACCAAGGCGAATCAGGCATGGGAGGCCGAGGTGGCCGAGAACCTGCGCCGCAAGGCCGAATCCGAGGAAGCGGGCGTCTGATATGAGTTCGAGCGAGCCGCAAAGGTCCGGCGATCCGTCGCGGCTCGCTTCGGCTGAGCCGGGGTCGGGCGATACCTCACCACGTGCGGGGAATCGCCCGACCTGGGCCAAGGCGCCAGATTTCGCTGATCAGCCCGTGCGGCAGGCGGCGGTGCGGGCGCAAACCGTGGTCGACAAGCAGCACTATCTCGACACGGGTCTGACGCCACTGCGGTGTCAGGCGTGCTCGGCGCAGGTCCTGGTGCGAAAGTCGAGCGCGCACCAGACCTCGGTGCAGTGGACCGAACGACCCGAGGCGCACTGCCCGGTTTTCGCGCAGATGGCCGCACACGGTGCGCGCCCGGGTCGGCCGGAATCCTGTCCGTCACTGGAGAAGTCGATCAAGTGGGCGGTCGACGAGGGTGTGCTCGAGATCCCCGAGTAGTCAGCCGAACGGTGTGTGCGGGCGATCCTGGCGCACCCCGTCGAGGTAGATGTCGACCTTCTCGTTGTAGAAGCACGCCAGGCCCGCGACCTTCTGGCTCTCCGGCAGTGGCGTGCGATAGATCCAGACGATGTCGGGGTGTTCGGTGTCGTCGATCCGCACATTCCAGTAGTCGGCGGTGCCCTTGTACGGGCAGCTGGTGTGCGTGTCCGACGGCGCGAGCAGATCCATCCGAACATCGGTCAGCGGCAGGTAATACCTTGCGGGCAAGCCGGTTTCGAACAGAATGCGGGGCGAACGCGAGTCCGCGACGGTGACTCCGTCGATCTCCACCCGCACGTGCCGGGAACTGCCGAGGATATCCACGCGCGAGTACGGGTCGCGTGGATGGACGAAGATCTGCTCGTCTTCCTCGAACCAGTCGAACGCGGCGATGTCGAGTCGCACAGCGTCTTTCAGCTCCGGCAGTGGAGAGTCGAGATAGCGCAGCGCGGCACCGTCGGCCCGCAGGCCCTCGACCTCCACGTCGTAACCCGTCGCCTCACCACGACTGGGGGAGTGCTCGGTGGTCCCGTTCGGGTCCAGGTCGGCGCGCACGTCGGGGAGCGGCACGTAGTAGGTCGGGTAGTACGGAATTTCCCAGACCAGCAGCGGCCGAAGCGTGTCGGCCACCACCTTCCCGCGCAGATATACCCGCACCCGCTTCTGCCCGGTCTCCACCCTGACACGCCCACGCTCGGTCATGACGCCGACGTTACCCGAACCGCAAACCCCGAACCCCGACCTCTAGGGAGGGGCCGGACGCGCAGCGGCCGCGAATTCGAGCGCGCCAGCGCTCCAGAAATACAGCTCAATCGCCGACGGTGATGGCCTGTGCTTCCTCGATGCTGTGTGGAGCCGGGTCGTGGTCGTCGATGTGGGCCAGCGCGCCGCGGCCGATGTACAGGACCGCGACCGCGGCGGCCGTGCAGAGCGCGCCGAGCCAGAACGGCAGCGACATATTGTGCTCACCGAGCTTGCCCGCCACCCACGGCGCCGCCGCACCGCCACCGAAGCGGACGAAGCTGTACGCCGCCGACGCGGTCGACCGCTCGACCGGCGCCGAGATCATCACGGCCTCGGTGATCAGCGTGTTGTTCACGCCGAGGAACGCACCGGCGATCACGACGCCGACGATCAGCACGATCTTGTGCTCGGTGAACATGCCCATCACGGCCAGGTCGATCGCGAACAGGCCGAGCGACAGGGCCATCATCGGCAGAGATCCGAAGCGCGCCTGCAGTTTCGGCGCAAGGAACACCGAGGACACGGCGAGCAGGATGCCCCAGCCGCAGAAGATGAAGCCGATCGCGTAGGTGCCCATGTCCAGCGGGAACGGGGTGAACGCGAGCAGGGTGAAGAAGCCGAAGTTGTAGAGCAGCGCGGTGATGCTGACGGTCAGCAATCCCTTGTGCCGCAAGGCTTTGAACGGCGCGGTGATCGAGGTCGGGTGCGCGGACTTCGGTGTCTCCGGCAGCAGCACGACGATCGCGATGAAGGCCACGGCCATCAGCACCGAAACGCCGAAGAACGGTCCACGCCAGCTGATTCCACCGAGCACACCGCCGAGCAGCGGACCGGTCGCGATGCCGATGCCGAGCGCGGCCTCGTAGAGAATGATCGCCTTGGCGACCCCACCGGTGGCCGCGCCGACGATGGTGGCCAGCGCCGTCGCGATGAACAGGGCGTTGCCGAGACCCCAGCCCGCGCGGAAGCCGATGATCTCGCCGATGCTGCCGGACATGCCTGCCAGCGCGGCGAACACGATGATGATCGCCAGCCCGGACAGCAGCGTCTTCTTGGCGCCGAAGCGGCTCGAGATCACGCCGGTGACCAGCATGGCGACGCCGGTGACGGCCATGTAGCTGGTGAACAGCAGCGACACCTGCGAGGGCGTCGCGTTCAGTTGTTCGCCGATCGGCTTGAGGATGGGGTCGACGAGGCCGATGCCCATGAACGCGATGACGCTCGCGAAGGCGACGGCCCACACGGCCTTGGGCTGGGAGGTTGCGGCGTTGTCGTCGCGCACGTTCATGGGCGCTCCTGGTTGCGTCACTGATGACCGCGGGCAACCGGGCGAAGGGCTGCCAGCAGGTCGTTCATGTCGGTATCGAGGCGGACCAGCCGATCGCGATCGAAATCGGCGAGTCCGGGTGCCATGGCGGCGGCGAACGCGCGCCTGGCCTCGGTGAGGCGGGACCGGCCGGCCGGGGTGAGCTCGATGAGCGCTGCCCGGGAATCGTGCGGGTCCTTGGTGCGGGTGGCGAAGCCGTCGGTGACGAGTCGACCGATCAGCGCCGTTGCCGCCGGTTGGGAACATCTGTCGATCCGGGCGAAGTCGCTGACCCGCAGACCACCGTGCTCGTCGAGCACGGCAAGAGCCCGCAGGACCGCGCGGGGCAGATCGTCGTTGCTGATCGCCCCGGCCAGTCGGGTGAGCCGACCAGCTGTGACCAGCAGGTCGACCACGATGTCGTCCGGCGATGGCTGCGCTGTCTGCTTCACGGGAAATTATATTACATAAGCTAACTATTTAAATCCAGACCCGTCCGCCCGTAGGCTCGGTGAAATGGCGCACAGCATGCCGAAAGCCCTGGCCGCAGGGCTGCGACCAGGGCTTTCGGTGAATTCGGCTAGGCCGCGACCGGGCGTCGGCCGGTGCCGAACAGCTCGGCGGTGGCGTGGGCCCGCTTGAAGTAGAGGTGGGCGTCGTGTTCCCAGGTGATGGCGATGCCGCCGTGCAGCTGGATGGTCTCGGCGGTCACCGTGGAGAAGGTCTCGGTGCAGTGCTTACGCGCGACCCAGGCGTCCTCCGCGACCGACGGGCTGTCCTCGGCTACCGCCAGTGCTGCGGCCAAGGCCGTCGATTCGGCCGACTCGACCAGCACGTACATGTCGGCCATCCGGTGCTTGAGCGCCTGGAAGCTGCCGATCGGACGACCGAACTGCACGCGCGACGCGGTGTATTCGACCGTCATCTCGAGGCAGTGCCGGGCCGCACCTACCTGCTCGGCAGCCAGTGCCGCCCAGGCGATTTCGCGCAGTCGGCGGCGCAGCACCGCGGGGTCGCCGGTGCCGATCCTGGTGGCGGGGGCATCGGTGAAGGTGATGGTGGCGAGTTTTCGAGTGGGATCGAGTGCGGGCGTCTCGGTGATGATCACGCCGGGTGCGTCGGCGGTTGTCTCGAACAGCCCGTCATCGGTCAGCACCAGAAGCAGGTCCGCCTGCGCTCCGTGCAGCACGTAATGTGCTGCGCCACTGAGCTTGCCAGCCGCCGCGCTGACCCCGGCCGAATCCCAGCCGTCGGCGTCGGCCCAGCACAGGGCCGCCGTGCGTGACCCCTCTGCCAGATCGGGCAACAGCCGGGCGCAGGACTGCTCGTCGCCGGCCAGCAAGATCGCCTGCACCCCGAGCACCGCCGACCCGAGCATCGGCACCCCACTCAGCGTCCGCCCCAATTCGCCGACGACCATGAGCGATTCGACGAGTCCGGCGCCCGCGCCACCCCACTCCTCCGGCACCGCGAGCGCGGCTACCCCGACCTGCTCGCACAGCATCCGCCACAACTTCGGGTCATAGCCGAGGTCGGTGTCCATGGCGGTACGCAGCGCGGCCGACGTGGCGTGCTTGCCGAGCAGGGCCCGCACGGAGGTCCGGAATTCGAGTAGTTCATTCGATGACATGGGTTTCCTCGTAGGGCTCGGTGATGCAGGCGGGAGAGCGTCGGCGGCGGTTCGGCGGGGTCCGGCTACCACCATGACACGGGCCTGTGCGGCAAGCGGTCGCTGTCGTCGGTGGCATCGCGGGTCTCAGCTCGGTGCGGCGGTGGGTTCGGCGGCGCGTAGCGCGTCGGCGATCCTGGCGCGATGGAAATCGGCTGTGCCCCAGGCGGTTCGCAGGACGGCGACCTTGGTCAGCCACAGCGACAGATCGAATTCCGCGGTGTAACCGATCGCGCCGTGGACCTGAAGGCCGGCACGCGCGGCGCGGTGGGCGGCATCGCCGCAGGCCACGAGCGCCGCGGAAACGTCGCGGGCGCGGTCGTTCGAGTCAAGCGTGAGCGCCGCGCGGTACACCAGCGGCTCGGCCAGATCCAACGCGATCAGCACATCGGCGAGCTGCTGCTTCACCGCCTGGAATTCGCCGATCGCGCGACCGAACTGCTTGCGCTGCTTCGCATAAGAGGTGGTCTGCTCGAGTATCGACCGGCCCGCGCCGAGGAGCTGCGCGGCACAGGCGAGAACGCCGGCGTCGAAGGCGTAGTCGATAGCCGCCGCGACCTCGGCACCTTCGGCGACCAGCTCGCCGGACGTCACGCGCAACAGCTTGCGGGCGGGGTCGATCGAGGTCACCGAATCCGTTGCCGGAACGCCGAGTGTCAGCCGACCCTCGGTGGCGACGAGAACCGGCTCGGCGATATCGGCGTCGAGGGCGATGCCACGCTGGGCCGCGAAGGTGACGGTGCCGAGCGACTCGCCGCTCGACAGCGCGGGCAACCAACGTTGCGCGGGCGCGTCATCCGGAAGACGTTGCAGCAGCGCCGGAATCACGGCGGCGGACTCGATCACCGGGCCGGGCGCGGCGGCGCGACCCAGTTCGATCAGGGCGACGACGAGATCGACAGTGGTGGCGTCCGCCCCGTCGTACTTCTCGTCGACGATCAGGCCGAAGACGCCCATGTCGGCGATCTGCCGCAGCAGCGCGCGCGCCTTGGCGGGATCGCCCGCGGCCCAGGCGCGCACGGCGGTGGGCACCTGTCCCGCGTCGAGAATCTTGCGCAGCTCGGCGGCGAAGTCGAGTTGTTCGGTACTGAGCGCGAATCTCATCGCATACCTCCTATGTTCGGAAGGGCGATTCGGCCCAAGTGAGTGCTGGCCATGCCGATCGATCCGGCGGGCAGCGCGATCGTGTGCCGGTCGATGGCGCCGGTCGACGGGATGGTGGTCGCGGCGCGTTCGCTCCTGAGCTGTGCGGTGCGGTGCTCCAGGTGGACCATGAAGTGGACGTTCATCGCTTGCTCTCGCGAGGCAGGCCGAGGATGCGTTCGGCGATGATGTTGCGCTGGATCTCGTTGGTGCCCGCGTAGATCGGGCCGGAGAGCGAGAACAGATAGCCGTCGGTCCAGTTGCTGCGCTGTTCGGCGGACGAGCCGAGCAGGTCGAGTGCGGTCTCGTGCATCGCGATGTCGAGCTCGGACCAGTACACCTTGGTGATCGACGATTCCGCGCCGAGTTGTCCGCCGTCTTGGAGGCGGGTGACGGTGCCGAAGGTGTGCAGCCGATAGGCCTCGGCACCGATCCAGGCATCGACCACCGCGTTCCGGGCGGCGGTATCGGCCGGTTCGGTGGTCTCGGTCCACAGGTCGATGAGCCGCTGCGCGGTGGCGCTGAAACGGCCGGGGCTGCGCAGCGAGAGCCCGCGCTCGTTGGACGAGGTGGCCATCGCGACCCGCCAGCCTTCGTTCACCCCGCCGATCACATCGTGATCCGGTACGAAGACGTCGTCGAGGAAGATCTCCGCGAAGCCGGGTTCGCCGTCGAGCTGGGGGATCGGCCGCACGCTCACGCCCTCGGCGGTGAGTGGGAACATCACGTAGGTCAGCCCGTGGTGACGCTGTGCGTCGGGGTCGCTACGGAACAAGCCGAACGCCCAATCGGCGAAGGACGCACGGGAACTCCAGGTCTTCTGCCCGTTGAGCAGCCAGCCGCCCTCGGTGCGCCGCGCGGTGGACCGCAGGCCCGCGAGGTCGCTGCCCGCCTCGGGTTCCGACCAGGCCTGCGCCCAGATGTCGTCACCGCGCGCCATGCGCGGCAGGATCCGCGCGAGCTGCTCGGGGGTGCCGTGCTCGAACAGGGTCGGCGCGAGCAGGAAGATGCCGTTCTGCGCGACCCGGCCCGGTGCGCCCGCGGCGTAGTACTCCTGCTCGAACAGCACCCATTCGAGAATCGACGCGTCACGGCCGCCGAACTCGCGCGGCCACGACACCGCGGACAACCTGGCTTCGGCCAGCTTCGCTTCCCATTCTCGATGCGCGGCAAAGCCTTCCGCCGTATCCATCGAGGGCAACGGCTCGGCAGGAACATTGGCGGCGAGGAACTCGCGCACCTCCAGCTGGAATTCCCGGGCAGCCGGGTCGATCTCGAGATCCACTTACTTCGTCCCGTTCTGTTCGGTTGTGGCGGCGCTCTTCATCGAGCGAGCGTTCATCCCACCCAGGGAATCGGCGCCGACCTCGGCGTTGTGCGCGTGCGCGAAATGATGCAGCCCGAAGACCGAGTCCATGCCACTGCGCATGCCCATCAGATCCTCGGCCTGGTTGACGGCCTTCTTGGTGAGCGCGAGCCCGAATTGCGGCATGGCGGAGATCTTGTCGGCGAGCCCCATCACCTCGGTCTCGAGTTCCGCGCGCGGCACGACCCGGTTGACCATGCCCCACTCCTTGGCTTGGGCCGCACCGAACCGGTCGCCGGTGAACAGGAACTCCTTGGCCGCGCGCGGACCCATCACCCACGGATGCGCGAAGTACTCCACACCCGGAATGCCCATCCGCACAACAGGATCGGAGAAGAACGCGTCGTCGGAGCAGACGATCAGATCGCACACCCAGGCCAGCATCAGCCCGCCCGCGATACACGCGCCCTGCACCATCGCCACCATCGGCTTCGGGATCTCGCGCCAGCGCCTGCACATGCCGAGATACACCTCGGACTCGCGTGCGAACCGCTGATCGCCGCCGGGGCGATCGAGGTGGTCCCACCACAGCGCGGCTTTGTTCTCGTAGTGCACGTCGTGGTCGCGCCCCGGTGTACCGATGTCGTGTCCGGCGCTGAAGTGTTTCCCGTTGCCCGCCAGCACGATCACCTTGACCTCCGGATCCTCGACGGCCCGCACGAAGGCGGCGTCGAGGGCGTAGGTCATCTTCGAGTTCTGCGCGTTGCGGAAATCGGGCCGATTCATGGTGACGACGGCGACCGAGCCGCGCACCTCATAGGTGACGACCTCGGTCTCGGTTTCGGAACTCACGACTTCTCCTCACGTAGCTCACGCTTGAGCACTTTGCCCGCGGCGCTGTAGGGCAGCTGGTCGCGGAACTCGACAAGCCTCGGCACCTTGAAATTCGCCAGTTTGCTCGCGGCGAAGGCGATTACCTCGTCGGCGGTCAGCGTCGATCCGGCCTTGCGGACGACGACGGCCTTGCCGACCTCGCCCATCCGCTCGTCGGGTACGCCGATCACCGCCGACTCGGCGATGCCGTCGAGCCTGGCCAGGGTCTGTTCGATCTCGGCGGGATACACGTTGAACCCGCCGGTGATGTACATGTCCTTGAGCCGGTCGGTGATCTTGAGGTAGCCGCGCTCGTCGACGATGCCGATATCGCCGGTGTGCAGCCAGCCGTCGGCGTCGATGGCTTCGGCGGTGGCCTCGGGATCGTCGAGGTAGCCGAGCATCACGTTCGGGCCGCGCAGCAGGACCTCACCGGCATCGGACAGGCGCAGTTCGAAGTCGGCGATCGGCCCGCCGCAGGTGTTGGCGATCGTGGCCGCGTCGTCGGAGGCGCGGCACATGGTGCCGAAACCGGCCGTCTCGGACAGGCCGTAGGCGGTAATGACCACCTCGAAGGCGAGATCGTCACGCATCCGCTCGATCAGCACCACCGGCACGGTCGCCGCGCCGGTCACCGCCACTCGCAGCGAGCTCAGGTCACGCTCGGCGCGCTGTGGATGCTCGAGGATGGTCTGGTAGATCGTCGGCGGGCCGGTGAGCACGGTGATCTGCTCGGACTCGATGAGCGCCAGCGTGGCGGGCACGTCGAAGGTGGCCTGCGGCACGATCGTGGCCCCGGTGACCAGGCACGCGAGAATGCCCGCCTTGTAGCCGAAGTTGTGGAAGAACGGGGGGATCATCAGGTAGCGGTCGCCCGCGCGCAGGGTCGAGCACTCGACCCAGCCGCGCACCACGCCCAGCGCCTGCCGGTGCGCGACGAGGGTGCCCTTGCTGCGACCGGTGGTGCCGGAGGTGAACAGGATGTCGGAGATGTCGTCGGGGGAGACCTGCTCGGCCCGCTCCTCGCCGGCCGCCGCCGAGACGGTCGCGGCCTGCGCGAGCAACTCGTCCCACGTCACCGTGGTGTGCGCGGCGGTGTCAGCCGAAGCGGTGGCGGTACTCGCGTCGCCTTCGATCGGGATGACAACGACCGTCCCGATACCCAGTTCCGGCGCCGCCGCCGCGAGTTCGGCGGCCCGATCACGTCCGAGGAACAGACCCGCGACGAACAACGCCTTCGCGTCGACGCGGGCCAGCACATCGACGGCCTCGGCCGCCACGTACCGGGTGTTCAACGGAACCAGCGCGGCCCCGACGGAATGCGCGGCCAGCGCGGCGATCACCCAGTGGTGGGTATTGGGCGCCCACATCGCGACCCGGTCGCCGGGGGCGATGCCACGGGCGATCAGGGCGCGGGCGGCGATGCGGACCTGGTCGAGTAGCTCGGCCCAGGTCAGGCGGGTCGGGCCGTCGAGCAGGGCGGGCTCGTCCGGGTGCGCCGCGGCGATCTGTCGCAGCGCCTGCGGGGTGGTGTGTGCAGGGGTGGTCACGGGGTCCTCACCGTAGTGCGGTCGCTGTTCTTGACGAAGCAGCCAACAAAGCAAGTGCTTGGTAGGTTATCCTACCGAGGTGGGCGTGATCCAGACCTCAGATTCCGATACCGCGACTTCCGACGAGGAGTTTCGCGCGGAAATACGCGATTGGCTTGCCGAAAATCTTTCGGGCGAGTTCGCTGACCTGCGTGGAACCGGCGGACCAGGCCGCGAACATGAATTCTTCGAACAGCGATTGGCGTGGGACCGCCACCTCGCCGCGGCGGGCTGGACCTGCCTCGGCTGGCCGGTCGAACACGGCGGTCGCGGTGCCAGTGTGCGCCAGCAGGTGATCTTCCACGAGGAATACGCGAAGGCCGACGCGCCGGCGCGGGTCTCGCACGTGGGCGAGGAACTGCTGGGCCCGACCGTGCTCGCCTTCGGCACCGAGGAGCAGAAGAAGCGCTTCCTGCCGGGCGTGCGTTCGGTCGGCGAGCTGTGGTGCCAGGGCTATTCCGAACCGGGCGCGGGCTCCGACCTCGCCGCGGTGAGCACAACGGCTCGCCTCGACGGCGACAAGTGGGTGATCAACGGCCAGAAGATCTGGACGTCGCTGGCGCACGTCGCCGACTGGTGCTTCGTCATCGCCCGCACCGAGCGCGGGTCGAGCCGGCACAAGGGCCTGTCCTACCTGCTGGTCCCGATGAACCAGCCGGGCATCGAAGTGCGGCCGATCGAGCAGCTCACCGGCACCTCCGAGTTCAACGAAGTGTTCTTCGACAACGCCGTCACCGACGCGGACCTCGTCGTGGGTGAACCCGGTGACGGCTGGCGAATCGCCATGGGCACCTTGACCTTCGAACGCGGGATCTCGACCCTCGGCCAGCAGATCCGCTTCGCGCGCGAACTCTCCGACATCGAAGACCTGGCCCGGCGCACCGGCGCCGCCGACGACCCGCTGATCGCCGATCGCCTCGATCGTGCCTGGGTCGGACTCCGGGTGTTGCGCGCGCACGCGCTGCGCACCATGAGCGAGGACCACGACGACGCGGGCGGCGCCTCGGTGTCGAAGCTGTTGTGGGCCAACTGGCATCGCGACCTCGGTGAACTCGCCATGGCCGTCCAGGGCGCGACCGGCCTGGTCCTCGGCCCCGACGACATGACCGCATGGCAGCGGCTGTACCTGTTCAGCCGCGCCGACACGATCTATGGAGGTTCGAACGAAGTGCAGCGCAACATCATCGCCGAGCGTGTGCTCGGTCTCCCGCGAGAGGCACGCCCGTGAGTGAGCAGACCTATTCCGGCGCGAACAAATCGCTGTCGATCGCGCCGCCCTCGATCCCCGGACACGGCCTGCTCGCGGGCCGGACGGCCGTGATCACCGCCGCCGCGGGCACCGGCATCGGTTCGGCCACCGCGCGCAGGCTCCTCGAAGAGGGTGCCGATGTGGTCGTCTCCGATTGGCACGAGCGTCGTTTGACCGAGACCGCCGAACTGCTGGCGAAGGAATTCCCGGAGCGCCGGGTCGGTGCCGTGGTCTGCGATGTCCGCGACACCGCGCAGGTGAATCAGCTGCTCACCGACGCCGCCGCCGAACTCGGCCGGATCGACATCATGGTCAACAACGCGGGCCTCGGCGGCGAGACCCCGGTGGTCGACATGACCGACGAGCAGTGGGACCAGGTTCTCGACATCACCCTGACGGGCACCTTCCGCTGCACCCGCGCGGCACTCGGCTACTTCCGCGGCGCTGGCCACGGCGGCGTGATCGTCAACAACGCCTCGGTCCTCGGTTGGCGCGCCCAGCACGGCCAGGCGCACTACGCCGCCGCGAAGGCCGGTGTGATGGCGCTGACCAGGTGCAGTGCGGTCGAAGCCGCCGAATTCGGTGTGCGGATCAACGCCGTCGCGCCGAGCATCGCCCGCCACCCGTTCCTGGACAAGGTGAGCTCGTCGGAACTGCTCGACTCGCTCAGCGAGCGCGAGGCCTTCGGTCGCGCCGCCGAACCGTGGGAAGTAGCGGCAACGATCGCCATGCTGGCCAGTGATTACACCTCGTATCTGACCGGCGAGGTTGTCTCGGTGAGTAGTCAGCGCGCATGATCGCCGCGGCGGGTTCACCTGAACCAAGCAAGTGCTTGGTTGTACGATGACGGGTGTGACCGCACCCGACACCGTCAAACGCACCCGCCGCGCCGAGCTGCTCGACCTCGCCGCCGGCCTGTTCGCCGAACGCGGCATGCGTGCCACCACGGTGCGCGATATCGCCGACTCGGCGGGCATCCTGTCGGGCAGTCTCTACCACCACTTCGACTCCAAGGAGTCGATGGTCGACGAGATCCTGCGCGGCTTCCTCGACGACCTGTTCGGCCGCTACCGCGAGATCGCGGCCGCTGCGCTGAGTTCGCGAGACACCCTGGAGGCCTTGGTAATCGCCTCCTACGAGGCGTTCGACCGGCACCATGCCGCGGTCGCGATCTACCAGGCCGAGGCCAAGAGCCTGCGCGACGTAGAACGTTTCGCCTATATCCGCGACTTCAACACCGAGTTCCGCGATCTGTGGCGGCGGGTGCTCGCCGCCGGTGTCGCCGATGGCAGCTTCCGGCCCGAACTCGACGTGGAACTCGCGTTCCGCTTCCTGCGCGACACCGTGTGGGTCGCGGTCCGCTGGTACACCCCCGGTGGCCCGATCACCGTGAAAAGCCTTGCCCAGCAATATCTCACCATCGTGCTCGACGGGCTGACCCTGCCCGAGGGCACCGCGAAATAGGAGTTCCATCATGACCGCATCCGCCGAGCGCCGCCCCTATGCCCCGCTGCGGGAGGCCTATGTGATCGATGCGGTGCGTACCGCGGTCGGCAAGCGCGGTGGCGCGCTGGCCGAGGTGCACCCCGCCGATATCGGCGCCGCCGCGGTGCGTGGGCTCGTCGAGCGCACCGGCATCGACCCGAGCGTCGTCGACGACGTGATCGTCGGCTGTGTCGACAACCTCGGACCGCAGGCGGGCAATATCGGCCGCACCATGTGGCTGGTGGCGGGGTACCCCGAGGAAGTTCCCGGCGTCACCGTCGACCGGCAGTGTGGTTCCAGCCAGCAGGCGATCAACTTCGGCGCGCAGGCCATCATGAGCGGCACCGCCGAGGTCATCGTGGCCGGTGGCGTGCAGAACATGAGCGCCATCCCGATCGGCGCCGCCATGCTCGCGGCCAAGCCGTACGGCTTCGAATCCTCGTTCATCGGTGCCAAGGGCTGGGACTCGCGTTACGGCACCGGCGAGGTCTCCCAGTTCAAGGGCGCCGAGATGATCGCCGAGAAGTGGGGCATCAGCCGCGAGGACATGGAGCGCTGGGCGCTGCAGAGCCACGAGCGCGCCAAGTCCGCTATCGCCGAGGGTCGCTTCGACAACGAGATCGTGCCGGTCGGCGACTTCACCGTCGATCAGGGCCCGCGCGAGACCAGCCTGGAGAAGATGGCGACGCTGCAGCCGCTGTCGGAGGGCAGCCCGCTCACCGCGGCGGTCGCCAGCCAGATCTCCGACGGCGCCAGCGCCACGCTGCTCGCTTCGGAGTGGGCGGTCAAGGAATACGGTCTGACCCCGCGTGCTCGCATCCATCACGTCAGCGCGCGCGGCGCGGACCCCCTCATGATGCTCAGCGCGCCGATCCCGGCGACCCAGTGGGCGCTGGAGAAGACCGGCCTGACCATCGACGACATCGACGTCATCGAGATCAACGAGGCCTTCGCGCCGGTGGTGCTGGCCTGGATCAAGGAGATCGGCGCCGATCCGGCGAAGGTCAATGTCAACGGTGGTGCGATCGCGCTCGGTCATCCGCTGGGTGCCACCGGGGCCAAGTTGTTCGCGACCCTGCTCAACGAGCTGGAGCGGGTCAACGGCCGCTACGGTCTGCTCACCATCTGCGAGGGTGGCGGCACGGCCAACGTCACCATCATCGAGCGCCTCGGCGCGCCGGAGTAGTTCCAGGCGGACACAACTGACGGCCCGGTGCTCGGGTATCCGGCACCGGGCCGACCCGCCTTTCGTTCACCAGTGGTAGGTCACCACATCCCATCGCTGCAGGGTGCCGGGGGTATCGCAGTGCGCCCAGGATTGCTGGCCGTTCCACGCCATGTTGCCGCGGCGTTCGTAGGTGGCCCAGCTGCTGCCGAACCAGCCCCACCATTGTCTGCACTCGATCCGCACCTGATGCCGGACCGGCCAATAGCACTGCGAGTACGCCGCACTGTTGTTGACCGGATGTGCGGAGCAGCCAGGCTGGAAATACTGTGCCTGAACCGGCGCCGCACCCATGACCACCCCGGCGCCGAGCAGCGCCGCCGCCGATGTACTCACCATCATTTTCTTGAGAAGCGAACTCATCACAACCTCCCATCAGCGTGGGGGACGATGCCCCGACTCCTGACAGGCCTCCGCGCCGTCGAAGTTCGGTGGCTCGCGTTTCCACGAAACCACCCTTACGTGACTTACATCACATAAAAGGCGCCTTGTGTTACTGGCAGCAGTGCCTCTAGCTGCGTGTTCGGGCAGCGGTGCAACCTTCCGGCAGGTTTGTTCTTCCGGCCTACGATGGCTTGGTGAAGGTGCTCGGTGCATGCCCGCTCGACTGCCCCGACGCGTGCTCGTGGGTGGTGACCGTCGAGGACGGTGTTGCCACCGGGCTGCGGGGGAACAAGGAACATCCGGTCACGCGCGGTGCGCTGTGCGTGAAGGTGAACCGGTATCTAGAGCAGGTCGGTGCGCCGGACCGGCTCAGGTATCCGATGCGCCGGGTCGGGCCGAAAGGGTCCGGGCAGTTCGAGCGGATCAGCTGGGACTCCGCGCTCGACGAGATCGCCACGCGGGTCACCGGCATCATCGACGAATTCGGCGGCGAGGCGGTCTGGCCCTTCCACGGCACCGGCAGCCTTGGCTATATCCAAGGGCTGGAGGGCTTTCCGGGCCGCAGGATGTTCAATCTGCTCGGGGCGTCGCACCACGCGCCGACCATCTGCTCGGTCGCCGGTGGCGCCGGCCTGCGCTATACCCTCGGCACCTCCGGCGGCATGGACCCCGAGGACTTCGCGAAGTCGAAGCTGATCCTGCTGTGGGGCACCAATCCGCTCACGTCCGGTCATCATCTGTGGAAGTTCGTGCAGGACAGCGGGGCCTACCTGGTGTCGATCGACCCGGTGCGCACCAAGACCTCCGAACGCTGCGACGAGCACATCGCCCCGCTGCCCGGCACCGACGCGGCGCTGGCGCTCGGGCTGCTGCACGTCATCGTCTCGCTCGGCGCGCAGGACGAAAAGTTCATCGCCGAACACACCGAGGGCTGGCCCGAATTCCGGGACCGCATCACCGAATTCACGCCGGAACGCACCGCGGCGATCACGGGCGTGCCGCAGGAGCGGATCGTCGCGCTCGGTGAGCGAATCGCGCGAACCCGGCCGACCGCCATCCGCGCGTCGCAAGGCATGCAGCGGCACGCGGGCGGTGGGATGGCGCTGCGGGTGCTCGGCTGCCTGCCCGGTGTCACCGGTGACTGGGCGATACCCGGTGGGGGACTGCACTATTCGACGAGTGGGCACTTCCGTGTCGACGATGCGGCCCTGCGCCGCGACGACCTGCTGCCGAACCCGGTTCGCACGCTCTCGATGACCAGGCTCGGCGAGGCTCTGCTCGAGACCGATGGGCCGCCCGTGAAGGCGCTGTTCGTGATCGGGGCCAATCCGGTCGGCTCGAATCCCGACCAGCGTCGCGTGATCGAGGGACTGTCTCGCGAGGACCTGTTCACCGTGGTCCTCGAGCACTTCGGCACCGACACCGTCGATTACGCCGACATCGTCCTGCCCGCCACGATGCAGCCCGAACACCTCGACGTGCTCGCGGGTTACGGGCACCTCTACCTCATCTGGAACGAGCCAGCCGTCGAGCCGCCCGGTGAATGCCTTTCCACCACAGAGACTTTCCGCCGGCTCTCGCGGCGCTTCGGTCTCACCGAGCCCGCGCTCTACGACTCCGACGAAGAGCTGGCCAAGCAGCTGCTCAAAGGTTTCGACCTCGAACGCCTCCGCGCGGACGGGTTCCTGAAGGTCCAGGCGGGACCGGTACCGGCAGGCAAACTCCAGTTCGTTTCCGCCAGAGCGGAATCGGCGGGTCACGATCCACTGCCGGACTACACGCCTCCCGCCGATTCCGGTGACGGCCTGGTGCTGATCTCCGCCGCCTCGCACTACTTCCTGAACACCTCGTTCGGCGCCAACCCCGAATTGCGGCGGCGCTCAGGTGAATCCAGCATCACGCTGCACCCCGAGGATGCTGCCGCCCGCGGGATCGCCGACGGTGCCGCGGTGGTCGTCTCCAACGGTCGCGGCTCCTTCGAGGCAGTCGCCGAGGTGTCGGACCGGGTGCGGCCCGGCGTCGCGGGCACCACCAAGGGCCGCTGGGCCAAGTTCACCGGCGGTGCCACCGTGAATGCCACCATCGCCGAACGTGATTCGGACTACGGCGGTGGCGCGGTCTTCCACGACAACCGCGTCGAGGTCGCGCCGCGCTGATTTGTTGTCGGACAGCTCCGCACGCGATGCGCTGCCGACAGCGAAAAGCGCCGGACCCGGGCGCGCCGTGTCGGCGTCGCGCCTGGTCCGGCGCCCTCGTCACCCCGGCGAACTCGACTGACGCTCCAGGCAGTCGAGTCGGGGGCGAGCTGGAGATCGGTCAGCGAGTTTCGGCAGCGGGCTCGCTGGTCAGCGCGCCGACCGCCGCGATCCGCACCACCGCGTCGGTGACGATCTGGTCGATCAGTTCGGCCACCGTCGGCAGGCTGTCGATGATGCCGGTGACCTGGCCCGCGGGCAGCACGCCCGCGTCGGTGCGGCCCTCGACCAGGCCGGCCTTGGTCAGCATCGCCGAGTTCGCGGCCATCACGACCTGAGACCAGCTGAGGTCCTTGGTCTTTCGCATCGCCAGGCCGTCGCGGGCGAGCGTCGACCACTTCATGCCGGTCATCGACTTGAACTTGGCCGCGTTCGACACCGCCGCCGACAGACCGCGCCAGCCGCCGGAGTGCTCGAGCTTGGTCACCAGTTCGGTGTTGAGCATCCGATGCGGCATACCGTCGACCTTCACCGACACCACGGTGTCCTGCAGTCCGCGGGCCAGGTACTCCTGCTTCACGGCTTCCGGGACGGTGCTCTCCTGGGTGAGCAGGAAACGGGTACCCATCGCGACACCGGCCGCACCATAGGACAGGGCGGCGGCCAGGCCGCGACCGTCGAAGAAGCCACCCGCCGCGATCACCGGGATATCGACCGCGTCGAGCACCGACGGCAGCAGCAGCGTGGTGGCGACCGGGCCGGTGTGGCCACCGCCCTCACCGCCCTGCACGATCACCGCGTCGGCGCCCCAGGACGCCACCTTCACCGCGTGCTTGGCCGCACCGATCGACGGAACAACCACCACACCGGCATCTTTGAGCCGGGCGATGAGTTCCTTCTTCGGCGCCAGCGCGAACGACGCGACCCGTACCTGTTCGCGGATGAGCAGTTCGATGCGCTCGCCCGCGTCGGTGGCGTCGGCGCGGATGTTCACGCCGAAGGGCTTGTCGGTGAGCGACTTGGTCTTGGCGACCGCCGCCTCCAGCTCCTCGAAAGTCATGGTCGCCGAGGCGAGGATGCCGAGTCCGCCAGCGTTCGCGGTGGCGGCGACCAGCCGGGGACCGGCGACCCAGCCCATGCCGGTCTGCACGATCGGGTGCTCGATGCCGACCAGCTCGGTCAAGGGCGTGCGCAAGCGCGGGCTCATGCCGCTACTTCCTTCTCGCGGAAACCCTTGGGATCGAGCACAGTTCGGATGATCTGCAGCTCCTCCTCGGTCGGCAGCCTGGTCTCGCCTGCCATGCCGAGCTCCGCGATCTCGAAGGAGGTGTTCTCCGCGACCTCTTCCGGGTTCACGCCGGGGTGCAGCGACAGTGCGCGCAGGGTGTGGTCGGGGCCGTTGAAGTCGAACACGCCCAGGTTGGTCACCACCCGGTGCAGGTGATGGAAGCGGTAGGCCGGGTTCTCGGGATCGATTCTGTCGTAGCCGATTCCGGAGATGATGTCGACTTTGTCGACGAACACCCGATTGTTGTGCCGGGGCACGAAGTAGCTCGTCGCGTGGTTGATGGTGTTGCCGGGCGCGCCACGCACACCGAACATCTGGCGCGTCGGCTGTTGCAGCGGACCGAAGGCCGACAGGTTCTGGTTGCCGAACCGGTCGATCTGGTTGGCGCCCATCACCACATGACGACGGCCGGAGGCGACCACATCGAACACCCGCGAGAACGGAATCCAGCCCTCGACCGGAGCTTTCGCGCCGATCGCCGGTACCTCGGCGAAGAACAGCGCCTCACCGTCGGAGAGCAGCAGGTCGGGTTCGAAGGTGAGCCGGGCCAGTCGCGCACCGATCGTGGTGATGGTCGACATCGGGCTGGCCATGATCTCGCCCGCCCCGCGGAAGATCTCCGCCGCGGCGACGACACAGACCTCGGCGCGCGTGATGGGTCCGCTCTGTACTGCGGAATTCATAGCTTCTGCTCCTCGGCGAAAGTGGCTACGGCGGACTGGTATTCGTCTTCGGAGACGTCGAGATAGCGAGCCTTGAACTCGGCCCACGACTCCGGCGTCTTCGCGGCCGCCACATAGTGCTTCTGGAACTTCTCGTCGCGCCCGTAGCTGCCGGAGAAGGTGAAGTGCGCGCCGCCGGGCGACTCGACCACACCGTCGACCAGCATGCGGTTGAGGATGATCGCCTGCTGCGGAACGGCTTTCACCAGCTCCTCGGTCTCGACGATGCGATCCACGGAGACATACCGACGCTCAGCGGCGAGGCAGTACAGATCGTCGAAGTACGGATCGACGCCCGTGTAGGCGGCGTTGCCGTGCTTGTCGGCCAGATCCAGATGCACGAACGACGCGTCCAGATTCAGCGCGGGCATCGCGACCAGGGTCTCGGTTCGCCCGTCGGCGGCCGGATACGGCGACGCGACGGTCTTCAGCTCGCCCTCCCAGAAGTCGAGCACCGCCGACCCCAGCCCGGCCCGAATCGGCAGGAACGGCAGTCGTGCCGCGGCTGCCTGCAGCCCGCACTTCACCATGCCCTCGTCCATCTCGCGCACGGTGATCGCGCCCTCGGTGCGCGCCTTCGCGAACCACGGATCGTAGAACGGCGCCGAATCCAGCGACACGAAGCCGTAGTAGGCCTTGCGGACCTTGCCCGCCGAGCACAGCAAGCCGAGGTCGGGGCCGCCGTAGGTGACCACGGTCAGGTCGGTGACGTCCGAGCGCAGCAGCGCGCGCACCAGCGCCATCGGCTTGCGCCGTGAACCCCAGCCGCCGATCCCGATGGTCATGCCGCTGCGCAGCTCGCCGACCACCTCGTCGAGGGTCATTCTCTTGTCGCGCATGGCTGTCAGCTCTCCTTCTTCTGCGCGGCGAGATCGTCGTCGAAGCGCGCCCTGATCTCGTCGGCGACACCGGCGAGGTTGAGCTCCATCGTGAAGCCCTGTTCGTAGCGGTAGGAACGGTGCACGTCCTGCACGTCGATACCGTTGAGCGCGCGCTTCGCGGCCCGGATCACGCGGCCGTCCTTGTTGGCGATGTTCTTCGCGACTTCCATCGCGGCAGCGTCGAGTTCGGCGCGCGGCACCACCTTGTACACCGAACCGAAGTGGTGCAACTGCTGGGCGGTGAGCTTGCCCGCGGTGTAGAACATGGTGCGCATCAGGTGCTGCGGGACCAGCCGCGACAGGTGGGTGGCGGCGCCGAGCGCGCCACGGTCCACTTCGGGCAGCCCGAAGGTGGCGTCGTCGGAGGCCACGATGACGTCGGAGTTACCGACCAGGCCGATGCCGCCGCCGAGGCAGAAGCCGTTCACGGCGGTGACCACCGGCACCTCGCAGTCGTAGACCGCGGCGAAGGCGTCGAAGCAGCCGTGGTTGGCGCGGATCAGCGCGGTATGGCCGGAGTCGGCGTTCATCTCCTTGATGTCGACGCCGGCGTTGAACCCGCGTCCTTCCGCGCGCAGGACGACCACCCGGGTCTCCTGGTTGCGGCCCGCTGCCCTGACGGCATCGGCCAGCGCGAACCAGCCGTCCGAGGGTAGGGCGTTGACCGGCGGATAGTCGACTGTGACGACCTCTACTCCGTCGGCTTCGGTGTGACGGTTTATCCCCATCGCGATGTCTCCTCGTGCACGCCCCGGCGAACCCGAGACAAAGCAAGCAATTGCTTGGTAGGTTAACACGGTGGCTGTAGAAATCGACCTTTCCGAGCAGATCGTTCTGGTGACAGGCGGCGTCCGAGGTGTCGGCGCCGGAATAAGCCGGGCCTTCCTCGCCGCCGGCGCGACGGTGCTGACCTGCGCGCGCAGACCGGCCGACGAGCCGATCACGGTCGGCGACCGCAGCGCCGAACATCTCACCTGCGATGTACGCGACGTCGACGCGGTGTCGGCCATGTTCGCCGAGATCGTCGCCAGGCACGGCCGGATCGACCACGTGGTGAACAACGCCGGTGGCGCCCCGTTCGCGATGGCCGACGCCGCGAGCCCGAAGTTTCACACCAAGATCGTGGAACTGAATCTGCTTGCGCCGCTGCTGATTTCCCAGCAGGCCAACGCCCTGATGCAGAAGCAGGACACGGGCGGCTCGATCGTGATGATCACCAGCGTCAGCGGCCACCGGCCGTCGCCGGGTACCGCCGCCTACGGTGCCGCCAAGGCGGGCCTGGACAACCTGGTCTCCTCACTCGCCGTCGAATGGGCCCCCAAGGTCCGGCTCAACTCGGTAGTGGTCGGCCCGGTCGAGACCGAACTCAGCCACCTGCACTACGGCGACGCGGACGGGATCGCCGCCGTCGGCGCGACCGTGCCGATGGGCAGAATGGCGCGCCCCGCCGACGTCGGCAACGCCGCCCTCTTCCTGGCCTCCCCCCTGGCCACCCACATCAGCGGCGCCGCCCTGCTGGTCCACGGTGGCGGCGAACGCCCGGCTTTCCTCGATGCCGCCAACGCCAACAACTGACTCATGACCTGCCCAACCCCAGACCTCGCGGCGTCAGCTGCCGATAACTACAGGAGCTCGAGATGGATGACCAGTTGATTTGTGCCGGACGCACCGTGATCGTGACCGGCGCCGGCCGTGGCATCGGCCGCGCCCACGCCCTCGCCTTCGCCGCAGCGGGCGCCCGCGTGGTGGTCAACGATGTAGGCACCGCCCTCGACGGCGCGGCGACCACGGAAACCCCCGCCCAGCAGGTCGTGGACGAGATCGAAGCAGCCGGTGGCGAGGCCGTCGCCAACTACGACGATGTCGCCGACTGGGAGGGCGCGCGCCGGCTGATCCGTCAGGCCGTCGACACCTTCGGCGGCCTGGACGTCCTGGTCAACAACGCCGGCTTCGTCCGCGACCGCATGCTGGTGAACCTCGGCGAAGACGAGTGGGACGCCGTAGTCCGCGTGCATCTCAAGGGCCACTTCGCCACCATGCGGCACGCGGCCGAGTACTGGCGAGGCGAGTCGAAGGCGGGCCGCCCGGTCGACGCCCGCGTGATCAACACCAGCTCCGGCGCCGGCCTGCAGGGCAGTGTCGGTCAGGGTAATTACGGTGCGGCCAAGGCGGGTATCGCTGGTCTCACACTGACCGCGTCGGCCGAGTTCGGCCGGTACGGCGTGACCGTGAACGCCATCGCCCCCGCCGCCCGCACCAGGATGACCGAGACGGTCTTCGCCGACACCATGACCGCCCCCGACGCGGGCTTCGACGCGATGGCCCCGGAGAACATCTCGCCGCTGGTCGTCTGGCTCGGCAGCACCGGATCCGCCGGGGTGACCGGCCGGATGTTCGAGGTAGAAGGCGGAAAGGTCGCGCTGGCGCAGGGCTGGATGCACGGCACCCCGGTCGATCGCGGCGCTCGCTGGAACCCTGCCGAGCTGGGTCCGGTCGTCAAGGAACTGATCGAGAAGAGCACTCCGCCGGAGCCGGTTTACGGCGCATAGCAAACTTTGAGGCGTGCGGCCGGGGAAATGTCCCCGGCCTGCGCTTATGGCATGTCACACACGTCCAGGGGGCTGGACGACTCTTGCTCTCCTCTGCGGGGTGGGGGGCGTGGGTTTACTATGGGCTACTGTTCGTCGATCCCGGAATGTGTCGCGACCGGGGGTAATTCTGCGCTGAAAAACTAAGGGGATGATCTAGCGCATGGCCATTGGTCGCATGTTGCGCGTATTTGCCGCTGCGAGTGTGCTGGCCGGCTGTGCGCTGTTAGGGCCCGCGGTCGCCATGGCCGCCCCGGAAAAGCCACCAACACCTGCCGCGCAGGCGCCCGGTAGCGGGAGCAGCGGGCAGGGGAACGGCAGCGGGGGCAATGGTGGTCAGAGCACCCCCACTCCCAAGCCCAGTGAGCTGAGCCTGCCCGGCCAGGGCAATGGTCAAGGCCAGAACCAGGGCAACGGCCAAGCGACCGCTCCCGACCCGGCTGTCGCCGGTAACCCGCAGTCGGGCGCCCCGGTCGCCGGCGACAGCGAATGGACGCCGCTCACCATCCCCGGCCAGTCCAGCGAAGACGTTCCCAAGCAGGAAGTGGCAGGCCCCCTCTCCGGTTCGGCAGCCGCAGGCTCCGCCGCGGCTGGCGCGGGCTCGGCAGCCGCGGGCGTGGTCCTCGGTACCGGCTCGGCGGGCCTCGGCGTGCTACTCGGCACCGGTTCGGCGGGCCTCGGAGTAGTGCTCGGTACCGGTTCGGCAGGCGCGGCCGCCATCCTCGGTACCGGCTCGGCTGGCGCGGCCGCTGTGCTCGGTACCGGCTCCGCAGGTGCCGCCGCCGTGCTCGGTACGGGTTCGGCCGGCGCCGCCGCGGTACTCGGTACCGGCTCGGCCGCGGTCGGCTCGGCCGCTGCGGGCACCGGCTCGGCCGCCCTCGGCGCGGGCTCGGTTGTCCTCGGAACAGGTTCCGCCGCAGTCGGTTCCGCCGCTGCCGGTTCCGCGGCGGTGGGTTCCGCGGGCGCGGGTTCGGCCGCTGTGGGTTCGGCCGCTGTGGGTTCGGCGGCAGTCGGATCGGCCTCGCCCCTGCTGTTGCTGTTGATCCCGATCCCCTCGGTCCCGGCCGCACCGGCCCTTCCCTCGATCGCGATCCCGCCCACGCCCGCTGTCCCCGGCGTTCCGAATATCGCTGTGGCAGTACCTATTCCGGCTGCCGCGCCGCCCGCGGCGGAGGCGCCCGCCCCGGCCGCACCTCCGCCCGCCGCGGCAGCACCCGCACCGGCGGCCAAGCCGAACCACGAGTTCAAGCCGACCAGTGACAACAGTGGCCTCCCGGAACCCGAACTCCTGTCGGTGATCGGCGGCCTGATCGCGCTGACCCTGGCCGGAACCGGTTCGGGCGCAGTGAGTTTCCAAGGTGCCGCGGCAGCCCAAGCGCGGGTGAACGCGGCGCGTGCCGAGTTCTTCGGACCGAGGTCGTGAGGGGATCTTCGATGAGTAAGAGCAAGACCCAGAGCACCTCCCGGTCCTATCGCCGAGTCGCCGCCGCCGTCGACGCGGTGTGCGCGGTGGCCGCCGACTCCGACGCCACCAGCCTCGACGAGGTGGTGCACGCCATCTCGCTGGAACGCAAGCGCGAGATCGAGATCACCAGCGCGAACCTCGGCCCCGGCGTGTGCGGTCAGCGCCGGTTCTATCCCGAACGCGACATCATCGTGCTCGCCGATGCCCTGCCGAGTCGCGATCACACCCTCGCGCACGAATTGGGTCATATCGTCTTCGACCACGAAGGTGCGCCCGCGGTCGAGACGACCCTCGAGGTGAGCGACGACCTGATCGCCTACATGCTCAGCCAGCGCGCCCACGCGCAGATCGTCGACGACGGCGCCGACGACCTCGCCGAATGGGAAGCCGAGACCTTCGCGGCCATGCTCATGACGCGCCTGCGCGTATTCAGCAACCGGGGCGCAGGCGTCTCGGTCCTTCGATTCGATGAGGCACTCGGATGACACTCTGGTTGACAGCCCTGCTGGTCTGGGTTGCCGCGGGTGCGCGAGTGGGTCGCGTGCTGGTGAAGCCCGCGACGACCGCCCGCGTGGCCATCGTCGTCGCGGTCGCCGCCGTGGCACTCGCGGTCACCGTCGCCATCCCCGAGATGGCGGTGGCCATCGACAACCTGATGAAGGGCGGTGTGCACAGCGGCTGGCTGTCCACCGGCATCGTGATCTCCGCCTGGATCCTGTTCACCACGGCCACCTCGGTGGTGGCCTCGGCCGCCTGGCCGGTGGTCTCGCGGCGCAACCTGCGCCAGGTCGCGATGGTCGTGTACGGCATCGGCGCGGTCGCGATCGCGATCACCCTGGCGTGGTCGTTCACCTTCGGCTGGATCACCGTCGCGCTCGGCGCGGTCTTCATCGTGACCACCGGTCTGCGCAACCTGGACTGGACCATCCTCGGCCGCGGCATCGCCATCTACATCACCGGCACCGCTCTGGTCGCGGTGCTCGCCGTCGCCAACGTGGGCCGCGCCTTCCAGCACGCCGAGCCGACACCCCCCAACGAACCGCTGTGGGGCTGGGTCGCCTGGGAGATCGCGGCGCTGCTGATCGCGCTCGGCGCCGTGTCGATCGTGATCGAGCTGTGGTGGCGGGCCAAGGTCCTGCTGCGCAAGATCAGGCCGCTGCACCAGTTGATGGTCGGCCGGTTCCCCGAGGTGGTCGCGCCCGAGCAGAACGCCACCTCGGCACAGCTCAAGGCCTCCGATCACATAGCTCAGGTGATGGACGCGCTGTATCTGCTCTCGGGCAGCGGCATCGTCATCCCGGCGGCCGGAGAGCCGCCGAACTCGGTACCGCGGCGGGCCGCGGTGGTGGCCGAATGGGCGCGAAATCCGTTGGGGGACTTGTTCGTTGACGCGCGCTGGATCGCGCCGCCACCCACTGTGAGCCCCAGGGGCTGGGTGCTGGCGCTGGCGAGCCAGTACGAGAACGCGGTGGCCGCCGCGAAGACGACACCGCAGAACGCCGCTACGTCGAGCTGACACGAAGCGCAGAAAACGGGCCTGAGCTGGTGGTTTCCACCGTCTCAGGCCCGTTGTCTGCGTATCCGATGTTTTACGGCCGTACCCAGGACACCATCAGGTGCGTCAGGCCGGCCGATGCGTGGATCCTATTCCGTTCCGTCCGGAGGAACTTCGGGCAAGCCTTCGCTGGCCCGCAACTTCTCCGCCATCGAGGTGAGTAGATTCTGAGATTCTTCGGACAGGTCGAATGCCCTACTCGACAGTCGACGAAGTCCGTAACCCTGCAGCTGCGCGAGCAGCTCCAGGTCATGATCGATCTTGGCCGCGTAGATATCGTTGAAGAAGTAGTCAGGCTTGACCTTGAAGAACTTCGCCAGGGCGGCCACCGTCTCATCGGACGGATTCGTTCGTTGTCCCGACCGCAACTGCGAGAGATACGGCTTCGAGATCGGATGCCCGGAGGCAGTCAGCGCAGCCGCAACCTCTGCGTTGGTGTGCGGCTTGCGCCCCGGGGGATGCACGGTTTCGAACAGCTTGTTCAGCCGCGCCGCGAAATCAGCCATTGTGAGCCGCCCAATTCCCTTCACTGTACTAACAGTCGTTATCTCGGATACGTATCATTGATATTAGCGGCTCAGTAACTGAAAACCTACGCCTGATTGGGGATTTCTCTACGATTTCCGTCGCTCACCTGCGTGCAGGGGCTGCGGTGGTCGCGTTTGCGGGTCGCGCCAACGACTCTTGTGGAGCGTGGGGGTACCCGGGTTCGTGCCCGTCGCAGGGTTCTTCCGCCATGCAGGCATGATAGCCCAAAGATAGCTGACATCTCATCTTCCCCCTGGCCCCCGTAACTTTGTGGCGTACGACACGTTCCGGGCGCCCTGGGATGAATGTTCAACCTGGGCGCCCGGTTTCGGTCTGTCTCAGTCTACAGGCGTTCGATGATGGTGCCGGTCGCGAGTGCGCCACCTGCGCACATCAGCACCATGGCGGTGCCCTGACCTGTGCGTTCGAGTTCGTGTAGCGCGGTCGTGATCAATCGCGAGCCGGTAGAACCGACAGGATGCCCGATTGCAATCGCACCGCCGTTGACATTTACCCGTTCCATGTCAGGTTGATGTACGGAAGCCCACGAAAGTGCGACGGACGCGAATGCTTCGTTGATCTCGAAAACATCGATATCGCCAATCGACATTCCGGAGCGCTCGAGCAGCCGGGTGCACGCCTGTACCGGGCCATCCAGATGGAACTCCGGCTCGGAGCCCACGAGTACCTGGGTGTGAATCCGCGCGCGCGGGCGCAAACCCTTTCGGCGCGCGACATTTTCGTCCATCAGCAGGACCGCGGCGGCACCGTCGGAGATCTGCGACGAAGTGCCCGCGGTATGGATGCCATCCGCCATGACAGGCTTCAGCGCGGACAGCCCTTCGATGGTGGTCGCGCGCAGGCCCTGGTCGCGGGTGACCTCCAGCTTCTCCCCGGTGGCCACGCCCTCGCTGTCGAGCACCGGCGCCGAGACCGGAAGCACCTCGCGGTCGTAGCGGCCCTCGGCCCAGGCCTTGGCGGCCAATTGCTGTGAGCGCAAGCCGAATTCATCGATATCGGACCGGGTGATCCCGCGCCTGCGGGCGATGCGCTCTGCGGCGCCGAACTGATCGGGCAGGTCGATCGACCACGACGCGGGCCGGCGCGGCCCCGCCTCGGTGCCGACATTGGCGCCCAGCGGTACCCGGCTCATCGCCTCGACGCCACACGCGATGCCGACGTCGATCGCGCCCGTGGCGATGAGGCCGGCGACGAGGTGGTTGGCCTGCTGGGCCGAACCGCACTGGGCGTCGATCGTGGTCGCGCCGGTCTGCCACGGCAGACCCGCGTGCAGCCAGGCCACGCGGGTGACGTTGTTGGACTGCTCGCCCGCCTGGGTGACGCAGCCGCCGATCACCTGCTCGACCTCGGCCGGGTCGAGTCCCGCCCGGTCGAGCAGTCCGCGCTGGGCCAGACCGAGCAGTTCGGCGGCGTGTAAGCCCGCGAGTTGCCCTCGGCGTTTGCCGATCGGGGTCCGCACGGCCTCGACGATCACGGGTGTGCCCATCTGATTCTCCCTCGTAACTGCAACAGGTTCTGATATTGAGCTCAGGGTAAAACCGCGAGGTTCTTCCGTCGCGGCGACCGCTATGCTTGAATGATTATAGAACGTGTTTCAGTTTGTCGAAGGAGACATCTGGTGGTAGATCCGAGCACCGAACAAGCCGACCACGCCCACACCGCGGGTCGGCCGAACCTGCCGGACGGGTTCGACGTTACCGACCCCGCTATCTACGCCGAGCGCGTTCCGACGGAGGAGTTCGCCGAGCTGCGGCGTTCGGCGCCGATCTGGTGGAACCCGAAGTCGCCCGACGTCGGTGGCTTCCACGACGACGGCTTCTGGGTGTTGAGCAAGCACGCCGACGTGAAAGAGGTATCGCGTCGCAGCGACGTCTTCTCGACGTATGAGAACACCGCGATCCCGCGCTTCAACGACGACATCCAGCGCGAGCAGATCGAACTGCAGCGCTTCGTCATCCTCAACAAGGACGCCCCGGAGCACACCAAGCTCCGCAAGCTGATCGCCAAGGGTTTCACCCCGCGCGCGGTCAACGGCCTGCGCGCCGAACTGTCGGCGCGCGCGGAGAAGATCGTGAAGGCCGCCGCCGAGTCGGGTTCGGGTGACTTCGTCACCCAGGTCGCCTGTGAGTTGCCGCTGCAGGCCATCGCCGAACTGATCGGTGTGCCGCAGGAGGACCGGATGAAGGTCTTCGAGTGGTCCAACGACATGACCGGCTACGACGATCCCGACAATGTGGACGTCGACCCGGTCGCCGCGTCGATGGGTCTGCTCGGCTACGCCTACCAGATGGCCGAGGCCAGAAAGGCCTGTCCGGCAGACGATCTGGTGACCACGCTGATCGAGGCCGACGTCGACGGTGAGGCGCTCACGCCGGAGGAGTTCGGCTTCTTCGTGATCGTGCTCGCCGTCGCGGGCAACGAGACCACGCGCAACGCCATCAGCCACGGCATGATCGCCTTCATGGAGAACCCCGACCAGTGGGAGCTGTTCAAGAAGGAACGCCCGGCCAGCGCGGTGGACGAGATCATTCGCTGGGCCACCCCGGTCACCTCCTTCCAGCGCACCGCGCTCGAGGACACCGAGCTCAATGGTGTGCAGATCAAGAAGGGGCAGCGTCTGGTGATGCTGTACCGGTCGGCCAATTTCGATGAGGACGTCTTCGAGGACCCGGACACGTTCAACATCATGCGCGAGGACAACCAGCATCTCGCCTTCGGTGGCACCGGCGCGCACTTCTGCGTCGGCGCGAACCTGGCCCGGCTCGAGATCGACTTGATCTTCAACGCGATCGCCGACCACCTGCCCGACATCACCAAGATCGGCAAGCCGAGGCGGCTGCACTCGGGCTGGCTCAATGGCATCAAGGAACTCCCGGTCGACTACAAGACCGCCGGTTGCCCTGTCGCGCACTGAGTAGCGATTCGACGAGAACAGCCCGAGACCGAAAGGTCCCGGGCTGTTCTGGCGTTTATCGCTAGACGGGGCGCGTGGTCGCGACCGCGCGGTCGACTTCCCAGAAGGCACGCAGGGCGGCGATCTTGCCCTCCGCGTCGACCTTGTAGGTGAACACACCCTCGGCGTCGATGACGTGGCCGGCCATCGTGGTGCGGATCAGCCCGGTGAAGGCGATTTCATTGCCGCAGGCGAAGGAGTCCTCGAAGCGGAATTCGATGGACTCGGTCAGGGCGATGGCCTTGTCCCAGAAGGCGCCGATGGCCTCGTGACCGCGGTGGCCGACGCCCTCCGGATCGAAACCCGAAGGGCCGACCGGATCTTCGACGATGCCGTCCGCGGCGAACAAGGCGACCCAGGCCGCCCGGTCCTTGGCTTTGACCGCGGCCTGGGAGGCAAGGCCCGCGGCGCGGGCAGTGCGTTCGATGGTGGTCATTGGTGCACCTTCGCGATGATGGGGTCGGCGATGTACTTCTCGGCGAACTTGCGCAGCGAGTCCTGCTTGGCCGCCAGCTCGCCGTCGAACCCGATACCGTCGGACAGCCATGGCACCACGATGTTGTCGGTGACGCCCGCATCGGCCAGGTCCTGATAGCCGTCGCGACCGAACTTGTCGATGCAGACCGACTGGATCTCGAACGGCACCTCCGACCGGCCGTATTCGGCGCGGAGATCGCGCAGCGTGCCGATGGTGGTGACGAGGTCGTCGAATTTCATCATCGCCGAGGTCCAGCCGTCACCGATGCGGGCGGCCCGGCGCAGCGCCGGACCGGTGTGCCCGCCGATGTAGAACGGCACCGGCTCGCTCGGTGCCGGACTCATCTGCAGCTGGTCGAAATCGAAGAACTCGCCGTGGAATTCGACCATGCCGCCGTCGAGGACGAGCCGGATGACCTCGATCATCTCGTCGACCCGAGCGCCACGGCGCGCGTAGGGAACTCCGCACCATTCGAATTCCTCAGGTGCCCAGCCGATTCCGATGCCGAAGCCGAACCGGTTGCCCGACATGTTGGCGATCGAGCCGACCTGGCGGGCCAGCAGCAGCGGATTGCGCGAGCCGAGCTTGAGGACATTGGTGTAGAACCGCAGCTTGGTGGTGACCGCCGCCATGGACGCGGCGGCGATCAGCGGATCCACCCACGGAGTTTCCGGGCCCCAGAAGCGGCTGCCGTCCGGGGTGTACGGGTAGTCGGCGGCCTGCGACTTCATGTAGAACAGCGAGTCGGGCAGTCCGATCGAGGTGAATCCGCATTCCTCGGCCGTCTTGGCCAGCTCGGTGAGCTGATCCAGCGGACTCAGTGCGATCCCGAGGGTGAACTTCATTCCGGACGCTCGCTTCCGACAACCCACATCGAGAAGTACTGGGAGCCACCGCCATACGCGTGGCCGAGCGCCTTGCGCGCGTTCTCGACCTGGTACGCGCCCGCCCGGCCCATCACCTGCTTGGCCGCCTCGGCGAACCGGATCAGGCCAGAGGCGCCGATCGGGTTGGACGAGAGCACGCCGCCCGACGGATTCACCGGGATGCGCCCGCCGATCTCCGTCTCGCCCTTGTCGGTGAGCTTCCAGCCGTCGCCCTCGGCCGCGAAGCCGAGATTCTCCAGCCACATCGGCTCGAACCAGGAGAACGGCACGTAGATCTCGGCGACGTCGATCTCCTCGAGCGGGTCGGTGATCCCCGCGGCCGTCCACAGCGCGGCGGCCGCGTCGCGACCCGCCTGCGGGTTCACCTGGTCGCGGCCGGAGAAGGTGGTCGGCTCGGTGCGCATCGCGGTGCCGTGCACCCAGGCGACCTTCTTGCCCTGCGCCTCGACCGCCGCGGCGGCCTCGGCATTGCCGATCACCAGGGCGCAGGCGCCGTCCGACGACGGGCAGGTCTCGTCGAAACGGATCGGGTCCCACAGCATTTGGGAGGCCAGCACCGATTCCAGGGTGATGTCGGGCTGGTGCAGGTGCGCGAGCGGGTTCTTCGCGCCGTTGCGCCGATCCTTCACCGCGACCATGGCGCCGATGTGCATCGGGGCGTTGGAGCGGCGGATGTAGGAGCGCACGTGCGGAGCGAAGTAGCCACCGGCGCCCGCGCCGACCGGCATGGTGAACGGCACCGGAATCGACAACGCCCACATGGCGTTCGACTCCGACTGCTTCTCCCATGCGATGGCCAGGACCTTGCCGTGCACGCCCGCCTGCACCAGGTTGGCGGCGACAACGCCGGTCGACCCACCGACCGAGCCCGCGGTGTGCACGCGCAGCAGCGGCTTGCCGATCGCGCCGAGGGCTTCGGCGAGGTACAGCTCGGGCATCATCACGCCCTCGAAGAAGTCGGGGGCCTTGCCGACCACGACGGCGTCGATCTCG
This sequence comes from Nocardia sp. FBN12, assembly GCF_054031145.1. Taxonomy (NCBI): domain Bacteria; kingdom Bacillati; phylum Actinomycetota; class Actinomycetes; order Mycobacteriales; family Nocardiaceae; genus Nocardia; species Nocardia sp. FBN12. Next base: position 6,544,166 of record NZ_CM132926.1, read on the forward strand.
TCGATGGTCAGGCCCGAGTCTTCGAGCGCTCGGTCAATCGCTTCACGGCACATGCCCGCCATGGACACGTCCGTGCGCTTCGTCACGTGATGAGTTTGGCCGGTGCCGAGCACCGCGGCGGGGAAGCTCATCGTGCCTCCGATTCCAGAACGGCGACCAGGTTCTGCTGCAGCGCGGGGCCGCTGGTCGCATGAGCGAGGGTCCGGTTGGCGGTGCCGGAGAAGATGGCCTTGGCGGCGTTGCCGATTCGCTCCAAGCCCGCCGCGAACATCGGGTTGCCCGCGAGCGCACCGCCGGACGGGTTGACCGTGGTATCGGGGGACAGGCCGATCGCCTCGGCCAGAATCAGCTGCTGATGGCTGAACGGCGCGTGCAGCTCGGCCAGGTCGAAGGTGGTGTCACCACCGGTCGCGGCCGCGGCGGCCCTGGTGGTGGATGGCGAGCGGGTCAGGTCGCGGCCACCGAGCGCCTGTGCGTCGATATTGTGCGCGATGCCGGTGATCCACGCCGGGCGCGCACTCAGCTCCCTGGCGCGATCGCCGACCGCGAGCACGATCGCGGCGGCACCGTCGGTGATCGGGGCGATGTCGTGCGCGCGCAGTGGGTCGGCGACATACGGTGCGGCGAGCAGGGATTCGATGTCACCGCCGGTGACGGCGGCCATCTCCTGCTCGGTCCAGCGGCCCGCGTCCAGCCCCGCGCGTGCCTGCAGGCCCGCGACCGAGACAGCGTCGGGCCACAGCGGGCCGACCAGATACGGGTCGAGCTGCCTGGTCAGCACCTGACGCAGCGTGCCCGCCGACGACTTGCCGAAGCCGTACACGAGCGCGGTCTGCGCCTGGCCGGAAACCAGCTTCACCCACGCCTCGTAGAGCGCCCACGCGGCGTCCATCTCCACGTGCGACTCGTTGATCGGCGGCACCGCGCCGATCGCGTCGACCGCGGAAATGAACGAGAAGGCCCGCCCCGCAAGGTAATCCGAGGATCCGGAACACCAGAAGTCGATGTCGGTCTTGGTGATGCCGAGATCGGCGTAGAGCTGCTGGAAGCACGGCACGAGCATCTCGACGCCGTTGGTGGTGCCGAAGGTCTCCGGCACATGCGGTGCGTGGGCGAACCCGACCACCGCGATTTCTGGTGTACTCAACGTCGCCTCTCTACAGGTGGTGCTGATAGGACTCGTACGAGGCATCGGGCTCGCCGGTCGGCCGGAAGTGGTCGATATTGGCCAGCGCGTGGCCCCACTCCTCGCGGGGCTTCCACACGGCCTCGACCCGCATGCCCATCCGCACCTCGGCTGCGTCGCAGCCGAGAACCAGGTGCAGGAACGGGATGTCGGCGCCGTCGAGGAGCACGTAGGCGGCCACATACGGCGGCTTGATCCGCTGGCCGAGGAACGGCACATTGACGATGCAGAAGGTGGTCACCGTGCCCTTGTCCGGCAGTTCGACCAGATCGTTGGTCGGCGTGCCGTCGGTCGGGTTGGCGCCACGCGGCGGGAAGTACACCCGGCCGCCCGCTTCGGAGCGGCCGCCGATCAACTTGCCCTCGGCGAGGCCGCGCAGGTAGACGCTCTCCTGCGGCGAGGCGGTGTGCTTGTAGCTCATGTCGACGGGTGTGGTCAGCACGGTCACCGGCTCGGCGGTGTCCTCGGGTGGTGCGGCGGCCACGGTGGCCTCGCCCGGCTCGAAGCAGGCGATGTCGTGAATCGTGCCGGTGCGCTCTTGCGCCCACCGCACGCGTACCCGCATCCCGGTGCTCACCTGGCTCGGGTCGGTCACGTCCAGCGCGTGCAACATCGCCGTGTCGGCCCCGTCCAGCTGGACTAGGGCCCACGCGAACGGCCGGTCGAACGGCTGCCCTGGCAGCGTGTCGGCCACCCATGTCCACGACTTCACCGTGCCGGTCGTCTCGACCTGGACCAGCTCGGCCAGCGGGGCCGAGGTGATCGGGTCGTATTCCTGCGCCGGCACCAGAATCCGGCCGTCGCTGCCGCGGACGCCGAGTATCCGGCGTTCGCGCAGTCCGGTCAGAAAGGCGCCGATGACAGGTCCGACGGATCTGGTGTAGTCGAACTGCACCCGTAGGGGTGCACTCAATACTTCCACTGCGGTATTCCCCTGGGTCACGATATCGAGTAGAACAGGTTCTTATTCTGCTCGCAAGGATTCGCCGAAAGGGCGCCGATCATGAAATTCGGATTGCAACTCGGATACTGGGGCGCGCAGCCCCCCGCCAACGCGGGTGAGCTGGTGATCGCGGCCGAGGAATCGGGCTTCGACGCCGTGTTCGCGGCGGAGTCCTGGGGCTCGGACGCGTTCACGCCGCTGGCCTGGTGGGGTTCGTCCACCGAGCGCGTGCGGCTCGGCACCTCGGTCGCGCAGATGTCGGCCCGCACACCCGCGGCGGCCGCGATGCACGCGCTCACGCTGGATCACCTCAGTGGCGGCCGGGCCATTCTCGGACTCGGTGTCTCCGGTCCGCAGGTGGTGGAGGGCTGGTACGGACAGCCCTTCGCGCAGCCGCTGCGGCGCACGCGCGAGTACGTCGACATCGTGCGCAAGGTGCTGGCACGGCAGGCGCCGGTGACGTCGGACGGCAAGCACTACGGCCTGCCGTACACCGGCCCCGGAGCGACCGGTCTCGGTAAACCGCTCAAGCCGATCGTGCATCCGCTGCGCGCTGATCTGCCGATCTGGCTGGGTGCGGAGGGTCCGAAGAATGTCGCGCAGACCGCCGAGATCGCCGACGGCTGGCTCGCGATCTACTACGCACCGCGCCTGGCAGGCATGTACAACGAATGGCTCGACGAGGGCTTCGCCCGGGCGGGCGCCCGCCGTTCGCGCGCGGATTTCGAGATCGCGGCGAGCGCGCAGGTGGTGATCACCGATGATCCGGCGGGCGAGATCGAGCGGATGCGCTGGGTGAGCGCGCTCTACATCGGCGGGATGGGAGCGCCCGAGCTGAATTTCCACGCCCAGGTCTACAAGCGGATGGGCTACGGCGCCGAGGTGGACGAGATCTCCGCGCTGTTCCAGGCGGGGCGCAAGGCCGAGGCCGCGGCGGCGGTGCCCGACGAGCTGATCACCGACACCGCGATCTTCGGCGACGAGGCCCACGTCCGCTCCCGGTTGAAGGAATGGGAGGACGCGGGCGTGACGATGATGCTGATCTCGGTGTCGGATCCCGAACAAATGCGTCGGCTCCAACCCCTTGTCACTATGTAGAACACGTTCTAAATTCGAGGGGTGAGCCAGCAGACAACGGAAGTCCTCGGACTGTGGAATATCGCCGCGACGGATCCCGAGCGGATCGCCGTCGTCGACCCGGACGGCAGGGAGATCACCTACCGAGAATTGGCCACCCTGGCCAACCGCTACGCCAACGGGCTACGCGGCATCGGATTACAGACCGGCGACGTCGTTGTCAGCATGCTGCACAATGGCGTCGAGGCGATCGCCGCGTATTTCGCCGCCTATCAGGCGGGGCTGTACATCGTCGCGGTGAACTGGCATCTGACCGCGCCGGAGATCGCCTACATCCTCGGTGACAGTGACGCCGCGGCGTTCCTCGCCAGCGAGCGGTTCGCGGCCACCGCCGCCGAGGCCGCCGACCTCGCCGAACTACCAGAGAACGCCCGGTTCGCGGTCGGTACGGTGCCGGGCTTCCGGCCGGTGTCGTGGCTCGGCGCCGCCGATACCGGCAGGCCCTCGGACCGTTCGGTCGGTGCGCCGATGCTCTACACCTCGGGAACCACGGGGCGACCCAAGGGTGTTCGCCGCCCGCTCACCGGCGCCGATCCCGATGAGGTTCCCGCGCCGAACAAGGCGTTCTTCAGCCTGTTCGAGCTGGCCCCCTACGACGACCACGTGCACATCTGCGGCTCGCCGCTCTATCACACGGCCGTGCTGAACTTCTCGACCATCTCGATCCAGTTGGGGCACAAGCTGGTGCTGATGGATCGGTGGGATGCCGAGGACATGCTCGGGCTGATCGAGCGCCACAAGGTGACTCACAGTCACATGGTGCCCACCCAGTTCCACCGCCTGCTCGCCCTGCCCGATGACGTGCGCGCCCGCTACGACGTGTCCTCGCTGCGCAGCATGGTGCACGGCGCGGCGCCGTGCCCGCAGCAGACCAAGCGCCGGATGCTCGACTGGTGGGGACCGGTCGTCACCGAGTACTACGCGGCCACCGAGGGCGGCGGCACGGTGATCAACGGCACCGAGTGGCTGTCCAAGCCGGGCTCGGTCGGCAAGGCCTGGCCGTGGTCGGTCATCAAGATCCTCGACGAGACCGACGGCACCGAACTGCCCGCGGGCAAAGAGGGCATGGTCTACATGCGGATGGGCGCCTCGAGCTTCGAGTACCACCACGCCAAGGAGAAGACCGAGGAGTCGCGTGTCGGTGACCTGTTCACCGTCGGCGACATCGGCTACCTCGACGAGGACGGCTATCTGTTCCTGTGCGACCGGCGCTCGGATCTGATCCTGTCCGGTGGCGTGAACATCTACCCGGCCGAGATCGAGGGCGTGCTGATGAGCCACCCGAAGGTGGCCGACGTCGCGGTTCTCGGTGTACCGGACCCGGATTGGGGCCAGCAGGTGAAGGCGTTCGTGCAGCCGGTCGAAGGGCTGGCCGAGGAAGACTTCACCGCCGAACTCCTGGAATTCGCCGCCGGTCAGCTCGCGAAGTACAAGCTGCCCCGCACGGTGGAATACCGTGCGGAGCTGCCCCGTGATCCCAACGGAAAGCTGTACAAGCGCCGTCTGCTCTGAATTCTCTTCCCGCTCAGACGGGCTCGCGCCACTCCGGCTCGAGCCCGAAGAGCGGGAACAGGCGCTGGGTGTCGAGGAAGAAGTTGAGGCCGGCGATGGTGTCGCCCTCGAGTTCGAGCACCGTGATCGACCACGGCACCCAGACGCCCGGCTCCTCGCTCGGCTTGTAGTGGCCGAAGGCGGGCGAACCGTTGGCACCGACCAGCGGCACCATCCGCGAATTGCGGCACGCGGCGCCCGTGCTGAGCATGAACGCGGCCACGTTCTCCGGGCCCGAGATCCAGAGATCGAACGGCGGCATCGACAGCGCCACATCGGCTTTGAGCAGGGTGGTCAAGGCATCCATGTCGTAGGCCTCGAATGCGGTGACGAAATCGTCGATCAGCTTGCGCTGATCGGGATCGGTCTCGTCGAAGCTGTCGGCCACCTTCGGCTGCACCTTCGACATGGTGGCCCTTGCTCGCTGCAGCGCGCTGTTCACCGACGCGGGCGACATCATCAGCGCCTCGGCGGTCTCGCCCGCGGAGAACCGAAGCACCTCGCGCATGATCAGGATCGCGCGCTGGGTGGCGGGCAGATGCTGGCAGGCCGCGACGAAGGCGAGGCGCAGCGTGTCTCTGGTGGAGGCGTGTTCGGCCGGGTCGGCGCCGAAGGCGAGCCCGTTCGGGATCGGCTCGATCCATACGTAATCGGGCTGGGGCATGGGCAGCGGTGAATCCGGGCGGCCCGGCCCGTTGAGATCCATCGGTCTGGCGCGGCTCTGTGGACGGTCGAGCATGTCGAGACAGATATTGGTGGCGATCTTGTACAGCCACGAGCGCAGACTCGCGCGACCCTCGAAGGAATCGTAGGAGCGCCAGGCTCGGGTGAAGGTTTCCTGCACCGCGTCCTCGGCCTCGAACGAGGAGCCGAGCATGCGATAGGCATACGCGCACAACTCGCGCCGATGCGTCTCGAATTCGGCGAGTACAGCGGGATCGGGGCCGGTGGTGGCGGTTGTGGCGTCGCTCATAGTTTCACGATGCCACAGGGGTCCGACAGCTGACAGGGGTGAAAACGAACTATCTCGATTCGCGAAGTTTGCGTGGTTGCGATGAATCCGGGTTCGCCGTCGCGTCTACATGTTCGAGACCGCAACGACGCCACGAAAGGCTGATCCCATGAGCAACAAGATGATCTTCATCAACCTCCCCGTCGCCGACCTCGACCGCTCGAAGAGCTTCTACGAGGCGCTGGGCTGGAAGGTGAACGAGGACTTCACCGATCAGAACGCGGCCTGCATCGTCGTCGACGACAACATCTGCTTGATGCTGCTGACCAAGGACTTCTTCACTACGTTCAGCAAGCGCCCGATCGCTGATACCAGTGGTGCCATCGGTGCTGCTTACGCGTTGTCGCTCGGCAGCGCGGCGGAGGTTGATTCGCTTACCGACGCGGCCGTGGCGGCGGGCGGGACCGAGGAGACCAACGATGACAAGAAGGCTCAGGAGGCCCAGGTCGGTATGCACGGGCGTACGTTCATCGATCCTGATGGGCACCAGTGGGAGCCGTTTTACATGGATTACCCGGGGGCGTAGGGGTTGGTGGTCCCGGGGCGGGTTGTCTGGCAGGGCTTCGGGGTTTGGGTAGTCCTGGAGGCACTGGCTGTGTTTTTGGAGCGCTGGCGCGCTCGAGCGCGGCCCCTGGGGGGCCGCGAGTTAGCCACCGTTGCTGGCGGCTGCGCCGCGGACGCAACGGCGGCTAACTCGCGGCCGGGCCGCTACGCCGCTTCGCGGCGGACCCTCCTCGAGGTCGGGTCGTGCGGGGCTGGGAGTGCGGTCATGGCGGACCTGGGGTTTACGAGTGTGGCTGGTAGTGCGGAAGGTCGCGGACCTGGGGTTTACGAGTGTGGCTGGTAGTGCGGTAGGTCGCGGACCTGGGTGTGGTCGTGCGCTGGTAGTGCGGTCGGTCGCGGACCTGGGGTGTGGTGGCGTTTTAGGTGCCGGTGAAGTTCGGTTTGCGCTTCTCGGCGAAGGCTCGGGGGCCTTCCTTGGCGTCGGCCGATCTGAAGACCTCGATGCCGATCTTCGCCTCGATGGGGAACGCCTCGTTCTCCGGCATGGCCTCGGTTTCGCGCAGGGTGCGCAGCATCGCCTGGACGGCGAGCGGGCCGTTGTCGGCGATCTGGCCTGCCAGCGCCAAGGCCTTGTCGAGGGCGGTTCCGTCGGGGACGACGTGTCCGATCAGGCCGATCTCCTTGGCCTCGGCGGCGGTGATATGCCGACCGGTCAGCAGCAGATCAGTGGCCACCGTGTACGGGATCTGCCGGGCCAGCCGCACCGCGGAACCACCGAGCGGGAACAGGCCCCAGCGGGCCTCGGAGACACCGAACTTGGCGCTCTCCCCGGCCACGCGCAGGTCGGTGCCCTGCAGGATCTCGGTGCCACCGGCGATGGCCGGGCCCTCGACCGCCGCGATCAGCGGCTTGGCCAGTCGCCGCCCCTTCAGTAGCGCGGGCAGGTAGGCCGGGTCCCAGCTGCCGGAGGACGCGGTGTCTCCTGGATGCTGCGAGCTCATCGCCTTCAGATCCATCCCCGCGCAGAAGGCCCCGCCCGCGCCGGTGAGGATCGCGACGCGGATGTCGGGATCGCTGTCCACCTGGTCCCAGGCGTCGAGCATGATCGCCATCATCTCGCTGGACAGGGCGTTGCGCGCCTCCGGCCGATTCATGGTGACGATGAGGACATGGTCGCGTTTCTCGACCAAGCAGTGGGCCATCTGAATTCTCCTGACGATCTGGTCTTGTCAGAAACAGTAACACGTTCTATTTTTGTCCTTGTGAGCTACAACATAGCCGATCTCGTCGAACATGCCGTCGACTTGATGCCCGACCGGATCGTGCTGGTCGGCGAGCATCGAGAGTCGACCTACGCCGAACTAGAGGAGCGGGCCAACAAACTGGCCCACTACCTGCTGGAACAGGGTGTGCGTCCCGGCGACAAAGTCGGAATCTATTCCAGGAACACCGTCGAGGCCGTCGAAGCGATGGTGGCCGTCTTCAAGGCGCGGGCGGTGATGATCAATGTCAATTTCCGCTATGTCGAGAACGAGCTACTGCACATCTTCGACAACTCCGACATGGTGGCGCTGATCCACGAGCGCCGCTACACCGACAAGGTGGCGGCGGTGCGGGACAAGGTGCCCGCCCTGAAGACGGTGATCGTCGTCGAGGACGGCACCGATGGCCCCACCGGCGCGGACACCGTGGAGTACGAAGCGGCGCTGGCCGGTTCGTCGGGTGAACGCGACTTCGAGGAACGCTCGCCTGACGACATCTACATGCTCTACACCGGCGGCACCACCGGCCTGCCCAAGGGCGTGATGTGGCGGCACGAGGACGTCTGGCGCGTCCTCGGCGCCGGCATCAACTTCGTCACCGGCGAGTACGTCAAGGACGAGTGGGAGCTGGCCAAGGTCGGCGCGGCCAACCCGCAGATGGTGCGCTTCCCGATCCCGCCGATGATCCACGGCGGCTCGCAGTGGGCCACCTTCCACAGCCTGTTCGGCGGTGGCAAAGCCGTGATGATTCCCGAGTTCAGCGGGCACGGGGTGTGGCAGGCCGTCGACAAGCACGGCATCAACCTGATCTTCATCACCGGTGACGCGATGGCGCGCCCGATGCTCGACGCCCTCGCCGAAGGCAACCCGGAAACCGGTGAGCCCTACGACCTTTCGACCCTGTACGTGCTGGCCAGCAGTGCGGCACTGTTCTCGCCCTCGCTCAAGGACAAGTTCCTCGAGGTGCTGCCCAACCGGATGATTTCCGACTCCATCGGCTCCTCGGAGACCGGATTCGGCGGCCTCTCGCTGGTCGCCAAGGGTGCCACCCACACCGGTGGTCCCCGGGTGAAGATCGACGCGGCCACCCAGGTGCTCGACGAGGACGGCAACCCGGTCGAAGCGGGTTCCGGCGTCGTCGGCCTGCTGGCCCGCAGCGGCCACATCCCGCTCGGCTACTACAACGACGAGGTCAAGTCAGCCGCGACGTTCAAGGAGATCAACGGCGTTCGCTTCGCGATCCCCGGTGACTACGCGCGCGTCGAGGAGGACGGCTCGGTCACCATGCTCGGCCGCGGTTCGGTGAGCATCAACAGCGGTGGCGAGAAGATCTACCCCGAAGAGGTGGAGGGCGCCCTCAAGGCCCACCCCGAGATCTTCGACGCGCTGGTGGTCGGTGTCGAGGACGAGCGCTGGGGTCAGCGGGTCTGCGCGGTCGTCCAGTGTCGCGGCGAGAACCGCCCCACCCTGGCCGACCTGAAACCGATCCTCACCCAGGAGATCGCGTCGTACAAGCAGCCACGCAGCCTGTGGTTCGTCGACGAGATCAAGCGCTCGCCCGCGGGCAAGCCGGACTACCGCTGGGCCAAGTCCCAGACCGACGAGCGTCCTGCGGATGAGCACGCGGAGGCAGGCTCGGCGTAGTACCGGCTCCACACGAACAAGCCCGCCCGGCAGCGTCGCCGGGCGGGCTTTCGTCGTGTTCGAAACGTTGTGGTCAACCGGGTTCCGGTCAGCGATTGCCGAGTTCTGAGAGTTGGTAGGCCAATCGGCCACGCACCACGGGGATGCGGCTGAGAAAACGCAGGGCGGTGTTGCGCGCGAAGCGGATCGGCGCGGACTGGAGAGTGGCCATCGTGGTCATGCGATCGGTGAACGCCACGACGTCGAGGGCGATCGGCCTGCGGACGGTTTCATAGGTATCGAGGATCGAATCAGGTTCGCCTGCGGTGACTTTCGTCAGCAGGGTGGCGAGTAGGGCGGCGTCCTGGACGCCGGTGTTCATGCCCTGGCCGCCTGCTGGGCTGTGCACGTGGGCGGCGTCGCCTGCCAGGAAGATGCGGCCGGCGCGGTAGTGGTCGGCTACGCGGTGGTGGACGCGGAAGCGGGAGCTCCACAGGATCTCGTCGACTCGGATGTCGCCTGCGGGGCCGCGCGCGTTCATGAGGGTCTGGACGTCGTCGAGGGTGGGGTGTTCGGGGGCCTCGTCGACGGTGGCCACGACGCGGTAGCGGTTGGCCTCGTCGTCGGGGAGGGGGGCGACGACGGTGACGCCTTCGGGGGAGAGGTGCAGTGAGACCTCGGTGCGTGGGGTCGGCCAGCTCATGCGGACGTCGGCCAGGATGAACGACGCGGGGTAGGTGTCGCCGGTGAAGCCGATGCCTGCATACTCGCGCACGACGCTGTGCATGCCGTCGGCGCCGATGACGTAGTTGGCCCTGATCGCGCCTTGCCGGTCGTGCTCATCGGTGTATTCGACCGTCACGCTGCCGTTTTCGCCGGTGACGCGGGTGACGGTGAGCGGCCGGCGCACGGTGCCGCCCAGCTTGTGCAGTCGATCGAGCAGCACCTGCTCGGTGACGTCCTGCGGCACCATCAGCGTGTACGGGAACGCGGTGGGCAGATCGCCGAATCCGATGGTGGCCAACGTCTTCGCCCCGTCGTGCAGCCTGAACATCGGCACCTTGATCCCGCGTTCGACGAGTTCACTCGCGATGCCGAGGTCATCGAGCACCTCGAGCGTCCTGGCATGCACTACCGCGGCCCGAGAAGTGTTGGCGCCCTCGCCGAGTCGATCGATGAGCACGTGGTCGATGCCGGCTTCGGCGAGCACGATCGCGGCGGTGAGCCCGGCGGGACCCGCGCCCACGATGACGACGGAGGTGGTTTCGGGCACTGAGGTGGCGGCCATTTCGACTCCTGGTCAACGCTTTTGCCAACGCTTGTAGGCGCAACGGTAACGTGCCCCGGATGAGGGTCGACCGGAATCGTTCGGGATTCAGCCAGGCCAGTGGTCAGTGCTTCAAGGCGGTGGCGAGGCGGGATGCGATCTCGGGAACATCGACAACTGTGCCACTGGCGACGTCGATCATGAGGTCGTAGGCGAGGTCTTCGTCGAGAGAGCTCGTGTCGATGCCGTTGTGGGCCAGGAATACGATCGCGCCTGCGATGGCAAGGCGTTTGTTGCCGTCGACGAGTGGAGGGTTACCTGCGATCGAATGCAGGAGCGCTGCGGACTTCTGCCAGATGCCCGGATAGGCGTCGGTGCCGAACACCGTAGTTGCCGGGCGTGCAGCCGCCGACGCGAGCAGTCCCGCGTCGCGTACGACGTACAGCCCTGCCACATCCTCGGCGATTGCTCGCAGGTCGGCGACCGTGAGGTAGTAGATCTCCGCTTCGCTCACTCGGCGAGCCTGTCGAGCAGGCTCCTGTGACGCTTGGCGAATTGTCGCGATAGTGCGCGGACTTGGCTGTCTGCGGTCTCGGCCATCGAGTCCGGCACCACCGCCGCTACGCGGCGGCCATGGCGGGTCAAGTGCACGACGGTGCCGCCCTCGGCGGCCGCGATCACTTCAGCGAGGCGCTCCCTGGCTTCACTTACCGGGAGCTCCCAGTTCTCAGGCGAGGGGGCTGCAGTCATGCCTAGAATTGTACATCTTCGCCGACAGTTCGTACGAACTGTCGGCGAAGGGGGCTAGCTCGCCAGTTCCGTGCCGAGGGCGAGGAGATGGGGAGTCGCGCCGCCGAGGGCGAATTCGTTGTGCTTGGCGGCGGTGAAGTAGTTGTGGGTGATGTGGTCGCGGTCGATGCCGAGGCCGCCGTGCACGTGGACGACGGTGTGGGCGACCTTGTGGCCTGCCTCGGCGGCCCAGAACTTGGCGATGTGGATGGCCTCGGCGGCGGGGAGGTCCTCCGAGAGACGCCAGGCGCCCTGGGTGACCGTGAGGCGCAGGCCGCCGATGTCGATGTAGGCGTCGGAAAGGCGCTGGGCGACGGACTGGAAGGAGCCGATCGGCTTGCCGAACTGTTCGCGGGTGCGGGTGTGCTCGGCGGTCAGTTCGAGTGCGCGTTCCAGGGTGCCGAGTTGCAAGGCGGACAGGCCCAGCCAGGCGTGTTCACGCAGCCAGGTGAGGATGTCGGCGCCCGCCTCGATGGTGCCGAGCAGGTGGGCCGGCGTGGCGGCCAGCTCGACGACGAATTCGGGGCTCAGGTCGACGACCTGCTGGGCGGTACGGGTCACCGAGGTGTGCTCCGGATCGATCACGAAGACGCCGACACCATGGGAAGTGATGGCGGGCACCAGGATTCGCTCGGCCCGGTCCGCGTAGGGAACGGTGGTCGCGGTACCGGTGAGCGTCCACGCGGCACCGGCGGTCTCGGCGACGATGCCGGGAGCGTCGGTGGTGGCGCGCAGTTCCTCGGCGAGCGCGGCGGTGAGCACGACCTCGCCCGCGCCTGCTCGCGCGGCCAGCGCCTGCTGATCGGCGTCGCCGAACTTCGCCAGCGCGCCCGCACCGAGGACGATCGACGACAGATAAGGCACCGCCGCGACGACGCGGCCGAGTTCACGCAGGATCGCGGTCTGCTCGAGCATGCCGAAATCGCTGCCGCCCAGGGCTTCCGGCAGCGCGGCGGCCAGCACGCCGGTCTCGGCGAGCGACTTCCAGAGCTGCTCGTCGAAGCGGCCCGCGGTGTCCAGTTCGCGCAGACGGTCGGCGGTGACGAGCTTCGCGCAGATCTCGCCGGTCAGCCGGGCGAGATCGGTCTGGGCTTCGGTAGGGGTGAAATCCATGGGAGATACCGGCTTTCGGGATCAGCGGGCGGAAGCGGGCTGGCGCAGGGCGGTCATGGCGATGATGTCGCGCTGCACCTCGTTGGTGCCGCCGCCGAAGGTGAGAATCAGTGCGGCGCGGTGCATCCGCTCGAGCCGGCCGAGCAGAGCGGCGCCGGGGGAGTCCTGGCGCAGGTAGGCGTGCGGGCCGACGACTTCCATCAGCAGGCGATAGGCCTCGGTGGCGAGTTCGGTGCCGTAGACCTTGCAGGCGGAGGCGTCCCACGGCTTCGGCGCTGCCTCGCCGCCCAGGTCGGCGCGGCTGGCGATCTCCCAGTTCAGCAGCTTGAGGTACTCGACCTTGGCGTGCACGCGGGCCAGATTGAGCCGGGCCCATTCCTGGTCGATCACCCGCTTGCCGTCGGAAGCGACGGTCTCGCGTGCCCACGCCACGGTCTGCGCGACCGCCAGCGACAGCGGACCCGCCGAGGTGAGGGCGACGCGCTCGTGGTTGAGCTGGTTGGTGATCAGCGACCAGCCACCGTTCTCCGGACCGACCACCGAGGAAGCCGGTACCCGAACGTCCTGGTAGTAGGTGGCGCTGGTGTCGGGCCCGGCCATCGTGTGTACCGGTGTCCAGGAGAATCCCTCGGCGTCGGTCGGCACGATGAGCATCGTGATGCCCTTGTGCTTCTTGGCCGTCGGGTCGGTGCGCACGGCCAACCAGATGTAGTCGGCGTAGGCGATGAGGCTGGTCCACATCTTCTGGCCGTTGATCACGAAGTCGTCGCCGTCGCGCACCGCGGTGGTCCGCAGCGAGGCCAGGTCGGTGCCCGCGCCCGGCTCGGAGTAGCCGATGGCGAAGTGCAGCTCACCGGAGGCGATCTTGGGCAGGAAGAACTTCTTCTGCTCCTCGGTGCCGTACTGCATGATTGTCGGGGCCACGGAGTTGAGCGTCAGGAACGGGACCGGCGCGCCCGCGATGGCCGCTTCCTCGACGAAGATCAGCTGATCCATCGTGGTGCGGTCCTGGCCGCCGTACTCCTTGGGCCAGCTCAGCGTGAGCCAGCCGTCGCGGCCCATCTGACGCACGACCTCGCGGTAGACATCGCCTTCGCCGTACTCGCCGGTCTGCAGGCTCAGTGCCGCGCGCCGCTCGGGCGTCATCAGCTTCGCGAAATATTCGCGCAGCTCGGCGCGCAATTCTTCCTGCTGCGGCGTATACGCGACGCGCATGCTTCCTACCTCGGTGTCGAGCTGAAAGGGCGGGTGGCGGGGCGCAGGGGGTGAGCCCCGCCGAAACCGATCATTGCATACGAACTGGAACATGTTCCAGTATTGATGGTGATCAGTCGCCTGTTCCGCTCCGCGGTCCGGGCTGTCTGGGTTAGTGTCGCGAAGACCGTGTGGAAGGAAGTTCTCATGAAGATCATCGTCGATTTCGACCGGTGTGAAGCGAACGGCGTCTGTGTCGGAATTGCCCCTGACATGTTCGAACTTGACGACGACGACATGTTGACCGCCGCCGAGGGCGATGTCGCGCCCGATCGCCTCGCCGATGCCGAGGAAGCTGTGGCGCAATGCCCCAAGGCCGCGCTGAGGTTGGCGTGATCGCCTCTTGTCGGATGGTGGAACACGTTCTAGAGTCGGCCGAATGAGTGTGACGCAGATTTCATTGGAGGGCCGGGTCGCGATCGTGACCGGTGCGGGCGCCGGGCTCGGCAGGGCCGAAGCTCTCGCGCTGGCGTCGGCCGGTGCGGCGGTGGTCGTCAATGACCTGACCGAGGACGCGGCGGCCGAGACCATCGCCGCGATCCGCGAACTCGGTGGCAAGGCGGAATTCGTCGGCGGCTCCATCGCCGAGCGCTCGACCGCCGACGCGCTCGTCTCGACCGCGCAGGAATCGCTCGGCGGGCTCGACATCGTCGTCAACAACGCGGGCATCACCCGCGACCGCATGCTGTTCAACATGTCCGACGAGGACTGGGACGCGGTGATCGCGGTCCACCTGCGTGGGCACTTCCTGCTCACCCGCAACGCGGCCGCCTACTGGCGCGCGGCGTCGAAGGCGGCGGGCGCGCCGGTCTACGGCCGGCTGGTCAACACCTCCTCGGAGGCGGGTCTGCTCGGACCGGAGGGCCAGGCGAACTACGGTGCGGCCAAGGCGGGCATCACCGCCCTCACGCTGACCGCGTCGCGCGTGCTGTCCAGGTACGGCGTGCGCGCCAACGCGATCTGCCCCCGGGCCAGGACCGCGATGACCGAGGCGGTCTTCGCGGACGCGCCAGCGGGAGCGGTCGACCCGCTGGCACCCGAGCACGTCGCCAAGCTGGTCGCCTACCTCGCCTCGCCCGCCGCGGACGCGGTGAACGGTCAGGTTTTCGTCGTCTACGGCCCGATGGTGGCGCTGATGGCGGCGCCGACGGTCGAGCAGCGCTTCGATGCCGCGGGTGCCGAATGGTCCGAGGCCGACCTCGCCGCCACGCTCGGCAGCTATTTCGCAGAGCGCCCCGCCGATCACACCTTTTCGGCGCGCGACCTCCGCGATCTGGGCTGAGTAGTCCAGTCCGCGGTTTGCCCGATGTTGGCTCGCCGCGCACCCCGCCGGTTTTGTCTTGCCTGTCGTGTTGATCACCAGTCCAGGTATTGGTAGACATGACCGTCGGGGTGTGTGACGCCTCACAGGAGGGCCGCCGAATTGAATAAGTATCCGTTTCAGTTTTGACAGCGAATAACGAGAAAAAGTCCTGCTCCGGGTCTACCAAAATGGCAGACATTAGCAGGAACATGTTCTAGTCTTTGGGCAGTCTTCAGATCGGGGTGGCGGTGAAGTACGGGTACGCGGACAAATCAGTCCGCCCGTCGAAAGAGGAGGATTCGGTATGAGCAACCTCCTTGCTGTCCCGTTGCGGGCGGTCGGCGGATTCTTCGAACTCGGCGCGGAAGTGGCACGCGCCACCGTCCGCAAACCATTCCAATGGCGCGAATTCGTCGACCAGGCCTGGTTCGTCGCACGGGTCTCGATCGTGCCGACGCTGTTGGTCGCGATCCCGTTCACGGTGCTGGTCGTCTTCACGCTCAACATCCTGCTGCGCGAGATCGGCGCCGCCGACCTCAGTGGCGCGGCCGCCGCGTTCGGCGCCGTCACCCAGGTGGGCCCGATCGTCACGGTGCTGATCGTGGCTGGCGCAGGCGCCACCGCGATCTGCGCCGACCTGGGCGCACGCACGATTCGCGAAGAGATCGACGCGATGAAGGTGCTCGGCATCGACCCGATCAGCCGGCTGGTCGTGCCGCGCGTGTTCGCCTCGATGTTCGTGGCGCTGATGCTCAACAGCCTGGTGTGCACCATCGGCATCGCCGGCGGCTTCGTGTTCTCGGTCTTCCTGCAGGGTGTGAACCCCGGCGCGTTCGTCAACGGGATTCCGCTGCTGACGAATCTGTCCGAGCTGATCATCTCCGAAATCAAGGCGGGCTTGTTCGGCCTGATCGCCGGAATGGTGGCGTGTTATCTCGGGCTCCAGGTCAAAGGCGGACCCAAGAGCGTCGGTGACGCGGTGAACCAAACAGTGGTCTTCGCCTTCATGGCGCTGTTCGTGGTGAATGTCGTCGTCACCGCGATCGGCCTGAAATTCACGGTGCGGTGACCACGATGGCATTCATAGTTCGCAGCAAGTTTCCGCGCACGGTCCGCCGTTTCGAGCGAATGTCGAAATCGGTGGATTCCCTGGGAGATCAGGCGATCTTCTTTATCAAGGCGCTCGGCTCGGTGCCGCGCGCGCTGGTGCACTACCGCACCGAGACCATCCGCCTCATCGCCGAGATCAGCATGGGCAGTGGCGCATTGGCCGTGATCGGCGGCACCGTGGTGATCGTCGGTTTCCTCACGCTCATGGCGGGCGGCACCATCGCGGTGCAGGGCTACAGCTCGCTCGGCAATATCGGTGTCGAGGCGCTGACCGGCTTCTTCGCCGCGCTCATCAATGTGCGCATCGCGGCACCGGTGATCTCCGGCATCGGCCTGGCCGCCACCATCGGCGCGGGCGCGACAGCGCAGCTGGGCGCGATGCGCGTGGCCGAGGAGATCGACGCGCTGGAATCGATGGCGATTCGGCCGATCCCGTTCCTGGTCGGCACCAGAGTGCTGGCCGGCATGATCGCGATCGTGCCGCTCTACGCACTGGCGGTGATCGCCTCGTTCATCGCCAGCCGCTTCGCGACCGTGGTGATCTACGGACAGTCCGGCGGCGTCTACGACCACTACTTCTCGACCTTCCTCATCCCGAGCGACATTCTCTGGTCGTTCGCGCAGGCGATCGTGATGGCACTGGCCGTGATGCTGATCCACACCTACTACGGCTTCCACGCCGCGGGTGGTCCGGTCGGCGTCGGCATCGCGGTGGGTAACGCGGTGCGGTCGTCGCTGATCGCGGTCGTCACAGTGACGCTGCTGATCTCGCTGGCCATCTACGGCACCTCCGGCAACTTCCACCTCTCGGGATAGCGTGATGGATACTTCACGATTCGTTGCCGCATTGCAGGGCGGGCTCGGGCGCAAGCTCGCCGCGCTCACGATGGTCGGCTTGCTCGTCGGGCTCGTGGCCTTCGCGTTCGCCCTGTTCCAAGGCGCGTTCACCACCACCGCGCAGGTGCTGGTCGACGCCCCCCGCGCAGGCCTTGTGCTCGACCCCGACGCCAAGGTGAAGGTGCGCGGCGTCGAGATCGGCCGGGTCGCCGAGATCAACCTGCGCGACGACGGCGCGCAGATCCTGCTCGAGGTCGACCCGGAACAGCTGAAGCTGGTGCCGTCGAACGCGGGTGTCGATATTCGCTCGACCACGGTGTTTGGCGCCAAGTATGTGAATTTCATTGTCCCCGAACAGCCTTCGTCGAACTCGCTGAAGGCGGGCAGCACGGTGGCGGCCAGCGCGGTGACAGTGGAGTTCAACACGCTGTTCCAGCATCTGTCCGATGTGCTCGCCCAGGTGGAACCGGAGAAGCTCAACGCCACGCTGACCGCGCTGGGCACCGCACTGGAAGGTCGTGGCGACAAGTTCGGCGATCTGCTGGTGCGCTCGGATCGGTATCTGCGCGAACTCAACCCATACCTGCCGACGCTGGAAGCGGATCTGGACAAGACCGCCGCGGTGACCGACCTCTACGCCGAGGTCGCCGACCCGCTGTTGCGCACCGTCGACAACGCGACCGGCACCTCGCAGACCATCGCCGAGATGCCGGGCCAGCTCGACAATGTGCTGGTCAATGTGACCGGGCTGTCCGACACGGTGGGATCGGTACTGCGCGAGAACGAGCACGATCTGGTGACCGCGCTCGACCTGTTGCGACCGACGACCGCCCTGCTGTTCGACTACGCGCCCGCACTGAGTTGCGTCATCAACGGCCTCGGCCCGCTGGTGCCGATCGCCGAGGAGATGATGGGCGGGCTGCTGCCGGGTGTCGGTATGAACGCGAGCTTCATGCTCGGTTCCCAGCCCTACTCCTACCCGAACGATCTGCCCAAGGTGAACGCCACGGGTGGCCCCCGCTGCGAGGGTGTGGTGGAGCGGGTACCGGAAAGCCATTCGGACTACTTGGTGACCGATACCAGCCAGGGCGCGCCGTACACCCCGAGTACCCGCCACGAATTCAACGGTGTGCCAAAGGTATTCCAGCTGCTGATGGACGGACTGCCGGGAGTGACACGGTGAGGAACACGGGAACGACGATCAAACTGGCGATCTTCACCGTGGTGATGACGCTGGTGTTCGCCGGCCTGGCGATCGTCTTGAGCCAGGCACGGTTCTCCAGTGAGACCGGCTATCACGCGGTGTTCACCAGCTCATCGGGCATGCTGCCGGGTTCCAAGGTACGCATCGCCGGTGTGCCGGTGGGTTCGGTGACCTCGGTGAAGGTGGGCGAGGACAACCTCGCCCACGTCGCGTTCGATGTCGACAGCAAGTACGCGGTGCTGGCCAGTACCCGTGCGGGGATCAAGTACGAGAACCTGGTCGGCGACCGCTACATGGAACTGCTGGAGGGTCCCGGCTCGGCTCGGCGGCTCTCCGACGGTGACACCATCGGCCGCGAGCAGACCGAACCCGCCCTGGATCTGGATCTGCTGCTCGGCGGATTCAAGCCGCTGCTGCGCGGGCTCGATCCCGCGCAGGTCAACGACCTCACCGCGGCGCTGTTGCAGATCTTCCAGGGACAGGGCGGCACCCTGGTCTCGCTGCTGAACAGCGGCGGGAGCTTCGCCAAGACCCTGGCCGACCGCGACGCGCTGATCGGCAGCGTGATCGACAACCTGAACACCGTGCTCGCCACCATCGACGATCGCGGTGACCAGTTCGCCACCACCATCGACGAACTGCAGCGCCTGGTCAGCGACCTGTCCGCACAGCGCGACCCGATCGGCAACGCGTTGCCGCGAATCGCGGGCGCTACCAAGGAAATCAACGACCTGCTGGTGCAGGCCCGTCCCGACCTGCGCAACACCATCGAACAGACCGGCAGGCTCGCCACGAACCTGGACGAGGGTTCCGACCATATCGAATGGGTGCTCGGAAAACTGCCGGAGACATACAAGAAGCTCATCAGGATCGGTGCCTACGGCTCCTTCCTGCAGCTGTATATCTGCGGTACCAACATCCTGGTCTCCGGCCCCGACGGCAAGCCGATGGAAGTTCACCTGCCGGGTCTGCAGGCGACTGGAAGGTGCGCGCCCAATGAATGAGAACAAGTCGTCGTCGGCGACGATCGGCATCGTCGGCTTGGTGCTGGTGGTGACGATCTCGCTCGCGACGCTGCAATTCACCGAGCTGCCCTTCATTCGCTCCGGCGCGACCTTCACCGCGAACTTCCTCGACGCGGGCGGGCTCGTACAGGGCGACCCGGTGCATGTGGCCGGAGTGCGATCCGGCGAGGTGCGCGAAGTCAGCCTCGACGGTGACAAGGTGCTGGTGAAGTTCGACCTCGACGAGTCGATCGTGCTGGGGGAGAAGACCACCGCCGCGATCAAGACCAACACGGTCCTCGGCCGCAAGTCGCTGGACGTGGTGCCGACCGGCACCGGCGAGATCGGCACCGGTGACACCATCCCCCTCGACCGCACCACCTCGCCCTACTCGCTCAACGAAGCGCTGAGCGATCTCGGTGGGACCGTGCGCGATCTCGATCTGGATCAGGTCGACCAGACCCTCGACACCCTGTCGGCGGCCTTCGCCGACACGCCGGGCCCGCTGCGCAACGCCCTCGACGGTGTCACCGCCCTGTCGCGCAGCATCAATGTGCGCGATCAGGCGCTGACCGACCTGCTGGCCAGGGCGCAGAATGTCACCAAGATCCTGGCCGACCGCAGCACCCAGCTCAATACGTTGCTCCTCGACGGCAACGAGCTGCTCGGCGAGCTCGACCGGCGCCGGGCCGCGATCAACCAGCTCGTCGTCTACATCGACGATGTGGCCAGGCAGCTCTCGGGCCTGGTCGCCGACAACGAGCCCCAGATGCGGCCGACGCTGGACCGGCTGAATTCGGTACTCGCGCTGCTTCAGCGCAACGAACAGAACCTCAACGAAGCCCTCGACGGCCTCGGCCCCTACGCCGCCGCGCTCGGTGAGCAGGTCGGCAACGGTCCCTGGTTCAACGCCTACGTGGTGAACGCGACCAGTACCGAATTGCGCCCGCTCGTCGACGCGCTGGTCTGGCCGGAACAGGTGCCACAGGACCTGATCGATATCTTCACCAATCCGAGGGCGCCGTACATCGCTCCTACTGAGGAGGATCCCCCGCGATGAGCTTGACTCAGCAGGTACGCGGGTTGCCGCGCTGGACTGTCGCCGTGGCGGTGGTAGTTGTCGCGGCGTTGGTCGTCGTGGCTGTCTACTTCGTCACCGGCGGCGGAAAGAACACCGTGACCGCCGCGTTCACCTCCACCACCGGCCTGTACGAAGGCGATGAGGTCCGGGTACTCGGCGTCACCGTCGGCAGCATCGATTCGATCGACGCGGGCCAGGGCCAGGCACGGGTGAAGATGAGCATCGACAGCAGCGTCGACCTGCCCGCGGACGCACGCGCGGTGATTGTCGCGCCGTCGCTGGTCTCGGCCCGCTTCGTGCAGATCGCGCCCGCCTACCGCGGCGGACCGAAGCTGGCCGACGGCGCGCAGATTCCGCTCGACCGCACCGCGGTGCCGGTGGAGTGGGACGAGATCAAGGCCGAACTGACCAAACTGTCGGCGGCACTCGGTCCGGTCGGTGACGACGAGCAGGGTTCCTTCGGCCGCTTCGTCGACACCGCGGCCGAGAACCTCGACGGCAACGGCCAGAAGTTCCGGGACACCCTGCGTGAGCTGTCCGCGACTCTGACGACCCTGTCCGACGGGCGAACCGACCTGTTCGGCACCATCCGCAACCTGCAGAAGTTCGTCGAGGTGCTCTCGGCGAGCAACGAGCAGATCGTGCAGTTCAGCGGTCGGCTGGCTTCGGTGTCCTCGGTGCTGGCCGGCGCGTCGGAAGATCTCGGCGCCGGACTGGACAGCCTCGATGTGGCGCTGGCCGATGTGAAGAGGTTCCTCGACGGCACCGGGGGTGAATTGACCGAGGGCGTAGAGAAACTCGCCGATGTCACCCAGACCCTGGTCGACAAGCGGCCCCAGATCGAACGGGTGCTGCACTCGGCTCCCACCGCGATGGTGAACTTCTACCAGCTCTACAAGCCCGCGCAGGGCTCGTTCACCGGCTCGGTCTCGCTGAACAACACGGCCAATCCACTCAGCTTCCTGTGTGGTTCGATCCGGGCGCTCGAGCACAACAACTCGGACAAGTCCGCGGATCTGTGCGCGGAGTTCCTGGCACCGGTGATCAGCTCGCTGGCGATGAACTACGTGCCGATCATGACCAACCCGGCCACCGGCGTGACCGCGTTCCCCGAGCAGCTGGTGTACAGCGACCCGAGCCTGGCCGGCGCGGGGCAACCGAACGAGGCGCCTGCCGCCGCTCCGATCACCGTGCCCGAAGGTCTTGCCGGGCTTGCCGTTCCAGGAGGACAGCGATGAGGCGGCAACGCACACTCGCCGGGCTGGCCGTCGGCGTCGCCGTCGCGCTCGGCACCACCGGCTGTCAGTTCGACGGGCTCAACTCCCTACCCATGCCCGGCTCCGAGGGGCGCATGGCCGGCTCCTACACGGTGCGGATCCAGATGCCCAATGTCACCACCCTGACCCGGAATTCGCCGGTGCGGGTCGACGACGTCGCGGTCGGCAATGTCACCGGGATCGACGTCGAGGGATGGCACGCGCTGGTGACGGTCTCGCTCAACCCCGATGTGCGCCTGCCCGCCAACGCGGTCGCCAAGATCGGCCAGACCAGTCTGCTCGGCAGCAACCATGTCGAGTTGTCCCCGCCGACGACCGCGCCGAGCGGTCAGCTGCGTGACGGCGACGTCATCCCGCTCGAGCGGGCAGGCGCCTACCCGACCACCGAGCAGGTGCTGTCCTCGCTGTCGGTGGTGCTCAATGGCGGCGGTATCGCGCAGCTCGAGACGATCACCACCGAACTGAACGCGATGCTGAGCGGTCGCGAGGACGAGATCGCCGACCTGCTGCCGCAGCTCAACGAGCTGACCACCGGCTTGGAACGGCAGACCGGCAGCATCATCAGCGCGATGGAGGGGCTGGACCATCTCGCGGTCAAGCTGGCCGGTCAGAAGGACGTGATCGCCGAGGCGATCGAACAGATCCATCCCGCGCTCACCGTGCTGGCCGACCGCTCGGCGGAGATCACCCGGGCCATCACCGCGCTCGGCGAGCTCGGTGACGTCAGCGAGCGGCTGATCAAGACCAGCGGTGACGATCTGGTGGCCAATCTGCGCAGCCTCGGACCCGTGCTCCAGACGCTGGCCGACACCGGCAACAACCTGATCCAGGCGATGGGCATCCTGCCGACGTTCCCGTTCCCGATCAGGAACATCGACAACGCGATCAAGGGCGACTACATGAACTTGTTCATCACGTTCGACCTGACCGGTAGTCGTCTCGACAGCAACTGGCTCACCGGAACGCCACTCGGCGGTCGCTTCGGTGGTGTCGAGGGTGTCGTCGGATCATTCGCGCCGTCGACCGCCACCGATGCCGCCGACCCGGCCACCGCCCCGTTCGCGGCGCCGCCCGCCCCAGGACCCATGCCCACCATTCCGGGGCTGCCGTCCATTCCCGGTCTGCCCGCCATACCCGGCATCACCGCGCCGCTGCCCGGCCAGGAAGGGGCGGGTCGATGAAACTCACCCGGTTCGTGCGAGCCCAGCTCGCGATCTTCGCGGT
The DNA here is from genome assembly GCF_054031145.1 of Nocardia sp. FBN12. NCBI lineage: Bacteria > Bacillati > Actinomycetota > Actinomycetes > Mycobacteriales > Nocardiaceae > Nocardia > Nocardia sp. FBN12. The sequence continues at coordinate 6,566,847 of NZ_CM132926.1, forward strand.
GCTCACCGTGATCGGTCTCGTCGTGATGGGCGGCGCCTACGTGCAGGTGCCCGCGATGTTCGGGATCGGCCGGTACGCGGTGACCGTGCAGCTGGCTGCCACCGGTGGGCTCTATCCCACCGCCAATGTCTCCTACCGCGGGCAGAACATCGGCAAGGTCGAGGCGGTGCGCCTGACGCAGGCCGGGGTCGAAGCCGATCTGTCGATCGACAGCGACTACAAGGTGCCCGCCGATTCGAGCGCCTGGGTGCGCAGCGTCTCGGCCATCGGCGAGCAGTACGTGGACTTTGTGCCCACCGAGCAACCGGCCGACGGGAATCTGCGCGACGGCTCGGTGATCCCCGTGCAGCGCACCCACCTGCCCCAGGATGTCGGCGCGATGCTCGACCAGGCCGACAAGCTGCTCGCGACCGTCGCCGACACCCGCCTGAAGCAGGTGATCGACGAGGCGTTCTACGCGTTCAACGGCGCCGGGCCCGATCTGCAGCGGTTCATCGATTCGGCGGCGCTGCTGGTGCAGCAGGCCGAGACCGATATCGAGCCGACCAAGAAGCTGCTCGACCAGATCGGTCCGCTGCTGGACACCCAGACCCGCTCCGCCGACGATATCCGTTCCTGGACAGCGGATCTGGCCACGCTCACCGATCAACTCCGTGAGCACGATCCGGCTCTGCGAAACCTGTTGAACAACAGCCCTTCCGCGATGGAGACGGTGAACAAGCAGTTCCAGGATCTGCGTCCAACACTGCCGCTGCTCGCCACCAATCTGGTGAGCCTCGGACAGGTCGGCGTGACCTACAACGCGAGCCTGGAACAGCTCATGGTCGTCTTCCCACCGCTGATCGCGGCGCTGCGAACCGGCATCCGTGGGCCGACGAAGTACGGCCTGATGGTCGACTTCATGACCGCCGTGCACGACCCGCCCGCCTGTACCACCGGGTTCCTGCCGTCGGAGCAGTGGCGGCAGCCGAGCGAGCTGAGCCAGGTGGACACGCCACCCGGGCTGTACTGCAAGGTGCCGCAGGACTCGAATATCGCGGTACGCGGCATCCGCAACACGCCGTGCATGGAGTTCCCCGGCGTCCGGGCACCCACGCCCGAACTGTGCCGGACCGGGTACGTGCCGGAAGGCAACAACCCGACGTACGGACCGGTCGAGCCGGTCGCTCCGGCGTCGGCACCGGCAGGCGCATCGACGGGCGCTGTGACGCCCGCCGCAGCGCGCCCCTATGATCCGTCAACGGGCAGCTATCTGGGCACGGACGGACGCACGTACCGCCAAGGTGACATCGCCGAGGACGGGTCGGGCACCGTACCGGCCAGTTGGCAGGCGATGTTGGAGGAGCAGCAACGATGAACGACAACGACAACCGCCGTCCGCGTAGGCGGGCCGCGCGCACGGCCGGTCCGCCGGTCGAGGGGACGGCGGCCGAGACGGTCACCGTCAGTAAGAGCGAAACCGCATCGTCGGCGGCGACGGTGGATGCCGAGGTCACGGTGAAGCTCGCCGAGACCACGGCGGTGTCCGAGGCCGCCACGGTGAAGCTCGCCGAGACCGCCGCGGTGTCCGAGGACGTCACCGGGAAGGTCGCGCCGAGCGAGCCGGTCGACCTGAGCAAGACCGCCGACGAAAAGGCGCCCGGCTCGGGCGGGCGCATCTTCGCGCTCGCCGCGGCGATAGTGCTCGTGCTCGCCCTGGTCGTCGGCGCCGGTTTCGCCGCCTTCACCGCCTACTCGGTGAACAAGGACGAGGACCTACGGGCCCAGTACACCGAGACCGCCCGCCAGGCCGTGCTGAACCTCACCACGATCCGCGCCGAGTCCGCCAAGGAGGACATCGACCGGATCCTGTCGGTGGCCTCCGGCGACTTCAAGACCGAGTTCGACGGTCGCGTCGATCCATTCATGGATGTCGTCAAGCAGGCGAACGTGGTCTCCACCGGCGAGGTGGTCGAGTCGGGCATCGTCACCGCGGACGGCGAATCCGCACAGGTGCTCGTCGCCGCCAAGCAGATGGTGAGCAACAACGGCTCGCCCGAACCGCAGTCGCGGCAGTACCGGTTCCGGGTCACGGTGTCGAACGGCGACACCGGAATGACCGTGTCGAAGGTGGAGTTCGTGGGATGAGCCAGCGTATGAAGATCGTCTTCGGCAGCCTCGGCGCCCTCGGCCTGATCGCCGCGATCGTGCTCGGTGTGAGCGGTTATCAGCTCTGGCAGCACGACCGGACCGAGCAGGCCCGCACCGACGCGATGAGCACGGCCAGCCGCACGGTCAGCGCCATGTTCACCTACGAGCCGGCCACCGTCGACACCGAACTGCCGAAGGCGGCCGACGGCCTGACCGAGTCCTTCCGCAACGACTACCTCGAGCTCATCAAGGAAGCCATCGCGCCGGGCGCCAAGGAGAAGCAGCTCACCGTCAAGGCCACCACCCAGGCCGAGGGCGTCGTCTCCGCCGAGCCCGAGCACGCCGTGGTGCTGCTCTACCTGAACCAGCTGACCACCAGCAAGGACACCCCGGACGGCGCGACCTCCGGCAGCCGGGTGCGCGTCTCACTGGACAAGTCCGACGACCGCTGGCTGGTCGCCCAGGTCACGCCGGTCTGATCGCCGCACCCTCGGCTCACACGGACCTGACTTCGCCGCCGCGCGGTAGTCGTACGACGAAGGTCGCGCCGCCACCCGGCGTGGTCTCGACTCGAACCATGCCGCCGTGGGCCGCGACGAGTGCCGCCACGATCGAAAGACCGAGTCCGCTGCCGCTGGTGACAGCGCCGGGTTCGGTGGTGCCGCCGCGGCGGGTGCGCGAGATATCCGCGCGGTAGAAGCGTTCGAAGACGTGGTCTGCGTCTTCGCCGGTGAGTCCGGGACCGGTGTCGACGACCTCGAGCTGGACCGCATCGGGTGCGGGGGTCAGGCGGACGGTGATCGAGGTGCCGTCGGGGGTGTGGGTGCGGGCGTTGTCGAGCAGGTTGGTGAGTACCTGGCGCAGGCGGTGCTCATCGCCGAGGATTTCCAGGGTGCCAGGGCCCTCGGCGACGGCCAGGGTGATCGGGCGGTGCTGACCTTCGGCGGCCTCGACGGCCCGCGCGCTGTGCACGGCGTCGCCCGCCACTGCCAGCAGGTCCACCTGGCCCAGTTCGACGGGGCGTTGGGCGTCGAGGCGAGCCAGCATGAGCAGGTCCTCCACCAGCAGGCCCATGCGCTGGGCTTGCTGTTCGATGCGATTCATGAACATCGCCGGGTCGGCGGTCGCGCCCTGGCGGTAGAGCTCGGCGAAGCCGCGGATCGTGGTGAGCGGCGTACGCAGTTCGTGGCTGGCGTCGGCGACGAAACGGCGCATCTTCGCCTCGGAATCGCGCGCGGCGGTCTCGGAGGCCTCGGTGGCGGCGAAGGCCTGCTGGATCTGGGTCAGCATGCTGTTGAGCGACTGTGACAGTCGATCGACCTCGGTGACGTTGCCGTGCACGGGGATTCGATGATGGAGTTCGCCGCCCGCGATCGCCGCCGCGGTCGCTTCGACCCGGTGCAGCGGTCGCAGACTGCCACGCACCACGAAATAGGCCGCGATGGCCAGCGCGAGCAGCACGATCGCGCCGACGATCAATTGCAGCACAACGAGATTGCGTACCGTCTCGATGTTCTCGGCCAGCGGCCACGCGACCGTCGCCGTCGCATGACGACCGTCGACCGTCAGTACCCGCCACTGATCGCCCGAGTCGTCCAGCGAACCGACCGTGACTGGTTGCAGTGCGGGCGAGTCGGGGAGATCGGGCTGGGAGGTAGTGCCGAAGACGTTGTCCAGGCGTACTTTTCGTGTGCCATCCGCGCTCTCCGCTGTCACGAAGTAGCGACCGGGCGGCTGCCCGGACACCGAGGACGGCGGGGGCAGGTTGGGTGCTGGTAGCCCCACTCGCCGCTCCCACTCCATCGCCGCGTCCTGCAGCTGCTGATCGGTGCGGTTTCGCAGCGAGTTCTCCATCGCCTTGGTCACCACGAAACTCGAAGCGACCAAACCGAATCCGGCCAGCGCGACCAGGATCAGTACCAGCGTCACCCGCAGGGGGAGTCTGCTCACCGCTTCGGCTCACGCATCACATAGCCGACCCCACGCAGCGTGTGGATCAACCGCTGCTCGCCGGTATCGACCTTCTTGCGCAGGTAGGACACGTAGGTCTCCACGACGCCGACTTCGCCACCGAAGTCGTAGCGCCACACGTGATCCAGGATGCGAGGCTTGCTGAGCACACTCCCCGCGTTCACCACGAAATAGCGCAGCAGCGTGAACTCGGTGGGGGACAACGCAACCGGCTCGCCTGCCTTCCACACCTCGTGCGTGTCGTCGTCGAGTTCGATATCGGCGAAGCGCAATCGGGTGCTCGCGTGCTCGGGCTCGGCGTGCCCGGCGCGACGCAGGATCACCCGTAGCCGGGCCACCACTTCCTCCAGGCTGAACGGCTTGGTGACGTAGTCGTCGGCGCCGAGGGTGAGCCCGGTGATCTTGTCGTCCACGTCGTCGCGCGCGGTCAGGAACAGCACCGGCGCGTCGATCCCGTCGGCGCGCAACCGGCGCAGCAGCCCGAAGCCGTCCATGCCGGGCATCATCACGTCGACGATCAGCGCCTGCGGCCGAAACACGCGTGCCCGATCCAGCGCCTCGGCACCATCGGCCGCCGTCGCCACCTCGAAGCCCTGGTAGCCCAGGCTCACCGCGAGCAGTTCGACGATCATCGGCTCATCGTCGACGACCAGCACCCGCGCTTCCGGCACACCACTCATGCCCCTATGCTCCACCACCCCGCTGGGAAGTGGCTGGACCCTCGCTGTGAGGTCGCTGTGCGCCTCAGCGCGCGTCGGCGGGGTAGGTCTGCTCCTCGTCGCTCATCAGTGCCGAACCCGCCACATTGCCGTGTGAGAGGGCATCGAGGAACGCCCGGGCCCACCGTTCGACATCGTGGGTGAGTACCTGGCGGCGCAGCGACCGCATCCGGCGGCGCTTGGTGTCGCGATCGTCGTCGAGTGCGCCGATGATCGCGTCCTTCACGCTGTCCAGGTCGTGCGGATTGCACAGGTAGGACTGGCGCAGCTCGGCCGCGGCACCGGTGAACTCGCTCAGCACCAGGGCGCCGTTGAGGTCGCTGTGGCAGGCCACGTACTCCTTCGCGACCAGGTTCATGCCGTCGCGCAGAGGCGTGACCAGCATCGCGTCGGCGGCGATGAAGAAGGCGATCAGTTCGTCGCGGGGGATCGGGCGGTGCAGATAGTGCACGACCGGATAGCCGACGCGCGCGAACTCACCGTTGATCCGGCCCACCTGGCGTTCGATGTCGCCACGCATCTTGATGTAGCTCTGCACGCGTTCGCGGCTGGGCGTTGCCAGCTGCACCATCACCGTCTCGGACGGGTCGATGCGGCCCTCCTCGAGGAGTTCCTGCAGCGCGTTGAGCCGGATGTCGATGCCCTTGGTGTAGTCGAGGCGGTCGACGCCGAGCATGATGTTCTTGGGATTGCCCAGCTCAGCACGGATTTTCGCGGCCCGCTCGCGCACCCAGCGGCGACGGGAGTGCTCGTCGAGTTCGGCGGAATCGATCGAGATCGGGAACGCGCCCACGCGCACCGTCCGGAAACCGACCTGCACCACACCCAGCTTCGAGCGAACCCCGATCGTGCCGCGCGAGGTGGGCTGACCGGCCAGTCTGCGGGCCAGATAGAGGAAGTTCTGCGCGCCGCCGGGCAGGTGGAAACCGATCAGGTCGGCGCCGAGCAGGCCCTCGACGATCTCGGTGCGCCACGGCATCTGCATGAACAGCTCGACCGGCGGGAACGGGATGTGCAGGAAGAAGCCGATGGTCAGATCGGGCCGAAGCATGCGCAACATCTTGGGCACCAGCTGCAGCTGGTAATCCTGCACCCACACCGTCGCGCCCTCGGCGGCCACCTTCGCGGTCTCCTCGGCGAACCGCCGGTTGACCTCGACATAGGCTGCCCACCAGTCCCTGTCGTACACCGGGCGCACGATCACGTCGTGATACAGCGGCCAGAGGGTGCCGTTGGAGAACCCCTCGTAGTAGTCCTCCACCTCCTGCGCCGTCAGCGGCACCGGATACAGCTCCAGCCCGTCCTCGATGATCGGTTCGACCTCGACGTCGGGCACGCCGCACCAGCCGACCCAGGCGCCCTTGTTGGTGCGCAGCACCGGTTCCAGCGCGGTCACCAGCCCACCGGGGCTGCGCTTCCACCTGGTGGTGCCGTCGGGCAGGCGCTCGAGGTCGACCGGGAGCCGGTTGGCGACGACTACGAATCCCGAACCCGATCCGCTGGGCGCGAGAGGTTCTTCGGACGGACGGTCGTTGGACGGTTGATCGATCATTTGGTCCACTCACGCATCCTTATGCGTCGCAGGGGTGCGCTGTGTCAGGCGGGAGCGATGCCGAGCATGGACAGCAGCATGCGGCACTCGTCGGCGTCTTCGGCGTGTGCCGCGACGACCTTCTGTGCCTGGCGGGCGGTCTCGTCGGCAAGCGGCTCGAGTTCGTCGTCGGCGATGTCGTTGGCGGTGCTCTTCGCGGCCATATGGGTTCGTCCTCCCGGTTTTCCCTGCGCTCTACCTGCGAGTGATCAATACTATCGGGCGCCGGCGCACGGCCGATGAACTAGCGACGCGCGACACCCCGCCCCGGTGCCGTGTCGTGGCGGTCCCGTTACCGTGGAGGCAGTACACGATCGACCCCCGCAGAGAGGTTTGTTTCATGCCACTGGCCACGGTGAACGGCATCGCACTGAATTATCAGGTCAAGGGCGACCGTACCAAGGGCACCGACGTCAAGGGCGGTGGTCCGCTGGTGGTGTTGATCATGGGGACCGGGTCGCCGGGGCGGGTGTGGGAGTTGCACCAGGTCCCCGCGCTGGTCGCGGCGGGTTATCGGGTCTGCGTGTTCGACAATCGCGGGATCGCGCCGTCGTTCGAGGCCGCGAGTGGGATGCGGATCGAGGAACTGGTCGCCGATACCGCCGCGCTGATCGAGTTCCTCGACGAAGGACCCGCGCTGATCGCGGGGACGTCGATGGGTGCGCGGGTGGCTCAGGAGCTGGCGCTTGCCCGCCCCGATCTCGTGCGCAAGGCCGTGTTCATGGCCGGCCACGGCAGGCTCGACCAGTTCCAGAAGACGCTCTCGATCGGTGAGCAGGACCTCGACGCCTCCGCGGTGAAGCTGCCCGCGAAGTTCGAGGCGGCGCTGGCCGCGGTGATGAACCTGTCGCCCGCGACGATGGCCGACACCAATGCCGCGCGCGACTGGCTCGACCTGTTCGAGTTCACCGTGGGGACCCCGTCGCCCGGTATCCGTGCTCAGCGGGCGATGGATCACGAGTTCGATCGGGTCGCCGCGTATCGGGGGATTACGGTGCCCTGCTTGGCAATTGGATTCGCCGACGATCGGATGATTCCGCCGTACCTGTCCCGTGAGGTCGCCGAGGCCATTCCCGGCGCCCGCTACCAGGAGGTCCCCGATACGGGCCACTACGGCTACCTGGAGCGCCCAGAGGCGGTCAACAAGATCCTGCTCGACTTCTTCGCCGCCTGATCGACCCGGCATACAGCATCGGGTAACTGCCTACCAGTAACGTATGCCTTGCTAGGGTCGACCTAACGCTCGTGGCTTAGCGGCCGCGCAGTGATCCTGTACACAGCGCCAGTATCCAGTGAGGTGAAATGAGCACCAACCCCTTCGACGACGAGGACGGCCGCTTCTTCGTTCTGGTCAACGATGAAGAGCAGCACTCCCTGTGGCCCGCGTTCGCGGAGGTCCCGGCGGGCTGGCGTGTCGTGTTCGGCGAAGAAAGCCGGGCAGCGTGCGTCGAGTACGTCGAGAAGAACTGGACCGACATGCGGCCCAAGAGCCTGCGTGACGCGATGGCTGCCGACGACGCGGCCCGCGCCCAGTCCTGATCTCCTCCGCCACCGCGTGACACCCATCCGGTGCCACGCGGTTGGCGTGCGCGGCTAAGATAGTCGCGCACCACCCGCCTCCTTAGCTCAGTGGTAGAGCACCGCTCTTGTAAAGCGAAGGTCGTCAGTTCAATCCTGACAGGGGGCTCATCTCGTAAGAAAGGCTCTGGCCCAGGTTAGAGCCTTTTTTGCGCGCTAGCAGCCTTCGGGGAACTGGCTCGGTGCCGTTCCGCGCCTCCTCTCGGGCGCGGACAACAGCGTCACCTCAAAACGTCTGGTGCTCAGTTCCGGACTTGATCGTGGTTGTCGGCGAAGTCCAGGAAGCGGGGGATCACCACTTCCTGGTTCGCCCACAGCAGGTCGTGTCCGATACCCGGGTAGATCTGCACGTCGACCGACGGGATGTGTTGCCGGGCGCGAGCTGCCCCCAACTCGGGATCGTTGACGACGGTCTCGGCGCCGAAGAGCACCAGCGTCGGCGCGGTGATGGCTGCCAGTTCTTCGTCGGTGAGCACTCGGTCCCATGGCATGCCTGGCCGAAATTTCAGGCTCGCCATCACCATCGCGAATTCCTCGTCTGTGAGCTGCGCGCGAGGGGTCAGCCAGGCGTTGAGCTTGCGCATCCGTTCGGGTGTCGGCCGCAGGCCGGCGGCGAGGAATTTGAGCAGCAGGCTCCATTTCGGTTTGGCGAAGGTGGCCCCACCGGGTTCGAACATGGTGAGGCTCGCCAGACGGTCGGAGTAGTAGACCCCGACCATGCCGGCCATCCAGGCGCCCAGCGAATTCCCGGCCAGGTGGACTCGATCCTCACCGAGTCCGTCGAGGGTCTCGACCACCCACTTCGCTACGTCGGCGCCGTCGCGCACGGGCGCGGTCTGCACACAGCGTCCCGGCCATCCGATGACGTCCGGTGTGTACACCACACGCTCGCTCGCGAAATCCTCGATGAATCGCTGCCACACCAAGCCGTTGCCCGAGGTCCCGGGCAGCAGCAGGACCGGGGCACCCGTCCCACTTCCGGACTTACGCACACGTGTAGTTCCGAACGACGTTTCGACGTCTACGACGGTCGAGGGAATCGGCCACCGCTCCGCCCACGCGTCGTAGATGCGCAGATAGTCGGCCTTCGCCTCGTCGCTGGTGAACCGCCCGATCTTCGGCATGAGCTCCTCCTCGATGTTTATAGTATGTCCATACTATCTTAGATAGTACAGACATACTATGAAGTAGAGTCGTCCATGGTCAGAGAGAAGGAGCGCGCGTGCCACGATTGGTCGACCACGAACTGAGGCGACGGCAGATCACCGGCGCCGTACGGCGACTCATCGTCCGCGGCGGCCTGGACGCGGTCACCTTCCAATCGGTCGCCGCCGAAGCGGGCTTTTCGGTGAGCCTGGTGCAGTACTACTGCGGCACGAAGAAGGATCTCCTCCTCGCCACCTACCGATCGGTGATGGAAAACGTCGGTACACGATTCGCGCAGCGCTGGGCCGCCTTGGGCGAGGACGTAATGCCCCGCGAAGCCATTCGCGCAGTGCTGACCGAACTACTTCCACTCGACGAACAGCGCCGGGAGGAGACCATCGTTCTCGGAGCGTTCGGCACGGGCTCGGTCACCGGTCAAGGCATCACACCCGAAGAAACGCTCACAGCATCGCGGCTGCTGGTCTCCATCGTTTCCGACCAGCTCGGGCGAGCCGACCATCTCGAACCCTCGGTGAATCGAATCGACCTCATCGCCGAACTCATCACGGCATCCATCGCCGGAATCGCCCAGGGCATGATCCAAGGCCACGGGACATCCCAGCGGGCAATCGAACTCGTCGACCAACAACTCGACCTTGTCCTCGGAAGTCAAACCCGAAAGCATCCGAGTCGTAGCAACCGTGCACCGTGAGGTACGGACTGCCCGCCTCCGGCCGAGGAGCGTCTTGCGGTACAGCAACTTCCGCCGTTGCGGCCGGGCCGGCTCAACATGTTCATCAATCGATCGTTTTAGAGACAAGCGAGCGCGGTGTGGAAACCTCAGATCCTGGGCGGTTCCGCCGAGAATCGGCAAGATGAGTACCGGCGAGAACGACGACTCACGAGAACGACGACTCAGGAGATACCTCTGCTCCCGATGATCTGAGCGGCCTGGTCACTTCCGACCTGGGGCCTGGGATCGAAGTCTTGATGCGGGCGTCAGCCGACAGGCGTCGAAGGCGTTCGCCGCGCTCGGTGATCTGAATGAGGCAGAACGGCAGTTGGACATGAGCGTGGCGGCCTGGAACCCGGAGACGCACACCCGGATTCGGGCACTGACGGAAATCGAGACCCGACTGCTGCGCTGGAAACTCGGACGGCATGAAGACGCGGCCCAGTTGTGGCGGTCGGCGCTGCAGGTCGTGGCCGGGGTGGATTCCGACCGCACCCGCAAGGCGGTCGCCAAGGTCGCTGCCGTCGCGCCGGAGATGGCTGTGTGAGGCGCTGCGCCGCCCAGGTCAGGCAGTGATTCCGGTGGCCTCACCCTGGCCTCATTTTGGACGCAATCTCTACTGATTACCGGTGATCACCACTGATCACCACTGACATTGTTTCCACTGGTCGGGACACGAAAAGGCCCCCTGCCTGGGCTGACCCGTGAGTTCAATCCTGACAGGGGGCTCGACAAGCGCCCCGGATCCGTCCGGGGCGTTTTTTCGTGCGTTGCGTCTAGTAGGCGAGGCTTTCCGGCGGGATCGTGAAGGGGAACGGGAGGTGGTAGGCGAAATCGCCGTCGCCTGCCCACTGCGCGACCGGCTCGTAGTGGAACGCACGCAGTGGCGTGACGCCGATCGGGCGGTGTTCTGGAGCGGGCAGCAGGGCGTTGATCCGAATCGTTACTGACTGCTCCCCGGCATCGACCTCCCAGTACCAAGGGATGCCCGCCTCGGTGTAGCGGGTGGTCTTTCGGTTCATATCCTGAACGGAGTTCGCCGGTGACAAGACCTCACCGGCGATGACCACAGCTGACGCCGGAACATCCTGATCCTGGTCCGGTAAGCAGCTGTACAAGATGAAGTCAGGTTTGAGGAAGTCGTTCTTGGCACTGAAGAAGACCGGCTGCTCGACGTCGGCTTCGAAGCATTCATCGCGCTCTGCCTGCACTACTGACCAGGCGGACTCCAACGCGTTGCGCAGGCGCACGGCCGCCCGCTGATTACGGCGAGGTCCTGTGCGTGCCCAGATGACATGACCACGGTCGAGTCCTTCCACGCACTGCGCGATGGCATCGGGCAGTGCCAGGTATTCCTCCCAGGTGAGCGTTTCGGGGAGTTCACCGGCACAGCCGAGATCTGCGGTCACCCTGCAAGGCTAGCTGTCCGGTCATGGCGGCGGTGGCGGAAGGGAAGTGCAAGCCGAGGCGCGTTTCGTGGAAGATTCGAGGAATCTCGGTGAGAGTTGTCGTATTCGTGTTCGGTCGTTCGTGGTGTTGGTAGAGGCAGCCGATCGGCGGCCACCGACGAAGGGAAATCGCCATGACGCAGTACCTGCTTTCCGTAGTTGTCGATCCGAGTGCGTACGACATTCCGCAGGAGGAGGCGCAGCCGCAGTACGACGCGACCGGGAGGTTCAACGACGAACTCAAGGCCGAAGGGGCGTGGGTGTTCGCGGGCGGGCTCGGGCGGATCGACGAGGCGACCACGGTCGACAACACCGGCGCTGACGTGGTGGTCAAAGACGGGCCGTATGCCGAGACCAAGGAATGCCTCGGCGGGTTCTGGGTCGTGGAGGCTCCCGACCTCGATGCCGTGCTGAAGATCGCCGCCAGGGCGTCGAAGGTCTGTGAGCAGCGGATCGAGATCAGGACGTTCGACGGCGCATGAGCGAGGACACTCGCGCGCGGATCGATCGGATCTATCGCGAGGAGTACGGCCGGGTGGTCGCCTCGCTCGCGCGACGGTTCGGCGATCTCGATATCGCCGAAGACGCCGCGGGCGAGGCCCTGCTCACCGCCATCGAACGGTGGCCGGTCGACGGCATCCCGCCCAACCCGGGCGGCTGGCTCACCAAGACCGCGGGCAACCGCGCCATCGACCGGATTCGCCGGGAATCACTGCGCGACTCGAAACACCAGGCAGCCATGATCATCGAAGATCACGCACCGCACGACGCGACCGGACCGGTCAACGACGATCGTCTCCGGCTCGTATTCACTTGTTGCCATCCGGCATTGGCGCCGGAGGCGCGAGTCGCGCTGACCCTACGCCTGCTCGGCGGGCTCACGGTCGGCGAGATCGCCAGTGCGTACCTTGTTGCCGAAACGACTATGGCGCAACGCATCACCCGCGCCAAAGCCAAGATCAAAGCCGCGCGCATCCCGTTCCGCGTGCCCGATCGCGATGACGTCACCGATCGGCTGGGCGGAGTGCTCGAGGTCGTCTATCTCATCTTCAATGAGGGGTATCTAGCTGGCGCGCAATCGATTCGGGCCGATCTCATGGCCGAGGCGATCCGGCTCGGCCGCATCATGCGCGACCTGCTGCCCGATGACGGCGAGGTTGCCGGCTTGCTCGCGCTGATGTTGCTCATCGATGCGCGCAGTGCCGCGCGGTTCGCAGGCGGTGAGCTGGTGACCCTCGACGAGCAGGACCGTGGCGGCTGGGACCACGCCCTCATCGCCGAAGGCCACACGCTCGTCCGCGAATGCCTGAGCCGAGTCGCGGCAGGCGGACCTCGCCCCGGCCGCTACCAGCTCATGGCGGCGATCAACGCCGTCCACACCGACGCGACCGACTACCGCGACACCGACTGGAGCCAGATCGTCGCCCTCTACGACCAGCTCTACGCTGTGACCCCCACCCCGATCGTCGCCCTCAACCGAGCCGTCGCCATCGCCGAACTCGACGGCCCCAATGTGGCTCTGGCGCAGATAGATTCACTCCCGCTCGACGGGTATCACGCCTGGCACGCCGCCCGCGCCGAGCTACTGCGCAGGTTGGGACGCGGCGCCGAGGCGAGGTCCGCCTACGACGCCGCGATCGCCGCCACGCAGAACCCGGCGGAACGCGCGTACCTGGCCAGGAGGCGCGAGCATCTCGTGTAGAGCTGCTATGTCCTGCGGGGATGGCGCACTGTGGGCGTCGTCGGCGGGCGGAAGCTCGGTCAGCGCGGTCCGTTCGTGTTGAGGAAGAGGACGGGGCCGTCGCCGAACGTGCCCTGCTCGTTCATCGCCAGCAGCGCCGCCATGGCCTTGGCGGTGTAGACGGGTTCGAGGTGTAGGCCCTCGCGCTCGGCCGACAAAGTCTGGGCGCGTTCGCCTTCCGGCATGGGGTGGCCGTAGCCGCTGCCGAGCCAGTCGATGACGATGTCGATGTCCTCGACTCGCGGTTCGAGATCGGACAGGTCCGCGCCTCGCTGACATAGCAGTCGCACGGTGCGGTGGGCGAGCCGGGTAATCGTCGCTGAGTCAAGCCGCAGCGTGTCGTTGACTACGACACCCACTGCTCGGGTCGTCAAGCCTGCCATCCGCAAACCGAGTTGCAGCCCCGCGATCGTCCCGCCGGATCCGACGGCGGTCACGAGGTGGGTGGGCTCGGGCAGCTCCCCGCGGTGTACCTGTCCGGCCAGTTCGAGCGCGGCCTCGAGGTATCCGAGGACCCCGATCGGCGAGGATCCGCCGGGTGGCAGGTAGTAGGGCAGATGCCTACCGCTGGTGTGCCGGGCGAACAGCATCGGCGCGGCGAGGATGGTCCGCGTCTTCGAATGCGTGAAATGTATCGCGGCGCCGCTGTTCTCGAGTCGGCTCAGCTGTGCGCGGACGTGCTCATCCACAGGCTGGTCGACGAGAGCGAGAGCGGTGCGGAGTCCGTGGTCGCGTGCGTACAGGGCGACGGCCAGGCCCCAGTTCGTCCCCAATCCGCCGACGGTCAGGATGGTCCGGGAGCCGCGCCGATGTGCGTCGGGGAGAATCCATTCCAGCTTGCGGACTTTGTTGCCACCCCACCCGCCGTCACCGAATGCGCAGTCGTCTTTGAGCCAGACCGGCGCGCCACCGGCAGGCAGCGCATCGAGTCGGCGCACCGGTGTCGGGCCGGAGCCGAGTCCGATATGCGGCAGGGTTTCGCGCAGGTGTGGAAAGCGTTGGTGCAGAAGCGGAGTGTTCATCGGCTGACGAGCGCTACGGTACGTAGAGGTCCGCGCCGGAGCAGTTCATGGTCTGGCCCGCGGAAAGACCGGAGGTGCCGACCGCACCGGTCAGGCGGACCGTGCCCCACCCGGTGTGTACGTCGAAGCTGGGCATATTGCCGCCGACGGTGCCGTTCTGGGCGGCGACGCCGGATTCGCCGGTGTCGAGGTTGGTCCAGTTGACGGTGGCGTGGTAGCCGAACGGGCCGAACATCGACTCCGCGCGCGGCTGGATCGAGATGGTGCCCGGTCGGTCGTCCGACGAGGTTGCCACGAGGGACAGGTAGAACGGGTACAGGTGGAAGTTCGCGTTCGAACCGAGGCACTGAACTTTCGCCTCGCGCACCTCCGCCGACGCTGTTCCCGCACCGAGTAGCGAAATGGCGACGATGGTGATGAGTCCGACGGTCGAACGCATGGGCGAAACCTTCCGATAGGAACGAACCGGAGCCCAGTACATCGTTTCCTGGGCGAAAGAACAAGGGAGCTCGTCGATACCGGCGCCGAACCGTGTCCGTGGGGTTGAAAGAACTTCGCCGCGACCTGTCGTATTCGGCCGGTCCTGTTCGTGGAACTGATGAGCGGCGGCAACAGGCCGCCACACCACACAGGAGTCCGACATGACTACTTACGCCGCATCCACCGTCCGTAGCAGTTCCGCGTTCTGGCGTCCCGCCGCCGCGGCAGCCGTCGTAGCCGCGGCGGCGACCACGGCCGTCGCCGCTGTAGCTCACGCAGCCGGCGTTTCCCTCGCCATCGAAGGTCAGCAGATCCCACTCGCCGGATTCGCCCAGCTCACCCTGATCTTCGCCGCGATCGGCATCCTCTTGGCCGCCGCCCTGCGCAAGTGGGCCGGAAATCCCCGCACCGTCTTCGTCCGAACCACGATCGCACTGACCGCTTTGTCGCTGGTCCCCGATGTATTCGTGAACGCCGCGGTCGAAACCAAGCTCACCCTGATGCTCACCCACCTCGTCGCCGCCGCGATCGTCATCCCGGTGGTCGCCGCCCGACTCGCTCGCCGGGGTGAATGACGCTCACCGACTGCGGCCGCGGGCGTCCCCGGGCCGCTCCGGTTCCATCGGCAGGTAATCAGGCGGGGACGTTGGCTCCGTAGCCGAGGTCGCGCAGGGCGGACTTGATCTTGGTCTGGGCCTCGTCGAGGGATTCGGGGGTGGGGTCGGTGTTGGCGCCGGAGATGTCGAAATCGCCCATCGAGTAGGCGGGGAAGACGTGGGTGTGCAAGTGGGGGACCTCGAGGCCGGCGATCAGCAGGCCGGCGCGTGGCGCGTCGAAGGCGACGCGGACGGCCTGGCCGATCTTCTGGGCGACGCCCATCATCGTGGCCGTCGTGGCGGGATCAACGTCTTGCCACTGGTCGATCTCCGCGCGCGGGACGACGAGGGTGTGACCCTGGGTGACGGGGGCGATGGTGAGGAAGGCGACGAACTCGTCGTCTTCCCAGACGAAGCGACCGGGGATCTGACCTGCGATGATCGCGCTGAAGACGGATGCCATACCGCTGAGCGTAGCTAGATCGACACGAAATGCGACAGGATGCCCTGCACCTCGTAGATGTCGACCTGACGGTTGAAACGCTGCTTGACCGGCTCGTCGCCGCTGCCGATCCAGATGTAGAGCTCGGCGTCGAGGTCGAAGGTGCCCGCGGTTTCGACGGCGAAGTGGCTGATCGAACGGTAGGGGATGCTGTGGTAGCTCACTTTGCGGCCCGTGACGCCCTGTTTGTCGACCATGATCAGGCGGCGGTTGGTGAACAGCATGGCGTCGCGCACCAGGATGAACGCGGCGTACACCTGCTCGCCCTGGCCGAACAGCTTCGCGTACTCCTGCTGAGCGGCGGCCGGATCTATGCGACCGGCATTGCCCATCATCCCGTCGAGCAGGCCCATGATGTGCTCCCCGTTTCGGTGGCGGCTGCCGTGCCGCACCTGGTTCCATTGTGGCGCAATCGAACCCGGGGTGCGAGGGCTCCGGCTGATGGTTGCTCCCGAGGTAGCGCAACGGTGTATCGGTTCGCGATGTGCGAAGTGCGCGGTCAGGGGCGTGCGCAAGGTGCGCGCAGTGCGCGACTAATCTGAGGCCGTGCGCGTACTCGTCATCGGTTCCGGAGCCCGTGAACATGCCCTCGTCCTGGCGCTGCGCCGGGATCCGTCCGTGACGGCGGTGATCGCCGCTCCGGGCAACCCCGGCATCGGCCAGCACGCCGAGCTACGCCCGGTCGACCCCTGCTCCGGCGAAGACGTCGCCGCTCTCGCTGCCGAAACGGCCGCTGACCTGGTGGTGATCGGTCCCGAGGTGCCGCTCGTGCTCGGTGTCGCCGATGTCGTGCGCGCGGCGGGGTTCCCGGTGTTCGGCCCGTCGGCCGACGCGGCGCGGATCGAAGGGTCGAAGGCGTTCGCCAAAGATGTGATGTCGGTGGCCGGGGTGCGCACCGCGCACAGCGAGATCGTCGACAGCCCGGCCGAGCTGGACGCGGCGCTGGATCGCTTCGGCCCGACCTGGGTCGTCAAGGACGACGGGCTCGCCGCGGGCAAGGGTGTGGTGGTGACCGCCGACCGGCACGCGGCCCGCGACCACGGCGCCGAACTGCTCGAACAAGGTCACCCGGTGCTGCTCGAGTCATTCCTGGATGGCCCAGAGGTCTCGCTGTTCTGCCTGGTCGACGGCGAAACCGTGATCCCGCTGCTGCCCGCGCAGGACCACAAGCGCGTCGGCGACGGCGACGCGGGCCCGAACACCGGCGGCATGGGCGCCTACACTCCGCTGCCGTGGCTGCCCGCGGAGACGCTGAACGAGATCGTCGAAGACGTGGTGAAGCCGGTCGCCGCCGAACTCGTCGCGCGGGGCAGCTCGTTCTCCGGCCTGCTGTACGCGGGGCTGGCGATCGGCACGAACGGCCCGGCAGTCGTCGAATTCAATTGCCGCTTCGGCGATCCCGAGACCCAGGCGGTGCTGGCACTGCTCGACAGCCCGTTCGCCGAACTCCTGCACGCCACCGCGACCGGGCGGCTCGCCGAGGTAGCCGCACCGCGCTGGAAGGACGGTTCGGCGATCACCGTCGTGCTGGCCGCCGAGAACTACCCGGCCCGCCCCCGCACCGGCGACGTGATCACCGGTGCCGAAGACAGTGCGCTCGAGGGCGAAACCCTTGTGCTGCATGCCGGTACGGGGCAGCGCGAAGACAAGGCGCTGGTGTCGGCGGGTGGTCGCGTGCTGAATGTGGTCGGTGTCGGTGCGGATCTCGCGCAGGCCAGGGAGCGCGCCTACGCCCGGCTGGCCGGAATCAAGTTGGCGGGCAGCCACTTCCGTACCGACATCGGTGCGACCGAAGTTGTTGTGCCGGAACGGAATACCGTCGCGAAGTAGTTCGCGTTCCCGCGCCGGGCTATGTCAGTTGTAGCCCGTGCACGGCCAACCAGGCCTGTGGGTCCACATGCTGACCGTTCTGCACGATCTCGAAGTGCAGGTGCGGGCCGGTCGAATCGCCGCGATTGCCGATGCGGGCGATCTGCATTCCGGCGGGGACGCGCTCGCCCTGGGAGACGAAGAAGTCGTACATGTGGCCGTAGATGCTGATGGTGCCGTCGTCGTGGCGGATACGGACCCACAGGCCGAAGCCCTGGGCCGGGCCCGCCTCGACCACGGTCCCGTCGGCCACGGCGTAGATGGGGCTGCCGATGGGGCCCGCGATGTCGATGCCGCGGTGCATGGTGCCCCAGCGGGAGCCGAAACCGGACGTGAACGCGCCCTTCGCGGGCAGGCTGAACCCGCCGACCGAGGGAGTCGATCCGGGGACCATCGCACCGGGAACCACCGGGGCGCGCTGGCCCATCCAGTCCTGCCATTCACCCGAGGCCGCGGCCGCTGCCTCCGCTTTCGCGCGTTCGAGGGTGGCGCGGGCCGCCGCGGCGACCACGTGTGCCTCGCGACGCTTCTCACCCGCGTCGATGGCATTGAGCATGCGGGTCGCCGATTGCGGGTTGGGGAGCAGTTGCGGGGGATAGGCGATCGCCACGTGGATCGCTTCGCCGGGTGCGAGTGGGGGCCCGTCGACGACGCCGCCGAACTGTCCGTCGGCAGCGACGAACACCGCCACCGCGACCATTCCGGCGATGAGTACCCGCCGCTCGACCAGCACCTGACGCACCCGCTCGCGACTCGGCCGCCGCGCCCACAGCCCCTCTGCCTGCGCCTTGGGCCGCCGCCAGAAAACCTTGCGCACCTCACCACTGCGCAGCTCACCGGCGATCTCCCCGACCACCGGATACCGCGCCGCCCACTCGGCCATCCGATCGCGCGTCGCGACCTTCGACGGCAACTGCTCCCGCCAATTCGCCTGCAGGATCCGGCCGTTCACGCTGACGGCCCGGCGTTTCTCGGTGTCACCGGATCGCGCCGATTCGACGGGGTCTTGTCGCGAGGTGTCGATCGGGTGCTGTCCGGCCGTCACCGATTCGGTGTCAACGCTGCGCTCGGGGGTGCCCACCCGCACATCCCGCGCCGTCCGTGTCCGCTTCATCCCGCCCCCGCGCCCCTGCCCCGACGCACCCACAGTGGTCGCGTCGGTGGCTGCGTATTCGCTGTCGGAGCCATTGTGCCGACCATATCTGTGAACACCCACAATCGGGTGCTCTACCGTCTCTCGGGTGTCCAGAGAATCGCGCCGGTCGGCCATTGCCCCTTTCTACGTCATGGATGTGTGGAAGGCGGCAGCTGAACGCGCCAGGTCGCACGGGGATGTGCTGGTACTCGCGGCGGGGCAGCCCTCGACGCAGGCGCCCGCGCCGGTCCTGCGGGCGACCAGGGCGGCTATCGATCACGAATTGCTCGGCTACACCGAGACATTCGGCATTCTGCCGCTGCGCGAGGCGATCGCGGGCCATCACAGCGAGACCTACGGCTACGACGTGCACCCGGACGAGGTGGTGGTGACGACCGGGTCGTCGGGTGCGTTCACGCTGATCTTCCTCGCCGCCTTCGACGCGGGTGACACCGTGGTGGTGGCGCGCCCCGGCTATCCCGCCTACCGCAACACGCTGTCCGCGCTCGGCTGCGAGGTCGTCGAACTGGACTGCGGCCCGCAGACCAGATTCCAGCCGACCGTCGCGATGCTCGAGGCCATGCCCGAGCCACCGAAGGGCCTGGTGGTGGCCAGTCCGGCCAACCCGACCGGCACGATGATCGACCCCACCGAACTCGCCGCGCTGGCCCGCTGGTGTGAGCGGCACGGCACGCTGCTGATCTCCGACGAGATCTACCACGGCATCACCTACGCGGGCGCGAGCACGCCGACCTCCTCGGCGTGGGAGTTCTCCCGCGAATCGGTGGTGATCGGTTCGGTGTCGAAATACTTCTCGATGACCGGCTGGCGGCTCGGCTGGATGCTGGCACCGGCCGACCTGCGCCCGGCGCTGCAACGGCTGGCGTCGAATATGACGGTGTGCCCGCCCGCGATCTCGCAGTACGCGGCCGTGCACGCGTTCGGGCCGGAAGCCAAGGATGAACTGGACGGGCATGTCCGCCGGTACGCGCGCAACCGGTCGTTGCTATCGGAGGGTTTGCCCGCGATCGGAATCACCGATCTCGCGCCGGCCGACGGCGCCTTCTACGCCTACGCCGATATTGGTCATTTGACCGATAATTCTCGGGCCTGGTGCGCCGAGGTACTCACCGAAACCGGCGTCGCACTGGCTCCCGGACTCGATTTCGACACCACGAATGGAAACCACACGGTCCGTTTTTCCTTCGCAGGTGCCACAGACGACATCGCCGCAGCTCTGGAGCGTCTGGGGCGGTTCTTGAAGGGGTGATCCGATGTCGTGTCAACAGTGATGTGCGACAACAACTTTGCCTAGTACGAACACATCTGTGCCGGGATACGGTAAAACTCAGTTATCCCGAATTCCCAGTGTTTCCCCGATGACGATTGCGCACGGTTGAACTGATGATGACTGGCACTCCTGCACGGTGACCACCGCAACGACTCCGAAAGGCGAACGACGTCGTCAGGCTCTGGTGGCGGCGGCGGCCGAGCTGTTGCTCGAGGGCGGATTCGACGCCGTACGACATCGTTCGGTGGCCTCGCGAGCCGATCTTCCGCTCGCGTCGACCACCTACTACTTCGCATCACTGGAAGATCTGATCGCCCGCGCCGTCGAGTTCAGCGGCGCGATCGAACTCGACGCGATGCGCCGCCGGGTCGGCGAGGTCAGCCATCGCAGGCGCGGCACCGAGGCGACGGTCGAGCTCGTGCTCGACGTGCTCGTCGGCCCCGACGACGGCGACCTCGACGCCCGCGGCCAGCTCATCGCCCGCTACGAGCGTTCCGTGGCGTCGGCCCGTCATCCCGAGTTACGTGAGGTCCAGCTCCGACTACGCACGCAGCTCGAAGAACTGCTCGCCGACGTGCTGCGCCGCTCCGACCGAGTGGTGCGCCCCGAGCAGTTACGCAGGATGGTTGCCGTCGTCGACGGTGCGGTGGTCGCCGCGCTGATCGAAGGCCACCCCGAACCACGTCGACCCGCCAGGGCCGGTCTGCTCGAAATGATCGATATCGTCGCCCCGCCCGTGGTCCCGAACGTGATGCCCTCCCAGGCCGAACGGGTGCGGCAATTAGACTGAGTGCTCGTGAGCCTCGTCCCGAATGTCCTCGCCACCCGATACGCCAGCCCGGAGCTCGTCGCGCTCTGGTCGCCCGAGAACAAGATCGTGCTCGAGCGCAGGCTGTGGCTGGAGGTGCTGCGCGCGCAGGCCGAACTCGGAATCGATGTCCCCGCAGGGGTTGTCGAGGATTATGAACGCGTCATCGACCAGGTGGACCTGGCCTCGATCGCCGAGCGTGAGCGGGTCACCCGCCATGACGTGAAGGCGCGCATCGAGGAGTTCAACGCCCTCGCCGGGCACGAGCACGTGCACAAGGGCATGACCAGCCGCGACCTCACCGAGAACGTCGAGCAGCTGCAGATCCGGCTCTCCCTCGAGCACGTCTACAAGCACGGCATCGCGATCGCGGCGCGGCTGGCCGAGCGGGCCGCCGAGTACCAGACCCTGGTGATGGCCGGGCGCTCGCACAATGTCGCCGCGCAGGCCACCACACTGGGCAAACGCTTCGCCTCCGCCGCCGACGAGATGCTGGTCGGTCTCGCGCGGATGCGCGACCTGATCGACCGCTACCCGCTGCGCGGGATCAAGGGCCCGATGGGCACCGCCCAGGACATGCTCGACCTGCTCGACGGTGACGCGAACAAGCTCGCGGCCCTCGAGCAGCAGGTGGCCACACACCTCGGCTTCGCGAACGTGTTCACGAGCGTGGGCCAGGTGTACCCGCGCTCGCTCGATCACGATGTGCTGTCCGCGCTGGTGCAGCTGGGTGCCGGGCCGTCGTCGTTCGCGCACACGATTCGGCTGATGGCCGGGCACGAGCTGGTCACCGAGGGTTTCCAGCCGGGCCAGGTCGGGTCGTCGGCGATGCCGCACAAGATGAACACGCGCTCGTGCGAGCGGGTGAACGGCCTGCAGGTGATCTTGCGCGGCTACGGCTCGATGGCGGCCGAGCTGGCGGGGGCGCAGTGGAACGAGGGCGACGTGTTCTGCTCGGTGGTGCGCCGCGTCGCGCTGCCGGACGCGTTCTTCGCCATCGACGGGCAGATGGAGACCTTCCTGACGGTGCTCGCCGAGTTCGGCGCCTACCCGGCGGTGGTCTCGCGTGAGCTCGACCGGTACCTGCCGTTCCTGGCGACCACCCGCATCCTGATGGCGGCGGTGCGTGCGGGCGTCGGCCGCGAGACCGCGCACGAGGTCATCAAGGAGCACGCGGTGGCGGTGGCGCTGGCCATGCGCGAGCAGGGCCGCGAACCCGATCTGCTGGATCGTCTCGCTGCCGACGATCGGATGCCGCTCGACCGCGCCGGCCTTGACGCGGCGCTCGCCGACAAGGCCGCGTTCATCGGGGCGGCTTCGGATCAGGTGTCCGAGGTGGTCGCGCAGGTGCAGAAGCTGGTCGAGGCGAATCCGGAAGCCGCGCGCTACTCGCCGTCGCCGATCCTGTAGACCCGTGCGAATCAGCCCGCCCCTGCCGCTTTTCCGGCGCAGGTGGCGGGCTTTTGTGCGTCGAGGCCGATACCGTGTGCGGGTGAATCCGTACACGATCTTCGCCGACATCATCGCCGGGCTCGCCCCCGCCTCGAAGGTTTACGAGGACGACGAAGTGCTGGCCTTCATGGATATTCGTCCTGTGACGCCGGGGCACGTCCTGGTGGTGCCCAAGGTGCCCGCGCCGAGTCTGGCCGATCTCGATCCCGCGTTGGGCGGCAAGCTCTTTCAGGTCGGGCAGCAGATCGCGGCCGCGCTGCGCAGCAGTGAAGTGGCGGCCGATGGGGTGAATTTCTTTCTCGCCGACGGGGTGACGGCCGGGCAGGAGGTGTTCCATGTGCACCTGCACGTGATCCCGCGCACGCCCGGTGACGGCTTCGGCCTGCGCGCGCGGCCCACCTCGCCCGCCCGAGCGGACCTCGATTACCTGGCCGGTTCGATCCGGGGCGCGCTCACCCGCTGAATTTCCGGGCGAAGCGGGCATTGCAAACCGTGGAGTTTGCTGGAGAAACGCCCGAAACGCCGAATGCTTCCAGTTTGTTCACCTGTGGGTTACTTTGGACTGTCATTGGCATGCGGTTATGGAGGGTAGATCGTGCGTCGTACAGGTGTTGCTGCTTCAGTGCTGGCTATTGCTCTCGCGTTGATCGGACCGGCGGTGGTGCACCCGGCGACGGCGTCGGCCGCCGAGATCGTCGGGGTGCGTGAGATGACTCCGCACCGGACCGCGATCACGGTCACCTCGCCCGCGATGGGCCGCAATATCGATCTGCAGGTCCTGCACCCGGCGGGCGGCGGCTCGCGCGGCACGTACTACCTGCTCGACGGGCTCGACCCCGGCATCGGCCAGAGCACCTGGACCAACGCCACCGACGCCGAGGCCTTCTTCCGCGGCAAGAATGTGAACGTGGTGCTGCCGATGGGCGGCCAGGCCAGCTACTACACCGACTGGATCGCCGATGATCCGCGTTTCGGCCGGTACAAGTGGGAAACGTTCCTCACCCAGGAGCTGCCCGGCTTGATCGACGGGCACTTCAACGGCAACGGCGTGAACGGCATCGGCGGGCTGTCGATGGGCGGCAACGCGGCCTACATCCTGGCCGTGCGCCACCCCGGCCTCTACCGCGCCGTCGCCGGTTACAGCGCGTGCCCGGACATCGCGATGGCCGCGGGCGCGATGATGTTCTCGATCGTCAACCGGGGTGGCAATCCCGGCAATATGTGGGGTGCGCCCGGCAGTCCCGAGTGGGCCGCGCACGATCCGGCACTGATGCTCGACGGACTGCGCGGCAAGGCGCTGTACATGTCCACCGGCACCGGGATCCCCGGCCCGCACGAGGCCGAACTCAAGCCGACACTGGCCGAGAACATCTTCCTCGGCGGACCCATCGAATTGGGCGTCAACACCTGCATGGTGGCGTTCGACCAGCGGCTGCGCGCCGCGGGCATCGGCGCCAAGATCGACTACCACCCGGTGGGCACGCACTCCTGGTCCTACTGGCAGGACGCACTGCACGCCTCGTGGCCGACTATCGGTCCGGCTCTGGGGGCCTGAGCCGGCAGCTATTGGCCCATGACGTACTTGACGGTCGGACCGGCGGTCCACCCGCCGTCCACCGCCAGCTCCGCGCCCGTGATGTAGGAGGCGGCGTCGGACAGCAGGAACACGACCGCCCCGGCGATCTCGGCAGGTTCCCCGACCCTGCCCATCGGGGTGTTCGGGTAGTTGCCCCCGCCTTCTCGGATTCCGGTTCCGGAGGTCATCGGGGTGAAGGTCATACCGGGGTGAACGGAGTTCACTCGGATGTTCTCGGTCCCGTTTTCGACCGCGGCGACCTTGGTCAGTCCCCGGACGCCCCACTTCGTCGCGCCGTAGCTCCCGGTGAACGCGAGGCCCATGAGACCCGCAGCGGAAGAGATATTGACAATCGAACCCCCGCCGGCCGATTTCAGCTCGGGCACCACCGCTCGCATGCCGAGAAAAACGCCGACTAGATTGATCTCCACCACTTTTCGGAAATGCTCGAGTGTTTCGGTATCAAAGGGCTGTCCGGTGGAAATGCCCGCGTTGTTGACCAGTCCGGTGACGGTGCCGAATTCGCGCTTCGCCAACGCGATCGCGGCGCCCCACTGTTCTTCGGAGGTGACGTCGAGCTCGGTGAACCGGGCCCGGTCTCCGAGGTCTGCTGCCGTCGCTGCGCCCTCTTCCGCCAGCACATCGGCGATTACGACGTTGGCGCCTGCGGCGACGGCCTGGCGGGCCGTCTCGGCTCCGATGCCGCGTGCCGCGCCGGTGATAACCACTGTCTTTCCGTTCAGATCGGTCACAATGTGCCTTTCCGCTGGTCGACTGGTATCCAGGAAGGCAATTGTAGGCATCGACGGGGTCGGTGCCCGTTGAATTGAGTCGGGGCCTCGATGGCGCGGCGCGGCGCGGGCTGACCAGATGTCGAATGATTCGCCAAGTCGGCTCGCAGCCGAGTTGGCGGGCCCGGCCGGAGAGGTCCGGCTACGGTGGACCCATGCCTGGCGAGAATGAGACGGTGTCGGCGCCGATCGCGAAGAAGGTGCCCTTCGCGCGGGCGCATCACGGCGATACGTTCGTCGACGACTACGAGTGGCTGCGGGATAAGGAAGATCCCGAGGTCATCGCCTATTTGGAGGCCGAGAACGCCTTCACAGCGGCGCAGACCGACCAGTTGCAGCCCCTCCGGGACAAGATCTTCGACGAGATCAAAGCCAGGACGCAGGAAACCGACCTTTCGGTGCCGACGCGGCTGGGCGACTACTGGTATTACTCGCGCAGTTTCGAGGGCAAACAGTACGGCGTGCACTGCCGCTGTCCCGTCGACGCGAACGCCGAGGGCATCGACGCGTGGACGCCGCCGCAGCTGGAGGTGGGCTCGGCGATCGAGGGTGAGCAGGTGCTGCTCGACAGCAACATCCTCGCCGAGGGCCTGGACTTCTTCGCACTCGGCGCGTTCTCGCTGAGCCACGACGGCAACCTGCTGGCCTACTCGGTCGACAGTTCCGGCGACGAGCGCTATACGTTGCGGATCAAGGACCTGCGCACCGGTGAGCTGCTGCCCGACGAGGTCGCGGGCGCGGCGCCGGGGGCGACCTGGTCGCTGGACGGCACGCACATCTTCTATCAGACCGTCGACGAGTCCTGGCGGCCCGACACCGTGTGGCGCCACCGCGTCGGCACCGGCTCCGACGCCGACGTGACCGTGTTCCACGAGGACGACGAGCGCTACTGGGTGAGCGTCGGCGCGACCCGCTCCGAGAAGTACCTGATGATCTGGCTCGGTTCCAAGATCACCACCGAGGGCTGGGTCCTGGAATCGGAGAACCCCGAGGGCGAGTTCCGGGTGCTGCTGCCGCGCCGCGAAGGCGTGGAGTACTCGGCCGAGCACGCGGTGATCGCGGGCGAGGACAAGTTCCTGATCCTGCACAACGATGTGGTCGACGGGGCGAAGGCGGAGAACTTCGTGCTCGCCGTCGCGCCCGCCACCGATCCCTCCGACATGACGACGCTGATCGGGCATCGCGAGGACGTGCGGCTCGAGGACATCGACGCCTTCGCCAACCACCTGGTGCTCAGCTACCGGCGCGACGCGCTGCCCCGCCTGTCGGTGTGGCCGCTCACGCCGGCGGGCTTCGGCGAGCTGACCGAACTCGACTTCGGCCTCGAATTGTTCTCCGCGGGCGCGGGTTCGAGCCCGGAGTGGGAGCAGCCGACGCTGCGCGTCGGGGTCACCTCGTTCATCACGCCGATGCAGGTGTTCGACTACGTGCCTGCCACCGGCGAGCTGCTGCTGCGCAAAGAGCAACCGGTGCTCGGCGGGTACGACGCCAATGACTATGAGCAGCATCGTGATTGGGCGGTCGCCGCCGACGGCACCCGGATTCCGATCTCGATCATCAAGCGCAGCGGGCTGCCCGAGGGGCCGAAACCCGTGCTGCTGTACGGGTACGGCTCCTACGAGGCCAGCATCGATCCGTCGTTCTCGGTCTCGCGGCTGTCGCTGCTCGATCGCGGCATGGTGTTCGCGGTGGCGCATGTGCGCGGTGGCGGCGAGATGGGCAGGCTCTGGTACGAGCACGGCAAGACGCTACTTAAGAAGAACACCTTCACCGACTTCGTCTCCTGCGCAAGACATCTCATCGACAGCGGCGCCACCGCCCCGGACCGCCTGATCGCCGACGGCGGCAGCGCGGGCGGCCTCCTGATGGGCGCCGTCGCCAATCTGGCGCCCGAGCTGTTCACCGGCATCCTCGCCAACGTCCCCTTCGTCGACCCCCTCACCTCCATCCTCGACCCGTCGCTGCCGCTGACGGTGATCGAGTGGGACGAGTGGGGAAACCCCTTGGCGGACAAGGAAGTCTACGAGTACATGAAGTCGTACTCGCCCTACGAGAACGTCGAAGCCAAGGACTACCCGGCCATCCTGGCGATCACCAGCCTCAACGACACCCGCGTGCTCTACGTGGAACCGGCCAAGTGGGTCGCCAAACTGCGCGCCACCAAGACCGGTGCCAACGAGGTGCTGCTCAAAACGGAGATGACCGCAGGCCACGGCGGCGTGAGTGGCCGCTACGAGAAGTGGAAGGAAGTCGGCTTCGAGTACGCCTGGGTCCTGGACCGAGTGGGCCTCGCCGACGCGTAGGAGTAGAACCCGCGGCGCCGGCCGCCGGAAGATGCGAATTCGTTCGGGTGTCATCGGTGTAGCACTCGGGTGTCACCTGCGGCTGTCACTGTTAGGTGCATGAACGCTGAGTTGATCGTTTCGGTGTCGGGGATCCGGGATACGACTCGCGACGCCGCGATCGAGTTCGCCGCGGAGATGGACGCGCGGGCCGTGCGGCTGTCGTTGCTGGTGGCGCCTCGGTTGAAGGGCAAATACCGGCTGGTCGACGATCCGGCGACGCAATCGTGGCTGCGCGGGCGGCGCCACGAAGGTGACGCGATCGTGCTGCACGGCTACGACCAGGCCGCCACCAAGGCGCGGCGCGCCGAGTTCGCGGATCTGCCGCGGCACGAGGCGACACTGCGGCTCAAGGCCGCTGATCGGGTGATGGAACGGGTGGAGTTGCGCACCCGGCTGTTCGCCGCGCCGCGCTGGGATGCCTCCGCCGGTGCGCTGGCCGCGTTGCCCGACGTGGGTTTCCGGATGGCGTTCGGGCTCACCAGCATGCTCGACCTGGAACGTGATGTGGCCCAGCGCGCTCGGGTGTACGGGATCGGCGAGGGATTCCGGGCCGAGCCGTGGTGGTGCCGGGCGCTGGTGATGGGCGCCGCGCGCACCGCCCGGCGCGGCGGGGTGCTGCGGTTGGCGGTGTCGGCGGCGCAGTTGCAGCGGTCGGGTCCGCGCCAGGCCATGCTCGACGCGGTCGACCTGGCGCTCTACCACGGTGCCCGCAGCGACGTGTACCGCTGGGAGCCTCATACCGAGGCCAGAGCTGCCTGACCCGGCCACCGCCGCCGCGCGTACTGGCGATCGGCGCGCGGCGGTGGCCTCGATACCTCCCTGCGCGATTTATCATTCATCAGTTGATCGAGTGGTTTCCGCTAGTTGTGTAAACGCAGCAGGAGGCAGCGCTGATGACGGGCACGGCGACGAAAGTCGCGACAACGACGAAATATATGTCCTGGGTGACATTGGCGTTGATGACAACGAGTTCGGTGGCCAGTCTGCGATCGGCGCCGACGATGGCCGTGTACGGGTTGGCCTGTGTATTCCTCTATGTCATTCCCGCGATACTGTTCCTGATGCCGACCTCGCTGGTCGCCGCGGAACTCGCGTCGGGATGGCAGGGCGGGGTGTATCAATGGGTGAGTGAGGGATTGAGTAAGCCGCTCGGATTCCTTGCCGTCTGGTGCCAGTTCGCCATGACGATCTTCTACTATCCGAGCCTGCTCGCTTATGTGGCAAGCACTTTCGCGTACATCATTCATCCGTCGCTGGCTTCCAATGGCCTGTATGTGGCGATCGTGATCATCACCGTCTATTGGGCGGGAGTGTACGTATCCTCGCAGGGCACTAAAACTGTTGCGGGACTGTCGAGTATGGGTTTGGTCATCGGCACGTTGATTCCCGGCACTCTGCTGGTCGTGCTCGGCCTGGTGTTTCTCGCGCAGGGCAATCCGTCTGCGGCTCCGATGGATTCGTCGCATCTGCTGCCCGCATGGGCCGGCTTGGCGAGCCTGGTGCTGATCGTGAACAATTTCCTCTCCTATGCGGGCATGGAGATGAACGCGGTGCATGTGTCGTCGCTGAAGAACCCTGCCAAGGAATTCCCCAAGGCGATGTTTCTCGCGATGGCGCTGGTGCTGGTGATCTTCGTCCTGCCCGCGCTGGCGATCAGCTGGGTGGTTCCGTCGGCCAGCCTGAGTCTTACCGCGGGGGTGATGCAGGCCTTCGATGCCTTCTTCGGCCACTTCGGAATCGGTTTCCTCACCCCGATCATCGGCATCGCACTGGTGGCCGCCGCGCTCGGCGGCATGCTCACCTGGCTGGCCGGACCGTCCAAGGGCCTGTTGCTGATCGGGCGCAGCGAAGGGTATCTGCCGCCGATCCTGACCCGGCTCAACAAGCACGGCGTGCAGCAGAACATGCTGGTGGCGCAAGGTGTGTTCACCACGCTGATCGCGCTGCTCTACGCGTTCATCCCCAATGTCTCCAGCGCGTACTGGATTCTGTCGGTGATCACCACACAGGTGTACCTGATCATGTACGTGCTGATGTTCGCCGCGGCCGCGAAGCTGCGCAGGGACGATCCGGACCATCCGCGCGGTTACCGGGCGCCCGCCTTGATGGCGCTGTGCGCGCTCGGCGCCCTGTCCTCGATCGCCGCGTTCACGATCGGCTTCGTGCCGCCGTCCCAATTCGGCGCGGGCAGCCCGTGGGTGTATGTGCTCATCGTGGGTGGCGGCATGGGCATCGTCGGTCTGCTGATTCCGTATCTGTTCTACCGAAATCGCAGGGACAGCTGGAAACTCGACGTACCGGAAGGGGCGCAGGCATGACCACCGGAGACGCTCCCGACCACAAGCGGCGGTGGATCTATCTCACCGCAGGTGTGCTGCTCGTGGTGTTCGCGCTGATCGGGCTGTTCACCTTCTCCGCGATCCGCGAGAACACGCAGGCGAACGCGAAAGCCCAAGAGCTGCACAACAATCTGGTGGCCGCCGGACTGCCCGCGCCCGAGCCCAGCGTGATCGCCAACGCGCTCGGCGACGACGGTGGGTCGGTCTGCCAGGACCCGAGTTCGCCGATGATCAAGGCGAAATATCAGGCCTCGATCACCAACGGTGCGGCCGGTCCAGGACAGCGACCGGTGATCGGCCCGCGCGACACCACCCACGCGGTGGCGCTCACGATCGCCACCTATTGCCCAGATCGATTGCAGGACTACCTTTCTCATCTCGACACCCTGAAGCTCGACGACACCACGAAGTGAGGCGCGAAGAGATGACCGAAGATGTGACGGCGCTGCGCGGCAAGGTCTCCGGGCTGATGGGCCAGGCGAAAAAGGATCTGGCCCAGCTCGTTTCGATGAAATCCGTCGCCGACCCGCGCCAGTTCCCGCCGGAAGGGTGTGCGCAGACCGCGCAGTGGGTGGCAGACGCCTTCGAAGCGGCCGGGCTGACCGAGGTCGGACTGCACGAGACTCCCGACGGCAGCAACGCGGTGGTCGGGCACAAGCCGGGGCCGCCCGGAACGCCGACGGTGCTGCTGTACTGCCACTACGACGTGCAGCCCCCGCTCGACGACGCCGCGTGGGAGACCCCGGTGTGGACGCTGACCGACAAGGACGGCCGCTGGTTCGGGCGCGGATCGGCGGACTGCAAGGGCAATATCGTCACCCATCTGACGGCGCTGCGGGCGATCGGACCGGACTTCCCGATCGGCATCAAAGTGGTGTCGGAGGGTTCGGAGGAGCAGGGCACGGGCGGGTTGGAGAAGTTCGTCGTCGCCAATCCCGATCTGCTGAGCGCCGACGTGATCCTGGTCGCCGACTGCGGCAATTTCGCGGTCGGCGTGCCCACGTTCACCCAGACGCTGCGCGGGAACGTGAATGTCGTCGTCACCGTGAAGACGATGGCGGGTCCGATGCACTCGGGCATGTTCGGCGGACCGGCGCCCGACGCGCTCGCCGCGATGATCCAGCTGTTGTCGTCGCTGCGGGACAAAGACGGCAACACCACCATCGACGGGCTCACCGGCGACCAGAAGTGGACCGGTGTGCAGTATCCGGTCGCGGACTTCCGCGCCGACGCGAGTGTGCTCGACGGCGTCGATCTGCTCGGCAGCGGCACCGTCTCCGACATGGTGTGGGCGCGGCCCGCGCTCA
Organism: Nocardia sp. FBN12; assembly: GCF_054031145.1. NCBI lineage: Bacteria > Bacillati > Actinomycetota > Actinomycetes > Mycobacteriales > Nocardiaceae > Nocardia > Nocardia sp. FBN12. The sequence continues at coordinate 6,597,417 of NZ_CM132926.1, forward strand.
CGGTGCTCGGGATGGATGTGCCCGCTGTGGTCGGCTCGTCGGCGGCGATCCAGCCGAGCACCAGGGCCAGGCTCAACCTGCGCATCCCGCCGGGCACCGAGCCCAAACAGGCCTATGACCTGCTGGAAAAGCACCTGCGCGCGCACGTGCCGTGGAACGCCGAGATCGATATCGAGGTCGAGGCGCTCGGCGAACCGTTCGTCGCGTCCACGCAGGGGCCTGCTCGAGCGGCGATGGAGCAGGCGATGGCGGCCTCCTACGGCCGCGAGGTGACCACCGAGGGCCAGGGCGGGTCGATCCCGCTGTGCAATGTCTTCGCCGACACCTATCCGAACGCCGAGATCATGCTGATCGGCGTCGAAGAGCCGAAATGCCTGATCCACGCGCCCAACGAGAGCGTCGACCCCAGCGAGATCGAGCACATGGCCCTGGCCGAGGCATTGTTCTTGAACAGCTATCGCTGATCAGAACTGGCCCTGGTCCTCGGGTTCGATGACGCGGAACTCGGTGCCTGCCGGGGCCATTTCGGTCAGCCTGCCGAAGTAGATGCCCTGGGCCGACGGGGTGATGATGCCGTGGTGGATGGGTACCGCGGTGCGCGGATTGACGGCGCGCAGGTAGTCGACGGCCTCCGCGATGCGCATCCACGGGGCGACGGCGGGGATCGCGAGCACGCCCACCGGGACCGGCGGCACCCATAGCGAGTCACCGGGGTGGACCAGCTGGGCGGGGTCGGCCTCGGTGCCGAGCTGGAAGACGGTGTTGTCGACCACCGGGATCTCCGGGTGGATCACCGCGTGCCTGCCACCGCCGCCGGTGATCTGCAAGTCGCCGATATCGAGCACCTGGCCGGCCGACACCGGCTCCCAGCCCTCGCTGCGCTGCTGCGCGGTCTGCGGGTCGGACAGCAGGCGGGCGGTGGGATTGTTCTCGATGAGGTCACCGATCCGGTTCGGGTCGATGTGGTCGGGATGCTGGTGGGTCACCGCGATCGCGTCCAAGCCGGTGATGCCCTCGAACCCGTGCGCGAAGGTGCCGGGGTCGAACAGTACTTTCACGCCGTGCAGTTCCACGAGGATGCAGGAATGACCGAAGTGGGCGATGCGCATACCCGATGCTAAGCCGCCGCGACCCCGGAACGCGGGCACGACGGCCCGGTCAACTAAGATTTCCGAGGTAACCCCCCACACCACTTGAGGAGCAACGCGTGGCACGAGTCGTGGTCGAGGTCATGCCGAAGGCCGAGATTCTGGACCCCCAGGGACAGGCCGTGGTCGGCGCGCTCCCGCGTCTGGGATTCGCCGGAATCTCGGATGTGCGGCAGGGCAAGCGATTCGAGCTCGAGGTGGACGACAGTGTGTCGGACGCTCAGCTCGAGCAGATCGCCGAGGCGCTGCTGGCGAACACGGTGATCGAGGACTGGAAGGTCGTTCGGGTCTCGTGAGCGCGCGTATTGGCGTAATTACCTTCCCGGGCACGCTCGACGATGTCGATGCGGCTCGCGCGGTGCGGCTGGCCGGCGCCGAGGCTGTGAGCCTGTGGCATGCCGACGCCGATATCAAGGGTGTCGACGCGGTGATCGTGCCCGGTGGGTTCTCCTACGGGGACTACCTGCGGTGCGGCGCTATCGCGCGGTTCGCGCCGGTGATGGGCGAGGTCGTTCGCGCGGCCGGGCAGGGTCTGCCGGTGCTCGGCATCTGTAATGGATTCCAGGTGCTGTGTGAGGCCGGGCTGCTGCCGGGTGCGCTGACTCGGAACGAGGGGCTGCACTTCATCTGCCGGGACGAGTGGTTGACGGTCGAGGCGACCGATACCGCGTGGAGTTCGCGGTATGAGTCGGGTGCGCAGATCCTTGTTCCGTTGAAGTCGGGTGAGGGGCGGTTCCAGGCTTCGGAGAAGGTGCTGGATGAGCTCGAGGGCGAAGGTCGGGTGGTTTTTCGGTATTCGGGTGGCAATCCGAATGGGTCGCAGCGTGGGATTGCTGGGATCTCGTCGGCTAACGGCCGGGTTGTTGGGTTGATGCCGCATCCTGAGCACGCTACTGAGGCTTTGACTGGGCCTAGTGATGATGGGTTGGGGATGTTTTTCTCGGTTATCGATAGTTTTGTCGGGGCCTGAGAACTGGGGTTTTAGTAGTCCTGGAGGCGCTGGCTGTGTTTATTGGAGCGCTGGCGCGCTCGAGTCGCGGCCCCGAGGGGCCGCCGGTTAGGCGCCGGTGCTTGCTCCTTCGTCGCCTACGCACCGGCGCCTAACCGGCGACCCGGCCGCGACCGGCCACTTCGTGGCCGTCCCTCCCTAAGTGTGTTGACCTGAGAGGTTAGGGACGCGGCTGGCTGGCGGACGTCCTCCGAGTGCGGTGTGGGCTCGGTGGTGATTGTAGGTATGGAGCCACTCGGTGAACGCGGCTCGGCGTTCGGTCTCTGACCGGTAAGCGCGGGCATAGGCCCATTCATCGACAAGGGTGCGGTTGAACCGTTCGACCTTGCCGTTGGTTTGTGGCCGGTAAGGGCGGGTCCGTTTATGGGTGATCGAGGCCGCGGTCATCGTCTGGGCCCAGAGCCGGGACCGGTAGCAGGGACCGTTGTCGGTCAGGACTCGTTTGACGGTGATCCCGTTGGTGGAGAAGAACTTCTGGGCTCGTTGCCAGAACCCGGCAGCGGTTTCCTTGCGTTCGTTGGGCAGGATCTCGGTGTAGGCGAGGCGGGAATGGTCATCGATGGCGTTGTGGAGATAGCTGTAGCCCAGATGGCTGCGACCACGGCTGTCGAGAGTCTTGCCCGCGGTCCGGGTGCGGTTGGTGCGCCCGAGTTTTTGCCCGACCGCGCGGGCCCCGCCGCCGTCGGGGATGTTGCCCAGCTTTTTGATATCGACATGGACCAGGTCGCCGGGGTGGTCGTGTTCGTAGCGGCGGATCGGGGTGCCGGTGGTGCGGTCGAGCCAGGCCAGGCGGGCCAGTTTGTAGCGTGTCAACACCCGGTGCACGGTGGAGGGATGCAAACCGAGTAGGTAGGCGATCCGTGCTGGTCCCCACCGGCGTAGGACACGGATTTTGATGATGCGGCGTTCGGTGCGGGTCGGGGTCCGGTTCGGGCAGTGGTGCGGGCGTGAGGATCGGTCGGACATGGCCGCGATGCCGTGGTGGCGGTAGCGGTTGGCCCAGCGGGCGGCGGTGGTGGGTGAGACTTGGAATCGTTCGGCTGCCCGTCGTAGTGGCCAGCCGTCGTCGATGACACAGCGGGCTAGTCGTAGACGGCCGAGTTCGGTCAGGGGTGCATTACGGTGTGTCATTGAAGACCTCCGTTGAGAGACGCGTTCCTTAGACAGCTCGCATCTCACTCGGAGGTCTTCGCCATGTCAGCTCGCCACGCCGTTACCAACCTGCGTGGTCAACACACCTAAGGGTCGGGAGTGCGGTGGCTGGGTTGGGTGGGTTGTGGAAGACGGGGACGCGCTGGGTGCGCGGGTGGTTGTGGGGTGGGTTGTGGATGGCGGGGTCGGGCTGGGGTGAAGGTGTGGTTTGGGGTGCGGGGTCAGGGGAGGGTGTCGATGATGTCGAAGTCGATGCCGTTCGCCTGGGCTATGTGGGCGGGGCCGACTGCTTGATTGCCGAGGAAACCTCGGCGGGTGGCTGGTCCGTCGAGCACCAGGCCGGTTTCCACCGCGGCGGTGATCTTGTTCACGTCGAGGGTGCCGGTCGTGTCGGCCAGGGTGTTCAGCAGGTGGATCGCTTCGTAGGTGGAGTTGCTGAAAGTTGTCAGGGCGGGGGCGAATTGGCCATGGTGGCGGTGGTAGCGGGCCTGGCGGGAGCGGCCCTCGGGGGTGTGGTTGTCGATGAAGAAGCTCGAGGCCACGTAGAGGTTGGTGTTGGCCGATGGGCCCGCGCTGAGTAGGACGTTCTCGTCGACCGCGGGGCTGAGGCGGGGCATGACGGTGGGGAGTCCGGTGGCGGTGAACTGGCGGTTGAAGCGGGCGGTGTCGGCGCCGACCATGAGGATCAGGACTGCGTCGGCCAGCAGGAGAGTGGGGTTGCCGAGGAAATCGCCGAAATCGGTGGTGCCGAGTGGGACGTACTGCTCGACGATGATGTCGTAGGGGTTCGGCAGGGACCGACGGAGCGCGCGAGCTGTTCGCCGGGGCCAGATGTAGTCGTTGCCGATGACCGCCCAGCGGCGCACGCCGAGTTCGCGAGCCATCCAGGCGGCGGCGGGGACTGTTTGGTGGTCGGGATGTTCACCCACCAGCAGGACGCCGGGGCGTTCGTCGGGCAGGCCCTCGTGATCGGTGGCGTAGAGATAGGGGACGCGGGCGTCGACGGCGTCGGCGACTGCTCGGCGCACCGCCGAGGTGTGCCAGCCGGTGATCGCGCCGACCATTCCGGTGGCGAGAAAGGCCTCCACCTCGGCGGCTACCTCGTGTGGTTCGCGGCCGCCGTCGATGGTGGTGAGGTGGATTTCGCGGCCGAGAATTCCTGTGCCGCTATTGATCTCGTCTACAGCCAGGGAAATGGCGGCGGTGCACGACGGCGCGATGATGCCACCGGGGCCCTGCGTGGGGACGATCGAGAGAATCTCGATCGTTTCATCCCGACCAGGACCGAAATTAGGCACTCTGTACTCTATCGCCTAGCGCGAACAGGGTTTGTTCGAATGAATTTCTCGGCAGGTGGAGAATGCGATCAGTGTTGGTCACGAGTGGGTATTCCACGCTGCACGGCGCCCTGCGCTCCGCGGAGCGCAACTGGGTGTGTCGGCTCGAAGCGGCGCTGACGGCTGACAACCTCACCGCCGACCATTGGGCGATCCTGTCGCAGCTGTCCACCGACGACGGGATGACGATGTCGGAACTGGCCGCCCAGGCGCGCCTGGCTCCCTCCTCGGCCACCCGGCACGCGGACAACCTGGCCGAACGCGGTCTGATCTTCCGGGTCGCCGCCACCGACGACCGGCGCCGGATCCTGATCGGACTGAGCAGTCTCGGCGCGAGGCTGGTCGCCAGGATCCGCGCGCAGGAAAAGCTCGCCGAGGAAGAACTGCGGTCCCGATTAGGGAATCGCCGGTACGGCGAATTGCTGGCCGCGCTCGCGGTGATCGCCGAACGCGACGACTGATCCGCACGCCGGTATTCCGGTGCGGGGTGCCGGTACGCGGTGTCGTGCCTAGGATCGCAGGATGCCCGTTTCCTTGACAGCGGCCACGGCCAGCGGACTCTGTGCCTTCATCGATGCGTCACCCTCGCCGTTCCATGTGTGTGCGACGGTGGCGGCCGAGCTGGACGGCAACGGGTTCACGCCGTTGACCGAGGCGTCGGCGTGGGACGACGCGGGCGGGAAACACTATGTGGTGCGCGGTGGTTCGCTGATCGCGTGGGCCGATTACGACGCGGTACCCGCGGCCCCGTTCCGGGTGGTCGGCGCGCACACCGACAGTCCCAACCTGCGGGTGAAGCAGCATCCCGATCTGGCGGGCGCAGGCTGGCAGCTCGTCGGACTCGAGCCGTACGGCGGGGCCTGGCTGAACTCCTGGCTCGATCGGGAACTTGGGCTCTCGGGGCGGCTCAGTGTGCGCGAGGGCGCGCGAATGCGCGACGTGCTGGTGCGGATCGACGAGCCGATCCTGCGGGTGCCGCAACTGGCGATCCACCTGTCCGAGGATCGGCGCGGGGTCACCCTCGACCCGCAGCGGCACGTGAACGCGATCTGGGGGATCGGCGACGCACCCGCCTCGTTCCTGGACTTCGTGGCCGAGCGAGCCGAGGTCGACGGTGCCGACGTGCTCGGCTGGGAACTCATGACGCACGACCTCGCGTCGAGCACGATCGTCGGTCGCGATCTCGATCTGGTGAGCGCGCCGCGGCTCGACAATCAGGGGACTTGCTACGCCGGATTGCAGGCGTTTCTCGCGGCCGCCGACGAGCCGGGTGCGGCGACGGCGGTACTGGTGATGTTCGACCACGAGGAGGTCGGGAGCCAGTCCGATCGTGGGGCGCAATCGGATCTGCTGCCCGCGGTGCTGGAGCGGATCGTGCTGGCACGCGGTGGTGGGCGTGCGGATTACCTTGCCGCGCTTGCGGGTTCGGTGGTCGCCTCCGGCGATATGGCGCACGCGACACATCCGAACTACCCGGACCGGCACGAGCCTGCGCATCGCATCGAGGTCGGCGGTGGGCCGGTACTCAAGGTGAACCAGAACCTGCGCTACGCCACTGACGCGGCGGGTGCGGGTGCGTTCGCGCTCGCCTGCGCGCAGGCGGAGGTGCCGCTGCAGCGCTACGTCCACCGCGCCGATCTGCCGTGCGGCTCGACCATCGGCCCGATGACGGCCGCCCGCACGGGCATGTCGACCGTCGACGTCGGCGCACCTCAGCTCGCCATGCACTCGTGCCGCGAACTCATGGGGGCCGCCGATGTCCCCGCTTACGCCTCCGCTCTCGCCGCCTTCCTGACGCCCGAAGCGACGGACTGACCCCGGTACGACGAGCCGCGCTCCAACCCGGAATCAGCTCGGCTGGGCCTGCGCTCGGAGGACTTGGCTGCGGGTCGAGCGCGCGGCACTCAGCGCGCTCGTCGCGGCGGGTCGGGCGCGGTACGCAGCGCGCTCGCCGTCGGTCGCGGCGATCAGGCAGTCGCGAGTTCGGTTGCCGCCGAGGGCTTCCGGACGGGGCGATAGGTGATCGCCGCGTAGGCGATCACGGCGAAGGTGGCCCACACGTAGCTACTGCCGATGATCTGCTGCCACCAGGCCCAGGCGAGTTCCTTGTCGCCCGAATGGGGCAGCACCCACTGCGGGCCGATGATGAACATCACCGTGAACAGGGCGACGAGGGTGGTGAAGGCGCGCGAGCGGCGGCGATCGGCGAGGCTGACGGCCACGACCAGGGCGGGCGCCACCCAGACCCAGTGATGCGACCACGACACCGGCGAGACCAACAGCACCGCGGCCGCGTTCACCAGTAGCGCGCCGACGTCGTTACCCGCGCCGATCAGGCGGTACATCCACACCGCGGCCAGCGCGATCGTCAGCGCCGACAGGCCGATCCACAGGCCCGTCGCCAGTGATTCGTCCAGGCCGAGACGGAACAGCGTGCCCTTGATCGACTGGTTGCCGGCGAAGTAGGGCGTGCCGATGCGGTCGGTGTCGGAGACGGTGTGGAACCAGTATTCGACCGAGTCCTTCGGGAACAGCAGGAACCCGACGCCGATCGCGCCCGCGGCCGAGACGACCATGGTGGCCGCGGCCTTCCAATCCCGGCGGAGCAGGAAATACAGCAGGTACCCGGCCGGAATCAGCTTGATCGACACCGCGATGCCGATCAGCATCCCGCGCGGCCAGAACGGCTTGCGCACGAGAATGTCGAGGGTGACCGCGGCCATCAGGATCAGGTTGATCTGGCCGAAATTGACGGTCTGGCGGATCGGCTCGAGGTACTGCGCGAGGCCGAGCCCGGCGATCAACACGGTGAGTACCGCGATCCGGTCGAGCTCGGGACGCACGCGAACCAGCACCAGCCACAGCGCGATCCCCAGGCTCGCCAGTGAGGTCACCAGCACCACGACCTCGGCCGCCACCAACGGCATCAACGCCAGTGGCACGAAGAACATCGCGGCCAGCGGGGGATAGGTGAACGGCAGACCCAGCCCGTGGACCGGCGGCATCGGACCGTAGAGGTCGCCGCCGTCGAGCCACACGCGCGCGCCGTTGCGGTACACCTGCAGGTCGATGAAGCCGTGCCACCAGTGCGCGAACAGCGCGACGGCGGCGGAGAACACGAACAACGCGATCGCGGCGGTGAGCCAGCGTCGTTGTCGGTCGGAATTCTGTTCGAAAGAGATGGAGCTCGGTTCCGCACTTCGCGCGGGAACAGGCGGCTCGACCTGCTCGGCAACCCCCGGACTTTCGTTCACAGCGCCAGAGTAATGGGTACTCCAATGCCCCAGTCGCAAGTGTGACCAGACCGAATCCGGTTACCTCCCCAGCATGAGGGCAGTACGGGCGGCAGGCGGCTAGCTCGCAACCATTAGACTCTGCAGATCAAGTTCCCCCCGGCCGAAAGGACCCTGGTCTCCCGTGACACTGCAGGTCGACACCGTCGCTACCGCCGCAGCCACCCCGGATGCTCCGCAGCCGTACAAGGAACTCGGTCTCAAAGACGACGAGTACGCCCGCATCAAGGAGATTCTGGGCCGTCGGCCCACCGATGCCGAGCTGGCGATGTACTCGGTGATGTGGAGCGAACACTGCTCCTACAAGTCCTCCAAAGTTCATCTGCGTTACTTCGGTGAGACCACCACCGACGAGATGAAGGCCTCGATGCTGGCCGGGATCGGCGAGAACGCCGGCGTGGTCGACATCGGCGACGGCTGGGCCGTCACCTTCAAGGTGGAGAGCCACAACCACCCGTCCTATGTGGAGCCGTACCAGGGCGCGGCCACCGGTGTCGGCGGCATCGTGCGCGACATCATGGCCATGGGCGCCCGTCCGATCGCGGTGATGGACCAGCTGCGTTTCGGCGCCGCTGATGCCCCCGACACCCGTCGCGTTGTCGACGGTGTGGTGCGCGGCGTCGGCGGTTACGGCAACTCGCTCGGCCTGCCCAATGTCGGCGGCGAGACCGTGTTCGACGCCTCCTACCAGGGCAACCCCCTCGTGAACGCGCTGTGCGCGGGCGCGATGCGCGTGGAAGACCTGCACCTGGCGTTCGCCTCGGGCAACGGCAACCGGATCATCCTGTTCGGCGCGCGCACCGGCCTCGACGGCATCGGCGGCGTGTCCGTGCTCGCCTCGGATTCCTTCTCCGGTGACGAGTCGGGTACCGGCCGCAAGAAGCTGCCCGCCGTGCAGGTGGGCGACCCGTTCACCGAGAAGGTGCTCATCGAGTGCTGTCTCGACCTGTACGCGGCCGGGCTGGTCGTCGGCATCCAGGACCTCGGCGGCGCCGGACTGTCCTGTGCCACGTCCGAACTCGCCGCGGCGGGCGACGGTGGCATGCACATCGACCTGACCAAGGTCCCGCTGCGCGCGGCGCACATGACCCCCGCGGAGATCCTGTCGAGCGAATCGCAGGAGCGCATGTGCGCGGTCGTCACGCCGGCGAACGTGGAAGCCTTCATGGCCGTCTGCAAGAAGTGGGACGTGCTGGCCACCGACATCGGTGAGGTCACCGACGGCGACCACCTCGTCATCACCTGGCACGGCGAGACCGTGGTGGACGTGCCGCCGCGCACGGTCGCCCACGAGGGCCCGGTCTACGAGCGCCCGGTGCAGCGTCCCGACACCCAGGACGCGCTGATCGCCGACACCACCGCCACCCTGACCCGGCCCAAGACCGGCGACGAGCTGCGCGAGACCCTGCTCACGATGATCGCCAGCCCGCAGCTGTGCAGCCGCAAGTGGATCACCGAGCAGTACGACCGCTACGTGCGTGGCAACACCGTGCTGGCCGAGCACGCCGACGCGGGCGTCGTCCGCATCGACGAGTCCTCCGGCCGCGGTATCGCGCTGGCCACCGACGCGTCGGGCCGCTACACCAAGCTCGACCCGTACACCGGCGCGCAGCTGGCACTGGCCGAGGCGTTCCGCAATGTCGCCACCACCGGCGCCACCCCCAAGGCCGTCACCAACTGCCTGAACTTCGGTTCGCCGGAGGATCCTGGCGTGATGTGGCAGTTCCAGCAGGCCGTGCGCGGTCTCGCGGATGGCTGTGCGGCCCTTGGCATTCCGGTCACCGGCGGCAACGTGAGCTTCTACAACCAGACCGGCAAGGACGCCATCCTGCCCACCCCGGTGGTCGGGGTGCTCGGCGTGATCGACGATGTGCACCGCCGCATCCCGACCGGCCTCGGCATCGAAGTGGGCGAATCGCTGATCCTGCTCGGCGAGACCCACGACGAGCTGGACGGCTCGATCTGGTCGCAGGTGACCCACGATCACCTCGGTGGCGTGCCGCCGAAGGTCGACTTCGCTCGCGAGCAGTTGCTCTCGGAGGTGCTCACCTCGGGTTCGCGCGACGGCATGATCTCCGCCGCGCACGACCTGTCCGAGGGTGGGCTGGCGCAGACCGTGATAGAGGCGGCGCTGGCGGGCGAGACCGGTTGCCGCATCGTGCTTCCCGAGGGCTCGGATCCGTTCGTGCAGCTGTTCTCCGAGTCGGCCGGGCGCGTGCTCGTCGCGGTGCCGCGCTCGGAGGAGACCAGGTTCACCAAGATGTGTGATGCGCGGCAGCTGCCGTGGGTGCGCATCGGCGTGGCCGATCAGGGCTCGGATTCGGTCGAGGTGCAGGGGCAGTTCTCCGTGACACTCACCGAATTGCGTGAGGCGTTCGAAGGCACGCTGCCTAAGCTGTTCGGAGCCCATACCGCGTGAATTGACCGATGAGGAGTCGAGCTTGACTACAGCGGATACGAGCTCGACTCCTCGGCCGGTCGCGCGCGAAGACGCTGCGCACGACAACCTCTTCATCAGGGGAATTCACCTGGTGGAGAGGTTTTTTCATCCCAATTACACCGGCCTTGTGGTGGCGACGATGTTCTTCGGACTGTCGCTGACCCCCTCGCTGCTGCCCCGTGACTGGTTCTTCCAGGGTCTGCTCAGCGGGATCAACGCGACGATCGGCTACGGGCTCGGCTGTGCGCTGGCCCTGGCGTGGCGCAAGTGGGTCGCGCCGCGGATCACCTGGCCCGAGCAGGTGCGCACGGCGTGGGCTCGGCGACCGGGCTGGTCGCTGGTGGCGGGCAAGAGCGCGATCGTGGTGGCGTGCCTGATCTTCGCGGTGCTGATGAGCATTCAGTCCTCGAAGTGGCAGCGGCAGATCACCGATCTGATGGGGATGGCGCCGGTCTCCGACGCGGGGTATCCGCGGACGGTGCTGATCGGCGCGGTGGTGGTCGGGCTGCTGATCTGGATCTCGCGACTGGTGGTGCGGCTGGTGCGTACGGTGACGCGGGCGCTGAATCAGTGGGTGCGGATTCCGGCCGCGTTCGCGCGGCCGCTCGGGGTGATCGTGGTCGTGGTGGCGGCGGTGCTGTTGTTCAACGGCGTGTTGGCGAAAGGCTTTTTCGCCGTGGCCAATTCGGCGTTCAGCGCGCGCAACAGTCACACCTCGGCGCACGCGGTCCAGCCGACGCTGCCCGAACGTTCCGGTAGCCCTGACTCGTTGGCCAAATGGGAGACACTGGGATCCGAAGGCCGGTGGTTCGTCTCGAACGCGCCGAACGCCCTCGCGATCGGTCAGGTCACCGGAACGCCCGCGCGCGAACCGATTCGGGTCTACGCCGGGCTGGAATCCGCCGACGGTGTCGAGGCGCAGACCGACGTGGCCGTCGCCGAACTCGAACGCACCAAGGCCTTCGAACGCGAGGCGCTGGTGGTGATCAGCACCACCGGCACCGGCTGGGTCGACACGACCAGTGCCGTGGCGGTCGAATTGATGTACGGCGGGGACACCGCGCTGGTGGCGACGCAGTACTCGTATCTGCCCAGCGCGTTGTCGTTCCTGTCGGACCGGGACAAGTCGATGACCATGGGGCGCACGCTGTTCGACAAGGTGTACGACCGCTGGTCGGCGCTGCCCGAAGACGCCAGGCCCAAGCTGCTGGTCTACGGCGAGAGCCTCGGTTCGCAGGGGTCGGAGGGCGCGTTCTCCGGGCTGGCCGATATCCGCAATCGCGCCGACGGGGTGCTGTGGGTGGGGCCGCCCAACTCCAACCGGCTGTGGTCGGAATTCGTGACAAGACGTGACCCCGGCACCGACGAGATCACCCCGATCTACGCCGACGGGATGTCGGTGCGGTTCGCCGCGAGCGCTGATCAGCTCGCTCAGCCGACGCCGGTCTGGAACGATCCGCGCATCGTCTACCTGCAGCACGCTTCCGACCCGGTGGTGTGGTGGTCGCCGGATCTGTTGTTCAGTCAGCCGGATTGGTTGCGGGAGAAGCGCGGTCCGGATGTGTCGCCGGCGATGTCGTGGTATCCCATCGTGACGTTCTGGCAGGTGGCCGCGGATCTGCCGCGCGCGCAGACGGTTTCGGACGGGCACGGTCACAACTACGGCAATGTCGTCCCCGAGGCTTGGGCGGCGGTAGCCCAACCACCGGATTACACACCGGAATTGGCGGCGCGCATCGAGACGTTCGTGCTCGAGGCCGCGGCCACCGAGCGGCAGTTGAAGTGACGAAACCGGGGCAGCGCCGAACCCCTCGATCGGCGCAGCCCCGGCGCACTCACGACACCGATTTGAACGGATTGTGTTCGGCGATCAGCTGTTCCAGCCGCGCCTCATCGACCCGGCTCAACAGTGATTGGGTCTCCTGCTGGTCGCGCACGACCTTGGCGAGGGTGAAGCAGCTGGTCACCAGGAACAGCCCCGACATCGCGAGGAACGCGCGCTGCCAGCCGTCCAGCGGCAGATACGCGATTCCGGCGCCGGTCCCGAACAGACTGACAGCGAACGCGATCGCGGCCTGGGCCATGTAGGCCGAGGTGTTCTTCGGCTTGTGGTTTGTGCTCATGGTTCTCAGTGTGCTGACCCGCGGCGTCGCGATCGCGCGTACAACTACTCGAGTGCGCTACGTATTTTGTGAGCGGCTCCGCAGGCGTAAATCTTCGAGATTGTCGGTGGCGGACGCCATACTGGGGCGGTGACCGAGCGCGCTTCGACTTCCGCGATGCTGCGTGCGCGCGGCGGTGTTCTCGCGCGGCGCGTGGAGCAGATGATCGACCTGAACTATGTCGGATTGGTGCTGGCCACGCTGTTTTTCGGGCTGTCGGTGACACCTTCGCTGGTGCCGCGCGACTGGCTCTTCCAGGGACTGATCAGTGGGATCAACGCGGCGATCGGGTACGGGCTCGGGTGTGTGCTCGAGTGGGTGTTCCGGCAGTGGGTGCGGTCGCGGCTGCCGATTCCGAGTCCTTCCGATCGGGTGCGGTACGCGATCAAGGCGAGCGTGCTGGTGGGGTGTGCGCTGGTCGCGGCGCTGATGCTGGTGCAGTCGGCGAAGTGGCAGCGCGAGATCACCTCGCTGATGGGGATGGCGGGCACGACCACGCCCGCGTATCTGCGCACCGGGCTGCTCAGTGTGGCGGTCGGAGTGGCGGTGGTGGCCGCGTATCGGACGGTGCGGGTGATGGTGCTGGGGCTGGCACGCCAGCTCAATCGGTGGGTACGGGTGCCGCGTGAGGTGGCGCCGGCCGCCGGGTTGCTGGTGCTGGTCGTGCTCACGGTGACGATCTTCAACGGGGTCGCGTCGCGGGCGTTCTTCGCGGTGGCCAACTCGGCGTTCAGTGTGCGCAACGATCGGACCACGCCGTATGCGGTGCAGCCGGTGGCGCCGGAGCGTTCGGGGAGCGCCGGGTCGCTCGCGCCGTGGGAGACGCTGGGGTTCGAGGGGCGGTGGTTCGTGTCCAATGGGCCGAGTGCCGCCGCGATCGGCGAGGTGACGGGAAAGGCGGCGCGCGAACCTATTCGGGCGTATGTGGGGTTGGAGTCGGTGCGGCGGGAGCAGACCGCGGCGCAGCTGGCTGTGGCCGAACTGGAGCGGACCAAAGCCTTCGAACGCGAGGCGATGGTGGTGGTCACGACTACCGGTACCGGCTGGGTCAACGGGATGGCGGCGGGGGCCGTGGAGTATCTCTACGGCGGGGATACGGCGATCGTGGCGACGCAGTTCTCGTATCTGCCCAGCGTGCTGTCGTTTCTCTCGGACCGGGAGAAGGCGGCGGCGGCCAGCCGGGAGTTGTTCGACGCGGTATACGAAAGGTGGTCGGCCCAGCCGGAGGGGCATCGGCCGAAGTTGTTCGTCTATGGGGAGAGTTTGGGTTCGCAGGGCTCAGAGGAGGCTTTCGACGGGCTGGCCGATCTTCGCGAGGAGGTCGATGGCGCGCTGTGGGTGGGGCCGCCTAATTCGAATCGGTTGTGGCGGCAGTTCGTCGATCGGCGCGATCCTGGGACGCCCGCGGTAGCGCCGGTGTACGCGGATGGGCTTGTCGTCCGATTCGCCGATGACGCAACGGATTTCGCCGGTTCGGAGCCGTGGCGCGCACCCCGCATCGCCTACCTGCAACACCCGTCCGATCCGATCGTGTGGTGGTCGGCCGATCTGATCTTCACGCGGCCGGACTGGTTGAGTGAGCCGCGTGGGCCCGATGTGTCGACGCAGATGCGGTGGGCGCCTTTTGTGACGTTCTGGCAGGTCACGGCTGATCTCACCAATGCGCAGGGGGTTTCGGACGGGCACGGGCACCGGTACGGGAGTTTGGTGCTGGACGGGTGGTTGGCGGTGGGTGCGCCCGGTGGGGTGAGTGTCGAGGTCGTCGAGCGAATTCGGGTGGCACTGGAATCGGCGGAGCGAATCGAGCGGGTGGTGAAGTGAGAAGGCTGGAAAATGTTGCTGCGCTGGCGCTTCCGCTCCTCTGGAGCAACCGGGTCCTGCCCGCCCTCGGCCTTGGGCTTCGTGGCCGCACCGTAGCGAACGCCGCCTTCGCCGCGGGATACACGAAGGTCTTTCGAGGCCGGCCGAACTGGTCGTCGCCCAGTGGGTTTCGATGGGGACTGGGCAGTGCGGTGGTAGTTCTCGCCGGTTACGCGGTAGCCCTTGCTGTTCCGTCGCTGCGGCGTCTTCCGCTCGAAATCGCTGTCCGCGCACCGGAGACCTCGACCCTCGAATGGATCGCCTTGCACATCCCCGTCGGCACGGTCCTGGCCGAGGAGGCGATCTTCCGGGGCACCCTCGATCCACTGCTGGCCGCGAGTGCCGGTGCCACGGCGCCCGCGATCAGCGCGGTGGATTTCGGCCTCTGGCACATCCAACCGGCAAGAGCCGCACAGGATCCCGTGCTCCCGACCGTCTTGGCCACCACTCTCGCCGGCCTTGTTTTCAGCGTGCTTCGCCGTCGATCGGGGAGTGCGACCGCGCCCGCGCTCCTGCATCTGGCGATCAATGCGGGGGGAGCGCTCGCGCCTGTCGCTGCCCGGTGGGTCGATGGGCGCACGCGGTAGCGCTGCCGGCTTTCGGATGCGGCAGGGAGCCTGCGGCGGGCAGGCTGGGTGACCGGGCTCAGGCCGTGGCGACGAAACCGGCGACGGCCTCGGTGAAGGCGTCGTTGTCGTCGCCCGCCGCGGTGTGGGCCGCGGCGCCGATCTCGGCCAGTCGGGCGTGCGGTGCCAGCGCCAGGAATGCCGCGGCGCCTTCGTCGCTGACCACATCGGACTTGCCGCCGCGGACCAGCAGGACCGGGATGGTCAAGGCTTCGGCGGCGGCTTCCATCTCGATGATGCGGGCTTCCGGGTCGTCGTTGACGTCGCTGATCAGGTCGGGGTCCCAGTGCCAGTACCAGCGCCCGTCCCGCTGACGCAGGTTGCGCAGCAAGCCGTCGGCGTTGTCGGGGCGCGGCCGGTGCGGCATGTACGCGGCGACCGCGTCGGCCACCTGATCGAGGGTGTCGAAGCCGTCGCGATGCCTGCCGAGGAAATCCATGACGCGCTCCACGCCCGCCGATTCCGAGCGGGGCACGATGTCGACCAGGACGAGCGCGCGAATCGCGCTCCCACCCGGTGTCGCGGTGGCGAGCAGCCCGGTGATCCCACCCATGCTGGCCCCGACCACCACCGCGCCCGCCTCCTGCGTCGCGCCGAGCTGCTCGAGCACGGCGTGCAGGTCGCTGACCATCGCGGTCCTGGAGTAGTCCGCCGTCGGCGACCAATCACTGTCCCCGTGCCCGCGCGCGTCAACGGCGACGACCCGCATTCCCGCCGCCGCCAGCGCCCGCCCCGTCCGCTTCCACGAATGCCGGGTCTGCCCACCACCGTGCAGCATCACGACCAGCGGGCCGTCCTCCGCGCCGAAGTTGTCGGCCACCAGGGTGAGGCCGTCGGCAGCGCGCAAACGCAGCACGGTCGGCTCCAGTGGATCGATGAAACTCATAGGACGAATGTACGACGAGTCACCTCCGCCCGTGCTGCCGGGCAATAGATCGCTGGTCGGGACGCGCGGCGTTCGACGCCATCGGCTCCGGGTTCAGCTGTCGGACCTGGTCCAGATCAGGTACTCCGCGTCGCGGGACGGTGTGCCGTTCCACGGGTGTTGCTGGAAATCCTCGTCGCGTACTTCGGTGCGGCCGGGGAGATGGGCACAGACACAGGCAATGGCCAATGACGCTGTGCGGGAACCGAGTTCGTCGGCTTTGAGGTCGTTGGCCAGAGCGGTGGCGACCGGGAGGAGGTCGTTCATCGAGGCGGTGTCCGGCAGACAGAGGTCGAGGTACAAGTCGACCAGGCCCGGATGCTCGGGCGACAAGGCAGATCTACCCGCGGCCACGCTGACACCCGGTGGGAGGCGGGTGCGCTGCATGAACTTCGAGAGGTCCAACCCAGCGATCGTTTGTGGGCCGGTCACGAATTTGCCCTGGCACGCGAGGACGGTTTGTGGCGGATCGGGCGGGGTGGTGTCGTCGGGCGTCTGGCAGGCGGCGATCAGCACCGCGGCCGGTATCGAGATCAAGGCTGTCGCACGTCTCATCGACTGTCACGCTAGCGCGTACACGAGTTCGACGGTGGCGGCCGCGACGCCGGCAACGGTGCAGATGTAGTCGGTTGCCTCCGTGGCGATGTCGGCGTGGCGTCGCGCTTGGGTGAGGCCTTCGATGTTGCCGTCGAGGCCGTCGAGTTGGGGGATTCGGATCATCCACCACTGGTCGTCTCGGAAGACTTCGAGGTGGTAGGCGGTCATGGGTGTCCTCTGTGTGTCGGTGGCGGTCGGTAGCGTCTCGGTAATGGCGCGACAGAAGGTTGATGCTGCTGAGGTGCGGGCGGCTGTGTTGGGGGTGGGGGAGTGGCTGCGGGATCCGGGGTTGCCGGTGCCGGGGCGGGGGGAGTTGGGGGCGGCGGTGAAGGGGACTGCGCGGGCGTTGGCGGGGAGTGCGCCGGGGCATTCGGTGGAGGTGCGGGTGCCGCCGTTCGTGGCGGTGCAATGTATCGAGGGGCCTCGGCATACTCGGGGGAATCCGCCGAATGTGGTGGAGACGGATGCTCGGACCTGGTTGTTGCTGGCTACCGGGCTGCTCGGGTTCGAGGAGGCGGTGCGGACGGGGGTGGTGAGTGCGTCGGGGACCAGGGCCGGGGAGATCGCGGGGTGGCTGCCGATCGTGCCGCTGCCCGCGGTCGGCTAGGCGTACGGCCGCGGTCGCCGGCGGCCGCGCCCATCAGGACGGGTCGGTTGCCTCGCGGGCGAGCAGGTTCTCGCGGTGCAGGCCCTTGACGTCGTAGAACCTGGTTACGGCGGCGCCGAGGACCACGGCGATGGCGATGCCGAGGAAGGCCATGAAGGTGCCGCGGCCGAGGCCTGCGTCGTAGTTGGAATCGAAGTAGAGGATCGAGCGGACGCCCAGGTACACCTGGTGCATCGGCTCGAACTCGGCCAGCCAGGTGAGGTATTTGGGAGTGGCCTCGATGGGGACCGTGCCGCCCGAGGACGGCAGGCCCAGGATGACGAACAGGACCATGTTGATCAGCAGGCCGGGGGTGCCGAAGACGGCGAGCATGGTCAGACCGGTCCAGCCGCAGGCGATCAGGCACAGCACCGAGAACAGGTAGAGGCCGAAGGGGTTGCTGACGGGCATGTTCAGTGCCTCGGCGACCAGGATGTACACCAGCGCGACAACGAGCGAAACCACCACCATCACAGCCCATTTGACCAGCAAGGTGCCGAAGCGGGAGATCTTCACCGGCTCGTGGTGCAGATAGAACGGCCCGTACTCGTTGGGCACGAAACCGAGATGCGCGTCGGTCATCGTGTGCACGACCATCGCGCCGATCATGCCGGCCAGCAGCAGCAACAGTGCGTAGAAGAAGGCCGTCAGGCCCTCGCCGGTGCCGTCGGGCAGCGGGCGGAACTCGGACTCGACGATGTCGATCGGGTGCTGCAGCGTCAGCATCGCCGCGCCGGAGACCTGCGGTGCCGGGGCGCCTTCGGGGGTGGCTGCCAGCGCCGCCTTCACCTGATCGGTGAGCTGGACGCCGACCTGCTTGTCGACCTCGGTGAGCGCCTGGTCGCCGATGCGCTTGGTGATCTGCGCGCCGAAGGCACCGAGGCGCGGATTGGTCTGCAAGGTGATCACCGGACGTTCCATCTCGCCCGCCACGATCGACCCGGTGCCGAGGATGCCGAGACGTTTGCTGAAATCGCCGGGGATGACGATCGCACCGTAGATCTCACCATTGCGCAGTTGCCGCTCGGATTCTGTGACCCCGATCACCCGCAGATCGACCTTGTCCTGCGGCACCCCGGCAACCAGGGCGTCGGTGACCTGCTTGCCGAAGTCGACCTTGGTGCCGGTGGCCGTCACATCGCCGACGTCGAGGTTGACCACCGCGATCGGGAAATCGTGCAGATTCCCCTCCGGATCGGCCACGTAATCGAGGTACATCACGCCGAGTAGGGCGGTGAGGATCGCGAGCACCACCGTCGGACGCGCGACCATGCGCAAGAACTCACCGCGCCGGAGCTCACGTGTGGCAGATCTCGCTCTCGGTCCCTTCGCGCGACGGGAATTCGCGGGCTCCGGTTCGGCGTTGGAACTGTCCGAACCGGTCCGACCGGCCTGTTCGCTGGCGCCCTCGTCCGTGGTCACAACCGGGACGGTAACAGCGATCAGCAATGAATCAGCGACAATTTGCAGGTGTTAACCGCCCGGATGCGAGCGGGCGTACTACCCGCTGCCGATGACCCGTAGACTGACTATTGCCCCCAGCCCGCCCGAACAGGGAGCAAACGGTGACCGACGCCGAACCCACGATCGTGCCAACGCCCATGACCCCCGACGAGATCGAACACGACCCTCGCGAGGAGTGTGGCGTCTTCGGCGTCTGGGCTCCCGACGAAGACGTGGCCAAGCTCACCTACTACGGCCTGTACGCCCTGCAGCATCGCGGGCAGGAAGCGGCTGGAATCGCCGTTTCCGACGGTTCGCAGATCCTGGTCTTCAAGGATCTCGGCCTGGTCTCCCAGGTCTTCGACGAGCAGACCCTCGCGGCCATGCCGGGGCATATCGCCATCGGCCACTGTCGCTACTCCACCACCGGTGGCGTCACCTGGGAGAACGCGCAGCCGATCTTCCGCACCACCTCCGTCGGTTCCGGCCTGGCGCTCGGCCACAACGGCAACCTGGTGAACACCGCCGAATTGGCCGGTCGCGCACGCGAACTCGGCCTGATCGGCACCGGTGTGATCGACGGCCGCCCGCAGATGACCGGCGCCACCTCCGACTCCGACATCGTCACCGCCCTGCTGGCGCACGCCTCGGCGGACTCCAGCATCGAGGCCGCCGCGATGGAGCTGCTGCCGCAGCTGCGTGGCGCGTTCTGCCTCACCTTCATGGACGAGCACACCCTCTACGCCGCGCGTGACCCGCACGGCGTGCGCCCGCTGGTGCTCGGCAGGCTCGACCGTGGCTGGGTCGTCGCGTCCGAGACCGCCGCGCTCGACATCGTCGGCGCCGCGTTCGTCCGCGAGATCGAGCCGGGCGAGCTGCTGGCCATCGACTCCGACGGTGTGCGCTCGATGCGCTTCGCCAATCCGGAACCCAAGGGTTGCGTCTTCGAGTACGTGTACCTGGCTCGTCCCGACACCACGATCGCCGGGCGCTCGGTGCACTCCACCCGCGTGGAGATCGGCCGCAAGCTGGCCAAGGAGTCGCCGGTCGAGGCCGATCTGGTGATCCCGGTGCCCGAGTCGGGCACCCCCGCCGCGGTCGGTTACGCCCAGGGCTCCGGCATTCCGTACGGCCAGGGCCTGATGAAGAACGCCTATGTGGGCCGTACCTTCATCCAGCCCAGCCAGACGATCCGCCAGCTCGGCATCCGGCTCAAGCTCAACCCGTTGAAGGAAGTGATCCGCGGCAAGCGGCTGATCGTCGTCGACGACTCCATCGTGCGCGGCAACACCCAGCGCGCGCTGATCCGCATGCTGCGCGAGGCCGGTGCGCTCGAGATCCACGTACGCATCGCGTCGCCGCCGGTGAAGTGGCCCTGCTTCTACGGCATCGACTTCGCCTCGCGCGCGGAGCTGATCGCCAACGGCGCGGGCGCCGACGACAGCTACGCCGACATGGTCGAGAATGTGCGTCGTTCGATCGGCGCCGACACCCTCGGCTATGTCTCCACCGAGGGCATGATCGCCGCCACCGAACAGCCGCGCTCGCGCCTGTGCACCGCCTGCTTCACCGGCGACTACCCGATCGAACTGCCGCCGGAGGCCGCGATCGGCAAGAACGTGCTCGAGGGGATGCTCTCGGGCAAGGCCGAGTCGAAGCTGCTCAGCGAGAACGTGAACGCGGACGCGCTCAGCCGCCCGTAAGGATCGTCAGCGCACGCCCGCAGAGGGGCCGGACAGGATAAACCTGGACGGCCCCTTTTGTGTTGTGTACGAGAGTAATTCCGGTAAGCAGTAATATCGTAAGATTAGTTCATAACATGAAGGCAATATTTCGGCTCATTTGAAACTGGCCGGTAATGGTTCACAGGTACGGTCCCCCGTTATATCGCTAGCTCAAACGCGCGGCCGCCGCTCTCGAGACCCGGGTTCGGGCGGCCGCGCAGCGTTCGAGAATGGGACCTGATGTTGAACAATCGTGCGAAACAAGTTGGCGCAGTAGGTGCTGCCGCTTTGGTCGTGGCCGCGCTGGCGGGCTGTGGCTCCGGCCGCACCGATGAGGCGGGCTCCGGTGCGGGCCTGGTCGTCGGCACCACCGACAAGATCTTCTCGCTCGACCCGGCCGCGGCATACGACAACGGGTCGCTGCTGGTGGAGAACCAGATCTATTCGTATCTGCTGAACTTCGCGCCGGGCGATACCACGCCAAAGCCCGATGCGGCGGAAAAGTGCGAATTCACCAGCCCCACTGTCTATACCTGCAAGATCAAACCCGGGCTCAAATTCGCCAACGGCAACCCGCTGACCGCCAAGAGCGTGAAGTTCTCCTTCGACCGGATGGTGAAGATCAACGATCCGCACGGTCCCGCCTCGCTGCTCGGCAACCTCGACAAGACCGATCTGGTCGACGATCTCACCGTCGCGTTCACGCTCAAGGTCGCCAACGATCAGACCTTCCCGACGATCCTGCCGACCCAGGCCGGTCCGATCGTCGACGAGAAGTCGCTGCCCGCAGACAAGGTCGCCACCGACGACGAGGTCGTCAAGGCCAAGGGCTACTCCGGTCCGTACACGATCTCGAGCTACGACAAGAACAAGCTCGTCGAGTACCAGGCCAACCCGGACTACAACGGCATTCTCGGTACGCCGAAGAACAGCACGGTGTCGACCAAGTACTACGCCACCTCCGACAACCTGAAGCTGGACCTGCAGAACGGCGCCATCGACGTCGGCTACCGCTCGTTCACCCCCACCGATATCGATTCCCTCCGGGCCGATTCCAAGGTGAAGGTCACCGATGGTCCCGGCGGCGAGCTGCGCTACGTGGTGTTCAACATGAACACCATGCCGGGCAACACCCCGGAGCAGAAGCTGGCCGTGCGTAAGGCATTCGCGTCCTCGATCGACCGTGAGGCGCTTGCCGCCGGTGTCTACAAGGGCACCTACCAGCCCGCCTACGGCTATGTGCCGCAGGGCATGGCCGGTTCGGCCGAGCCGCTCAAGGATCTCTACGGCGCCAAGCCCGACAAGGTCGCGGCCGCGAAGTTCCTCGCCGACGCGGGCGTCACCACCCCGGTGACACTGAACCTGCAATACAACCCCGACCACTACGGCTCCAGCTCCTCGGAGGAGTACGCGGCGGTCAAGTCGCAGCTCGAGGCCTCGGGTCTGTTCAAGGTGAACCTGCAGTCCACCGAGTGGGTGACCTACCAGAAGGAGCGCGCCTCCGACGGTTACCCGATGTACCAGTTCGGCTGGTTCCCGGACTTCCCGGACGCCGACAACTACCTGACGCCGTTCTTCGGCCCGAACAACTTCCTGCAGTCGCACTTCGAGAACCCCGGCATCAACGCGCAGCTGACCGCCGAGGCCACCGAATCCGATCCGGCGAAGCGGACCGAGCTGCTGAAGAAGGTCCAGACCGATCTGGCGCAGAACTTCCTGCCGACCCTGCCGCTGCTCTCGGGTAAGCAGGTCGCGGTGTCGACGCCGGGCGTCAACGGCGTTGATCAGACCCTCGACGGCTCCTTCAAGTTCCGGTTCACGGTCCTGAGCAAGTGAGTGACGTTCCCGTTGCGCCCGGATCACCGGTCCGGGCGCAACGTTTCGGGTGGATGCGCGGCGGGGGTTCCCGCCAGGTGGCTTTGCTGCGGTACCTGCTGATTCGGCTGTTGCTGATTCTGCCGACCGCGTGGTTGCTGGTGACAGTGGTGTTCTTCCTGATGCGGGTGATCGGTGACCCGATCAGCGCGGCCATGGGTGGCCGGCTGACCCAGGATCAGATCGAGGAACGCAAGGAAGCCGCGGGGCTCAATCGCCCTATCCTGACGCAGTATTGGGAGTACATCACTGGCTTTCTGCGCGGTGATTTCGGCCGGACGCAGGACAACCAGGCGATCAGCGATGTGGTGATCACCTACGGTGCCGCTACTTTCGAACTCGTCTTCTGGGGTCTGGTGGTCGCGTTCGCCGTTGGCATTCCGCTGGGCAGATACGCTGCGACACACCGGGATACGGCCTCGGATGCGTTCCTGCGGTTCTCCGCCGTGCTGGCGTACGCGGCGCCGGTGTTCTTCGTCGGCATGCTGTTCAAGCTGATCTTCTCGGTGTGGCTGGGCTGGTTCCCGGTCGGCGGGCGGGCCAGTACGGACGTGGAGCTCGCGCTGCAACATGTCTCGCCGAAGACGAACATCCTGATCATCGATTCGTTCCTGTACGGCGAACCGTCCTACATTCTCGACGTGCTCGAGCACGCGGTGCTGCCCGCACTGGCGCTCGGGTTGCTCACCGGCGGCATCTTCCTTCGGCTGGTGCGGGTGAACCTGATCCAAACGCTGAGAAGCGATTTCGTCGAGGCGGCACGCGCGCGCGGGCTGTCCTCACGGGTGGTCACCGGCAGGCACGCGGTGCGCAACGCGCTGATCCCGATCATCACGGTGATGGGCATGTGCATCGCGATGATGCTCGGCGGTGCGGTGCTCACCGAGACCACCTTCGAATGGAAAGGCCTCGGCTATCAGCTCGCCGAGTATCTGCGGGCGCGCGACTTCATCGCAGTGCAGGGCATCGTGGCGTTCATCGCGCTGGTCGTCGCGGTGATGAGCTTCGTCGTGGACGCCATCGTCGCGCTGATCGACCCGAGGGTGAGGTTCTAGATGACTACCGCTTCGGTGAAACGGCGGCGCCTGCCCGGCGCCGAGTTGTTGTCGAAAACCGTTGGTTTGCAGCGGGTTACGTTGATCACCGGACTCGTGTTGGTGGCGGGGTTCGTGCTGGTGGCGGTGTTCGCGCCGCTGCTGGCGCCGTACGGGTTGGCCCAGAACACCGCTGACGGTGTGGCTTTCGTGCCGCAGCAGGGGCCATCGGCCGAGCACTGGTTCGGTACCTCGGTGCGGAGCGAGGACGTGCTCTCGCGAGTGCTGTTCGGCGCGCGCACCGCGCTGCTGGTGATCGCGATCTCGGTGACGCTGTCGCTGCTGGTCGGGGTGCCGCTGGGCCTGCTGTCGGGGTATGTGGGGCGCTGGGTCGACAAGACCCTGGTGCTGATCATGGACGCCATCTACGCGTTCCCGTCGCTGCTGCTGGCCATCGTGGTGTCGATCGTCGTCGCCGGTGGTACGTCGAGCAGTCTCGGCGGCATGCTGTCGGCGGCCATCGCGATCACGGTTGTCTATGTGCCGCAGTACTTCCGGGTAGTGCGCAACGCGACGGTGGCGGTGAAGACCGAGCCGTACGTGGATGCGGCCCGGGTGACCGGCGCGTCGACGACGCGAATCATGTTCCGCCACATCCTGTCCAACGTCACCGGCTCGCTGCCGGTGATCGTCACGATCAATGCCGCCGACGCCATCCTCACCCTCGCCGCGCTGGGCTTCCTCGGGTTCGGCATCGAGCCGACCCAGGCCGCCGAGTGGGGCTACGACCTGAACAAGGCGCTCAACGATGTCTCCAACGGCATCTGGTGGACCTCGATCTTCCCCGGAACCGCGATCGTGCTGGTCGTGCTCGGGATGACGCTGGTCGGCGAGAGCCTCGACGAAACGCTGAATCCGCTGCTGCGCACCCGGCGTGCGGTCACCTCGGCAGACAAGGAAACCGTCGATGAGTGACAAGACTGCCGCACTGGCTGTTTCGGGCCTATCGGTCACCTTTTCGACTGACGCCGGACCCGTGAACGCGGTGCGCAATGTGTCTTACGAGGTGTTCCCGGGTGAGGTGCTCGCCATCGTCGGCGAGTCGGGGTCGGGCAAATCGGTGAGTTCGCGCACCGCGATCGGGCTGCTGCCGCATTCCGCTTCGGTGCGCGGGCTCGTCACCATCGGTGATCGGCCGGTCACCTCGATGACCGAACGTCAGCTCACCGCACTGCGCGGTGGCGAGGTGTCGATGGTATTCCAGGAGCCGGCACGTGCGCTGGACCCGCTGTTCACCGTCGGCTTCCAGATCAGTGAGGCGCTGCGCGCGCACAGCGGGATGGGCCGGAAAGCCGCCAAGGCCAAGGCGATCGAGCTGCTGCGCACGGTCGGTCTGCCCGATCCCGAGCATCGCGTCGACTACTACCCGCATCAGCTCTCCGGCGGGCAGAAGCAGCGCGTGATGATCGCGATCGCCATCTCGTGTGAGCCGAAGGTGATCATCGCCGACGAGCCGACCACCGCGCTCGATGTCACCGTGCAGGCCGAGATCCTGGAACTGCTGCGGGATCTGCGTGATCGGCTCGGCAGTGCGATCGTGCTGATCACCCACAACATGGGTGTGGTGGCGGACCTGGCCGACCGGGTGGTGGTGATGCGCGCGGGCGAGGTGGTCGAACAGGCGCCCGTGCACGAGCTGTTCGCCAGTCCGAAGGCCGACTACACCAGGGCGCTGCTCGATGCCGTGCCACATCTCGGCGCGGCGACCACCGAACGGCCTGCGATCGACCGGACCGTCGAGCCGGTGCTCGATGTGCAGGATCTGGTCGTCACCTTCCCCGGGCCGTTCGGGCGGCCCGCTTTCCGTGCGGTCGACGGCGTCAGCTTGCAGATCCGGCCGGGGGAGACCCTGGGTCTGGTCGGCGAGTCGGGGTCGGGCAAGTCGACCATCGGGCGCTGTGTGGCCGCGCTGCAACGGCCCTCCGAGGGGCACGTGCTGATTCGCGGGCAGGACATCGCGGATCTGTCCCAGCGCAAGCTGCGGCCGATCCGGCGGCGGTTCGGGTTCGTGTTCCAGGACCCGGCGGGATCGTTGAACCCACGCCTGACGGTCGGCGAGTGCGTGGCCGAACCCCTGGTCGTGCACGGCATCGGCGACAAGGCGAGCATCCGCGAGCGGGTCAGGCACATGCTCGACGACGTGCAGCTGCCCGCGGGCACCGAGAATCGGTATCCGCACGAACTGTCCGGCGGGCAGCGTCAGCGGGCCAGTCTGGCGCGAGCACTCGTGCTCGACCCGGATCTGCTCGTGGCCGATGAGCCGACCAGCGCGCTCGATGTCTCGGTGCAGGCGGCGGTACTCGAACTGTTCGCCGAACTGCAGCGCGGGTGCGGGTGGGCCTGTCTGTTCATCAGCCACGACCTCGCCGTCGTCGACCAGCTCGCCGACCGGATCATGGTGCTACGCGAGGGAACCTGTGTCGAGGAAGGCGACAACGAGCAGATCCTGCGCAACCCACAGCACGAGTACACCCGCCGCCTCGTCGCCGCCGTTCCGGTCCCCGACCCGGTCGAACAGCGCCGCCGTCGCGCCGAGATCGCCGCCACATTCGCCACCGAAACGGAACAATGAGTTAGGAGCCGCACGACAGCTGAACTGGCGGATCGCTTAGAGTTACTAGGCATCTATCCGCCGATTCGGTTTGGAGCTTTCCCCCACAATGACTGAACAGACACCCAGCGGTGCAGGCGCTTCCTACGCTGCGGCGGGCGTGAGCATCGAAGCCGGTGACCGCGCCGTCGAATTGTTCGGACCATTGGCCAGGAAGGCCAGCCGACCCGAGGTGCAGGGTGGCATCGGCGGCTTCGCCGGGCTGTTCGCGCTCAAGGGCGGATACAAGGAACCGCTGCTCGCCGCCTCCACCGACGGCGTCGGCACCAAGATCGCCGTCGCCCAGGCACTCGACAAGCACGACACCGTCGGGCTCGACCTGGTCGCCATGGTCGTCGACGACCTGGTGGTGTGTGGCGCCGAGCCGCTGTTCCTGCAGGACTACATCGCCATCGGCAAGGTCATCCCGGAGAAGGTCGCCGAGCTGGTCTCCGGCATCGCCGAGGGCTGCATCAAGGCCGGTTGCGCACTGCTCGGTGGCGAGACCGCCGAGCACCCGGGCCTGATGGATCCCGATGACTACGACCTGTCCGCCACCGGCGTCGGCGTCGTCGAGGCCGACGCGGTGCTCGGCCCCGACCGGGTGCGTCCCGGCGATGTCGTCATCGCCATGGGCTCGTCGGGCCTGCACTCCAACGGCTACAGCCTGGCCCGCAAGGTGTTGCTCGACATCGACCGGATGTCGCTCACCGGCTACGTCGAGGAGTTCGGCCGCACCCTCGGTGAGGAACTGCTCGAGCCGACCCGGATCTACGCCAAGGACTGCCTCGCGCTGATCGCCGAAACCGATGTGCGCACCTTCTCGCACGTCACCGGTGGTGGCCTGGCCGCCAACCTGGCGCGCGTGCTGCCCGCGGGTCTGGTGGCAGAGCTGGATCGTGGCACCTGGAACCCGGCGCCGGTGTTCAAGATGATCGCCCAGCGCGGCCGCGTCGAGCGGATCGAGATGGAGAAGACGTTCAACATGGGCGTCGGCATGGTCGCGATCGTGGCGCCCGAGGATGCTGATCGTGCGCTGGCGGTGCTCACCGCCCGCCACATCGACTGCTGGACGCTGGGTCAGGTCAAGAAGGCGGCCGACGTCGAAGCGCCGCGTGCGGTGCTGCTGGGTGACCACCCCAGGTTCTGATTCTGCGCAGTCACTGAGCCGGGTCGCGGATGTTCGCGATCCGGCTCAGGTGCGTTCGGGGGTTTGCTGGAGCCACGAGTGGTTAATCCAGTACTCGGAGGGTAGGTGCCCGTCGGCTCGCGGTGGTCGGGGCCTCGAGGCGGCGAACACGACGAGCGTCCTGTGTGTGCACAGGACGCTCGTCGTGTATTCAGATATTCGCTACTACTACTGCGAGCCTGTCGTCGCTCACCTGAGAACGGCTGGAAGGGGGACGCCTGGTGGCCTCCCCCTTTGTCGCTGTTCGGTCAGCGGCGCCAGCTGTCGTAGCCGTCGTCCTCGTCGTTCCAACGAGACGGCGACTCATCCGCATCGTGCTCATCGGACAGCACTGCACTACTCCTTGGTTGGGAGTAGGGCGGAGCATCGCTATCCGACAGCTCGCGCTGAAGGCTCGCGAAGTCGGTCGGCGCGGAGCTGTACTTGAGCTCACGTGCGACTTTGGTCTGCTTTGCCTTAGCCCGGCCACGGCCCATGGCTGACCCCCTCGCGTCACTGCGGGGCGGCCTGGGGTTTGTTGGCGGCCCCGTTCGAATTAATACTCTTCCTGACAGACACTTTAGCGTGTGTCAGAGCGTCGCGCTCCCAGGAGTGGGTGAAGACCTGTCGAAGCGCCCCGGTTTGCCCCGTCTTCGCCCAGACCGGCCGGTCTCAGAAGACTCCCGGAATCGCGCGGATGACCCCGACTCTGGCATCGCCGCCGAGCACCGCGGTGGCCGCGAGCCGGGTGTGCTCATCGGTCCACTCGACGCCGAGTTCGCGCAGAATCGCCAGCGTCAGCGGCATCCGGGCCCGATCGTGACCGTCTTCGATCTTGTACGCGAAGGCCCTTCCGTCGGGGAGCGCACCCGCGTGCACGCCGTCGGCGCCGATCTTGCAGAACAGTCCAGGGGTCGCCGACATGGCTAGCAGATCCGGGCCGCTCGTGCCGGAAATCACTCGTGGATTCGCCCGAACGGCGTCGGCGATCCGGCGCGGCGCGGTGCCGGACTCGGCCGTGGTGAAGCCGGCGAAGGCGCGCGCGAGGTTGATCAGCGACACGGGCACGATCGGCAGGCCGCAGCCGTCGATGCCCAGATCGGTCTCCGGTTCGCCGGTGACGTCGGCGATGGTGGCCAGGACCGCTTGCTGCAGGGGGTGCTCGATCTCGAGGTATCCGGTGCGCGGCCAGTCGTTGATCGCGCACGTCGCCAGCATCGCGGCGTGTTTGCCGGAGCAGTT
Source organism: Nocardia sp. FBN12 (assembly GCF_054031145.1). Taxonomy (NCBI): domain Bacteria; kingdom Bacillati; phylum Actinomycetota; class Actinomycetes; order Mycobacteriales; family Nocardiaceae; genus Nocardia; species Nocardia sp. FBN12. The sequence goes on from NZ_CM132926.1 coordinate 6,625,748, forward strand.
CATGTACAGCGGGCTCCGGCCGTCACCGGTGATCGCGGCGGCGCGGGCGTTTTCCTCGAAGGGGAGGTCGGGGGGACAGGCGAGGTCGTCGGCGGCGAAACCGTATCGATCGAGCAGGCGGCGGACCAGGGCGATGTGGTCGGGTTCGCCGAAGTGGGAGGCGGTGGCGATGGCGAGTTCGTTGTCGTCGACGGGGTCGAAACCGTTGCGCAGCAAGGCCAGCGCCTGCATCGGCTTGTTGGTGGAGCGGGGGAAGATCGGGCCGTGGGTCTCGCCGAGTTCGAGGGTGGGGGTGCCGAAGGCGTCGAGGATGACCACCGAACCGCGGTGCACGCACTCACGGAAGCCGGAACGGACGACTTCGACCAGTTCGACGCTCATACGCTGACCTCCGTGGTGAGGCGAGCCGCCGCGATCGCGCGCGGACCGCTCGGTGCGTGCCCTGCGTAGTGCGTCCGCGCGCGGTGACCACTCATGCCCGGGCCCCGAGGGAGACGCCGGTGCGGGTTCTGGTGTGGCGGTCGATCTGCATGTGGACATCGGCGGAGATCGTCGGTTCCTCCGCGCGCAGACGTTCGAGACGGGCGGGGTCGGCGCCGGTGAACAGATCGCGCACGGTGATGCCGTGTGCGGGAACGTGGACGACCCGCACTTCGTCGCCCGCGCCGATCGTGCCCTCGGTGCGCACGCGGAAGTAGGCGCCGGTGTCGGACTGCAGGGCGAAGCGTTTCACCCAGCGCGGTTCGCCGGACCACTGCTGAAAGGTCGCGCACGGGACGCGAGGTGCGCTCACTTCGAGAAGGGTGTCGCCGATCGCCCAGTGCGCGCCGATCACCGCGTCGCTGACCGGGAGGCCGGTCAGGCGCAGGTTCTCACCGAACCAGCCCGCGGGGAGGTCGCGGCCGAGCTCGGCGGCCCAGCGGTGGGCGTCTTGCTCGGCGTAGGCGTAGACGGCCTGATCGATGCCGCCGTGGTGCTCGGTATCGCAGACGTGGTCACCGGCCAGGCCGAGTGCGGCGACGGCGACGCGACCGTCGACCGGACGCTTGTCGATGGCCGTGCGGCCGACGCGCGTACGCACCTCGATCTCGGCGTGGACGACGCACACCGCCTCGACGCGGCCGGTATCGCCGACGCGCGTGATCGGGTGGTTCATCGCCCGCGCAACCGGTTGACGGCGGCGCGGCCCGCCTGCTCGGTGTTGTCGGCCGGAATCGAATCCGGGTCGATGGCGGCGGCCATGCTGCCGACCACCAGCTCGGTGCCCGCCGGAACAGAGCGCTTGACCAGGGCCAGGGCGATCGGGCCGAGTTCGTAGTGGTCGATGACGGTGCCGAGGCGGCCGACGGTGCGGCCGCCCGCGGTCACGTCGTCGCCGGTGGTGGGGCGCTCGTCGGCCGAGCCGTCCAGGTGCAGCAGCACGAGATTGCGCGGCGGCTTGCCGAGATTGTGGACCCGGGCGACGGTTTCCTGCCCGCGGTAGCAGCCCTTGTCGAGGTGGACGGCTCCCCGCTCGTCGATGCCGCCGATCCAGCGGGCCTCGTGCGGGATGGTGCGTTCGTCGGTGTCGACACCGATGCGGGGCCGCAGCGCGGCCACGCGCAGTGCCTCGTAGGCCCACATGCCCGCGGGCGCGGCCCCGGCCGCTGTGAGCTCGGTCCACCAGGCCGAGAGCTCGGTGCGGGGCACCACGAGGTCGAAGGAGTCCGGCATCCGCCGCAGGAAGCCACCACCGGGCAGCGCGGCGGCGATGTAGGTCTCTGGCAGTTGTGCGATGCCGAGCGTGTCGAGCAGCGTGCCCACTTGCGGGCCCAGCAGGCTCAGCACGGCGTGATCGGGCGCGTCCTCGGGCTTGGCATCGGCCCAGAACACCATCTTCTTCAGGAACGCCAGCAGCTCGGCACCGCGGTCGGCCTCGGTATCGAGCCACAGGGTGCCGTCGAGGTCGGTGAGGACGAAGTGATTCAGGACGCGACCGTTGAGATCGAGGTCGAGCGTCTCGGCGCTGTGCGCGTCGGCCAGCGACGCGATGTGCTGACTGGTGATGGTGTGCAGCCAGCTCAGACGCTCGGCACCGGTGATTGTCGCGACGTGGCGATGGGAGCGATCCACGACCGCGACCCGCTCCGCGGCGGCCTTCTGCTCACCGAACGGATCACCGTAATGCCAGGCGACCGCGGCGTCCGGAGTGTCGGGAGCACCCGCGACGGCACCCGGCGTATGGAGAACAGGACTGGGGACGACGACCTGTGACACGACACCCACTGTAGGCGCGTCTGCCGATACGCGCCGCACGCGGGCTTGCCGGCGACGCGCGTCGCAACCCTTGATTCGATCCAGCCATAGGCGTAACGGACCGATAACGCCTACGCTCGGCGCATGGGAGAACGGGTTCTTGTGACACTCGACGGGACGGTCGCTGACGCGAACGTGCCGTCGCTTTATGCCGACGACATCGGCGCACTTCGCGGCGATGGCGTATTCGAAACGATTTTGGTGCGCGGCGGCACGGCCACCGCGCTGGAATTCCACCTGGCGCGGCTGCGTCGTTCGGCGCAGGCGCTGGAACTTCCGGAGCCGGGGCTGTCGAGGTGGCGCACCGCGGTGGAACTGGCCGTGAAGGAATGGGGATCGGAAGAGGAAGGAATGTTGCGGCTGATCTACACGCGCGGCCGCGACTCGGAATTCGACGCGCCGCGCTCGGAGCTGGCACCGGAGGATCCGCAACCCACCGCGTATGTGCTCGTCTCCCCGGTACCCGCGCGGGTCGCGACGGCGCGTGCCGAGGGCGTGAAGGTGATGTCGCTGGCGCGCGGCATCTCCGTCGACCTCGCGCAGGCGGCGCCGTGGCAGCTGCTCGGCGCGAAGACGCTGTCGTACGCGACCAACATGGCCGCGCTGCGGTTCGCCCGGCGGATGGGCGCCGAGGACGTGATCTTCCACAGCACCGAACACAAGGTTCTGGAGGGTCCGCGCTCGTCGGTGGTGATCGCGCGGGGCAAGGAGCTGATCACCGTGCCCGCCAAGAGCGGTGTGCTGCCCGGTGTCACGCAGCGTGCGCTGTTCAACGTGGCCGAGAAGTCGGGGTGGGCGTGCAAGTACCAGACACTGTTCACCGCGGACCTTTTCGACTGTGACAGCATCTGGCTGCTGTCGAGCATCACCCTCGCCGCGCGAGTGAACCAGCTCGACGGCATCCGTTTGTCGGCGCCCGACAATGCCCAGGAGATCATCGACATGGTCGACCTCGGCATCGAACGGCCGGGGACCATCGGAGACTGGTGATCCGCGTGTGGGGCACGGGTGGGCGTGCCCCTGCGGGAAGGACTTCCGCGCGCCGTGGCGGTTGTCACGCTCTAGCTGGGTGATTCCGGGCGTACGATCTACTACAAGTCGTCGTAGTAGATCGGTGGAGGTCGGATGGACACCCTTGATGTCTCCCGGTGGCAGTTCGGGATCACGACCGTCTACCACTTTCTGTTCGTTCCGCTGACCATCGGACTTGCGCCGCTGATCGCGGTGATGCAGACCGCCTGGGTGGTCACGGGTAACGAGCGCTGGTATCGGCTCACCAAATTCTTCGGCAAGCTGTTCCTGATCAACTTCGCCCTCGGCGTGGCGACGGGCATCGTGCAGGAATTCCAGTTCGGGATGAACTGGAGTGAGTACTCGCGCTTCATCGGCGACGTCTTCGGTGCGCCACTGGCTTTGGAAGCGCTGATCGCCTTCTTCATGGAGTCGACGTTCATCGGATTGTGGATATTCGGGTGGACCCGGTTGCCCCGGCTGGTGCATTTGGCGACGATCTGGATCGTTGCCATCGGGGTGAATGCTTCGGCGTATTTCATCGTGGCTGCCAATTCGTTCATGCAGCATCCGGTGGGTGCTCGGTACAACCCCGAGACCGGACGTGCTGAGCTGGAGAGCATTTCGGCGCTGCTGACCAACAACACGACGCTGGCCGCGTTCCCCCACGTCGTCGCCGGTGCGTTTCTCACGGCGGGTACCTTCGTCGCGGGCATCGCCGGTTGGTGGATGGTGCGTAACGCGCGCAGCGGTGATTCGGCGAAACTCGAAGAGGCGCGAACAATGTGGCGGCCCGCGGGACGCTTCGCGCTCGTGGTGGTCGCGCTCTCGGGTGGCGCCTTGATTTTCACCGGCGATATCCAGGGCAAGCTGATGTTCGAACAGCAGCCGATGAAGATGGCTTCGGCGGAATCGTTGTGCCACACCGAAACTGATCCAGACTTCTCCATTCTCACCGTGGGTACGCACAACAACTGCGATGGCGTGATCCACGTGCTCGAAGTGCCGTATGTGCTGCCCTATCTCGCGGAGGGCGAGTTCAGCGGGGTGACGCTCGACGGTGTCGTCGATCTGCAGAAGACCTACAACGTCGCCTACGGTCCTGGCGATTACCGCCCGAATCTGTTCGTCACCTACTGGTCCTTCCGTGCCATGATCGGGTTGGCTGGCGGGTCGGTGCTGCTGTTGCTGGCCGGGTTCTGGGTGACGCGCGGTGGCCGGGTGCCGAATCAGCGGTGGTTCGCCTGGCTGAGTCTGCTCGCGATTCCCACGCCGTTCCTGGCCAATGCCGCGGGGTGGGTGTTCACCGAGATGGGACGTCAGCCGTGGGCGGTGGTGCCCAATCCGACCGGTGATCCGAATATTCGAATGACGGTGCAGCAGGCGGTGTCCGAACACTCCGCCGGGACCGTGATGTTCTCGCTGGCGGTGTTCACGCTGCTCTACGGCGCGCTCGCGGTGGTGTGGTTCTACCTGATGCGACGGTATGTCGTCGCGGGGCCCGACACCCAGGTGCACGCCGTGAGTTCGGACGGCCCTGACACTCCCCAACTTTCCTTCGCGTACTAGGAGCCGACGATGGGTCTGCAACAGTTCTGGTTCATCTTGATCGGCGTGCTGTTCACCGGCTACTTCGTGCTCGAGGGATTCGACTTCGGCGTGGGCATGTTGATGCCGATTCTCGGAAAGGGTTCGGATACCCGCCGCCGCGTGGTGCTCAACACGATCGGGCCGGTATGGGACGGCAACGAGGTGTGGCTGATCACCGCCGCCGGTGCGCTGTTCGCGGCGTTTCCCGAGTGGTACGCCAGCATGTTCTCGGGATTCTATCTGGCCCTGCTGCTCCTGCTGGTCGCGTTGATTCTGCGGGTCTGCGCGATCGAATACCGCGGCAAGATCAATGACCCGAAATGGCGGGCCTGGTGCGATATCGGCATCGGGATCGGATCGTGGATTCCGGCGCTGGCTTGGGGATGGGTGTTCGCGAATATGGTGCGGGGTGTGCCGTTGAACGCGGAGAAGCAGGTCGTCGGGTCGGTGGGGGATCTGCTCAGCCCGTACGCGCTGCTCGGTGGGCTGGCGACCGCGGTGTTGTTCGCGCTGCACGGTGCGGTGTTCCTGGTGCTCAAGACGGCCGGCGAGGTTCGGGTCGACGCCTTGCGGATCGCCAGGTTGCTGCTGATTCCCGCTGCGCTTGTCGTTGGCGGGTTCGGATTGTGGACACAGCTCGCCTATGGCGCCGGGTGGACCTGGATTGCGCTGGCGACCGCGGTGCTCGGGCTTGTCCTCGCCGCGGTCGCGAATGTCGCGGGGCGTGATGGCTGGGCCTTTGTGGGGACGACGTTCACTGTTGTCTCGGCGACGGTGCTGATCGTCGGATCGATGTTTCCGAATGTGCTGCCGTCGACAATCGACCCGCTCTACGACCTCACCATCTACAACGCGTCATCGACGCCGTATACGTTGAAGGTGATGAGCTGGGCGGCGTTGATCGCTACGCCGGTGGTGCTGATTTATCAGGGGTGGACCTATTGGGTCTTCCGGCAGCGGATTCGGGTCGAACAGATTCCGCCGCCGGTGGGTTTGCCGCTGAGCGGTAAGGGCTGAGGCGATGGCGTCGGCCTTGTCTCGGGACGTGGTAGCTCGCGAAAGGTCGGACGCTGTGGTGTCGGAGAGCTTGTCGCAGGATGGACCGGGGCCGGGCGCGACACGGTCCAGGCGCGGACCCGTGGATCCGCGATTGTGGCGGTATGCGCGGTCGGCGCGGCCGCATCTGGTGATCGCCGTCGCGCTGGCGCTGGTGATCACAGCGACGATCGTGGTGATGGCCATCGTGCTGGGGCGGGTGCTCGCCGGGGTCATCACCGATCCCACCAAGCGTGAATTCGGTGCCTGGACCACGGAATTGATTGTGCTCGCCGGTGCTGTCGCGGTGCGCGGGGTGGCGAGTTGGTGGCAGGCGCGGTTGGCGCATCGGGCCGGGAGCACGGTGGTCGCGGAGCTCGAGACGGCGGTGCTGCGGGCGGGCGCCGAACTGCCGCCACGCGAGCTCGACGTGCGGCGGACGGAGATCGCAGTCGTCGTCGGTAATGGGCTCAGCGGGTTGCGTGGATGGTTCACGGGTTATCTGCCCGCGCTCCTACTGGCCTGCCTGGTGCCGCCGGTTGTGTTGGTGGTCATCGCCTTTCACGATCGGACCTCGGCGCTGATCGCGGTGATCACCGTGCCGTTGATTCCGGTGTTCATGGTGCTGATCGGGCTGCTCACCCAGGGCCGTGCCGAAGCGACGCTGACCGCGACCACTCGCTTATCGGACCAGATCCTGGATCTCTTCGCGGGAATGCCCACCTTGCGCGCGCTCGGTCGTGAAGGTGCGGACGGTCCTTCGATGATGAATCAGGTGCAGGCTCTTGGCGATTCGCTGCGGCAGCGGACCATGCGCGCGCTGCGGATCGCGTTCCTGTCCTCGATGGTGCTGGAAAGCCTCGCGACGCTGAGTGTCGCGTTGATCGCGGTCGCGATCGGGCTGCGGTTGGTGTATGGGGATATGGCGTTGTACAGCGGGCTGGTGGCGTTGATTCTCGCTCCCGAGGTGTATTGGCCGCTGCGGCAGGTGGGGGAGAAGTTCCATGCGGCGCAGGACGGAATGGCCGCCGCTGACCGGGCTTTCGCCGTGCTCGAACCGAGGGATGCGCACCGGCGATCCGCGCCTGCTCACGCCGCCTTGGGATCCGGCCTGCCTGAGGTGGGCAACGTTGGCCATGAGGAATCGGGGTCGCGGGTGGGCGGCAGCCGCACGTCGCGCGCACGTACCGGAGCAGGTGTAGGACCGGCACGGATTACGTTGCGCGGATTGTCCGTCGCCGCCAGGGCGGGCACCGCGCCCGATCAATTGTCGGCCGTGCTCGAACCCGGTGTGGTGACCGTCTTGACCGGGCCGAACGGGTGCGGGAAATCGACTACGGTGCAGGCGATTCTGGGGCTGATCGAACCTGACGAAGGTGCTGTCCTCGTGGACGGGACCGATGTTCGTGAACTCGACCTCGACAGCTGGTGGAGTCGCATCGCCTGGTTGCCGCAGCGGCCGGTGCTGGTTCCCGGGACGTTGCGCGAGAACGTCGAGTTACTCGGGGCGGTGTCGGACCAGACGGCTGATCTTCGAGCCGTCAGTACCGCGACAGGATTCGAGAGTGTGCTGGGCGAACTTCCCGATGGCTGGAACACCATCGTCGGGCAGAACGGCACCGGCCTCTCCCTCGGTCAACGTCAGCGCCTGGCCCTGACCCGAGTCCTCGCCGCGGATCGCCCGATTCTGCTACTCGACGAACCCACCGCCCACCTCGACTCCGAGAGTGAGCGACGCGTACTCGGCACCCTGCGCACCCTCGCCGACCGCGGCGCCACGGTGATCGTCATCGCCCATCGCCCAACGGTTCTCGCTGCCGCTGACGTTGTCGTCCAGGTGGTCGCGGGCGAAGCGGTGTCCACCGAACGAACCGGCCAGGAGGTGCAGGTCTCGTGAGTGCCGTTCAGGATGTTCGCGGTCGGCGGGTGAACCAGGTCGAAGGTGTCGGGCGACCGGGTGGTCGCGCCCCCTACGGGCAGGACCGATCAGCAGGCACCGGCCTCGTGCGGGACGTGCGGGAGATGTGGCGGCTACTCACGTTGTCGCCCGCGCGGGTCGCGGTGGCGATCGCGTGGGGTGTCGCGGCGTTGGGGAGTGGGCTCGGGTTGGCGGCGCTGGCCGCGTGGTTGATCGCGCGGGCCTGGCAGATGCCGCCGGTGCTGGATCTGAGTGTCGCGGTGGTCGCGGTGCGGGCGCTGGGTATCTCGCGGGGATTGTGCCGGTACCTGGAGCGGCTGGCCACCCACGATGTGGCGTTGCGGGCGATGACGACCGCACGGACCTCGGTGTATCGCACCCTGGCGCAGTCCGACGTGTGGTGGTGGCGAGACCGGAGCGGGTCGGCTCCGTTGATCAGCGCCGAGCGGACATCGCCTCGGGCCGGGTCGTCGGTCGTCGGTCGTGACGGGGCGGCGGATTCGGGTCGGGAGATGCGGCGTGGGGATGTGCTGGTGCGCATCGGGGTCGATATCGACGATCTCGGGGCCATGGTCGTCCGGGTACTGGTACCGGTGGCCGTGGCTGTGGTGTTGTCGATCGCAGCGGTCGGGCTGATCGCGATCATCTCACCGTTGGCGGCGGTGATTCTGGCCGTGGCTCTGGGGGTTTCGGGGATGCTCGCGCCTTGGTTGTCGGCATTGGCCGCGCGGCAGGCCGAGCGGGCGGTGCGGGCCGATCGCGCGGAGTTCACCGCCGAAGCGCTCACCGTGCTCGATCACGCGGCCGAACTGCGGGTCGCGGGGCGATTGGACGCGGCGATCACGGTGGCGGACAAGGCTTCCCGCCGAGCGGTGGTCGCCGAGGATTCGGCTGCCTCGCGGAGCGCGTGGGCGGCCGCCGCGACTCCGCTCTCGATCGGGATCAGCGCGTTCGGTGCGCTGCTGGTCGGTATCGCCGTCTACGGGCCGACCGGAGGGCAACCCGGCGGCATGACCCCGATGGCCCTCACCATGCTCGTCCTGGTCCCGCTCTCCGCCTTCGAGGCCGTCGGCGCCCTCCCCGCCGCCGCGACCACCCTCACCACTTCCCGGGCCGCGCTCCATCGCTTACGCAGTATGTTGAACCCGGTCATGGACGGCGTCGAAGCGGGTGAACCCGGCTCTGTCGCGATGCCGGACGACGAACCGGCGCGACAGGCGGCGGCCGAACTCGCCACGGCGGCTGTGCGTGGATCTGCCACGATGGCTGGCGCGCTGGCCGTGCCGATGCCCGAGGGACGTCGGGTAGTTGTCGTCGGGCCCAGCGGCGCGGGGAAAACGACGCTGCTCATGGCCTGGGCCGGGCTCTTCGACACTCCTCGGGCAGGTGTCATCTTCTTCGCCGAGGACGCCCACCTGTTCGGCACCTCGATCCTGGAGAACCTGCGCGTGGCCCGCGGCAGCCTCACCACCGAAGAGGCCGAAAGTGCCTTGCGCACAGTCGGTCTCGGACTCTGGCTGGATTCACTACCCGACGGGATCCATACCTCGCTCATCGCAGGCGCCGCCGCCGTCTCGGGCGGTCAACGCCGCCGAATCCTGCTCGCCCGCGCCCTCGTCGCCCCCGCCCACACCCTGCTCCTCGACGAACCAACCGAGCACCTGTCCGCCACCGAAGGCGACCACCTCCTACGCGACCTACTCGACGCGAACAGCGGCCTCGTCGACCCCGACCGCACAGTCGTAGTCGTCACCCACCAACTCCCCACCGACCACCGCGCCGACACGATTGTCACTGTCGACGCCACCGGCGCTGTGACCATAGATGGTCACGCGTCATGGCAGCCCGAGTGGCACTGACGCCATATCGGATTAAATCCCGTGAGACGGAATTTCGAAATTCTGACGTAACTGCAGGTATTCAGCGTCGCCTACAGTAAATCGAGGTTGGAAGCGAAGTAGGGAATATCGGTGTGAGCCAAGTGAAATCGTTTGCGTTGGGATGGGAGTTGGACGGACGTGGCTGGGCGACCTGTACGTTCGACCTCGGTGGTGGGTGTACGTGAGCATTTCTCTCCGGTGCATCATTTCAAAATGATCGCGTATACCTTCAGTTGGTACGTTTTGGCGCTACCGACGATACGACCTGGGAGGAGGGCGGGGTGAAATGGAGCGGGGTGGTGTCGCTCATCGACTTCGTCAACTCGGTCCAGCTCGTGGGCAGCATCGTGCTCGATACCTGGGGGGAGGCGGGTTACCTCGAGCGGTGGGGTATGCCGTTTCCAATGGCAAGTTTCGATACGTTGAACCAAGTCCTCGAATCAAGGTCGGCGTCGTAGTGCAACCGGTCAATTCAATACCCGCAGCCAGTCTCGTTCTTTCCGTCAACCGCGCCCTATGGGGAGAGGTCTTTGGCGCGATTTCAGACGAGGATGCGGACTCGGTGAGCTGTGTAGGCGCTGAGGTAATTGCGGACTTTCCGGATCCTCGAATCGAGGAGGTTACCGTCGAGGATCGACTCGCCGATTCCGTTGCCTGCTGTGGAGGGTTCTATCACTGTCTTCATGAGACGTGAGTAGTGGAGAACAGTGATGCGCTGTTAGTCGACACCGCTCAGGTCCGACCTGACGAAGCCTGTGCTCAGTCGAATAGCGGTGCTGCGCAACATGATCTAATTGGCGGCGCGCCGGACGGGAGAGGTAGCGTTTCGCTATGACCAAGAAGCCGTCGAACCCGCACGATGCCTACGCTCGTCAGGTCCTCAGTCGTGCGGCCGACGCGGCCAGTGAGATCCGGGTCAACATCGATGCCGAGCTCGCCGCTCGCATCGATTTCGACGGGATGGTGTTGGTGCCGGGCAGTTTCATCACCGAGGACCTCCGTTCGCAGTACAGCGATGTCCTCTACCGGACCACGATCGACGACCGCGGCGCCTACCTCTACATATTGATCGAGCATCAGTCGTGCAGTGACCAACTGATGGCCTTCCGGATGCTCAGCTATGTGGTCAATATCTGGCGTCGGCATCTGGACGAGAACCCGACGCCGCAGGTGCTTCCCGTTGTTGTCCCGCTTGTGGTGCACAGCACCCATACGGGTCTGCGCTGGACGGCTCCCACCCAGCTCGGTGATCTGATCGACCTCGATGGCTCCGCGCGCGGCCTGCTGGATCGGTATCTGCCTCGGTTCGAGTTCCTTCTCGATGACGTCGCCCCACTGGATGTCGCGGCGTTGCGGGCACGCGAGTTGACTCCGGCGGCGCGGCTGATGCTGATCATGCACAAGATCGGACCAGGTAATCCGCACCTCGGCTCGGATATCATGGAGGTGGTTGACGAGCTGCGGGCGCTGTTGGATGGTCCTTCGGGTGCCCGGGAGTTCGACATTTTGGTGACGTATCTGTTCATCGTCGGTGATGTGAGCGTCGCTGATCTGCAGCCCTTGACCGATCGTCTCGGTCCCCGAGCGAAGGAAGTTGTGATGACCACAGCGGAACGGCTGGAAGCGCGCGGGGAGGCGCGTGGGCGCGCGGCGGGTCGTGTCGAGATGCTGGTCGAGCAGTTGACGGTCAAGTTCGGTCCGTTGCCGGGTGCCGTGACCGAGCGGGTTCAGCTGGCTGATGCAGAGCAACTCCACCTGTGGGCCAGGCGGGTTCTGACAGCTGGTTCCTTGTCGGAAGTGTTCGCGTAGTCTGCTCGACCTCGGTCGCGCGATAGCTTTGCACGTGCTGACAGTGACGATGAACGATCGAGCAGCGAGACTGCTCGATGTGCAGGGCGGCTTCGTGGGGCTGGATCCGAACGAGGGCTTGGCATCTGGGTTGCGGGCACGGGTTGATGCCGGGATCGGATGCCGCGGCGAGGTGGTGTGCTGGGCCCCGGTGCCTGCGCAGGCTGATGACGCGGCGAGACGCCATCAAGATCTCACCGGGTGGGAATGCCTTCATACCAGCATGCATCTGGAAGATTTTGTGCCGGTGGCGACTACCTCTGCGGACGGGCCGATCATCGGCTTCGGCGCGCAGCGAACTCTGCTGAGACAAGGGATCGCACTGGCTCGAGGAGTCGGGCGACTGGCCGGTGAACTGAGCACGCCGATTCCGCTGCGATGCATCATCGCGACCAACGAAACCAACGGCACGTTCAGGTTTCATCGGATCCGGCCCGACGAAAGCTGGCTAGTCGACGACCTCGATAGGTACGACGGCGAATGTGTCGTGGTTATCGACTTCCTTCGCTGAGCGGCTTGGTCTACTTCACGCGCGTGGTCGCGGAGCAGACTGGTCGGGTTAGGTCTCAGATTGCCAGGTCAGAACGGCAATTAATTCGATTGCCGAGGTTGGGGGGTGGGGCTAGATTCATCAGTACACAAGAGAGGAGGTGGTCTGAAGAATGTATGTTCAACGGATGCGTGAGGTGGCTGCTCGCTAGCAGCACCACTGTGGGATCCCCCCAGCGGTGCTGAGAGCGAATCCCAAGCAGGTACCCGACCCCCGAGCCCCCGGACGATCCGACCGGGACCATCGTGTTCACCGAACGCAGTGGAACGGCTCGGGGGTCGCTCCATTTCCAGACGCGAACTCCCCCGCCCAGAGCGATCCGGATGGGGGAGTTCGCGAAAATCTCAGCCGATGTAGCGGGCCAGCCGCGCCGACAGGCGGGGGACCAGTGCGCCGTCGGGGTCTACGCGCTCTTCGACGTAGGCGAGGTCGCCGTTGTCGACGATGCCGTAGAGGCGTTTCGCACCGCCGACCACCGCGCCGGAGGTGCTGCGGATGGAGACGTCGGTGGCGAGTTCCCAGGAGGCCTGGTTGCGGGCCTTGCCGTAGTAGAGCTCGATGACGCCGTTGCTGTGGGTGAGCAGGAGTTCGAGCAGCTCGTCGGTGCCCTCACCGCCGACCCGCCAGTAGCCGCTCTCGCGCAGGTCGGGGCCGGTGTACTTGCCGTCGGTGTCGAGTCGCCAGGTCTGTGATTCCCAGGCCAGGTAGTCGCCGCCGTCATGGGAGACGATGATCTGCTGGCCGAAGTGGTAGCCGCCCTCGGTGGGGTGGTGGCCTTCGCCCTCGCCGCGCCACACACCGACCAGCGGCAGCAGGGCCAGCATGGCGTGATTCAGATCCGGGCCGAGGCGCAGATTGGCCGTGTCCTCGGGCAGGGGGAGACCGGGCAGCACCGAAATGTTTCGGGCGCCGGTTTCTTTCGCTCGTTCGGCGGCGACGTTGACTGCTTCGTCGCCGCTACGACGCTCGGCCGGAGCGTCTTGCTCTGTGCTCGCTCGCTCGGCCTTGTCGTTACCTTCGCCGGCGAGCCCGCTCATGACTCGGTGAAGAGCCGGTAGAAGACGTACAGGCCGAACCAGCCGATGAGAATCGACACGGCGACAAGGAGTACCTCGAAGAAGATGACCACATTCGGAGTCTAGCTACTGCGCGCGACAGATACGAAAACGGCCCTGGTAGTTCCCGCACAGGAACTACCAGGGCCGTTGTGAGGTCTTACTTGGCGACCGCGACGTCCACGGAGTGGATGCCCGCGCCCTCGGGGCTGACCTCGGCCGAGCCGTTGCCCGACGAGCTCAGCGCGCGCAGGGTCCACGAACCCGGCGCGGCGAAGAAGCGGAAGTCACCGGTGCCCGAGGCGACGACCTCGGCGGTGAAATCACCGTTGCCGTCGAGCAGGCGCACGAACGCGCCGCCGACGGGCTGGCCGTCGGTGCTCAGGACACGGCCGGAGATGACCGTTTCCTTCTCCACGTCGACGCCGGCCGGAATGGCCTGACCCTGGGTAGGTGCTGCACACATATTGATTACGCTCCCAACTCGATAGGCGCACCGACGAGCGAACCGTATTCGGTCCAGCTGCCGTCGTAGTTCTTGACGTTCTGGTGGCCGAGCAGCTCCTGCAGCACGAACCAGGTGTGCGAGGAACGCTCGCCGATGCGGCAGTAGGCGATGGTCTCCTTCTCGCCGTCCAGGCCCGCATCCTTGTACAGCTCGGCCAGGTCGGCGTCGCTGCGGAAGGTGCCGTCCTCGTTCGCGGCCTTGCTCCACGGCACGTTGATCGCGCCCGGGATGTGGCCGGGACGCTGGCTCTGCTCCTGCGGCAGGTGCGCGGGGGCGAGGATCTTGCCCGAGAACTCGTCGGGGCTGCGCACGTCGACCAGGTTCTTGGTGCCGATGGCCGCGATGACCTCGTCACGGAAGGCGCGGATGCTCAGGTCGGGCGCGGCGGCCTTGTACTGGGTGGCCGGGCGCGAGACCGCGTCACGCGAAAGCGGACGACCGTCGAGTTCCCACTTCTTACGGCCGCCGTCGAGGAGCTTGACGTCGTTGTGGCCGTACAGCTTGAAGTACCAGTAGGCGTAGGCCGCGAACCAGTTGTTGTTGCCGCCGTACAGCACGACGGTGTCGTCGTTGCTGATGCCGCGCGCCGAGAGCAGGTCGGAGAACTGCTCCTGGTTCACGAAGTCGCGACGAACCTGATCCTGCAGGTCGGTCTTCCAGTCAAGGCGGATGGCGCCTTCGATGTGGCCACCCTCGTAGGCGGAGGTGTCCTCGTCGACCTCGACGAAGACGACGCCGGGGGCGTTGAGGTTCTCTTCGGCCCAGTCAACGGAGACCAGGACATCGGAGCGAGCCATGTTGTTCCTTTCAGAGATGACGTGCAAGGGGGTCAGTTCGGTGCCGGGGCTGGTGACCGGCGGAAGCGGGCGACCAGTGGGTAGATCTGGCAACCCAGGCAGACCCCGAACGCCGCGTTCAAGAACGCCGCGAACAGGGCGAAGCCGGCGAACACCGCGCCGACGATCGAGGAGCCGAGCGCGAAGCCCAGCAGGGAGAGACCGGCGAACACGAAGCCGAGCGCTTGCGCGAAACGCAGCGGGGGCACGGGCTCGGTCTCGGTGGGCGGACCGTTTCGCGGCGCGACGAGCGCGGCGTAGATCCGGCCGTAGGGGTGCTTGGCAGGGCCCGCGACCGCGCCGATCGCGAAGACGACGGCCTGCAGGCCGATCAGGATCGCGGCCGCGGCGGGCGAGAAGGCACTGACTGCGAGCACGAGTACGAGCACGCCGGTGGTGATCCAGGCCACGAAACGCGGCCCGCGAACGTCGACGCGAGGTGGGGATTGCGAGGAATTGGTCATTGTGCGAACTCCTGGGCTTGTCAGTAAGTCAAGGATCTGCCTGGTCACCGGGGGATCCGAGGGATCACTCGCACGGCGGGCATAGATCGACGTCAGAAATCTCGGGAGAGAAAAAGCCGATCGGTCAGCAGCACAGGCAGCAACAACCACCGAGGCGACACAGGTCAACTGTGCGGCGTCGGGTGAGCATCAGCTCGTGGTCGGTTTGCACGAGAAGTAGTTTACCCGGTCTCCCCGGGGAATGTCTCGGGCCCCCTGAATAGGGGGCTGGATCACAGTTGTCGACCGTCCTGGGCTCAGTACCGGCGCCAGCCGTCGCCCTGGTTTGCGGCCGTCCCGGTTCTGGACTGAGTGGAGGGTGCGACGAAGGAGTGCCCGGAGGGAGGGAAGAACCGGGACCAGAGGCCGCAAACCCGCGGCGCCAGCCGCCAAACTACACCGTCAGGGGTTCGAGGGCGGTGCGGAGGTCGCCGGCTTTCGGGACGCCGGAGATGCGGAAGCGTTCCTTGCCTTCGGCGTCGAAGACGAAGGTGGTCGGCAGCGACAGGACGTTGAGTTCGCGGGCCAGCGCGGGGTCGGCGTCGATATCGACCTCGATGTCGCGCGGGGCATTCGGGGATTCGGACAGCTCGGCGGTGACGCCGGCGACGACCCGGCGGACAGCGTCACACGGGCCGCACCAGTCGGCCGAGAAGTGCAGTACCGCAGGGGCCTCGCCGGTCACGCCCGCGGCGCCGAGCAAGCGTGCGCGCTGCTCGGTCTCGGGGTCGAGGGTGGCGGGACGAACCTGTCCCTGCCTGCGCGAGAGGTACACGCCGACCGCGACAGCGGCCGCGATGACGACGGCCAGAATGGCTAACTCGATCATGGTTGCTGCAATCGGTCCAGGTCGATGGTGACATTGCGGCCGACACCCTCGACAACGATCTGGCCGCCGAGCGCCGACACCTCATTCGGTGCGACGCCGAACGGCAACTCCTTGATATCGATCGTACGGCTGAACCGGGCGAGGACCGCGGCGTGATCGGTCTCGGGGATCTTCGAATCGGTGGTCACGGCGGCGGTGGTGTCGACGGGGCCGGTGGTGTCGGTGTAGAAACCGGTCGCCTGGATGCGAACCGTGTCGCCCTCGAGCAGCAGGTCGGCCTGGATCTGCACCGGGACGCGCGTCGCGGAACTGGACGGGGTGACGCCCGCGGGGAGAACACGACCGTTCGCCGCGGTCGGCAAGGTGCCCTTGAGAACGAGCACGCCCGCGGTGGTCATCCCGGAGCCGCCGGAGCCGCCCGTGCCGTCGGACTTGTCGGCGGGCGGGGTGTGGACCTGCAGGTCCGGGATGCCGAACAGTTTGCCGAGCTCGGTCGGCTCGAAACGCATCAACGCGTCGATCCGGTCGACCTGCACATTGCGCGCCGCGCCGTCGAGCAACTCACCCGCGGGGGCGTGCAAGCCCTGCAGCTTCGCCTCGATGCCGACCTCGCCGGGGATGTCGGGGCGCACGCCACGGGCGCGGATCGTCACGTCGTCGTAGCGGCCGTTCATCGCCTGGGCGATGAACGGGAACCCGTGGAACGTGACTTCCGGATCGGCGGACAGATCCGCGCCTGTCCGCAGTTGCCGGGAGACGTGGTACTCGGTGTAGGCGGCGGTGCCGAAATCGATGACCACCGCCAAACCGGCCAGGCAGAGAAGCCCGATGATCAGCTTGCGCATGCCGTGACACTAGCGGCTGGCGCCGCGGGTCGCGGGCCCCTGGTCCCACTTCTTCCCTCCCCCCGGGTACTCCTTCGTCGCACCCTCCACTCAGTCCAGAAGCGGGACGGCCCGCGACCGGGACCGGAGCGAACGACACAAAATGGACGCCGTGTTGCGAGGTAGTGGCTGTGTAGGCGCTAATGTTGCACACGACTTAACCTGTGTTTCGGCGACGTAGCTACGCGGCTGCTGTCGTCCGCGGAGCAACGAGATAGGAGGAGAGCCCCATGGAGCTGCTCCTACTGACCTCCGACCCCAACCCGGATGCGGTCCTGCCGTCGTTGACGCTTCTGGCGCACAACGTCCGGCCCGCGCCGACCGAGGTGTCGTCCCTGCTGGAGGCGAGCAGCGCGGATGTCGCGCTGGTCGACGCCCGCACCGACCTGGCCGCCGCGCGCGGTCTGTGCCGGCTGCTCGGGAGCACCGGGTCCTCGGTGCCGGTGGTCGCGGTCCTCACCGAGGGCGGCCTGGTGGCCGTCAACGCGGACTGGGGCCTGGACGACATCCTGCTGCCCGGCACCGGGCCCGCCGAGCTCGACGCGCGCTTGCGGCTGCTGGTCGGGCGCAACGGTGGGGTCGCCAGCCCGGAGAACACCGGCAAGATCACCCTGGGTGAGCTGGTGATCGACGAGGGCACCTACACCGCGCGCCTGCGTGGTCGCCCGCTCGACCTCACCTACAAGGAATTCGAGCTGCTCAAGTACCTCGCACAGCACGCGGGCCGGGTGTTCACCCGCGCGCAGCTGCTGCAGGAGGTCTGGGGCTACGACTTCTTCGGAGGCACCCGCACCGTCGACGTGCACGTGCGACGCCTGCGCGCCAAGCTCGGCACCGAGTACGAGTCGCTGATCGGCACCGTGCGCAATGTCGGCTACAAGGCCGTGCGCCCGGCCCGGACTGCGACAGCCAAGGGCGAGCCCGCGGTGACCTTCGTCGACGAGGACATCGACGGCGACGACTCCTACGTCCCGGTCAACGGCACCGCGCAGTAACACGGTCGGCGCTGCGCGGTAGCAGGTCGACACCGTGTGGTGGCGCCGGTCGGCGCGTCGCAATACGGTGGTCGGGGTGCAGCACCAGCGCTCGGGCCGACCGCGCGGTGGACCCGGCCGCACACCGAGGAGGATGGCGATGCCGGACACAGCAACCTTGACTTGGACCGATCGGGTCGAGCCCGGCACCGCGAAAAAGGTGCGCGAACTGCTCGAACGCGCCGCCGGCATCGACGGTGTCGCCCCGGTCTCCGAGCAAGCTGTGCTGTCGCTGGCCGAGGCTGACCCGTCGACAAGGCATGTGCTCGCGAAACGCGCGGGCGAGGTGGTCGGCTACGCGAATCTTGTTGCGGCACATGACGAACACCCCGCGATGGCCGAGGTCGCCGTCGCCCCGGCCGCGCGGGGGGCAGGCATCGGCGCGGATCTGGTCCGCGCCGCGCTGACCGAGGGTGGACCGGGCGCGCGAGTGTGGGCACACGGTGACCTGCCCGCGGCCAGGGCGCTGGCAACCGGCCTCGGCCTGAAAACGGCCCGTGAGCTGTGGCAGATGCGCCGCTCGCTGGCAACTCCGGAGCTACCGGAACTCGAGATCCCCGAAGACCTCATCGTGCGCACCTACGCGGGCCCCGTGGACGACCTCGAGCTCCTGCGCGTGAACAACGCGGCGTTCGCCTGGCATCCCGAGCAGGGCGGCTGGGCCGAGCGCGATATCGCCGCCCGCCGCGCGGAATCCTGGTTCGAACCGGCCGGTCTGTTTCTGGCTTTCGACGCCGCCGACCCCGACCGCCTGCTCGGTTTCCACTGGACCAAACAGGCTCCCGACGCCGCGCCCGCCGGTGAGGTGTACGTGGTCGGCATCGACCCGTCGGCGCAGGGGCGTGGCCTCGGCCGACTGCTCACGCTGGCCGGTCTGCGGCACCTGCGCGCGGCTGGATCCACCGAAGTCCTGCTCTACACCGAGGCCGACAACACCGCCGCCGTGCACACCTATACCAAGCTCGGATTCGCCACCGCCCACGTCGATGTCGCGTACTCGCTGCCCTGATGCGAGACACCTCACATGCGAGATGAATTCTCGGGCGCCAGGAGAATATTGCGAGGATGACCGGGTAAGCGCGAGTAAAACTGGGGCTAACGTCACATACAGGGCACTGATCGCGCCGGGCTGTTCATTCTCCGTTAACCCACATCGGGCCAACTGTCAACCGGACGACCTTAGGTTACTTCTGGGCGGCACCGTCGTCGCCTGGTGCGCGCATTCCTCCGGGACAGCGAGCGCCAGCCAGCCTCACTCGGGCCGGTGAGGGACCGAGTGAGACACCCAGCATTGTCGGAGGAAAAGTGAACTTCAAGCGCACCAGTGCCCTGGTCGGCGTCTTCGCCGTGGGCGCCATGACCCTGGCCGCCTGTGGCAGTGACGACAACACCGGTGGCGATCCGAGCAACGCGGCCAACACCAGCGTCGCTTGCGGTGGCAAGAAGGCGCTCAAGGCGTCGGGTGCTTCGTCGCAGAAGAACGCCATGGAGCGTTTCGTCGCCGCGTACGAGGCCAACTGCGACGGCTTCACCCTCAACTACACCTCCAGTGGCTCGGGCGCGGGCGTCAACGAGTTCCTCGGCGGCCAGACCGATTTCGGTGGCTCCGACTCGGCGCTGAGCTCCAAGAAGGAAGAGCCGGCCAAGGCCGCGGAGCGTTGCGGCGCCCCCGCGTGGAACCTGCCGACCGTCTTCGGCCCGATCGCCATCACCTACAACGTCGACGGCGTCACCGACCTGGTGCTCGACGGCCCGACCGCCGCCAAGGTGTTCAACGGCTCCGTCGCCACCTGGGATGCCCCCGAGATCAAGGCGCTCAACCCCAACGCCAAGCTCCCCTCGGAGAAGATCGCCGTGATCTTCCGCTCCGACGAGTCGGGCACCACCGACAACTTCCAGCTCTACCTCGACGCGGCCTCGGACGGCGCGTGGGGCAAGGGCGGCGGCAAGACCTTCAACGGTGGCGTCGGTGAAGGCGCCAAGGGCAACGAGGGCACCTCGGCCGCGATCAAGAACACCAAGAACTCGATCACCTACAACGAGTGGTCCTTCGCCAAGGCGCAGAACCTGTCCATCTCGCAGATCATCACCTCCGCGAGCAAGGACCCGGTGAAGCTGTCGGCCGAGACCGCCGCCAAGGCCATCGACGGCGTGAAGGTCAAGGGCGAGGGCAACGACCTGGTCCTCGACACCAGCTCGTTCTACAAGCCGACCGTCGCCGGCTCGTACCCGATCGTCATGGCCACCTACGAGGTCGTGTGCTCCAAGTACGCCGACGCCGAGACCAGCAAGGCCGTCAAGGCGTTCCTGACCTCGGCCGTCACCAACGGCCAGTCCGGTCTGACCGAGGCAGGCTACGTGCCGCTGCCCGACGCGTTCAAGACCAAGCTGACCACCGCGATCAACGCCATTTCCTGATCGCTTTCTGGCCATGACCATGCACCCTGAGGTGACCGCGGTGGGCTCGTCGAATTCGACGGGCCCACGGGCGGCCGGAGATACTGCGAATATGCCGACCGAACCGAAAATCGACAAGGCCCCTGACGGGGGTCGTACCGGCCGCCTGAACGCCGAGACGATCTTCCGGTGGACGGCCACCGCGGCGGGCGCGACGATCGTCGCCGCCATCGCGTTGATCGCGCTGTTCCTGCTGATCCGCGCGGTCCCCTCGCTCATGGCCGACAACGCCAACTTCTTCACCAGCACCGAGTTCTCGACCGGTGACGCCAACAATCTCCGCTTCGGTATCCGCGACCTGTTCATGGTCACGGTCTTGAGCTCGGTGTTCGCGCTCATCGTCGCGGTGCCGATCGGTGTCGGTATCGCGCTGTTCCTGACGCACTACGCGCCGTCGCGACTCGGCAGGCCGTTCACGATGCTGATCGACCTGCTCGCCGCGGTGCCCTCGATCGTGTTCGGTCTGTGGGGCTTCCTCGTGCTGGCGCCGCAGATCGCGCCGGTGCAGGAATTCCTGAACGAGAACCTTGGCTGGTTCTTCCTGTTCTCCGACGGCAATGTCTCGATCGCGGGCGGCGGCACCATCTTCACCGCGGGCGTCGTGCTCGCGGTGATGATCCTGCCGATCATCACCTCGGTGGCCCGCGAGGTGTTCGCGCTCACGCCCCGCGCGCACATCGAAGCCGCGCAGGCGCTCGGCGCCACCAAGTGGGAAGTCGTGCGGATGACCGTGCTGCCCTACGGCCGCAGCGGTGTGATCGCGGGTTCCATGCTCGGCCTCGGCCGCGCCCTCGGTGAGACGATCGCCGTCCTTGTCGTGCTGCGTACCGCGAGCAACGCGGGTACCTGGTCGCTGTTCGACGGCGGCTACACCTTCGCCTCCAAGATCGCCTCGGCGGCCTCGGAGTTCAGTTCACCGCTGCCCACCGGCGCCTATATCGCGGCCGGCTTCGTTCTGTTCGCGCTGACCTTCGTCGTCAACGCGCTGGCCCGCCTGGCCTCCGGTGGAAAGGTGAACGGCTGATGACCACCACGACGACGCTCGACAAGCCGCTCAAGGCGCCGACCTTCCGGCACGTCAGTACCGGCAGGCGGATCAAGAACAACATCGCCACCGGCCTGGTGACCCTCTGCTTCCTCATCGCGCTGATCCCCCTGGTGTGGGTGCTCGGCCTGGTGATCAGCAAGGGTTTCACCGCGGTCATCTCGTCGGACTGGTGGTTCAATTCGCAGAAGGGCATCCTGCCCGACCAGACCGGTGGCGGTGTCTACCACGCCATCTACGGCACCATCGTCCAGGCGACGGTCGCCTCCGTGATCGCGGTGCCGCTGGGCATCATGGGCGCGGTCTACCTGGTCGAATACGGTCGCGGTCGACTCGCGAAGGTCACCACCTTCATGGTTGACATTCTGGCCGGTGTGCCCTCGATCGTCGCCGCACTGTTCATCTTCGCGCTCTGGATCGCCACTTTCGGCATGCCGCAGAGCTCCTTCGCCGTCTCGCTCGCGCTGGTGCTGCTGATGCTGCCGGTCGTGGTGCGCAGCACCGAGGAAATGTTGAAGCTGGTGCCCGACGAGTTGCGTGAGGCGTCCTACGCGCTCGGTGTGCCGAAGTGGAAGACCATCCTGCGGATCGTCATTCCCACGGCCGCGCCCGGCATGATCTCCGGCATCCTGCTCTCCGTGGCCCGCGTCATGGGTGAGACCGCGCCGGTGCTCGTGCTGGTCGGCTACAGCAAGTCGATCAACCAGAACATCTTCGACGGCAACATGGCTTCGCTGCCGCTGCTGATCTACCAAGAGCTGGCCAACCCGGAGGCCGCCGGCCGCGAACGTGTCTGGGGTGCGGCGTTCACGCTGATCCTCATGATCGCCCTGCTGTACCTGGCTGCCGCCGGCGTCAACAAGCTGCTCACCCGGAACCGATAGAAGCGAACGGAATACTTCTCATGGCCAAGCGGATCGACGTCAAAGATCTCAACATCTATTACGGCAGCTTCCACGCCGTGGCGAATGTGGAACTGACCGTGCTGCCGCGCAGCGTCACCGCCTTCATCGGTCCCTCCGGCTGTGGCAAGTCCACCGTGCTGCGCTCGCTCAACCGCATGCACGAGGTGACCCCGAACGCTCGCGTCGAAGGTGCCGTGCTGCTCGACGGCGAGGACATCTACAGCTCCTCGATCGACCCGGTCGGCGTGCGCCGCACCATCGGCATGGTGTTCCAGCGCCCGAACCCGTTCCCCACCATGTCGATTCGCGACAATGTGGTGGCCGGGCTCAAGCTGCAGGGCGTGCGCAACAAGAAGGAACTCGACGAGGTCGCCGAGCGCTCGCTCAAGGGCGCCAACCTCTGGAACGAGGTCAAGGACCGGCTCGACAAGCCCGGTGGCAGCCTCTCCGGTGGTCAGCAGCAGCGTCTGTGCATCGCCCGCGCCATCGCGGTCTCGCCCGACGTCCTGCTGATGGACGAGCCGTGTTCGGCCCTGGACCCGATCTCCACCCTGGCGATCGAGGACCTGATCACCGAGCTCAAGAAAGAGTTCACGATCGTCATCGTCACGCACAACATGCAGCAGGCCGCCCGCGTGAGTGACCAGACCGGTTTCTTCAACCTCGAGGCGCAGGGCAAGCCCGGCCGTCTGATCGAGATCGACGACACCGAGAAGATCTTCTCCAACCCCACCCAGCGCGCCACGGAGGACTACATCTCCGGCCGCTTCGGGTAAGAAGTGAATACGCGAAAGGCCCGTGCAGCGACTGCACGGGCCTTTCGCGTTGCAGGACAAGAGATTTCGTCCGCACATCGGTAACTCGCCGGGTGCAGGCGGACCTGACCCGCGACAACAGTCCGGCCGCCGACGCAAACTCCCCGCGACTCAGGTCTGGCCTGAATACGCGGGGAGCCGGGACAGCTCTCAGCTGGTTTCGAGGTCCTCGTCACCTGGGAGGACACCGGTGACCAGGAAGATCACGCGGCGGCCGATCTCCACGGCGTGGTCGGCGAAGCGCTCGTAGTAGCGGCCGAGCAGGGTGACGTCCACAGCGGCGGCCACACCGTACTTCCAGTCACGGTCCATCAGGAGGGTGAACAGGTGGCGGTGGAGGTCGTCCATCGCCTCGTCGTCCTGGTTGAGCTGGGCGGCGCGCTCGGGGTCGCGGGTCTCGAGCACCTCTTTGGCGCCCGCGCCCATGTTGACCGCGATGCGGCCCATCTCCGCGAAGTAGCCGTTGACCGACTCGGGCAGGGCGTGGGCGGGGTGGCGGCGGCGGGTCACCTTGGCGACGTGCAGCGCGAGCGCGCCCATCCGGTTGACATCGGCGACGATCTGGATCGCGCTGACGACCTGACGCAGGTCGCCCGCGACGGGGGCCTGCAGGGCGAGCAGCGCGAAGGCCTTCTCCTCGGCCTCGGTGATCATCACCGAGATCTGATCCTGCTCACCGATGACCTGCTCGGCCAGACCCAGGTCGGCCTGGAGCAGCGACTGGGTGGCCTGTTCCATGGCCTGGCCAGCGAGACCGGCCATCTCACCAAGGAGGTTGGCGAGGTCGGCCATTTGCTCGTTGTAGATGACACGCATGATTGCAAACCCTAGTGGGTACCCGGACCCCTGTCACCCAACACCGGGTTAATGCCGCGTGGCAGTGTCATGGCAGGTCAGCGGAGGTAACGCCTACTTGCAGGTGTCGTCGGCGGCGTTCATGTGCTCGAGATCGGACGGCAGCGCGACCGGACCCGCGCTGTGCGGCTCACCGATCGGCACGTTCGGCAGTTCCGCGCCGACCGCGGTAGCAGTGCGGACCGTGCCGCCGAAATCGGCACCGACCACCACTTCGATGATGCTGCCCAGCTCGTTGGCCTGTTCCAGGACCGCGCCGGGGATGGTGCTCGCGACGGTGGCCGCCTCGGCCTCCAGCCCAGCGGCGAAACGGATCTTGGAGGTCTGCGACTGGCCGCCGGAGTAGTTGCCGGTGCTGTAGATCCCGAAGCCCTGATAGCCGAGCTTGGAGGCGACGGTCTTGGCCGCGCCCGCCGTGCCCGAACCGTTGGATACCAGCAGCGACATCGTGCCGGGGGCCACCGCGTACTGCTTCGGCGCGACCGGGGCCGGTGACGGCGCCGAGCTCTCGACTTCGGGCGCCTTGGTCTCGCCCGGCAGCGGCTGATCGTCGATGACGGCGCGGAAGATCGCCTTGATGTCGGATTCGCGCGGAATCTCGTTGCCGTATGCGGTGGTGCCCGCGGTCGGGATGGTCAGGAAGGTCACCGCGCCCGCGTCCATCTTCTGCAGCGAACGGCCGAGCAGCAGCAGGTCCTGCGGGGTCACCTTGTCGACGAAGGTGTGGTTGGAGAACTCCTGGATGAACCCGTTGAGCTTGCCAGGATCGAAGAGGACCTTGCTCGACAACGCCCCACGCAACAGCGACGCGAGGAAGCGCTGCTGCCGGTTGATCCGGTCGTAGTCGCTGCGTTCCTCGCCGATCACGTGCCTGGCGCGCACGTAGTTGAGCGCGGTCTCGCCGTTGACCCGCTGCTTGCCGGAGGTCTCGAGCACCGGGCCGAGCACACCATCGATGATCGGCTTGGTCGAGCACACCTCGACACCGTCGACCTGGTCGACCATGGCCTCGAAACCGGCGAAGTCGATGCCGATGAAGTGGCCGATGGTCAGGCCCGACATCTTGCGCACCACGTCGACGAGGCATTTGGGGCCACCGAGGGCGTACACGGCGTTGAGCTTGTCGCCCATGGCCGAGGGGAACTTCTGGTCGGTGTAGGCGGCCTTCTCGTTGTCCCAGCCCGCGCACACCGGGCGGGTGACGTCGAGGTCACGCGGGAACGACACGACCACCACGCGCGAACGGTTCTTCGGGATGTGCACCAGCATCGCCGTGTCGGCGCGGGCGCCTTCGGTGTCGGTGGCCGAGCCCGCGCCCATGTCGGCGTTGACGCCGGCTCTGGTATCGGTGCCGACGATGAGGTAGTTCTCGTCGCCGAGCTGCATATCGCCGTCGAGCACGTCACCGGAGGCGCCGCCACCGAGGGCGTCGATTTGATTGAGGCTGTTGCCGGTGGCCTGGAGATAGCTCCAGCCGCCGCCGGTGATCACCAGCGCGAGTACCGCGACGACCGTCAGCGCGACCCGTCCGGCATACCGTGCCTGCTTGCTCCGGCGGTCGTTCGTACCCGCGCGACTGCCCGGCCGACGTGGCGGTGCGGCGGACGCGGTTTTGACCGGCCTTGCCCGCTCGGGCTCAGGGGCGGGGGCGACCGTGGGCAGGATGTCGGTGGGGGGGTCGACGGGACCCACCCGCCGCGCTGGGGCGGCGGTGCGCGGCTGCTGGTTCGGCTGGGCGGGCAGCGCGGTGGTTGCGGTGCGGTCGGCGGGGGATTCGGCGCGATGCGACGGCGTACCCGCGATGTCGTCGACGACGGGGGAGCCGTCGGTGCGTGGGGCGATATCGGGGCGCGGGGTGGGGCGCGGCGCCTGTTCGCGGGCGCGGCGGCCCGCACGCGAGTCGGGGTCGGCGCTTTCGGTGGGGGGCACGCGTCTGCCGCGTCGGGTGCGTTCGCTGTCGACCCGGTTGACGAGGTCGGCGACGGTCAGCGGGGCGGCGTCCTGCGCCGCGTCCGCGTGCCGGGACCGTCGCGAGCCGGTTTCCGGTTGCTCGGTGGGTTCGGCCGTCGGGTAGCGCTCCCAGGGGGCGCGATTTCCGGGCCGGGGCGTACGCCCGCGCCGATCGTCACCCACCAACGAACCTCACTTCTCTATCTGGCGCAGCCTGCGCGTCATCGCCCGGCCCCGATTCGAACCGAAGTCGAACGATCCCGCAATGATAACGATTCCGCCACGAGTGGCCACTCCAGTGCACACCGGAATCGCTGACGATGTGATCGCGACACTCGAAGACCGGACGGAAAGCCCTGCTCGAGCGCGTGCTGTGGCCCGAAATAGCGATGGCTTACGAATTGATGTCAGCTTGTTATCGGCGCCGGATCGCGCCCCCGCGCGTCCTCAACCGCCGCTGTGCATCACATCGGCCGCCGCGGGGACGGTGTCGTCCTCGGGATCGTCGAGCCAGCCCTCGGGGAGCACGACCTTGGTCTGCGGCGAACCCTGCCGACCGCGCGGACCGAGCGCGTCCGTGGGGAACGGCACCGTCGGGTCGAGCTGTCCGACGAGCTCCTCGATCTGCGACAGCTTCGACACCGTGGCGAAGCTGCGCCGCAGCTGTGAGCCGACCGGGAACCCCATCAGGTACCAGGCCATGTGCTTGCGGATATCGCGCATGGCCTTGTCCTCACCGTCGTGTTCGGTGAGCAGGGTGGCGTGGCGCACCAGGATCTCGCCGACGCGGCCGAGCGTCGGCCCCTCGGGGATCGGTTCGCCGCGCAGGGCCGCGCTGAGTTCGGCGAACAGCCACGGCCTGCCCAGGCAGCCGCGGCCGACAACCACGCCGTCGCAGCCGGTTTCGTGCATCATCCGCAGCGCGTCGTCGGCGGTGAAGATATCGCCGTTGCCGAGCACCGGGATGGAGGTGACGGCTTCCTTGAGCCGGGCGATGGCCGACCAGTCGGCCGCGCCCGAGTACAGCTGGGCCGCGGTGCGCGCGTGCAGCGCCACGGCGGCAGCGCCCTCGGCCTCGGCGATGCGGCCGGTGTCGAGGTAGGTGTGGTGGTCGTCATCGATGCCGACGCGGAACTTGAAGGTCACCGGCACGCCGGCGGGTTCGGCCGCGGCCACCATCTCGCGGACGATATTGGCGAACAGCCTGCGCTTGTACGGCAGCGCCGAGCCACCACCGAGCTTGGTCACCTTGCGGACCGGGCAGCCCAGATTGAGGTCGATGTGATCGGCCCAGCCCTCGCCCACGATGATCCGCACCGCTTCACCCAGCGTCTTGGGATCCACCCCGTAGAGCTGCATCGAGCGCGGATGCTCGTCGGCGTCGAACGACATCATGTGCAGCGTCTTCTCGTTGCGCTCGACCACCGCGCGTGCGGTGATCATCTCGCACACGTAGATCGAGGTCGCGCTGCCGAACTCCCGGCACAGTCTGCGGAAGGCGCGGTTGGTGATGCCCGCCATGGGCGCGAGCACGACCGGCGGATCGACCGGGTAGGGCCCGATCCGCAGCGCCGTCGGCGCCTGGGGCATCGTGGTAGTCACGGCTGCCATTCTCTCATCCGGCTCGATGTGATCGATCTCGCGCATCGAGGACTTTGCCCGGGTCATGACCGCCATCACGACCGCGCACCTCGGTTTACCTGTTACTCGCAGTACGAGCATTGTTCGCGACTCAGTAGCCTGGACAAGCTGGCATCGTCGCCTCCGGCGGTGCGCTGTCCCCACGTAATCGGAGAAGAAGACCCCCATGGCCGAAAGCAACGAAGGCGCCACCGACCTCACGAAAACCCCCGCCGAGCCCGCGAAGGGCACCGTCGCCGTGCGCGTTTCCTCGCTGGTCGGCGGCGGTGTGATCGCCGTCCTCGCGATCATCGCGCTCGTGCTCGGCGTGCTGCTCGGCTCGGCCCGCTCGGAGATCTCCGACACGAAGGACCAGGCCGCCGACAACGCGAAGGCCGAGCAGATCGCCCTCGACTACTCCGTCGGCTCGGCGAGCCTGAACTATCAGGACGTCAACGCCTGGGTCGCCAAGCTCAAGGCAGGCACTTCGCCCGAGCTGTCGAAGAAGTTCGACGCCACCGGCGCCAAGCTCGAGCAGATCATCATCCCGCTGAAGTGGACCTCCACCGCGACGCCGATCACCGCGAAGGTGCTCTCGCAGGAGGGCGAGGTCTACAAGGTCGCCGCCTTCGTGGACGTGAGCACCACCAACGCCCAGAACCCCGACGGCCTGCGCAACACCGTCACCTACAACATCACCGTCGACGCGGGCCAGGCCTGGAAGATCACCGATGTCGGCAGCGCCGACGGCGCCCTTCCGATCAAGTAGCTCGCACAAAAAGCGCCGCCCACCTGCGAAGGTGGGCGGCGCTTTTACTTGGGCAGACCTAGACGCTGATCATCTCGCGCTTCTTGGCTTCGCGGGCGAGCATCCGGTCGCGCTGCTCCTCGAACTTCAGCACGTCCTCGCCCAGCTTCTCCAGGAAGCCGGCCAGCCGCTCACGAGTGGCCTCGCCGCGGGCGGTGAAATCGGTGCGGTCGAAGACATTCCACTTCTTGAGCACCGGCTGCACGACCTCTTCGAGGTGCTGGCGCAGGTCGTAGATGCCGTGCTTGGCCATGAGTACGCCGTTGCGACGGAAGTTCGGCATGCCCGCACCGGGCATCTGGAAGTTCTCGACGATCATCGAGATCGCTTCGATGGTCTGGTCGGGGCTCAGGTCCATCGCCGCGCCGCAGAGGTTGCGGTAGAAGATCATGTGCAGGTTCTCGTCGGCGGCGACGCGCTGCAGCATGCGGTCGGCGATCGGGTCGTCACAGACCTTGCCGGTGTTGCGGTGGCTCACCCGGGTGGCCAGTTCCTGGAAGGTCACGTAGGCGACCGAGTGCAGGAAGCCCGCGTCGACCTCTGCGGGGGAGGCGAAGCCGTTGGTCATGTGGATCATCCGCGCCTCTTCGAGGGCGACCGGATCCACGCCACGGGTGACGACCAGGTAATCGCGCATCACGATGCCGTGCCGGTTCTCCTCGGCGGTCCAGCGACCGACCCAGGTGCCCCAGGCGCCGTCCTGGGAGAAGTTCTCGGCGATCTCACGGTGGTAGGACGGCAGATTGTCCTCGGTGAGCAGGTTGGTGATCATGGCCGCCTTGGCGACCTCGCTGAGCTTGGACTGCTCAGGATCCCAATCGATGCCGCCCATGGCGGCGAAGTTGCGGCCCTCGTCCCACGGGACGTAGTCGTGCGGATGCCATTCTTTGGCGAGCGACATGTGGCGGTTGACGTTTTCCTCGGCAACCGGCTCCAACTCCGTGAGCAGTTCGAGTTGAGTCAGATCCCTTGCCATGTAAAAACCCTTCGCTGTCGTGCTTGCGGTCGAACGTCGCGATGCGGCCATACCTTACGGCACCGTAGGTGTGATGCGAAACGCAACAGAGCCATTTTCCGGCGATATTGAGCAACGCCACAACTCGCGGATCGGCCCGATGGTCGTGCTGACGAGTCTAGGCGTTCGGCCCGCAGCATAGGGACTATCGCTGCGGGCCTCGCGACGTTAGCTACAGGTAGATGAACAGTGTCAGCGCTTCCCGCCGAGCAGGCCGCCGAGGCCACCGCTGCCGTTCTTCGACAGCGCCTCGCCGATCATGCCGCCGAGCCCGCCGGTGTTACTGCTCCCGCCGAGCAGCCCGCCGAGCAGATCGCCGAGACCGCCGCCGGAGGCCTGCGTCTGCTGTGGTGCCGCGGCACCACCGCCGGTGAGCTGTTTGGCCATGTAGGCGAGCACGATCGGGGCCAGGATGGGCAGCAGCTTGCCGATCAGATCGTTGCCACCGGTTCCGCCGCCCGCGCCGAGTGCGCTGATGACAGTGTTCTTTTCGTCGCCGAAGACATTGTCGACGATCTTCTCGCCGTCACCGACATCCACCTGCCGCAGATCCACCGCGCCTTCGCCTTCGACGAGGCCGCCGTGGTTGTCGAGCGCGCCGAGCAGTGATGCCGCGCCCTGTGGCTGGGCGGCGTTGGCCTGGAGTCCGCCGAGCAGCGTGGGCAGCGCGGCCTGCACGGCCGTTGTCGCGGTCGCCTGGTCGACACCGAGCTGGTCGGCGATCTGGGCGATGGGAACTTGGGAGAGCAAATCATCGAAGGAAGTCATCGGCTCCGCCTGAGGTTGTGGGCGCCCGGTAGCCCGGGTCCAGCTCAGCGTACGTCGCCGACACGTGACGATGGTCACGTGTGGTGGTGCGTGGTGCCCCCTGTAGGACTCGAACCTACGACCTAGTGATTAAAAGTCACCAGCTCTACCAACTGAGCTAAAGGGGCGCGCAGCGGAGTCTAGCGGACGCTGTGCCGAAGGGCCGAATAGTGGTCCCGGGTCGGGTCGGGGGCGCCTGGTCGCCGCTGGTGGCAGCCGGTAACAACGCGGACGCCGCCGACGATTCGGTGGTAAACACCTGGTGCCCAGCGGCGTTCACGCTGGGGGTTGCGTATGGTCGTCGAATACTGTTGTATCGCAACATCTTTCGACGAGCAGGGGTGCAGCAGCGATGGAGAGGTCCAAGGTGGGCGCCGGTCTCGCGACCGTTCGGCGAACTTCGGCGGTGCCGGTGAGCCGGTCAACCGGGCTGCGCGCCTATGGAATTCGTACCCGATGTAACCATTCCGGTTGCGCTTCGTTTGCTGATCTGGATAACCGAACCGGATGTTCGGATGGGTACTCGAATCGCCGCGTGTCGACTCGGGAATACGGGTACGGTGATCGTCTGGTGAATTTCGAAACAATCACCGGTGCCGCGTTTTCCGTGGCTCCGGTGCAGGGTGCGGCGTTTCGGAATTCATCGACCGATTGCAGGCCGAGGTGATCGCGATGGGTGCGCGAACTCCCGGCAAAGGGGTAGTCGCTACCGCAGGAGGAGGCGGTTCTCACAGGTGGCGGGGCCGCTGTGCGAGGCACCGCGAGTCTTTCATACCGAAAGTTTGAATTAAAACCACAATTCGCGCCAACGGTCTGTATTGGCCGTCGGCGTCGAGAAGGTTCGGAGGCGTTTCGAGCATGGCACGGCAGCAAGAGCGGGCGCGCCGGACACGCGCGGCGATAATCAAGTCCGCGGCCGTCGAGTTCGGGAAGAGCGGATATGCGGCGGCATCGCTCAACCGCATTCTGGAAGGTTCGCGCGCTACCAAAGGGGCGATGTACTTCCACTTCGACTCCAAGGAAGACCTGGCGCGCGCGGTACTGGAGACCGCGGTCGAGCGCTACCGGATCTGCGCGGAGCGCTGGCTCGCGCGCGCCGACCTCGGCCCACTCGACGTGCTCCACGGCATGGTCGACGAGATCGCGCTTCGACTCGAGCACGACACCATCGTGCAAGCCGAGTACCGCCTGGTGATCGAACCCGACTTCCATCGCGATACCGGTAACGGCGGCAGCCGCATCGTCGGCCGCGCCACCCGCGTGCTCGCGGTCCGCGCCATCGACGACGGTCAGCTGCGCGCCGACGCCGACCCGGACCGCTTCACCCGGACCCTGTCCGCGGCACTGGCGGGCCAGCGCTATCTGGTCGACCCGATCGCCAACGGTTCCGCGGCCGACCTGCGCGCCCGCTTCGCCGAGGTGCTGGAGGTTATCGTGGAGGCGATGGCCACCCCGGTGTGGATCCAGAACTTCCGCACCGAGGGCTGGCGCGAGCAAGCACGCCTGGATGACCTCGGTTTGGGCGCCTGACCAGGCGATTTGGAAGTCCGCACTCACCTGTCATAAGCTATGCGAGCTCCCAACGGAAACGTTGAAGCCGCCCCGGAGAGATTCGGAACGAGCCCCCTTCGTCTAGCGGCCTAGGACGCCGCCCTTTCAAGGCGGTAGCGCGGGTTCGAATCCCGTAGGGGGTACAGTCTTCGGACTGTGTCTAGCAGTACTGCAGAAGCATGGCCCTGTAGCGCAGTTGGTTAGCGCGCCGCCCTGTCACGGCGGAGGTCGCGGGTTCGAGTCCCGTCAGGGTCGCACGTAGTACCAGAGCAATCCGGTACTTCCGGCCAGGTAGCTCAGTTGGTACGAGCGACCGCCTGAAAAGCGGTAGGTCGCCGGTTCGATCCCGGCTCTGGCCACCTTCGATCCCCTCACCATTGACGTGGTGGGGGGATTTTTTCGCGTATCGGCCCGGTCAGCTCGTGACCGGCATCCGCAGTGCGTTCACCCACAGCCGGGTGACCGTGTAGACGATCTCCTCGACCGGGCGCGCCTTGCCGTCGAGGACCCCGTCACCGGTGACGAAATAGTTGAAGGCCAGCCTGCTGACCATCCCTGACAACGCCCGCGACGACAGCATCGGATCCAGCTCGGGATCGGCGAGGCCGCGCCGCTGGAGATCGGCGATGCTGCGGGCGTTGCGGTGGATGAACGCGTCGGCTCGTTCCTGGCGGAGCTTGCTGAACTCGGGGTCGATATTGGCGACCTGCTCGAGCAGCCCCATCAACTTCGCGTTGCGCTTGTAGGCCTCGAAGTAGGCCAGATTGCTGGCTTCGACGATCGACACGGGATCGTTGTCGCCGGCCACATGCTCCATTCCCGGATGCATCATGTCTTCCTGGGCGTGCTCCAGGATGGCCGCGAAGATCTCCTCTTTGCTGGCGAAATAGGTGTAGAAGGTGCCCGAGGAGCAGTTGGCTTCCTGGGTGATGTCCAGGAGCCGGGCATCGAGATACCCCATGCGCTCGAACACCTTCCGGCCCGCGTCGATCAGTGCGGTCCTGGTGCGCAGGCCGCGCGGAGTCGCAGGCAGCTCGCGCAGCAGCGAGGTGCGCGCCATCGATGGCGGCGAGCTGTCGCCTGCGGTCTCCGCGCGTCGTTCCATGTCCTATTTATAGCGTGGTGCCGATGCCGAACTGTTCGGCGAGCCGTCGCCGGGTCGGCGGCATCGGTCCACGATCTCCTTTCGCATGCTCGATGTGGTGTTCACGGGTGGAAGACGAGCCTGCCGACGGTGTCGCCGTCGCCGAGACGGCCGAGGCCGTCGGGGACCTCGCCGAGCGAAAGGCGTTCGCTGATCAGCGGCTTGACCTGCCCGGCCGCGGCGAGCCGGGTCAGCTCGGCGTGGCAGTCGTGGATCGCCCGCTGGTTGTACTGCTTGTACAGACCCCAGTGCAGGCCGATGATCGAATAGTTCTTGATCAGCGCGTGATTGAGCGCGGGCTGGGGGATGGTGCCGCCCGCGAAGCCGATCACCAGGATGCGACCTTCGAAGGCGATGCATTTGGTCGACTTGGCGTAGGCGTCGCCGCCGACCGGGTCGTAGACCACGTCGGCGCCGCGCCCGTCGGTGAACTCCTTGACGATCGGCACGAAATCCGATGTGTGCCGGTCGATCACGAGGTCGGCACCGAGCTCGCGGCAGTAGTCGGCCTTCGCCTGCCCGCCGACGACACCGATCACCCGTGCCCCCACGGCCTTGCCCAACTGCACGGCGCTACTGCCGACACCGCCTGCCGCGGCGTGCACGAGCAGCGTCTCGCCGCGCAGCAGCCGAGTCCGGCGGTGCAGTGCGAACCAGCTCGTCTGATAGCCGATGACCAGCGCGGACGCCTCGGCGTCGTCGAGGGAATCCGGTGCGGGAAAAGCACTCTCGGCATCGAGCACCGCCAGCTCGGCGAACGCGCCGCCGGGTAGATTCGCGGTGCCGACGATCCGGTCACCGATCGCGAACCGGTCGACCCCGGCACCGATCGCCAGCACCTCACCGCACAGTTCGACACCGGGCGTGAACGGCAGCGGTGGCTTGATCTGATACTGCCCACGACACAGCAACACGTCGGGGAAGTTGGCCGGCGCCGCGAGCACGCGCACCAGCAACTGCCCCGGTCCGGCTACCGGGTCGTCGATGTCGTTGAACTGCAATACGTCTCGTGGTTCGCCGAGCTCGGCGACCTGCCATGCCTTCATCGTGATCAGTCCTTCGGTCCGCCGGCGACGTAAATGACCTGCCCGGAGACGAACCCCGCGCCCTCGCTCGCCAGGAACGCCGCGGTGTGCGCGATGTCGTCCGGCGTGCCGGTCCGGTTGACCGGAATCTGCGCGGCGGCCGCCCGCTTGAACTCGTCGAAGTCCATGCCGATCCGCGCGGCCGTCGCGGCGGTCATCTCGGTCTCGATGAAGCCGGGGGCGATCGCGTTGGCGGTGACGCCGAACTTGCCGAGTTCGAAGGCGAGGGTCTTGGTGAAGCCCTGCATGCCCGCCTTGGCAGCGGAGTAGTTGGCCTGGCCGCGGTTGCCGAGTGCCGAAGTGCTCGACAGGTTGACGACGCGGCCGAACTTCGCCGCCACCATGTGCTGCTGCACCGCGCGGGTCATCAGGAAGGCGCCGCGCAGGTGCACGTTCATGACCGCGTCCCAGTCGTCGACGGTCATCTTGAACAGCAGGTTGTCGCGGAGGATGCCCGCGTTGTTCACGAGCACGGTCGGCGCGCCCAGTTCGGCGGACACCCGCTCGACGGCCGCGGCGACGGAGGCCTCGTCGGCGACATCGGCGCCGACCGCGAGTGCGGTGCCGCCCGCCGTCTCGATGGCGTCGACCGTTGTCTTACCGGCTGATTCGTCGAGGTCGAGCACGGCGACGGCCATACCGTCGGCGG
Source organism: Nocardia sp. FBN12 (assembly GCF_054031145.1). NCBI lineage: Bacteria > Bacillati > Actinomycetota > Actinomycetes > Mycobacteriales > Nocardiaceae > Nocardia > Nocardia sp. FBN12. The sequence continues at coordinate 6,660,230 of NZ_CM132926.1, forward strand.
CCAACCGGGTCGCGATGGCGGCGCCGATGCCGCGGGCGGCGCCGGTCACGATGGCGGTGCGGGTCATGTCTGCTCCTGTCTAGCTTTCTTCGGTGACGTCGAGTGCCTTGTGCACGATCGCGTCGATGCGTTCGATGGTCGGCGTGCCCGCGGCTGCCCTGTTCTGCGGTGTGTCCAGCGCTCGGCGGAGCACGCCCTCGGCGATGACGGCGAGCTTCCACAGCCCGAAGGCGTGCCAGTACCGGAGGGCGGCCGGGTCGCGCCCGGTCAGCGCGAGGTAGGCGGTGGCCATCTCGGCGCGGTTCGGGAATCCGGGCAGCGTGGACGCGGGGAAGTCGCCACCGGTGTCCTCGCCCGGTTCGGGCCAGTAGGCGAGCAGGCTGCCCATGTCGGCCAGCGGGTCGCCGAGGGTGGACAGTTCCCAGTCCAGCGCGGCAACCACTTCGCCGGTGGTCCGTGCGGTGATGACATTGCGCAGATGGAAATCGCCGTGCACCAGGGTGATCTCACGCTGCTCCGGTGCCGTCGCGACGAGTCTGCGGGTGAGTTCGTCGAGCTCGGGAAGTTCGCGGGTTTTGGACTGTTCCCACTGGCCACCCCACCGCTTGAGCTGACGCTGCGCGTAGGGCTTGTGGCTGGCCAGATCCGTGAGGCCGACGGCGTCCAGGTCGACGGCGTGGATCTCGGCCAGTGTGCGCGGCAGCGATTCGGCGATGGCCCGACGACGGTGCGGCGTCAGCGATTCCACGATGTCCATGGTGTCGACCACCTGCCCGTCGACGTATTCCATCAGCACCATCGGGACCTCGGCCACCGCCGGATCGTCGACGACGCCGAGAATCCGCGGGCACGGCACCGCGGTGGATTCCAGCGCCGCCATGATCCTGGCCTCGCGCACCACGTCGTGCGCGGAGGCGAGCAGGTGACCAAGCGGCGGCCTGCGCAGCACCCACCGGTGGTCCGCGTCATCGCGCACCAGGTAGGTCAGATTCGATTGGCCGAGGCCGATCCGGTCGAAACGCAGTGGCGCCGTGTGCTCGATGCCGAGCGTGGCGAACCAACCGGCGACCGCGACCGGGTCGACACCGACCACCTCGCGCACCTCAGACATTGACCACGGCTGCGCGCCGGAACGGCGCGGCATCACCGAGCCGCTGGCCGCCGTCGATCACCAGGGTCTCGCCGGTGATCCAGCTCGCCGCGTCGGAGACCAGGAAGGCCACCGCGGCTGCGATGTCGGCGGGTTCGCCGATCCGGTCGAGCGCGGTCGAGGCCGTGAGGGCCTGCTCGTGCTCGCGCCACAGAGCCTCGGCCAGTTTGGTCCGCACCACGCCCGGTGCGACGGAGTTGACGCGCACCTTCGGCGACAGCTCCAGCGCCAACTGCTCGGTGAGGTGGATCAGCGCGGCCTTTGACGCGTTGTACAGCCCGATGTTCGGCTCCATGCTCAGTCCGCCGATGGAGGTGGTGTTGACGACGGCGCCGCCGTGCTCGCCCATCCACGCCCGGGTGACCAGCGACGTCCACAGCACGGGAGCCCACAGATTCACATCGAAGATCTTGGCGAAGCGGGCGTGATCCTGGTCGATCGTCGGCCCGAACGCGGGGTTGGTGCCCGCGTTGTTGACCAGGATGTCGACGCTGCCGAACCGTTCCATGGTCAGCTCCACGCAGCGCCGCGCGGCGTCTTCGTCCACCACGTGGGCGCCGACGCCGATCGCGGTGCCGACGACCTGGGCGGCGGCCGCGTCAGCGGATTCCTGCGTCCGCGCGGTCACTACGACATTCGCGCCCGCCGCGGCCAGTTCCTGGGCGATCGCCAGTCCGATACCGCGCGAGGCACCGGTGACGATGGCGGTGCGGCCGGTCAGATCAAGTCCGGTCATCTCAGTTGCTCTCCTTGTACTTGCCGAGTTCCTGGCGGGCGATGGCCCGCTTGTGCACTTCGTCGGGTCCGTCGGCCAGGCGCAGCGTGCGCAGGTGCGCCCAGGCCATGGCGAGCGGGTAGTCGTCGGTGACACCACCCGCGCCGTATACCTGGATGGCCCGGTCGACGACCTGCAGCGCGATCTTCGGCGCGGCCACCTTGATGGCGGCGATCTCGGTGCGCGCGGCCTTGTTACCGACGGTGTCCATCAGATGCGCGGCCTTGAGCGTGAGCAGCCGGACCATCTCGATATCGATGCGCGACTCCGCGATCCAGTCCCCGATATTGGCGTTCTCGGCCACCGGCTTACCGAAGGTGACCCGCTGCTGCGCGCGCTTGCACATCATCTCCAGCGCGCGCTCGGCCATGCCGATGCTGCGCATGCAGTGGTGGATGCGGCCGGGCCCGAGCCGGGCCTGGCTGATCGCGAACCCCTCGCCCTCACCTTTGAGCACATCGGTGGCCGGCACCCGCACGTCGGCGAAGTCGATCTCGGCGTGGCCTTCGCGGTCCTGGTAGCCGAACACCGGCAGCCCGCGCAGGATCGTCACGCCCGGTGCGTCGATCGGGACCACCATCATGGTCTGCTGGCGGTGCGGTGCCGCGGTGGGATCGGTCTTGCCCATCACGATCATCACGCGACAGTTGCGGTGCAAGGCGTTGCTGGCGAACCACTTTCGGCCGTTGAGCACGTAGTCTTCGCCGTCGCGCACCATCGACAGTTCGATGTTGGTGGCATCGGAGCTGGCCACCCGCGGTTCGGTCATCGCGAAGGCCGAGGCCATGGTGCCGTCGAGTAGCGGCTTCAGGTACTTCTCTTTGTGCTCTTCGGTGCCGAACAGTTCGAGCACTTCCATGTTGCCGGTGTCGGGGGCGTTGCAGTTGCAGGCCTCCGACGCGAGGTGGCTGCGGCCCATGATCTCGGCCAGCGGCGCGTATTCGAGGTTGGTCAGGCCGGGGCCGCGGCCGGGGTGCGGGTGGAAGAGGTTCCAGAGTCCGCGCCGCTTGGCCTCGGCTTTGAGTTCTTCCACGATCGGTGGCTGGAAGTGCGGGTCACCGGATTCGCGCATCTGCTCGTCGTAGACGGCTTCGGCCGGGTAGACGTGCGCGTCCATGAAGTCGAGCAGGTCTTCGGAGTACTTCTTCGCGCGATCGCTGAGATCGAACAGTGACATGGATTTCTCTCTCGTTCAGTGGGTTTCGGCCAGCAGTGACGCCTGGTAGCGCCGCATGCCGCGCAGCCAGCGGTCGTAATCGGCGCCTTTGTGGCGGTACATCTCCAGTACTTCGGGGTGCGGCAGGATCAGGAATTCCTCGGCGGCGACGGCCGCGAGCACGATGGCGGCCACCTCGGCGGGTTCGAGGACAGTGCCCGCCGCGACGACGGCGCGGGTCGCGGTGGCGCCGAGTTCCTCGCCCGAATCCCGGCCCGCGTACAGCAGTTTCGTGTTGACGCCCATCGGGCAGAGGCAGCTGACGCGAATACCCTTGTCGCCGTAAGTGACACTGAGCCACTCGGCGAACCCGACGGCCGCGTGCTTGCTCACCGAGTAGGTGGCCGAACCGATCTGGGTGAGCAGGCCTGCGGCGGAGGCGGTGCTGATGAAGTAGCCCTCACCGCGTTCGGCCCACTCCGGTACCAGCAACCGCGCGGCGCGGATGTGGGCGCGCAGGTTCACGTCGAGGGCACGGTCCCAATCGTCGTCGGTGACGTCGAGGCCGGGGGCGCCGACGATGCCCGCGTTGGCGAAGTACAGGTCCACCGGCCCGAAGTGCCGCTGCGCCACCGCGATCAGGCCCTTGATCTCCTCGGTGACGGCGGCATCCGCGCCGACACCGACGGTGGCACCGGGGTGCTCGGCGTTGATCCGCTCCGCCACCGCGAGCGCGGCGGGTTCGTCGAGGTCCGACACCACCACCTTCGCTCCGGCTGCGGCGAGGGCGGCGGCCAGCGCGGCGCCGATGCCCGCACCGCCACCGGTCACGATGGCCACCTTGTCGGCAATGTTCACGAGAAGTCCTTTCGCTCGGGCTGTTTCCAGCCCGAGCAACAGTCGAATCGAAGGGGATCTGTCAGTACAGCTGGGTGCCGGGCACCGCCTCCGGGTCGTCGCGGACCGCGGGGGTGTTGGTCTCGCGCAGCTTCCACGCGCTGAACACGGTGATCAGCCCCATGGCCATCAGGAACAGCGAAACCCCGGTGGTGGAACCGGTTTCGGCGATGATCGCGGTCATGATGAACGGGGTGCCGCCGCTGATGGTGATCGCGGCCAGCTGGTAGGCCAGCGAGGCGCCCGAGTACCGCACCCGAGGGGCGAACAGCTCACCCATGAAGGCCGCGAGCGGGCCGTAGGTGAGCGCCTGCATGGCCGCGCCGACCGCCACCGCCACGAAGACGGCGAGCACGCTGGCGGTATTGACCAGCCCGAAGAACGGGAACGCCCACAGCGCCATCCCGGCGCCGCCGATCAGGATCAGTGGTCGCCTGCCGACCCGGTCCGAAAGGGCGCCCGCCCACAGGATCACCCCGGTGAGCAGGCCGGAGGAGACCAGCGAGATCGCCAGCAGCGCATTGCGATTCATACCGAGTTCGGCGGTGCCGTAGCTGAGCAGACCCGCGATGCTCACGTAGAACAGCGAGTTGGTGCCCGCCAGCAGACCGCAGCCGAGCAGGATGGTGCGCCAGTGCCCCTTGACCGCCTCGGCCAGTGGGGCCTGGGCGACGGCGGGAGTCTTCTGCTTTTTCGCGGTCGCGGCCTGCAACTCGCGGAATTCGGGGGAGTCCTCGACCTTGGTGTGGATGTAGAGCACCACGGGGAACAGCAGCGCGCTGGCCAGGAACGGCACGCGCCAGCCCCAGCTGAGGAAGGCGTCGGTCGACAGCGCCGCGGTGGCGGCCAGGAACACCAGGTTGCCCATGATCAAGCCGAGCGGCACGCCCATCTGCCCGAAGGTGCCGGCGAACCCGCGCTTCTTCGGGCCCGCCGATTCGGTGAGCAGCAGCACGATCCCGCCCCACTGGCCGCCGCAGGCGATGCCCTGCACGAAGCGCAGCGTCACCAGCAGCACGGGCGCGAGCACCCCGATCGTGCCGGTGCTCGGCAGACAGCCGATCGCGAAGGTGGCCAGGCCCATGGCAAGCAGGCAGACGACGACCACGGGCTTGCGGCCGTACCGGTCGCCGAAGTGCCCGGCCAGCAGGCCACCGAGCGGGCGGGCGACGAAGCCCGCCCAGAAGGTGCTGAACGAGAGCAGGGTGCCCATCAGCGCCGAGGCGTCGGGGAAGAACACGTGCGGGAACACCAGCGCGGCGGCGGTGCCGTAGAGGAAGAAGTCGTACCACTCGATCGAACTGCCGACCAGGCCCGCGGCGAGCAACTTGCGATGCGCGCGTTTGGTCGCGGCCGGCGACGGTGCTGTGTCGGGCAAGGTCGGCGGTGTTTCGATGCCTGTCCGCAGGCCGGGTTCGATCATCGTGAACTCCTCGGTGAATCCGCAGGGATGAAACTATTGGAACTTGACGTCAACTTCAAGTGAGTGAGCGCTTGCTCAGTGTGATTCACTGAACATGTAATGTCAATCACAGGCATAGCGAAGGGGTATCAGGTGGCCGAGCTGCTCGACGACGACCCACTGGCCGACCCGGCGACCGGCCTCGGCGACACCACCCAGCGCCTCCTGGACGCCGCGGTAGTGCTGTTCTCCGACAAGGGTTTCGAGGCCACGCGCACCAGGGACATCACCGCACAGGCGGGGTTGAGCCCGGCGGCGATGTATGTGCACTTCGCCTCGAAGGAGGATGTGCTCTTCCGGTTGGTCGAGCACGCGGTCGCCAACACCTTGACCATCATCGAAGCCGCCGTCGCGCCCCACCACGAGCCGGTGGACCGGATCAGGGCCCTGGTCACCGCGTTCAGCATCCTGCACGCGCGCAGCTATCGGCGGGCGCGGATCGCCCAGTACGAGAGCAGGCATCTCGCCCCGGGGCACCACGAGATCGTCGCCGCGATTCGCCGCCGGATTCGGCAGGCCGCGGTCGCGGAGGTGCGGGCGGGGATCGAGCGCGGCGTGTTCACCGTCGCCGACCCCCGCGTCGCCGTGCTGGCGATGATGTCGCTGGGGATCGACATCTGCCGGTGGTACCGGCCCGGCGGTGAGTTCACCCCGGAGGAACTCGGCGACATCAACGCCGATCTGGTGCTCAGGATCCTGCGCGCCCCCGGCTATTGACGAGGGTGGCGATCCAGGTGCGGGTGTCGGCGGGGTCGATCACGTCGTCGAGTTCGAAACCGGTGGCGGCGGTGAGTGCCTTGCCCTGCTGGTAGGCCAGGGTGAGCAACTGCTGGAACAGTGTCTCGCGTTCGCCGGGATCCGCCACGGCGGCAAGCTCTTTGCTGAAGCCGAGGCGAACGGCACCCTCGAGGCCCATCGGGCCGATCTCGCCGGTGGGCCAGGCGACGGTGAAGTTCGGTGCGTGGAAGTGGCCCGCTGTCATGGCCATCGCACCGAGGCCGTAGCCCTTGCGCAGGATGATCGTGCCGAACGGGACGCTCAGTTGCGCGCCGAGTACGAACAGCTTGCTGAACCGGCGCACCGTCGCGGTCTTCTCCGCCTCCGGCCCGACCATGAAACCCGGTGTGTCACACAGGGAGACGACCGGTAGCCCGAAGAATTGGCACAGGGTGAGGAACTCGCCCATCTTGTCGGCCGCCTCGGCGTCGATGGCACCGCCCAGGTGGTGGCTGCTGTTGGCGATCAGGCCGAACGGTTCGCCGTGCACCCGGACCAGCGCGGTGACGATGCCGACGCCGTAGTCCGGTCGCAGCTCGAGCGCCGAGCCGACATCGACGATCGCGTCGATGGCCCGATGGATGTCGTAGGCGCGTAACCGGTTCTCCGGCACCACATGTCGAGCCAGCCGAGGATCGGGTGCTTCGAAATCGGCGGTGCGGCCCTGGAAGTAGCTCAGATACTGCTTGGCCAGTGCCACCGCGTGCGCCTCGTCGCGAGCCACCAGGTCGACCACGCCGTTGCGCCGCTGCACCTCGATCGGGCCGATGTCGGTGGGGCGGTAGGCACCGAGCCCGCCGCCTTCGATCATGGCCGGGCCGCCCATGCCGATATTGGCGTCGGGCGTCGCGATGATCACGTCGCAGGTGCCGGCCAGGGCGGCGTTGCCCGCGAAGCACCGGCCCGACACGATCGTCACCAGCGGGACCTTGCCGCGCAGGGCGCCGAGTGCGCGGAAGGTCGTCACGTCCAGGCCCATGCCGGTCGTGTCGGTGTCGCCCGGCCTGCCGCCCCCGCCCTCGGCGAACAGGACCACCGGGATCCGCTTACGTTCGGCGAGTTCGAAGGCGCGATCGGTTTTGGCGTGGTTGTTCTTGCCCTGGGTGCCCGCGAGCACGGTGTAGTCGTAGGAGATCACCACCGCTTCGGCGTTGTCGAAGCGGTCGGCGCCGATTGTCGCCAAACCGGTGACCAGGCCGTCGGCGGGGGTGTTGGCGATGAGGTCTTCCTCGGTGCGCCGGGTTCGTTGGGCGGCGAAGGCGAGGGCGCCGTATTCGACGAAGCTGCCCTCGTCGACCAGGTCGGCGATGTTCGCCCTGGCGGTGCGGCGCCCGAGCTTGTGTCTCTTGGCCACGGCGGCCGGGCGGGATTCGTCCAGGGTCACCTGGTGTCTCGCGCGAATCTCGTCGACATCGGCGCGGGAACGGTCGGGGTCGAGTTCGGTCTGCGCGCTGCCGGTTTCGTCGGCGCCGGTGCGGGTGATGATGACCAGTGGGTCGCCGGGCGCGACGACTTGGCCGGGGCGGACGAGGACCCGCACGGTCCTGGCCGCGTCCGGCGCGGTGAGTACGTGCTGCATCTTCATCGCCTCTAGCACGGCGAGCTGGCCACCGGCGGCGATGTCGGCTCCCTCGGCCGTCACCTCGACCACTGTGCCCGCGAGTTGGGCGCGCACGGCCTCCTGGCCCGGATACAGCTCGACCGCGGTGATCGCCGGCTCGGGCTGATCGGTCTGTGCCGCCGCGACCAGGTCGGGCAGTCGCTCGGTGAGAAAGCCGGTGGTGGCCAGGCCGGTCTGGAAGGTGCTGTCGGCCAGTATCTCTCGCAGGAACGAGATATTGGTGCCGATGCCGGTCACGGTGAACTCGCCGAGCGCGGTCGCGGATTTGCGGGCGGCGGCGGGGAACGGTCCGCGGGTGCGGGTGATCACCTTGGCCAGCAGTGAGTCGTAGCGCGGGCTCGGGGTGAGCCCGGGGCGGCCGAAGGTGTCGACCCGCACGCCGGGGCCGGTCGGGGGAGCGAAGGTGGTCAGTGTGCCGGTGGTCGGTATCGCCGCACCGTCGGCCGTCATCGTCTCCATGTTGACCCTGGCCTGGATCGCGATCCCGTCCGCGATCGCCGGATCACCGGTGGATGCTGTTCCGTCGGCGCGGATTCCACTAGGCAAGCGCAGGTCGTCGAACGGGGTGCCCTCGGCGATCGCGAGTTGTACGGCAACAAGATCGACGCCGGTCACTTCTTCGGTGACGGTGTGCTCCACCTGGATTCGTGGATTGACCTCGAGGAACACGAATTCGGTGCCGGATACCAGGAATTCGACGGTGGCCAGCCCGCGATAGCCCACATGGGCGCACAGCCGAGCCGCCGCCGAATGGAGCTGGCGCCGCACCGTATCCGAAAGTCCTTGGGCCGGAGCGATTTCGAGTAGTTTCTGATGCCTGCGCTGCACGCTGCAATCGCGATCGCCCAGTGCCAGCGCCGTGCCGTCGGTAGCGACGATCTGCACTTCGATGTGCCGGGCGTTCTCGAACAGCGTCTCGGCGAAGACGGCGGGATTGCCGAAGCCGAGCTGTGCCTCCGCGGCGCACTGGCGGTAGGCGTCGTCGATCTCCTCGGCGGTCCGCACCACCCGCATGCCACGACCGCCGCCACCGGCCAGCGCTTTGATCATGATCGCGCCCGGTCGGCCGGCGAAGAACGCGTGGACCTGCTCGGCGGTGGCCGATCCCTCGGTCGCGGGCAGCACGGGCACCCCCGCGGCCACGGCGGTCGCCCGGGCCGTGGACTTGTCGCCGAACAGGTCGAGTACGGCGGGATCCGGTCCGACGAAGGTGATCCCGTCGGCCGCGCAGGCACGCGCGAATTCGGCGTTCTCGCTGAGGAATCCGTAGCCGGGATGGATAGCGGAGGCGCCGGATTCCTTGGCGGCGGCCAGGATCGCGGCCTGGTCGAGATAGGTCGCGGCGCCGGTGCCCGCCAAGCCGATCGCCTCGCCCGCGGCGTGCACGTCGGTATTGTCGGCGTCGTCCTCGGCGTAGACCGCCACGGCGTCGATGCCGATCTCGGTGGCGGTGCGGATGATGCGCAGGGCGATCTCGCCGCGGTTGGCGATCAGCAGCTTCACTGGATGTCCTCGGATTCGGTGGCGGCGATGCGCTCGGTCATGGTGAACAGCTCGCCCTTGCGGATCTTGCCGGTCGCCGTCATCGGCAATTCGTCGAGAATCTGGATCTCGGGAACCTTGTAACCGGCCATGTTCTGTTTGGCCCAGCTCCGCAATTCGGCCGGCGCGACCGAGGATTCGGGAATCAGCTGAACGAAGGCGAGGGGCACCTGCCCACGCTGTGGATCGGGCTTGGGCACCACACCGACCGTCTGAATCTGCGGGTGCAGCATCAGCAGCGATTCGACCTCGGACGGGAAGACGCTCATCCCGTTGACCTTGATCATCTCCTTGTTCCTGGCCAGATAGTGCAGGGCGCCGAATTCGTTCAGCTTGCCGACGTCGCCGGTCTGCAACCAGCCCGCGCGCACGGTCGCCGCGGTGGCTTCGGGATTGCCGTAGTACCGGGTGAGGATCGAGGGGCTGCGCACGATGATCTGGCCTTCGGTGCCGATCGGAACCGGTACGCCGTCGTCGTCGACGATCAGGATGTCGGTGCCGGGGACCGGCAGGCCGCAGAACACCGGCTCGCTGCGCAGGTCGTAGTCGTCGTCCTGGAGGCCGAGGGTGAAGGTATCGGCGGTGTGCGTCTCGGTCATCCCATAGCTGGTCTCGCGCAGGGTGAGTCCCGTTGCCGCGCGCCACCGGGCCCGGATCTCGGCGTTCAGTTTCACCACGAACGAGATGCCGGTGGTGTTCTCCAGCGCGATGAGGCCGGCGGGGTCGAACGCGGGGTGGTCCAGCATTTCCACGTAGTTGTCGATCATGGCGACCATCGAGGTGACCCGGTAGCGGTCGAGCAGGCTCAGTGCGGTCCCGGCGTCCCAGCGGTTCATCAGCACCGCGGTGCCGCCGTTCACGAGCGGCAACAGGATGCCGAAGTCCTCGCCCGCGATCCAGAACACCGGCAGGAAGTTCAGCGCGACGATCGCGCGTTCGCCTACCGGGAAGCCGTTGGCGACGGTGGCGGTCGCGGCGGTGTAGACCATGTGGCGCTGGGTGTGCTCACAGCCCTTGGGCATGCCGGTGGTGCCGCCGGTGTAGTTCAGGGCTGCCAGCGCGTCGGGATCAGCGGGTTGCGCTGGGGCGCGCGGGCTTTCGATGATCCGGTGCCAGTCGGTGTCGGCGGTGGTTGTCTCGAAGGGCGCGGCGACGGCGGGTGCGGCGGCGAACATGTCCGACAGCGCGGTGTACGCGAGGAGTCGCAGCGGGGTGTCCGCGCGTACCTCGTCGACCAGCGGGGCCAGATTGTCCTGGGCGAGCAGGATTGTCACGCCCGCGTCGGTGAGTTCGTGGCGCAGTTCGTGTGCGCGGAACAGTGGGTTGATCGGCACGTGCACCGCGCCGATCTTCAGGATGCCGAGCATGGCGACGAGGAACTGCGGACAGTTGCTCAGATACACCCCGACCCGGTCGCCCTTCTCGGCGCCGTTCGCGAGCAGCCAGCCGGCGAAACGGTCGGAGAGCTCGTCGTATTCGGCGTAGCTGACGTCACGGCCGTAGTACGCGATCGCGGTGGCGTCGGGCCTAAGTGCCGCCCAGTGGCGCAGGTAGTCGACCACGGCCATCGACTCGATCGGATACGCCACCGCGCGCGGGACCTGGGCGGGCCAGGCCGCGGTCTGGCGCGCCTGGATCTCCGCGAGCGCGGTGCTGAACGTGGACGGGGCGATGGTTGGTTCGACGGTCATGGGCACATCCGTTCCGGTGCGGGTCTAGCGGGTGAAGCCGATCAGTCGTTCGGCGATGGCGATGTGGTCGGTGATGAACTGTTCGTGCCGGTCGTGGCCCGCGCCCGCGAGCCGGGAGGCGCCGATGAGCAGCGCGTCGGCGAGGGTCTCGACGATCCGCGCGGGCGGCGCGCACGGATCGATCCCGCCGCGCACCTCGTCGCGTTCGAGAAACGCGGTGAACCGCTTGCGCAGGCGAGTACGCACCTGCGACCACTTGGCGCCGATGGCGGGATCGATGCCGGCCCTGTGCTCGATCAGCGCCACCAGCGCGCCGTTGGCGAACACCGCCTCCGCGAACGCCCGCGTCGTGGCCCCGATGACCGCCACCGGTTCGGTGACCTCGACGTCCACCACGAGCTGCGCGTCGAGAAACTGGGCGCAGACCCGCTCGGTGATCGCCCCGAATACCTCGTCCTTCGACGAGAAGTACGCGTAGAACGTCGCCCGCGAAACTCGCGCCCGCGTCGTGATCGTCTCCACCGACGTCTGGTCGTACCCCCACTCGGCGAAACACCCCGCCGCCGCATCGAGCAGCTCACCCCGTCGCGGGCCCGCACTGTCCTTCCGGGCAGACCGAGCCCGCTCCTGCGCCTCACTTGTGGTCACCGTCACAAGTGTTGTTGACGTTGACGTCAATGTCAATGCGCATTCTGTCCCCTGACCTGTCCGGTTACCGAATCCGGCACCCACCGGGTAATATCCCCCGACGTAACGAAGCAAGGCCCTGTAGCGCAGTTGGTTAGCGCGCCGCCCTGTCACGGCGGAGGTCGCGGGTTCGAGTCCCGTCAGGGTCGCAACACCGAAAGTCCCCCACACCGATTCCGGTGCGGGGGACTTTCGTGTTCGACGACCTGTTCAGGCGCGGTGGTCTAGGCCCGTCCCGACGCGATCCGCCCGCAGCGCCGTCCCGGGCATCATGAAGCCGCCACCACGGTGGTGAGGCCGCCCAGGACCAGGCACAGCGGCGCGTAGACGCGCCTGTTGAGACGCCGATAGACCGCCGGGGTATCCGCCGAACCGCTGCTCGGGTCGACGAAGCCCCACGCGGCCCGGGCGAGCAGCACGCCCGCGACCGTCCAGGTGGCGGTGGTGACCATCCAGCCGGGGAACGGCGAGGTCCAGATTCCGGCGCGGAGCAGCAGCGCGTAGCCCGCGGCGGTGAGCGCGGCGGTGACGGCGAGACAGGCGGGGATGAACCAGCGGCCCGGCGGCGGTTCGTCTTTCGTCCAGCCCATGGCGGCGTGGGCGAGGTCGAGCTGGGTTTTCCATGGCCACGGTGAGACGGTCCACACGGCGTGGAGCAGGCCGACTCCGGTCAGCAGTGCGGCGGTGGTGCCCGCGATCGCGTTCATGCTTCAACGATCGCGGTTGACTCGGCGATGCTCGTCGGCCGCTGGTCTCGATGTTCTCGTCCTCCAGGATGAGGACGGTTCAGCGCCGGGACGGTCCGACCAGGCCGGTCTCGTAGGCGAGCACCACGGCCTCAACCCGGTCGCGCAGACCCAATTTGGCGAGTACGTGGCCGACATGGGTCTTCACGGTGGCTTCGGACAGGTGCAGGCGCGCGGCGATGTCGCGATTGGTGTCGCCGGTGGCGATCTCGAGCAAGGTGCCGAATTCGCGCGGCGTGAGAGTGGCCCGAATACGTAGCGCCGCTTCGGTATTCGCGGTCGGCGTCGCGGCGACATGCGAGATCAGGCGGCGCGTTGTCGACGGTGCGACGACCCCGTGCCCGGCGTGGACCATGCGAATGGCGTCGACGATCTCCTCGCCGCGCGCGTCCTTGAGCAGGAAGCCGCTCGCGCCGGCGCGGATGGCCGGGAAGACGTAGTCATCGAGGTCGAAGGTAGTCAGGGCGATCACGCGGCAGCGCGGTTGTTCGGCGGTGATGATCGCGGTCGCCTCGATGCCGTCGAGCTCGGGCATGCGCAGATCCATGAGCACGACATCGACCGGACGGGTGCGCACGGCCGCCACCGCTTCGTCGCCGTTCGCCGCCTCGCCGACCAGTTCCAGATCGGCCTGGCTGTGCACCATCATCCGAAGGGCCGATCGCATCAGCTCTTGGTCGTCGGCGATCAGCACCCGGACGCGCGTTGTGTCGCTCAGCACGGCACCCGCACCTGCACCAGCCAGCCACCGTCGGTCGGCCCGGCGGACAGCGTGCCACCGACAGCGTCGACGCGTTCCCGCATACCGACCAGCCCCTTTCCGTGCCCGGCCGGCTCCGTCGATGGCCCGGTGTTGGTCACCCGCACCGCGATCGCGGCATCGACCGTCGTCAGGCTGACCCGAGCGCGCGGACGGTCGCCGGCGTGGCGGGTCACATTGGTGAGCGATTCCTGGACGACCCGGTACAGCGTGAGGCCGACGGCGGGGGTCACACGCAGGTGGTGGTCCATCGCCAGTTCGACGTCGACGCCCGACTCCCGCACACGGTCGACGAGCGCGGGCAGATCCTGCAGGCCTGGCTGCGGCTCGGTCGACGCCGATTCGTCGCGGAGCACATCGAGCAGGCCGCGCATCTCGGTGAGCGCCTCGCGACCCGCATCGGCGATGGTGGTGAGGATTTCGGTGGCGCGTTCGGGTGCGTTCGGCACGATCAGCCGACCGGCCTCGGCATGGCTGACCATCACGGCCAAGGAATGCGCGACGACATCGTGCATCTCGCGCGCGATCCGGCGGCGTTCGTCGGCCGCGGCCCGTTCGGCCAGTTGCGACGTCCACGCGGCCCGGGTCGCGCGGTAGCGGCCGAGCGCCCACGCGGCGGTCGTCCCACCGAATGCCGTGGTGGACAACAACAGCCACCATGCCCATGCCTCGATGGGCGCCGCGGTGAATTCCCACAGTCTGGCCAAGGTCAGCAGGCTGCCCGTCAGCCCGACGCCGAGCGCGGCGGTGGGCCACGGTGGCGTCGTGTGCGCGCTCACCGCGTACAACAGGGCGAAGAAGCACAGAATGCTCGGCAACAGGATCGGGCTGTAGCGGCTCGACTCCGAGAAGTCGGTGACCCCATCGATATCGGGCGCGACCAGCAGCGCCGCACATCCACCGATGCCGATCGCGAACGACGGAATCGGCCAGCGGCGGGCCGTCGCGACGCAGACGTGCAGCGCGAGCAGCGCGATGGTCAAAGCGAGCACCCACGGGGCCGAGACACCGCTCACCCGCACCGATTGCAGACTCGCGGGCAGCAGCATCGCTGCCATGACCACGGCCAGCGCCGGCTGCGCGCCGTGCCCGAACAGCCGAGGGCTGTTCATCTGGATCGACACGAGCTCAATCTACGCGGGCTGCTCCTCAGGCGCGGTGGTCGATGCTGGTGATGCGGTGGCGGCCGGGGGCCACCTCGGTGGTGCGCATGACCTGGTCGATTTTCTCGGTGGTGGCGTCGCCCGGCCATTTCTGGTGGATGGTGACGTTCCAGAGGGTGGGGTCGGCGGCGTCGGCCTTGGTGATGTGGACGCAGTATTTGACGTCGAGGGGCAGCGAGCCGATGCCGGCGGCCAGGGCGGAGGCGTCGCCCACGTGGGCGTTGTCGGTGACGAAGGAGCGGGCCTTGGCGGCGTCGCGGTCGACGTAGTAGCTGTATTCGAAGCCGAGGATGGCGCCCTCGGGGGTGGCGGTGTCGCCGCGTTCGGCGCTGATGGTGATCGAGGGCGTGCGAAAGGATTCGCAGCCCGACAGGGCATGGGCGGGCAGCGGGGGGACCGGGGTGGACGCTGTGGCGCGCGTGCCGGAGACGGCGGCTTGGGTGGTGGTTTTCGGTGTGTCGGCGGGGCCGAGGAAGATGGTGGCGGCCAAGCCGAGGATGACGACGAAGGCGAGGGCGCCGACGACGCCCTTGATCGCGGCCGCGGCTTTCGCCCGGCCGCCGCTCTCGTCGTAGCGTTCGTCGTCGAAGTTCTTACGGGGGCGCCGCGCGATCTGGCCGCCGCCGCCGAAGTCCTTGAGGCGTGGCAATACCGGCATCTCGACGTGGTCGCCGCTCTGTTCGGTGGCGGTGGTGGTGGCCCAGTCGTTCCAGTCCACATCGTCACCGCGTGGGGTCTGGGCGGGCGCGTCGCCGTCGTTCCAGTCGTTCCAGTCACCCGTGAAGCCGTCGTCATCGGCCAGATTTCGGTACACCGGTTCGACGGCCGGGGGATGGAAAGGGTTGTCGTCGAACGGTTCCGGATCGGGCGGCGGCCAGGTCTCCGGGTTGGTACCGATCGTTTGCGGCTCGGCCTCACGCCGCCGCCTGCGCCGCCGTTTGCCCTGCGGGCGACGGCCGCCGGGCGGTGTGGCGTCCGGCGAGGCGAAGTAGGCGCCGAACGGATTGTCCATGCGGGTGTCCTAAGCCGGCGCCGGGACGACTCCCGGTTGACCGTGTTTGGGTGCGGCAGAGGGTTTTTCGGTCTCCTGATCCTGCTGCGGACGACTGCCTGGTGGAACCACCCCGCCTTGCATCGGCTGCTGGGCGGGCGCGGGTGTGCTCGGAGCCTGTTGGGGCTGTTCGGTTTTCGGCGCTTGGTTCGACTGGAACGGGGCGGCCGGGGCCGGTGTATCCGGCTTCGCCGATGCGCCGTTGTCGTTCGCGCCGCCCCCAGTGGTTCCGCCACCGGTGGTCCCGCCGCCGCTGGTGCCGCCACCAAGGCCGCCGAACAAGGTGTTCGTGCCAGTCCCACCACCATTGGTCGACGGCGAGGTGGGCGTGGTGCCCGCGGGTGCCGTCGACGTGCCGCCCTCGGTTCCGGTGGCGTTCGCGGCGAGTGTGTCGATCCCGGTGGTCGCCAGTTCGGAACCCTTGTCGATCCCGTGCATCGCGACCTCGGCGATCTTGTCGATCAGATGCGTACCGAAGGTGACACCGGCATCGATCGCGGCCGTCCCCAGCGACACCCCACCGTCGATCAGCGCCTCTTGTAACGCGATCTGCGCCGCTGTCGCCGGGTCAAGGTCTTCGTCATCGTCGTCATTCCATGAGGAGGTGCCGTTATTCCACGAGGACGTATCGGACCCGCCGGTGCCGAGCACATAGACCCCGGGCGCCACCTCCGTGGCGCCGGTGGGCACGGTCACCCCGTTGGTCCCGCCGAGATCGCTGGTGAGCCCCTTGGTGTCCCGGGTGTACTGATCCATCTCGGTGCTGGCGTTACCCACCACCCCGACCGCTTCGGAAATCGCCTCTTCGGCGAGCGCGACGATCGCGTCCAGGTTGTTCTCGTTCACCGCGGGCGCGGCCTTCTTCGCCTTGGCCCGGAAGTCCGCGATGATCGCGTCGACCTTGGCGGCGGCGGTCGACTGCGTCGAATGCGCCTGGCCGAGTAGTGCGCTCAACCTGGTCCCGCGATCGGCCGCGGCCGACACCTCGGTGGCGGTCTGCCGCAGCGCGGGTGTCGCCGGTGCCGCGGTCTCGGTCGACTCGAGCGCGTACAACCCGAGCCGATGCGGGTCCTCGGTCGCCGTGGTCGCGGCGGAGGCCGAGGTCAGCGCGGCGACCACCGAGGCATCGGGATCGGCGGAAGTATTACTGCCCAGCGAATTACGCAACTCGAGCAACGGCACCTCCAGCAGCGCGATCACCGGCGCGATCTTCGCCTCGGCCTCGGCGGGGGTGATCGTGCTCACGGTGGTCTCGGTGACCAGCGACTTGGAACGCATCACGCCACCTCGCCCTCGGCTGTGCGCAGATCGCCTGCCAGCCCGGTATCGATCCCGGTCACGGTGGCGCCGAAGCGATTCAGGATGTCCTGATAGGCGGTGACCAGATTGCCCGCCGTGCTCAACGTCGACGCGTGATCGCCCGCGGCCTGTGACCAGGCGGCGGCGAATTCACGTCCGAGCACGCCGAGCCCGGACAGGTCGACCCCGGCCGCGGTCGTCGTATCGGTGGCCGCTGTGCCAAGAAGTTCGGAAACCCGAGCTGCCGCACGCTGATAAGCGTCGAGCGCTGACGGGTCGAATGACATTTCTGCCACGATGTCTGCCCCTTCACGATCGCGGATCCCGGCACGGCCGGTGCTGAAAAGCGTAACCACCGCGCGCCGTTTGCGGGGGAGTCCAGTCCAGATGGAGGGATCGATCTCGAGACCGCGCAGGTCAAGCACTTTCGCCGCGAAGCCGGGGTGGTGCTGGTGTGACTGACGGGTCGGCGATCCCAACATGACCGGCGAGTAGGGTCAGCCACGTCATGTCTGTCCTGCTGTTCGCCCTACTCGGATTCGCCCTGCTCGACGCGCTCGACGTGCTGCTGGTGGCGATCACCACGGCCGTGGTCGCCGACGCCCGGCTCACCCGGCGCTCGCCGATGACGGGGGTGCTCAGCTTTCTCGGCGGTGTCTTCGCGGTCTCGGTGGCCTTCGGTGTGTGCACGGTGCTCGGCATCGACTTCCTGGTCCGGCTCCTCGACTTCGAGCTGACGCCGACCCTGCGCTACTGGGGCGAACTGGTGATCGGCCTGGTGCTGATCGCGGTCGCCGCGCTCCCGGTCGACACCACGGCCTCGACCGGCGGTCGCTGGGTCGGGCCGGTGCGCAAGTACCCGTGGCTGATGGGCGTGATCGGATTCACTCTGGGCTTGGCGAAGGTGCCGACCTCGGTGCCGTACCTCGCGGCGCTGGCGATGCTGTCCGCACAGCGCCCGCTGCCGGTCGGCTGGCCGCTGATCGTGGCGGCCTATTGCGCGATCGCGCTGGTTCTGCCCCTGGTCGTGCTGGCATTGGCCATGCGAAGGACGCCGCGCACGCGTCGGATATATCGCCTGCTCGTGCGGGCCATCACCCGCTACGGACCGCCCGCGATCCGCGTGCTCTTCGTCGTGTTCGGCATCGGATTGGTCGTCGACGCGCTGGTCCACGCTGGTCGGCTGTGGTGAGCGCCCGGCCCGGCCACTCAGGAAAGTGTCAGGGCCATCGAGTACCGTCATAACGAATCGATGACATGCTCCGTGCCCGGATGTTGGGCTGCGGGGCTATCCAGGTGAGCAGGGAGGGCGACCCTTGAGGGTTACCGTTGTTGTGCCGACCTACAACGAGCGGGAAAATCTGCCGGTGGCGGTGGAGCGGCTGACGGCTCTGCCGGTGTCCGATCTGCACGTGCTGGTCGTAGACGATAATTCACCCGACGGCACGGGTGACGTCGCTGACAAATTGGCCGCTGAGCTGCCGAACGTGGTGAGCGTGCTGCACCGCACCGAGAAGGACGGCCTCGGCCGCGCCTACATCGCGGGCATCACCGCCGCGCTCGACGAGGGCGCCGACGTGGTGATCCAGATGGACGCCGATCTGTCGCACCCCGCCGAGGTCATCCCGTCGATGTTGGAGAAGCTGGCAACGCCTGAGGTCGGCGTCGTGCTCGGCTCGCGCTACGTTCCCGGTGGCGAGGTCGCCGCGGAGTGGAAGTGGTATCGCAAGGCGCTGTCGGCGTGGGCGAATTTCTACGTGAACCTGATCCTGCGCCTCGGCGTGAAGGACGCGACCGCCGGTTTCAAGGCATGGAAAGCCGGAACCCTGCGCGACATCGACGTGGCGTCGATCCGTAGCAACGGTTACTCGTTCCAGGTGGAGATGAACTACCGCGCGATCAAGAAGGGTCACACGATCGCGGAGGTGCCGATCCGTTTCGAGGAGCGCACCATCGGCGCGTCGAAGATGAGCCTCAAGATCCAGCTCGAGTCGGCGATGATGCCGTGGAAGCTGCTTTTCGGCCGCTCGGTGTAATTTTTGACGCGAAGAAGGCCCCGCCGATGAATTCGGCGGGGCCTTTCGCTGTCTGTCACTTGGCGGTGATGCTGCGTCGCACACCTTCCAGCGCGATCACCATGACCGGCACCAGCACCACGTGCATCACCGACAGGGCGACGGTCGAGGCGGTGTCGAAGTCGGCGTCGACCGTCATTGCGATGGTCGCGAGCGACAGCAGCGAGCCGACCACAGCGGCGGTCCGCAGCACGCCGGTCCACAGGTAGGACAGCAGCACGGCGACAGTCAGTCCGATCAGCAGCGGCACGGTCGACATCATGATCACGCCGCCGGGTGCGACGGATTCGGTCTTGCCTTCCATCGTGACCATGAACGACCCGCCCGCGGCGGCGCCGATGGCCCAGACGATCAGATTCAGCACCAGGGCGGCGGCAGCGGCGCCCAGTACGGCGACGGGCCGGTTCAGTGCGGGGACGGTGTAGGTGGCGGGGGCGGTGGTGGTGGTGGTGGTGGTCATGATGTTCTCCCTCATTCGGTGGTGAGACCATCATCAAACCCAAACGATAGTTGAGGTCAAGCCTTAGTTCAGGATTCGCGCGCGGAGTCGATGAGATGCCGGTCACACCTGCCGATCCCGGCATCTACGACATGCGGTCGTAGCATGGCGGCGTGCGTTCACCGACGGATCACACCGCGCGCTTACGCGGCGCCGCGGTGGGTGCCGCGTCCGGTGCGGTCGCAGTGCTCGCGCACGGGCTCGGTGGCGCCACCGCACTCCCCACCGGATCGTCGATGGCCCTGTTGTTCGCCGCCTGCGCTCTGATCGGTGTCGTGGCCACCGCGCTGCCACGCGGGAACGGCCCGGTGTCGACCATGGCGGTGCTGGCTGTCGGCCAGTGCGTCGGGCACACCGCGCTGTCGCTGGGACATGTTCAGCACCACACCGTTTCGGCCGCGATGGTGCTCGCTCACCTGGTGGCGATCCCCGTCGGTACGATCGCGATTCGCGCCGCCGAGGTCGGGATGCGCCGGGCGATCACCAGCGTGCGACAGCTGGTCGTCGTGCTGGCCGGGGTCGGGTGCCCGCCCGCGCGGGTGGTCCGGCCACCCGCCGCCGACGAGCGCGCGGTGCTGCGGCAACTCCTCCTGCGACCGGATATCGGGCTTCGAGGTCCGCCCCGAGTGGGCGCGACCGTACTCACCCAAGCACCGGCGTAGGTCAACGCCACCGAATTCCGCCGCCCCGGTGGATGATTCGCTGTGCCGACCGGCCGGTCCTCGGTTCACCTCACCCGATGATCGGAGTTCTCCATGTCCGCGTACGCGCGTACCCATTTGCGTTCACCCCGTGCCGCCCGCCGTCTCGGCGCCGCGACCGCACTGTCCGTCCTGGCCTTCTTCGCCACCGCCTGCTCGGGTTCCGAACCCGCGGCCCCCGCGTCGGCGGGTGACCGGATCACCATGAGCGACCAGTGGATCAAGGCCGCCGACTCCGGCATGTCCGCCGCCTTCGGCATCCTGCGCAACACCGGTGACGCACCGGTGACCCTGGTCGCCGCGACCAGCCCGGCATCGGACCGGGTCGAAATCCACGAGGTCGTGCCCGACGGCACCGGGGCAAAGACCATGCGCCCCAAGGAAGGCGGCATCACCATCCCGGCGCACGGCGAAGTGACGCTGAAGCCCGGCGCCGAGCATCTGATGTTCATGGACCTGTTGCGGCCACTGCGCACCGGCGCGGAAACCTCGCTCACCCTCACCTTCTCCGACGGCTCGAGCACCGTCGTCCGCGCCCAGGTGCGCGATTTCGCCGGCGGCAAGGAGAACTACGCGCCGGGTGCCGAGAACCCCACGCACGGTGGCTGATCCGCACGCCGGGCTCTCCCGCCGCCGGTTGCTCGGCGGGGGAGCGGCGGCAGCGGGTGTCGTCGGTGCGGCTGGAATCGGCTGGGGCGCAGCCGGTCTCCGGGAAAGAGATCGGGACGACGCGCTCGACGTCGTTCCGTTCTACGGCACGCACCAGGCAGGCATCGAGACGACACCACCCGGCCACGTGGCCTTCGCCGGTTTCGACCTCGCACCCGGCGTCGGCCGCGAGGACGTCATCGGGCTGCTCCGGATCTGGACCGACGACGCGTCGCGGCTCACCCAGGGTCTGCCCGCGCTGGCCGACACCGAACCCGAACTCGCGGCCAGGCCCGCCCGTCTCACGGTCACGGTCGGGTTCGGCCCCGAGCTGTTCACCGTCGCCGGTCTCACCGCGCGACGGCCGAGCTGGTTGCGGCAGCTGCCGGCGTTTCCGGTCGACCGGCTCGAACCCGCCTACACCGGCGCCGACCTGGTACTCCAGGTCTGCGCGGAGGAGGCGACCACGGTCGCACACGCGGTTCGGGTGCTGTCCAAGCATGTGAAATCGCTGGTGACAGTGCGGTGGGTGCAGCGCGGCTTCCGGGACGCGCCGCATGGCCAGACCATGCGCAACCTGATGGGCCAGGTCGACGGCACCGTCAATATCGCCCCGCGCACGGTCGACTTCGATCGGCTGGTGTGGGACGACGGCGCGTCGACGCCGTGGCTGGCGGGCGGCACCTCGCTGGTGCTGCGCCGGATCGCCATGAACCTCGACAGCTGGGACGAACTCGACGCCGACGGTCGCGAACTGACCGTCGGCAGAAAGGTCACCACCGGTGCCCCGCTCACCGGCACCGCCGAGCACGACGAACCCGATCTGACGGCGGTCGACCGCAACGGCATCCCGATCATCCCGCCGTCCTCGCATGTCGCCCGCGCCAGGCACACCCACGACGGCGAACGGTTCCTGCGGCGTGGCTTCAACTACGACGAGGCGCCAGCCCCGGGGCAGCTGTCGAATTCGGGACTGCTGTTCGTCGCCTACCAGCGCGACGTCGACACCCAGTTCCTGCCGGTGCAGCAGCGGCTGGCGGAGTTCGACGCGCTGAACGAATGGACGACACCGGTCGGCTCGGCCGTGTTCGCGATTCCGCCCGGCGTCCCCGGGCCCGGGAACTATCTCGGGCAGCAGTTGTTCGAGAGCTGAGGGAGTCCGGCCTGGCGCCCCAGCGCGCCCGGCCGGACCTCAGTCGGGGTCCGGCCAGTTCCGCAGGGTGGTGTCGAACAGCTGCCGAACGCTCTCGACCTCGGCGTCCATATCGGCCGGGTCCCAGCCGGAGACGTCGATCGGCGCCAGCGCCGCGACGTCGACGATGCCGGGGCGGGCGATCGGCGAATCACGCCAAGCGATCTCGCCCGCATTGCGGATCACCACCGGGATCACCGGCACGCCCGCCTGGATGGCGATGTGGAAGGCGCCCTTCTTGAACGGGCCGACGCCCGGGGTGAACGAGCGCGTGCCCTCGGGTGCGACCGCGATCGAGAGACCGTCGCGCAGGGTCGAAACCACCGGGGCGAGTGCGGCTTTCGCGCGCTCGGTATCGGTGCGGTCGATGAAGGTGACGCCGACGAAGCGCATCAGTGGACCGAACAGGGGGTGGTTGGCGAGTTCCTTCTTGCCGATGCCGGTCACCGCGCCGTCGAGGACCTTCGGGACGATGATCACGTCGAACTGGCTCTGGTGATTGAACAGGAACACCGCGGGCCTCGGCGCGCGGGCGTTTTCGGCGCCGACCACGCGTAGCCGCACGTCGATGGCGCGCAGGGTGGCGGTGGTGGCGTCGTGCATGAGCGCGTCGGCCATCGCCTGGCGCTTGCCGGTGTAGGACTTGCGGGCGACGCCGACCAGCGCGCCGCCGATGAGGCCGGTGAATCCGGCGATGGTGCGCAGGTAGTCGAGGGGGCGTGGGGCGCGGCGGAGCCGGAAAGTCAGTGTGGGCCAGTCATTGGCGGCGGCGATCTCGGCCAGCGCCGGGTCTGGGTCGATCACGGTGGGCCGCGCGGCCAGTTCGAGCAGGGGCAGGTCGGTCACACTGTCGGCGTACACGTAGCCGATCTCGCGGCCCGCGGCGAATTCGGTGACCGCGGTGGACTTTCCGGTGCGCCACCGGGGCGCGCCAGCCGGGTGGCCGGTCAGGACGTCGTCCTGGACGGCGAGTTCGGTGCACAGCACAGTGTCGATCCCGAGTCGCTCGGCAGCGGGCCGCACCTGGAATCGGGTGAGCTCGCTGACCAATACGATTGTGTGACCGGCCAATTGGTGCGCGCGCACGAGCTGCCATGCCTCAGGAAACAGCCGCCCGTAGATCTCCTTGCTGAAAGCCTTGCGGCCCAGCTGTTCCAGTTCGGATTCCGAGGCGCCCGCCCAGGTGCGCTCGACGGCGTGCAGGAACCGCCCGTAGTCGCCGTCGTCACCGCCGCGTTGAATGCCGCCGAGGAGGGTGGCCAGGCGATCGTCACCACGCCGGAATATCTTGCGTGCCAGCCCACGTCGCGGCAGGCCGTCGACCACCGTGCCGCCGAAGTCGAAGACCGCGACGACCTGCGCACCTTGCGGGCCGGACCGGATCGCGGCAACGGCTTCGGCGAGACTGCTCATCAGTTCGTGTTCCTGTTCGACGGATCGAGCGAGGCCGCCCGCGCGATGCGGTCGCCGAGATCGCGCAGCTGATCAGCGAATTCCTGTCGCTTCTCGCGCAATTCGGCTTCGGCGCCGACCGCGGCGGGCGCGATCAGCGCGTGGTTGTCGGCCAGTTTCCAGGCGCTGGTGAACAATTCCGATGATACCGATTCCGGGCTGTGCAACCGCTGCTGCAGCAGCATCTGCTTGCCGACCGCCACGCATTCGTCGATGAATTCCTTGCGATCGATCGGCGCGTCGGCGGGCCGGGCGACCAGCCGCTCGGCTACCACCAACTGGGCGTCGAAGAACGAACGCAGCACGCGATGGGCCATCACGAACCCGGATTCGGTGACAGCGCCGAGGAATTGGCGATCCAGCCGGTCGTCGGGGGTGTGCTCGTCCCACTCGGGCACGATCAGACGCACTTCCTCGATGATCTGCTCGGCGAACTCCTGCCGCTCGGGGAAGAAGAACTCGAACTTGAGTAGGTCGCGCAGCGCGAACGCCGCCTTCCACGCCGCCCGCAGTGGATCGTCACCGGGCTGTTCCACCGCGGTGAGCGCCGCCAATTCGAGAATGGCCCGGTTGACGAACCAGTGCACCGCGCTGTTGCGGTAGAACGCCGCCTCGAGGTGCACGCCGGGTTCGATCGCGTACACCGGCTCCAGCCCGCCGCGATACACGGTGACCACACCCGCGAGCGCGAGTTGCTCGAGCACCACCCGCAGGCCCTGTTCGTCACGCAGCGTGGACAATTCGCCGCTCGGCAGCCCGCGTACCGTGATGTAGCCGAGCACCGGATCGAGCACCGTGCGCACCTGTCCGAGGGTGAGCGCGCGTTCGTGTACGCCGAGCAGGGCCAGGGTGACCAGCGCGTTGACGGTGATCGGGGTGACCGCGTTGATGCCGACCGCTACGTCGAAGGCCAAGCGCTGCACCGCTTTGTATTCGGCGTCGGCGACGGCCGTCTCATCGGGAACGCTGGCGGAGCCGGTCTCGGTATCGCGCAGCGGGATGGTCACCGGGCGCTGGTCGAGGGGGTCGCCGTGCACGCCGAGGCGCTCGCGCGCCGAAATGGCCTCGCCGAAGCGCACATACACGCGCCCCGCCGAGTGCTGCTGCAGCCGAACGTATTTCGCGAGCCAGCCGATGCCCTCGGCCTTCTTCGTACCGCCTGCCTGCTCGCTGGCGATCGCGCCGAGCTCGTTGAGCCGCTCATAGGTGATCGAGACCGGCACCAGCATCACATCGTCGACCCGACGCGAACGGACCGCGGCGGCAAGGTAATTGAGCAGTCCGTAGCGGGGCGGCCGAAGCTTGCCGGTCCTGGTGCGCCCGCCCTCGAAATACCACTCCATATTGAAGCGCTTGGCCAGCAGGTAGGCGAAGTACTCCTCGACGACCGCCTTGTAGACCTCGTCGTCGCCGAAGCTGCGCCGGATGAACACCGTGCCCGTGCGCCGGGCGATCGGTCCCATCGGCCAGAAGTTCAGGTTCGCGCCGCCGATCACGTGATTGGGCGGAAAGTCGTTGCGCGCCAGCACGTCACCGAGGACGAAGGCGTCGACGTAGGAGCGGTGCGAGGGCAGGAACACCAGCGGGTGTTTGCGATTGAGCGTGCGCAATGCGTCGAGGCCGCGCAGATCGGTGTCGACCTTCCAGGTCGAGGCGTGCACCGGGCGCATCGCCTGGGTGAACAGGTCCGAGACCAACCGGCTCTGCGCGGCGACCAATTCGCGCAGCGCCTTCTCCGCGTTGCGATACACCTGGTCGGGTTCGGAGCCGATCTCGTCGGCGATGTAGTCGAGTTTGCGCTGGAATTCGGGGGAATCCAGGATTTCCTCGGCCACCAGCTGCGGCACCTTGTATCGGTCGCCGATCACGGTGCGTTCGGCGCGTTCGAGCGCGACCACCGCGGCGCGCACGACCGCGCGCGCGAACGGGTCGGCCGAACCCGCGCGCAGCAGCGCCGCGGCCTCGGGATTGTTGGTGCGCAGCGCGCTGAGCCGGGCGGGTGCGCCGACGAGGACGCGGTGCCGGTCGGGTTCGGTGCGCAGTAGCCTGCGCTGGACGAGCCGGTTGGGTTTGCGCGGATTGGTGAGCATCGCCAGGTCGGCGAAGGTCACCCGGCGCACGCCGTCGCGTTCGGGCGGCAGCCACAGCACCCGGACCGGGACGACCAGCGGGTCGTCGTGCCGGGCCACCAGTCGTTTGGTGATGGCTTTCGCGTCGAGGTCGAGCTGGGTCACCGGGGCCGTGGAGTCGATCTCGTCGCTGAGCCCACCCCGGGCGATCCAGTCGCCGATCACCGCACGTTCGACGCCGGAGGCCGCGTCGACGAGGGCGACCACCGAGTCTGCCTGCGGGCCGCGCCGCCCACCTGTGTCGATCATTCCTCCATTGAAGCCGCAGTTATGGTTCGGCGCACCGAACTTCGGCTACAGCGCGTCGCCGCGGCCAGGGAGTGGCGAAGAATACCCAGCAGCGCTCTGGCTAAACGGCGAGGTAATGCTAACCTAACCAAGCTAAGTTAGGTCAGCTTTACCTTGGAGGATCGTTGTCGTCGACGGAACAGCCCGTGCGGGTGGAGTATGTGACCGACCCGGCGGCAGCGATGTCACGTCTGGCCGTCTCCGACCGGTTCGGTGAGTACGTGATGTACGAGCAGCCCGGTGTCTGGGTGTTCGCCGCCGATCCGCTCGGCAGCGTGGAACTCGATGCCGGTGAGCTGCGCACCGTCTGGGGCGGGGAGACCAGCACCAGCGCGTGGACCGGCAGTCCGGCCGCCGTCATCGACGCGGCCCTGGCGAGCCTGCCGCTCGACGGCCGCAATGCCTACGGCTGGATCGGCTTCGAATTCTGCGCCTACTCGCTCGCGGCGACCCGCTATCTCAATCCGCTGACCTCGCTGGCGCACCTGATGATTCCGCGGATCGAGGTGCGTGTCGACGCCACGGGCGTGCGGATCAGCGGCGCCACCCCGAGTGAGGCGTGTGACATCCACGATCTGATCGCCGGTTCGCAGGGCGTCGAGCTGCCGGTCGCGGCGCCGGTCGATGTGCGGCCCGACCCGACCGGTTATGAGGATCGCGTCGCCGCCGCGGTCGCCGAGATTCGTTCCGGCAAGTACCAGAAGGTGATTCTGTCGCGCAAGGTGGAGCTGCCGTTCGCGGTGGACGTGCCGGCGACCTATCGCCTCGGCCGGGCTAACAACACACCCGCGCGCTCGTTCCTGCTCCGGCTGGGCGGGCTCGAAGCGGCCGGGTTCAGTCCGGAGCTGGTGGCCTCGGTCGACGACGATCGCGTCGTCACCACCGAACCGCTGGCGGGTACGCGCGCGTTCGGACTCGGTGCCGAGGCCGACGACGCCGCCCGCGCCGAACTACTCGCCGACCCGAAAGAGATCGTGGAGCACGCGATTTCGGTGCAGACATCCTTCGCCGAGATCGCCGCGGTGGCTGTGCCAGGCACGCCCGCGGTCTCCGATTTCATGGCGGTGCGCGAGCGCGGCAGTGTCCAGCATCTCGCGTCCACGGTGCGTGGCACGCTGGCTCCCGACCGCACCGCGTGGGACGCGCTCGAGGTGCTGTTCCCGTCGGTGACCGCGTCCGGTATCCCCAAGCGCGAGGGGGTCGACTCAGTGTTCCGCAATGACCACGAGCCGCGTGGACTGTATTCCGGTGCGGTGGTGTGCGTTTCGCCGACCGGCGCGCTCGAGGCGACGCTGGTGTTGCGGGCGATCTATCAGACCGGCGAGGGTGCGTGGTTGCGCGCGGGCGCGGGGATCGTCGGGCAGTCGCGGCCGGAACGTGAGTTCGAGGAGACGTGCGAAAAGCTCGGCAGCGTAGCGCCTTACGTAGTCAAGGCTTTTACCGCCGCTCCGTGACCGCTTGTCCCGGAAAGATCCGCCGGTCAACCGTTGAGAGCACGCAAGGCTTTCTTGTCGATCTTGCCGACGGCGGTGATCGGCAGTGAATCCGCCTGTCGGACAAGGTCTGGGAGCTTGTAGGTGGCCAGGCCGCGTTCGGTGAGGAAGGTCTTGAGCTCGCCGAGGGTGGGTAGCTCGCCGGTGACAACCAGGACGACACAGACCTTTTCGCCGAGCGAGGCATCGGGTAGGCCGAGGGCGGCGGCGTGGCGGACGGCGGGGTGCGCGAGCAGGTGCTCCTCGAGTTCGTCGCAGGAGATGTTCTCGCCACCGCGGTTGATCACGTCCTTGATCCGGCCGCTCACGATCAGGTGGCCGCTGGGCAACTGGCGAACGAGGTCGCCGCTGCGGTAGAAGCCGTCGGGGGTGAAGGCGCGCGCATTGTGTTCGGGCGCACGGTAATATCCGCGCAGGGTGTAGGGGCCGCGGGTGAGCAGTTCGCCTTCCTCGCCCGGGGGTACGTCGTTGCCGTCGGCGTCGACGACGCGCAGTTCGTCGGCGGGGGAGAGCGGCCTGCCCTGGGTGGTGCAGACGAGTTCTTTGTCATCGTCGAGCCGGGTGTAGTTGAGCAGCCCCTCGGCCATGCCGAACACCTGCTGCAAGGTGCACTGCAACGCGGGCTCGACATCGCGGGCGTTCACCTCGGCCAGTCGCGCGCCACCGACCTGGAGCAAGCGCAACGAACTCAGGTCGGCGTCCTCCCAATCCACTGCCGCGCTCCACAATTGAGCCAGCGGCGGGACGACGCCGGTGACGGTCACCCGGTGCTTCTCGATCGCGGCGAACGCGGCTTCGGGGCTCGGGTCGAGTGTGAAGGCGATGGCGCCGCCGGTCGCGACGGTGCCCAGGATGCCGGGGCAGGCCAGCGGGAAGTTGTGTGCCGCGGGCAGCGTCGTGAGGTAGACGTCGTCGGGGGTGAGTTCGCAGACCCGCGCGCTGGCGGTCGCGTTGTAGACGTAGTCGTCGTGGGTGCGGGCGATCAGCTTCGGCAGTCCGGTGGTGCCACCGGAGACCAGCATTACCGCGATCTCGGCGGGGTCGATCGCGGGCAGCGAATCACCTTCGCGGGAGATCGAATCAAGGGCGACGAACCCGGTGGTGGCCTCGGCACCATCGCCGCCCAGGTCGGCATCGGCCGTCGTGTGCTGGGAAATCGCCACCGGCTGCGCTGCCGCCATGCGCGGATCGCCGGCGACCAGCACGTGGCGCAGGCTCGGCACCGCACGCCGCACCGTCGCGGCCAGCTCGCGATAGTCGAAGTCGCCGAGGCGGTCGGGAATGAGGTAGGCGACCGCTTCGGACAGCGCGGCCAGGTGCTCGATCTCGGCGCGACGGTGCGCGGGCAGGGTGAGTACGGGGATGATGCCCGCGCGCAGCACGCCGAACAGGGCCGTCGCGAATTCGGGAATGTTCGGCAATTGCATGATCACGCGGTCGCCGGGATTGATGCCGAGCGCGAGCAGGCCGTGCGCCATCCGGTCGGCCGCCGCATCGAGCTCGGCGTAGGACTGCGCACCGGTGGCACTGAGCACGGCCGGGCGCTGCGGCTGGGTGCGCGCGGTGTCGCGCAGCAGGTCGCCGAGTGTGCGTCCGGTCCAGTAGCCCGCGGCCCGGTATCGCTGCGCGGCGGCTTCGGGGAACGGGACGTAGCCCTCGCGGTGGCCGGTTGCCGATGTCGACGTCACGTACTGCCTCACTGTATTTTCGGCGGCTGGTGCCGCGGGTTCTCGGCCTATCGACCTCGATGGCTACTGGACCGCATAGACTCTTGCAAAGGTTAGGCAACCCTATCTCAATGGAGTAGGCTGCCGCCGGGCAGTACCGAATCCGTCCGGGAATTGGGCGGCGAGCAAGGAGTGATCGGCAGATGGAGACAGCACCCGCAGGTGGCGCCGGGATCGACCGCGCCGAGATCCGCGCCGCGATCGCCCGCCACCTCGACATCACCGCCGAAGCCGTCGCCGACGCCGACGACCTGATCCAGCTCGGCCTCGACTCCATCCGCACGATGAAGCTCGCGGGCGCCTGGCGCAAACGCGGCATCGCCGTGAACTTCGCCCTCTTGGCCGCCCACCCCACCGTCGACGCCTGGCACGCCCTCCTCAACGGCGCCGATCCCGAAGATCTCGCGCCGAGCGCCATCGCACCGACTGCGGCCGCTGACCCGGTTGTCGCGGACGTGGCCGGTACCGGCCCGGGTGCCGATGCCGCGGTCGAAGCTCCGGATCGCGAGTTCGGTGATGCCGCAGGCGAATACCCGATCGTCCTCGATGACGGCAGCCCCTTCGCGCTCGCGCCCATGCAGCACGCGTACTGGATCGGACGCTCCGATGCGCAGGAGCTCGGTGGTGTGGCCGCCCACCTCTACGTCGAATTCGACGGGGCCGACGTCTATCCCGAGCGGCTCGAGCGGGCCGTCGAACAGCTGCTGTCGCGCCACCCCATGCTGCGCACCCGGTTCCTGCCCGACGGCACCCAGCAGACCCTCGACCGGCCGGGCCGAGCGGTGTTCGGTGTAACCGACCTGCGCGAGGCCTCCGCCGCGGAGGCCGAGCAGCGGCTCGAGGAATTGCGGTATGCGCGCACCCATCAGCGCATGGCGGTGGAAGACGGCCAGGTGATCGAGATCGCCCTCACCCGCCTCGCCGACGGCCGCACCCGCCTGCACCTCGACGTCGACATGCTCGCCGCCGACGCGATGAGCTACCGCATCCTCATCACCGACCTCGCCCGCCTCTACCACGGCCAACAGCTTCCACCCCAGGACTACACCTTCCGCCAGTACCTGGCCGAGCACCAGCGCAACAGCCACGGCTCGGACAACGCCGGCGCGCCACGGCCCGAGACGGCCGCCGGCCCTCAGCAAGGTGCGATTGCCGCCCTCGGCGACGAGCGGGCTCGTGATCGCGCCTGGTGGCAGGACCGGCTCGGCGATCTGCCCGGCGCGCCGGAACTGCCGCTGGCCCAGCACATCTCGGACCCGAATCGCACGATCCGCCTGCACCGCTGGCTCTCCCCGCAGGCCAAGGCGCAGGTGTTCGACGCCGCCCACGCGCGTGGCATCACCCCGGCGATGGCGCTGGCCTCGGTGTTCGCCGAGACCATCGGCGGCTGGTCGGCCCAGCGCCGCTTCCTGCTGAATCTGCCGCTGTTCCACCGTGAGCCGGTGCACCCGCAGGTCGACGGTGTCGTCGGCGACTTCACCTCCTCGGTCCTGCTCGAAGTCGACGTCACCGAGCCCGCCACCGTCGCCGACCGCGCGCGTGCGCTCCAGCAACGCCTCCACGAAGCAGGCGCCCACTCCGCCTATTCCGGCCTGGAAGTCCTGCGCGACCTCGGCCGCCACCGCGGCGAACCGGTCCTGGCCCCCATCGTCTACACCAGCGCCCTCAACCTCGGCGAACTCTTCCCCAGCACCGTCACCGACACCTTCGGCGACCCCGTCTGGATCATCTCCCAGGGCCCCCAGGTCCTGCTCGACGCGCAGATCACCGAGGTCCGCGGCGGGCTGCTGCTGAACTGGGACATCCGCGAAAGCGCCTTCCCCGCAGGCATGGTCGACGCCATGTTCGCCCGCTACATCGAAGCGATCGAACGCCTGGGTGGGCAGACCAGCACCGAGGCCGAGGTCACCGTCGATGGCGCGCCCGTCGAGGTCCTCGACAGCGCGACCCGAACACGGGCGGGCGACGATCGCGCTCGTGCCGTGGTCGGCGGCGCGGGCTGGCAGGCCGAGGCAGGCGTGCGAATTCCGGTGGAGCAGGCGGCCACTCGGGCTCGGGTCAATGCGACCGCGGGGCCGGTGAGCGGCGGGCTGCTGCATACGGGGTTCTTCGCGAACGCCGCCACGAATCCTGCTGCGCCCGCGGTGCTGTGGGAGCCCGCGGGGCAGCTGACCTACGGCGAGCTCGCCGCCGATGCGCTGGCGGTGGCCGGTGCGTTGCGGGAAGCCGGTGTGGCGCCGGGTGATTCGGTGGCTGTTCAGCTTCCGAAGGGTCCCGACCAGATCGTCGCGGTGCTCGGTGTGCTCGCGGCGGGTGCGGTCTATGTGCCGATCGGGTTCGATCAGCCCAACGCTCGTCGCGCCGAAATCCTCAGCACCGCAGGTGCGGTCGCGGTACTCACGGTCGGCGGCGCGCAGATCCCCGACGTGCGCGCGATCGACCTCGCCGAGGCTCGCACCCACGCGGAACCGTTGGCGCGCCCCCTCTTCGGCGACCCGGAGAACATCGCCTATGTGCTGTTCACCTCCGGCTCCACCGGCAAGCCCAAGGGTGTCGAGGTGCCGCACCGCGCCGCCATGAACACCATCGACGACCTCAACGAACGCTTCGGCCTCGGCCCCGCTGACCGAGCGCTCGCCCTCTCGGCCCTCGAGTTCGACCTCTCCGTCTACGACATCTTCGGCCTGCTCGCCGCGGGTGGCGCGGTGGTCACCGTCGACGACGCTCAGCGCGCTGACCCCGCCGCCTGGGTGGAACTCATTCGCCGCCACCAGATCTCGCTGCTGAACTGCGTCCCGAGCCTGCTCGACATGTTGCTCACCGCCGCGCCGAGCGCCCACACGGCCGTTCGATCGGCGCAGCTCGAAGCCATCGCCGACGACTCCCACCCGGCGTCGCCGCCGGAGCCGCTGACCTCACTTCGCACCGTGATCCTCGGCGGCGACTGGGTCGACATCGCGCTCCCCGCACGCCTCGCCGCGGTAGCCCCGAACAGCCGCTTCGCCGGGCTCGGTGGCGCCACCGAAACCGCGATCCACTCCACCATCTGCGAGGTCGTCGACGCGCAGGTCCCCGCCGAGTGGACCGCCGTGCCCTACGGCACCCCGCTGCGCAATGTGCGGTGCCGCGTCGTCGGCCCGGCGGGCAACGACTGCCCAGACTGGGTCAGCGGCGAGCTGTGGATCGGTGGGGATGGTGTGGCCGCCGGCTACCGCAACGACCCGGAGCGCACCGCCGACCGCTTCGTCACCCACGAGGGTCTGCGCTGGTATCGCACCGGTGACCTGGCCCGCTACCTGCCCGACGGTGGCCTGGAATTCCTCGGCCGCGCCGATCACCAGGTCAAGATCCGGGGCTACCGGGTCGAACTCGGCGAGGTGGAGAGTGCCCTGCGCGCCGTCCCCGGTGTCCGCCACGCGGTAGCCGCGGTGATCGGAAAGGCCGCGCCGAAGCTGGTCGCCCTGGTGGTGCCGACCCCCGACGCCACCCTGCACGTCGACGCCGTGCTCGCCGCGACCGCCGACCTGGTCCCGTCCTACATGGTGCCGACCCGCCTGGAACTGCTACCCGAACTCCCACTCACCCCGAACGCCAAGCCGGACCGCAAAGCCATCCGCGCCGTCCTCGAAAAGGGCGAGAGCACAGCGGAATTCGTCGAGCCGAGCACCGATCTGGAACGCGCACTCGCCGCGGTCATCGCCGAGGTGCTCGCGGCCGAGCGGATCGGCGTCACCGACGACTTCTTCGCCCTCGGCGGCGATTCGGTCCTCGCCACCACCGCCGTCGCCCGCATCCGCGAATGGCTCGACGCCCCCGACACCGTCGTCGCCGACCTGTTCACCGCCCGCAGTGTCGCCGCGCTGGCGGCCCGAATGCTCGATCGGGAAAGGGACTCGGGCGATACCGGCAGGCTGGAGCTGGTCGCCACGATGTACTTGGAGGTGGCCGCGATGACAGACGACGAGGTTCTCGCGCAGTCGTAATGACGACACGCCGCCGCTCGCATCGGGTGTCGCGGGCGAACTACGCACCAGCTCTTGCCAATTCGCGCTTTGCCGCGGCGTCGCTACACTTCCGGCAGTGAGCAAGTGGACTATCGCTGACCTGCCCGACCAGACCGGCCGCACCGTCATCGTGACCGGTGCCAACAGCGGTATCGGCGCCGCCACCGCGCGTGCGCTGGCGGAGGCGGGGGCGCGGGTGATCCTGGCCTGTCGCGATATCGCCAAGGCCGAGCGGGTGGCCGCGGGGATGCGTGGCGAGACCGAGGTTCGCGAACTCGATCTGGCGAACCTGAATTCGGTGCGGACTTTCACCGACTCGATCGAGCGCGTCGACGTGCTGATCAACAACGCCGGTGTGATGGCGCTACCGCTGCACCGCACCGCCGATGGTTTCGAAATGCAGTTCGGCACAAATCATCTCGGCCACTTCGCGCTCACCAACCTGCTGCTGGACCGCATCACCGATCGCGTGGTGACGGTGTCGAGCGTCGCGCACCGCATCGGCAAGATCGATCTGGCCGACCCCAACTGGGAGCAGCGCCGCTACGACCGCTGGCTCGCCTACGGCCAGTCCAAGCTGGCCAACCTGATGTTCGCCGATGAACTCCAGCGTCGCCTGGCGGGTGAGGGCGCCGCGGTGATCTCGGTGGCCGCGCATCCGGGCTACGCCGCGACCGAGCTCATGTCGCACACCGAGTCCATCCAGGACGCGATCATGTGGCTGGGCAATCGCCTGCTCGCCCCCACCGCCGAAGCGGGCGCGTTGCCCACGCTGTTCGCCGCCACCGCCGATGTGGTGCCCGGCGCGTTCTACGGCCCCGACGGTTTCCTCGGCCTGCGCGGCAACCCGGCCCGCGCGGGCAGTGCGCCCGCGGCGAAGGATCGCAAGGTCGCCGCCGAACTGTGGGAGCTCTCCGAGAAGCTCTGCGGGCTGATCTGATTCGGTGATCGGCGTCACACGCGCCGATGTCACACCGTGCCCGGCTGTCTCGTCGTCTGAGTGGAACCCACGACGAAGGAGTCATCATGGAAGCGCGCTTCAACCTCTACGGCAACGCCATCGCCGCGAGCTTCAGCAAGCGAATGATCATGGTGGGCAAGGTCATCGACGATTCGCCACTGCCCAAGGCCACCCATGAACTGGTGAAGATCCGGGCTTCGCAGATCAACGGCTGCAGCTACTGCGTCGACATGCACACCAAGGACGCCGCCCACGCGGGCGAAACCTCGGTGCGGATCAACCTGGTCGCCGCCTGGCGAGAGGCGAACGTCTTCACCGAGGCGGAACGGGCCGCCCTCGCCCTCACCGAGGAAGCGACCCGCACCGCCGACGGCGGCCACGTCTCCGACGACACCTTCGACCAGGTCCGCAAGCACTACGACGACGACCAGATCGCGGCCCTGATCGGCGCCATCGCGATCATCAATGCCTGGAACCGCCTCAACGCCATCGCCCACACGCCCGCCGGCGACTACGTTCCCGGTCAGTGGAGCTGATCAACCGAACCGGTGTCCGTGCTCGGCCGCCCACTGCGCGAAGGTGCGCGCGGGTCGGCCGAGCACCTGTTCCACCGTCGGGTCGACGGTGTACGACTCGGGACTCGACTCCGCGTACCAGCCGATCACGTAGTCGGCGGTCGCGCCCGAAACAAGTGTTGTCACAGTCGATTTCCTTTCCTCGACCACCGACGCTAGGAGCTCGAGCAAGGTTGAGGTCAAGGCCTCGGTTCGAGCCGTCTGGATGTGACGGTCCACACTTCGGGCAACCATGGCTCACCTTTCGGCGTTTTACCGGTGGTACAGTCCACGGCATGCAGCGCGCATATTTCTGGTTTAGCTATCCGGCCCTGGGTGGGCCGGTCTGCGACCCTGCGCGCTGACTTCCTCCACCTCGAGCCGGATAACGCCCGGCTCGACGGTAGCGATTTCCGTGGGTCGGCCTCTTAACGCAAAGGACCCACATCATGACCACCGCAGCCGATGTCGACTCGCGGCATTCTGATCTCGACGACCAGCGCACCCTCAGCGTGAGCCCCCTGC
This sequence comes from Nocardia sp. FBN12, assembly GCF_054031145.1. Taxonomy (NCBI): domain Bacteria; kingdom Bacillati; phylum Actinomycetota; class Actinomycetes; order Mycobacteriales; family Nocardiaceae; genus Nocardia; species Nocardia sp. FBN12. The sequence goes on from NZ_CM132926.1 coordinate 6,695,255, forward strand.
GCTCGCCCGCCGAGGTCCGCATGGTCCACCAGATCACCGACGCCCTCGCCGACACCGTTCGTTCGGGCCGCAAGGCCACCGTCGACGTGCTCAACGGCGACGACGACCGCCTCATGGTGATCGTCGGCCCGTGCTCGGTGCACGACCCAGCCGCCGCGCTGGAATACGCCCGCAAGCTGGCCGAGAAGGCCGCCGAGCTGAGCGACCGGCTGCACATCGTGATGCGCGTGTACTTCGAGAAGCCGCGCACCACGTTGGGCTGGAAGGGTCTGATCAACGATCCGCACCTGGACGGCTCGTTCGACGTGAACACCGGCCTCGGCATCGGCCGCAAGGTGCTCGTCGACATCACCGCCCTCGGCCTGCCGGTCGCGTGCGAGTTCCTCGACCCCATCACCCCGCAGTACATCGCCGACCTGGTCTCCTACGGCGCGATCGGTGCCCGCACCGCCGCCAGCCAGGTGCACCGGCAGCTGTCCTCGGCGCTGTCGATGCCGGTGGGCATCAAGAACGGCACCGACGGTGACGTGCAGGTCGCGGTCGACGGTGTGCGCGCCGCGGCGGCCAGCCACGTCTTCCCCGGCACCGACCTCGACGGTCGCTCCGCGCTGATCCGCACCTCGGGCAACCCCGACTGCCACGTCATCCTGCGCGGCGGCAGCAACGGCACCAATTTCGACGCCGCGTCCTGCGCCGAGGCCAAGCTGCGCCTGGAGAAGTCGTCGCTGGCCCAGCGCCTGGTCGTCGACGCCAGCCACGGCAACAGCAACAAGGACCACAACAAGCAGGTCGACGTCGTCACCGACATCGCCGACCGCATCGCCGCCGGCGAGCAGGGCGTGGTCGGCGTGATGCTGGAGTCGTTCCTCGTCGCGGGCCGCCAGGACCTGACCCTCGGCAAGGCCGACGACCTGACCTACGGCCAGTCCATCACCGACGCGTGCATCGACTGGAACACCACCGCCACCCAGCTCGACCGTTTGGCCGACGCCGTGGCCGCACGCCGCGGGTAGTTCGTTCGATCGACAGTGCGGGCCCCGGATTCCGGGGCCCGCACAACTACCAGCCAGTCGGTTTTCGCCAGTGGCCATCGACGGGATTTGCGAGCTGAGACGCGTAATAGTGCTGGGCGGACAGCCGTGCCCACCAGTGCCTGCCTGCGCCTTCCGTCGCGGTGCCGCGCAATGCGCCAGCGAGTTGCCGTGAGCTGGGATTCACAGTCCCGACCGGCACCCGCTGTCGAGCGGTGTGCAATGGCAATGCGAGATCGGAATCATTGGAGATCACGATCGCAGCGTCTACCTGCCCGCAGAACACATCGGTGAGCAAGTGGGTGGCCACGTTGACGTCGGAGCCCTTCTCTTCCCGCATTCGCACCGTCGCCATCAGCACATCGTCGCCATTCGGGTTGGTGGCGAGGCGGATCGGCAGATCTGACGACCACTGTTGCTTTCCGTCCGCGACGACAAGCTCGGCCTGGCCGGACTTGTTCGCGCGTGCGAGTGGCGCTGACTTCGGCCACGCCACATAGCGCCCCAACTCGAGGACGTCGATGGAGCCGTTGGCCTGTATCGCGTTCAGGTACACACTCTGATCGCGATGCGCGTCCGGGTTGTCTTTCGGATCGACTCGCGCCGTGCAGTAGACCACGCGGTGAACGGTCGACCCCTGCCAACCGCACAGTGATTCTGCAACGGCGCGCACATCGAGCCAGCGCCAGCCAGAAGTTCCACGACCGCAGATTCCCCGCATGCCGTAGTACAAGTTGAAAGCATCGATGTACACGCCGACCCGCATAATTCCCCCACTGAAGTTGCAGTGTGAACGAGCGCTCCGCTGCCCGACCGGCTGCCAATCGGGCAAAAAAAGACCCAGCCCTACGTGAGGACTGGGTTGGTAGCTACATGCTAGAGATACTTCTTGCGCAGGTCAACTACGAAGTTTGGGTGCGACGGTCTTCGGCCGGTAGCTGGGTTCTGGCCACGGCGCGGCAGACTGGTCGACGATGAAGCTTCCCGAACTTCCCGATCTTCCCGTGCGACCGGCGCTGGCGCGGATCACCGCGACGCTGGCCGAGCATGGTGTCGCGGTGCTGGTCGCGCCGCCGGGCACCGGCAAGACCACGTTGGTGCCGTTGGCGCTGGCGGCCGGGTCGGCGGGGCGCATCGTGGTGGCTGAGCCTCGGCGGTTGGCGGCGCGGGCGGCGGCGGCGCGGATGGCGGCGTTGCTGGGGGAGCGGGTCGGGGAGACCGTGGGCTATGCGGTGCGGGGGGATCGGAAGGTGGGGCCGGGGACGCGGATCGAGGTGGTGACCTCGGGGTTGCTGGTGCGGCGGTTGCAGAGCGATCCGGAGTTGGCCGGGGTCGGCACGGTGATACTCGACGAATGCCACGAGCGGCACCTGGACGCTGATCTGCTGCTGGCGCTGTTGCTCGACGCGCGGTCGGGGTTGCGGCCGGACCTGCGGGTGCTGGCGACCTCGGCGACAGTGGCCGCGGATCGACTGGCCCACCTGCTCGGCACCGGAGGGACCGGGCAGGGTGTCATCGATGGGGACGGAGCCGGAACTCCGGCTGGGCCGGGTGTCCTCGGTGCCGAAGCCGACCGGGCTGACGAGAGTTCGGCGCAGCGGGTGCTATTGGTCGACAGGTCGCGTGCACCGGTTCTGGAGGTGCGCGGGCGGACGTATCCGGTCGAGGTCGACTACGTGCCCGCCCAGCCCCGCGAACGGATCGAAGCACAGGTCGCGCGGGCTACTCGCAGTGCGCTGGCCACCATCGACGGTGATGTGCTCGTCTTCCTGCCCGGTGTCGGCGAGATCAACCGCACGGCCGGGTTGCTGCGCGACCTCGATGTCGATGTGGTGCCGTTGCACGGCAGACTCGCCGGTGCGGCCCAGGATCTCGCGCTCCGGCCGGGAACGCGACGGCGAGTCGTATTGTCCACTGCCGTAGCCGAATCCAGCCTCACCGTCCCCGGTGTGCGCGCGGTGGTCGACTCCGGCCTGTCCCGGGTTTCCCGCGTCGATCACCGACGCGGACTGTCCGGCCTTGCGACAGTGCGTGTTTCGGCCGCGGTAGCCGAGCAGCGCGCAGGCCGCGCGGGCCGCGAAGCCCCCGGCCACGCCTGGCGCTGCTGGCCCGAATACGAACACCAAACCCTGCCCGCCTACCCCGAACCCGAAATCCGCACCGCCGAACTCACCCGTCTCGCACTGGAATTGGCCTGTTGGGGCACCCCCGACGGCACCGGCCTCGCCTGGTGGGACGCTCCACCGGCGGGCGGCCTCGCCGCGGCCCGAACCGTCCTGCGAGCCCTCGGCGCCCTCGACGAAGCCGACCGCATCACCCCGCGCGGCAAGGCCATGGCCGCCCTCGGCCTCCACCCTCGCCTCGCCCGCGCGCTGCTCGACGGCACCGCCCGAGTCGGCGCGAAAGCCGCCGCCGAAATGGTGGTCCTGATGGACGACGACTCCCTCGCCGGCACCGTCGACGCGACCGCGGCCCTGCGCGCCCTCCGTTCCGAACGCCCACCCCGCTGGTCCCGCGAAGTCCAACGCCTGACGCGACTCGTCACCAGCACGACAACCGGCGACAACCCCGACCGCCAGTCCGTCGACGGCGCGCAGGCTGATACGCCGTCGCGGGTGGGGCGACGCGACCGGTCGAGCGTCGATGGCCCGAAGGCTGATGTCTCGCCGGACCTGCCGGACTCGGCGATCACCGGCTCGGTGGCAGGCAGGCCGGGTCGCCGGGATCGTGTCGTCGGCGAGGTCGGGAACGCGAGTGGTGACGGTGGAACGGATGTCGCGGCGCTGTTGATCGCGCTGGCGCAGCCGGAGCGGTTGGCTCGACGGCGGTCGAGCGGGTCGTCCACGTATCTCATGGCGGGCGGTACCGCGGTGACCTTGCCTGCCGGGTCGGGCCTGGCCGCGGCGGAATGGCTCGCGGTGGCGGTCGCTGATCGTGATCCGGGCCGGGCCGAGGGGCGAATTCGGTTGGCGGCCATCGCTGATGAGGATCTCGCTCGCGAAGCCGCGCCAGGGTTGGTGGTCGTGGCGGACGAGGTGCGGTGGGACGGGGGTGATGTGGTGGCGCGACGGGTGGCACGATTGGGCGCGATCATCTTGTCGGAGAAGGCATTACGTCATCCCGACCAGGCTCTGGTGGAACAGGCCGTGCGACAAGGCCTTCGAGACGAGGGGCTGGATCTGCTGCGGTGGAACGATGACGCTCGCGGCCTGCGTCAACGTCTCGACTTCCTGCACCGCACCCTGGGCGATCCTTGGCCCGCTGTCGACGACGAGGCACTCCTCGGCGACCTCGGCACCTGGCTCGGCCCCGAACTGTCCACTGCCCGCCGCCGCTCCGACCTCACCCGCATCGACGCAGGGGCGGCCCTGCGCCGGCTGCTCCCGTGGCCCACCGCCACACGCCTGGACGAGCTGGCTCCGGAACGGCTGGAAGTCCCCTCCGGTAGTCGCGTTCGCCTCGACTACTCCGCCGATCAGCCGATCCTCGCGGTCAAGGTCCAGGAGATCTTCGGCTGGACCGAGCCACCCACCCTCGCCGACGGCCGCGCCCGGATCCTGCTGCACCTGCTCTCCCCGGCCCAACGCCCTGTCGCCGTCACCGCCGACCTGGCCTCCTTCTGGAAAACCGGCTGGCCCCAAGTCCGTGCCGACCTCCGCGGCCGCTATCCCAAACACGCCTGGCCCGAGGACCCCACCACTGTCCCCGCCCACCGGGGAACAGCTCGCCGAGCCGCCAACCGCCCGAACTGACTGCCCACCACACGGTCTCGATCGTCAGGTGACCGGCGTCGCTCGGGCGGCCACGAGGTTGTCGGTGGTGACTGTTGAGCAGTGGTAGCCGGCGGCGGCGCAGCGGTCGGCGAGTTGCGCGGTGCGCGGGGTGGGGCTGTTGGGCGTGCCGTAGCCGTAGCAGAGCCAGATGCGGCCGTCGGGGGCGAGGCATTCGCGGATCGTCGACCAGGCGGCTGTGGCGGGGCCGGTCCAGAACAGGTTGACGTTGACCGCGAAGACCAGGTCGAAGCGCTGCCCAGGCTCGAGTTCGTCGAGCAATCGGTCGGCCCGCACCGTGCCGATCTCGCCTTCGACCAGGCGAACCTGTCCGGCGGCGATCTCCGCTGCGCAGCGGCGTTCGGCTTGCGCGAGCGCGGTCGCCGAGCGGTCGACCCCGACGATCCGCCCGTTCCCCAGCCGGGCCGCGAGCCGCGTCAGCGACGCACCGGACCCGGGCCCCAGCTCGAGTACACGCTCACCCGCCCGCACCCCCATGGTGTCGGCGAACCAGTCGAACCGCGCGTCATCGGCCATGCGCGCGCCCGGCCAGTGCCGGCCAACCGTCGCCGACGCCGGCGGGATCGGCGGGCAGCCGCGCCGCGACCCATTCGTCGACACGGGTGCCGCGCTGGACCCCGCCCGAGCGGGCCACGCCCTCGAAGTGAAAGCCGTTGCGGCGCGCGGCGGCGGCCGAGGGGATGTTGCCGACGATCGCGCGCCACATGATCCGGTCCAGCGCGAGGCCGTCCGGTGCGAAACCGAACTCGCAGACCAGGGTGATGGCGCGCGACATCAGGCCGCGACCGCGGTGACCGGCAGTGAGCCAGAAGCCGACCTCACACGCTCCTGGCCCGCGGGTATGCAGGCCGATCATGCCCTCGACCCGGCCGTCCTCGGCGGTGCGGACCGCCCAGACCGGCGCGTTGTCCGCCCAGCCGGGGGCGACTAGACGGTCGAGGAATTCCTCGGCGTCGCCGCGGTGATACGGGACGGGGATCGTGGTCCAGCGCTGCACTTCGGGGTCCTGACAGCACTCGACGATGCGGTCGATATCGGCCGCGGTCGGGCGGGTGAGCCAGACCGTGCCGTCGGTGAGCGTGTGCTCGTACATCCGGTCATCTTGACAGTCGGCGCCGAAAATCTCGCCGCATTTTCACGGCCTTCCCGCACCTGATGCGGGCGCGGGGAAGACCACGACCTGTCCGGTCGGTCCGGCGGCTTCGGCCTCGCCCCAGCTCTGTCCGACGACATACAACCGCGGATCCCCGTCCCGGCTGAGCGTGCATGCGAACGCTCCACGGTCGAGCTCGACCCGCTCCGTCACCTCGCCGCCCGCACGGACCCGGACACAATGCTGATTGCCCACATCCGCGTACCAGACCTGACCGTCGGTATCGAGGCAGATCCCGTCGGGGTGATCGCCGGGAGTCGCCGCCCACACGCGCCGATTGCTCAGCTCGCCGTCGGCCGCGATGTCGTAGGCGGTGAGTTGATTCGCGTACGACTCGGCCACGATCAGCGTCGCACCGTCGGGGGTGATCGCCATGCCGTTGGGAAAGGCGAGCCCGTCCGCGACCCGGCGCACCGCACCTTCCGGGGTGATCCGCACGATGAATCCGGGGACGAACTCCCCACCGGGGAAATCGAAGCCGATGCTGTTGACGTAGGCGTTGCCGCCCTCGTCGATGACGATGTCGTTCCACGGCTTGTCCGACACCGGCGAAAGGTCGGCGTAGGCCACCAGCGACCCGTCGGGTTCGCGACGCAGCAGGCGCCGGGCCGCGGAGTCGACGATCACCAACCGCCCGTCGGGCAGAAAGTCGATGCACATCGGAAACGACGGGACCTGGGCGACGACCTCGGCATCGTGGCCGTCGACGACGATCACCTGGTTCGCGCCCCAGTCCGCGAACCACAGTCGACCGTCGTGCCAGCGCGGTGACTCGCCGAACACGATTCCTTTCAGCACAACCTCGGATGTACTCACGTGACGCCGTCCTTCGTGATGTTGGCAGTAGTAGTACAGACGAGGTGGCGTGCGGAGAATCACCGGTGCCGACCCGTGGGGCGGAGCCGGGCGGGGCCTTCCGTAGGATCTGGATCGATGGTCTCCCCGTTTCTCGCCGACTTGTTCGAATCGCATCGAACGCATTTACTTTCGGTCGCCTACCGGCTCACCGGCAGCGTCGGCGACGCCGAGGACGCGGTGCAGGAGAGCTGGCTGCGGATGGCCGGGGTGCACCAGTCCGAGATCGACGATCTGCGCGCCTGGCTGACGACGGTGGTCACCCGAATCTGCCTCGATCACTTGCGAAGTGCCGCCGTGCGCCGCGAAACCTATGTGGGGCAGTGGCTTCCGGAACCCATCGTGTCGGTGGGGTCGTCCTCGCGCACCCCGGATCCCTTGGACGTGGTGGTGCGCGATCAGGACAGCCGGCTGGCGGCGATGGTGGTGCTCGACGCGTTGACGCCGCAGCAGCGAGTGGCACTGGTGCTGCACGAAGGGCTGGGGGTGCCGTTCGACGAGATCGCCGACATCCTCGGTGTTTCCGCCGATGCGGCAAGGCAATTGGCGGTGCGTGCGCGCCGGGCGGCCGCTCGGGCGCCGGAACCGGTCGCCGACGATGTGCACGATCTGGCCGTGCGGAGATTTCTCGCTGCCCTCGCTACCGGCGATGTCGCCGCGGTGGCCGCGACACTGCACCCGGACACGACATTCACCGCCGATGCGGGCGGTACCACCAAGACGGCGTTGAACGTTGTTGCCGGACAAGACAAGGTCGCCCGCTTGGCGCTCGGTCTGTGGCGCAAGCATCAGGAGGAACCCGGCCTGGAATTGGGCGCCGCAACGGTGAACGGGCAATCGGGACTGGTGATCATCGACCCGAACTCGCCGTTCGGCCGACCGGTGCGGGTCCTCGCCTTCGTGGTGCGAGACGGAAAGATCTGGGCCACTTACGATTTCGCCAACGTAGCGAAACTGTCCGGCGCCCGCCGCCGCTGACCCCCGCGCGGAGGGTCAGCGGTTCGCTGGTTTACGGGTAGGTGGATCCCCAGTTGTGATCGCCGGTCGACGAACCGAGGTTGTGGTCGCCGGTCGAGGAACCCATGTTGTTGTCCGGCGTCGCCGAACCGGTGAACATGTCGACGATCTGGCCGGCGAACAGCTGTTCGCGGATGAATCGCAGGGCCGAACCGGCTACCTCCGACGCAGCCGGTTGCAGGATGAAGTCGAGCAGAGGTGAGGCCATGTGAGCCCCTTTCGATATACCACCACGCTGTGGTGTGTGAGGTAGAACACGGCGAGGCTAGCTGAGGTTGGGGAAACGCACAATAGCCCAGGTCAACAAGGGAAAACGTTTGTGAAACATGCGTGTTCGCTATCGTTCGGCAACGCCGTTGAACAGTGGGCTACGCTGCGAAGATGCCGCCTGTGCCGCCCACCGTCGCCCGTTTGCGCCCGTTCGGATCGACCATCTTCGCCGAGATGACCGAGCTGGCCGTCCGCCACGACGCCGTGAATCTGGGCCAAGGCTTTCCCGATACCGACGGGCCCGCCGGCATGCTCGAGGTGGCGCGCGCGGCCATCGCCGACGGGCTGAACCAGTACCCGCCCGGCCGCGGGATGCCGGTGCTACGCCAGGCGATCGCCGACGACCGGGCCCGCCGCTACGGCACCGCCTACGACCCGGCCACCGAGATCCTGGTGACCGTCGGCGCGACCGAAGCGATCAGCGCCGCCGTGCTCGGCCTGGTGGAGCCGGGCCAGGAGGTAGTGCTGATCGAGCCGTACTACGACTCCTACCCCGCCGCGATCGCCCTCGCCGGCGCGCGGCGGCGGACGGCCCGCCTGGTGCCCGACGGCGACCGATTCGTGCTCGACCTGGACAGCCTTCGAGCCGCGATCACACCGAAAACCCGCATGCTGCTGATCAATTCGCCACACAACCCCACCGGGTCGGTGCTCGACCGTGCCGACCTCACCGCGATCGCCGAGTTGGCTGTCGAGCACGATCTGCTGGTGCTGACCGACGAGGTCTACGAGCACCTCGTCTACGACGGCACCGAACACATCAGCCTCGCCACGCTCCCGGGAATGCGCGAGCGGACCATCGTGGTGTCCAGTGCCGCGAAGACTTTCAATGTCACCGGCTGGAAGATCGGCTGGGCCTGCGCGCCCGCGCCGCTGCTCGACGGTGTGCTCGCGGCCAAGCAGTTCCTCACCTTCGTCGGCGGCGGGCCGTTCCAGCCCGCGGTCGCCCACGCGATCAACGAAGAACTCGACTGGGTGCACGCGCAGCGCGACGAACTCGCGGCCAAGCGGGTACGTCTCTCGCAGGCGTTGCGCGACACCGGGTTCACGGTGTCATCCAGTGACGGCGGCTATTTCGTCTGCGCCGATATCCGGCCGCTCGGCGCCGAGGACGGGCTGACGTTCTGCCGCGAGCTCCCCGCGCGCCTCGGCGTGGTGGCAGTGCCGGTCAGCGTCTTCGCCGACCATCCCGGCGACTGGAAACACCTGGTGCGCTTCACCTTCAGCAAACGCGACGAGACGATCGACGAAGGAGTGCGTCGCCTACGGGTCGGTATCCCGGTGCGGTGACATCCGATGGGGCGGGACATGCCCGCCGATCAGTCACGCGCGTGCCGGGCCAGCGGAGCGTGCCACTGATAATGCCGCGCCAGCAGCCGGAACCCCACCGCCCCCGCGGCGGCGAGCAGTCCCGTCCACGCTTGGTACAGGTCGAACGACAGCAGTGCGGCGGTCGCGGCCGCGCCGAACAGGGCCGGGATCGCGTAGAGGTCCTGGTCCGGGCGCAGGACGCTGGGTACCTCGCCGCTGAGGACATCGCGAATCACCCCGCCACCGATGGCGGTCGTCATGCCGAGCAGGGCGGCGGTGGGTGCTCCGAGCCCCGCCGAGTCGGCGATCACGGTCCCGGTGACGCAGAACAGCCCGAGTCCGATCGCGTCGGCGATTTCGAGGGGACCTTTGGTGAGTCGGCGCGATGGTGCGATGAAGTAGAGGACCAGCGCGGTCAGCATCGATGCGGACAGATACGTGAGGTCGGTGAACGCGGCCGGGGGAGTTCGCCCGATCAGCAGGTCACGCACGATGCCGCCACCGAGCGCGGTCGCGCACGCAAGGACGACCATCCCGAACAGATCGAGGCGTTTGCGCACGGCGACCAGTGCGCCCGAGGCCGCGAAGGAGATCACACCCATCATCTCGCCGCTGCGGTGCACCGCTGTCACCGCTGAATCGAGCTCTGTGGCCAAGGGGCCCGCCGCCACGACCTCTATCAGCATCCCCATGCTCACGGCACGCTCCTTTCGCTCCGACTGTCCGGAGCAGCGTGACATGTGCGGGTGCGGGGGTCGGTGATCTGGGGCGGGAAAGACACGTGCCCCCGGAAGTGAGCGGGCGGCGGCGTCAGGCTGGGGTGGGGCGGGCCTTGTCGGTGGCGAGGAGGACGGCGATGGTGCCCAGTGCGGTGCCCATGAGGTAGCGCTGGATGCGCAGCCACCGGGGGCGGGCGGCGAGGAAGGTGGCCAGGCCCGCGGCGCCGAGCACGATCAGTGCGTTGACGGTGAGGGCGACGGAGATCTGGACCGCGCCGAGCGACAGGCTCTGCAACCAGAGCGCACCGCGATCAGGGTCGACGAACTGGGGGATCAGTGCCATGTACATGATCGCGATCTTCGGATTGAGCAGGTTGGTGGCCAACCCCATCGTGAACAGGCGCCGCGCGGGATCGTGCGGTAGGTCGGCGGGTGCGAACACCGAGACCCCGCCCGGGCGGATCGCCTGCCACGCCAGCCACAGCAGATACGCCGCCCCCGCCAGCTTCACCGCCATGTACAAACCGGGTACGACCGCGAACACCGCTGTGATTCCCGCCGCGGCCGCCATCAGATACACCCCGAACCCCGCCGCGACCCCCAGCAGCGAGATCATCCCCGCCCGGCGCCCCTGTGCGACGGTGCGCGAGACCAGATACATCATGTTCGGCCCCGGCGTCAGCACCATGCCGAGCGCCGCCGCCGCGACCCCGAGAACCGCCGTCGTCTGAAGCATGCACTGAGTTTCCCCGGGCAGGAGAAGATTGTCGCGGTCCAGTCAGCACCCGCTGGACCCGGGAAGACCACCCCGACCCTGTCGGTATCGGTCCGTACAATCGACAAGGGCCCCCACCACGACCCACGTCCCCGCACGGGACAACGAGGCCGAATCCCGGGCCGCCGACCACAAAGAACCAACTGTCGCGAGTGAAACGTCGCACCTGACGAGTCCACCTACGGACTCCCAGCCCAACCCCCACGTTTTCGGCCGCCCCGGATCCGAGGGGCGAGACGTAACGGCGAAGCCGAAGTATCGCCCCTCGGATCCGGGGTGACGAGGCCGAAAACCCGCGGCGCCAGCCGCCGACAAACACAGGAGCAACGTGTGACCGACGGTCCTTTGATCGTGCAGAGCGACAAGACCCTGCTGCTCGAGATCGACCACGAGCTGGCAGGCAACGCGCGCCAGGCCATTGCCCCGTTCGCGGAGCTGGAGCGGGCGCCCGAGCACATGCACACCTATCGGATCACCCCGCTTGCGCTCTGGAATGCCCGCGCGGCGGGCCACGATGCCGAGCAGGTCGTCGACGCGCTGGTGAACTTCTCGCGCTATGCCGTGCCGCAGCCGCTGCTCGTCGACATCGTCGACACGATGGGCCGCTACGGCCGATTGCAGTTGGTGAAACATCCCGCGCACGGCCTCTGCTTGGTGAGCCTGGACCGCGCGGTGCTCGCGGAGGTGCTGCGGCACAAGAAGATCGCGCCGATGCTTGGCGCTCGCATCGACGACGACACCGTGATCGTGCATCCGTCCGAGCGCGGCCACATCAAGCAGATGCTGCTGAAGATCGGCTGGCCCGCGGAGGATCTCGCCGGCTATGTCGACGGCGAGGCGCACGACATCGGCCTCGACTACACCGAGGGCAAATGGCACCTGCGCGACTACCAGGAGATGGCCGCCGACTCGTTCTGGGCGGGCGGTTCCGGGGTGGTCGTGCTGCCGTGTGGCGCGGGCAAGACGATGGTCGGCGCGGCCGCGATGGCCAAGGCGAAGGCGACGACGCTGATCCTGGTCACGAATACCGTGGCGGGCAGGCAGTGGCGGCGCGAGTTGCTGGCGCGGACCACGCTCACCGAGGAGGAGATCGGCGAATACTCCGGCGAGCGCAAGGAGATCCGTCCGGTCACCATCGCCACCTACCAGGTGATCACCCGGAAAACGAAGGGCGAGTACAAGCACCTCGAGCTGTTCGACAGCCGCGATTGGGGCCTGGTGATCTACGACGAGGTGCACCTGCTGCCCGCGCCGGTCTTCCGGATGACCGCCGACCTGCAGTCGCGGCGCAGGCTCGGCCTCACCGCCACCCTCGTCCGTGAGGACGGCCGCGAGGGCGACGTGTTCTCGCTGATCGGCCCGAAGCGCTACGACGCGCCGTGGAAGGACATCGAGGCGCAGGGCTGGATCGCCCCCGCCGACTGCGTCGAGGTGCGGGTGACGCTCACCGACGCCGAGCGGATGGCCTACGCCACCGCCGAGCCGGAGGAGCGCTACAAGCTGTGCTCCACCGCGCGCACCAAGATCCCGGTGGTCGAGTCCATTCTTGCCCGCCACGAGGGCGCCCCCACCCTGGTGATCGGCGCCTACCTGGACCAGCTCGACGAACTCGGCGCCGACCTGAACGCCCCGGTCATCACCGGCGCCACCAAGAACCGGGAGCGCGAGGCACTGTTCGACGCCTTCCGGGCCGGCGAGATTCCGGTGCTGGTGGTGAGCAAGGTCGCCAACTTCTCCATCGACCTGCCGGAAGCGTCTGTGGCGGTGCAGGTTTCGGGCACCTTCGGTTCGCGTCAGGAAGAGGCTCAGCGCCTCGGCCGCCTGCTGCGGCCGAAACAGGATGGGGGACAGGCGCACTTCTACTCGGTGGTCGCGCGCGACACCCTCGACGCCGAATACGCCGCGCACCGCCAGCGCTTCCTCGCCGAGCAGGGCTATGCCTACCGCATCGTCGACGCCGACGACCTGCTCGGTCCGCCCATCGGAGACGGCGTGTAGCACTGTTCGCCAGGTCAAAGGGGGGTAGCGTGCGATGTGTGAACCTCTCGGCAGATAAGTGGAGGCAACTCCTCCGCAACTTGTGCTAGGAAGGAAGGCGTGCGCCGCTTCGAATTCGTGGTCGACCGAGAACACGCTCATGCGGTGAACGAGACGTTCACCGGGTTGCGCAGGCTGCGCCTGGTGGCACTGTTGGTCGCCGGGCTCGCCGTCGCGGCCACGGTGGCGCTGGTGTGGAGTGGGCAGGCGTGGGGGTTTCTGCTCGCGGTGGTGTGCGTGCTGGTCGCGGGCATCGCGCTGTGGGTGGCGTTGTGGACCCCGCACCGCTCCAGTATCGAAAAGCTCTATCACGACGGCGTGCTGATCCCCGCCGTCGTCAGCGATGCCGAGCCGGGCGCCATCGTCTTGCTCGCCCTGGTCGATATCGCCGAACCCGCTGCGCCGGTACGAAGTTGGGCGCTGATCACCCGCAAGGTCCGCACGCTGCCGGGACACGCGCCGCGCCCGGGCGAGCGCGTGCCCGCCGTCGCGGTGCGCACCGACAGCGCCCCTAGGCAGGTCGGCGAACGCTGGCAACTGGTCACCGCCATGCCGATCGCCTGGGGTACCCGCGACGACGCGGTGATCGAGGCGGCGTGTGCTGCCATCAACGAGGTCGAATGGCGGCTGCTCGCGGAGAATCTGGCGCTGGCTTCCCGGGTGAAACGCACGGCGACCAAACGACTTCTGCTCGACCCACAGCACCTGCCCTCCGATCTGGGCTAGGCGTACCTCTGTCGCGCCGACCGGGTGGACAGGCTTGCCGTGCTCGGCCTGTTAGGGTCCGCGGCATACGCCTGCGACGATGGTCAGGTCCGCGCGATCCGGTCGGCGAAAGGTGTCTTCGACATGCGATGGTCGGCCGGGTTGTGTGTGGTGGTGGCGTTGCTGGCGGTGGGAGTGCGTCCGGTAGCGGCGGATTCGGCGTTGATCGGGGCTCCGGGGCTGTGGGATCCGTACTATCCGCTCGATGGCAACGGTGGCTACGACGTCACCCACTACGACGTGTCGATCGACTACGAACCAGGCGATCACCACCTGCGCGGCACCGCCCGCATCGACGGCCGGGTAACCCAGCCGCTGGCCCGGTTCAACCTCGACTACAGCGGTCCCGAGGTGCTGATGGTGACGGTGAACGGCCTGCCTGCGGGGTTCGCGCGCGACGCCGAGCACGAGCTGGTCGTCACGCCGCTGCTACCCCTGCCGCCCGGCCTGCCGATGCGGATCATCGTCGACTACGCGGGCGAGGCCGCCGATACCGAGGGCGAGGGCTGGACCCACGCGCCAAGCGGTGGCGCGTTCGCTGTCGGCGAGCCGCACAGCGCCAGCACCTGGTATCCGCTCAACGACACCCCCTTGGACAAGGCGACCTTCACGCTGCACGCCACGGTCCCCGCCGACTGGGAAGTCATGTCGACCGGTGATCGCACCGAGCACGTGGTGCGCGACGGCCGGCTGCACACCACCTGGGAAACGCGTCAGCCCACGATCGGCTACCTGACCACAGTCGCCGTGGACCACTTCACCTTCCTCGAGCAGCGGCGCGCGAACGGGACCGCGGTGCTGAGCGCGTTCGCGCCGGAATCCGACGAGAATCGCGAAGACGAGCAGCGGCTGCCCGAGATCCTCGACTTCCTCGAGAACCTGTACGGCCCTTATCCCTTCGATGTGGCGGGCGGGATCTACGTGGACACTAAGCTGCCGTTCTCGCTGGAGACCCAGACCCGGCCGATCTACGCGCCGTGGGCCGATCTGAACACCGTGGTGCACGAGCTGGCTCACCAGTGGTGGGGTGACACGATGTCGGTGCGCCAGTGGTCCGACATCTGCCTCAACGAGTGCTTCGCCAGCTACACCGCCGACTACCTGTGGCCCGAGCGGATCGACCACGCCGATGTGGATGCCGAATACCGCGAAACCGTCGCGAAATACCTTGATGAGCCCAAGTTCTGGAAGATCGCGCTGGCCGCCCCCGGTGTGGGCGACGAGTTCACGTCCGTCTACTACCGCGGCCCGCTGTTTCTGCACGCGCTGCGCAAGTTGATCGGTGAGGATGTGTTCTTCACGGCGATCAGGGATTTCGTGAACGCCCACCGCGACGGGCACGCGTCGATGCCGGAGTTCCGGACGTTCTTGCAGAGCCGGACCTCGATGCCGCTCACCGAGTTCCTGGCCGAATGGCTCGATGGGACAAGGCCGCCGCGCGACGCGTTCCTCTACCCGGGCACGCTGCACCCCTAATCGTCGGTGAGCCGAGCGCGCGCCCGCTCGACCCAGCGCTGCATGCGATCGAATTGACTACGCGCTGCGGTGAATTCGCCGCGCGCTCGGTGTTCTGCGGTGTGCGCGAAGTGACGTTGCTGTTCGGCGTGTTCGAGTTCGGTGCGCAGGTCGGCGATCCGGTTCTCGATCGCATCGAGTTCCGACTTGGCCTGTGCGGCAGCGGCTTCGGCTTCATCGCGATCGGTAGTGGCTGCCGCCAGGCCGGATTCGGCGTCGTCGAGTTCCTGTCGAGCCGCGGCGCGGCGCTCGGCTTCGGTGTCTTTCGAGGACGGCCGGGGTTTGCTCGGGCGCTTGGGGATGGCCTTTCCACCGGTGATCGCGACCAGGCCGGCCGGGCCGAAGCCGTCATAGGTGACGGTGGTCGGCAGCACTCCGGCGCGGACAAGGTCGGCGACATCGGGGTCGGCCAGCGCCGCGGTCAGGGTCTGCCCGACCTCGCGGAGCACCTGCTCGCTCGCCGGGCGCTCGTGTTCGGCGGCCAGTTCGGCGGCGCGCTTGGTCATCGCGTTCACGACCTGCTGACGCTGGGTGCCGAGGGCGCGCAACTTGTCGCCGGAGAGCTGGCGCTGGGCCGACCGCAGCGCGTCGCCGAGATCGAGCAGGGCGGCGATCTCCTGCGGTGCGTGGCGGGACAAGAGGTTCACCGTCCAGGCGGCGACCGTGGGTTTGCGCAGGGCCGTGATGGCCTTGGCCAGGTCGCGATCGCCGTCGGCGCGGGCCTGGGCGGCGCGCTCGGCGCGGGTCGACACGAAGTCGCCGGGGTCGAGTGCGTACAGCTCGCCTGCGACGTCGTCGAGGGTCATCTTTGTGATGGTAGACAGGTTGCGTAACGGGGGAGCGCGGACGCGGGGCACTTGGGTATCGTCACCGGCGGTTGTATTCGCCCTGAACCGTTCGGTGAGTGAGGTTTTCAGTGATTTTCCCAGAGAAGCGACTGTTGGCGCGGATCGTGCTCGGGCCGGTGGCCGCGATGGCGCTGGTCGGTGCGGTGGTTTCGTGCTCGTCGGCGGATGCGACGTCGGCCGATGCTGTCGCGGTGGGGTCGTGTGTGGAGGTCAGTGACAACGCTGCCGACGCGATGAAGGCGACGGTGGGCGACTGCTCGTCGGCGAAGTCGAACTACCGGATCGTGAAGCTGGGCGCGGACTGCGCTGCCGACAATGCCGCGTTCACCGGGACTGTGGGGGACGCGAAGAACACGCTGTGCTTGGCTCCGAACTTCGCCGAGGGCAGCTGTTACGCGGATGCGGGGAAGCGGCCCGCGGAGTCTGTTGCCTGCACTGCGCCGGAGGCTTCGTTCAAGGTGGTCAAGCGGATCGACGGGGAGACCGACGAGCTGCTGTGCGGGGCGGACGCGACGCAGTTCCGGACCGTTCCCGATCCGAAGACGACCTTCTGCATGGCAAAGCCCTAATCGAGGAGGGCTACCGAGGCGATTCGGTGGAGGGTGAAGTGGCGGGTCGCGCCGCTGACCGGGTCTACGGCGTCGAGTTGGCCGTTGCCCACCCGCAGCGGTTCCACGACCCGTTGGGTGGCTACGCCCTGGGCGTCTACGTAGCCGATGTTCACCGGGCGGCCTACTCTCGCTGCCAGTTGGAGTAGGGCGAGGGTGGCCGCGGTGCCGGTGCGGGTGCCGTCGGTGCGGACCGAGCGGCCGGTGCGGGCGCCCGCGGCTCGTTCGCCGGCGCGGAGTTCGGTGACCAGTTGGGAGAGTTGGTCGTCGTTCGGGGGTGTGGGGCGGTAGGGCCTGCGGGCGAGGGGGCGGACCGAGATCCGCGCGCCTCGGGGGCGCAGGTCGACGATCGTGCCGCCGGAGTCCTCGCCCGCGGGGGCGAAGCCTGCCTTGCGGAGTTGGTCGAGCATTTCGGCAAGCGGAGCGAGGGCGATCGCCACGGTGGGGGCGATGGCGCGCAGGGCCAGGGTTTCGGCGACGGGGGCGGCCAGGACTTGTGCCAGCAGGGCAGGGTCGTCGCTGCGGAGGAAGGACTGGGCCATGCCTACCCGGAGTTGGCCGTGGCGGCGGGCGACGTCGTCGATCAGGTAGGTCAGCGACTGCGGCACGGGGGTGCGCGAGTGGGTGGCGAACAGGGCGTGGAGTTCGGCGGCGGTGAGACCGGCATCCAACGCACGGCGGACGGTGGCATCGCTGACTCGGTACACCGTCGCGGCGCCCGCTGATTCGACGTCGGCCACCAGGGCGATCTTGCCGCGCAGTTCCGGGATCAGCGGGCCGGGGGCGATCACGGTCAGGTCGGCCTGGACCAGCACGTGGTCGACCGGTTTCGGCAGTGCCGCAGCCATTTCCGATTCGGCGTCGGCGATGGAACCGTGCAGCAGGGCCCTGGCGGCGGAGTCGAGCGCGCCACGGCCGAGCAGGCCGACGACCGCGGCTTCGGCGAGTGTCGAGGTGACAGCTTCGAGGCGGAAGTGCCTGCGGCGGCGCGGCATTCGCCACGCGAGCAATTTGCCGATGTCGCTTGGCGTGAGCGCGGTGCCGGTCGGGTACTCGGCGAGCATGCCGAGGATCGACGCGCGGTCGCGCACCGCGTGCGGCACGCGCAGCTCCGCCGACAGTGCCGCGATCGGCTTGTCTGCGGCGTCGCGCATCCCGATCATCCACGGCATCCGGTCCAGCTCCAGCCATGCCTGCGCGAGCGTGACCCAGCGGGTAGCGGGCGGGGCGTCGAGCCAGGCGTCGGCGGCGGGCGTCGGGGCCCAGAAGTCGTCGGTGGAGTCGAGGTCGGGTGTCGGTTCGGGCAGGCCCTTTTCGACGAGTTTCGCGGCGGCCAGCAATTCGAGCAGCAGGCCGGTGCGCTGCTCGTCGATGCCGGTCTGTTTGGTCAGCCTGCGCAATTCGCGCACGCCGAGTCCGCCCGCGCGCAGGGCTGGGGCGGGCAGGGCGCCGAGTGCGTCGATCAGATCGCCCGCGTCGCGCAGCAGCTCGCCGACTTCGCCCGCGCCGACGGCATTCACCTCGGTGGCGGAGTTCTTCGCCAGCGCGGGTTTGGGCGGGGCGAGGGCGTGCGGGTCGGTGACGGGTTCGCCGCGCAGGATCTGGCCGACGGTGACCGGCAATTCCACCGTCTCGTCGTCGATCCGGTGCAGCAGCCGGGCGGCGAGCAGACGCGGTACCGGCCGATCGGGGTCGGTGCCGGGCGCGGCGTCCCTGGTGCGACCGCGTGGGCCGGTGGTGGCGAGTTTGTCCAGCAGCGCGCGTTCGGGCGGGCTCGCCGTGGCCAGCGCGGCGGTGACTTCGGGCTCGGTGAGGGCGTCGGGGAGCGCTGTCGTCGCGCCGAGCGGCCAGGGCAGGGCCTCGGCGGCGCTGGGTGTCAGGTCGAGGTCGTCGCCGACCTGCCAGACGAGGGCGCGATCGAGCAGACGGGTGAGCGCGGCGGTGAACGCGGTCTTGGTCACGCGATCCTTGAGCTGCGCGTGCAGGGTGCTGCGAGTCAGCGGCGTGAGTTCGGCGCCGATCGTGCGGGCGTCCTCATTGGCCGTAAGCGCCTCGATGATCGCGAACTCGAGCGTGTCCAGATCGTCGGCGGCCCGCAACACCGAGGCGCGCTGCTGAGCGCGCACCGCGAGCACCGACATCGACGCGGGCAGTGGCACCGCCAGGTCGGGCCGCAACTGCAGCAATTTCACCAGCTGGGCATCGGTGCGCGCACCGAGCCAATCGGCGAGAGAGTCTGTCGCGATCACCGATCGAGCCTACAGTTCTCGGCCGCCTCGAACTTGCGGCACCAGCCGCCGATAAACGCGATATGCCAGAATGAGCGCGTGGTGAACAAATCGAAGAAACCCTACGTCGACAACGGCTGGCCCGAGGTGGCCGACGGCGAGCACGCCGTGACCGAACTGTCGTCGACCCGCGCCGGTAATCTCTCGCCTTTCGGTGAGGACACCGAGTTTCCCGTCCCGGCCGCAACGTTGCCGTACGTGCACCCCCAGACCACCATCAACCGGGTGTAATTCGGACGAGAAAGACAAGAGCCCGCATCCTCGAGGATGCGGGCTCTTGTTGTATTCAGAGGGCGAATCAGGAGGGCAGGAGGCCCTTGTTCGCCTGGAAGAAGTCGATCACGGCAGGGTCGAGCGGAGCGCCCTTGGCGGAGTTGACGAAGTCGAGAGCCTGCTGCGGCACGGCGATGCCCTGCTGCTGCACGACGGTGAGTGCGCGGTCGACGGCCGAGAACACTTCGGCGCTCGGGTCCTGCACCTGCGGCACGTTGACCTGCGGGGCCCAGCTCGGGGCCGACGGGGCGACACGCTCGGACGGTCCACTGCTCAGCCCCAGCTGGGACGAGCACGAGGGCCAAGCGCCCCAACCCTGGGAAGCGAGAACCTTTTCGGCGACCACGATCTGCTGTTCGCGGGTGGCCTGGTTGGCGGAGGCGGCGTACTCGCCACCACCGTGTGCGGTCCAGGTGGAGGGCGAGAACTGCAGCCCACCCTGGTAGCCGTTGCCGGTGTTGATGCCCCAGTTGCCGCCGGCTTCACACTGTGCGAGGCGATCCCAGTCGGAGTCAGGGGCCGCGCTGGCGTTTCCTGCGAGGGCTGCGGCTGCGGTGCCGAAGATCGCGCCGGTGACGGCGACCTTGGCAGCAGCGCGCCCGGTGGAAGTCGGCTTGCGGTGGCGTCCACTCATATCGGGTTTCTTCCTCTCGTTCGCACCTGCATGTGGCCCGGACTGAGAGGTCTCCCGGTCCGCCCTCATCCCTTGATTCCAATCGGGGTCCGGTACCCGCGGGGTGAGGTTCGGTGCGGCGGGCCGGTGGTTCCGGGGGTTACCCCGGCTGAGAGAAACGGTACGACGGTCAGCGGCGAATGTCACTATTTGGTAACCGGCGGGTCCCGGTGGGTCTCGGGGTCGTCTCAGGGTGATCCCTGATGTGTCCGCGCAGGTAGTCGCCGTGGCGAATGTGCGCTACGGCTGTGCGCTCACTTCGTGACCGTGCTGTTATGTGATGAGGATCACATGTTTAGCGGGATGATGATTTCGAGGGGTAATCGGTTGACGCATCAACGTGCGCGTCGGCCCGACCACAGCGCGAATATCAGCGCGAGCAGGAAGCCGACGGGCGCGAGCATCGCCAGGCCGTACAGCCACAGCCCGGGATCGCTGTCGGACACGATCGGCGTCACGAAGATTCCGATCACCCCCAGAATCCCGATCCCGAACAGGATCAGGGCCGCGTGCAGGAGGCGATCGCCGGAGCGTCGAGGACCGGGCGAGGCCGGCTCGGATGAGTTCGTCACGGGTGAACCGTAAAACTGATGTGCTCGCGGTATAGCCACCGGGGTAGACTCGCACCACATCGCGTCCCGCCTTGTTGGGGGGCGCGTTCTTTTCGCGACAAGCACGATTGTGTAACCCGGGCCACAAGGGCGCGGGTGCCGAATGATGAACGGGTGAGCGCAGTGCCGACCGGCCGGGTGAAGTGGTACGACGTCGAGAAGGGCTTCGGCTTCCTGTCTCAAGACGAGGGCGAGGACGTCTATGTGCGCTCGTCCGCGCTGCCCGACGGTGTCGAGGGGCTCAAGCCCGGACAACGCGTCGAATTCGGCATGGCGGCCGGGCGTCGAGGGCCGCAGGCGCTCAGCGTGACGGTGCTCGAGGCGCCGCCGACCGTCGTGCGCGATCGTGACCGTGGGCAGGCGCCCGCGCGCAAGGACGCCGGGCCGCGCAAGACGCCTGACGAGCTGCACGGCCTGGTCGAGGACATGATCACGCTGCTGGAGAGCACCGTGCAGCCGGACCTGCGACGGGGCAAGTACCCGGATCGCAAGATGTCCCAGCGTATTTCCGAGGTCGTGCGGGCCGTGGCCCGCGAACTCGATCACTGAGTTATTGGAGCGCTGGCGCGCTCGAGCGGGGCCCTTCGGGCCCCTGATCTTCCCTCCCTACGGGCACTCCTTCGTCGCACCCTTCGGTCAGTCCAGATCAGGGCGGGCCCCTAAAGGGACTTACACAGCGGCGCTCAGGTGTTCGAGGTTTGCGGGGAAGGACGCTGAGCCGGCCCCCGAACGAACATTCGTTCGGGGGCGGTCTCGTTTATGGCTCAGGACTCGCGCGGCTCGGGCTCGGGCGTGACGATCGACCAGGCGGCGTGCGGGATGTAGCTCTCCTGCCCGGTGGCGATGTCACGGGCCAGGATCGGGAGCTGCACTTCGATGCCGATCAGGCGCAGGTCCGGTTCCGGCTTCGACTCGATGGTGAGTGCCCTCGCACGGTCCGGGTAGTCGGCGAAGCTGAGGACCCGGTCCAGCTGTTCGCCGCTGGGGCGCTGGTAGATCAGCTGGATGAGCCAGGGGGACTGCGAGACCGCGTCGGGCAGCGACAGCTGCACGGGTGCACCGGCGGGGACCTCCAGCGGCGCTGTCTCGCCGTACCGGCATTCCTCCATCCGCACCGTGCAGTACATGAACGGGTCGACGGTGATGGCCGTGCCGTTCGCGTACGCGGTGAGCTGCGGACTGTGCGCGGGCGCCTTCGATACCGCCACCCCCACCCACACCGCGGTCACCGCGACGACCGCGAACAGTCCGGCCGCGACCAGCGCGACGATCGTTCGAGCGTTGAGCTTGCTCACCAGGTGGGGTCTCCTGTCCCTCTCGAGTGGGTGTGGGGCACTTCCTGCTCCACATGCTGGGGGCGATTGCCGCCGATACCCGGTAGCAGCGAGTGCCCGGTGTAGCTGACGAACGTCTGGAGCAGACCGACCAGCAGGATCACGCTGATCAACGCGAAACCCTTCCAGTAGTCGGTCGGCATCAGCACACCGGCCGCCCCGCCGACGACCCAGCTCAATTGCAGCACGGTCTCCGAGCGGCCGAAGCCCGACGCGATCGACTCCGGCGGCAGGTCGTCCTGGATGGCGGCGTCCAGCGAGACCTTCGCGAGCGCGCTGGCCGCCGAGGCCACCAGCGCGGCCACGGCGGCGCCGAACAGGTTCCCGGTGAACGCCGCGAACAGCGCGACCACCGCGCACGCGCTGGTGCAGCCGAGCACCACCGGCGACGGCCTGCCCAATTGCAGCCGGGCACCGGTGGCGTTGCCGCCGAAGTTGCCGATGGCCGCCGCGGCGCCGACCAGGCCGAGCATCGCCGCCTGTTCGGTGGGACTGCCACCCGAGCCCTTGGCGACGAAGGCGATGTAGAAGGTGAGAAAGCCGGTGAGCACGCGGATCGCGCTGTTGCCCCACAGGCCGGTGACCACGGCTCGGCCCAATGGCTGCCGTCGTTTCCGCGGCGGCACTGAGGATTCCTGGCCGCGGTGGATGACCTCGGTGTGGGCGTCAGGGCCGTGATAGGTGAGGGTCGCGGGGACCTCGCCTTCGGTGACCTCGACCCAGCGCGGAATCCGCAAGCTGAGGAACACGCCGGCGACGGCGATGCCGGTCGCGAAGATCAACGCGCCGGTGGAACCGGCGATCAGAGCGGCGAGCGCGGCCAGCGCGCCCGCGCCGATGGTGCCGCCGACCAGGCCGAAGACGGTCAGCCGGGAATTGGTGCGAACCAGGTCGATATCCGGTGGCAGCACGCGCGGAGTCACCGCGCTCTTGAGCACCGCGAAGGATTTCGAGCCGACCATCATGCACAGGGCCAGCGGATACAGGCCCCAGGTGTCGATGTTGAAGATCAACAGCAGCGCGAAACCCGCGCGCAGCCCGAAGGTCGTCGCCAGTGCCAGCCTGCGACCGCGTTGCAGGCGGTCGAGCAGCGGGCCGATCAGCGGCGCGATCAGCGCGAACGGGGCGATGGTGATCAGCAGGTACAGCGCCACCTTGGTTTTGGATTCGGCGGTGGCGCTGGCGAAGAACAGGGTGTTGGCCAGGGCGACGGCGATCGCGGCGTCGAGCGCGAAGTTCGCCATCGTGGCGTAGGTGAGCGCGGTCAGGCCGGACTGGTCGGCGCCGTCGGCCTTGGCGGCGCGCTGGAAGGTGGCGATGCCGCGTTCGGTGAGTTCGCGGCTGCGCATGGCGGCCACCCGGGTGACGGTGAGCTTGCGGGGGACGCGCTGGTGGATCTGATCGTCGAACGGATCTTCGCCGCGGGGGAAGGGGCGGGTGCCATCCGGGCCGGTGTCGTCACGAGGTGGGCTCGACCGTGCGGGCTCGTCGCGCCATTGCTCCTCGCGCGACAGCCCGCCGTGCCGGTGATCGTCGCGTGGCGCGTGGCGATCACCGGTGGACGGAATCGGGCGGTTCTGCGGATGCTCGGCACGGGCGTGTTCACTGCGCGGACGGCCCCGATCGTCGAACGGCGGAACCTGCCGGCTCTTCGACCGCTCGTCCGCGTTCGGGACCGGAGTGGTCGGAGCGGCGGGGTCGACGGGGCGTTTGCGATGGAACAGGCTTCTCGACCGGACCGTCGGTGGCTCGGCGGGGAGCGGCCGTTCGGGCCGGGGGAAGACCTTGCGCGGTGCGCGCGGCGGGTACTGCCCGTAGCCGGGGTGCGGGTCGGCGGCAGTACCGTCCCGGCGACCACGGTCGGGACCGGATGGATCGCGGGGCGTAGTCACAGGTCCAATTCTGTCGCACTCGGGCTGTGCGTGTTCACCCGCGCCGGAGCAATGTCGGCCACCGGCGGTTATTTTCCGACGAATCGCACTTCGAACATGCGCGGCCAATATTTTCCGGTCAGCAGGAACCGGTCGGTGCCGGGCAGGTGCGCGATGCCGTTGAGCACGTCGGTGCCTTGTCGTTCGGCGGGGGTGAGCAGGCCGCCCGCCTCGATGACGGCGAGCACCCGGCCGGTCTGTGGATCGATGTGGAGTATCTCGTCCGACGGGTAGTTGTTGGCGTACACGGTGCCGTCCTCGGCGCAGTCGAGTTCGTTCGGCTTCGGATCGCGGTAGCCGGACAGGGTCACCGAACCGGTCTGCGCGAACGTCACCGGGTCGCGGAAGGTGAGGGTGCCGGTGCCGTCGCTCATCACCAGCCGGTGTGGCTGTGCGCACAATCCCCAGCCCTCACCCTGATAGTCGGCGCGACCGGTTTCGGCGAGGGTCACCGGGTCGCGGGCGATGGCGAAGCCGTCCTGCCACGTCAGCTGCCAGACGATCGCGCCCGCCTTGGTCATCCCCTCGCCGAAGATCCGGCCGGGTAGGTCGACGCGGGCCGTTTCGGCGCCCGTGCGCTGGTCGGCGGCCCGCGCGGTCGACACGCCCCACATTCCGGTGCTCTCGTAGCGGACGCCGTCGACCACCTCCAGGCCCTGGGTGAAGGCCTGCGGATCGTGCGGTGACGAGCCGATCACCTCCACTCGTAACCGCGGCGGCCCTGGCTCCTCCGGTCCGCTACAGGCCCCCGCGCCGAGCACACTGACCAGCACTGCGACGGCCAACGAACTGCGATTGCACTTCATACGGCAAAATGTATGTCGTGAGCGCAGTATCTGTTTCGGAGTCCGGCGTGCGTCCTGTTCTGGCCGACGCGGCCGAGGTCGCACGTCGTGCGCTCGTCGCGTTGGAACCCGACGGGGTAGGAGTCCATCTGGGGGTGAGCGCCGAGGACGACACCGCGGCCACCCACCGGTTCGAGGCGACCCTGCCCGGCTACCGCGGCTGGCAGTGGGCCGTCGTGGTCGCCGCGCCCCCCGGCGCCGACCACGCGACGGTGAGCGAGTCGGCGTTGCTGCCTGCCCTCGACGCCCTGATCGCCCCCGATTTCATCCCGTGGGACCAGCGAGTCCGCCCCGGCGACCTCGGCCCCGGCGACCTGCTCGCCGCCCCCGCCGACGACCCCCGCCTTGTCCCCGGCTACGTCGCCACCGGTGACCCGGTGATCGACGAGGTGGCCCGCGAGGTCGGCCTCGGCCGCGTCCAGGTGCTCAGCGTCGAAGGCCGCGCCGACGCCGCCCAGCGCTGGTTCACCGAATTCGGCCCCGACACCGAGATGGCCAAGGCCGCCCCCGGTACCTGCGGCATGTGCGGCTTCTACCTGCCACTCGCCGGCGCCCTGCGCGAATCCTTCGGCGTCTGCGGCAACGCGATGGGCGCCGACGGCCACGTCGTCCACAGCGAATACGGCTGCGGCGCCCACTCCGACGTAGTCGCCCCCAGCGGCAACGGGTCGCCCCTGTACGAGGCCTTCGACGACCACGCGGTTGACTTCGTCGACATCGTCCGACCGGCGGTCGAGAACGCGATCGACGAGGCCGCCGCACCGGCAACGGTCGACGAGGCCGTGGCTGATGCTTCGGCAGTGGTCGATGAGGCCACACCCGACGCTTCGGTACCAGTCGGTGAGGCTGCGGCTGACGCTTCGGCATCGGCCGACGTGCAGGCAGCCGACGCCCCGGCGGCGGTCGACGTCGCGGCCGTGTCCGATGACGTCGACCACGCAACGGTGGTTGTGGAGGTTGTCGCCGAGACGACCTCCGACCCCGCGATCGAGGTCGTGGAGGTCGCGGCTGGAACGATCGCCGCCGAGCCCGCACCTTCGGACGTCGAGGCCGTGGCTGATCCCGCTGACTCGTTGACCGAGGTCGGCGAGGCCGCGGCGGAGCGGGCGGGCGACCAGCAGGAGACCGCGGAGGCCGAAGCAGTCGCCGCTGCCGACGCCGAGCGTGCGGCGCTCGCCGAGGGCACGCTGCCGGAGTCGGCCGACGAGGTCGTCACCGCCGAGATCGCTTCGGACGCCACGGTTGCTGCCCTGGCCGAACCTGCCGTCGCTACTGAATCCACCGACTCTGCCGAACCCGCCGCCGGCGATGTGCGGCCCGTCGAGGCCGAAGGCGACGCGAAGACCGAAGCCGCACCTGCCGTCGACGCCACGTCGGACGCGGAAGCTCCCGCCGAGACCGCAGAGGTAAGTGCCGATGTGCCCGCGGAAGGCGATGCCGCGGCGTCGGGTGGTGCGGGATCCGGCGAAACGGCGGAATCGGCTGACCTGAGTGAGCACGGATCGTCGGTGTCGCGCTGAACGGAGTGCCGGATCCGTTCGGTACCGCGCAGCTGCGGGCCGGAGTGCTCGCGGCGTGGCGGGATTCGCCGACGAGGCTGCGTGAGGACAGTGCCAGTGAGGCGGATCTGGTGGCCGCGGGCTACCGGGATCGGCTGCTCACCGAGCTCGCGCAGAACGCGGCCGACGCCGCGGCGAAAGCCGGTGTCGCGGGTGAGTTGATCGTGCGGGTGCTCGACGGCCGGTTGCACGTCGCGAATACCGGTGCGCCACTGAGCGTTTCCGGCGTACACGCACTGACGGCACTGCGTGCCTCCGGCAAATCCGACACCACCGAGGTCGGCCGCTTCGGCGTCGGCTTCACCGCGGTGCGGTCGGTCGGCGACGAGATCGAGGTCCGCTCGACCACCGGCTCCATCCGCTTCTCGCGCACGGCGACGCTGAACGACCTGCACGACATCGGCATCACCATCCCCGACGACCTCGCGTCGATCGCACCCCCTGTCCTGCGCCTGGCCTGGCCGGTCCCGACCACCCCGCTCGCGGGCACCGATACCGAGATCGTCGTACACCTGCGCGACGACATCGACCACGAAGCCCTCCTCGACGCCATGCGAGCCGAGGCCCCCGACCTCCTCCTGGAACTCCCGGCCCTCCAGCGCATCCGAATAGAATCCGACGAATTCACCAGTACGGTCAGCGTTCTCACCACCAGCGCTGACCCTGTGGATGCCCCTCGAGCGGACGCCACGCAGCCGGGCGCCACCGCCGCTGCCGCCGATGTCGCTGCAGCTGCCGCGACTAACGCTGCCGCTGCCGCCGATGTCGCCCACGCTGCTGGAGCCGACGTCGACGCGCCCGGGACGCTCTCCCAGCTGACAATCACCCTCCCGTCCGGCACCCGCCGAGCGTGGTGGCAATACCGCACGCCCAGAGCCCGCTGGCTTCTCCCGCTCCGTCATGGCCGCCCCGTCGCGACCGCCCCGGATGTCCTGCGCGCCCCCACCCGCTCCGACGAGGAACTCTCGCTCCCCGCGGTCCTGGTCGCGGACATCCCGATGCAACCCGACCGCCGCCGCCTCCTCCCCGGCGCCCGCCTCACCGAATTGGCCACGGGTTACGCCGACTTCGCCCGCGCGCTCCCGCCTCAGGACCGCCTCGTCCTGGTCCCCACGCCCGGTTTCGCGCGCAGTGAGGCAGACGCGATTCTCCGCGAAGCCCTCATCGCCGAACTTCGCGCCAATCCTTGGCTGCCCGTGTGCGCGACGCGCGACACCGCGCAAGCGAGCTCCTGGGATCCACTGGAACCCGGCGAGCTCGAACCGCAGACCTTCACGTCTCCGGAAGTCGACCTCACCGAAACCCCTTCGGGTAGCTATCTTCCCGACTTCGATGCCCTGCTCATGGCCGCTGAGTCCGAGCCAGGAGGTGACAACCTCCCTGACCCGTTCGCCGCTGATGGTTCCGCCCCGAGCGGAGTCGACTACCCGTCCGCCATGCCGACCCG
The DNA here is from genome assembly GCF_054031145.1 of Nocardia sp. FBN12. Lineage (NCBI taxonomy): Bacteria > Bacillati > Actinomycetota > Actinomycetes > Mycobacteriales > Nocardiaceae > Nocardia > Nocardia sp. FBN12. The sequence continues at coordinate 6,722,911 of NZ_CM132926.1, forward strand.
CGCGAGCGTATTCCCTGATCTCACACCGGAATCGGCTGCGCTGCTGGCCGAGATCACCGGCCCGCTGGTGATTCCGGAACTGTCCGGCCGCGCCGGTCAGGACAAGCTGGCGGTCCTCGATGTCCATCGGCTCGGCCCGGCCGCGCTGGCCGAGCTGTCGAGTGGACTGGAACGCGAACCACGGTGGTGGCGGCGGTTTTACGCCGCGCTGGAACCGTTCGTCGTCGATACCAGGACCGCCGAGGAGTTCGGCGCGCTCGCAGTGCCGCTGGCCGACGGCCGTTTGGTCACCGGGCCGAGGACCGTGGTGCTCGATGATCAGCTCACCGTGGCCGTGCCGGTGCACTGGGCTCGACTGGTCCACCCGGACGCCACGCATCCGCTGCTCGGCCGCCTCGGCGCCCGCAGCGCGAACGCGGACGACCTACTCACCGACCCCGGCCTACACGATCTGCTCGAGCAGGATCCGGCCGACCCGGACACCGTCACCGCGGTACTCCAGCTGGCGCCGTTCGCCTCGCCGGACGCGTTGCCCGACTGGCTCGGCCTCCTCGAATTACCCGACGACACAGGCGAACTCCGTCCGGCCGACGAGCTACTGCTCCCCGGAGCCCCGCTGGCCGATGTCCTGGCCGACGACGCGCCCTTCGCCACCATCGCCGACGCGGTCGTCGCCGAGTACGGCGAGCAAGCCTTGCGGGCGATCGGTGTCGGCTGGGGTTTCGCGGTCCTCACCGACCCCGAGCCGATCGGCCCCGATCACGACCTCGACGACGAACAGTCCTGGTGGAACAGTCTTTCCGAAGACCCGCGCACGCTCACGGCGGTCCGCGACCTCGACCTGGTCGACGAGGACCGCTGGCCGGAAGCCCTGCGCCACTTGCTCTCCGAGCCGCGCACCCGCGCACTGCTCGCCGATCGCGACGGCTACACCACCTGGTGGCTGCACCGCCACGCCCACATCGGCGGCATCCCGCTGGGCCGCCTGCACCACCCCGACGACAACGAATTCGGCGGACTCCTACCGACTTTCGCGGTGGCGGGGATCGAGGGAACCGACCTCGACACTTTGCGCCCGGTGCTGGTCCGCCCCGATGTGATGTCAGCCGCGCTGGCCGAGGAACTCCTCGACGCACTGGCCGATCCGTCGAAATCCCCAGCGCCCGAGGTGATCGCCCGCACCAACGCCCGCTTAGCCGCCGCGGTCGCGTCAGGCGCCCTCGACCCGCGCGAACTCGATCTCCCCGAACAGATCCGGGCCCTGTCCGGTGACGTCGTCGACGCGAGCACCGCCATGGTCCTCGACCAGCCCTGCTTCGGCCTCGTCGTTCCCCCGGAACGCTTGGTCGTCGGCGACACCGAACACGCCGAAGCGCTGGCCACCCTCCTCGACCTACCCCTGGTCTCCGAGGAGGTCAGCGCCGAGGTGCTCGGCACGGGTAGCCGAAGTACGTGGGCCGCAGCACCTTTGGGCGTAGTGTTGCGTCAGCTGTGGTCGCCCCAGGACACCACCGGCGAGTTGGTCCTGCACGAAACCCTCGAAGTGCACCTGCGCGGCGCGCTCTCGGGCACCGTCCGCGTCCCGTGGTGGTGCGAGGGCGACGTCACGCACGTCCAGGTGCCGCGCGGCTAGCAGAACCGGCGTGGGCGGTGATCATCTCGGCGAGCAGATCGAGCTGAACCTGCACCGACTCGCTGTCGTCATCGACCAGCCACCGCAGCACGATCCCGTCGATCACGTTGAGAATGAACCGGCTCAGCGTCGTCACCGGGGTGTTCCATTGCGTTTCGGTCGCTTCCCGGCAATGGTCGATCACATCGGCGACGGTGTTGTCGTTGAACCCGTACTGTTCGCGGGCGATCGCCAGTTTGGCCGGCGTCGACTCACCCTCGCGCAGCGCGTAGGTGGTGGTCTCGTAGGTGAGCAACTGCCGTTCGGGAGTGGCTTCGATGTTGCGCCACATCAGTTCCAATCCGCGGCGCACCAATTTCTGAAGTGCTTCTTTTCCTGTTCCGGCGTCTTCCCATACCGATTCATCGGCATCGACGGAATCGCGCAATTCCATCGAGAGCGCTTTGACCAGCTCGGTCATCAGCGCGTCCTTGTTTTCGAAACAGTAATGCACCACACCTAGCGAGACGCCGGCCGCTTGGGCGACATCACGCGTGGTCACGCCCGCCACGCCCTTTTTCTCGGCGAGACCGATCGCTGCCTCGATCAGGTGGGCCCGTCGTTCTTCGACACTCAATCGGGAGGACACTGTGCGAGTTAAGCGCTCGCGCCACGAACAGTCAATTCGCCGGTCCGCCAGAAAATACTGGACATTTGACCAGTTGATGTGGTTGTCTCCGAAATGGAAGTTGCGAAGGAGTCGCCCGATGTCCCTGTCCCGCCGTACCGTTCTCGCCGCCTCGGCACTGGGTGCCACTGCGCTGCCCGTCCTCTCCAGCTTGGGAATGCCGGTCGCACAGGCAAATCCGGGTGGATTCGAATTCGGGCTCGGCATCGCCGATCTCACGGGCCCGGCCGCGGAATGCGGCATGATGGGTTACTCCCAACTCGAACAGACCACGGCGGGAATTCATCTGCGCCCCCGTGCGCGTGCGTTCGTGATCGGCGCGGGTGGAAATCGGATCGCGTTCGTCGCGGTGGAGAACGGCGCGGTGTTCGGGTCGGTCCACGGCGCGGTGCTGCTCGCGCTCGCCCGCCGTTTCGGTGACCGGTATTCCGAGCGAAATGTCGTGCTCACCTCCACCCACACCCACGCCAGTTGTGGCGGTTCCGCACACGACTACGCCTACACGCTGGCGACGCTGGGATTTCAGCGGCAGGTCTTCGACGCCGAGGTCGACGGCATCGTCGAGGCGATCGTCGCGGCCGACGCGGATTTCGCGCCCGGCGCCATCACCCTGGGCCGCGCGCAATTGCACGATGCCAGCGTGAACCGCTCGCGCGTGGCCTTCGACCGCAATCCGGCCGCCGATCGCGCCGCCTTCCCCGAGGCGATCGACCCGGCGGTGACCACGTTGACCTTCGCCAGAAATGGCCGTCCGGTCGGTTCGCTCACCTGGTTCGCTACCCACAACACCTCGATGACCAACGCGAACCGCCTGATCAGCTCCGACAACAAGGGCTACGCGAGCTACGCCGCCGAACACCTCGAACACGGTGTTCGCCACCTCGACGGCGCCGAATTCATCGCCGCCTTCGCGCAGACCAACGCCGGTGACATGTCGCCCAACCTCGGTCTCACGCCCGGCAACGGACCGACCACCGACGAATTCGACAACACCAGGATTCTCGGCGAACGCCAGCACGCGGCGGCGAAAGCGGCCGCGGCCAAGGGCGCTACGCAGCCGGCCGAAGTCGCCTCGATCCTCTGCTACATCGACCTCGCCGCCCTGACGATCGACGGCCGCTTCACCCCCGACGGCGCCCCGCGACGCACCTCGCCGGCCGCGGCGGGCGTGTCCCTGGCGGCAGGCAGCGTGGAGGACGGCCCCGGCCTGCCCGGCGGCCCGATCCCCGAGGGCGTGCGCAATCCGATGGTCGACTTCCTCGGCGGCATCGACCATCCGCACCCGGCCTGGCTCGCCGACGCCCAGGCGCCCAAGGCGATCTTCGCCCCGCTCGGGCTGATGCCCCCGGTGCCGTGGGTGCCGAATGTGGTGCCGATCCAGCTGATTCGCCTCGGTGACCTGTACCTGGCCGCCGCGGGCGCGGAATTCACGATCGTCGCCGGGCTGCGCGTGCGACGCGCGGTGGCGGCGGTGCTCGGCGTCGAGCTGGAACAAGTGCTGCTACAGGGCTATACGAACAGCTACCACGAATATGTCACCACGCCTGAGGAATACGACTCACAGCAGTACGAGGGCGCCTCGACGCTGTTCGGCCGCTACACGCTGTGCGGGTATGTGCAGGAATTCACCAGGCTGGCAGAGGCATTCGCCGCCGGGCAGCCGGTCGGGCGCGGCCCGGCGCCGCGTGATGTCTCCGCGCTGCAACCGAACTTCGCCGCCGCGCCAGGGCCTGACGAGACACCGCGGGGCCGCGGCTTCGGTGATGTGCTGATCCAGCCGTCACCCGGTCGGCGCGGCGAACAGGTCGCCGTCGAATTCGTCTCGGCCCATCCGAAACACAACCCACGCCGCGGCGACACCTTCCTCGACGTGCAGCGAAAGACCGCGGCGGGCTGGACGCGGGTAGCCAACGAGGGCGAATGGGACGTTCGCTTCCACTGGCGCAAAGAGGGCACGGCGGTGTCGATCGCACGCTTCACCTGGGACATCCCCGCGACCGCCGAACCCGGGGTGCACCGATTCGTGCACTACGCCGACGCGCTGGGCACTGACGGCACGCTCCGCCCCGTCACCGGGACCAGCGACGAATTCGCGGTGACCTGAAATACGCCTAGTCGGTGTCGAGCCCCACCTGCGCGCCCTTGTCGCCGCGACGGGCGGAACGTCGCTGCGCCAGGAAGATCGAGGACCCCATCACCCCCACAACGAGCCCCATCAGGCACACCGGGCGGGCATCGGCCCAGCTCGCGTTCATCCACACGACCACCGTCGCGATGGCCCACAGGGCGAAGCCACCCAGCACGACCGGGCGCGGATCGACCAGGAATCGGGGCAGGTGCGGTATCTCGGGACTGACGGGTCCGGCGTCCATACCCAAACAGTAGCCGTGTGAAACCCATCAGCACAGCCGGACTTACCGTAGAGTTCTGCACTGTGACAACGCCATCGGACGTCCGTGCCCTGGCCGGTGACCTATCACTGGCCGTCGTACGGCTCACGAGACACCTGCGCGGACGCCGTTCCGACGCGCAGATCTCGCTCACTCAGCTGTCGGCTTTGGCGACGCTGGCTCGTGATGGCGCCATGACGCCCGGCGCGCTGGCAGGCAAAGAACGTGTGCAACCGCCGTCGATGACCCGGGTCATCGCCTCGCTCGCCGACCTCGACCTGGTCCAGCGCCGTCCGCACCCGACCGACGGCAGACAGATCATCGTCTCGCTCTCGTCCGCCGGTCGCGCGCTGATCGCCGACGAGACCAACGCCCGCGAGGTGTGGATGACCGGTCAGCTCGCCGGCCTGAGCTCCGAGCAGATCGCGGTGCTCGGCGAAGCCGTCGGCATCATGAACCAGATCGTCGCCGAATCGGAGTGATCAGCGCGGTTGCCTGGCGTCGTCGGCCGAGACCACGTCGTGGCCGAGCGGGAACAGCGATAGCGGCACCAGCTTGAGATTGGCCCAGGCGAAGGGCAGGCCGATGATCGTCACCGCCAGCGCGATGCTGGTGAACACATGGCCGAGCGCCAGCCACCAGCCCGCGAAGACGAACCAGATCACATTGCCGATCAGTGAGCCCGCGCCCGCGCTCGGTTTGTCGACGACCGTGCGGCCGAACGGCCACAGCACGTACCCGGCCAGCCGTAGTGACGCGATCCCGAACGGGATGGTGACGATCAGGATGAAACAGATCAGTGCCGCGAGCAGGTACCCCAGCGCCATCCAGAACCCGCAGAGCACCACCCAGAGCACGTTCAAGATCAACTGGACAATCTTCATGCTTCCAGCATGCCAGGATTAGCCGGTGGCCGAAGTGATCGATATCGACGACCCCACCGACCCGCGCGTCGACGACTTCCGTGACCTGTCCAATGCCGACCGCAGGCCGGACCTGCCGGGGCGAAAAGGCCTGGTCATCGCCGAGGGCGTGGTAGTCGTGCAGCGGATGCTCGACTCGCGTTTCGTGCCGAGCGCCCTGCTCGGTGTCGGGAAACGCTTCGAGACCCTCGCCGGCGACCTCGCCGATCACGAGCTGCCGTACTACCGCGCGAGCGCCGAGGTGATGGCCGAGGTGGTCGGCTTCCATCTCAATCGCGGGGTGCTCGCCGTCGCGCCGCGCCCGGCTGAACTCACCGTGGACGAGGTGCTCGACGGTGCGCGCACGGTGGCCGTGCTCGAGGGCGTCAACGATCACGAGAACCTGGGTTCGATGTTCCGCAATGCCGCGGGGCTCGGCGCGGACGCGGTGCTGTTCGGCGACCGATGTGCCGATCCGCTGTACCGGCGGGCCGTGCGGGTGTCGATGGGCCACGTGCTGCGGGTGCCGTTCGCGCAACTGCCGCACTGGCCGCGCAGCCTGGATAGTCTGCGGGACAAGGGTTTCCAGGTCATCGCGTTGACGCCGAATCCCGAAGCGGTGAATCTGGCGACGGCGATGACAGGGGAGCGGGTGGCGCTGCTGCTCGGCGCCGAGGGGCCGGGCCTGACCGAAGAAGCCATGCGCGCCACCGATATTCGCGCGCGGATTCCGATGTCACCCGGAACCGATTCGCTCAATGTCGCGACCGCCGCGGCGATGGCCTTCTACGAACGTGTGCGCATGTCATGAGTCAGGAATGTGAGGGGCCCTATCGGGCGCAAGCGGATCCGGTGCCGTGGGCGGCGGGCGGCACCGTTGTCGTGCTGGTCGCGCTGCTCGGTGGGGTCGCGGTGTTCGCCTTCGGATGTGCGCTGGCCGCGGTCAATCCGCTGCTCGCGATCGGGGTGAACGTGGTGGCCGTGGTCGGGGTGGCCCCGACGGCGTGGCGTTGGCGGTTCACGCCGGTGGTGCGGTGGGTGCTGGCGGGTGCGGCCGCGGCGGTGGTGCTCGGTTGGATCGCCGCGATCGTCTACGTGCTCAGCTGAGGCGGTCACAGCACCCGGTCGGCGCCGCGCAGCCAGCCGAAGAGGCCACGCTTGCGCCGCGTCGCCGCACCTGGTCGCCCCATCAGCGCGTGCTTCTGTTCCGGCGCCTGGCCTTTCGGATACAGCGTGAAACCGCAGACCGCGAGATCACCGGGGGCGAGCAGGCCGGGCCCGGCCGGAGTCAGGTAGCGGAAACCGAGCCATTCGGCATTGGCGGCGTCGGCGAAATCGGGAGGATCGAACGGCAGCGACTGCGGTTCGGGACGGTCCTCGCCGTGCCACGGGACGGGGTGTTCACCGGCCCAGAACGTCCGCTCCCACACCATCGGGAGCCCCTCGTTCTCGAGAATGTCCGCCCGGGTAGAACTGAACGACCGCCGGAATTCGCCGCGCTCCCAATGCGCGAACGCGCCCCAGTGCGGTTTCTGGTCGTAGGACACGAGAAACGTGTGCTCGGACGCGAGCGGGCGCACCAGCAGATCGGGCAGCTTCGTCGGGTGGACCAGCGCGGCCTCGGCCGTGCACACCACGGTCAACCCGGGATAACACCCGATATAGACCTCATCCCGATCCGGCGCCGCGCACCCACCCAGCGTCCCGACCATGTGCGGGCGAACATCGTGGTCCTCGTACAACTGCCCGGCCAGCGCGGCCGCCGCAACGGGATCTGACTCGACCTTCCCCCGCAGCACCGCAACTGGATCGGCCGTATCGACATACCAGAGCGTTGAAGCTGCCGACATGAGTCACCACCTCCCATTCGGACCGAATCAACCGATCTCGCAAGAACATGGGCAACTGATCCGCCACTTACGTGGATCAAGGCCAGGCCCAGTCGGAAGTTTCGTCATGTCGGTGGCCGACGGTCTCCAGCGGCGAGGTGCCAGCTCGTACCCGGTGAGTTACCCGCGTACTCGCGCCATCTCGGTGCGCCTAGTTGCCGGAGCTGCGGACGCCCAACAGGACGTCTTCCCACGAAGGCATGGGAGCCTTGCCGCGCTTCGTGCGCGCTGGTTTCGGTGCGGGCTTCTCGACCGCCGGCTCCTCAGCGGGCTTCTCTTGTTGCGCCGCAGGCTGACTAGGCGCAGTGGGAGCAGCAGGAATCGGCGCAGCGGGCTTCGGAGTGGCGGCGGGGATCGGTGCCGCGGGGATGGGCGCGGCCGGAATCGCCGCCGTCCCACCGCCTGCCGCTACCTGACGCTGCTCGTAGTACTCGTCCACATTGGGCGCCGGACGGCTCTGCGGGCGGGCGGCGGGCGCGGCGATCTGCTCGCGCGGGCGCGGCTCCACCGGGGTCGGCGGTTCGAGCACCGGCGAGGCGGCCGGAACCGGCGTGGGCAGGATCGTCGCCAGCCCACGCAGCGCGCGGCCGAAGTCGGGATCGATCAGGTCGTTGGCCGGATCGTCGAGGGGAGACACCGAACCGCCGTGCGCGTCGGGCTGGTAGCGCCAGTGCGCCGCGATCTCGGAGTGTCCGTGCCGCCACTGCAATTGGGCGACCCAGAAACCCTTTTCGTCTTTCCAGGCGTCCCACTCGGCCTGCTCGATGGTGTGTCCGCGCTCGGCGAAGGCCGCGGTGACGATCTCGTGCAGCGTTTCGACCGAGGGGCCGTCGGGGCGCACCGGATGCGCCTTCTGCGCCAATTCGGCGGCGCGCGCACGCTCGAGCAGGACGGGATAGGCGAATCGTTCGACTTTGGATTCCGGCATACCGGACTCTGCCGTGACCTGCTCGACGGACGCTCCAGCGCGAATACGGGCCTGGATATCGCGAGGACGCATAGTCGCCTCCGTTTCGATCTCGATCTGGCCGAATCGTGCGAGGTCGCCGCGCGCCGCGGCGCGGAGCTTGTCATCGGCGGGCAACCGGAACTTGGTACCGGACTCGGTGTCGCTGCACACGATGTGGGTGGAGTCGGGCGTCACCCCGATCACTCGAAGTTCACGCACCGTTACCTCCCTATCGCGTCGGCTACGACACCGCCCACTTTCCTTGACAGTAGTGCACATTACTTGGCCGCGGCAGCAGACACGCACGACTTAAATCGCACGCCAGGGCTGCCCAGGGGGCTAATCTGAGCGGCTCACCGCACGAATTCCGCTTGTGTACAGGCGTTTTGGTGATAGATCAACATCAAATCTCGGTACCGAGATCTGCCGAAACCCGGCGAATATTGCGAATGTGTGCACTGAAAGCAAGAAGGGCCGGTGCCCGGCGAACCGAATGGGTTCACCGGGCACCGGCCCTATCGCGGTCTTATCTCAGAGCTGGCCGACGACCCAGTCGATCGAACGGGTCAGCTGCGAAACATCTTCCGGGTCGATCGCCGGGAACATGCCGACACGCAGCTGGTTACGGCCCAGCTTGCGGTAGGGCTCGGTGTCGACGATGCCGTTGGCGCGCAGGATCTTGGCGACCTGGGCCGCGTCGACCGCGTCGTCGAAGTCGATGGTGCCGACGACCTGCGAGCGGTGCGCCGGATCGGTGACGTACGGGGTGGCGAAGGAGCTCGACTCGGCCCACGAGTACAGCCGCGAGGACGAATCCAGGGTGCGCTTCACGGTCCAGTCGAGGCCGCCGTTGGCGTTCATCCACTCGATCTGGTCGGCGAACAGCAGCAGGGTGGCCAGCGCCGGGGTGTTGTAGGTCTGGTCCTTGGAGGAGTTGTCGACCGCGATCGGCAGCGAAAGGAACTCCGGGGTCCAGCGACCCGATTCCTTGATCTCGGCGACACGGGCCAGCGCGGCCGGGCTCATGATCGCGATCCACAGGCCACCGTCGGCGGCGAAGCACTTCTGCGGGGCGAAGTAGTACACGTCGGAGTCGGCGATGTTCACCGGCAGACCGCCCGCACCCGAGGTGGCGTCGATGGCGATGAGAGCGTTCTCCGAACCGACCGGACGCGAGACGGGGATGGACACACCGGTGGAGGTCTCGTTCTGGGCCCAGCCGATGAGGTCGACCGAAGGGTCCGACACGGGCTCGGGCGCGCTACCCGGCTCGGCCTTGACGACGATCGGGTCACCGATGAAGGGGTTGCCCTTGGCCACCGAGGCGAACTTCGAGGAGAACTCGCCGTTGGTCAGGTGCAGCGAACGCTCGCGGATCAGGCCGAAGGCGGCGGCATCCCAGAACGCGGTAGTGCCACCGTTGCCGAGCACGACCTCGTAGCCGTCGGGCAGGGAGAACAGCGCACGCAGGCCGTTGCGAACGCGGGCGACCACGTCCTTGACCGGCTTCTGGCGATGCGAGGTGCCGAAGACCGAGGCGCCGACAGACACCAGGGACTGCAGCTGCTCCGGACGGACCTTGGACGGACCGCAGCCGAACCGTCCGTCGGCGGGCAAGAGGTCGGCGGGAATGGTCGGGAACGCACTGGTCATGGGGGCGAGTTTAGTGGTGCGGGGATCGTGGTCGTCGGGGTGGGTGGCGGTGTGAGGCGGGACACTCGGGGTCGGTGGTGGCGTGGGGAAAATGGGGAACCAGCGCTGGGTAGCGGTCGGTGGGTTGTGGGATCTGTACGGTCGGCGGTGATGGGTGGGCTGGGTGTGGCGCGGAGTGCGGGGAATTTGCCCCTGTGGGAACAGGGTTGGCATTAGTCTCTCGCCATGAGCCTTGTTGCGGTCGACACCGGGCGGACGATGCTCGACCGGTGGGTGTGGGCGTTCGGGCGGCGGCCGGGATTGCTGTCTGAAAGTGGGCGGCGGGAATTGCTGCTCAGGGGGTTGTCCGCGACCGCGACCGTGCTGTCGGTGCGAACCCGGCGCGGAGAGGGTGGATATCGGTTCTCGGTGCGGGTGAAGCTGCCCGGTGAGCTGGCCTATGACGCGCGGGTGCGGCAGCGGGTGCGTAGCCAGGATCTGGAATGCATGTGTCCCGGCGACCTCGTCGGCTGTCGTGTCGATCCGGGAGATCGGGAACGGGTGGCATTATTCGTGCCAGAGACACCGGTAGCGGGCCGCCGCTCGGCCGCCAAGATCCTGGCCAACGGGCGCCGGGCCGAGGCGACGGTCCTCGCGGTGGCGCCGGTCGCGGCCGATTACACGGGGCGCGAGGATCCGGTGCTGCGCTTGGACCTGGAACTGCGGGCCTGGGACGAGCCGTCGCCGTGGCGGGTGCGCCTGATCCAGCCGGTGCCGTTGGCGGCGGTCGGGCAGATCGAATTGGGCACTCGTCTCGCGGCAGCCTTCTTCACCGTCGACCGTGGAGATTCCGTCGCGATCGATTTCGCCGCACTGTCCTGAAGCGGCTGCTGCCGGATCGAGGTCCTTGCCCGGTCGGCCGGTGTCAGAGGTGAACGAAGGTGTAGCCCGCGGCGCGTAGCGCGGGCAGCGCGGCCGCCATGCCCGCGGCGGTGCCGGAGCCGGGCCGGTGCATGTGCGCGAGGGCGATCCCACCGGGGGCGGCGGCGCTCATCGCGCGCTGGACCTGGCCCGGGGAAGCTGTGGCGCCGAAGTCGGCATTCACGGTGAAACCCAGTGGCGTCTCGCCCAATTCGTTGACGATGGCGACCGCCACCTCGTCGTAGTGGGCGGTGCCGGTACGAAAGAAGCGCGGTGCGCGGCCGGTGAGTTCGGTGATGCGCTGATGGTTGTCCCACACCTCGTAGGCGGCTTCCTCGGCCGAACCCGTGCCGGCGATCCGGTAGGCGGAACGTCCGGATACGGAGAGCGGCTTGTGCGCGGAACCGTGGTTGGCCAGCTCGAACAGCGGATTCGCGCCGAGTAGCTGCACCCGAGCCGGATCGGCGTCGACCCACCGCTTGTTGAGGAACAAGGTGGCCGGGATCTGCTCGGCGATCAGGAAGTCGATCAGTGGCTGGTCGATGGCGCTGTTCCCGTGCCCGCCGCACGCGTCGAAGGTGAGCGCGAACTGTTTGCCATGGGCGGGGAAGCTGCTGGTGATGCCCGCCAGATCGACACCCCACTGCTGGGGCACTGCGCCCGCGTGCCGGGCAGCGACCTGCGCGGGGAACGGTATCGACACCGCCTCCCCGGTGGCGAGCGGCTGCGCGTTCACCGGGGCGACGGGCTCCGCAAGGGTGTGACCCGTCCCGATCGAATCACCTTGTGCGACAGCGCATCCCGTTGTCAGCCCGGCAGTGAGAGCGGCACCGACAGTGAGCAGACGACGCCGCGACAAACCATTGCTGTCCACAAGCCACCCCTCGCGAAAATGTTCGCTGGGATGCTATCGCGGATTCGGCCCATGAGCGCGCTGGACGCGTACCACCAGGTCAATCATGAGAGGCGGTAATTAGCTGAGAGTGAACCGGATGCCGGGTGATCCGGCACCCGGTTCGACGACTCAGTGCTGCGTGATGGTGGACCAGCCCGGAACCTCGGCCGGTGTACGGGGGCCGGGGCCGGTGTAGATGGCGGCGGGGCGGACGAGCTTGCCCAGCTGCTTCTGCTCGAGGATGTGGGCACACCAACCGGCGGTCCGGCCGCAGGTGAACATCGCGGGCATCATGTGGGCCGGGACCTCGGCGAAGTCGAGGATGACCGCGGCCCAGAACTCGACGTTGGTCTCGATGGCGCGATCCGGACGACGTTCGCGCAGCTCGGCCAGCGCGGCCTGCTCGAGTGCGGCGGCCACCTCGAAGCGGGGGGCGTCGAGGCGCTGGGCGGTGGCCCGGAGCACGCGGGCGCGGGGGTCCTCGGCGCGGTAGACGCGGTGGCCGAAGCCCATCAGCTTCTCTTTGCGGTCAAGGATGCCCTTGACCAATGCCCGTGCGTCACCGGACTTTTCGACGGCCTCGATCATCGGGAGCACGCGGGCGGGCGCGCCACCGTGCAGCGGGCCGGACATGGCGCCGATCGCGCCGGACAGCGAGGCCGCCACGTCGGCGCCGGTGGAGGCGATGACGCGGGCGGTGAAGGTGGAGGCGTTCATGCCGTGCTCGGCCGCCGACACCCAGTAGGCGTCGATCGCCTCGGTGTGGCGCGGGTCGGGGTCACCCTTCCAGCGGGTCATGAACCGCTCGGTGACGGTGTCGCACTCGTCGATCTTGCGCTGTGGAACGGCGGGCTGATAGATGCCGCGCGCGGACTGCGCCACGTACGACAGCGCCATCACCGAGGCGCGGGCGAGGTTCTCGCGGGCGGTCTCGTCGTCGATGTCGAGCAGCGGCTCGTAGCCCCAGATCGGGGCGAGCATGGCCAGGCCCGCCTGCACGTCGACGCGCACGTCACCGGTGTGCACCGGCAGCGGGAACGGCTCGGCCGGTGGCAGCCCGCGACCGAACTCACCGTCGACCAGCAGGGCCCACACGTCGCCGAAAGTCACCTGGTCGGTGACCAGATCCTGGATGTCGACGCCCCGATATCGCAGGGCGCCACCGTCCTTGTCCGGCTCGGCGATGTCGGTGGTGAAGGCCACCACGCCTTCCAATCCGCTGACGAAATCCTGTGGTACCGAGCTGGCAGTCATGGTGACTCTCCTTGCAGGGGCATGGCGATCTTTCGCAACCCTAGACCCGAACTTGCCAGCGGGTAATCTCAGCCCTATGCGTGACCAAGACCGCGTGGCAGACCTCGCCGCGATGCGCGTCGATTACGGCAATCCGCTCTCCGTTCCCGCTGATGAAACCGATCTCGACGAGACCTGGGTGGCGGGTGGCTGGGAACCGTTGCTGCGCAATTGGATCGAGCACGCGCGTAGCCGAGGAGTCGCCGAACCGAACGCGATGGTGCTGGCAACCGTCTCGCTCACGGGCCCGGCGCCGCGACCGGTGGCGCGCACGGTCCTGTGCAAGGGACTCTCGCCCGACGGCGTCACCTTCTATACGAACTACGACTCGGCCAAGGGCGCCCAGCTCGCCGCCGATCCGTACGCGGCGGCGAGTTTCGTCTGGCCCGCGCTCGCCAGACAGGTGCATGTGCGCGGGGTGACCGAGCGGGTGTCCGCCGACGTGACCGCGGCTTACTGGGCGGCGCGGCCGCGGGAATCGCGGCTGGGCGCGTGGGCTTCGCAGCAGTCGCGGCCGGTGGCCTCGCGGGCCGAACTGGATCGCGTGCTGGCCGAGACGACGGCCCGGTTCGCCGATGTCGACGACATTCCGGTGCCCCCGTTCTGGGGCGGCTACTTGCTGCGCCCCGACGAGGTGGAGTTCTGGCAGGGCAGGCACGGCAGGCTGCACAACCGCATCGTGGTTCGGATCGACGGGCCGAACACACTGGTCGAACGCTTGCAGCCGTAACGGGTGGTGGGCTATCTCACCGCGCCCAAACATGGGATGACCACACGGATGTGGCTAATCTGCGGTGAGTGAAGCTGCTCGCCGACACCGAACCACTGCGCAATCGCGACTATCGCAGACTCTGGACGACCAATATCGTCACCGTCATCGGCGCGCAGCTCTCGGTGGTCGCGGTGCCGCAGCAGATCTTCCAGATCACCGGCAGTTCCGGTTACGTCGGCTTGGCCGGTCTCTTCGGTCTGGTTCCGCTGGTGGTGTTCGGGCTGTGGGGCGGCGCGCTCGCCGATGTGATGGATCGGCGGACCCTGCTCGTCATCACGACGGCAGGTACGGGTCTGACCACTGTCGCGTTCTGGGTGCAGGCCGCGCTCGGGGTGAACAATGTGTGGGTCGTTCTCGGGCTTTTCGCGATTCAGCAGGCGTTCTTCGCGGTCAATCAGCCCACCCGTAGCGCCCTGGTCGCCCGGTTGCTGCCGCCGGAGCAGATGGCCTCGGCCAGTTCGCTGAGCATGACCGTGTTCCACGTCGGCGCGATCGCGGGACCGGTGCTGGCCGGGCTGCTCATTCCGGTGATCGGGCTGTCCACGCTGTATCTGATCGACGCGATCGCCCTGCTCGCGACGCTGTGGGCGGTCTGGCAGTTGCCCGCCTTCCCGCCGACCGGTGCGCAGCGCCGGGCCGGGCTGCGCACCGTGCTCGACGGCTTCCGCTACCTCGCTGGGCAGCGCATCCTGCTCGCCTCGTTCGTCGTCGACCTGATCGCCATGGTGTTCGGCCTTGCCCGCGCGCTGTATCCGCAGATCGCGCATGAGACCTTCCACGATCCGGCCGAAGGCGGCGTGGCCCTCGGCCTGCTGTTCGCGGCGATGGCGGTCGGGTCGGTGCTGGGCGGGGTGTTCTCCGGGTGGATTCCGCGCGTGCGCAGGCAGGGGCTGGCGGTGCTCGTGTGCATCGCGATCTGGGGCGTGACGATGGTCGGGTTCGGCCTGGCGGTGGGGTTGGCCGGGCGGTGGTTCGGGCTTGGCGTGTGGCTGGCGATCGCGGTGGTGTTCCTGGCGCTCGGCGGCGCGGCCGACATGGTCTCGGCAGCCTTTCGCACGGCTATGTTGCTCAATGTGTCCACCGACGAGATGCGCGGGCGTTTGCAGGGCGTGTTCATCGTGGTCGTCGCAGGTGGGCCGCGGATCGGTGATGTTGCCCACGGTTTCGCGGCGGCGAGCATGGGTACTGCTGTAGCTGCCGCCGGTGGCGGCGTGCTGGTGGTGCTCGGCGTGGTGCTCGCCGCGCTGGCCTTCCCCGCCTTCGTGCGTTACCGAGTAGCTCGCGCACACTCCGCGCCGGCAGCGAATTGAGTTGTGCGGCAATCGGATTCGAGCACCGATTCCGTTCGCGACAGCGCCGTCGCGGGCAGGCTGGGTACAGGTACGGAAAAGGGGATCGGCGCAGGTCCCCGGCCCCGCATCGACCTCACCGCCGCACGCGGCCGGTGTGAGAACCGGACAGGACAACCCTGATTGCTTGCCCTGTCCGAACAACAGCTAGCGTTAGCGCAAGTGCACCTGTGCCGACCGCATCGGTGCCTACGGTTCTAGCCTGAGAGGGATCCTTCCGTGCCCGCTGAGAACATCACCAACGTCACCGAAGACGCCAAGGCGGTACTCCAGTACCCCGGTGGCGAGTTCCCGATCTCGGTCACCAAGGCCGCGGAGGGTAACGACGGGCTCGACTTGGGCAAGCTGCTGGCCAGCACCGGTTACGTCACCTATGACCCCGGTTTCATGAACACCGCGTCGACCAAGTCGGCGATCACCTACATCGACGGTGAAGCGGGCATCCTGCGCTACCGCGGCTACCCGATCGACCAGCTGGCGGGCCGCTCGACCTTCATCGAGGTCAGCTACCTGCTCATCTACGGCGAGCTGCCGACCCAGGCCCAGCTCGACGATTTCACCGATCGCATCCGTCGCCACACCCTGCTGCACGAGGACCTGAAGCGGTTCTTCGACGGCTTCCCGCGCAACGCGCACCCCATGCCGGTGCTGTCGTCCGCGGTGAACGCGCTGTCGGCGTACTACCAGGACTCGCTGGACCCGCGCGATCCCGAGCAGGTCGAGCTGTCGACCATCCGCCTGCTGGCGAAGCTGCCGACCATCGCGGCCTACTCGTACAAGAAGTCGGTCGGCCAGCCGTTCCTCTACCCCGACAACTCGCTGTCGCTGGTCGAGAACTTCCTGCGGATGACCTTCGGGTTCCCCGCCGAGCCGTATGAGGTCGACCCCGAGGTCGCCGCCGCGCTCGACATGCTGCTGATCCTGCACGCCGACCACGAGCAGAACTGCTCCACCTCGACCGTGCGCCTCGTCGGCTCCTCCGACGCCAACCTGTTCACCTCGGTATCCGGTGGCATCAACGCGCTGTGGGGCCCGCTGCACGGCGGCGCCAACCAGGCCGTGCTCGAGATGCTCGACGAGATCAAGGCCAACGGCGGCGACGTCAAGGAATTCATCCGCAAGGTCAAGAACAAGGAAGACGGCGTGAAGCTCATGGGCTTCGGGCACCGCGTCTACCGCAACTACGACCCGCGCGCGACGCTGGTCAAGCAGGCCGCCGACAAGATCCTGTCGAAGATCGGCGGCGACGACCAGCTGCTCGACATCGCCAAGCAGCTCGAAGAGGCCGCCCTCACCGACGACTACTTCGTGTCGCGTCGCCTGTACCCGAACGTCGACTTCTACACCGGCGTCATCTACCGGGCCATGGGCTTCCCGACCCGCATGTTCACCGTGCTGTTCGCGATGGGCCGGCTGCCGGGCTGGATCGCGCACTGGCGTGAGATGCACTCCGAGCCGCTCAAGATCGGCCGCCCGCGCCAGATCTACACCGGTTACGGCGAACGCGACTATCGTGCGATCGACAACCGCTAGTTTCAATCGGCTGTTGTTGGACACTTTTGTTGGGTAAAGCAATCTATCGAAGGGGATAGCCCGCATGACCAAGCCGGAGATCGATTTCCAGGAGGGCCCCGCGCCCACCGAGCTCGTCATCACCGACCTCATCGAGGGCGAAGGCAAGGAAGCGGTGGCCGGTGGCACCGTCGAGGTGCACTACGTCGGCGTCGAGTTCGACAACGGTGAGCAGTTCGACTCCTCCTGGGATCGCGGCGAATCCATCACCTTCCCGCTGCGCGGCCTGATCCAGGGCTGGCAGGACGGCATTCCCGGCATGAAGGTCGGCGGCCGTCGTCAGCTGACCATCCCGCCGGAGCTCGCCTACGGCTCCGCCGGTTCGGGCCACGCGCTGTCGGGCAAGACCCTGGTCTTCGTGATCGACCTGCTCAACGCGAGCTGATCTCAGCTTTCCCGGCCCGTACCTCCGCACGGAGGTACGGGCCGTCGCTGTTTCAGGGGTAAAGACTCCCGGCCTCTCGGCGCGGGGTAATGTGCCCCGCGTATGACGGAGCTTGCGCTCCCGCGTGATTCGTTGCCAATGCGTTGTCCATGACAGTGACTTGTTCGATTCGCCCGGGGCCGGGTTCTTCGGGAGTTTCGGGAGGGAGATTCTCGATCATGTTCCAACACCATCTTGTTCGCCGTGCGCTGGCGGTGGCGCTACCCGTCGCGATGGGGCTCGCCGGGGCCGGTGTGTGCTCGGCGGAGGCCGATCAGCAGACGCAGTACGCGGCCGGACTGTCGAGCGCGGGGCAGGGGTTCCGCACCACTGTCGCCCCGGATCTGCGGACCGTTTCCGCGTCGGTCGACGAGGGCAGGTTCCTGCTCGCACCCGATGTGGGCCGGGTGATCGTCGAGTCGGCGACCGGCGATCCGATCGGCGAGATCCCCACCTCGTTCACCACGGTCAGCGGCAATGTGATCGCCATGGCGACCGAGATCGCGGCCGACGGGCGAAGCATGACGGTGACCCCGCGGCCCACCGCGGCGGCGAGCGAGGAACTGAAGAGCATCGCGACCTCGCCCACCGCGCAATTCCCCGACCCGGTCCAGAACGCCGCCGCCGTCGGCGCGGGCATCGGCGTGATCGTCGCCGCCGTCGTGTGTATCCCGATGATCACCACGATGATCCTCTACCTGCCGTGCGTCGGCTTGGTGGGTCTGCCGAACGCGTTGGTCGGCGCGTTGATCGGCGCGGTGGTCGGGGTGGCCGCGCCGGACATCATCCCGCAGGTGCTGCCCTGATCTCCGAAAATCGTTGCGGCCCGGTCGGCATCGACCGGGCCGCAGTGCGTTCACTCCCGAACGACTTCCACGGGGTCGGTGAGTGCCAATGCGAGGGCGGACTGTTGCGACTGGCCGCGTGGGGGGAGGGCTTCGAGGGCCTTGGCGGTTTGGGTGTTGAGGTTGCCGACGATGTTCTGCAGAGCGCCTACGCCACCGGTGAGTTGTTCGATGGCCGAAACAAGTTGGGCGCCACCCTCTTCGGCGAGAGTGGGCAGACCCTTGGCCAGTTCGGCGCCCTGCGTGAGCTGGTCGCGGGCGCTGTTGAGGCGGGCGACGACGGTGCGCAGGAGGGTCCCGAGGTCGGTATTGGGATCGACTGCGGCGCCGGTCAATTCGCTGAGCCCGTCGAGTTGAGTGCCTGCCTGAGTCGAAACCCCGCGTAGTGCTTCGAGTTTGGTGATGATGTCGGCCAGCTGCGGGTCGCCCGCGAAGGGGAGGGCTCGCAGTAGCGGCAGGATCTGGTCGAGGCCAGAGCCCAAGGCGGCCGCACTGCTCTGCACGCCCGCGATGGTGACGCCGGTGGCGCCGAGCGCGTCGGCCAGCTGGTTGGCCTGTTTGGCCGCGCCGTCGACCGTCTGATTCAGCAGCTCGATGGCCGAAGTGAGTTGGCCCGCGCCCTCTTTCGCGTAGTCGAGGAAGCCGAGCATCTCCTGTGCGCCGCCACTGAACTGGCCTGCGCCGTCCGCTGCCGCGTTCACGCCCGCGCTGAGTAGCTGGGCGGTGAATTGGACGGAGGTCATCTGGTTGCGCGCCTGCGAGACGGCGGCGAGTGCGGCGTCGACGCCGGACGCGCCGATCCGGTGGGTCACCGCGTCGACCGCGCCGTTCACCGTGTTCGTATCGGCGTCGTCGTGGGTGGTGACGGTGACCTTGGCGCGCTTGGGTTCCGGGGTGGCCAGGGTGGCCATCGACGCGGTGAGATCGGCGGGCAGGGTGATCACGGCGGCATAGTCGCCCGCCTCGATCTCGCCGGGCTTCGCGACCGTCCATTCGTAGCCGCCCGCGTCCTGCACCGCCTTGGCCACCCGTTCACCGGTGGGCCCGGAATCGGCGTTGACGAGCGCGATCCCGGTCGGTGCGGCATCCTTGCCCGTGCAGGCGACGGCACCGCCCGCCAGCGCGAGGGCGGTGGCAAGGCAGAGCAGACGGGCGCGTTTGTCGATCACATCGGCGACGGTAACCGCAGACTCGGTCGCCGACTGTGGGAGATGTCTGAGAGTTCGTTGAGGAAGGCCGGATCGCAGGTAGCTGCAGGGATGCCGACCGGTGGAGGCGAACGATCGCCGGTTGATAGCTAGCAGTTCAAACTATGCCGTGTGTCACAACATGTTTCGCTACCCCGTGGTGGTTCGGTACAACTCTCGAGTCAATCGACATCGAGATTTTTTCGATTCGTCCGGGGGGTTCGGGGATTCTTCGGAAGCATCGGGAGGGAGAACCGAACATGTTCAGCCACAACATCACTCGCGCGGGTCGCCGGGCGGTCTTCGCCGCACTGCCGCTCGTCGTCGCCGCCTCGCTCGTCACCACGGGCACCGCGGCCGCCGAGGTCACCGCCGAACGTCAGGCCGAGATCGCGACCGGGCTCGGTGGCGAGGGCGTCGCCGACGGCATCGGCTACAAGACCGTCGTCTCGCCGGACCTGCGCACCATCTCCGCGACCGTCGACAACGGCCGCTTCGTGCTCTCGCCCGACTCCACCAAGGTCGATGTCGTCTCCGCCACCGGCGCCAAGGTCAGCGAGTTCCCGCTGGCGATGGCCACCGTCGGCGGCAACAACATCGCGCTTGCCTCGGTGATCTCCGAGGACGGTCGCACGGTGCAGATCGCGCCGCAGCTCTCCGCCGCCACGACCGCCGAGCTGAAGAGCATCGCCACCAACCCCGAGGCCGGCAACCACGACCCCGTCCAGAACGGCGCGGCCGCCGGTGCCACCATCGGCTTCCTGACCGCGGCGATCCTGTGCATCCCGGGCCTGGCCGCGTTCATCATCGGCTACTTCCTGTGCGCGTTCACCTCGGGCGTGTCCTTCGCGATCACCGGTGCGGTGCTCGGTGCGGTGATCGGGCTGGTCATCCCGGAGTCGATCCCGCAGGTTCTCCCCTGATTTCCGCTTCAGTCGCTGGGCGTTAACTGTGCGGTAGTCTCGCGAGTGTCTTCACCCCGTGCCGATCAGGCGCGGAACTCACGAGAGTGGAGGTTCGATGTCTGACACCGACGATGTCAAAGCCAAGGCCAAAGCTGAGGCCGAGAAGATCGAGGCGGAAGCGAAGAAGGCAGCGGCCAACGTGAAGGAAGCTGCCGAGCGCGCGGCGGGCAGAGTGAAGGACGCATTCAAGAGCGACAAGTAGTAGCGAGGTCAGCCCCGCACCCACCATCACCGTGGGTGCGGGGCTTTCGTGTTACTGGCGGGGCGGCCGAACCGGTAGGTCGATCACCAGGCGGGCGCCACCGAGCGGGCTCTGTTCGAAGTACGCGAGCCCGCCGTGCAGCTGGGCCTGCTGAGCGACCAGCGCCAGTCCGAGGCCCGAACCGCCCTTGGTGGCGTTGGCGCCACGCGCGAACCGCGCGAACACGGCCTCGCGTTCCTCGGGCGCGACGCCGGTGCCGTTGTCGTCGACGGCGATGACGATCCGGCCGTACGGCGTGCGGTGCGCCGAGACGACCGCGGTAGTGGCGCCACCGTGTCTGACCGAATTGGTGAGCGCGTTGTCGACGGCGAGGCGCAGGCCTGCGGGCAGACCGCGGGTCACCAGTTCGGCGTCGGTGTCGATGCGCACCGACAGGCCGGGGTTGTGTCGCATGGCGTCGTGGGCGGCCTGGTCGCACAGGTCGGCGACATCGGTGGGGACGTGGTCGGCCTCGGCGGTGAGATCGCCGCGGGCGAGGCGCTCCAGCGCGGACAGGGTGGTCTCCACCCTGGTCTCGTTGCGGGCGAGGTCGTCGAGGATCTCGCGGCGCTGATCGTCGGTGAGGTCAAGGGTGCGCAGGACCTCGAGATCGGTGCGAAGCGCGGTGAGGGGCGTGCGTAGTTCGTGGGCGGAGACGGCGGCGAAATCCCGGGCTGTTTCGAGCGCGGCGGCGGTCTCGGCCTGGGCCTGGTCGACACGGGCCAGCATGGTGTTCACCGCGTCGGCCAGCTTCACCGCCTCGTCGACACCGGAACCGTCGACCGGTTGCGCGGGATCGCCCGGCTCGCCGACCGCGGACACCTGCCTGGTGAGCTTCACGATCGGGCCGACCGCGCGCCCGGCGAGCAACCAGCCGAGCGCCGCCGCGGCCGCCACCGCGATCGCCGCGCCCGCGAGTACCCAGCGCTGCTGGTCGTCGGTCGCCTTGGTCGCCTCGGTGGTCGGAATCGCCAGGGAGACAGTGCGACCCGCCGGCTGGTTCTCGGTCGTGGTGAGCACCCGGTAGGGCTGGTCGTGCAGCACGACGGTCTGCGATCCCGGCGGCAGATCCGGCAGCTGGGTCGAGCTCGACGCGGTGACCTGGCCGTCGTCGCGCACCGTGAGTGCCATCGTGTTCTGCAGGCCGGTCAGATTGACGAAACCGGTGGCGAGCACCGGCTCGATCAGCACGATGCGCGAAGCGATTTCCAGTTGCTGATCGGTTTGGGTGACATTATTGCGTTCGATTGCCTGGAAACCCACGAAAGCGGCGATCGTGACGATGATGACGGCACCCGCCGCGGCCGCCCCCGCCACCCTTGTCCGGAGCGAAAACGATTGTCTGCGACGACGTTTGGAAGGTGCGGAGATCATTTCGATTCCCGGAGTACGAAACCCACCCCGCGAATCGTGTGCAAAATCCTTGGCGTGTCATCTATTTCGAGTTTCCGGCGCAGGTATCCGACGAACACATCCACCACATTCGTGTCGGCTATGAAATCGTAACCCCACACCAATTCCAGCAGCCGTTCGCGCGTCAACACCACACCGGCATTGCGGGCCAGAGTGGACAGCAATTCGAATTCCCTTTTGGTGAGCTCGATTTCGCGTCCGTGCAGTAGTGCGCGATAGCCGGCGACATCGACAAGCAGTGGCCCGACGGTCAGGGCGCCGGGGGCGACCGGGTCGGGTGTGTCGGTGCGGCGGCGCAGCAGGGCCTTGATCCTGGCCACCAGTTCGGCCAGCTCGAACGGCTTCACCAGATAGTCGTCGGCGCCCGACTCCAGGCCCGCGATCCGGTCGTCTACCGAGGCACGGGCGCTCAGCACGCAGATGGGCACGTCGTTGCCCATCGCCCGCAAGGCGGTGACCACGCCCGCGCCGTCGAGGACGGGCATGTTCATGTCGAGAACCACCGCGTCGGGCGCCTGCTCGGCGACGGCCCGCAGCGCGGCGCCACCGTCGCGCGCGACGAGCACGCGGAACCCGGACAGTCGCAGGCCACGTTCGACCGAGGCGAGAACGTCCTCGTCGTCATCGACGACGAGCACGGTAGAAGGAGTCACGCTGGTGATCTTAGGTGGTCACGGGGCAGGGGAGACCGGGTCGCCGTTCGGCTCGGGGGTCGGCGCCGGGTTCCCGAGCGGTGGGTTGGCGAGGATGCGGTCGGCGAGGGCGGTGAGGACGTTGGGATCCTCGATGGTGGCGGGGGTTTCGACGTGTTCACCGGCGGTGAGCTGGCGGATCGTCTTGCGCAGGATCTTGCCGGAGCGGGTCTTCGGCAGGCCGGTGACGATGATCGAGTCGTGCAGGGTGGCGATCGCGCCGATCTGACTGCGCACCCGCTCGTCGAGCTCGGCGCGCAACTGCCGCTGGTCGATCTCGACACCCTGTTTGAGCACCACATACGCCAGCGGGAGGCTGCCCTTGAGCTCGTCGGGCATGCCGATCACGGCACATTCGGCGACGGCGGCGTGCCCGGCGATGGCGGCTTCGATGCTGCCCGCCGACAGGCGGTGCCCGGCGATGTTGATCACGTCGTCGCTGCGCCCGAGGACGTAGAGGTAGCCGTCCTCGTCGAAGTAGCCCGCGTCGCCGGTCAGGTAGTGGCCGGGGAAGGCCGACAGGTACGAGCGGATGAAACGGTCCCGGTCCCGCCACAGCCCGGTCAGGCAGCCGGGGGGCAGTGGTAGCCCGATGACGATGTTGCCCTCGGTGCCCGCGGGTACCGCGTTGCCGTTCGCGTCGAGCACCCGCAGCCGGTAACCGGGCACCGGCACACTCGCCGAACCGGACTTGACCGGCAGTTCCTGCAGGCCGAGCGGATCGGCGCAGATGGGCCACCCGGTCTCGGTCTGCCACCAGTGATCGACCACCGGGGTGTCGGGGTGGTCGGCGAGCAGGATGTCGCTGGCCCAGTCGAAGGTGGCCGGGTCGAGGCGCTCGCCCGCGCAGAACAGCGCGCGCAGGCGGGACAGGTCGTAGCGATGGGCCGCGGTGGCCTCGGGGTCGGCGCGGCGGATCGCGCGCAACGCCGTCGGCGCGGTGAACAGCACCCGCACGTTGTGCTCGTCGACGATCCGCCAGAACGCCCCGGCGTCCGGGGTGCCGACGGGCTTGCCCTCGTAGAGCACCGTCGTCGCGCCGACCAGCAAGGGCGCGTAGACGATATAGGAGTGGCCGACCACCCAGCCCACGTCGGAGGCGGCCCAGAACACCTGACCGGGGCCGACGTCGTAGATATTGCGCATCGACCAGGCCAGCGCCACCGCGTGTCCGCCGTTGTCGCGCACCACGCCCTTCGGCTTCCCGGTGGTGCCGGAGGTGTAGAGGATATAGAGCGGATCGGTGGCGGCGACCGAGACCGGATCGGCGGGCGCCGTGCCCTCGACCGTGGCGTCCCAGTCGACCCAGCGGGCCGCGACGGTCTGTTCCGAGGACGGCAGCACGTCGGTGGCGGGCAGCGCGGCCGGGAACTCGATCGTCGTGAACTCGGGTCGCTGCTTGACGATCACCGTGCGCACCGACGCGGTCTCGGCGAGATCGAGCGCGGCCATCACGATCGGCGGGTATTCGATGCGGCGGTTGGGTTCGAGCCCGCCCGAGGCGGTGATGATCAGGACCGGCTCGGCGTCGTCGATGCGGGCGGCCAGTTCGGGCGCGGCGAACCCGCCGAACACCACCGAGTGCACCGCGCCGATGCGGGCACAGGCCAGCATCGCGATCACCGCTTCGGGGATCATCGGCAGATAGATCACCACCCGATCACCGGCCACCACACCGAGATCGCGCATGGCACCGGCGAACTCCGCCACGATGTCGAGCAATTCGGCGTAGGTGTAAATCGTGGTGGTGTCCGTCATAGCGGAGGCATATATGAGGGCGGGTTGATCGGCGTGTCCACCCTGGTCGACAGTGCCCGCCCGAACGTGGCGGTCCAGTGCGTTCACACAAGTATTGAGGCGCGCGTCCGGGAACCACCGGGCCGACCGCTTGTCGGCGGCATCCACGATCTGCTGCGGTTCGACATCCCACTCGATGCTCTGAGCTGCGGCGGACCAGAAGTCGGCTGGGTCGACCAGGCTGGTCTGATAGACCGGCCGGTACTCGTGTTCGGTGTCCAACCCCGTGACTCCCTAGCCTCGCTTCGATGCCCGCTCGATAGATCCAGATGATTGTGGCAGACTTCACGCGACACCCGAGGGGGTGCCGCGACCTTTGGTTTTGCCTACAACAGGCTGGTCATCGAGCGGACCTCGACCGGGAGTCAGCCAAGAAGTTATTGATCCGTTAGAATCCGATGTCACTTATTCGGGCAGTCGTAGACGCAATTTCTCGGCCAGCCGTAGTTCTCGGCCAGCAGCCACTGGCGAGCCACCATCGCGCCTGTGGAGGTTCGCCTCAGGCGTACGGTACGAGGCCAGTTTGGAAAGTGAGTGGGAGATGCGTGACGCCGCTAGGTCCGGCAGCAAACGCTGGGCGCTCGGCAACTGGGACCTGCGTTGGAAGGTTACGGCCGTGCTTGCCGTGCCCCTCGCGGTCGCGGTCGGGCTCGGCGTGTCGAGAATTACCTCCGAGTTCTCGGAGGCCAACCGGCTCTCCAGTATCAACGAGCAGGTAGACACGATTCCGACGGTCACTTCGCTGAGTGCTTCGACGGCGAAGGTGGCGGGCAGCCAATTGGTGCCTGCCGGTCCGGGGGTCACCCTGGTCACCGACAAGGACCTCACCGATCTCGACACCGCGATCAGCGTCGCCGAGGGGTCGCTCGGGCGGCTGACCGAGCTGCCGACCGCGCATGTCGCGCTCGAGCGGATGATCAAACAGGCCAAGAATGTGCGCGCGCAGGGCAAGGCGCTGTCGTCGTCGGCCGAGCCGGTGCTGGCCGGGGTCGAGCAGTTGACGCAGGACAGCGTCAGCATTGTGGAAGCCACCATCGCTCAGGTGAGCGATCCGGTGATGGACACGGCCAAATTGCGCCTGGTCGACTCGCTCAACACGCGTTCGGTGCTCGTCGACGAGCTCGCGGGCCTGTCCGAGTTGCTGCGTGGCCTCGACACGGGGACGCAGAACTTCCTCACCGGTGTCGCGACCGAGCGCCATCTGCTCGACGTACTGTCCAACCGCTTCCCGGACGGCGATCGAGTGATCGCCGACCTCAAGGCACAGACCGACGTCCGCCAGAACCTGATCAACGGTCCCGAGGTGGCTGCGGGCAAGCTGCCCGTCGGCGATCTGCGAACCTCGCTCTACTCGAGTCTGCAGACCTATGAAGGCGTCGTGAACGAGGCCACCAAGGCCATCGAGGTCTCGATGGACGAGCTCACCAGCTCGGCCGCCACCGGCGCCTGGACCTACACCGCGGTCGTGATCGCGACGATCCTGGCCGCGCTGTTGCTCGCGGTGTTCGTCGCCCGCTCGATGATCGTGCCGCTGCACCGCCTTCGCCTGGCCGCGCTGCGCGTCGCCGAGTCCGATCTGCCGCACGAGGTCGCCCAGCTCCGCAACGGCGCCGCGCCCGAGGACGTGCCGCTCGAGCCGATGCCGGTGCGCTCCGACGAGGAGATCGGCCAGCTCGCCCGCGCCGTCGACGATATCCACGGTCAGGCGCTGCGCCTGGCCAGCGACCAGGCGCAGATGCGTTCGCAGGTCAACGACATGTTCGAGACCCTGGCCCGCCGGTCCAAGTCGCTCGTCGACCATCAGCTCACCCTCATCGAGGCGATGGAGTACGACGAGAAGGACCCGCGCCTGCTCGAGAACCTCTTCCGGCTCGACCACCTCGCCGCGCGCATGCGCCGTAACGGTGACAACCTGCTGATTCTCGCGGGTACCAAGCAGCGCCGCACCAAGTCGGCACCGGTCGAGATCGCCGACGTCCTCCGTGCCGCGATCTCCGAGGTCGAGGACTACGAGCGGGTCAAGCTCGGCGCCACGCCGCGTGGCTCGCTGGTCGAACCGGCCGCCTCCGATATGGCGCACCTGTTCGCAGAGCTGCTCGACAACGCGCTGCGCGCCTCCCCGCCGGAGACCGACGTCAAGTTCACCTTCGCCCAGGCGCACGACCAGGGTCTGCTGATCGAGGTCGCCGACCGCGGCATCGGTATGCCGCCCGTGGAGATGTCGGAGATCAACCACCGGCTCGAGCAGACCGCCGAGCCCGGTCCCGACACCGCCCGCCACATGGGTCTGTTCGTGGTCGGCCGACTGGCCGAGCGGCACGGTCTCACCGTGCGCCTGCGCCCGACCTTCGATACCGCTCGCGATCCCGGCGTCACCGTCACCGTGCACGTGCCGGTCGGCCTGATCGTCTCGGGTGCCGGTGGGGCGGTGGTGCCACCGCATCAGCTGCAGAAGCAGCAGCAGGCGCCCGCGCCGGAACAGCAGCAGCGGCCGAACCCGCAGCAGCAGCCGAGCACCATGCAGACCCGCGCGATCACCCGCACCCCGGGTGGCAACATGATGGTCACCGTGGATCCCGGCGTCAGCGGGCCTGCTCCGGCGGGTGCGGGTGGCGGGTTGCCGCAGCGTCAGCCGGGTAACTCGATGGCTTCGGGGATGGCGCAGGACGCGACGGAGCAGTCGTCGCCGTCGTTGCGTCCGCCCGCGCCGGGCCAGGCGAACGTGCCGCAGCGCGGCAAGCTCGCCGCGGCGAATCTGCCCAAGCGCAATCTGGCACCGGGCGGGCCGCAGCGTCCGCCCGCCGGGCCGGGGCCGCAGGGTCCGGGTGAGCAGCAGCCGTCGCAGGCCGGTGGGCTGCCGCAGCGTCAGCCGGGTGCCAACGGCGCGCCGTCGCGGGATTCCGCGCAGCCGCCTGCGCAGCCGCAGCGTGATTCGGCACCGCTCCAGCGTGATTCGGCGCCACCGGCGCAGCGGGCGAGCACCCCCGGTGGTCTGCCCCAGCGTTCGCCCGGCGCCAACGGTGCCCCGCAGCGTGATCCGTCCGTCGGTCTGCCCCAGCGTGACCCGTCACCGCGACTACCGCAGCGTGATCAGTCCGGTGGGCTACCCCGCCTCGATTCGTCCGCCGGGCTCCCGCAGCGCGATCCCTCGACCGGGCTACCGCAGCGTGACCAGACCGGTGGCCTGCCGCAGCGTGACCCGGCAACGGGTCTGCCGCAGCGTGAAGCCGCGTCGCGTGATTCGGCACCGTCGACCGGCTTGCCGCAGCGTGCGCCGGGCGGCGCCGCACCGCAGCGTGATCCCGCGCCGCAGCGCGATTCCGAACCGGTGCAGCGTGATCCGTCGACCGGTCTGCCGCAGCGCGGCAACGCCGCCGGTGGGCTGCCGCAGCGGGAACCCACGCCGCGTCTGCCGCATCGGGACCAGTCGGGCGGCCTGCCCAGGCTCGATCCGACCGGCGGTCTCCCGCAACGTGAGCAGACCGGTGGGCTGCCGCAGCGTGATCCGTCCGGTGGGCTGCCGCAGCGTGATCCGGCGAACGGTCTGCCGCAGCGGGAGCAGACCGGTGGTCTGCCCCAGCGTGATCCGGCCAACGGCCTTCCGCCGCGTGCGCAGCCCGCCCGTCCGGCCAACGGCCTGCCGCAGCGCGCAACCCCTGCGCCGCAGCAGGATTCGGCCGACAACGGTCTGCCGCAGCGCGCCCCGGCCGCGGGTCAACCGCCGCAGGACGCGCCCAACGGACTGCCTCGACGTGCGGCTGCGCCGAATGGGCTGCCGCAGCGCGATCCCGGGGCTAGTGTTGTACCGCAGGCGAACGCCGGGCCAGGAGTGGCTCTGCCGCAACGGGATCGGGACCCTGCGGGGCCGGATAACGCTGCGTCGGCAGGGCGTGATCCGGGTCGGCACAGCTTCCGGTCCAATCCGGTCAAGGCTGCGTCGTTCTTCCAGACCAGGTTGCAGCCGGCACCCGAGGGTGATTCCGTGATGGGCGGAACGCCGATCTTCGCCGAGATGATGTCGGCGTGGCTCACGGACGAGAATTCCGACCGGAACCAGATGGCTGCCGCCTTCGAATCACCCGGTGACGAGGGTTGGCAGGCCGCTCGCGCGGCCAGCGAAGCCCAGTCCGAGGTGCGTACCGCCGCCGGCTTGCCACAACGCAGTCCGGGCGGAAGGCTCGTGCCGGGTGGTGTGAGCGGCACCGCCGATCGCACCCCGCCCCCGCGCGATCCCGCCACGATCCGCAACAGCCTGAGTCGTCACCAGCAGGGCGTCCGGGATGGCCGCGCAATGAAGGCAATGAACCTAACCGGAGATAAAGGAGACCGATGAACCCCGATCTAGGTGGTACGAACCGTCAGCTGGATTGGCTGGTTTCGAACTTCGCCAACGAGGTTCCTGGCGTAGCCCATGCCGTGCTGGTCTCGGCTGACGGACTTCTGATGGCCGCGAGCGCTCAGCTCCCGGTCGACCGCGCCGAGCAGCTGTCCGCCGTGACCGCCGGACTGGCGAGCCTATCCGTCGGCGTGTCGAATCTGTTCGAAGGCGGTACGGTACTCCAGTCCGTCGTCGAGATGGAGCACGGTTACCTGCTGCTCATGGCAGTCGGCGACGGCTCGTATCTCGCGGTCCTGACCAACACCTCGTGTGACATCGGTCAGGTCGGCTACGAAATGGCACTTCTGGTCGAGCGCGTTGGCCAGACAGTCCAGGCCACGCCTCGCGTCACGATGGGTTCCTGATGGTGGGATGGACATAGACGATCACCGCATGGGGAGCGCCGAGCCCAGCCTCGTCCGCCCGTACTCCTTGACTGCCGGCCGTACCAGGCCGGCGGTCGAGTTGGCGCTGGAGGCACTCGTAGCATCGCATCCGGTCGCCATGGAGCGGCAGTACGAACTGAACAACCTCGAAACGTCCATCGTGGAGTTGTGCAGGCAATCGCCGTCCGTTGCCGAGATAGCTGCCCAGCTGTACATCCCGATCGGGGTGGCCCGGGTACTCGTAGCCGATCTGATCGAGGCCGGCCACGTCCGGGTCTCGGCAACTTTGAAAGACGATTCCAGCGACGATGAACGTCGCGAGCTGATCGAAAGGGTTCTCAGTGGACTCCGGCGTATTTGATTCGACGGCGCAGGTCGACACCCGCACGGCCAAGCCGACTTCGGCGAAGATCGTGGTCGCCGGCGGCTTCGGTGTGGGTAAGACCACGATGGTCGGCGCGGTGTCGGAGATCGTTCCGCTGCGCACCGAGGCGTTGGTCACCAACGCCAGTACCGGAATCGACAACCTGACCGGTATTCCGCAGAAGTCGACCACCACGGTGGCGATGGACTTCGGCCGTATCAGCCTCGCCGACGACCTGGTCCTGTACCTGTTCGGTACGCCGGGCCAGTACCGGTTCTGGTTCATGTGGGACGACCTGATCCGCGGTGCCATCGGCGCCGTGGTGCTGGTCGACACCCGCAGGCTCGAAGACAGCTTCGCCGCTGTCGATTACTTCGAGGCCCGCGGGCTGCCGTTCCTGGTGGCGCTCAACGAGTTCGACGACGCGCCCAAGTACCCGCTCGAGGACATCCGCCAGGCCCTTGCGGTTCCCGCCGACGTGCCGATCATGTCGATCGACGCCCGTCGCCGGGAACCGGCCAAGCAGGCCCTGGTCGCCTTGACCGAGTACGCACTGCGCAAGGTCATGCAGGGCTACTGAGTGACGATGGACGGGGCTGTCGCGATGAAGGCCGCAGCCCCGCTCTTCGTTCAGGACTCGGGTTCGGGATCGGGCCGGTTCCAGCCGAGGATCATCGCAGGCGCACAGCCGCCTGCCATGATCGTGGCCAGCATCATCAATCCACCCGCGTAGGCGATGCGATAGGCGTCGGCCTCCGGTGAGAACGCGCTGCCGAAGATCAAGTACGCCAACGGCGCCATGGTCAGCGACTGGGTGAGCGCGAGTCCCGCCGAACGTGCCTTGTTGCGTTCGGTGATCTCCAGTTCGTCGAGCATCTGGTCGGGTGCGTGATCCTGGCCGCCCGACACGATCCGCAGCATCGTCCAGCTCGGCAGGAAAACCAGTGCCGAGACGACCGCGACCCCTGGCGCCCCGAACAGATCGAGCGCGCGCATCACTCCCGCGATCGCGATCCCGGCCAGCGCGATCGTCACGACTACGACGAGAATCCGTCGCCGACGCAGCGGCCGCCAGCTCTTCAGCATCCCCGCTGTCCGTTGCTCCTGGACGAGCCAGCGCCGGACCCGATAGTTCTGGTAGCGGTCGATGAGCGTGCTGGTCATGGCACTTCGCCTTTCGTGCGTGGGTAGAGCTCGGCCGACAACGGCCCGAATTCCTTGCGGGAGAAGACGGCTTCGATCGGTAGCGCGAACACATCGCAGATGCGCATCGCCAGATCGAGGCTCGGGTAGTGATCGCCACGCTCGAGCGCGCCGATCGTTTGGACATTGACGTCGACGGCCTCCGCAAGCGCCGCCCGGCTCATCCGATGCTCTGCGCGCACCACCGCGATGCGGTTGAAGATCGGTAGGGTTTCCCCTCGTCTGACTGGGCTCACCTAATGAAGTGTTGTAAAAACACAACGAATTGTCAAGATGTCCCAATGTGCCGTTGTGATCTCGACACCGTCGCCGAACCTGTCCGGCTAGGCTCGGAGCGTGCGGATGTCGGCGGATGACTTGCTCGGCCAGTTGCTCGACGCCGGCTCTTTCGTGAGCTGGGATCGGGCGCCGATCGAGCCTGCCGTATCGCCGCGCTATCGCCAGGACCTCATCGCGGCGGCCGATCGGGCGGGCACCGATGAGGCCGTGTTGACGGGGGAGGGGTTGCTGCGCGGGCGTCGAGTCGCGGTCCTCGCCTGTGAGTTCGCGTTTCTGGCCGGGTCGATCGGGGTGGCCGCGGCCGAGCGGATTGTGAGCGCGGTCGAGCGCGCGACCGAACTCGGGTTGCCGTTGATCGCCTCGCCGACCTCCGGTGGCACTCGAATGCAGGAGGGGACAGTCGCTTTCGTGCAGATGGTGAAGATCGCGGGAGCGGTGGCCGTGCACAAGGCGGCGGGCCATCCGTATCTGGTGTACCTGCGCGATCCGACGATGGGTGGGGTGTTCGCCTCGTGGGGTTCGCTGGGGCACATCACCTTCGCCGCGCCGGGCGCGCTCATCGGGTTCCTGGGGCCCCGGGTGTACGAAGCCTTGTACGGCAGACCTTTTCCGCCCGGCGTGCAGACCGCGGAGAACCTCTATCGCAACGGCGTGATCGACGGAGTGGTGTCGGTGGAGGTGTTTCGCCGGATCGCGCACCGGGCGATGAGTGTCGCCAGTGGCGTGGTCGAGCCGGTGACATCCGAACCGGGTTGGGCTGTGCCCGTCCGCAGTCCGGCGACGCCCGCGAATCCTGATGCGAGCGCTTGGGATTCGGTGCGCAGCTCGCGTCGGCCGGCCAGACCTGGCATCCAGGACCTGCTTCGCCATGCGACACAACGAGTTCCGCTCAGCGGCACCGGCCGGGGCGACTCGGATCGCACTGTCCTGCTCGCCCTCGCCCGCTTCGCCGGTCAACCGTGCGTCGTCTTCGGCCACGACCGGTCCGGTCAGGAAGGCGAGCACACGATGGGTCCGGCCGCCCTGCGCGAGGCACGGCGCGCGATGGTGCTGGCGCGGGAATTGCGGTTGCCGCTGGTGCTCGTCATCGACACCGTCGGTGCGGCACTGTCCAAGGAGGCGGAGGAACGCGGGCTCGCCCCCGAAATAGCCCGCTGCCTGGCTGATCTCGTCACCCTCGACACCCCGACCGTCTCCGTGCTGCTCGGTCAGGGGACCGGTGGCGGCGCGCTCGCGCTGCTGCCCGCCGACCGCGTGCTCGCCGCCAGGCACGGCTGGCTGGCCCCGCTGCCACCGGAAGGAGCGAGCGCGATCGTCTTCCGCGATACCGCCCACGCGCCGGAAATGGCTGCGGCACAAGGCATCAGATCGGCCGACCTGCTCGAAGACGGTGTGGTGGACCGGATCGTCGAGGAGTACCCCGACGCCGCCGACGAACCGGTCGCCTTCGCCCGCCGCGCGGTCCTGGCGATCGCCGCTGAACTGGCCGACCTGCGTGCCCACGATCCGGCCGCACTGCGCATTCTGCGCCAGGCCAGATACCGGCGAATCGGACTTGCGGGCACCGCGTACTGAATCTGGGCGCGTCACCTGACTCGCGCCCCGCTTCGTACCCATTCGCCTGCCCGGGGAAACACGCGACGCACCGTCGTTGACGGCACCCCGAACCGCTTCTACGGTCGGAAGGGTGACCTTCCGCAGTGAGAGCAGCCCTGTCCCCAGCATCGTGCTCAATGACGGGAACGTGATCCCACAGCTCGGCTTCGGTGTGTTCCAGGTGCCCGCGGAAGACGTCACCGGGGTGGTGGCCGAGGCGTTGAAGGTCGGCTACCGCAGTATCGACACGGCCGCGGTCTACGCAAACGAGGAAGGCGTAGGCCGCGCCATCCGTGAATCGGGGATCCCCCGCGACGAACTGTTCATCACCACCAAGCTGTGGAACTCCGATCAGGGCTACGACAGCACCCTGCGTGCCTTCGATACCAGCATGGGGCGCCTCGGCTTGGACTATCTCGACCTGTATCTGATCCACTGGCCCGTGCCGTCGGCCGGTCGTTATGTCGACACCTTCCGCGCGTTCCAGGCGCTGAAGTCGCAGGGCCGGATCGGTTCGATCGGTGTCTCGAACTTCCGGGTGATCGACCTGGAGACCCTGATCGCCGAGTCGGGCGAGATCCCCACGGTGAACCAGATCGAGCTACATCCCACACTTTCCCAACGTGACCTGCGCCAATACGGCGCCAATCACGCGATCGCCACCGAGGCGTGGAGTCCGCTGGGACAGGGCACGCTGCTCGACAACTCGACCATCGCCGCCATCGCGAAGGATCT
Organism: Nocardia sp. FBN12; assembly: GCF_054031145.1. NCBI lineage: Bacteria > Bacillati > Actinomycetota > Actinomycetes > Mycobacteriales > Nocardiaceae > Nocardia > Nocardia sp. FBN12. The sequence goes on from NZ_CM132926.1 coordinate 6,756,280, forward strand.
CGGCCGCACCCCCGCGCAGGTGATCATCCGGTGGCACCTGCAGCTGGGCAATATCGTCATCCCGAAGTCGGTCACGCCGTCGCGGATCGCCGAGAACTTCGACGTGTTCACCTTCGAACTCGACGCCGAGGCGATGGAGTCGATCAGCCGCCTCGACGCAGGCAAGCGGGTCGGCGCCGATCCGTCGACGTTCAGCGCCGGTCTGGACTGATCCCGAGGTAGTCGGTCAGTTCACGGGCGGCGGCCCGGCCCGCCCGGTTGGCGCCGATGGTGCTGGCCGATGGTCCGTAGCCGATGAGATGGATGCGCGGGTCGACGGCCACCTGGGTCGCCAATCGCCCGGTCATGGTGATCCCGCCGCCGGGTCCGCGCAGCCGCAGTGGTGCCAAATGGTCCAGTGAGCTGCGGAAACCGGTCGCCCACAGGATGACATCGGCGGCCTGGAAACTCCCGTCGGCCCACCGCACACCGGTGGGCTCGATCCGCTCGAACATCGGCAACCGACGCAGCGCGCCCCGCTCGCGGGCGGCCCGCAGACGCTCGTCGAGCGGCAATCCGGTCACCGACACGACCGACCCTGGCGGCAGCCCGGCGCGCACCCGGTCTTCCACCATGGCCACCGCGTCCCGCCCGTCCTGCTCGGCGAACGGCGTCTCCCGCCACCGCGGCTCCGATCTGGTCACCCATGTGGTGGAAGTCACGAGCGAGATTTCATCGAGTAGCTGCACCGCCGAGATACCCCCACCGACGACGACCACATGTTTGCCGGCGAACTCGTCGGCGGTGCGGTAATCGCGAGTGTGCAGTTGGCGGCCGGCGAAGGTGTCCGCACCTGGATACCGGGGGATGAACGGGCGCTCCCAGGTGCCGGTGCCGTTGATCAGACCGCGCGTGCGGATGGTGCCAGCGCCCTCGGTTTCGACCTGCAAAACCTCGCCGCGGCCCGCGCAGCTCTGGCCGTCCGCCGTCCGATCGCACACCACTTTCACCGTCACCTGCCGCTGAACTTGCAGGTCGAAGCGCTTTTCGTAGAGCTCGTAGTAGTGCGGCACCGCAGTGGCGGCGCGCGCTGACTCCGACCCCGTCGGCAATGTCTCGGCGAAGGACATCCCCGGCAGATCGTGCACCCGGTTCACCGTCGTCAGCGTCAGCGAGGGCCACCGGAACTGCCAGGCCCCACCGGGACCGGGCGCGTGATCGACGATCCGGAAATCACGTTCGGGCACCAATCCGAGCTTGCGCAGGTGGTAACCGGCGGAGAGCCCGGCCTGCCCCGCACCGATCACCAGAATGTCGAAGTCGGTCACCAGGCGGCCGGAATCGGGCCGGGACGCGGTGCGTTGTGTGTCGCCACGGTCGTCGATGCTATCGCCTTCCGTGGCGTTGTCGGCGGCCTGTGGCAGAGTGTGAACATCCACGAAATCTGGCGATTCTGGGGAGGACGCATGCTCGGCGTGACCCGCGATGGTGACGTGATCACCATCGAATTGCAGCGCGAGGAACGGCGCAACGCGCTCAACGAGGACCTGGTCGGGCAATTGCGCGCCGCGGTCCTCGACGCGGTGGCCCAAGGTGCGCGCGCCATCGTGCTCACCGGCCGAGGGCCGATCTTCAGCGCGGGCGCCGACCTGTCGGGGGTGTACTCCGAGTCGTTCCTGAACGGCCTGCTCGACATGCTGCACACCATCGAATCCGTTCCGGTGCCGGTGATCTCGGCGATCAACGGCGGCGCGCTCGGCGCGGGTGTGCAACTGGCGCTGGCCTCGGACTTGCGGGTGATCGAGCCCGATGCCTACATCGCGGTGCCCGCGGCCAAGCTCGGGATCTCCGTCGATCGCTGGACGGTGTCGCGGCTGGCGGCCCTGATCGGCGGCGGCCCGGCGCGCACCATCCTGCTCGGCGCCGAATCCGTCTCCGCCGCAGACGCTTACGCCTACGGCTTCGCCAACAAGCTCGGCACCCTCGCCGATGCGAAGGACTGGGCCAAGACCATCGCCGCGCTGGCGCCGCTGTCGCTGCAGGCCATGAAACTGATGCTCAACGACGACGGCACCGGCGCCCCGGCGAGCGCGCAGCAGGAGGCCGCGCTGGCCGCCGCGTGGAGCAGCGACGACGCCAAAGAGGGCCGCCTGGCCCGGCAGGAGAAGCGTCCAGCGAAGTTCGTGGGGCGCTGATGCGGATCACACGCCTGGCCGGTTCGGTGGCGAGCACGCTCGGTCTCGCCTGGATGGCGCGCGCGGTGTGGGGGCTGCCCACCTCGATCGGCGCCGGCCCGTCGGCCATCGCGCCGACCGCGATCGGCAAGTCCTCCTACCGCGACGGCCGGTTCCACAACACCGAGCCGAGCTCGATGCTCGCCGCCGGTGCGGCGCCGTCACTGCTCTGGTCGGGCCTCACCAAAGGACGCGTCGGCCGCCCGGCCAAACCCGTCCCGCTGGTTACCCCGGCAGCTCCCGAGCAGGCCGCCGACCTCGCGGTCACCTGGTACGGACACGCCAGCGCACTGGTGGAACTCGACGGCTACCGAGTGCTGGCCGACCCGGTGTGGAGCGAACGGGTCTCCCCGTCCCCGGTCGTCGGTCCGGCCCGGCTGCACCCGGTCCCCGGCGAGCTGTCGCAGGTGCCCAAAGTCGACGCCGTGATCATTTCCCACGATCACTACGACCACCTCGACAAAGCCACCGTCGACGAGCTCGTCCGCACCCAGCTCGCGCCGTTCGTCGTGCCCACCGGCATCGGCGCGCACCTGCGGCAGTGGGGTGTGCCCGAGTACCGGATCATCGAACTCGATTGGGGCGGCTCGGTCTCGCTCGGCCACGACACCGGCGACCGCGGCCTCACCATCACCTGCGCCGAGGCCAGGCACTTCTCCGGCCGCGGCCTGGTCCGCAACACCACGCTGTGGGCGTCGTGGGCGCTGTCGGGCCCGGCCAAGCGGGTCTACTTCGGTGGCGACACCGGCTACACGAAGGCGTTCGCCCAGGCGGGCGCGGTGCTCGGCCCCTTCGACCTCACGTTGCTGCCCATCGGCGCCTACGACGAGCGCTGGACCGATGTGCACATGAATCCCGAAGAGGCGGTGCGCGCCCACGCCGACCTGTGCCTCGGCGACGCCGGATACGGCCTGCTGGTCCCGATCCACTGGGCCACCTTCAACCTGGCCTTCCACGGCTGGTCCGAACCCGTCCGGCGCCTGGTGTCGGCGGCCGGGGACGCGGGTACTCCAGTGGTAGTGCCCAAGCCGGGCCAGCGGGTGGTTCCGAATGACCTCCCACCACGGGATTCGTGGTGGGAAGATGTGGAGTGACCCTCCTCGCGAAAGGAACATCGGCAGATGAGTCTCGTGGATACCTTGAAGGGCTTGCTCGGTAAGGGCAAGGAAACGGTCGAACAGAACGCCGACAAGATCAATGAGGCGGTCGACAAGGCCGGCACCTTCATCGATGACAAGACCAAGGGCAAGTACAGCGACAAGATCGAGAAGGGCAAGGACGCGGCCAAGAAGGTCGTGCCCCCGCAGGCAGGTCCCGGTACTGCCCCCGGCGGCCCCGCTCCGACAGATCCGGGACCCAAGGCCTGATTCGGTGCGCGGGGACCGGCAGACGGTCCCCGCCGCCGGATCGCGTCGATGGTCCGCCGGGAATTTCGAGCCGCGCCGGGTGAACCGGACATCGAGGTTGAGCTCAGCAACCTCGACAAGGTGCTGTACCCGCAGACCGGCACCACGAAAGGCGAGGTGATCGCCTACTATTCGGCGATCACCGAGGCCGCGCTGCCCCACCTCGTCGGTCGGCCGGTCACCAGGAAACGGTGGCCGAACGGGGTCGACCACTCCGACTTCTTCGAGAAGAACCTCCCTGAGCACGCGCCCGCGTGGATCCACCGCGCCGCGATCGAGCATTCCAGCCGCCGTGTGGTGTACCCGGTGATCGATTCCGAGGCCGGGCTGGCCTGGCTCGGGCAGCAGGCGGCGCTGGAAATCCATGTGCCGCAATGGCGTTTCGACGGTGCCGAGCGCGGCCCGGCCACCAGGATCGTGTTCGATCTCGACCCGGGTCCCGGTGCCGGACTGGCCGAATGCGCCCGGGTCGCACTCGCCGTGCGCGAGCTGGTCGCCGAGATCGGTATGCGGGCGTTCCCGGTTACCAGTGGTAGCAAGGGGATTCACGTCTACGTACCGCTGGATCGGCCGGTGAGTTCACGTGGCGCGTCCACCGTCGCCAAGCAGGTCGCCACCAATCTCGAAGCGCTGCACCCGGATCTGGTGACGGCGACGATGGCGAAGTCGGCCCGCAAAGGCAAGGTGTTCCTGGACTGGAGCCAGAACAACGCCGCCAAGACCACCATCGCCCCCTACTCGCTGCGCGGTCGCGCCGAACCGAACGCGGCCGCCCCACGCGCCTGGTCCGAGATCGAAGACTCGGATACGTTGCGCCAGTTACGTTTCGACGAGGTGCTCGCTCGCTGGAAGGCCGACGGCGACCTGCTCGCCGAACTCGACCCGCCGCTGCCCGCCCGCCCTGACTCCCTCACCAAGTACCGCAGCATGCGCGACCCGCAGCGCACGCCCGAGCCCGTCCCCGAGGCCACGCCGGAACCGGGCCCGGGCAACCGATTCGTCATCCAGGAGCATCACGCCCGCCGCCTGCACTGGGATGTGCGCCTCGAGCACGACGGCGTCCTGGCCTCCTGGGCGGTGCCGAAGGGGCCACCGACCGAGCCGAAACACAACCGCCTCGCGGTGCGCACCGAGGATCACCCCCTCGAGTACCTGCACTTCCACGGCAGCATTCCGAAGGGCGAATACGGCGCGGGGGAGATGACGATCTGGGATTCGGGCACCTATGTCACCGAGAAGTGGCGCTCCGACGAGGTGATCGTGGAACTCGAGGGAGAGCGCGTATCCGGCCGCTATGCCTTCATCCAGACCAAGGGCGACCAGTGGCTGATGCACTTCATGCGCGACCAGTCCCGCCGAGAGCCCATGGCGGACAGCAGCTTCCCGCGCGGGCTCGCGCCCATGCTGGCCACCGCGGGCGAGGTCGAATCGCTGACCGCCGCGGATTGGGCCTTCGAAACCAAGTGGGACGGCTTCCGGGTGATCGTCGAGATCGATGACGGCACAGTCACGGTCCGCAGCCGCGCGGGCAACACGGTGACCGACCGATATCCGCGCCTGGCCGTGCTCGGCGAGGAACTGACCGGGCACCGGGTGATACTGGACGGCGAGGCGGTAGTTCTCGACGACGCCGGACTCTCGGATATCTCAGCGCTGCAAGCGGATTCGGCCCGCGCGGTCTTCGTCGCCTTCGACGTGCTCTACCTCGACGGCACCTCCCTGCTGCGCAAGAAGTACACCGACCGCCGCACGGTGCTCGAAGCGCTGGGCAGGCTGTCGCCGTCGATGAATGTCAGTGCGCTGCTGGATGGTTCGGGCGCCGAGGCGATGAAGGTCAGTCGTGATCAGGGGCAGGAAGGGGTGGTCGCCAAGCGGCTTGGTTCGGTGTATCAGCCGGGCAAGCGCAGTCAGACCTGGCTCAAACAACGCAATTGGCGAATGCGTGAAGTGGTGGTCGGCGGGTGGCGGCGCAGCGACAAACGCCAGTTCAAGTCGTTGCTGCTGGGGATGCCGCACGAGGACGGCCTCATCTACGTCGGCCGGGTGGGTACCGGCTTCGGGGAGGAACAGTCCCGCCGGATCGCCGCCGAATTGCAGAAGCTCCACCGCGACACGTCACCGTTCACCAATGAGCTAACCGCCGACGAACGCCGCGACGCGCAATGGGTCACCCCCGAACTCACCGGCACGGTCCGCTTCCAGGCGTGGACCGATACCGGACGGCTCTGGCACCCCGTATGGGACGGTGTGACGAGTAAGCCACGATGATGCGCACCGTGAAAGCTGCGATGTTGCTACGGTAATCGCGCTAGACCCGGTGTCGAATCAACGAGGAGTGCGCGGTGGATTTCAAGAACCTGGCGGGCAAGGCGATGGACCTGGCTGCCCAGCATGCGGACAAGGTCGACAGCGTCATCGACAAGGCCGGTGACGTGGTCGACGAGAAGACCGGCGGCAAGTTCAGCGGCCAGGTCGACTCCGCACAGGACGCAGCCAAGAACGCCCTGCGCTGAGTCTTTTCTGCGGCTGGCGCCGCGGGATTTTCGGCTCTGATTGCCTCGAATCCGAGGCACGGTACTGCGCATCCGGCGTTCCGTCTCGTGCCTCGGATCCGAGGCGGCCGAAAATCCAGTGCTGAAAGATTGCCGGTTGTCAGCTGTCGGTCATCAGGCCGGAGATCGTGTCGGCATCGGTGACCAGCGCGTTGCCCTGGAACGCGAAGTCGGCGTAGGCCCGCGCCATCGCTTCCTTGTCGCGACCGCCGCAGGCATCACTGATCACCACGGGCACGAAACCCAGATCGGTCGAATGGCTGACGGTCGGCGCGATCCCGATCTCGAGCGCGACACCGGCGATGGCGTAGGAGCCGATCCGCAGATCGCGCAGCAGGGTGGCCAGTGGCGTCCCCTCGAACGCCGACATCGACATCTTGTCGAAGACCAGCTCGTCCGCGCGCGGCACCAGCTCCGGTACCAGCTCGAACGCTGGCGTATCGCGTTGCAGGATGAAGGCCACGTCGTCGACGGATTCGGCGTTCTGCCAGCTCATCAGCAGCCGCATCCCGTACACGCCGGTCAGTCGCCGCGGCGGGAAGAAGTGCCGTAGGAAGATCACCGGATAGCCGCCGCGGCGGGCCGCTTCGACCACCCGCACGACGCGTTCGGTGATCTCCTGCCCGTCGGGCAATTGACCGAGGACACCGACTTGCATGTCGTAGACGATCAGCGCCATCCGGTCGGGCGCGCACAGATCATCGAGGGTATCGGGTATGTCGAGTCCGTTTCCTTGTCGCACCGGCGCCAGTATCGTCGAACTGATCGGGTGTGTCGACCATCGTGGGCGGCTGCGTGCGGCCGCATCGCTGAGGTTCGCGGTCAGACAGTCGAGACGAGCCGCACCGGCATCCCCGTAGGTGCCGGTGCGGCTCGGTCGGTCACGCTGTGTCGCAGGCTATTTCGCGGCCCACTGGGTGGTGCCCGCGGGCGCGTTCCACGTGTTGATCAGATCCATGCCCGCGATGATCAGCGTCGGCCCGCCCGCGACCAGGGTGCCGATGATCCCGCCGACGGTGGCGCCGGTGATGAGACCGGGAACCGCGCCAACTCCACCCGCCGCCGCGCCGACCACGAGCCCGATGACGGCGCCGATGGCCATGCCGACGAAGCTACCGACGGCGGTGGCAAGGCCGAAGGTGGAGGCGAAGTTCGCTTGCGCCGCATAGTTTTCCGCGGGCGAGGCGACCGGCGTCAGGTTGGGCCGTGCCGCCGCGACATCCTTGACCGCGGTCAACTCGAGCACCCGGCTGTCCTCGCGAACGGTGTGCGGCAGTGGGTATTCGAAGCTGCCGTCGCGGACCGAGAGGGGCAGCGAGACCAGGGTCGCGCCCGCCTCGTCGCGGATGTCGACGGCGCCGCCGGTGACCACGAAGGTGCCGTGGGTGAGGGTGGTGATGACGGTGTTGCCGACGAGCTCGGTGCGATACTCGACATTCGGCGTTACCGGATCGGCGCCGGCCACGCCGGTACCCACCAGTGCTGCCGCGAGCACGGGAATGGCGGCCGCGGCGATTTTGCGGATGATCATATGAACATTTCCCATCTGGAGTTCATCAGGTGTGACGTGCCCGAACATGCGCCGTGGTGGTGACTTCCCCCGAGAGTTCGTAACCGGCGCGAGAAGCTGCCTAGCTCGATTTCTGTGACGAACAATAGCCCGCCATAGGGTTTCGGGACAGTGAATTCCGGGTATTGCTATCTGCTTCAGGATGTGGCCGGTGCCCACGCGGACCCGCCGCACAGGTCGAGCGCCCGGATTCAGCCGAGGACGTTGCTCAGCACCACCGCGCCGGCGCAGACCGCGACCACGACCGCCAGTGCGATCGCGTCGCGACGATGCGGTGAGCTCGGGTGTGCCGTCAGCATTCCGGTGCCCCCACGCGCGGTGATCGCCTCGCCCAGTTCGCCCGCGCGTCGCGACGACACCGCCATGCACGCGGTGAGGATGTCGATGAGCGGATTGTCGGCGGCACGGTGCAGTAGGCCGTCCTTCGGGCGCAGTTTGCGCGCGGCGCGCAGCACCCGGATCTCGTCGAACAGCAGCGGCAGCCCGCGCAGGGTCAGTGCGACGACGACCGCCCACTCGTCGACCGGAAGGCGCAACTTGCGCAGCGGCGCACCGAGTTTCGCGAGAGCGGGGGCGATCTCGCCCATCGGGGTGGTGAACGCGATCAGGAACGAGGCCACCACCAACACCAGTCCGAACACGAAGATCTGGAGGTAGCCGAGCACCGCTTTCATCCCGATCGGCGCGTTGATCAGGCCGCCGAGCACGACAAGCCCCCAGAACCACCACGGCAGCCGGGGGACAGCGCCGAACGGCAGCCGCGCGAGCACCCAGATCGCGACCAGGAAGGCCGTGATGATGCCGAGGACCGGCCACGACGGCAGGAACATCAGCAGCAGGCTGAGCAGGAACGCGGCGATCATCTTCGTGCCGGCCCACAGGCGGTGCACGACGCTGTCGACCGGTACTTCACGCAGCAGCACGGTGCTCATCGGGTCGTGCCTTTCGGTGCGCTGGGATGGGTCGCCGGGCCGACGCGTAGGTTCGCCGTCGCGCCCTCGTCACTCCGGCGCCCCAGTGGGAGCCCCGGTGCGAACGACGGCTTCTCGCGAGCGTGCTCGGGGCGGGGGATCGCGTGCCCGTCCGCGGAGACCACCACACCCGCGTCCAGGTGCACTGTGCGGTCGCAGACCATGGACATCTCGGCGACATCGTGGGAGATGATGATCAGCGTCAGCCCCGAATCCCGCAGCCGGGCAAGCAGTTCCACGATCTCGGCGCGACCCTGCGGATCGAGGCCCGCCAGCGGTTCGTCCAGGACGACCACCTGCGGATGACTGGCCACCATGGCGGCGAGGACTACCCGCTTGGCCTGCCCGCCGCTGAGCTCCTCGACCGAGCGGGCGGCGAGGCGGCGATCCAGCCCCACCGCGTCCAGCGCCTGCCCGACCGCGCCGGAACCGGTCGCCCGCCCGCCCCAGTCGGCGATCTCGGCGCCGACGGTCTGCTTCTGTAGTTGCAACCGGGAATGCTGGAAAGCCAGCGCGACTCCGCCGACCTGCTTGTCGACCGCGGTGCCGCGCAGTTCGCAGCGGCCCGAGCTCGGCGCGATCAGTCCCGCGATGATCCAGGCGAGCGTCGATTTGCCGGAGCCGTTGCCGCCGACGATCAGCAGCGCCTCGCCCTTGCGGACCGAGAGGTCGACGCCGTGCAGGGCGGGTGCCTCCCACGGCGTGCCGCGGTTGTAGGTGTGGCGCACGTCGGCGAGTTCGAGGACGGGGGCGCCCATCGGCCTGCGGCGCTGGTCGCGGGCGGGGTGCGGCCAGCTCGCGAGATGGTCGACGGTGCGGCCGTTGGCCAGGTGGATCACCCGGTCGGCGGCGGTCGCGTCGGCTTCGTGGTGGGTGACGAGGACGACGGCGGTGCCGTGCCTGCGGGGGAGTTCGGCCAGCAGGGCGACGAGTTCGCGGCGGCCGTCGGGGTCGATCATGGAGGTGGCTTCGTCGGCGATGAGCAAGGCCGGGCGGCGGGCGAGGGCGGCGGCCACGGCGAGGCGCTGTTGCTGGCCGCCGGAGAGGGTGGCGGTTTCGCGGGCGCCCATGTCGGCCAGGCCGACCTCGGTGAGCAGGGCGTCGACGTCGACCTCGGCGGCCGACTCCGCCGCCAGACCCCACACCACGTCGTCGGCGACCGAGACGCCGAGGGTCTGGCTCTCGGGGCGTTGCAGGACCAGCGCGGTTCCGCCGATGGCACCCAAGCCCGCCGAACCCGGACGATCCACCGCACCCGTGGTCGGTGGTCTGCCTGCCAGGACCCGGGTCAGGGTCGATTTGCCGGAGCCGTTGTGGCCGACGACGGCGACGAATTCGCCCTGGCGGATGGTGAGGTCGATGTCGGCGAGCGCGTCGATCTTCGTGCCCTCGTAGCGGTAGCCGACGCCGTGCAGGGATACCGGTAGTGGTCCGACCGGGCGATCGTCGAGCGGGGCGTCGAGGCGGTCGCTGCCCGGCAACCAGGCCAGCCGATCGAGTACCGCGCCGAGCACGAACCAGGAGATCACTGTGCTGACCAGCACGCCGAGCGCCACCGTGGCGCCGATGTAGATCCACCACCACTGCAGGATCACCTCGACCGCCTCGGCGGCCATCCTGCCCACTGGTTCCAGCCCGGGTACTTTCGCGGTCTGTTCGTCGATGCCCTTCGCGATATTTCGGAACGCCTCGAAGAACAGCTCACGAGTTCGCGCGAAGACCACGAGGCCGCCGACGGTGAACACACCCCAGCCCGCCGAGGCGACGATCCCGATGGCGAGCACCGCGGGAAGCCCGCCGCCTCGGCGTTTCACCGTTCCGATGATTCCCGCCACGGTGGCCGCGCCCATCACGCCGAGCGCGGGCATGACGCCCGCGGCTACGAAGGTGACCAGCGTCGCCGCGATAGTGGCGGTAACCAGCGCGCGCGCTCGATACCGCTGGGCGAGCAGGCCGAGCGGGACTGCCGCGACGAGTTGTAGTGCGGCGGCCATGGGGACCAGGGAGCCGACGGTGATGAGGCCGACCGTGAGCCCAGCCATCACCGCGCCGCTTGCGAGTTCGATCGGGCGCAGGGGACCGCTGGGCAGGTCCACGGGCTTGTCTCTCACGTGTCCAGTCTGCCAGGGGGTTGGGAGTGGGGGTGTGGGGCTGATGTGGAGGTTGTGTACCGGCGACCCGGCCGCGACCGGTCAGTTGGTGGCCGCCGCTCCCTATCGGTCGCGGGTGGGGGTCGGGAGTGCGGTCATGGCGGGCTCGGGATTTACGGGTGTGCGGTGGAACATGGTCGGGTTCAGGCGGGCTATGGCAACGCCGGTCAGGCACAGGATGCCGCCGAGGAGGGCGGTTGGCGTCGGGATTTCCGCGAGGAAGATCCAGGACATGAGGATGGCCAGGGCGGGGACGGCGTAGCTCGAGGAGGCGGTGACGCCTGCGGGGGTGTGCGACAGGGCGTAGGCCCAGAGGAGGAAGGCCAAGCCCGTCGGGACGAGGCCCATGTAGACGATGCCGACGGTGGCTGACAGCGGCGCCTCGGCCAGTTCGTGTGCCATCCGCGGCGCCCACGGCAGCAGGACGACTGCTCCGGCGATCGCGCCCAACGCCGTCGTGGTCACCGGATCGGTCGTGCGCAGCACGAGTTTCTGTGCCACCACGCTCACGCCGTAGAGCAGCGCGGCGGCTACCGCGAGCAGTACGCCGATGCGATCGCGCTGCCCGGGGCCGGTGAACGCGATGATCGCCGCACCGCTGAAGCTGACCGCGATCCCCACGACGAGCAGCGGCGGGAAGCCCTCGTTCAGGAACAACCCGGCCAGCACCGCCACCACGATGGGCGCGATATTCACCAGCAGCGCCGTGGTGCCCGCGTCGAGATGATGCTCGGCGGCGTTCACCAGCACCGTGTACAGCCCGAACCACAGCGCGCCGTACGCCAGCGTCAGCCACAGCGCCAGGCCGCGCGGCATCGGCCCACCACGGACCGCGAGCACCACGCCCAACACGATCGCGCCGACGAGGATCCGCCCCGACGCCATCGCGGCGGGCGAGACGTACGGCGCGATGCCGCGGATGATCACGAACGACGATGCCCAGGTCAGCATCACGGCAACGAGAGCGAGCGCGGGCAGGCGTGACTTCATTCCTCTACGGTGGCCCTGTCGAGGAGTAAGCACAAGCGGTTATCAGCCATCTAATATTCAGTAAGACTGAATTGAGGAACTCGCATGATCGACACCCATCGCCTGATGATCTTCCGCGCCGTGGTCGCGACGGGCTCGGTGGCCGCGGCGGCATCGACGCTCGGCTACTCGCCGTCGGCGATCTCCCAGCACCTCGCCGCGCTCCAGCGCGAAACCGGCTTGCGGCTACTGGAGCGGGTGGGCCGTGGCGTGGAGCCGACCCCGGCGGGACGAGTGATCGCGGGTGAGGCCGCGAAGGTGCTCGACGAGTTGACCGCGCTCGGGTCGACAGTGTCGGACCTGCGCGCGGGCAAGGCCGCCCGGATCACGATCAACTCGTTCAGCTCGGCGGGCACCAACTGGATGCCCGACGTGGTCGCCACCCTCACCGACGAGTTCCCCGACACCAGGGTTCGCCTGCGGATCGTCGACGAGCTGGCCGCGGTGTCGGACAACCGCCCCGACATCGCCCTGACGGTCCGGCTCGGCAAACCGGCCCAGGTCGCCGGCTACACCCACCACGACCTGATGACCGAGCCCTACGTCGCGGTGGTCCCCGCCGACCACGAACTCGCGGCACGCACCACCGTCGATGTCGCCGAACTGGAGCAGTACCGCTGGATCGACAACGACACCAGCCACGGCCCCTGCCGGCAGGCCATGCTGAACGCTTGCGCCGCAGCGGGTTTCACCCCGCGGTTCGTCGTGGAAACCACCGACTACCCGTCCGCGCTCCGATTCGTGGCGCGGGGAGTCGGCATCACCGTCGTCCCGCGTCTCGGCGCCACGGACCTGCCGCCCGGCGCCTGCGCGCTCGAGCTGACCAACCCGACCCCGCGCCGCACGATCTGCGCGCACATCAAGGACGCCGAGTCCTACAGCCCGGTCGTCACCCGGACGATGGAGTTGCTGCGGGCCGCGGCGGCACCGGCGATCAGACGGGCGGCTGGGCCAGCCAGCCACCCATCGCCACCGAGCGGAAATGCGTGGTGAGCCCGAAGCTTTCGTCGATCACGTGCAGTGCGATGGCCGGGTCGGGGGCGTAGTCCATGACGCGGTCCGGCGGCGTCACCTCCCATTCGCCGCCGAGAACGGAAGCGGTACTGGGACAGCTGATCATGGGTTTGCCCGCGAAGGTCGTCGCGATGGGGGAGTGGGCGTGGCCGGTGAGGATGCCGACGATGCGTGGGTCGCCCGCGACCACGGCAGCCAGCCGGCCGGGGTCGGCCAGCGCGATGACATCGACGACGGGACTGAACACCCGCTTGGGTGGGTGGTGCAGGGCAACCAGAATCGGCCCGTCGGGCGCCTCGGCGAGCGTGGCGCGCAGCCAGTCGAAGGTGTCCTCGCCCAGCAGACCCGCCGGTTGGCCGGGGATACTCGAATCGAGCATGACGACCGTGAGCTCGCCGACCCGGTAGACATTGTTGATGGGAGTCGTCGCGGCGGGCTCGCCGAGCAGCGCGGTACGGAAGTTCACGCGGTCGTCATGGTTGCCGGGCAGTAGGTACACGGGGATTTCCGCGGCCCGCAGGGCCGTTCGTGCTTGCGCGTACTGTTCCGGCGTGCCGGAATCGGTGATGTCGCCGGTCACGAGGATGACGTCGGGCCTGCGCGGCAGCTCCGCCAAATAGCCCATCACCGCCTCCACCCGTTCGGTGTTGCGCGCGCTGTGGTCGAAGTGGGTATCGCTGAGCTGAGCCGCCAGGATCATCGGCAGTCGCTTTCTTCTCTGGGATCGCTCCGTTGCGTCAGAGTGCGCCGGTATGACTCATCGGCACCTCTCCAGGCTAGATGACCTGCGTTTATTCGTCTGCATGAGCCGTACCACGGGCCGAAACCCAAGCCGTGGTCTGTGTCACTCGTCACCGCTGCGATCTCGTGGATCCGGTGCGGTCGGCGAGCAGTTGTAGTACGCGGAGGAAGGTGCGGCGATCGGCGGCGGGCAGGTCGGCCAGTAGTCGCTGCTCCTGCTGCTGGATGTCGTGCTGGGCGCGGTCGCGTAGGTCGGCGCCGTCGGCGGTGAGCCGGATCAGGTTGACGCGCCGGTCGGCCGGATCGGGCTCGCGCAGGATCAGGCCGCGCTGCTGGAGATCGTCGAGGACGGGGATGATCCGGGTCTTGTCCGCCCGGATCGCCTTGGCGAGCGCGGCCTGGGTATGGACGGGCTGTTCGTCGAGTCCGAGCAGCACCACGTAGGCCCACATGGTGAGCCCGTGCCGGTCGAGGACGGGCAGCTCCGCCTCGGTGAGCGCACGGCCGAGGGGGACGAGCATGGCCGCGAGATCCGGGCGGGTCGCTTTCGGCATGGTCGAAATCTACCGCCGGGCGGGTCGGTCGATAATCCTTGGCAGATTGTAAGCATGAGCGTACGGTCGGCGTATGCGTACTATTGCGGCGGAAGAGCTGGCCAGGCACGAGCGGGCGGTGCGACTGAGTATCGACGCTGTCGAGGCGGCCTCCGATGCCTCGCTATCGATCGAAACACCCTGTGCTGGTTGGGATTTGCGCGCTCTGCTGGACCATATGGGTACCCAGAATCGCGGTTTCGCCGCCGCCGCTCGCGGTGCGAACGACCCGGCGGTGTGGACGGTGCACCCTGCCGTCGATCCGATCGGTGACTACGTCCGGTCCGCCCATGATGTGGTCGAAGCCTTCGCTACCTGCGAGGCCCGCACCGTGCTGCTCCCCGAAATCCCACCGGGCGAGTTCCCCGCCGCGACCGCGCTCGGCTTCCATCTCATCGACAGCGTCGTTCATGCCTGGGACGTCGCCCGATCGGTAGGCGGTGCGATCGCAGTGGACGCCGACCTGGCCCCCGCTGCCCTGCGGATCGCCGAAGCGGTCCCCACCGGCACGGCTCGCCTTCGCCCCGGCGCCGCGTTCGGTCCCGCGCTCGAGGTCACGGACACGACGGCGACGCTGGCTCGCATCTTGCGAATTCTCGGTCGCGCACCCGAGTGGATGCCGAGAAGGTAAGCGCGGTCAGCCGGAAATCAGCTGTGCCGCGGTGTGCAGAAGTCGCGCGCCTTCGTCCGGGTCACGGGTGAGCGGTTCCCAGAAATCAGGTCCTGGGGTGGCCTCGAGGTCGAGCCGCGGTGGGGTCAGCCAGGCGGCGTTGAGGCCGAGTTTCCAGGAGTGCAGGTGGGTGCGGGGGAGCGCGGCGGTGCGGTCGAACAGTGGGTCGCCCAGGATCGGGTGGCCGATCCAGGCCAGCTGCACGCGAATCTGATGACGCCGCCCGGTCACCGGCCGCAGCGCGAGCAGCGCGTGCTCGCCGTGCCGGGCGACGGTGCTGAACAAGGTCCGCGACGGATAGTTCTTCGCGGGCAGCAGATCGGCCTCGTCGACGAACCATCGATCGCCCTCGCGCTGGATCGCCTCCCGCGGCGCCGCGATGCGCACCCGATTCTTGCGCCCCACACTCAAGGCCAGATCGAGCTCGCCTTGATCGGGCAGGTCGGCGCCCGACACGATCGCCAGATACACCTTGCGCGCGGTCTGATTGTTGAACTGCCTGGTCAACGGTCCGTGCGCGGCCAGATCGGTAGCCAGCAGCACCAGCCCGGAGGTGACCTTGTCGATCCGGTGCACCGGATACAACTGCGTCCCCGCCGCCTGCGCCAACTCCACCAGGTCGGTGTCGTGCCGCTCGCCGGTCACCGAGATTCCCGACGGCTTGTTCAACGCGAGCACCGCGTCATCGGCGAACACGGTGTAATCCTCGCGCACGCTGCGCCAATCCAAGTCCACTACAACACCCTAGATAATGGTGTTGTCACCCGGCGGCTCATGCCTGCCGCAGGCGATGGGGGCGCAGGCGATTGAACCCGCGGACGCGGACGCTGCGCAGATGGCGGATGGCGAAATCGGGATGTTCGCCGAGGGCATCGGCGGCCGCGTCGTCGATGAGAACATTGCCGGGCCTGGCCACACCGGTGAGCCGGGCGGCGATATTGACGACCGAGCCGTAGAGGTCGCCGAAGCGTTGCAACACCTCGCCGTAGGCGAAGGCGACGCGCAGCTCCGGGGTGCCGCCGACGAGCATGGTCGACTCCTGGATGGCCAGCGCGATGAACGCGGCGTCCTCGGCGGTCTCGGCGGCGAACATCACCTCGTCGCCGACATTCTTGATCACCCAGCCGCCGTTGTCGGTGATCGCCGAGGTGGTGGTGGACTCGAAAGCCTCTAGCAGCGTGGACAATTCGTCAGGGTGCAGGTGCCTGGTGAGCCGGGTGAAGCCGACCATATCGGCGAATCCCACCGCCAGCGTTCGCATCGAACCGCCGCCTTGGGCATCGCTGGACCGAGCGACCGCGGCCGCCAGATGCCTGCGCCACACATACGACTGCAACTGATCGATGCTCGCCATGGTGGATTCCGTTGCGGCCCTGACCCGTTCCTCCAGGGCAACAGCGGGGTCGCCCGCCGCGACGCGCGCCGTGATCTCGGCCAGCACCAGATCGGCCTGCCACTCAGCCAGCCGCGCCATGCCCTGGCCGATCGTCCGTGCCGCCGCTGCCTGCTGTCGAATATCGGACGCGGCAACGACTTTCATGCTCCGAAAGTTGGTGACGGCGGTGACATCGATCTGGGTGTAGTCGACCTCGGCGTCCTCGTTGGCCGGAAACCCCAGCGCGGTCCACAACCGCCGCGACTGCGCCTCCGGCACCCCCGACTGCTCGGCCACCTGCGTGCGCGTATACCGCCGCGGCCCGCCGAGCAGCGCCTCCTCGACGCTGTGCTGCACCAACTCGGTCATCTCGGCCTTCGACATACCCAAACTCTACGACTGCGCCGCGCCAGTGTTGGTCATCCTCGTCCGCGCCTTGGCATGGGTCATAAATCGGCCGGCCTCGACGGTGACACCTGGCACAGCGACCCCGGCCCCGATATCGGTGACCTGGTCACTTACCCGCCCGTGCGCAGGGGATGGCAAAAGTGCGTACTTGTCGGCGGCGGAGCGGCGAACCGACACTCGGTCCATAGCGATCGTCGGATCGCCCACGAGGACAGGAGCCGGGATGATCAAGGAATCGGTGACGGTGCTCGGCACCGGGTCGATGGGCAGCGCGCTGGCAGGCGCCTTTCTCGGCGCGGGTTACCGCACCCAGATCTGGAACCGCAGCCACGACCGAACGGCCGCGCTGGTGGCCGCGGGCGCGACCGCGCACCGCGACATCGCCGATGCCATCACCGCGAGCCCGGTGATCATCTCCTGCCTCACCACCTTCGACGCCACCCGCGACAGCCTGCGCGGCGCCGAGGGGCTGACGGGTCGGGACCTCATCACCCTCAACAGCGGAACACCCGCCCAGGCACGGGAATTCGCCCGGTACGCCAACGGCGAGGGCGCGCGGTTCCTGGGTGGTGCGATCAAGAATGTGCCTGCGGCAGTGGGCAATCCGGACACGCTGTTGTATTTCGGTGGTGACCGCGATGTCTTCGACACCCACACCGCCACGCTGGGCGTGCTCGGCGGGGACCTCGAATTCCTCGGTGCCGAGCCAGACCTGGCCGCGCTCTACGAATCCGCCGTCGGCGCGACCCTGCTCCCGGCGCTGCTCGGTTTCCTGGAAGGCGCGGCGGTCCTGGCCTCGCGCGGACTGCCCGCATCGTCGATGGTGCCGCATTCGGTGAAGTGGTTGCAGATGATCGAGTCGCTGCTGCCGGTCCTGGCGGGCGAGATCGACGACAGGGACTACACCCGGCTGGGTTCGTCGGTCGAGCTTTTCCACGCCGCCGTGACAGACGACGAGCGGCTCGGCGCCGAAACCGGTGTCGACCTGTCCTGGCACGCGCCGATGCACGAGCTGCTGAGCCGTGCGGTCGCCGACGGACGCGGCGCGCAGAGCATCACCGCGCTGATCGAGCTGTTGACAACGCGTCAGCGCAGCACGCTGTAGACGGCCGACAGGGTGAAGCCGTGCGCCCCGACCTCGCAGCTGACCGTGCCCTGGTAGCCCACGCCGCAGGTGGTGTTCCCCGAGGTGACCCGGTGCCCCTCGGGCAGCACCTTCGCGGCCGGGTGGGTGAAGCCGGGGCGGTCGGCGTCGACGAAATGCGCTGCTTCCAGGATCGCGACCCGGAGCTGGTCGGTGCCCGCGGGCGCGTCGAGCGAGACGGCGTCGCATCCGGCCGGGCCGTTGTTCCAGTAGATGGCGCAGTGCCGCCCGTCGGGGGTGGTGAAGAAGACGCTGCCGGGGTTCTCGTAGTCGGGAAGGTGGTAGTCGAAGGGGTCGACCGGCGTGTAATCGCCGATTCCCGACTGGGCCGCGGCCGTTCCCCCGGCCAGGAACCCGGCGGTCAGCGCGGCACCGGACGCGACGGTGAGTGTGGATCGAAGCAACATAGGACGCCTCCCTCGACTGTGTTGTACCTGGTATTTCGCCGCCCCGACGCACGTTGTTAACCGGCCGAACAGAACCCTTCGCACGGTGCGATGCAAGGGGGGCGGGCTATACCTTCTACGCTGGCTGCCATGTCGTCACCCGCTCTCGGCGAGTTCCTTCGCACCCGGCGCGCTCGCATCCAACCCGCCGCCGTCGGACTGAGCGAATACGGTCGTCGCAGGATGGTCGGATTGCGCCGCGAGGAAGTGGCCCAGCTGGCCGGGATGAGTGTGGATATCTATACCCGCCTCGAGCGGGGGCGTGGTGAGAACTTCCCCGATTCGGTGCTCGACTCCGTCGCCCGTGCCCTGCGTCTCGACGCCGCCGAACGCGACCACTTCTACACGCTGGTGCGCCCCGCCGACCCCGACTACAACTACGCGCCGATGATTCGCCCCGGCACCCGGCTACTGCTCGACTCGATCACCACGCCCGCGTTCGTGCTCGGCCGCCACATGGAAGTTCTGGCCTGGAATGCCATGGGCGACAAGGTGTTCGGGTTCACTGCCGGCTGCAATCTGGCTCGTTTCACGGTCCTGCACCCAAACGCGGGCGTCTTCTATCCCGACTGGGAACCGGTCGCCGCGGAAACCGCCGCCTACCTGCGTCGCCAGGTCACCCGCTGTCCGCGCGATCGCAGGCTGACGGCCCTGATCGACGAGCTCACCGCGGGTAACCCGGTGTTCCACCGCATTTGGTCGATTCAGCCCCCGGCGGGCGATCCGCACGGCACCAGGCTGATTCAGCATCCCGTGGTCGGCCGGATCGAATTCGGTTACGAGACATTGGCATTGCCCGGCGACGAGGATCAGCTGCTGGTGGTCTACACGGTGGACCCGGCATCCTCGGCAAGCGATGCCATCGCCGCGTTGGATGCCCGCGAACTGGTCGGCGCTCGCTGACCCTGCGCCTGCGCCGGTCGTCTCGGGATGAGACGCTCGAAGGATGACGATCGACGAAATCACCGACTACGTGACCGCCCTCGGCGGCGTGCTGGTGCTGCGGCCGACCGAAGGGAGCGACGCTCCCGAGATCAGCTGGGGTGACAGCTTCTTCTACTACGCCCCCGACGGCGTCGTCCCCGCAGGTCAGCCCTTCGCCACCATCGTGATCAAGGATTACCCCGGCGACGAGACATCCGACCTGAACCGCCCCGGCAGCTTCCGCGTCAACATCGCCGCGAGCAAAACGACTTTCGACGAAGCGGCCGCCCCGACCGACGCGAGCATCGAGGACACCGTCGTCGCCCACCCCCTCTACGCTGCCGCGAACTGGCTCGCGGTGGTGAACCCGGGGGCCGCCACCGAAGCGACGGTCCGCGAGTTGCTGCGCGAGGCCCACGACCGGGCACGCACGCGCGCCGAGCGACGCGCGGCCGAATAGCACCGCCGATCGCACCCGACTGACATTTTCGGTCGCTAATCGTTTGCTGATGTCAGGTTCCGCGACGTTCGGGTCTCATGGTGCCGGTTTATTCCGCTCGGCGCGGTACCTTTCAGATACCAGCGAAAGGGGAGGTCATGTCGGTAAGTGTCAGGCCCGTGCGGTCGTCGGTCGACGCCAGACTCGGTCCCGTCGAATTGATCACCGGCGGATTGCTGTTGATCGCCGTCGCACTGGGAATGATCGGTCCCCTGATCGCCGCCCTGCTGATCCGTCGCAGCGGCGCGGGCCGAACCGACGCCATGGCCTCTGTCCCCCTGATCCTGCTGACCCTCGCCGTAATCCTGGCGACCACCGCCGGCCTCACCATGTTCGCCATCGCCCACCGCAGGAGCTCGGACGCGGGCCGCGCGGCCGGGGCGCCTGTG
Source organism: Nocardia sp. FBN12 (assembly GCF_054031145.1). Lineage (NCBI taxonomy): Bacteria > Bacillati > Actinomycetota > Actinomycetes > Mycobacteriales > Nocardiaceae > Nocardia > Nocardia sp. FBN12. The sequence goes on from NZ_CM132926.1 coordinate 6,776,374, forward strand.
GAAACCGGTGGGAGATAACCGGATCGGCTATCCTGGTGGTGATCAGGGAGGCTGTTCATGCCCATCAAGTTCCGTCAGCGCAAATCCTTCGGACCGCTGAAGTTCAATTTCACCCAATCGGGCCTGTCGTCCTGGGGCATCAAGATCGGCCCATGGTCCTGGAACTCCCGCACCCGCAAGAACAGCGTCGACCTCCCCGGCCCCCTGAGCTGGCGTCAGCGCTGAGCTGACACCGAACATCTCGGCGACGGCTTTACCTCAACCACGGTTGACGAAATAGCGTCTGTCTCATCAGTGGAGCACGGATGAGAGTGGGCGGTAATGCGAGTCGTTCGGGTAGTGGAGTTCGGCGGTCCCGAGGTGATGGTGTTGGGGGAGGCGCCTGATCCGAGCGCGGAGGCGGGCTCGGTTGTGGTCGATGTGGCGGTCGCGGGGATGTCGTTCGTCGAAACGCAGATCAGGCGGGGCGTCGACAAATGGCATGCCGAGCCCGCGTTGCCCTATGTGCCAGGCAGTTTGGTGGCCGGGACGGTGAGTTCGGTGGGGGCGGGAGTGGACCCGGCTTGGCTCGGGAGGCGGGTTGTCGCCGGAACCGAGGCCGGTGGCTTCGCCGAGCGCGCGGTGGCCGACGCTGAGGACCTGTTCGCGGTGCCGGACGGTGTGGAGCTATCGGATGCCATTGCGCTGCACAGTGATGGCAGCACCGCGCAGGGGCTGGTCGAGCAGGCTCGGATCCGCCCCGGTGACTGGGTTCTCGTCGAGGCGGCGGCCGGTGGTGTCGGCAGCCTGTTGGTGCAGCTCGCCCGGTTGGCGGGTGCTCGGGTCGTCGGGGCCGCCCGTGGCGAACGCAAGCTCGAACTGATTCGGGAGCTGGGGGCCGACGCCGCCATCGACTACTCCCGTCCGGGCTGGGCCGCGCAGGTGCTCGACGTGACCGGTGGAGCGGGAGCGGATGTGGTGTTCGACGGTGTCGGTGGCCGGATCGGGCGGTCGGCGTTCGGGGTGACAGCGCGTGGCGGGCGGTTCTCGATCCACGGTGCTTCCAGCGGCGATGTCACCGTGGTGGATCCCGCTGAAGCGCTGCGCGAAGGCGTGGAAGTGCTCGGCATCGAGCAGCTGTTCGGGTTCGGGCCGCATGCGGTGCGATGGGCTGAGCAGATGTTCGCCCATGCCGTTGCCGGGGTCGTCCGGCCGGTGATCGGACAGACCTTTCCGATGGAACACGCTGCGGACGCGCACCGTGCGATCGAGAACCGCACCGCCCTCGGGAAGACCTTGCTGTTGATGTGACCGCCGCCGATGAATCGCACGTGTCGGTTTCGTCCAAGACAGTGTGGGACCGAGTTCCCTAGGCTGACCGCAGGCAGTTTTCGACGCTCGTATTCAGGAGGATTGTGATGGCACGCGAACTGGTTTACACGGGATTCATGTCGCTCGACGGCGTGGTGGACTCACCGGGCGGAAAGGCCGAGGGGCACCGCAGTGGCGGATGGGTGATGGAGACCGAGTTCGTGCCGGAGGCGTATTCGCTCAAGGGTGAGGAACTCGCCGACACCACCGCGTTGATGTTCGGCCGTCGCAGCTACGAGGCGTTCGCTCCGATCTGGCGTGATTCCGAGGACCATGCCGCCTACAAGGATCTGCCCAAATATGTTGTCTCCGAGACACTTACCGATGATGCGTTGATCGACGGATGGGGCGAGATCACCATCCTGCGCTCGACCGCCGACATCGAGAAGCTCAAGCAGACCGACGGTGGCCCGATCTACATCCACGGCAGTGCTGAACTGGCCCAGCGACTTTCGGACGTCGACCTGATCGATCGCTACAACCTGCTGGTGTTCCCGGTGCTGCTCGGTGCGGGCAAGAGCCTGTTCGGCCGGGCCGATCGCCCCAAACAGCAACTGCGCCTGCGTGACTCGGCGACCTACTCCAACGGCATCGCGAAAATGGTCTACGACGTCGTGCGCTGACCGATATCCAGTGCGATCGCGCCCTCGCTACCCTCGCGCAGCTGCCGCGCCGTCCGGCCGACGAACCGGCGCAGCGCGCGGGCGAGATGGGGTTCGTCGTAGTAGCCGAGCTTGTCGATCACATCGCCCGGCACCTCCCCCGCGCTCAGCAACAGCGCCGCGGTACGCGCACGCTCGATCTGGCGGACCGCGCCCTGGGTGAGGCCGGTTGCCGCCCGAAATCGACGTTCGAGTGTGCGCTCGGTGATCGCGGGCGTCAGACCACGCAGGGTGTCGGCGACCAGGGCATCGCGGACCACGACACCCTGGCCGACAAGCCGCTCGACGAGCGCTTCCGCGTCGTCGGCGCCCGGTGTCTCCCAGCGTTCGCCGTCCAGCCAGAATCCCCGCGTGCTCACATCCGGCAGCACGATCCCGCTGTCGACCAGGCTCGTCGCGGTCACCGCCCGCAATGATGTGCCGACCGCGAACTGGATGCCGACGAAGTCCGCGCCCTCAGGGACCGGCGCGGTGCCGGTCGCGACCTCCGGCCCGGTGACCGCCGCGTGCGGCACACCCTGCTGCTCCCAGAACACCAATCCCCAGGTCTCGGTAGCCACGGAAGTCATCTCCGCGACCTGCTCACTCCGGCAGCTCCAGACCGACTCCACCCACGGCGAATCCGATAACCGGCTCTCGAACACCAATCCCACGGTCGCGAGCCTAATCGCGCGAGGCGTCGGATTTCGGCGAAGCCGGCCTGGTCTGCGGTCTTACGGGAGCGGCAGGCAGGAGCTCCCGGTGTTCACACCGCGCCCGACGACGTCGACTGTCACGTACTGCGCGGAGGTGTACTGCCCTGGCTTGAACTGCTGGGCGACGAGATTTTGCCGACCGGTGTACTCGGGTGTCCAGTCGAAGGTCGCGGTGCTGTTCTCCGGGTGATAGACAGCGACCCCGAGCCGCTTGCCGTTCCCGGGAACCGAGCCACCGCTGATGCCGATGCTCACCTCACCGGCCTCGGAAACCGGAGCGTCGACGTTGACCGTCACCGTGTAGGCGCATCCGGTCCGCAGACCTTCGGTCGGCTGTTCCACACTCAGCCCGGTCACTGCCGCGGCGGCGTTCGGCGCGGCCATCATCATGACGGGCACGGCACCGAGCAGCACGGTGAAGCCGATTCGGCGATTCATAGGGGTTCCCTTCTTCATGTGATCAGGCCGATCGCAGTGGACCGATGAAGGTGCCGGGGTGGGTGGCGCCGTCCTGCCGGGAGACGCTGCCGACCTGCGGCCACGGCACCTGCAACTGGGTGGTGGTGTCGGGCGGTGTCAGGACGATCGTGGTCGGCGTCCACCCGTGCGCTCCGTCCGAGAGGTAGGTGAGTTCGCTGCTCACGGCGGCGCCCGGCGCGACCGTCACGGGGGCGAAACCGGTTTCCTGGCGGGGCAGTGAGTAGATCGGCCCGTAGGTGGGGTTGTCTGGCCCGGCCAGGTCGACGCCCGGATAGCCCTGGACCAGGCAACTCTGCTGGGACGTGTTGGTGAGCACGATCCGCAGCGAGTTCTGCTGGGTCGAGGGCGCCGGGTCATGCTGGGTGGTCGCGGTCAACATCTCGGCCGAGCAGATCGGCAGCTGTGCGGAACTGATAGCCGGGACCATGAACGTCGCCGGAACTGCCGCTGCCGCAACTGCTATCGCTCGTCTCATCATCACCTTCAGTATTCCTCTCCATGCAGGCTGAAAACCAGGCCGTTGGTTGATAGGGGAAGCTCCGCTCGTTCGTTAACCAATCGAACGATATCCATCAGGCTGGTACCGCGAAGTGAGGAGTGGCGGCACCGCAGCGGTCATTATTCTTGAACGATGGTACAACTAGTACGATAGTTCAATTATGCTGGGAGGCGGCGAGATGAGCGCGGGACAGTCGGCTGGATGGAGAGAATGGGGTGGTCTGGCACTGTTGGCGTTGCCAACCATGCTGCTGGGGCTGGATGTGACGGCGCTTTACCTGGTTGTCCCGGGTTTGGCCGTGGACCTGGATCCGACCGCGACCGAGACGCTGTGGATCATGGATGCCTACGGCTTCTTCATCGCCGGGCTACTGATCACGATGGGAACGTTGGGCGACCGGATCGGACGCCGCCGGTTGCTGATGATCGGCGTGACGGCGTTCGCCGCAGCCTCGGTCTTGGTGGCGTTCGCTCCTACGGCCCTGTGGCTGATCGCGGCCCGTTCGCTCCTCGGCGTGGCCGGGGCAACCCTGATGCCCTCGACTCTTTCCCTGATCAGCACCACATTCACCGACGTCCGGCAACGGGCATTGGCCATCGGGATCTGGGCGACAATGTTCGCTTTGGGGATGGCCGCGGGCCCGGTCGTGGGTGGGGTCCTGAGCTCCGCCTTCTGGTGGGGCGCGGTCTTCCTCATCGCAGTCCCGGTCGCATTGCTGGTGCTGGCCGGCGCACCGGTGCTCCTGCCGGAGCACCGGACGCGTGCCGGTCGGCTCGACCTGCTCAGTGTCGGGCTGTTGCTGGCGGCGATGCTGTCGATCATCTACGCGATCAAACATGCCGCCGCCCACGGCATGGACCTCCAGGCTGTGGGAGTCTTCCTTGTCGGTGGCGGCGCCACAGTCGTGTTCGTCCGTCGTCAGCTGCGCCTTGCCGAGCCGCTGCTCGACATGAAGCTGTTCACCAGTCGGGCCTTCTCCGCAGCATTGTCCGTATTGCTGATCGGCCTTGTCGGGTTCGGTGGCGTGATGTTCCTGGTCACCCAGTACCTGCAGCTCGTCGCAGACCTCTCGCCAACGACGGCTGGGCTGTGGATGGGCCCGCCCGCGGTGGCCATGCTCATCGGGGCCATCGGGGCGCCGCTCGTGGCCGGCCGCATCTCACCGGGAGTGGTCATGGCGGCCACTTTGGCGCTGTCGCTGGCCGGATACACCCTGCTAGCGATGGCCGGAACCGACAGCAAGCATGCTGTCGTCGCTGGATTCACCCTTGTCTACCTCGGGCTCGGGGTCGTCGCCGCGCTGGGCACCGATATCGTCGTGGGTGCGGCACCACCGGAAAGGGCAGGATCGGCGGCTGCACTGTCCGAGACCGTGCAAGAGCTCGGCATCGCCATCGGCGTCGCGCTCCTGGGAAGCTTCACCACCGCGATATACCGGAGAAGCATCGAGGTTCCCTCCGGCCTATCGGCACCGGCGGCCGAGGCCTACGGCAACAGCCTCTCCGGAGCCTCATCCCTGGAGAACCAGATATCAGCCGACGCTCTCGACCACGCGCGAACCGTGTTCACCAGCGGACTCAACGCCGCGTCTCTCGCAGCAGGTATTGCCATCTCGGTCGCTTCTGTGGCCTGCTTCGTGATGCTGCGGCATCTCCAGCCCCTCGGCGCCGCAGATCATGAGGCCGAGCCGGTAGCCTCGACATCCGGGAGCAAGCGATGACGGATAAAGCGATGTCAACTGACCAAGACACTGTCGACGGGCGCAAACTGCGCGGCCGACGCCGACGAGCTCAGATCATCGAGGCGACGCTGGAGATCGTCCGCCGCGACGGTGCGACCGGCGTCACCCACCGCACCGTCGCCAAGGAAGCCGGGATCACCACCAGCCTGACCCTCTACTACTTCGCCACCATGGACGATCTGTTGATAGCCGCCCTGACCAGCGTCACGGAGGCATACACGCACCGCATCCGTCAGCTCATCGACACCGATGACGACCCACTCGGCGGCCTCTCCGAGCTCATCGCCGAATCTGCCGGGCCTGGACGTGAGCGAGCTCTCGCCGAGCGGGAGCTGTCGACCCTCGCGGCACGCCGACCAGCCCTACGACCAGTCGCGCGACGCTGGCGCGACAACGTCGCCGAACTCGCCCGAACACAGACTGACGATCCCGATCTGATCGAAGCCGTCGTCGCTTTGTCCGACGGCCTGTGCACCGCCATCCTCCTCAACGACCACGAGGCCGACCCCGACCACATCCGAGCAGTTCTCAGCAAAGCACTACTGAGCAGTCGGTAGGCCGCATCTCATCTGGAAAGCCCGGAACCACGGCAACATGTACAACAGCAACGCATAGACACTGGTGGAGTGGGCGGCCGTCACCAATCCAGTAGTATGCATTTAGTTGGGTAATAGCCAACTAAATGCATACTATTACCAGGAGGTGTGGTGCTGATGGCGGAGCATCGCAGCACCGTGCTGCCCGGCGAACTCTGGCGGGCGCCCCTTCGAACCCTTCGGCCGCAGGATTTGGCCGACATCTACGCACAGCCGCGCCCCGAGATGGCGCGGCTCGTCGATCGGGGCGTGCTGCATCGCGTTGCTCACGGCTACTACGTGATCGTCGCGCCGGACCATGTCGGCCGGACCTGGCTGCCCGCCCTGGAGGCCGTCGCCGCCGGTATCGCGACCTCGATTTACGGGCCGGATCGGGCCATTGTCATGGGAATCAGCGCGGCTCGCGTACTGGGAGCCGTGCCGCGTGCGCTGGCGACCGCGATTGTCGCTGTTCCGCGCCAGCATCGGCCGATCGCACTGACCGATCGCTCGGCGCAAGTCCGGTTTACTCGTCGCGATACAGACGCACTCGACGCCGAGCGTATCGAAACGCCGCTGGGCCCTGCGCTGGTCACGACGCCGGAACAGACCGTGCTCGATCTGGCCCGACGTCCAGAGCTGGGCAATGCCGAGGCGGAGGTTCGTCCGGCGATCGAGACCCTCTACCGTCGGAGCGATCCGGCACGACTCACGGAGCTCGCTTCTGATCAGCGCCTGGGTGCGGCCCTTCGGCGCGCGCAAACCTGGGTGGGGGCATGAGGATCGACGAACGCGACAGTGTCGCAGTTCAATTCGGTGTTTCGCCGGAGCAGGTCGAACGCGACCATCTGATCTCCCATCTACTGGCGGCAATCAGTCGAAGGTTCGGCGAGCGGCTGCACTTCATCGGCGGAACCGCCCTTGCCCGTACGCATCTGGTAAGCGGCAGACTCAGCGAAGACATCGATCTGGTTGCCTTGGACAACCGGACAGTGCTGGCAGCCGAACTCGACGCTGCTCTACCGCGATCGGTCGCGCGAAGCTATGGTCGGCTGGAGTGGGCGCCGTCGTTGAGCACTGTCCCGGATACCGGTGCCGCCCACCTTCGCTCCGCGTCCGGTGTTTCGGTCAAGATCCAGTTGCTGTCGGCGCGTGGTAGACCGGTGTGGCCGACCGAGCTCCGCAACCTCGAGCAGCGCTACACCGACGTGCCACCGTCCGAACTTCTCGTGCCCACACTGCCGGCTTTTGTCGCGGGAAAGACCGTGACATGGCATGACCGGCGCGCATCACGCGACCTGTGGGACCTGTGGGCGCTGAACGGCATCGGTGCGATCGACGACACTGCGGGAGTGTTGTACCGCAGGCACGGCCCGACCAACCGGCTGCCTGCCCCGCAGTTGTTCGATCGAGCACCGGACGAGGCCGACTGGAACGCACAACTGGCCGGCCAGACTCGGCTGACGATCAGCGCCGAGATAGCGCGGTCCGCGGTCCGAGCCGCCTGGACGCGAATTACGAACAGCCGCTGAGCGTCGATCGCGTGGTGCCCTCGCGACTTTGGCGGAGCTCTGCAGCCACCCGTCCGACCAGGTTATTCGTTCCCGCGCGGCCGTTCCGGGTCGCGATCGACCCAGAAGTACTGCCACCGCTGCGTCAGGTATTTACATACTCGCTCCTCGAGACCCGTCATGCCAGGTGTGGCACCGGCTGGTGCAGGCATGAACGGGATGAACGGTTCCATTTCGGTGGGGTGCTCGAAATCGGAGTACAGCAACTCGATGGCCTCGACGTGGAGTGACCTGACCGCAGCTCTTGACCTGAACCATTGTTGAGGGTCGAGAGTTTCTCTCATGAGTACGAACATGATTCAGCCCCCGGTCGTCGACGACGACACCGTGGACCACACCGCCGACATCGCCGCGATTCGTCGGATCATCACCGACACGCAGACCGCGTACAACACCAACGACGCAGAACTCATGACCGCGCAGTTCACCGCGAATGCCGTGGTGGGCAATGCCGTTGGCATGCTGATCAGCGGGCGTGACGCGCTGCTCGATGCGAACAGGCGCGGGTTGGCCGGATTCCTGAAGGATGAATACGTCCGATACGACATCGCCGACGTGACTTTCTTGCGCCCAGACGTGGCTATCGCTCGCAAGACGGCACGCGCCACCACCGCCGACGGCAGCCTGATCGACCCCGAGCCGGCAATGGTCGCGCTCTACGTCCTGGTCAAGCAGGACGGGCGGTGGTGGACCGCGGCCCGGCAGAACACCTTGGTGCCGTCAGCGGAGTGATCCCGACGGCCGCGCAATTCTGCCGATTCCCGGCGCCACCTCGATCGGGCATGTGACGGAGGATCCGGGTGCTGTGTGAATCCTTCGCTGCTTCTGCGACGTTTGGGCTCGTCTGCGGCAAGTTCGTTGCGGTGAACGGTGAGCGCCTTCTGGCTAAGGGGGATCGCAAGGGGATCGACTGGTAAGGAGCAGGGGAAGACGTGCCCCTTGCTGTGCCGTACACCTGCGTCGGCTTCCGGGCTTGTGCTGTAGCGATTTCGCAGTCTGGTTCACCCGCGATACCTGTGCCGGCATCGGGGTGTTGGTCAGATGTCGAATGCGATGTCGAGGTGCTCGCTGCGCGGTAGAGATTGGCACGCCAACCGGCTACCACGCGCGAGGTCGTAGTCGTCGAGTGTCTGGTTGTCGAGCATCTCGACCTCGCCGGAGAGCAGGGTGTAGGCGCAACCTCCGCAGGTACCTTCGCGACACACGTAAGGGGCATCGAGACCTTTGTCGAGCAACACGTCGAGCAGGACGGTGCTCGTGGGCCAGGCGATGGTGTGCTCTTCGCCTTCGAGTTCGACGGTGGCGGTGACCTGATCGCCGTCGGCGCTCGATACCACCGGGCGCGCCTCGAACGCGTCGGACTCGAGCGAGACGAAGACCTCGTTGTGGATCCGAGCTTCGTCGATTCCCTTGCTGGAGGCCGCTGCTCGGGCCACGGTCATGAACGGGCCCGGCCCGCAGATGTAGACGTGGGCGCCCGTCGGATCCGCGATGGCTGAGGCGATCAGTGTGGCGTCGGGTAGACCGTGCTCGGTTTCGAGCAAGTGCACGACGGTGAGCCGGTCGGCATGGCGCTGCGCCAACTCTGCGAGGTCGCGGTCGAAGATGACCGATTCGCGGTCGGTGTTGGCGTACACCAGGGTGATCGGATTCCGGTGCGCGACAAGGGCAGTGCGCAGAATCGACATGACGGGGGTGATCCCGCTGCCTGCTGCGAGCAGGACGAAGGGCGCGTCCCAGTCGCGGGGCACGAAGTTGCCCGCGGGTGGCAGCGTGTCGAGGACCATTCCGGCGGTGACGTTGTCGCAGATCCAGTTCGACGCACGGCCGTCACGTACTCGTTTGACCGTGACAGCGGGCAGATTGTCTGCCGCGGGCGAACTCGACAGCGAGTAGCAGCGAGCGAGCGGGCCGTCCTGTCCCGGTACGCGCAGAGTCAGGAACTGGCCTGCGCGGTAGCGCACCGTGTTTCCCGTCGGCGAATTCAGGACCAGGGTTACCGCATCGGCCGTCTCGCGGACCACTTGGTGAACGGTCAGCTGGACTACCGGGCTGGCGGGTTCAGGGCGAGTCGAGTTCGCGGATCGGGTCATTTCTAGCTCCTGACTTGCAGATCTTCACCATCGGCGACCATCCGGTTAATTGTCACTCGATAATGAGCCATTGACAAAGGGCGCATTGGTCACTGATGCTAAGTCCATGGTGAGAACAGAGTCAACGGCGACTTTGACCCGCCCGGTACCGCGTGACGCGTCTGTCAGAACTCGGGTCGCGGCGGCAGGGTCGGTAATGAGCATTCGTCAGGTAAACAACGTGCTGCCCAGCAACAAGGTAGGAATCGGTGTGGGTCGCGCCCTGATAGCGGCAGTCATGGCTGTCGGCGGCCCCGTCCTACCCGGAACGCGAGTCACTCGGGTTGAGTCGGGCGCTACTCGGGGCGAGATGATTCGGGCGGCCGGTGTGGCCAGTGGATCTCGGGTGATGTACTACATTCACGGCAGCGGCTACGTGGTCTGCTCGGCGCGAACGCATCGCGGCCTGGCGTCTCGGCTGTCGAAGGTGACGGGACTGCCCGTATTCGTCCTGGACTATCGGCTCGCGCCCGAGCATCGTTTCCCGGCCGCGGCCGACGATGTCGCCGCCGGCTACCAGTGGCTGCTCGACCAGGGGCACCAGCCCGGTGACATCGTCGTCGGCGGTGATTCCGCGGGTTGTCATCTCACCCTCGACCTGCTCTTGCAGAACCACCGTTCGAACACAGCGCAACCGGTCGGCGCTTTCATGTTCTCGCCGCTGATGGACCTGTCGCTCACCATGGCCGAACGGCTCGATCGCCACCGGCCCGACCCGATGGCAGCGGCCGTGACCGGGCGCAAGTTGATCGGGCTCTACACCGAGCCCGAACCGGCGCAATCACCGCGATTGAAGCTGTCGATTCCGCCGAATGCGGCACTGCCGCCGCTGTTCATCCAGGCCTCGGCCGAGGAGATGCTCAGCGACGACGCCCGCCACCTTGCCGAGATGGCCGCGGCGGCCGCGACACCGTGTCGGCTGGAACTGTGGCCGGGTCGCATTCACGTCTTTCAAGCCCTCCCTTTGATGGTCCCCGAAGCCGCATCGGCGCTGCGACATGTCGCGGACTTCGTCACCGATGCGTTCTCGGCCGCGGATTTTCTTGCGGCGGAAGCGAGTTGAGTATGAATCTGCTGGAATCGTTCCAGAAGGCTCTCGGCAGGCAGCAGCGCAGCTATGACGCCAAGGCCGTGGTCACGGGAGCGGGCAGCGGCATCGGCCGCGCCTTCGCGATGGAGTTGGCGGCGCGCGGCGGCGAAGTCGTCTGCGCCGATATCGACAAAGATCGTGCTGAGGAGACCGTGCGTCTGATCCAAGCGCGGTACGGGCGACCCGCGCACGCCATGTTCTGCGACGTCTCCGAGCGAGCCGATGTGCAGCGCCTCGCCGACTTCGCCGACGAGGTCTTCGGCGGTGCGCCGACGGTCGTCGTGAACAACGCTGGTGTCGGTATCGGCGGCAAGCGCGTCGGTGAGATCGGCTTCGGCGACTGGGAATGGGCGCTCGGCATCAACCTGTGGGGCGTGGTGCACGGGTGTGAGATCTTCGCGCCCAAGCTTCGCGCGGCAGGCCGTGGCGGCATCATCAACGTCGCCTCGGCGGCCGGCTTCACCGCGGCACCCGCGATGGCGGTGTACAACACCTCCAAAGCAGGTGTGCTGTCGCTGTCGGAGACCATGTCCGCCGAATTCGCCGGTACCGGGGTCGCGGTGACCGTACTGTGCCCGACCTTCGTCAAGACCAATGTCGTCAGCGACGGCCGGATCACCTCGGGCTCATCACGCCTGGCCGACGGCCTCATGCGGCTGACCGGGTTCGCACCCGAGCGGGTTGCCGCCGGCACCCTCGACGCGCTCGACCGCAACCGCCTCTATGTGCTGCCCCAGCTGGATGCCCGGCTTATCTGGCAGCTCAAGCGGACTTTCCCCGCGACCTACACCAACGTTCTCGGATTGCTGAATCGCTTTCTGCCCCAGGAAGACACGACCGAGACCACCGACGATTTCGACAAGAAGGGAGTCTGACGATGTCGTTCGACTTCGATGACATGCTGGCAAAGATCAAGGCCCGCCAATGGGCGCTGGCCGATATCGACTGGGACGCCCCCGGCGCCGAGATGATCGACCCGGAACTGCACGCGAAGCTCAAGCCGTTCCTCACCGATCTGATGTGGATCGAGAACGTCGGTGCACGTGGTTTCGCCGCGATGGCGAAGAAGGCGCCCACCGAGACGCTCGCCGAGATCTATCGGTATTTCCACGCCGAGGAGCAGCGGCACGCGAACGCCGAATTCGCCTTGATGCGCCGATGGGGGATGCTCGACGGTGACGAGATGCCAGAGCCGAACATCAACGTCAAGCTGGTGATCGACTTCCTGGACAAGTATGCCGACGGCATGTCGATGTCCTTCCTCGGTACCGTCATCCCGATGCTCGAGGTCGCCCTCGACGGTGCGTTGATCAAGTTCATCACCGACGAGGTCAAGGACCCGGTCGCCCAGCAAGTCTTCAAGAAGATCAACGCCGACGAATCGCGGCACCTGGCCACCGATTACGCGGTGATGGAGCTGCTCGGACACGCGACAACGCGCAAGCTCGCCATCGACTTCATCGGTGGCTGGGCCAAGCCGTCGCTGATCATCGGCACGCTGAGCTACGTCCCACTGCTGAACAAGATGCGCGACAACGTCGTCGACATGGGTGTGTCCGAGGAGCGGCTGTACGCGGCGATGGAGCGCTTCGCCGCGGTGGCCGAGCGGGCGCCGATCGTGAACCGTGTGCCGATGTATCGGATCGTGCGCATGCACAGCCGCTGGGTCATCGACCGCGGTCACAAATACCACCTGCTCGCCGACTCGCTGGTCAAGGTGACTGCGCGCTTCCCTGAACGCTTCCTGCGGAACCCCAGCTGGTCCAAGGCTCTCACCTACGAGCCCGCGGCATGAGCGCCGTGGTCAAGCCACTGGACGTGGCGATCATCGGCGCGGGCTTCGCCGGCATCGGTATCGCGTTGCGGTTGCGTCAGCGTGGCGTGAACGACTTCGCGATTCTGGAGCGTGACACCCGCGTCGGCGGCACCTGGCGCGACAACACCTACCCCGGCGCCGCATGCGATATTCCGTCGCGGCTGTACTCCTACAGCTTCGCGCCGAACCCGGACTGGTCCAAGACGTATTCGGGCAGTGGTGAGATTCTCGACTACATCGAGAACATGGTCGATTCGTATGGCGTTCGCCCCTTCATCCGGTTCGGTCAGAATGTCACCGGCCTGGAGTTCGACGAGGCCGAAGGCCTGTGGTCGATCACCATCGAGGGCCGCGACAAGCTGTTGCGGGCGCGCTCGGTCATCGTCGCCTCCGGACCGTTGTCCAACGCGAGTTTCCCCGCCATCCCCGGCATCGACGACTTCGCGGGCAAGAAGGTCCACAGCGCCCGCTGGGACCACGACTACGACTACGCGGGCAAGAAGGTTTCCGTGGTCGGCACCGGCGCCAGTGCCGTGCAGATCGTGCCCGAGATGGTCAAGACCGCCGCATCGGTGAAGGTCCATCAGCGCACGCCCGGCTGGGTCCTGCCGCGGGTCAACCGGGAAACCAGCGGCCTGGCGAAGAAGCTGTACCAGCGCTTCCCGGTCACCCAGTCGCTGGCGCGTGGCGCGTGGTTCTGGGGACATGAGACCGTCGCGCTCGGTGTTGTCTGGGAGAGCCCGCTCACCCGCGTAGTCGAGCGGGTCGCCAAACTGCACCTGCGGGCACAGGTGCGTGACCCGTGGCTGCGTCGCCAGCTCACCCCGGACTTCCGGGCCGGCTGCAAACGGCTGTTGATGAGCAGCGACTACTACCCGGCGCTGCAAGCGGACAACTGCCAGCTCAACAACTGGCCGATCGTCAAGATCGTCCCCGAGGGCATCCTCACCGCCGAGGGCGTCGTGCATCGTGCCGACTGCATAGTGTTCGCGACCGGATTCGAGGTGTCCAAATCCGGGGCACCGATCCCGATCACCGGTCGCGGCGGCCGCACACTCGACGACGAATGGAGCCGCGGCTCCTACGCGTTCAAGAGCGTGGCGGTCGCGGGTTACCCGAACCTGTTCTTCACCTTCGGTCCCAACTCCGGACCGGGCCACAACTCGGCACTGGTGTACATGGAAGCCCAGATCGAGTACATCGCCGAGGCGATCGGCCTGCTGCTGCGCCGCGACCTGCGCACGCTCGAGGTCGACAAGCAGCGGCAAGACGAGTACAACATCGAAATGCAGCGGCGCTTGGCGTCGACGACCTGGAATTCCGGCTGTAGCAGCTGGTACCTCACCGAAGACGGGTTCAACGCGACAATGTATCCCGGCTTCGGCACGCAGTTCGTGCGTCAACTCGACGAACTCGACCTCGACGACTACGTCGTTACTTCGCGTGTGGTCACCGAGATCGGCGATATCAACCGGATGCCTGCGTTCGGCTAGGGTATGTCGATATATAGCTTGTGCCTCCGGTTCCGTCACGCGGGCCGGAGGCACAGGCATATCGGGGCGACGTGGGTATAAGGGACAGGGCGACCGAGGTGATGACGTGAGCGAGTACCGCATCGACGAACTTTCCCGCGCGGCGGGCACGACCAGCCGCAATGTACGCCTCTACCATGAGCGAGGTCTGCTGCCCGCCCCGATCAGGCGCGAGGGTAGAGCCAATATCTACGACGACACCCACCTCGGTCGTCTGCGCCTCATCGACCGCATGCTCACGCGTGGTTTCACCATCGCCCATATCGCCGACTTCATCACCAGCTGGGAGACCGGCAAGGACATCACCGAGGTCCTCGGCCTGCAGAGCGCGGTGACGGCAGCCTGGGGTCACCGCGACGAAGAGCTGACGATGTCGCGCGAGACCTTCGAAGCCATGGTCGGCGATCCGGAAAACGGGCCCCTCGCCAACGCCGAGGTCGACCGGCTGATCGAGTTGGGTGTGGTGCAGCCGGGTGCGGAACCCGGCACCATCGAAGTGCTCCAAACCAACCTGATCGACGTGTTCGTCCAGCTGAACAAACACGGAATCGCGACGTCGACACAGATCGACATGCACGCACGGATCTCGGCGCGCCTCGAGGAAATCGCGAGCATGATGATCGGTACCGCTCGAGACATCATTATCGGTGAGCACGGCGTCGGCTGGCTCCCCGAATCCGACAGCGAAATCGCCACACTGACCCACACACTCAATTATTGGCGCGAACTCGGCACCGAGGCTGTCCGCGACAGCTTGGATCGGGCATTCGAGCGTGTCCTAGCCGATGAGCTCGGTAGATACCTGGACGCGGCGGCACAGGCCAGGCAGTCCCAGCGCGTCGAATCCTGAACGATTCATCGAGTCTGCCCGGCACCTCTCTGTCTGCTGACGGTGGGTTGCGCCCGGCAGGATGCGAACCTGTGGCCTACCGAAACGGGCGAGTGTGCTCAATATTCGAGGTCGGTCCAGCTGAGGGTGAGAGGGAACGGGTGGCTCAGCTCGATTTCGGGATGGGCGGTTGGTGACCATTCGCTGACCAGGGCGTATTGGCGCGGCCGCAGAGGAGTGACGCCTGCTGGCAGGTCAGTGGGCGTCGCCAGAACGTAGGTCAAGACGGTGTCGATGCGTCGGCCTTCCCGGTCGAGCAGCACCTCCCAATATTCGCCTATCCCGGCTTCGGCGTAGCGCGCTTGTTTTGTCAGCAATTGACCGATGTGGTTGGACGGGGAAAGTACTTCGCCGACGATGACAACGTGCTCGGCGAAGATCGGTGTCCATGGTTCGTCGGGGCGGTGGTAGACCATGAAATCCGGGGTGAGGAAGTCGTCTTTGGTGCGATTCAGGAAGACATTGGTTTCGGTGTCCACCTGCCAGCATTCACCAGGACGGGCTTTCATGCTGCGTCGCGCGGCGTTCTCCAGTGCGTTGCGCAAGCGAGTAGCGAAGCGTTGGTGCTCTGGCGGACCGGTACGAACCCAGACCGGATGCCCTTTGACCAGTTCGATACGTTCCGACTGGTCAGGGGGCAGGGCGCTCAACTCGGCCCAGGTCATACGAAGGGGCAGTTGGGGGAACTCCGTTGACGGAGTCGACATCGTCATCCCTCCTCGCACCAGGCGAAACTCTGGTGCCCTCGGCAGGATTCGAACCTGCGACCTGCCCTTTAGGACAAACGGGTGGGGCCTCGGTCGTTGTGGTGCCCTCGGCAGGATTCGAACCTGCGACCTACCCTTTAGGAGAGGGTTGCTCTATCCCCTGAGCTACGAAGGCGTGGCCAGGCTCGGCTGGCCGAGCTGAGTATAGCGTGGGGGCGGGCTCGGTGGCGTAGGCCTGTGGGCTTGGGGTCAGAAGGCGTCGAAACCGCCGCCGCCGCTGTCGAAGCCGCTCCCGCTGTCGTAACCGTCGCTGCCGCCGAAATCGGTGCCGCTGTCGCCTTGGTCGAATCCGCCCTGGTCATAGCCGGGATCAATGGCAGCTTCGCCGGTACCGTCCTCGAACGCCTGCGCGTCGTAGCCGACCCCGCCCATTCCGGCGAACAGCGTCGTGAACAGCAGGGCCGAACCCGCACCCCAGGCTCCGGCGATCAGTGCGGGCTTCCACCAGGGCTCGGAGTACCAGCCCGCGGGGACGGGGCGGCCTGCCACGCGGCCGCCGGGGAAGTAGTTCGGGGTGCCGGCGGAGGGGGCGGGGGAGGCGGTGATGGCGCGGCCGTTGTGGGCGACGGTGCGCTGTTCGTCGACCTGACCGGCGATGTCCTGGCCGTCGATGGCGGGGATCGGGGGGCCGGGGTCCATGTCCATCGCGATTCGGGCGGCCCGGATGTAGTAGAGGCCTTCCAGTGCGGATTGCTTGGCGAGCCGGGCTTGGGTGGGGGAGCCCGCGCGGTCGATCTGGCCGCCTGCGGCGTTGTATCGCTCGGAGGCGTCGGCCAGGGCCTGGCGGGCGGCTTCGTTGCGGGGTGAGAGCTGGTAGACCTGCCCGCCGAGTCGCTCGATCGTCACCCTCGCGTCGGCCTGCGCCTCCTCGAGCTCGCGCGCGTTCCGCTTGTTCTGTTCGGCACGCAGGTACAACAGAGCAACGACGCACACAACCACGATCACGATCAACCACCAGAGCATCGCGCGCCTCATTTCGTCGAGGTGTCGAGATGTCATCCAGTTTACTGATCGGTTGCCCAAACGCATTGACCGGCGTTGATCAGCGCGTTGCCTATTAGCTACCGGCGAGGTGGCGGGCGATGACCAGGCGCTGGATCTGGTTCGTTCCTTCGAAGATCTGCATGACTTTCGCTTCGCGCATGTAGCGCTCGACGGGGAAGTCCTGGGTGTAGCCGTAGCCGCCGAAGACCTGGACCGCGTCGGTGGTCACCTTCATGGCCGCGTCGGTGGCGACCAGTTTGGCGACCGAGGCCTGGCGCGAATACGGCAGGCCCGCGTCGCGGCGGCGGGCGGCGTCGAGGTAGGTGGCGCGGGCGGTGTCGACGGCGGCGGCCATGTCGGCGAGGACGAAGCCGAGGCCCTGGTGGTCGATGATCTTGCGGCCGAAGGCTTCTCGCTCCTTGGCGTAGGCGACCGCTTCGTCGAGGGCGCGCTGGGCGACACCGGTCGCGACGGCGGCAATGCCGAGGCGGCCCGCGTCGAGCGCGCTGAACGCGATCGAAAGTCCCTGTCCCTCTTCGCCGATGCGACGCTCGGTGGGCAGGAAGGCATCGTCGTAGGCGGCGGTGGTGGTGGGGATGCCGCGCAGGCCCATCTTCTCCTCGGGCTTGCCGAAGCTCAGGCCCTCGGTGTCCGCGGGGACCAGGAAGCAGGAGATGCCACGCGAACCCTCGCCGGTGCGGGCGAACAGCGTGTAGAAGTCGGCGCGACCGCCGTTGGTGATCCAGGCCTTGGTGCCGTTGAGGTTGTAGCCGCCGTCGACGGGGGTGGCCCGGCAGCGCAGCGCGGCCGCGTCGGAACCGGCGTGCGCTTCGGAAAGGCTGTAGGCGCCGATCGTTTCGCCCGACAGCATGCCCTCGAGCCACTGCTGCTTCTGTTCGTCGGTGCCGTAGGTGAACAGCGGATGGCACGACAGACCGTGCACGCTCACGGCGACAGCGACAGCCGCCCAACGGCTCGCGATCTCCTCGAGCACCTGCAGGTACACCTCATAGGGCTGCGCGCCACCACCGAATTCCTCCGGGTAAGGCAGGCTCAGCAGCCCGGCCGCACCGAGCGCGGGGAAAACGCCGTCGGGAAAGACGCCGGTCTTCTCGCTCTCGGCGACCCTCGGCTCCAGCACCTTGTCGGCGATATCGCGGGTCAGTTCGATCAGGTCGCGCGCCTCGTCGGTGGGCAGCATCCGGTCAACAGCCATGCTCGTCACAGTAACTGCCGTTCACATCGCCGACTGTGGCGAGGCGAACACTCGCGGCTCTATTATCTGCGTATGAACGCAGATGCTCGTTCGCCCCTTGCCGAGGACCAGGTGGGGTTGGTGGTCGAGGTGTTCCGGATGCTGGCCGACCCGACCAGGGTCCAGGTCCTCTGGGCGCTGGCCGAGGAAGAACTCTCGGTGAACGAATTGGCGAGCCGAGTCGGCAAGCCGGGCCCCTCGGTGTCCCAGCACCTGGCGAAATTGCGCATGGCGCGGCTCGTGCGCACCCGTCGCGAGGGGACCACCATCTACTACAGCCTCGACAACGATCACGTCCGCAGCCTGGTCGTGGACGCGGTACACAACGCCGAACACGCCGGTCCTGGCGTGCCGTCGCACCATAGCGGTCCTGATGGTCAGCCGCCGCACGCGGAGCCGCCTGGTTCGCGATGACGATTCGACCTGCAGGAATGTTGTCGGAGGAAACGATTGCGAGCCTCAAACCTTTCGGTAGCATCCGTTGTGACGTGGCTCATGCCACGGCAGGGACTTGAAGGAGCACCGATGCTGAGCACCATGCAGGACGACCAGCTCTCGCTGGCCAAACTGCTCAACTATGCCGCTACTTTCCAGGGCGATTCGACAGTGTCCACGTGGACCGGTGACGGTGTTCGCACCATGACCTACCGCGAGCTGGGCGCCGATTCGGCTCGGCTGGCCAACGCGCTGCGTGGTCTCGGCATCGAAGAAGGTGACCGCGTCGGCACCTTCATGTGGAACAACAACGAGCACATGGTCGCTTACATCGCGGTGCCCGCGATGGGCGCGGTGCTGCACGCGCTCAACATCCGGCTCTTCCCCGAGCAGTTGGTGTTCGTCGCCAATCACGCCGAGGACAAGGTCGTGCTCGTCGACGGCACGCTGCTGCCGCTGTTCGCGCAGTACCTGCCGAACCTGAAGACCGTGAAGCACGTGATCGTCGTCAACGGTGATGCCGCCGCGCTCACCGCGCCCGAGGGTGTCGCCGTGCACTCGTACCGCGAGCTGCTCGACGCCCAGTCCGCCGACTTCGACTTCCCGGTCGTCGACGAACGCTCCGCCGCCGCGATGTGTTACACCTCCGGCACCACCGGCGACCCGAAGGGCGTCGTCTACTCGCACCGCTCCAACTGGCTGCACGCCATGCAGGTGAACTCGCCCAACGGCATGGGTTTCCAGGGCTCGGACTACGTGCTGGCGATCGTGCCGCTGTTCCACGCCAACGCGTGGGGCCTGCCGTACGCGGCGCTGATGTCGGGCGCCAACGTGCTGATGCCGGACCGTTTCCTGCAGCCCGGCCCGCTGCTGGAGATGATGGCCGCCGAGAAGCCGACCTTCGCCGCCGCCGTGCCCACCATCTGGGGTGGCGTGCTTGCCGCGCTTTCGGCGGCACCGCAGGACATTTCGCACCTGCGCACCGCGGTAGTCGGTGGCTCCGCGGTGCCGCCCGCGATGATGCGCGCCTTCGAGGAGAAGCACGGCGTGCGCATCCTGCACGCGTGGGGCATGACCGAGACCTCCCCGCTGGGCAGCGTCGGGCACCCGCCCGCCGGCGTCGAGGGCGAAGAGGCCTGGACCTACCGCTACACCCAGGGTCGTTTCCCGGCCAACGTCGAGGCCCGGCTCGTCGGCGACGACGGCAAGGTCGTCCCGAACGACGGTGAGTCGCTCGGCGAGCTCGAGGTCCGCGGCGCGTGGATCACCGGCTCCTACTACTCGCCCACCGGCGCTGACATCGACCCGGACAAGTTCGACGACGGGTGGCTGCGTACCGGCGATGTCGGCAAGATCAGCCCCAACGGCTACCTCACCCTGGTCGACCGCTCCAAGGACGTCATCAAGTCCGGTGGCGAGTGGATCTCCTCGGTGGACCTGGAGAACGCGGTGATGGGCCACGCGGCCGTCGCCGAGGCCGCGGTCATCGGCGTGCCGGACGAGAAGTGGGACGAGCGCCCGCTGGTCGCCATCGTGCTCGCCGAAGGCGCCGCTGCCGAGGCCGCCGAACTGCGCGACTACCTGGCCGACAAGTTCGCCAAGTGGCAGCTGCCCGAGCGCTGGACCTTCATCGCCGAGGTCCCGAAGACCAGCGTCGGCAAGTTCGACAAGAAGCGTCTGCGCGCCCAGTACGCCGAGGGCGAACTGGACGTAGTCACGGTGTAAGACAGCGAAAGGCGGGCGTGGAATCGCTTCCACGCCCGCCCTTTTGTACTGCGAGCTACGTTATTCGCGGCCCGCCCGATTCTGGACT
This sequence comes from Nocardia sp. FBN12, assembly GCF_054031145.1. Lineage (NCBI taxonomy): Bacteria > Bacillati > Actinomycetota > Actinomycetes > Mycobacteriales > Nocardiaceae > Nocardia > Nocardia sp. FBN12. Next base: position 6,796,660 of record NZ_CM132926.1, read on the forward strand.
GACCAGAGGGTGCGACGAAGGAGTGCCCGCCGGGAGGGAAGAATCGGGGCCCGAAGGGCCGCGAACCGCGGCGCCAGCCGCCAAGAACTCAGCAGTTCCGGAGCTCGGGGCTCTGGTTCAAGAGCTGGGCGCGGGGGCTGATGTAGCGGGTGTAGGTCTCCCCGCCGACGGCCGACAGCGGGAACGCCGCGACCCGATGGCAGTTCTGAAAAGCCAGCTTCACACCGAAGTGCCGTTCCAGGCCACCGCGAATGGCGTCGGAGGCCAGGGCACGCAGCAGCTGGCCGCGGGCCACCTCGTCCGGCGGCGGTACCCGGTTGTCGGCGTATTCGTCGGTGCCGGTGCGCAGGTCGTCCGCGACCCGGCTCACCACCTCCCATGCGTAAGGCAATGAGGTACGGACACATTCGACGAATTCGGCGTCGTCGATATCGCCCTGCTCGGCGCGTTCGAGTAGTGCGGCGGGAACATCGAGGGACATGGCGCTCTCCTCCTGCTTGGGGGTGGTCGGCGGGATGCGATGCCAGGTCGAGTCTAAACGAAATCGGTTGTCAATAACCCTGGATTCGTTCCGAAAGTGCTTTTCGGAGTGCGCTTTTCGCGTCCGAGGCCAGGTCGGCGACGAGTTCGCCTGCCGGTTGCCCGGTGCTCAGCGAATGAGCTTGCCCCGCCCACAGATTCACTTCGTCGGTGTTGCCACCCGCGCGCGCGGCGGCCCGCAACGGGGCGGTGGCGTAATGGATTTCGGGGTAGGCGGCCGGCGCGTCGGCGGTGTGTTCGACGAGGAAACGGTTGCGGATCCCGCGAGCGCGGCGTCCGGTGAAGGCGCGCGTGAGCATCGTCGGTTCCGGCGTCCCGATCGCGCCGCGGTGCACGGCATTGGTGCCCGCCTCCGGGCAGCGCAGCAGCGCGGTCCCGATCTGCGCCGCCGATGCCCCGGCCGCCAGCACGCCGGCCACGCCCGCACCCGTCGCGATCCCACCCGTCGCGACGAGCGGGCGGGAGGTGACGGCGGTGAGCAGCTGGATCAGGGTCAGCAGGCCGGGTGGGTCGATCGGATCGCCGGCGGGGTCGTCGAGGAAGCTCGCGCGGTGCCCGCCCGCCTCGGCACCCTGGGCGATCAACACGTCGGCGCCCGCGTCGACGGCGATCAGTGCCTCGTCGGGGGAGGTGACCGTCACCCACACCTCCGAACCGACCGCGTGCAGCCGGTCCACCTCCACCGCGGTGGGGCAGCCGAAGGTCGTCGAGACCACCGCCACCGGATCGGCGACCAGGAGATCGAGCTTGTCGGCCCAGCCGTCGGTGTCGTGTTCGGGGGTGCCGAGTGGGAATTCGGCGCCGAGTTCGGCGAGGTAGGTCGCGTACGCGGACGGATCGGCCACTGCTCCCGGTGCGAACAGGTTCACGCCGAACGGCGCTGTGGTGGCCGCTCGCGTCGCCTCGATCTGCGCTGCGAGCGCCTCGGTGCCGAGGTAGCCGGCGGCGAGCTGGCCGAACCCGCCCGCGGCCGCGACGGCGACCACCAGTTCGGGTGTGGACGGGCCGCCTGCCATGGGCGCGGCGACGATGGGGACGGTCAAGGTCTCGATCACCATGGGTCGAGTGTGGTCGGTCGAGGCCGTGTTCAGGCCACCTGACGGCGCGTGTGATGGGTTCGACACGGTGATCGTTACTGTGTGACACGCCATCTACCTGCGACTTCGCAACGCAAGGTTGCGGAATGGTCACGGCCGGGTAGTGTTCCCGTCACAACGTATGCCGAACCGTTACACATAGTTCGGCAGTGGAGAACACCCAGGTGGTCTCCGGGCCGGTCGCAGACCGGTTTCGTTTCCTTGTTGTCGGACGCTAGGACGAGATCTTGTCGCAGCACCGTGTGGGTCCCGAATCCATCTCCGTGCAGGACCTGCTTGCGCACGCGGATGGCCGGAGCCCGAGCAGGAGCAGGCACCGCGCCGAGGCCTCGCGCACCGATCGGGTGCGAGTCGCCGCGAGTGCCGCGGTCGCCGCGGGCGCCCTGGTCGGCGTCACCGCCCAGATCGCCCCCGCCCTGGCTTTCGCCGCGCCGCTGCTGCCGACCCACGACGACAGCGTCGAGGAATCGGTCGTTCCCGAGTCCGCCCGCCAGGACGTCGACCTCGTCGCCGCGCAGCAGGTCTCCGCGCACGTCGAGACTCCGGCGCCGGTAGACGCGGTCGCCGCGCCGATCGCCGCCCCCGTGGCCGCGCCCTTCGGCATCGGCAACCTGCCCCCCGAGATCTCCGGCCCGCTCGGCCAGGTCGAGGACATCCTGCAGGGCATTCAGCATCAGGTCGCGCCGCCGCAGGCCACCCGCCCGGTCGCGGGTCCGATCAGCTCCGGCTTCGGCGCCCGCTGGGGTGCCATGCACTACGGCCTCGACTTCGCCGACTCGATCGGCGCCCCGATCAAGTCCGTGTCCAGCGGCACCGTCATCGAGGCGGGCCCGGCGTCGGGCTTCGGCCTGTGGGTGCGCGTGCTGCACGACGACGGCACCACCGGCGTCTACGGCCACGTCAACGAGATGCTGGTCAGCGAGGGCCAGCGGGTCAACGCGGGCCAGGTCATCGCGACCGTCGGCAACCGCGGCCAGTCCACCGGCCCGCACCTGCACCTCGAGATCTGGGATCAGGGCGGCGGCAAGATGGACCCGATTCCGTACCTCGCCTCCAAGGGTGTCCCGCTCGAGTGGGGCCCTTCCGCGCACTGATTATCTGGAGCGCTGGCGCGCTCGAGTTCGCGGCCACGGGTGTCCCGTCGATCAGGCACCGTTGCTTGCTCCTTCGTCGCCTACGCAACGGCGCCTGATCGACGGGAAGGCCGCGAACCGCCGCTGCGCGGCGCCCCTCCCTAAGGGTCGGGGTTCGCGGTTTGCTCTGACAGCGTTAGTGAGTGACGGTGGCTCTTATGAGCCCCGTCACTTTGCTGTTGGTGGGGGCAACACGTTCCTGGGCCGGGCCGATAGTCCTCTTGGCCCCGAGCACTGGGGGCACACGACTCGGACATTATGTCGTCGGTCTATATGATGGCTCGATCTGCACGATGCGGCAGCCGCACGGGCAGGCTCGATGTGAGAGGTGAATGAACTCGAATGGAAACTGCCCGTCGTTCTGCCCGCGGTAACCGCCGTCGCCGGTCGAGCAGTCCGACATTCGGGCAGTTGCTGACGGGGGCCGTCGAATCGGCCGCCGATCGGGTCGCGGTTCGGTTCAACCCGTCCGGTGACCCCGCCGATCAGCGTCAGCTCACCTACTCCGAGTTCGACCAGCAGTCCTCGCAGCTGGCCCGTGCGCTGATCGCCCGCGGCATCGGCCCCGGCGACGTGGTCGCCATCGGTATCGCCCGCTCGATCGAATCCGTGCTGGCCGTGTGGGCGATCGCCAAGACCGGCGCCGCCTACGTCCCGGTCGACCCGAACTACCCGGCCGACCGCATCGCGCACATCGTGTCCGATTCCGGCGCGGTCCTCGGGCTCACCACCGCCACCCATCGCGAGATCCTCGGTACGGCCCTGACCTGGCTCGAGCTCGACGACGCCGAGACGGCCACCCGGATCGCGGCCGAGCCCGCGCACCCGATCTCCTACACCGACCGGATCCGCACCCTCGATGAGCGGCACCCGGCCTACGTCATCTACACCTCGGGCTCCACCGGCAAGCCGAAGGGCGTCGTGGTGACCCACACCGGTCTGGCCGGTCTGGTCGCCGCCGAGCGCGCGCACTACCGCGTCGCCGCCGACTCGCGTGTGCTGCACGTGTGCTCGCCGAACTTCGACGTGTCGGTGCTCGAACTGCTGCTCACCTTCTCCGCGGGCGCCACCCTGGTGATCGCGCCGCCCGGGGTGTTCGGTGGCTTCGAACTCGCGGATCTGCTGCGCCGCGAACAGGTTTCGCACATGCTCATCACTCCGGGTGCGCTGGAATCGGTCGACCCGGCCGATCTGGACGATCTCCAGGTAGTGGTCGTCGCGGGTGACAAGTTCGGTCCGGAACTGGTCGGGCGCTGGGCCGTCGGCGAGCGGGAGTTCTACAACGGTTACGGCCCCACCGAGGCCACCATTCTCGCCACCAGCACCGCGCCGATGGATCCGGCCGCGCCGGTGACGATCGGTGCCGCGATCGCCGGTGTCGGCGCGTTCGTGCTGGATTCCCGGCTGCGGCCGGTGCCCTCGGGTGTGATCGGTGAGTTGTATCTGTCGGGTCCCGCGCTGGCGCAGGGCTATCTGAACCGCCCCGCGCTGACCGCGGAGCGTTTCGTCGCCAGCCCCTTCGGTGCCGAATCCGGTGACGCGAACGCCCGCTTGTACCGCACCGGAGACCTGGTGCGGCGCAGCGAATCCGGTGACGGCGTCATCGAGTACATGGGGCGCTCGGACTTCCAGGTGAAGATCCGCGGCTTCCGGATCGAGCTCGGTGAGATCGACAACGCGCTCACCGCGCACCCCGATATCGACTTCGCGGCCACCCTCGGCAAGACCCTGCCTTCCGGTGTGACAGCACTGGTTTCGTATGTGATGCCACGTGCCGGCGCCCCCGTGGATGTGGCCGCGCTCGACGCGTTCCTCGCGGAATCGTTGCCCGGCTACATGATTCCGGCCGCGATCATGGTCCTGGACCGGATCCCGCTGACGCCGGTGGGCAAGCTGGATCGAAAGGCCTTGCCGGAACCTGTTTTCGCGGTCCGCGAGTTCCGTGCGCCCGTCACCCCGGTGCAGCAGGTGGTGGCGGACGTCTTCGCCGAACTGCTGACCGCCGGTGCGCCGGAAGAGATCCGGGTCGGCGCCGACGACGACTTCTTCGAGCTCGGCGGCAACTCGCTGCTGGCCGCCCAGGCCGCCACGCGCATCGGCGCCGCGCTCGACACCAGGATTCCGGTGCAGGTGCTGTTCGAGGTCAGCACCGTTTCCGGGCTGGCCGAACGCGTCGAACGCCATATCGGCACCGGTTCGGGCCAGGAGCTGGTCGCCCAGCAGCGCCCCGATTCGATCCCGCTGTCGTTCGCCCAGCAGCGGATGTGGTTCCTCAACCAGTTCGATCCGGCCAGCGCCGTGAACAACATGCCGATCGCGGTGCGCCTGTCGGGTGTGTTGGATGTCGAGGCGTTGCGCGTCGCGGTCACCGATCTGGTGGCCCGCCACGAGGTGCTGCGCACGATGTATCCGCCGGTCGACGGGGTCGGCACGCAGCTCGTGCTGCCGCTGTCGGACCCGCGCGCTGTGCCCGCGCTCGCGGTGGACGACATCGGCGAGGACGCGATCGCCGCCCTGGTCACCGAGACCGCCGGTGCGGGCTTCGATGTCACCGTGGCCCCGCCGCTGCGGTTGCGGCTGCTGCGGCTGAGCGCGACCGAGCATGTGCTGGTCTGCGTGATGCACCACATCGCCGGTGACGGTGTGTCGATGGGTCCACTCACCCGCGATCTGATGACGGCCTACGTGCAGCGCAGCGCGGGTTCTGCGCCCGGCTGGCCAGCCTTGGCTGTCCAGTACGCCGATTTCACGCTCTGGCAGCGTGCGGTGCTCGGTACCGAGGACGACCCGGAGTCGATCCTGGCCCAGCAGATCGAGTTCTGGCGCACCCAGCTCGCCGGGGTGCCCGATCAGCTCGAGCTGCCCATCGACCGGCCGCGGCCCGCTACTGCCTCCTACCGTGGTGCGAGCCTGGACTTCCGCATTCCGGCCGAGGTGCACGCGGGGCTGGATCAGCTTGCGCGCACCCACAATTCGACCTTGTTCATGGTTGTGCATGCCGCGCTGTCGGCGCTGCTGGCCAGGCTGTCCGGCAGTACCGATATCGCCATCGGCACGCCGGTCGCGGGACGCGGTGACGCCGCGCTCGACGATCTGATCGGCATGTTCGTCAACACGCTCGTGTTGCGCACCGAGGTCGACCCCGCGGCGAGCTTCGAAGAGTTGCTCTCCCGGACCCGGGCGGTCGATGTGGCCGCCTTCGGCCACGCCGACGTGCCGTTCGAGCGGTTGGTCGAGCTGCTCGACCCGGCCCGTTCGACCGCGCGGCACCCGCTGTTCCAGGTGATGCTCGCCTTCCAGAACATGGCGCGCACGGCCCTCGAGCTGCCCGGGATGACCGTCTCCGGCGTCGAGCTGACCATGCCGTTCGCCAAGTTCGACCTGCAGTTCGAGATGGTGGAGGACACCGATCGCCACGGTGCCCCGCACGGCATCGCGGTCGGGCTCACCTACGCGACCGACCTGTTCGACGCCGACACCATCGCCGGATTCGCCGACCGGTTCCAGCGGCTGCTGGCGGCGATCGTTGCCGCCCCGGCTCGGCCGCTCGGTGCGATCGAGCTCTTGGAGCCCGCCGAGCTGGATCGAATTCTGGTGCAGTGGAACGACACTCGCCACGAACTCGCGCCGGAGCTGCTGCTCGATGGCTATCGGCGTGCCGTCGCGGAGTTCCCCGCCGCTGTCGCCGTCGCCTACGAGGGTGCCGAGCTAACCTATCGGGAGTTCGACGAGCGGGTCAACCGGCTCGCGCGGTTGCTGGTGGCGCAGGGTGTCGGACCCGAATCATTGGTCGGGCTCGCGATGCGCCGTTCGCTGGACCTGGTGGTCGGGATGTACGCGATCGTCACCGCTGGTGGAGCGTATGTGCCGATCGATCCGGACCATCCGGCAGATCGCATCGCGCACATTCTCGATACCGCGGCGCCAGCTGCTGTCCTGAGCACCACCTCCGATGCCGTCGAGGTGCCGGTCGGCGTGCCGGTGATCCTGGTGGATTCCGTTGCGCTCGAAGAGTTCTCGGCTGCTCCGCTCGAGTTGTCGCGGCCGGTGCTGCCGGCGAACCCGGCCTATGTCATCTTCACCTCCGGTTCCACCGGGCGGCCCAAGGGTGTGGCGGTATCGCACGCGGCGATCGTCAACCAGATGGTCTACATGGGCGCCGAGTACGGGATCGGCCCGTCGGATGTGTACCTGCAGAAGACGCCCGCCACGTTCGACGTGTCGCTGTGGGGCTACTTCCTGCCGCTGCGGACCGGTGCGAAGCTGGTCGTGTCGACCCACGACGGACACCGAGACCCGGTGTATCTCGCCGAAACGATCGCGGCGCAGGGCATCACGCTCACCGACTTCGTGCCGTCGATGCTCTCGGTGTTCGCCGCGCACACCACCGCAGGCTCGATTCCGAGTCTGCGTGCGGTGTTCGCCGCCGGTGAGGCGCTGCCCACCGAGACAGTGGCCGACGTGGCCCGCGTTTCCGCGGCGCGTGTGCACAACCTGTACGGACCTACCGAGGCCGCCGTCACCGTGACGCGCTGGCCCGCAGTCGATTCCGATCGCGGTTCGGTGCCGATGGGTGTCCCGGAGTGGAATACCCGTGTCTACGTGCTGGATTCGCGGCTGCGTGCGGTGCCCGCCGGAGTGGTCGGCGAGCTGTACCTGGCCGGTGACCAGCTCGCGCGCGGCTATGTCGCCCGCCCCGGTCTCACCGCGGATCGGTTCGTCGCCAACCCCTTCGAGCCCGGCGCGCGGATGTACCGCTCCGGTGACCTCGTCCGCTGGGGTGGATCGTCGGCCGAGCCCGCGCTGGAATACCTGGGCCGCACCGACTTCCAGGTGAAGTTCCGTGGTCAGCGCATCGAGCTCGGCGAGATCGAGACCGCGCTGCTCGCGCGGGATGCGATCAGCCAGGCCGTGGCACTGGTGCTCGACACCGCATCGGGCCAGCATCTGGTCGCGTATGTGGTGGCGCGCCCCGGCGAGCAGCCCGACCCCGCGGCGCTGCGGACAGCTGTCGCGGAATCGTTGCCCGCCTACATGGTTCCGACCGTCGTGACAGTGCTGGACAGCTTCCCGCTGAACCCGAGCGGCAAGCTCGACCGCAAAGCGCTGCCCGCTCCCGCCTTCACCGCGGGCGAGTTCCGCGCGCCCGCCACCCCCGCGGAGGAGATCGTCGCCGGGGTCTTCGCGGAACTGCTCGGCATGGCCCGGGTCGGCGCCGACGACGACTACTTCGCCCTCGGCGGCAACTCGCTGCTCGCCACCCGCGCGATCGCCCGTATCAACGAGGCCCTCGACGCCCAGCTCGCGATCCGCGACCTGTTCGAGACGCCCACAGTGTCGGCGCTGGCCGCGCGCATCGGCGGTGCGAGCGGTACCGCCGCCCGCCCGCCGCTGGTCGCCACCGAACGCCCGCTACGCATTCCGCTGTCGCTGGCCCAGCAGCGCATGTGGGTGGTCAACCAGGTCGACCCCACTTCGGCCTCCTACAACATCCCCTTCGCCATCCGCCTCACCGGCGAACTCGATGTGGCCGCACTCGACGCCGCGGTTGCCGACGTGCTCGGCCGACACGAGTCCCTGCGCACCTTCTTCCCGGTGGCCGGTGGCGGCGTTGCCCGGATCGACGCCGGTCGCGCCGGCGCTCCGGGCGAGGCCGTGGCCGATGGTATGCCCGTCCAGGAAATTCTGTCCGTGGCCGAGGCGCTGCCCGGCGGGCTTCAGGTCGAGTCGACCTCCGACATCCTCACTCGGGCGGCCGAATTGGCTGGCACAGGCTTCGACGTAACCCGTGAGGTGCCGCTGCGTGCGCGGTTGCTCACCGACGGGACTTCGGCCGACTGGCTGCTTGTTGTTGTGGTGCACCATATTTCGGCCGACGGTGCGTCGCTGGCGCCGCTGGCCCGCGATCTGATGACCGCCTATGTCGCGCGTGCGGCGCGGCAGAGCCCGGCGTGGGCGCCGCTGGAGGTGCAGTACGCGGACTTCGCGCTGTGGCAACGGGCGGTTGTCGGGGACGACGAGCAGCCGGAATCGCTGGCCGCCGCGCAGCTCGACTACTGGCGCGATCAGTTGGCTGACGTGCCAGCGCTTTTGGAGCTGCCGCAGGACCGCCCGCGGCCCTCGGTGCCGACCCTGCGCGGCGCCACCGCCGAGCTGCGCTTGCCCGCCGACGTGCACACCGCGCTGAACAACCTCGCGCGTGAACACAAGTCGTCGCTGTTCATGGTTGTGCACGCGGCGCTGGCCGTGCTGCTCGGCCGGTTGTCGGGCACCTCCGACATCGCCATCGGTACCGCGGTCGCCGGTCGTGGCGAGCGGGCGCTCGACGAGCTGGTCGGCATGTTCGTCAACACCCTGACGCTGCGCACCATTCTCGATCCGGCCGCGTCCTTCGACGAGGCCGTCGACGTGGCGCGCGAGACCGACCTCGGCGCGTTCGCCAATGCCGACCTGCCGTTCGAGCGAGTCGCCGAGGTTGTCGCGCCGGGCCGGGGCAGTGCGCAGAGCCCGCTGTTCCAGGTGGCACTCACCTTCAGCAACAACGAGGCGGCCGCGCTCGAACTGCCCGGTCTCACCGTGAACGCTCTCGACACCGCGGTCGCGGCGAAGTTCGACCTGCAGGTCGACGTCGAACCGCGCTTCACCGCCGCCGGCGAGCCCGACGAACTGGTGACCCTGTTCAACTACGCGACTGACCTGTTCGACGAGGCCACTGTGCGCAGTATCGGGGCCCGTTTCGCTCGCATCCTGACCGCCGTCGCCGCCGACCCGCAGATCCGGATCGGCGATATCGACATCCTCGACGAGTCCGAACGGGCCCGGCTGCTCGCCGGCGCGGCCCAGGCTCCCGCACCGAGCGCTCCTTCGGGCGGCACCACCCTCGCGCAGGCTTTCACGGCCGCCGCCGAGGACGACCCCGACGGCCCTGCCCTCGTCTGGGGCGACGACGCGCTGACCTACGAGCAGCTCGACGCCCGCTCCGCGCGCCTGTCGCGGCTGCTGATCGGTCGCGGCTTCGGCCCGGGAGACGGTGTGGCCGTCGACCTTCCGCGCGGCGTCGAGTGGGTCATCGCGGTCTGGGCGATCCTCAAGGCGGGCGCGGCCGTGGTTCCGGTGACCGGCACCGAATCGCGGACCGAACCCGCCGCGAAGCTGGGCATCACCGTCGGTGAACCTGGCGGCGTCGACTGGATCTCCCTCGACGACCCGGCGATCAAGACCGAGTTGTCGACCCAATCCGCCCGCCCGGTCACCTACGCCGACCGCACCCGAGCCCTGCGTGGCACGGACCCGGCCTTCGTCGGCGCCGACCGCACCTGCAACTACGACGAACTCGCCACGGCGGGGGCGCGAGTCCGCACCGACACCGACCTCACCTTCGAAGCACGGACCTTCGGCCATGGCTCCGTCGACAGCTTCACGGCGCTGGTCGAGCCGGTGGCCGCAGGTGTCGCGGGCGCGTCGATGGTGCTGGTGCCCGGCGTCGCGGATGCGTCGGCGGCGCTGGCCGAGGAATGGGTGACCCACTTGTTCGGTGATCGAGCGGGGATCGAGGCGCTCGACACCGCCGAGCTCGGCGACCTGCAGGCCCTGATCGCCGACGATGCCGCGCCGGGCAATCCGGGTGCGGCCGAGGTAGTGCTCGTACTCGGAGAGCTGCGCGCCCCGGTGGCGTGAGCCGCGTGCTCACGGCACGGGGCCCCGCTGCGGGACAACAAGTTTCGGTGATGGGTGAGGTGGAACAGCTATGACACGACCGGCACGAACCCGACCGGTACGGACTCGTCGCCCGCGCGTCACCGCGTTGGCACAGCTGCTGGCCACCGCGGTCGAGACCAACCCGGATGGGCTCGCGGTCGTCCTCGCCGATGCCACCCGGACCCTCGGGGCGCTCACCTACGCCGAACTCGACGAGCGCTCCAACCGCATTGCCCGCTTCCTGATCGGCCGCGGCATCGGCGCGGGCGACCTGGTAGCCGTCGGAATCCCACGTTCCATCGAATCGGTCCTCGCCGTCTGGGCCGTCACCAAAACCGGTGCGGGCTTCGTCCCCGTCGACCCGAACTACCCCCCGGACCGCGTGGTCCACATGGTCACCGATTCGGGCGCCGTCTTCGGCTTGACTGTCGCGGCCGTCGCCGATGGTCTGCCCGCACAGGTGGAATGGCTCGCGCTCGACGCCGAGCGAACCGACGGAGCAGCCGCACCCACAGAGCCGCTGACCGACACGCGCGGCAATGGCGCGCGGCCTGATGGTGGACACCTGCCGAGTGGCGGGCTCGACGGCGGACAACTTTTCGACGACCTCTCCGGTGCGGCGATCACGTCGGCGGACCGGGTGCGTCCGGTTCGGGCAGAGGATCTCGCCTACCTGATCTACACCTCCGGTTCCACCGGACTGCCCAAGGGCGTCGCGGTGACCCAGGCCGGGCTCGCCGGGTTCAGCGAGGAACAGCGTCGGCACTATGGCGTCGAAGCCGCCTCGCGCACTCTGCATTTCGCCTCACCGTCCTTCGATGCCTCGCTGCTCGAGTTGCTGCTGGCGATCGGCGCCGGCGCCACGATGGTGATCGTCGACCCGAGTGTGTACGGCGGCGACGATCTGGCCGCGCTGTTGCGGCGGGAGCGGGTGAGTCACGCCTTCATCACCCCGGCCGCGCTGGCCTCGATCGACCCGGATGGGCTCGACGACTTCCGGGTGGTGGCGGTCGGCGGTGAGGCCGTGCCGCCGGATCTCCTGCGGCGCTGGGCGATTCCACTCGCCGACGGCACACTGCGCGAATTCCACAACGCGTACGGGCCCACCGAGACGACCATCGTCACCAACATCAGCGTGCCGCTGAAACCGGGCGACCCGATGACCATCGGCGGCCCGATCAACGGTGTCGCCGAATACGTCCTCGACGACCGGCTCGGCCCCGTTCCGCCGGGCGTCACCGGTGAGCTCTACATCACCGGCGCTCAGCTGACCCGCGGCTACCATGCCCGCCCCGGCCTCACCGCCTCGCGCTACGTCGCGAATCCGTTCGACCCCGCCGGATCTCGCCTCTATCGCACCGGTGATCTCGTCCGCTGGACCGCCGATGGCGCACTGGACTATGTGGGCCGCAACGACTTCCAGGTGAAGATCCGCGGCTTCCGGATCGAACTCGGCGAGATCGACGCGGTGCTCTCGGCGCATGACAGCATCGACTTCGCTGTCACGATAGGCCACGAACTCGACAGCGGCGCGACCATTTTGGTGTCCTATGTGCACGCGGCACCCGGCGCGACCGTCGATACCGCCGCGCTCACCACCTTCGCCGAACGCAGCCTGCCCGCGCACATGGTGCCGACGGTGCTGATGGAACTCGACACCATCCCGCTCACCCCCGTCGGCAAACTCGACCGAAGGGCGCTCCCGTCACCGATCCTCGAGCACGCTGAATTCCGCTCTCCCGCAACACCGGTCGAGCAGATCGTGGCCGGCACCTTCGCCCAGGTGCTCGACCTCGGCGACACCCAGCTCGGCCTCGACGACGACTTCTTCGCACTCGGCGGCAATTCGCTGATGGCCACCCAGGTCGCCGCCCGCCTCGGTGCCGCACTGGATGCCGACTTCCCGGTCCGGCTGTTGTTCGAGGTGTCGACGGTGGAAACACTGGCCCGGCGCCTCGCCGAAGCCGCCGGTGCGGGTACGCGTCCCGCGCTGGTGGCGGGGGAGCGGCCCGCGCGGATTCCGCTGTCACTGGCCCAGCAGCGGATGTGGTTCCTCAACCAATTCGACCCGGGGTCGGTCGCCTACAACATCCCGATGGCGGTGCGGCTGCACGGCGCCATCGATCGCGAAGCCCTGCGCGCTGCCGTGGCCGACCTGGTCGCCCGCCACGAAACCCTGCGCACGATCTACCCCGAGACCGACGAGGGGCCGATCCAGCAGATCCTGACCGAGGCGACGACACAGCTCGAGGTGCGCGCGATCGCCCCCGGCCAGCTGACCGCCGCCATGCACGAGTTCGGTTCGTCCGGCTTCGATGTGCGCAGCCAGGTGCCGTTGCGGGTCGCGCTGTTCGAGCTCGGCGCCGACGAGTCGGTGCTCGCCGTGGTCGTGCACCACATCGCCGGTGACGGCTCCTCGCTCGCACCGCTGACCAGGGATCTCATGCTCGCCTACGCGGCGCGCTCGGCGGGCAATGCGCCGGAGTGGGCGCCGCTGGCCGTGCAGTACGCCGACTACGCGCTGTGGCAGCGGGCCCTGCTCGGCAGTGAGGACGATCCGCGGTCGCTGGCCTCGGCCCAGCTCGGCTACTGGCGTGCCGCGCTGGCGGGCCTGCCCGACCAGCTCGACCTGCCCGCCGACCGCCCGCGCCCCGCGGTGCAGTCCTTCGCCGGTGGTCGCGTCCCGATCGAGGTCGACGCCGAAACCCACCGCGCGCTAATGGCTTTGGCGCGCAAACACGGCGCGACCCTGTTCATGGTTGTGCACACCGCCCTCGCGGTGACCCTGGCCAGGCTGGCGGGCACCGGCGATCTGGCGGTGGGCACCCCCGTCGCCGGTCGCGGCGAGGCCGCGCTCGACGACTTGATCGGCATGTTCGTCAACACGCTGGTCTTTCGCACCACCTTCGAGCCCGGCGAGTCGTTCACCGAACTCCTCGCCCGCCAACGCGATACCGACCTGCAGGTGTTCGCGAACGCCGACCTCCCGTTCGAGCGGCTCGTGGAGGCGATCAACCCCGCCCGCTCCACCGCCCGGCATCCGCTGTTCCAGGTCGGCCTGTCCTTCCAGAACCTGAGCCGCACGGGCCTCGAACTCGGCGAGACCGCGGTCGAGGGCGTCGACGTGGATCTCGCGGTATCCCAGTTCGACCTACACGCGATCGTCGCCGACGCCTACGACAGCGCGGGCGCCGCGCAAGGGATCAGCGGCGTATTCACCTACGCCACCGACCTGTTCGACGCCTCGACCGCCCAAACCTACGCGGATCGGTTCGCTCGGGTCCTCACCGCGATCGCCGCCTCCCCGCACCGCCCCGTCGACGAGATCGAACTGCTCTCCGATGCCGAACGGGCACGAATCCTGCACGACTGGAACGCGACCGGCCACGCCTGCCCGACCGCGACCCTCGCCGCACTCTTCGCGGACACCGCGGCCGCCCACCCCGTCGGCATCGCGCTGGTCGACGCCGACGGCGCACAGGTCACCTACCGTGATTTCGCCGCCCGCGTGAACCGGCTCGCACGGCACCTGATCACGCGGGACGTGGGAGTCGAGGACCGTGTCGCGCTGGCCATGCGCCGCGGCGTGGATCTCGTCATCGCCATGTACGCGGTGACCCAGGCCGGCGCCGCCTACGTTCCTGTCGACCCCGATCAACCGACCGACCGGGTGGCGCACATCGTCGAAACAGCCGCGCCTGCCTGCATTTTGACCACCGCGCGCGAGGGTGTGTTTCTCGCGCGCACTGAGGCCGCCGGCGCGGCGACGGCCGCGCCCGATGCGATGGCCCACTCCGCTGACGGTTCGGTCGCAGCCTCGGCAGTCGAGCCCACGGGCAGCGATTTGTCGCCGGCAGTCGCCATCGGTGGTGTCACCGCACCGGTGATCGTGATCGACGAGGTCGACCTGTCCGCGATCTCGACCGCGCCGATCACGGCGAGCGAACGCATCGGTGTGCTGCGTCCGGAGAGCACGGCCTACCTCATCTTCACCTCCGGCTCGACCGGCAAGCCGAAGGGTGTGGCGGTCTCGCACGGCGCGATCGTCAACCAGTTGCTCTGGAAAACAGCCACTTTCGGCCTCGGCCGCGACGATTCGGTGCTGTTGAAGACCGCCGCCACCTTCGACCTCTCGGTCTGGGAGTTCTGGTCGGCCGCGGTGTGCGGCGGCCGCCTGGTGATCGCCGCCCCCGACGGCCACCGCGACCCCGCCTACCTGCTCCGCGTCCTCGCCGAACAGGCGGTGACGACGCTGCACGTCGTGCCCTCGATGCTCGATGCGCTGCTGATCGAATCCGATGGCGCCCTGCCGAATTCGCTTCGCCGCGTCCTCGCGATCGGCGAGGCTCTCCCGGCCGCGACCGCCCAGCGTTTCCTGGCGGCGAACTCGGCGGCACTGCACAACCTGTACGGCCCCACCGAAGCCGCGGTGTCGATCACCGATCACCGCGTCACGACCGACGACGTCGTGACAGTGCCGATCGGCCGACCCGAATGGAACAGCCGGGTCTACGTTCTCGACGCCCGGCTGCGTCCCGTCCCGGCAGGTGTCGCGGGCGAGCTGTACCTCGCGGGCGCTCAGCTCGCCCGTGGGTACTACAGCCGCCCCGATCTCACCGCGGACCGCTTCGTCGCCGACCCCTTCGCCGGTGGCGCGCGCATGTACCGCACCGGTGACCTCGTCGCCTGGACCACCGACGGCGAACTCGAATACCGCGGCCGCACCGACTTCCAGGTGAAGATCCGCGGCTTCCGCATCGAACTCGGCGAGATCGAAGCCGCCCTCCTCGCCGCGCCGCAGATCGCCCAGGCTGCCGTCATCGCCGCCAGCGATCCGCAGCTCGGCGACCGTCTCGTCGCCTACGTCGTACCCGTACCCGGCGCAACGCTCACCGCGGTGGTCGCCAAAGCCGCGGTGGCGCAGGTACTCCCGTCGTACATGGTCCCGGCGGCCTTCGTCGTCCTCGACCATCTCCCGCTGAACGCGAACGGCAAACTCGACAGACCCGCCCTTCCGGCACCGGTACTCGAACCGCGCCGCTACCGTGCCCCCGAGACCGATCACGAGCGAGCCGTGGCCGCTGTCTTCACCGAGGTCCTCGGCACGCAAAACCCCGGCCTCGACGACGATTTCTTCGCCCTCGGCGGCAATTCCCTGCTGGCTACCCGCGTAGTGCATCACCTGCGCGAACACACCGGCGTCGAACTCACCGTCGCCGCGTTCTTCGCCGATCCGACCGTCACGGGCCTCGCGACGAGAATCAGCGACGGCCCGGCCACCGCGGCCGACCTCGAAGCCGCGCTCGCGGTGGTCCTCCCGATCGCCCGCCGCGGCACCCGCGCACCGCTGATCTGCGTGCACCCGGTCTCCGGCCTGGCATGGGCCTACGCGAGCCTCGTGCCGTACCTGCCCGACGATCAGCCCGTCGTCGGCATTCAGTCGCCGGCACTGAGCGATCCGGGATTCCGGCCCAACTCGGCGGAAGAACTCGTCGACCGCTACCTGGCCGAAATTCGTGGCGTCCAACCGCACGGCCCCTATCAGTTGCTCGGCTGGTCGCTCGGCGGTGTGCTCGCCCAGGCCGTCGCCACCCGTTTGCAAGCCGAGGGCGAGACAGTGGCGTCGCTGACGATGCTCGACAGCCTGCCTGGCGCCGCGCTCGCCGATTTCGAGACCGAGTTGCGACACGTGCTCACCGAACTCGGCATACCCGAGCATCGACTACCCGACCAGCTCGCCGAACTCGGCGACGACGCGCTCGAATCGCTGCACGCCGCGCTGGCGGGGGACACGCCGATCTCGCGCGCGCAATTCGTCGGCATGTACCGCGGCGCGCTGCATTCGGTGGCGGTGCTGACCGAGCTCGAACCCGCCCGATTCGACGGCGATCTGACCTATTTCACCGCTCTGCGGACCCCCCAAAAGCTGGGGGACGGAGCCTCGCGATGGCGGCGTTTCGTCAGCGGGATCATTGCTGACCACCCGGTCGAGGCCACCCACCAGGAGTTGCTCTCGGCTGTGGCGGTAGCCACGTCCGGACCGGTAATTGCGCAGGTCGTCGCGGGTGCGCACGGATCCGCCGATACCTCTCCGTAACGGACTACATGGGTATTACGATCCTGTTGCGATAGAGTTGGTGTGTCGTGGCGCACACCTCGGCGACGGTCGGCAGTGGCTATGTAGGTGTAGCTATGCTGTGTCCGACTCGGCCGCCGGACGCGAGAGGTGTATTGGTCTGTGGAAACCCCCCGCCGCACGGGCCGTGTCGGTCGCCGACGGGCGACCGGCGCACCGTTGTTCGGACAACTACTTACGGCCGCCGTCGAGTCCGCGGCCGATTCGATCGCGCTGCGTTCCAACCCCACCGGCATGCCCGGTGCGGAACAGCGCCTCACTTATCGTGAACTCGACGAGCGATCCTCGCGCCTGGCACGGGAACTCATCGACCGTGGCATGGGCGCGGGCGACGTCGTCGCGATCGCGATCGCCCGCTCCGTCGAATCCGTGCTCGCGGTCTGGGCCATCGCCAAGACCGGTGCCGCGTACGTGCCGGTCGACCCGGCCTACCCGGCCGAGCGGATCGCCCACATCGTCGCCGACTCCGGCGCGACCATCGGCCTGACCACCGCGGCCCATCGCGCGGGCCTCGGCACCACCGCGTACTGGATCGAACTCGACGACCCGGTGGTCGCCGAACGCATCGCGGTGCGGCCAGGGCACGCGGTGAGCTACGCCGACCGGGTCCGCCCGATCGACGAGGCCCACCCGGCCTACGTCATCTACACCTCCGGCTCCACCGGTAAGCCCAAGGGCGTCGAGGTGACGCACGCCGGGCTCGCCACGCTGGTCGCCGCCGAGCGCGAACACTATGGTGTGCAACCGGATTCGCGTGTGCTGCATGTTTGCTCACCGAACTTCGACGTGTCGGTGCTCGAGCTGCTGCTGGCCTTCGGTACCGGGGCGACGCTGGTGATCTCGCCGCCGCGCGTGTTCGGTGGTTTCGAACTGTCGGACCTGCTGCGCCGCGAACGCATCACCCACCTGCTGATCACCCCGGGCGCGCTCGAGTCCGTCGACCCGGCCGGGCTGCCGGATCTGACGACCGTGATCGTCGCGGGTGACCGATTCGGCCCGGAGCTGGTCGGGCGCTGGGCAACCGGCGGGCGCGCGTTCTACAACGGCTACGGGCCGACCGAGGCGACGATCCTCGCGACCAGCACCGCAAAGCTGCACCCGCACGCGCCGATCACCATCGGCAACGCCGTGCCCGGCATGGGCCTGTACGTGCTCGACGCGCGGCTGCGGCCGGTGCCCGCCGGAGTGGTCGGCGAGCTGTATCTCGCCGGCCCCGCGCTGGCGCAGGGGTATCTGGGCAGGCCGGGGCTCACCTCGGAACGGTTCGTCGCCTCGCCGTTCGGGCCGGGCAGGCTGTACCGCACCGGTGACCTGGTGCGCCGATACGAACACGACGGCACGCTGGAATATCTGGGCCGCACCGACTTCCAGGTGAAGGTGCGCGGATTCCGGATCGAGCTGGGCGAGATCGACAACGCGCTCACCGCGCACCCCGACCTCGATTACGCGGTGACGCTGGGCAAGACGATGCCGTCGGGGACGACCGCGCTGGTCGCCTATGTGCTGCTGCGTGCCGGGCGCACCGTCGACACCGGCGCGCTGGCGGAATTCCTCGCGGAATCGCTGCCCGCGTACATGATTCCGTCGGTCATCATGGTCCTCGACGCGCTGCCGCTGACGTCGGTCGGCAAGCTCGATCGTGCCGCGTTGCCGACGCCGGTGTTCACCGCGCGTGGTTTCCGCGCGCCCGCCACCCCGGCCGAACAGGTGGTGGCCGATGTGTTCGCCGCACTGTTGCTGCGCGACGGCGCGGGCCGGGTCGGCGCCGACGACGACTTCTTCGAACTGGGTGGTGACTCGCTGCTCGCCGCGCAGGCGGTGGCCCGCATCGGTGCCGCGCTGGACGTGCGGGTGCCGGTGCAGGCGGTCTTCGATGCGCCCACGGTCGCCGCGCTCGCCAATCGGGCCGAGCAGCAACGACTGTCGGCGCACGCCCTGCCGCTGACACCACGTCCGCGTCCAGCGCTGGTCCCGTTGTCGTATGCCCAGCAACGGATGTGGTTCCTCAACCGCTTCGACCCCACTTCGGCGGTGGACAACATCCCGGTCGCGGTGCGCCTGTCGGGTCGGCTCGACCTGCCCGCCCTGCGGGCCGCGATCGCCGACCTGATCGCGCGCCACGAAGTCCTGCGCACGGTCTACCCGGTATCCAACGGCGCCCAGCCTGCTGATGTCAGCGGCGGTGCGGTGCTCGATGGTGAAGGCCACCAGCTGGTGCTGGCGGCAGGCGACCCAGCCGCGGTGCCGGAGTTCGAAGTCGTCGAGGTCGCGGAAGACCAGCTGACCGAGGCGATCGGCGCCGCGGCGCTGACCGGCTTCGACGTCACCGCCGGGCCGCCGGTGCGCGTGCGGGTGCTCGCGATCTCGGACAACGAGCACGTAGTCGTGTGCGTGGTCCACCACATCGCCGCCGACGGTTTCTCTTTCGCGCCGCTGACCAGGGATCTGCTCACCGCCTACGCCGAACGACGAGGTGGCGGCGCACCGCACTGGCCGCCGCTGCCGGTGCAGTACGTCGACTACACGCTGTGGCAGCGTGAGCTGCTCGGCGCCGAGCACGACCCGGATTCACTGCTCGCCGCGCAACTCGCCTTCTGGCGAAAGACCCTGTCCGGCTTGCCCGAACAGCTCGAACTGCCTACCGACCGCCCGCGTCCCGCGGTGTCGAGCCGGGCGGGTGGCTCGCTGAGCGTGCAGGTTCCGGCCTCGGTCCACGCTGGTCTGTCCGCGCTGGCCCGCGAGCACAACGCCACCTTGTTCATGGTGGTGCACACCGCGCTGGCCATGCTGCTCGCCCGGCTCTCCGGCACCCGCGACATCGCGATCGGTACCCCCGTCGCGGGCCGCGGTGAGCAGGCGCTCGACGAGCTGATCGGCATGTTCGTCAACACCCTTGTCCTGCGCGCCGAGGTGAACCCGGCGGCGAACTTCGCCGAGCTGCTCACCGAGGTCAGAGCTCGGGATCTCGCGGCCTTCGGGCATGCCGATGTGCCGTTCGAGCGGCTCGTGGATCTGCTGGAGCCGGTGCGTTCGACCGCGCGGCATCCGCTGTTCCAGGTGATGCTGACCTTCCAGAACCTGGCCCGCACCGACCTGGCGCTGCCCGGCCTCGCCGTGTCCGCCGCCGATTTCACGGTGCCGCTGGCGAAGTTCGACCTGCAGGTGGAGCTCGCCGAACACATCGGCGTCGACGGCGCACCGCAGGGCATGGCGGCCACCTTCGTCTACGCCACAGACCTTTTCGACCGCGCCACCGTCGCCGACTTCGCCGATCGCTGGACGCGGGTACTGGCCGCGATCGTCGCCGATCCCCGCAAACCGGTCGGCGATATCGATGTGCTCGCTCCCGGTGAGCGCGAACTCGTGCTGCGCGAAGGCAATTCACCCGGTGTCGCCGTGCCCGAGGTGACGCTCGCCGATCTCATCACGATCCAGGCCCAGCAGCGACCCGAGGCGATCGCGATCAGGGCGGGGGCGGAGTCCGTCACTTTCGCCGACCTCCTCGGCCGCGCGTCGGCACTCGCCCGCGCGCTCATCGCGCAGGGCGCCGGACCGGAAACACTGGTGGCCGTCGCTGTTCCGCGCACGGCGGAGCTCCCGGTCGCTTTACTGGCCGTGCTGCTCTCCGGCGCCGGATATCTCCCGATCGATTCCGGATATCCCGCGCAGCGGCTGGAATACGTGATCTCCGACGCGAAACCCACTGTCCTGCTGACGACTTCGGGCGAGGGTGATCGACTGAAGGCGCCGGTCGATGGTGATCCACTGTCGACGGTGCCGTTGGGTACCTCACTGGCGAACCTGCCGGTGGTGCTGCTCGGCGAAGAGGGCGCCTTCTCCGCCGCGCCGCTGCGGCCCGGTGAGCGCCACGCCCCGCTGCGCCCGGACCACCTCGCGTACGTCATCTACACCTCGGGTTCCACCGGCCTGCCCAAGGGTGTCGGCGTGACTCACCGCAATGTGCTCGAGCTGTTCGCCAACACCCAACTGCTGTTCGCCTTCGACGCCGACGACGTGTGGACGGTCTTCCACTCCTTCGCCTTCGACTTCTCCGTCTGGGAGCTGTGGTGCGCGCTGGCGGGCGGTTCGTCGGTCGTCGTCGTCGACCACCTGACTTCTCGCTCGCCGATCGAATTCCGCGAACTGCTGGCCCGCGAACACGTGACGGTGCTGAGCCAAACCCCCACGGCCTTCGCCCAACTCGACGAAGCCGACCGCGCCGCGCAGGCCGCCGGAGCCGCACCGCTACCGCTGCGCTACGTGGTGTTCGGCGGCGAGGCGCTGGACCCCCGCAAGCTTAACCGCTGGTACGACCGCTACGGAAATGGCGCGGGCGCACCAGAACTCGTCAACATGTACGGCATCACCGAAACGACCGTCCATGTCTCGCACCAGGTTCTGACTTCGCGGACGGCGGAGATCGTGGCCGATCGGGCCGGCTCGGATGCGGACGCGGCGGCGGATCGGCGCGACACTTCCGCCGAACTGGCAGGCAGTCTCATCGGTCGTGCGCTGCCCGGACTGTCGGTGGTCGTCCTCGACGACCGTCTGCGCCCTGTCCCGTTCGGCGTCGCGGGCGAGCTCTATATCGCGGGCAACCAGCTCGCACGCGGCTACCTCGGCAAGCCGGGCCTCACCGCCACCCGCTTCGTCGCCGACCCGTTCGGCGAACCGGGTGCCCGCCGCTACCGCTCCGGCGACCTCGGCCGGTGGATCGGTTTCCGCGGCACCCCCACTCTCGAATACGGCGGGCGCGGCGACCAGCAGGTCCAGCTGCGCGGCTTCCGGATCGAACCGGGCGAGATCGAGGCCGCGCTGCTCCGCGTGCCCGGCGTCGGCCAGTCCGCGGTGATCGTGCGCGCCGACGAGCACGCCGGTGACCGCCTGATCGCCTACGTCGTGCCTGCCTCGGAGACAGCTCTCGACCCGGTGGACGTGCGCGCCGCCGTCGGCGAATTCCTCACCGGCTACATGGTTCCCGACGCTGTGGTGGTGGTCGGGGAACTACCGATGACCACCAACGGCAAACTCGACCGCGCCGCGCTGCCCGCACCGGAGTTCACCGCCGCCACCACCTTCCGCGCCCCGACCACGCCCATCGAACTCAGCGTCGCCGAGGTCTTCGCGACCCTGCTCGGCGTGCCCGAGATCGGGCTGGACGACAACTTCTTCGACCGCGGCGGCAACTCGCTGCTGGCCACCAGGGCCATCGCCCGCATCGACCAGGCGCTCAGCACCGACCTGGTGGTACGTGACCTGTTCGAGGCGCCGACCGTCGGCTCGCTCGCCGCCCGTGTGCGCCCCGGTGCGGTGGCCGCGCCACGACCGCCGCTGATCCCGGCGCAGGATCGTGGCGTCATTCCGCTCTCGCCCGCGCAACAGCGGATGTGGTTGCTCAACCGCATCGACCCGGACTCACCCGCGTACAACATTCCGCTGGTGCTGCGGCTGCGCGGTGCGCTCGACACCTCGGCGCTGCGCTATGCCGTCGCCGATGTGCTCGAACGGCACGAGGCGCTGCGCACCCGATTCCCGGCCGATGACACCGAAGCTGTTCCGTACCAGGAGATCCTGCCCGTCAGCGCGGTGCTGCCGACCGGGCTCGCGATCGAGGAGTGCGACGACCCGCGCGATCGGATAATGCGCTTGCTCGCAGGCGGTTTCGATGTCGCCGACCGAGTTCCGCTGCGCGCCGGGCTGTTCACGGTCCCCGGCGATGATCCGCTCGCGGAGGAGGAGCATGTGCTCGCCGTGGTGGTGCAGCACATCATCGCCGACGGTGGCTCGCTCGCGCCGCTGGCCCGCGACCTCGTGATCGCCTACCGGGCGCGCGTCGAAGGTCGCTCACCGGCGTGGGCGCCGCTGCCGGTGCAGTACGCCGACTACGCGCTGTGGCAGCGCGCGGTGCTCGGCTCCGAAACCGACGAGAATTCCACCGCCGCGCGGCAACTGGCCTTCTGGCGACACACCCTGGCCGGTCATTCCGGCACGGTCGAACTGCCGCACGACCATCCACGCCCCTCGCACGCCTCGTTGCGTGGCGCCGATGTGAGCACCATCCTGCCCGCCGAGATCCACGCCCATCTCGTCGAGATCGCCCGCACGCACAACGCGTCGCTGTTCATGGTCGTGCACGCGGCACTGGCCGTGCTGCTCGCCCGGATCTCCGGCAGCACCGACATCGCGATCGGCACGCCGATCGCCGGACGAGGCGAACCCGAGCTCGACGACCTGGTCGGCATGTTCGTCAACACCCTGACCCTGCGCACCGAAGTCGATCCACAACGCGGCTTCGACGAATTGGTCAGTGCCGCACGCGAAGTCGGTCTCGCCGCGTTCGCCAACGCCGACCTGCCGTTCGAGCGGGTCGTCGAGGAGGTGGCTCCGACCGGCACGGTCTCGCACAACCCGCTGTTCCAGGTGGTGCTCTCGTTCCACAACAACGAGACCCCCGTGCTCCGCCTGCCCGGCCTCACCATCGAGGCGATGGATCTCGCGGCCCGGCCCGCCAAGTTCGACCTGCAGGTCAATGTCGAACCGCGACTGTCGGCCGCTGGCGAACCCGATGAGATCGGCGTCGTCTTCACATATGCCACCGACCTTTTCGACGAGCCCACCGTCGCGGCCTTCGCCCGCGGGCTCACCGAGATCGTCACCGCGGTCGCCGCCGACCCCGCGGTGCGCGTCGGCGATATCGACCTGCGTGACGCGGGCGAACGCGAACGCGCGCTGACCGCGGCCGCCTATGCCCCCGCGCCGTCGGCCAACGGTGCCGCCCTGGCGCAGGAACTGGCCTCCGCCGTCGAGGAAGACCCGGACGCGCCTGCCCTCGACCTGGGCGAAGCCGAGCTCGCCTACGCCGAATTCGATGCCCGCTCTTCGCAATTGGCGCGCTCGCTGATCGCGCGCGGAGCAGGGCCTGGCACCGGAGTCGCCATTCGTCTAGACCGCGGGATGGACGCGGCGATCGCGACCTGGGCGGTGCTCAAGGCCGGTGCCGCGGTGGTGCCGTTGATGACGATGGACGCGGGGCTGCCGGGCAGCCTCGAGGTGAAACTCGGCCTGACCATCGACATCCTCGACGCGCCCGACGGCCTGGACTGGTACGACCTGGCCGATCCCGCGCTGCACGCCGAACTGGCCGCCGAGTCGCCGCGCCCGATCGGCTACGCCCATCGCACGCGGGCGCTGCGCGGCGACGACGTGGCCTTCGTCGGCGGTGGCCGCACGCTGAGCTACGACGAGTTGGCGGCCGCGGCCGAACAGGTCGCCGAGCGCACCGGGCTGACTTTCGAATCGCGCACGCGAGCGGCTGGTCGACCGGATTCGGTGGTGGGGGTGCTCGAGATCGTCTCGGCCGCGATCGCGGGTGCGACGCTGGTGCTGGGGGCAGATCAGGGGGGTGCGGACGAGGTGAGCCACGTGTTCACCGAGTCCGCGGTGGCAGTCGCCGAACCGGGCGACGGGACCGGTGCGAGGATTGTCGCGATCGGTGAGATGATCGGCAACGCCGGGCAGCCGCACGAGCGGCGCACGGTGGTCGGGATGGATGGATAGGTGGAACGAACACTGGCTGGTCCGCGCGGTGCGCGACGTGCCGGTGCGCGTCGAGATCGGTACGAGGTGTGCATGACCGGGCAACGGCAAGTCGACTCCGTCGATCGGATGGAACTGTCGTGACCCGGGCGACCCGGGCGTCCGGCGCCCGTGCCCGGCAGCGCGGGAAGTCGCTGCCGCAACTGCTGTCCGTGGCGGTGGAGTCC
Organism: Nocardia sp. FBN12; assembly: GCF_054031145.1. NCBI lineage: Bacteria > Bacillati > Actinomycetota > Actinomycetes > Mycobacteriales > Nocardiaceae > Nocardia > Nocardia sp. FBN12. The sequence goes on from NZ_CM132926.1 coordinate 6,821,027, forward strand.
AATCCCGGTGGGCTCGCGCTGTCGTGGGACGACGGTGTCTCCGCGCCGGTGCGCTGGACCTACGCCGAGCTCGACGAACGATCCAACCGGCTGGCGCGGCTGCTGATCGCCCGTGGTGTCGGTCCCGAGGACGTGGTGGCCGTCGGCATCCCGCGTTCGCCGGAATCGGTGTTGGCGATGTGGGCGGTGGCCAAGGCGGGCGCGGCGTTCCTGCCGGTCGACCCGAACTATCCGGCTGCCCGGGTGCGCCACATGCTCGACGATTCCGGCGCGGTGCTCGGTGTGGCGGTCGGTGCGGCGATGGACCGGCTGCCCGGTGCGCTCGAGTGGTTGTGCCTCGATGACGCGAGCGTGCGGCGCGCCACCGACGATCAGTCCGGCGACCCGGTGACCTTCGCCGACCGGGTGCGCACGCTGCGGCTGCAGCACCCCGCGTACGTGGTGTATACCTCCGGCTCAACGGGCTTGCCCAAGGGCGTGGTGGTCACGCACGCCGGGCTGGCCGGCTACTGCGCCGAGCAGCGCGCGCACTACGGGATCGAACCGTCGTCGCGGACTCTGCATTTCGCGTCGCCGTCCTTCGACGGCGCCGTGCTCGAACTGCTGATGGCGGTGGGCGCAGGGGCCGCGATGGTGCTGGTGCCCGCGGGCGTGCTCGGCGGCGCCGAGCTGGCCGAGGTGCTGCGCCGGGAAGCCGTCACGCACATGTTCATCACCACGGCCGCGCTGGCCTCACTCGATCCGGCCGGTCTCGACGCGCTGGCCGTGGTCACGACCGGTGGCGAGGCGTGCCCACCGGATCTGATCCGGCGCTGGGCCACCGATTCGCGCCGGTTCCACGACTGCTACGGGCCGACCGAGACCACCATCGTGACGAATATCAGCGCACCGCTGGTGGTCGGCGACACGATGAACATCGGGGCCCCGCTGCGTGGGGTGACCGAGTACGTGCTCGACGAGCGCCTGGTCCGGGTGCCCGACGGGATGATCGGCGAGCTGTACATCGCGGGTAACGGGCTGGCGCGCGGGTATCACCGGCAGCCGGGATTGACCGCGTCGCGCTTCGTGGTCGATCCCTTCGCGGGGGCCGACGGGCGGATGTACCGCACCGGCGACCTGGTACGTCGCCGGGTCGACGGCGCGATCGAGTTCGTGGGGCGCAACGACTTCCAGGTGAAGGTGCGCGGGTTCCGGATCGAGCTGGGTGAGATCGACACCGTGCTCACCGCGCACGACACCGTCGACTTCGCGGTGACCCTCGGCCATGAACTCGACAACGGCACCACGATTCTCGCCGCGTACGTGCATGCGACGCCCGGTGCGCTGATCGACACCGACGCGCTGTTCGCGCACGCCAGAGCGGGCCTGCCCGCGCACATGGTGCCGACCGCGCTGACCGTGCTCGACACCATTCCGCTGACTCCCGTCGGCAAGCTCGACCGGGCCGCGCTGCCCGCGCCGACGTTGCGCGCCGAGGAATTCCGGGCGCCGACGGGTGCGATGGAAGAGCTTGTGGCGCAGATCTTCACCGAGCTCCTCGCCCCGGAGAACCCGGTCGGCGCCGATGACGACTTCTTCGCGCTCGGCGGCAATTCGCTGCTCGCGACTCAGGCGGCGGCTCGGCTCGGTGCGGAGCTCTCGGCGCGGGTGCCCGCTGGTCATCTGTTCGAAAGCCCCACTGTCGCTGGGCTTGCCGCGCTGCTCGAACCGTTGAAGGGGTCAGGCGGGCAGGCGCCGCTGACACCGCGTGGCCGACCCGAGCTGATCCCGCTCTCGCCCGCGCAGCAGCGGATGTGGTTCCTCAACCAATTCGATCCGAGTTCCACGGCCGAGACGATCCCGTTCGCGCTTCGCCTGTCCGGGCCGTTCGACGCTCGCGCGCTGCACGCGGCGTTGTCGGATCTGGTGGGGCGCCACGAATCCCTGCGCACGTGGTACCCGGTCTACAACGCTGACGAGGCGCGCGCTGACGGTGACGGCGCGGTGGTCGACGGTGTCGGCCACCAGGTGGTGTTGCCGATGGCCGACGCGGTGCCCGACGTGCTGGTCGACTCGCTCACCGAGGACGAATTACCGCTGTGGCTGGGGGAATTCGCGAGCACCGGCTTCGATGTCGCCGCGGGCGTGCCGTTCCGGGTGGCGCTGGCCGAGCTCGGACCGCACGATCACGTGCTCGCCGTGGCCCTGCACCACATCACCGCCGACGGCGCCTCGGTGGCACCGCTGCTGCGCGACCTGCTCGGTGCCTACCTGGCTCGCCGCAACCGTTCGCGGCCGAGGTGGCAGCCGCTGCCGGTGCAGTACGCCGACTACACACTGTGGCATCGCGAGCTGCTCGGTGCCGAAACCGACCCGGATTCGGTGGCCGCCGCGCAGATCTCGCACTGGCGTACGGCGCTGGCCGGCCTGCCCGACCGGCTCGACCTGCCCACCGATCGCCCTCGCCCACCCGTATTCACCGGTCGCGGAGCCGAATTCGGCTTCCAGATCCCGGCAGCGGTGCACGGCGCGGTCGCCGCGCTCGCCCAGCGCAGCGGCACCTCCGAATTCATGGTCGTGCACGCGGCTTTCGCGGTGCTGCTGGGTCGGATCGCGCACACCGACGACATCGCCATCGGCACCCCGGTGGCCGGGCGCGGTGCCCGCGAGCTCGACGACCTGATCGGCATGTTCGTCAACACGCTGGTCCTGCGCTCGCAGCTCGACCCGCGCGCGAGCTTCGCCGAATTGCTGCGCGCGACCAAACGTGCCGACCTCGCCGCCTTCGCCCACGCGGATCTGCCGTTCGAGCGGCTGGTCGAGCTGCTCGATCCGGTGCGTTCGCAGGCGCATCACCCGCTGTTCCAGGTGGCCCTGTTCTTCCAGAATCTCGATCTGCCGAGCCTGCGACTACCCGGCCTCGACGCCACGCCGGTCGAATTCGACGGTGCGGTGGCACGTTTCGATCTGCAGCTCACGATCGTGCCCGGCGCCGATCCGACCGAACCGATGGCCGCGTCGTTCAACTACGCCACCGATCTGTTCGATCCCGACACCGTCGAGACCATGGCGGCCCGGTTCACGCGGTTGCTCGAGGCGGTCGCCGCCGACGCCGATGTCGCGATCGGCGAGATCGATCTACTCACCGAGGTCGAGCGCGCGCAGACCCTGGTGCGCTGGAACGACACCCGGCATCCGGTGGCGCCGGAACCGGTGCTCGAGGCGTATCGCCGTGCGGTGCAGATGCATCCGGACGCCACCGCGCTGGTCTTCGAGGACACCGAGCTGACCTATCGGCAGTTCGACGATCGGGTGAACACGCTCGCGCGGGTGCTGATCGAGGCGGGCGTCGGGCCGGAAAGCCTGGTCGGCCTCGCGATCCGGCGCTCGCCCGAATTGGTGATCGGCATGTACGCGGTGCTCGCCGCGGGCGGCGCCGCTGTGCCGCTCGACCCGGATCATCCGGCCGAGCGCATCGCCTACATCCTCGACACCGCCCGGCCCGCCTGTGTGCTGAGCACCCGCGCCGATGCCGTCGCGGTCCCGCACGGCACCTCGTTGTTGTTGCTCGATGAGCTCGATCTCGCTGGGGTACAGGGTGATCCGGTGCTCGCGCCGGAATTGCGGGTACCGCTGCGCCCCGAAAACCCGGCGTACGTCATCTTCACCTCGGGGTCCACCGGCAAGCCCAAGGGTGTCGCGATCTCGCACGCCGCCATCGGCAACCAGCTGGTCTGGATGCTGGCGAAATACCCACTGGCACTGGGTGATGTGTACCTGCAGAAGACGGCAACCACCTTCGACGTGTCGCTGTGGGGCTACTTCATGCCGCTGCGGGTCGGCGCGAAACTGGTGCTCGCCACCCCGGACGGCCACCGCGACCCCGCGTATCTGATCGACCTGATCGCGCGGCACTCGGTGACCGTCACGGACTTCGTCCCGTCGATGCTCACGGTGTTCGCGGCGCAAGCAGCAGCGGGCAGCGGCGCGTCCGTTGCCCCCGACGGGCCGTCCGGGCCGGGTGCTGTCATCGCGTCCGGGGGAGACGGTCACCACGCCGGGCTGGCGTCGCTGCGCGAGATCTTCGTGATCGGGGAGGCGCTGCCCGCGGAGACCGTCGATGCCATGGCCGCGGTGAGCTCGGCCCGGTTGCACAACCTGTACGGGCCGACCGAGGCGGCCGTCTCGGTGACCTACTGGCCCGCTCGTCCGGGTGAGCGCTCGGTGCCGATCGGCCTGCCGCAGTGGAACACTCGCGTATACGTCCTGGACGAGCGGCTGCGACCCGTGCCGCCAGGTATCGCGGGTGAGTTGTATCTCGCGGGCGACCAGCTCGCCCGCGGGTACGTCGCCCGGCCCGGCCTGAGCGCCGATCGCTTCGTCGCTGACCCCTTCGCCGCAGCGGCTTCCGTCAGCGGATCAGCTGATGGTGGCGTGGCCGACGGAGCAAGCGGCGGGCCCGTGGTGGGCGCGCGCATGTATCGCACCGGTGACCTGGTGGTGTGGCGTCAGCCCAGCTCGAACGCACCCCACCGGCTGGACTACCTGGGGCGCATCGACTTCCAGGTGAAGTTCCGTGGTCAGCGGATCGAGCTCGGGGAGATCGAGACCGCGCTGTTGGCACACGAAACCGTCAGCCAGGCAGTGGCATTGGTGGCGTCGACCGAGCTCGGTGACCAGCTGGTCGCCTATGTGGTGCCCGCTCCCGGCTATGCCGCTGTGCCGGACCGGCTCCAGGCGACTGTCTCGAAAACCCTGCCGGCCTACATGGTTCCGGCCTCGATCACCGTGCTCGACGCGTTGCCGCTCAACCCCAGCGGCAAACTCGACCGCAAGGCGCTCCCGTCGCCGAGCTTCACGACCCGGGCCTTCCGTGCGCCGGGCACCGCGCAGGAGCGGCTCGTCGCCGGCCTGTTCGGGGAAGTGCTCGGCCGCACCGACATCGGCGCCGACGACGACTTCTTCGCCCTCGGCGGCAACTCGCTGATCGCCACCCGCCTGGTCGCCCGCCTCGGTGCCGCCACCGGCGGTCGAGTCGCCGTACGCACCCTCTTCGAGACACCCACCGTCGCGGGACTCGCCGCCGCCCTCGACCCCGATGCGGCGGCCGAACCGACCAGCGGTCTCGGCACCCTGCCTCGCCCCGCCGAGCTGCCCCTCTCGCCCGCCCAGCGCCGCATGTGGTTCCTCAACCGCTTCGACCAGGGCGCCGAAGACGGAGCCGCCGCCTACAACCTCCCCTTCGCCCTCCGCCTGACCGGCACCCTCGACGTCCCCGCCCTCACCGCGGCCCTGCGCGACGTGCTGGCCCGGCACGAGGTCCTGCGCACGATCTACCCCGACACCACGAACGGCCCGATCCAGCAGATCCTGCCGGCCGACGAGGTGGATCTCGACCTCGCTGTGTACCGGGTGGGCACGGCCGCCGACGGCGCCTCGGGCACCGCGACCGGGCTGATCGAGCAGGTGCGCGCACTCGCGTCGACCGCGTTCGATGTGACCACCGAGGTTCCGCTGCGGGTTCGGCTGCTCGACGTCACCGGGAACGCGCCGGACGCACCCACCGAATACGTGCTCGCCGTGGTGGTGCACCACATCGCCGCTGACGCCTCCTCGATGGTGCCGCTCGTACGCGACGTGACCACCGCCTACCTGGCCCGCGCCGCCGGGCACGCCCCGGATTGGGCCGCACTGCCGGTGCAGTACGCCGACTACGCGTTGTGGCAGCTGGACCGGCTCGGCACGGAAGACCAGCCGGATTCGGCTGCTGCCCAACAGCTCTCGTACTGGCGGTCCGAACTCGCCGACCTGCCGGATCTGCTCGAGTTGCCCACCGACTACCCGCGCCCAGCCCTCGCCTCACTCGCCGGTGGGCGAGTGCCGGTGCGCATCGACGCGCAGACCCACGCGGCGCTCGCGCGGATCGCGCGCGAGCGTGGCGCGACCGTGTTCATGGTGTTGCACACCGCCTTCGCGGTGCTGCTGGCCAGGCTGTCGGGTGCCGCCGACGTGGCGGTGGGCACCCCGGTCGCCGGGCGCGGTGAGCGTGAACTCGACGATCTGATCGGCATGTTCGTCAACACCGTCGTCCTGCGCACACGCTATGACGGTGGGTCGACATTCGACGAGCTGCTCGCCGCCCAGCGCACCAGCGATCTGGCCGCGTTCGCCGCCGCCGACGTGCCGTTCGAGCGACTCGTCGATGTCCTCGATCCACCGCGCTCCACCGCCCGTCATCCGCTCTTCCAGGTGGGCCTTTCCTTCCAGAATGTCGACCGCGCCGAACTGGAGCTGCCCGGGCTGCGGATCGCGCCGGTTTCCACGGAACTCGCTGTGTCGCAATTCGATCTGCATCTGATCGTCGGAGACGGTTACGACGCGGCCGGGGCACCCGCGGGCATCGAGGGCTTCTTCACCTACGCCACCGATCTTTTCGACGCCTCGACGGTGGCCACCTTCGCGGACCGGCTGGAGCTGCTGCTCGCCGCGTTCGTGCGCGAGCCGTCCGTGGTGGTCGGCGATGTCGACCTGCGTACCCCCGCTGAGCTCGCGGCCGAAATCGTCAGCGGTGCGGCGGATCTGGCAGTGCCCGGTGGCACGCTCGCCGACCTGCCGCTGGTCGCTCGGCCCGACGCCATCGCGCTCGTCGCGGATCTGCCCGAGGGTCGTCTGGAGCTCACCTACGCCGAGTTCGACGCGCGGGTGAACAGGCTCGCGCGCCACTTGATCTCGATCGGTGTCGGACCCGAGTCGCTGGTCGCGATCGCCCTGCCGCGTTCGATCGATCTCGTCGTCGCCATGTTCGCGGTGACCCGCTCCGGCGGCGCCTACGTGCCCATCGACCCCGATCAGCCCGCCGACCGCACCGACTACATCCTGCACACGGCCGCCCCGATCTGTGTGCTCACCAGCGGTTTCCGCACCGATGCCGCGCCGGTGGTGCGGGTCGACCACCCGGTGATCGCCTCCGCCGACCCCGGCCCGATCACCGATGCCGATCGCCGTGCGCCGCTGCACCCGGAGAACACCGCCTACGTCATCTTCACCTCCGGCTCCACCGGTCGCCCCAAGGGCGTCGCGGTGCCGCACGTGGCTGTGATGAACCAGTTGCACTGGCTACGAGCCGAATTCGGTACTGACGCCGCCGATGTCTTCCTGCTGAAGACCCCCGCCACCTTCGACCTGTCGGTCTGGGAATTCTGGTCCGCCGCCGTCTGCGGTGGCCGCCTGGTGATCGCCGCCCCCGACGGCCACCGCGACCCCGCCTATCTGGACGCCCTCATCGCCGACGCCGGCGTCACCACGCTCACCGCCGTGCCGTCTCTGCTCGACGCGCTCTCGGGTTACTGGGAGTCGTACGCGCACAACGACTACAGCGCCGCCGCACCCCGCATCGTCGCGTTGACCCGCATCCTCGCGATCGGTGAAGCGCTGCCCGCCGCGCTGGCCCAACGCCTGCTGAAGGCGTTGCCCGAAACCAGGATCGACAACCTCTACGGTCCCACCGAGGCAGCCGTCTCCATCACCGACCACCGCGTCACCACCGCCGACGTGCTGACCGTGCCGATCGGTGCCCCTGAATGGAACAGCCGCGTCTATGTCCTCGACGAGCGTCTGCGCCCCGTCGCCCCCGGCATCAGGGGTGAGCTGTACCTCGGTGGTATCCAGCTCGCGCGCGGATACCTCCGCAAGGCCGCCCTGACCGCCGAACGCTTCCTCGCCGATCCCTTCGAACCCGGTGCCCGTATGTACCGCACCGGCGACCTGGTGGCCCGCACCGCAATGTCGGCCGCTCCGGTAGCAGGTGCGTCCGGTGAGCTGATCTACCTGGGCCGCAGTGACTTCCAGGTGAAGGTCCGTGGTTTCCGGGTCGAGCCCGGTGAGGTCGAAGCTGTTCTGCTCGGGCTGCCGGGGGTGAGCCAGGCCGCCGTGCTGGCCCGCACCGACGCCCACTTCGGTGATCGGCTGGTCGCCTATGTGGTCGGCGCCGATCTCGATGCCGCGCAGTTGAAGTCCGTGCTCAAGGAAAAGCTGCCGACCTATCTGGTGCCCGACGCCTTCGTTGTCCTCGACGAACTGCCGTATACCGTCAACGGGAAGCTGGATCGAAAGGCGTTGCCCGCGCCGGTCTTCGAGGCCGCCAGCTTCCGTGCCCCAGCGACGCCCACCGAGCAGGCGGTCGCGGAGGTCTACGGCGAGATCCTCGGCGTAGCCTCGGTCGGCGCCGACGACGACTTCTTCGCCCTCGGCGGCAACTCGCTACTCGCCACCAGGGCCGCGGCCCGGATCGGTACCGCGCTCGATCGCGCGGTCGGCGTTCGCCTGCTGTTCGAAGCACCGACGGTGGCCGATCTCGCCCTGCGCGTGCACCGATCGGACGAGGCCACCGCGCCCCGGCTGCTCGCCGGACCGCGCCCGCAGCGGGTGCCGTTGTCGCTGGCACAGCAGCGGATGTGGCTGCTCAACCAACTCGACCCCGACGCCACCGTCTACAACATCCCGGCCGCGATCCGCCTCAGCGGTGCACTCGACGTGCCCGCGCTCGGCCTCGCGGTAGCCGACCTGTTCGCCCGTCACGAAGTACTGCGTACCCGCTACCCGGCGCATGCGGACGTGCCGTTCCAAGATGTCCTCGCGCCCGACGCGATGCACGTCGATCTGACGCCGGTGCCGGTCACTGCCGACACCCTCGCCGACGAGGTGCGCCAGATCGTTGCCACCGGTTTCGATGTCACCGCCGAGCCGCCGGTCCGGTTGCGACTGCTGCGACTCGGCGCCGACGACCACGTCGTGGTGTTCGTCGCCCACCACATCAGCGCGGACGGTTTCTCCATGGGGCCGCTCACCCGCGACCTCGTTCTCGCCTACACCGCGCGCACGGCAGGGTCCACGCCCGGTTGGCCGCCGCTGCCGCTGCAATACGCGGATTACGCGGTGTGGCAGCGAGACTCACTCGGCGACGAGTCGGACCCGGCCTCCACGGCCGCCGCCCAGCTGGCTTACTGGCACGACGAACTCGCCGGTCTGCCCGAGGAGATCGCGCTCCCCGCCGACCGCCCGCGCCCGACGGTGCAGTCGTTCGCCGGCGCCACCAGCACCTTCACGATCGACGCCGCACTGCACGCCGAGCTCGCCGGGCTGGCCCGCGCGCAGGGTGCCACGGTGTTCATGGTCGTGCAGGCCGCGCTCGCGGTGCTGCTGGCCAGGCTCAGCGGTACCGACGATGTCGCCATCGGGACCCCGATCGCGGGACGTGGTGCCCGTGAGCTCGACGACCTGGTCGGCATGTTCGTCAACACCCTGGTGCTGCGCAGCCGGATCACCGAGAGCGCACCGTTCACCGCCCTGCTGGCGCAGACCCGCGACACCGATCTGCGCGCCTTCGCCCACGCCGACGTCCCGTTCGAGCGGGTGGTCGAGGCGGTCCAGCCCGCCAGATCGGCGGGTCGGCATCCGCTGTTCCAGGTGGCGCTGTCGTTCGAGAACCTCGCCCCGGTCGCCTTCGAGCTGCCCGCGATCACGGTGGGCGCGCTGGACGCCCGCACCGCTGAGGCCAAGTTCGACCTGTTGCTCACTGTGCGCGAGCAGCCGGACAACGGCGGCATGCACGCCGAATTCACCTATGCCACAGATCTGTTCGACGCGACGACCGTGCGGAGCTTCGGCGAGCGGTTCACCCGCCTGCTCGCCGCGGTAGCCGCCGACCCCGACCTCGCCGTCGGCGATATCGCCCTGCTCGACCCCGCCGAGTTCCGCGCGCAAACCACCTTCGCGGGCCCGGCGGCCGAGCCCGCACGCACCCTCGCCCAGTTGCTGGACGATGCGGTGCGGGCCAATCCGACCGGCATCGCCCTGCGCGGCGACGGTCGCGGATTCACCTACACTGAGCTCGACGCCGCCGCCAACCAGCTGGCCCGCGGCCTCATCGCCCGCGGTGCGGGCCCGGAAGCCGCTGTCGCCGTGGCGATTCGGCGGTCGGTCGAATCGGTGCTCGCGGTCTGGGCGATCGCCCGCACCGGCGCGGTGATCGTGCCGATCGACCCGGCCTACCCCGCCGAGCGGATCAGTCACATGGTCGCCGACTCGGGTGCCGTCTTCGGCATCACCCTCGCCGCCGAACTCGCCGGGCTGCCCGAACTGCCCGGCGACGGGGGCTGGGTCGCACTCGACGATCGCGCATTCACCGCCGAAATCGCCGGGTGCGCGACCGTGAGCCTGCGCGAAATCGAACTACTCGCACCGCCGAGCACCGGCAACGCGGCGTACATGATCTATACCTCCGGCTCGACCGGCGTACCCAAGGGCGTCGTCGTCACCCACGCCGGACTCGCCAACTTCTGCGCCGAGCAGAAACAGCGCTACCACCTCGACTCCGACACGCGCGCACTGGCTTTCGCCTCCCCGTCGTTCGACGCTTCCATGCTGGAGCTGCTGCTCGCCATCGGTGGCGCCGGCACCCTCGTGGTGGCGCCGACCGGGTATGTCGGTGGGACCGAACTCGCCGAACTGATCCGCACCGAGGGCGTGACCCACACCTTCCTGACCCCGTCGGTCCTCGCCACCTTGGATCCCGACGGCGTCCCTGGCCTGCGCGCCCTGATCGTCGGCGGCGAACACGTCCCCGCCGACCTGGCCGCACGCTGGAACACGTTGCCCCAGCGGCACTTCCACAATGGTTACGGCCCCACCGAGACCACCGTCATGACCACCATCAGCGACGCACTGCACCCCGGCGACCCCGTCCACATGGGCGGCCCGATCCGCGGCATCCGCGCCCTGATCCTCGACGAACGCCTCCGCCCCGTCCCCGAAGGGGTCACCGGCGAGCTCTACCTCGGCGGAATCCAGCTCGCCCGCGGCTACCACCAGCGCCCCGCCCTGACCGCGTCCCGCTTCGTCGCGGACCCCTTCGCCGCCGAGATCGGCGACGGCGGCGCCCGGCTCTACCGCACGGGCGACCTCGTCCGCCGCCGCGCTGATGTCCTGGAGTTCCAGGGCCGCAACGACTTCCAGGTCAAGATCCGTGGTCTGCGGATCGAACTCGGCGAGATCGACGCCGTGCTGGCCGCCGCGCCAGGTGTCTCCTGGGTCGCCACGCTCGGCCGCGACAACGGCTCCGGTTCGACCATGCTCGTGTCCTATGTCATGGCCGAGCAGGGCCGCCACCTCGATACCGCCGAACTCACCGCGCTCGCCGCGCAGGTGCTGCCCGGCTACATGGTGCCCGCCGCGATCGTCGTCCTCGACGAGATTCCGCTGACCCCCGCGGGCAAGCTGGACCGGCGCGCGCTGCCGGACCCGGTCACCGCCCGCCGCGATTACCGCCCGCCTCGCACCAGCGCCGAGAAGACCGTCGCGCGGGTGATCGCCGACGTGCTCGGCCGTGACCGGGTCGGCCTCGACGACGACTTCTTCGCCCTCGGCGGCGACAGCATCACCGCCATCCAGGTGGTGTCGCGGGCCGGGTCGGCCGGCGTGGTCCTGCGGCCGCGTGATCTGTTCGACGCGCGCACCGTCATCGCGCTCGCCGACCGTGCCGAGGTGACCGTGGCACCGAGTGCCCCGTCCGCCTCGCTCCCGCTCACCGCGACCGCCGCCCAGCTCATCGAAGCGGGGGAGACCGCGGTCGAACCGCGTGCCGTGCTGCTCGAGGTACCGGCCGACTGCCCGGACCAGGCCGTCGCCGCCGCCGCGACCGCGGTGATGAACCAGCACCCGATGCTCTGGGCGCTGCTCGACCGCACCGGCGACACCCCGGTGCTGCGCATCCCGCCGCCCGAAGAACGCATCGGCGGCGCGTTCCGCAGGCTCGACACCGAAGACGGTGAGTCCTCACTGCCGGTCGACGACATCGTCGCCGCGGCCGCCGCCGCGCTCGACCCGGACGAGGGTCGCAATATCCACTTCATCCTCACCGGCGACGCCGAGCACTCGGCGACTCTGGTCGTCGTCGCGAATGCTCTCGTCCTGGACGAGAATTCGTGGCGCGCCGTGGTCGACCAGCTGACCTCGGCCTGGAGCCGCGGCCGCCACGCCGCACCCGCCGCGCCGGATGCCGGACTCGGTGACCTGGTGCGCAGACTCGCCGACTACCCGTCCACCGCCCCCGCGCGCACCGAACGCGAATACTGGCATCGCGCGATCCGTTCCAGGGCAGGCGAATCCGCCGATCTGCACCAGCGCAACCGGGTCTCGCTGAGCATCACCGGTGAGGGCACCACCGCGGTCCGCACGGTCGCCGAGGCCTACCGCGCCACCGTCGACGAGGTGCTGCTCACCGCCGCCGCGCTGGCCCTGCACACCGCGGCCGACACCGCCGTCGCGCGGGCGATCGGCACGGTGGTGCGGCTGCGCGCCGATCAGCGTCTGCTCGGCCGATCCGATGCCGAGAACGTCGTCGGTGGGTTCACCACCGACTATCCGCTCGCGCTGCGCCTGGATGGCATCGACGTCGCCGACGCGCTCGTCGGCGGTCCCGCCGCGGGAACGGCCCTGGCCCAGATCAAGGAACTGCGCCGCGCGGTCCCCGCCCACGGCGCCGGTTTCGGCCTGCTCCGCTACCTCGACGCCGAGACCTCCGACAGCGTCCGCACCCTGGATCGCGGCCGGTTCGCGGTCCGTCTGCGTGACCTGCGCCCCGCGCGCGTGCACACCGATGTCGCCACCGACGACCTGGCATTGGTACTCACCGTCGACGCCACCGACGACGGCCTGGTCGCCCGGTTCGACTACGCCACCGCCGTACTCACCGCGGACGCCGTCAAAACCTTCGCCGAACACTGGATCCGCGCGCTCGGCGGTCTCGCCGAACACGGATTGCAGCCCGGTGCGGGCGGATTCACGCCGTCGGACTTCCCGCTGGTGCGTCTCGGCCAGACCGAACTGACCCGCCTGGTCCGCCGCTACCCGCTGCTCAGCGACGTGTGGCCGGTGACCCCACTGCAATCGGGGATGCTGTTCCACGCCCTGCTCGCGGAGAACTCGGTCGACCCCTACATCACCCAGTTCGTCCTCGACCTCGATCTGTCCGTGGACGTCGAGCGCCTGCACGAGGCTGCGCAGGCCGTGCTCGACCGGCACGACAACCTGCGCGTCGCCTTCGCCACCGACGCCGCGGGCACCCCGCTGCAGGTCGTGCTCGACGACATCGACGTGCCGTGGCAGGTCATCGACGCCGACAATGCCGCCTACCAGCGCATTCGCGCTGCCGACCTGGCGGCGCACTTCGACATGACGGCAGCCCCGCTGCTGCGGTTCACCATGGTGCGCACCGCGGAGACCGCGCACCTGCTCGTCACCAGCCATCACATCCTGATCGACGGCTGGTCGACCCCGCTGCTGCTGCAGGAACTGCTCACCGCGTACGTGGTCGGCGGTCGGAGCAGGCGCCTGCCGAAGGTCGCGCCCTATCGCGACTACCTGGCCTGGCTCGTCGACCAGGATCTCGAAGCCGCCAGGACGGCCTGGCGCACCGCGCTCACCGGCCTGGCCGAGCCCACTCCGCTCGCGCCCGTCGACCAGGGCCGTGAGATCGCCACGGGCACCGGCGAAACCGGCTTCGCGCTCTCCCCGGCCGATACCACCGCACTGAGCGAGCTCGCCGCGAGCCTCGGCGTCACGGTGAACACCGTCGTCCAGGCGGCATGGGGTCTGCTCATCGCCCGGCTGGTCGACCGCGACGACGTGGTGTTCGGCGCCACCGTGTCCGGCAGGCCCGCCGAGCTCGACGGTGTGGAGCGGATGGTCGGACTGTTCCTCAACGCGATTCCCATCCGCGTGCGCGTGCATCCCGGCGATACCGTCGCCGAGCTGCTGCGCAGACTGCAGGACGACCAGGCCGCGCTGCTCGATCACCACTACCTGGGTCTCGGCGAGATCCAGGAGATCGCGGGCATCGACGCGCTGTTCGATTCGCTCGTCGTGTTCGAGTCGTTCCCGGTCGACCGCGCGGGACTGGCGCAGGCCGCGTCCGGATCGGCCGCGGTCACCGGGATGGACGCCGCCAACGGCACCCACTACCCGCTGACCGTGCAGGTGGTCGCCGACGGGCAGCTGCGGGTATCGGTGAAGTACCTGCGCGATGTGTTCGGCGAGGACACCGCGAACGCGCTGGCACAACGCTTTTCGATGCTGCTCGCCCGTTTCACCACCAGCCCGCGGGCCAGGCTCGCCGAGATCGATGTCCTGCTGGCGGAAGAGCGCGCGACCGTCGCGGCGATCAACGCCACCGACGCCCCCGAACTGCTCGACGACGCGACCCTGCTGTCATTGTTCGACGCGCAGGTCAAGCGCACACCGCACGCCACCGCGCTGATCGACGGTGAAACCACCTATACCTACGCGGAATTCGACGAACGGGCACGAAAGTTCGCCACCGCGCTTCGAGCACGGGGCGCCCGGCCGGAGACGCTCGTCGCGGTGGCGATGCGGCGCGGAATCGACCTGGTGACGGCGATCTACGCGGTGCTGCGGACCGGGGCGGCCTACGTTCCGGTCGACCCGGACCATCCGGCCGAACGGACCGAGCGGGTACTGGCCGCCGCCGCTCCGATCTGTGTGCTCGCCGCCGCCGGATTCACGACCACTTCGGACATCCCGGTCGTCGAAACAGCCGCTGTCAGTGACGACGTAGTGGATCTCGAGCTGCCGAAGGCAGGCAATCTCGCCTACGTCATCCACACCTCCGGGTCCACCGGAAAGCCCAAGGGCGTCATGCTGACCCACCGGCAACTGGTCAACCAGTTCCGCTGGGCACAGCGCACCTACCCGCTCGGCCCCGGCGACGTGGTGCTGCACAAGACCCCGGTCACCTTCGACATCTCCACCTGGGAGTTGCTGTGGCCGTTGCACACCGGCGCCACCGTGGTGATCGCCGCCCCCGACGGCCACCGCGACCCGGCCTACCTGGCCGAGGTGATCACCGAACGCGCAGTCACCACAGTGCATTTCGTACCGTCGATGCTCGATGCCTTCCTCGCCGAGCGCTGCGACGGCGAATTCCCCTCGCTACGACGGGTCTTCGCCGCGGGTGAGGCGCTGTCGTCCGCGTCCGCTCGCCGGTTCGCTCAGGTGCTGCCCACGGCGACGCTGGTCAACTGGTACGGGCCCGCCGAGGCCACCGTGGCGACCGCGGAGGTTGTCGAAGCTGGTGCCGCCGTTGGTGTTCCGATCGGCACTCCGGTCGCCAACACGCGAGTGCACGTGCTCGATCGTCACCTACGGCCGGTACCGCCCGGCACCGCGGGGGAGTTGTACCTGGAAGGTGTGCAGCTGGCTCGCGGCTACCTCGGCGCTCCGACTCTCACCGCCGAACGTTTCGTCGCCCACCCGGGCGGTGGCAGGCTGTACCGCACCGGTGACGTTGTCCGCTGGACGGCCGCCGAGAGCCTGGAATACCTGGGTCGCAGCGACTTCCAGGTGAAACTGCGCGGGCAGCGCATCGAACTCGGCGAAGTCGAGGCCGTCCTGCGCGACCATCACAGTGTCCGCCACGCTGCCGTCGCGCTCGTTCACGGTCCGACGGGAGATCGCCTGGTCGGCTACGTGGTACCTACCGAGGCGCCGGACGAGGAAGCTCGAGCGGCCGGCTACTCGATCGAAAGCGGCACCGCCACTGCCGGTTTCGATCAAGCCGTGTTGCTCGCCCATGCCAGGGCGGCGCTCCCGTCGTACATGGTGCCCGCGACCCTGGTGACGCTGAAGTCCTTGCCGCTCAACGCCAGCGGCAAGCTCGATCGCAAGGCACTCCCCGTACCCGCCTTCACCACCCGCGCCTACCGCCCGCCGACCACACCGTTGCAGCGCGCCGTCGCCGAGGTCTACGCGGAGGTGCTCGGCGCGGGCAAGGTCGGCCTCGACGACGACTTCTTCGAACTGGGCGGCAACTCCCTGGTCGCCACCAAAGCCATCAGCCGCCTGCGCACCAGGGTCGGCGCCGAGGTGCGAGTGCAGTGGTTCTTCACCGATGCCACGGTGGCCGCGCTGGCCGACCGGATCGACGCCACCCAGTCCGCCGCCGGCGACTACGACCTCACCTCCGATCTCGAATCCGACGACGCCCTCGGCGTCCTGCTCGCCATTCGCAATCGGGTGCCGCACGGCACCGAGGCGGGCGGTGCGCTGTTCTGCATCCACCCGATGTACGGCCTCTCCTGGTGCTATGCCGGTCTGGCGCAATACATTCCGGCGCGACGGCCGATCTTCGGCCTGCAGTCACCCGCGCTGAGCGAGGCGGGCTACCTGCCGGGCACGCTCGCCGAGATGGCGCGCCGCTACGCCACCGAGATCAGGACCCAGCAGCCGCACGGCCCGTACCGGCTGATGGGCTGGTCGCTGGGCGGTGTGCTCGCCCATGCCGTCGCCACCGAATTGCAGGCGGCGGGGGAGCGGGTGTCGCTGCTGGCGATGCTGGATTCGCACCCCGATATCGACGTCCCCGATTTCCACACGGCGGTCCGCGACGCGCTCGCCGAACTCGGTGTCGACATCAGCGCCGCGCTGCCCGCCGCGGGCGTGCGCGAACTCAGCGAGGACGGACTGGCCGCGCTGCACGCGATCATCCCCGCCAACATGGCCGTGCTGACTCCTGAACGGGTGCGCCGGATCTATCGCAGCGCGGTGCGCTCGGCGGAGTTGATCGCCGAGCATCGGCCCGCGGTGTTCCGCGGCAGGCTCGAGTACTTCAGTGCGCTCGGACACGAGGCGGCGGCGGCGAATTGGGCTCCGTATGTCGACGGCGCGGTGCGTGATCGACCGGTCGCGGTGGTGCATGATCAGATGACCTCGCCGCAGGCATTGGCGGAGATCGGGCCGCGGCTGGCCGAACTGCTCGACGCCGGCGACCGCGAGGCCGGGGCGCGGTGACGAATACGCCCGGAGGCGTGGTGACACAACGCCGGGGCGCGATGACATCAACGGTGCCCGTGAGGCATGATGTGACCGCGCTGTTGTAACGATTACCCCTGTTGTAACTACCGGATAACCCGTAGGGTCTGGCGTGTTGCAACTTCGTGCCCTGTTGGGGAGCACGGACCGAGTCGGAATTCGAGACGAAGCGAAGGTGCGAAATTGATGCGTCGGCCCACCCGGCGTCGTGGCTCAAGGGCCGCGGCGATGATCGCGGCAACGGCAGTGGCGGCGGGACTGATGTCCGGCATCGGCACGAGTCCGGCATCCGCTGACCCGATCATCGATTCCAAGAGCCTGCTCGCCAATCCCGTCTCCGACGACGGCTCCAAGATCGTCAAGGCCGAAGTGAAGGATTCGCGCAGTCTGCGACTGCACGTGTACTCCGCGGCCATGGACCAGAACATCATCGTCGACGTGCAGCGTCCCGCCGACGCCTCGGTCCCGCGCCCCACCCTGTACCTGCTCAATGGTGCGGGCGGCGGCGAGGATTCGGCGTCCTGGGTGGCCAAGACCGACGCGCTCGAATTCCTCGGCGACAAGAACGTCAACGTCATCCAGCCGATCGGTGGCTCCTGGAGCTACTACACCGACTGGATCGCCGACGATCCGGTTGTCGGGCGCAACAAGTGGAAGACCTTCTTCACCGAGGAACTGCCCCCGCTGGTCGACGGCGCGCTGGGCACCAACGGTGTGAACGCCATCGCGGGCCTGTCCACCTCGGGCACCACCGTGCTCGCGCTGCCGATCGCCAAGCCCGGCCTGTACAAGGCGGCCGCGGCCTACAGCGGTTGCGCGCAGACCTCCGACCCGGTCGGTTCGGAGTTCGTGAAGCTCACGGTCGAGACCTGGGGCGGCGGCGACACCATGAACATGTGGGGTCCGCAGGGCTCGGAGGAATGGGTCAAGAACGACCCGTACGTGAATGCCGAGGGTTTGCGCGGCGTGGATCTCTACGTCTCCACCGGCAACGGCCTGCCCGGCCCGTACGACACTCTCGACGGCCCGTACGCGCTGCCCGGCGCCTACGGCCTGGCCAACCAGATCGTCATCGGTGGCGTGATCGAGGCAGGCACCAACTACTGCACGCACAACCTGGCCAACCGCCTCAACGAGCTGGGTATCCCGGCGACCTTCAACTTCCGCCCCAACGGCACCCACTCGTGGGGCTACTGGAAGGACGAGCTGAAGCTGTCGTGGCCGACCCTGGCTCGCGGGCTCGGCCTGTAGACCACAGTTTCTCCCGAACCGCCTCGGTAGCGAGCACGTCGCTGCCGAGGCGGTTCCATTTCCCCGACCTGCCCTCGACGTTTGCGAATTGTGGTTAACTTAGGTTGACTGGTCCAACCCGGTTCGCGCAACGGAAAGTGAGTGCATGGTCGCCGATCGCAGTGAGGCCGAACAGGCCGGCGAGCCGACGACCGCACCTGCCCGCGTCGTGCGCCGCAGGCCGAAGGACCGCAAGATGCAGATCATGCGGGCCGCCGCCCGTGCGTTCAGCGCGCGCGGCTACTACCCCGTCGGCGTGGACGAGATCGCCGCCGAAGTGGGCATCTCGGGCCCGGCGTTGTACCGCCATTTCGCCAATAAATACGCGCTGCTCGTCGCCGCCGCCGAGGAGGGTGCTCGGGGTTTGCGCGATGTCGCCGCCGCGGCCGACGACCCGTCGCTGAGCCCGGAGGCCAGGCTCGACGCGGTGCTCACCGCGGTCGCCGAACGCAATATCGACATCCGCCGCGAGGCCGGGCTCTACCGCTGGGAACGCCGCTATCTCGAGCGCGAGGACCGGGTGCGCATCCGCGCCTACTACCGCGAACTCGAGGCCACCGTCGCCGCGCGGATCGCCGAGCTGCGCCCCGAGGCGAGCGCGGACGACGTCGTCCTGCTCGCGGTCGGCGCACTGAGTTCGCTGGCCAGCATCGCCGCGCATCGCACCACCCTCTCGCACGGCCGCATGCTCGCGGTCCAGCTCGAGATGGCCTGGGCGATCGTGCGCGCCGAGCTCCCGCCGACCCCCGGCGAGGCAGAGCCGGACAAGCAGACCCGCGGTCTGCCCGTCACGTCGAAACGTGAACAGCTGCTCACCGAGGCGATCCGGATCTTCGGCCGCAACGGCTATCACGAATCCGGCATCGAGGAGATCGGCGCCGCCGTCGGCATCAATGCCTCGAGCGTCTACCGTCACTTCGACAGCAAGGCCGACCTGCTCGCCGCCGCCTTCCATCGCACCGCCGACCGGCTCGCGGTCGCGATCGGCGATGCGCTGGCCGAGACCGACGACCGGGCCGACGCCGCCCGCCGCATCGCCGACCAGCACGCGCGCTTGACGTTCGCGACGCCCGAGATCGCGCCGGTCTACTACGCGGAGTTCAGCAATCTCCCGCAGGCCGAGCAGCACCGCCTGCGCGCCATCCAGCGACAGAACATCCTCGAATGGGCCAACCTGCTCGACGGCGACCCGATCGAAGCCCGCTTCCGCGTGCACGCCGCCGTCGGCCAGATCATCGATGTCGGCCGGTTGCTGCGCTTCGACTCGCGCCCCGAGCAGCTCGCCCGCCTCGCCGCGCTGACCGACGCGGTGTTGCTCGGAAATGGCTCGGCGGAGACAGAACTAGGTCAGCCGCGACCGTGACGCAGGCGGAACAGGGCTTTCGCCGCCTGTAAGTGCCCTGGTCGGCGATCGAAGGTCGACAGCCGCACCGGCGCCCGGTAGCGCCTGCGGGCGATCGACATCGTCCGGCTGTATTCGAACAGACCCTGCTGACCGTGGCTGTGTCCCTGGCCGTACTCGCCGACACCGCCGAACGGCAGGGCCGGAATGCCGGTGAACGCGGTCGACGAATTCACCGTCACCACACCGACTTTCAATTGCTCGGCGATGAACTCCGCGCTGGGGATGTCGAGGGTGAAGATGGTGACGGCGATGCCGTTGCCCGCCGCGTTCACCCGGGCGACCGCGTCGGCCAGGTCGGCGACCCGGTTCACCACCAGCACCGGGCCGATCCCCTCACCGGTGATCGCGATGCTCTCCTCGGGCACCTCGGCCAGCACGATCGGCTCCACATACGGGTCGCGGAACGAATCGAGTCCGCCGAGCACCGCGTGCCCACCGTGGATGAGCGCGTCGCTGACCTGCCTGCGCACCACGTCGACCTGGGTGGCATTGATCATCGGGCCGTAGGAGGCACGATTGTCGGCGCCGGGACGCAGCTTCGCCGCCCGCTCGGCCACCTTGGCCAGGAAATCGTCGAACACCGAATCGGCGACATAACAGCGCTGGATCCCCGAGGAGTTCTGCCCGGCATTGGCCATCGCGCCGAACACCGCCGCCTCCGCGGCCGCGTCGAGCACCGCGTCGACGTGCACGATCATCGAGCCCTTGCCGAGGTTCTCCACCACCACCGGCGTCAACGTCTGCGCGCAGAGCGCGATCACCTCGCGCCCGCGTGCTTCCGGCCCGGCGTAGGCGATCTTGTCCACCCCCGCCTTGCACAGGGCTGTCGCCGTCCGCGAATTTCCGGTCACCGCTTGCAGCACAGGCTGTTCGGGCGAAACCGCGGCCCAGCTGTCGGCCAGCCAGGTGCCGACGCCGGTGCTGAGTTCGTGTGGATTGAACACCACCGTGTTACCGGCTGCCATGGCGTAGGCGATCGAACCCATCGGTGTGAACACCGGGTTGTTCCACGCGCCGAGTACCCCGATCACCCCCAGTGGCAGATAGCCGACGGAGGCATGCTGATTGCGGGTCATCCAGCCGGTGGACAGGCGTTTTCGGCCCAGTGTGCGCTCGGCATTGCGGGCGGCCCAGTCCAGATTCTCCACCGCGAGCATCACTTCCAGGGTGGCGTCGGCCTCCGGCTTGCCGGTCTCGCTGCGCAGCAGCTCCACCAATTCGCCCGCGTTGCGGGCGATCTGGCGACGCCAGTCGAGTAGTAGGTGCTTGCGCTCACCGAAAGCCAGTTCGCCCCACCAGTTCTGGGTGACACGTGCGGTGCGTACCGCGCGGGTGACCTCGGCGGTGCCCTGCACGGGATACTGCGCTAACTGTTCACCGGTGCGCGGATCGAAAGACGTGAGCACATCGGATCGACCGGTTGTCGCGGATTCGACCACGGTCACCTCCCCACAAAGATCGAGCACGCCCGCACGCGGGCCGGTGAGACGAGTGTTTCCCCGGCTGTCAGCGTATGGGCGTACGGCCCGGCCGACAAGGTCAGCGCACTGCCCTTGCACTGCCCACGTGAGCAATACCACTGCGGGCGGCGAACACGGCCCGGCAAACCGGGCGCATCAACGCAGACCGGGCCGGGAAAACCACCGGACCGGTAACATCGCGCCGAACGGTATGGATCACTTACCGGGAAGAATTTATTCCGCGTGCGCTCGTCTCGTCAGGGCCGTGCGCACCCGGCCGATGGTGGAGAGTTGATGCCGAGTTCGATCTCAGTGGATTCGCCCGCAGGTGGCGTCGCGTCGAGCGACAGTGAACCCGCGGTGCTGGTGTCCGACGTGCGCAAGTCGTTCGGTGACGTGCACGCGTTGCAGGGCATCAGTTTCCAGGCCGGCAAGGCCAGTGTGCTGGGCATCCTCGGACCCAACGGTGCGGGCAAGACCACCATGGTCAAGGTCCTGTCGACCTTGCTGCGCCCCGACTCCGGCACCGCCGTGGTGGCCGGGCACGACGTGCTCACCGACGCCGCCGGTGTGCGCCGTTCGATCATGATGACCGGCCAGTACGCCGCGCTCGACGAGAACCTGACCGGCAAGGAGAACCTCGAGCTGTTCGGTCGCCTGATGGGCCTGCCCAAGTCGGCCGCCCGCAAGCGCGCCGAGGTGCTGCTCGAGGAGTTCGACTTGGTCAGCGCCGGTAAGCGGGCCGTGCGCAACTACTCCGGCGGCATGCGCCGTCGCGTCGACATCGCCTGCGGGCTGGTCGTGCGGCCCGAGGTGGTGTTCCTCGACGAACCGACCACCGGCCTCGACCCACGCAGCCGGCAGGGCGTGTGGGATCTGGTGACCGCGCTCAAGAACCAGGGCATCACGGTGCTGCTGACCACGCAGTACCTCGAAGAGGCCGACGTACTCAGCGACAACATCATCGTCATCGACAAGGGCACCGTCATCGCGGAAGGCACCGCCGACGAGCTCAAGGCCAAAACCGGCGGCAGCTTCTGCGAGATCGTCCCGCTCGATCCGAGCCGCGTCCCGCAGACCGTCAAGGCGCTCGGTGACCTGGTCCCGGCCGCGGTCGCCGCCGAGACCGACGGTGCCGACAAGGTGTCCATTCCCGCCCCCGACGGCGCCGCCACCCTCGCCGAGGCACTGCGCAGGCTCGACGCCGCGGGCATCGACCTGGCCGACATCGCCCTGCGCCGCCCCTCGCTCGACGACGTGTTCCTGTCGATCACCGGCCACACGGGCGGCCACTAGTGAGCGTGTCCACCCCCGCGGCGAACACGTTGTTCGCCGAGCTTCCGGCTGTGCGCCCGAGCAGTTTCGCGCAGTGGCGCGCGCTGACCGGGCGCATCGTGCGCACCATGGCCACCAAGGGCGAGCTGATCGTCGCGGTGCTCACCCCGCTCGTGGTGACCGTGGCCTTCTACCTGCCGTTGCGGTACGTGATGAAGGTCCAGGGCATCGACTACGCGCAGTACGTGATGCCGATCGTCGTGCTGCAGACGATGGCCATGACGATGATGTCGAACGCGCAGCTCGCGGCGTTCGAAGCGCTCACCGGATTGAGTACTCGGCTCCAGACGATGCCGATCGGTTCGCTGGTTCCGCTGCTGTCGCGCATCTGCGCGGGTCTGGTGCGGTCGATCGTCTCGCTGATCGCGACCGTGGGCTACGGGTATGTGATCGGGTTCCGGTTCACCGGCGGCTGGTTGCAGGCGCTCGCGTTCTGCGGCTTCGCGCTGATCGTCGGCGTGGTGCTCACGCTCGGCGCCGACGCGCTCGGCAGCCTCACCAAGAACCCCGAGGCACTCAGCCAGGCCCTCACCCTGCCGATCCTGATCTTCGGCATGATGTCGACCGGGTTCGTGCCGGAGGCCAGCTTCCCGTCGTGGGTGCGGCCGTTCGCGCGCAACCAGCCGATCTCCCAGTTCGCCCAGACGCTCAGCGATATGGCCGCGGGCCAGCTGAGCTGGGCTGGGACCTGGGTATCGCTGGCCTGGCTCGGCGGACTCACCATTTTCTTCCTCCCACTGGCCGTGTGGGCGAGCGTGAGGCGATCATGACAACCATCGAGACCGCTGCCGTCGAGACCGCGGCCGAGCTGCCGGTGGTGCACGCCAAACCGGAGAACTCGGTGTCGGTGTGGTTCACCCACAGCCTGATCCAGACCAAGCGTCTGCTGATGGTGTGGTTGCGCGACCCGTCCACCACCATCCAGACCATCGCCTACCCCGCGGTGACGTTGCTGATGTTCCGGATCGTGCTCGGTGACTCGATCACCGCGGCCACCGGCGCACCGAGCATCTACGGCCAGGCCGCGTTGCTCACCCTGGTCGCGGCCATGACCGGTGCGGTGGTGAGTGCGCTCGGCTTCAAGCGCGAGAAGGCATCAGGGCTGCTCAGCCGGTTCTACACGATGCCGCTGAACAAGGCTTCGCTGCTGACCGGTCGACTGCTGGCCGAGATGCTGCGCATCCTGCTCACCACACTGATCGTGCTGCTCGTCGCGGTGCCGCTCGGGTTCCTGTTCATGGAGGACCCGCTCGCCAATATCGCGCTGGTGCTCGTTCCGGTGCTGTTCGGCATCGGATTCGCGGTGATGGTGACCGCCTTGGCCACGATCACCGAGGGCGTGATGCTGATCAGCCTCATCGGCATCCTCAACACCCTGCTGATGTTCTTCAACACCGGCTTCGTGCCCGTGTTCGCCTATCCCACCTGGTTGCAGGATGTGGTCGCGAATCAGCCGATGAGCTGTGCGATCGACGCGATGAAGGGCCTGTCCTACGGCGGGCCGGTCGCCGAACCGCTGCTCAAGACGGTCGCGTGGACGGTCGGCATGGTCGCGGTCTTCGCCTACCCGGCGATTGTCGGCTACAAGAAGGCCGCCGAGTCGTCCTGAGTCGTGCCCGATTCTGATCGCCGCCACGAACTTCTGTGGCGGCGATCAGTGCGTTATCGGCTGGATGAGGCGGCGTCTGCGGGCGCGAAGGGGTAGTCGAGCCAGCGGTCGCGGTTGGTCCAGCCGACGAGGTCGTAGCGCCAGCGGAACGGCCAGGTGTGGGCGACGGTGTTGAACAGGACGGCGCCGAGGGCGGTGTAGTCGTCGTGGGCCGAGAGCAGGGCCCGCTGGCCGCGTTCGGATTCGGTGAAGAAGGCGTCGAACATGGCGATGGACTGGTCGGTGGTGAGCCGGCCGAGACCCCACAGGCCGCGCATGCGCATCCAGTACACGGCCCTGGCCTGCCACGGCCAGAGGGCTTCGATCGGGTTCTCGCCCCGTTGCACCGCGGCGACGGCGGTGTCGGCCAGTGCGAGGGAGTCGGCCACGCTGTAACCGGTGCAGGGGTGCATCATCCCGCCGCGCGAGCCGAACGGCACCGCGACGGCGGTGCCCTTCTTCGGGGGTCGCTGATCCAGGGGATAGTGGGCGGCTTCGTGCGGTTCGTCGCCGGTGAGGGTGATGCCGTGGGCAGCGAGCCGGTTCAGGGTGCGCTTGCGCAACTCGTGCTGCGGCATCCCGCCACGTAACCCGAGGCTCGTCTCCTCGAAGATCACCGTCCCGTCGCCGAGCGGCACCGCGTAGAGGAACGACGGCGGCTCATCCGGGCCCGCCCCGTTCTCCGGCCGCCAATCCAGCAGCAGCCCTTCACCTTCCGCGACCATCGGCGCGGCGGTCTCGGCATCGACGAAGATTCCGTGCGCCGAGGCGGCCCTGCGCCTGCCCAGCGTCGGCAGCCCCCTGGTATCGAACACCGTATTCGCCGAGATCACCGTTGCGTCCGCGAGCTCGACCTCGTGGGCGTCCACCCGCCGCGCCCGATCCGCGAAGACCGTCGCGTCGTCCAAGGCCAACGTCGCGTGCAGCCCAGCCTTGGAGAGCACGCAATACGGCCGCTCGATCCGATGCTCGCCTTTGGTCCACACCGTCGGCGCCGCGATCCGCTGCGCGATCGCACTCTCCGGCAGCCACTCGGGCAACTCGTCGATCCAGCAGGAGAAGGTCGGCGGGAACAGCCGCTCCGGCCGCGGATCCACCGCCGCCACCCGCAACCCCGCCACGGCCGCGCGATGCGCCAACCCCCGCCCGGTCGGACCGAGCCCGACCACACAGATATCGAATTCCCGCGCAACGCTCACGTCCGCATTCAATCGGCAGCACCCGCTGCCACGCAAGCACCATGTGATCCGGTCGTCACTTCGTCCGCGCGACCAGCCCGTGATGGCCGGCTGCAGATGCTAGTCCTCCAGCGCAAGCGCTTGGCGCATCGTCAGGCGGCCCTGGGTCTGCATCAGGGAGCGGCGGTAGATCTTCTCGGCGATGACGACGATGCCGTAGGTGGCCACCGCCATCAGGGCAAGGGCGAGGAACGGTTCCCACCAGGCCGCGGTGCCTTCGGCAAGGCGACCCGGCATGGCGACGATCGACATGATCGGAACGTAGGAGGCGATCACGCGGGCGGTGCCGGTGAGGAAGATGCCCGCGAACAGCACGATCATGATCAGCATCGAGAGCGGGGTGGCGGTGGACTGGAGGTCTTCGCTGCGGGTGGCAAGCGAACCCGCGACGGCCCACAGACTCGCCAGGGCGAGGAATCCGACGAGGAAGAAGACGATGAACCAGCCCGCGGCCCCGGCGACCTGGCCCAGCTGGTCGGCCTGGCCGGTCGCCGCCAATCCGGTCAGTCCGGCCCCGACGAACAGGACGAGCTGCCCGAACGCCAGCGCCGCGTTGCCCGCGACCTTGCCGATCAGCAACTGCCGCAACGGCATCGCACTGGCGAGAATCTCCACGATCCGGTTCTGCTTCTCCTCGACCACGCTCTGCGCGATGGACATGCCGAACAGAATCGACGCCAGATAGAAGAGGAACGCGAAGACGAACGAGACGATCTTGGCGAGTCCCGGGTCGATCGAACCCTTCTCGAGCAGGTCGTAGGTCACCGTGGCGCCACGGCCGAGCTCTTCGAGTGAGACGCCCGCCGCGGCGGCATTGCGTTGCACCGCGATCTGCTGCGCGGCGGCGGTGATGTAGGTGGTGGCGTCGTCGTCTTCGGCGGTCTTCCCGATCAGCTGCCACCCGGTGGGTTCGGCGGGCACCAAACCCACGTCGACCGCGTCCTCGCGCACCAGCTGCTCGACCGCGGCACGGTCGGCGACGGGTCGCGCGGTGAACGTGATGTCGGTGCCGGCGCCCGCGGCCAGGCTGTTGGCCGTGTCGAGCACGACTGAGGTCTGCGAACCGGCGATCGCCACGTCGACCTTGTCGGGCCTGCTGCTGACAAATCCGCTGATCGCCAGCGAGGCGATGATCGCCACGATCGTGACCACCGTCGAGATGACGAAGTTGCGATCACGCAGCTTCACCACGATCTCCCTGGCCGCGACGATCCGCCACACGCTGCGCGATGACCCGCTCATTTCGTCACCTCACGGTAGATCTCGGCGACCGTCGGCCGCACCTCGGCGAACTCCCGCACCGATCCCCGCGACAGCGCCTCCTTCAACACCCCGTCGGTGCCTGCGCCGTCGACCTCGAACAACACGCCCGGCCCGGCACTCTCGACCACCCGAACCCCCGGGTAATCCCGCAACCACCCCGGGTCACCGTCGAGCACCAGCCGGTACCGCGTGCCGCCGCTGGACCGCAGCTCGTCGACCGAGCCCTGTCCGACCACCCGGCCCGCGGCGAGCACGACCAGCTGATCGCACAACCGCTCCACGAGATCCAGCTGGTGCGACGAGAACAGCACGGGCACACCCTGATCGGTGTGTTCCCGCAGCAGATCCACCATCGAATCCACGGCGAGGGGGTCGAGTCCCGAGAACGGCTCGTCCAGGATCAGCGCCGTCGGTCGCGCGATCACCGCCGCCGCGATCTGGACGCGCTGTTGATTGCCCAGCGACAGCGATTCGAGCTTGTCCTTGCCGCGCGCGCCCAGATCGAACCGCTCCAGCAGGCTCTCGGTACGTGCCTTCGCCTCGCCGACGGGCAGCCCACGCAGCCGGGCCAGGTACACGAGCTGGTCGAACACCGGCTGCTTGGGATAGAGCCCCCGCTCCTCGGGCATGTATCCGAACGAGCGCCGATCCAGCTCGGTCACCGGCCTGCCGTCCCACCGGATCTCGCCGGAATGAACGGCCAAGACGCCCATGATCATTCGCATCGTGGTGGTCTTGCCCGCCCCGTTGCCACCGACGAAACCGGTCAGCGCACCGGGCGGTACCGCGAACGACACGTTGTCGACCGCGACGTTGTCCCCGAACCGCCGCGTCAGCTGGGCGACTTCCAACATCGGACTCCCCATCGTGATAGTTGTCTGCCCACAACCGTACCGAGGCAACGGTTCACCCGGCCGCAATCAGCGCGGCGAAACCCAGGTGGTGATGTCGGCGTGGACGACCTCGATGCCGTCCTTGTCGTAGATCGAGACGGGAACGGTCAGTTCCATGCCCTTGGTGATCGCGTCGAAGTCGGGGATCTCGTCGAGTTTCGCGACCGCGCGCAGGCCGGATTCCGCCTTGGCCAGGTACTGGACGTTCATCGACTTGGGGATCCAGCGATGGGTGGTGGGAACGGTGGCCTCGCTGAGCATGCCCATCGCCACCTCGGCGAGGTTGCAGGCCGCGATGGCGTGGAAGGTGCCGAGATGGTTGTGGATGCCGAACCACTTCGGGGAGGTCACCTCGCAGACGCCGGGTTCGAGGCGGACCACCTGGGGGAGCACGGTGCCGAAGTAGGGGACCCGGGCGACCATGCCGAGCGAGAACAGCGCGTGCCCGATGCGGTTGTCGGGCAGCTTCTTCCAGCCGCGGTAGGTCGCGGTTTCCTGTGTCATGAGTACTATCTTACTCAAAAGTAAGTTCTGTGGTAACCCTCCGGTGACCAGGCGCGGCGATACGGCAGCTACCATTCATCGGTACAGCCCAGCCGGCGGTGCGGTCGAGGTGGAAGCCCCTGTGAGGGCGTGATCGATACCTCATGACCCCCGATTTGAAGGACGTCGTCGGCATGGTGCATACTGTTCGGGTTGCCTTGCGCAGGATCGACCGACTCTCCGGAGCGGATGATCCGGGCAAGGGGAGCAGTAGTTTGTATCCCGCTGGTTCGCCGGCGTGGATACGTTCGGAACCACGCACTTCCGGCCCATGGTGAGCAATCGACCAGGGTCGGAGATTAAGAGTTAGGGCGACACGCCCGACCGCGTGGACCGGAGAACCATGACAGATGAACAGCGGCGAGGACTAGGTAGTGCCTTTTGGTGCGCCCTGGTTGCGGGTCTTTAGTGGGAAACCACGCTGAGGCGTCTTTCTTGTGTTCGGGCTGTGCAAATTGAGGGTGGTGCGGGAGCTAGCTCCTGTGACCACGAAGGAAAGCGGAGAAAAGGACACTTAGCGTGGCGGGACAAAAGATCCGCATCAGGCTCAAGGCCTATGACCACGAGGCGATCGACGCGTCAGCGCGCAAGATCGTGGAAACGGTGACCCGCACCGGCGCCCGTGTGGTCGGGCCTGTGCCGTTGCCGACCGAGAAGAACATCTACTGCGTCATCCGTTCGCCGCACAAGTACAAGGACTCGCGCGAACACTTCGAGATGCGCACGCACAAACGCCTCATCGACATCCTCGACCCGACGCCGAAGACGGTTGACGCGCTGATGCGCATCGACCTGCCGGCCAGCGTCGACGTCAACATTCAGTGACGGGGACTCGAGACATGACTGACAACAAGAATCGGCCCCAGGCCGGAATCCTGGGCACCAAGCTCGGCATGACCCAGGTCTTCGACGAGAAGAACCGCGTAGTCCCGGTCACCGTCATCAAGGCGGGCCCGAACGTGGTCACCCAGATTCGTACCGTGGAGCGCGACGGCTATTCGGCCGTGCAGATCGCTTTCGGCGCCATCGACCCGCGCAAGGTGAACAAGCCGACTTCCGGCCAGTTCGCCAAGGCCGGTGTCACCCCGCGCCGCCACGTCACCGAGATCCGCGTCGCGGATGCCTCCACCTTCGAGATCGGCCAGGAACTCTCGGCTGATGTCTTCGAAGAGGGCACCTACGTCGACGTGACCGGAATCAGCAAGGGCAAGGGCTTCGCCGGCACCATGAAGCGTCACGGCTTCAAGGGCCAGGGCGCCTCGCACGGTGCGCAGGCTGTGCACCGTCGCCCGGGTTCCATCGGTGGCTGTGCCACTCCCGGCCGCGTGTTCAAGGGCATGCGCATGTCGGGCCGTATGGGTAACGACCGCGTCACCACGCAGAACCTCTCGGTTCACAAGGTCGATGCCGAGAACGGTTTGCTCCTGGTCAAGGGTGCTATCCCGGGCCGCAAGGGCAACATCGTGATCGTCAAGAGCGCCGTGAAGGGTGGTGCGCACGCATGACCAGCCTCGACAAGAAGGCCAACCTGACGCTGACCGTCAAGGCTGCAGGCGGCAAGACCGAAGGCACCGTCGAACTCCCCTCGGAGATCTTCGACGTGACCGCCAACGTCGCGCTGATGCACCAGGTCGTTATCGCTCAGCTGGCCGCCGCTCGCCAGGGCACCCACTCCACGAAGACTCGTGGCGAGGTCTCCGGTGGTGGCAAGAAGCCGTACCGCCAGAAGGGCACCGGCCGCGCCCGTCAGGGCTCGACCCGTGCGCCGCAGTTCGCCGGCGGTGGCACCGTCCACGGCCCGCAGCCGCGTGACTACAGCCAGCGGACCCCCAAGAAGATGAAGGCGGCCGCCCTGCGCGGTGCCCTCTCCGACCGGGCCCGCAACGAGCGCATCCACGTGATCACCGAACTGGTCTCGGGTCAGAACCCGTCGACCAAGATTGCCAAGGACTTCCTGGCCGAGCTCTCGGGCCGCAAGAAGTTCCTGGTCGTCGTCGGCCGCGAGGACGTCGCCGCGTGGAAGAGCGTGGCGAACCTGCAGAACGTGCTGCCGATCGCCCCGGATCAGCTCAACACCTACGACGTGCTCAACAGCGACGACGTGGTGTTCAGCGTCGAGGCCCTGAACGCATTCGTTCACGGTCCCGCCGAGGCGGCCCAGGAGGAGAGCAAGTGAGCACCATCGCCGACCCCCGCGACATCCTGCTCGCACCGGTCATCTCGGAGAAGTCCTACGGGCTGATCGAGGAAGGCACCTACACCTTCCTGGTGCACCCGGACTCGAACAAGACGCAGATCAAGATCGCCGTCGAGAAGGTTTTCGGCGTCACGGTCACCAGCGTCAATACCGCCAACCGTCAGGGCAAGCGCAAGCGGACCAAATTCGGTTACGGAAAGCGCAAGGACACCAAGCGCGCACTCGTGACCCTCTCGGCCGATAGCAAGCCCATCGAGATCTTCGGAGGACCGGTCGCGTAAGCGCCTGGGACTCCAGAAAGCGAGAAGAACTCATGGCAATCCGTAAATACAAGCCGACTACGCCGGGCCGTCGAGGCTCGAGCGTCTCGGACTTCGCCGAGATCACCCGGTCGACGCCGGAGAAGTCGCTGCTGCGCCCGCTCACCAAGTCCGGTGGTCGTAACGCGCACGGTCGCATCACCACGCGTCACCGCGGTGGCGGTCACAAGCGTGCCTACCGTCTGATCGACTTCCGTCGGCTGGACAAGGACGGCATCCCGGCCAAGGTCGCTCACATCGAGTACGACCCCAACCGCACCGCCAACATCGCACTGCTGCACTTTGCCGACGGCGAGAAGCGCTACATCATCGCGCCGAAGGGCATCAAGCAGGGCAGCCCGATCGAGTCCGGCCCCACGGCCGACATCAAGCCGGGTAACAACCTGCCGCTGCGCAACATCCCGACCGGTACCACGATTCACAACGTGGAGCTGCGTCCGGGCGGCGGCGCCAAGATGGCTCGTTCCGCCGGAATGAGCATTCAGCTGCTGGGCAAGGAAGGGCCGTACGCGACCCTTCGTATGCCCTCGGGTGAAATCCGCCGTGTCGACGTGCGCTGCCGCGCCACCGTCGGCGAGGTCGGCAACGCCGAGCAGTCGAACATCAACTGGGGCAAGGCCGGCCGTATGCGCTGGAAGGGCCGTCGTCCCACCGTCCGTGGTGTCGTCATGAACCCGGTCGACCACCCGCACGGTGGTGGTGAGGGTAAGACCTCCGGTGGTCGCCACCCGGTCTCCCCGTGGGGTCAGCCTGAAGGCCGTACTCGCAAGCCCAACCGCCCGAGCGACAAGCTCATCGTTCGCCGTCGTAAGACCGGCAAGAAGCGCTAAGGAGGAGGTAAGAAATGCCACGCAGCCTCAAGAAGGGCCCGTTCGTCGACGACCACCTCCTCGCGAAGGTGGACGTCCAGAACGAAAAGGGCACGAAGCAGGTCATCAAGACCTGGTCGCGTCGCTCGACCATCATCCCCGATTTCATCGGCCACACTTTCGCCGTCCACGACGGTCGCAAGCATGTCCCGGTGTTCATCTCGGACAACATGGTCGGCCACAAGCTTGGTGAGTTCGCGCCGACCAGGACGTTCAAGAGCCACGTCAAGGACGACCGGAAGAGCAAGCGGCGATGACTGAAACCATTCAGAACCCGACTGCACGCGCAACCGCCAAGCACGTTCGGGTCACCCCGATGAAGGCCCGTCGAGTCGTGGACCTGGTCCGCGGCAAGAGCGTCGAGGACGCGCTGGCGATCCTGCGGTTCGCACCGCAGGCTGCCAGCGAGCCCGTGGCCAAGGTCGTGGCTTCGGCCGCGGCGAACGCCGAGAACAACCTCGGCCTCAACCCGGCCACCCTGGTCATCTCGACTGCTTTTGTCGACGAGGGCGCCACCATGAAGCGTTTCCAGCCGCGGGCCCAGGGCCGTGCGTTCCGGATTCGTAAGCGCACCAGCCACATCACCATCGAGGTCGAGAGCGTGCCCACCACCGGCGCTGCCACTCGTAGCCGCCGGAAGGGAGGGGCAAAGTAAATGGGACAGAAAATTAACCCCCATGGCTTCCGCCTCGGTATCACCACCGACTGGAAGTCGCGTTGGTACGCGGACAAGCAGTACGCGGAATACGTGAAGGAAGACGTTCAGATCCGCAAGCTCCTCGCCACTGGCATGGAGCGGGCAGGCATCTCGAAGGTCGAGATCGAGCGCACCCGTGATCGCGTCCGTGTGGATATCCACACCGCGCGTCCCGGCATCGTGATCGGTCGACGTGGCGCGGAAGCCGATCGCATCCGCGCCGAGCTGGAGAAGCTCACCAAGAAGCAGGTTCAGCTGAACATCCTCGAGGTCAAGAACCCCGAATCGGATGCGCAGCTGGTTGCTCAGGGTGTTGCCGAGCAGCTGTCCAACCGTGTGGCGTTCCGTCGTGCGATGCGTAAGGCCATTCAGTCGGCCATGCGTTCGCCGAACGTCAAGGGCATCCGTGTGCAGTGCTCGGGCCGCCTCGGTGGCGCCGAAATGTCGCGCTCGGAGTTCTACCGTGAAGGTCGTGTTCCGCTGCACACGCTGCGTGCGGACATCGACTACGGCCTCTACGAGGCCAAGACCACCTTCGGTCGCATCGGTGTGAAGGTCTGGATCTACAAGGGTGACATCGTCGGTGGTCGTCGTGAACTGACCGCCGCCGCCGCTGCTCCGGAACGCCCGCGTCGCGAGCGTCCGAGCCGCCCTCGTCGGTCCGGCGCCACTGGCACCACCGCGACCAGCACCGAGGTCGGTCGCGCCGCCACTGCAGTGGCGGAGGCTCCGGCAGAGAACAAGGAGGGCTGACGCATGCTGATGCCCCGTCGCGTCAAGCACCGCAAGCAGCACCACCCCGGTCGCTCCGGCATGGCCAAGGGCGGCACCGCGGTGGCCTTCGGTGAGTACGGCATCCAGGCTCTCGAGCCCGCCTACGTCACCAACCGTCAGATCGAGTCGGCGCGTATCGCGATGACCCGCCACATCAAGCGTGGCGGCAAGATCTGGATCAACATCTACCCCGACCGTCCACTCACGAAGAAGCCGGCCGAAACCCGCATGGGTTCCGGTAAGGGTTCGCCGGAGTGGTGGGTCGCGAACGTGAAGCCCGGTCGGGTCATGTTCGAGATGTCTTACCCCAACGAGGAGACCGCTCGTGAGGCCCTGCGCCGCGCGATGCACAAGCTCCCGATGAAATGCAGGATCGTGACCAGGGAGGAGCAGTTCTGATGGCTACCGAAACACCGGCCGCAGAGCTCCGTGAGCTCAACGAAGAAGAGCTCGTGGCACGCCTGCGCGAGTCGAAGGAAGAGCTGTTCAACCTGCGCTTCCAGATGGCGACGGGTCAGCTCGACAACAACCGTCGACTGCGCGTCGTCCGCCACGAGATCGCGCGCATTTACACGGTCATGCGTGAGCGCGAGCTCGGCCTGGCCACGGCGCCCGCTGGCAAGGGAGATGCGGCATGAGCGAGAACACCGAAGAGCGCAACAGCCGCAAGGTACGCAGCGGCTATGTTGTCTCCGACAAGATGAACAAGACGATCGTCGTCGAGCTGGAAGACCGTCACCGGCACAAGCTCTACGGCAAGATCATTCGCACCACCTCCAAGGTGAAGGCGCATGACGAGAACGAGATCGCCCACGTCGGCGACCACGTTCAGCTGATGGAGACCCGTCCGCTGTCGGCCACCAAGCGCTGGCGTCTGGTCGAGGTCCTGGAGAAGGCCAAGTAAGCCTCCCTCCTCGATCCATCGAGATCGTTTCTGCGAAGGCCCGTTTCCCTCTGGGAAGCGGGCCTTCGTCGTTTGCATCGACGGTTGATACCTGGCTGATACCATCAGATCATGGCGATGACACTGCGACTCAATGGCGACGATGACCGACGGCTTTCCGAGTTAGCGGAGCGACTCGGCCGGAGTAAGCAGGACTTGGCGCAGGAAGCGATTCATATGTACGTCGCTCGGCAAGCGGAGGCGTTCGGGGCGATGGTGGACTCGATTATGGATGAGCATGCCGAACTGATGCGCCGGCTCGCGTGATCTATCTCGATCTCGCTGAGGTCGTCGCCATTGCCCGCGCAGTGAACAGGACACCGCATGCCGTCGCCGACATCGGTCTGCTGGCAGGCGCCGTGGAGCGACCGAAAGCGACGGTGTTCGGCCAGGAGGCCTACCCGGGGCTGTTCCTCAAGGCTGCGTCTCTACTGCATTCGATTGCCCGAAATCACGCGCTGATCGACGGCAACAAGAGAACCGCATTTGTCGCAAGCGTCGCCATGCTTCGGTTGAACGGATACCGTGTCCGCCCGCTCCCTGACGAGCAGGAGGCGCTGATGAATCGGATTGCGACAGGTGATGTGGAGGTCGCCGAGATCGCGAAGAACCTGGAGCAGTGGTCTGAGCTGACTCGCATCAGCAACGGGTAGCCCACACGCGGTCCCCGCCGGGAAAACCGATGGTGTCGCTCCGAACCGCTGGGCTGTCAGCCGGTGAAGGCGTAGGGCTGGCGGATCTTGTGGGCGAATTCGACGATGTTGGTGACGGTGCTGCTGGGGACGCCGACTTCGCTGCCGATGCTGCGGGCCGACCAGGACTGGTCGGTGAGTTCGAGGATCTCTTCGATCTGGCCGAGGGTCAGGCGCAGGGGGCTGCGGTGGGCGACCTGGCGGGCCAGGGCGCGGACCTCGGTGTCTTCGTCGAAGTCGAAGTCGTCGGGGGCCGGGAAGTCTTCCTCGTCTTCGTCTGGGGCATCGGCGTCGACCGGGTCGGCTGTTGCTGCGGGCTTGTCGAAGGCGGCGGCGAGGTCAGGGCTGGACGTCTTCGGCTGCGCGGTGGCCCGCGACGGCTCAGGAGTCTCGGCCTCGACAAAGTGATCGACCCGGCTGGCGGTGGAGGCTGCGACGGTGTGGTCGGTACGGCCGGCGGGCGGAGTTGTGATGGTGGAGTCGGTCGGCTCGTGGGCTGGGGACGCGACGGTGGTGGCGGTCCGCGCGAGGGGTGATGCCGGGGAGGTGGAGTTGGCGCCCTCGGGGATTGACGCCGGGGAGGTGGTGGCGGTCCGTTCGGTGTGCGGAGCGGGCTCTGGTTGCAGGACCAGTTGCTCAGCGGGTTCCGCGGTGAGGGTCAGCTGCTCCGGCTCCGCGGCGGGGGGCTGTGGATCGTTGTGCACCGCTACCGGATCGGTGATCGGTGGAGTGTCGCCATCAGGGTCACGGGCGACGGTGCCGGCGTGCATCGTCGCCTCGGGAACCGGGTCGGTACCGGTCGCTTCGCCCGCAGGGGAGTGCGCGGCGGTGGTGACCGGTATTCGCCGCAAGGTCGCCGCGGCACCATTGGTGCGGCCTACATGTTCGGTGCCGTTGCGGCGATGGTCGGCCGCGGCCTTGTGGATGAGTTCGAGAGTGCCGGGGGCGCTCGGCTTGTCGGTGGAGGGGCGGCGCAGGCCGTGCGGGTAGGTGCGTTCGGTCGCCGACGCTGCGGTCTTCCCATCGGTCGCTGCGATCAGCGGCGCCACGCTCGGCGCCGAGGCAGCTCGAACAGTCGGCTCCGAGAAGACCTGCTGGTCAAGCGATTCGGCGGCCTCGCCGTTGGTGGGGTTCGGCGCTGTGTATCCAAGCGCCTGCCTGTCGTCACCGAGCGAAGCGGCCTGCTTGCGCGGGAACGCAGACGACGTGATCCGTTCGGCAGCGGAATACCCGGTGTCACCGGGCAATTCGACCGAGGCGCTCTCGATCAACATCGCGTACCGCGCCGACACCCAGGCATGCAGCCAGATCACCACGCCCACCATCACCGGGGCGATGGCGAATTCGGCTGCGCGGCCGAAGGATCCGGCGGCCAGGTGGGGGCCCGCGTTCAACGCGATGGTGGTGCCGAGCAGGGCGAGTTCGAACACGATCACCTTGCCGCGCTCGAGCTCACGTCCCCATCGGGCCGCGGTAGTGGCGGTGACCATGATGACGATGATCGGGATCGAGATCATGGCCTCGATACCGTAGCTGAGCCAGTACAGCGGGTCGCTCATGTCGCCGCTCGGCACGAGATTGCGTTGCACATTGACCCCGGCCCACACCATGCCGAGGACGACGACCCCGATCAGCGCGCGCGATGACCATTCCGACCGCCGGTACAGCTGGGCAAGGCGCGCGTCGGCGCTCGACACCCGTCGTCGTGCGGCCAGCGCCTTGCGATGCCAGCGCGCGTCGGCTTCGTCGGTACGGCGGATGATGGCGCTGGTGCGGCGGTCGCGTTGTTCGGCGGCGAGCTCGTCGCCCACAGCACGCCGACGCTGTTTGCGTCGTTGCGTGCGAATCCATTCGGCCAGTTCCCGTTCGGCGCGGATCTCGGTGTCGGAGAGCGCGTCGTAGAGGGCGGTGTCGTGCTGCAGGGGGAGCTTGTCGCGGGCCGTCGCGACCTGCTGGGCGAGCGCCGTGATCTCGGTGTTCGGTGCGATGGCGGCATTCTCGCTCAACCGATCGTCGGACATACCGCGCCTTCCGCCACTCGAACATATGGACTATCGAACATATGTGTGATTGCCAGAGAGCGTAAACGCCGACCGTGCCCCGGTCAACGACAACGAGCCGATTCCGCCGAATCCCCGGCGGCGACACGCCGGTATTCAGGAATCGGCATCGCCGCGGAGCAGCCGTTTCTCGTAGGAAGCACGTGTCGACGATCCGGCCACCGCCGCAACCTGATTCGGGACCGTCCGACGCAACACGATGTCGCGCAACCACTGTGGCAGCGCACCAGCCAGGCCGACCACCGGTCCGAGATGCGCGGGCAATGTCACCTCGAAGCGCGGCCGGGCGACAGCGTCGAGAACTGCCGCGGCCACATCGCTGGGCTGCAGCAATCGCGCTGCGCCCGTGGCTGTTCCCGCCGCCAACTCGGTATCGACGACGCCTGGCATGATCGCCGTCAAGCGCACCCCGGTGCCACGCAATTCCTCCCGCACCGCGGTCAGATAACCCAGCACGCCGTGTTTGGTCGCGGCGTAGGTCGCCTCACCGGCGGGGGAGAGTTTCGACGCGATCGACGCGATGGTGACGATGTGCCCACGTCCGCGTGTCCGCATCGCCGGCGCCGTCAGTCGCACCCCGCGGATCACCCCGTGCAGATTCACCGCGAGCATCCGTGCCGTCGCACTGTCGGGTTCGTCGTCGAACGGCCCGACCCACATCACCCCGGCATTGTTGACGAGCACATCGACCGGCCCGAGGATCGCCTCGGTGACGGCGAGGAAGTCATGAAACGAGCGCTCATCGGTCACATCGAGTTCGCACCCGTGCACGGTGCCCGGCAGCCCGGCCGCGGCGTCACGCGCCGCCTGTCCCGACAGATCGCCGAGGCACACCCGAGCCCCCGCCACCGCGAACTGCCGCGCGATCTCCAGCCCGATCCCGGCGGCCCCGCCGGTCACCGCGACGACCCGTCCGGTGTGCGTACGCTTCATTGCGAAATGCCCCCTCGATGGAAACCGCCCATGTCTGACTTGTCGTCATGTCAGAAATCGTCGCCAGTATTCCATGCGATCGCGACGCGGCGATAGCCTCGGAGACAGACTTCTGGACACTTGATCACCAGACGCCTGCGGTATTCGACTATTGCCTAAACGCCCGGCTGGAGCGTCGGCTGCCCGGCTCAGCGCAGGGCGGTGTGCCAGACGAGGGCGGCCGCGAGTGCGCCAGCGCCGTTGAGCGACCAGTGCAGTGCGATGGGGGCGAGCAGGCTGCCGCTGCGGCGACGCAGCCAGGTGAACACGACGCCCGCGGCGGCCGTGGCTGCCACGGCGAGAGCGATGCCGACCATTTGGCCGAGTACCCCGCCGCCGACGATGCTGGAAAGCCCCTTGTTGCCCGAGGTCAGGCCGAACGAGGACGCGATGTGCCAGAGGCCGAACATCAGCGAACCGGCCGCGAAGAGCCCGCGGACGCCGAGGACTCGATCGAGAGTGCCGTGCAGTACCCCGCGGAATGCGAGTTCTTCGGGGATCACTGTCTGGAGCGGGATGACGATCATCGACGCGATCAGCGCGCCGGAAATTGTGGCGTACCGGTCGGCGAGAAAGAACGGCCTGGTCAACGGCAGCAAGGCGCCGATCGCGACCGCGGTCAGCACGATCCCGACCGCACCGAGCGCGTACACCGTCCCGCGCTTCCAGTGCCTGGGCGAGAGCCCGAGTTCCGCCCAGCCGAGCCCGCGCTTGCGCATCAGCGCCAAGAGCGCGATCGCCGCGATGGGCACGGTGACGATATTGGCCCAGGCCGTGGTGAAGTGCGCGATCAGATTCGTGCCTGCCAACACGACGACAACGACCGCGATATCGATATAGGCATGCAGCTTCGGCCGGGAATCGGCGACGGCGGGTACGGGCACCCGACCGAGTGTACGGAATTATCACGAAATGAAAACGGTCCGGTGAATGCCGGACAACCCGCCTGCCCCTCGATGAGCGGCCCGGAATGAGCCCATCAAGATCGACAGCCGGTGCGGTGCTGTGAGCTACTCGACAGCCGATCCGGACCATCCGGCCAAATCGGTCCACGCCTGTAGTTCGCGCCGCGTCTCGAACCGGCGCGGCTCCGCGCTGATCGGATCCCGGAATTCCAGCGAAGCCGCAAGTAATTGCAGCGGCCGGGTGTAATCGTCGACCGGCTTATCGGTGATCACCGGATAGAAATCGTCGCCGAGAATCGGCACACCGAGCCCGTTCATATGCAGGCGCAGCTGATGGGTTCGACCGGTATGCGGGCGCAGGCGATAGCGGCCGAGTCCGTCCCGGTGCTCGACCAGCTCCACCTCGGTCTCGGCGTTGGGCTCGCCCGCCACTTCGAAAGCGGCGAGCACCTGCTTCTCCTTGATGATCCGGCTCCGCACGGTCCGTGGCAGCTCGAGCGCGGGGTCGTAGGGCGCGATGGCCTCGTATTCCTTGCGCACGGTTTTGCGATGGAACATCGTCTGATAGGCCCCGCGCCGGGCCGGATTCACGACGAACAGCAGCAGGCCCGCGGTGACCCGGTCCAGTCGATGCGCCGGGATCAGGTCGGGCAGCTCGAGGTCGTTGCGCAGCCGCACCAGCGCGGTCTGGAGGATGTGCTGACCACGCGGGATCGTCGCCAGGAAGTGCGGTTTGTCGATCACGAGGATGTCGTCGTCGCGGTGCACGATGCCGATCTCGAACGGCACATCGGTTTCGATGGGCAGGTCGCGGTGAAACCACACGGCACTGCCCGGTACGAACGGCGCGTCCGGCGCGAGGGGCCCTTCCAGATCCACGATCTCGCCCGCCACCAGCATCGCGTCGATACGGGCCGGGTCCACCCGGGGCAACCGCTCGACGAGGTGGTCGCGCACGGTCGCCCACTGCCCGTCCTCGGGGAGCCGGAGCCGGGCGGGATCGAGGCCGTGCCGTTTCGGCAGCGGCGGCTGCTGCCTACGTCGCATGAAAACAGTCTCGTCGGCCGTCCGGTGTCGAGTGCTCGCGACCCCCTCGTGGCCCCGGGGGATGCCGGTTCACGCCGCGCGCGTGGCCAGCCCCGGGTAATCGATGATCAGGCCGGATTCGTCGTAGCCGAGTTCGGCGCGGTAGTCGAAGCCGGGTGCGCTGTAGTCGTAGCGCTGACCGATTCCGTCGATGATCCGGCGATAGTGCTGCGGTAATCGGGCCGCCGTCAGGTCGGCGGCCCGCACGTACGCCGCGGGTGCGTCGGCGGCGTCGCCGACAGCCAGTCCCAGCCGATGCACCGGGAGGGCGTTGGTGAACGCCGACGCCTCCAGATCGATATCGAGGCACCCGTCCAGCTCGGGTGAGGGCGTGCCGTCGACCTGCCAGCGCCCCGATCCGTCGGACTGCACATGCACCGTGCGTCTGCCCGCGGGATACCGTCCGACGATCTGCGCGGACCGGGTGTGCCAACTCCGATCGAGTCGCAACCGGTACTCGATCGCCCAGACTGTCCCGTCCTCGACAGCGGTCGCGCATCCTTCGACGAGAAGTCCCCGTGCGTCTTCGCGAAAATACGTCACTTCGAATCCGGTACGGGCGTCCCGATGTAACCACGCGGCCGAAGATGGCAGGGGAGTGAACATGAGAAACGCATTCCCTGAATTCGGCTTCTCAATCGTCAGCCGGCGCGCTGATCGAGCACCATCAGTTTCGCTTCGACAAGGACATGGCGCGCTCGGCGTCGCACCCGGCACAGGTCGACGCTGCATTCGAGATGTATCTGCATCGCCCGATGCGCCTGTTCGGGCGACAGCTTTCCAGGATCGGAATGACAATCGGCAATTGCTGAAATGATTGACGTGACAAACATTTTCGTTCTCCCACCGCTGCACGTGATCAAGAGGTAGGGAGGAAATTACGCCCGAAAGAGTGAATTGCCGACGGGTTGACGGGCAGTTCACGCAACCTTCCCCGATCGGCCACAACCGCTCAACTTAGGCTAACCTACCTTTGCGGAGTTGCCGCGGACGGGTCGAGAGGCGAGAACGATATGACGGTGCAGGTAGCGCCGCCGCCGGGGGCGGAGTCGGGGAACCGGCTGCCCAAGGCGGCAGCGAAAGCGCAGAAGCAGCGGGAAGCGCTGGCACGCAAGGAGATTCTGGCACCGGTCTCAGGCATGCTGACGGTGGCGAGCCTGATCGTGGCCATCGCGTCGGTCTGCTCGGTGGTCCCGTTCCTGCTGATCGTGGCGGCCTGCCGCGAACTGCTCAACTCCCCGGTCGACACCGACCGGGTGTGGTGGCTGTTCGGCGCGGCCGTGCTCGTGCTCGTGGTGCGGGCGTTGCTGCAGGTCGTCGCGCTCAGCTGGTCGCACGCGGTCGACGCCGGCTACCAGCTCACCCTGCGCAG
The DNA here is from genome assembly GCF_054031145.1 of Nocardia sp. FBN12. Taxonomy (NCBI): domain Bacteria; kingdom Bacillati; phylum Actinomycetota; class Actinomycetes; order Mycobacteriales; family Nocardiaceae; genus Nocardia; species Nocardia sp. FBN12. The sequence goes on from NZ_CM132926.1 coordinate 6,861,852, forward strand.
GCTGCTCGCGGCCAAGCTCACCCGGGTGCCACTCGGCTGGTTCGGCGAGCGCAGTTCCGGTGAGGTCAAAGGCTATCTGCGCGACGATGTCGACGCCCTGCACTTCCTGGTCGCGCACGCCCGCCTCGATTTCATCGGCGCGCTGGTGGTTCCGCTGGTGACCCTCGGGTACCTGTTCACCGTCGACTGGCGACTCACGCTGGTGCTGATGATCCCGCTGATCGCCTACATGATCCTGTTCGGCAAGATCATGGACCGCGACGGCCGCGACCGCCTCGCGGTGTACACCCGGTGGGAGCGTCGCCTGTCCGCCGCCACCGTCGAGTTCGTCGACGGCATCCAGGTGGTGCGGGCGTTCGGTCAGGCGGGCAAGGCGCACAAGGAGTTCCAGGACGCGGTCGAGGGCCAGGTCCAGGCGGCACATCGGATGAAGACGCCGATCATTCGCGTGCAGGCAGCCTCCGACATCGTGGTGATGCCCGTGTTCGTGATGCTGGTCGTGGTCCTCGGTGGCCTTGCCGGTGTCGGCCTCGGCTGGGTGCACCCGCTCGATCTGCTGCCGTTCCTGCTGGTGGGGCTGGGCATCGGCAGTTCGCTGCTCGGCCTGGGCTACGGCTCGCAGGCGCTGCGCGCCGGTGGCGCCGCGGCTCTGCGCCTGCACGAACTCCTGCAGACCCCGGAATTGGAGATCGCCGAGACACCGGCGGGCGTTCAAACGGGCATCGTGCGCTTCGAAGGCGTCGAGTTCGCCTACCGCACCGGGCATGACGTGCTGCGCGGCATCGACCTCGAACTTACGCCGGGCACGATCACCGCTCTGGTCGGCCCGAGCGGTTCCGGCAAGTCGACCCTGGCCAAGCTGCTGCCCCGCTTCTACGACGTGGGCGCGGGCCGAATCACCATCGACGGCCGTGATATTCGCGAATTCACGACCGAAGAGCTCTACCGCACGGTCGGATTCGTCTTCCAGGACGTGCGCCTGATCCGCGGGACCATTCGCGAGAACCTCCTGCTTGCCCGCCCCGGCGCGGACACCGAGGCCATCGAACGCGCCACCAGGGCCGCCCAGATCCACGACCGGATCCTGGCGCTGCCCCGCGGCTACGACTCCGAGATCGGCGTCGACGCCACGCTGTCCGGTGGTGAGGCGCAACGGCTGTCGATTGCCCGCGCACTGCTGGCCGACACCCCGGTCCTGGTCCTCGACGAGGCGACCGCGTTCGCCGACCCCGAGTCCGAGGCCGCGGTCCAGGACGCACTGGCCGCACTGGTCGCCGGGCGCACGGTGCTGGTCATCGCGCATCGCCTGCACACCATCACCGGTGTCGATCGGATCCTGGTGCTGGACAACGGAACCCTGGTCGAGCAAGGCACCCACGCCGAACTGCGAGCTGCCGGTGGCCTGTATCAGCGGCTGTGGGAGATCAACGAAGCTGCCCTCGGCGCGCTCGCCCTGGTGGAGGAAACACGATGATTCGCAAGGTTTTCCGGCTCGTCCCCGCCGAGTTCGCCCCTCTGATTCCGCGGCTGCTCGCCGTGATCGTGGTGCAGGCGCTGTGCCAGGCCATCGCGTATCTGCTGCTGGTACCCGTGCTGGAATCGCTGTTCGGTGACGACCTGAGCGGCGCGTGGCTGTGGGCGCTCGGTATGGCCGCCGCCGTGGCCGGGGTGGTCGTCTTCGGTTACCTGCAGGCCGTGATCGGTCTACGGATCGGCCTCGGCATGCAGCGTGGTCTGCAGACCAGGCTCGGCGATCAGCTCAACGCGTTGCCGCTCGGCTGGTTCGACGATCGTGACGCGGGCCCGCTTTCGCGGGTGATGGTCGAGCAGGTGCGCGAGATGCAGGGCCTGATCGCCTATCTGCTCACCAAGGTGCTCACCGGTGTCATCGTGCCGCTGGTCGTCGCGATCGGGATGCTGTTCATCGACTGGCGAGTCGGTGTGGCGATGTTGCTCGCCGCGCCGGTGCTCTACCTGGTGAACAATCTCGCCAATCGCGCCTACACCGGCGCCGACGCCCGGCTGCACGCCGCCGCGGCCGAAGCCGACTCGCGGGTGGTGGAATTCGCGCAGGCCCAGCCGGTATTGCGCGCGTTCGGGGCCGTCGGCGCGGGGAACAAGAAGCTGGATTCGGCACTGGTGCGGCAACGTTCGGCCATGCTGAAGATGATGGTCGCGACAGTGCCGGGGCTGACAGTGTTCGCGCTGTTCGTGCAGGCTGTGTTCTTGGTGCTGGCCTACATCGCGGTCGTCCAGGTGACCGACGGCGCGATCTCGGCCGCCGCGGCGATCGCGCTGATCGCGGTGAGCGCGCGCTTCATCGAACCGGTGAACCAGGCCGCCCAGTTGGGCACGGCTCTGCGCTCGGCCGCCGCGGCCGCCGACCGCATCACCGACCTGCTCGCCGAATCGCCGCTGCCCGCCGCGACCGAACCGGTCACCCCCGGTGCGCCCGCGGTGGTCTTCGACGAGGTGAGCTTCGGCTACCGCCCCGACGAGCCCGTGCTGTCGGACCTGACCTTCACCGTCCCGGCAGGCACCACCACCGCCATCGTCGGACCGAGCGGCTCGGGCAAGACCACCCTGCTTCGTCTCGCCGCCCGCTTCTACGATGTGGACTCCGGTGCGGTGACGGTCGGCGAACACGATGTGCGGCAACAGCCTTCGGACACCCTGCTCGACCAGCTCTCCCTGGTCTTCCAGAACGTCTACCTGTTCAACCGCTCGGTCGCCGACAACATCCGCATCGGCAAGCCCGACGCCACCGAGGACGAGGTGCACCGCGCGGCGGTGGCCGCCAGGGTCGACGAGATCGTCGAGCGGCTGCCGGACGGCTTCGACACCACCGTCGGCGAAGGTGGCACCTCACTGTCCGGCGGTGAGCGTCAACGGGTTTCGATCGCCCGCGCCCTGCTCAAGGGCGCGCCGATCGTCCTGCTCGACGAGGCGACCAGCGCGCTCGACCCGCACAGTGAGGCCGTCGTTGTCCGTGGCATCCACGAACTCACCAGGGACAAAACGGTTCTCGTCGTCGCGCATCGGCTCTCGACGATCGCCCACGCCGACCAGATCCTGTTCCTGGACAAGGGCCGTATCGCCGAACGTGGAACGCACACTGAGCTTCTCGCACTGAACGGCCGCTACGCCGCGTTCTGGAACGAGCGCGAGCGGGCAACCGGCTGGCGTCTGGAACCGGTCTCCGCGTAAACGCCAGGGCCTCGGCGATGTCCGCGACACCGCCGAGGCCGAGTTCACTGGTGATAGGTGGACAGGAATTCGCCGATGCGGCCGATGATCTGGTCGAGTTCATCGGCTTGCGGCAGGGTGACGATCCGGAAGTGGTCGGGGGAGGGCCAATTGAAGCCGGTGCCCTGCACGACGTGAATCTTGGTGGCCAGCAACAGGTCGAGGACGAACTTCTCGTCGCTGTCGATCCGATAGGTCGCACGATCGAGCTTGGGGAAGACATACAGCGCGCCCTTGGGCTTCACGCACGACACCCCCGGAATCGCGTTCAAAGCCTGCCACGCGCGGTCGCGCTGTTCGCGTAGTCGCCCACCGGGCAGCGTGAGGTCGTGGATACTCTGATGCCCGCCCAGCGCCGCCTGAACAGCTTGCTGCGCGGGCACATTCGCGCACAGCCGTAACCCCGACAGCATCGTCAGGCCTTCGAGGTAGCTCTCGGCATGACGGGTCGGCCCTGACACGGCGAGCCAGCCGGACCGGAAGCCCGCGAGCCGGTAGGCCTTGGACAGCCCGTTGAACGTCAGACACAGCAGGTCGGGCGCGAGCGAGGCGGTGACGGTGTGGGGCACGTCGTCGTAGAGGATCTTGTCGTAGATCTCGTCGGAACAGACGATCAGATTGTGCTGGCGGGCGAGTTCGAGCATCTGCTCGAGCACCTCGTTCGGATACACCGCGCCCGTCGGATTGTTCGGGTTGATGATCACGATGGCCCGCGTGCGGTCGGTGATCTTGGCGGCGATATCGGCGATATCGGGATACCAGTCGGCGCCCTCGTCGCACAGATAGTGCACCGCCTTGCCGCCGTTGAGGTGCACCGCGGCGGTCCACAGCGGGAAATCCGGTGCGGGGACGAGGACTTCGTCGCCGTTCTCGATGAGCGCGGTCATCGCCATCATGATGAGCTCGGACGCGCCGTTGCCGAGGAAGACGTTCTCGATATCGAGGTCCTGCACCCCTCGTCCCTCGTAGTACTGCACCACCGCGCGCCGGGCGGGCAGCAAACCCTTCGAGGTCGCGTAGCCCGCCGAGGTCGGCAGGTTGGCGATGACGTCGCGCAGCAGCTCCGACGGTGCGTCGAACCCGAACTGCTGTGGGTTACCGGTATTGAGCTTGATCACCCGGTGTCCCTCGGCCTCGAGCCGAGCGGCGTGCTCGGCTATCGGGCCGCGGATTTCGTAGGAAACATTCGCGAGCTTGCTCGACTGTTTGAACTGCAATGTCGGCTCCCACCGTGATACGGACGGAGCTCGCCACAGTACTCGCAGGGAGCCCGCGCCCGCATGCGGGTTTCAGAAGCCGCGCAGGCGCTCCGCGGTGACGCGCACAGGCACCGAGTAGGCCGCGAAGAATTCCGCCTCGGTCATCTTGATATCGACGAACCCCTTGGTGTATTTGCGCACGTAGTGGGCGATTTCGTCCTCGGTAGCCGGCTCGTCCAGGCGCGCCGTGCCGGTGAAAACGGCGACCTCGCCGCCGGTCTCGCTCGAGTTGAAGTTCAGCGCGACCCGCGGATTGCGCGCGATGTGCCGCAATCTCTTGGCCTCGGGCATGGTGAAGATGAGGAACTCGTCGTTTTCCCAGTGAAACCACACCGGGTTCGGCTGCGGGGTGGTGTCGGCGCCGATGGTGGTCAACCAGATCACGGTTTCCTTGGCCAGCCGCTTGCCGACCTCTACGCCGAACGGGGTGGCGGCATCGAGAATGGACACGGTGCTCTCCTCGCAGACAGGGGACAACGTCCGTTCCACCCTTGCCGAAATCCCGCCACCCCGCTACCCGCCTCGCGGCCTACTCCGGAACCGAACGCAGTGGCAAGGGTGCGGTGCGGGTCATCCCGGAGGATGACCTCACTTCCAGTAGGCCTGCGACTTGATCGCGGTCTTGGGCAGGGCGTGCTGGGTTTTGAGGGTCTTCACGATCGAGCGGGTGGTGTTGCCGCAGCAGGCCACCCACGCGAAAGCGTCCGCCGGGCAGGTGATTTCCTGGGCGGCCTCGCGCAGCAGGCGGCCGTCGTCGACGCGCTGCAGCCAGGTGAGGGTGTGGTGGGGCTTGTTGTTGACCGGGATGGTCTGGTCGGACTCGTACTGCCACTCCAGCCAGACTCGCGCGGGGGTGTCGCCGATGGCGTCGAGCAGCGAGTTGATGGCGGGCAGGGAGGCGGTGTCGCCGAAGATGACGTATTCGCTGGGGGCCTGTTCGGGGAGCTGGAAGTCCGAGCCGAGCACGGTGGCGTCGAGCGGGTCGCCCGGCTTCGCGCGGCGGGCCCAGTCGGCGGCGGGGCCGTCGTGCAGGGCGAAGTCGATGCTCATGGTGTCTTCGCCGGGGTTCTGGTCGACCAGGGTGTAGCCGCGGTGGTGCAGCTTGTCGCTGGTCGCGTCCGGAATCCACAGGCGGATCCACTGGGTCGGGTGCACCGGGTGGTCGGCGAGCAGGCCGCCGGCGGTGAAGCTGATGCGGACGAACTTGTCGGTGATCTGCTCGTTGGAGGTCACCGTCAGGCGATAGTCGGCGCCGCCCCAGGCCTTGGTTATCAGACCATTCAATCCCTTACCCATGTTCGTTAGGTTAGCCTAACGACACTTGTTTGTCTGCTCTGGTGGTTAAATAAGGTAAGCCTATGCAAATATTGGCTGGTGTGTGAGAGAGCGGAGAACGAACCGGTGGAAACCCTCCTGGTAGTCGGCGCGGGGCCGAAAGCCCTTGCGGTGGCGGCTAAATCGCACGTTCTGCGTTCGCTCGGAATGGCCGCGCCGCGCGTTGTCGTGGTCGAGGCGCATGCCGTCGGCGGCAACTGGCTGCCCACCGGCGGCTGGACCGACGGACAGCACCGCCTGGGCACCAGCCCGGAAAAGGACATCGGCTTCCCGTATCACTCCACCTGGGCGCGCGGCCGCAATCGCGATATCGACCACGCGATGGCCGCCTTCAGCTGGACCACCTTCCTGATCGAACACGGCACCTACGCCGAGTGGATCGACCGCGGCAGGCCGAGCCCGCAGCACCATGTCTGGGCCAAGTACCTGCAGTGGGTCGCGAAATCCATCGACCTCGAGTTGGTACTCGGTCGCGTGGAGCGGATCAGTCACGGTGACGGCGCGCAATGGCAGGTCGACGTGGTCGACGCCGACGGCGCGCGCAGCGAACTGACCGCCGACGGCCTGATGATCACCGGCCCCGGCCGCAGCAGCCGCGCCCTGCTCGACCATCCGCGCGTGCTCAGCATCGCCGAATTCTGGGACCGCGCGGGCAAACGCACGCTGCCCGCCGCCTCCCGCGCCGCGGTGATCGGTGGCGGCGAGACCGGCGGCTCGGCGCTGGACGAACTCGTCCGGCACGAGATGCTCACCATCTCGGTGATCTCCCCGCTGGCCACCCTCTACACCCGTGGCGAGAGCTTCTTCGAGAACTCGCTGTTCAGCGATCCCGTGAAGTGGGCGGCACTGAGCGTGCAGGAACGCCGCGACGTGATCCGGCGCACCGACCGCGGGGTGTTCTCGGTGCGTGTGCAGGAAAGCCTGCTGGGCGACAACCGCGTTCATCATCTGCAGGGGCGAGTCACCAAGATCGCGCCGCAGGGGGAGTCGCTGGCGTTGACGCTGAGCAACGAGCTGCGCGCGGACCAGGTGCACAACTTCGACCTGGTGGTCGACGCGACCGGCGGCCAGCCGCTGTGGTTCCTCGACCTGTTCGACCAGCGGACCGCCGACCAGCTCGAACTCGCTGTCGGCGGGGCGTTGACGCAGGCGCGGATCGAATCGTCGATCGGCTACGACCTGGCGGTCGGCGGGCTCGCCGGAAAGCTCTACCTGCCCAACATGGCCGCGATGGCGCAGGGACCCGGTTTCCCGAATCTCAGCTGCCTCGGCGAACTTTCGGACCGGGTGCTGCAGACGCAGCCTGCCCGGGCGCGGGCCAGGGTCGCCGCACGCTGAGCGACTCGAAGCTGGCGTAACCGTGCGATTCGCGCCGCGACAATCAGAAAACTGATGGCGCGGCGGCGAATTGCGCGATGACGCCAGTGACTCAGGCGGGAAGATCCGCCGGCGTGCGCGACGCGGCGTGCAGCGCGATGCGGCGGTCCGGGCGGACATCGATCTCGCCGATCACCTGGAAGCCGGCCTTGGCCAGGCTGCGCGCGATCGCCACATTCCGGTGGTCGGGGTCGCCGAGCACACGGCGGCAGTGCGGGTCGGCCGCGAAGACCGCGGTCACCATGGTGGAGATCCAGGCCGACATGATGCCCTTGCCGATCACGGCGGTGTCGGCGGTGGCGATGTGGAAGCCGATGTCGCTGGGATCGCTGTCGTAGAAGTGGCCGATCTCGTCCTTGGCCGCGCGATAGAACTCCAGATAGGCGATCTCGCGCACACCGGCTTCGGGCTCGCCGAGTACCGCGAAGTCGAGGCTGAGAATGCAAGGGCGGGAATAGGTTCCGGCCAGCTGGGCACGAAAGTTCTCGCGGCGACGATCGGCGTCCCAGTCCTGTTCCCACGACTCGAGCAGATGCGGGCGGGCCATCCATTCGGCGAGTAGCTCGGGGTCGGAGCCGTCGGGATCGGCAAGGCGCAGGCTGAACGGTGCCGCGAAGACGGGCAGCACGGGCGCGGGGGCGGCGGCCACTTCGGCGGGCAGGTCGGTCTGCTCGCGGGGCAGCGCGGTGGGGGTCCCGGCGGGGTTCATCTGCTCGGTGCTCCGTTCAATCGTTACCTTGGTCACCTCAAGTGGTAAGGCTAGCCTATACTAATGGCCGGGTGTTACTGTTGCCCGACCGATCGCCCGGTGATAGCCGGGCCGTCCCTTATCCGGGTCGGATTCGGGTGCAACAGGATTCGCCCCGGTCCCGGACGACTGCGCCGGGCGGGCCCGCGCGTGAGCGCGGCGTTGGACAGTGCGAAACGGCCGCGCAGCTTTGCGTGGTTGGTGAGGGAGAGCGACATGGCAAGAGAACTCGGCTGGATCAGGCAGTTTCAGGCCCCCAGGACCGATTCCCTACCGCCGCTGATCGTCTTCCCGCACGCGGGCGCGGGCGCCTCGGCCTATCGGGTGTTCGCCAAGCGTATGGCCACCGATTTCGACACCACGATCGTGCAGTACCCCGGCCGTCAGGACCGTGCGCGCGAAGCCGCCGCCGAAACCCTGCCCGAACTGGCCGCGGGCGCCTTCGAAGCCTTCCGCGCAGGCGTGCACAACACCGGCGCACCGCTGACAGTCTTCGGTCACAGCATGGGCTCCATCGTGGCATTCGAGTTCGTCCGGCTGGCCGAGGCCGCGGGGTTGGCCGTGCGTTTGCTGGTGGTGTCGGCGGCGGCCGCACCGCACCGAATCGCCGAGCTCCCCGGCCATCCCACCGAGGACGACGAATTGCTCGACCACATGGCCACGCTCAACGGCACCGGCACCGATGTGCTGGCCAGCCGTGAGGTGATGCGGATGGCATTGCCTGTCCTCAAGGCCGATTACCGTGCCTTCGACGCGTATTCGAGCGGCCCCGAGGTGCGGGTCACGACGCCCGTGCTGGTTCTCGGTGGCGATGACGACCCGTTCGTCGGCCCGCGTGACCTCTACGGCTGGGAGCAGAGCACCACCGCCGAGATCGAGGTCAACCTGTTCGAGGGTGGACACTTCTACCTCGACGAGAACATCGACAGCATCGCCGAGGCGCTCGTCGGCCAGGCGCTCGCGCGATGAACGCTGATCCCATTGTGATCGTCGGGATGGGCGTCGAAGCCCCCGGCGGTATCGACACCATGGCCGCGTTCTGGTCCGCGCTGGCGGCCGGACGTGAGCTGATCGGTCCCTTCCCGCGCGACCGTGACTGGCCGCTGGACGAACTGTTCGCCCTCGGCAGGCTCGACGGCTGGGCACCGGTCCGCGACGCGGGCGGTTTCCTCGACGGCGCGACCGAGTTCGACGCGCAGTTCTTCGGCATCACCCCGCGCGAGGCGGTGGCCATGGATCCGCAGCAGCGGGTGGCCATGCGGGTGGCCTGGCGCGCGCTCGAGCACGCTGGCCTGAATCCTGGTGCGCTGGACGGTGATTCGGCCGGTGTATGGATGGGCGTCTCGACCGTCGAGTACGGGCCGCGGGTGGGGTCGGTCAACGAGTACAGCGGCTATCGCGCGACCGGAACCGCGCTCGGTGCGGTGGCCGGGCGGATCTCGCACGGCCTCGGCCTGGTCGGTCCCTCGATCAGCGTGGATACCGCGTGCGCGTCGTCGCTGACCGCGGTGCATCAGGCGGCCTCGGCCATCCGCGCGGGCGAGTGCGACTGGGCGCTGGCCGGCGGGGTGTGCGTGATGGGTTCGCCCGGCGCGTTCTACGAGTTCTCCAAGAACAACGCCCTCGCCACCGACGGCCATTGCCGTTCCTATGCCGCCGACCCGACCGGCACCCTCTGGGCCGAAGGCGCGGGAGTCATTGTGCTGGAACGCGAATCGCGCGCGAAGGCGCTGGGCCACCGGATCTACGGGCAGCTGCTCGGATCGCGGGTCAACCACAACGGATCCGGCGCCCCGATCGCCGTGCCGAGCGCCGGTGCTCAGCAGCGGCTGATCGAGGACACGGTCGCCGCGGCCGGGGTCAGTGCCGACGACATCGGGCTGATCGAAGGGCACGGCACCGGCACCGCTGTCGGCGATCCACTCGAATTGACCGCGCTGGCAGCGACTTACGGCAATCCTGACCGGACCGACGGCCCCCTGCTCGGCTCGGTGAAGTCCAATATCGGGCACGCCCAGGCGGCGTCGGGGATGCTCGGGCTGATCAAGGTGCTGTTGTGCGGTGCGCACGGTGTCATCGCACCCAGCCTGTGGGCCGACGCGCCGACCACCGATATCGACTGGGACGCAACCAGTTTGCGGCTGGCGGCCGAACTCACCGACTGGGCGCCACGCGCGGACGGCCTGCGCTACGCCGCGGTGTCCTCGTTCGGTGTCGCGGGAACCAACGCGCACGCCATCGTCGGCCTGCCGGTGCTGGAGGAGACCAACCATGGCTGAGTACCGCTTGCCGGACGGGCGGGTTCCCGTCCTGCTGTCCTCCGACAGTGCCGACGGACTGCGCGCCGAGGCCGCCGCCCTGCGCGATTATCTCGCCGCGCATCCCACCGTGACTCCGGAACGGTTGGCGGACATGCTGTTCCGCACCCGTACTCCCCGCCGTCGCCGAGTACTGATCCTCGCATCGCCGACTCGCACGAACGGCCCGGTGGTCACGGCCGCCCTGGACGGTATCGCTTCGGGCGCCGAGGCTGGACCGACCGCGGGATCTTCTGTGGGCAAAGTCGTGTCAGTGTCAGTCGTGGACGCGGCCGGCGCCTCGGCGACCGATGAGCTGCTGTCCGCGCTCGACGCGATCGCGACCGGCTCCGAGCACGCGCTCGTCGTGCACGGCGACGTACCCGCGAGCGCGCGTCGGATCGGGTTCGTCTTCCCCGGTCAGGGCAGTCAGCGGCCCGGCATGGGCGCCGCGTTCTACGAGTTGTCGGCGGCCTACCGCGCCGTCGTCGACGAATGCGCCGCCATTCACGCCGAACGCTTCGGGCACTCCCAGCCGCTGCACTATCTGCTCGGCCGCGAGGGCCAGTACGAGGACACGGTGTGGGAAGTGCAGCCCGCGTTGATGTTCCACATGACCGGCCTGGCCGCGCTGTGGCGCGCGGCGGGTGTGGATCCGCACGCGACCATCGGCCACAGTCAGGGCGAGCTCGCCGCGGGCGCGGTCTCGGGCGTGATGACGCTGCGTGATTCGGTGCTCGCGGTGACCCACCGCGCCCTGCTCGCGGACCGGCTGTCCCCGCGCGGCTACTCGATGGCGGTCTTCGGGATGGACCGCGAGAGCGTGGAAGCGCTGATGGCGCGGCACTCGGGATGGGCCGAACTCGCGGTCGTCAACTCGCCGCACATCATTGCCATCTCCGGCGAACGCGGCTGCGTCGTCGATCTGGTGGCCGCGGCCACCGCGCGCGGCCAGTTCGCCAGGGAGATCCGGGTCGCCTTCCCTGCGCACACCTCCATCGTCGCCGAGGTGCGGGCCGATTTCGAAGGCTTCCTCGGTGACGAGATGAGCACGCCGAACTTCACCGCCTCCGAGATCGACTGCTACGGCGCGACTCTCGGCGAGAAGATCACCCCCGACCTCGAGCAGGAGCAGTACTGGTTCTGGAACCTGCGCAACCGCGTCCGGTTCGACCGGGCCGTGATCAGCGCGGGCAGCGACGGTGTCGACCTGCTGATCGAGGTCGCCGAACACCCCGTGCTGCAACTGGCAATCCAGGAGAACCTCAGCCTGGTCCCGAATCGTCCGGGTCTGCCCGCGCGCGATTTCCGCGTTCTCGGCACCTCGCTGCGGACCGCGGAGGGGCTGTCCGAGTTCACCCGGAATCTCGCCCAGGTCGCCGTCCTCGACATCGACTACCGCTGGGACGCACTGCGCGTCGACGACACCGTCACCCTCCCGCTGCGCGACTTCCCGCACACCGCCACCTTCCCCAAGCGGCTGTGGGCGCCTCTGGGCGCCAACGAAACTCCCGCCGAACTCGCGGTCACCACGCCGAAACCCCAACGGCTGGTGGAACAGTGGACGCCGCTACAGCGCCGCTCGCTGACTGCCCCGCGCAGCCTGCTCATCGTCGACCACACCGGCGAATGCTCCGAGGTGGCAACGGCTCTGGTCGCCGCTGCCGATCGCCACGGTGCCGACGCGCGGGTGGTCGGGCCGCAGGAACTGGCTGCCGGTGGCCCTCGCCCGGCCGATGGACACAGTCCCGCGCTCGACCTCGGCGAGCAGAGCCGCGGCGCCGGGAACTCCGCGCCGCGCCTGCGCATCGTCGGCGAGTCGGTTCCGGGCGCGGATGCGGCCGCGGGCAGATCCGGCGATGACCTCGTGGCCGACGCTGTCATCGTCCTGCTTCCCCCGAGCCTCGATGACGACAGCGCCAAGGCGATCGAAGCCCTGACCTCGTTCTACGCCGAACGTGCCTGGGCCCCTGCGTTGTCGGTGCTGCGTCCCGGTGGCGAGTGCTGGCTGCTGACCGTCGGCGGCGAGTCCGTGCGCGACGGTGATCCGATTCCCGGGTTGTTCCAGTCGGGCGTCAGCGCCGGGTTCCGCAGCGTCGGTATCGAACACCCGGGCATCCTCTTCCGGCACCTCGATCTCGCCGCGAACGAATCGGCTCCGGCGCAGGCCGCGAAGATCGTCGGCGCGGTGCATTCCAGTGGTGAAGCCGAGCTGGCGCTGCGTGCGGGCAAGCTGTTCGTCAAGCGCCTTGTTGTCGACGTGACCACCGAAACCGGCTCGCTCGGAACAGATCTCGATCATGTGGTGATCGTCGGCGGCACCGGACAGCTGGGCCTGCGGTTCGCCGATCATCTGGCGCACACCGGTGCGGGCCGGGTCACGCTGCTCAGCCGCAGTGGCGAAACCGATGCGCTGGCACCGGAACTGGCTCGGCTACGCGGTATCAGCGCGACCGAGATCGTGGTGCGATCCTGCGATGTGAGCGACGTCGACGCCGCGAAGGCTTTCGGTGCCGAGATCGCCGATCGTCCGGTGGACCTGGTGATTCACGCCGCGGTCAACTATGTGGACGCTGAACTCGACCAGATCACCGACGATGCTGTGCGCACCGCCGCCGCCGCGAAACTGCGTGGTCTGGACAACCTGATCGACGCGGTCGCGCTGACCGTGGACTGCCGCGTGCTGCTGTGCTCGTCGATGGCGGCGACGCTGGGCGGGCGCGGACAGGTCCTGTACGCGGTGACCAACCGCATGCTCGACGTGGCGGCCCGCCGGCTGCGCGCCCGTGGTATCGCCGCCGCGAGCCTGCAGTGGGGGCTGTGGAGTGTCGCCGGTCCGCTCGACGATGCCGGGTTCGCCCGGGTCGAAGAGGCAGGCGTGTTCCCGATGGTGCCCGCCGACGCGATCGAGGCCGGGCTCGCCGTGCCGGTTCGCGACGGCATGATCATCGCCGCCGACTGGGATTTCCTGCGCGAGGTGCTCGGCGCGTTCGGCCAGGCCAGCGTGCTCACCGGGCTCGAATCCGCCGAGCCGAGTTCGGAGAGTTCCAGCGCGAGACCTGGCGCGGGCCGTTCGGAGGCCGCACTGGTAGCCGGTCCAGGTGGCCCTGCGGGCTCGCCGGGCGGTGCCGATATCCGGGCGGTCTCCGGCCTGCCGGGTTCGGTGGGCGCAGGGGCGGGGGGCGGCACCTCGCCCGGCATCGGGTCGTCGGACAGTGTCCCTCTCGACCTGCGCATGCGCACCGAACTGCTCAAGGTGATCGGCGGCGACAGCGCCGAGTCCATCGACGCCACCATGCCTTTGGTGGCGCTTGGCCTGGACTCCTTGCAGGCCTTGGACTTCCGCAAGCGCGTGAAGGCGGAACTCGACCGCGATCTGCCGGTCGCGGCGATTCTCGGCGGCGCATCGCTCGACGATGTCGTGCTGCTCATGGCACAGAACACCAACCAGGGCTGAGGGGCCGAAGAACATGTCTGACACCGAAGCCACCCTGTCCGTCGCGGAACGCCGCAAACTGCTGCTGCAGCAGAAGCTGCGCGAACGCGGCATGGCCGCCGTGACCGCGCAACCCGTTGCCGTACCGCGGATTCCGGCGGGGGAGCAGCGTCCGCTGACTCCCGGCCAACGCCGCATGTGGTTCCTGCAGACCCGCGATGCGGACGACACCGCCCTCAACATCTGCGTCGCCTACCGGCTCACCGGCCCGCTCGACGCCGACCGCCTGCATGCCGCGTTCGACGCGGTGGTGGCCCGCCACGACATCCTGCGTACCACCTACGGCGCGGATGCCGAGGGCACGCCGTACCAGGTGTTCGCCGCCGATGCCCGCGCCGAGTGGTCGACCCACGACGTCACCGAGCGCGAGGAGTCCGACCGCGACCTGCGCGTCGAGGTGCTGGCCCAGCGCGACTTCGCCCGCCCCTTCGCCCTCGGCACCGAGCTCCCGTTGCGCGCCACGCTGATCCGCACCGGGGCCGACGAGCATGTCGTGCTGTTCACCATCCACCACATCTGCTGGGACGACGACTCCTGGGCCATCTTCTTCACCGAACTCAACGCCGCCTACCGGGCAGGCGCCACGGCTTCGACGAGCACCTCTCCGGACGAGGCGAACGCCACCGGGCCCGTGGCAGCGGAATCCCGTTCCGGCACCGTCCAATTCGCCGCGATCGCGCCCATCGCCGAGCCCGCCGAGGCCGACGTCGACTACTGGCGTGCGGCCCTGCGCCCGCTGCCCGAACCCCTCGAACTTCCCGGCGCCGCCGCGGCCCGCCCGGGCAGGCACGCCCGGCGCCGAACCCACCGGCTCCCGGCCGACCTCGTCACCCGCACCGAACAGTTCGCGCGTGAGCAGGCCGCGACCCCGTTCATGGTGCTGCTGGCCGGTTTCGACGCCCTTGTGCACCGCTACACCGCCGCTGACGACTTCCTCGTCTCCATCCCGGTGACCGACCGTCCCGTCGGCACCGAACAGCTCATCGGCTACTTCGGCAACACCCTGCTGCTGCGCGCGGGAATCGGTGGGCGCGACGACTTCGCCACCCTGGTCGCCGGTGTCCGCGATACGTGTACCGGCGCGTTCGCCCGCCGCAGTGTCGGCATCGACCGTGTCGTGCGCGAAGCGAATCCGGACCGGGTCGCCGGGCGCGACGGCATGGATCAGCTGGTCCGGCTCGGTTTCAGCGTGCGCAAGAGCGCCGACGGTTTCGCCATCGACGGCGTCACGTCCACCCAGCTCGAGCTGGGCGCGGCGAGCGCGCAGGTGCCGCTGGCCTTCGCCGTGGTGCTCGAGGCCGACGGTACCGCGGTGGTGGAAGCCGAGTACCAGACCGACGTACTCGCCGATACCCTCGTCGACCAGCTGCTCGAGCACTTCGGCCGGCTCCTCGACAGCGCACTGCGCGACCCGAAGCGCAGGCTCGCCGATCTCGACATGCTCGGCGCCGCCGATCGGGCCGCGCTGCTCGGCCGTTCGCACGGCGTGCTCGTCGACGAGCCCGCGACAACCCTTGTCGCCCTGCTGGAATCGGCCGCCGCTGCCACTCCGGAAGCGCTCGCGCTCGTCTCCGACGACGTCGAGCTCACCTACGCCGCGCTGCACGCTCGCGCGAATCGCCTGGCGCACTGGCTGATCGAGCAGGGCGTCGGCGCCGAAGACATCGTCGGCCTTCGCCTTGGTACCTCGGTCGAGTTCATCGTCGCGGTGCTCGCGGTCCTGAAGGCCGGTGGCGCCTACCTGCCGATCGACCCCGCCTACCCGGACGACCGCATCGAGTACCTGGTCGACGACGCGAAGCCCCGATTGCTGCTCGGCGCAGTCGAATTGGCCGCCGCGGAGGCGGCGGCGACCGCCCTGCCCGCGACGGCACCCACCGATGCCGAACGCCTGCGTCCGCTGCGCCCGTCGAACCTGGCCTACGTCATCTACACCTCGGGCTCCACCGGCAAGCCCAAGGGTGTTCCGGTGCCGCACAACGCGATCGCCGAACATATCGTCTGCTTCACCGCCGACTGGAACATGACCGCCGCCGACCGGCTGATGCAGTCTTCGTCGGTCAGCTTCGACGCCTCCCTGGTCGACATCGCGATCACGCTGACCGTCGGCGCGCAGCTGATCGTGCCCAAGCCCAACGCTTTCCGCGATATCCGCTACGTCGCCGACCTCATCAGCCGCCGCCAGGTGACCGTGCTGCACATGGTCCCGTCGATGCTGAGCACCTTCCTGCTGCTGCCCGAGATCAGCGAATGGCAGTCGCTGCGCCAGATCCCGGTCGGCGGCGAGGCGCTGCCCGGTGAGGTCGCCGACCGCTTCGCCAACACCCTCGACGCCGAACTGCGCAACCACTACGGCCCGACCGAAGCCGTGGTCTGCTCCACGCACATGCCGGTCGCGGGCCCGCAGGGCACCGGCGTGGTGCCGATCGGTATCCCCAACCGCAACGTCTACACCTACGTTCTCGACGAGGCGCTGCAGTTGGTGCCCGACGGTGTGGTGGGTGAGCTCTACCTGGGCGGTGACCAGCTGGCCCGCGGTTACCTGGAGCGCGCCGGGCTCAGCGCCGAGCGCTTTGTCGCAGATCCGTTCGCGGCCTCGGCGAGTGCGGTGCTCGGGTCCGCCGGCTCGACCGTCGAAGACGCGGCGGCCCTCACCGTTACCAGCATGCCAGATTCTATCGACGATACTGAATCTAACGTTGCTAGCATTAGTGGCGCTAGCAATGCTACCGGCGATACAAATGGCACCGCCGCGTCTGCCGGTGGCAGCGCCGCAGCGGGTGCGCGCATGTACCGCTCCGGTGACCTGGTGCGCCGCAACAGCTTCGGTGAACTCGAGTTCGTCGGTCGTGCCGACGAGCAGGTGAAGGTGCGTGGTTTCCGCATCGAACTCGGCGAGGTGGAAGCCGCGATCGCGGCCCATCCCGCCGTCGCCCACTGCGTTGTCGTGGTGACCGAGGACCCGGCCATCGGCGCGTTGCTGGCCGCGTACGTGGTCCCTGCCGAGGGGACCATCGACCTCGAGCAGGTCCAGGCCTTCGCCTCGTCCGCCCTGCCGGAATTCATGGTGCCCAGCGCTTTCGCGGTGATCGCGGAGATCCCGCTGACCGTCAACGGCAAACTCGACAAGCGCGCCCTGCCCGCCGCGACCCCCGCCGTCGCGCGCACCCACCGCGCCCCGGCCACCGCCACCGAGCGCAAGGTGTGCGCCCTGTTCGGTGCCCTGTTCAACCTCGACGAGGTGAGTGCGGAGGACTCCTTCTTCGAACTCGGCGGCCACTCCCTGCTCGCGGCCCGCCTGGTAGCCCAGGTCCGCGCCGAATTCGGCATCGAACTCGACGTCCGCGTCGTCTTCGACAGCCCGACCCCCGCCGCCCTCGCTGTCAACCTGGTCGCCCGGTTCCTGGCGGAGTTCGATATCGACCTCGACGCCATCGACAACGATTTCGACGACACCCCTGCCGCTACCGAGAGCGCTACCGCGACTGCTGCGACCGCGAATGCCACCACTGCGACAGCGGAGTCTGCCTCCACCGATATCTCGGGAGCGGTCACCGGATCGGGGCGGTCGCCTCGCCCCGCGATCGGTGGGCGCCCACGTGGCGAGCGGGTTCCGCTGTCGTACTCGCAGTTGGCGATGTGGTTCCAGTACCGGATGGAGGGTGCCGGTTCGGTCGGCAACCTGCCGCTGGCCATGCGCTTCGACGGTGCGCTCGACATCGCCTCGCTGCGCGCGGCGCTCGATGACGTGGTCGCCCGGCACGAGTCGCTGCGCACCACCTTCCCCGAACACGATGGCGTGCCCTACCAGGTGGTCCACCCCGCCGCTCCGGTCCCGTTGCCGGTGCGCGAGGTCGCGTCCGCGCAGCTCACCGAGGTCCTCGCCGAGATCGCCGACTATCACTTCACCCTCGACGGTGAACCGCTGATCCGCGCCGAACTGCTCGTCCTCGACGCCGACACCCACGTGCTCTCGCTGCTGGTGCACCATATCGTCGCCGACCACGCGTCCTTCGGCGTGCTGCTCGACGACCTCACCACCGCCTACCGGGCGCGCAGCGAGCAGGGCGACACCCCGAGCTGGGCGCCGCTACCGGTCCAGTTCGCCGACTACGCGCTGTGGCAGCGTGAGCTGTTCGACCAGGCCGCGCCGAGCGCGTTCGCCACGGACCAGATCGACTACTGGCGTGCCGCGCTCGCGGACGTCCCCGAGGAGATCGCGGTCGCCCACGATCGGCAGCGTCCGCCGGTGCTCGGCAAACGCGGTGAAGTGGTGAGCTTCTCGCTGCCCGCCGCCGTTCGCTCCGGGCTCGAAGCCCTCGCGATCCGCAGTGGCGCCACCGAATTCATGGTGTGCCAGGCCGCGGTCGCCACCTTGCTGCACACGCTCGGCGGTGGCACCGACATCACCCTCGGCACTCCCGTCGCGGCGCGCACCGATCCGGCGACGACCACCCTGATCGGGCTGTTCGCCAACATGGTCGTGCTGCGCAACGACCTGTCGAACGGACCCACCCTGCGCGACACCGTGATTCGGGCGCGCAATGTGGTGCTCGACGCCAACGCGCACCAGGAGCTCCCGATCGAGCGCCTGGTCGAAGCGCTCAACCCGCGTCGCTCACGTTCGCGGAACCCGTTGTTCCAGAGCATGATCCACTTCCGCGGCGCCGACTGGGCGCCCACCACGCTCCCGTTCGCGACCTCGGGGGAGAGCACCGTCACCGTGCTGCCCGCCGACTTCGACGTCTCCTTCCTCGACCTGAACCTGAGCCTGAATGTGACCGCCGACGGCGGCATGGATGTCCGCGTCGTCGTCAACGCCGATCTGTACGACCCGGCCACCGCCGCGCTGATCGCCGACGCACTCGCCGCCACGCTGCGCGCCTTCGCCGAAACGTCCGACCTGCCGGTCGCCGACCTGCGCGTGCTGCCCGCCGCGGATCTCGAGCGACTGCTGGCCGCACCCGCCCCGGTCGCCGCGAGCGCCGTCGCCACCGGTGCGGCGGCCGACTCCGACACCGAGCGGGCGCTGATCACGCTGATCGAGGAGCTGCTCGACACCGAGGACGTCACCGGCGAGGACAACTTCTTCGCCATCGGCGGCGACAGCGTGATCTCCATCCAGTGGTCGGCCCGCGCCGCGGAACTGGGGTTGGCGCTGACCCCGCAGCTCGTGTTCGAGTGCGCGACGATCACCGAACTTGCCGCCGCCGTCGACGCGGCCGCGGGTGAGTCGCACACCGAAGAGCCCGAACAGGTTTCGCACGCGCCGATGAGTGCATCCGGCCTCGAGGCCGATGCCTTGTCCGCGCTGACGGCCGCTTGGTCTGCCCAGGGATGAACAACTCGGCGAGCTCGCGCCACAGCGACACCCCACAGCTAGGAGAGGACGCAGCATGAGTGCGCCGCAGATCGAAGACGTACTCGCGCTGAGCCCGCTGCAGGAGGGACTGTTCTCCCTCTCCCGGCTTACGGGCACCGAGATCGACCTGTACACGATGCAGTTCGTGGTCGACATCGACGGCCCGCTCGACACCGAGCTGCTGCGTCGCAGCGCGCAGGCCATGCTGGACCGGCATCCGAACCTGCGTGCCGCGTTCTGGGACACCGATGTGCCCAAGCCGGTGCAGATCATTCCCTCGCACGCCGAACTGCCGTGGGCCGAACGTGCCGCGCACTCAACGGAATTCGACTCGATCGCCGAATCCGAGCGGCGCGTGCCGTTCGTGCTGAGCCGCGGGCCCGCCCTGCGCGTGCTGCTGCTCGACGTCACCGACGCGCCCGAGCCGCGCAGGCGGATGATCCTCACCGCGCACCACATCCTGATGGACGGGTGGGCGGTCGCGGTCTTCTTCCAGGAGCTGCTCGCGGTCTATCGGGCGGGCGGCACCCTCGACGGCCTTGCCGCGCCGCGCCCCTACCGTGACTACATCGGCTGGCTCGGCGCCCAGGACCACGACGCCGCGGCCCGCCGCTGGGCCGAGTACCTGCGGCAGGTCAGCGCACCGCTGGTGCTGGCCGACGGCACCGGGGGTGCCGGTGTTCCCCAGACCACGCGGCTCCGGCTCTCCGCCGGGGAGACCGAGCGGCTCCAGCAGTGGGCGCGGGCCAACGGCATGACGCTCAATACGGCCGTGCAGTTCGCCTGGACGCTGCTGCTGAGCCGCATCACCGATCGCCGCGATGTCGTCTACGGCACCACCATCTCCGGTCGCCCCGAGAAGCTGACCGGCGTCGAAGGCATGGTCGGCCTGTTCATCAACACCGTGCCGGTGGTGCACCGCATCGATCCCACCGAGCCGGTTGTCGCGCAATGCGCACGCCTGCAACGTGATTCGTCCACCATGCGCGACATCGGCTACCTCAGCCTGTCGACCCTGCAGCGTGCGGCGGGCCACGGCGCCCTGTTCGACACCCTGTTCGTCTTCGAGAACGCCCCCATCGACGACGCCATTCAGACGGTCACCACTCCCGACGGTGCCCAGTTCCGCCCGATCGAGATGGAAAGCCTCGCCCACTACCCGCTCACGGTCGTCTCCCATCTGAGTGACGGCGAACTCCTCGTCCTCGTCGAAGCGATCCCCGCCCTCCTCGGCCACCTCGATCCCGCCGACCTCGGCGCGCGCATGCTCACCATCCTGCGCACCCTGTCCACCCTCGACGCCACCGCGACCACCGAGGCGATCGACCTGCTCACCGAGGCCGAGCATGCCGAACTCCTGAGCGAGGCAACGGATATCACCCCGGCTCCCACCGCCGCCCCGTGGGAACTGTTCGAGCAGCAGACCACCGCCACCCCGGACGCGATCGCCCTCACCACCACCGCCGGTGAGGTTTTCACCTACCGTGAGTTGCATGACGAGGCCTGCCGGTTGGCGGGGGAGTTCGCCGATCACGGTGTCGGCCCGGAAACCGTTGTCGCGCTGATGCTCCCACGCGGCACCCGCTCGATCATCGCCATCCTGGCGACGTTCGCCGCGGGTGCTGCCTACGTCCCCGTGGACATCTCCCTGCCGGTTGGCCGCATCGAATCCATCCTGCGCCAATCGAACCCGACGCTCGCTGTGCTCCTCGGGGCAGACCGTGCCCTGCTCGACAACGCAACCATCGACACATCGTCTGTGGACCGTGGGCACGGCACTGCGCCTTTCGCCGTGACAATCGCAGACGCCGCCGTGGCAGCTGGGCACAATTCGGCCGGCGACGGCGCGATTGCCGGTGTCACCTCGACATCGGCCGATCGGCGAGTGGTCCAGGTGTTGGCGCTCGACGAGGCTGCCGTCGTAGAGCGGATCGCGGCCCGGTCGGCACAGGCCCCCGCAGTGCGCCGCGAACTCGACCACAGCGCCTACATCATCTTCACCTCCGGTTCGACCGGCGAACCCAAGGGTGTCGTCGGCACGAATGCCGCGCTGGCGGGATATTTCGCCGATCACCTGGAGCGTTTCTACCGCCCGGCCACGGAGAAGCTCGGCCGCCCTCTGCGGATCGCCCACGCCTGGTCGCTCGGCTTCGATGCCTCCTGGCAGCCGATGGTCGGCTTCTTCGCCGGCCAGGCCCTGCACCTGTTCGACGCCGAGGAGATGCGCGACGCGCACCGAATCGTCTCCGGGATAGCCGAATTCGACATCGACATGATCGACACGACCCCGTCGATGCTCGCCCAGCTGGCGGCAGCGGGCCTGCTCGACCGCGAACTGCCGGTGCTCGCCCTCGGCGGCGAGGCCATCGACACCGCCCTGTGGGCGCGACTGCGCGCCCTGCCCGGGACGGCTGTGTACAACTGCTACGGCCCCACCGAGACCACCGTCGAAGCCGTGGTCGCACCGGTCGCCACCTCGGAGATCCCGACGATCGGCACCGCCAACGGCGGCATGGTCGGCTACGTCCTCGACTCCCGGTTGCGCCCGGTCCCGCAGGGCATCGTCGGCGAGCTCTACCTGTCCGGTGTGCAGCTGGCCCGCGGCTATCTCGGCAAACCCGCCATCACCGCGGACCGTTTCATCGCCGACCCCACCCGCCCTGGCGAGCGCATGTACCGCACCGGTGACCTCGTACGCAGGCTTCCCGGTGGCCGGTTCGGCTACCTCGGCCGCGCCGACGCCCAGGTGAAGGTGCGCGGCTATCGCATCGAGGTCGGCGAGATCGAGACCGCGCTGCGGCGCTCCGCCGATATCGACACCGCCGCGGTGACCGTCGTACGCCGCGCCGGTGGCGCGTCGCTGGTCGGCTTCGTCGTCGGCAAGGCCGGTCGCGCCGTGATCGTCGGCCGGGTGCGCGCTGATCTCGCACAACGCCTGCCCGCGTACATGATTCCCGCGCGCATCGTCGTGATGGACCAGCTGCCGGTGAACGTCAACGGCAAACTCGACAGTCACGCGCTGAACGAGCTCGCCGAGCAGTCGCTTTCGGTCGCCGACAACAACGCGGCGGCCGAGACGCCTACCGAGATCGCGCTGAGTGAGCTCTTCGCCGAACTCTTCGACGGCCGCGCCCCAGGAATCGACGCCGACTTCTACGAACTCGGCGTCGACAGCATCGTCGCGATCTCCCTCGTCAACAAGGCCCGCCGCCGCAGCCTCGCCCTCAACCCGCGAATGGTGCTGGCCTGCCCGACTATTCGCGAGCTCGCCGCTGCCGTCGACGACGCACCGGTCGCCGCAGCGCAATCCGGAGAAGACGCCTACGGTTTGGTCCCGCCGCTGCCGGTGGTCTCCTGGATGTACGAATACGGCAACTACCGCCGCTTCACCCAGGCCGCACTGCTGCGCCTGCCCGCCGGAATCGACCGCGCCGCACTGGAATCCACCATCCAGTCGCTGCTCGACGCGCACGACACCCTGCGCGCCGTCCTCACCGACACGACGGACGGCCCGCGTCTGGTCACCCGCGCGCCTGGTGCGGTGAACGCCGCCGACCTGTTGATCGAAGCACCCCGCGATCTCGCCGGTGCCGAAGTCGACTCGGCTATCACCGAATTCGCGCGGATCGCCAACGACGCCATCGATCCCCGCGCGGGTGACATGGTGCGTGCGGTGTGGTTCCAAGGTGCCGACATGCTCCTACTGACGATCCACCACCTCGCGGTCGACGTCGTGTCCTGGCACATAATGCTCGACGCCCTCGCCGCCGCCTGGCAGCAGATCCAAGCGGGCGTGACACCGAAGGCGCTGCCCGAGTTCACCTCCTACCGGCAGTGGTCCGCGGCCATGTGGCAGCGCGCCTCGGAGCCGGAAGTCCTTGCCCAGCGCGACTACTGGTCCACTCAGGTCCGCCAGCCTGATGCCGCACTCGGCTCCCGGCACCCCGCGCCGACCACCGACACCTGGTCGAGCCTGCGCGTCAGTACCGTCTCGACCCCCGTGGCGGTCACCGAACGCCTGCTCAACCGCGTCGGCAAGGACGAGGGTGTTCGCGAATTCCTCCTCACCGCCCTCACCATGACCATGACCTCGCTGCACGCGGACAACGGAAATGACCCGGCCGCAGGCGCATTGATCGCCATGGAAGGCCACGGCCGTGCCGACACCACCCTCGGCACCGACACGGCCAACACCCTCGGCTGGTTCACCAGCGTGTTCCCCGTCCGCCTCGGCGTCGGTGCCAACGCGGTGGATGTCGCACGCGCACAAGCGGACCCAGCGGCGGCCCGCGCACTGCTCGACTCGGTCTCGACCCATCTGCGCGAAATACCCAACCAGGGGCTCGATTACGGACTACTCCGCTATGTCAACCGCGCCGCAGAACTTCACACGGCCGCCGAGCCGCAGGTCGAGTTCAACTACCTCGGCCGAATCGACCTCAGCGGCAACGAATCCGACCCCTGGTCCCTCCTGGTCGGCAAGCATGACCAAGCTCTACCGCTCGACCCTGAACCCGACCTTCCCCTGCGCTACGCGATAGACGTCATCGCAGGCATCGGCACCACCCCCGAAGGCCCAGCTCTGACCACCAACTTCCGCTGGAGCGCATCCCTGTTCACCGAAGACAAGGCCGCGCGCTTCGCCGAACTCTGGGAGCAGGCGGTCAGCACGCTCGCCGACGTAGTAGACGGGTAGGCGACCACGCCGCCGCCGGCTTCATGGACGCCGCCACGCCGCGATCAGGTCGTCGGGGGTGAAGGAGGCGGCAAGGTGGTCGGTGGAGATGCCGGAGCGGCTGACGGCGATCAAAGGGATGGGGTCATCGGTCAGCCGGAAGCGGTGGTTTTGCAGTGCGGTGAGGTCGTGGAGGTCGAAGGGTGAGTTCTCGAGCCACTTGATGGAACCGAGAAAGGCGAGCTCCTTCGCGACCGGTTCCCGATCGGCGCCGACGATGTCGATTTCCACGTCGTTGGTGCGAGTCCAATACCCGCCGATGGCGGGGACGGCGGGGATGCCTTGGGCCGGGAGGATCCTGGCGAGCGAGTCGCGGACCAGCGGTTCCACCGCGCGCCCGCGCCAACTCGTCCATCCGCGGCGAATCCGATCCACAGTCAAGTCGCTGCGCAGGCGATCCAGTTCGGGCAGATAGGGGCCGAGAAAGGTGAGCCAGAACCGTAGGTAGGAGTCGGTGATCCGGTAGCGGCGTTCCTTCGATGAGGTGAGGCTGATCGGTAGTTCCGCGGCCACGATTCCTTTGTCTACCAGCAGGGTCAGGGCACGCGTGAGGCTCGTACCGGCCAGACCGCCGGCGGCACGGGCGATATTGGTGAACGTTCGTTCGCCGCTGCCGATCGCAGAGAGAACTCGGCGCGCCAACGTCTGATCGGGGAACTCGGCCGCCAGGGACAGCTGCGCGGAGACGATCAGCGGACTGACCGGGTCGGCCAGTTCTCTCATCAAGAACTCCCACACGCCCTCGCCAGCACGCCATCGCGCGCAAATGATGGGCAGTCCGCCGGTGATGAGGGTGGCATCGAAGGCTACCGCGGCATCGGAGCCGGTCATGACAGCCACATCGGCAGGATTGAGCGGGCCCAAGCGCATCTCGGTGCCGCGCTGATGAAACGGGCGCCCATACGACGTGAGCGCGGCCATCATGGCGAGATCGGAACCGATCAGGATCAACAGCACCGGTTTGCGGCACAGTTCGCGGTCCCACGCGCGTTGCAAGACACTCTCGAACGCGCCGGAATCGTCCATCAGGTAGGGCAGCTCGTCGAGAACGACGATACTCGGCTCACCGTCGGGCAGAATGCCGGCGAGCTGCCGAAGGGCTGCGGTCCAGTTGGCCGGAAGTGCCTCGCCGAAGATCTCGGCATCGGGCAGCGAGGAATGCGCGACCGTGTCGGAGAACTCGGCCAACGGGTCGGTTCCGAGTCCGATCTCGCTGGTGTAGAAGACATTTGGCACACCGCTGCGCTGGGTGAACTCCTCGATCATTGCAGACTTACCGATACGGCGACGGCCGCGAAGGATCAGGCAACACCCCGGTTTCGAGGTTCCGATCGCGGAGCGGATGCCGGACAGGGCGGCGCCCAAGGTGTGCAACTCGTGCCATCGCCCGACGAAGTCCATCGCACCCCTTAGTATCATTGATGATAGTAACGTCGATGATACCGCCAAATGTGGGCATTACCCCTTATCGGCGCTCGGTGAACATGGCGATGTGGTTGGCCAGGCGGTGTTGGAGTTCGGCGGGTGGGCCGGGGATGACGGTGAAGTTGTCGGCGTCGTGGTGCTGGATGAGGTAGCGGCCGTCGGTCGGGTAGTCCAGCCAGAGGAAGGCTTTGCCGTCGGTGGTGGGGCGCGAGTCCACCTGGAAGCCTGGGTAGACGGTGATTTCGCCGGTGCCGGTGCGGGGGCGACGGAAGAATCGTTGCGTCTGTTCGGCGGGGGAGAGGCGGGTGGGGTGGCGGGCGTAGGTGGCGGTGTCGAGGTCGCTGCGACGGCCTTCGAAGCGTGGCGTCGAACCACCATGTGCACGAGGAAGTTTCGCGACGATGGCGGCTGCCAGCTCTGGCAGTGGCACGATGCTCAAGGTGATATCCCCGCCTTGCTCGCGGGTGGGACCTGATGCTTGGACCGCCAAAGCCGCGTGGTCCTCGATGATTCCCGCATACGCGCGGACGGCCTCGGACTGACCAGGCCCGTGTAATCCCTCGATCTCGACGCGAACCTCAGGCTCGAGCAGAGCACGGAACACCTTGTGCAGACCGTCGTCGTAGACCTGTCGCAGCCTGGCGAAGGCTGCTTCGCGCCGCTCCTGGTGGATCTCGTTGGTCTCGGCGAATTCGGGTCGGAAGGTCAGCGGGTAGGGCAGGCGGTCGCGGCCATGGGCTTCGAACCCGACAGCGAACGCGTGCGGGTCGAGCTGCCAACTCGTGTGTCGATCCGCGATAGCCGGCGCTTGGTTCCAGCTCACGCGCCGATCACCCCACCTGGCGGCAGGGTCGGCGGAAGCAGCCCGATGAGCTCGTCTTCCCGATCCTGGATGAGGTAGTCCGGAATGGCGTGCTCGCTGTCGTCCTCGCCTTTGCCGCCACCACGGCCGCCGCCCATCATGCCGGGCATGCCACCCATGCCCCTACCGCCTGCGGCGCTGCCTGCTCCGGCGCGGTTACCCGCCGCCCCTGCTGCCGCGCCCGCACCGCCGGGAGTTCCAGGCACGGCGGCGCCTGGTGTGCCGCCGTTCGGCACACCTGATCCGGGTGAGCCCGAACCCGGTGATCCTGTACCGGGTGATCCGCCGCCGGGCGTGGTCGGGGTGCCGGTTCCAACTGGTGTGGTCGCGGCGGGCGTGGTTGCGGCTGGGTCGGTCGCGCTCGGCTCGGTGGAGTCGTCGCCGGTCTCGTCTTCGTTCTGATCGTCACCGGGGTCGGTCGACTGCGGCGACGTGGCGGCCGGATCCTGTTGCGTACCAGCGGTGTCCGTAGCCGGGTTGCCACCATTGTTGCCGCCGGTATTGCCGTTGGAACCACCGGTGTCGCCGTTGTTTCCGGTGCCGGGGACGCTGCCCGGGTCGCCGATGTTGTTGTGGGGCAGGGGCAGAATCGGAGTCTGTCTGTCGACGGTGATCGAGCCGGGCTGGTAGGTGCCGATCATGAAGAGCCGTGCGTCTTCCTCGGCTTCATTCGCGCGGTGCTTTGCCGCTTTGACCACGCCGTTGCCGGGGATATGGCTGACGAACTCGTCGAAAGTCGAAACCTCCTCCGGCTTCGGAATGGCGATCTTCGCCTGTCCGAGAACACCTTCCATGTAGTCGATGCCATTGGCGACCATCTGGAATGTGGTGGGCAGCTTCGCGGCTTCGGTGGTGTAGCTCTTCACCCCATCGATCGCCGAGTTTCCGGATGCGCCCGACCACTTCTCGGACAACACGCGCTCGAAGCTCGTTCGGTAGTTGTTGACCGCGGTCTCGGTTCCCGTAGTCAGGCGCCGCCAAGCGTCCGCGCTGGCGTTGATCTGGCCGGCATCGACACCGGGCTGGCCGTCCTTGCCGCGCAACGCATCCCAGATCTGCTGATGCGACCACGTGCTGAAGGCCTCGGGGGAGACCTTCTCTCCCTCCATGGTCACCGCTGTGCCGGCCAGCAACCTCGACATTTCGTCGCCGATGATGCTGCGGTCGCCCTCCCACGCCTGCTTGCCGTCATTGTCGAGCGTGCTGCGTTCGTTGTCGGCGTTGTCGGACCGATTGTGGTTGTCCCAGATCTTGAAACCACCCAGCGTGCCCACGCTGACGAAGAATTCGCCGACGGCCTCACCGGCATCGCCGACATCACCCCAGAACCCCATCAGATACTCGCCCCCGTCGCGCCGAGCGCGCCCGCGGTCTGCTGGTCGACGGCTTGTAGTTTGCCGATCGCCGCGAGGAAGGTGTCGCGCTGGTCGCGGGCGATGGCGATGTGCTGGTCGAGGCGTTTGACGGCGGAGTCGTTAGGGTCACCGGCGCCGCCTGCTACTGCTTTGGCTTCGTACTTGGCGCGGATCGTCTCGGCGGACGGGAGTCCGCCCCAACCAGTCAGTCGGTCGAGACGCAGCGCGTAGCCCCTCTGTCGCTCGAGATCTGTGATGTATTGGCTCACGACGGTTGCAAGAGCCTGGCCGAGGTCTTCCTCGATCCTGAACTCACCATTGACCGCCTGTGTCTTCATGTTTCGCCAATAGGTGGCGTGGTCCTGTGACATCTAGATTCCTCCCCGCTGCTATTTCGGCAGATGCGGCTCGAGTGCTGCCGCGTACTTCGCTGCCATCTCGCAGGTGTCCCCGATGTGCGATCCTTCGGTACTCAGCCATGCGACATTGATCTCGAACATGCCTTGTTCCGCTTCAAACGAAACATAGCAACTCTCATTGTCCGAATTCTCCTTGGAGATCAGCCCCGCCCGAGAGTTCACCGTGGTCTCGCCGATGACCGTCGCAGACTCTTTGTTGCGAGCCTGGTCCAGCGTGAAGCTGGTGGAGAAGACGCTGACGCTGCGGCTACCGGAGCCGTATCGGTCATCGAGTGGCATCCAGTCACACACCCGCCACGCGGAGGGCCCCGTTGGCGGGTCAGTGAGCACGCCCTTTGTGGCTGGGTCGAGGCCGACGCTCGTCAGCACCTCATCCGACAACGCCCCCCGGCACGGATTGAACACCTCGATACTGTCCGGATCTCGCACAGTCGTCGTGGGCCCAGCCGACCCCTCCTCGGTCCCACCGCACCCCGCAAGCACAGCCGCCCCGACCACACCACAGACCACAGCCCGCATCACCACAACGCTTCGCACAGCTCTCCTACTTGGTCGGACACGGCAGTAACCTGCCTACATCAACTTAGACGCACCCCGAAGCCGATCGGTTCCATCCCATCACAAGCAGTCTTCACCAGGTACTCCCACAGTGATTCGCGCCAACGCGGTTGACGACCTGGGAACATTCGGCGGCCGAAGGTCGAGAACGGTGAGATCTCGCCCGAACATCTCGCCTAGGCGCTGGATGTGCCAGTCGAGGAACGAGCCGGCGGAACGCTCGGTGAGCCCTGTCGAAATTCGATGGAACGCGATCACGGACCGCCGAGAGGCGACAGAACTTCAGGCATTCACATGCATGGAACCACGCCCACGAACCCCGGGGGGAGCGAGCTACCACACTCGAAAACGTGGGAATGCGCGGGGCAGAGCACCATTCGGCAAAGTCTCGACCATCGGAATTCTTGGCACAGCCGATCCCTGAGCAACGACCGCCTATTCAGGTTCTGGTTCGTGGCGCCACCCTTTGGGTCGAACGGTAGCGTAGCCGGTCTCAATTCTACGAGGGGGTACCGAGGATGGAAAGCTCACGATATCGGCGGTTTCCCGTTCTATAACAAGACTGGCTGAACCCCTGCCTGGAGAAGTGTGAACGACCCGCCAACCGGCGTCGAACTCGCTGAGCGTGAAGTCTTCTGAAGCCAGAAACTTGGTGGCAATTTCTCTTGCCTCAGGTTCGCTGATCAAGGGAGCTCACTTTCTCTGAGATGGTTTCCATTTGCATCGATGTACATCACGTCTACAAAAACTGCGTCGCTCTCATCAAACCCGAGGCCCTGGCCCGTCGGCGGCCACGGCTCGATTGTGGAGTTCTGCGAGTCCGATGCCATCGGCGTGCCTTCGACGTTGAAGGCGTTGAACCAGTGACCGCCGCCGCCGTGCCAGTCGACGCCAACGATAGCGCTCGCCCCCGGCCCGAGTTGCGAAAGTGTATCCCGGATTTCTTGGAAGGTCGCCGGGATCCTTTCGCCGCGTTCCCAGCTTGTCATGCACGACATTGGTTCACCGACCTGTGGCGGGTTTGTACTGCGGCCAGCTTCGTTCTCCACACCGCGCCATCTCATTTCGGAGGCACGACTGCAGTCGCCGCAGTTATTGTTGGTACCGGGGAGGTGTGAATATCCCGGGTTTACCCTTTGGATCCATCCGGCAGGATCCTGAAGCGGAGTTACGGGGGTCGGATCACTATTCCCAGTTCGGTCGTACAGCCCCGGGTGACCATGATCGACCTCATCCAAGGTAGGAGGGGAAGTCTGACCCGGTATATTCGCGTTGCCGATGTTGTTACTCAGTTGTTGAAGGTCGTTCGCGTCAAGAACGGAGCCGCTGTTCGGCGGCAAGCCGACCTGTTGCCGTAATAGTGTGGTCAATGCCTCTAGGTCTGCCGCAGTGTTGACGCTGTTAGGGTTTCCCGGAGTCAAATCAATCGTCATGTCGGACATGCCGGGTCCGGCAAGCGGAACCAAGTCTGCCAACACCCAGTCGCCAGAGGAAAGCTGGTTTCCGCCGTTGAAATGCAGATCGACGGCGAGTTGAGCGCGTTCGATCAATTCGTTGACCTCAGCGGAATTGAGGTGGCCACCGCCGATAATCCGAACCGTTATCCGCAGAACCGATACCGGAGCACCGAGTGCTGTCGCGTAGCGCCCAACAATGAAGCGCCGATTACCGTTGTGGTCGGAGACCGGTTGAACACCGGCGTCGGGCTGCTGCGGGCGCAGGCTCTCGCGGGCGATACGTGACTGGTTTGCATTCTGAATCTGTTGGGGGGTGGGACTTGATGGAGGCGCCGACGACTGGGAAGGCGCCATCTGCGCGGGGCCGTTAGCGGGATTTGGTGCGGTCCCCCGGACATTCGCGGGCCCGACAGTAGGCGTCCTGGGAGTACCCGGACTCTGGCTGGGTCGGGCATCGGGGCTGTAACCAGGGTCGGGTGATCGGGTTGTCGGAGCCGGTGTCGGAGTTGTTGTGGGAGTGCCGCTTTGCGGTGCAGTCTGGGCGGAGTTGGCAAGCGTGGTGGAGCTCGGCCGACTGTCGGGGCTGGTTGCTGGGCGCGTTTCGGAAGCTGTCGGCGGGGTTCCGGTGGTTACCGGGGGTGTCGTGGTCGATCTGGGCGATGACGCTGACGGTGGAATTTGGCTTACTGGGGGTGCCGGCGTTGATGTCTGTGTAGCAGTGGACGGCGGGATCGACGCGGCTGGTGTTGTTGTGGGGCTTGTGGTTTGGGGAGCAGTCGCGGTGTGAGTTGTCGCTGTCGAGGTGTCCGTGGAGGACGGGCGGGTGGTGTCGGAAGGAGCGTGCGTCGGACTGTTCGTCGGGGTTGCCGGCTGGGAGGTCGTGGCCGGCGAGCTGGTGGTTGCAGCAGGAGTAGAGGTTGGCGATTGCTGGGGGGTCGACTCCGGGGCGGCAGTTGCCGCGGGTGCCGGCGATGTCGACTCAGGGTTGGCGGGCGTCGTAGGGATGGTGCTCGGTTGTCCGGTGCCGTTCGGGGTAGCCGAGGTCGGGTTCTGTTGTTCGGTGGGGGCGTTGTCGGCTGGAGCGCTCGCCTGGGTTGGGCGGTCCTGGGAGGGGAGATCAAGTGTTGATCCGGTGGAGCTTGGCGGATTGGGTGAGGATGTGTCGGCGGGTGCTTCGGTGCTCGGGTTCGTCGACTGCGGGTTGCTGTTCGTCGGTGTTGACGTGTCAGTGACGCTCGATGGTGTCGCATCGCCCTGGCTGAGTGTTCCATTGGGCGCGTTGGTGTTCGGGTTCGACTGGGTCGTGTCGCCGGTCGAGGGAGTGTCGGCAGGGCTGTTGTTCGGACTGGATGGCTCGGTGTCGCCGGGTGGGTTCTCCGAGGCTGCCGGGCTGTTCGGAGTCGAAGGCGGTGCGGAGTCGGTGGTCCCGTCGGTGTTGGATGGTGCGGAGTCGCTAGTGGGCGGAGTTCCGTTCGCGCCGTTGCTGTTCGGAGTAGCGGAAGGGTCGTCCATTGTTGGAGTATCGGGCGCGGTGGTCTGGGGTGCGGGCGCCTCGTTGCCCGCCGTCCCCTGTTCGCCTGTGGCCGCCGGTGCGGTCGGGGCGCCGTCGGTTCCGGCTGGCGTAGTGGGCGCGCCGTTCGTTGGGTTGCCGTTGTCGGTTCCTGCCGGCGTGGTGGGGGCTGCGCCGTCGGTGGGGCTTTCGGTGTCGATTCCGGCCGGGGTCGTAGGGGCACCATCAGCAGGGCTGCCGTTGTCGGTCGGCGACGGGTTCCCGCCCTCTGACGGCGTGTCAGTCCCAGTAGGGGATGTCGCACCAGGCGGTTCGGTGCCCAACTCGGGAACTGTCGGTGCCGTGGCATTTCCGCCGTGACCACCGGATTCGATTGCGCTCTGGACACCACCCGCGCCAGCGCTGGTGAACGTATCGACGCCGAAATCGAGCTGGAATTCACGATCGTACAAAGCCGCGCCGACGCCGGCGGCGGCTACTTGGGCCGACACGTCAGCGCCTAGTTCGGTGACCGTGCCACCGACTACCTTGCCTGCGAGTTTGCCTGCGGTAGAGGATGCGACATCGCCGAGAGCGCCAGTGCCACCACCCAGAACACCACCGACCGCACCACCGACCGCACCACCGACAGTCGCCAGACTCCAGTCCTTCCAACCGAACTTGTCCGCGGTGCGGTCGCCGTTGGAGACCTGGATCATCCGCGCGGCCAGGTCGACGCCACCTTCTTCCAATGCTTCGAACGCGGCGCCCCGCAACGCAAGTCGGGCCGCGGCTTTGGCGGCACCACGGGTGAGCATGCGGGCGATGAGTTGCTTTATCGCCGTACGGATCGCGACTTGCGCCGCGACTCGTGCGGCGACACCGGCGGCCGCTCCGACGCCGGTCCAGGAGGTCGCAAGGGCCGCGACGAGCGAGACCGCGGTCACGATCATCGTGCCGATGATCACGAGTTTGGTGTGCTCGATATCGTTGGCACCGTCTTCGAGCAGCTCGGCCTGCTTCTCACACCACTGCCGGACCGCGGTAAAAGTGGCTTGATCACCGGACAGTAGTTTGTCGCGGAAGGTCTGGATCGAGGTGTGGGTTTCGCCTTCGGATATCGCCGAGAGCACCACGTTCAACACTGTCGCGGCGTCGTCGTCGACAGTGTTGAGGGTGTTGGCCATCGCGGTCCACCCATCAGCGACCCGACGCATCGCGGTTTCGTCACCGTCGGGCCAATCACCTGCTCCGAGAACGTATTGCGCGACCCATTGCAGCTCGCCGGGAATCTCGATACCCATTTACAGCGAACCCCCTGCCTGACCGATGGCGCCGGCCTGGGTGGTGTCCTGGGCTTGGAAGGTATCGGCGACGGTGACCATGTTCTGGCCCAACTGGGTCATCGTAGTCGCCAGCCCCGTCACCGCTTTTTGGCCGGGATCGACACCGGGTGTGTAGTTCTTGGCGAACGCGGCACCGATCTCGTCGCCACCCCAACATTCACCTTCGGCGGCGATGACCGCAGCGAGGGCTTGGGCAGCGGTGGTGATCGTGGACGCGACCGCGACGAACCCGGGTTGGGTGTTACGGAGTGCTTCGGGGTCGACGTTGACCGAACTCATCGCAGGTAGCTCCGGTTACGGAAGTAGTCGCCTTCGTCGTCGTCGGTGTCATCGACGAGGCTGGGTGCAGCCTCCACGACCGGCTCGGGTAGCGGCGGTGGTGGCGGGGTCAACTGGGCGATGAGGTCTTTCATGCTCGGGGCGCCGGGGACCAGGTCGGACAGGTCCGGCATCGACCCGGTCAGCGAACTCAATGCCTGCTGTTGGATCTGCGAGGTCTGCCGCGTCAGTTCGCTAATGGCTTCGGTGACCGAGCTGCCCAACGACTCGGGCGTCGTCTTCTTGAACGCGTCCGCGGCGATATGGACCTCTGACACGCCCGCGATCGTGCCCGAGACGCGGACCAGGCCGTCGGCCGACCACACGCTTACCAGTTCCGTGGCATGGGACTGGGCGTCGAGCAAGGCGGCCTTCTCCGTGTTGAACGTGTCGAGCATCGAATCGATCTGCGCACGCAACGCGTCGTTGGAAGCCCACGTCGGCGCCGACCAGTCGTCGTTCATGAGACCCTCGATCTGTCAGGAAGCACGTCATGAGTTTGGACGCGCGGGAGTCGTTTGCGGTTGCATTATGTGACGCACGTCTCGCGTGAGGACGGGGATCGTCATGGAGCCGAAGTATTCGACCCCGGCCGGGTCGCCGAGCAATTCGGCGAAATCGAGAAGTGGTTGCGGGGCAATCTTGCGACGGTGGCGATCGGCGGGGCGTTGTTGTCCGACGACGCCAGCGAAGCGACCAGCAGCAATCGCTGCCAGGCTCACTGATTCCAGACAACAAGCCGTCGCCCAAATGATTTGGGTCCGACGAAGCGGTGAAGCCGCATAAGGAGTGAAGGTGCGTACTCGGAAACGGATGAGCGGTCGGCTGCTGTCGACGTTCGTGGCCGCGATAGTTTTGACCCCGGTAGTGGCATGTAGTTCTTCTTCGAGCGGTGAACAAATCTCCGTTCAGGACGGGAACCCTGCATTGACGGCAGCTTTCGCTCGCCTCTTGGAGGAACGGGGAACCGCTCGATTGGGCGACATCGTCACATCATCGGGAATTCAGATCGGCGCGTGGGACCGCATGTACAGCTTCAGTTCCCCCAACACCAGTGACAAGCTCAACCGAACACTGGGGACGGACGGAGCGAAATGGACCGGGCTACACACCCACTCCGAATCGACGACACAGGTGTTCGTACACGAGGGCAAGGTTGTCCTCGCCTACGACGACAGACAGCGAGGTCCGATCGTCAAGCGGCTGACCTACGCAACTCCGGATTCCCTCGTGAGCCCGAAGTCAGCGGTAACCAAGGGCATGGGGGGCGACCAAACGATCTGGTACCTGGAGATACAAGGATCCTCGTGATCGGGCGCCCTTGACTCGCAGGTAGGTTCGTTTACGGAAGTAGTCGCCCTCGTCATCGTCGGTGTCATCGACGAGGGCTGAGGCGCGAGGACGGGGATTGTCATGGAGCCGAAGTATTCGACCCCGGCCGGGTCGGTCGCCGAGCAGTTCGGCGAAATCGAGAAGTGGTTGCGGGGCAATCTTGCGACGGTGGCGATCGGCGGGGCGACAGAAGAGCAGATTCGGGCGACCGCTGTCGCGACCGGTCGGTCATGGCCTGCCGAGTTGGTCCAGCTCTATACCTTGATCAACGGGTTTCCCGCCGAACAGTGGGTGCGGTTGTTGCCCGGCGACGAACTGTTCGATCTGGATCGCGTTCTCAGTGAGCGTCAGCTCGAGCTGGAGGTGTGGGGGCCGATGGCTGAGGAGATGGGGTTCGAGGTCGATCCCGACGGCCAGGCGGGCGACCCGGCGGGGACATATCTGCCTGAGTTCATCCCCTTCGCGGGTGCGGACGGCTACCTGCTGTTCGTCGATACCCGGCCGGGCGAGCTATACGGCTGCGTCACCCGGTTCGAGAAGGTCGATGCCGATGACGCGGGCCCGTTATGGGTGTCGATCAGCGCGATGTTGACCGACCTCGCGACGAGCTTGCGCACCGGGTCCGAGTTCGACGGCTATTCGAGGCCGACCGTTGTCGACGGCCAGCTGGATTGGCGGTGAGGTCAGCGGAGCACCCAGGGGTGCCGGTGTCGTAACCATCCCTGCCCGCTTCCCCGCACCGAACCCCGATTTGCGTCCTCGGCCAACACAATTGGCCCCACGCCCGTTTCGGCGTGTGGCGATGTCGGACCTGGGCGAAGGTGTGCACTCCCGAACCGACCAGGTGCGTACGTGCGAGGCGTACGACGAAGGTGCTCGCAGGAGGCTGGGTTAACAGGGTTGTCTGTCCCTCGGTCGGGCTCTCCGATAACGACCGACAGGAGCGGCCAGGCCCAGGACACGACACAGATAGCCCGTCGTCAGGGCAGACTTCACCCCCGAAACGACGAAAGCCCGACGCATGGAGCGCCGAGCCGTTGCATGTAGGATTTCATCCCACGGTGCGAACAGCTAGTGACTGTTTCGTACCCAGGCCGTTCGGTGAGTTGGTAGCTCACCGGGCGGCCGTTCTTGTTCGTGTGACGCTACACACTCCCGCGCGCACTAGCAACTAGCGAGTTCCCCCTCTGGCCAGGGACTTCCGTGCGAACGGGCGCCCAGGCGATCGCTGGGGCACCCGTTCACAAGGAGATCTTCGGACGTAGGTCAGCGGGTCGGTGAGCCCACGATGATGCTCCCGACGTTGCACTCTTCGAGTTCGTCGAGGCCGGTGGCGGCGGCGAAGGCGGCGGTGTCGCTGAAGCCCTGGGCGACGACGCCGAGGTTCATGGCGGTAGCGGTGAGGTAGACGGTCTGCATGAGGACGCCGACGTGTTTGAGGATGTTGGCGTAGGCGACCTGTTCGTAGCTCCACATGACGCGGCCCGCGCGGGCCGAAACCAGCAGCAGGACTTGGGGTTGCGCGCCGCCTGCCAAGGTCGCGGAGGTGGATTTCAGGAGCTTCTGGACGGCGGGGGAGTCGGCGGGCGCTACGAGGCGCAGGGCGTGGTCGGCCGAATCGTAGTGGTACATACCGTTTTCCAGGCCTGCGACATTGCGCACCACGGGGTAGATCTCGAGTTCGTAGGCGCCGCCACCGGAGGGGTAGGGGCGGGAGCCGTCTTCGCGGGTGCGGGCGGTGCGGAAGAGCAACTCGGCCAATTGAACTGAGGTGATGGGGGCGGCGTCGTCGAAGGCGCGGGTGGAGACGCGGTCTTCGATGGTGGCGGCGAGGCTCGGGTCGCAGACGCGCAGCGAGACCAGGTCGGGCTTCGCGAGGGCGATCGGGTCGCTCGCGAATGACGCGTGGCGCGAAGGCAATTCGGCGAACTGGCCGTCGGCCCAGCGGGTGGGGCCGAAGTCGTCCCAGGTGATCGTGCGGGCGCCGAGGGTGCTGCGGCGGTGGAACCACAGGTCGGGGGTGTTCCAGGAGCGGGTGGTGAACTCGCGCTCCTCCTCGTCGCCGTCCACCAGGAAACCGCACCACTGCAGATCCGCCATGAACTGGGTTTTCACGGCGGCGGGAACCGGGGAGTCGGCGGCGAGGGGACCGTCGAGCAGGGCCAGTAGGCGCGGGTCGTGGATGCGCAGGTCGCACCAGGACCGCGGGTGTTCGAGCACGAAGCCCTGGTTGTCGCGGTGCAGGACAGCGAATTTCGACAGCGTCGCCGACCAGGTGGGCAAGGCCGCCTCGGGGCGCGGGGCGGGGTCGGCGAAGGGGCGGATGCTGTAGAGGTCGCGGCCGCCGTCGCGCACCGTCACCGAGAGCCAGCCGCCATCGGTGAGCTTGCGCATCAGGGCGGTGATGTCGTCACCCGCCGCCGCGGTCGCCATCTCCGCCGCTGTCGCCGGGCCCTGGTTCAGGGTTTTCAGCGCCTGCAGCGCACCCGCGCCCAGACCGGTGAGCTTCTCGTTGCGCGGCGGGTTCAGCAGCACCGCGCCTGCGGGAGTCGTGAGGCAGGTGACGCCCGCGCGGAGGGCGAATCGGGTCTGGGCGGGGTATGCGGAGGCGAGCACGGCGAGTCCTTGCTGGGTCGAACGGTTTCGGTTCCTACTTCGAAGCGGCGGCGAACGCGGGCTCCAGCTTGTCCAACATGTACGGCACCGACAGTGCGCTCGGCTGGTTGATCGCGCTGATCTCCTGCGTGGTCAGGAACACGACCGAACCCTTGCGCACCGAAGGCAGATCGGCGTAACCCGGCAGCTGCCGGTACTTCTCGTCGAGACCGGGGGAGTAACCGGCCAGCAGCAGGTCGGCGGACAGCTCGTCGACCCGCTCCGGCGACAGCGCAAGGCGACCCTGGTTGGCAGGCAGCGCGGTGAGGTTGGCCGGGATGCCCATGCCCAGTGCGGTGAACACCTTGGCCGAGCCGTCGTTGGGGTCGGTCAGCACCATCAGCTGCGCGGGGCTCGCCAGCCAGGTGCTGGCGAAGGTCTTGCCCTTCAGGCCGGGGTTGGCGGTGACGATGCCGGCGATCTTGTCGTCGACCTTCTTGATCACCGCGCTCGCGTCGGACTCCTTGTGCAGCACCTTGCCCAGCGCGGTGACCTGGTCCTGCCACGGGGTGACAGCGTCCTTGGTCAGCGCGGGCAGGGTGGGGGCGACCTTGGACAGGTCGTCGTAGGTCTTCTGATCGGCGATGAACGGGTCGGCCAGGATCAGGTCCGGCTCGAGTGCCGCGACCTGCTCGGCGATATTGCCGGTGGTGTTGAGCGCGGTGGCCTGCTTCAGGGATTCCGGGGTCCACGGCGGGGTGCTCTTGGAGACCGCGGAGACATTGTCGATGTAGCCGACGGGGACCACGCCGAGCGCGAGGGAGCTGTCGAGCCACTGGTTGCCGAGGGCGACGATCTTCTTCGGGGTGCCGGGGACGGTGGTTTCGCCGCGGGCGTGGGTGATGGTCACCGCTTCGCTCTCGGTGGTCACCTCGTCAGTGGAGCCGCAGGCGACGACACCGAGGGTGAGGGCACCGGCGAGCGCGGTCAGCGCCGCGCGTCGCCAGCCGCGCGAAGTCCGAACAGTCGTCATGGGTGCACCCTCCGTAGAGCAAGTTCCAGCGTAAGTCAGCCTAGGCTAACCTACGTACGTTTTCGGTGGTCAATCGATGGTCGAAGGCGCGTGCCGCATGTCCGGCGCAGGTGCTCGAGCCGGGTTAGACTGCGCCGAATTTCGGCCGTCGTGGGATGGGATGCATGCGTGGAGACGTCTAGAGACTGGAGCGTCGAGTGGTTCGAGAGCCTGAAATGGCTCGGGATCGCCTTCCTCATCACCGCAGTGGCATTCGTGGTGATCGCCGTACTGCTGCTCAGGCTGACAAAGTGGGGTCGCCAGTTCTGGTACGTCAGCGGTGATTATTTCCGCGGCCCCGGAGCTTGGCGCACTTGGCTTTTCATCGCGGCACTGCTGGCGATGGCTCTGCTGACTGTGCGATTGAGCGTGCTGATCAGCTACTGGGGCAACGACATGTTCGCCTCGTTCCAGCTCGCCGCATCCGCGTTGAGCTCCGGTGACGACGCGTCACTCTCGGAGGCCAAGACCGGGTTCTGGAACTCCGCGAAGCTGTTCACCCTGCTGATCACGATCTGGACGGTCAAAGAACTGGTGTACTTGTACGCCAAACTGGCCTTCGACATCCGCTGGCGG
Source organism: Nocardia sp. FBN12 (assembly GCF_054031145.1). Taxonomy (NCBI): domain Bacteria; kingdom Bacillati; phylum Actinomycetota; class Actinomycetes; order Mycobacteriales; family Nocardiaceae; genus Nocardia; species Nocardia sp. FBN12. The sequence goes on from NZ_CM132926.1 coordinate 6,900,511, forward strand.
GTGTGGTTGACCGAGCGTGTCACCGGCGACTGGATGGAGGGCCGCGCCTTCTACCGGGCCCGGTTCATCGACAACACGATCGACAACCCCGACCAGCGAATCCAGGCCGACACCGACACGTTCACCGTGCAGTCCCGCGCACTGGCGCTCGGCGCGGTGACGGCCGTTGTCTCGGTCGTGTCCTTCACCAAGGTCCTGTGGGATCTGTCCGGGCCGATGACCATTCTCGGCGTTACCATTCCCCGGGCAGCGCTGGTCATCGTGCTCGCCTATGTCCTGGTGTCCACCGTGATCGCTTTCTGGATCGGTCACCCGCTGATCCGGATCAACTTCCTGAGAGAACGGACCACGGCCGACTTCCGCTACGCGCTCGTTCGGGTGCGTGACGCGGCGGAGAGCATCGCGTTCTACCGGGGTCAGGGTGTCGAGCGGACCAACCTGCTCAGCCGATTCGCCGCGGTGATCCGGGTCCAGTGGGCCTACATCTATCGGTACATCAAGTTCACCGGCTGGAACTTCGTGGTCACCCAATCCGCCTATCTCTTCCCGTATCTCATTCAGGCACCGCGCTTCTTCAGTGGCTCGATCACCCTGGGTGGAATGAATCAGACCGCTACGGCATTCAGGGAAATTCAGGACTCCCTGTCGTTCTTCCGTGAGTCCTACGACGACTTCGCCGAGTACCGGGCCTCCCTCATCCGTCTCGATGGACTGCTGCTTGCCAGCAAGGAATCGCGTGAGCTGCCCAAGCTCGCCGCCGTCGACCTGGACGACGCCGTGCGCCTCGACAAGGTCGACGTCCGCAAGCCCGACGGTGAAGTGCTCATCGACGACCTGAATTTGCGACTCGTCCCCACTGACGCGCTGGTCGTCAAGGGCGCCTCGGGTAGCGGAAAGACCACGTTGCTGCGCGCGCTCGCGCAGATGTGGCCGTACAGCGACGGCGAGATCAGCCGGCCTGCCGGCACCGATACGTTGTTCCTGTCCCAGCTCCCTTATCTCCCGCTCGGCGATCTGCGGACTGCGGTCGAATACCCGGCCAAGGCCGAGGACGTCACCGACGAGACGCTGCGTGAGGTCCTCGCCAAGGTCCACCTCGGCCATCTCGTCGACCGCCTCGATGAAGAGGCCGACTGGGCGAAGATCCTGTCGCCGGGTGAGCAGCAGCGCTTGGCCTTCGCTCGCATTCTGCTGGTCCGCCCCAAGGTGGTCTTCCTCGACGAGGCCACCTCCGCCGTGGACGAGGGCTTGGAATACTCCCTCTACAAGCTGATTCGCACCGAGGTGCCGGACACCATCGTCGTCTCGGTGGCGCACCGCAGCACGGTCGACCAGCATCACACCCAGGTCCTCACCCTCGAAGGCAACGGTCCGTGGGAACTGGCGCCGGTGAAGGGCTGATCCGACATCGATCCGGTAGCGGCCGAGCAAAGCCCTGATCGGGCTTGCTCGGCCGCTGCGGCCCCGCCGAATTCTCTAGCCGCCGTACAGCCGATCCAAGTCGACCAATTCGACATCGCGGCGGTGCGCGGCCGCCTGTTCCAGCTCGCTCGTGAACCCCGACGACGCAAACAACACGATCGTCGAGTCGGCTGTGTCGTAGTCGGACGTGCGGAGAATGCCGGCGATATGGTCCAGCCGCGCCAAGTCGGCGATCCCTCGTCGGCCGAGGGTGGCTTTCGCCGCACCGATCAGCGTGATCGAGCGGCCGCTGACGCCGAGAACGTCGATTTCGTGCTTGGCGCGCCCCGCATTGTCCTGCACGGTCGCGAATCCGATGTCGCCGAAACCGTCGGGGCGGTTCAGTTCGTCGGGGGCGAAACGGCCTGCCCAGTCGCGCGCGAGTTGCTCGAAGTGGGCACCGAGGATGTTCGATCGGAACGTCGGCGCGGCCGCGGCCCAGACTCGCGCGGCCCGGCCGAATTCGAGTTGACCGAGGTGGGGCGCGGTGATCAGGCGGTCGAATCTGATCAGTGGGTCCGCCACGGTGATCGTCGGTTTCCGGGCGCGCAGGAGGTCGGACGCGCGGGAAATATAGCCCGCCGACTCGAGGACCCCCAGTTGGTAGCGGACGGCGTTGGCATCTCTGCCGATGGCGCCGCCGATCGCCGTCGGCGTGTGGGCGCCAGCCGCGATCGCGCTGAGAATGTCGAAATATATTGCGCGACTGGTGATTCGGGGATCCTCGCGGAGTAGATGGTCGACTTCGCTGTGGGTGAATACCCCGAAGTCGACGGCGAGGAGGTTCGTAGTCACCCAGTCGTCGAATTCGGTGACGCTGCGTGGAGTGCCCAGGATCAGCGGACGGTAGCCAGGGATGCCGCCCACCGTGGCATGTACGCGGAAGGCGACCTGAGGGTCGGCGATTCCCCAGAGATGGGCTGCCTCGCGATAGTCCAACGGCGGCATTCTCAGATCGAGCATGACGCGACCACGCAGCGGTTTCGCGCCCGAGAGCAACTCGTGCATCACGCTGAGCGCGGAACCGCACAGGATCAACCGGCCGGTGAGTCCGCTGCCACGTTGGACTCGGTCGTAGAGGTGTTGCAGGATCGACGGAAGTTCCGGTGCGTGCGCTACGGCGTACGGAAACTCGTCGATGACGACAAGCGGTGGTCTGCCTCGGGGAGTTGTTCGCTCGGCGACTTCCAGTGCGGAACGCAGCAGCGTTTCCCAGTCGGGTGGATCAGCCGACATGGGGGTGGTCAACAGGTGTCCGCTGATGTCGGCGGCGAAGCGACGTCGGGCGGCCAAGTCGCCCTCGTCCTGGACGCAGACCGTGTACAGGCCGCCGACCTCGCGACATGCCTCGGCGAGGAGTTGGGTTTTGCCGGTGCGGCGGCGGCCGGAGACGAGACCGAGTCGGAGTGGGCCGTCGAAGCCGCCGTCGAAGAGGAAGCGCTCTACCGCACCCCACTGGCGATCGCGGCCGACGATACGATCGGGCTTGTCCACTTCGCCTCCGAGTAGGTAAATGGGTTTACCTGAATAAGGGTAAACCGGTTTACCTAGTTGAGCGGCGTAATGCGGCGGATCGACCCCGATTCGGTTCTTCCTGGGGATTCACCTACACTAGAACGGTTGCCTGCGGGAGCTATGCCCTCGCAATCCGGCAGTGAACCCCCAGTGGTGGACAAAACCGCTGGCAGGCGCGCGTCCGGAGGGCGACTGACCATGTGCGTCGGGTCGGCAATCCGGCGTACGTATACATCCAGGTCCAGGAGGTGCTGAAGTGATTCAGCAGGAGTCGCGACTGCGCGTCGCCGACAACACCGGAGCGAAGGAAATCCTTTGCATCCGCGTGCTCGGTGGCTCGTCGCGTCGCTATGCCGGTATCGGTGACATCATCGTCGCCACCGTGAAGGACGCCATCCCCGGCGCCAACGTGAAGAAGGGCGACGTCGTCAAGGCTGTCGTCGTTCGCACCACCAAGGAGCGTCGTCGTCCGGACGGTTCCTACATCAAGTTCGACGAGAACGCTGCCGTGCTGATCAAGCCGGACAACGATCCTCGTGGCACCCGCATCTTCGGCCCGGTCGGCCGCGAGCTGCGTGACAAGCGCTTCATGAAGATCGTTTCGCTGGCCCCGGAGGTGCTCTGACTATGAAGGTGCACAAGGGTGACACCGTGCTCGTCATTTCGGGCAAGGACAAGGGCGCCAAGGGCAAGGTCATTCAGGCCTTCCCGGCGACCGGCAAGGTTCTCGTCGAAGGCGTGAACCGCATCAAGAAGCACGTCGCGGACTCCGCGAACCAGCGTGGCGCGTCCTCGGGTGGCATCGTCACCCAGGAAGCCCCCATCCAGGTTTCCAACGTGATGGTCGTCGACTCCGACGGTAACCCGACTCGCGTCGGCTACCGCACCGACGAAGAGTCCGGCAAGCGCGTCCGGATCTCCCGTAAAAACGGGAAGGACATCTGACATGACCACCTCTGAGCAGACTCAGCCCCGGCTGAAGGCGCGCTACCGCGCCGAGATCAAGGACGCGCTGAACGGCGAGTTCGAGTACGCCAACGTGATGCAGATCCCCGGCGTCGTCAAGGTCGTCGTGAACATGGGTGTCGGCGACGCCGCCCGTGACGCGAAGCTGATCAACGGTGCCGTCAAGGACCTCGAGCTGATCACCGGCCAGAAGCCCGAAATCCGTAAGGCCACCAAGTCGATCGCGCAGTTCAAGCTGCGTGAGGGCATGCCGATCGGCGCGAAGGTCACCCTTCGTGGCGACCGTATGTGGGAGTTCCTGGACCGTCTCGTGTCCATCGCGCTGCCCCGTATCCGCGACTTCCGCGGCCTGTCGCCGAAGCAGTTCGACGGCAACGGCAACTACACGTTCGGCCTCAGCGAGCAGTCGATGTTCCACGAGATCGACGTGGATTCCATCGACCGCCCGCGCGGTATGGACATCACGGTTGTCACCACGGCGACCAACAACGAAGAAGGCCGCGCGCTGCTGAAGCACCTCGGCTTCCCGTTCAAGGAGAACTGAGCACATGGCTAAGAAAGCACTGCGCATCAAGGCCGAGGCGAAGCCGAAGTTCGCGGTTCGCGCCTACACCCGCTGCCAGCGTTGCGGTCGCCCGCACGCGGTCTACCGCAAGTTCGGCCTGTGCCGTATCTGCGTCCGCGAAATGGCGCACCGCGGTGAGCTCCCGGGCGTGCACAAGAGCTCCTGGTGAGCTCGCGCTCCTCGTGAGCGCACCCGCCTAGGCGAATATCGAACGAAGACACGGACTTCCGCGTGAAGTCCGTGTCTTCGTGCGTTTCGGAGCGGTTGGTGCACAGCGGTCAGAGCGACAGCTCAGGCCACCCGATGGTGATCGGGAACGGGAAGTTGATGGTGATTTCAGTGGAGTCGGCCGGTGACCATGCACCGGCCAGGAGGTAGTTGGCCTTGTGGAGCGGTGAAACGCCCGCCGGTAAGGCCCCGGTCCCGGATGCCAGGCCATATACCTGCACATACGCGATCTCGCTGCGCCGCGGATGGAGGGTGACTTCCCAGTACCACGGTATGCCCGCGGCGGCGTATCGGGCTCGTTTGGCTTCCATTTCGGCAGCAGTGTTCGACGGGGAGAGAACCTCGCCGACCAGGACCGCATCGTCCGCGCGAACGTGGGCGTACGCCTTGTCCAGGCATCGATGGATCATGAAATCTGGAGTCACGAAGTCAGATTTGCCGTGCTGGCCGAAGAAGACGTTCGTCTCGGTGCGAACCTGCCAGCACTTCTCGGGCTCGTTGGTCATCGCGCGCTTGGCGTCTCGGCGGAGAGTGCTCCACAGCAGGTTGCTGGCTTCCTGATGTTCTCCTGGCCCACGCCGCGTCCAGACCACCCGCCCATCCCACAGTTCGATGCATGAGGCGATTTCCTCGGGGAGTTGCTCGAGCTCTTCCCACGTCATGTATTCGGGCAGGTCGGGGCGCTGGGGATGCGCGTTCGTCATGGCTCGATGATAGACGGACGCCACTGCGCCCCAGGGTTTGTGGGATCTCACCGACTTTTGATGAAATGTAGTCATTTCACTCCATTGAGGCGTGGCGGTGTGTTCTTTGGGCGGATGAAGAAGTTCGCCACTGTCGCTGTCTTTTCCGTCGCGCTCCTCGGGGCGCCTGCTGTCGCGTCCGCCGCCCCTATCGCTGATTCCGGGTCGGGAGGGTCGGGTTCGTCGGAGACCGCGCTGATCTGTTCGCCGATCGCGGGAATCCTGTTCGCTACCGGCAGCGTCGAGAAGCCGCCGCTCTACGACTTGCTCTGCATGTTCAGCTGAACGGGGAGCGGTCGATTCCGCAGCTGATGCCTGCCGGTGGGAGTTGGGCGGTGAACAGGTAGTCGCGTTTGAGGTGTTCGGCGCAGGTGCTCTGGACGTACATGGAGCTGTGGCCCGCGCCTTCGATGACGACTACCTGGGCCCGGTTTAGTTGGGCCGCGCCAGCTTTCGCGCCGGCTAGGGGAGTGGCCGGGTCGTAGCGGCTGTTGAGGACGAGGATCGGGGCGGCGGTTTCGCGGTTCCATGGGCCGGTGTAGCGGTCTCGGTCCTCGGCCTGCCAGAAGGCGCAGGGGGTGGCGTTGAAGACGGCGGTTCGGCCGAAGTAGCGGGACTGGAGGTCGGCGGCCGCGGCCGCGCGGCTGTAGACGGCGGGGTCTGTCGGGACGGTGCTGTCGGCGCATTGGATCGTGTAGAAGGCCTCGACGCGATTGGCGGGGTGGTCACTCGCGAAGAGGGCATCGGGGTTCCGGACGGGCAGGACCGTCACCGCATCGAAGAGGCTTTGCAGAAAAATCGCCAGGTCGGGGTAGGTTTCGGGGCGGGACAAGCTGCCCGCGGTGCTCACTATCTGGGAGAACGTCCATGCGGTTCCGTCGACCGTGATCGGGGCGAGGCGGGCGCGTTCGGCCAGTGCGATCCACTTGAGTTTCGGGTCGCCCGCGGCGAACGCGCAGCGTGGACCCGCGGCGGAGCAGTCGCGCAGGAAGGTGTCGAAGGTTTCGGCGATGCCCGCGGCGACGCCTTGCCGGGTGTCGAGCGGCAGATTCACGCCGTCGGCACCGTGGCCGTTCACATTGCCCTCGAAGTCGAGGGAACCGTCGAACGCCATCGCGCGGACCCGGCCGGGGAACATATTGGCGTAGACCGCGCCGACCTGGGTGCCGTAGGAGATGCCGTGGAAGGTCAGCGACTCGTCGCCGACCGCGCGGCGCAGTAGGTCCAGGTCGCGGGCGGTGTTGGCGGTGGAGGCGTGGTGCAGGATCGGGCCCGCGTTGCGGGCGCAGCGGTCGGCGATGTCGGCGGCGGCGGCGAAGAAGGCGGGTTCGTCGCGTGGATCGGTCGGTGTTCCGGGGAACGAGCCGAGGTAGCTCGACTGCTCGGCGGCACCGGCGAAACACTGGGTACCCGCGCTGCGCGAGACCGAGCGCGGGTCCCAGGAGACCAGGTCGAAGCGGGCGCGCAGTTCGTCGGAGAACAGCCACTGCCAGCGGGCCCGTTCGCGGAGTCGATCCACGCCGGAGGGGCCAGGCCCGCCGAAGTTGACGAACAGTGTTCCGATGCGCCGGTCGGGATCGGACGCGGGCAACTTGATCACAGCCAGGTCGATCTGGGCGGCCCCTGGGCGGTTGTAGTCCAGCGGTACCTCGGCCGACGCGCATTCGAACCCGTCCGCGCAACCCTCCCACGCCAGCGTGGGAGTGGCGGCCGCCTCGGCGAGCGGATCGACATAGGGATCGGCCGCAGCATGCGCGGGCGCGACGAGCACGCCGATCCCGAGCAGTGCGGCGAGTAGAGAGGCCGAGCCCCGGCGGCACGCACGGTGGGAAGACAACGGCCGAGCCTCCTGCGCAGATCCGACGAACCTCGCGAAGCTACCACATCGTGAGCAGCGCTCACGAACGCAAAGTGGTTGGTACTTAACACAATTCGATCCCTGGTCGGCCTCCTGCGGCGGCATCGTCGCAGGTCACCCGCAGTCCGCGAAGGGAATATCCGGAATTGATTTCGAATTTTTCGGTTACCGCAGCATTACCGGCATCTCATTTTTCTGTGTCTTTCCCGAGAATGTGATCCCGAGGCTGGTCGGCGATTTCTTTCGTCGCTACTGTCGGGGTGGTTGCGTGAGAATGCAGCGTGTAGATGGGTGTCAGTGTCGATCCCTTGCCGGACGAATGCAGAGGATGTGAGTTCGTGACCCTGACCACAGTAAACAAGCCGCGTGACCTGGCCCACCGGCCGCCGCTACGTGGCATTCCCGCGGGCGCGATGCCGATGGTCGCCTTTCTTTCGATATTGGCGGGATTTATCGGCGCGGCAGCTTATACACATTCCGCCGGATATTTCGTGACATTTATGACCGGCAATACCGAGCGCGCCGTTCTCGGCTGGTTCGACAACGATCAATTGCTGGCCACCGGTGCCATCACCCTGCTCTTTTCCTTCGGGCTCGGTGTGTTCGTCGCCTCGTTGCTCCGCCGACGGCTGTGGCGCAGTGGCCACTACGGAGCGTCGGTGGTCACCACGGTGGCGCTCGCGGTGGCGGCGGTCGTCGATTACGCCCTCGACCGCACCGGCGGATCGGACGTGGGATTCATCCCGATCGCGTTCGTCGCCTTCGCGGTGGGCGCGCTGAACACCGCGTTCGTCAAGAACGGCGAGACGAGCGTTCCGCTCAGCTACGCCACCGGAACGGTCGTCAAACTGAGCCAGGGCATCGAAAGCCATGTCAGCGGGGGTAGCTCGCGCGATTGGCTCGGCTACGGGTTGCAGTACGCGGCCTTCGGCGTCGGCGCCCTGCTCGGTGGCTTGATGAGCACGGTGGTGGGCGGTGAGATGATGTTGATCGTCGCCACCGGCGTCTCGGCCTCGGCGATCCTGATCACCTCGAAGGCGGGCGCCAGGGCGGACCATACGGCCGCGTGACGGAGATCGCCTGACCCCGGGTTTTGTCCTGACCACGGCATTGCCTACACTAGAGCGGTTGCCTGGGCAGATCTGTGTCCGCTCCACGTGAGCGGATCGCCCCAGGCGCCGAGAGCTCGCAAGAGAACTCATCCGGTCGGTAAGTGCCGACCGGACCAGCCGAATTGTTGTAGGCCCACGGTCACCTGCGTGCGAACGCCGGAGATGTTGCATGGGAACCGCAGCGAGAAAGGTGTCGAGGTCTAACCATGACCATGACTGATCCGATCGCAGACTTCTTGACGCGTCTGCGCAACGCCAACTCGGCGTACCACGATCAGGTGAAGGCTCCCCACTCGAAGATCAAGGTGAACATCGCCGAGATCCTCAAGCGTGAGGGCTACATCTCCGATTACCGCACCGAAGACGCGACCGTTGGCAAGGCCATCGTCGTCGATCTGAAGTACGGCCCCAGCCGTGAGCGCAGCCTGCAGGGCCTGCGTCGCGTCTCGAAGCCGGGTCTGCGTGTGTACGCGAAGTCCACCAATCTGCCCAAGGTCCTCGGCGGCCTCGGCGTGGCGATCATTTCCACGTCGACCGGTCTGCTCACCGACCGTCAGGCGGCCAAGCAGGGCGTCGGGGGCGAAGTCCTCGCCTACGTCTGGTAAGGGAGGTCAGGACTAATGTCGCGTATTGGTAAGAAGCCCATCGAGATTCCGGCCGGCGTCGACGTCAACATCGACGGCCAGGTTGTCACGGTCAAGGGGCCCAAGGGCACCCTGTCGCACACCGTGGCCGAGCCCATCACCGTCACCAAGGGTGAAGGTAATGAGCTCGAGGTTGCTCGTCCCAACGACGAGCGCGCGAACCGTTCGCTGCACGGCCTTTCCCGCACCCTGATCGCCAACATGGTCGAGGGTGTCACCAAGGGCTACGAGAAGAAGATGGAAATCTTCGGCGTCGGTTACCGCGTTCAGGCCAAGGGTTCGAACCTCGAGTTCGCCCTCGGTTACAGCCACCCGGTGCCGATCACGGCCCCGGCAGGCATCACCTTCGCGGTGGAATCGCCCACCAAGTTCTCGGTGTCCGGCATCGACAAGCAGGCGGTCGGTCAGATCTCCGCTGTCATCCACGGACTGCGTAAGCCCGACCCGTACAAGGGCAAGGGCATCCGCTACGCCGGCGAGGTCGTTCGCCGCAAGGTCGGAAAGACGGGTAAGTGATCATGGCGCAAACTGCTAACCAGAAGGCGAAGCGGATTCCGCTGGGCAAGGACGCTTCCACGAAGCGTCGCCTGTCGAAGACCCGCCGTCACTTCCGTCTTCGTAAGAAGGTCGAAGGCACCACCGAGCGTCCGCGCCTGGTGGTCAACCGCTCCGCGCGCCACCTGCACGCTCAGCTGATCGACGACTCGGTGGGCAAGACCATTGCCGCCGCTTCCTCGATCGAGGCCGACGTGCGCGCGCTCGAAGGTGACAAGTCCGCCAAGGGCGCGAAGGTCGGTCAGCTGATCGCCGAGCGTGCCAAGGCTGCCGGTATCGAGGCGGTCGTGTTCGACCGTGGTGGTCACGACTACCACGGCCGTATCGCGGCGCTGGCCGATGCCGCTCGTGAAGGCGGGCTGAAGTTCTGATGACCATTATTTCCAACGGAAGGAACGTCTGATGCCGGGACGTCAGCGGCGTGACGGCGGCAGCGGACCCGCCGGACCCAACAGCAACTCCAACAGCAACGCCGGAGGCCCCGAGGGCAACCGTCGTGGCGGTGGCGATCGTCGCGGTGGCGGCGACCGTCGTGACAATGCGGCCGAGAAGAACCAGCTCGAGCGCGTAGTCGCGATCAACCGTGTCTCCAAGGTCGTGAAGGGTGGTCGTCGCTTCAGCTTCACCGCCCTCGTGATCGTCGGTGACGGCAACGGTCTGGTCGGCGTCGGCTACGGCAAGGCCAAGGAAGTTCCCGCGGCCATCCAGAAGGGCGTCGAGGAGGCTCGTAAGAGCTTCTTCCGCGTCCCGATGATCGGCTCGACCATCACCCACCCGGTTCAGGGTGAGGCGGCGGCCGGTGTGGTCATGCTGCGTCCGGCTTCGCCCGGTACCGGTGTGATCGCGGGCGGCGCGGCTCGCGCCGTGCTCGAATGCGCAGGCATTCACGACATTCTGGCCAAGTCGCTCGGTAGCGACAACGCGATCAACGTCGTTCACGCGACGGTCGCCGCGCTCAAGATGCTCCAGCGTCCCGAAGAGGTTGCCGCTCGTCGCGGTCTGCCGATCGAGGACGTCGCTCCGGCGGGCATGCTGCGTGCGCGTGCGGGACAGGGAGCCTGACATGGCTGATCTCAAGGTGACTCAGATCAAGAGCACGATCGGTGCCAAGTCGAACCAGCGCGACAGCCTGCGGACGCTTGGTCTGCGGAAGATCCGCCAGTCGGTGGTTCGTGAGGACAACGCTCAGAACCGCGGTCTGATCAACGTCGTGCGCCACCTCGTAACAGTTGAGGAGGTCTAGACATGACCATCAAATTGCACCACCTGCGTCCCGCCCCTGGCTCCAAGACCGAGAAGACCCGTGTGGGTCGCGGTGAGGGTTCCAAGGGTAAGACCGCCGGTCGCGGTACCAAGGGCACCAAGGCACGCAAGAACGTCCCCGCGGCGTTCGAGGGTGGCCAGATGCCGCTGCACATGCGTCTGCCGAAGCTTCGCGGCTTCACCAACCGCTTCCGGGTCGAGTACCAGGTCGTCAACGTTGGTCGCATCGCCGAGCTGTTCCCGCAGGGCGGCGTCATCGGTAAGGCAGAACTGGTCGAGGCCGGCGCCGTTCGCAAGAACGAGCTCGTCAAGGTTCTCGGCGACGGCGAGATCGGTGTCGCCATCCAGGTGACCGCCGACAAGGTGACCGGCTCCGCCAAGGAGAAGATCACCGCCGCCGGTGGCACTGTCACCGAACTGGCCTGACGGTACTGTAGTCAACAGCTGACACCGGACGAGTCGCGAGCTCGTCCGGTGTCACTGTTAGAGTTCCAAGTGTTGTCTGCCAAGCTCGTCATCGGCTGACGATTCCACATGCTGTCCAGTGGTCCAGTCGCATGGCATGACCATGTCGTTCGCCAGGAGGATTTGTGCTTTCCGCCTTCGTATCGGCCTTCCGGACTCCGGACTTACGGCGGAAGATTCTCTTCACGCTGGGGTTGATCGCGCTGTACCGGTTGGGTGCCGCGCTGCCGTCCCCCGGTGTCGACTACCGCGCGGTCCAGGACTGCGTGAAGCTGGTCTCCGGTGGGGATTCCGCCGGTATCTACCAGCTCATCAACCTTTTCTCCGGTGGTGCGCTACTGCAGCTCTCGGTGTTCGCGATCGGCATCATGCCGTACATCACCGCGAGCATCATCATCCAGCTGCTGACCGTCGTCATCCCGCGGTTCGAGGAACTGCGCAAGGAAGGCCAATCCGGCCAGACCAAGATGACGCAGTACACCAGGTACCTGTCGGTCGCGTTGGCGATCCTGCAGGCCACCGGTCTCGTCGCGCTCGCCGCCCGCGGGCAGCTGCTGCAGGGCTGTAACAAGCCGATTCTGGCCGATACCAGCATCTTCGGCATGATCATCATCGTGCTGGTGATGACCGCCGGTGCCTGCCTGGTCATGTGGTTCGGCGAGCAGATCACCGAGCGCGGTGTCGGTAACGGCATGTCGCTGCTCATCTTCGCCGGTATCTCCGCGCGTATTCCGCTCGACGGCAAGGCCATTCTGGATACCCGCGGTGGTCTGGTCTTCGGCCTGGTGTGCGCTGCCGTGCTGGCGATCATCGTGGCCGTGATCTTCGTCGAGCAGGGTCAGCGCCGGATTCCGGTGCAGTACGCCAAGCGCGTCGTCGGTCGCAAGATGTACGGCGGTTCGTCGACGTACCTGCCGTTGAAGGTCAACCAAGCCGGTGTCATCCCGGTGATCTTCGCGTCCTCGCTGCTCTACCTGCCGAACCTGGTCGCGCAGCTGACCGGATCCAGCACGGCGACGGAGCCGAGCTGGTGGCAGGAGATCATCCAGAAGTACCTGGTCGACCCGAGCAACCCGGTCTATATCGCCATCTACTTCGGCTTGATCGTGTTCTTCACTTACTTCTACGTCGCGATCACCTTCAATCCGGAGGAACGCGCCGACGAGATGAAGAAGTTCGGTGGCTTCATCCCGGGCTACCGGCCCGGTAAGCCGACCGCCGACTACCTGAACTTCGTCCTGAGCCGCATCACCCTGCCTGGCTCGATCTACCTCGGTGTGGTCACCGTGCTCCCGAGCATTTTCCTCGGCGGGGGCAGCACGGGCCAGTCGGCGAACATGGCGTTCGGCGGTGCCGCGGTGCTCATCATGGTCAGCGTGGGTCTCGACACGGTCAAGCAGATCGAGAGCCAGCTGATGAATCGAAATTACGAAGGGTTCCTCAAGTGAGAGTTGTTCTGCTCGGTCCGCCGGGTGCCGGCAAAGGTACTCAGGCCGTCCTGCTGTCAGAGAAGCTGGGCGTTCCGCACATCTCCACCGGAGACCTCTTCCGCGCGAATATCAGTCAGCAGACCGCTCTCGGTCGCGAGGCGCAGAAGTACATGGACGCGGGCGACCTGGTCCCCAGCGACGTCACCAACCGCATGGTCGAGGCCCGCGTGGCCGAGCCGGACGCCTCGAACGGCTTCGTGCTCGACGGCTACCCGCGCACGGTCGACCAAGGCGACGCACTGAAGAAGATCCTCGAGCACCACGGCACCAAGGTCGACGCGGTGCTGTGCTTCGTGGTGCCCGAGTCGCTGCTCAAGGAGCGGATGCTCGCGCGCGGCCGTGCCGACGACACCGAAGAGGTGATCGACAACCGCCTGCGCGTCTACCGCGAGGAGACCGAGCCGTTGCTCGAGTACTACGACGGCCTGGTCGTGACGGTCGAAGGTGTCGGCGAGGTCGACGAAGTCAACGCACGGGCGCTCGCCGCGCTCGGCAAGTAGCTCTCCCTCCCCGCGTGAGCGGGGATGAGCCCCGATCGGAGTACTGAGGCCGGATGGTCTTCAACCGTAAGAAGAAGGTCGTGCCGTTCCGTTCGGCGGGCGAGCTGGATGCCATGCAGGCAGCCGGCGCGATCGTCGGACGGACGCTGGTCGCCGTTCGCGCGGCGGCCAAGCCCGGCGTTTCGACGCTGGAGCTCGACGAGGTCGCCGAGGCGACGATCCGTGACGCGGGCGCTGTCCCGTCGTTCAAGGGTTATCACGGCTTCCCCGGCTCGATCTGCTCTTCGGTCAACGACCGTGTGGTCCACGGGATCCCCTCGGCGAAGGAAATTCTCGCCGAGGGCGATCTCGTCTCCATCGACTGCGGCGCCATCCTCGACGGTTGGCACGGCGACTCCGCGTGGACGTTCGGCATCGGCAATATCATCGAAGCCGATCAGCTCCTGAGCGAGGCCACGCGGCTCTCGATGGAGACCGGTATCGCGGCGATGCAGCCGGGCAACCGGCTGACCGACGTCTCGCACGCCATCGAGCTGGGTACCCGGGCGGCCGAGCAGGCGCACGGTCGGCAGTACGGCATCGTCGACGGTTACGGTGGCCACGCCATCGGCCGCGAGATGCACATGGATCCCTTCCTGCCCAACGAAGGCGCACCCGGCAAGGGCCCGCGCCTGGTGGTCGGGTCGGTGTTGGCGATCGAGCCGATGCTCACGCTCGGCACCACCGACACCAAGACGCTCGACGACGACTGGACGGTGGTCACCACCGACGGGTCGCGCGCCGCGCATTGGGAGCACAGCGTCGCTGTCACCGAGGACGGCCCGCGCATCCTCACCCTGCGCCCGGAGTAGCTCCGCCGGCGACTTCGCCGGTGAATTAATCTTTCTAATCCGTCTGTTCGCCGGTGTGATCCTGTATCTCTGAGTGATGAGATCTCGCATCGCGCTGGTCGCTTGCGCGGCCACGGCACTGCTCGCCGGTTGTGCCGAGCCGCCGCCGAACACGCGCTACACGGGGTCGGGCAACACCTACGGCACGGCGAACGCGGGTTTCGAGACCTGCATGGTGACCGACGCGGGTGGTGTCGACGACAAGTCGTTCAACGAATCGGGCTGGAACGGGGTGAAAGCCGCGATCGACGCCAACCCCGGCGTCTACGGCTCCTACCGTCAGTCCAACAGCTCCGCCGACTACGAACCCAACTTGCGAGCCTCGGCCGACGACGACTGCGATCTGGTGATCGGCGTCGGCGGCCTGATGGCCGAGGCGGTGGCACAGGTGGCCGCGGAGTACCCCGATCAGCGTTTCGCGATCGTCGACGCGCATGTCGAGTTGGACAATGTCTACTCGATGGAATTCAACGCGGCCCAATCCTCCTATCTCGCAGGCTATCTCGCGGCGGGTATGTCCAAGACCGGCCGGGTCGCCACCTGGGGTGGCATGCAGATTCCGGCGGTGACCATCTTCATGGACGGGTTCGCCGCCGGGGTGGCCGGATACAACGCGGCGCACGGCACCGCGATCGCTGTGCTCGGCTGGGACGTCGAGGACCAGAACGGTTCGTTCACCGGCAATTTCGACGATACGAGCGCCGGTCGCTCGCTCACCGAGAACTTCATCGCCCAGGGTGCCGATGTGATCCACCCGGTCGCCGGGCCGGTCGGGATGGGCGGTGCCTCCGCCGCGCAGGATTCGCCGAACGTGTCCATGATCTGGGTGGATTCCGATGGGTACGAGGCGGTTCCGGAGTACAAGGACATCATGCTGTCGTCCTCGATGAAGGACATCTCCGCCGCGGTGCGCGTGGCGATCGACAATGCCTACGGCGAGGGCGTCAAGGATGGTCGATACGTGGGCACCTTGAGTAATGCCGGGGTCGGGCTCGCACCGTTCCACGACTTCGAGGCGAAGGTGCCCGAGCCGCTGAAGCAGGAGCTCATCGCGCTGCGACGCGACATCGTCGACGGCAAGATCGTGATCAATTCCCCGGCCGCCCCGAAGCTCTGAGGACAATCATGCGACTCGAAGTACAGGGCTTGACCAAGGCATTCGGCTCTTTCCTCGCCGACGACAGTGTCGACCTGGTCGTCGAACCGGGCCAGGTGCACGCGATTCTCGGGGAGAACGGCGCGGGCAAGTCGACGCTGATGAACATGCTGTACGGCATCCTCGAACCGACCAGTGGCCAGATCCTGATCGATGGCGAGCCGGTGCGTCTGCGTTCGCCGGGCGATGCCATCGCGGCGGGAATCGGCATGGTGCATCAGCATTTCAAGCTGGTCGGGCCGTTCAGTGTCGCCGACAATGTGCAGCTGGGGCGCGAACACGTCAAGCGGGGGAGTCTGGATCGCGCGACCGCGCGGCGGGCGGTGCTGGAGGTGTCCGAGCAGTACGGGCTGGCGCTCGACCCGGACGCGATCTGCGAGGAGCTGCCCGTCGGCGTGCAGCAACGGGTCGAGATCGTGAAGGCGCTGTCGGGTAAGACGGATTTGCTGATTCTGGACGAACCGACCGCGGTGCTCACACCACCCGAAGTCGCCGAATTGCTCGGGATCATCCGCAATCTCACGGCCTCGGGGATGTCGGTGATCTTCATCAGCCACAAGCTCAAAGAGGTGAAGGCCATCGCGGACACGATCACCGTGCTGCGGCGCGGGAAGGTCGTGGCCGAGGCTTCACCCGATGACAGCGAGGCCGAGCTGGCGGCGGCGATGGTCGGGCGGTCGGTCGTGTTGACCGTGGATCGACCGCCGGCGCAGCCGGGCGAGGTCGCGCTGGATATCAAGAATCTGACGGTGCTCGGCGAGCGCGGCACACCGATGCTCGACGGACTGGATCTGGCTGTGCGGGCCGGTGAGATCGTCGGGTTGGCCGGGGTCGAGGGCAACGGTCAGACCGAGCTGGCCAGGGCGGTGCTGGGGACTGTCACACCCGCGAGTGGCTCGATCGACATGGGCGGTGTCGCGGTCACCGGGCGGGACCCGTATCGGCGTATTGTCGCCGGGCTCGGCTACATCCCGGAGGATCGCGGCCGCGACGGGCTGGCCGCCGATTTCACCGTCGCCGAGAACCTCGTGCTCAATCAGTACCGCGACAAACCGCTGTCGCATCGGGGCGTAGTCGACGCGGCGGCGGTACGAACCCTGGCGGACAAGGCCATCGCCGATTTCGATATCCGCACCAGGGGGCCGGGTGAGCTGGTGTCGGCGCTGTCGGGCGGCAATCAGCAGAAGGTCGTGATCGCGCGCGAATTCTCCAGGCCGCGTTCGGTTCTGGTGGCCGCCCAACCCACCCGCGGCGTGGATGTCGGTGCCATCGAGTTCATCCACCGCCGCCTGGTCGCCGAACGTGATGCGGGGACCGCGGTCCTGCTCATCTCCGCCGAGCTGGACGAGATCCTGGCCCTGTCCGACCGCATCGCGGTGATCCACAACGGGCAGATCGTCGGTGTGCTCGCTCCGGACACGCCGCGCGAGATCATCGGCCAGCTGATGGCAGGCCACCGTCCCGCAGATCCAGCCCCCGCGAGCTGAGGACATTCATGCCGAGTACCACCACCGAGCCAGACATCGACTCACCCGGCGAGCGTAAACCCGAAAAGCGCGACGTCGGCCGCACTTTCATCGGATACCTGACCGAAGCCAACAGCGTGATGGTGACGATCTACTCGTTGCTGCTGGCCTTCGCGATCGGTGCCTTGCTGATCATCGTCTCCGACGCGTCGGTCCGCAGTGCCTGGGGCTACTTCTTCAACCGGCCCGCCGACGCGCTGAGCTTCTCGTGGCAGGCGGTGAGCACCGGATATCGCGACATGTTCGAAGGCGCGATCATCGACTTCGGGCGCCTGCAACAGTATTTCGACGGCGACGCGACCCTGGCCCAGGTGCTGCGGCCGATCTCGGAGACGCTCACCTACGCGACCCCGCTGATCTTCACCGGACTCGCCGTCGGCCTGGCCTTCCGGGCCGGGTTGTTCAATATCGGTGGGCACGGGCAGTTCATCTTCGGGATGCTCGGCGGGGTGATCGTCGGGTTCGCGCTTGACCTGCCGCCGCTGCTGCACGTGCCGCTGGCGTTGCTCGCGGGTGCGCTGGCCGGTGGTCTGCTCGGGGCGATTCCCGGCGTACTCAAGGCGAAAACCGGTGCACACGAGGTTATTTCGTCGATCATGCTGAACAACATCGCCACCTATTTCCTGTTGTGGGCGTTGGGCACCACGTTCATCCATTCGACGACCTCGCAGGAGCTGGTCTCCAAACAGGTGGACTTCTCCGGTCGGCTGCCACGGCTGCTCGGCTGGGCAGGTTCGGGCTTGCGGGTGAGTGCGGGGTTGCTGATCGGGTTGGCGCTGGCCGCCGGAATCTGGTGGCTGCTGCGGAAATCCACCTTCGGGTTTCGGATTCGGGCGGTCGGCGCCAATACGCACGCGGCGGCTACGGCCGGTATCGACATCGGGCGCACCTTCATCACGACGATGGGGGTGTCGGGCGGGCTCGCCGGGTTGGGTGGTGCCGCACTGGTGCTCGGGCTCAATCCGTACACGGTCAATCCGGGGACGGTCGCGGAATTCGGGTTCGACGGGATCACCGTCGCACTGCTCGGGCGGGCGCATCCGGGCGGGATCGTGGCCGCGGCACTGCTGTTCGGTGCGCTGAAATCGGGCACGTTGCACATGCAGCCGGCCATTCCGGTCGAGATGTCGACCTTGCTGCAGGCGGTGATCGTGCTGTTCGTCGCCGCGCCCGCGCTGGTGAAAACCCTGCTGCACCTGCGTACACCGCGTGGTGGGCTCAACACTCTGGAAGCGAGGGGCTGGTGAGTACCACTACCGCGTCACCGGTCGTCACGGCCGAGACCACCCGGCACAGCTTGGCCGGGGCGGTGTTGATCGTGCTGGGTATCGGTCTCGGCGTGCTGGGGCTGCTGTTCATCGATGGCGGGCGGACCACCACCTTCCGGCTGGATCAGACGGTCGAAAGTGGTTGGACTGTCGGCACTCTCGTGATCGTCTTGATTCTCAGCGTGGTGACGGTGGTGCTCGGGGCTGTGCTGCTCGCCCGGCCGTTGTCGCAGCGAGCGCACGGGGTGATCGTCGGCGCGGCGGTGGCGGCGCTGGTGATCGCGGCGCTGTCGTGGGTGGTGACGCCGGGTGTCGGGTTCCCGGTGGAGTTCGTGCTGGCGTCGACGTTGTTCCTGGCGCTGCCGTTCATCTTCGGTGCGCTGTCCGGTGTGGTCTGTGAGCGTTCGGGCGTGATCAACCTCGGGATCGAGGGGCAGTTCCTGGCTGGTGCGTTCACGGCGGTGCTCTTCTCCTCGATCACCGACAATCCCTACATCGGCATTCTGGCCGCGGTGATCAGCGGGATGCTCTCGACGCTGCTGCTGGCCTGGCTGGCGACCCGCTTCGAGGTCAATCAGCTGGTCACCGGTGTCATCCTCAATCTGCTCGCGCTCGGCCTGACCGGCTTCCTGTTCGAACGGCTCATGCGCATGGACCATTCGCTCAACGAGCCGAGCACGGTGCCGCGCATCGGCGAGTTCCTGCACGACATCGGTCTCGGTTTCCTCACCGACATCCCCGTGCTCGGCCCGGTGCTGTTCGACCAGAACCTGTTCGTCTATGTCGCGCTGGCCTGCGTGTTCGGGCTCTCGTACCTGCTGTTTCGCACCCGCTGGGGCCTGCGCACCCGCGCTGTCGGCGAGCACCCCGCCGCGGCCGACGCCGCGGGCATCGACGTCAACCGCCTGCGCTTCTGGAACGTCACCTGCGCCGGCGCCCTCTCTGGTTTCGGCGGCGCCTTCTTCACGATCGCCAACAACGTGGCCTTCAGCAAGAACATGACCGCCGCTCTCGGCTTCGTGGCGCTGGCGGTGATGATCGTCGGCCGCTGGAAGCCGATCGGTGCCCTCCTGGCCGCCCTGCTGTTCGGCTTCTCCAGCGCCCTGGAACGTTTCCTCAACACCATGCCCGGCAACCCCATCCCCACCGAATTCCTCGGCATGCTGCCCTACATCGTCACCCTCGTCGTGGTCGCCGGATTCATCGGGAAAGCTGTGGCGCCCGCGGCCGACGGCATTCCATACCGACCTGGCGACAAGTAGTTGCCCGCCGTGGTACTACCACAGTTGCTACCCTGGTAGCATTATTGGTATGAAGCTTAGCGTGAGCCTTTCAGAGGAAGATCTGCAGGTTCTCGACCAGGAAGTCTGCCGGTCGGGTCTGCCCGGGCGCTCGGCGGCCATCCAGCGGGCGATTGCCTTGTTGCGCGCACGTGCGCTCGAAGATGCCTACGAGTCCGCGTGGGAAGAGTGGGATGCGGCAGGCGAGGAAGCGGCGTGGTCGGAAACGCTCGCTGACGGCCTTTCCTGATGCGCCGCGGCGATATCGTGCTCGTTGATTTCGACCCGGTTCGCGGGAACGAAGTCAACAAGGTTCGTCCCGCGGTGATCGTCAGTAATGACGGCGCGAATCGGCGAGCAGACCAGTTGGGTCGTGGTGTGATCACGGTGGTGCCCGTCACCAGCAACGTCGATCAGGTGTACCCGTTCCAGGTCCTGCTCGACGATGTCGGGTTGCGCGTGGTGTCGAAAGCGCACGCAGAGCAGGTCCGATCGGTGTCGGTCGATCGGGTCGGCCGAGTAGTCGGGCGGTTGACCGCTACGCTCGCCGCGGATCTGGATCGCGCGCTTCGGCTGCATCTGGATCTGTAGGTGTAGTCAGCCTTCGAGGAGGACGGTTACCGGGCCGTCGTTGGTGAGTTCTATCTGCATGTGGGCGCCGAACTTGCCGGTGGCTACGGTGGCGCCCAGTTCGCGGAGGGTTTCGGCGAAGGTGTCGACCAGGGGTTCGGCGAGGGGGCCGGGGGCGGCAGCGTTCCAGGAGGGGCGGCGGCCTTTGGCGGTGTTGGCGTAGAGGGTGAACTGGCTGACGACCAGGATGGGGGCGTCGAGATCGGCGGCGGAGCGTTCGCCGTCGAGGATGCGCAGGCGATAGGTCTTGTCGGCCAGGGCTTTCGCGATGGCTTCGGTGTCGGTGTGGGTGGCACCGACCAGGGCGAGCAGGCCGTGGGGGACACCTTTCGACGCCGGGTCGATGTGTCCGACGACCTGACCGTCGACGCTCACCTGGGCGGTGGTCACACGTTGCAGCAGTACTCGCACAGGCACCGATCATGCCGGGCGGCCGGGCTCCGCGGCATGCCGGGGCGACTCCCGTGCACAAGGCGGCGTCAGATGTCTGGGCGAACGTGTGGTGGTCGACCGGCTTGCGCCGGTACCGGGTCAGTTCTCGCCGAAGAACAGAATATTCGGGCCGTAGTCGGTGAGCGGGGCTTTCTCCGCGGCCTGGCGGATGCCAGCGCCGGGGAGTTCGGTGACCTTGGCGAACATTTCGGCGTTGCCGAAGGCGGCTCTGACCTGGGTTTCGGAGGCGTAGTCGGCGCCGTAGTCGGCCAGTGTCGCGAAATCCAGCGGGGCCAGCGGGGTGTCGAGCGGTGCCTGCCCGGCCGGTCTGCCGAGGGCGGCGTACTGGGTGGCGACGCCGTTGTCGTAGAGGCACAGTTCGTAGGAGATCTTCTCGATCGTGGCGACGGTGAGCACCGGCCACTTCACTGAAAGGGCAACGGCGAGTGGGTGTTTGCCGAGTGCGCCGATCTCCCAGTTGAGACTCTTCACCGAAATCCAGCTGCCGGAAGACTTTTCGACAAGCACGACGTCGGCGCTGAGCTTCGTGTCGAGATTGGTCTTGGGTTCTTTGACGCCCCAATGCTTCTCGTGCACGCCCGCGAACCTGCCCGCGTCGACCGGTTCGGCCCCGTCCTGGGCGAAGGCGGCGACGATCGCGGCCCGCACCTGCTCGAGCCCGTCCGGTGCCGAACAGCGAACGGCGATCGCGCCATAGGTCGCCGAGATCTCCACCGGGCGTGACGGCGGCTCCGGCATCGCCCCTGCCGCGAGGGGTTTGAGACCGACGAGCGCCAATCGCCAATTGATCTCGTCGATTGTGGCCAGGTCGCCACCCGACTGGTACAGGATCTGCTGCTGGGTCAGCCGCCCCGCGCGTTCCAGGGTGTGCGCACCGAGCTTCACCAGCGCCTGCGTGGTCTTGACCGTGAGATCGAGTTCCTCGACCCGGGTTTCGCGCAGTTTCGCGGTGCTCGCGGTCGTGGTCACCTCGGAGTACAACGTGCGATAGCTGGCGATGGCTTGCTTACGCGAGCGCCCCACCATCAGAGTGCGCAACAGGGAACTCAGGCTCGCCAGGTATTTGCCCGGCTGTTCGGAAGTGCGCGCGTACATCCCCGCCCGAATCCGCACCGCCGACTCGCTGGCCGCTACCGCCGCATCGTGATCGAGCCGCATCAACCACACGCCACACTTGGACAGCCCATCGGCGCACATGGCCGAAACATCCGGGTAGTCCTGCGCGACCTGCCGATACGCCGAGCAGGCACTGCGAATGGTGTTGGTCGCGAGCTGTCGATGCCCGACCAGCCGGGTTGCCTGCTCGAACAACCGCAACGCGTCCTGCAACGCACCCGCGTACTCGTAGGAGACGTACCCTCCGACCAGCCAGTGCAGCCGGATCGCCACCGCTTCCTGCGCGGGCTCCAACGCCTCGGCCGTGCGATCCCGCCCCGACGGGTCGTCCCGGGTGGCGAGCAGACCCTGGGCCAGCTCGGTGAGTGAACCGGCCAAGCTCAGGTAATCGTCGGCGTGCTGGCTGCGGGTATTGGCGCGATTGGCTGCGACGCGCCGTTCGAGGTCGCTCAGGTCGGTCATGAGCAGTTCCGTCGCGACGTCAATCGTGGGCCGAGTTGACGTGTCCACGTTGGCCATGAGCAGTTCCGTCGCGACGTCAATCCTGGGCCTCATCCATTGGTCGAGCACGGCCGTAACCGGCCGATGGTGGTTGTTCGAGTTTGTCACAGATCGGCGACGGTTGCCTGATCGTCGGCGGAACCCGGATGTTCATCCTGAAGCAGATCGGTGTTTCCGTGTGGCTGTGCATATTTCGCATCGCTCACTAGACTGCGATGCGATCGAGCCGACTGCGCGAGGGTCGTCGGTGGGGTGCTGCGAGGAGCGGTTGGCGTGGGCGATTCTCCCTTCGAGGGGCTGGCGGGCAAGGCGAAGGTCAAGGTCGAGACGGGAGCCGCGCTCGAGGCCGCCAAGGCGTGCAGCCAGGCGATCGAGGTGTTCAAGGGTTGCCAGAATCTGTTCCGCGACCACGACCTCAACAACTATGACGAGTCCAAGCTGGGTGGCAGCCAGGTCGATGCCGGGCCGCCGCTGCGGACCAAGTTCATCTCCGAGGCCACCCAGGCCAAGGACCTGCTCGGGCGCTATATCGACTCGCTCGAGGACCTTGTCTCGATGTTCAAGGCCGCAGGCGAGTCGTACACCGAGACCGACAAGGGCTCGGGCGACAACATCGCCGCCCTCAAGGGCGATCTGAAGAATGTGAATTCCTCGCCCGGCGCCAAGGATATGAAGGGGGAGGTCTCCCAGGCCGGCGGCTATTACCCGGCGCATTGGGAAGTCGATGTCAAGGTGCGACAGGGCACCGGCATGGATATCAAGATGGAGAAGCACAACTACGACATCGAGACCGCGAACGTGCCGAAGCACGCGGGCACCGCGACGGCGGAATCGGTCGGCGTGCGGATCCCGGTCCGCGCCGCGGACAACATGTCCTGGCGCGATATGTACGACCTCGGTCAGCGGATCTCCTGGCAGGAGGTGGCCAACGACGCACCGATCTGGGAGGCGATGGCCCACGCCGTGCACGGCGCCGCCTACAACCTCGAGCAGAAGCTCGGTGAGATCACCGGCGACCGGTGGGAGAGTCAGGGCGGCGAGGCCGCCTTGGCCGCGATCACGACTTTCGGCAAGTCGGCGATGGTGGCCAGTGATTCCTTCAAGATGATGCAGCAGAATCTCGAGTACACGGCGAACTGGCTGTACGCGACGAAGGTGTCGATGCCGATCGAGACCGAAGACAAGTGCGACGACGATCTGCAGGAGAATCGCGATCGGTACGAGCGCCACTATGTCAACGGTGTGACCAACACCGAGAAGCTGTTCCCGGCGGCGGCGGAGCCTGCCGCGCCGAAGGGGCCGGTGAAGCCGCCCGAGAACAATAACAACAATAACAACAACAACAACAACAATAACGGCAATAACAATAACGCTGGAAATAACAACAACGGTGGCACCGGCAACAACGGTGGCAGCGGAAACTCCGGTGGTAGTGGCAATTCCGGAGGTGGCGGCCAGCAGCAGGCAGTCGCGCCCGACGTGGCCAAGCAGCAGGCCGCCCAGCAAGCCGCTCAGCAGGCGGCGGCGGCGCTCCAGCAGAACGGCACCAACGGTTCGCAGCAGGGTGTGAACGGTCAGACGTCGGGTTCTACCGGATCGTCGGGTTCGACCGGGTCCTCGTCGGGGTCGAGCGGGTCCGGCTCGGGCGACATGTCCAGCATCCTGTCCTCGGTGATGTCGGCGGTCACCTCCGCGGTCTCCTCGCTCACCCAGGCGCTGCCGTCGCTGGCCACCGCGCTGCAGCAGGTATCGGCCGACACCGGCGCGACCGGCGCCACATCGGGCCTGCCCGATTTCACCCAGCTCGGCAACCTGTTCGGGCAATTCCCCGACCTGACCGAACTGCTGTCGCAGTCGCCCGAGATCAACCAGCTGATCGCGGACAACCCCGCCCTCTCGCCGCTGGCGGAGTTGCTCGGCATCGAGACCGCGACGACAGCGGTCGACGGGGCGAGCGTGCCGGGGGAGAGCACCGAAACGGCTGAGGGCGAGGCATTCCCGCGCGCCTCGCTGCCCGATTTCTCCAATCTGTCGGGCTTGGGCGAGGTCGTCACCCCGCTCACCGGTCTGCTCGCCGAATCGTCGGCGACCGAAGCGCCTGCCCAGATCATCGAGGCGCCGGTCGAGTCCGTGGAAGTCGGCAGTACCGACTCGCTCGCGCACGCGCGGCCGGAGGCGCAGGCGTGACGCAGCAGTGGGAACTCACCGATATCGAATTCCGGGTGCTGTGGCAGCGATTCGTCGGCACCGATCTGCCGCGCCCGCTGACCTTCCAGTCCAGGACTCGCCTGCACGAGGACTACGAGCAGGAGAAGTATCAGGTCTGGCAGCGGCTGCAGGACACCGTCGACCCGACGCTTCGTTCGGTCTTCGATGTCCTGGAGCGGCCGGAAGTGTATGTGCGGCTGCGTGGTTGGCACGACCGGGCGCGCGACGACGCCGAGCAGTGGCTCAAGGCCAGGGCGGCGAGGGCCGGTGCCAACGGCTATCTGATCTACCAGCTGCCGGGTGAAACCCCCACCCACAGTGGTGGTTACACGGTGCTCGACATCGGACCGCACGGCCTGGCCGACGCCATCGTGGACCTGATGCCGGATACCGGTGCCGGCGTCGGCGGGGTGATCCCGCTCGCCACCGACGCGGGCACCGGCGACGAGTACGGGCAGCGATCCTCGATGTTCTTCGAGCAAGCCGACACCTCGATCGTCGAGCGCAGCACCGAGTTCTTCAACCGTCCCGCCGATCGCACCGGGACCATCAATATCCTGCAGAACCAGTCCATGTTCGGCTCACGCGGCATGCATCGCGACATCGTGGTGTGGCGTGACCTCCCCGGCGACGGGCGCTACGGCATCGATCTCCCCAGCGAGAACCCCATCGCTACCCCGATGTCACGGTCCGACCTGACCGGGAAGATCAACGCTTCCATCGAGCGCATGATGTCGCGCGTGGAATCGCACTGGGAGGCAAGCGCTTAGGGCACCGGCCGTTCACGGCGGGGTCATCCGCGGTTCGCACCATCGTGCGAGGCTGTTGCGCACGCATCGGAGTTGTGATGTGCTCGACAGGCATCACTTGTGGAGGGATGAGCGCGATGACATTCGAATACGACGCCGACGACTTCCGGACCGCGGCAGGCAAGTCGCGCAGTGTCGGCAATCAGCTCACCGGCATCATCAACACGCTGAACGCCTCGCTCAACGGCCGCGGAAATGTCTGGGGCAACGACAAACTCGGCCAGAGCTTCAACGACGGCCCCGGCGGGAACGACGGCTACGACTCCTCCTGGACCAACACCAGCGACAACGTCAAGACCATGGCCAAGTCCATGGGCGAGTTCGCCGACGGCCAGACCGAAAGCGCCGATTACATCGACAAGATGGAAAACGGCAACCGCAACGGCCTGACGTAGCCGCTCCCAGCTCGGCGCTCTCCTTGGGGGCCTGTGTGCCCGGGATGAATATCTACATCCTTTGCTGCTTCAGTCCCAGCGTGCGCAGATCGATGGTGCGGTTTCCGGCCCGCTCGACCCAGGCGTCGTACACCAGGGCGTCCGGGCCGGTGATGCCGTAACCGTCGCGGAGGCCGGTGACGGCGATGGCGGCGGCTCGTCGGCAGTCGTCCATGGTGACCGGGGCATCGAAGTCGATCCACCACAGGTGGGCGTTGGCCGCGTCGGGCTGGTGCCAACCCGCGCGAGTGATCGCACGCCAGCCCGCCGCGTCGGGCCGGCGCTCGGGTTCGAGTGACTTGTTGCCGACGAGTTGGGCAGACAGCACGTCCTCATCTCTCGCGAATTGCACGAACCTCCGGCTGGGCGCCGGCGCCGGTTCGAAAATGATCACGCGGGAGGTGATGGGGAGTTCGTCGAGCTCCGCGGCCAGGTAGTCGGCGAAGCTAGCCCAGTCGCTCATAGCTGTCCTTGCCGGGAGAGTTGGACTCGGTGGTCGAATCCGGTCAGCCATTCGTTGGTGACCAGGGACAACTTGATCGAACGCGCCAGTTCTTGCAGGAGCAGGGTGGAATCAGGTCGTGCCCAGCGCAGTTCTCGGAGGTCACCGTCAGCTTCGGCGGTTGGTTCGCCCAGTGCCGCGACCAGGGCGTCGGCCATGGCCGTATAGGTGGCGTGCACCTGTGTGCGGGTCTCGATCGTGTCGGGTCCGATTGTGCTGGCGTCGACTTGGAGACGTTCGACCAGTCCGTTGTCGGCGAACGCCTTTCCACTGGCCGGGCCGAGTCCGGTGTCGAGCAGGGCCCACGCGGGTTTGCTGGAGATGACCGTCCAACCGAAGTGTTCAGCGATCCGGGGGATTTCGGTGAGTTGCCAGGTCCAGTCGACGGCGCGCAACCGGATTGCCAGGTCGGCGACTTCTTCGGGGGTTCTCGTGCGCCAAGCAGTCACAGTTGTGTCCTGTCCGGTTGGAGTGCGGAGCCTTCGGCAGGCCGGTCGAGCGCGCCCTCTTCGTCCCAGTCCCTGCGCAGGAGCAGCTGGTGTCGAGGGCTGTAATGGTCTTCGCGGCGGATGCGGCCGGTGGCATCCCAGGTGCACCAGTAACCGACGGGCCCGGTGGGGGTTCGCATCCCGGCGCGGATGAGCCGGCCGTCGTCGTACTCGGTATGGAGCAGTTCGTCGACGCGAACGTCGTCGGCGGCGGTGTGTTCGGTGCGCTGACCGCTCTCGTCCCATTCCTCGAGGAGCACGGTCGTCCCGTCGAGGCCGAAGAGGGTGCGTCGGCGGAGGGTGCCGTCTTCGTGCCAGGCGAGCCAGAGACCGAAGTGCTGTCCGTGGGTCGAGGTGCCCGCGTACTTGCGGCTGCCGAGGGTATGCCAGGCGAGTTGTGGCCCGTCCCAGTGGCCGCGGGTGTACCAGGACAGTTCGACGATATCGCGGGTCACCCAGGTGTATTCGGCAAGTTGCCCGGTGAACAATTCGCTGCGGTCGTAGCGGGTGTCGGTGGCGGAGTCGTAGTGGATGTCGGGATCTTCGCGGTCACGCACGCCGGCGATGGTGGGTGTGGCGATCGCTCGAGCGTCGAAATCCTCGATCAGAACACCGTCGTCGTTCCAGCGTTTGCGGTATCGCAGGCAGCCGCTCGGATCGAATTCGTACTCCTCGACGATGCTTGCGGCCGCGTTCCGGAAGGTCCAACGGCCGCCCGGCAGGCCGCGGTGGTACTCGCCGAAGAACCGCTGACTGCCGTCTGGGAAGCGTCCGTAGCAGTAGCCCTCACGCACGCCGTCGACATACTCGCATCCTTCGACGATCGTGCCGTCCCTGTCGTCGACGATGTCGCCGGTGAACGGCTTGCCTTTGTACAGTGCCCTGTCGCCGTCCATCCGCACATCGGCGTCGTGGAGACTGATCTGGCTGTCCAGAAGTTTCTGGATCTCTTCGTCGTAGATGTCTTCGTCGTCAGCCAATGTGAACCCTCCGCTGTCGGACTGCTCGATCGGACCCGGATGCCGTCAGAAGTACGACAGGAACGCCGCGTCGAAATCAGGGGCGCGGGTGTCGAAGTTCTGGGGAATGTAGTCGAGGGCGCGGACGTGTTCGACGAACTCGGCGGGCAGGGTGAGGGGCTGTTCGGCGAGGTACTTCAGCGAGTCCTCGCGCCAGATCCAGACGCCGTCGGAGTACAGGGAGGGGCCGCCCTCGATATCGGTGTCCTTGGTGAACAGGTCAGGGGATTCGCCCATCACGTCGAAGATGGCGCGGACCTTGCGCATGTAGTTCAGAATCCGGTCGCGATCGCCCTCGACAGTGCCGGTGGGCGCGTCGAATACCGAGGGCAGTTCGTCGTGACCGCGCTCGTACATCTCGCGGTACATGACCACCGGCTTCAATTCCATTGCGTGCGTCCCGTTCTCGATTTCCTGGAGGCTGTGCGCGGCTTCCGTGCTCGTCGGCGCGGGTGCCCACCGCGCGCCTGCACTTCGGCGAGCCGCCGACCCCGATCCTTCGCGCGGACCGGCTGGTCGTCAAGTCGCCCGCGCGGGCAGGTCGATGCGGGCGGTGCGGGGTCCGTTTCAGCCGCCTGGCGTTCATTCTGTCGTCACCGCGACTTCGCCGGTGCCTGACACTGTTGTTGCGGCGGCGAACGAGTTGTGGTGTGCTCGACCGGGCATCACTATTGAGGGATGAGGGGCGATGGCGACGTTCACGGACTCGAGTTGGTGACGTAGCGCTCCATGATCGATCTCCCATCTGGGCTGCATTGGCTCTCGATTCTTGCCGGCATGGAGTGGCCAGAGGGCAATGAAGACGAGATGTGGGCCATGGCCGAGGACTGGCGCACGGCCGCAGACGGTCTTCGTGGTCTGGTCGACGATGTCGACGCCGCCAAAGCTGCTGCGTTCAAGGCGTATCCGCAGGGCGAGGGTGTCGAGGACATGCTCAAAGCCTTCGAGGGGATGGCCCGCGGCGACCAGTCGGTGACCAAGCTGGCCGAACTGTTCGACGTCCTCGGCGATTCGGTCTATCAGACCGGCACCGAGATCGAATACACCAAGATCATGTTCCTTTCCTCGCTGGGCTTGCTGGCGCTGGAAATCGCTGCGGCGTGGGTGTTTCCGCCGACGGCACCCGCTGTGCAGGCGGCCGCGGTCGGCGTGACCCGCGTCATCGCACGGGGAATCTTCGGCCGCGTGCTGGCGGCGATCCTGCGACACGGCGCGAAAGCGACGATCACCAGGGTCCTGAAGTTCATCGGCCAGCACGTGGCGATCGATACGGCGCTCGGCACGCTGCAGGAACTCGGTGTCCAGCAGTGGCAGGTGGATCAGGGCCACCGCAAGGAGGTCGACTGGAACCAGGTCAAGGCGGCCGCGGTCTCGTCCGCCGCCGGTGGTCTCGCGGCCGGCCCGTTCGGCAACTTCCTCGGCAAGAAACTCGGCGACGGGATGGCGCCGTGGCTCAAGGGCGCGATCACCGGCACCGGTGCCGGTCTGGTCGGCGCGGGCGGCGGCATGCTCGGTCAGTTCGGCTACGAGGGGTTCACCCAGGGGTGGGACAAGGCCTGGGACAACCTGCAGACCGCGGCGTCCGACCCGCTCATGTGGAGTGCGGGTGCCAGCAACGGCGGTCTCTCCGGCCTGAACAAGGCCGGGGCGAACTCGGCGTGGTCGGCGATGAAGCCCGGCCTTTTCGACCGGCCAAGCTTCAGCTCGCAGATTCGCGAAGCCATGGGGCCCGGCTACGACCTCGGAACATTCGGGCTCAGCGACACCGCGGGCGGGGACGGGTCGTCCAACCGTCCCGGTGGCGAGGGCGAGAACCGGGCCGGTGCCGACGACGAGGCGACCGGGGCAGGCGGTGACGACGGCGTGCGCGCGGGTGCGGGCGACGACACCATGGGCGACGAGGGGTCGGGTGAGTCGCGGGCCGGTGCCGGGGACGACAGCCAGTCGATGCGCCCCGCGGGCAGCACGCAGTCGCCCGAGGGCGACGCGCAGGGACCGACGAATTCCGAAGAGGGACGGGCGAATCAGCAGTCCGGCGACGACCAGCAGACCGCGGGCGACGGCGGCGCGGGTGCCGGGCGTCAAGAGTCCAAGCCCGAGGTCCATGGCGGCGAATCGCAGGTAGGTGACGGCGGTCGTCAGGACGGCGGCGGCCGCGCCGAAGGGGAAAGCCCTGCGGCGCAATCGGATTCCGGTCAGGACAAGTCGCGGGCGGGTGAGGCCGAGCAAGCCGACGGCGCGAGCGTCGGCGAGGGCACGCGCACTGACGCGCAGTCGAGTGGTCAGCCGGTCACGCAGGTCAACGACACACAGACGACGAACCGGGACACGACAACACATGCCGGGGCGCCGGTCGGTGCGGGCATGGCGGCTGCCGGGCCGGTGGCGACGGCGGGGCCATCGCCTGCCGCCACCGGTCAGGCGCCGGTCACCAATCAAGCCGCGACGCCGGCCACCGGCCAGCCGGCCGCGAGTCCCACTCAATCACCCACTGCGCCAACACAATCGACGTCGACACAGCAGTCGACGCCTGGCCAGCAGTCGACGCCTGCTCAGGGATCGCAGCCCGCGGCCCGCCCCGGCGCGCCGGAAGTCCGCGCCGGGTTGACCGATGGTGCGCAGCCCGGGTCCGACATCCGTTCCGGCGCACCGGAAGTCAGAACCGACAGCCCGACTGTCGATGAGTCGGGGGTGGCCGACTCGCAGGGCACCGCCGAAGATCCCGGTGCGCCGACCAACCGTCCCGATGAAGGCCGCGCCGGTGTGGGCGAACAGCGCGGAGCGGGCCTCGCCGATACCCCTTTGCAGGGATTGCGGGCCGCACCGGGCGAGGCGCCGCCGATGCAATCCGGCGAGTCCGAGGTCACCGCCGAACCGGTGCGCTCGCGGGATTCCGAAGTCAGGTCCGAAGCTGATCCGCTGGCCGATATCGCGCCGGTGGTGCCGATCGTCGGGGCCGATCCGGGCGCGAACCCCGCCCGGTCGGGCCCGGAAACGAGTCGTCCCGGCCGCGCGGGCGCCGACGACACCGCATCGCCGCGGGATCGCACCGACGCCGGGGATGATCGCAGGCAGCCGCAGGCCGACGAGGACAGCGGCCCGGTCTACGACACCCGTCTGCCCAACGGTCAAGGTGTCGTGCACCATCCGACCGGCACGGCCATCGGTGAGGACGCCCGTACCCACCGGGTGAGCGAGAACGTCCGTAACGACGGCTCCCACGACGTGGTCGTGCACGGGCGGCGTGACGGCTCGGTGACCCCGAGCAACGGGGACCCGGTCCACCCGCGCGATATCGTCGACGCGATCCGCAGCAACCCGAATTATGTTCCAGGAACGCCTATCCGGTTGCTCGCCTGCCACGCGGGCAACAGCAATGGCTGGGCGCAGTACGTCGCCGACCAGCTCGGTGTCGATGTCACCGCGCCCACCGACCGGGTCGGTGTGCGGCGCGAGCCTGGTTCGGACCCGGTGATCGATCGTGGCGGCGACTGGCGCACGTTCAGCCCGGAGTCCGCGACAACGCCCAGCGATACACCTTCGCCGAGAACGGATTCCGATCCGTCCGATACTCGTGACCCGCTCGACGGCGACGGTCCACCGCTGGATCGCGACCTCGTCGACTTCATGAGCGACCAGGATCCGCCGCCGACCCGCCCGGCCGCGATGTCGTTCCTCGATCCGGTAGTCGGCACCGACGGCACCCCTTTCAACCGGGCGCCCGAGGTGGACGCGCATCTGCTCGGCGTGCTGGATACGAACGACCCACTGGTGCGGACCGCAGGCGATCCGCCCCGGATCACCCATGTCGACGGTGAACCGATCGACGATTTCTCCCGCCGGCTCAGTGCCGAGCGTGGCGACGCGTTCGTCGTCGCAGCCACACCCGACGCAGCCCTGGTCGCCGAAAACGAGCAGCACAAGGCCAAGCAGACGGCGCTGGAAGTCCAGAAGGCGACGACGGGCCGGGCGGTTCGCGACGCCATCATCGCGCTGAAGGATGCCGAGAACGCACGCAAGCTCGGCGCCGAGGACGGCGAGGAGCAGATCCGCCGCGCGCAGGCCGACGTCGCGACGGCCAAGGCGGAAGCCGCAGCGGCCAAGGCCGCCCTCGACAACTTCATCGCCGCCGACAAAGCCGAAGCCGCGGTGGGCAATTCGCCCGCGAAGCGCCTGGCGAAGGCCGAAGCCGAGCGGTTGCCGGTGGCCCAGCGGGGCCACGTCACCTCCATCACCATCGACCGGCTGACCGGTCGCGTGTACGAGGCCGCGAACGGCCCCTCCGACTACCGCATCCACCCTTCCGAGCTGCACTCGACGTTGCGCGACGGCAACGTCGCTCGCTATCAGGACCCCTTGGACGTCTACCACAACGGTCGCGACCCAGCCCAATTCCCGCACCACGACAACCCGCTCGGCCACGCCGAGGTGCGCGGCACCAACGCCGCCCTGCACGACCGGGAACTGCTCAACCAGAAACGTGGCCCCGAGGACCAGCTGCCGACCGACTTCGACGGTCTGTCCTCCATCCTCAACTCGCCGTATGTACCGGGCCATGGCGAACTGCCCTGCTGCGCCAACTGCACCCGCGTGGTCCAGGGCACCGAGAGCACCGCGGGCCACATCATCGACGAGGGCGCGCCCCGGGTCGATCCGCTGCGCCATGCCGATCTCGAGCAGGCGGCACGCGACGGCAATCCCACCGAACCCCGGTTGGTCTCACCCGAATACCCGGAGACCGACTTCATGGGCGACGACGACGATGTCGCCGGTCCGGATCGTGGATCAGCGGATTCGGTCCCACCGGGGATGATTCGTGGGGACGATGGGTTGTTGCGTCGGCCCGACGATCGGCTGGACAGCTATCGGGATCCGGACGGGACTTGGCACCACGTCGATGATCCCGCGAACTCGGTTCGTGACAAGGGTTTCCGGCTCCAACGGCCCGAAGGTGGGTTTCTGCGCGGCGACCCCCTCGTCGACAGTGCGTACCTCTACGAGGTGCAGAAGGGCGATTCCGACTCGCACACCATGCGGGATTCGGATCGTGCCGACGCATTGAGTGATGCGTCAGAGCGCCGGATGGAACTCCAAACCGAGCGCAATGGGGTACGAGACGACCTCGATCGCCTCATGGGTGAATTCGACGTCAAGAAACGACACGATCTGGCGCCGGAGAAGGTCGCCGCGAAGATCGAGGATCTCACCGCGGACGTCATGGCCGACGAATCGCTGACGCCGGAGGAAATGGTCAGCAAGCTGGAGGCCCTGGCGGATCTGGAGTCCGCCGCCGAGCGGTACTTCACCCTCGGCACGGAGATGGTCGGCGTCTCGAAACTGCTGGGTGAGACAGCGGGACTCGATGTCGCGCTGAGTCGACCCGGTGCGGTGCTGCTCACGCCGTTCGTCGGTGCGTTCGACGGTGCCGGTGTCGTCGATATCGCGTCCTATGTGCCGCCCGCAGGTGCCGGTTCGCCGCCGACCCTGCTCGTGGTCGAGGCCAAGGGTGTCGGCGCGGGACTCGGCGGTTCGAAGATCGCTCGAGCGGAACAGGGGTCGCCCGAGTACCTCCGGCGCACGCTGGACATGGATCGGAATCTGCGCCGCATTCTCAACGAGATGCCCGAACAGATGCGAGCGCGCGGCATCGACCCCGACAGCCCCGAAGGGCGCGCACTGCGGGAAGCCGTGGACGCGCTGCGCGCTGCCCGCGACGACGGCACGCTGCGGGTCGAGTACAAGCTGGTCCACGCGTCCGAAAAGGGCAAGGTGACGGTCACCGAACTGTTGCTCGAGCGGGACGGCACGAATGTTCTCGCGGATGTGCCGCTGCCCTTCGTCGCGGATGCGGCAGCGGCGCTGAACAATTCACCGGCAATCGACGGCGATTCGGATATTCGGAACGGTGACGACCGGATCGACTATATGGATGACGACGATGTCGTGCCGCCGGACGCGTCTGATACCCCGGAATCGCGGACCGACGACACGGCCGACCTCGGGTCGGCGATGGCGAAGATCGCACCGGTGCCCGAGACCGCCGATTCGCCGGGTTCCAGTGATGTGCCCGATGCGAAGGCACACCTGCTGGGCGAATTGGACGGTGACATCGTCAGAGACGCTGACGGTGAAATCGTGTCGATCGACAACGAGTACATCGACGACTACGCGCGCAGGCTCGCCACCGACCGCGCGGCCGACTACGCGGCGGCGGCCGACGCCGCCAAGAGTCAGCGGGCGGCGGATATCGCGGCTGCCGAGGGCAAGCGCAGCGAAGTCGAGGGGCGGCTCGAGACGGCGAAGACAGCGAAAGCGGACGCGATCGCCGCGCTGAAACAAGCGGCGCCGGAGGACAAGCGTGCCGCGGTCCAGGCGCTGAAGCGCACTGAGGCGGCGTTCAACGGCCTGCGCGAAGAACTCGACCGCGCCCAGCGTGCGTGTGTCAGGGCCGCAGGCACCCAGAATCCCATCGGTCCGGTCATGGCTGTGACGATCGATCGCCTCACCGGACGGGTCTACGAAGCGGCCAACGGTCCAAGCGGCAGCCGAATCGAGGTCGGTGAGCTCCATCCGCGCCTTGCCGAAAACGTCAGGGCCACCGGGCAGGATCTCGCGGAGCTCGCGCGCGGCCAGAAGGACGATCAGGCCTTCCCGCACGGTGACGATCCGCTACGCCACGCCGAGGTCCGGACTACCAACGAGGCGCTGCACGATCGCGACCGGCTGGGTGTGCCGGCGGATCGAAATGCTATGCGCTCACTGGTGCACGCTCCGGTGAGTGTCGGTAACCGCGAACACCCCGGAATGCTCTGCTGTGCGAACTGCACCAGAATGATCTCCGGGACCGAGAGTGCTGAGGGGCACTACCGCAATCATGATGGCTTCGAACCGAAGGATCCGGCAGCCCCCGAGCGGCGTGCCGACCTGGCCGGCCAGCTGAATCCCGATGGCACCCAACGCAAACCGGGATTGGTCTCGTGGGACGGTGCGCCGCGTGTCGACGACGATGCCGACTTCATGGGTGACGAGGACGGCGAAAACCATCATCGCAAACCGGACTTCGCCGATCCGGAGCCGGAAACCCCGCAGCGCGAAGTGCGGATCGAGCTCGGGGACAACGGGGATGTGGTCGCGCTGCACATCCAGCTGGCCGACGGGCAATGGGTGGTCGCGCGCAACGACGGCGACGAGGCCACCCAGCCTGTGCCCGCGCGTAACGACGCGGGTATTCGCGAGATCGACAACCGCAACGCCCTGCGCAAGCTGGTCGATGATCTCAACGCCGGCTATCAGGGCCTGAATCTCAAGTACCCGTCCGGTTCCGGCCTCGATCATCTCGGGCAGACCGCGATCCGCGATGGTGTGACCGGTGGCGCTCAGCTGATCTCCGGTCCGGCACCGACACCGGCACAGCCCGCACCGCCGCCGGTGGACGGCCCGGTGATGGGCGAGCCGCCGCCGGGGGCAGGCGATCCCGCGCTGAATGTGGCGCGGATCGGCCGCGAGGGTCTCACCTGGTATCACAACCGTGAGCACATTCCGATCATCGGCGGATTGCTGGGGCGCGAGGCGGATTCGGCGGGCAATTACCACCCGGTGTACTTCCCCGACGGCACCGAATACCGGCCGTGGATCTCTGATGCCGATCCGAACGCGGTGCGCGACACCGTGATCAGCGAGCTACGGGCCAACCGGATGGACGCCGACGAGGTCCGCGACATCCTGAAGGAGCTGTTCGGCAACGCGCGCGATCCGCAGCTGCGCCAGGACCTGATCGACGATCTGGAATACAACGGGCTCATCGATACCGACGAGGCGCGGGCGATGGAGGACGCACCCGTCCCGCCCGTGGATCCGAAGCCGGAGCAGCAGGGGCCGCCGCCCGAGGGCGAGACGCTGACCGAGATGGCGGACCGGCTCGGTATCCACCTGCGTGGTGACGGGGCGGCGGAGATCCGCCGGGCGATCGACCTGCAGAGCCACCGGCTGCTGCGCGAGATCGGCGCGATCGAGGGCCTGGCCGACGCGGCGCGACGAGCCGACGAGGAACAGACCCGCCCGTACCGGCGCGCGGATCATCCCGCCGACCCGGCGCAGGCACCCGACGGGCGCGCGCTGTCGGAACCGGACCAGCGGCGCGCGATCGACTCGGACGAACCGCGCGACGACTACGACGACTTCGACGACGAGCCGGGTGCCTCCGAGCCGCGCCAGAGCCACTGGGGCGACACCAGTGCCCCACGCCCGGTGCCGTTCTCGCGGGAGGTCAGCTTCCTCGACAACGATCCGCTGGGTAGGTTCCTGCGCGACTTGATCGTCGCCTTCGAGGGCGTCACCTCGCTGCGCGACTACGACCGGGTCGGCAACGGCGCGGACCGGTTGCCCGAATGGGCGAGTTTCTCCGACGATCGGGAACCGGGCCGCGACGAGGCGCGGGCGCGGGAGTTCTTCGAACACGCGCTGCGCCGCGACCAGCTGCGTGACGAATTGTCCGGCTGGGCAGCGATGTTCGGCCGCGACCTGAGCGATCTGTCGGGCGACCGGATGGATCCGACGCTGAGCGAACTGCGGGACGCGGCGCGGCAGCGGGCGCAGAACCTGGCCGATTTCATCGCCGCCGCGCAGCCGATCCTGCAGGGCGACGGCGCCGAACCGGTCGGCAAGTCCTACGGCGATCAGGTCGCGCGGGTGCCGGACGCGGACGGTGGGCCGGACCGGCTGCTGGTCGTCGACGGTCCGCTCGACCGCGAGGAGGCGCTGGCCCGCGCGTTGCGGGACAACCCGGAGCTGGCGATCGACATCGACAACGGGGTGCTGCGGCCGGACTTCCGGACCGTGCACGCCGACGGTGCGGGCAGGCAGTTCCTGGACCCGGTGGCGACGCCGGAGGTACAGCACATTCGGCGCACCGTGGACGGCGCCGAACTGCAGGTGACGATGATGCGCGGCGAGGACGGCCAGTGGCGACCGGTCCAGCCGACGCCGGAACCGCCGCCCACCCCGCGCGACCGCGCCGACATGGTGCGCGAAATCGTCGATCTGGCAAGGCAACTGAACCTCGGGCCTGCCGCGCTACACCCGGACAACATCGACGCCACCATCCGCGAGCTGCACCTGGACAACGCGGTGCGCGCCGGGCAGGCCGAGGCACTGTCGGACTACGCCCGCACGATGGCCGACATCGAGACCTTCCACCTGATCGGTGACGCGCGCGATCAACTGGGCACCCGGCTCGGTATCCCGGCGGGCGAGCTCACGCCCCAGCGGATCGCCGAGGCGCTGACCGATCCGAAGCAGCGGCGCGGCAAACGCCAGCAGCAGTTCGAGGACCTGCTCGACGGGCAGCAGCGCGACCCGAGCAATACCGCCGGCTACTCCCAGCAGCTGCGCAATGTCGACGAGGCCGCGGTCAAGGCGGCGCAGGAAGCGCTGATCCAGGCGCTGAGCCCAGGGAATCCGGAGGCGTTGCGGCCGAAGGTGAGCAAGACCGACCCGCTCACCGGCCGGTCGAAGGTCGGGCCCGCCGACACCGGCATCGACCCGGCCAAGCTGCGCAAGCTCGTCACCCGGATGCATCGGCTCGGCGCGGGCGACCACGCCCGGACGGCGCTGGCTACCTACGCCGACGCGCTGCTGCGGATCGACCCGTACACCGACCACCCCGCAGGCACCAGAGCGCCCGATCCGCGCACCACCGGCGACCCCCACATCTATGACCGCGACGCGCTCCACGCCCTGCGCGATGTGGTCGGCGCCGCCGAGCCCGGTGCGAACCCGGTCGATTTCGCCGCGCAGGTCGCCGACAACGTCGCCCGCTCGTATGGCGCGGACGAGCCGGTCGGCCCGAACGATCCACGGCCACAGCCGAATCGGGACTGGGCGCGCTTGGTTGGCGTGGATGTGTCCACCGCCGACGACGCGAAGTTCGTCGAGATCTACGAGGCCTACCGCGACGGCAAGATCGAGAAGCACGAGGGCCTGAGCCCGGAGAAGCTGGCCGCCGAGATCGCGGCCATCCGCGCGGAGATCCGCCTCAGGACCGAGCGGCTCGAGCAGTTGAAGGCGCTCACCGACGAGTTCTACCGGCCGGTGGCGGACCTGCCCGCCGGCGACGGCGCCGCGGCCAGGGAGCATCCCGGCCCGCAGCCCGACGAGCTGCCGGCGGGGCGGCGGGGGCTGCCCGGCGCGCCCGAAGGTGGTGGGCCGAACGGCACTCCGCGCACGCAACCGCCTGGACCACAACCGGATTCGGGTCGACCCGACGCGCAGGTGCCGCCGGAACGTGGCACCGACCTCGACGATCGGGCCGAGGCGAAGCTCGATCAGACCATGCGCAAGCTGGACGAGGTCGCCGACGAACTCGCCGAACCGATTGCCGCGCTGGACGATCTGGTCGGACCGGGCGAGCCGGTCGATCCGCTGGCGATGATCGACAACGCCGTCGAACGCCAGCAGAAGCTGCACGATCAGGCCGACGAGCGCCGCGCCGATCAGGCCGATGCCGCGCTGGACGACACGCTGCGTGAACTCGACGGCCTCGAAGCGGACGTGGCCGCGCTGGAGTCGTACCTGCGCGCCCAGCGGGATTTCGAGGCCGCGCAGGCCGAGATCGCCGCCAGATTCGAGGAGCTGGCGGCTCGAGACGCGGAGGCCGCCGCGCAGCGTGGCAACGACCCCGACGCGGATTTCGCCGTGCGCGCGGCGGACCTGGCCGCGCTCGAGTCGTTCCTCGCCGCGCAGCAGAAGTTCGACGCGCTGCGCGCCGAGGTGGCCGAGGCCGCGCAGGTGCGGGCCGAGGATCTCGACGCCGAAGCACTCGCCGACAACCAGGCACTGGAGTCGTACCTTCGCGCGCAGCAGGAATTCGACGCCGCCCGTGCGGAAATGGCAGCCAGGTTCGCCGCAGCGGTCGAACGGCAGGGCAGCGGCGACGGGTCGACCACCGACGGCGTCGCCGGGGCACGCGAGAAGGATTCCCCCGGCGAGGACGGTTCTCGCGAGCAGGATCCGTCCGGCAACGACGGATCGCGGGACAACGGCGACGACCCGGGCGAACCACCCGCGGCGAGCACTGCTCCCGGCGGCCCGCCGTCCAAGCCACCGTCACGGCCGCCGACGGCGCCGAGCCCGGAACCCGAAGAGCCGTCGCAGAATTCGTCGCCACTGGACTTCGGCATGCCCGCGGCGGCGGCCGAACTGGCCGTACCCGGCGACGCCGCGCAGACTCGACCGGTCGCCGACGGTGTCGATGCCGACGGCGCACCACAACGCGCGTACCAGCGCAGGGACTTCCTCAACGACGTCCACCAGTTCTTGCAGGAACTGAGCGATCTGCCGCCCTCGACAACCGCCGACACGCCACCGCTCACGCCGCAGCAGGCCGAGCAGGTCCGCATGCTCGCCGAAGCTCTCGGTCTCGGCGACGCGCTCACCGGGCAGCGTGATCCGCTCGGGGCGCTCGCCGAGATCGCCGATATGGCGCGGGCGCGCGGATTCCTCGACAGCGCACTGGATCCCGACGCCGAACTCGGCAAACCGATGCGGTATCCGGACGACTACGAACCGCTCGACGTCGACGAGTTGCAGGACAGCCTCGACCACTGGCGGGTCGAGGGCGATCCGCAGGTGCGAGCCGAGATGGCCGAGGGCCTGCGGCTGGCCGGACTCGAGGACGGCGCGCGCCCCTCGCTCGGCACAGAACCGGAGCCGAACCCGCAGGCCACACCGTTGCAGCCGTCATCGATACTGCCGCCGGAAGACGGTGCGCGGCAGCCCGGCAGTCCGCGGATCGAGCCCGCGCAGCAGGCGATGGATCGCCTGGCCGCCAGGTTCGGGGTGGATCTCACCGATTCGGGTTCCCTCGATGCCGCGCGGTACCGGCAGTTGCTGCGGGCGGGTGCGGTCGAGGCGTTCGCCGCCGCGGTCCGGCATGCCGAGGCCGCTACCGATCCGCAGCAGCGCGCGCTGCGCGAGGCCGTCGCTCGGCGCTGGGCCGCCCGGCTCGGACTACCGGCCGACCCCGGTCTCGTGCGCGCCGCCGACGACATCAACCGGTTGCGGGCGGGGGTGACGCGCGACGCCGGTGATATGGCGCATCTGTATCAGATGGTGCGCAACACCCTCGACGACCGCGTGCTGTCGATGGACGTCGAGGGCGAGAAGATGCTGGTGCGGCTGGTTGCCGACGGGCCGGAGGCCTGGCACCTCGAACCCCTCGCGCGAGTCGAACCGAAGCCGTTCGGGCCCACCGTGGACAAGGCGGTCGAGGTGGCGCCGAAGAAGAACTGGCTGCGCAAGCTGTGGGACCGGTTCGTCAATCGTGGCCACTACGGTGAGAACCCGAAGTATCCGTCGGGATCGAGTATCGATGGTGCTGGTCAGTCGATGCTCGGCCACGGTGCCGGGCTGCCGCTGACCGCGGTGAAGGATTCGACGCCCAACGCGCCCGGCGGCGAGTACGACCAGTTGCAGATCAAGTTCAACCCCGCACGCATCCTCAAAGAGGGTGTGCTCATGTGGCAGAACCGCGAACTGGTGCCGATTCTCAAGCACCTGTCCTCGCGCATCGCCGACCAGGCGGGCGAGTTCCTGCCGCTGCGCAATCTCGACGGCACCGAGTACAAGCCATGGATCTCCGACGCCGATCCGGAGCTGCGCCGTCAGATCGAACAGGATCTGCGGGATGCGGGGCTGGAGCATCTGCTCGAACCCGAGAGCTTGACCCCCGCGGAACTGGCCGCGCGGGAGTCGAAGCAGCTGCCGGAATCCGCTGATCCGGTGCAGGTTTCGAGCAAGGGTGCGGAAGTCCCCCCGGTCGCCGAGCCGCTGCCGCCGTGGTTGCGGGAGGTGGTCGACGCGGTCAACGGACGGCTCTCCGACGCCACCGTGCTCGAGGCGCTGGCCCACGAACTCGGGGTGCGGCTCACCGATTACAGCGAGGAAGGATTGCGCAAGGCGATCGCGGAGGCCGAGTACCGGCTGTTGCGTCGCGACGGGGTGATCCAGGCGCTGGAAGCGGCCGCGCGGTTCTTCAACGCCGAACACGCGCAGATCCCGTTCCGGCCGGCCAACTTCCACAGCAACGACCCGCTGGGCGCCTACCTCAAGGAAGTCGTCGCGGCCAAGGGCGACCAGTTCAGCTTCCAGATGCTGAACTGGCGTGGGGTGAACAACGGCGGCGAGCTGCCCAACCTCTGGACCGACCTCGCCGACGACGGCAACGACCCGACCGTTCTCGCCGAGGACGCGCGCAAGATCTTCGACGACGCCCTTCGCCGCGCGGGGCTGCGTGACGAGCGGTCCACGTGGGCGCATCTCGCGGGTGCCGACCTCGAGGCGTTGGTCAACAATCTCGATGCCGAGATCGCGAAGGTCCGGGATCAGCTCGACAGAAACATCGGGGTGCTCGATGAATTCACCCGGCGGATGGCTGATTTCAATAACAGCGATACCGGCGATCGGCTCGTGGTCGACACCGAGAACGGCGAGATCGCGATCGTCGACACGGGCGCCGGGCACGAGGCCGCCCTGGCCCGCGCACTCGCCGAAGCCGACGCGGACTTCATCGACCGCCTCAACCGTGGCGAGGTCGACCTCGAGATCCGGGTGGTCGGAATCGACGAGAACGGCCGCGTGCATCTGCTCGAGGTCGACGCGCCCGAGGTGCGGCACCTGCGCACCGAGGTCGGTGGGCACCCGGTGGACGCGACGATGGTGCGCGACCGTGGCGAGCCTTGGCGAATGGTCGAGCTGCCGCCCAAGCCTGTCGAGCCCGGCGCCGAGGTGGCCGCCGTGCCGGATGACACGAATCAGCCTGTCCCGGAGCCACGTTCGCTGGCCGAAGTGCGTGCCGACATCGCCGAGGTGGCGCGGCGGCTCGGTATCGACGATCCGTCGAACCTGTCCGCGCAGCGGCTCGACTCGCTGCTGGCCGAGCAGGAACGCGCCAATCAGGTGCGGGCCAGGCAGGTCGAGGGCCTGGTCGACTACGCGCGCAGCGCCGACGCGATCGACAACTTCAACGCGCTGCACAATGTGCGCAGTGCGCTGGCGTTGCGGTTCGGCGTCACCCCGGAGGCGCTCACGCCGGAGGTGATCGCCCGCGGGCTCGCC
The DNA here is from genome assembly GCF_054031145.1 of Nocardia sp. FBN12. NCBI lineage: Bacteria > Bacillati > Actinomycetota > Actinomycetes > Mycobacteriales > Nocardiaceae > Nocardia > Nocardia sp. FBN12. The sequence continues at coordinate 6,942,268 of NZ_CM132926.1, forward strand.
GATCCCGCGACGCGGGTGGAGCTGCATCGTCAGCGGTCGAAGAATCTCACCGAGTACGCGGAGCTGCTGCGCGCGCTCGACCCGACCGCCGTCCATGCCGCGCTCGACGCGCTCGCCCCGCATCTCGGGCTGTCGCGCGGGGAGCTGTCGCTCGACGCGGACGCGCTGGCCGAGGCGGTCTCGAACCGGGCCGCGCGTGTCGAACTGGACGACCTCACCGGGCCGCTCGCCGACTATGCGCGCGCGCTCGCCGAGATCGATCCCTATGCCGAAAATCTGGTCTACAACCCGGAAGCAGATCCGCGCGCCATCGGCGACGACCCGCCGGTGCACGATCGCGACGCCCTCGACTTCCTGCGTGAAGTGGGCGCCGACGATCTCAGCGACCGGTCGCCGCTGCCTGCCGCGCCCGAGGACGCGGTCCCGGGCCCGAGCCGCGATCACGCCCGCCTGCTCGGCGTCGACCTGACCGACGCCGACGACGCGCGGGTCGCCCAGGTCTACCAGTGGTTCCGCGACGGTCGCATCGACAAGCACGAGCGCCTCACCCTCGAACAACTCGCGCAGGTGCACGAGGAGATCCGCAACGAGATCCGGCAGCGGGGCGCCGATATCGCCAGGCTGCGCGAGTTGCTCAACGAGCCGTTCGTCACCGATCCGGAGATCGGTGGTGCGGACACGCCAGCGCTCGATGGGCCGCCCGCGCCGGCCTCGGACGGGTCGTCGCCACCTGGCACTCCCGGTCTGCCGACCAGTGGTCCGGGCGCGCCTGTGCCGCCGGGGTTGCCCGCTGCTCCGGAAGCCAACGGCGACAATGGAACTCCGCCCGCCGACGCGAACCGCATGCTGAACGCCGATCCCGGTACGCCCAGCGCGGATGCGGGGGTGCCGCGCCCGCCTGGCGCCCTCGATCCCACGGCGAACGGTGCTGACCAGGCGAGCTCACCGTCGACCGGCGCCGAGGGATCGCGCGATGGCGCCGACGGATCGCGTGGTGACGACGAATCCGGCGATCCGCCCGCTCCCACGCCCGCGCCCGGTGGCCCGCCCTCGAAGCCGCCGGCGCATCCGCCGACCGCGCTGAGTCCGGAACCCGAAGAGCCGTCGAAGAGTTCGTCGCCGCGCGGCAGTGAACTGCCGAAGCCGCCCGCCGAGCTCGCGGTGCCCGGTGACGCCGACCTGGTGCAGCCGGACAGTGACACGCCCGCCGACCCGCCGACCCGCGCCCAGCAGCGCGGCGATCTCCTCGACGACGTGCGCCAGTTCCTTCGGGATCTCAGTGATCTGCCGCCCTCGGCCCATGCCGACGCGCCGCCGCTGACCCCGGAGCAGGCCGAGCAGGTGCGCAGGCTCGCTGACGCGCTCGGTCTGGGTGAAGCCCTCACCGGCCAGCGTGATCCGCTCGGCGCGCTGGCCGAGATCGCCGACATGGCGCGGGCCCGCGGATTCCTCGACAGCGCACTGGATCCCGACGCTGAGCTCGGTGCGCCGATGCGGTATCCCGACGACTACAGCCCGCTCGATCTCGACCAGCTGCAGGACGGGCTCGAGCACTGGCGGGTCGAAGGTGACCCCGAGGTGCGCGCGGAGATCGCCGACGACCTACGCCGGGCCGGGCTCGAACACGGTTCGCGCCCTGGTCTCGGCGCCGAGCCGGAACCGCACCCGCAGGCAGAGCCGCTGCGTCCGTCCGCGGTGTTGCCGCCGGACGACGGTGCGCAGCCGGGTAGGCCACGGATGGAACCCGCGCAGCAGGCCCTCGACCGGCTCGCCGCCAGGTTCGGCGTCGACCTGACCGATCCGGGTTCGTTCGACGCGGCGCGTTACCGGCAGTTGTTGCGGGCGGGTGCGGTCGAGGCGTTCGCCGCGGCGGTGCGCCATGCCGAGGCGGCCACCGATCCGCAGCAGCGGGCGGTGCGCGAGGCCGTCGTGCGGCGGTGGGCGGGCCGGCTCGGTCTGCCTGCCGATCCGGGACTGGTCCGCGCGGCCGACGACATCACCCGCTTGCGTGGCTCGGTGTCCCGCGATGCCGCCGACCTCGCGCACCTGGACCGGCTGGCACGCACCGAGCTCGACGACCGGATGCTCTCCGTCGACGTCGAGGGGGACCGGACACTGGTGCGACGGGTCGAGGACGGGCCCGACCGCTGGCATCTGGAACCCGTGGCACACCCCGAGCCGACGCCGCGGGCGCCGGCCGCCGAGAAGGTGGTCGAGACACCGAAGAAGAACTGGCTGCGCAGGCTCTGGGATCGGGTCTTCGACCGGCCGTACCTGGGCGAGAATCCGAAGTACCCGTCGGGCTCCACCCAGGACAGCGCGGGTCTGTCGATGGTCGGCCACCATGCTGGCCTTCCGCTGACCGCGGTGAAGGATTCGACGCCCAACGCGCCCGGCGGCGAGTACGACCAGTTGCAGGTCAAGTTCAACCCGGTGCGCATTCTCAAAGAGCTCATCGACATGTGGCAAAAGCGCGAGCTGGTGCCCATTCTCAAGCACCTGTCCTCGCGGATCGCCGATCAGGCGGGCGAGTTCCTGCCGCTGCGCAATCTCGATGGGTCCGAGTACAAGCCGTGGATCTCCGATGCCGATCCGGAGCTGCGCCGCCAGGTCGAACAGGACCTGCGCGACGCCGGACTGGAGCATCTGCTCGAACCGGAAAGCCTGACGCCCGAGGAACTGGCGGCAAGACAGGCCACCGAGCTGCCGGAAACCGGTGAGCGGCAACCTCTTCACGCCGAACCCGAGCGGACTCCCGAACCGGCCGAACCGGTGCCGCCGTGGCTGCGGGACGTGGTCGACGCGGTCAATCAGCGGATCGCCGACGCCACCGTGCTCGACGCGCTCGCCGGCGAACTCGGTATGCGGATCACCGATTTCAGCGAAGAGGGTCTGCGCAAGGCGCTCGCCGAGGCGAAGTACCGGCTGCTGCGCCGCGACGGTGTCATCCAGGCGCTGGAGGCCGCGGCGCGGTCCTTCAACGCCGAGCACGCCGACATCGCGTTCCGGCCCGCCAACTTCTTCAGCAAGGACCCGCTGGGCGCCTACCTCAAGGAAGTCGTCGCGGCCAGGGGCGAGAAGTTCAGCTTCGACATGCTGAACTGGCGCGGGGTGAACAACGGCGGCGAATGGGTCGACCTCTGGCCCGATCTGAGCGACGACGGTGGCTCGCAGACCATCCACGCCGAGGACGCGCGCAAGATCTTCGACGACGCCCTTCGCCGCGCGGGGCTGCGTGACGAGCGGTCCACCTGGGCCACTCTCGCCGCCGCCGATCTCGCGGCGCTGGTCAGCAATCTCGACGCCGAGATCGCGAAGCTGCGGGATCAGCTCGACACCAACGTCGGCGTGCTCGACGAATTCGCCCGGCGGATAGCCGATTTCACCGACAGCGACACCGGCGACCGGCTCGTTCTCGATCCCGAGCACGGCACGATCGCGATCGTCGACACCGGGGCGGGACACGAAGCCGCGCTGGCGCGGGCACTCGCCGACGCCGATGCCGACTTCATCGACCGGCTCAATCGGGGTGAGGTCGACATCCAGGTCAGGATCGTCGGGGTCGATGACCAAGGGCGCGTGCGGGTCAGCGAAGTCGACGCGCCACAAGTGCGTCAGCTGCGTGGCGAGCTGGACGGTCGCACCGTCGACGCGACGATGGTGCGCGACGGCACCGGGCCGTGGCGGATGGTCGAGACGCCGCCCCGGCACGCCGCCTCGGAGAACCTGCCCGCCGTCGCCGATGACGTGAATCAGGCTGTCCCGGAGCCCCGTTCGCTGGTGGAGGTGCGCGCCGAGGTCGCCGAGGTGGCGCGGCGGCTCGGGATCGATGACCCGTCGAACCTGTCGCCCGAGCAGCTCAACGAACTGCTCGCCGAACTGGATCGGGCCAATCAGGTGCGGGCCAGGCAACTGGAGGGTCTGGTCGACCACGCGCTCAGCGTGGACGCGATCGACAACTTCAACGCGCTGCACGTCGCACGGAGCGCGCTGGCGCTGCGGTTCGACGTCGACGCGGGCGACCTCAGCCCCGAGTTGGTCGCCGACCACCTCGCCGATCCCGCGACCCCCGGGGCGCTGCACCGTCAGCGGGCCGAGGACCTCACCGAGTACGCGAAACTGCTGCACGCGCTCGACCCGGCCGCCGTCGATGCCGCGCGCGACGCGCTCGCACCGCATCTCGGCTTGTCACGCGGTGGGCTGCCGCTGGATGCCGCCGCCGCTCTGGCCGAGGCCCTGTCGAACCAGGCCGCGCGCGGCGATCGTGCCGACCTCGCCGGCCCGCTCGCCGATTATGTGCGGGCACTGGCGAAGATCGACCCCTACGCCGAGGGACTGGTCTACAAGCCGGACACCGACCCGCGGGCGATCGGCGACGACCCGCCGGTCCATCCGCGCGACGCCCTCGACTTCCTGCGCGAAGTGGGCGCCGACGATCTGAGCGACCGGTCGCCGCGACCGCCCGCACCCGAGGACGCCGTCCCCGGCCCGAGCCGCGATCACGCCCGCCTGCTCGGCGCCGACCTCACCGACGCCGACGACGAGAAGGTCGCGAAGGTCTACGACTGGTTCCGCGACGGCCGCATCGACAAGCACGAACGCCTCACCCTGGACAAACTCGCCGCGGTGCACGAGCAGATCCGCGCGGAGATCCGCAGGCAGGCCGCCGACATCGCCCGTTTGCGGGCGCTGTTCAACGAGCCGTTCGTCACCGAGCCCGCGACCGATGACGCGGAAGCGCCCGCACTGGGCGACGGGCCGTCCGAGGGCGTGCCTGCGTCGGACCCGAACGGCTCGCCGAGCCCGAGTGTGCCCGGAGCGCCGGTGCGGCCCGGGTTGCCCGCCGGCCCGGCGACCAACGGCGACAACGGAACCCCATCGGCCGATCGTTCCGGAGACCTGCCCCCGGCCGAGAACGCAGAACCCGCCGGCTCGAGCCGGCCCCGCCCACCTGCCAATGGTCATGACCCTTCGGCGTCGGTCGAGAGTCCTTCCATTCCACCGGTTCTGGACCCAGTGACCGACCCGGGCGATCCCGGCATTCCGAAGGATCGGCAGCCTGGCCAGGGGGCCCATCGTCCGACGGCTGAGCCAGATGCCGATGGTTCGTCAGAGGCTGGCGATGGCTCGCAGCGGCGCGGTGCTGATCCTGTTGCCGAGAACGGAGCAGACGCGAGTCGGCCGTACCCACGTGATCCGTCCGTCCCACCAGTTCTCGACCCGGTGACCGACCCGGGTGATCCCGGCATTCCGAAGGATCGGCAGCTGGGCCAGGGGGCTCACCGGCCTGAGGCTGAGCGCGATGCCGATGGCACTGGTTCGCCCGAGCCCGTGGGGTCGGATCCTGGTGACGGGTCGGGACGGCGTCCTTCTGTGGACCCGGATTCGGTTGTCGGTGAGGGTGATTCGCGCAGGCCTCATGGATCCGGTACCGATGAGGTGAAGCCCGGTGTGCCCGCTGACCCGGATTCGGGTGTCGATGCGAGCAGGTCCGAGGACTCGGATGCGGATCCGGACAAGGGATTCGATCCGGGCGAGCAGGGGCCGCCGCCGCGGTTGTCGGACGGGGATCGGCCGGGCGCACGTCGGGAGTTGCCGGGGTCGGCCTATCGGTCGCATATTCCGCATCCGCCGCACGAGTACGAGGTGGAGCTCGAGGTGCCGGTGTTCGACGCTGTCGAATGGCCGGTTCCGCCACTGGAATTGACGCCGGAACCCCAAGAACCGCCGGAACCGCCGCGACCGCCACTTCCACCGCTCCCGCCGTGCCCTCCGGACCAGCAGGATCCGCCGTGCCCGCCGGAGGTGCCCGAACCTCCGCGCCCGCCGGTGCCGACAGAACCGCCGCTGCCGCCGCTGCCGACAGAACCGCCGCTGCCGCCTGTCCCGCCGCAGCCTCCGCTGCCGCCGGTTCCTCCGCAGCTGCCGGTTCCTCCGCAGCCGCCGGTTCCTCCGGTGCCGACGGAACCGCCTTGGCCGCCGCAGCTACCGGTCCCGCCTGTACCTCCGGGCCACCCGGAACCGCCGCCTACCGAGCCGTCGCCGACGGATCCGCCGCCGAATGAGCCGACGGTGCCGTCTTGGCCGATTCAGCCGACTCCACCTGGTGGAGTCGGCATGCCACCACTGCCGCCGTGGGTGACCCAGCCGCCGAATTCGGGCCTGCCCTACCCGCCGGATGGCAGTCAGCCGTATCCGCCGGGCAATGGTCAGCCGTACCCGCCGGGGAACGGTCAGCCGTACCCGCCGGGGAACGGTCAGCCGTACCCGCCGGGGAACGGTCAGCCGTACCCGCCGGGCAATGGTCAGCCCTATCCGCCGGGGAACGGTCAGCCGTACGCGCCGGGGAACGGTCAGCCGTACGCGCCGGGGAACGGTCAGCCGTACGCGCCGGGCAGCGGTCAGCCGTACGCGCCGGGCAGCGGTCAGCCGTACGCGCCGGGGAACGGTCAGTCGTACGCGCCGGGGAACGGAAACGTGGACCATGGACAACCCGGTTCGCAACAGCCGGGTACCGGTAGTCCGCAGGGTGGTGCGCCGATGTACCCGCCGCCGGTGATGCCTCCTGCCGGTGGGCAGGGTGATTCCCGCAGGCCTTACCGGCCGGAGTATCAGTCGCCGACCGAGCGAATTGTGCTGCTCGTCCGGCCGTATGGCAGTGGCGTGCTGGCCGAGTTCGATCCGCGGTCCGGTTCGTTGCGGCCCGCGCCGCCGGGACAACTCGGGGCCGACGGCTTGTACGCCGACCTCGGTGGGGTGACGGTGATCTTCTACCGCCTCGCCGATCGGCTGATGGTGCAGGTCGGCACCCAACCGATCGACCTCACCGATGCCGCGCACATCGGCTGGGAACGGTCGCGGCAGCGGATGACGCGGTTCACGGTGGCGGTGGACGGCAGGCCGATGGGTGAGCTGATCTACCGTTCGCTACCGCCGGAACTGGACCTCGGCCTGCTGATCCGTAACGTGGTTGCCGATCCGGCAGGCCGGATGACAATCTTCAGCGACCGAGTCTGATGCGATCGGAGAGGTTTCGCAGGTGAGTGACGATCCGATCGAACTGAGCGATCCGGATGTGGCGATCGACCCGGCGACCGGCAGGTTGTCGTACCGGGGTGAGGCATACAGCGGCGCGGTGATCCAGACCCGCGCCGACGGCTCGTGGCGCGAGTACTGGAGCTACGACGACGGCGACCGCGACGGCGACTGGTCGGGCTGGTACCCCGACGGCACCATGCGCTACAACGGCGAGTTCTACCGCAACCGGCCGGTCGGCACCTGGCAGGACTGGTACCCCGACGGCTCCCGCCGCCTCGAGGACGTCTACGACATCGAGGGCGTCCTGCTCACCCACTCGGTCTGGGACCAGGCGGGTGAGATGCTCGAATTCGAGGACGAGCGCACCCGCAAAGGCCTCTCGGCCGACGCGGTGCCTGCCGACGATCCCGCATTGCGCTGGGACGAGGGCGAAGGCCGCATGTACTACGGCGCCGAGCCGTTCACCGGCCAGGAGTTCCGTCGCCCGGCGCCGAGCAGCCCGATCACCGAACTCGCCGGCTACACCGACGGCTACCCCGACGGACCGGCGCGCGGCTGGTTCCTCGACGGAACCCCGCGCTACACCCGCGAATACGCCGATCGGCACGCGGTTGGCCGCTGGTGTGCGTGGTTCCCCACCGGAATTCGCAAGGAAGAAACCGTTTTCGCCCCCGACGGCGCGCTGCTCACCCGGACCGAATGGGACGAGACCGGCGCCGTGACCGCGCGGTACGGCGAGAACCAGGACTAGGTATAAGGAGTGCGCAGTGGCTGACGAGCTGGCCGGGGATCCCGATCTCGGATTCACCCTCACCACGGTGGTGGCCGACGACGGAATCACCGACCGGGCCGCCGCGCTGAGCCATCGCATCGCGAAAACGCTGGCGGCACTTGGTCCGCCGGGCTGGACCAAGGTCGAGGCCTCCTTCGCGATGACGGCGGCGGCCGAGGTGTCGATGGTCGTGTTCCACGACGAGCAGGAGCGGTTCGCCCGGGTCTTCCCGAGCCCGGAACTGCTGGATCTGCTGCGTGAGCACCGGCACCTCTCCGCCTCGATGGGCGACGGGCCGTGGTGGCGCTACCTGCTCACCCTGAGCAACGCGGGCCGGATGAACGTCGAATTCGACTACGGCGACGACCCGTTCCCGGACGACCAGCTCTTCCCGCCGACGGTGTACCGCACCGACATCGAGATCTATCCGCGCGATCGGCTGCCGATCTGGCTGGCCGCCTACATCGGTCACGGCAATCGGCAGATCCGCGGTCCGCTGGCCGCGGCCGAGCAGGCGCGCGCCGATACCGCGGCGGGCCGCAACGCCATCGGTTCGGCGCCGGACGTGGAATTCCCGCCGCTCGATCTGCTGGCCCGTCGGTGGGCGCTGATCGCCGCCGCGTTCGTCGCGGTCGGGTCCAAGTGGGGCCCGCGCGTGACACCGGCCTTCCACGTTTTCGAGGGCTCGAAACACAGCGGTTCCACCCTGTGCCTGCTCCCGGGTGATCGTGCGGTGCTCTCCGGCGGGGTCTGGGACGCACCCGAACTCGACGCCGTCTACAACAAGGAACTCCCGATGCCGGAGTTCTACCTCGGTGCCCCCGACTGGGTCGCCGAGCCGGTGCTCAACCGCCGGGCCGAGAACGGTCTGCTCACCTTCTGCTACTGGTGGGAGGGCGGTCGCTGGTACCGCGGCGCCTCGGCCGGTGCCGACGCGCTGACTCCCGCCGTCCCCGGCATGTGGGACACCAGAACCGTGATCGATGTGCTGACCGGCTTGCTCGGCGCGAAAGCGGGTCAGGCGCAGAAGGATGCCGTCCCCGGCCTGGTCGAAGCAGCCGAGCGCGCGGCCGTGGCGAGGGAGGCCTTCACCCGCGTCTTTCCCTCGGACGTCTACAACGTCGATTCCGCCTGGTTCCAGCTGAATCTCGCCGGTTTGCTCGGCACCCACACCGTGGGCCTGGCGACCTGACGAGCGGTGCCGTGGGAGTTGCGAGGGTGTGCCGGTTGTGGTGTGCTCGCTAACCGACGGGCTGGGTGCGACAGCTCGCGGGTCGGAGGGAATCGGGAATGGCCAACGAGCACGCCAAGGCACAGATGGCGGACATCCTCGAGACTGTCCAGACCCAGATGCGGGCGATCGCGCAGGTGCAGCAGGATCGCGCCAAGATCATCGCCAGCGCCACGGTGCGCAAACGGGTGACGGTGACGGTCAACGCCGACTACAAGGTCATCGAGACGAAGTTCACCCCCGACATCGACGACCTCACCTACACCGAGATCGCCAAGGCCGTCACCGAGGCCGCGCAGCAGGCCTCGATCGAGGTGGCCGCCAAGACGCAGGCGCTGATGGCGCCGATCCAGAACGAACGCGCCCGCCTGCCGAAGATCACCGAATTGGTCGACGACATGGACGGTTTCGCCATTCCGCAGCCGGTGGAAGCGTCGCTGGAACCACCTAATTCGCCTGAGCGGGAACGACTCTCGACCGACGAAGAGGATGGATCCCGTGACCCGTCGCGGCCCGCGACCGACGCGGGCTGGTGATCGGAGATCGTCGAGCCTTCGCTACCAGCGAGATCATTGCTGTACATGCGGAATTCATGCGTCAGGCCGTAGAATCGTTAGCAAGCCGTGCGAATCGGCGGTGTCGTGGTAGCGGTGCCAGGCGGGGCGTGGGGCGACACCGGTACGGACAGGGAGGGTCGACTTCATGACGGGACCATCGGCGCAAGATCAGTGGGCGGGGCTGCGTTCGGCAGCCTCGGACGGATCACTGATGCTCGAGCCGTCGGCGCTGCCGAACCTGGTCGAAGCCGCCAATAACGCGCGCTACTGGGTCAACTCGGTCAAGACCAATGTGGAGAATGTCGCGAACCTGCCCGAGTTCTCCTCGCTGGAGTCCGGCAAGCAGCTGTCGAAGCAGTTCGAAGACAAGGCCGGTCAGCTGAAGACCGTCATCGGCAAGCACGAGACGGTGCTCGACAATATCGCCAACACCTTTCTCGACGCGGCCCGGCATTACAAGGGCGCCGAGGACGGCAACAAGGTGGATCTGGACGCGCTGCGCACCAAGATCGAGCAGGGCCGCAGCGCCGGCATGAGCAAGACGCCGTTGCCGCCCACCGTCATCCAATATCCGGCCGTGGCGACCGCGGTCAACCTGCCGAAATCGCTGGCCGACGGCAAGACCTTCGATGCGGCCGGAATGAAGGCGGAGAACCCCGGCGGCTACGACTACAAAGACCTCCAGGCGATCATGACGTCGTTGTCGACGGTTCCCAGCAGCCTGGCCCACACCGCGTTGTATTGGGGCGACCTGGCGGGCTGGCTGAAAACTGGTTTCGACGACCTGAACGCCAAAGTCGAAGCGAGCAAGAAGAGCTGGACCAGCCCGGGTGGCGCGACGCGCGCGATGTCGGCGATGTCGGCCTATCACGAGGGCAATGGCCTGCTGGTCGACCAGACCAAACAGGTGGCCACCGCGCTCGAGTACGCCGTCGGCTGGATCAACGCCACTTCCACCGGGCTGGGTACCGCGCTCATGTTGCCCCGGTGCTACTCCGATCCCAACGGCACACAGGCACAGGCCGACAAGGAGGCCTGTGCCAAGAACGGCCGCCAAGTCATGTGGAACACCTACGTTCCCGGACTCAACAGCACCACGAGCCACATGCCCACGCTTCCCGAGCCGACCTCGCCGACCTCCGGCAACGGAACCGGCGACGGGAACGGCAACGGAAATGGGAACGGCAACGGAAACGGAAACGGCTCCGGGAACGGCAGCGGGAGCGGCTCCGGTTCGGGAAGTGGCTCGGGTTCGGGCCAGACCTCCGCGGCGTTCAACAAGGCGATGGCGGAACTCCAGGGGCAGAAGTCCGGCAGCCAGTTGGGCAACGGCAGCACCGACAGCACGGGCAACGGCTCGTTGGGTTCGACCGGTTCGACCGGTTCGACGGGGTCGTCCTCGACCGATCAGCTGACCTCGGCCCTGCAATCCGGTCTCGAACAGGCCAGTTCCGCCGCGCAGTCGGCCGTGGAGCAGGCGACCTCGGCCGCGGAACAGAGTGCCCTGGCGGGTATTCCGAGTTCGGCGGCGCTCGGTTCGCTGCAGGACCAGGCCAAGAAGGCACTCAGCGCGGCGAGCAAGGGTGGCGGTGGTGGCGGTGGCTCGGGTGCGGGCGGCGGTGGCGCCGGTGCGGGCGCCGCGCCGCTCTCGCCGAGCCTGGACAGCGCGTCCAAGCTGTTCCCGCGGGCCTCGGCCGCCACGGGTCTGGAGGGCTTCCGCGCTGGCGTCGCGTCGTCGGCGGCGGGCACGCCGATGGGCGGTATGCCGATGTCGCCGATGGGTGGCGCCGGCGGCGGTCAGGGCCAGCAGAAAGAACACAAGCGGGCCGACTACCTCGACTCGACGACGCACTTGGACGAAGCCCTCGGTGACGCGCCGATCGTCGCGAGGCCGGTGGTGGAACAGTGACGCCCACCTGGGAATTCACCGGCGACGAGTTCGACGCGCTGTGGGCAGGCATCGACGAGGAGTACATGCCGGACCCGTTCATCCACAGCAGTGAGCCGAGCACCGCCGATGCGGCCGAGTTCGCGCTGAAACAGAACTGGATGACGATCAAGCAGCGCTGGGGCCACGAGCTCGACGAGATCATCGAGGTGCTCACCCATCCCGATATCCGGGTGATCGTGCGTGGGTACGGCGGCGGCGAGCGACTCACCGATCCCGCGTTCTCGGTGCGGATGCTCGCGGCGCGCAAGGGGGACGTGGGCTTTCTGGTGCGCCAGCTGCCCGGCCGGACCCTTTATCACGCAGCGGGATTCGTCATCACCCGCCACGATGCGCTGAGCCTCGGTGACGTCGTCGCGGACCAGCTGCCGCAGGCCGACGCGGGCCGCGGCCAGGAGATCCGCCTCGACGAGCCGGCCGACGATCAGTTCGATCACTCGTACGGGCGCTCGCTGGTTCAGCACTACGACGACGACGCCGCGGTGCGGACGATGACCTTTCAGCAGGCGCCACTCGATCGGGACGGCTTCATCGACATCGAGCAGGGTTGGTCGCGCTTCGGTCCGCGCGGCATCGTGCGGTTGCGGCTCGGCTGGCGCGACCTGACCGACGACGGCCGCTATGTGCTGGTGCCCGGCACGCCGCGGGTGGCCGTCGGCGCCGATCGCAGGCGGGTGGTGTCGCTGATCAACACCCAGATCGCCGAAGTTGTCAGAGCCATCAGGGACGATCGGGCGTAATGATGTCGGGCCAGACGGAAGGGGCAGTGGTGGACGAGTTTCCGACCGAGTTCAGCGCGTCGTCGGTGACGGGCGCGATCGTGGTGCGTACCACCGAGCAGGGACTGCCGGTGGGGATCACGGTCGATCGCGAACAGCTGCGCCGCGACCCGGCTGAGCTGGCCGCCGAGATCCTGCGGTTGTGCCAGAAGTCGGCCAAGCGGGCGGGTCTGGCGCGGCGTAATCAGCTGGCGGAGGCCGGGTTCGACCCGGCGCTGCTCGCGGCGACGGGACTGCCGACCGAGGCCGAGGTCGCGGCGTCGGAGATCGTCGAGGAGCAGGAATACGACACCGAGCCGGACAGCTGGCTGCGGTCGGTCTAGCGAGCGGACAGGGAGGGCGAGGCGATGGTCGAGACCATGGACGAGCTGATCGCGAAGGTGCAGGGCCAGCTCTACCGGCTGCAGGACCTGACCGAGGCGACCAATGACATCCGGGCGCAGGAGACTTCGCCCGACGGCGCGGTGACGGTGACCGTCGACGGTGCGGGTGCCCTGGTCGGGCTGGCGTTCACCGGGGCGATCGCGAAGCTGTCGCCGGAGGATTTCGAGCGGGTGCTGACACAGACCGCGCAGACTGCCGCGCACCGTGCCTTCGGCGAACGAGCCGAGCTGGTGACGGCCTATAACCGAACCGGTACGTGAGGTTCAACTGATCTTCACCGCCGATTAGGGTGGCGCCGGTTTCCGACGGGTAGATAAAGTAACGAAACACCATGGGCTGTTTCGAGATTGGACGATAGCCATGAATCATGTTGCGGTAGTTCCGGATGCAGTACGTGCGTACGCGGGTGCCTCGGCCACGATGGCGGCGGGGGTCGCCCAGGCGGGCGCGGTCGACCAGGCCGCCACGATGGCCGCCGCGGTGCCCGTGTTCGGCCTGATCGGCCAGGAATTCCTGATGTCGTTCGCGTACGCGCAGGCCAACCATCTCACCTCGATGGCCCAGCTGGCCGCGGTGCACGCGGGCACCGCGCTGACCGCTACCCAGGCAGCCGCTACCTATGAGGGCGCCGACGGCGCGTCCAAGCTGGGTATCTCGGCGGTCGATCAGTAGCAATGACGTATCCAGGGGGAGATTCGGCAGGCGCGGCAGCGTCGGTCGATCCGACAGTGCTCGAACTGCTGCGTGGTAGTTCGCTGGCGCCGATGCTCGACCAGCCGGTGAGTCAGGCGCTCAGCTCGATGGGGTTGCCGCAGTTGCCGCAGCTGCCCGAGTTCATCCAGTTGCCGGAAATGCCCGCGCTGCCGACGATCGACCTCACGGCGCTGATGCAACCGCTCACCGAACTGGCCTCCGCGTTCGGTACCGGTGCGCTCGGCGGCACGAGCGCGACGTCGGACACCGGCACGTCGACCAATCCCGCCGAGGCGCTGACGAATATCACCTCGGTGCTGGAGACGGTGATGTCGCTCGGCTCGACCGCACTGCAGACGGTGATGCAGCTGTGGCAGAGCTCGGGGGCGACGGAGGCGACGACCAAGGCGACCGCGGCACAGGCCGACGGTGCCAAGCTCGCCACCCAGAGCACGCAGGAGAAGGCGGTGCTCGCCCAGGCGGCGGGTAACGTCGCCGTCGGTGGAGCCAAGCTGGCCGCGGTGATCGCGCGCTACTCGGCCACACTGGCACTCGCTCCGCTCTACGTGCTGACGCCGGGTGGTCAGGCGGTGCTGATCGCGGCGACCATGGAGGCGATGGCCGAGGGACTGGCGATCACGGCCGAGACCAAGGCCGAGATGGTGGCGCGCAGCGGCGAGATGGCGCAGGCGGGCGAGAAGGTCCCGGTGACCAACGCGCCATCCGGTGTCGACGCGAGCAGCGAGTCGCTGAGCCAGCTGATGAGCTTGATCACCCCGCTGATCAGTACCGCGAGCACCGCGGTCTCCTCGCTGAGTTCGATTGCCGGACAAGTGAGTTCGCTGTCCACCAGCACAGCCGGCGACGCGGCGAGCACCGGTACCGAGATCGCCGGGACAGGCGAGGAATCCGCCGAGGAACTGGCTGCCGCGGGTGGCGGCGGTGGCGGAGGCGCGATCGGTGGGGTCGGCGCGATCGGCGGCGGGGCCGCGGCATCGTCGCCGCTCAGCCCGTGGCAGGGCGGGCGAAGCAGCGGCCTGTCCACTGTCGGCGCCACCGGTGCGGCAGGCGGCGTTGGCGGCAGCAGTGCCGGCGGCGCGAACATGACCACGGCATCGGCGGGCAGCTCGTCGCCGGGCATGATGCCGATGGGTGGGGCAGGCGCGGGCATGCCGATGGCGCGCGCGGTGGAGGGCGGCGGCAACGAGGCCGTGCACTCGCAACTGGTCACCGGAAACCACGGCGACGAAGTCGTCGGCCCGATCGCGGGGGTGGCGACCCCGGTCGTCGGCGCCGCCGAACCGGTGGGCACCGAAGCGCCGCCGGACAAAGAACTCTCACTGTGACGCGGCACGACCACGACAGGGGTAGCAATGAGTAACACCTTCGAATTCGATTCGGCTGCGGCGAGCAAAGCCGCGGCAGCGCTGGACGGCATCGCCGACCGGCTCACCACCGAACTCACCGCGGTCGCCCCGGCGCTGCACGTCGCACCGGCGGGCACCGAGGAGGTGTCGGTGCGCGCCGCGAACACCGCCAACGGTGTCGCCGACGACTACCTGACCGGCGCCGAGGCGGGCGCGCACGAGATGAACAAGCTGGCCGCCACCCTGCGCGCGCAGGTCAGCGAGTTCGATCAGATGGAGAACGACAACACCAGCGGCTTCAACGGATAATGATCGAACCACCGCAGCCCGGCTTCACCGGAGTGGTGTGGGAGGCGCGCGAGCCGGACAAGCTCGCCACCGACCTCACCACCGGTGCCGGACCGATGCCGATGGCCGACGCGGCCGCCGCCTGGACGCGGCTCGCCGCGGCCTTCGGCGCGGCCGTGCTCGACTACGAGCAGGTGCTGCAGACGCTGCGTGGATCCTGGAAGTCCGGGAGCAGCGAGCTTGTGTGGGAACGGATCTCGACGCTGCGTGAGTGGTTGCTCGAGACCGCGGCGGCCGCGACCGCCAACGCGGCGAGGATGCAGGCCCAGGTCCTCGCCTACGAGGTGGCGGCCATCGCCATGCCCAATACCGCCGACATCGCCGCCATCACGGCGATGCAGCAGGCACTGGAGCAGGTCGGCACCGCCCTCGGCGCGCCGATCAAGGCGATCGCGGCGCAGACCGACGCCGACGCCGACGTGGCCAAAGCCGTTGCCTCCCGGGTGATGCGCAGCTACGAAGCCGCCACCGAACCGCTGGCGACGCCGTGGTTGCACGCGCCGCCGCCGCCCATCGCCCCCGAAGCCGCACTGACCGGCGAAAAGTCGGGCCAGGCCGCCACCCCGGCACCGAGTGCCGTGGCGATGCCGGGGCTCGGCGCGATCGGGCTCGGCGCGCTGCCGTCGATGCCCGCGCCCGTCCAAACCGCTTACCGGACACCGACGTTCGTCCAGTCCGCGACCACGGTGGGTGCCACGACACAGTCGGCGCCGGTCACCACCACCCCCGCCGGGCAGTCCGCGCCACTTGTTCCCGGTGCGATGGCACAGGGTGGCGGCCAGGACTCGGCCGCCCGCTTCCCTCGCGCGGGCCTCGCCCACGAGGAGTCCGACCAGCTGGTCGCCGAAGGCGAGATCCAGGCCGCGCCCGCGGTACTCGGCGTCGCCGAACGTGCCGCCCCGCAGACCGGCGGCACCGCCACCGCGGAGGGACGGCCATGACCACGCTCACCAACGACGCGCTGCTCGCCGTCGCCGACCGGCTCGGAGTGCAGACCCTGCCGCTGGTGCTCGCCGTCGGCCCGCAACAGGACTCCTTCGACGCCTGGCGCGCGGCCCGCGACGCCGCCGTCGCCGAACTCACCGCCACCGGCATCTTCGACACCTACGGCGATGTCGAGCCCGACCTGGCCGGCGCGCTGTACACGCTGGCCCAACCCGATGCCGAACTCGTCGCCCGCGGCTACGGCGACGATGGCCGACGGCGAATCTGCCTGGCGCGGCGCGGTTCCGGTCACGCCAGCGCGGTGCGCACCGGCGAGAACTTCGAGATCGCCACCGACACCATCGACGGATCGGCCCGTGAACTCGCCCGCCTGCTGCTCGCCGCGCTGCCGACCTGCGCGCCCGCCGAGGTAGCAGCGGTGAGTGTCGCGGCCGACGAACTCGCGGCGCGTCTCGACGCCGCCGAAACAACTTCCCAGTACGTGGACGCGATGTATGCGCTCGGTATCGACGCGCACCAGGCGACCGTGCTCGGCGCGGCCTTCGGCACCTGCCATGGCTACACCGAGATCGTCGCCGTAGTCCACCATGACGGGCTGACCACCCGAGCCCCTGGCGCGGTCGCGGTGTACGACACCGCGCGCGGCCGGATCGTTGTAGCGCCGATGACGGCGCCCGACGGGCAGGTGTGGTCGACCATAACGCCGGGCACCGATCACCGCCTCACGCAGGCAATCGGTGCGCTCCTCGAGGGGCTTCCCGGTGGGGGGTGGCGGCCAGATTAAGCCATCTCTCGTTTCAACCATCAAGTAGGAAAGGTTCGGCATATGCCCCCTCAGGGACCAGTAGGCGTAGAAGCCGGCGGCGTAGACGGCGTCGTCTCCAAGCTCGAAAGCAGCATCGGCAACCTCCGCACGTCGGTCGGCCAGATCGATGACGCGGCCCAGGCCGTCCTCCGTGGCTGGAAGGGTGACGCCTCCGACGAGTTCGTGAAGGTCGCCCAGGCCTGGCACGACGAGTCCGACGCGCTGAACAAGAAGTTCGACCGGCTCACCGAAGCGGTCAGCACCGGTAAGTCCACCCTGGTGAACATGGACGGCCAAGGCCTGTCCGGTGGTGGTTCCACCGGCGGTGGCGGCGGCTACACCAATCTCTGACCGCGAATCAGAAACGAACAGGAACTGAGCTCATGACCATTCTTTACGATCCCGCGGCGATGAACGAGCTGTTCAGCGACCTGCAGACCTACGGCGGGAAGATGAAGGGCGAGATCGACGAACTCGAAGGCGCCGCTTCGGATTTCCGGAACAACTTGCAGGGTGACCAGGCGATCTCGACCTTCGACACCGCGCACAAGAACGTCACCACCGAGCTGACCGACACCCTCGACAAGCTCGACAAGCTCGCCGCTCAGGTCGAGTCCGCGCTGAACCGCGCGCTCGAGGCCGACGGCAAAGTCGGCGACGGGTTCGCTGACTTCTGATATATCGGAGCGCTGGCGCGCTCGAGCGCGGCCCCTGATGGGTCGACCGAAAAACGGGGCGGGACTCGTGCCTTCGGCACTTTGTCCCGCCCCGTTTTTCGGTCGGCCGGGCCGCTACGCCCGCTGCGCGGGCGTGGGCCTCCTCGAGGTCGGCCCCGTGCGGGTCGGGTTGTGAGGTGGCCGGTGCCGGATCTGCGATGTGGTCTTTCCCGAACTCGTTGTGCTGCTCAGGAATTCAGCGTGCCGCGAGTGATTCGCCGATGTAGTGCATTTCGTCGGGGGTGGTCACCATCGACACCGTCGCGCTGCCCGCACTGGTGCGCACCGTGATCCGGTTCGGGGCGGACGGGTCCTGGATGAGCGTCACGTCGGGCTGCAGCGCGTCCGGATCACGTTCGGCGGTACGGACTTCGACGAAGGTCGCGCCACCGAGATGGGTGGTCGGCGCGATGCCGTCGAACACCAGCACGGTCGTGGTCGGGTACGGAGCCGCGGGGACGGGCGGCGGGCCCGGTGGTGCCTGTGGGGTCGCGCCCGCGGCGCGTGGCGCGATCGACAGCAGCTGGGGAGTGGCCAGATTGGCGACCATCGACTGCCACGCCTGCGGTCGCGAGGTGTGCACAACGGCATGGGCGCCGAGCGCGGTGGCCCGCAGGACCACCTGCTGGGCCAGGTCGAGGTTGCCGATCACATCGACGTGGCGGGTGCCCGCGCCGATCAGGGGGACCGCGATGCCCTGGCCGCGTTCGTCGGCGCCGATCAGCTGGCCGCAGCCGGTCGTCGGCACGGCGATGTCGGTGAGCGCGGTGAGGGTGCCTCGGTAGCCGTCGCGGCCACCGAGGTCGTCGGCGGCACCGATGGGCAAGGTGTCGAGCAGGATTCGGCGCTGGCTGCCGGGGAGCTCACGCAGGCCGGGCAGCGGCGCCTTGTCGTAGGGCTCGGCCGAATCGAACCGGACGACGGCGTTGAGCACCACGGTCCCGGCTTTGTCGTCCGCGCGGCCGATCCGGCCCGCACCGGGATGCAGGCGCAGCGTGACCGTGGTCGACAGCGTCGGCAGCGACCAGATCTCGGCCAGGCCGTTGGTGCCGATCATCGGCGCGGTGAGCTGGTAGTGGGTCAGATGCCTGCCGAACTCGGACTCCAGCCCGTGCGCCGACTCGGTCAGCCGCAGCGGGTCGAAGCCGTAGGACAGTTCGCGCAGCGCGCTGTTCATCTCGGTCGCGGTGAGGACCGCGGCGTCGATGCCATGGGTGGCCAGCCGATTCGCGACCCGGCGGGTGGCGATGATCATCGTGCGCAGCGCACCGGTGGCACCACCACCGCGCTTGTCCACCGCCGTCGCGTTGGCCACCGGGTCCAATCGCAGCACGAGCCAGCAGGTGCGGTGCGCGATGGCGGGCAGCGGGCCGAGAATCCGGTTGTAGAGGTGCGCGGCCGCGCCGGTGCCCGCGGTGCGCGCGCCGGTGGAGATCACATCGATGCTCACCAACCCCACGTCGAACTGCTCGAGGCAGCGCGCCACTTCGGTGAGCGGCAGCAACTGGTCGGCACTCAGCGAGCCACGGCGCAGCAGCGTGAGGGTGTCCGGCGGCGGATCTATCCGCAGCATGGTGAGCAGCAGATCGCCGTCCCAGCGCACCCCGCAGCCGCCGCCCTCTGGCAGCGGCACGTCGAACGCGGGTGCCCGATCGAGGGTGTCGGCGCGGCCGCGCAGGCGGCGCGCCAGCCAGTCCCCGATCCGTACCGCGGGTGGTCGCCGCCGGATCGGCACGAGTCCGATCACCAGGACGACCGCGGCCCCGCCGATCGCGCCGTAGACCGAATCCGTCGTAGCCAGCACGATCCAGGCCACGATCGCCGCGAGTACCGCGGTGGGCACACACGCACGCAGCGGGTACATCCGGAACAACCAGAATTCCGGGTCACGCAGGGTGTCGTAGACATGTGCGCTGCCGGTTTGCCCGGCGTTCATACTGTTGTTCAAAGCCGTTGTCCCCGCTTGGCGTACGTCGAATCATGGTGAAGGACAAGTTCCGGATTTACGGTACCGTGTCCGACGAGATGGTGATCAACTCAGCAATGGAGTACCTGTGCCGGCACAGCTGACAACCAAAGCCCAGGTCAATGGTTATCGCTTTCTGCTTCGCAGGCTCGACCACGCGCTGGTCCGCCGTGACGTGCGCATGTTGCACGATCCGATGAAGTCGCAGAGCCGGTCGCTGATGGTCGGCGCGGTCCTCGGTCTGATCATCGTGGCAGGGGCGGCCATCCTCGGTTTCCTCAAACCGCAGGGCGCCATCGGTGACGCGCTGATCGTCACCGGCAAGCAGAGCGGCGCCATGTATGTGGTCGTCGAGGCCAGGGAGGGCGAGAAGACCCTCCATCCGGTGCTCAACCTGGCTTCGGCCCGGCTCATCGCCGGCGACGCGCAGGCGCCGAAATCGGTGAAGGACGACAAGCTGGGCTCGCTGCCGCGCGGTCCGCTGCTCGGCATTCCCGGTGCCCCGGCGGCCATGCCGGGTTCCAAGCAGGGGTCGAGCTCGAATTGGACGTTGTGCGAGACCACCCAGCTCTCGGCCGGGGGCAGTGCGTCGGGTGCGGGCGGCGGTCTCACCACCACCATCGTCGGCAAGCCGGAGACCGGTGACCGGATCGGGGCCGTCGGCGCGGACGACGCCATGCTGATGCGCCACGACGACAAGACCTTCCTCGTCTACCAGGGGACCAGAGCCGAGGTCGACCCGGGCAACTCGGTGCTCGCCCGCACTCTCGGCCTGACCGGCCAGCAGGTTCGCCCGATCGGCAGCGCGGTACTCGGCGCGACCACCCAGGCCCCGCCGCTGGCCGTCCCGAGCATCGAGCGCGCGGGGGAACCGGGCCCCGGCAAGCTGTCGAATGTGCCGATCGGCGGCATCATCGCGGTAACCGGCGTCGAGGCAGCGGGCAAGGAAACGATGTACGTGGTGCTGGCCGACGGTGTGCAGCGCGTCTCGGAATTCACCGCCGACCTGTTGCGAAACGCCGATTCGCGCGGCATGCGCGAGATCGCCGAACTGGCGCCGGACGTGCTCGACCGGATGCCGATATTGCACACCCTGCCGATCGACTCCTTCCCCGAACGCAAGCCGCGGATCCTGTCCGCCGAGGACGCCCCGGTGGCCTGCGTGAACTGGGCGAAGGATCCCGGCGAAGCCACCGCGCAAGGCAAGTCGGTCGACGGCCCCGCCGAACGCGCCACCGTGACGTTGCTCGCCGGCACGAAACTGCCACTGTCCGGTTCGGCCAAGCCGGTGACCCTCTCGACCGCCGACGGTTCGGGCGACCGGATGGACGCGGTGTACCTGCCGCCGAGCACCGGCGAATACGTCCAGGTCACCGGGGCCGAGCCGGGTAGTTTGCGACGTGAATCGCTGTTCTATGTGGCCGACAACGGCATTCGCTACGGTGTCCCCGACGCCGCGACCGCCGCCGTGCTCGGCCTCGGTGACAAGCCGAGGCTCGCACCGTGGTCGATCATCGGCAAGCTCGTGCCCGGCCCGACGCTGTCCGCGAAAGACGCGCTCACCAGCTACGATTCGCTGCCCTCGGCCAGCAAGTAGCCGAAACGAGCGAGGGCCGGGCGCGCACCCGGCCCCGCTCGTCGGTGCTCAGCTCAGGTTCGGGATCGTCCCGATGTTGAGGGTGGCGACGATACCGGCGAGCGCGGTACGCATGTCCGGCTCCTCGATGCGCATCAGCACATCGTCGTCGACCTCGGCCAGGTCGAGTCCGTCGGTATTGGCGAGCCGGAACTCGCGTTCCTCTTCCGCCGACTCGATCACATTGCGGATGAAGCGGCCGTTACCGGCGAGGTCCACCCCGCGACGCGGCGCTCCGCTCTGATCGGTGCTCTCCAGGTTGTAGAGGTAGTCGCAGGTCTCGATCAGGGTTGCCAGCGATTCCGGCGACAGTTGCGAATCACGGCTGTTCGCCACGATTTCGCCGATCTGCCCGAGCTCGGCGGCGGTGTAAGACGGGAACTGCAATCGCTTGGCGAATCGGGAGGCCAAGCCGTCGTTGGCGGCGAGCAGCCGGTCGATCTCGCCGTCGTACCCGGCGATGATCACCACGAGCCGATCGCGGTCGTTCTCCATCCGCGCCAGCAAGGTGTCCACCGCCTCGCGGCCGAACGCGTCACCACCCGAGAGCCCGGTCTGGATCAGGGTGTAGGCCTCATCGATGAACAGCACTCCGTCCATCGCGCTGTCGATCAGCTTCTCGGACTTGATCGCCGTGCCGCCGAGGTTCTGGCTCACGAAGTCGACCCGCTTGGCCTCGACCACCTTGTCGGTCTTCAACAAGCCGACACCGCAGTAGATCTTGGCGACCACGCGCGCGATGGTCGTCTTACCGGTACCGGGCGGACCGGTGAAAGCCAGGTGCTGGCCACGGGATTGACTCGACAGGCCCTTGCCCGCCCGGATCTTGGCCAGCTGCGCCGAGGACTGCAACTTGGCCACCTGGTTCTTCACCGAGGCCAGACCCACCTGCTTGTCGAGCTGGGCGCGTGCTTCGGCGAGCACCGTTTTGGCGCGGTCCTCGGCGGCGGCCTCGTTCATCGTGGCCAGGGTCGGCGCCGAGTCGGCATCCCACTTGTCGGTCCGCGCGTCGATGACCTCGCGGCTGGTGACCACGATCCGGAAGGTGCGGTCACGCATCGCCGTCGTGTTCGCGGTGAAATCGGGCAGCTGCGAGTAGACCTGCTCGAACAGCTTCTGGGCCTCGGCCTCGTTGCCCGATTCCCGCAGGCACAGGCCGCGGTTGTACATGGCGGTGAACTTGGCCGACGGAATCGGGCCCGCCTCAGCCTGTTCCATCCGCCGGATCGCCTCACCGAACAATCCCAGCTGCGCGCACGCGGTGCCGACCATCACGTTCGCGCCGGTGGCCAGGTACGGGTCCTTCCAGCTCTCCGAACCGGCCAGCACGGTCATCACGTCCGACCAGCGCTGGGTGTTGTAGTGCAGGATGCCGCGGATGTAGGAGCTGATCCGATCGTCGATCTGCTTGTCGGGGTCGTCGGCGCGGCCTGCCCGCAGCTTGGCCAGTTCGTCGAGCACCTGCTCGGCCTGGGTGTAGTCGGTGTCGGCGATCAGCTGCGAGGCCCAGGCCAGCCAGATCTCGGTGAGTCCGCTCAGCGGGTAGTCGATGTAGAGCCCGGGCAGGAAGCGGCCCGCCATGGCGCGCGGTGCGAGGCCGATCCGGCGCTGCTCGCGGCCGAGCGAATCAAGGCTGGTGCGATGCAGATTGAACAGCACCTCCTTGGTCAGCTCGCCGGCGGCGGCGCGGCCGAGCCACGCGTCACACATCGACGAGTCCCATTCCGTCGCGCGCTGGAAGGCCAGCTTCGCGTACTCCTCGTCACGCGCGGACTCCTGACCGTCGATGGACAGACCGAGCGAGAGGACGCCCGCGTCGAAGGCGCGTTGAGCCTGGCGAATGTCTGGCATGTGGTGTCGGACCCCGAAATCTTCCTCTGATGGACAGCTGGTGTTCAATCCGGCGGCGACGACTTCGATCGCGCCGGTTTGCCATGTCCGTTAGATTAGGTAACGCTGCCGTGTGGTCGCAACGGAAGTAGTCAGCTACGACTGAGAGTTCATCACTGGTGTCGACGTTGTTAGGCAATGAGCCCGAACTATGCCGAGTTTCAGTGATCGGGGGTGATACGCAGCTAGACATAGGTTTGCCCGCCACGGTTCCGATCGCCGGCTTCATCGGTGATCTGGTGGCACTGATCCGATCTCGCGATCCGCGCTTGCCGGACGGCGACGAGGAATCCGCTCCGGTCCGGGCCCAGCACTGGACGCTGGCGCGCCTCGGCCAGGACCCGCTCGCGCCGAGCCGCACGCTCACCGAGGCCGAGGTCTACGACGGTGAACTGCTGGTGCTGAGCCCGGTGACCCGCAAGGAGTCGCCCGCGCTGTTCGACGACGTCATCGACGCCGTATCCCGGCTCACCGCAGGCGAGTTCCGCGGTTGGTCCGGATCGGCGGCCCGCTGGACCGGCCTGGTGCTGGCGACCGTCTCGATCATCGCCGCGCTCGCGCTGCTGGTGGTCTCGCGCGCCGACACCGATCCGCTGGCCCCCGCGTTCGCGCTGCTCGGCACCGGGATCGCCGCGTCGGCGGCGGCCGGGATCGCCGCGCGAAAATTCACGGATTCGATTACCGCGAACTGGCTTTCGCTGGACGCGCTGCTGCTGTTGTTCGGCGGTGGTGCGCTGGTGGTGCCGGGCCAGCTCGGCGCGGGCAATCTGCTGCTCGGCAGCGTGGTGCTGCTGGTCGCCGCGGTGGTCGGGTATCGGGTCACCGGGATCGGGCCCGGATTGTTCGCTGCCGCGATCACGATCAGCGTGTTCGGCGCGGTGTCCGGTGCGATCTACCTGATCTGGCATCCGGGGCTGGCCAAGCTGTTCGCCGGTGTACTCGTCGCGGCGGTGATCCTGCTGTCGTCGGTGCCACGTCTGGCCGCGGTGACGGCCAGACTGCCGATTCCGCCGGTACCGACCGCGGGCGGGGCGATCGACCCCGCCGATCACGAACAGCGCCCGACCATCGAGGGCGTCGGCGCGGTCGGCGCGATCGCGCTGCCGTCGGCGGCCGGGCTCGGCGAACGGGCCAGGGTCGCGAATCAGATCCAGACCGGTCTCGTCGTCGCCTGCGCGCTGGCCGCGCTGATCGGTGCCATCGGCGCGGCCGACCCGTTCGGCACGTTCCATTCCGGCGGTGTCGCCCTCGCGGCGGTCGCGGCGATCGTGTTGTGTCTGCGCGGCCGGTCCTACGCCGATCTGGTGCAGGCCGCCACGCTGATCACCGCGGGCGCGCTCGCCCTGCTCGCGCTGCTGACCGGTCTCGGGCTCGGTCACGATTCGCTCGAATTCGTCGCGGTGGCACTGTTGCTGGCGATGGCAGGTGGTGTCGTCGGGTTCGGTGTGATCGGCCCCCATGTCGAAGTGACCCCGGTGACGCGGCGGGCGATCGAGATCTTCGAGTACCTGTTGATCATCACGATGATCCCGCTCGCCCTGTGGGTCATGGATGTGTACTCGACCGCCCGCAACATATGACCGGCGCGGCCATGGGGCGCGCAC
Organism: Nocardia sp. FBN12; assembly: GCF_054031145.1. Classification (NCBI taxonomy): domain Bacteria; kingdom Bacillati; phylum Actinomycetota; class Actinomycetes; order Mycobacteriales; family Nocardiaceae; genus Nocardia; species Nocardia sp. FBN12. Next base: position 6,966,947 of record NZ_CM132926.1, read on the forward strand.
TACTGCGGCTCACCTGTGCGGCGACCGTGCTCGGCACGGTCGCCGGTTTCCCGGCGCCCGCGGGCGCGATCGCCCCGCCGCGGATCGATCCCGGTGCGCTCGACGCCGCCATCGCGCTGAGCACTAGACCGGCTCCGCTCGAACCGACCGAACAGCGGGAACTGTGCGCCGAACCGGTGCTGCGCGGCAGCGCGCCGGTCGAACCCCCGATGGCGCAGCAGGTCCTCGATCTGCCCTCGGCGTGGCAGTTCAGCCGGGGGGCGGGGCAGAAGGTGGCCGTGATCGATACCGGCGTCAATCGGCATCCGCGCCTGCCCGCGCTGCAAGCGGGCGGAGACTATGTGAGCGATTCCGACGGCACCGTCGACTGCGACGGCCACGGCACCCTGGTGGCGGGCATCATCGCTGCCCGGCCCTCACCCGACGACGCGTTCGTCGGTGTCGCCCCGGACGCGGAGATCCTGGCCATCCGTCAGCTCAGCCTCGCCTACGACCGCAAGGACCGGCAGGGTTCGGTCAAGGAGGACGGTGCGCTGCGCAGCGACGGCTACGGCAGCGTGCTCACCCTCGCCGGCGCGGTCGTCCGCGCGGTGGACATGGGCGCCACCGTGATCAACATCTCCGAAGTGGCTTGCACCGCAGCTGGTTCCAATACCGCCGACGGCGCGCTCGGTGCCGCCGTGAAGTACGCCTACGACCGCAATGTGGTGGTTGTGGCGGCGGCGGGCAACGTGGAGCAGGGCGGGCCGTGCCAGAACCAGAACGAGGGGTCCGGCTGGAGTTCGGTGACCACGGTCCCGTCCCCGGCCTGGTTCACCCCGTACGTGCTGTCGGTCGGTTCGGTCGACGCCGACGGCAAGCCGTCGGCGCTGTCGCTGCGCGGGCCGTGGGTCGGGGCCGCCGCGATCGGCCGCAATATCGTGTCGCTGGACAGCAAGCCCGGTGGCACCGGCCTGGTCGACGGCGTGCAGACGATGGAGGGCGTGCAACCGGTCGACGGAACCAGTTTCGCCGCACCGTATGTCGCCGGGTTGGCCGCGCTGATCCGGTCCCGCTTTCCGGAACTGTCCGCGCAGCAGGTGATCGAACGGATCACCCGCACCGCGCACGCACCGGGGCGCGGCCGCGACGACGCCATCGGCGCCGGTCTGATCGACCCGCTCGCGGCGCTCACCGCACCGCTGTCCGCCGAGCCGCCGAGCAAGGGTGCCGACGTCGGCCACCCGATCGCCGAGCCGTACGCGGCGCCGGAACCCGATGCGCGACCACGCCAGGTCGCGATCGCCGGTTCGCTGTTCTTGTTGGCCGCCTTGGGAATCGGCGCCGCGTTCGGCTTTCCGTTCCGCCGGCGCAGTGCCGACCTGAACCAGGAATTCGAGTAGTAGAGGGATCGATGGCAACCGAAGGTTTCGTCCGTCGCCCCCGGATCGCGCCGCCGCGCGCACCGGGCGGTGAAGTCGCGCTCTCCCCGCCGCCGGAGATCGAGCGCGCCATCCCGTCGCCGCTGATGATGAAGCTGATGCCCGTCATCATGGTGGTCGCGGTGGTCGGCATGATCGCGATGATGGTCACGATGGGCCGCAATCTGCTGGCCAATCCGATGATGATGATGTTCCCGATGATGATGCTCATGTCGATGGTCGGCATGATGGCGGGCATGCGCGGCGGCGGCCCCAAGCGCGCCGTGGAGCTCAACGAGGAACGCAAGGACTACTTCCGGTATCTCGACCAGGTGCGCAAGGACGTGCGCACCACCGGCACCAAACAGCTCGAGACACTCGGCTGGAGCCATCCCGAACCCGCCGACCTGCCCTCGCTGATCGGCAGCAGGCGGATGTGGGAGCGCCGCCCCAACGACCCCGACTTCGGGCATGTGCGAGTCGGCGTCGGTAGCCACCGCCTCGCCACCAAGCTGGCCAGGCCCGAAACCGGCCCGCTGGAAGACCTGGAGCCGGTGTCGACGGTGGCGCTGCGCCGTTTCGTGCGCACCCATTCGGTGGTGCACGAACTGCCGACCGCGGTCTCGCTGCGCGCCTTCCCCGCCATCAATATCGGCGGCGACCTCGACGAGGGCCGCGAATTGGTGCGGGCCATGCTGATGGAACTGACCACCTTCCACGGGCCGGACAATCTCGTCGTCGCCATCGTCTGCGCCGATCCGGACACGCACTGGGCCTGGGCCAAATGGCTTCCGCACGTGCAGCATCCGTCGGTGCGCGACGGGCTCGGCTCGGCGCGGATGATGTACACCTCGCTCGGCGAACTCGAATCGGCGTTGCAGACCGAGCTGATGGAACGCGGTCGCTTCATGCGCAATCCGCAGCCGACCCAGGGCAGGCTGCACCTGGTGGTCGTGATCGACGACGGCTACATCAGCGGCAACGAACGCACCATCAGCGAATCCGGCCTCGACTCGGTGACCGTGCTCGATCTGACCGCGCCCGAGAACGGACTCGCGGCGCGCCGCGGCCTGCAACTGGTCGTCGCCGACGGCGTGGTGTCGGCGCGCAGTGCCGCCGGGGTGGAACGGTTCGCCACCGCCGACGAGGTCAGCCCGGCCGAGGCGGCGGCCTTCGCGCGCTCGCTGGCCCGCTACCGGCTCGCGACGGCCGCGCAGATCGTCAGCCTGGGGGAGGGCACCACCAGCGACCCCGGCCTGATGGCACTGCTGCGCATTCCCGACGCCGCCCAGATCGACCCCGCCAGGGTGTGGCGACCGCGGACCGCGCGCGAACGGCTGCGGGTGCCCATCGGCATCACCCCGGACGGCACGCCGGTCGAGATCGACATCAAGGAGTCGGCCGAGAACGGCATGGGCCCGCACGGTCTGTGCATCGGTGCCACCGGGTCGGGCAAGTCGGAATTCCTTCGCACCCTGGTGCTTTCGCTGGTCACCACCCACTCGCCGGACGCGCTCAACCTGGTGCTCGTCGACTTCAAGGGTGGCGCGACCTTCCTCGGCCTCGACTCGCTGCCGCATGTCGCGGCCGTGATCACCAACCTCGAGGACGAGCTCTCACTGGTCGACCGCATGAAGGACGCCCTCGCCGGTGAGATGAACCGCCGCCAGGAGCTGCTGCGCTCGGCGGGCAACTACGCCAACGTCACCGACTACGAGAAGGCAAGGGCGGCAGGCGTTCCGCTCGATCCGCTGCCCGCGCTGTTCGTGGTGGTCGACGAGTTCTCCGAATTGCTCTCGCAGAAACCGGATTTCGCCGAACTGTTCGTGATGATCGGCCGCCTCGGCCGTTCGCTGCACGTGCATCTACTGCTGGCCTCGCAGCGCCTCGAGGAGAACAAGCTGCGCGGTCTGGAATCGCACCTGTCCTACCGGATCGGCCTTCGCACCTTCTCGGCCAACGAATCACGCGCGGTCCTCGGTATCACCGATGCTTACCACCTGCCGAGCGTGCCGGGCGCGGGCTACCTGAAAAGCGATGCGTCCGAACCGCTTCGGTTCAACGCCAGCTACGTCTCTGGTTCCTATGTCGCACCGGTCGGCACGGTCATCGACGACGACGGCGCGCCGATGGGCGGGCAACGGCCGGTCGTGTTCACCGCGGCGCCGGTCGAGGTGGTCGAGGCCGAGCCGGACCTGGAGGAGGCCGACCCGATCCTGCGCGGCAGGCCGGAACTACCGCCGCCACCGCCCAGCGGGCCCGCCTCGGAAGAGGGCATCCCGGACTCGTTGCTCGACGTGGTGGTCAAGCGGCTCACCGGACACGGCAGGCCAGCCCACGAGGTGTGGCTGCCGCCGCTGGAGGAATCGCCGACCGCCGACATGCTGCTGCCCGACCCGGACTGGCGTTCGCCGGTGAACCGGCACGGCCAGCTGTGGATGCCGATCGGCGTCATCGACAAGCCCTACGAACAGCGCCGTGACGTGCTCACCATCAATCTCGCGGGCGCGCAAGGCAATGTCGCGGTGGTCGGCGGCCCGCAGTCGGGCAAGTCCACCACGCTGCGCACGATCATTCTGGCCGCGGCCGCCACGCACACGCCCGAGCAGGTGCAGTTCTACTGCCTCGACTTCGGTGGTGGCAGCATGGCCGGCCTGGTCGGGATTCCGCACGTCGGTTCGGTCGCCGGTCGTCTCGACGGTGACCGGGTACGCCGCACCATCGCCGAGCTCACCACGCTGATGCGCCAGCGCGAGGAACGGTTCGCCGAACTCGGCATCGAGTCGATGGCCGAGTTCCGTCGCCGCAAGTTCTCCGCGCTGGAGGCCAGGCAGATCAACGGAACCACCGCCGCGCCGGGCGACCTGCTGGCCGCCGACCAGTTCGGTGACGTGTTCCTGGTGATCGACGGCTGGAGCGCCATCCGCGAGGAATTCGATGTGCTCGAACCGCACATCAACGCCATTGCCACCCAGGGCCTTTCCTACGGCGTCCACCTGGTGATCGGTGCATCCCGCTGGGCCGAGATCCGGCCGGTGGTCAAAGACCAGGTCGGCACCAGGCTCGAGCTTCGCCTCGGCGACCCCGGCGACTCGGAGATGAATCGCCGTACCGCGCACCAGGTTCCGGTCGGCAGGCCGGGCCGCGGTCTCACGCGCGAGCAGTTGCACATGCTGATCGCGTTGCCCCGCTTGGATTCCGACTCCGACCCGGCCACGGTCGCCGACGGTGTCACCAGTGCGCGCGAGGAACTCGTGGCGCTGTATCCGGGCCGGCGTGCCCCGCAGGTGCGCATGCTGCCGCTGAGCTTCCCGCGCGACGAGGTCGTCGCGACCGCCAAGCAGCAGGGCGTCACGCTCGACCGCACCAAGGTCGTCGTCGGTCTCGGCGAATCCGAATTGCAGCCGCTGATCCTGGATTTCGGTCTCGAACCACACTTCATGGCCTTCGCCGATGTGGAGTGCGGCAAGACCACGCTGCTGCGCAATATCGTGATGAGCATCGCCGAACAGTCCGACGCGTCGCAGGCGCGGATCATCATGATCGACTATCGGCGCACCATGCTCGGTGTGCTCGAGGGCGATCAGCTCGCCGGCTACTCGACCTCGTCGCAGACCTGTGGGCCGATGATCGCCGAGGTCGCGGGCTACCTGTCCAAGCGAATCCCCGGTTCCGACATCACCCAGCAGCAACTGCGCGAACGCAGCTGGTGGTCGGGTCCGGAGATCTATGTCGTCGTCGACGACTACGACATGGTCGTCACCGGTTCGGTCAACCCGTTCGCCCCGCTGCTGGAGTACTTGCCGCAGGCGCGCGATATCGGCCTGCACCTGGTCGTCACCCGCCGCATCGGCGGTGCGTCGCGGGCCCTTTACGATCCGGTGCTCGGCGCGATGAAGAACCTGTCGGTCCAGTCGTTGATCATGAGCGGATCCCGGGACGAGGGAAAGCTGATCGGCGACGTTCGCCCGAGCAAGATGCCGCCGGGCCGAGGCACGTTGATCTCCCGCAGCCAGGGCATCGAACTCGTCCAGATCGCCGACCTGCCACCGGTGTAGCGGGCGCTCAGCTGGGAAAGCGGTCCATCAGCGGAAGTGCAGGGGCAGCGGTGCGGCGGTGGGCGGGCCGGTGGACCGTCGGCCCACACCAGCTGTCGGTGCGGCGTTCGAACAGGGCGCAGGACGGGCCGGTCGTCCGTGGGTCGGCGATCCGGGCCAGGGAGAAGCCGGCGCGGCGGTAGTAGTCGTGGAGCTGGCGATTGGCGGTCCAGGCATCGAGGCGGACCCAGTGCCGGTGCTTCTGGTCGGCCAGCCGGGCGGCGTGGGCGAGCATCCGGTGCCCGACCTGCCGCCCCGCGAACCGCAGATCGACGATCATGAAATGCACGATCACCGCATCGGCCAGCTCCCACGCCGACCACAGACCCGGATCCGCCCGATGGTTGACCGTGATCGTCCCCGCGGACTCACCGTCCACCTCCGCGATCCACGTCTCGCCCTGATCCAGCGCCCGGCCCACCGCCCCGGCGAAGCTCTCGATCGGCCGCCCGCGCCCCGCCACCGTCCACTGATCCGACCCGCGTGCCGTCAGCCACGACGTGCGCTGGACGCGCAGGCGGCAGATCAGTGGCAGGTCGCCCAGGGTGGCCGGGCGCAGGCGCACCGTCATGGCAGCGCGACGGCCAACCCGGGTGCGATGCCGAGGGTGCGGGCGATGACGTCGGTGCCGGTGGTGTCGCCGAGCTGGTAGGCCAGCTGGTTGCGGCCCGCGAGGGAGCGGTGCCGGGTGGCGCGGGTGACGCGTTCGTGGTTGGCGCCGATGCGCAGGTGGTCGAGCAGGACGGTGCCGGTGGCGACGCCGAGCACGGCCGCCTCCTCGGCGGTGGCGGCGCGGGCCAGCACGGTGTCGCGGTGGGCGGTCTCGCCGTAGCCGCGGTCGGCCAGACGGCGGGTGGTGCCCTCCGGGATGTCGCGGGGGGAGTCGATGCCCGCGGCTTCGGCCAGGTCGCGGGGGTAGAAACTCACCTCCCACGACCACGGTTCGTTGTCCAGGTACTGCACGACCGTGCGGGCAAGCACCCAGGAATCGACGGCGACCCCGAGCCAGTGCGCGACCTCGGTGTTCGCGGGTTCCATCCTGGTGCTGAACTGCTTGGACGGTTCGCGGTTGGCCGCGCGCGCGATCTCCTCGAAGATGTCGTGCGCCGACTTGGGCCGATCGCGCCGGATGTGGTCGGTGACCACCGACTCCAGGACTTCCTGGTTTCGCACGATGGTGCCGCGGGAAGTCGCTGTGTAGACGAGATTTTCAGCGACCAGCACCTGAATCGCGTTGCGCGAGGTGGTGATCGAGACCTGCATCTGATCGGCGAGCTCGGAGTGGCTCGGTAGCCGGTCGCCCGGTTTCCATGTGCCCGCGCGGATCTCCTCACGGAGAAGGTTCGCGATCCGGAGATAGGTCGGACCGTCCGCCATCATGCTCCTCGGTAGGTCGTGCAGGTAACGAAGTGTACTCGTATCGGTTACCTACGGCCGAGTAATGCTTGACAGAGAGCTTGCGAGGTTTATTGTAATGAACGTCCTGATCCGGTGCTCTGCGGCGATGACGGCGAGGCAACGTGGCTGGTTCGGAAAGTTCAACAGTTGTCATGGCTTTCCCTGACACAGTGCGAAGTGTCGATACCGCCGGGCCTCCGGCCGCTACCGGTCTGTTACCCCTTTCCGATCTTCTCGTCCGCGCGTGTCGCGGGCATCGGGTGGTCGGTGGACCGCTGCTGTGGTTCGCCCGCGATCTGGCGGTGCTGCACGAGAAACGCATTGTCGGGCGCGGCGGACGGGTCGATACCGACCCGGAGGTGTTGCGCGAAATCGACTGTCGCCGTAGCGAGCTCGTACTGGCGATCGACGACTGGGTGCTGCGCGGAATACCGCAGCACCGGCTCGGCGCGACGCTGCACACCGAGACCGTCGGCTCGGTCATCGACCGCATGGCCGAGGCTTCCGTGCGGGCGCACCACGCGCTGATGACGATGGCCGCCCATGACGAGATGCTGCACTGCGCGTGGCACCACCTGGCCGAACTGGCCGATGCCTACGACGATCTGGTGCGGGACGTGCTGGCCGGGCGCAGGCGGTTGCCGGAGTGGTGACCCAGCGCTGAGCGCACCACGCCCGCGGTGTTCGTCGCGGGCGTGGTGTTCTTCGCGCGGGTCAGCCGAGACGGTGGTGCTGTACGCCGAACTCGTCGGCCACCGTGGCGGCCAGTTCGACATAGGCGCGCTTGGTGCTCTTGTGCAGGCGGTGCAGGTCGATTTCGGCGCCCTCGGAGAGGTGTTCGTCGAACGGGATGATGTGGACGGCGCGGCAGCGCGAGAGGAAGTACTCGCGCAGCTGCTGGATGCCGACGTTCGGTGAGCCCTCGCGGGGAAGGTTGATGACGACCACCGCGTTGCGGACCAGGTGGTCGTGGCCGTGTAGCGACAACCAGTCCAGGGTCGCGGCGGCGCTGCGGGCGCCGTCGATGGCGGCCGAGGAGATCAGCACCAGCGAGTGCGCGAGGTCGAGGACCCCACTCATCGCCGAGTGCATCAGGCCGGTGCCGCAGTCGGTGAGGATGATGTTGTAGAAGCGCTGCAGGATGCGGGCAACGGCCCGGTATTCCTCGTCGTTGAACGCTTCCGACGCGGCCGGGTCACGTTCGCTGGCAAGGACTTCCAGTCGGCTCGAGCCCTGGGAGGTATGCCTGCGGACATCGGAGTAGCGCTGGATCGACGGATCGAGCAGCAGATCACGCACTGTTGAACGGGTCTGGATGGCTACTCGCTGCGACAGGGTGCCGAAGTCGGGGTTGGCGTCGACGGCGATCACCCGGTCGCCGCGGATCGAGGCGAAGATCGATCCGATCCCGGTGGTGGTGGTCGTCTTGCCGACGCCGCCCTTCAGCGAGAGGACCGCGATGCGATAGTCGCCACGCACGGGTTGGCGGATGCGGGCCACGAGCTCCTGCAGGCGCAACTCCTCGGCGGACATGCCGGGATTGATCGCGCCACCGGACGCATGGTGCACGGCCTTGCGCCAACCGCTGCCCGGCGCCTTCTTGGCGCGCTTGACCGGAACGTTGTCGAGCGAGGGCTGGTAGCCCTGTGGCTGTGCGCCCCAACCCGGTTGGCCGTGTGGCTGTTGCTGGCCCTGCTGGTAGTTGCCCGGCTGCTGATACTGCTGCGGGGCGGCGTTGGGTTGCTGGTACTGCTGCGGGGCGGCAGCGGGTTGCTGGTATTGCTGTGCGGGCGTGCCGTCGGGCTGGTACTGCGGCGCAGGGGTGCCATCGGGCAGGTATTGCTGGGCGGGTCCGCTGGGCGGCTGATACTGCTGCGCGGGCGTGCCGTCCGCCTGGTACTGCGGCGCGGGCATGCCGTCGGGCCGGTACTGCTGGCCGGGACTGTTGGGTTGGTACTGCGGCGCGGGGGTGTCGTCGGGCAGGTATTGCTGGGCGGGCCCGTGGGGCTGCTGCTGCGCAGGCGCCCTGTCGGGCTGGTACGGCTGCGACGGGCCGTTCGGCAGGAACTGTTGTTGCGCACCCTGATTCGGCTGTTGGTACTGGGGACTCGGGGTGCCGTCAGGCTGATACTGCGGTGCCGGTGAGCCGTCGGGGTGCTGTGTGGGAGCGGCATCGGGCCGTTGCTGTGCGGCACCGTCGGGTCGCACGGCGACCCCATCTGGCCCGTAGGTGGGCAGGCCGTCGGGCTGTTGATGCTGCGCCGGGGTGCCGTCGGGACGCGGATACGGCGAGACGGCATCGGCCGCCTGCACGAATTCGCCCGAGCGATAACCGGTTTGCACAGCGCGCGCCTGCTCCGCCGCGTTCGAGCCATGGCTCGCCTGACCGTGCTCCTCGCTCGCTGCCCGGTTCGGCAGCCGTGGGTCATCGGACCGGAACACCTCGGTCCGCCCGTCCGGCGCATGCGTCGGCGCGACCGGCGTGGGATCGCCGGGAACCGGGTTGTATTGCGTCGCAGGATAAGTCGACGGCGGCGCGGTCTCGCCCGACGCATACGGCGATCGCTGGTCCGCGGACTGCTGCGGAGCGACGGATTCGCCGGAGCTGTAGGGAGACCCATGCGACGCGGATGCGCCGGTGGCGTGCGGGGACCCGCTGTCGGTGGACGTGTCGGGAGTCGCGGAGTCCGACAGTGGCGACTGCGATTCAGCTGTGACAGCTGGCGCCGGCGTCGAATGCGACTCGGGGGCGACAGCAGGTGTCGGCGAGGGAGTGCCGTCGGCGAACGGGTCCCAGGGTGCCTGTGGTTCGGCGGTGGGCGCGGGGGTTTCGGTGGCGGGCGGCGTGGGCGCGGGGGCGTCCTCGTCGGGCATCGACCAACCGCTGACCGCATGACGCGCGCCGGTCGCCGGCGAATCCGTGGCCGCGCCGGTTGTCGCCGAGGCTGATTCGGGAGCGCCGGTTGCCGGCGCGGCTTGCGACTCGATCGCCGCGGACTGCTCGACCTCGTCGGACGGGGCAGATCGCGATCCTGAGCCGGTGGACTGCGCCATCTCACGACGCGTGGAAGCGGACTGTCCGGTCTCATCGAGAGCGGGCGCTGACGATGTGCCGGTCGCGGATCGCGTGTGCTCGTCGCGAGGCGACGCCGAGTCGGCGGGTTGCTCGACTTCGCGCCGAGGGGCGACCGGCTGCGGCGGGACAGTCAGCCGGGGCGGGGCCTCGGTCGGCCGGGCGGGTGGGTCCGGCAAGGGAGGGGGCGGGGGCAGGTCGGGGCGCTGCTGGGACGGGCCGAGGGGGGTGAAGCCGTTCGACGGTGGGGCCGGGGTGCGCGTCGGGAGCGAGCCCGCGCCCTGATCCGGCGACTCGACGGGCGGCGCGGGCAATGCGGGCCCCGCATGGGCGGCCGGTCCGGCCTGCCTGGGTGACGTGCCGGTCGGCGCGGCCGATTCGGCACTGCTACGTCCGCCGGTGGACAGCGGCCCGTTCGCGGGAGTCGAGCCGGTAGACGTCGGCGCATGATCGGCCGGGGGTTGACCGGTAGGCCAAGGCGCCGGGCTCGTCGGCGACGACTGGCCGGTGTTCCACGGCGACGCGTCGGTCGCCGCGGGACCTGTGGTCGCAGCCGGTCCCTGGGCGTTCTGCCACGGTCCCGAGTCGGGCGGTGACTGCACAGGCGGCGGCGCGAGCGGGTTCGGTGCCGCTTGCCAGCCGGGCCTCGGCTGCTCCGGCACCTGCTGGTGCGGCGTCCCATCGCGGCCGGTTCGCTGATGCGGGGGCTGCTCGTGCGTCGGCTGCGGGTGGTCGCGGCCGGGCTGTTGCTCGTACGTGGGCTGCTGACGTGGCTGTTCTTCGCGGTGGGGTTGCTGGTGAGAGGGGCCGGGGATCTGCGGGTTCGCGGGCGGCTGGGTGGACCAGCCGGACTGGTGGGTCGGCTCGGCCGGACGTGCGGACTGCGCGGCGGTCTCTTCCTCGGACTCGCGCTCCCTGCGGCGACGCCTGCCCTTCTCCTTGCGCGGCGCGTCGTCACCACGGCCCATGAACCGGCGGCGTTTGGGTGCCTCGTCGATCTCGTCGTCCTGGGGCAGGTTCTCGACCGGAGCCTCGTAACCGACCTGCGTGACGTCGCTCTCCGACAGCCACGGCGGCAACATGGGGAGGCTGTCGTTGTTGCGGCTCACCGGCACGCCTCGCTCACCAGGGTCCCCCGATCTGATCGACCCACTTCTCCGACGCCGTGGAGTTTACGCGACAACCCCGACACCGTGGTGGGCGCCTCATCTCTAGGGCCACTCCCCGAGGCGACCTCGGATCGCCCACCGTCAACCGCTGGAACTCTGGAAAACAAGCCAGCCGGATAGCCCGGCGTGAGACCCGATCGGGGTGTACCGTGCGGGGCCACTTTTGCCTCAGACCGCCCGGCCCGGTAAGCTTGAGCGGCGGTGCACCTATGCGCCGACTGTTCGCATGCATGCTGGCCGTCGTCAGCCGTCGCGAGTGAGCAGCACGAGTAATCAAAACTCAGGTTGAGCGTAACCGGGATCGCGGAGGATATGGCGAAGAAAGACGGGGCCATCGAGGTCGAGGGTCGAGTTGTCGAGCCGCTGCCCAATGCGATGTTCCGGATCGAGCTCGAGAACGGTCACAAGGTTCTCGCGCACATCAGCGGAAAGATGCGGCAGCACTACATTCGTATCCTTCCGGAAGACCGCGTGGTCGTCGAGCTGTCGCCGTACGACCTCTCTCGCGGCCGGATTGTCTACCGCTACAAGTGATGCCTGACGGCGTCGCGAGCCACACCGGCGCGCGGCGTCGGACAGTGTCCCGGCAACGGGACACACCCCAGACTTCCCCAGTCCTCTGGCTGGGGAAAAACTGTGTTCACACCACCTGTGTGGACCAATACAAGATTGGACTGACGTGAAGGTTAATCCGAGCGTCAAGAAGATCTGCGAGAAGTGCAAGGTGATCCGCCGTCATGGTCGGGTCATGGTGATCTGCGACAACCTGCGCCACAAGCAGCGTCAGGGCTGAGTCTCCCCTCACCACCGGGCACCGATCGTCTGATCGGACTGACCGAAAGAAGAACTCCCAGTTCCAGCGCGTACGCACGTGTGCGCGCCATCCACCGGCACGGAGGCCGGTGCCCCCATTTTGTACACGGGGGGACGGACGGGGAGCAGACCTCCGCAACCATTAAGGAACCTGCCACATGGCACGTCTGATGGGCGTTGATCTCCCGCGCGAAAAGCGCATGGAGATCGCGCTGACCTACATCTTCGGAATCGGGCGCACCCGCGCCACCCAGATCCTGGCCGAGACGGGCGTCAGCCCCGACCTGCGCTCCAAGGATCTGACCGACGACGACCTCGCGAAGCTTCGTGAGTTCATCGAGGCCACGGACTACAAGGTCGAAGGTGACCTGCGCCGCGAGGTGCAGGCCGATATTCGTCGCAAGATCGAGATCGGCTGCTACCAGGGCATCCGCCACCGTCGTGGCCTGCCCGTGCGTGGTCAGCGCACCAAGACCAACGCGCGTACGCGTAAGGGTCCGAAGAAGACCGTCGCCGGCAAGAAGAAGTAGGGATAGCGTATGCCTCCGAAGAGCCGGGCCGCTGGCCCGAAGAAGACTCAGAAGTCGCGTCGCCGGGATAAGAAGAACATCCCGCACGGCCACGCGCACATCAAGAGCACGTTCAACAACACCATCGTCTCGATCACCGACCCCGAGGGCAATGTCATCTCGTGGGCGTCGTCGGGCCACGTCGGTTTCAAGGGTTCGCGTAAGAGCACCCCGTTCGCCGCGCAGCTCGCTGCCGAGAACGCTGCCCGCAAGGCGCAGGAGAACGGCGTCAAGAAGGTCGACGTGTTCGTGAAGGGCCCGGGTTCGGGCCGCGAGACCGCGATCCGTTCGCTGCAGGCCGCAGGCCTGGAGGTCGGCTCGATCTCCGATGTCACTCCTCAGCCGCACAACGGCTGCCGTCCGCCCAAGCGGCGTCGCGTCTAACAGCGGGAAAGGAAAAAGCTTAAAATGGCACGTTATACAGGCCCCATCACCCGCAAGTCGCGCCGTCTGCGCGTCGACCTCGTCGGAGGCGACCAGGCGTTCGAGCGTCGTCCTTACCCGCCCGGCCAGCACGGCCGCGCGCGGATCAAGGAATCCGAGTACCTCATGCAGCTGCAGGAGAAGCAGAAGGCTCGCTTCTCGTACGGCGTCATGGAGAAGCAGTTCCGTCGTTACTACGAAGAGGCCAACCGCCTCAAGGGTAAGACCGGCGACAACCTGCTCCGTCTGCTCGAGTCGCGTCTGGACAACGTCGTGTACCGCGCCGGTCTGGCCCGTACCCGTCGTCAGGCCCGTCAGCTGGTCAGCCACGGTCACTTCGTCGTCAACGGTGTCAAGGTGAACGTCCCCAGCTACCAGGTCTCCCAGTACGACATCATCGATGTCAAGGAGAAGTCGCTCCCGACGCTGCCGTTCCAGGTGGCTCGCGAGACCGTCGGTGACCGTCCGGTTCCCGGTTGGCTGCAGGTCGTCCCCGGCCGCCTGCGCATCCTGGTGCACCAGCTGCCCGAGCGCGCGCAGATCGATGTGCCGCTGCAGGAACAGCTCATCGTCGAATACTACTCGAAGTAAGCGCTTTTGGTGGGGGTCGCTACGCGGCGGCCCCCGCAATCACTGATCAGGCATCAAATAGTGGATGCCCAGACAGGAAGTAGATCCTCATGCTGATTTCCCAGCGTCCGACACTGACCGAAGAGGTTGTGGCGGAGAACCGCTCGAAGTTCACCATCGAACCCCTCGAGCCGGGCTTCGGTTACACCCTCGGCAACTCGCTGCGTCGTACCCTGCTGTCCTCCATCCCGGGGGCCGCGGTCACGAGCATCCGCATCGACGGCGTCCTGCACGAGTTCACCACCGTCCCCGGCGTGAAGGAAGATGTCACCGACATCATCCTGAACCTCAAGGGCCTGGTCGTGTCCTCCGAAGAGGACGAGCCGGTCACCATGTACGTGCGTAAGCAGGGCCCGGGCACCGTCACCGCCGGTGACATCGTCCCGCCCGCCGGCGTCATCGTGCACAACCCGGACATGCACATCGCCACCCTGAACGACAAGGGCAAGCTCGAGATCGAGCTCGTCGTCGAGCGGGGCCGCGGTTACGTGCCCGCCGTGCAGAACAAGGCGACCGGCGCGGAAATCGGCCGGATCCCCGTGGATTCGATCTACTCCCCGGTGCTCAAGGTGACCTACAAGGTCGAGGCCACCCGTGTCGAGCAGCGCACCGACTTCGACCGTCTCATCCTCGACGTGGAGACCAAGAACTCCATCACGGCCCGGGACGCGCTGGCTTCGGCCGGTAAGACCCTGGTCGAGCTCTTCGGCCTGGCCCGTGAGCTCAACGTCGAAGCCGAGGGCATCGAGATCGGCCCCAGCCCGGCCGAGGCAGATCACATCGCCTCGTTCGGTCTGCCGATCGAGGACCTGGACCTCACCGTCCGGTCCTACAACTGCCTCAAGCGCGAGGGTGTGCACACGGTGGGCGAGCTCGTCGCCCGTACCGAGTCGGACCTGCTCGACATCCGCAACTTCGGCCAGAAGTCCATCGACGAGGTGAAGGTCAAGCTGCACACGCTCGGCCTCTCGCTCAAGGACAGCCCGGCGTCGTTCGACCCGTCCTCCGTGGTGGGTTACGACGCGAGCACCGGAACGTGGAGCGACAGCGGCACGTTCAGTGATACCGACGGCGGCGAGCAGGACTACGCCGAAACCGAACAGCTTTAATACGCCCAGGAGAAACCCACAATGCCCAAGCCCAAGAAGGGTCGCCGGTTCGGCGGCTCGGCGTCGCACCAGAAGGCGATCTTCGCCAACCTGGCCACGGCGCTTTTCGAGCACGGTCGGATCACGACCACCGAGGCCAAGGCCAAGGCGGTGCGTCCCTACGCCGAGAAGATCATCACCAAGGCGAAGGCCGGCAGCCTTGCCGACCGTCGTGAGGTCATGAAGGACATCCGCAACAAGGACGTCGTGCACGTCCTGTTCGCCGACATCGGCCCCTCGTTCGAGGGTCGCGAGGGTGGCTACACGCGTATCACCAAGGCGCTGCCGCGCAAGGGTGACAACGCGCCGATGGCCATCATCGAGCTCGTCCGCGAGAAGACCGTGACCAACGAGGCCGATCGGGCCCGTCGTGTCGCCGCTTCGCAGAAGACCGAAGAGGCTCCGGCCGCTGAGGTCGTCGAGGAGACCGTGGCGGACGCCCCGGCCGCCGACGAGGCCACCGAGGACAAGAAGGACGCCTGATTCTCAGGAGTTCTGCCGAGCCCGTCACCCTTCGTGGGTGACGGGCTCGGTTCTTTTCTGTGCGCGACTTCAGGAGGATGACATGACGCGGGTGCGGCTCGGGATCAGTTATGACGGCACCGATTTCACCGGCTGGGCACGTCAGCCGGGGTTGCGCACGGTGCAGGGCGTGCTAGAGGAGTCGCTGTCGAAGGTGTTGCGTGAACCGCTGCAGCTGACGGTCGCCGGGCGTACCGACGCGGGTGTGCACGCCGAGGGGCAGGTCGCGCACTTCGACACGGAGTCGGAATTCGACGCCGACAAGCTGATGTACCGCATGGCGAAGTTCCTGCCCAAGGACGTGCGGATCACCGAAATCCGCACCGCCCCTCCCGAATTCGACGCCCGCTTCTCCGCGATGCGCCGTCACTATGTCTACCGGCTCACCACCGCCCCCTACGGCGCCCAGCCGTTGCAGGCGCGCGGCGTGGTGCCGTGCAAGCCGGGCGTAGACCTCGAGGCCATGCGCGCAGCGTCCCGAAACCTGTTGGGCCTGCACAACTTCGCCGCTTTCTGCCGCCGCCGCGAGGGCGCCACCACCATTCGCGAACTCCAGCGCTTCGACTGGGAACGCGAGGGCGACCTGCTCACCGCCTATGTCAGCGCCGACGCCTTCTGCTGGTCGATGGTCCGCAGCCTCGTCGGCGCCGTCCTCGCGGTGGGCGAAGGCCGCCGCACCCCCGACTGGACCACCACCCTGCTCACCGAAACCGAACGATCCAGCTCGGTCACCGTCGCTCCTGCCCACGGCTTGAGCCTCATCGCCGTCGACTATCCGGCCGACGCCGACCTCGCCGCCCGCAATGCCCAAACCCGGGAATCCAGAACTGTGCCGGTGCCCGAAGGTGGTTGCTGCGGCGATTGATGGCCGTTGATCCGTTCGACGAATTTCTGTGACACCTGATCTGTGGAGTGACGATTCGATATTGATTCGAGACTCTCCCTGCCGGCAGCGCATGCGGAGCGGGTTTCGTCCCGGCTACCGGGATGCGGGGGTGACATTCATGTTATCGAGGTGGTAACCGCGCGATGTTAGATTTCTCCGACGATGGATACCATCTCATTCGGCGAGTGGGAAGTGGTCATGGAATGACGCCAGGCGAATTCCGGGCGAGCCAGCGCCCTGTCGCGTTGGAATAGCGACATCGAATGGTGACGTCGTCGTTCGACGGGTTTCCCGAGATCTGCTCGACCGCGCAGGTCGCGGTGCCGGACGCGTTCGGGCATTGGGAACAGCTGGTCACCAATGCGATCACCGAGGTGTCGATTGCGCCCACCGTGCCACGGGCGTTCGAGGGGCGGATCAGATCGGCCGACTTCGGTGATATCTCCGTGGGCACGGTGGTCGCCGAGGGTCACGAATTGCGCCGGACGCGCAGGCATATCGCCAGGGCTGACGACGTCCACGTCATCGGCAGTGTTGTGCTCGCGGGGCACGCGCAGGTCGAGCACGCGGGTAACCGTGTCGAGCTGTCGCCGGGCGCGATGATCTTCTACGACACCGCGCAGCCGATTCGGTGGCGCTCGGAGGGTCTGATCGAGGATCTGACGATCCGGGTGCCCCGACAGCAGGTCGTCGATTACCTGGGTATTCGGGCCGACGCGCTGCCTGCCGGGATGGTGATCGGGGAAGGTGGCGTCGGGCTCATGCTGGCCAGATTCTTCCGGCAGGTCGCACAACTGCACAGCACCGATCCGGTGTCGGCGGCAGTGCTCGCGGGCAGCGGCATCGACCTGCTCGGCGCGGCGGCCACCATCGCGTCGGGCGGGCGACCTGGCAGGGCGCAGATCGCGGCGGTGAACGGGCAGCAGGTGCTGGACTATCTGCGCGCCAACTACACCGACCCCGGGCTGACGATCGAGCGGATCGCGGACGCCTGCCGGGTGTCGCGGCGCACGCTCTATCGGGTGGTCGCGGAGTTCGAGGGCGGGCTCGGGACTGTACTGCGCGAAATGCGGTTGGAGCGGGCGCGGGTGCTACTCGCGGCGGGCGACTACCGCTCGGTCGCGACGGTCGCGACCGCGTCGGGATTCGGCTCCGAGCGACAGTTCTATCGCGCGTTCCAGGCGGCGACGGGCATGACACCGGGTGAATACCGGGTGATAGCTCGTTCGGGCGCCCACAGCGGAGCTCGAACTCCGTCAAGCCGGGTTGAGTGATGCGCCTCACACGGAGGTTTCATTTTGAAAGACCCGGGTTGGATAACCGCTGGAATCGTCAGTGCTAGTGGCATTTCCGATGTCGACAAACCATCCCATCCGGAAACAGTCGATGGAAATTGGACGGTTGATCTGGCAGGCTCGGCCTAGGGCGAGCCCGACGATTGTGCGACGCCAACTGTTTGCTGTTCGACTCGGATAGGAAGCGAGGTAGTTGGCGTGGAGATCAGCCAGACCCGTGCCGGGGCGCGCGAATCGTTCGCCGAGTGGGAGTCGCTGCTGTCGGAGAGTTATGTCCCGCTGATGGCGGATCCGCGCGGCGACGGCGCCTTCCATGGCCGGATCGAGCGCACCAGCCAGCCCGGCTTCGACCTGTCGACGGTCAGTGCGAGCGGCCAGCGCATCCGCCGAACCCCCCGTGGAATCGCGAAGACCGACGGCGAATACCTTTTGGTCTCCATCCTGACCGAAGGCTCCGGACGGCTGCACCAAGACGATCGCGTCGCGTCGCTGCGCCCCGGTGACATGGTCTTCTACGACACCTCGCGCCCGTATCAGTGGGATCTCGACGGTCCCTGGGCGCAGGTCGTCGTGCAGACGCCGCTCGAGGTCCTGCGCCAGCAGCTCGGCCCGGGTGATTCCGCGTTGCCGACCGCGATGACGGTCCCCGCCGACAGCGCGGGCGGGGTGGTCGCGGGCTACTTTCGCGATCTGGCCCGCATTCAGCAGAGCGCTCCTGGTCACGCCACCGTGCTGGCCGACAACGGTGTCAAACTGCTTGCCTCGGCGGTCCGGCTGGCCTCGGGGGAAATCCCTTCGGGTCAGCCCGCGCAGGCGCTGTCACGCGAGCAGGTACTCGCCTTCATGCGAACCCGGTGCGCCGACCCGAGCCTGACGATCGACGACATCGCGCGTGCCTGTCTGGTGTCGCGCCGCACGCTGTACCGGCTGTTCGGTGACGTGGAGGACGGGCTCAGTGCCGTGCTGCGGCGCATGCGGGTGGAATGCGCGCGTTCGCTGCTCGCCCGTGACCCCGGCCGGGCGACGGCGACCGTCGCGCTCGCGTCCGGGTTCGCGTCCGAACGCCATTTCTTCCGCGCCTTCCGGTTGGAGACGGGTATGACCCCCGGTGAATTCCGCATGGTCGCGGCGGGTGCGCCGGCTATGTGATACCGCGGCTATCTGATATCGCCATTCTTCGTACATCTGTTCGTCCTTGAAGAATGGTCGGCGCTCAGGCAAACTCTTAGCAAGGCTCACTGCGTGGCGGAATCGACCCTAATCTGTGGATTGGCACAGACGGTCAGTCGGCTGGCACAGGATGACAGTTTGTGTGGCGCCATTCTGCGAGAGAGTGAATTGAACACTCTTCACTGGTTGAGCGACAAGGGGGCACGATGAGTCGGGTACGCGTGGCAGCGGTGCAAGCCGAGCCGAAATGGTTGAATTTGTCTGCGGGAGTCGAACAGACAATCGAATACATCGAAGCGGCCGAACACGGGGGCGCGCAACTGATTGCCTTTCCGGAGACCTTCCTGCCCGGATTTCCCTGGTGGATGTGGCTCAACTCCGTCGACTGGGGCGAAGAATTCCTCGCCCGCTACCTCGCCAACTCGCTCACCGCCGAAGGACCGGAGCTGCGGGCGATCGCCTATGCCGCCCGCCGCAAGGGGATTCATGTCTCGGTCGGATTCGCCGAGCGGGCCGGGCGTGAGGTGTTCATGTCGCAGGCGCTGATCGGCGCCGACGGCACGATCAGCGTCGTCCGCAAGGCCGAACCGACCGGGCTGGAGCGGACCGTGTTCAGCACCTCCGACGGCGGCTTGCTGATCCGTGACACCGCGCTCGGCCGCGTCGGTGTCCTCGGTGGCGCCGACCATCTCCGCGCCGACTTGCGGGTGCGCATGCACGAGCAATACGAGCAGATCCACATCGCGGCGTGGCCCGGCTTCACCGTGTACTACGGCGAGGGCAAGGAGCGCGGCCAGGAAATCGACACCGCCGCCGCCGTGCGCTACGCCATGGACGGCAAGACCTACGTCATCGCCCCCGTCGCCGTGGTGCCGGTGGCCGGTTGGGAGGTGGTCGACGCGCGGATGCCCGATCGGCGTCTGCTGCGCGGTGGCGGAGGCGTCTCGCGGATCTTCGGACCCGGCGGGTTGGAGCTCGCCACTCCGCTGGCCGAAGGCCAGCAGGGTCTGATCTTCGCCGACCTCGACATCCGACGGTCGTTACATCGCGTGCCCGGCGACCGCGCAACGTCGCGAGTCTCCAGTGGTCGAGTCGCTCGACGTGAGCCGGGGCGTGTGGTGATCAGCGAATCGGCCTGATCGTCGCGACGGTGAGGTCCGCTATCTCAGCGGCACCGAGACGTCGGCGCCCGCTTCGCGGGTGAGCCGCGCGTTCACCTTGGCCAGCGCGGGCGTGGGGACGAAACCGCCCGCGAACAGTGCCTCGCCCTGCCGGAACCAGGGTGCCTGGGCCAACAGTCCGCTCGGGGCGTAGCCGAAGTAGGTGCCGAGTTCGGTGAGGTCGGTCGGTGAGGTCATTTTCATGAGGGCGAGGTTGTCGCACTGGGAGATGATGCCCGGGTGCACCTTCGACGGGCGCTGGGTCGAAAGCAGTAGCCAGAGACCGAATTTGCGGCCCTCGGCGGCGATCTGGATCAACCGTTCACGCACCGCCACGGCCACCGGCGATTCCAGCCGGGGCGAGGCGAGGTTGTGGGCCTCGTCGATCACCAGCAGGACCGGGCGTCGTTCTTCGCGTCTGGCCCACAGGTCGTCGAGCAACGACAGTGCGACCACGAGTTGCTGTGCGGGCGTGGAGAATCCGCCGAGGTCGAGGACGGTCACGTCGGGGCGCTCGGCGACGATCTCGGTGACCGCCCGATCAGTGCCCGCCCACACCTCCCAGTCGAGCAATCCCAGGTTCTCCACGCGCATCGCGAGGCGGCGGCGAGCCGGGGTGTCGACGGCGCGCAAGTTGGCCAGAACATCGTGGAGCTCGCCGGTCATCGCCGATGACAGATGGATCAGTTCGTTGAACTCCTCCCGGTCGACCACCGGATCCAGCTGCAACACCGCGGCTTTCGACTTCAGCGGCATGTCGATGAACTTCGCCCGCAGCCGAGCAGGTGGTTCGGCCTTCGGTCGCAGCACGCGGATATCGCGCTCGCGCAAGGCCGCCGCGGTCGGGCCGGTGGCGCCGGGCACCACCTCGCCGATGCGGACGAAGTCGGAATTCGGGTCGAGGATGACGATCGGGAGCGCGGTATGCGCGATCAGCTGCTCGAGGACGACGCCGAGGGCGTAGGTCTTGCCCGAACCGCTCTGTCCGCACCAGAACGTGTGCCGGTTGAAGCGGGTCGGGAGCAGTCGAGCGGGCCCACCGGGTGCCGACAGGCTCTCGCCGACCTCGAGCTCGGCGCCGGTGCTGAGGTGCAGGGCGGCGACGTTGGCGCGATCGGCCGGACTCACCTCCCCGCCGTCGAAGGCGTGACTGGCCCTGACATCGATCCCGTCGTCGCTGAGTTCGCCGATCAGTCTGCCGCGCAACCCCACCGGCATCGTCGCCGTGCGCTCTTCGACCAGCGCGAGCTGCCTGCGCCCGTCGCAACTGACCACGATCAGTGATCCGGCGGGAAACGGACTGGCCGCGGCGTTGTCGACGACGAACGAGCGGCCGTCCTCGGAGCGCGCGGACAGGACGGCGGAATCGGCAGACATGGGCGTGTCCTCTCGGTGAGGCATCGACGAGCATCCTGCTGGCAACTACCAGTAGAACACGGACTGTTCCCTGTTCGACGGAGGTGCCCGAGGTGATCGGTGCGAATCCCGACTTGCCGAAAGCGGCTTGCGCAGGAGTATTTTCGCTGGTGGGGGCATCGCGTCCGCCTTGAGTGGGCGTGGCGCCGCGGCTATTGTTGGTCGATGCCATAGAGGCAGATATGTCTGAGTTCGGAGGTCGGCAGCCCATGGCGAACGAACCGACGACGCTCGAGTTCGCGGCGGCGTCGCCACGGAGCGTGGAGTTCGAGCAGTGGGAAGCGTTGATGACGCGGACCTATTTCCCGCTCGCGCTCGACCCGACCTTGGACGCACCCACGTTCGGCCGGGTGACCAGCAGCGCGCTGCCCGGCGCGGCCGACTTCACGCTGTCCACGCTCGCGGGTGGGAATCAGGAGTTTCGGCGTACCAAGACGCATGTGGCCTGCGCGGCCGAGGAATACCTGCTGGTGAGCATTCAGGTCTCCGGGCAGGCGCGGCTCACCCAAGGCGGCCGATCGGTCCTGCTCAGGCCCGGCCAGATGACGTTTCTCGACACCTCGCTGCCCTCGCTCTGGAACGACAGCATGTCCTACGAGCAGGTGCTCGTGCGCGTGCCGACGCGGCTGCTGCGCCTGCAGCCGGGGCTCGCCGACCTGCGTATCCCGACCGCCACCGCGATCGAGCCGGAGAGCCCGGCGGGCGTGGTAGCCACCTACTTCCGTGAACTCGCGCGGGTCCGTGCGCAATCGCCCGCGCAGGCCGACATCCTCGCCACCAGTGCGCTCGACCTGCTCGGTTCGGCGGTACTGCTCGCGGCGGGCAGCCGACCGAGTGAGACTCCCGCCGACTCGCTCAGCCGCGAACACGTCCTGGTCTACCTCCGGAAACGGTGCACCGACCCGGATTTGACACTCGACGAGGTCGCGGCCGCCTGTCATATCTCGCGGCGCACCCTGTTCCGCCTCTTCGACGGGACGGGCGACAGCCTCGGCGCCACCCTGCGCAGATTACGGGTGATGCACGCGCAAAAACTGTTGACCTGCAATAGAAGCCATCCACCTGCGGCGGTGGCATTCGGCTCCGGGTTCGCGTCCGTCCGCCATTTCTACCGCGTATTCCACCAGGAGACCGGGATGACTCCCGGCGAATATCGCGAATCCTATCTCGGATGATCAGCCTGGCACCGGTTGTCAGCGGCCTGGCACGGTAGGTCTACCGAGCGTGATGCTCTTTGCCCCACACTGATTTTCGGACAACAGCCGGCCAGCTGGGCCCGGACCGGCGCGTGGACCTGTGGCGGGAGCAGGCCCACGTCGCCGCGCTCTCCGGATTCACGGTGTATCACGAGGTCGTCGACGAGGCGGCCGATCCGTGGACCGTGCGGCCAGGATTACCTGCGGGCAGGTCAGCGCGCGTATCAAATGCTGCGCTGCGAGTTTTTGATACGCATTCTCTCGTGGGAGAATTGTCGCCATGACGCGCCGATGCGTGATTGCGTGAATCAGCTACGTGCCCATTCATTCGACGAATGGGAAGCGGTGATGTCGAACGCCTATGTCCCGGTGGCGATCGAGCCATTGCCCGAGTCGTCCGCTGAATTCACCGGCATGATCACCCATTCCACCATCGACGACATCGAATTCACACTGCTGCGCTCGACCGGTCAGCGCGTGATCCGCACCGAACGATTGATCTCCCGATCAAGTACCGAGGTGCTCTATGTCGGGATCTGTACCGAGGGCAGCGGGCGGATACAGCAGGACGGGCGGCTGGCCGAGCTGGAACGTCCCGGTGAAATGGTGTTCGTCGACAGCAGGCGGCCGAACTGGTGGGAGTCCGACGGCGACCACGAGCAACTCATCGTCCAGGTCCCCGTCGCCGCACTCGAACGCGGCGGCTGGACGCAACCGACCACCCCCGCGGCGCTCACCGTCACCCCGGATTCGGCCGGGGGCCTCGTCGCGGAATACCTGCGTGACGTGGCGAGGGCACAGGAGACCGACCCGGCGGCAGCGGCTCGCCTCGGCGCGCACGTGCTCCCGCTGCTCACCTCGGCGTTGACGATGACCGCGGGTGAGCTGCCGAACCCGGAGAGCGGGAAGGCGCTCGCCAGGCTGCAGGCGCTGACTGTCATGCGCCGTCGTTGCCACGACCCGGACGTCACCGTCGACGACATCGCCGCCGAATGCCTGCTCTCGCGCAGCGCGCTGTACCGGCTGTTCGACCGCGGTCCCGGGGTGCTCGCCCGCCTGTGGACGATGCGGGTGGAACGGGCGAAGACACTGCTCGGCGCCGATCTGACGCGTGCGCTGTCCGCGGTCGCCGCGGCTTCGGGATTTCGCACCGAACGCCAGTTCTATCGAGTGTTCCGGGACGTCACCGGGACCACTCCGGCGCAGTGGCGTGACAGCCACCGGCCCGGGTGAGCACCCCACGATCGGGTGCGAGCCCGACCCTGCATGTCGCGACCGATACGGCGGATTCGGCTGATCACCGAGTCGAGTACTGGGAATCGGTGATGAGCGAGACCTACATTCCGCTCGCGGTGTCGCCGCACGTCGTCGAAGGATTCGCCGGACGGATCGCGGCGACCGAATTCGACGAGCTGCTGGTCACTTCGGTGCAGGCGGGCGCGCAAACCGTGCGCCGCACGCAGCGACTGGTCGAAGCGGCGGGGGAGCGCTACATCCTGGCGAGCATGTTCCTGAGCGGTCGTGGGGTGATGCACCAGGACGGCAGGCAGGCGCACGTCTCGGCGGGTGACATGGTGTTCTACGAGAGCGGCCGACCCTATCGCTGGGAAATCGACGAACCGTTCGACAAGGTGGTCGTGCAGGTGCCGGTCCCGGTGCTCGTCGACGTGGCCGGTCGGCCGCTGCGGGCGGTTCCGTCGGCGATCACGATCGCGCGCGGCCATCCCGCCTCGGCGGTCGGCACGTTCTTTCGTGGCATCGCGCGCCTACAGGGCACCGATCCGGAACGAGCCGCGGCGATGGCGGCCGGTCACGGCATCGACCTGCTGGCCTCGGCACTGCAGATGGCCGCGGGGGAGTTGCCGGACAACGGGCAGGTCAGCGCGGTATCCCGGGCTGGTGTGCTCGCGTTCATGCGGCAACGGTGTGCGGACGCCGACCTCACCGTCGACACGGTGGCCGCGCACTTCGCGA
This sequence comes from Nocardia sp. FBN12, assembly GCF_054031145.1. Classification (NCBI taxonomy): domain Bacteria; kingdom Bacillati; phylum Actinomycetota; class Actinomycetes; order Mycobacteriales; family Nocardiaceae; genus Nocardia; species Nocardia sp. FBN12. Next base: position 6,991,286 of record NZ_CM132926.1, read on the forward strand.
TCTCGCGCCGCACCCTCTACCGGCTCTTCGACGGCGAACAGGCGCCCGTTCCGGCACTGCTCGCCATGCGCGTCGAGCGCGCGTGCGAGGTGCTGCGTTCGCATCCCGGCCTATCGATGAGTAAAGTCGCGGCAGCCGCTGGTTTTATCAGCGAACGAAATCTGTTTCGCGCTTTCCATTCCGAGATGCGAATGACTCCCGGTGAATATCGTGAGCGCGCGCACAGTTCGTCGACGGTTGCTGGAATGCTCGGTCTGCCGGTTGGCAGCGCATGACAGTTCCCCTGTGAATTCTTCACGCATAGTGAAATGAACGCACCGCAGCGTCCCGACAGCAGGGGCGCCCGCGTGAACGGTTCCGTCAGGACCTGACCAACCGCGCGATCGCGTCGGTTGCCTCTTTGATCTTGGCTTCGGCCTCGGGCCCTCCGGCCACCGCGGCATCGACGACACAGTGCGAGATGTGGTCCTCGAGCAGGCCCATCGCGACGGCCTGCAGCGCCTTGGTCATGGCCGATACCTGGGTGAGGATATCGATGCAGTACTTTTCCTCTTCGACCATCCGCTGGAGCCCGCGCGACTGGCCCTCGATGCGGCGCAGTCGCTTGAGGTAGTCGTCCTTGGCGGTGATGTAGCCGTGGCCTGCGTGGCCCGCGTGCTCGTCGCCGGTCGCGGTGTCGGGGGTGGGTGTGTTCACCGTAGGTCTCCTCGCCTGCCTGGTAGCTCGCCTGGCGAACTAATACCCCCCTAGGGTACAGTTTCGCGATCGAATTGTCAGATGACAGGTCCCCGGTGCTGCGCGTGGCAAGCTCGGGCGGAAGAATCGGCGCCATGAGTTCGCTTCCCCGGCCCGCACTCGCCGTCATCGGCGGCAGCGGTTTCTATGACTTCTTCGACCACGACGCGGTGCACGTCGAGGTCGACACACCGTATGGCGCGCCGAGTGCGCCGGTCGCGATCGGCGAGGTCGAAGGCCGCGCTGTCGCCTTTCTGCCCCGGCACGGCAAGCAGCACGAGTTCGCGCCGCACACGCTGCCCTACCAGGCGAACATGTGGGCGCTGCGTTCGCTCGGGGTGCGCCGGGTGTTCGCGCCGTGCGCGGTCGGTAGCTTGCGCGCGGACTGGGGTCCGGGGACTGTCGCGGTGCCGGATCAGCTCGTCGACCGGACGTCGGGTCGCCCGCAGACCTACTTCGACGGCGGTGGCGTCCACGTCTCCTTCGCCGATCCCTATTGCGACGAGCTGCGGGCCGCCGCGGTGCGAGCGGCGGGCACCGGAGCCCCGCCGTCGGACACGGCGAAGTCCGCCGGTGACCTACGGGTCGTGGATTCCGGCACGATGGTCGTCGTGCAGGGCCCGCGTTTCTCCACCCGCGCCGAGAGCCGCTGGTTCGCCGGGCAGGGCTGGGACCTGGTCAACATGACCGGACACCCCGAAGCTGTCCTCGCCCGCGAACTCGAAATGTGCTACGCGGCAGTCGCGCTCGTCACCGACCTGGACGCCGGTCTCGAAGAGGGCGACGGTGTGCACGCGGTCGACGTGTTCGCCGAGTTCAAGAAGAACCTCGGCCCGTTCAAGGAGCTCATGCGGCGCGCGGTGACCGCGGTCGACGGCACCGGCACCTGTGAGCGCTGCCGCGTGCACGCCGGGGTATCGCTGCCCTTCGAGCTGCCCTGATCACCCCGGCGGCGCGGTGACCTGCAACTGAGCGAGCATGAAGGCAGGCGCCGCGCCGCCGCCGGGCAGTGGTGACACCTCGACGTCGACGGTGAGCCAGCCACCGTCGACCGCGGCCAGCCGCAGTCCGCTCAGCCCGGCACGCGCCGCACCGGCCAGCACTTCGGCGCGCAGCGCGACGATCCTGGGACGGTCGTCGGGATGCGGGACGGTCCGCTCATCGATCCCGCGCCACCGCAGCCCCGGCACCGGCTCGGTGACCCACCGCACCGCGCGCACCTGCGCGGTGTCGAGGATGACCAGATACAGGCCGGGCTGGGATTCGCGCAGCAATTCGAGCGTCGTGGCCTCGAACGACTTGTGTTGCGGGGCGATGCTGTCGGTGACGTCGACCGCGACCCCACGCCACCCGAATCGCTGCCCGTCGTCGCCGTTGCGCGCGGCCACCAGCAGTGAACGTGGGCCGATCGCCGAATGCACGGTGGCCACTCCCGACCAGCGACTGTGTGGCTCCGAACGGACCAGCTCGGCAACGAATTCCAGCGCTCGGTCGAAGCGCTCGACGCGCTGGAACGATTCGGCACCGCGGTATTCGGCTGGTACCGAACCGAAGTGGGGGCCGAGCCCGGCTGGCCGGGTGCGCACGATGCGGCGGTGCGCGTCTACCTGGAACGGCGCGACGCTCAGTTCCTCCTCCGGGACCTCCGGCCCGACCCACACCTTCACCGCATGCGTCGGCGCATCCGGCCACACCACCGGCACAGCCCGGAAACGGTGCTCCGACCACGGGTTTCGCGACTTCGGCAATACCTCCTCCACCGGCGCGCCCGTCTCGTGCGCGGCCGCGATCAACGGCTGCAGCCGGGCCGGAATCGCCCGCTGATACGACGCCCACTCACGCGGCGTAGTACCCGAGGTCAGCATCGACCAGGTCGGTGGCGCCCCCAGCGTTTCCACCAGTTGCCAACGTCCGATGAGCACGTGCGACCCCCTTCGCCCCATGAACAATGCACCGACCATCGTGCCTGATCCGACGAGCGGGGCAGACCAGGGGGCGCTGTGGTGTCGATAAGCTCGCGCCATGAATGCACCGCTGCGGTTGGAGATCATCGTCGCCAGCACCCGCCCCGAGCGATTCGCGCCCGTGGTGGCGCGTTGGCTGGTCACCGCGCTGAGCGAGCGGCCGGAATTCGAGGTGGGCGTGCTCGATCTGCGTGATCTGGCGCTGCCCGTCGACCTCACCGAAACCCCGGAGGTCGAGGCGTTCCGGGCCCGGTTGGGCGCGGCGGACGCGTTCGTCGCCGTCACTTCCGAGTACAACCACGGCTACCCGGCCTCGCTGAAAACCGCGCTCGACAGTGCCAAGCACGAATGGCGGGCCAAGCCGATCGGATTCGTGTCCTATGGCGGGCTGTCCGGCGGGCTGCGCGCGGTCGAACAGTTGCGTCAGGTGGTCGCGGAACTGCACATGGTGTCGGTGCGCGAATCGGTGAGCTTCGCCCAGGCCAAACGCCGCTTCGACAAGACCGGCATGACCAGCGACGACGCCGCGATCGACGCCTGCGATCGTATGCTCAACCAATTGTCCTGGTGGGGAACAACTTTGCGCGCAGCCCGCACTGTCGAGCCCTATCCGGGCTGAGCTCTGCCGTCCCCGGGGTGCCCGGGTGACAACTGGCGATCAGGCCGAGGCCATGGCGCGCTGCCCGCGCGGCTGACCGATGTAGGTCGACTCGCGGGGGATCGACACCAGCGTGAGGTTCACCCTGGTCGTTCCCGTGCGCAGCACGACGCGGTTGCCGATCGCGCCCGGCTGGAAGATCTCCAGGTCGGGGCGAGAAGCGGGCCAGCCGTTCGGATCACCGGTGAGGTAGATCGTGGTGACACCGGCGTGCGGGGCGGGCGCGAGCACGCCGTCGACCACCGTCGCGGTGAAACCCGCGTCGGACTGGTGTGTTTCGACCGCGATGGTCAGCCGCTCCGGATTGCCGACGGTGGTCACCAGCTGCTCCCAGGCCTGCGCCCGATCGGTGCGCACCAGCACCCGCTCGCCGACAGCCAGCGCGCGGAACACCAACTGCTGGGCCAGATACAGCTCACCGGCCACGTACACGGTGGAGATACCGGCGCCGACGATCCTGGTGGCGACACCGTTGCCCTCGTCGTCGGAGCCGAGCAGCTGCCCGCAACCCGACGACGGAAGGTGCAGCGCGCCGATGACGTCGATCGGGTACTCGATGGTCGGGATGGTGTCGTCGACACCGGGCACCGCGATCGGCAGGTGCGCCAGCAGAGCGTCGCGATGCCGACCGCTCATCGACACCATGCCCTTGGACTTGGTCTTCTCCGGCAGCTCACGCGCGGTCAATCGCCATGCGGCACCGACACTCACGGATTCGGCATCGCTACCGGGACGCAGCCGCACGGCCACCGTGGTGCCCCGCGACGGCGCGACCCACAGCTGTGCGAGCAGATCCGAACCCAGCTGCTTGGGATCCACCGCACTGCCGATGTTCACCGCGTTGCCGATCTCGGCGTACTTCCACCGCTGACTCAGCGTGCGCGGATCCAGACCCGCGGTGATCTGCTGCACGGCCTTGCGGATCTCCGGCGCGGTGAGGATGCGCGCGTTGCAATCGGCGTCTTCGAGCGTGCGCATGATCCGCTGGGTGGCGATGGTGACCGAGCGGGAAGCGCCGTCGGTGCCGCCACCGCGACGAGCCGTGGCGTCCGGGCAGGCCACCGCGTCGAAGCTGATCGCGAGCCAGACCGTGCGGTGCGCGGTGGCGGGCAGCGGGCCGAGCAGCGATTCGTAGATGGCGCCCGCCGGCGTGCCGGACCGGCTGCGGTGGCCGTGGCTGATGATGTCGATCCCGCTGAGCAGGATGTCGTGCTGGTTGAGGCAGGCCGCCAGCTCTGGCAGCGGCAGCAGGTGCGAGGCGTGCACGGCCGTGCGGGCGATGCGGGTGAGCCCACCACGCGGCGGCAGCACCTCGACCACGGTGACCACGCGACTGCCGTCCCAGTACAGGCCGAGCGAACGGCCGTCGGTGTCACGGAAGTCGACGGTGTCGCCGAGGGTGTAGTCGCGCTTGCCGGAATACCGGCGAATCGTGGCGATCCAATCGAGGATCGGGCGCTTGCCGAACGGGATCAGCGGCACCAGTGCCACCACGATCGCGATGCCGAGCGACGGCAGCGGATCCAGCCCGGCGATCAGCGCGCCAACCCCCACGATCAGGCCGAGGACCTGCGCAGTGAGTAGGTGCGGCAACGTGATCCGGCCGAACAGCGGGCGCGGTCCCGCGCCGGTGAACTCAGCCATTCGTTCCTCCCCCAGGTACCCGATTGTCGATCGGCCGATGGCCGAATGCGAACAACTGCTGCCGGGAACTGTACTGTGTTGCCCGGACGAGAGCACTGTTCGGGGGAGGAACCATGCCTTCAAAACCCACAACGCGCTGGCAGGTCAGCGGATACCGCTTCCTGGTGCGGCGAATGGAGCACGCCCTGGTGCGCCGGGATGTGCGGATGCTGCACGACCCGATGCGCGCGCAGACCCGTGCCTACGTGGTCGGACTTGTACTCGGCCTGGTGGTCCTGGCCGGTTGCGGCATCCTCGCGCTGCTGCGTCCGCAGGACAAGATCGGCGACAGCAAGATCCTGATCGCCAAGGAATCCGGCGGCGTCTACGTGGTCGTCGAGAACGTCGTGCACCCCGCGCTGAACCTGGCCTCGGCCCGGTTGGCGGCCGGTGAGGCGTCCAAGGCGGCGATCGTCAAGGAATCCGAACTGGGCAAGAAGCCGCGTGGTCAGCTGATCGGCATTCCGGGCGCACCGTCGTCGATCCTGTACGACAAGGGCGGCAAGGGCCGGACGTGGACGGTGTGCGATCAGCTCAAGTCCGACGGCAGCGCCGACCTGACCACATCGGTACTGGCCGGTGACCCGAGTCTGGGCGCCAAGGCGTCGAAGGTCGAAGACGGCAAGGCCATGCTCGTGAAGGGCAAGGACGCGACCTATCTGGTCTACGACGGCAAGCGTGCTCGCGTGAAGATGGAAGATCCGGCCGTCACCCATGCGCTCGGCATCACCGGCCTGACCCCGCGCACGATCAGCGAGGGACTGCTCAACGCGATCCCCGAAGTGCTGCCGGTGATCACGCCGGTCATCGACAATCCCGGTGGCACACCGGCCTACAACGTGAGCGGTCACAAGATCGGTGACGTGGTCCAGGTCTTCAACGAGTCGAACCAGAACTACGTGGTGCTCCAGGACGGTCTGCAGGCGATCACGGCGATGACCGCCCAGATCATCCGCAACTTCTATCCGACGGTCATGAGCGGCACCACGATCCAGTCCACCGACCGGACTTACGCACCCCAGGTGCAGACGCTGAAGGTCCAGGACTACCCGCGTGACCGGCCGACGCTGATCACCGCCAAGGACCAGCCCGTCAGCTGCATGTCGTGGAAGCCGATCGCAGGCGCCACCGACAACGCCGACGCCACCGCGCGCGCCGAACTGACCTTGCTCACCGGCATCGACGTGCCGATCCCGGACAAGGCCAAGATGGTCGATCTCGCCCAGGCCGACGGCGCGGGTCCCAACGCCGACACGGTGTTCATCCCGCCTGCCTCGGGCGCCTACGTGCAGTCCACCGGCATCGAACCGAACAGCCGCCGCAAGGACAGCCTGTTCTACATCGCCGATACCGGCGTCCGCTACGGCATCAAGAACGCCGATGCGGTCAAGGCACTCGGCCTGGAGGAAGTCACCGCCGAACCGGCGCCGTGGCCGATCGTCGGACTGCTCGCGGGTGGGCCGACGATGGGCAGGGAAGAGGCGATGGTGGCGCACGATGGCGTCTCGCCGGATCCGTCGCCCGCCAAAAAGCCTGTCGCCGCGGTGAATTAGTCGGGCGGGGTCGCCGGCTTCGCGGAATCGGCGCGGAGTTCGGCGACCTCGGTCCGCAGGGCTTTGACCTCGTCGACCAGTTCGCGGAGCGTGCTCTCCGCGCGGTCGGCGGCGTCGTCGACGGTCTTGAGTTGTTCGACGACCCAGCTGGTCATGGTGCCGATGGCGAACGAGATCAGGCCGATGCCCAAGGTCATCAGGATCAGGGAGACGAACCGACCCTCGGTGGTCACCGGGTAGACATCGCCGAAGCCGACGGTGGTTACGGTGACCGCCGACCACCACAGCGCGTCGCCGAAGGACTCGATCTTGCTGTCGGGTGCGCCGTATTCGGCGTCGAAGAAGGCCAGGCTCGTCAGCAGCAGAATGAGTACGGAACTGGTGCCGACGAAGGTCACCAGGCGGGTGCGTGGGTGCGTCGCGCGGTTGAGAGCGTCGAGCAGCAGTAGCGAGGCTCGAAGCAGGCGCAGCGGGCGAAACGGCGGCACGAGGACGACCAGCAGATCGAGCGGGTGCTTGCGGAGGAATCGCGACCTGTCGCTCGACAACCGCAACCTGACCATGAAATCGACCGCGAACACCGCCCAGATCGCGATATCCGCCCACAGCAGACTGGCATCGAGCCGCGGTGACGCGTCGGTGTCGAGCACCCGCCACGCGTACATGACGACGAACATCACCGCGAGCACGATCAACGGCAGATTGGTCGCGCGTTCCCACCGTTGCCTGCGGGTGGGTGGACGTTCGATCGTTGACGTGTTCATGCGGCTACCTGGGTCGACGGGCGCTGGCCCGCCGACCGTACCTTGCTCTGTGGTCGAGCAGGTCAGAGATCGTCTGCCGACATCCCGAACTTGCGGCGGATCGGGAACGACGCCAGGACGCCGAGAACCAGGATGAGGCCGATGGCGCCCGAACCGATCAGCGCCACATTGCGCGCGGTGTTGTCCGCGGGCGGCGGCGGTGCGGGCACCGCGAGCTGCAGGCTTCGCGCCGGGCTGGCCTGCTTCGGCGGAAGTTCTCTCGGCACTTCGTTGGTCAGCGCCGCGACCGGATCGACCGCGCCGTAGCCGATGTACGGATTCCAGCCCTCGGCCGGTGCGTGGGCGGTGGCCTGCAGCCGTTCGATCACCTGTTTGGCGGTCAGTTCGGGGAACCGGTCACGCACCAGCGCGGCGACACCGGCCACATACGGCGACGCGAAACTCGTTCCGCTGTAAGCCATGTACTTGCCCTGGTTGTCGTACTTGCCGTCGGAGATGCCGGTGGTCCTGGCATCGAGGGACGTAATGCCTTCTCCCGGTGCGGCGATGCCGACCCACGGGCCGGCGACGCTGAACGACGACGGTGCGCCGTTGGCGCTGATCGAGCCTACCGAGAGCACGTACTCGTCGTACCAGGCCGGGTTCACGTAGGTGCGGACCGTGCTCCACAAGTCCTGCGCGGGCTTGAGCGGGTCGGGCCCGGGATTGCCTGACTTGCAGGCGCCATCAGAGTTTCCCGCAGAGCTGACGATCACCGAGTCTTTCTCGACTGCCGCGTACTGCACCGCCGCGCCGAGCGCACGGAATGCTGGCTCGTTCGCCGGCGAACTGGTTGGGCAGGAAACCAGTGAGATGTTTATCACACTGGCGCCGAAGTCGGCCGCGCGTCGAATTGCACTGGCGAGCGAGGAGACCTTGCCGTAGCCGTCCGGGAAGTCATCGGGCGACTTGTCCCGCCCGGCGCCTTCCGCTTGGTAGAGCTGGCTGTTCTGGCGAATGCTGAGAATCCGTGATTCCGGTGCGACACCGGAAAAGCCTTGGCCCTCGATCTTGGTCGCGCCGATGATCCCCGCCACGACCGTGCCGTGCACATCGCAGTCCTCGGTGCCGTTGCCACCGGCGGCTACGTAATCGCCGCCCGCCCACATGTCTGGCAGACGAGGGTGCGGTTCCACGCCCGTATCGATCACCGCGACGAGTTGTCCTGCGCCACGGGAGAATTGCCACGCCCGCTCGAGATCGAGCGAACGCTGGCTCGGCGGGATCACCGCTGTCGCAGTGCTCGCCTGCGTGCGGAAGCACAGTCCGTTGGTGCCGCTGCCCTTTTCGGTCTTGTCCGGCGGTGCGGCGGGATCACCGGCGGGCAACATTCCGGGGTCGATCGCCGGCGGCCGGTCCGCGTGCGCGGTGCCGTACAGACCGAAACCGGCGTTCAGACCGACGACAAGAGCAACGGCCGTCAGTCGAAAGCCGAGCCTCACAGCCCGCGAACCAGCGAGTAGAGATCGGCGACCCAGAACACCAGCGGCAGCACCGCGGCGACGAACGCGTATTCGAGCAATTCGACGGCCCGGCGCATCGGCGGTGTCGCGGACTGCTTCGGCAGGATCAGGCCCATCACCAGCGCCGAGATCAGCATCACCAGCGCGGCACCGAAAACGACCAGGGGCTGGCGCATTTCGAGCGCGACGCCGACCAGCATGATCAGCACGATCGCCGAGCCACCCGCGATCAACACGATGGCCTGCTCGGCGCCCGCGTAGGTGCGGCTGCGGAACATCAGCACCACCGCGCACACCAGCGCCAGCGCGATGCCGGGCCAGTAGGGATCCTCGGCGCCTGCGCCGGTCGCCAGCAGCGCGCCTGCGACGGTGACCAGCGTGGTCGCGCTGACCAGGCCTGCGAGGTAATTACGGGCCCGCTCCGAGCGCGCGCGCAGGGCGTCGAGGGTGGGCAGGGCGCGGTGATCGTCCGGGTCGTCCTCGGTCGGGTCGATCGGGGTGCCGGGGGAGGGGACCGGCGGCAACGGCAGTTTCGCCAGCAGCATCGAAACCCGCGGCGAGAGTGAGAGTCCGGCCAGACCGAGCGCGGCGACGACCGCCCCGATCGCCTTGACGGGCTGATCTGTGAGCAATCCCACAAGCGCGGCAGGCACGCCGAACACCGAGACCGTCGCCGTTCCGATGAACAGCGCCAGCCCGATGCCGGTGACCCGCCACGCGAGCACCGCGATCGAGCCGAGCAGCGCGAACCCGAGCAGCAGGTGCGCCGGGCCGTAATGATCGGGGACCAGCAGCATGCCCGCGGTGAACGCGGTCGGCAGCGCGCAGCCACCGAGTACCAGCGCGGCCGAGGTGTCGCGGTACATGCGGCTCAGCACCGTGCCCGCCACCACACACAAGATCGAGACGAACAGCGCCAGCGACCCGGACACCCAGAACGGCAACGCATCCGGCGCGGCGAGCAGGCCGAAGCAGCCGACCAGCATGGTGATCGCGGCGAGCACCGAACCGGTGATGCGGGCCGTCTTCGGCGTCCAGCTGCGGTAGTGCTCGGCGTCGGCGACCGCGACGTTGTACATGATGTCGTCGAACAGTGGCGTCGGCGCCGCGTGCGAGGCGCTTTCCAGCATGAGCAGTTCGCCGTCGCGCACGCCCTGTTCGCCCAGGCTCAGCGAGTTCGAGAACGGGGGGTGGCCGATGCGCGCGAGGACCCATTCGGCGGGTTCGTAGCGTTCGCCGTCGTTGTCGAAATCGTTCGAGCGGCTGTGCTGCGCGACCATGTCGACCACGCTGGGAATGACGAGGGCGACCGGCACATCGACCGGAATAGCCATGTCTACCTGCGTGTGTTTGGCCAGGATGGTGACGCGGGCAAGGTCCGGCGCGCGAACGATGCCGCGTGCGGAGTCCTCTTCCACATGATCGAGTCGCGCGTGCGTCAAAACTCCCCCAGTTCCGTCTCTACCTCGTGTTTCCGCTCGACCGCTCTTAACGGTCGACAGTTTGCGGAACCCACCGTTCGGACAGCAGAATGCCTGACGAACCATACGACATGTCGGCCGCGACCTCTACACTGAGCCCGTCGCGACGACAGATGAGCGAGTAGTCAAGCAGGGGGAGTCTTCGACCATGAGCACCGTCAGGTTCCAGCGCCGTGCCCGGCGCGAAATGCCGCGTACGCCGGGTGGCGAGGTCACGTTGCAGCCGCCGCCGGAGATCCCGCGGATCACCCCGGGCAGCCTGCTGATGAAGCTGATGCCCGTCGTGATGGTGGTCGGCATGGTCGGCATGATGGCGCTGATGTTCACCCAGGGCAGCGGCATGCTGTCCAACCCGATGTCGATGATGTTCCCGATGATGATGATCATGTCGATGGTCACCATGTTCGGACAGGGTGGCGGCAAGGGCGCCAAGGCCGCGGAGGCCAACGAGGACCGCAAGGATTACCTGCGCTACCTCGATCAGGTCCGTAAAGATGTCGACGAGACCGCCAAACAGCAACGCGCCGCCGTCGAGTGGAGCCACCCTGAGCCCGGCCTGATCTGGATGCTCGCGGGCACCAGCCGGATGTGGGAGCGCCGCTCCGGCGACAAGGACTTCTGCCACGCGCGCATCGGCCTCGGCGGCCAGCGCCTGGCGACCAGGCTGGTGGCCCCCGAAACCGGCCCCGTCGAAGAGCTGGAGCCCATCGCCGCGGTCTCGCTGCGCCGCTTCGTGCGAGCGCATTCCACGGTTCCCGACCTGCCCACCGCTATCGCGGTGAAGGGTTTCGGCACCGTCGCCCTCGACGGTGACCGCGCCCAGGCGCGCGACATGACGCGCGCGATGTTGTTGCAGCTGTGCATGTTCCAGGCGCCCGACCAGGTGCTTGTCGCCGTGGTCTGCGGCCCCGACACCGCCCGCGAGTGGGAGTGGACCAAGTGGCTGCCGCACACCCAGCACCCCGAGGTGCAGGACGGCGTCGGCACCCAGCGCATGTTCTACGGCTCCATCCGCGAGGCGATGGCGGGCCTGCATCCGCTGCTCGGCAACCGGGTGCGCTACTCGCGTAACCAGCCGAACAACCCGAACATGGTGCACGTGGTGATCGTCGTCGACGGCGGTCTGCTCGAGGCCGAGGACGACCAGCTGCGCGAGTCCGGGTACGAGGGTGTCACCATCATCGACCTGTGCAATTACGCACCGCGCCTTGCTGTTTCGCGCGGCATCAAGATGGTCGTCGAAGACGGCGAGTGCCTCGGCCGCGGCGCCACCGGCAACCAGGAGCGCTTCGCCACCATCGACCGCGTCAGCGCCGAGCAGGCACAGCAGCTCGCCCGCAGGCTCGCGCCCTATCGCGCGGCCACCCAGCGCAGCAGCGACGTCGAGACCGACGAGACCGAGACGATCTCCACCTGGTCGCAGCTGATGAGCCTGGGCGATATCGGCAACTTCAACCCGGCCAGCGCCTGGCGTCCCCGCTACGGCCGCGAACGTCTGCGCGTGCCGTTCGGCATCGGCGCCGACGGTGCCCCCGTGGAACTCGATATCAAGGAAGCCGCCGAGAACGGCATGGGTCCGCACGGCCTGTGCATCGGCGCGACCGGTTCCGGTAAGTCGGAATTCCTGCGCACCCTGGTGCTCAGCCTGCTCGCCACCCACTCGCCCGACCAGCTCAACCTGGTCCTCGTCGACTTCAAGGGTGGCGCGACGTTCCTCGGCCTCGACGGCGTCCCGCACGTCGCCGCGGTCATCACCAACCTCGAGGACGAAGCCGACCTCGTCGACCGTATGAAGGACGCACTGGCAGGCGAGATGAACCGCCGCCAGGAAGTCCTGCGCCAGGCAGGCAACTTCGCCAACGTCTCCGAATACGAGAAGGCCCGCGCGGCAGGCGCCGACCTGGACCCGCTGCCCGCGCTGTTCGTCGTGCTCGACGAGTTCTCCGAACTGCTCACCCAGCACCCCGACTTCGCGGAACTGTTCGTGATGATCGGCCGCCTCGGCCGCTCGCTGCAGGTCCACCTCCTGCTCGCCTCGCAGCGTCTGGAGGAAGGCAAGCTCAAGGGCCTGGAATCGCACCTGTCCTACCGCATCGGCCTGAAGACCTTCTCCGCCAACGAATCCCGCCAGGTCCTCGGCGTCCCCGACGCCTACAACCTGCCGAGCACCCCCGGTGGCGGTTACCTGAAGTCCGACTCGGGCGAGATCCAGCGCTTCCAGGCCTCCTACGTCTCGGGCCCGTATGTCGGTGGTGGTTCAGCCCGCGAGGTCACCAGCGCGGGCATCGTCGGCGGCGAGATCGACGTCAACGCCCGGCCTTTCGCCGCGACCCACGTCGGCTTCCGCGCCGCCGACCGGGTCCCGCTGCCGGTCGAGGCCGAGTTCGAGCCGGAGCCCACCGGCGACGAGAACGACCAGATGTCGAACCTGAACATGCTGGTCTCGCGCATCCAGGGCCACGGCCGCCCCGCCCACGAGATCTGGCTGCCGCCGCTCGACGAGGCGCCGACCATGGATCAGCTCGTCCCACGCTCGATCCTCACCGGCGAGTACTCCGCGATCGCCACCCTGCGCGCCCCCATGGGCATCGTCGACCGCCCCTACGACCAGCGCCGCGACCCCTTCGTGGTCGACCTGTCCGGTTCGCGAGGCAATGTCGCGATCGTCGGTGGCCCGCAGTCGGGCAAGTCCACCGCCCTGCGCTCGATGATCATGGCGATGGCATTGACCCACACCGCCGAGCAGGTGCAGTTCTACTGCCTCGACTTCGGTGGTGGCACGATGACCAGCCTCCTCGGCCTGCCGCACGTTGGTTCAGTGGCGAGCCGCCTCGACGAGGACCAGGTCCGGCGCACCGTTGCCGAGATGACCACGATCGTCCGCACCCGCGAGGCGAAGTTCCGTCAGCTGGGCATCGAGTCGATGGTCGAGTTCCGTCGACTGCGTTCGATAGATCCCGCGTCCAGCCCCGCCGCCGCGGGTGCACATGAGGATCCGTTCGGCGATGTGTTCCTGGTCATCGATGGCTACGGCTCGATCCGCCAGGATTTCGACGCTCTTGAGCAGACCATCATGAACCTTGCGGTGCAGGGTCTTTCGTACGGCGTGCACGTCGCTATCGCGCTCAACCGATGGGCCGAGGCCCGCCCCGCGCTCAAGGATCAGATCGGTACCCGAATCGAGCTACGCCTCGGCGATCCTATGGACTCCGACCTCGGTCGTAAGTTCGCCGCGCTGGTTCCGCAGGGTCGCCCCGGCCGCGGTATGACTGCCGAATGCCTGCATATGTTGACGGCGCTGCCACGCCTCGACGGTTCTTCCGATCCGTCGAATCTTGGCCAGGCGGTTGCCACCGCGGTCGAGACCATCAGCCGGGCTACGCCTGGGCGCGTCGCTCCGCAGGTCAGAATGCTGCCGGACCAGTTCCCACGCGACCAGCTGCTGCACCTCGCCGGCAATTGGCCTTCACGGGTCGATCCGTCGTCCAAGTGCATGCGTATCCCGATCGGAATCAACGAGGCAGAGCTCGCGCCCGTCTATCTGGATTTCGCGGAGAGCCCGCACTTCATCGTCATCGGCGACACCGAGTCCGGTAAGACGACGTTGCTTCGCTCGATCATCGACGGCATCGCCGCGTCGAATACTCCCGATCAAGCCAAGTTCATCATCGGTGACTACCGGCGCAACATGCTCGGGCTCATTCCCGAGGGCTATCAGGCGGGCTACGGTTCGACGGCGCCCCTTTTCACCGACTACATGAACGGCTTGGCGACATATGTAGCCAAGCGAACTCCGGGACCCGACGTGACACCGCAGCAGCTGCGGGAGCGGTCTTGGTGGAGTGGGCCGGAGCTGTATGTCATCGTCGATGACTACGACCTGGTCGCAACCTCGCAGGGCAACCCGGTGTCGGCGATGGTCGAACACATTCCACACGCGCGTGACCTCGGGTTCCACCTGATCATCGCTCGTCGTTCCGGTGGTGCCAGTCGCGCTATGTACGAAGCAACCCTGGCCAGGATGAAGGACCTCGGCTCGGCTGCGCTGATCCTGAGCTGCAGTCGTGACGAGGGTGTTCTGGTCGGCACTACCCGACCGGGCCCGAAGCCGACCGGTCGCGGTACCTTCGTCACCCGTAACACCGAGGGTCTGATCCAGACCGCATGGATGCCGCAACCGGAATGACCGTCGTCGAACTGGTTGTCAGCGAAACGAAGGTGTGGGCGCGTGGCGCCACCACACACTGGGACGTTCCACCGTCGATCGTGGTGGGCAGTAATGGTTTCGACCTTGTTGTCGGCGAGCCACTAACTGCCCCCACCCAGGCGGTGTCGGCGGTTCAGTATCTGGCTGCCGGGGTGATCGCGTTGCCTCCTCGGATGCCGACGGCAGGTCAGGCCCTGTCCGCAATACTCGGCGCGGTCATGGACGCCCTGCGGGTTACGCCGCTGTGTGACCGAATCGTCGTCGTGCACCCGACGGCGTGGGGGCCGCCTGAACTCGAACTGTTCGGTACTGCCGCTGGGCAATTCGCACACGAGGTTGTTTTCGAGTCCTGTGCGCTGCGCGCCTCAGCAGCCGACATCACAGCTAGCCGCAGCCGCCGCACCGCGATTATCGAGTTCGGCATGCTGTCGACCTCGGCCTCGTCGGTCGTCTACGACACAAACGGCAGTCATGTCGAGGCAGTCGAGGTCGAACCGAACCTCGCTGCCTCGGAACTCGCAGGCGAGGAAGGCTTCGGCCACCTCGCGGCGCTGCTGGGACTCCTGCTCACCGACCGCCCCGCCGACGTCGTCCAGGTGTTCGGCACCACCGATCCCGCGGTACTGGCCTCGGTGACCGCAGTGGTCGAAAGTGTTTGCGGCGCAGGTGTATCCGTGAGCCCTTTGACGGGAACGGATCTAGCGCGCCCCGCCCGGAAGCCCCCGGCCTACACCCCGTCCATCCCGCCTGCGGCCGAGTGGATGCAACCCCTGCGCGAGCGCGCCGCGGCCACCAACCCCGTCGACCGCCGCCCCCTCTACGTCGGCGCCGCGGCCTTGGTCGCCGTCGTCGCCGCGGCAGCGATCGGCGGAATCTTTCTGTTCGGCTCCGGCGACCAGGAAGCGACCGCAGCGGTCGCGACCACCACCGTTGCGCCCACCACGGTGACCCCGGCACCCACGTCGTCGAAACCGAAGCCCAGACCCTCCACGGAGACGGTCGGCCGAGTCGTCGTGGAAGTCCCCGCAGGCTGGCACCGCACCACCGCCACCGACGCCCGCGCCGACCTCGTCCCCGACGACGCCGCCCGCCACCGCATCACCATCACCCAGAAACCGGTCACCCCCGGCGCGGGCTACGACGAGGTCGCCGCCGACCTCGCCGCCCAAATAGCCAAAAAGCCGGCAGGAACCGTCACCGAGGTCCGCCGCGACGTAGTCTTAGCCGGCCGCCCCGGCCTCTCCTACGAAGAACGCCCCGCCGACGGATCCACCGTCCGCTGGCAGGTCCTCGTCGAACACGGCGTCCAGGTCAGCATCGGCTGTCAATACGCCGAAAACGGTTGGGCCGGTGTGATGTCCGCTTGCGAACAGGTCGTCGGAGCAGTTCGGGTCGACCCTTAAGGCCACCTCTCTCGGTGCGCCTGGTTCGGCCATGTACGGGCGCTATTTTTCGGCACCCGGCCGACGGAGACTTCATCGTGAGGATTCAGCTCGATTCGGGTTCGGTGGTGTGCGCAAGTACGCTCGCTGCGGGTCGCGTGTTCGTCTGAGCGGCCTGTGAATAGGGAGGGGAACCATGACTTATCCACCGCCGCAGCAAGGTCCGGGTTGGGCGCCTGGTCACGCGCCGGGACAGGGTGCGCCGCAGCAGTATTCCGGTCAGCAGCCGTATCCACAGATGCCGTCGCAGCAGGGGGTGCCGCCGCAGTACGGGACGCAGCCGCACCCTGGGGGACAGCCTCACCCGCAGCAAGGTTGGGGTCAGCCGCCACAGCAGGGATGGCAGCAACAACCTCCGCAACCGAACCCGTGGTGGAAGTCGCCTCTCGTGTTGGCCGGCGCCGCGGTCGTGGTGGTCGGTGCGCTGGTGGCCGGGGTCGTCGCGATCTCGAGTGGAGACGACGCCGAGGCCGACACGGTCGCAGCGCCCTCGTCGGTAGTCCAGGAGGCGCCCTCCGCGCCCACCTCAGCGAAGAGCACCGCCAAGACCGCACCGACAACGAGCAAAGCTGCCCCACAATCCGTTTCGGCGGACGCCAAGGCCGTCCTCGAGGCGCTGCCCGCACCCCTGCGTGACGTCGTCGCCGTCAACAACATCACCGAGAAGGCCCCGATCGGCAACGACCCGTACGCGGTTCGAGTGGTGTTCACCGTCCCGGCCAAGAACAGTCTGACGGTAGGCCTCCTGCGTACCGCCGTCGACATCGACCGTTACCCGATCGCCTGGATCGACACGAACCCGGACAAGCTGCTCCGCCAGTGGAGCAGTCAGCATCCGGAGTGGTTGACCGACAAAGGTGAGAAGAAGTTCCGCATCGACGACACGATCCCGGGTGGTGGAGCGACCATCGAAACCTTCAACACCACCACGAAGCTGTACATGTCGATGTCAGGATTCAAGGACAAAGACTCGGCCCTGAAGTTCCTCGAGCGCGCGGGGTTCTGAGTACCGGGATTCACGGCCCGGTGAGGTGAGCCAACCGGTCGCCATGTCGATCAGAGGTCGGCATCGTCGTTAGAACGGGTCCCAGCGGCAGAACTGGCCACGCGGCGGGGCTGACCAGCTCACGGTAGGTGTCAGCACTCGCGCCGGGCCGGGTGCGGCGTAGCGGCTCGCGGGTGCCAATTGCGCGCGACTCTGTCGACGGGTACCGTCTGCAGGGCGCGGTTCTGCATCAAAATTGGGGGAGATTGATGGATGGGGGCAAACCACATGACGATCATTCAGTGTCGTCCCGCCAACGCTTCCCAGCCCTGCTGTGGCTGGCTGAATCAAAAAGTTCCGACATGAGTGGAACCGATCGCCCATGTCTCGCGTCTAACCAAGTGTAGAGCAGTGGTCCCTCGACCCGGGATCAGCTGACAACCCGAAAGGAACCCGATGACTCTTAATGCAAATGTTGCCGACCTGCAGACTTTCTCCAAGGAAGCGGAAGCTTCCTACACCGAGATCGAAGGTCTGGTCAAGAAGATCTGGGCCGGCAAGATGGCAGCCACGGAGACGTGGAAGGGCAACGCGCAGCTCGCGTTCGACCAGTTGATGGACTCCTATGCTTCGCGCGCGGAGAAGCTGAACGACAAGCTCCTCGAGACGTCGCAGAAGCTGATGCAGGCAACGGACAGCTACACCGAGCAGGACGCGATGTTCAAGGGTCAGGTCGAGAGCAAGATGGCTGAACTCGATCTGCCCGCCATCTGATCGAGCAACCTGTACCTCTCAGTAATTCTCAGTAACTCTCAGTAAAGGGGATCCACACCAATGTCGGATGTTATTGCGTCTAATCGGGACTCGGTTGATACCGGCGCCCAGGACATGATTGCCACTGCAAACCAGCTGGCCGATAAGCTGCAAGCCTTCCACAAGAAGGTTGAAGCAATTGCCGAGAAGTGGGGCGGTAGCGCACACGAGGCCTTCACGCAGATGCAGGGCGAGTGGAATTCGCAGTCCGGGCAGCTGAATACGACGCTGATGGAAGCGGCAAAGCTCGTTCAGACCGGCAACTCCGAGCTGCACGACACCGACAAGTGGTTGTCGGGCAAGTTCGTCTGACACCGAGCGCACAAAGTTCGGCCTCAGGGTTGTGACCCTGAGGCCGAACTTCGTTTCGCAGGCCTTCTACTGGATTCGCTTGCTCAGAATCGGAACCAATCGGTCGACAAGTAGTTGCTCCGATTTGTCGGACCAATTCCTGATAGCGGTGACAGTCGCAGGGTCGTCGACCACGATAACGGTGGCGTTCGATGTGGTGATTGCTCCCGGGAGCCCGAGCAGCCCTCCGCCACCTGCCTTCGCATCACTCCGAATGGCGAGGATGTAGTCGCCACTCTTGAACTTCGAAAAGATGCTGTAGCGCTCATCGCTGGTGACGTTGCGCGGTGACGGTTCGTCAGACGATTTCGTCAAAGCGGGGCTGTATACAAGGCCAAGATCACTGAAGAAGCTTGTTTGCGTCGTTGGCGACAAGTACATCGCCATGTCCAGCTCGAACCCACTACCATCGGCGACGTCAACCATCGCAATCGTCTTACCGGCGAAGCTGGGGTTGGCGGCACGTGCCTGGTCGACAGGGCTGGAACCGCTGGGGGTCGATGAATGAATCGCCGATGGATCAGTATCGCCGCCCTGGCTCTGCACCGCGAAGATACCGATAGCCACTGCCACTGCGACGACAGCTACCGCAGCACTGGCAATAATGAGCTTGGACCGGCCTTTGGGAGCAGCCGGGCGAAACGCTGTATCGAAACGCTCGGCAGGAAATTGCGGTGCCGCAGTGTGTGGACCAGTCGAGGTTGTGGTATGAAAGCCACTCGACGGAGCCTGTTGGAGTGATTGGATTGGATACGTAGGGCTGGTATTCGTGGACGCGGGCGAATGGCCGGGCATCAGCGCATTTGCGGCGGCGTCGGTGAATTCACGGCAGGACCTGAAGCGATCCGCAGGATTCTTGGCCATTGCCCTCGCGAATACGGCATCAATCGCAGGTGGGAGACCGATATTGACTGCGGTGGCGCTGGGTGGGGGCTCATGGAGGTGGCCCATCATCACCATTGCCGGTTGAGTGGCGGGGTAGGGATTCCTCCTTGTTAGAAGCTTGAAGAATGAACAAGCCAAGCTGTAGACATCCGCACGATGATCGAGTGGCGACCCGGCGAGTTGCTCTGGTGGTGCGTAAGCGATGGTGGCCAGGAAGCTTCCGGTTTGGGTGAGCTCCGTCGCATCATCATTGGACTTGGCGACGCCGAAGTCGGTGAGAAATATCCGCTCCTCCTCGCTGTCGATGCTGGAGAGGAGGAAATTTGCTGGTTTGACATCGCGATGAAGCAAACCCTTGCGATGTGCGTAATCCAATCCCTTCCCCACTTCGGAGACAATTCGAAGTGCCCGAAGGGGATTCATCGAATGGGGATCGCGCGCCATCTCCGCGGAGGCATCGGTGCCTTCCACATACTGCATGGCAATCCACAGCTGGCCATCCTCTTCGCCTCGGTTGAAGACCGACACGATGTTGGGGTGGTCAAGGCCGGCCGCGAGATTAGCCTCGCGTTCGAACCTGGCACGGAATTCCGCGTCACGTGACAGTTCGGGGCTTAGGATCTTGAGCGCATCCATCCGTGGCAAGCTGGGGTGCTTGGCGAGATATACGGAGCCCATACCGCCAGCTCCGAGTATCCGCTCGATTCGGTAGCCGCCAACGATGGTGCCAGGAGTCATCGCCACCGTGATCGTCTCCTGTCCTGCATCAGTAGAGCATATTGGTTCATGTCGCTGGCCAGCACTGCACTGCTACTGACTGTTCGCGAGGAGAGCATACTGGGCCGCGGCACGTTGATGTGCGTCGGTGAGCTGATCGCTTTCGACGGTTGCTACATACTGACGGTATGTGATGGCACAGCGGAAGCGCTTTGTCTTGTAGTCATCCTTCGGATTCTCACCGCATCGTGCCTCTGGCAGCACCGGCGGTTCAGCTGCGACGCCAGGATAGTTCCGTTCCAGGATTCGCGATGCCAACATGCTGGCCCCTGCTCCATCGCGGGCACGGTACAACATGTTCGTGCTGGACATGGATGTCGATTTGGAGAATCGGTCGACTCCGGCCTCGGACATCACGGTTTTCCAGTGGTCCTGCGGCCCGACGTTGTGGAGGAACCCTCGCACTGTGAAGGATGCTTGGTCACCGATATTCGGTGCACCAAACCCTTCAGGGTTGAGCGTACGGCGAAGCATCTGGTCGGGGTCGTCCGGGAGGAACAGCATCTCGGTGGGAGGGAGGGCGGGAATCTGATCCAGGAGCGGCAACTGCGCAGCGTACGCCTTCTGCGCGAGATCAGTCAGGTCTTCGAGCTTGGCTTCGGCGGTGCCCATATACAGATTGACGACATAGCGGCCGTAGGCCAGTGTCGACCCAATGGTGGGTACCCCTGGGCGCCAATGTGAATGTGCCGCCGGGTATTTCGGCAGACTGACTTTCTGGTTGGCATCGGCAGCTATGGCGAAGTCGGTCTCGTCGATCTCGGTTGCGGCGCGCTTCGCGGCCTCCTCGTCCGGAAACTGCATCACGGCTACGGTGGTAAAAGTAGATCCTGGGGGAGTCTTCCCTGATGAATCGTTTTCTTTGTCGCTGGACCCCGCGCCGAATCCGAACATCATCTTGTTCCGCTCGAGTACTGGCTTGTTGGCGTTCGCCAGAAGTTTGGTCGCCTTTTCGGCGTCCAGGAAAGGAATTGAACCCGTTCCAAACTTTAAACGGGCATCAATATCCGGTCCGATGACTACGTGATCGGCGAGCCTCATCAGTGCGAGATTCGAGGCGCCTGAGAGGTCGTTGTGATAGTCGAATCGCATATCCAGCGGGGCCGTCGCGTTAGCGTACGACCCGGTATCCAGAGTGCGTACATCCAGTTCTCCGGGCAGCGCGGTAGCGGTTGTGGATGAACCGCAGCCCGTAGCGGTGAGCGCGGCGACCAATGTGGCCGCGATGCATCCAAAAACGCGGATTCTTGACGAAGGCATCGACGATCCTCGGCTTTTCTTATGCATCATTTGCTCTTTGTGAGAATTGTGTACTGAGCCGAAATTCGCTGATGCACGTCGGTGAGTTGCGTTGCGGCGACTTGGGAAGCGTATCGGCCGTACGAAACGCTGCAATAGTACTTCGTAGCGAACTTGTTCGGTCCAACGTATTCCAGGCACTGTGCAATTGGTAAATTGGCTGGAGCGGGGGCGGTCCGTAAGAACTTGGATGGCTCCCCGTAGTAGTCTGCAATCTTTGCAGCAGCATCATTGTCTTTGGCCCTGAAGACAAAGTTGCCCGACCAGGAGACTCTGTCTACCCCGGTTTCTTCGAATAATGCGGCCATCTTATCTGTGTCGCCAAGGAGTTGGAGGCCGCCGTGTCGGTCGTATACGCCCGGAATTCCACGCTGATTCTCGTCCGCCGTGACGGTTGACATCGCGAGACCGAGCATTCCGTCCATATCCACGTCGATATCCATCAATTTATCGGGTGCGGTGGGAGTGTATCGCTGAAGGGCTGGAGCGATCTTATTTATACTGTTCTGCACTCTGGATATGAGCTCGGCCTCATCTGAGGTTTTCAGCGTCCCCATGACGCTGTCGTAAACATACGTGAATATCACGAATCTGCCGACCGGCTTCCACGACTTGATTTGTCCGGGCCATTTCGAACTAACCTGCGCGCGAACATTTGTAAGACTTCCGAAGCCGTCGCCGACTGCAGCGGGTCTAGCGTCTGGATCGGTAGCCGCCTCCTCGGTGGCGAGTACCTCCGCGGCCGTACTCGCATCCTTTTCGGTATTGAATATCATGACGACATTGTCGAGCTCGTAAGACAGGCCGGGTTCTGCGTTGGATCGAGCAGTGGAGACAAACCCTGACATGAACCCTTTGGCGGATTCGGTCAATTTATTCGGGTCAGCGTTCATGCGTGATTTGATAGCGGATGAGTCGAACCCCGTGAAGATGCGTATAGCGCCGCTCATCGAGGGTGGCGCGTGTACCGCGTCGGGTTCGATCTCCATCGGTAGGGGAATCTTATTGCCGAGTCGCATAGCTTCGACGGCGTGTGCCATGTCGAGATTCTTAGGTTTCCCGAAGACTTTGGGCTCTGTTTGGAGATTCCCCACATCGAGTTTGCTCACGTCGACGGACTGGGCGCCGGGCGACCCATCCGCGTCGGTCTCGGACCCGCATCCGGTGGTCGCTGTGATCGCCACAGCGAGCCCGACCGCAAACAGCGCCGAACTCGTTCTCCTCATGTGATTCCCCTCCGTCGTGAGGCGACCCGCGTCCTGCCCTGCGGGGGCCGCGTGTTGGTGCCCGCCTTGCTCCTGCGGCCCAACTGCTGGGGAGAAGATAGCATTCGCACCGACCGGTGTGCTCGGTGCTCACCGCTCCATGCACCTGAGCTGCGGTTGGCATGGAGCTGACTTGCCCGCCTGTGCCGCGAGTGGTCGTACGTGGGCGTGAGTTCGGCTGCGGTAGAGCTCAATCGGAACATCCGTAGGCCGCGATCAGCTGTTGGCGAACAGTGCATATTGTGCTGCCGCACGTTGGTGGGCATCCAGCAGTTGGTTACCGCTTACTATTCCGACGTATTCGTTGTAGGCGACGATGCAGCTGAAGCGTTTCGAGGCGCCGGGGCGCTTGTTCTCTATGCAGGCCGAATCGGGGAGGTTCGGTGGGGCTGCGGCCTCGGCTTCTACCTGCCAGGGGAACATTTTTTCGTTGACCGCGCGGCGGGCCGTTTGCTCGTCGGGGGTGCGGATGCCGATCGAGCCCCAGGACAGGGCTACCTGCTGAGCACTCATCTTGGTGAGCTGCTCGTCGATGTAGTGGCGATCGGTGGGGAGCTGGTCGCCGGCGTAGTGCAGGATGCCGTGTTTGCCGGTGACCAGGTAGTAACCCGCGCCCTCGGGGTTGGCGAGCTGGTCGGGGTTGAGGGTGCGCATCAGGAGGTGGTCGGGGTCGAAGGGCAGGGTCATAACCTGTTCGTCGGTCAGGGGTGTGGTTTTGGCGAGGGCCTCGATCTGCTCGGTGTAGGCGCTCGCGGCGAGGGTGGCGAGCGCTTGCTGATCGGGGGTGGGCACCGAGAGCAGGAACGCGATCACGTAGGGGCCGTGGGGGAGCACGGTTCGCAGGAAAGGCGAGTCGGGCCGCCAATGTGACAGGGCCGCAGGGTGTCCGGGGACGGCGACCGGCTGGTTGCGGCCTTGCGTGGCGCCGAAGTCGGTGTCGTAGAACTCTTTCGCCGCGGCAGCGGCGCGATCCGCGTCGGGGAACTGCATGACCACCGTGGTGGCGGTGAGCCGGTTCTCGGCCTTCTTCGTCGGCCAGTCTCCGTAGGTTTCGACGCGTGAATCCTTTGCGGCACCGCTGGATTCGAAGCCGTACAGCATCTTGTGTTTCTTCGAGACAACCGACATCGCGTTCTCGTCGCCCATCTCTGAGGGCATCACGCCCGCGGAGAAGGTGGTCCCGCGTTTGCCGTAGACCATCTGAGCGTCGATGTCGCGGGAGTTGATCACATAGTCGGCGATCCGCATCGCCGCCACGTCGTACATCGAGTAGAAGGCGGGGACGGGATCGTCGTCGTGGGCGTTGAGGGGCTCGGTGGGGTACGCGCCGACGTCGAGTGTTCGGACATCGATCTCGCCGGGCAGCGCCTGGCCGGACAGCGAGGAGCCGCACGCGGTGAGGACCGTGGTCAGCGCGGCGATCAGGGCGTAACGGATTCTCATTTCGCGTTCACCAACAATGCGTACTGGGCGGAGACCCGCTGCTGGGCATCGAGGAGCTGGTTCGACCAGACGTAGGCGGCGTACCGGTCGTAGGAGACCGCGCAATAGAAGCGGATCGCGATCCGTTGCTCCCGGCCGATGTATTCCTTGCACCGGGCGCTCGGCAGGTTCTTGGGTGCGGCGGAGGCGGTGAATTTGCGGGTGATGCCGCCGAGTTCGTCACGGACGCCCTGGGCGGCCGCGATGTCGCGGGCCCGGAAGACCTCGGCGCCGTCGTTGGCGTAGAGGTCGATGCCGAAGTCGTCGATCATTTTCGCGGTGCTCACCGGGTCGGAGAGGAAATGTCGGGCGGTGCGGCCCGCGTAGACACCGGGTGGGTTGATCCAGGAATCCTCGCGGGGGCGGGGTGCGGTGCGGCCGAGCATGCCGTCGCGATCGCGTTGCAGGCTCATCAGCTCGGTGCTCGGGGTGGGGGTGAACTTCGCGACCGCGGGGACGATCGTGTCGAGGCTCTTGCGGGTGAGGTCGAGGAGCGCCTGCTTGTCGACCTTCTCCAGCCAGATCTTCAAGTAGTCGTAGAGCCAGGTGTAGATCACCAAATGGCCGGTGGCGAACCAGGATCCGATCGACTGCTGGTCGGGCTGCCAGTGCGCGGTCGCCGCCGGGTAACCGGGGATCTCGATGCGCTGATTGTTCGGGGCGTAGCCGAAATCGAGTTTTTCCAGCTCGGTGGCGGCGGTCGCGGCCTTCTGCGCGTCGGGGAAGATCATCACCGCGTTGACCATGTCGAGGCCCATGTTCTTTGGCTTCGTCTCGGCCGAGCTCACGAATCCACCGATGAAATCAGGGGCGGCCTCGGCGAACCGGTCGACGGCCATGATCTTGCCGAGCGCGGCTTCGGCGTCGAGGAAGACCGACGCGATCGACGGATTGGTGTGGATGAACCTGGGATCGATGTCGGCAGGCGTCGGAACGAAGTCGCCGAGTCGTTCGGCCTCGATGAATCGGCCCTGGTCCAGGTTCGCGACCGTGCCGACCTGGCGGGGTTCGGTCGGATAGTTGCCGACGTCGAGCGAGGCGAGGTCGACGGGGGCGTCGGTGGCGGCGATCTCGTCGGGACCACCGCACGCGGCAACAGTGGTCAGCAGCGCGGTCGCCAGGACGCAGACGACTTTCGTGGCTCGCAATTCATTCCTCCCCGAAACGATTGTCGGCGGAATCCTACGTCACCGCATTCGAGGAGTGGGGCCGAGCGAACCTACAAACTGTTGGCCAGCAGGGCGTACTGGGCGGTGATCTTCTGGCGGACCTCGGGTTCGCCGTCGGCGCTGACCATCGCCAGATAGCGCTTGTAGGCGACGTAGCAGCGGTAGACGTAGTCGTCTTCGGAGTTGCCGTTGTCGTTGAGTTTCAGACAGGTCGCGGTGGGGACGTCGGCGGGGGCGGTGATCGGGTCGTAGTGACCGGCGGAATCGATGAGGCCCCGCATGAGGGATTGGGCGGCGGACTGGTCACGTACCCGGGTGACGGCGCCGCCGTCGACGACTGCGTAGGCCTCGACTCCTGTTGCCTCGACGAGGTTTTGGCGGGTGGTGAGGTTGGCGGCCTTGTTGATGAGGTGTTCGGGGGCGTAGGAGGCGAAGGAGTACTGGCCGGGGTGCATGGCGGAACGGTTGTCGACTACGGCGCGGGCGAGTAGCCCGGCGGGGTCGACGGGTAGGTCGGCGAGCTTCTCGGTGGGGGTGGGGTCGAACTTCGACAGCTGGGCGAGTTCGGCGGCGATGTTCTTGTCGATCCAGGAGGTGAGGTCGGCCGCGTCGGCACGCGGACGCTGGATGAACAGCGAGATCACGAACTCTTTGTGGGCGAGGAAGGCGCCGATGGTGGGAACGCCTGGGCGCCAATGGAGGTAGGCGTCGGGATATTTGGTGGAGGCGAGTTTGCGGTTGTCGGGGGAGACGGCCAGGTCGACGTCCTCGAGTTCGCGCGCGGCGAGGGTGGCGGCGGCCGCGGTGGGAAAGCGGAACAGGGCCGTGGTCAGGGCGGTCGCGTCGGGGCCGGGGCGGGTCTCACCGTCCGGATCGGCTTTGTCGGCGCCGAGCGCGACGTAGCCGGTGAGGAATTTGCGGTTCTCCAGAACAGGTTTGGACACGTTCGCGACGAAATCCAGCGCACGTTCGACATCGGGGATGACGACACCGCCGCGGCCGTGTGACAGCGACGGATCGATCCGCACCGCGGGCACCACGGCCGCCGACATCCGCGCACCCTCGACCAGCGCGCCTTTGTTGCCCGCGGTGTCGGTGTAGGTGTGCCGATCGGTGGCGAAGGTCCCGGTCTCCAGACCGCGCACATCGGGCTCACCGGCGACGGGTGTGCCGCTGACGGCGCAGCCGGTGAGGGCGACGAGGGCCCCACCCAGGGCGAGCGCGACGCGAATTCTGGTCGAATCGATCATCAGGTTCCCCTCGATGTTCCTCCCACAACACCTATGAAGTTACCGGACTGAACCCGCCCAGGGGGACTGATGCGGGGTGCTTGCCATACTCTGGATGACATGGCGACCCCCCTGCTGTGCAGTTCCGGTGGAGGCCGATACCTGTGAGGGATCGGCAGGTCGAAGTGGTGCTCGGAAGTCACGCGGTGGCGCGGGTCGCGGGCGCGGTGATCGTGGTCGCGCATCGCGGGCAGGGCAAGCTCACGCCCGGCGATACCGCGGCGATCGCGCTGGAGTCGTTGGCGGAGTTGGTGCGTGACGCGCACGAGCAGGCGCCGTCGGGGCCGGGTTCGGTGGTGGCGCGTGAGGCGACCCGCTGGCTCATGAAGTACGCCGAGCAGATCTCACCGGGTGTGCCGATCGATTTCGGGGTGCTCTCGGCCGCCGACAACGGCGGCGTGGCGATCTTCCTGCACGGCTCGGTGACCGCGGTGCTCGCCGACGAGCGCGGGCCGGAGTACTACCGCGGTAGTGACGCGGCGTTCACCGTCGACCGGGTGG
The DNA here is from genome assembly GCF_054031145.1 of Nocardia sp. FBN12. Classification (NCBI taxonomy): domain Bacteria; kingdom Bacillati; phylum Actinomycetota; class Actinomycetes; order Mycobacteriales; family Nocardiaceae; genus Nocardia; species Nocardia sp. FBN12. Next base: position 7,018,091 of record NZ_CM132926.1, read on the forward strand.
CCTCCGAGCCCGCGAAGGCGGTCGCGCTGTTCGCCGACGACGCCAAGGGCCGCATCCCGGATCTGCCACCGGAACGCGGAATCGGTTGGCTGGTCGAAGGAATCGCGCAGGCGGGCGGGGCCGTGATGTGGTCCAACGATGTGCGCAGCCGGGTGCGGACCGCCGAACCGGTAGGCCAAACCAGAAGACCCCCACCGCCCACCGCCCGCATAGATCGGGAACCACAAGCACCGCAACCGGATTCACGCCCGGCCGAGCAGCCTTCGACCGGGATGCAGCCCGCGACCTCGATGCTGGACGCCGTCACCGGCACCTCGCATGGCACGGTCGACACCCCCGTCGCCGACCCGCACACCGCCGAAACCCAGCACGCCGGAACCAATCCCGCGCCCGAACCCGATCCCAACCTGCAGCGCAGGCTCGAGGCCACCGCCAAGTCGACGGTGCTCGCGGTGAAGGTGATGGGATTCAAGTGCGCGCGTGCGCATCCCAGCGATCCGCGCTCGGCGTTCTGCACGGTGTGCGGCATGCCGGTCGACCAGACCCAGGCGCTCGCCGAGGTGGTCCGCCCGCCGCTCGGCATGCTCGTGCTCGACGACGGCATGACCTACCTGATGGCCGCCGACGCGGTGATCGGACGCGACCCGGAGAACTCCGACGCGGCCCAGCGCGGCCTCATCCCGCTGCGCATCGACGACACCTCCGGCGGCATGTCGCGCGCGCATGCCGAAGTGCACCTGGTGAATTGGGACGTGCAGCTCATCGACCGCGGTTCCACCAACGGCACCCGCAGCAGGCACCCCGGCTACCGCGACTGGGTCCGGCTCACACCGAACCAGCCCATGGTGCTCGTCCCCGGCACCGAGGTCATGATCGGCAACCGAGTGTTGCGCTACGAACCAGCCGCACCACCACCGTTCGGCTGACCCCTACTCGACCACCTGCACGCCGGGTACGGTCCTCAGTCGGCGAGGTGGATCACTTCGGAACGAACTGCCATCGCGGGTAGTACGCATCGCCCGGCCTCGAGTGATGCGTGCAGTACCCATTCGGATACGCATCTCGATGTGCATCGCGGTATCTTGCGCAGTTCTCGAGTGTGTCGAATGTCAGCGCGACGGCTTGCGCGGGCGTTGTCAACGTAGCGCTCAACGCTATTCCGGCCAGCCCGGTGATCAACAAGGTTCTAGTTCTCGACATTTTCCCCCCAAGTGTCCATTTCGATCCAGGGTATGGTCGGCAAGACAGCCAGGTCAACCAGTATTTGTTCGCTCTGCTGTTGCTTACTCGTACCTTGCTGAGCACGGTGCGGGGCCGCCCAGCACGCCTGCGCGAAACGCGTCAACGCGGGCGAATCCGCTCGGGACCGTTTTCGCTTCGGTATCGCTAGCGGCCAACCCGTCGGTGAGCAGGCCGGATACCGCCTCGTCGAGGTCGCCTGCGGCCAACATGATGTCCCCCTCGGAAACGGGGCGATCCGGCCGCGCGAGTTCGCGGCTGACAGCACCGGACAGGCATGCGGCCCTGAGTCCGGTTTTCGCTCCGATCAGCGGTTGACCCTGGCTTTTCTGCACGGCCAGCGTATATCTCGATATAACCGCGATGTACGCGTTGTAATCGCCGCTGACCTTTACCGGCAACGGGCCGTCGTCATCGGTCGAGACCGAGCCGCGTTCTGCCAGCCCTGGAATGTCGATCGCGATCTTGTTGCTCGAGGGGCAATATGAAACGGGTTCGGTGGGGACGCCGTTTTCGCAGGCGATGACGGCACCGCTGTAGCTGAACTCTGGATGAGGGTTGGTCGGCATGATCGATGCGAGAGCCTTGCCCAGTTCGACCAAGTTGGATTTCGAAACCTCTTGTTCGCCGGATTCTCCGCCGTAGCTCTGCGGGAGATTGCCGCGGCGTGAGTCGATCTCGTCGGAGTCGATGCCCTTGCAGCCGCGCGGTCCGTCGGTGAACCCGATCTGCACCGCGGTGACCCGTTCGAAGGCCGAACCGTGCACGCTCTCCGGATCGTCGGGATCGGAGTCGCGAATCGAAACAGTAGCGGCGAGAACGGAATTCAGGCCGTCGGAGGTGTTGATCGTGAAGTGCTCGGAGTTGCCCTCGGCGACATGACGCATGAACGCGCCCGCGAAGCAGTCGGCCTGCTGTTCTTTCACCAGGACCGGCGTCTTCTTGGTGACCATCTTGGCCATGGTCTGGATGGCGTGACCGTATTCGTGGGCGAGCACCATCACCACCGACATCGTCCCGAAGGTCTCGCTCATGGTCGGCAGCAGCATCTCGCGGTCCCAGCCGATCGAGTTGTCGCTGCGGCAGTAGGCGGCATTCACGAGGTGGTAGGTGGTTTCGGAGCAGAATTCGACCGCTTCGCTGCGGGCCGCGCGAGCGTTCCAGGAGATCAGTTTCTCGACCGGATCGAAGGTCTCGCCCGGGAATTCGGTGCCGAAGCCGGACTGCCAGTAGGACTGGATGTCGTCGATCGCGTTGAGCGCCAAGGTGTCCACCTCGCCACCGTCGCCATTGGACGCGGTGAGCGGCGAATCCGGGACGCCGGGACGCGGCCCGTTGGGTCCGCCGGTGGTCGGTAACCCGGCCACCTGGAACGGATCGTCGTAGATGGAGACCCCGTGACCATCGATCGCCCGCGTGCAACCCACTCCGAGCAGCGCGCATAGCGCCACAGAGATCGCAATGAACACTTGAGCTTTCGGCATCGGTCCCCCTGGTCGGCCGGATACACGTGCAGGTCGATCGCCGGATCAGGTATCGAAGCCGTCTCGGGGGCACCGCCGATGTCCGGGCGATGGCATAGTATCCGCTCCATGTCTTCACCGGGGGCGCAGACCATCACCGTGCGCCATGATGGAACCGAACGAGTCTTCGAAGCGAGCCAGCAGATCACCATGGGCCGCGCGCCCGAGGTCACCCTGTTCGTGGACAGTCCGCTGGTCTCGCGTGTGCACGCCACCTTGCGATTCAGCAACGGCGCGTGGGTGCTCGCCGACAACGGGAGCACGAACGGTGTGTTCGTCGACGCGCGCAGGCTGAACCAGCCCGTGTCGATCGACCGGCCAACCCAGGTGCGCCTGGGTGACGCGATCACCGGGCCGCTGCTGCACCTGGTCCCCGCGGCGCCTGGGGCGCGCCACGCGGCGACCATGGTCGCACCGCCTTCCCAACCACAGCACCAGCCGCACCAGCAACAACCGCATCACCAGCAGCCGCGTCCGCAGCAGCAGCACCCGGGCTTCCAGCCACCGTCACGTCCACCGCAACCGCAATACGTGCCCACCTCGCAGCTGCCCTCGCAGCCGCAGGACAACATCAACATGACCCGCCGCGCCGACTCGTCGATGCTGCCGCCGGTCCGCAAGGCCGCCTCGACCGAACCGGTCGCGCGCGGTGACCGCATTCCGCCCGGTGGCCTGAGCATCGGCCGCACCTCGGACAACCAGATCGTGGTGAACGATCCGCTCGCCTCGCGCGCGCACGCGAAGCTCCTCGCCTCGCCCGAGGGCCTGGTGATCGAGGACCTCGGCTCGGCCAACGGCACCTTCGTCAACGGTCACCGCCAGCAGCGCTCGGTGCTGCGCGAGCGCGACATCGTCACCATCGGCAACATCGACTTCGTCGTCACCCAGGGCGCACTGGCGCATCGGCAGAAGCCGGTCGCCGAGCAGGGCCTGTCGGTGCACGGGGTCGGGTTCACGGTCGAGAACAACAAGCAACTGCTCGTCGATGTGAACATGACGGCCGGGCGCGGGACGCTGACCGCGCTGATCGGACCGTCGGGCGCGGGCAAGTCGACGCTGTCGAAGCTGATCGCGGGCAATACCCAGCCCTCCGGTGGTGTGGTGACCTTCGAGGGCCGCAACCTGCACGCCGAGTACGAGGCACTGCGTTCGCGTATCGGCATGGTGCCGCAGGACGACGTGCTGCACCGTCAGCTCACGGTTCGCCAGGCGCTGGGCTTCGCCGCGGAGCTGCGGCTGCCGCCGGATACCACGAAGGCCGACCGGCAGCAGGTGATCGACGGTGTGCTGCAAGAGCTTTCGCTCACCCAGCACGCCGACACCCGGGTCGACCGGCTCTCCGGTGGTCAGCGTAAGCGCGCGTCGGTGGCGATGGAGCTGCTCACCGGTCCGTCGCTGCTGATCCTCGACGAGCCGACCTCGGGTCTGGATCCGGCGCTGGATCGCCAGGTCATGCAGATGCTGCGCGAGCTGGCCGATGCCGGGCGCGTGGTGATCGTGGTGACGCACTCGGTGGCCTGCCTCGATATGTGTGACCAGGTGGTGCTGCTGGCTCCCGGCGGTAAGACGGCGTTCGCCGGCCATCCGGGTGGGGTCGGTGCGGCGATGGGGACGAGTGACTGGGCGGAGATCTTCGCCGAGGTCGCGGCCAATCCCGACCAGGCGTTCGCGAAGTATCGGTCGAGGCAGGCCTATGTGCCGCCACCGCCGCCCGCGCAACCGAATCGCGGCAACGTGGGCGCGCCGCCGCAGTCGAGTGCGATGCGGCAGTTCAGCACGTTGTCTCGCAGGCAGTTGCGGTTGATCTTCTCCGATCGTGGCTATCTGATCTTCCTGGTGGTGCTGCCGTTCATTCTCGGCGCGTTGTCGCTGGTGGTGCCGGGTAGTGACGGGTTCACCGAGGGCGCGCTGGTGCAGCTGCCCGACGGCTCGTTCGGGCGGGAAAGCGGCGGCGAGGCCCAGCAGTTGCTGGTGGTGCTCATCCTCGGCGCGTGCTTCATGGGCGCCACGCTCAGCGTGCGTGACCTGGTGGGCGAACGGTCGATCTTCCTGCGCGAGCGCGCGGTCGGCCTGCTGCCATCGGCGTATCTGATGGCCAAGATCGTCGTGTTCAGCGTGACCGCGTTCCTGCAGTCGGCGGTTCTGGTCGGTATCACCTTCCTCGGTAAGAAGGCGCCCGGCGAAGGTTCGCTGATTCCGAACGGCAGCCTCGAGCTGTATTTCGATATCGCGATGACCGCGGTGTGCTGTGTGGTGTTCGGCCTGCTGATGTCGAGCCTGGCCAAGTCCAACGAGCAGGTCATGCCGATGCTCGTGCTGATGATCATGGTGCAGCTGGTGATGGCGGGTGGCCTGATTCCGGTGACCGACCGGGTCGGCCTCGAGCCGATCTCGTATCTGTTCCCCTCACGCTGGGGTTATGCGGCGGGTGCGTCGACGGTCGATTTGAAGACGCTGGTCTTCGGCTCACAGGAGGACGTGCTCTGGGACCACACCACGTGGATCTGGCTGCTCGACATCGTGATGCTCATCGTGATCACCTCGATCCTCGCCGTGATCACCTGGAGCCGGCTACGACTGAAGAAGTCACAGGCATGATCGGCCAGGTCAAACCCATTTCGGCGGGCAAGCTGCGCGTGTCTGTCGCCGACCGGGCACACTTGAGCCTGTGACCGTTCGAGTTGGGGCCCTACATCTGGGGTGGGACGTGGTGTCCGTGGCCGCTGGTGGCGGCACGACGCCGGTCCGCCCGGTACAGGTCGAGGGCACCTACACCCCGCCCGCCTACCTGCTCGCCGATGCCGCGGGCAGGTTGCACACCGCCGGCGTCGACCGGCAACGACCGGATCTGGGGATGGCGATCGCCGATGTACGCGACATCCTCGGCCATCCGCAGATCGTGATCGCCGGCGCCACCTGGCCCGCCGAGCTCGTTTTCCGGGCCCGGCTGTACAACCCCCTCGCGTCTATCGGCAAGTACCTCCAGGGCAAGCCGCAACTGGTGGCGCTGCCGTATCCGGACAGCTGGCCCGAGGACAAGGTCGAGGTCTACGCGGCGCTCGTCGAGCAGCTCGACGTGGTCGTGGAGCCGCTACCGGAAAGCGTCGCGCTCTCGGGTTATGTGCGCGCGCTCGGCCTGGTCTCCCCGCCGAGCGAGCGGCATCGCAACGGGATCGGCGCCACCGGGATCTACTCCGACGGTCGCTCGCTGCTGGTCGTCGCGGTGCACGGCGACGACGAACAGCCGACCGAATCGACGGAGGTCGCGGTCGGCCCCGACGCCCTGCGCGACGCCCGCACCGCCGACAACGTGGTGATCGAGGCGATGGCCGCGGCCCGCTCGATCGGCGCCGACACCTCGACGGTGCTGCTCGCGGGCAATGTCTGCTTCAACGACGCGCTGCGCTTCGCCTTCCAGAACCACCTCGGTCAGCGTCTGCACGTGGCCGACCATCCGATGCACGCGCTGGTCCTCGGTGCCGCGCATCTGCTGGTCACCGAGCCGGACCTCGACGACGAGGAGGACGACTATCCGGCGTCCGGACATCCTGGTCAGGCGGTCGCCGCGCAGGTCGGCTGGGGTGCGCAACCCACAGCACCGCCCGCGGCTCAACCGCCGGGGCCCGCCGGATTCGTCGCCGGTCCGCCCGCCACGCAACCGCCGCAGCCTTCCGGTCCACCCGCTCGCGCACCGCGGCACGCCCTCGAACACGACGATGACGACGACGACCGACGCGGCAAACTGCTCGGCAAGGTGAAGAAGGGTTTCTTCGGCGCACCGGCGGTGGTCGGCGCGCTGGCCGTGGTCGCCTTCGCGCCGGATCCCGCCGTAGCCTCGGCCGCCGAACCGGTGAGCTGCGCGTTCACCCCGTACGCGAACACGGTCCCGCGCGAGGGCATCGAGACAGCGCGCGGGACGCTCGTCGACGATCCGGCCTGCGTCACTCCCGGCATCGACACCCTGCGCTACCTGATTCCCGGTCCCGCGCGCGCGACCGACCCCGGTCCGCCGGTAGTGATCTAGCTCCAGCCGTCGAGGCGGTGGTCGCCCATCGCCCGATTGTGGGTCGGTGATGCGTGGCTGGTATCGTTGCCCGTTGGCGTGTGGAACGTCGAACCGTTCGCGGATCGGCGTCTCCTCGATGTCCTGGGTCTCCACCGGCCGCCAGGACAGTCTCGATCCACACGTCAGGGCCGGCAACACCGACGACAGACAGGGAACGACTGTGCCTACGTACAGCCCCAAGGCGGGTGACGTCACCCGCAAGTGGTACGTCATCGACGCCACTGACGTAGTCCTCGGCCGTCTCGCCGTGCAGGCCGCTGGCCTGCTGCGCGGCAAGGGCAAGCCGACCTACGCACCCCACGTCGATGGTGGCGACTTCGTCATCATCATCAACGCGGAGAAGGTTGCCATCTCCGGCAACAAGAAGAACGACAAGCTCATCCACCACCACAGCGGACACCCGGGCGGCCTCAAGTCGCGCACTGTCGGCGAGGTGTTGGCGACCCGTCCCGATCGTCTCGTGGAGAAGGCCGTCAAGGGCATGATCCCGAAGAACAAGCTGGGCAACGCGATCGCGGGCAAGCTGAAGGTCTACGCAGGCCCGAACCACCCCCACGCCGCGCAGCAGCCGGTTCCGTTCGAGATCAAGCAGGTGGCCCAGTGACCGCTCCTGAAGAGTTCGCAGCCGAAGAGTTCGACGCCACCGATGAGGTCGTCGTCGAGATCGTCGAAGACGGCGAAGGCTACGCCGAAGGCGAATACGTCGAAGAAGAGCTGGCCTTCGAGCCGCTCGGCCTCGACCGCCCGGTGCAGACCGTCGGCCGCCGTAAGGAAGCCGTCGTTCGCGTTCGCATGGTGCCCGGTTCGGGCAACTTCGAGCTCAACGGCCGCACCATCGAGGATTACTTCCCGAACAAGGTGCACCAGCAGCTCGTGAAGTCCCCGCTGGTGCTGGTCGAGCGTGTCGAGAACTTCGACATCTACGCTCGCCTGGTCGGTGGCGGCCCGTCGGGTCAGGCAGGCGCCCTGCGTCTGGCTATCGCCCGCGCGCTGATCGTGGTCACCCCGGACGACCGTCCCGCCCTCAAGCGTGCCGGCTTCCTGACGCGTGACCCGCGTGCCACCGAGCGTAAGAAGTACGGCCTGAAGAAGGCCCGTAAGGCGCCTCAGTACTCGAAGCGCTGATTTACGCACTGCCGACTATTGGCTTTCGCATACGCTAGGTATGCTCCCCGCGCGAGTGGGGATGAGCCTGGTCGGCGGAGCATCTGTGCGAGAGCAGGCTTCCAGCACCGCTGGTTGCCTGCTCTCGTGCTGTATTCGGGGACCTACTACCGGTAGAGGGTTTTTATGGGACGGCTATTCGGCACAGACGGTGTTCGCGGACTCGCCAACGAGTCGCTGAGCCCGGAACTGGCGATGCGCGTCGCCGCCGCGGCAGCGCAGGTGCTCTCGCGCGGTAAGAAGCGCCCGGTCGCGGTGCTCGGTCGCGATCCGCGCGCCAGCGGCGAGATGCTGGAGGCCGCGGTGACCGCGGGCCTGACCTCCGTCGGCGTCGACGTTCTCTCGGTGGGCGTGCTGCCCACCCCGGCCGTGGCCTATCTGACCGGTCTGTACGACGCGTGCTTCGGCGTGATGATCTCCGCCTCGCACAACCCCATGCCCGACAACGGCATCAAGATCTTCGCGGCGGGCGGGCACAAGCTCGACGACGCCATCGAGGCGCGAATCGAAGCCCTGATCGCCGAAGGCGTCACCGTGCGCCCGACCGGCGCGGGCATCGGCCGCGTGCGTGGCGACTACACCGTCGAGGGCACCCACGAACGCTATGTCGAACATCTGCTCGAATCCACCAGCCAGGACCTGTCCTCGCTGACCGTCGTCGTCGACTGCGCGCACGGTGCGGCCGCCGAGGTGGCGCCGCAGGTGTACCGGGAGGCGGGCGCGACGGTGATCGCGATCAACGCCGAACCCAACGGGCTCAACATCAATGATGGTTGCGGGTCGACACATCTGGACGCTGTGCGGCGCGCGGTCCTCGAACACGGCGCCGATCTGGGCATCGCCCTCGACGGTGATGCCGACCGCTGCCTCGCGGTTGACGCGTCGGGCGCTGTTGTCGATGGTGACGCGATCATGGCCGTGCTCGCGCTGGCGATGCGTGACGCGGGCGAGTTGGTCGACAACACGCTCGTCGCCACGGTGATGAGCAACCTCGGCCTGCACATCGCGATGCGCGCCGCCGAGATCACCGTGATCACCGCCGCTGTCGGCGACCGGTATGTGCTCGAGGAACTGCGTCGCGGCGGGTTCAGCCTTGGCGGTGAACAGTCCGGGCATGTGGTGTTCCCGCGGTTCGGTACCACCGGCGACGGTGTGCTCACCGGTCTGCGGCTGATGGCGCGGATGGCGCAGACCAAGTTCTCGCTGGCCTCGCTCGCGGCGGTGATGACCACCGTGCCGCAGGTGCTGATCAATGTCGCGGTGTCGGACAAGAGCGCTGTCGCCGCCGCTCCCGAGGTGCTCGACGCTGTCGCCGAGGCCGAGCGGATCCTGGGGGAGACCGGGCGGGTGCTGTTGCGGCCCAGTGGGACCGAGCAGTTGGTGCGGGTGATGGTGGAGGCCACCGATCCGGCGCAGGCGCGTCAGCTGGCCGACGATCTGGCGAAGCGGGTCGCGGCGGTCTAGTCAGCTGGCGGGTTCGGGTTCGGTACAACTAGTATCGGGATACGCCGTAAGGACCTGTGTGCCACTGGCGCGTGTGTGCTGCTCGGCGCAGGCGGTTGTTTTGGCGCGCAGTACGATTCGAAGGGGGCCGATCATGGTTCCGCCGCTGCCTGCCCGCAACTATCAGGATCAGTACCCGTACGAGTACGGCGAAGCCGACCAGCCGCACCGCTGTGGTGGGGCCTGTGGGCGACCGGGGTGCCGCGAAGTGCCGCAAGGGTATTCGCACACCGTGCCGATTCGCGACGAAGGCTACGGCCAGTACGAACCGGTCGCCGAGGCGCCGCGCCCGTTCTCGATGCCGCGGGTACCACGCTCACGTTCGTTCATCGCGGTGGTCGCCGTGCTCGGTGTCACCTTCGGTGCCGGATTGATCGGGGCGAAGCTCGGTTCCGACATCGAACTGTTCGGTGCGTCCGAACCTGTTGTGGTGCAGTCGTTCTAGAACTGCCCGACGACGAACCCGCTGAACAGCACTCCGAAGCCGCCGATCTCGCCCGCGATCAGCCCGTACATCGACAGCCGCAATTCGGCGGGGATCTGCCCGTCGAACTGATTGGTGGTGTCGCGGCGCAGCCCGTGCAGGGCGTAGCTGGCGATCGCACCGGCGAAGAACGCGAGCACGACCAGGTCGGCGGTCAGGTTGACGATCGTCGGCCAGGCGCTGAGCTCGGTGAACACCGCGAGCAGGATGCCCGCGAAGGAATACATCAGCGCGGCGCGATGGGCGATGTCGACATAGACGTGTGCCGCACCGGCGACCCGGATGCCGTGGTATTTCCAGACCCCGAGCAATAACGCGCTCAGAAAGATGAAACCTGTGATGAGCAGGGTGATTCGGGTATCAATTCCTAATACGTCCATGCGCCTATTCCTCGGTGAGTAGCCCACCGGACATATGCCAACGACGGGTCGCACGAACAGAATCCAGCATCCGGCGATCGTGCGTCACCAGAATCAAAGTGCCGGTGAAGGATTCGACCGCCTGCTCGAGCTGTTCGATGGCGGGCAGGTCGAGGTGGTTGGTCGGTTCGTCGAGGACGAGCAGGTTCACCCCGCGTGCCTGGAGCAGCGCCAGCGCAGCACGGGTGCGTTCGCCGGGGGACAGGGTGTCGCAGGCGCGGGTCACGTGCGGCCCGCGAAGGCCGAACTTGGCCAGTAGCGTGCGAACTTCGGCGTCGGGCCAGTCCGGCATCGCCGCGGCGAAGGTGTCGGCCAGCGCGTCGTCGCCGCGGAACAGTCCGCGGGCCTGGTCGACCTCGCCGATCTCGACACCGGAACCCAGTGCGGCGGAACCGGAATCGGGCGCGATCTTGCCGAGCAGCAGACCGAGCAGGGTCGACTTGCCCGAGCCGTTGGCGCCGGTGAGCACGATCCGGTCGGCCCAGTCGATCTGGGTTGTGATCGGGCCGAGGGTGAATTCACCGCGCGTGAGCGAGGCGTTGTTGGCGGTCGCCACCACCGCGCCGCTGCGCGGGGCTGTCGCGATCTCCATCCGCAGCTCCCACTCCTTGCGCGGCTCGTCGACCACGTCGAGGCGTTCGATCCGGCGCTGGGTCTGGCGGGCCTTGGCCGCCTGCTTCTCGGTGGATTCCGCGCGGGTCTTGCGGCCCATCTTGTCGGAGTCGTTCTTGCCCTTGCGGCGGGCGTTGCGCACGCCGTGCTCGAGCCAGTTGCGCTGCATCTGCGCCCGTGACTCCAAACCCGCTTTGGTGTCGGCGAATTCGTCGTAGGCCTCACGGGCGTGCTTGCGGGCGATCTCGCGTTCGGCGAGGTAGGCGTCGTAGCCGCCGTCGTAGAAGCCTGTTTGCTGCTGCGCCAGATCGAGTTCGAGGACGCTGTTCACGGTGCGCGCCAGGAACTCTCGATCGTGGCTGATCACCATGAGCGGCACGCGCACGCCGGTGACGAATTTCTCCAGCCGGTCGAGGCCGTCCATGTCGAGGTCGTTGGTCGGCTCGTCGAGCAGCAGGATGTCGAAGCGCGACAACAGCACCGAGGCCAGCCCCGCGCGCGCCGCCTGGCCGCCGGACAGGCCCGTCATCGGGGTGTCGAGGCCGCCGGCCAAGCCGTCGGTGAGCCCCAGATCCGCGGCGACCTCCTCAGCGCGTTGATCGAGATCCGCGCCGCCGAGCGCCAGCCAATGTTCCAGCGCGGGTGAGTAATCGTCGTCGCCACCGTCGCCGAGTCGTTCGGCGGCCGCGTCCATCACCTGCTGTGCGTGCGCCACTCCCGTTCGGCGCGCGAGGAATTCGAGCACCGTCTCACCCTCGATGCGCTCCGGTTCCTGCGTCAGATACCCGACGGTCGCATCCGGCGGGCTCAACGCGATGGTGCCCTCGCCCGGCGCACGCTCGGCCAGCATCCGCAGCAACGTCGACTTGCCCGCGCCGTTCACCCCGACCAGCCCGATCACATCGCCGGGGGCGAGAGTGAAATCGAGGTCGGCGAACAGGGTCCGTTCGGCGTGCCCCGCGGACAGGCCGCTGGCGTGCAATGTCGTGCTCACCTCGACAATTGTGCCCGTCTAGGGGTCCGACCCTGAGGTCGGGGCCTCGGGAAATCAGGGTGCGGATAGGTCTGTGGACCGATGCGGGTGAGGGCGTTGCGACGGCACAGTGGAGATATCACCGCTCCACAGGAAGGCAACACCATGACCGCCCCCGCCCGCCGCCTCACCCGTTCGACCAGCAACTCTTGGATCGCAGGCGTCTGCGGTGGCCTCGCCGAACGCTACGGCTGGAACCCCAACGTCGTCCGCCTGGTCTTCGTCGTCTCCTGCTTGCTCCCCGGCCCGCAGTTCCTGATCTACCTGGCGATGTGGATCCTCATCCCCAAGAAGTAGCCCCGAACCCTTCGCCTCCCGCTCGCGGATGACAAGATAGTGGCCAACCCCGCCACGTCGTCATCCGCGAGTTCTTACGTTGGAGGAGCAGTCATGGTCACCTCGGGCGAGTTCCCCGGCTTCGGCCTCCCCGACATCGACGCCCATTCATCTTTGGGCGGCCTGGGCGCCGTAGAGCTGAACAACCCATCCCTCGATCTCGACCACGACGGCGTCGCCGACTCCCTCTCCACCGGCGACACCGACTCGACCAGCATCTGGTCCGACTATGACCATGATGGTCTGGCCGACCATGTCACGGTTGTCGAGGAAGACGGCGACTACGCCGCCTGGGAGTACCACCGCCATCCCGATGGGACGTCGGAGTGGCGCAAGACCGACCAGGGGAACCTGGAGAAGTAGATTCTCCCCCGCCGGCGAGGGAACCGGCGGGTGGTTTCGTGCGTCCAACTAGGTAGGGACGCCGTTGTGGCGTGCCTCGAGTACTGGAGGTGGGGGATGGGCACAACTGTTTCCGGCGGGATCGTGGTGAATCAGGCCGCGATGACCCAATCGGTCAACAGCTTGAAGACCACGGTGTCCGAGGTACGCGGTACTGCGAAGGTGGTCGACGCCAACAGTTGGGGCGACGGTATGAACGGGGCCGACTACGAAGCCGGTCGTGCCTACCTCGATCAGGGCAAACGGATCGCCGAGGGACTCGATCGAACTGTCACCTGGTTGAAGGTCTGGACCACCGCGGTCGAAGCCACCGCGGAGGCAGTCGGCAAAGCCACGGTCGAATTCACTGCCGTGGACGCGCAGAACGCGCGCGCCTTGAACCAGGTCGTGGCGAAGTGACCAAGTCCGTGAATGACGTCCTCGACGAGGGTGCGCAGGGGCTCCTCTATTTCGAACAACTGTTGCCGCTCTATCAACAAGCTTTCGGTATCGGTGTCAGCGTTTCGATCGAGCAGATCCAGGCGAAGTACGACCAGGAACGGGGGATGAACCTGGCGAAGCTCGGGACGGCAGCCACGGAACTGCAGAAGATGCTCGGAGTCGCCGACACCCAACGAGCCGCGCAGTCCGCGGCAGCCGACGCCCTCGGGTCGTCGTGGCAAGGGGCGGCGGCCGACGCCGGAATCGGGCGGCTGCGCGAGATCGTCGGCATGGCTGTACAAGACCGGGAAAAGGTGCAGGCGCTTGCCACCGCGATGGTCAACGCGGTGCCCGCTTTGCAGGGGATCGTCGAGGCCAAAGCGAATACCGTCAAGGCATTCGCAACTGGATATCGCCTCCAAGTGGGCAGTCAGCGCACGCTGATCACCGTCGGCGAGATGACCGTTGTGGATATCGAGCAGATCATTCGCAGCAGCAAGTCGGGAGACATCAATCTGACCCTGTTCAACCGGCTGGTCGAGGTGAAGGACATCGAGAATGTCGCCAAAGATCATGAACGCGGCTCTGACCAGTGGAAACAAGCCGTCAGGGAAATCTGTGACGACTGGCTGAAGACCGTCTTCCAGAAGGACTTCACCGACAAACTGAGCGTGTTCAACGCTCAGTGCACGACTACGCAGACCGCGGTTCAAGGCCAGTACGCCACCATCGAGGCAGCAGCCGCCGGGGTCGAGGAGCGAAGCTATCCGTCGGTTGCGGGTGGTGCGTCGGCGCCAGTCGACAACGGAGACTCGAGCAAGGCGAAGGGTGACGGATCGACAGCCAACGGTGATCAGTCGGGTAGCGGCGGCAGCACCGAGGCCGCAGGCACCCAGACCGGGGACGCTTCCGCTGCGACGGGATCACCCGCGAAGACGGCAACGCCCAGTACTGACACCGACGACGATGACACCGACGACGATGACACCGAAACCAGCAGTGCGCTGAGCACCCTCACCTCGGCGATCAGTGAGTTGGGCACTACATTGTCGAGCGCGTTGACCGGCGACCTCGGCGACACCCTTACTTCGACTGCCGAATCGGTGGGTACCTCGATCAGCGACGGCATCGAGCAGATGACCGAACAAGCCAGCAGCCTGTTGTCGGGCGAGCACGAGGCTTCGTTCCAGCTCGGCGACACCAAGGTGAGTATCGAGGCAGGGGAGAACGGGTTGGCGTTGACGACCACCGATGCCAACGGTGATACCCAGCAGTACCGATTGACGTTGGACGAGAACGGATTGCCGGTCATCGAGCAGGAGTCGAGCTCTGCCGACACCGCCGCGACTGATGGATCCAACGGTGTGTCGGGTTCGGACACACCAGAACCCGGCACCGGACAAGGCGAGGCGGACCTTGCCGAAGCCGGGCAGGGCGCTGAGGGAGCCACTCCGGCCGTCGGTGAAACACCAGATCAGGCCGACGCGCCGGTCACCGACGGGACCGGCGACGGCGATCCGTCGTCCGGTGCAGGCGGGGTACCGATCGGACCACGCTCAACCCAGCAGGAAACCGACGGCGAGCACACCCCGACCGTAGACGACCATCAGCCGAGCAACCCGGCCGACTCGGGCGCGGTCCTGTCCGAGGCGGGCCCACTGTGACGCTGGGTATTTCACGATCGATGGCTGGTGAATGACCGCCCATGGACTACGCAGCAGAGATTGAGCAGATCGCCTTCGAAGCGCGTCGCCGATCAGCGTTGCTGATGGACGAGATCGACGAGATCAACCGCCAGACCACAATCCGTGCCGAGGAGTTCGCGATCGAAGCGGGCAATCGGCTTCGAGAACTGGTTGACCAAGAAGTTGAGGACGAAAGCGAAGCGGAACCCGAACAGGAACCGACCGCGCCGCCCTCGACTCGCGAGGAATGGAGTCAGCCCGAAGCGGGTCGGCAGGTTCCGCCGCCGGAAGCAGTGCAGCCCGACCCCAACTGGTCTCCAGAACAACTGCGGCAAGCCGAGATTCGTGCCGCGGTCGCCCGCGCGAAGGCCGCCCGACAGGCCCAGTCGACAGTCGTACCGTCGGACGGTGACTTCGACCAGGAGTCCGAGTACTACCGCCGGTCGACGTGGCTGGATTGATCCCACAATCTGCGTCGAAGCCACCACATTGACCAGCAGATCCGGATCAGTCAGGTGAGCTGATGAGGTGGTGTGGGGGATTCGGTTCAGGCGGCAGTTCCGTACCCGGCGGTGGGGGCCGTTGTTGGATACGATGGCGCCGCCGACATGCGGGTAGGGGTAGCTATGGTCGAGTTCATTGCCGGGTATGCGGTTGAACGCGTGCTCGGGCGGGGTGGAATGGGGACGGTCTACCTGGCGCGCAATCCTCGGCTGCCGCGGTCCGTCGCGTTGAAACTGCTGGACGAGAACATGTTCGGTGACGAGGAGGTGCAAGCGCGATTCCAGCGGGAGGCTGATCTCGCCGCCAGGCTCGACCACCCGAACATCGTCGCAGTGTATGACAGCGGGGTGGAGGGGAATCGGCCCTGGATCGCGATGCAGTATGTGAAGGGGACCGATGCGGCGGCGGTCGGGGTGTTCGAGCCTTCACGGGCGGTGCGAGTAGTGGCCGAGGTCGCCACAGCCCTCGACTTCGCGCACACGCACGGTGTGTTGCACCGCGACATCAAGCCGGGCAACATCCTGCTCGGCGAATCGGTTCACGGGTTGCCGGAGCGGGTGATGCTCGCCGACTTCGGCATCGCTCGACTGCGGGTAGACCAGAGTCCGCTCACCCGCACCGGATCATTCACCGCCACGCTGGCATTTGCGTCACCTGAGCAGCTGGCGGCATCGCCCCTCGATCCCCGATGCGATCAATACTCCCTGGCCTGTGCCTTTTTCGCGATGCTCACCGGTTTGCAGCCGTTCGACGCGAACAATCCGGTGATGGTGATCCAAGCTCATATGTCGGCCCCTCCGCCATCGCTGACCCGAGTGCGCCCGGACCTGCCGTGGGAACTCGACGCGGTGCTTGCCCGGGCAATGGCCAAGCGACCCGGCGATCGGTACGCGTCCTGCGGGGAGTTCGCGGACGCGGTGCAGCGCGCGTTCCAGCTGATATCGGTGCCGTCTGTTACACCGACGGATCCGGTGTCCGT
The DNA here is from genome assembly GCF_054031145.1 of Nocardia sp. FBN12. Lineage (NCBI taxonomy): Bacteria > Bacillati > Actinomycetota > Actinomycetes > Mycobacteriales > Nocardiaceae > Nocardia > Nocardia sp. FBN12. Next base: position 7,034,460 of record NZ_CM132926.1, read on the forward strand.
GGGTGCGCACAGTCCGCCGATTACATCCAGCCCTGTTGTGCCCCAATCGGAACCGATGCCGCGGCCAGTAGTGCCAAAGCCGCGCCGCTCGGCAGTCGACTCTGGCCCGGTACGCCCACCGGCTGTCAAAGGCAGGCCGGAATGGATCGACATGACTGTGCAGCGTGACGCCGAGTCCCCCGTCTCGACCCTCCCGCAGCGCGAACCACTACAACGGATCCTCGGTGACGGCTTCAGCCACTCACCGCGGAAAGTCCTGACCTGGGTCTATGTATCGATCCTGGCGGTGCTCTTCATCCTGGTCACCACCGACATCACTAACTGGTAGCTAGACGCAAAGCCTCTGCTGGACAACATTCGCCACCCGATAGCTCGGGAGATAGCCTGTCGCTATGGGGGATTCAGCGGCGAAACCACACGACGCGCTCTTCCGGCATTTCATCGGCCGGCCGAGCAACGCAGCGGCTCGAGCACGCCCGGTCGTCGCATCCGCTCTTGCCGCCCGCGTCGATTGGTCCAGCCTTTCCCTCGAATCGATCAGCTTCGTCTCCCGCCACTTGCGCGGCACCTACAGCGATCTGCTTTTCAGCGCCCGTTTCGATGGCCGAGACGCCTTCGTCCCACACCTGCGCTTCCTGCTCGACGACCTCACGGCCGTGACTGTCGATGAGATCTACGCCCGCCCCAACACAGACGCTTGCCCTGCAGGTGCTGCTGAAGAAGGCCCCGGACAACCAGCACCTTGACAACGATCTCGAACGCCTGCTACCAACCCTGAAGGCGTTGGATGCCGATGACTTGACCACCATCCTGACGTACATTGTGAGTGTGGGCGATATCCCTGACGAGCGCCTACAACCAATCGTCGACCGCATTGGACCCGAAGCAAAGGAGGCCTTCGTGACAACCGCCGACCGACTCCGAACTGAAGGGCGTACCGAAGGCCGCGCTGAAGGGCGGATTGCCACGTTGCGCGAGATGCTGACCGAACAGTTGACCATCAAGTTCGGTGACCTGCCGGCCAAGATCTCCGACGCGGTAGACCGCGCTGATCAGGAGCAGTTGTATCGGTGGACGACCAGATTCGCCACGGCCACCTCCCTCAACGACATGCGCATCGCCTGACCTTCGCGTTCTGGTCTTCGTCGGCGCGGTCAACCCACCTGCGTGTGTCGCGGCTATGAGCCCCGAACCGCCCCGACCACGTCCAACCCGGTCAGTTGCCGAATGAGGGTGGCCGACGCGGCCGATCCATGGCTGAGGCACTGAGCCTGCTCAACTCGGCGGGGGCGACACCTGGTCCTGGACTCGGTGGTTACGTACAAGCCGCGGGCGTTCACATTCACGCGGGCGTGCGCTGACCGGACCAATCGAGGCGAGGAGATCGGTGCCAACGACGTGCTCGTCGCCGCGACCGCGATGAGCATCGGTTGGGGTAGCAGCCGCGAACACGCACCACTTCAGGCGAATACCGGGGCTCGAAGTGCGCCTTCACCTGATCCAGGTCCAGCCGCAGACACACCGCGAAGTCGGTGAGAGACACCGGTAATGTGGGCCCCTCGACCGGTGATTATTGGGGGACATAGTGTTGCAAATCGGGGAGGTGTTCGCCGGGTTCGCCATCGAGCGACTGCTCGGCCAGGGTGGCATGGGGGCCGTGTACCTCGCCCATCATCCTCGACTACCTCGCCGAACGGCGCTGAAACTGCTGAATCGGGACCTGTTCTCCGACAGGGAAGTTCGTACTCGGTTCGAGCGAGAAGCTGATCTCGTGGCCCAGCTGGATCATCCGAACATCGTCACGGTCTACGACCGCGGTGCCGAGGGCGACCAGCTGTGGATCTCGATGCAACACATCGACGGTGACGACGCTCGAACTGTCTCCCCGCGAGATCTTCCTGCGGAGCGAGCAATTCAGATCATCGAAGGAGTGGCCGCTGCCTTGGATTACGCCCACCGCAAGGGCATCATCCACCGGGATGTCAAACCAGCCAACATCCTGCTGGAACATTCCGAGCCAGGGCAGCAGGGTCGAATATTTCTCGCAGATTTCGGCATCGCACGATTGCACCAGGAATCCAGCCGCTTGACCCAGACCGGAACCTTCAACGCGACTTTGGCTTTCGCGTCGCCCGAACAACTGACCGGTGCCACCATCGACGGCCGCACTGACCAATATTCGCTGGCATGTTCGTTGTACTGGCTACTTACCGGCGCAGGCCCGTTCGATATGGCCCACCCGGGGGAGGTTATCCGCGGCCACCTGCAACTTCCACCCCCATCGCTGTCCGCCGCTCGCCCCGGAGTCTCCGTGGCAATGGACACAACGCTGGCGAAGGGCATGGCTAAGCATCCTGACGGCCGGTTCGCCTCCTGTACGGAGTTCGCCACCGCTGTTCGCCGGGCATTGATCGAACCCTCGCCGGCAGCGGAGGTTACCCGCGTTGCCGAAGTCCGTCCAACACATGAGAGCGCACCACCACAGTGGAATCATGCTGCGCTGTCTAATAATTCAGCCTTTCCAGCGGAGTTTCGTCATTGGCAATCACCAGGCGGTGGCACGCCGAGCCCGATGACCGACTTCACTTCGCCGAGACAGCCCACACGATCCGCAGCCTTGGTTGTCGGGCTCGCTGTCGCGGCCGTAATCGCACTTGTCGCTGTCGGCACTCTCTTCGCTGTCACCAGGGACAACCGCAGCAGTGCCGCGACCCAGGCAAGCTCGTCGTCACCGCAGACCTCCTCGGCTACCTCCACGGCATCGCCCGCATCGCCCACTGACCGGGTCGCAGTGCACCAGGCCTTTCCCCTCCTGGCGCCCCCGAACGACGAGGCATTTGCTGACGGTATCGCGGCGCACGACAAGCAGCGCTGCTATTGGCGGAAGCAAGGTGACACACTCACAGTCGGCTTGAACTCACTGTCGCTGACGCACACGGACTGGGCCACTGCCTGGGACTGTAGCCGCGACGCAAACCGCAGTACTGGCACCCCCGGCTACTTCATCATCGCCTATGAAACGCCAGAGGCAGCAGCTGCCGCCCTGGAGACGACGTTCGCCGGGAACGCGAAAGCCAGCGAAGTAAACGGCGGGCAGACCTACACGGTCTACCACCGCAAAACTGCGGTAACCCAGATATGGAACCACTACGCCACCATCACCAGCTTCGAATCCGATCTGAATCGTTCGAGATACGTGCTGTACGGGTACCTCGGCGACCGACCCGAAGTCGGCGATTCGGTCGTCGAGGGCGCCCTCATGGCGTGGTGGAACGCGCTTCCCCTCAGCTGAACTCGCTGTTGGCGTCGCTGACCATGTAACTGCGAAGCAACAACTTACAGCGGACCTGCTTCAGCGAGTTGTGCCCCCGAGCCGCCAGGATTCGGTTGTTGCTCGCTGCCGACGGGGATTGATGACCGATGCTCGGTATCGGTTTCGTTCTCTGCAGACCAGGATGGGACGCCGGTGTAACTGTTCGGGTTGTGTTCGGATTCTTGATCTTTGGCGCTGAGCGAACCGGCGGTGTTCGGTGTCGCGCTCGATGCTGCGCCGGCGTCTTCGAGCCCCGTAGGGGCTTGACCTGAATCCGCTGATGGCTCACCGGCGGTGGGGGAGTCGGTTGCGGTGTTGTCGGTTACTACCGGGATACCGCTTTCGTTCAAGGTGAGGCCGTATTCGTGGGCTGTGCCCGTCGAGTCAGTCGTGGTGAGCTTGAGTTGCCCATCCTCACCGGTTGCCAAGCTGAGAGTTGTTCCGGCGATGTTGAATTCGGTGGAGCCGGTTCCATTGAACAAGCTGCTCAATTGTTCGATGCCATTTGTGATCGACGTTCCCAGTGAACTGAGGCCGGTGCCGAGCGATTCGGCGATGGACTCGGCTGAGCCGGTTGATCCTGACGTGAGGCTCGACAATTCGCTGACAACTGAGCTCAAGGTCGATAGTCCACTCGAGACTGTGGTCAACAGACTGCTCAGATCTGTGGACGAACCGTCGTCGGTGGTTGGCGTCGTGGTGGTCGGAGTTGTTGCTGCGGGGGTTGTTGCTGGATTCGCGGTCGTATCCTCGGTCGGAGAAGCGGTCGTAGGGGTACCAGTTGACGGGGTGCCGGTCGATGGTGATGTTTCCGGCGTCTTTGTCCCTGGCTGACCAGTGGATTCAGGCGTGGGGGGTGCGGAAAGACGCTCAACGTTATTCAGCGCATCTGTGACGACTTTCAAATATGCCTTTACGGCGACATCGGTCTCGGTGCAAAGATTTGTGTACGCTCTGAAATATCCCTCCGCGCTCTCGCGAAATTGCTTGCGCCATTGATCGCATAGTTGCGTGGCTTGGTAGTCGAAAATTTCCCAGCCTACGTCGTTGCCGTCGCTATAGTGTGGCGCCTTACCGGGAGCGAAGTGCTGCAGTCCGCCGCGGTCTGGGCCGAATACTCCATTGTCGGCCAATACTTGTATCCGGGCTCGAACGGTATCGCCAACACCGCGTCGTGCTGCGTAGTTGATGATCATCGAAACGTCATCATTGCCTGCCGCTGCATCGTCGTCATCGCGGAGGTTGATGCCGTTCCCGCCACTGTCGCCGTTTGTCATTTCGACGCCGTTTATCTTGGTAACGCCGGATAGTTCCGCAAAGGCGTTGGCCTTCCTCTGAATGCAACTCTTGATCCCATCAACGGCGGCGTTGATAACCCCGGGTAGTTGCCCGATCTCGCTAGCTGCCTCGTCGGACCATGTGTTGAGTTTGCTCAACCTGTCCTTTGCTGCTGCCCCGCTGGTGCCTTGCCAGGAATCCTCGAGAACGCGGACTACCTGCTCTTGATCGGTCTGCGCGGTCTCAATTTTCGGCATTGCGGCAGATATTCGCTGAGCGGCACCAACCAAGTTGTTTAGCTGCATATACTCTTGCTGGTAATAGGGTTTGTCGATCGCGCGTTCTGCTTCGATTGAGATTCCGGTCGCGTTTGTTTCTCCGCCTTGGCCGGAGAAGGCGTATCGTGCTGCTACGAGATAGAACCAGCGCAACCTGGCGGCACTGAACCCGGCGTAGCCGCCGCTCAGGATTTTGTACGCATCGTATTCGGGGTTGTAGGCGCCGGAATCGCTGGACAGTGACTCATTTACCCGGACGTCACCAGCGCTATGTTTTCCGTATCCTGCCCATACCGCCGATCGGTCTTCGCCGGTGCCATTGACGGTAACCCACGATCCGGGGTTACCGTTACCGAGTCCAATCTTAGAGTTGTCCCCCATCGCCTATTTCCCCCCCGTGATGAGGTTGCCGGTGTTATCGACAGATACTTTGCCGATCGCGTCGGAAAACTGGGTATCGGTGTACTGCAAGCTGTTGGCGCTGTTCGTGAGCGCATCACCGAACGCTGTGCAAGCCTGCGACCAGTTCTTGACAGCGGCTACCGTTTTCTCGAAGCCAGTAACAATTTCCTGTGCTTCTGCCGCGTATTCTTCTCCCAAATCGCCCGCTGCGAACATGTTTCCCCATAACCCGGCGACGGCAGTCAGTTCCTGCGCAGTGGCCTGAAGCTTCCCCCCCTGCGCTCGCACGGTATCCGAATCCACGCTCAGAAAGTCACTCATCGACCATTCCCCTTAAAAAAGTATAGGCAACGCCTTTATGTCTATTTACACCAGCCATGAGTCGCGCCCGTATCCCTGCGAACGAGCTTCGTCCAGTTCCGTCCAGTCGGTCGGCTGCACGTAGCCTTCCCGTGGACGTTCGGCCGCGGCCGCTTCCTGTCGCAACCGGTATTCGCGCATGAGTCGATCCTGTTCCTCGCGTGCCTCGCGAGCGGTCCGTTCCCCGGGCGTCTCGGGGCCGAACCCCATCGCGGCGACACGCTCCCCGATCTGCTGTATCGCTCGATCAGCTTCGCGCTGGACCTGTTCGACGCGGTCTTGGGTCTGTCGGGCAGCATCGATATGTTCGTTAGTGATGCTGTCGATTCTGGCGAGCCAGTTCATCGCATCCCCCCTTCGGTTCAGTGTCGTCTACAACTTTGGACGCACCAGGGATGTGTTCGGTTCCATCAACTTTCGGCGAATCCCCATCGCAAGTCGCCAAGATCAGGTTGTGCCGTGATCGGTGCAGTTTCGGGCTCCCCGCCTCGGTCGACTGGAGACTACCGGATTGGCCCGGGCGAGTGGAGGTACTCATCGAGCCTCCGGGTGAGTGAGAGCAGGCAGATGGGCTGTGTCACCGTTAGGAACTCGTTGTCCGCCGAGCGTCGCGCCCCTCTGCTGCGCTCGATGTGGACCTCGCGTGAGGGGGTGTTCCCGGTCGGCCACGGCCCGGCGAGGGTTGCGCGCCGATGCTAATCTGGGCGGCAATCGAGAGCCCGGCAGGGCAGTGGGGTGGGTATGCGAGCGCTATCGAGTGTCGTCGTGCTGGTCGGTGCGTTGGTGTTGGCTGGGTGCGGGTCATCAGGTGATCCGGTGGTCGGCAACCCGACGAGCACATCGGCGGCCGATGGCATCGCGGAGGATGTGCCGACGGGGATTGATCCGTGCAACATTCCGCAGGATGTGTTGACGTCGATCACTCCTGGGCTGCGCAAGGGCAATGTTGATGACAACACCGCACGGGGCAAGATCAAGTGGCGTGGTTGTCGATATGTTGTGTCCGATGGCTACACGACGACTGTGAGCCTTACCAACCTCACGCTGGATATGTTGCGGCAGAAGAACTATCCCGGGCGGGAAGATGTCGTTGACGGCAGAACAGTGTTGACGACTCACCAGGCCGCGGATCCAACTGGCGTAGAGCAGTGCGTCGTGAATGTGCAGATGCATCGCGGCAGCCTTGAGTTTTCCGTCGAAAACGGGCATGGTTCGTCGCCGAAGACCAAGCATCTGAACGCGTGTGACATCGGTATGTCAGTGGCACAGAAGATTGTTCCGTTGATCGCGGCTGGGGCGTAATGTTTCACCGAGTCGCCGAGAGGTGCAGGGGGTACGGCGATGAGTGGCGATAAGCCGATGCAGGGTTTGATCGATGCGGCAAAGAACGGTCAGTTGACGGTTTCGTTCAGCGACGATCTTTACGTCAATGTCGAGGAGTTCGTGTACATCGAACGCGACTGCCAGGCGATGAAGGATCAGATCAAGATGTACCAGGGCGTGGCGCAAGATATCTCGAACCGTGAGGTCTGGGGGCTGGGCGAGCAGAGCGACTGGATCAAGTCCACCTCGCTGCTTGTCGGTCGCTTTCGTGCGAAAGCGAAAGGCGATGCAGGTGGAAATGACGTGTACGCCATCCTGCAGAAGCACTGGGACATCATTGACGGCATCCAGCAGCTGCACCGCGAGGTCGCTAACCGCTACCAACAAAGTGATACAGAGTTCGCGGCGAAGTACACCGAGCTGATGGAGTCGGCTCCGCACGGATTTCAGGCGAGGAAATGAGCGGATTGGAATACGAGGACTCGGTGACTCGGGGTATGACCGATAGTGCGGTAGGTCGCTCGCACATCACCTTGAAGACCACCTTCGATCAGCTGGTGGCCGATCCGGCGATCGAGGCCAAAGCCGACTACGCGAAGATCGCCTCGGGGTGGCAACAAGACATCGAGATCTTCGCCGCACGGATCAATCGTTCGAGTACCTCGGCGTGGAGCGGGAACGCGGCTAACACTGCCAGGCAGGCAATCTCCGAATACGCCGTCGACGCGCAGAATCTGACGCCGACCTTGAACGCGATGAGCACTCGAGTCAGCAATGCGGTCGACGCGGTGCTCAAGACCAAAGAGCTGATGCCTGAGTACGGTGACGCGCAGAGTGCTTGGAATCCTGGCGACTGGTTCGACGGCGATCCCGACAAGCGTGAGGAAGAAAAGGCGCAGAAAATTGTCGACGAGCATTATGTGAACCCGATCTCCGCCGCAGCTGGGGGAATACCTGTACTTCCGCAACCCAGAGATCCGGTGAAGGCCGATGATCTGTCATCCGGCGGAGACAACGGTGGCGGTGGTAACGGCGGCAACGGTGGTGCGAACTCCGCAACCCCGACGACTGCTACACCCACCACAGAGAAACCGACTACCGAGGATCCAGCCACCGAAGATCCTCAGTCCTCGAACCCAGGGGACGAGACTGCCGAGGACCCTCAGTCGACGACGCCGCAGTCGACCTCGCCTGGAGAAACGACCCCACAGTCGACCGTCCCCCAAACCGCCGTTCCGTCAACAGGACAGCCCGGTTCGGGCACACCCACCGGCGGCACTCCCGGCGGATCCGGGGGCGGGGGCGGCGGCGCGGCCGCCGGGTTGGCTGCAGGCGGCGCGGCGTCACCGGGCAAGGCGGTGCCGGGTACACCCGGTGGTGTTCGAGCTGGCACGGTCGCAGCCGCATCGGCGGGCAACGCAGCGGCCGGACGTAACGGTATGCCCGGCATGGGAGGCATGGGCGCTGGTGGTGCCCGTGGCGGCCAGGGCAGCGAGGACGATGAGCACGCCACGCCGGACTACTTGGTCTACGACCGCGAGTCGGAGCTCCTCGGCGTTCAGCCGCCCGCGCTGCCTCCGGGTGGGGTCATCGGGGCATGAGGGGCACGCTATGACATGGAACTGGGACCCGGACACCTTCGCGACACACTGGTTCTCCGACGCAAACGATCTGATGCCCGACCCGCTGCGTTATCGCAGCAGATTCGCCACGCGCGAGGGACTCGACGCGCATCACGCCGCCGTGCGCGCGAGCTGCGATAGCGACGAACGCGGGCGCATCAATCTGTTGATGCACACCATTTCGCAGTGTGAGATGCGCGTGGAGATCATCGGCAGCACGGTGCGTCATTACCGCGGTGACGGCACCACACACAAGCAGTACCGCATCGTTGGCGCCTACACCGCCCACTACGCGGCCTTGCTCTTCCAAACCGCTATGAACGACGAATTCGGCGATATCCGAGCCGAACTCCTGCGCCCCGAGAGCTTGCCCGCCGCGATCACCGCTGCCATCCCGCCGTGCACGCCAGGTACCGCACGCCCTGAAACCTTCCACGTCGATGACATCAAACCGCCACCGGCCGCGGCGAACGGCTACTTCGCCGACGACCGACGCATCGCCGAACACCGACGTTTCCGGCGTCTGGCTGATCGCCCCGCCGACGGCGGTGGGCACGCGATCCTGCGCCTCGGCAACTACCACGCCCGCTCCGATCGACACCGCTTCATCCAGTGGTACGACATCACAGGCGACGGCCGCTACATCGAACAACGCAACAGCACCCACCTCGACATTCGTCCGGTAGCCCCACAGAACCTCACCGGCGTCTTCACCGCCTGGATCGACACCGCCGCGCGGCGACTTCGCGAAGATCAGCCGCAGTACCGATAGGTAGGAAATGGCGAAAGATTTCAGTGTTATCCCAGATGATCTTGATGAGACAGCTCGTAGTCTATGGAAAATAGCCGAAGATAATAGCCGAGCCGTATCGTATTCGAAAGAGTGGCTCGAAATTGAGAAAAGTGGCGGTCTCGTACTAACGCCGGTGCTTGATCAACTTCAGGAAGTGTGCGATCAGCTGAAATCGAACTACGAGCGACTGGGGGCAGTCACTGACAATTCATCCACGGAACTGACGAATGCCTCGAGGATGTATCGCACCACTGATTTGGCCACGGCCAAGAGCATGGACGAGTACTACGGAAGGCTGGGTAAGTGACATCCACTGCTGCATATCCGGTTGAGAAACTAGTGGACCCGGAAAGCTCGGATCCCGTGCATGATTACGTTGAGTTGATCATCAGCGGTAACGGAACCAGTCTGACCTATCATCTCAACAATCTGATCTCTATGGCCACGGCGCCCTTTATGTCGGGCGAAGGATTCAATTGCATCGGCACGATTACCAACAATCTTTCCGGTGATTGGGTTGCACTGCAGAAGTCTGGCGATGCGATCAAAAAGCTATCGGAGTACAATACCGAGTACAGGGCGGCTATCGAGGCTGCGATGGCCAACGTGGAGAACACCTGGCAGGGGAATGCGGCTGAGAGTGCTAGATCCTATTTTTCGTCCCTGACAGCGGCTCTCGAGGGTCAGGCCGAAGCCATGGGTAAGGTCGCCGAAGAGATCGCCAGCTACGCGCTTGCCTCGTACGGCATGGCAAACGGGATAGCTGACCTGGTGCAATGGCTTGGTGATCTCGCTATCCAATGGTTGGTGACGTGGTTGGCGGCAAAGGCCGCAGCAGCGACAGCTGTTGGTGCCGGAGTGTGGATTACGCTCGAACTGGCGGCGGCGGCGATCGCTGCCATGATGGCAACCAAGGTGGTGAAAATCATCGGCGACCTCGGCCACATGGTCAACAGTTCGGAGGCCCTTGTCGGGTTGATGAGTACCGGCGTACAAGCGGCGGTAGAGGCATCGCAGATTCCGGCTCTTCCGGGTTCTTCGTACGATCATCCGGGAGTATCGTAGTGAAGCAACACAATGAGCCGATGCTAGATCTCGTCAATGGTGATGCCGGGATGTCGCGCCATTTGTCGAAGGCGCTAAAGGTCCTGGCTGACAGTCCGATCGATGCAGAATTGAAAAAGCAGCTGCTAGAGATTCGTAGCGGTAATGGTTCGTTGCGTGATCTCGCGCAAAGTGGTGCGTTAACGAAACTCGGTGACGCTGTCATGCCGACTGTTGCCGCCGAACTCAATAGTAAGACTCTCAAGGAAATGCTGCAATTGGCGAAAGCTGGAGAGGCGGTGCTGGAGCGCTACCGGAACCAAGCTCCCGAGGAGGTTGCGGACACTTCACCGAGCGAGCCACCAGCTCCTTCGCCGACCCCGAATTCGAACGCCCGAGGTTCGGGGCTGCACGATCGCGTAATTCCTGGCACTCGTAAACCCGATCGTGATCGGATCGTCACGCCTGATGAACCGGATGACGACGATCTCTACTTTCAGGATCGTCGCAACGGTGGCTGGCTTCGGTGAGTTATCAACGGCAATACAGCGGCGATGTCAAGATTGGTTTACGTCGGTGCCAGAATTCACGGCCGTCGACCAGGTTGCTCTACGTGGCAAAGAGTGCGCGGACCGCTGAGCCACTTGAGTTGGAGATTGCTCAAGATCTCCCAGATGTCTGTAGTCGACATGGTCGCCCAGCCACATCGCGTAAGCCGATCCGCGAACACTTTTTCGAAACGCGACGTCACCCGCGTTCCCCGCGCCAAGGTCTCGCTCGGGGTACGTCGGAGCATTTGGGGCCGTGCTCGACTGTGCTGGTAGGTAAGTGGCCGGTGTGTGACCGGTGTGAACGTTACGGTAGGTGGTGCCGTCGTATTGCGTCCGTTCTCATGAAGGCTATGGCCGCCAATTTGGCTGTGGTGGTGGTATTGGTCGTAGCCGCATGGGCTGGGTTGAAAGCCAGCGATTCGTTGGTTTTGCCGATGGTGTTAATGGTTGTCCCCGGTTCATTTCCTGTCGGACTGGTAATAGCGGTGCTACTGCTCAAGCAGGGAACCGAGCCGGTGGAATTTCGTCCGATAGACGATGAGAAGTTCGCTTACGTGGCGGCCCACCCGGACTTTCGCGCAGCTGCGGAGTCTATGCGCGGTGCGACGTAAGTTCGACGATAGTCCGACGAGGAAGATCCGTGTCACATATGTAACCAGCAGGGTGTTGTCGGTGGCGAGTGAGATTCCCGTCACACGATGCAACCGCTGTCTGTCTTCGTGCGTCCAATCCTGTGGACGTGATTTCTATCGGATCGAGGCTTCATGGACGACTGGTCGGCGCCCACCCGGGCTGAGAACGATGCGTTGCGTGCGCAGATCGATTCGATGCTCGACACGTTCAACACGGAGAAGGCCGTCTTGCTCGACGCCCAGTCCCATGCCACGGAACTGGTGAGCGTGTGGTCGGCCGACGGGTTGGTTCGGGTGTCCGGGACGATCGCGGGTGTGTCAGAGGTCCACATCTCGGCCGATGCGTTCAAGAAGACGACCCCGGAATCGTTGGGTAGCTCGGTGACCGAGGCCATCTCGGAGTTGTCGCGGCGAACCGCGCAGACCCAGCAGCAGGCATTGGGCCCGTTGAGTGGGTCGATGCCGGACCTGTCGGACCTGGTCCCGGGTGCGCCGAGCATGAAAGACCTGATCGCGCAGTTGACCCCGCCACCGCCGCCACTGCCCGAACCGGTCGTGGAAGCACCCGAGCGGCTTGTTGATGACACCGACGATGACGAGGGTGACTACTTCCGCAACCGGACCTATCTGCGATGAGTTCAGTCAACGTCGATCCCGAAGCGCTGCGCAACACCCAACCCGGGTTCGTCGCGGTCGCGTCCACGATCACGACCGCTGCTCAAGCGCTGGCCGCAGTTATCGCGGCCGAGGGTGAGTGTTGGGGTGGTGACGAGATCGGTGCCGCGTTCGCCAAGAACTACACCCCCGGTGTCGACCCGGGTCAGAAAGCGGTGACGGGGTTGGCCACGATCATGACCCAGTTGGGGCAGAACATGGTCACTGTCGCCGAGACCTTCGACAACCAGGACACCACCCAGGCCGGTGCTCTCGGTCAGGTAGCGGGTTCGTTGTAGATGGGTATCGAGATCCCCGACGAACTCCAATGGGTCGCGAAATACATTCTCGGAGCCGGTGATTGGCCCGACGGTGACGAAACCGCGATGCGCCGTGTCGCTGACGGGTGGACCGCGATGGCCACCACTCTCAATACCGTCGACGACGACGCCGCGAAAGTGTTGAACGTGGTGTTGTCGGCGATCTCCGAGGGTGAAACCCATACCTCGATCCAGACGTTGCGTGACAAACTCCTCGCTGGTGATCAGGCCACCTTTACCGCGGTGCGGAAGTGGTGTGAGAAGCAGGCGGAGCTGCTCGAAGATGGTGCCAACGATATCGAGCACACCAAGCTCGTGATCATCGGCACGATGATCGTGACCGCGGTCGAGATCCTCGCGACCGCGTGGACCGGTGTCGGATTGATCGCCTCCGCGGCCGCGCGGATCGCGGGCCAGATCGCGGTCCGGATCGCGGTCCGTCAACTCATCGCTCGCATGCTCACCCGGGGTGCGGCCAAAGCCGCGGGCCGGATGGCGTTGTGGGGTGCGGTGTTCGAAGCGGCCGAAGAAGGCGGTGTCGATCTCGCGGCCCGGTTGATCCAGGTCTCCAACGGTGATCGCACCGGCGACAAGTTCGGGTTGGCCGATCTGGGGTTGGCGACCCTGGGTGGTGCTGTCGGTGGCGCGGTCGGTGGTGTGTTGGGCGGTGGGACCGGCGCTCTCGGTGACGCCGCATCCTCAGCCGTGGGCAAGGCTGCGAGCAAAGTCGTTGGTGGTGCGGTCACCGAACTGGGTGCTGATGTCTCGGCTCAGGTCGCTGCTGCTGGTGTCGGTGCGGCGTTCATGGATCGGGAATTCCAACTCGATATCGGTGTCGATACCTTCACCAGTGCGGGCGCGGGTGGTGTGCACAGCGCGATCGATTCCAGTGTTCATGGTGCGGGTTCCACAGCTCCTACAGTTCCCGAGTTGGGCAGTACCGTTCCCGGTGCGACGTCCCCTGCGGGAACCGGTGCACCGTCAGAGGGCGGGAATCAGTCGCCGGCCGACAACGGCAGCCCTGCTGATGGCGCCCATACCGCCCCAGCTGGGGCCGAGACCGGCAGCCCAACGGCCGCCGCCCCGACTACTCCCGCCGCGACAGATACCGGCTCGCCGACTACCCCCGCATCCACTGGTGAACCCAGCGCGGACAGTGGGGCAGCGACCTCGCCCCAGAACAGTGCACCCGAAACCCCTTCGACGGGCGAGCCATCCAGCGCTACACCGAACAGCAACGGCGCGAACGGAACTCCGATACCGGGCGACTCCGCTGCGCCGAATACCGACGGCAACGGTGTGGGAGGTACGTCAAACGGTAGCGACACTTCTGCCCCATCGCCCACCTCGAATGGGGCGGCATCCCCGGAGTCTCAGCCCGGTGACTCTTCGCCGGCGAGCCCGAACACCAACACACCCACCGAAACGCCATCGACCGGCGACACCACACCGCAGATCCCGAACGGCACCGGATCCACCGCAATACCAACCCAGGGCGACCCCCCGGCATCTGCCGCCAACGGCACCGACACATCGACACCGACCAGCAACCCTGTGTCGACCAGCCCGACCACCGAAACCCCCAGCAACCCGCCCTCCGGCGATCCTGCGTCTTCACCCAGTTCGCCGGTCAACACGACCTCGTCGCTGGATCTTCCCTCACAAGAATCCCCACTCCAGTCGAGCACTCCGACAGACAACGCTCCTGCGAATACTGGGACTGAACAACAGAATCCGACCGCAACACCGCCGAGCGACACGGCGCTGCCGGGCGCCACCTCGTCGAGCCCTCAGACAGCAACACCACCGCCGACGCCGCCCGCAACACCGGAATCGACGCCTCAGCAACCAGCCACGTCGATTCCCGCTGCCACCAACCCGACGCCCTCCACCACGTCACCTCCGTCAATACCCACGAACAGCCCCGACGCCAGCCGCCCCACCACCACGGACACCTCAACTGCTGCCGCCACAACGACTCTGGCCCCGCCAACCGGAACCTCTACGCCTGCAACAGTTGTCACCCCGCCTCCCACGACCACGCCGCCGCCACCGCTATTCGTCCAGGGCACGTCGTCGCCCCGAACGACCTCGCCGCCACCCCCGACAGTCGCGACTACAACCCAGGCAGTCGCGCCCACTGTTTCCCCGACGGCGCCGTCGAATAGCCAGACCACGACTCCCGCGACGACGCCTTTCGAAACACACACGGCTTCTGACACCGGCAGTCATCCGGGTTCAACCCCCACCCAGGCAACACCGCAAAACGCTACGCCGACTACAACGCCGACGCCGACGACGAACCAACTCCCCGATCCCGGCTACAGCCCTGACGCCCGTCCACTACGCGAAGCTCTGCGTAACCAACCGTCACACGACGGCCGGACAACCACCGTCGGTACGAACCAAAATCCTTCTCAACCGCGCCCCTCCTACCGAATTCGCCGCTTCCAGGTCGGCAACCGTTGGGTCTCGGTAGCCACCATCCGTGCCTACATCCCCAACATGCATCTGATGACCCCGGCGGAACTGAGCCAGGAGATCGAATTCGCCCAGCACGCAGTCGATTCCGCGTTCAATCACGTCCAAGACCTCCTCAGTGGGGACCAGTTCCTGGTCGATCTCGAACTGACCACTGACCCGAATGCCGCTGACCTGCAACTGAACTTGCAGCAACACGCATTCGACCTGGCAAACGATCTGCGTGCCCACATGGGCTTGCCGCGCAGCGCGCCGGATACTCCACTGAGTCCGGATGACCTCCGCGCGATCAGCAACGACATTGCCCGAGCCAATACGCCGGCCCGGTTCACCAACCCGTCCGACAGTCGAGTAATGGCTCCGTTCCGTCTCGAACCCGTTGAGCAGGCGTCCCACCAGAATCGGGTCGAGGACCAGCTCCGTAACGGCAACCAATTCACGGTCGGTGCAGACCCTCGCACCCATCCGTACGGCCAATCCGTCAACGATGGCGGACCGACGCGAGGCGGGCGACGAAACAACTGTCTCGATTGTTCGTTGTCCGCGCTTTCGTCGTTCTACGGCGTTCCTCAGGTGTCCGCGCCTCGTTGGCCGGACGCTCTTTCCGACGGGAGTCGCGATAATGAGAGTGGCGAGGAGGGCGGCACTGCACGGGCGGCAGCGTGGCTCGGCGGAACATCCTATCATTTTGCGGGTCTGCCGATTCCTGCGCAGTTCCAGGCGCTCCACGACCACATAGCGTCGTTGGGGCCAGGGTCCTCCGCTCTGGTAATCAACACCTGGCAGGCCTTCGACAACCAAGGCAATCCGAAGTTCAACCAGGATGGTTCGCCGGAGACCGACGGCGCGCACGCGACAGTTATCGTGTATCCGCCGGGTGCGAGTGGCCCCGTATGGTGGGATCCGCAATCCGGCCAAACATTTGACTCACCGCCTCCCACCATGGTCGCGGGATCGATGGCGTTGGGCTTCTTCCCAGTCGATGCCAATGGAGGGACACCACATGCCGGAACAAGTTCACACACTGGAACAGGCCCAACAACTGCTGGCCAAGGTCTTTGGCCCGAATCGGGATTTTCGAACGATCGAGACCAGACACGGTTGGGTGGGTCGGGGAGTCCTGACGGAGGAAGAAGTCTCCCAGGGGATGGGACTAGGGCAGGGGAACTACGTTCTGAACAAGCACACCGGGGTGATAACAGCGCACCGGAGCCTGCCGCCCCATCTGATCGGGGAGGAATTCGACCAGGCGATCGAAACGGGCCAACCGATCCAGGGCGGCCAGGTATATCCACCACTCCGTCGAATCCACCTGCTGAAGACCTTCGAGGACCCACAGACGGTCCAGTATCAAGTCCACGTGACCGACCTGGATCAACCGAACAACCCGGGGACAACCGAGCTGATCACGATCAACAAGGAAACCCTGTACTTCCATCCGAGCGGGGGCACGCTCTCGGAAGCGACGGCTTGGGCCGAGATGCTCAGCCGGACAACGGGATCCTGGCCGATGGAGGAAACGATCGAGCGGTAACGAGTACCCCTGACTCCACCCCGTCGACTTCTGCGCCCGCAACCGCCACGCTACCGCCGCCCGCGTCGGCACCGTCGGTCAACTCGACCTCTGCCTCACCTACCTCGGCCCAGCCTGCCTACACCCCGCAGGAACTCACCAACGCGGACCAAGCCCGCCATGCCAGAGAATCTCTGCGCGCTCGCACCCCAGAAAACAACCAGTCGGTCCGAGTGAGTCCATACGGCGGCCGCCAATACCAGGTGGCGCGGTATCCGAACGCGCTCGGCCAACCCGTCCAGGTCATGCGTATCACCGCGCACATCACCAGCAACCCGGACCTACCGCCGGCCGTCCGCGATGCGATTGCCGACAACGCCCAACGAACCATCGACCACAACCTGAACCAGGGCAACCAATTTGCCAACGGCGACTGGGTAATGGTCGACGTCGTTCCCGCCACCAACCCGAACGATGCCGACCTCCACCTGGACCTCAGCACCACCCCCACCACCGAACTAGCCGACACCGTCCGCCAACACCTCGGCCTCCCACCGCAAAACACCCCCGGCCTCACCCCCAACGACATCCGACAACTCGCCGCCGACATCGACCGCGCGACCATGACCGGCGCGCACCAGCCTTCATGGGCTGATCAGCACGCCACAACCCCAGAAACTCCCGTCGACACCGACCCCACCGTCGACCTCGACGAAATCCACAACAACCACGCCGAACAAACCCCCGCCGGCATCTCCCACCACCGCGGCGACCCCACCATGGGCGACCTTCCCCACCGAGTCCCCGCCGACCCCAACCGCTTCACCGCCGACACCCACATAACCCCCGACGGCCATGCCGTTGTCGGCGGACAAACCCTCACCCCCGAGCAATACGGCGACCTGATCCGACGCTCCGACTGGGACGGCGTAACTCCGATCCGCCTCATCGGCTGCGACGCTTCCACCAACGGCTTCGCCGGCCGCCTCGCCCAACACTTGGGCGTAGAAGTCCTGGCTCCGACCCAAGCCGCCTGGACCGATGCCAGCGGAAACGTCTTCAGTTCCAGTGCAGTAACCAACTCCGACGGTTCCCGCAGCCCACGAGTGCCACCCGACGGGCAGTGGCAATCCCACCACGCAGGCGGCACAACAACAGCCCACAGCACCACTCAACCCACCACTTACGACACCGGTTCCGCCCGTGACCGTAGTGCCCCGCATAGCCCCTCACCCCGCGGCGACCAACAGCAATCCTCCGATGGCGCCAACTCGGATTCGGCCTCGTCGGCCGATGACATCGCCGACGTCCTAACCGCCGCAGGCCGACCAGATCTGGCGGACCTTCTCCATGAGCTGCTCCAGCGTGAGGCGAACAATGGCAACGTCGGAGGACTCGACGGATGGCTGAGTGAAACCGAGACCCGCACCAACGACCCAGACCAAGTACTCGACAAGGCTGCTGAACTCACTGAGCTGGATCGCCTCTCACGGGAAATTGCGGATGATCCCGAGATGCGGGTCCGCTTCAACCCCGGCGAACACGGCGGAGGCCGGTCGTTCGACATACTCGTGGAACGCACTGCCAACGGCGAGACGGCCGTAGAGCGGCGTGTCGAGGTCGAACGTATGAAAGATGTCCCGACCGCACACACTCAAATGGTAGGCAAAGCAACACACGGAGCTGATAAGGCGGAGACTCCCACTCCTGGCCGTGTGCCGACCGCCGAGACGACGGTGGTCATTCCAACTCCGCCGGAACAGGGTCACACTGTCACAGGCGCGAACAATGAGAAGAGGTTCCACCCGAACGGGTTGGATTATGACGTCTATGCAGGCGGAATTCATCGACAAACGAGAAACCTACTCGACGATCTGGCCACGGGGTTCAACCGAAACGAGTCGAAAGTACATAAGTATTTGCCTAACCTGGACGCAGTCAACATCGTCGACGAGCACGGCAATCTTCTCGGGCGAATAGTACGTGGAACCAATGGATGGGAAAGGGATAATTCGTGACTGCCTACACTGGATATCGACCACATGGTGAGAACCTCGCGTTCACGCTGGATTTTTCTGACGACATCGCTAGTTCAGAGCAGCTTTTTGCCCACACCATTCGGGCCCTCGATCATCTCTCGGCTGTCGCACGTCCAACGCGGGCCGACTTGTGGCTCGGTTGCGCTTTCGACGGTACATGGCTCGAAACCGACGATCCGGAACCGTCAGAGGCATACTGGGAAGTTTTGGAGCGCGACGTTCCAGCGGCGACCGCATTCCCTCCGGTAGGTCCGCCCGCTACGACTAAGCGCGTCCACGAGATAACCGGCGAATCGATGCGAACAATCTATCGGCAGGCACTGTCAAGTGCAACGTGCCCTGATGGCTATTTCGTAATGTTCAAGGGTATTTGGCCGGACGGATATGAAACACGTATCGTGGATGTTGACGAATCTGCTGCGGGCGGCCAGCTTCCCGTGACACTTTGGGATCGAGATCTCGTCCTGAGTACTGATTCCAGGACAGACGGCACCACATGGCTGACCCCCCTGTCAGACGACTTTCCCGCGCTTCCCCCGGTGACCTTCCGGATCGACTATGACATCGCTCCCAACCTCACGCTGGCGGTCAACTGGTCGCGGTGGATGGAAAAAGGCACTGGTGAACACGAATTGCTGCAGTCCGCAGTTTCCGCACTGATAGCCGACGGCTGGAAGTCGAACCTCACTCCGACGTTTTTCACAGTTGATCCTTGATAACATTCACGGCTCGTGCAACTATGTTTCCTGAGTAATGCCACATTTCCCTGACTGGCGGCGGTGGGCTTACGTGAAGACCGTGGCGACTTCCACCGAGGGGAGATGGCTGGGTTCATCGAGGTGGTGAGGGCTTGCGCGAAGAACGTAGCGATGTAGTCGTCAGTCCAGAGCTTGTGGGGGCGGTCAACGACTCCCTGAGCAAGCTCCCCCCGGCCGCGGTGCTCGAGCTGTTCAGATCGCTGTCCATTGCTTCTTGGGATTTGCCTGGCTTCCTCGCGAATCACACCACAGGTGCCGTCTACGACTGGAATGCGTTCACCTCGGTCGCTGGTGAGGTCGGCGGGACGTGGTGGGAGCGGCAGCCTGGGGAGAACATCCTGTTCGAGGTCCGGGGCGGCGTGGCCTATGACATCTCCGACTTCGCTGACGGGAGACGTCCATGACGTCGGAAGAAGTGCCCAATCGGGTGCGGGACATCTTCGTCGCGACCTTGACCACGACCCACATCGCCGCATTCCCGGACCCACTGCCGCTGGGGGTCCGGATAGGGTTGGTCGCACCAGAAGGCTCATCGCGCGAGCGGATTCGCGTCCGCGCCGAACACGACGAGACCGGCTACTTTCTCGACTTCTACAAAGAGGGGAACGACGGGGAAACCTCTTCGCATTGCCGGATTCGTGAGGATGGCTCGATCACGCCGCTGGAAAATCTCATCTTGGTGCACCCACACTTCGGCGATCCCGAACAGGCCAGGCAAGAGCGGGAGCGCCGTGGCGCCCACAACAAGCGGGTCAAGGAGATCCTGCAGGCGAAGAATCTATTCTTCTGAATCAGTGAAACCATACAGTCATGACGTCGGAAGAGATGGTGCCAGCTCGGGTGCGGGACATCTTCGTCACAACTCTGAAGCCGGGGACGACCCACATCGCCGCGCTCCCTGATCCACTGCCGATGGGGATCGGGATCGGGTTGATCGCACCAGAAGGGTCGGCCCGCGAGCGGATTGTCGTCCGCGCCGAGCACGACGAGACCGGATACTTCCTTGACTTCTACAAAGAGGGAAACGACGGGGAAACCTCCTCTCACTACCGGATTCGTGAGGATGGCTCGGTTACGCCGCTGGAGAATCTCATCTTGGTGCACCGGCACTTCGACGATCCCGAACAGGCCCGGCAGGAGCGGAATCGCGTCGGCGCGCACAACAAGCGGGTCAGGGAGATCCTTCGGGCGAAGGATCTGTTCTTCTGAATCAGAGAGTCCATACGGTCATGACCGTCGGAAGAAATGGTGCTCGGTCCGATGCGGGACATCTTCGTCACGGCCCTGGCGCCCCAGACGACCCACATCGCCGCATTCCGGATCCGCTCGCGGAGGGGGTTCGGCGTCGATGAGTCGGTGCCGTTTCAGTTCATGTCGAGGATGAGTCGGTGGTGTTCCCTGTGCGGGTTTTGAGCCATTCCGTGATTCGTCGTAGGCGTTGCGGGGCGACGATGCCGAGTATGAGCAGGGTGAACGGGAAGCCGAAGAGGGCGGTGGGGATCAGGTACAGCAGATCCGCTGTGGCAGACAAGGGGCTGTGGAAGGCGTAGGAGTTTGCGCCGATGGCGATCAGTCGTGGTCGGGCCGTTACTGTTTCGCCGGTCTGCACGCCGTAGAGGCGAATTGTGCTGTTGTCGGCGATTACTCGGCCTTCGCCTGGATCGCCACGGCCGGCGCTGAAACTCGAAGACCCCTTGGTGACGACGACCTGCTGGGGTGTTCCGTAGCCGAGCCAGTAGGCGGCGACATTGATCGGTTGGCTGGCGAAGAACAGCGTCGCCGAACCGAGGCAGAGTCCGAAGGTGGCGAGCAGTAGGTAGATCAGGAATGCTGAGCGCTTCGGTGAATCTTGCTGCGACACTGGCTGGTTCGCGAACTCAGCCGCGGATCAGTTTGGCGACCGTGCCGATGGACAGCTTCGGCGCCTCGACCTCGACCTCGGCGTGCGGGTCGACAACCTTCGTGTGGGGGATGTCGGCTTCCGGGTCGGCGAAGGTCGCGTACTTCTTGTCGGCGAGGAGCGTGGCGAGGAGGTAGCCGGTGACCAGGGCGCGGGTGGCTTTGTCGGTTTTGTGTTCGTAGCGGCCTGCGCCGAGGGCGGCGAAGAGGCGGCGGCCTTCGATGATGCCGTTGTGGGTGGCGCCGTCGATGGTGCGCAGGATCGAGGGGCCCGACCAGGCGGTGGCGAGGGGGCGGGCGTTGGAGCTGACCGAGTCGAGGTCGTCGCCGGTCAGGATCAGGCCGGGAGTGTCGAGTTCGGGGGCGATGTTCTCCGCGGCGGGGGAGGTGGGAGCGGGGAAGAGTGCGACGACCGCGGCTACGCGGCGTTGAGCTGCGGCGATCACGGCGGCGCCGGCTCCCATGCCGTGGCCGGCGAGGGCGAGGCGGTCAGGGTGGACGCTGATGGTGCCGTCACCGAGGCGGACCTTGCTGACGATGTCGAGCGTGGTGAGCAAGTCGGTGCCGAGGTCCAGATGTGACGGGATCGGGCCGCGTTCGGTGTCGGGCGCGGCGACCACGAAACCCCACGACGCGATGTGTTCCAGCAGGCTCTTGTAGTTCTCGGCGCTGGTCAGCCAGCCGTGCGCGAACGCGACAGCGGGCAGGTTCAGCCCGGACTCGGGCGTGTACACCACACCCGGCTGACCTGCGATCCCCAGATTTCCGCGCAGGACCCGGTGGGGACCGCGTACGGACAGGGCGCTCATGAGCGATTTCGCAGACACCGACACGGCCAGAAGACTATCCGATCAGTAGGGTGGGGGACCATGTGCGGAATCGTGGGGTACGTCGGATACCGGGATGCGCTGGGCGTTGTCGTCGACGCGCTGCGGCGCATGGAGTATCGCGGATACGACTCCGCGGGGGTCGCGATCCTCGACGGAAACGGTGCTCTCGCGGTCGAACGCAAGGCCGGGCGGCTGGCCAATCTGGAGGCCGAACTGGGCGAGACGGGGACCGAGCGGTTCGCCGGGTCGACCGGGATGGGACACACCCGCTGGGCCACCCACGGTGCGCCGACCGACCGCAACGCCCACCCGCATCGCGACATTTCCGGCAAGCTCGCCGTGGTCCACAACGGCATCATCGAGAACTTCGCGCCGCTGCGCCGCGAGCTCGAGGACGTGGGCGTTGAGCTGCTCAGCGACACCGATACCGAGGTCGCGGTGCATCTGGTGTCGCGCGCCTACGCCGCGGGCCCCACCGCGGGAGACTTCACCGCGAGCGCGCTGTCCGTGGTGCAGCGGCTCGAGGGCGCGTTCACGCTGGTGTTCACCCATGCCGACCATCCCGGCACGATCGTGGCGGCTCGTCGGTCGACGCCGCTGGTAGTGGGGGTCGGCGAGGGCGAGATGTTCATCGCCTCCGATGTCACCGCGTTCATCGAGCACACGCGCGAGGCGGTCGAACTCGGTCAGGACCAGGCCGTGGTGATCACCAAGGACGGGTACACGGTCACCGACTTCGCGGGCAATACCGAGGGCGTGGTCAGCCGGCCGTTCACCATCGACTGGGACCTCGCCGCCGCCGAGAAGGGCGGCCACGACTACTTCATGCTCAAGGAGATCGAGGAGCAGCCGACCGCCGTCGCCGACACCCTGATGGGGCATTTCGTCGTCGACGAGAAGGGCGGCCGGATCGTCCTCGACGAACAGCGCCTCGCCGACCAGGAGCTGCGCGAGTTCGACAAGGTGTTCGTCGTCGCGTGTGGCAGTTCGTATCACGCGGGGCTGCTCGCCAAGTACGCGATCGAGCACTGGACGCGAGTGCCCGTGGAGGTGGAGCTCGCGAGCGAATTCCGTTACCGCGACCCGGTTCTCGACCGGTCGACACTGGTCGTTGCGATCTCGCAGTCCGGTGAGACCGCGGACACCCTGGAAGCAGTGCGGCACGCCAAGGAGCAGAAGGCGCGTGTGCTCGCCATCTGCAACACCAACGGGGCGCAGATTCCGCGCGAATCCGACGCGGTGATCTACACGCGGACCGGGCCCGAGATCGGCGTCGCGTCGACCAAGGCGTTCCTGGCGCAGGTGGCCGCCAATTACCTGGTGGGTCTGGCCCTGGCCCAGGCGCGCGGGACCAAGTACCCCGACGAGGTGGCTCGCGAGTTCGCCGAGCTCGAGTCGATGCCGAAGCTGATCGCGCGGGTGCTCGAGACGGCGCCGCAGGTGCGGGCCATCGCGCGCGAGCTGGCGCACGTGCCGACGGTGCTGTTCCTTGGTCGCCACGTGGGCTACCCGGTGGCGCTGGAAGGTGCGCTCAAGCTCAAGGAACTGGCCTACATGCACGCTGAAGGGTTCGCCGCGGGTGAGCTCAAGCACGGGCCGATCGCGCTGATCGAAGAAGGTCTGCCGGTGATCATCGTGATGCCGTCGCCGAAGGGGCGCGCGGTGCTGCATTCCAAGCTGCTCAGCAACATTCGCGAGATCCAGGCACGCGGGGCCCGCACCATCGTGATCGCCGAAGAGGGCGACGACACCGTGCGCCCGTTCGCCGACGACCTGATCGAGATCCCCGCCGCGCCGACCCTCTACCAGCCGTTGCTGTCCACGGTGCCGCTGCAGATCTTCGCCGCCGAGGTGGCGCAAACGCTGGGCTACGACGTAGATAAGCCGCGCAACCTGGCCAAGTCGGTCACCGTCGAATAGAGCCCCACACATATCGACGGGACCGCCGGGGGCGCGAACTCGAGCGCGCCAGCGCTCCTAAGACACAGTGATGCTGCCGCGCATGTCGGGGTGCAGGGTGCACATGTAGCGGTACGTGCCGGGCTGGGTGAAGGTGTAGGACCACTCGCCCTTGTCGATGATCGGGCTGTTGAGGCCCATCGCCTTGTCACCGATGCCCTGCACATTGTGCGGGACCTTGTCGGAGAACTTCCAGGTCACCGTCTCGCCGACCTTGATGGTGGCGTCGGCGGGGGCGTACTTCATAACGTCGACCTCGACCGTGAGGTTGGTCGGTGCGTGCTGTTGGGCGGTCGTGGTGGCGACCGGGCGGGGTTTGCGGGTTGTGGTGGTGGCGGCGTTTCCCGAGTCGCCGGAACAGCCGGCGGAGAACAGGGCGGCGGCCACGACGAATCCGGCGACAAACCGGGCGGATGCGGCGCGGTGACGAACCATCGACATGGGTGTGGAGCGTAGTCTGCGATCGACCCCGGGCCGGTCGGCGGCCCGTTCGGGTGGCTGGGAGGCGACTATGTCGGATCGGCGTGGCTACTACACCGTCGACGAGGTTCGGGCGGCCGAAGCCGAGCTGTTCACGCGGGTGCCTGCGGGGATGCCGATGCGACGCGCCGCCTTCGGGCTGGCTGGGGTAGTCGCCGGCGAATTGCGGTCGCGGACTGGGGGAGTGGCCGGTCGGGCGGTGGGTTTGCTTGTGGGGTCCGGTGACAACGGTGGGGATGCGTTGTGGGCGGGGGCTTTTCTGCGGCGGCGGGGGGTTCGGGTGTCGGCCGTTCTGCTGAATCCTGAACGGGCGCATCCGGAGGGGCTTGCCGCGTTGCGGGCGGCTGGGGGGCGGGTGGTCGATCGGCTCGACTCTGTCGACCTGGTGGTCGATGGGATCGTGGGGATCTCCGGGCGGGGGGCGTTGCGGTCTTTTGCTGCGGAAATGGTTGCGGGCGTCGATGTTCCGATCATCGCGGTTGATCTGCCGAGTGGGGTCGATCCTGATACCGGGGCGGTGGACGGGCCCGCGGTGACGGCGGAGGTGACGGTTGCGTTCGGGGCCCATAAGCCGGTGCATGCGTTGGCTGTGCCGCGGTGTGGGCGGATTGTGTTGGTGCCGATCGGGTTACGGCTTCCGGAGGCTGGGTTGGTGCAGCTCGATCCGGGCGCGGTGGGGGCTGGGTGGCCTGTTCCGGGGCCCGCTGACGATAAATACAGCCAGGGGGTGCTGGGGGTTTGTGCTGGGAGTGCGAAGTATCCAGGGGCGGGGGTGTTGTGCGCGGGGGGAGCGGTGGCGGCTACGTCGGGGATGGTTCGGTATGTGGGGTCCGATGCCGAGGTGTCGGCGAGGTTTCCCGAAGTTGTCGCCAGTTCGTCGATTTCGGAGACCGGGCGGGTGCAGGCCTGGGTTTTCGGGCCGGGCGGTGGAACTGATGCGGGAGCTCGGGACCGGTTGGCCGAGGTGTTGGCCACCGAGCTGCCGGTGCTTGTCGATGCCGATGGGTTGACGATTCTCGCCGGGGAACCGGCGTTGGTTCGCGAGCGTTCGGCGCCGACGGTGCTCACTCCGCATGCCGGCGAATTCGCGCGGCTCACCGGTGCGGCTCCGGGGGCGGACCGGGTGGCGGCGGTGCGCAGGTTGGCGCAGGAATGGCAGGTGACGGTGTTGCTCAAGGGGCGGGCGACGGTTGTCGCGGCTCCGGGGGAGGCGACGTTCGTCAACGACGCGGGCGGGGATTGGGCTGCTACGCCGGGTTCGGGGGATGTGTTGTCGGGGATTGTCGGGGCGTTGCTCGCTGCGGGGCGTGAACCGGGGTGGGCTGCTGCCGCGGGGGCTCGGGTGCATGCTTTGGCGGCGAATCTCGCTGCTCATGAGGGCCAGGATGCCGGGGCGCCCATTTCCGCGACGCCTCTGCTCGGTCATGTTCGGGAGGCTGTGCGGGTGTTGCGGGAGATGGGTGGGAGCGCAGCGCAGGGGTGGTAGTCCCGGCGATGCGCCCCAGGTCGCGTGAATTCTCGTGACCCTGGCACGATCGGGGGTGTGAATGCGCAAGTGGAGACGGTCGTCGACTTGGACGCCATTGCTCATAACGTGCGGGTGTTGCGGGAGTACGCGCAAGGCGCTGCTGTGATGGTGGTGGTCAAGGCTGACGGGTACAACCATGGGGCTGTTGAGGTGGCCCGGGCCGCGTTGGGGGCGGGGGCTCGCGAGCTGGGGGTGACGACTGTCGGGGAGGGGCTGGCGCTGCGGGCGGCGGGGATCACCGCGCCGATTCTCTGCTGGCTCAATACCGTTGATGCCGATTACGCGGCGGCTGTCGCGGGGGATCTCGAGATCGGGGTGTCTTCGCTGGCGCAGTTGCGGGCGGTGGAGCGGGCGGCGGTGGCGGTGGGGCAGACCGCGACGGTGACGCTGAAGGTGGATACCGGGCTCAATCGCAATGGGGTGTCGGTAACGGAGTATCCGCAGGTCCTGCAGGCCTTGCGCGGGCTTGTCGACGGGCAGGTGGTGCGGTTTCGGGCGATCTTCTCCCACCTCGCGCACGCAGACGAGCCGGGCCATCCGATGCTGGACCGCCAGCGGGAACGGTTCGTCGAAGCGATCGCGTCGGCCAAGGAGCACGGCCTCGAACCCGAACTAGTGCATCTGTCGAATTCGGCGGCCACACTGACCAGGCCGGATCTGCATTTCGACATGGTTCGCCCCGGCATCTCGGTGTACGGGCACTCGCCCATCCCGGAACTCGGTCAGTTCGGTCTGAAGCCTGCGATGACGTTCCAGGCGGAGGTCGCGCTGGTGAAGAAGGTGGCGGCGGGGGAGGGTGTGTCGTACGGGCATCGGTGGACCGCCCCGCGCGACACCACGATCGCGCTGGTACCGGCGGGGTATGCCGACGGTGTATTCCGGTCGCTCAGTGGTCGTTTCGAGGTGTGGTTGGGCGGGGCGCGACACCGTAATGTCGGGCGGGTGTGCATGGACCAGTTCATGGTTGACCTCGGCGACAACGCGGGTGGCGTGCGGGAAGGCGACCGTGCGGTGCTGTTCGGTGGCGGCGCGGGACAGCCACACGCGCTCGACTGGGCGCGGGCGCTGGACACCATCGACTACGAGGTCGTCTGCGCGCCGCGTGGTCGCGTGGTCCGCCGCTACGTGGGCACCGGCCGATGACCCGGCGCACGGTGATCCGCCGTAGCGGCATCGCGACCGCGGGGCTGCTCGCGGGACTCGCCATCGCCCACACCCTGCGCCAGATCGGCGCGCGCGTGATGTGGCCCGCCGAACGCGACGAATATCGCGACGAGAACTTCGCTCTGATCGACACCGACGATCCGGGCATGGTGCTCGCCGACGACGGTGTGTCGCTGGCCACCCGTACCGTCGGCGACGACTCCGCCGAGTTCACGGTCGTTTTCGTGCACGGATTCTGCAACAGCATGGAGTCCTTCCACTTCCAGCGCCGTGATCTCGCGCGGCAGTGGGGTTCGCGGATCCGGATGGTGTTCTTCGATCTGCGCGGGCACGGGCGTTCCGGCACGCCGAGTACCAGCAGCTGCACGGTCGCCCAGCTCGGCCGCGACCTCGCCACCGTCATCCGGGAGTGCGCGCCCACGGGGCCGGTGGTGCTGGTGGGGCATTCGCTCGGCGGGATGGCGGTGCTCGCGGCGGCCGCGCAGTTCCCCGAGCTGTTCGCGGCGCGGGTACGCGCGGTCGGCCTGTTCAGCACGGCGGCCGCGGAGGTGACCGCGACCGGGATCTCGCAATTGATTCGCCATCCCGCGGTCGACGGCTTCCGGCTGGCGGTGCGGACGGCGCCGGCGCTGGTGCAGTTCAGCCGCAGCGCGAGCAAGCAGGTGGTGACGCCGATCCTGCACGTCAGCTCGTTCCACGGGCAGGTAAGTCCCACATTGTCGCGATTCACCACCATGATGATCGACCGCACGCCGGTCGGCACCATCGAGAAATTCCTGAAAGCGATTGAGCTGCATGATGAATCGGCCGCGCTGGCGGTCCTCGGCGAAACGCCGGTGCTGATTCTCGGCGGCGCGCACGACGTGGTGATCCCGTTCCGGAACTCCCGCGCACTGGCGGCCGCGCTGGCGAGCAGCGAACTGGTCCGGGTGCGTGAGGCGGCGCACATGCCGCATCTGCAGTTCCCAGAGGTGAGCCTGGCCGCACTCGACCGGCTGCTGGCGCGCGCGGGGATCACTGCGCGTGGCGAGGAGGCCGTCGGTGGCTGAACAACGCGTCCTGGAGACCGTCGAGGACACCGAAGCGTTCGGTCGCGAGCTGGCTGCCACCCTGCGACCGGGCGACCTGGTCGTGCTCGACGGTCCGCTCGGGGCCGGAAAAACGGCGCTGACCAGGGGTATCGCCGCTGGTCTCGGTGTCGCGGGCCGGGTCAGCTCGCCGACGTTCATCATCGCGCGAGCGCACAAGGCCGGGGTGCGGCCGGACGGCACGCCCGGGGTGGCGATGGTTCATGTCGACGCCTATCGCCTCGCCGGCGATCTCGACGAACTCGACGCCCTCGACCTCGACACCGACCTGCACCACGCGGTCGTCGTCGTGGAATGGGGCAAGGGGGTGGTCGAACACCTCGCCGACCGTCATCTGCACGTGCAACTCGCCCGGGAGCCGGAATCCGATGTGCGCACGGCGATCTGGGAATGGATCGAATAACGCGCGATCACCCGCGCACCGGTGCGCGCCGAGCGGCGAAACCACCCGGTATTGTTGAGACAATCATGCTCGTACTAGCAGTCGACACCGCGACACCCGCCGTTACAGCGGGATTGGTGCACCTGTCACCTGCCGGCGAACCCGGCACCCGGCCCGCCGTGGCGACGCTCGCCGCCCGCGTGAAGGTCGACGCCCGCGCGCACGCCGAGGTCCTCACCCCGCAGATCCTGGAATGTCTGGCCGAGGCGGGGGTGAGTCGCGGCGAGCTCGACGCGGTCGTCGTCGGGCTCGGACCGGGGCCGTTCACCGGACTGCGCGTCGGGATGGCCACCGCCGCCGCCTTCGGCGACGCCCTCGGGTTACCCGTGTACGGGGTGTGCAGCCTGGACGCGATCGCCGCCGACACCGTCGGTGAGCAGCGCGACCCCGGCGAACTGCTGGTGGTCACCGATGCGCGCAGGCGCGAGGTGTACTGGGCCAAGTATCTGAACGGGGCGCGGGTCGCCGGTCCCGAGGTGAACAAGGCTGTCGACGTGCCGGTCGGTGAGGCCGCGGCGGTCGCCGGGTCGGCCGCGCACGTGGATTACTTCGATCTGCCGGTGCTGCCGAGTGAGACGCCCTCGCCTGCCGGGCTGGTCACCGTCGCCGCGCCCGCGCTGCTGGCCGGGGACGTGCCGGAGGCGCTGGTGCCGTTGTATCTGCGTAGGCCCGATGCGGTGGAGAAGAGCTTCCGCACCCTCGACCGGACCGGGGCGTGAGTGCCGTGACCGAGTACCAGATCGCTCCCATGGCGCTGCCCGATATCGACCGCTGCGTCGAACTAGAGCACCTGCTGTTTCCCGAGGACGACCCGTGGCAGGCGGTGTCGTTCCGGTCCGAATTGGCCGGTGGGCACAACCGCTACATCACCGCGCGCACCGCCGACGGGACGATGGTCGGCTACGCGGGCATCGCGCTGCTCGGTGACGACGCCCATCCCGAGGCCGAGGTGCACACCATCGGCGTCGACCCGGAATGCCACCGGGGCGGCATCGGGACGTTGCTGCTCGAAGCGCTGCTGGCCACGGCGGCCGAACGCGGGGGGCCGGTGTTCCTCGAGGTGCGTACCGACAACGCGCCCGCCATCGCGATGTATGCCAAGCACGGATTTCACATCATCGGGCTGCGCAAGAACTATTACCACCCCAGCGGGGCGGACGCGTACACGATGCGGCGCCCGGAACTGACCGCCGCGGCCGATGAATGGGCCGCGCGTGGGCGGCAGGACGAGGTGCTGTCGTGATCGTCATGGGGATCGAGAGCTCGTGCGACGAAACGGGAGTCGGCATCGTGCGCAGGCATGCCGACGGTTCGGTCGAGTTGCTGGCCGATGAGGTGGCCTCGAGCGTCGATCAGCACGCGCGGTTCGGTGGGGTGGTTCCCGAGATCGCCTCGCGTGCGCATCTCGAGGCGATCGTGCCCGCGATGCGAAGGGCGCTGGCGACGGCGGGGATCAGCAAGCCCGACGCGCTCGCCGTGACCATCGGGCCGGGGTTGGCCGGTGCGCTGCTGGTGGGCGTCGCTGCGGCAAAGGCGTACGCGGCGGCGTGGGATGTGCCGTTCTACGCGCTCAACCACCTCGGCGGGCACGTCGCGGTCGACACGCTCGAGCACGGCCCGATGCCGCCCGCGGTGGCGCTGCTGGTCTCCGGTGGGCATACACATCTGCTGCAGGTCACCGACCTGGGTGAGCCGATCACCGAACTCGGCAGCACTGTCGACGATGCCGCCGGCGAAGCTTTCGACAAGGTCGCCCGACTGCTCGGCCTCGGCTACCCCGGCGGGCCCGCCCTCGACGCGGCAGCCGCCGACGGCGACGCCCGCGCGATCGCGTTCCCGCGCGGCATGACCGGGCCCCGTGACGCGCGCTACGACTTCTCCTTCTCCGGCCTCAAGACCGCGGTCGCCCGCTACGTCGAGGCCGCCCAGCGCCAGGGCATCACCCCCGACCAGCTGCCCATTCCCGATATCGCCGCGTCCTTCCAGGAGGCGGTTGCCGATGTGCTGACGATGAAGGCCGTGCGTGCGGCCGCCGATGTCGGCGTAGACACAATCGTCCTCGGCGGTGGCGCCACCGCCAACACGCGGATCCGATCGCTCGCCGAAGAGCGCTGTGCCGCAGCGGGTTTAACGCTTCGTGTGCCGAAGCCGCGGCTGTGTACCGACAATGGCGTCATGATCGCGGCACTCGGCGCCCACGTGATCGGGGCGGGCGCGCAACCCGCCGCACTGACCGTCGCGACCGATCCGGGGCTGCCGGTCTCAGTGAGCGCGCTGCGGGGCTAGTCGCCGACGTCAAGACTCGTCGGGACGCGCAGAGAGCACTGCGTGATGAGGCGCCGTGACGACCAGTGGGCCGTCATGCCATCGAGAAACCTCGGTCTCAGTGGTGGGCGGGCGCCGACCATACCGGCGACCTGGGCTTGGTAGGGTCGGCGTGCCGTGGTGTTCGGGAAACCGGTTAGAAACCGGTGCGGCCCTCGCCACTGTGATCGGGAGTAGCGGATCGATCCGGATGAACATATCCGGGACCACTGGGGCACCTGTGCCCTGGGAAGGTAGATCCGCCGCGCACTATCCCGTCAGCCAGGAGACCGGCCACGGCTACGCACTACCGATTCCACGAGGACCTGGAAGGCCGTTATCTTGACCCCCTCTGTTTTCGCACGCCTGCGTACGGGCGCGCTGATCGCGTGCGCGATCGTTGTCACCGGTTGTGTCGCGCAACCCAGCCAGGAAGTCGGCGGTGCGAACGCCGTTACCCGCGCGAACTGCGGCATCGACATCACTGTCGACCGCCCACCACAACGGATCTACGCGGCGTATCAGCCTTCCATCGAGATCGCGCACGCGCTCGGCGTCACCGATCGGCTGGTGGGCACGGCATTCCTGGATGCCACGGTGCTACCCGAGTACCAAGACGCGCAGGCGAAGTCGGCCTACGTCGAGAAACTGCCGAGTCGCGACGAACTGCTCACCCAGAACCCTGATTTCGTGCTGTCCGGGTTCAACGGCGTGTTCGCGAAGTCCGCGCAGAACAGTGTGGGCACCCGCGCCAGCCTGCAGGAACTGGGTGTTCGGACCTGGGTGCTGAGCCCGCTGTGCCCGAGCTCGGACGGACTCGCCGACGAAGCGATAGATCCCAAGACCGTGCGGTTCGACAACGTATACGCGGACCTGCGCGATCTCGGCGCGCTCTGGGGCGTCTCCGATCGCGCCGAAGACGTAGTGACCCAACTGAGTTCACGGATCGCGGTGGTTCGCTCGAAGGTGGAGAACTCCGCGCGGCCGCGGGTCGCGGTCGTCACGCCCAAGGACGACGGGTCCTACACCGCGGCGGGCGGGATCGACTTCGTCACCCAGATCATCGAGGCAGCAGGCGGCGTCAACGCTTTCGCCGACCTCACCGAGCGTCGCAACGTGCAGATCGGCGCTGAAGAGCTCATCGCCCGCGACCCCGACATCATCCTGACCAGTCAGTGCTGCAAGTCGACCTACACCAGGGCCGACGGTCAGCCGCAAGTCGACAGAATCGTGGGCAACCCGGCCTTCGCGAACCTGACCGCCGTCCGCGCAGGCGCGGTGCACCCGTTCCTGTTCGCGGATCGGGCCGCGGGCGTACGAATCGCGCATGCGACCGAACTGGTCGCCGAACTGATCCACCCCGATCTGTTCCGGCGATGACCCGCACCACGCGCGGCACCGGCCTGATCCTGGCCGGTGCCGGGCTGGCCGCTGTCTGTGTCGCATCCATCCTGATCGGTTCGCATCCGCTCACCCTCGACCAGGCGGTCGCGGCGTTCACCGACTTCCGCGGCACCGATACCGACCGGGTCGTGCGCTACATCCGGCTGCCGAGAACTGTCGCCGGTCTGCTCGCGGGGATCGCGCTCGCCCTGGCCGGAGCCGTGATGCAGGGGCTGACCCGCAACCCGCTCGCCGGACCGGGACTGCTCGGCATCAACGCGGGTGCTTCGCTGGCGATCGTGGTCGGTATGGGCACACTTGGCGTGACCGCGCAGTCGGGGTTCGTCTGGTTCGCTTTTCTCGGCGCGGCTGTCGCGGCGGCCTTCGTCTACGTGCTCGGGTCGATGGGATTCGGTGGCGCGACTCCGGTGAAGCTGGCGCTGGCCGGTGCGGCGTTCACCGCGCTGTGCGGGTCGATCACCACCGCGATCACTTTGCTCGACCGGACCACGTTCGACAACTTCCGATTCTGGGTAGTGGGGTCGCTGACGCGCGCCGATCTCGAATCCGTCTGGGCGATAGTGCCGTTCATCGCAGTCGGGGCGATGCTGACATTCGTGGTGGCACGACCGCTGAACGCCATCGCCATCGGCGACGACCTGGCGCGCACCCTCGGCACGCGCATGGTCGCGGTGCGTGCCATCGGTGCGTCGAGCGTGGTGCTGCTCGCGGGGTCGGCCGTCGCGATCGCCGGGCCGATCGCCTTCATCGGCCTGGTGATCCCGCACATCGCCCGCGCCTTCTGCGGATCCGACTACCGGTGGATTCTGCTCTGGTGCGCCGTACTCGGCCCCACGTTGCTGCTGCTCGCCGATATCGGGGGGCGTGTTCTCGCGCGGCCGCAGGAGATTCAGGTCGGCATCGTCACCGCGTTCGCCGGCGCGCCGTTCTTCCTCTACCTCGTACGCAATCGGAAGGTGGCGACCCTATGACGCTCACCGAACGCGGAGTGCTGCCAAGCGGCACTGTGCTGCTGCGCACACCCGGTCGGCGCGTTGTCGTCCGGGTGCAACGCCGCTCGGCGTTGCTGACCGTGCTGATCGCGACGGCCGCGGTGGCAGTGGCGGCTTGGTCGCTCACCATCGGCCACTATTCGCTCACCCTCGGCGATGTGGCGCGAGTACTGGGTGGTGGCGGCACGCTCATCGAATACGACGTGGTCGTAGCCGATCGGCTGCCGCGCGTGCTCACCGGACTGGGTGCCGGGGCGGCCTTCGCCGTGTCCGGTGCCATCCTCCAGCGGATCGCGACGAATCCGCTGGTGAGCCCCGAGATCATCGGCATCAATACCGGTGCCTCGCTGGGGGCGCTGACGGTGAGCGTGCTGCTCGGCGGCTCCGGTCTCGCGCTGGTCGGCGGCGCGCTGGCCGGTGCGTTCGTGGCGATGGCGTTGATCGTGCTGGTGGCGACCAAGGACGGGCTCGACGGTTACCGCCTCGTGCTCGTCGGGATCGGGGTGACGGCCATGTTGTCGTCGGCGATCGCGTTCATCCTGACCAGGGCAAACATCTACCAGGCGCATACGGCGGCCATGTGGCTCACCGGCAGCTTGGCCAACCGCGACTGGCTGCACGTCTGGTTCGCCGCCGCGGCACTGGGCGTTGTCTTCCCGCCGCTGGTCGTTGTCGCGCGTTCGCTGCCACTGCTCGAACTGGGCGACGAACTCGCGAATTCGCTGGCCGGACGACGTGGGCCGCACCGCACCACGCTGATCGTCCTCGCCTCCGCGGCGGCCGCCGCGGCGACGGCCGCGGCCGGGCCCATCGCTTTCGTCGCGCTGGTGGCGCCGCAGATCGTGCGACGCCTGCTGGCCGAACGTGGTGCCGGACTCGCACCCGCAGCCGCCACGGGTGCCCTGCTGGTTGTGGCCGCCGACCTCGCTGCCAGGCGACTGTTTCCAGCGGAACTGCCCGTCGGGGTTGTGACCGCGGTCCTCGGCGCACCCGTACTGATCTATCTCCTTGCCCGCTCAACCCGAATCGGACACGCTGGATGACCGCACATCTCACCACCGACGGACTCACACTCGCCTACGGCGACACCGTGATCGTTTCCGAGGCCACCATCGATTTTCCCGTCGGCCAGATCACTGTCGTCGTCGGTCGCAACGGCTGCGGGAAATCGACTCTGCTGCGCGGCCTGGCCAGGCTGATCGCACCGACCGCGGGCGCGGTGCTGCTCGACGGTGCCGATATCGCGCCTCAACCGGCCCGCACGGTGGCGCGTCGACTCGGCATGTTGCCCCAGCAACCCGTGGCGCCGGACGGTATCACGGTAGGCGAACTCATCGGACGCGGTCGGCATCCGCATCAACGCTGGTTCCGTCAGTGGTCCGCCGACGATGCGGCCGCGGTCCGAAAGGCATTGGTGGCCACCGATACCGCCGACCTCATCGATCGGACCATGGATCAGCTGTCCGGCGGGCAGAAGCAGCGGGTGTGGATCGCGCTGGCGATCGCGCAGGACCCGGAGGTGATGTTGCTCGACGAACCGACCACCTTCCTCGACCTCGCCCATCAGCTCGACATCCTCGACGTGCTGCGGAACCTGTTGCCGCGCACCATCATCGCGGTGCTGCACGACCTGAACCTGGCCGCTCGCTATGCCGATCACATCGTCACCATGAAGGACGGGCGGGTCATCGCCCAGGGTCCACCTGCCCAGATCGTGCGTCCAGAGCTGGTTTCCGAGGTGTTCGGTCTGGACTGCACGGTGATCGACGATCCGATGACGGGCACCCCACTGGTGGTACCGGCCGGGCGAGCGGTGCGTACCGCATGACGCCCCGCTACGTGCTGGTCGCCCGGCCCACCCCGTCGGGGGTGGACCTCGCCGCCGTCGAAGCGCTGGCACAGGCCTGCGGGATCGGCTACGCGCTGCTCGACCAGGGGGAGCCGACGATTCACGCCGCCCTCGATGCCGCCGACTCGCCGGTCGTCCTGATTCCCCTTGCCGTGCCGCGCGACCGCTACCTGGAGACCTGGATCGCCAGAGCGGTGGCGAACTGGAAAGAGATCCGCGCGCGCGACCTCGACGTGCGCATCACCGAAAGCATCGACACCGCAACCGGGTTCGTCGACGTGGTGCGATCCAGAATGCGCGACAGCGGCACCGCGGTCACCGCGAGCCCTCGTGCGTTCCGCAGCCCGGCCTGGTCGGTGATTCCCGAACACACCGAGCACATCCTGGTCTGCCGCGGCCCCCGGTGCACCGTGTACGGCGCGGGCGAACTGCACCGCACCCTGCGGCGTGATCACCCCGACGCCTTGGTGACCCCGACCGGGTGCCTCACGCCGTGCAATCTGGGGCCGCTCTACATCACCTATCCCGACGGCCGATGGCACACACACGCCCTGGCGCCGCCGGTCGACGGTGATCTCCCGCCACCTGAGGCGGCATCGCGGACTCGGCCCTGACCGGGACAGCGCGGTATCGTCCGCCGGGCTGATGGCGAAGGATTCGCCTGCTAGGAGGTGGGCTGGAGCGGAACTTCGCTCGGCGCGGACGCGGCAGGTGGTATCGGCAGGCCGCTGCGGGCCGGGGCCTGGGTGGGGGAGGTGTTCGGTGTCGTCGGGCGCCGCTGCTGAGCGCCGGAACCGCTGTCCAGTGGGCCGAGGGGGGACTCGGGGTAGGGGATCTGCGGGAGGTTCGGGTCGGGGCGCAGGGTGGGGGCCGTAGGCGAGGTGGGCGCCGAGGGGTTGGGGGTTGTGGTCGGCGCGGGGGTCGGCCGGCCGGTGGTGACCGCGGGGGGCTCGGTGGCAGGCGGAGCGACGGGCGCGCTGGTGCGGTCGGTGCTCTCGCGGCTCGCGGGGGTCTGGGCGGGGGAGGGCACTAACGGTAAGGGGGATTGACGCACGGTGCTGCTGGTGCCAGCGGGGGTGACGTCGGGGGTGTCGGGGGTGACGGCTTGGACGCCGTAGCCGATCACCAGGCCGACGACGACCACTGCGCCGACCAGGGTGCCGACGACCTTGGCGAAGGTGCCGCTCGGTGCGTCGGCGTGCGCGCCGCCCGCCGCCCCGGCCGGTGCCTCGGCATCGGCGACCAGCGCGGCACCCTTGGCGATCACGGCTTCGGGGTCTGGCACGGTCAGTACGGGGACGTCGAGGCGGGTGTCGAGGATGTCGACGACGCACGGGATGTTGGCGCAGCCGCCGATCACGGCCACGGCGTCGGGGTACTTGGGCGCGCGGGTGAACACCGACGACGAGAACAGCGCGATGTTGCGCAGCAGGCCGCCGATGAGTTCCTCGAAATCCGGGCGGGTGAGCTCGAGCCCTTGTCCCGCAACATGATCGATGGTGACCACGGGCGCCAGCGAGAGGTGTTCCTTGGCGGCGCGGCCGCGATTGGTCAGCGTGGTGCGATTGGGACGGGTACCGCGGCGGGCGTAGTGCAGGTCGACGAGGTGGTGGTAGATCAACTCGTCGATCGCGTTGCCGCTCAGTGTCGGCGTGCGCTCGGTGTGTAAGACGACGCTGTCGGCGTAATCGGCCACAGTGACGGTGAGTCCGGTTGCGCCGAGGTCGATCACGGCGACGGTGGCGTAGCGGTCGAGCAGGCCGGTGTGGCGCAGGTAGGCCAGTGCGGCGGCGCCCTCGGTGACCAGCCGCAGATCGCGATGGCGGGTGGTGGCGGCCCGAATGGCCTGTGCCTGTTCCTTGTTGCGGTAGGCGACGGCGACATTGGTCGGGCGCGAACGCGATTCGGCGCGACGGTGACCGCCGGAGTAGCGCCCGAGGGGTTCGCCGAGCATGCCCGCCGACACCGGCAGCTGGGCAGAGACCGGCAGCTGGGTGGTCATCAACTCGATCGAGGACGACACGAGATCACCGAGGTCGGAATGGGCTTCATCGGAGGAGACGACCCGGTAGTCGAAACTCTGCTCGCCGGCGGACCCCGTCGCGACCAGTGCCGAGCACACCACCTCGTTCCCGGCCGAGATGCCGAGGGATGTTCGCATGTTCACCTCCCTTCGAGCCGATGGTGCTCTACGAGCGGATGGCGCCTTCCTGTGCTATGTCACAGCCTGTTATGCGAACGTTACAGATTGTGGCAGGCGATGTGAAGATCACTGGCGAGTGTGGGCGTGTCGAGAATGCGACATCGGCAGAACCCGACCTTGAGTGCTGGCACTCTCGCGTATAGAGTGCTAGTCGGCACTGCAGTAGCTGTACCTGTGCCGGTCGACTTCTGGGCTTCGGCTCCGGCACCCGCGACGACGGGGCCTGTGCGCAGGGTCGCGAGCTGACCGAAACCGGTCCGGAACACCAGTTCCGGACGACCGAATTTCCCCTGAAAGTGGAGGGCTCAACGTGGCGAGCGTGAACATCAAGCCGCTCGAGGACAAGATCCTCGTCCAGGCCAACGAGGCCGAGACGACGACGGCCTCCGGCCTGGTCATCCCGGACACGGCCAAGGAGAAGCCGCAGGAGGGCACCGTCATTGCCGTCGGCGCGGGTCGCGTCACCGATAAGGGTGACCGCATCCCGGTCGACGTCAAGGAAGGCGACGTCGTCATCTACAGCAAGTACGGCGGCACCGAGATCAAGTACCAGGGTGGGGAATACCTCATCCTCTCGGCGCGCGACATCCTGGCCGTCGTCACCAAGTAAGGCCAACGCCGCATCAGCGTTCCGCCCCGGCGTCTTTCACTAGACCCGGGGCGGATTGCGTTCACAAACAGGAGCTGAATCCTTTATGCCCAAGCAGATCGAGTTCGACGAAAAGGCTCGCCGGGCTCTGGAACGCGGTGTCGACAAGCTGGCCGACGCCGTCAAGGTAACCCTCGGCCCTCGCGGTCGGCATGTGGTGCTGGCCAAGGCCTTCGGTGGCCCGACCGTCACCAACGACGGTGTCACCATCGCGCGTGAGATCGACCTCGAGGACCCCTTCGAGAACCTCGGCGCACAGCTCGTCAAGAGCGTCGCCACCAAGACCAACGACGTCGCGGGCGACGGTACAACCACCGCCACCGTGCTGGCCCAGGCGTTCGTGCGCGGCGGCCTGAAGAACGTCGCCGCGGGCGCCAACCCGATCACCCTCGGCCAGGGCATCGCCGCTGCCGCCGAGAAGGTCTCGGAGGTGCTGCTCGCGCTCGCCACTCCCGTCTCCGGCGAGAAGGCCATCGCCCAGGTCGCCACCGTTTCCTCACGTGACTCCGAAATCGGCGAGATGGTCGGCAAGGCGCTCACCACGGTCGGCAAGGACGGCGTCGTGACCGTCGAGGAGTCCTCGACCACGAACACCGAACTCGTCATCACCGAGGGCGTGCAGTTCGACAAGGGCTACCTCTCGCCCTACTTCCAGACCGATCCCGAGACCCAGCAGGCCGTGCTCGAGGACACCTACGTCCTGCTGCACCGCGACAAGATCAGCTCGCTGCCCGATCTGCTGCCGCTGCTGGAGAAGATCGCCGAATCCGGCAAGAGCGTGCTGATCGTGGCCGAGGACGTCGACGGCGAAGCGCTGTCGACCCTGGTGGTCAACTCGATCCGCAAGACCATCAAGGCCGTCGCCGTCAAGGCGCCGTTCTTCGGTGACCGTCGCAAGGCGTTCCTCGACGACCTGGCCGTCGTCACCGGTGGCACCGTGATCAACCCCGATCTCGGCGTCACCCTGCGCGAGGCCACCATCGAGCAGCTGGGTCAGGCGCGTCGCGTCGTCGTCACCAAGGACGAGACCGTGCTGATCGACGGCGCGGGCAGCGATGACGACGTCAAGGCCCGCAGCGCGCAGCTGCGTCGCGAGATCGAGGCGTCGGACTCCGACTGGGATCGCGAGAAGCTCGAGGAGCGACTGGCGAAGCTGGCCGGTGGCGTCGCGGTGATCAAGGTCGGCGCTGCCACCGAGACCGCGCTCAAGGAGCGCAAGTACCGCGTCGACGACGCGGTCGCCGCTGCCAAGGCCGCGGTCGAGGAGGGCATCGTCCCCGGTGGTGGTTCGGCGCTCGTGATCGCCGCTGCCGCACTGGGCGAGCTGCGTGACTCGTTCTCCGGCGACAAGGCCGTCGGTGTCGAGGTGGTTCGCAAGGGCCTCGAGGCGCCGCTGTACTGGATCGCCACCAACGCGGGCCTCGACGGTGCCGTCGTGGTCGCGAAGGTCTCCGAGGGCAAGGAAGG
This sequence comes from Nocardia sp. FBN12, assembly GCF_054031145.1. Taxonomy (NCBI): domain Bacteria; kingdom Bacillati; phylum Actinomycetota; class Actinomycetes; order Mycobacteriales; family Nocardiaceae; genus Nocardia; species Nocardia sp. FBN12. The sequence continues at coordinate 7,074,079 of NZ_CM132926.1, forward strand.
CTTCAACGCCGCCACCCTGACCTACGGCGACCTGCTCGCCGACGGCGTCGTCGACCCGGTCAAGGTGACCCGCTCCGCCGTGGTGAACGCCGCCTCGGTCGCGCGGATGATCCTGACCACCGAGAGCGCCATCGTCGAGAAGCCCGCCGAGGCCGAAGACGATCACGGCCACCACGGTCACTCGCACTGACGCATAACGAAGGCCCCCGGATCGCAGACGCGATCTGGGGGCCTTTCGTTGTCCGCTAGCTGGCTACCGGGGGATCTTCGGCATCCAGTGCGGCCAGTAAACGGACGCGCAGAGACGGTGGCGGTGGGGTGGGGGTCGTGGACGCGAGCTGGGCGAGGATTTCGCGGGTAGCGCGGAGCTCTCGCAGGAACTCGGTACACAGGGTTGGGTCTTCGGTATCGATGATGGTCTGGATCGCGTGATGGTCTTCGTCGTCGATCAATCCGAGCGCGACGGTGTGCGCGAGATCGATCTGGGCTTCGTTCATCTCACGTCACCCCCAAACTTTTCTTCAGTCGTGTCAATCCGTCCCGAATTCGGGACTTAACGGTCGGTAACCCGATGCCGAGGTATGTCGCTACCTCCGCGTAGGTCCGCCCGCCGTAGTAGGCGAGCGAGATCGCCTCGCGTTGGGTCTCGGTGAGTGTCGAGAGCCCGCGCTGGACGGCCTGTTGTTCTAGTCTGCGTTCCACCTCCTCGGTGACCTCGTCGAATTCGTGGCCGAGCACCCGGATCCCGTACGCGACCTCGCGCTGGGTATGGGCTTGCTCGGCGCGAACTCGGTCGACCGCGCGCCGGTGTGCCAGCGTCATCAGCCAGGTCACCGCCGACCCCTTGGCGGGGTCGAAACTCGTTGCGGTGCGCCAGATCTGGAGATAGACCTCCTGAGTGGTCTCCTCCGCGTACCCGGGGTCATGGAGTACCCGCAGGACCAGGCCGAAAACGCGTGCGGACGTCCGGTCGTACAGTTCGGCAAAGGCCTGCTGGTCGGACAGTCCGCATCGTTCCAGCAGTGCAGCTAGCTCGACTCCTTCGGCCGCGCGTGCGGTAACCGCAGAATCCACGCTCGGTGGAAAGGCTTCGCTTCGGAACCCATTCTGTGTCATCGGTCACGAATGTAGCCCGAGGCTATGACACCCCCGCGACCGGGGGTGCCTTTTATTCGGGTGCCAGCTGTTTGCTAGAGATTCGGCGCGCCACGGCCAGCGGATTGGAACAGATTTGCCAACCCCGCCAGACGGGCTCGGGGCGGCTCAGACGGCCATCCGGCGCCGGTTGCGGCGGGCGTGCATCTCGCGTTCGGTCTCGGACATGCCACCCCAGATGCCGTAGGGCTCGCTCACCTTGAGGGCATGGGTACGGCACTGCATGAGGACGGGGCAGGCCCGGCAGATCTCCTTGGCGCGCATCTCGCGAGCCGTGCGGGCACGGCCGCGTTCGCCGTCGGGGTGGAAGAAGACCGCGGAGTCCTGTCCGCGGCACGAGCCACGCATCTGCCAATCCCAGACATCGGCGTTCGGTCCGGGGAGGTGGGTGGGCATGGGCATGTGAACTCCTTGTGGCGCGAGCTCGTCAGCGTTGTCGAGCGAGTGGTGCGGCAGGTCTTCGCGCCACCCAATGGGGGTGGCCGGCTCGACGGTGCCTGACGTTGCCGCTCGGAGGTCGCTGCGATTTCGCGCAGCGCCGACCGTGGCGATGAGCTACGTTAGGTGCACGCGGGAAATTCCGTCAATAGTTCGGCGCATGAGTTCAGTAAATCTGCAACGCTGAAATTTAACCTACTCACTATTTACATTTCATACCCGATCCCTCCATACTGTTTGGTTGGCTATGGATCGGGTGTCTTCGCGTCTCTGACTCTTCGCATGTTTTCCCAGGTCGCGCCGGTAGTGGCCCGGTTTGGACGGCGGGGACCCGTCGCGAGCGGGTGTGCTGGATCACAACGGCCTGTACTGGTCGAGTCCGGGTAGATGGCGAAAACGGGGCGTGAAGGTTAATTGCGCGAAACGCATGTGAATTCGAGACTTTGCGGTAGTGGCATCGAGGAGCGGAGATTTACCTGATGGCAACATCGGCACTCGAGAGAAATGCTGATTGTTAGCCGAATGGGTGCCGCGATGCCATAACACGCGAACTGATCGGGGCCGGTGGCGGCTAGAGTCTCGCCGTGCAGACAACGGCCTCACCCGCGGATATCGGTTCCGAAATACTCGTTTCGACTGCTTTCGGGCCCACCCCGGGCCTCGCCGCTACGGAGTTGCCGGAGCCGGGGGACCCGTTGTCGAGGTGGTACCGCGCGGTCGCGCTCGGCGGGCAGGGCCGCTATGCCGCCGCCCGCTCTGACCTGCGAATATTGGCTCGAATCGCGACCGAACCCGGCCTGAAATCGCTCGTCGAGAGCACCCGCGGATCGCTGCTGCGCCAGCTCGGCGACCACGCGGGAGCGGCGGCGTTCGACGGCCGCGCCGCGGCGCTCGCCCTCGGCGCCACCGGAGCGGCCCGCGCCGAGGCACTCGCCGACGCGTATACGGGCCTAGCCGCCGACGCGCTCGGCACCGGCAGGCTCGCCCTCGCCCGGCGACTACTCGGCCGCGTGCCCCCACTGCTCGCCGACGCACCCCCGCGGGCCGAAGTGCGCTGGCATTGGGTGCGCGCCGAGACCGCGCTCGCCGGCGGTCTCGCTCGCGAAGCGCTGAGCGACGCGCACATGGCTGCCGAACTCGCCGCGGCCCTGCCTTCGGTGCGCCACCGGGTGAAATCAGCACTGCTCGTCGCGGCCGCGACCGCCGCGAACGGTGACCTCGCCGAGTCTGCGGAACTGGCCGAACGGGTCGACACGGCCTGCCGCGAAAACGCCCTTCTCCCACTGCGCTGGGCCACCGCGATGCTGCGCGCGGGGGTCGCCGAACCGGCGCGAGCGCGCGCCGCGGCGGACGAAGCCGCAGATCATGGCGCCCGTCTGCGCGCCTTGGGTGGGGACATCGCCCCGCTGGGTGCGTGAATCGCTGCGGATGATCTTTCTGAGAGCTCGGTTAGAAGCGACCACGCCCGCTGGCGGCCGATCCGGGGGTCGCTATTGTTAGTCCCGTTCCGCCACTTCGGTGGAAGCTCGGTCACATTCGACCGCGCCACTCGTAACGCCAGGAAAATCTCTGACGATGACGCATATGGGCGAAGAGTTGGACCTCGCCGTCGCTGCGGCTGCGCAGGGCGACAGGACCGCTTTAGCTCGGGTATTGGAACTGGTCCGTCCCTTGGTAGTTCGCTACTGCAGGGCGCGGATCGGGGCCGCGGAGCGCGGACAGCTCTCCGCGGACGATGTTGCGCAAGAGGTCTGTTTGGCTGTGATGACCGCCCTGCCCCGCTATCAGGATCAGGGTCGGCCCTTCATGGCCTTCGTGTACGGAATCGCTTCGCACAAGGTCGCCGACGCCCATCGCAACGCCGCCCGTAACAAGGCGGAGGCGATGGCCGAAGTACCAGATGTCATATCCACCGACCAAGGTCCGGAACAGCGGGCTCTCGACTCGGAGACGAGCAGGCAGATGAACACTCTGCTGGCGACGCTCCCCGAGAAGCATCGAGAGATCCTGATCCTGCGTTTGGTCATGGGTCTGTCAGCAGAGGAAACCGCAGTCGCCGTGGGCAGCACGGCGGGGGCGATACGGGTTGCCCAGCACAGGGCACTCGCGAAACTGAAGTCACAAGTGGCGAGGGCAGGTGAAATGTATGGCTAGGGATGGCGAGCACGGTCTTGGCAAAAGCGGTCCCTACGCCGCCGAGGGTGCCGGTGATTCCGGGCCGGTCGACATCGCGGCGGTGCGCAGCGATGACGCGCTGATCGACGCGATAGCGAGCGATGGTCCGGTACGAACCGACAGCCCCGAAGAGTTCCAGCTGGCGTCGTTACTCGCGGATTGGCGGGCCGACATACTGGCCGAGCCGATGCCCGCGGGCCCTGACCTCGACACCGTGTTCGCGGCGGTCAATCAGGAGATCGGCGCGCGGCAGGTTCGAGTCGGAGCTTCCTCGCGCGGACGTCTACGACTGGTCCGCCCGATTTTCGGGGCAGCAGCGGCATTGTCGCTGGTGTTCGGCGGCATCACGGCGTTCGCGTACAGCGCGGCACCCGGCGATCCGCTGTGGCGGGTCAAGGAGGTCGTGTTCAGCGAGCAGGCCCAGTCGACCGTTGTCCAGTACGCCGACGAAGATCTGCTGGCCGCACAGAACTTGCTCACCTCGGGCGATCCGGAACAGGCCAAGGCCAGGCTGGAACAGGCTTCCGCCAACGCGGGCCAGGTCGACGACCAGGCCAAGCGTGAGGATCTGATCGCGCGCTGGAACCTGCTGCGGGATCAGCTGCTCAAGGTCGCCCCGGAGATCGGCGCGCAACTGCCGCCGACCTCGACCGACCCGACGACCAAGCCGAGTTCGCCCGTGCAGGTCCCGCCGACGACGAACCCGGGCACCTCCGCTCCGGTGGCGCCGACCGATCCCGGAACGGTGACCACCGATCCGTCGGGCCCGATCATCATGCAGACACCGGGGCCGGAGACCAAGCCGCTGGTTCCGGTCGAGCCGACGGAACCGCCGGTGACCACCCCGCCGCCGGTGACTCCGCCGCCCGTCACGGTCGACCCGACGACCCCACCGACCACCATCGCCGAACCACCGCCGGTCATCACTGTGCCGACGGTGGTCCCGACGTCCGCGCCGCGGCCGCCGAGCTTGCCGCCCACGCAGCAGGTGCCCCCGCCGGCGACGATCCTGCAGTCACCGCCCGTGGTGCCGGTTCCGTAGTAGAACGATGAATTGAACCAAAGAAGAAGGCCCCGAACCTGTTCGGGGCCTTCTTCTTTGGTGTGAGGCCGGCTTGGCGAGCCCGGCGGGCCCTACGCGTGCGTGACCGCGAAGGGTGCGGGGTCGTGCGACAGGCCCGGCTGTGCTGAGTTCAGTTATCGAACCCGCTCAGTTATCGAACCCGCTCAGTTGTCGAACCCGTCGAACCCGTCGCCGTGGAACGCCTCGTTCATCGACGCGTCCGCGTAGCCGCGGCAGTAGTCCCACGTGACGTAAGCCTCGGGGGTGGGGTCGTAGGCGGGCTCGTGTGGACGGACGGTGCCGTCGACGAGTAGCTGTAGGAGGTTTGCCCGCAGCATGTCCCAGTCGTGGTAGTGATCTTGCCGACAATCCTCACAGCTGACGACCAGTCCGCGGATACCGCGGTGGGCCAGCAGGGCTTCGTATACGGCGAGGTCTGCGAGATCTTCCTCGACCGCGAGGCGCTCATGAGGATCCAACGGCTCACCGGGCTCGATCGCATCGAGCGCGGCAGACGGGTCGGAGGGGTCTCCGGCGAAGGGATCCGGCGGCAGGCCAGGTGGTAGATGGTCACGCACATCCCCACGGTACGCAGTACTCGGTGCATCGCGCCAGCGATGCGGGGGGCAAGTTTTGCGGAAGGGCTCACTTCACAGGCGTCTGCGGGCGCCGGATACCATGGAATACAGGCGTCGGCGACTTTGTTCCAGCCGACCGATCCGAAAGCTTTTTCCGCTCGAGCACCGACGCACCGTGTCTACCGCGTCGGTAGCTATGACGACCAGGAGGGGTCGATCCGAATGAGTAATCCCGTATCGGGCGAACGAATCGCGGTGCGCCCTCCTACGGGGGGCGACGATCCGACCAAGATCGCCATGCTCGGCCTCACGTTCGACGACGTGCTGTTGCTGCCTGCCGCCTCGGATCTCATCCCCAGCTCGGTCGAGACGTCCAGCAAGCTGACCAGGGACATCACCCTGCGCACGCCGCTGGTGAGTTCGGCCATGGACACCGTCACCGAGGCGCGCATGGCCATCGCCATGGCGCGTGCGGGCGGTATGGGCGTGCTGCACCGCAACCTCTCGGCCGCCGACCAGGCCGCCCAGGTGGAGACGGTGAAGCGCTCCGAGGCGGGCATGGTGACCGACCCGGTCACCTGTCGTCCCACCGATACCCTCGCCGAGGTCGACGCCATGTGCGCGCGCTTCCGCATCTCGGGTCTGCCGGTGGTGGACGAGACCGGTGCGCTGGTGGGCATCATCACCAACCGCGACATGCGCTTCGAGGTCGATCAGGACCGTCGCGTGGACGAGGTGATGACCAAGGCGCCGCTGATCACCGCTCGTGAGGGTGTCACCGCCGAGGCCGCGCTGGGTCTGCTGCGCCGCCACAAGATCGAGAAGCTGCCGATCGTCGACGGCAACGGCCGCCTGCGTGGCCTGATCACGGTCAAGGACTTCGTCAAGACCGATCAGTACCCCAATGCCACCAAGGACCGCGACGGCCGCCTGCTGGTCGGCGCCGCGATCGGTGTCGGCGAGGATTCCTGGTCGCGTGCGATGACGCTGGCCGACGCCGGGGTGGACGTGCTGATCGTCGACACCGCGCACGGCCACCAGTCGCAGGTGCTGCAGATGGTCGCCAAGGTCAAGGCCGAGGTCGGTGACCGCATCCAGATCGTCGGCGGCAATATCGCCACGCGCGCCGGTGCCGCCGCGCTCGTCGAGGCGGGCGTCGACGCGGTGAAGGTGGGTGTGGGCCCCGGCTCCATCTGCACCACCCGCGTGGTCGCCGGTGTCGGCGCGCCGCAGATCACCGCGATCCTCGAAGCCGTCGCCGCGTGCAAGGCCGCCGGCGTGCCGGTGATCGCCGACGGCGGCGTGCAGTACTCCGGCGACGTCGCCAAGGCCATCGCCGCGGGCGCGTCCACCGTGATGCTCGGCTCGCTGCTCGCGGGTACCGCCGAGTCGCCCGGCGACCTGGTGCTGGTCAACGGCAAGCAGTTCAAGGCCTACCGCGGCATGGGCTCGCTGGGCGCCATGCAGGGCCGTGGACAGGCCAAGTCCTACTCAAAGGACCGCTACTTCCAGGACGACGTGCTCGCCGAGGACAAGCTCGTCCCCGAGGGCATCGAAGGCCGCGTGCCGTTCCGCGGCCCGGTCAACCAGGTGATCCACCAGCTCGTCGGTGGCCTGCGCGCCGCGATGGGCTACACCGGTTCGCAGAACATCGAGCACCTCCAGGGCGCGCAGTTCGTGCAGATCACCGCGGCGGGTCTCAAGGAGAGCCACCCGCACGACATCACGATGACCGTCGAGGCCCCGAACTACACCGGGCGCGGCTGAGTACAATAGATGCGTTTGTGCTCCGGGAGATAAGCTCCCGGAGCACGGAAGTGATGGAGGCTGACTCTGAGTTCGCTACCTGGCGCACTTCCAGCCCCGCACCCGCGACCCTTAGGGAGCGGCGGCCACGAAGTGGCCGGTCCGCGACCGGGTCGCCGGTTAGCCGCCGTTGCGTAGGCGACGAAGGAGCAAGCAACGGTGGCTAACCGGCGACCCCTTGGGGCCGCGGACACGCGCGCGCCAGCGCGCCGATAAACACAGCGAACTCGAGCGCGCCAGCGCTCCAAAAACACAGGAGCAACTGTGCGTGACATGGTCGAAATCGGTATGGGACGGGTCGCCCGGCGGACCTACGAGCTGGACGACGTCGATATCGTCCCCTCGCGGCGGACGCGGTCGTCGAAGCTGGTCTCGCTGGCCTGGCAGCTCGACGCCTACCGTTTCGAGATCCCGGTGCTCGCGCACCCCACCGACGCGCTGGTCTCGCCCGAGTTCGCGATCGAGCTGGGTCGCCAGGGTGGCCTCGGTGTGATCAACGGCGAAGGCCTCTGGGCCCGCCACGCCGACGTGCAGTCCAAGATCGACCAGCTGCTCGATCTGGTCGACAAGGGTGGTTACGAAAAGGCCATCTCGCTGCTGCAGGAACTGCACGCCGCGCCGATGCAGCCCGACCTCCTCGCCGCCGCCGTGGCCCAGGTCCGTGCGGCCGGGGTGACCACCTCGGTGCGGGTGAGCCCGCAGAACGCCCGCGCGCTGACCCCCGCGCTGCTCCAGGCGGGCGTCGACCTGCTGGTCGTGCAGGGCACCATCATCTCCGCCGAGCACGTGGGTGGCGACGAGCCGCTCAACCTCAAGACCTTCATCGCCGAGCTGGACGTGCCGGTCGTGGCCGGTGGCGTGAGCGATCACCGCACCGCGCTGCACCTGATGCGCACCGGCGCGGCGGGCGTCATCGTCGGCTACGGCTCGTTCCCCGGGGCCACCACCACCGGCGAGGTGCTCGGCATCGGCGTCCCGATGGCCACCGCGATCGCCGATGCCGCCGCGGCCCGTCGCGACTACCTCGACGAGACCGGCGGCCGGTACGTGCACGTCATCGCCGACGGTGACGTGGCCACCTCGGGCCAGCTGGCCAAGGCCATCGCCTGTGGTGCCGACGCCGTGATGCTCGGTGTGCCGCTGTCGGCGTCGGCCGAGGCGCCCGGTCGCGGCTGGTACTGGCCTTCGGCCACCGCGCACCCCTCGGTGCCGCGTGGTTCGTTCCTGCCGGTCGACGAGGCCTGGCTGGACGGCCCCGACGGCGCGGTGACCCGCCCGAGCCTCGAGCGCGTGCTCTACGGCCCCTCCGACGACCCGTTCGGCTCGCTGAACCTGGTCGGCGGCCTGCGCCGATCGATGGCCAAGGCCGGCTACTCCGACCTCAAGGAATTCCAGAAGGTCGGGCTGAGCGTCCGCTAGCGAACGTGGGTCAGTGAGACCCGATCCCGCAGGAACCGGGAGATCGCGGTATTGACCGGTTCCGGGTGGGTCATCGTGACGGCCAGCCGGGCGCCATCGATCTCCACGAAGGTGGAGGCGGTGAGCCCGTCGGCCAGTGTGCGGGCGCGATCGCCCGCGATGCCGCTCTGATTCGCGTGGATGATCAGCGCCGGGCAGGTGATCTCGCGCAACCGGTCGAGTACCGAGTCGCGCCCGAGTAGGCAGCCGACGGCGGCGTCGAGGCCGCTGTGGGCGTCGCCGACCCAGCGTCGGGTCCAGATATCGCGGTACCAGGTGTCGTCGCCGATGAGCCAGTCCGCCAGGCGCCCCGCGGCTTCCTCCCGGGAGCTGTGGTCGTGCCACTCGTCGAGGAATCGCTGGGTGGCGGTGGACTGGCCGAGCGTCGGCCCGTGCGCCTCGGTACTGATCAAGATCAGCGCGGCGACCCGTTCGGGCGCCACCAGCGCGGTCCGCAACGCGGTGAAGCCCCCTTGCGCGGTGCCGCCGACAATGGCGCGTTCGACCCCGATCGAGTCGAGCACGGTCAGCGCGTCGCGGGCCGCGGTCCAGTAGGTGAACGGCAACCGCTGGTCTCTGGTGCGGCCGTGCCCGCGCGCGTCCCAGGCCACAATCCGGAATTCGGGGGCGAGGGCGGCCTGTTGCGAGGCGAACATCGTGCGATCCATGAAGAACTCGTGGGCGAGCAACACCACCGGGCCCGTGCCACCGCTGTCCTCGTAGTAGATGTCGGCATCGATCGCGCGGGCGAATGGCACGAGCACGAGGATAGCCAGCACTGCCGCGCCACGCCCAAAAACGGGGGCGCGTCGTGCTCGGTCACTACGGCGCGTCCGGCTCTGGCGATGCCCGCTGCTTGCTCGTCGTACCCCGTCACTAAACTGTGGCGGTGGCAGATACTCAGAGACCGGTCCTCGTCGTCGACTTCGGCGCGCAGTACGCCCAGCTGATCGCCCGACGGGTGCGGGAGGCGCGGGTGTTCTCCGAGGTGATTCCCCACACGATGACCGTGGAAGAGATCGCCGACAAGCAGCCGCTGGCCGTGATCCTGTCCGGTGGGCCGTCGAGCGTATACGCCGAGGGCGCACCGCAACTCGACGCGCGGCTGTTCGACCTCGGCATTCCCGTGTTCGGCATCTGCTACGGCTTCCAGGCCATGGCACAGGCGCTGGGCGGCACGGTTTCCGAGACCGGCACTCGCGAATACGGCCGGACCGAACTGAACATCGACGGCGGTGTGCTGCACGGCGGCCTGCCGACCATCCAGCCGGTGTGGATGTCGCACGGTGACGCGGTGACCGATGCCCCGGCGGGCTTCGAGGTCACCGGCACCACCGCGGGCGCCCCTGTCGCCGCGTTCGAGGATCGCGCGCGCCGCCTGGCCGGCGTCCAGTACCACCCCGAGGTGCTGCACTCCCCGCACGGCCAGCAGGTGCTCAGCCGCTTCCTGCATGAGCTCGCCGACATTCCGGCGCAGTGGACCCCGGCCAATATCGCCGAGTCGCTGATCGAGAGTGTGCGCGAGCAGATCGGTGACGGGCACGCCATCTGTGGTCTGTCCGGTGGCGTCGACTCCGCCGTGGCGGCCGCGCTGGTGCAGCGCGCGATCGGTGACCGGCTCACCTGTGTGTTCGTCGACCACGGTCTGCTGCGGGCAGGCGAACGCGAGCAGGTCCAGCACGACTTCGTCGCCGCGACCGGTGCCAAGCTGGTCACCGTCGACGCGGTGGACAAGTTCCTCGGTGAACTGAAGGGCGTCTCCGATCCCGAGGAGAAGCGCAAGATCATCGGTCGCGAGTTCATCCGTTCCTTCGAGGACGCGGTCGCCGGCATCGTCACCGAAGAGGGTGTGGCCGCGGGCAGCGCGCCGAAGGTCGAGTTCCTGGTCCAGGGCACGCTGTACCCGGACGTCGTCGAATCCGGTGGCGGCACCGGCACCGCGAACATCAAGAGCCACCACAATGTCGGCGGCCTGCCCGACGACCTCGAGTTCGACCTGGTCGAGCCGCTGCGTCTGCTGTTCAAGGACGAGGTCCGCGCGGTCGGCCGCGAGCTGGGCCTGCCCGAGGAAATCGTTGCGCGCCAGCCCTTCCCCGGCCCGGGTCTCGCCATTCGCATCGTCGGCGAGGTGACCGCCGACCGGCTCGATCTGCTCCGTCAGGCCGACGCCATCGCCCGCGAGGAGCTCACCGCCGCGGGTCTGGACAAGCAGATCTGGCAGTGCCCGGTCGTGCTGCTGGCCGACGTGCGCTCGGTCGGTGTGCAGGGCGACGGCCGCACCTACGGTCACCCGATCGTGCTGCGCCCGGTGTCGAGCGAGGACGCGATGACCGCGGACTGGACTCGCCTGCCCTACGACGTGCTCGAGCGGATCTCCACACGCATCACCAACGAGGTGGCCGAGGTCAACCGCGTGGTCCTCGACGTGACGAGCAAGCCGCCGGGCACCATCGAGTGGGAGTGAGCTAAGCCGGCCGCGCCGGCCGCGCCGCCTGGGTGAGCAGGAGCCTGCCGAGGAGGAAGCCGCCGGTGTGTGGTCGGTGGGTGGCCGGTGGCAGGACCTTCGCCAGTGGGGTTTCCGGTCGCTTCTCGGATTCGTCCATCGCCCTTGTCTTTCAACTGGTTCGCGAACAGCGATGGCCCGTCATCGATGACGGGCCATCGCTGTTCGTCGGGGTTGTCCTCAGTGGCGTTTACGGCTCGGGGCCAGCGTGAGCAGCAGGCCGATGACGATGGCCGCGATCACCACGCCCCAGCCGATGGGCAGGATGCCGTCGTCGGGGGTGGGTGCGCCGAGCAGGGCCCAGACGCTCACGGCGAGCGCGATCAGGCCGGTGGTCAGCAGGGTGAACGCGGGTCGGCGGGCGGGTTCGGTACCGGTCGGCTCAGCCACGGGTCACCACCGCGTCACCCACGTGCATCGTGATGAGCAGGTCGAGGACCGGCGCGCCGGCGGAGTTCGGCCCGCTCAGCCCGTCCTGGCAGGTCGAGTTGGAATCGGTCACTCCGATGTCACATGTCGTCTTCACTGTCATCCCTTCGGGCAGTTGCACTTTCGCGTCACCGACATTCACCGCGACCTCGACACTGCGCGACTCGGTGAGGTCGAGACCGCGCAGATCCAGCGTGCCCGAACCGATGTCGAGGGCGTAGCGAGGCTGCAATTCGGCCACCGAGGTCGGTGCCCAGACCCGGTCGCCGATGGCGGTTTCGTCGAAGTCGATCGGCCCGATCAGCGCGGCCAGCGCCACGAATCCGGCCAGCGGAGCGGCGAGTACCAGTAGCCCGTACCCACGCCGCAGGAACGCGCCTGCGACGAGCCCGAGGCCGATCACGGCCAACGCGAAGGCCGCGATGCGGGCGGGGGTCATCCATTCGACACCCGATGCCGCTGCCGCACCGGCCAGCGCAGCGGCGAGGATCGCCAGGCCGATGGTGACCGGAGTCAGCCGGGAGCGTGGACGTTTCGGTGCCGGGGGTGCCACGGGTGCGTAGCGGGGTGCGGCTTCCGGGAACTCCCAGGCCAGCGGCGCGACGGCGAGCGGGTCCCAGCCGTTGGGGACCTGCGCGTTGATGCGCGGGGGTTCCGGTGCGGCGGAGATGGTTCGGGATAGGTTCTTGTGCAGGATCGCGGTGGCGTCGGCTTCCTCCAGCGAGGTCGGTTCGCCGGCGGGAACGACCTCGTTCGAGGTGGCCGCCTGCTTCCCGAGGTCGATGGGTGCGGGCGAATCATCAACCGGGCGATCGGAATTCGATGCGTGCTCGGTATCCGCGATGGCTGGTGAGGTGTCCGGCTGGTTCGTCGGCGCCTCGACGCTGGGCGCGGCGGGGTTCGCCGAGGTCGCGCTGATTCGCACCGTGTCGACCGAATCAGCAGTGGCGCTGGCTGTTTCGTCGATGTCCTTGTGTAGAACGACGGTCTCGGTCGCATCGACACGCAGCAGCGGCGTGGATTCGGCTGTGGCCGTGCGAGATTCCTCGCGGGCCGGATCGGGGACGTAGGCGTCGGGGAGTGTGGTGTAGGGGGTGTACATCCCGGTCGGCGGCACCTCCGGGTTGTACGGGTAACCGCGCACCGGGACACCGGTCGGGTAGCCCGCGCCCGGATAGCCGGTCGCGCCGAGGGGCGAGCGGTAGGCGTCGAACCCCGCGGGCAACTCGGGATGCCGCAGATACAGCATCCACCAGCCCGCGAGCATCAGCCCCAGACTGATCACCCCGGACCCGCCCATCCCCAACCCGATCGGGCCCATGGTCGACACCGCGATGGCCAGCGCCACGATCAACACGATCGTCTTGGTCTGCGAATGCCCGCCCCGATCGTGCGCGGCCAGGGCCTGCGCCGCCGACACCTCGTTCCCCGCCGACCCGAGCACCAGCCAGGCCAGCAGGTACAGCACGATCCCGGCCCCGCCGAAAATCGTGGACACCACGAAGGCCACTCGCACGAGCACCGGATCCACCCCGTACCGCAACCCGAAGCCCGCCGCCACCCCGGCAATCGGGCCCTGCCGAGGCAGCCGGACGGGCCGCGTCTGCCACATCTGGTGAACCTGGTCGGCGAAGCTCGTTCTGCTCATGCCATCCATGGTGTGCCGAGCCACCCCTTCCGCACATCGGGGGTAACCCTGAGAATTTCCCGGGTTCACGAACAGGGGGAACGGTAGGCGACGTTCGCGACGTGACCGCGCCACACGGCTTCGGTGAGTCGGCCGGTGGCCGCGCAGATCCGGGCGGCGACGGTCTCGGCGTCGAGGTCCCACACGCCGAGCTGGCCGTTGTCGGTGACGACCATGAGCTGTTCGCCGCCTGGGTGCAGGGTCACCTGGCGGTCGCGGCCGTCGGCGGGCCCGAGTGGGCCGATGTATTTGCGTGGTGCGCGGGGGTCGTCGAGATTCCACAGGCCGGTCGTGCCGTCGTCGCTCGACACGGCCAGTTCGGAGCCGTCCGTCGACGCGGAGATCCAGCTGATCGGCCCGATTTCGGTGCGGACCGCGTCGACGAGCGGGGTGAACGTCTCCGGTGCTTCGGTGTCCCACAGCCCGAAGCGATCGCCTTTGGTGACGGCGACTGTTCGATTGTCGGGCAGAAATCGGGACGGCTGTAAAACGGTGGTGAGTTCCACGTCGACTTCGGCGATCAGACGTGGGTGCGCCGGGTCGTCCAGACTCCAGATCTGCCGGGTGTATTGCTGCCAATTGTCAGCCTGGTCGACGAGCATCACTTCGACCAGGCTGCCGTCGGGGCTGAAGCTGTCGCCGACGATCTTTCCGAAACTCGCGGTGATCGGCGACCCGAGGGGCTTGGGCGCCATGCGGTCGGCGACGTCCCACATCTGGACCGAGTCGGGGAAGGTCAGCAGCATCCGGTCGCCCTTGACGGTCGAGCTGTCGGCCTCGCCGGTCGGCCAGCTGGGCAGTGGTCGTGGATCACCCGGATCGTCGAGGTCGAAGAGGAGCCGCCGCTTGCCGCCCAGTTCGTGCAGGCTCAGTGTCCGTCCGTCCGGACTCAGAACAGGGTTCGACAGCGCCAGTACGTTCGGGATCGTGGTCAGCCGGGTCGGGCGACGCGGATCGGTGGTGTCCCAGACCCCGACGTCGCCGGTCCGGGTCACCATGGCCATCCGATCTCCGGCTCGATCGAACACCGGGCCCGAGGGCATACGGGGAATCACGTCGATCGTTGATCGAGGCAGTGTCCAGGTGCGCAGCAGGCCGTCGTGCCCCGCGCTGACGAGCACCGGCTCACCGGGGATGAAAAGCATCGACGTCGGTCCGCCGCTGCACAGGGAGATCCGGGCTTGTGGGCAGGCGGCCGGGCTCACCGAGAGGGCAGGGCCCGCTTGCACGGGCTGGGCCGGGTCGGAGATGTTCCACAGCCGGGCGGCCTCGTCGGATCCGGTGGCGAGGAGATTTCCGTCCTGGTGGAAAACGATCGAGGCCAGCACGTCGTTGTCGACGCGAGTCGAGGCACCGAAGGAGCGCGGGTGGTGCGGATCGGTGATGTCCCAGAGTTCGAACTGGCTCGACGGTGCGCTGCTGGTGCCCTTCGCGCCGTGCGTGCCGATGGCCAGGCGGGTGCCATCGGGACTGAGGGTGACCTCTTGGAGGAAGTCGCCTGCCGTCGTCGAGATCGGCGGTCCGAGTGGGCGTGCCGCCGTGGTGTCCCACAACTGCACGGTATCGGGGAGACCGGTGTCGAAGGTGACGGAGCCGACCGCGAGCACTGTGCCGCCGGGGCCGAATTCGATGGCGTGGTGGTCACCGGCCAGTGGACGGGTGACGGTGCGCGACGGCCGTGCCCGATCGCGGATATCCCAGAGTGTGAGTGTCGATGCCTCGACCGTGGCGAGTCGGGTTCCGCTCGAATCGATGGCGATCGTGTCGGCCCGGGGGGTATCGAGTGTGTGGATCAGACGCGGTGACTCGGGGTCGGCGAGATCCCACAGCTGGATACCGGAATCGCCGAGGGCGACCGCGTCGGTGCGGCCCGGGATGAAATCGAACTGGTGGGTTCGCGTGCCGAGCGAGGTGGTGATTCGGTGCGGTCGTGCGGGATCGCGCAGATCCCAGAAGGCGGTGTCGCCCGCGTAGTCGATCGAGACCAGTAGCGCGTCGGCCGGGCGATAGGCCAGCACGGAGATGCCTCGTTCGTGAGCGGGCACGGTGACGGCCAGTGGCGAATCCTGGGTGTTCAACAGTTGGGTGCGCGTCGCGTCGTCGGGCCGAATTCGATACGCGGCCAACAGGAACTGCGCCGAGATCGACGGATCGATGCTTCTCGTCCGATGGGCCGCGGCCACCAGTTCGGCGTAGTCGCGGTCCATGGCCCGCTGGTCGGCGAGCCTGCTGCGGTCGACGGCGATGACACCGGTGGCGAGCAGGGCGATTACGACCACGACCGCCCCGATTCGCCAGCGTCCGCCGATCCGCGCGGCCCGTCGGGAGGCCTGGAGGAAGGTGTGTACGCGCGGGCTGATCGAAGTGCGACCGGTGTGCTCGCCCGCGCTGTGGAGTCGGGTGCCCCGATACAGCAGTGCCGAATCATGGCCCGCTGCTTCCCATTCGGCCGCATCGTGCTCGAGCCGCTGACGAACCAGGTGCCCGACCCGGTCGGTGTCGATCCAGCCGCGCAGCCGGGGCCACGCGGTCAGCACGATCTCGTGGGAGAACTGCACCGAGCCCGCGTCGAGGGCGATCAGTCTGCTGGCCGCGAGGACCTCGAGCGCTTCCGCGGTGGCATCGGGATCGCCGCTGCGGCTGAGTAATTCGGCACGATCGACGGTCCGTCTGGTGTCGCGCGCGTCCTGACCGACCGTGACGAGCGAGCCGAGCAGTTCCCGCGCGGCGGTCTGCTGAGCCGGGGTGAGCTCGCTCCAGGCGAGTTCGGCGGTCTCGGCGACCGACCCCGCGACACCGCCTGCCTTGCGATAGCCCGCGACGGTGAGTTTGCGACCCTCGCGCTGCTGCCAGGTCGCGGCCATCACGTGCGACAGCAGTGGTAGCGCACCGGGGTCGTAGCCGTCGGTGCTGAGATGTCCGCCGAGCCCACGTAGCTCGGTGAGCACCAGCTCTTCCAGACCCGGCTCCAGCGTGATCCCGGCGGTGGACGCCGGTCCGGCGATCGCGCGTGTCACCTCGTCGATGGACATCGCGCCGAGCAGATAGTTGTTGTGCTGCAGGCTGTTTCGCAGCACGGGATAGTGCAGACAGTGTTCGTAGAAGTCGGCGCGTAGCGCAAGGACGACCGTCAGTGACGCGGGCAGGGCGGCGAGTGCGGCCAGGAATGTCGCGCGGTCGGCCTCGTCCTGGCACAGGGTGAACAGTTCCTCGAACTGGTCGACGATCAAGACCCGCAGGTCGTCGGTCAGCGTCGCGGCCAGTCCGGCGGTCGGCGTCGCACCCGGTGTCATGGTGGCGGCTGGCAGGTCGAGCGCCGGTCGCAAACCCGCCGCCAGCAGGGACGACTTGCCCGCACCGGACGCGCCGATCAGGACGGCGATGCCGGTGCTCACGCGAACCAGCTCGACGAATTCGGCGGTGGCCTGCTCGCGTCCGAAGAACATGGTGTGCTCCTCGGGTAGGTAGGCGCGCAGGCCGGGGTAGGGGCAGGTGTCGCCGTCGCCCGCGGCCGCCGTCCAGGTGACCGATTCCTGCCAGAGCTGTCGCCATTCGTGCGGGTCGGCGAGTCTGCGCGGTAGGTCGCGCTTGGCCTTCTCGGTCAGCTCGACGAGCGTGAGCACCACCGGCAGCAGCGATTCGAAGCGAGCGGGCACATTGCGCCCGGCCTTCCAGTCACTGATCCGCTGGGGTGACGGCGTGCCGGCCTGGGTGCCGCGCATGCGCCGCTCGGTGGCCGCGGCGACCCGGCGCAAGGTCGGATTGCCCGCCGCGGCATAGAGTTCGGCGAACCGCTGGGCGAAAAGCACACGCGGTGAAGAACTCTGCGCGTCACTGTTGGTCAAGGAACCCCCCGTTCGATGAAAACGACCGAGGGCCATGGTATTCGGCTGGACCGGGACCCGGCGAGTTCGCCGGGTCCCGGTTCAGCTCACAGGAACATGGTGTCGCCGAAGATCGAGTTCGTCGCGCGCACCTGTCCGGTGCTCGCGGTGACCGTCGCCCACGAGTAGATGTTGAGCGGTCCGCCGCAGTTGCCGACCATCAGATGGAAGTCCCGGTTCACCAGATAGGTGGTGCCCGACCCGAGCGGCATGGATCCCACATCGATCTTCTTGATCTCGCCCGGCGCGAGCGACAGGCTCAGATCCAGACCCGCCGAGATCGAGGGACCGATGTCGGCGGACACGTCGGGTCCGGACGAGCCGAATCCGATGGTGGCCCCCGCACCGACCGAGATGCCGCCGTCGAGCCCGACCGACAGGGTCAGGTCCACCGCGCAGGCGACGAGATAGCCGGAGGTGAGGTCACCGGTCGCGCCGGGCGGGGCGGTGACGTAGGCGGTGTTGTCCAGGAATACCTCGCGATTGGTCGGCATCGCGTTGAGCGGGGGCACCAGCCGGTAGGACTCCTCGGTGTGGCCGAGGGTGAGTTCGAAGCCGTCGGGCCCGTGGTAGGTCGTCTCGTGCGGTGCCATCGGCGACGCCGAGGCGATCGGTGTGAGCCCGATGGTGCTCAGTCCGATGGTGGCGGCACCCAGCACGGTGGTGAAGATGTTCACGTGTTCCTCCCCTGAAGCGGCGGCCGTAATTCCGGCCTGCCATCAACGTAGGAAAACCCTCTGCGGCCGGGCTTTCGGAGCGGCCGCGCATCGGCTTAAAAGGCCTGCTGAGGACTCCGCGGCGGGGTTTCCGGTCCGGCGATCCGGCGCCACCGGACCTGTTCGTCACCGGCGCGGGCATCCGCCCTGGTAGGGACTGATTTCTGTCCGGACCGGACGGCTCGCGCCCAGGTCAGCGCCGAATCGCCGACATCGGGGACGAGATCAGGGACTTTCCTGATGTCAGCACCCCGCCCCGCGTGCCACTATCGAGAGCATGGATCCGTCTGTTTCCGCCCGCACTGCCGCCCAGGGGTCTGCCACCCCACCCGGGCCCGGCGCCGCCGCCGGGAACAACGCCCCCAACTACCAGGCCCCCGCGGGCGGCAGCGGTGCGAATGCGAGCGACGGCGTCGCGCCCGGCTACCGGCCAGTGGGCAATGGTGCCGTTGCCGGCTATCGGCCTGTCGCAGGCAACAGTGCTGTCGGCTCGACGGTCGGAGGGGGCGGGTATGGGGCGGGCTACCAGCCGATGGCCGGTAACGGTGCCATCGGTAACGGCGCGAGCAGCCCCGCGCCTGGCCATCAGCCTGGAATCGGCACAGGGGCGGCCGCGAATCGGCCGCGTGGTTCGGCGGGACCTTCCGATGGGCCGGGGGCCGCGGCGGATCCGCGGTTCGGGGGACATCGGCTACGCGACCGTTTCGTAGGGCGCGAGCCGGTGGTCTATGGAGCGCCGCAGCAATACATTCCGCCCCAGCAGTACCGGACAGCGCCGGGCTATCCGCAGGGCTACGGCGTGCCTCGCGGCTATCGGCCGATGCTGCCTGCCCCCGGCCCCGAACCGACGGGTGCGCCCTTGCCCGAGACTCCGCGCTTGGTCCGCCGTAGCGGTGGTCGGGTAGTCGGTGGTGTCGCGGGTGGTCTGGCCGACCATCTCGGTGTCGACGTGATCAAGGTGCGGCTGGCGTTCGTGTTGCTGTCCGCGCTGGTCGGTGCGGGGCTGGTGGCGTACGGGCTGCTGTGGATCTTCACTCCCGGTGGCGCGGACGCCGTGAAACCGACCGGTGACGAGCGCAGGCAGGCCATCGGGCTGGCCTTGCTCGGGCTCGGGCTCGCGGTCACGGTGGGCTGGTTGTTCCAGGGGACCGCGGCGAAGGTGATCGTGCCGATCGTGGTGGTCGCGGTGGGTGCCGCGCTGGTGTGGCGCGAATACGATGTCGCCGCGCCGGGTCCACGGGCGCTGTTCGGGCTGCCCGCGCGACCCTCGGTGGTCACCTGGTCGCGGATCGTGGCCGGGGCGACGCTGATCGTGGTCGGGCTCGGTGTGGTGGTGCTGGCCAGGATCGATCTCAGCTCGCTCGGGTCGGCGCTGATCGCGGTGGCGGTCACCCTGGTGGGCGCGGGTCTGCTCACGGTGCCGTTGTGGTTGCGCATGGTTCGCGCGCTCAATGCCGAGCGCGGCGCCCGCATCCGCAATGAGGAACGCGAGGAGATCGCCTCCCATCTGCACGATTCGGTCCTGCAGACACTCGCGCTGATCCAGCGTCAGGCCGAGGATCCGCAAGAGGTGCTCCGGCTGGCCCGCAGTCAGGAGCGCGAACTGCGCAAGTGGCTCTTCGACGACACCGCACCCGCCCAGTCCAGCCTGGCCACCGCGCTGCGCACCATCGCGGGCGAGGTGGAGGACCAGCACGGGGTGAAGGTCACCCCGGTCGTCGTCGGCGATGTCGCGATGGACCCCGGCGACACCGGCGCCGGCCTGCCCAAGGAACATTTCACCGCCCTGCTCGGCGCTACCCGCGAGGCACTGGTGAACGCCGCCAAGCACGCCGACGTCCCCGAGATCGACCTGTACGCCGAGACCGAACCCCACCAGGTGAGCATCTTCGTGCGCGACCGCGGCGCCGGTTTCGACGTGTCCGCGGTCCCGGCCGACCGGCGCGGGGTGGCCAAGTCGATCTGTGCCAGAATCGAGCGCCGTGGCGGCACCGCCGAGATCGACTCGACGATCGGCCGTGGCACCGAAGTACGGATTGTCATGCCGCGCACCGACTCCGGTACCTCCGAGCCGGACGAGGGCGCGAGCGGCGTCGCGTCGGACCAGGTCGCGGGCGACTCCGCAGGACCGGGCGGAATCGCGACCGAGGCCGAAACATCTGTACCAGGCCCCGTCGACGCGCCGACCACCCCACTGCGCCCCGATGATCGCGCGTCGACGCGGGACCACCCAGCCGATCACTGAGCGCGACCCGAGCCGATTTCGGCGCCAGGACACCGCGGTGTGGTACCGATGACAGCAGGTCGATCGACACGGTTCGAATGAGGAGTCTGGTAGTGAGTGTTCGGGTTTTCCTGGTCGACGATCACGCGGTTTTCCGGTCGGGGGTACGGGCAGAGCTGAGCCGGGAGACCGACATGGAGGTCGTCGGTGAGGCGGGCGCGGTGGCCGAGGCGGTGGCCGGGATCGATGCCGCGAAGCCGGACGTGGTGCTGCTGGATGTGCACATGCCCGATGGCGGTGGGGTGGCGGTGCTGAGCGGGATCGCCACGGGGCCGGTGTGTTTGGCGTTGAGTGTGTCCGACGCGGCCGAGGACGTGATCGCGGTGATCCGGGCGGGGGCGCGCGGGTATGTCACCAAGACGATTTCCGGTGCGGAGCTTGCCGACGGTATTCGCCGGGTCGCGGGTGGGGACGCGGTGTTCAGTCCGCGGCTGGCTGGCTTCGTGCTCGACTCGTTCACCGGGCGCTCGCCGGTTCCCGAGCCGCCGCTCGATCCCGAGCTGGACTCGCTCACCCCGCGTGAGCTGGAAGTGCTGCGCTTGCTCGCCCGCGGTTACACCTATCGGGAGATCGCCGAATCCTTGTTCATCTCGGTGAAGACCGTCGAGACGCACGCGTCGAATGTGCTTCGTAAGACACAACAGTCGAACCGGAACGCGCTGACTCGGTGGGCTCATCGGCGCCGCATCGAGTGAAGCGGTAGGGCCGCGGCGCTACATCACGGCGATGATGATGGCGATCAGGATGATCAAGCCGATCAGTACGCCTGCGCCGATGGCGAGGGGGGCGCCGTTGGGGAGGTTGTCGATGAAGCTGCCGGTGCGCTGTGGGGGCGCGGCGGCGGTGGCGGCGAGGGGGGCGCGGTGCGGGCGCGGGAGCGGGGCGGCGTTGGGGCTGCGCAGGCCGCTCGCGGAGTTGCGGGTGGACCAGGCGGGGATGGTGCTGTCCTCGGTGCGCAGCGGCACACCGAGGATGTAGGCGCCGGTGCCGGGTCCGAAGGCGGCGGTGAGGATTTCGTCGCGAGCCTCGGCCATGGTGGGGCGACGCTGGGGGGCGGGCTCGAGCATGTGCAGCAGGGGCTGGGTGAGGATGCCGCTGCGGGTGGGCGGGATGATCCGGCCCATCGCGGCCTTGGCGACGACGTCGTTCTCGTCGGAGTCGAAGCCGAACGGCGGCTGGCCTTCCAGCGCGGTGTAGAGGGTGGCGCCGAGGGAGAACACGTCGCTGGCCTCGGTGGGCCTTGCGCCGCGCGCGACCTCGGGCGGGAGGTAGGCCGGGGTGCCGGTGATCACACCGTCGGGTTCGTCACCGTGCGTGTCGCCCGCGCCGCGCGAGATGCCGAAGTCGCTGAGTTTGGCCAGACCGATGCTGTTGCCGCGGTCGGCGACGAGGATGTTGCCTGGCTTGATATCGCGGTGCACGATGCCGGCGGCGTGCGCGGCGGCGAGCGCGTCGGCCACCTGCGCGCCGATCTGGGCGACCTCGACCGCGGGCAGCGTGTCGACCAGCGCGAGCGCCTTGGCCACGCTGCGCGAGGGTAAGTACTCCATGACGAGCCACGGCTCGCCCGCCTCGATCACCACATCGTGCACGGCCACGGCGTGCACGTGCGACAGCTTGGCGGCCACCCGGCCCTCGTGCACGATGCTGCTGCGCACCTGCTCGGCCTCGGCCGCGCTCAGTCCCGCGGTGGACAGCACCTGCTTGATCGCGACTTCCCGGTTCAGCAACCGATCGGTCGCGAGCCAGACCGCACCCATGCCACCCCCACCCAGCTTGGATTGCAGGCGGTAGCGACCCGCGACCAGGTAGTCGGGGCCGATATGGGGACGAGCACGTTCGGTCACGGGTGCGAGGGTAGCCGAAACCGGCGCTGACTGGCCGGGATCCCGGTCAGAGTCCGCCCGGACCAGCTCCGCGCGGCTCGGTTGTTCGCGGCACCGGAGGCTGGGCGTCCCTCGCGGTGGACACGGGGAGGGGTGGGTGTCACGCTGGTCGCTATCGAACGTATATTCGAATACGATCGATAGCTGGAACGGTGCTGCCGTTTCGGCGCAGGGCGGTTTTCCGCTCGCGGGTCCATCGTGGAAGTAGGTGGTGTTGATGGGTTCGGAAGCGTTGTCGCCCGATCCGGGCATGCTCGACGAGCTGCGAAGGCGGATGGCCGCGGTGCCGGGACGTGGTGAGTCCGCGACCGGTCATGTACCGCGTGAACAGCCATTACGCCGCGATCTGTTGCCGGTACCGCCGCCGCTGGCCGACTTGCTGCCCGACGGTGGGCTGCCCAAAGGCGCGGTGGTCGCCTATACCGGCGCGCACTCCCTGCTGTCCGGGCTGCTCGCCGCGGTCACCGGAAACGGGGGGCACGCGGCAGTGGTCGGCCTGCCCCGGCTCGGTTTGCTGGCCGCCGCGGAAATGGGCGCCCAGCTGTCCCACCTGGCGGTGATCGCCGACCCAGGCCCCGACCCCGCCGAGGTGGCCGCGGTCCTGCTCGACGGCCTCGACCTGGTGGTTCTCGGTCTCGGTGGGCTGGTTGTCCCGCCGTCTCGGTGCCGGGTCCTCGCCGCCCGCGCCCGCAACCGCGGCGCCACCCTGGTCGTCGCGGGCGAATGGGCCAACCCGACCCTGCGCCTCGACTCCCGCGTCACCGGCTACCGAGGTCTCGGCCCCGGTCGCGGCCGCCTGCGCTCGGTCTGTCTCGACGTGCGGGTCAGCGCCAAGGCGGGCCAGACCCGCCACGGCCGCATGGACCTGTGCGCCCAGGCAGGCCGCACCGAATGGCGGCCTCGTGAAACCGTCACCCGCACCACCGAGGTCACCGCATTACACGAGGCTGTGTCGTGATCCCGTTACCCGGTTCTGACCGATGGGCGTGAGGGAGCCGCTCAGTCGGAAAACTGACTGGCCGCGGCCGGATTACACGAAAATGCCGGGCACACACCGCAGTAGCGGTGGGCATCTGGGTCGGTGGTGTCGTGGCGCGCGCTGATCGGGTGGTGGCGGTGTGGTGCCTGGATTGGCCCGCGGTGGCGGCGGCCGCGGTGGCGGGGGTGTCGGCGGATCGGCCGATCGCGGTGTTGCGGGGGAATTCGGTGGTGGCGTGTTCGGCGATCGCGCGGGCCGAGGGGGTGCGGCGGGGGATGCGTAGGCGGGATGCGCAGGGCTGCTGTCCGGAACTTGTTGTTGTGCAGGATGACCCGGATCGGGATGCGCGATTGTTCGAGCCGGTGGTCGAGGCTGTCGACGCGACGGTGCCGGGGGTGGAGGTATTGCGGCCGGGGCTCATCGTGCTCGGGTCGCGCGGTGCCACACGGTATTTCGGCTCGGAGGAGGCGGCGGTGGTGCGGTTGATCGATGCGGTCGCCGTGACGGGAGCCGAGGCACAGATCGGGATCGCCGATGCCATGTCGACGGCGGTGATCGCGGCCAAGCGCGGCACGATCGTGGCACCGGGGGAGGGTGCGCGGTACCTCGCCCCGCTCCCGGTCTCGGAGCTCGCGCTGGAACCGAGCCTGGCCGCACCCGAGCGCAAGGAATTGACGGACCTGTTGCGCCGCTTGGGTTTACGCCGCGTCGGCGATTTCGCGCGTCTGTCTCCGGCCGAAGTGGCCTCCAGGTTCGGCGCCGACGCCGTCCTCGCCCATCGCACTGCTCGCGCCCTGCCCGAACGTCCACCGTCGGCGCGCCGCCCCGCCCCGGAACTGACCGTCGAGCTGGCCTGCGACCCACCCATCGACCGGGTCGACGCGGCCGCCTTCGCGGGCAGGCAACTGTCCACCCGGCTGCACGCGGTGCTGTCGGCGGCGGGCGTGGCCTGCACCCGGCTCGCCGTGACCGCGCGCACCGAGACGGGTGAGGAGCTGACCAGGATCTGGCGCTGCGCCCGCCCCCTCACCCCCGCCGACACCGCCGACCGCGTCCGCTGGCAACTCGACGGATGGCTCACCCGCCGCGCGCGCCCCACCGGCCCGATCGTCGCGCTCACGCTGGAACCGGTGGAGGTGGTCGCCGCCGGCGCCCTGCAACTCGGCCTGTGGGGCGGCGAGGGCGAGGAGACCGAACGTGCCCGCCGTGCCCTTGTCCGGGTGCAGGGACTGCTCGGCGGCGAAGCGGTCCGCATCGGCGTGCTCAGCGGCGGCCGTGGTCCCGCCGAACGCATCACGATGATCGCCCTCGGCGACGAACTGACCCCCGCCGCCGACCCCACCCAGCCCTGGCCCGGCCGCCTCCCCGAACCCGCCCCCACCCTGCTCCTGCTGCACCGCCCGGTCGTGCACCTGACCGCCGCCGACGGCACCCACGTCCGGATCACCGACCGAGGCCTGTTCACCGCCACCCCCACCCGCCTGCGCTGGGGCCGCAAGGAATGGGCACTGCTCGGCTGGGCGGGCCCGTGGCCGGTCATCGAACGATGGTGGTCCACCGCCGAACCCGCCGCCATTGCCGTGCGCGTCCAGGTCCAACTCGATGCCGACCCCACCGAGATCCGCGCTGTCCTCCTCGTCTACGACGCGACGCTATGGCACGCCGAGGGCGTCTACGAGTAGCCCTCGGTTCTAGAGTGAAACGACGCCTGTCCGGGATCTGCCCCGGAAGGCTCGGTCGCGGGAGGAGCGCTGTGAACCCATTCGAGGGCATGTTGTGTACGGCGGCCGCTGCCGACATTCCGCTTCTCGGTACCGCGGGGCACTTCACCGGCTGGCTGTGTATCGAGCATCCCGGCGCGTGGGGTGGTGATGTGATCGGTGACGAGGTGCTCGGCTCGGAGATCACCGCGGAACTGGCGGCGCGGACATCGGCTGCGCAGGTTCGGCCGACGCTGATCCGTCGTCCCGGCCGCAACGAGTTCACCGGTACACGCACCGTGCTGCTGGCCAGTTCGCGGCCAGCGGGGTCCTGGTGTGAACGGTTCGAGATCACCGACTTGCGCCAGCTCTTCGATATAGACCTGCATCTCGTCAACGGGTCGGCCCCGGGAGTCGGTGTGCGGGTAGATGACTCGGTGGTCCTGGTCTGCGCCCACGGCAAACGTGACCAGTGCTGTGCCCGGTTGGGCCGCCCGATCGCCGCGGCCATGGCCGCCGATTACCCGGGCCGGGTCTGGGAGGCCTCGCACACCGGTGGTCACCGCTTCGCCCCCGCGGTCGTCCTGCTTCCTTCCGGCCTCACCTACGGTCGCGTCGACGCCCCCGCCGCCAAGGCGATGCTCGAAGCGGCCGACGTCGACGAGGTCTCCCTGACCGGCCTCCGCGGCCGCAGCTGCTACCCCCCGATCGCCCAGCTCGCCGAAGTGGCTGTGCGCGAACGGGTCCCGGCCGACGCCACCGACCTCACCGTCCACCCCGACCCGGCTCCCACCCACGACCCGACCCTGGCCGGCGCCGCCATCGTCACCCACCGCGACGGCCGCCGCTGGCGCGTCACCGCCCGCACCGTCGCCGCCTCCCCTCGCCAAGCCAGCTGCGGCGCCGCCCCCAAACCGGCCACCTACCTGGAAACCGCCGCGGTGGAACCACTCCCGGAGACTTCCCACTCCGAACTCTGACGCGCGTTGGGAACCGGCGTCATCGCCGGGCTACCAGTGGGTGCCGGGGACCCAGCGGGCCGCGCGGCGCAGGGCAGTGCCGGTGGCTTTGCGGGCTGCCGACGGAGTCTTCGGATGAGCTGGAATCGCTACCTCGGTCGGCTCGACCGATTCCCCTTTGGCCGCAGGGGAATCCGGGAGAGCGCGGTAGTAGCGGTGCAGGATGCGGTCGCGGAGTTTGGGGGTGAGGATGCCGCCGTATTCGGCGAGCGTGCCGAGGGGGACGTCGATGCGTTTGGGCCGTTCGGTGAGGGCGCGGACGATCGTGCCCGCGGCCCATTCGGGGGATTCGGAGGGGCCCTGTTCGCCGCTGGGGGCGATCATCGGCGTGCGCACCAACGGCATGTGGATAGTGGTGAAAGTGACTCCATCGGCGAGGGTTTCGACCGCGGCCACCTCGGTGAACTTGTCCAGGGCCGCTTTGCTGGCGAGATAGGCGGCGAAGCGGGGGGTAGCCACTTGGACGCCGGCGCTGGAGATATTGACGATGTGGCCGAAGCCGCGTTCGCGCATCTGCGGCAGCAGCGCCAAGGTCATCCGCAGGGCGCCGAAGTAGTTGACCGCCATGGTGCGTTCGAAGTCGTGCAGGCGGTCGGTGGAGCGGTGGATGGCGCGGCGGATGGACCGGCCCGCGTTGTTGACCAGCATGTCGACGTGGCCGTGCTGGTCGAGAATGGCCTTGACGGCCGCATCAACGGATTCGGAATCGGTGACATCGCACGGATAGCCGTAGGCCCGCCCGCCCGCGTCGACGATCTCGGCGACCACCTCGGCCAGTTCGTCGGCGCGGCGCGCCAGCAGGAACACGACACCGCCCTTGTCGGCGACCGAGAGCGCGGCGGCCCGCCCGATTCCGGACGACGCGCCGGTGATCACGACATGCCTGCCGGTGAGATCGCGCCGCCGACGGCCTTGTTCACCTGGAGAAACCTGAGACATCACTGCTCCTTCGCAGCTCGTTTCCTCGAACTTACTCCGAAGTAAGTTCGAGGGCTAGACCCTCCAGGAAACTCGAAAATATGTTCGAACGCCTCTCGCTATTATTCGAACGTATGTGCGATACTGGTGTACATGGCGGACGATCGGATGGCGGACATCTATGCCGCGGTGCGGCTCGGCGGTGGCGACCCGGATGCGGCGCGCGCGGCGCTGACCAGGCTGTGGAGCGAAATAGGGGAAGGCGGCGACCCGTTGCATCGCTGCGTGGTGGCGCATCACCTGGCCGATGTGCAGGAGTTGCCGGAGGGTGCGTTGCTGTGGGATCAGCGGGCGCTGGCCGCGGTGTTCGGGCCGGGCATTCCGCTCGATGAGGGGCTGCGTGGGTTCCTGCCCTCGCTGTATCTGAACCTGGCCGACAGTCATCGCCGCGTCGGTGACTTCGAGATGGCGCGGATGCAGTTGGCGATCGCGCGCGGGCACCTGGATGTGCTCGCCAACGATGCCTACGGCGCGGTGATCCGCCAGGGTCTCGGGCATGTGGAGGCGGCGCTGGAATCGCGATCGATGGAGCGTTTGCCCGCGAGTTGAGTTGTGCGACAAGGGGAAAGGGGTGCGGTGATGCGGGGGTCGTGAGAGGAGTGGGTGCATGGGCTGGAGCAACGGTCCGCCGACCTGGTCGGAGCTGGAACGAGTGCTCTCGGGCAAGCCGAGTGGCAGGCCGGCCGAAGAGATGCACCCTGGCGACGGCGGCGACAGTCCGGCCTGGTCGCGCAAACGCGGCGAGTACCACGCCGCCGAGCTCGACCGGCCGACCGGCCCGACGGTGCCCTACGCGGAGCTGCACACCCACTCCGCCTACAGCTTCCTCGACGGCGCGAGCCAGCCGGAGGAGCTGGTGGAGGAGGCGGTGCGGCTCGGTCTGGAAGCGCTCGCGCTCACCGACCACAACGGGTTCTACGGGACCGTCCGGTTCGCCGAGGCGGCCAGGGAATGGGGAATGCCAACGGTTTTCGGTGCCGAACTGTCACTGGGAACCGATGCGAAGGCGGCGCCGGGCCGAGGGGATGCGGTCCGGCGCCGTTCTGTACCTCGGGGCGGAGTGCGTTTCACGCCGGGCACCGGGCGGGCGGAGGTGCGCGAAGCCGGTGTCGATGCGCCGGACTCGGTGCCGCGCACGGGTTCTCCCGACCCGGACGGTCCGCACCTGCTGATCCTCGCCAAGGGGCAGGAAGGGTATCGGCGGCTGTCGCGGGAGATGACGGCGGCGCACATGGCCGCGGGGGAGAAGGGGGTGGACCGTCCGGTTCGCCGAGGCGGCCAGGGAATGGGGAATGCCAACGGTTTTCGGTGCCGAACTGTCACTGGGAACCGATGCGAAGGCGGCGCCGGGCCGAGGGGATGCGGTCCGGCGCCGTTCTGTACCTCGGGGCGGAGTGCGTTTCACGCCGGGCACCGGGCGGGCGGAGGTGCGCGAAGCCGGTGTCGATGCGCCGGACT
The DNA here is from genome assembly GCF_054031145.1 of Nocardia sp. FBN12. Classification (NCBI taxonomy): domain Bacteria; kingdom Bacillati; phylum Actinomycetota; class Actinomycetes; order Mycobacteriales; family Nocardiaceae; genus Nocardia; species Nocardia sp. FBN12. The sequence goes on from NZ_CM132926.1 coordinate 7,102,275, forward strand.
CGGTGCCGCGCACGGGTTCTCCCGACCCGGACGGTCCGCACCTGCTGATCCTCGCCAAGGGGCAGGAAGGGTATCGGCGGCTGTCGCGGGAGATGACGGCGGCGCACATGGCCGCGGGGGAGAAGGGGGTGCTGCGGTACGACCTTGACGCGCTCGCCGCGTCGGCGGGCGGGCACTGGCACGTTCTCACCGGCTGCCGAAAAGGTCACCTGCGCACCGCACTCGAGCACGACCTGAGTGCCGGTGACACACAATTACCGAAAGCCGAAGCGGCGCTGCGGGATCTGATCGAACGATTCGGCGCCGACCGGGTGAGTGTGGAACTCACCCATCACGGCATCGCCACCGATGACGAGCGCAACGCACTGCTGGTCGCGTTGGCCGATCGGCTCGATGTTCCCGTACTCGCCACCACCGGTGCGCATTTCGCCTCGCCCACGCAGCGTCGCCGAGCGATGGCGCTGGCCGCGATCCGGGCAAGGAGCAGTCTCGACGAGATGGCGGGCTGGCTCGCGCCCACCGGCGGCGCGCATCTGCGTTCGGGCGCGGAGATGGCGCAGTTGTTCGCCGAGTACCCGCACGCGGTGGCGAACGCGGTGGCGCTGGCTCGCGAATGCGCGTTCGACCTGGGGTTGATCGCCCCGAAGCTACCCCCGTTCGACGTGCCCGCAGGCCGCGACGAGAACTCGTGGCTGCGCGAGCTCGCCCTGCGCGGTGCCGCCGAGCGTTACGGCCCGCCGGAGCGGAATCCGCAGGCGTACCGGCAGATCGAGCACGAACTCGCGGTGATCGAGAAGATGAACTTCCCCGGTTATTTCCTGGTGGTGCACGACATCGTCGAGTTCTGCAAGCAGAGCGACATCCTGTGCCAGGGCAGAGGTTCGGCCGCCAACTCCGCGGTCTGCTACGCCATCGGTATCACCAATGTCGATCCGGTCGGCAACAATTTGCTGTTCGAACGGTTCCTCTCACCTGAGCGCGACGGACCGCCCGACATCGACGTCGACATCGAATCCGACCGGCGCGAGGAGGCCATCCAGCACGTCTACGCCAAGTACGGGCGCGACTATGCCGCTCAGGTGGCGAACGTGATCACCTATCGCGGCAAGTCCTCGGTGCGCGATGCCGCACGCGCGCTGGGCTTTTCGCCCGGCCAGCAGGACGCGTGGAGTAAGCAGGTGAGCCGCTGGTCCGGCGTGGCTGCCGAGACGGGCACCGACATCCCGGACGCGGTGCTCGAACTCGCGGGCGAACTCGACGGTCTACCACGGCATCTGGGTATTCACTCCGGCGGCATGGTGATCTGCGATCGGCCGATCGCCGACGTGTGCCCGGTGGAGTGGGCGCGGATGGCCGGTCGCAGCGTGCTGCAATGGGACAAAGATGATTGCGCCGCAGTCGGTTTGGTGAAGTTCGATCTGCTCGGCCTCGGCATGCTCTCGGCCCTGCACTACATGATCGACCTGGTGCACGAGCACAAGGGCGAGAAGGTCGAACTGCACGCGCTCGATCTCGCCGAAGCCGGTGTCTACGAGATGCTCTCGCGTGCCGACTCGATCGGAGTGTTCCAGGTGGAGTCGCGTGCGCAGATGGCGACACTGCCCCGGCTGAAGCCGCGCGAGTTCTACGACCTGGTGGTGGAGGTGGCGCTGATCCGGCCCGGCCCCATCCAGGGCGGCTCGGTGCACCCCTACATCCGCAGGCGCAACGGCAAGGAGGCGCCGGTCTGCGACCATCCCGCGCTGGAGAACTCGCTCGCCCGCACTCTCGGCATTCCGTTGTTCCAGGAACAGCTGATGCAGATGGCCATCGACGTCGCCGGGTTCAGTCCCGCCGAAGCCGACCAGCTGCGCCGCGCCATGGGTTCCAAACGCTCGCCGGAGAAGATGGAACAGCTGAAGGACCGCCTCTACCAGGGCATGCGCGACCTGCACGGCATCACCGGCGACCTCGCCGACCGCATCTACGAGAAGCTCTACGCCTTCGCCAATTTCGGCTTCCCCGAAAGCCATTCACAGAGTTTCGCCTCGATCGTGTTCTATTCGTCGTGGTTCAAGCTGCACCATCCGGCCGCGTTCTGCGCCGGGCTGTTGCGCGCGCAGCCGATGGGTTTCTACTCACCGCAGTCGCTGGTCGCCGACGCCCGTAGGCACGGTGTGCGCGTGCACGGCCCCGATATCAACGCCAGCCGCGCCGAGCCCACCCTCGAGAACGCGGGCACCGAGATCCGGCTCGGCCTGTCGGGCGTGCGCCACATCGGCACCGACCTCGCCGACCGCATCATCGCCGACCGCGACGAACACGGCCCCTTCACCTCGATGCTCGACCTCACCGGCCGGGTGGAACTCACTGTCGCGCAATCGGAATCGCTCGCGACCGCAGGGGCGCTGGACGTTCTGGTCGATACCGAACCGCGCCACGACGACACCGCGAATGGTCGCGTCGCACCACCGAGCGGGCTCGTCGCGGGCGACGGTCACGGTGGGATCGCGGCTGTTCAGGACCCCGACGCCGTGCCGGATCACCGTTTTGTGCAACGGGATTCGCGCGGTAGCAGCGTGCGACGGGCGGCGTTGTGGGCAGCGGGTGCGGCGGCCGTGGAGCGTCCCGATCGCCTACCCGGCACGGGTCCCGCCACCGTCGCCCCGTCCCTGCCCGGCATGAGCGCACTCGAACTCGCCGCCGCCGACGTCTGGGCAACCGGTATCTCGCCCGATACCTATCCGACCGAATTCCTTCGCGCCCATCTGAATTCGCTCGGTGTCGTCCCAGCCTGCGACCTACTGCTCGTCGAAGACGGCGCCCGCATCCTGGTGGCAGGCGCTGTCACCCACCGCCAGCGCCCCGCCACCGCCGCGGGCGTCACCTTCCTCAACCTCGAAGACGAGACCGGCATGGTCAACGTCGTCTGCTCGGTCGGCCTGTGGACCCGCTACCGCCGCCTCGCGCAGAGCGCCACCGCCCTGCTCATCCGCGGCCGTATCCAGAATGCCGAAGGCGCCGCCAGTCTTGTCGCCGACCACCTCGAACATCTCGACCTGCGAATCGTCGCCCGATCCCGCGACTTCCGCTGATCTCGCGGTAACCCCGTTGGTATCTTGGGAATTGGGGGTACAGCATGAACGCGCATGTTCGGCAGGAGTCGGAGTCCGCGGGGCCGGTGCTGGTCGCACGACGGACCACGTTCTTCGTGCTGATCGGGGATCTGGTTGTCTCGCTGCCGTCGATCGTGCTCAGCGGATGGCTCATCTGGGCATTGTCGGCGCAGGTCGGGGACTGGCTCGTGGTCATCGCCGCGCTGGTGTGGCCGGTATCGGGCGCGTGCGTTCTGCTCGTCGGTGTCCTGGTCGCCGGTGCGACAGCACAGGCCAACCGGTCCGCGTCGCCCGAGCACGCGGAAGTGGACGACGCGTGGGCGGCGGTCGCCGTCGTTGCCCGGATCGACGGTTCTCGCTATACGCCATGGGTTTACGACCTCGTATCGGTGAACGGAGAGGCGTACGGATACGCGACTGCGGGCCGACACGTCGTCGTGACCCGGCATGCTTTCGACGTGCTCACGCGAGGGGAACTGCAGGCAGTACTCGCGCACGAGTTGGGCCATCACTTGCTGGGACAAATGTGGTTACGGCGGCTGATCAAGTGGTATCGAAGTCCTGCCGACCTGCTCTTCAAGCTCGCTGTGGAAGTTGTGTCCAGGGTCGCGTTGTTGGTGCAGATCGGGCCTCGGTGGATCGCCCACCGACTGTATCGGGGGCCTCGGCCGGTCATCCTCCTCGGCGTGCTGGTGGTCGCCATCGTGCCGACCGCAGCCGTCCTCGGCTCGGGTTGGGCGCTTCTCGCCGTGTCGACCCGGTTTCTCGGGCTGCCGACCACACTGGTCGTGGTGGTGGTCCTCGTCGCGCAGCCCTTCGCGCGAGCCAGGCTGTCCCAGTGGCAGGAGTACGGTGCCGACCGAGTAGCAGTGGAACTCGGCTACGGCCAGGATCTTCGCGGTGTACTACGACGACAGCAGGCGGACTGGGACGCTACCCCTGCCGAGAATCGCCTACTGGCTCCCTTGATTCATACCCACCCGTCGCCCGAGAACCGCCGCCGCGCGGTCGAAGCGCTCGAACTTCAACGGCACCGGGCAACGGCCGACGATCAGCCGTCATGACCAGGTCGCGCGAGCGCGCCCGCTCCGGCTCTCCCACGCACTACGCTGCGAGCATGCGCAAGCTTGCCGTGGTGATGATCGCGTTGCTCGGACTCGTGTTCCTGGTCGGGTGTGGCGATGACGACAGCGAGGACCATGCCGGTAAGGCGTCCTCGCCCACCGTCATGGGTGGGCCGGCTCCCGCGGTGGCACCCGGGTTCCGGGAGGGCGCTCCGCAGCAGGACAGTCCGGCGCCGACGGATCAGTCGAATCGGAAAGAGGTGATCACCGGATCGGTGGATGTCACCTCCGGCGATCCGATCGCCGCCGCCGGGACTGTCACCGAGCAGGTTCGCGCGGTCGACGGGCGGATCGACAGCCGGACCGAACAGCCCGGCACCGACAAGCGCGCCGCGCGGGCCGTGCTCAGTGTGCGGGTGCCCGCCGATAAGACCGATGCCTTCATCACCGGGCTCGGTGGGGTCGGCACGGTGACCAGGGTCAGCACCAACCGCGACGATGTCACCATGCAGTGGCAGGACCTCGACGCCCGCATCAGGGCATTGCAGGCCTCCGTCGATCGGTTGAAGGCGCTGATCACCGGCGCCACCAACACCGCTGATCTGATCGCCGCCGAGGAGGCGCTGTCGAGCAGGCAGGGTGAACTCGACAGCCTCACCGCGCAGAAGCGCAGCCTCGACGATCAGGTCGCGTTCTCGACGCTCACCATCACCCTCACCGCCGATGACAAGAACGCCCCCGGCGACCCGGACAACTTCTGGGACGGCATCGTCGCGGGCTGGCATTCGCTGATCGACTGGCTGCAGGACGCGATCGTCTTCGTCGGCAAGGCCCTCCCGTGGCTCGGCTTCCTCGCGGTGATCGGTGGATTGCTCTACGCCGCACTGCGATTGCTGCGCAGGCGCCGCACCGGCGCGCACGCGACCACCGCCCCGGCAGCCACGACCCCGCCGCCCGCCGCCCCGGCAACCACCACATCCGGCGCCACCGCATCCAGCACGGCAGCATCCGAAAAGGAGACGCCCGGTGCCCACAGTGCGGGCGACGATCAAACCGAACAGCCGTAAAGGTCCACTCGTCGAAACCGCGGAAGACGGCACCCTCACCCTCTACGTCCGCGCCCCGGCCGTCGAAGGTAAGGCCAACAAGGCCGCGATCGAACTACTGGCCGAACACTTCGGCGTCGCCAAGTCCGCTGTCCGGCTGACCGCGGGCGCGACCTCACGGTTCAAGCGCTTCGACATCGACTGAGTCAGACCGCGCCGGGAAAGCCCAGCTGCCGCCACGCCTCGTACACCGACACCGCCGCCGCGTTCGACAGATTCATCGACCGCCGCCCCGGCAGCATCGGAATGCGCACCTGCTCGGTGATCTGCGGATCGGCCAGCACTTCCTCGGGCAGCCCGGTGGGCTCGGTGCCGAACAGCAGCGCGTCGTTGTCGCGATAGGCGACATCGGTGAAGCGGGTGGTGGCCTGGGTGGTGAAGGCGAAGACCCGGCCGGGCCGGATCGCCGCGAACGCCGTCGCGAGGTCGGGATGCACGGTCACCACCGCGAGGTCGTGATAGTCCAGTCCGGCCCGCCGCAGCTTGGACTCCGAGAGGTCGAAGCCCAGCGGCTCGATCAGGTGTAGCGCGCAACCGGTCCCCGCGGCCAACCGGATCGCATTGCCGGTATTGGGCGGAATCACGGGCTCGTGAAAGATCAGGTGCAGCACAGCGGACCACTCTGTCATGCGCCACCCCGTCCGCGCGCAGGCGGTATCTGGAACAATCGGGCTCGTGAACGAGGCGGAGACGACCGGCAAGCACCGGGTCGCGCGGTTGAGCGCGGGGGAGCAGTACCTGCGCAGTCATCTGCCGATGACCGTGGTGACCGCGCTGATCGTGATCGCGGTCGGCTTCGTGGCGTGGGATCGGTGGCGCCGTGGCGCGCTGATCTTCGGCAGTGCCGCGCTGGTGGCCGCCGCGTTCCGGCTGTGCCTGCCGACCGTGCAGGTGGGGTTGCTGGCCGTGCGCAGCCGCCCGTTCGACGTGGCCGCGCTGACCGCACTCGGCAGCGCCATCGTTTTCCTCGCGGCCACCATCAATACTCTCGGCGTCAGCTGAAAACAGCAGTTCAGGCGGAGGTCTTGTCCCAGAGGCTGTGGGTGCCGTTACTGCCGTAGCGCGCGCGGGCATCGCTCGGGCTGATCGTCGACCGGGTTCGCGGGGGCGCGGCGCCGGCGTGGTTGGCCAGGATCTGTCCGGTCATCTTCGCGACGTACGGGCTGGCCACGATCAGCCCACGGTTGCCGCGACGTGCGGCGGCCCAGACGAGCACCTTCCCCGGGATACGCACCGCGGCGTCGACAACCCGGGGCAGGTCGAATCGGCCCAGCTCGCGCATCCAGGCGGGCAGCGTCGAGATCGTCGCCAGCGACAGCAACCGGCCACCGACCGCGAACGGCAAACCCTTGCTCACCGACGGCCACAGCAGGAAGTGCATGGCCTCCACGGCCCGCTCGCTGACGCACAACTGCGGCCGAACGCGCTCGAAGTACGCGCGGACCTCGGCACGATTGCGCGGCACATCCGCGGGCTTGCAGGTCTGTAGTTCGGCGGCGATCACGCACTCGGCCCAGTACCGGTCTTCTTCGGCGGGACTCAGCGGCCCCGGCCCGAACATCTCGTAGGCCTTGAGCACGGAATGCCACCCGGTGACGTGGATCCACAACTGGGAGTCGGGGTTGTTGGCGCTGTAGCGCTTGCCGCTGATCGGTTCGACGCCCGTCATCGGCGCGTGCACCTTCATCAGGTGTTCGGCGGCCTGGATGGCGGTGCGGCCGTCGCCGAGCGCGACCAGCAGGAAGTAGGACAGCGTGTGGTCGAGACGGGTGGCGGGGTTGTCGTAGATCCCGTGCGAATCGGCGACCGCGGCGGTCAGGAACGGATCGAAGTGCTCGAGGGTGACCGCGCGCTGGAATCCGATCAGCGCGGTCGGCGCCGCCCACACCTTCCAGGTGGGGGAATCCGGCCCGAAGAAGCCGTAGTCGTCGCGACGCAGAGTCGACGCATCGAAAGCCATTGCACATGCCCCTTTGCCGTGCGAGGAAGATTGAATACAACACCACCGTAGCAATCACTCGACGGGAATACAACGGTTGCGTAGGATTTGTGCCGAAGGCTGACGGGTATCGTCGGCGAGCGAAAGGCAGGTGGGCGGGTGACCTCGACGCAGGAGCAACGACCTCGACGGCGCTACGCACCGCGCCTGCCGCCGGAACAGCGCCGCGCGCAACTTCTCGACGCCGCGTTCACCGTCCTGGGCCGGATGGAACTGCACGAGCTGAGCATGGAGGCCGTCGCGCAGGCGGCGGGCGTCGGAAAACCTGTGCTGTACACGGTGTTCAAGACCCGCGCCGAACTCGTCGAAGCGCTGCTGGAGCGCGAACGTGAACGCGGACTGGATCAGATCGCCGACACGCTGCCCGACGACCTGCTCGGCGCCGACCCGCTGGCCGCTGCCTCGGCGACCGTCGAAGCGTTCGTCGGTGTGGCACTGGCGAATCCGACTCGCTGGCGGCTGATCCTCGCCACCCCGGCGAGTGCGCCCGACGAATATCGCGCGGCTCTTCGCGCGTCGCGCGCCGAGATCTTGGAGCGTGCGGAAGCGCTTGTCCGCATGGGCATCTCAGTGCTGCCGAAGTGGTCGGGCATGGATGCCGGGCTGCTCGCGAGCTCGACCCTCACCGTCGCCGAAATGCTCGGCCGGCTCGGGGTCAGCGAGCCGGAAGAGTATCCGCGCGAACGGCTTCAGGCCTACGTCCGTTCGATCGTCACCCTGCTGACCGGGCAGTGAACGTCAGCGGTTCTCCCGCGCGAGGCGCATCGTCTCGGTCAGCAACTTCGACACCGCGGCGGCCTCGGTGAGGAACCCGTCGTGCCCGTCGCGCGAGTGCACGATCTCGAGACCCGCGCAGCCCGGCAGCCCCTCGGCCAGCTCGGCCTGAGTGTTCAACGGGTACAGGCGATCCGAGTCGACCCCGCCCACCACGCACGGCACCGATGTCGACGCCAGCGCGGCGGCGATACCACCGCGCCCGCGACCCACATCGTGGCGGTTCATGGCCTCGCTGAGCAGTACGTAGGTGGCTGGATCGAAGCGTTGACACAGCTTGTCGGCCTGATGCTCGAGGTAGCTCTGCACCGCGTAACGTCCACCGTTCCACGGGTCTTCGTCGCCCTGGGCATTGTTGGCGAAGCGGTGGTCGAGTTCGCCGTCGGTGCGGTAGGTCAGGTGCGCGATGCGCCGGGCCAGCCCCATACCGGTCATCGGCGCGCGACCGGTGCCGTGATAGTTGCCGCCCTGCCAGTCGGGATCGGCCGCGATAACGGCCATCTGGGTGGTCTGGGTGCCGATCTGATCGGCGGTGGCGCGGGCCCCGACGGCCAGCACGAGCGCGGCCGAAACCCGCTCGGGCAGGCCGATCATCCACTCGAGCACCCGCATGCCACCCATCGAGCCGCCGACCACCGCGCCGAGCCGCTCGATGCCGAGCACGTCGAACAACTGCGCCTCCGCGGTCACCTGATCGCGGATGGTCAGCTCGGGAAACCGTGCACCCCAAGGCTTTCCGTCGGGCGCGAGCGAGGCAGGCCCGGTGCTGCCCTTGCAGCCGCCGAGCACATTGGTGGCGATCACGCACCATTCATCGGTGTCGATCGGCGCGCCGGGCCCGACCATGCCCTCCCACCAGCCGGGCGCCCCGTCGGGCCCACCGATGACATGGGAGTCACCGGTGAGCGCGTGTTCGACGAGCACCACATTGTCCAGCGTGGGCGAGAGCTCGCCCCAGCGTTGCACCGCCAGCCGCACATCGCGGACTTCGGCGCCGTTCTCCAGCGCCACGTCCCCGATGGCGATCACGCCGACACGCCCGTCCGGGGGTGGCAGCAGGGCCACCCCGGTTCCGGGTCGGGCGATCGGCGATTCGGTGCTCACAGTCACGTCGTCGCCGCCGCGAACCCGGCCCGCAGATCGGCCAGAATGTCGTCGATTCCCTCGATGCCCACCGCGAGCCTGACCAGGCCGGGAGTGACACCGGCCGCCAGCTGCTCTTCGGGCGTCAACTGCGAGTGCGTGGTCGACGCCGGGTGAATCACGAGAGAACGCACATCACCGATGTTAGCTACATGGCTGTGCAGGCTGAGCGCGTCCACGAACTTCTTGCCCGCATCGACACCACCCGCCAGCTCGAACGCCACGATCGCGCCAGCGCCCCTCGGGGCCAGCTCCTTGGCCCGCGCGTGCCAGGGCGAGGACTCGAGGCCCGCGTAGAACACGGCGTCGACGCCCGGCTGCTCGGCGACGAACTTCGCGACCGTCTCGGCATTGCTGACATGCCGTTCGACCCGCAAGCTCAGCGTCTCGATGCCTTGGGCGATGAGAAAGGCGTTGAACGGCGAGACCGCCGCGCCCAGATCGCGCAGCAACTGCACGCGCGCCTTCAACGCGAACGCGGGCGCGCCGAGATCGGCGAACACCGCACCGTGATAGCTGGGGTCGGGCTCGGTGAAGCCGGGGAAACGCGCGTTGCCATCGGCGTCGCGCACGGTCCAGTCGAAGGTGCCGCCGTCGACGATGACACCCGCCACGGCCGCACCGTGCCCGCCCAGGTACTTCGTCGCCGAATGCACGACGATGTCGGCGCCGTGCGCCAGCGGCTGGATCAGGTAGGGAGTGGCGACGGTGTTGTCGACGATCAGCGGAAGGCCGTGTGCGTGCGCGATGCCGGCGATACCGGGAATGTCGAACACCGCGCTGCTCGGGTTGGCGATGGTCTCGCCGTAGAACGCCTTGGTGTTCGGCTGGATCGCGGCTTCCCACTGCGCGAGATCATCGGGATCCTCGACGAACGAGACCGTGATCCCCAGCTTGGGCAGCGAGTAGTGGAAGAGGTTGTAGGTGCCGCCGTAGAGGTGCGGGCTGGACACGATGTGGTCGCCCGCGCCCGCCAGGTTCAGGATCGCGTAGGTCTCCGCGGCCTGGCCGGAGGCCACCAGCAGCGCCGCGACGCCACCTTCCAGCGCGGCCACGCGCTGCTCCACCGCGTCTTGGGTGGGGTTCATGATCCGGGTGTAGATGTTGCCCGGCTCGGCGAGACCGAACAGCGCGGCGGCGTGCTCGGTGTCGCGGAACGCGTACGAGGTGGTCTGGTAGATCGGCAGTGCGCGCGCGCCGGTGGCGGCGTCGGGTGCCTGGCCGGAGTGGATCTGCTTGGTCTCGAAGGACCAGTTCTCGGGCAGGGATGAGTCGGTCATGTCGTGCTCCAAATGGGTGTCAGCCGGGGGATCTCGTCAATTGGGTCGGATCGACTGGCAACAACACATGGGGGCCTCCTGCAATGCGCGCTTGCTCTCGACTTTCGAGAGCCCGGTCATCACCCGGAGCACCCCACCGCAGCTGGAGGGTTGCCGACCAGCGAGCCGGGGCTTGGCGCTGGTACTCATGACCTTGCCGTCATGTTAACCGGACATCTCCCGCAGGCGGAAACTTCCCCCGCATTTCGGCTGAAGATCACTCGTTCGACGGTGTTCGAACATTCGGGCACGAGCTGATGCCTCGCCGCCGCGGTGCCGATCGCAGGCTGACCGGGCGCGCGTCACCACGCGGGCCCGGTTGTTACCGTTCAGTAGCCGGTCAGGGCCCGATCGGGTACCGAAGGGCGGTCGGGGCGGGGTGGCTTCGCGCCGTCCCGCACAGTGGGGCCTCCCGTCGCGGTGAGGTGGGGGACAGCAGTACGCTCGTCTTGTTTGCACCACACGTCCCGCAGACAACGCGGGGCATATACGTTGTCTGTTGGAACTGCTGGGGTCCGCTCACAAGCGTGTTCGCCTAGCCGTGCAATAAGGGCACCCACCGAGGAGGACACGAAGATCCATGTCCAAGATCAAGGTTGAAGGCACCGTTGTAGAACTCGACGGCGACGAGATGACCCGGATCATCTGGCAGTTCATCAAGGACAAGCTGATCCATCCCTATCTCGACGTGAACCTCGAGTACTACGACCTCGGCATCGAGTACCGCGACAAGACTGACGACCAGGTCACCGTCGACGCGGCCAATGCCATCAAGAAGTACGGCGTGGGCGTCAAGTGCGCCACCATCACCCCCGACGAAGCGCGGGTGAAAGAGTTCGGCCTCAAGAAAATGTGGCGCTCGCCCAACGGCACCATCCGAAACATTCTGGGTGGCACCATCTTCCGCGCGCCGATCATCATCTCCAACGTGCCACGCCTGGTGCCCGGCTGGACCAAGCCGATCATCATCGGCCGTCACGCCTTCGGCGACCAGTACCGCGCCACCGACTTCAAGGTCTACGAGGCGGGTACCGTCACGCTGACCTTCACCCCGGAGGACGGCAGCGAGCCGATCATCCACGAGGTCGTGAAGATGCCCGAAGACGGCGGCGTCGTCATGGGTATGTACAACTTCAAGAAGTCGATCGAAGACTTCGCGCGGGCCTCGTTCAACTACGGCCTGCAGCAGAACTACCCGGTGTACCTCTCCACGAAGAACACCATCCTCAAGGCCTACGACGGCATGTTCAAAGACACCTTCCAGGAAGTCTTCGACGCCGAGTTCAAGGCCGAGTTCGACGCGGCGGGCCTCACCTACGAGCACCGCCTGATCGACGACATGGTCGCCTCCTCCATGAAATGGGAGGGCGGCTACGTCTGGGCCTGCAAGAACTACGACGGCGATGTGCAGTCCGACACCGTGGCTCAGGGCTTCGGCTCGCTCGGCCTGATGACCTCGGTGCTGCTCACCCCGGACGGCAAGACCTGTGAGGCCGAGGCCGCGCACGGCACGGTCACCCGGCACTACCGCCAGCACCAGCAGGGCAAGCCGACCTCGACCAACCCGATCGCGTCGATCTTCGCCTGGACCCGTGGCCTCGAACACCGCGGCAAGCTGGACAACACCCCCGAGGTGATCGGCTTCGCGCAGGCGCTCGAGGACGTGGTCATCAAGACCGTCGAAGGCGGTCAGATGACGAAGGACCTCGCCGCGCTCGTCGGTGGGGACCAGGGTTACCTGAGCACCGAGGAATTCCTCGGCGCGCTCGATGTGAACCTGGCTCGCGCTCTGAAGTGATGTGCTGCGTTCCGCGCTGAACCGCGAAACCACACGACTGTAAGAAGGTGCTCGCATCGAATCCGATGCGAGCACTTTCTGCGTCCGTACCCGGTGGTTGTTCCCACGGTGGGCTAACTCACGCTCATCTCGGGTAGCGGATGGGTATCTGTGCCCGTTGCATGGAAGCGTGACTTCTTCCACTGCAGCCCCCGATCGCCTAGACGTGCCACGCACCAGCTGGCATGTCCCGGCGATGCTCGCGTTGGCGCTGGGTGGATTCGGGATCGGGACCACCGAGTTCGTGACCATGGGGTTGTTGCCCGATATCGCGCGGGACTTCGGTATCTCCGAGCCGTCGGCCGGGCATGCGGTGTCGGCGTACGCGCTGGGTGTGGTGGTCGGCGCGCCGCTGATCGCCGCGTTGTGCGCGCGGGTGGCGCGCAAGAAATTGCTGATCGTGTTGATGATCGCGTTCACCATCGGCAATATCGGGACCGTGCTCGCGCCGACCTTCGAGACGCTCGTGCTCGCCCGTTTCGTGTCCGGCCTGCCACACGGTGCGTACTTCGGTGTCGCCTCGCTGGCCGCCGCCACGCTCGCGCCCGTCGGGCAGCGGGCCAAGGCCGTGGCCGCGGTGATGCTCGGGCTCAGCGTGGCGAATGTGGTCGGTGTGCCGGGCGCGACCTGGCTCGGTCAGCACTTCGGCTGGCGTGACGCCTATGTGGTCGTCGCCGTGATCGGGATGGCGACGGTGGCCGCCCTGTGGCGCTACGTCCCCGCTCTGACCAGCATGAAGATCACCAACCCGATCACCGAACTCGGTGCGCTGCGCCGCCCGCAGGTGCTGCTCACCCTGGCCGTCGGCGCGATCGGCTTCGGCGGCATGTTCGCCGTCTACACCTACATCGCCACCACCATGACCGACGTGGCGGGCATGCCCATCGGCGCGGTGCCGATCGTGCTGGCCCTGTTCGGCCTCGGCATGATCGTGGGCAATATCGGCGGCGGCATCCTCGCCGACCGCGGCGTCGACCGCTCGATCTTCGTCGCCATGATCGCGATGGTCGTCATCCTCGCCGGCTTCGTCCTTGCCGCCCATAACCCCATCACCGCCTCGATCGGGGCCTTCCTCGTCGGAGCCTCCGGCGCGGCCCTGGCCCCCGGCCTGCAAACCCGCCTCATGGACGTAGCCGCCGACGCCCAAACCCTCGCCGCCGCCCTCAACCACGCCGCCTTGAACATGGCCAACGCCGCGGGCGCCTGGCTCGGCGGCCTCGTGATCGCCGCGGGCCTCGGCTACACCGCCCCGGCCATGGTCGGCGCTGTCCTCGCGGTCGCCGGTGTCCTCCTGTTCACCGTCACAGTCTGGCTCGCCCGTCGCGTTTCCCCCGCCACCCCGCAACCGAATTCGTGATCCCACCGCACCTGAATACGGTGCAGCGCATGCCGAGCTACCTACACGAAGGTTTGCTTGATCTTTTCCGCACGGAGGTCTCCCTGGCGCCGACACTGCTGGTCGAGGAGTTCGACGTACCACTGCAGGCCGCGGCCCAGATGCGTGCCGAGCCGTGTGACTTCACCGACATGGGCCCCAAGGAATATCGCGGGGACCTGGCGCTGAGTACGCATGACGATCGCGATCAGCCCATTCTCGGTGTGTGCGTCGAGGTGCAGCTGAGCAAGAAGGATGACCGGCGATGGAAGTGGCCGGTCTACGTGGCGACTTTGCGATCCCGGTTGGGCTGCCCAGCCGTTCTGCTCGTTGTGACGCCGAGCAGGCAGGTCGCGGAATGGGCGGCGAAGCCGATCGAACTGGGCCCCTGCGGTTCGGTGATACACCCGTTGGTTCTCGGTCCGGATCGCTTTCCGCTGGTGACCGATCCCGACGAGGCTCGCCGTTGTCCGGAACGGGCAACACTGTCAGCGATCGCGCACGGGGCGGGCCCCCACATGGATGACGTCCTACCCGCTTTCCTGGCCGGGCTGATGAAAATCGACGACGAACGTGTGAAAATGTATCTGGACCTGGTCGACGACGCGTTGACCCTCGCGGCTAGCCGACGTTTGGAGGAACTGATGAAGAGCACTCCCGAATACCGCGGCCGCATTGCTACCAAGTACGTAGCCAAGGGTCGTGAAGAAGGGCGCGCTGAGCAAGCTGCTCGTGCGGTGCTCACGGTGCTGACCGCTCGTGGACTCGAGTTGTCGGCGGCACAGCGCACTCAGCTCGCCGCCTGCACCGACCTCAGCCAACTCGACGCGTGGTTGACCCAGGCCGTAACCGCCACTCGCACCGACGAACTCTTCGTCTGACGCACCTCCCAGGCCCCGGCCAGCGCGCGGCCTGACTACTAAATGGTAGTCACGTTGTGCGACTACCAAAAGGTAGTCATGTATCGTGACTACTAAATGGTAGTCGGGAGGTGGCATGGCGTATACGGGCAAAGTGTCCGGCGCGGAATCGCTCGGCCGAATCCTGCAGCAGGCACGGCTGCTGAACGGGTTGAGTCAGCGCGAGCTCGCTGAGCGACTCGGCACGTCCCAGCGCTACATCTGGGAGATCGAATCGGGCAAACCGTCGATCTACACCGACCGGCTGTTCGCCATGATGCGGGAAACGGGGATGGAACTCACCGCCACGATCGAGCCGAAGAGCGATCGTGGCTGACCTCGTCGTCGAGTTGTACGGCACTCGCGTCGGAACGATTGTCGGCACTTGGCGGAACTTCGACTTCATCGCAGATGCGGCGGCGGTCGACAAGTTCGGGATCGACGCCACGATCTTGTCGATGTCGATCCCTTTGGCGGCGATCGCGACCCGTTCGCGAAAAGATCGGCGGCAGAATTTCTTTCGAGAACTTCTCCCCGAGGGGCGAATGCTCGCCCGGATGGCGAGTTCCGCACCGAAATACGGGAGTTCGATGGCGTCGCGGCCCTGGTGATCGAGCGGTACGACCGAGCACCCGATGCCCCCGCCTGCCGCATTCATCAGGAGGACTTCAGTCAGGTGCTCGGCGCGGGCGGGGACCAGAAGTACCAGAAATTCGGTGGCAAGGTCAGCGCGGCGCGCATCGCCGGAGTCCTTTCAGCGGTCGGCGACCGCGCGGCAGTGGCGCAGTTGCTGCGTATGACGACGCTCGCCGTCGCCGTCGGCAACCTGGATATGCACGCGAAGAACATCTCACTGCTGCACCACCCCGACGGGTCGATCAGTCTCGCGCCCGCCTACGACGTCGTTCCCCAAGTGCACCAGCCCAACGACGGAGAAATGGCGCTGGCGGTCGACCGGGAGTACCGCCATCGCGCGATCACCCGCACACATCTGATCGCCGAGGGGAAGGTCTGGGGGCTGTCCGACGCCGCCGACGTTGTCGATGACACCCTCGCGACCGTGCTGGACCTGGCAGCCACCGAATCGCCGCACCCACGCGCGCATCCCGGAGTGGCCGCCGATGTCACCCGTTTCGCCACCAACCTCGTGGCCGGACGTGGTGCGGGCGAAGATGGCTGACGGATCGGGGACGTACCCGGACAGGTGATGGTGATCGCTATCGCCGTGTGGAGGGTGGGTTCGGGTTGGCCAGGCCACTCGCCGGGCGGGCCCAGCCGACGCTGAGTTGGACGGCGCGTTGCCAGCGTTCGTATTCTTCGTCGCGGATTCGGCGGTCGGGGGCGGGGTTCCATTGGGCGGCTACCTTCCAATTGCGGCGTAGGCCTTGGAGATCGGGCCAGTAGCCGACGGCCAGGCCTGCCGCGTAGGCGGCGCCGAGGGAGACTGTTTCGGTGACCAGCGGGCGCATCACTGGGGTGTCGAGGACGTCGGCGATTATCTGCATGAGCAGGTTGTTGGCGGCCATGCCGCCTGCTACGCGCAGGGATTTCGCTTCCAGGCCCGCGTCGGCGTTCATGGCTTCGACCACGTCGCGGGTCTGCCAGGCGGTGGCCTCGAGGACGGCGCGGGCCAGGTGGCCTTTGGTGACGTAGGAGGTCAGGCCGATGAGCAGGCCGCGGGCGTCGCTGCGCCAGTGGGGGGCGTAGAGGCCGGAGAAGGCGGGGACGAGGTAGCAGCCGCCGTTGTCGTCGACTGTGCTTGCGAGAGTCTCGATTTCGGGGGCGGTGGCGATCAGGCCGACGATGTCGCGTAGCCATTGGACCAGGGAGCCGGTGACCGCGATCGGGCCTTCCAGCGCGTAGACCGGTTCGGGGCCGACCTGGTAGCCGATGGTGGTGAGCAGGCCGTGTTCGGAGCGGATCAGTTCGGTGCCGGTGTTCATCATGAGGAAGCCACCGGTGCCATAGGTGCACTCGGTTTCACCTGGGGCGAAGCAGGTTTGGCCGAAGAGAGCCGCGTGCTGGTCGCCGAGGGCGGCGCCGATCCGCACACCGGGGACGACGGTGCGCGCGGTGCCGAAATCGCCGGTCGACGGTTCGATGCGGGGAAGCATGGCGGGCGGAATATCGAAGAACCGCAACAGTTCCGCGTCCCACTGGCGGGAGGCGAGATTCATCAGCAGGGTGCGACCCGCGTTGGTGACGTCGGTGACGTGCTCGCCGGTCAGGTTCCAGATGAGCCAGGATTCCATGGTGCCGAAGAGGACGTCGCCGCGTTCTGCCCTGGCGCGAAGGCCCTCGACATTGTCGAGCAGCCAGCGCAGGCGAGGTGCGGCGAAGTAGGTGGCCAAGGGCAGGCCGCTCAGTTCCGTAATACGTTGAGCACCAGGCATTTCCTTCAAGCGATCGACCAGTTCCTCGGTCCGCACGTCCTGCCAGACGATCGCCAGGCGCACCGGGATCCCCGTGTGCCGATCCCACACGACGGTGGTCTCGCGCTGATTGGCGATCCCGATCGCGGCCACCTGTTCGACGGTGATCCCGGCATCGCGCAGCGCCGCGGGCACGATCCGCTCCACCGTCCGCCAGATCTCGAGCGCATCCTGCTCCACCCACCCCGACCTGGGGTAATGCTGACGATGGGTCCGTTGCGCCATCCCCACCAGCCGCGCGTGCTGGTCGAAGACGATGCAGCGGCTCGAGGTGGTGCCCTGGTCGATGGCGAGCACGAAACGTTGGGTCATCGGCAGCTGCTCTCGTCGGCGCGTATCTTCGTGACGTCCCAGATCATCGCGCCGCCGTCAGATCACGGTGCACGGCGAGGGCGGCGGCGCGCACCTGCTCGATCGCGGCAGGTCGCACATGTAATCGGTTGTCGCACAGCCGATCTGTCGGCCCGGTGATGCCGATCGCAGCGACGACGAGGCCACCTCTGGCTCGAATCGGCGCGGCGATCCCCGCTTCGCCCGAGTGGTACTCCTCGACTTCGTCTGCCCAGCCCCGCCGTCGCACCTCGGTGATCGCACGGTCGAGCCGGTCGCGTTCGGTGATCGTCCGCCGGGTGAATCCCTGGAGCGCACCGACTTTCGCCGCGGCGTCGTAGGCGAGCAGCACCTTGCCGAGTGCGGTCGCATGGGCGGGCAGTACCTCGCCGACTGCCAGGGACTGCTCGCTGTTGTCGGGCCGAAAGACGTGATGGATCACCGTGATCCCGGTATCCCGCGCCACCGCGATCCGTACCGATTCCCCGGCGCGCGAGGCGAGCGCGTCGGCCCGATGGATCGCGCGCGAGCGCAACTCGTTCACATCGAGCCGATCGGTCCCGAGTTCGCCGATCGCCGGTCCGAGCAGGTACTTGCCGGTGCGCGCGTCCTGGCCGACGAACCCGACCCCGAGCAGCGTCCGCAGGATGCCGTGCGCGGTGGGTTTGGCCAGGTCGAGCGCGGTAGCGATCTCGCCGACACCCAGCGGCCCCGACCCGCGCGCGAGCAGGCGCAGCACGGCGGCGGCGCGTTCGATCGACTGGATCGGGCCAGGCATGGGCCCGAACCTACCACCGTTCAGCATTGTCGAACGGTGTGTGTGGTGTACGCACCCGCGCGTTCCTAGCGTGGGTTTCGGGCACGGGTGCCCGATCGGCGGACTCGACGACGAGGTCCGGGAAGGCGAGAAAATGAACCGGTACGTGGGCGCGATCGACCAGGGCACGACATCGACGCGATTCATGGTTTTCGACCACAGCGGCACCGTGGTCGCCCGCCACCAGCTCGAACACTCGCAGATCATGCCGCGCCCCGGCTGGGTCGAACACAATCCGGACGAGATCTGGGAACGTACCCGCACTGTCGTCAAGACCGCCCTCTCGCTCGCCGATCTCACGGCCGACGACCTCGCCGCCATCGGCGTCACCAACCAGCGCGAGACCACCGTGGTGTGGAATCGCCGCACCGGCCGCCCCTACGGCAACGCCATCGTCTGGCAGGACACCCGCACCGACCGCATCATCGCCGACCTCGACGACGCGGGCCACAGCGCACAAATCCGCGAGAAGACCGGCCTGCCGCCCGCGCCGTACTTCTCCGGCGGCAAGCTGAAGTGGATCCTGGACAACATCGCGGGCGTGCGCGCCGATGCCGAGCGCGGTGACGCGCTGTTCGGCACCCTCGACAGCTGGCTGATCTGGAACCTCACCGGCGGCGTACACGTCACCGACCCCACCAATGCCTCGCGCACCATGCTGATGGACCTCGAAACCCTGGACTGGGACAACGAGCTGCTCGCGATCTTCGGCATCCCGCGCGCCATGCTGCCCACCATCGCCCCGTCGGCGAACCCGGAACTGTTCGGAACGACGAAACCCGACGGCCCGTTCAAGGGCTCGGTGCCGATCGCGGGCGTGCTCGGCGACCAGCAGGCCGCAGGTGTCGGGCAGGTGTGCTTTCGGCCCGGCGAGGCCAAGAACACCTATGGCACAGGCAATTTCCTGATGCTCAACACCGGCACGGAGATCGTGCGCTCGAACCACGGCCTGATCACCACCGTCGCCTACCAGTTCGGCGACGACAAGCCCGCCTACGCGCTGGAGGGTTCGATCGCGGTCACCGGCTCCGCGGTGCAGTGGTTGCGCGACCAGATGGGCATCATCGCAGGCGCGGCGCAGATCGAGGATCTCGCCGGTCAGGTCGAGGATTCCGGTGGCGTGTACTTCGTGCCCGCCTTCTCCGGCCTGTTCGCGCCGTACTGGCGACCCGATGCGCGCGGCGCGGTCGTCGGCCTCTCGCGCTACAGCAACAACGCCCACTTGGCCAGGGCCACCCTGGAATCCATCGCCTACCAGACCCGCGACGTGGTCGAGGCCATGCAGCGCGACGCCGGTGTGCGCCTGGCGACGTTGCGGGTGGACGGCGGCGTCACCGTGAACCAGCTGGCCATGCAGATCCAGGCCGACCTGCTCGGCGTCCCCGTCTCCCGGCCGGTCGTCGCCGAAACCACCGCACTCGGTGCCGCCTACGCCGCCGGACTGGCCGTCGGCTTCTGGCGCGGCACCGACGAACTGCTCGACAACTGGTCCGAAGACGTCCGCTGGCATCCGACCTGGTCCGACGAGCAACGCGAAAAGGGCTATCGCCGCTGGCTCAAAGCCGTCGAGCGAACCCTCGACTGGGCCGAAATCTGAGTCACCCCAATACTTTCGAGAAGGAGATCATCGTGTCTGTGCAACTGGACCCCACCTACCGTGAGCAGGCCGTCGGCTCGCTCGATACCGCCGAAGTCGATGTCCTGGTCATCGGTGGTGGCGTGACCGGCGCCGGTGCCGCGCTCGACGCCGCCGCACGCGGCCTGTCCGTAACCCTGGTCGAGGCACGCGATTTCGCCGCTGGTACCTCGAGCCGCTCGTCCAAGCTCATCCACGGCGGTCTGCGTTACCTGGAGCAGATGGATTTCGCGCTGGTGCGCGAGGCTCTCAAAGAGCGTGGGCTGCTGCTGAATACGCTCGCCCCGCACCTGGTGCGCCCGGTGCCGTTCCTGTTCCCGCTGCAGCACCGGGTGTGGGAGCGCGCCTACATCGGCGCGGGCATCGCCCTCTACGACACCCTCGGCGGCGCGCGCACGGTTCCGATGCACAAGCACCTGAGCCGTTCGGGCGCACTGGAACTCGCGCCCGCACTGCGTGATGACGCGATGACCGGCGCCATCCGCTACTACGACGCGCAGGTCGACGACGCCCGCCACACGATGATGATCGCCAGGACCGCCGCCGAGCACGGTGCGACAGTACTGACCCGCACCAAGGTGATCGGGCTGGTGCGCGACGGCGAGAAGGTCGTCGGCGCGCGGGTCGAAGACCTGGAAACCGGTCGCGCACACACGATTCGGGCCCGCACGGTGATCAGCGCGACCGGCGTGTGGACCGACGACATGATCAAGATGACCGGCGTCGACTTCCCGTTCCACGTCCAGATGTCGAAGGGCGTGCACATCCTCGTGCCGCGCGACCGGCTGAACCTGCACACCGGGATGATCATGCGCACCGAGAAGTCGGTCCTGTTCGTGATCCCGTGGGCCGAACACTGGATCATCGGCACCACCGACACCGCGTGGGCACTCGACAAGAACCACCCCACGGCCACCGCCGCCGACGTGCAATACATCCTCGATCACGTCAATTCACTGCTGCGCGAGCCGCTGACCAGGGCGGACATCGTCGGCACCTACGCGGGCCTTCGCCCGCTGATGACCGGCGCCACGAAGGAAACCGCGAAGCTGTCCCGCGAACACGCCGTCGCCGAACCCGCACCGGGCCTGTTCGTGATCGCCGGCGGCAAGTACACGACCTACCGGGTGATGGCCGCCGATGTCGTCGACGCCGCCGTCGCGCGCCTCGGTGGTGATATCCCCGCCTCGTCGACCGCGCAGTTGCCCATCGTCGGCGCGGACGGCTATTTCGACCTGCTCGCCGAAGTGAACACCCTGGCGGCTTCGCAGCGACTGCCCGTCGACGTGGTGGCACACCTGCTCGGCCGCTACGGTTCGCTGAGCACCGATATCTTCGGCCTCGTCGCCGCTGACCCCGCACTGCGCCACCCGATTCCGGGCGCCTCGGAGTACATCGCCGCCGAGATCGTCTACGCCGTCACGCACGAGGGCGCCCTGCACCTCGACGACATCCTCACCCGCCGCACCCGCATCTCCATCGAGGTCCCCGACCGCGGCCTCGCCGCCGCACCGGAGGTCGCCCGGCTGATCGCGCCCCTGCTCGGCTGGAACGAGGAGACCACCGACACCGAGATCAATCGCTACTACGACCGCGTGCACGCCGAACTCGCGGCCAACGAGGCGAGCGACGACGAAGCCGCCAACACGGCCAGGCTGGTCGCGGCCCGCTGACCGATTGCGCCCGGCCGTCAGCGGAGCCGAACCGCGCGAACCGCCGCGGCGTCGTAGACCGGGCCGCCGCGCGTGGTTAGCGTGAGCGCATGGAATTGCGAAACACCCCACGACGAACCGCGACGCGCTCGTGAGCCGGGGCACCATCCTGATCACCGGCGCCAGCTCCGGGCTCGGCGCTGAGATGGCGCGCCAGTTCGCCACTCTGGGCTATGACCTCGGCCTGTGCGCGCGCCGCACCGAGCGGCTCGACGAATTGCGCGCCGAGATCCTCGCCGAACACCCTGATCGCGTTGTCTCGGTCAAGCGACTCGATGTCACCGACGACGCCGCGGTGTTCACCGTCTTCGACGAGTTCGCCGAGGAATTCGGCGCCATCGACCGTGTGATCGTCAATGCGGGCCTCGGAAAGGGCGCCCCACTCGGCACGGGCCATCACAAGGCCAACCGCGAGACGGCAGTGGTGAATTTCCTTGCCGCTCTCGCGCAGAGCGAAGCCGCGTTGACGATCTTCCGCGCGCAGGGGCGCGGCCACCTGGTGATGATCTCCTCGATCTCCGGCCTGCGCGGCATGCCCAAGACGCTCACCACCTACGCGGCCACCAAAGCGGGCGTCGCCGCGCTGGCCGAAGGCGTTCGGGCGGAAGCGATTCCGGGCGTCGACGTCTCGGTGATCTACCCCGGCTACATCCGCTCGGAGATGAACGACCGCGTCAAGCATCAGCCGAAGTTCATGGTGGACACCGAAACCGGCGTCCGTGCCATGGTCGCCGCGATCGAGAAGCGTCGCGCCAATGCCTACGTTCCCGGTTGGCCGTGGGTGCCGCTGGGTTTCGCGCTGCGGATACTGCCGCTGTCGGTGGTCCGCAAAATGATCTGAAACCAGCCCCGAACGCCCCGACCTCGAGGAGGGGCCGCCGCGCAGCGGCGGTTCGCGGCCGTCCCGTCGATCAGGTGCCGTTGCGTAGGCGACGAAGGAGCAAGCAACGGTGCCTGATCGACGGGACACAAGGGGCCGCGAACTCGAGCGCGCCAGCGCTCCAATACTACTGACGGGGCAGCAGGTGCTTTCCGTCCTTGTCCGTGGACAGCGCCAGCGAGCTGATGTACTGGATCTCGCCCTCGGGACCGGGCACCGCCGAGGCGATCATGTCCGGGCGCTCGAATTCCAGGCCGGTGACGTGGCAGGGCAGCAGATCGGCGGCGGGGTTGCCGTGCTCGTCGAACATCGGGACGTCGATGCCGTCGTCGGTGCGACGCAGGTAGTACTTGCCCTTCGTGGCGATCGCGGTGAGCGGCGTCGCGATGAAGGCGACCAGCACCGCGACCAGCGGTGAGTACGGCTTCAGCAGCTCACCGAACAGACCGAAGAAGGTCATGATCGACAGCACCGCCGACAGCCCGAAGCCGACCAGGCCGACCGGGTTGAAGTCGTAGAGCATGCCGCGCCGGAACTCCGGCACCTTCGGCGAGATCTTGAGCAGGTACTTGTTCACCGCGATATCGGTGGCCACGGTGACGATCCAGGCGATGCCGCAGTTGGCGTAGAAGCCGAGGATGCTGTTGAGGAAGTCGAACATGTTCGCTTCCATCAGGATCAGCGCGACCACCAGGTTCACCACCAGGAACACCAGGCGTCCCGGGTAGGTCTTGGTGACGCGGGTGTAGGAGTTGGTCCAGGCCAGCGAGCCGGAGTAGGCGTTGGTCACGTTGATCTTGACCTGGCTGATGACCACCAGCACCACGGCCAGCGTCATGGCCAGCCAGCCCGGCACCATGTCCTTGTAGATCTCCAGGAACTGGTGCACCGGCTGGTTCGCGATGCCCTGCGCAGCGGGCAGATTCGCGATCAGGTACACCGCGAGGAACAGGCCGACGACCTGCTTGGCCGCACCGAACAGCACCCAGCCGGGACCGGCGAGCAGCATCCAGCCCCACCACTTGGCCCGGTTCTCCGGGGTGCGGGGCGGCATGAAGCGCAGGTAATCGATCTGCTCGGCGATCTGGGCGATCAGCGACAGGCACACACCGGCGGCCAGCAGCGCGCCGGACACACTCACGCCCTGGCCGTCCTTACCGCCGTAGGCGAAGAACGAGCCGACCGAATCGGGGTGGTTGAGCAGCAGGAACCCGAACGGCGCCACCATCAGCAGCAGCCACAGGGGAGTGGTCCACACCTGCAGTTTGGCCAGGGTGTTCATCCCGTAGATGACCAGCGGGAAGATGATGATCGTGGAGGCCAGATAGCCCAGCCACAAGGGAATTCCGAGGCCCAATAACAGGCCCTGGGCCATGATCGACCCTTCGAGCGCGAAGAAGATGAAAGTGAACGACGCGAACACGATATTGGTGATCACGGAACCGTAGTAGCCGAATCCGCTACCGCGCGTGATCAGGTCGAGATCGATGTTGTAGCGCGCCGCGTAATAAGCGAGCGGAAATCCGGTGAGCATCACCACCACGGCGAAGATACCGATGCCGATCAGGGCGTTTCCGGTGCCGTGCGCGATGCCGATATTCGCGCCGATCGCGAAATCGGCCAGGTAGGCGATGCCGCCGAGGGCGGAAATGCCGACGACCGCGGGGCTCCATTTGCGGTAGCTCCGCGGGGCGAAACGCAGCGTGTAGTCCTCGAGTGTTTCTTTGGCGGCGGTATCCGCTCCAGCCATTTCCGTCTCTCCTTCATCCGCTGCCGCCCGTAACCGGCGACTCACAGACGGTCCTGCATAGATGTAGACATGAATTTTCCTTTCCGTTACGCCGCTGTTACGCAGCCCGATGGTGACCGGGGTCACCGAAACGGCCCCGCAAAAACAAGCACGCGTGTATGTTTTTGAACGGAAGGCGAGCGTCAGGAGACGAGAGTGTTCGAATGGTCCGAGACCGATCTGATGATCCGCGACGCCGTACGGGCGTTCATCGACAAGGAGGTCCGGCCGAATCTGGACGCGCTCGACAGCGGTGAGATGCTGCCGTACCCCGTCCTGCGAAAGCTGTTCAGCCAGTTCGGGATCGACGCGATGGGCGAGGACGCCGTCGCGAAGATGCTCGCCAAGGAGGCGGGCGGATCCGAGAAGAAATCTCCCAGCCCGTTCGGTGATCAGCAGTCGATGATGGCGGTGCTGATCAGCGAATTGTCCGGTGTCTGCATGGGTTTGGTTTCCGCGCTCGGTGTGAGCATCGGGCTGGGTGCCACCACGATCATGTCGCGCGGCACGCTGGCGCAGAAGCAGCGCTGGCTGGCCGACATCGTCACCCTGCGCAAGGTGGCGTCCTGGGCGATCACCGAACCCGATTCCGGCTCGGATGCGTTCGGCGGCATGCAGACTCGCGTCGAGCGCGACGGCGAGGACTACATCCTCAACGGTCAGAAGACCTTCATCACCAACGGCCCGTGCGCCGACGTGATGATCGTCTACGCCAAGCTCGACGAGCGTGACGGCGTCGACAAGCGCGACCGCAAGGTGCTCACCTTCGTGCTCGACAAGGGCATGGAAGGCCTCACCCAGGGCAAACCGTTCAAGAAGATGGGCCTGCACTCCTCACCGACCGGCGAGTTGTTCTTCGACAACGTGCGGCTCGGCAAGGATCGCTTGCTCGGTGAGACCGAGGAGCACCAGGGCGGCGACGGAAGAGAAAGCGCCAGAGCGAGTTTCACCGCCGAGCGGATCGGCGTCGGGTTCATGGCACTGGGCGTGATCGACGAATGTCACCGGCTCTGTGTCGATTACGCGCGCAACCGCACGCTGTGGGGTCAGGAGATCGGGCGCTTCCAGCTGATCCAGCTCAAGCTGGCCAAGATGGAAGTGGCACGAATCAATGTGCAGAACATGGTGTTCAACGTGCTCGAGCGGGCTCGCGCGGGTAAGCCGCCGAGCCTGGCCGAGGCGTCGGCGATGAAGCTGTACTGCTCCGAGGCCGCGACCGAGGTGGCGATGGAGGCGGTGCAGCTGTTCGGCGGCAACGGGTACATGAGCGAGTACCGGGTCGAGCAGCTGGCTCGTGACGCGAAGTCGCTGATGATCTACGCGGGCAGCAACGAGATCCAGGTGACCCACATCGCCAAGGGTCTGCTCGGCAAGTAGTACTACCGCCGACCCCGGCCGCGAACAGTGTTGTCGCGGTCGGGGTTTCGCGTGCTCACACCGCGCGCAGATGCCCGCGGCTGGCGTAGATGTGCTCGGCGATCAGGGTGGCGATCCGATCCGGTGCCTCCAGCATCGGCACGTGCCCCACCCCGTGCACCAGGATGCGATCCGCTGACTCGGGCAGTTCGCGCAGGTAGCGGGTGGCGTACACGCTGTTGGGGATGATCCGGTCGTACTCGGCGAGCAGCATCCGGATCGGCGTGCTCAGCTCGCCCAGATCGTCCATGCCCGGCGCGCGCAGGCTGCCGAGGATCAGCGGGAGCATCGCGTCGCAGTGCAGGACCGCGGTGAGCGTGGTCGCGATCTCCCGGCGGGCGACGGCGCTGGTGCGCTTGGTGATCAGCATCGCGGCCGCCTGTTGGACGATCACGTTGTTGACCGCCAGCTCGCCCAGCAGCTTGCCGACTTCGATGAACGGGATCAGCGAGGCGAACTTGAGCCCGATCCTGACCTGGCTCAGCGACGGCGAAGCCCAGCCGCCCGCCGCGGCGATCGTGGTGAGCGTGCGTGCCCGGCCGCGTCGCGCCAGCTCCAGCCCCACCCAGCCGCCGAGCGAATTGCCCGCGATGTGGCAGGTGCGCCAGCCGAGCTCGTCGAGCTGATCTTCGATCTGATCCGCGAGCGCGTACACATCCAGGGCCCAGCCCTCGACCTTCGGACCACCCCAGTGCCCGGCGAACGCGGGCGCGTACACCTCACAGTTCGCCGACATCCGCTGCGCGACCTGTTCCCAGCAGTGTGGCGACAGCAGGAACCCGTGCAACAGCAGGACCGGGTCGCCGGACCCGATATGCAGCGCCGCGACGGGCGCTGGGCGGGCGGTGGACTTGGCGGTGCGTGACGTCATCGTCATCACCCCTTCCTGGACGACGGTGTCCGGGGGAGTATCCCTCCTGCATTGTACGGTCGTACGGTGCCGATAATCCTCTCCACTGTGAATGTCAACGGGGTTCGTGCCGCTTCGACCAAGGGCATGCTGGCCTGGTTGGCCGCGACCGAAGCCGACATCGTCTGCCTGCAGGAGACCAGGGCGACCGACGCGCAGACCGCGGCGGCGCTGGCCCCCGCGCTGGACGCCGGGTGGGTGCTCTCCCATGCCGAGCCGGAATCCAAGGGCCGCGCGGGCGTGGGAATCCTGTCGCGGCGCGCGCCCGATGCGGTCCGGATCGGCTTCGGCAGTACCGAGTTCGCGGACTCGGGCCGATACATCGAAGCCGATTTCGACGACATCACCGCGGCGAGCGTCTACGTGCACTCGGGGGAGGAGAACACCCCGAAGCAGGACGAGAAGTACCGGTTCATGGCCGAGTTCGGCGCCTACCTGAAGTCGCGCACCGGCGAGTTCGTGGTGAGCGGCGACTGGAACATCGCCCCCGCCGAGGTCGACCTCAAGAACTGGAAGGGCAACCAGAAGTCGGCCGGCTTCCTGCCCGAGGAACGCGCCTGGATCGCCGATCTGCTCGCCGCGGGCTACGTCGACGTGGTCCGCGCGCTGCATCCGGACGTCGCAGGGCCCTACAGCTGGTGGTCCTACCGCGGCCGCGCCTTCGACAACGACTCCGGGTGGCGCATCGACTACCAGCTGGCCCTCGGTGAGCTGACCGGTCGCGCCAAGCAGGCCGTCGTCGAACGCGCTGATGCCTACGACCAGCGCTGGTCCGACCACGCGCCCGTTACTGTCCAGTATCGATGAAACTCTCACGCAAGACTCTCAGCCTGCTCGGCGGACTCGTCCTTGTTCTGGCGGCCATCGGCCTCACCCTGTTCGGCGGTCGCGGTACCGACAGCACCACCACCGCGACCAGCACGAAGGCGGTCGCCGGGATCACCACGACGGTCGGTGCGCCGAAACCTGGTCCACCCGCCGGGAATTCGTCGGCCTCGCCGGTCACCAAGACCGCGGGTGTGCCCGATCGTGCCTACGCGACCCTCGTCGAAATCGATGCCGGTCGCTGGCCCGGCTCGGCCAACGCGCAGGGCACCAAAGGTGGCGAGCAGTTCATGAACCGGGGAACCAAACTGCCGCCCAAGGATTCGGCGGGCAAAGCGGTGAAGTACCAGGAATGGGATGTGAATCCCAAGCAGCCCAACCGTGGTCGTGACGCCGAACGCATCGTCACCGGCAGCGACGGCTCCGCCTGGTACACCGGCGACCACTACGACACCTTCACCGGGATGCGCTGATGACTCCGCGAATGACGCTGTCGCAGTTCCTTGCTCGGCCCGACGCCGAAGCACCGGCCGCCACCACGGCACCGGTGCTCGGCGCGTTGGCGGTGGATGCCAACCAGTTCAGCGGCGTCCGCTACGACGCCCCCGCCGACTACCGCGTCCGCGAACTGCGCGGCACCAAGATGCGCACCATGGCGGAACTGTTCGACGAATTCGCCGCGTCCTTCCAGTTCCCGTACTACTTCGGCGCGAACAAGGACGCCTTCGACGAATGCCTGCGCGACCTGGACGATTTCGTCGGCGACGCCCCCGGTTACGTGGTGGTGGTGCGCACCGCCGACGACCTGCTCGCCGCCGAACCCACCGAACGCGCCTGGTTCGACGCGACCATGCGTGATTGCGCCGCCTACTGGACCCGTCGCGATGTGGCCTTTCGTGTTGTCCTGCAAGGTGATCCGGAAACCTTCGGCGCGGTCGCACTGACCGATTGATCGACGCTGCCATCGGAATTGGTGGCTGCTCTCGCGTTGCCGACCCGCTTAGCGTTCTCGCCGAGTGGCCTCGGCGGCCGCCGAACGAGGGAGCACGATGAAGCGAGTACTGGTGGGCGCGAGCATACTTGCCGCTTGTGGCGATCGCCTGGTTGTCCAACGGCTCGTCGCAGCCGTGCGTCAGCCCCGCCCCGATGTGCTAGCGACGCCGGCGGCTCACCGACCAGGCCGCGCGTCCGTATTGTCCCTTTGGGTCGTTCGCGCGGCTAAGGTCTAGTGCTGGTGCGTCGAGGTCCGGCGGATCGGGATGGAGCTGCACCGTGCGTTTCGCGAAGTTGATGGGTCTGGCGACGGCGGGAGCGATCGGACTACTGCCGCTGGCTGTTCCGGCGTTCGCCGCCCCGACGGACTCCCAGTTCGCGCCGACCATGCTGGTACTCGACGCCTCTGGTTCGATGCTGGCCGCAGACCCCGGCGGCGGCACCAAGATGGACGCGGCGAAGACAGCGGTTCGCAGTTTCGTGCAGTCCGCGCCCACCGCGGCGAAGGTCGGGCTGTCGGTCTACGGCACGGGCACCGGCTCCACCGATGCGGAGAAGCTCGCGGGATGCCGTGATGTCTCGGTGCTGCAACCGGCGGAGACCATCGACAAGCCTGCGCTGACAACGGCTGTCGACAACATCACGCCGAGCGGCTTCACCCCGATCGGCACCGCGCTGCGCACCGCGGCGGCTGCCCTGCCGACCGAGGGGCCGCGTTCGATCGTGCTGGTCTCCGACGGCCTCGATACCTGCGCACCGCCCGATCCGTGCGAGGTCGCGCGCGAACTCAGCGGCCAAGGCGCCGAAATCGTCGTGCACGCCATCGGTTTCGGTGTCGACGACGCCTCCCGCGCCCAGCTAACCTGCATCGCGGAAACCACCGGCGGCACCTACAATGACGCCGCCGACGGCAAAGCTCTCGAACAGGTGCTGCCGCGCGTGAGCACCGATGCGCTGCGGGAATACGCGTCGGCGGGCACGCCCGTCGAAGGCGCCGACGGCTACCAGAGCGCACCGCTGGTCGTACCGGGGCAGTACCTCGACACCATCGGGCACAAGAAGCCGCGCTACTACGCCGTCGTCGTTCCAGAGGGCGCGACCGCCTACTTCAGCGGCACGGTGTCCTTTCCGCTCGGCGAGGATGCCGAGCGTGCCAACAACAGCTTGTACCTGCGCGTATTCGGTGCGGAAGGCAAGGACTGCAACGTCTTCGAACATGAGAGCGCCGTGCGATCCACCGATGGGGTGGCGCTCACGGTCAGCTCGACATGGACCGGCGCGACCGAAGCCGAAGACGGCACAGCGCGCACCGACAAATGCAAGGGCGGCGGTCGGTACTACTTCACCGTGGAATGGGCCGGTGTCGCAGACAGCGCGCCGCCGACATTGCCGCTGGAATTGAATGTCGCCGTCGAACCGGGCGTCACCGATGCGGGCCCGGTGGCCGAACCCGAACCGGTGCCGTTCACCGCGCCGAGCAGTCCGGTCGAACCGGTGACCGGCGGCGGCTCGTTCAACGTGGCCACCGCGCTCGACGGGCCCGGTGTCTACAGCGACACCTTGCAGCGCGGCGAGTTCGTCTTCTACAAGGTGAAAATCGACTGGGGCCAGGGATTGGCGTACCGGGTGCGGTTCCTCGAGAGCCCGGGTCGCGGCCTCGACAACGTCTCGCCGGTCACCACGACGCTGTACAGCCCGTACCGCAAGGAGATCGACAGCGAATTCTCGTCCTATAACGGTTCGCCGGACACCGTGCCGACCAACAAGGAAGCCTTGGCCATCCCCGAGGTCCGCTATCTCAACCGCGAATCCGCGGAGAAAGAGGTGTCGGAGAACGCGCTCGCCGGTTGGTACTACATCGCCGTGCAGGCGGCTCCGACCGTGCACGACCGCGGTGCCGTCCGTCCCGTGCCCATCGAGCTGGACCTGGCGGTGACCGGAACACCGGAGCCGGGCCCCACCTATCGGGCAGTGTCCGGGTCCACCGCGAGCCCCGCCGTGCCCGATACCGCACAGACCGCGGACGACAACTCCACGCCACTGCTCGGGATCGGCATCGCAGTCATCGCGTTCGTCGTCGTGTGCGGCGGCGTCATCGCGTTCGTCCTGCTGCGCAAGCGCGGTCGCCGATAGCGGCAGGCTCGGCGATGCCACCGGAATTGACGGCTCCCACCCCGCTATCTGCGGCGTTTATCGTTCTCACCGCGCGGCTGCGGAGGCCGCTGGTGAGGAGAACACGATGAAGCGAATCTTTGCGAGCGCGGGCATTGCCGCCGCGATCATGATGTCGGGCGCCGCGGTGGCCTCGGCCGATGCGATGACGGCGCCGGTAGCCGGGCCCGCGATCGGATCGTCCGACGGTGCGCTGATCGATGTGCTGTTGCGGCAGATCGGGCTCGGTTCGAGTCAGCCGTGCGACGGGGTCATGCTCGATACGTGCGTCCCCATCGGCGCCGCGAGCGCGCCGCAGGCGGTGCCGGTGGCCGACAGCGGATCGGCGCTGATGACACCGGAGGCCGTGTTGGGCATCAATCAGGCGCTCGCCTGGTTGTACAACGGCTCGTCGGAGCCATGCGTCAGCTTCGGCCCGAACTGCGCGTGGGAATGAGGCAGGCTGTCTGCCCGAGCTAGCGGTAGCGGTCGGCCAGGTCGTCGCCGAGTAGCACGAACACCTCGGTGATCTGGTCGACCAATTCCTCGCGTGTCATCGCGAGGTCGCCTGCCAACCAGGCGGTGAGCGTCTGGACCAGCCCGCCGACCAGGTAGAGGGCCCGGAAGTCGACGACCGCTTCCGGGGCCGTCGCACCGTAGAAACCGGTGCCCTCGGCCGCGACGAGTCGGGCGAACGCGCTCACCGTGCGGGCGGTGTGGGCCCGCAACTCCGGCGTCGCCGCGCTCGTGATGAGGGCCGCGCGGCCCTTGCGCGGGTCATCGGTCAGTACCGCGATACCCGCGCTGATCGCGGCGTGCGCCTGCCCGCGACTGTCCTTGACCGCGGCGGCGAGGGCGAGCGCGATGGCCGCGGTCAATTCCTCGGCAATCCGATCGAGGAGCGCCTCCAGCACCGCGTCCCGATTCGGAAAGCTCTCGTAGTAATACCGCTCGTTGAGGCCTGCGCGGGCGCACAGCCCGGCGACGGTGAGCTTGGTCTGCCCGTCGGAGGCGATAATGTCGAGCGCCGCGTCCAGCAGTGCGCCGCGCCGCTGTGTTTGCCGCTCCCGCGCCGAAACGCCACCGTATGTCCGCTGTGCTGCCACGGTTCCCATTGTGCGTGTCGCCGCCCTCCGGCAGTCATTTGGTAGAGGCTCTTGCCAGAATATCAATTCTGGGGGATTCTATTGCCAGATGCACTCGACGAGGAGACGCAGCATGGCCACCAGGCACCGTGAACCCGGGTATTTCGCCGACGATTCGATGATCAGGCGGGTGATGAGCAAGCGCGCGGTCGGTCTGACCTACGGCGTGCGGGCGTTGGTGATCGGCGCGGTGCATCCGCTGCTGTTCGTCGGCACCAGCGAACACACCGCCCATCGGGAGACCCCGTACACCCGGCTGGCTATCACCGGCGCCCTGTTCGAGGCGGTGTTCCTCGGCAGCAAGGCCGAGGCCGATCGCGCGCTGGCCTTCACCCGGCGCAAGCACGATGCGGTGGTCGGTACGCTGCCCGAAGACGCGGGCGCCCACCATCCGGCGGGCACCGCCTACGCGGCCCACGACCCGCACCTGATGTTCATGACCATGGCCTTCACCTTCGACTCGGCCGAGGCGATGTACGACCGCCTGGTCCGCGAACTCACCGCCACCGAGCGCGAAGACCTCTACCAGGACTACGTTCGCTGGGGCGAACTGTTCGGCATGCCACGTGACGCCGCGCCCGCCGACTATCCGGCCTTCCGCCGCTACTTCGACAACTACCTGAACTCGACCGAACTGTTCCTCACCGACGAGGCCGAACTGGTCGGTTCCTATCTCGCGGGCCACCGCAAGGCGTATCGACTGCGCCCACCTGCCGAACAGGTCGGCACCGCGCTCTATCTGCTGGTCCAGGGCAGCCTGCCGCCACGGATCCGGCAGATGTACGGCATCGAATGGGGGATTTCCGACGAGCTCGCCCATCGCGCGCTGTGCCGCAGCATCCGCACCGCCCATTTCGCCCCACCGCTGGCACCGCGGGTGCTGGCGGGCACCCTCGCCGGGCCGAGCGCCCCGTCCTACCAGCTACTGGCCCGTCGCGAACAGCGCATGGTGAAGACGGGCCACCCGAGCATGCCCGGTGTCGATCCGCGCAACTGGGTGCAGCGAAATACCGCTTGATGGGCATGGAAAGATTCGGGGTATGTCCAGTCCTGCCCCGGCCGCGACGGCCGAACGTAAGCAGCGGGTGCTGTCGGGCATCCAGCCCACCAGCGACTCCTTCCACCTCGGCAACTACCTGGGTGCGCTGCAGTACTGGGTGACGATGCAGGACGAGTACGACGCGCTGTACTTCATTCCGGATATGCACGCGATCACCGTCAGCCAGGATCCCAAGGCGCTGCGCGCGCGCACCAAATCCGCCGCCGCCCAGCTGCTCGCGCTCGGCATCGACCCCGCCAAGTCCACCCTGTTCGTGCAGAGTCAGGTGCCCGAGCACGCCGAGCTGTCCTGGGTGCTGAGCTGTATCACCGGTTTCGGTGAGGCGGGCCGGATGACCCAGTTCAAGGACAAGTCGGTCAAGCAGGGCGCCGACAACGCGACCGTCGGCCTGTTCACCTACCCCGTCCTGATGGCCGCCGACATCCTGCTCTACCGCCCGCATCAGGTACCGGTCGGTGAGGACCAGCGTCAGCACCTCGAGCTGACCCGAAACCTGGCCCAGCGCTTCAACACTCGCTACAAGAAGACCTTCGTCGTGCCAGAGCCGCACATCGTCAAGGGCACCGCGAAGATCTACGATCTGCAGGATCCGACGGCGAAGATGAGCAAGTCGGCCTCCAGCGACGCCGGGCTGATCAACCTCCTGGATGACCCGAAGATCACCGCCAAGCGGGTGCGTTCGGCGGTCACCGACACCGAACGCGAGATCCGCTACGACCCGGAGAACAAGGCGGGCGTGAGCAATCTGCTGGTGATCCTGAGCTCGCTGCGCGAAACCCCGATCGTCGACCTCGAGGTGAATTTCGAGGGCAAGGGCTACGGTGATCTCAAGGCCGAGGTGGCCGACGCGCTGGTCGAATTCGTGACGCCCGTGCAGAAGAAGGTGCAGGAGTATCTGTCCGATCAGGCAGAACTGGACCGGATCCTGGCCGCGGGTGCCGAGCGAGCGCGTGAGATCGCAGGCAACACACTTGCTCAGGTGTACGACCGGGTTGGTTTCCTCGCTCGCTGACCCGTTGCGCACCTGAGGTTTTCGCTGAAGGGGCGCGTGTCATGCAGTTGATCGACAACATCTCGGCAGCCGTCGAGAAGCAGATCGGGCGCAGGCCCTGGCTGGATCATCTGGTCAGGGCCGGCGGGCGGTTCCAGAAACAGCGCGGTGACTTCTATGCCGCGGGTATCACGTATTTCACTGTGCTGTCGCTGTTTCCGCTGCTGATGGTCGCGTTCTCGGTGGCCGGATTCATTCTGGCCGGACACCCGGACCTCCTGGCCGATCTGCAAGCCAAGGTCATCGAGAACATCCCGGGTTCGTTCGGCACCCAGATCAATGACCTCATCGACCAGGCCTTGAAGTCGCGCGGCACGGTCGGCGTCATCGGCCTGCTCGTCGGCTTCTACACCGGGCTCGGCTGGATCGCGAACCTGCGCGCGGCGCTGACCGAGCAGTGGGAGAGTCAGAGTCCCGAAAAGCCCTGGTGGCTAGCCAAACTGTCGGATATCGGTGCGTTGTTCGGCCTCGGTCTGGCCTTCGTCGTGTCGCTGGGGTTGTCGGCGATCGCCGCGAGCGGGCTGGGCAAGCGGGTGCTCGAACTGCTCGGGGCAGATCATCTGCTCGGGGCGTCGCTGGTCCTGCGGCTGGTGTCGATCGCGCTCGGGTTGCTCGCGTCGTGGGCGGTGTTCGCGTGGATGATCGCGCGCTTGCCACGCGAGCCGGTGTCCTTGCGCAGCGCGGCGCGGGCGGCGGTGCTCGGGGCGATCGCCTTCGAGATCTTCAAGATCATCGGTGCGATCTATCTGCGTGCGGTGCTGTCGAGCCCGGCTGGTGCGACGTTCGGGTCGATCATCGGTCTGATGGTGTTCACCTATATGACCTACCGAATCCTGCTGTTCGCGACGGCGTGGGCGGCGACGTCGTCGGACAACGAACGTGCTGCCACCGTCGCGCCGCCGGACGCTGTGGTCATCCGGCCGAGGGTGGTCGACCACGGGATGTCGACCGGGGCCGGCGCCGCCTACTTCGGGGCAGGAGCGGTCGCGGCGATCGCGTTGCTGGTGGTCGGCAAACGCAGGTAGCGCTAACGCTTAGGCGGCCGGTCGGCACGGCGGCCGAGATCGCTCAGCAAGGTGTCGAGGGAATCGATATCGTCCCAGCCGTTGACCGAGATCATGCCGTCCGCGCCGACCCGAACCTCGACCCGGTCTGGGAGAGTAGTGAATTCGAGTTCGCGGTAGCGGTCGGTGAGCGCGCGCAGCCCTTGGTTCGTCGAGCCGATCCAGGGACGTTGGTGGTCGATGAGGTCGGCGCGGTACGGACCGTCGGCGAGCAGGTCGGTGTGGGCGAGCAGTTCCGCGATATCGGGGCGCTCCAGGGCCCACTCCCGCAGGTCGGCGTAGTCGTAGCCGGTGAAGGTCATCACCGAGAGGTTGCGTGCCCGCGCCGCGGCCGCGACAACGGCCAGCGGTGCCGCCTGCTCGAACGGTTCCCCGCCGAGGAGAGTGATCCCCTGCACTCCCGCGTTCACCGCGTCGTCGAGCAATGCCCGCGACCAATCACGCACCGCGACAACGGAACCGCCCGCAGCGGCCCACAGGTGTGGATTGAAACAGCCGGGACAGCGAATGGCGCAGCCCTGCACCCAGATCGCCGTGCGGCGGCCCGGACCCTCCGCTTCGGTGACCGTGAGCACGCGCGCCAACCGCAGCGTCTCCGGCGACGTGGCCGCGGGGATCACAGGTCCAGCCTTCGGCCCATGCTCGGCGTGGCACGAGTCGGCGCCGCGTCGGCGAAGTCGAGGCGGTCGGTAATACGCACCAGCTCATGGGGTTTCAGCCCGGCGGCGGCCGCGAAATCGCGGACGTCGCGGAACCCGCCGCTGCGCTCCCTGGCCGCCAGGACCGCCGTCGCCGCGCCCGTGGACAGGCCCAACGTCGCCAGTTCAGGTGCTCCCGCGTTGTTGACGGCGACCCGTGTCGACGTCTTCGCCAGGACGGGCGGTGCCGACACCGGCGTCGGACGGGCGCTCGGTGGCACCGACACCGGCGGTTGCGGGGTACTCGTGGGTGGACCCCAGAACTGCCGTGGATCCACGCCGACCCAGTCCGGAGCGGCAGATCGGTCGGTCGCGCCGGGGTAGACAGGCACCAACGGCTGCCGTTGTTCGGTCTGCGCCAGCTTGTGCAGGTAGTGCGGGCGCGCGAGCAGCGCATGGGTGATTCCGGCGAGCCACACCGCGATCAGCAGTCCCGCGCCCCAATCGGAGTAGGCCTGCTGGGTGGCGGTCGGCGGCGTCGCTCCCGCGGCTACTTCGGACTCGGTCGGACCGGACATGCCCATCAGCACGATGGCGCCGACTATGCCGATCAGATAGACGACCGCGCTGATCGTCCAGATACGGGTCTTGGTCCGCGCCCCGATGAAGAGAAAACTCGTCCAGGTGAGCAGGCCGCAGGCGAAGGCAGGCAGCACCCACAGGCTGTGGGTGATCCGCCAATTCCGGGTGCCGGGTAGGGGGCCGGTCACCAGTGGCCGTCCAGGCGATCCGGCTGTGGCTCGACGGCCTGGGGCCGCACGGTCGCGGATTCCGAGCGCCACCAATCCTGGGTGTAGTCGCTGTCGACGGTCATGGCGTCGAGCATGTCCTCCAGCGCGTGCACATACGGGAGGCATTCCTGGCCGAGGGCGTCGTGGGTAACGGCGGCGACCGTGCCGTCCGGCCCGACGGTCAGCGTGATGCGAACAGGGTTGGCGCTCATCGGTTCACCTCCAGCACGACCGTCACGGACGCGTCGTTGTTCGCCGTTTCCGAGACCAAGGTCATCCCGGCCCGTGGCGCACGCTCGCGCACCTTGTGCAGGACCTCGGCCTGCACGCGGCGCCCATAGGCCGCGTCGACGGTCATGATCGAGGCGATACACCGCTGCTCGTCGGCGGTACCGGTGAAGTGGGCCTGCCAGATGCCGTCGCCGTCGCGGCTCAGCTGTGCTGCCAGCTCCGCCCATTCGACATCGATCGAGTCGGGGCCGGTGGCGGTGACCCGGCCGCCGGTGTCGCCGAGGGCGAGCACGAGCAGTCGTGGGTCGCGAAGCCGAGTCGATACCGTGCAGGTGGTGGCAGCCGGCGAGCTGTGCGTAGCTGCCGCCTTCGCGACAGCGCCGATCGCGATCGGCAACAGGATCAGGGATACGCTCATGCCCGCAGTATCGCGCAGCCCCCTTGTAATCGGCTTACCAATCCTGTTGCGGGATCTCGAGTCCGGAGGCTGATACCGCACGCAGCTTCGCCCACTCGCGCAGTGCGGTGATCTGGGTGCCGTGCAGCGACGACAGCGGCACCGTGTTCTCCATCGCGTGGAACAGGTCCGCCGCGTCCAGCGGGCGGCGGCCCGAGTAGGCGTCGAACAGTGCGGTCACCACGGCCTGCTCGATCTCGGCGCCGGAGAATCCCTCCGACGCGGTGGCCAGATCATGGGTCAGCGTGGGGGTCAACGCCATCCCGGCCGCCGGGCCGCGCAGTCGCCGGGTCAGGTGCAGCTGCCAAATCGCTTGGCGTTCACCGGGGCTGGGCAGGTCGACGAAGAAGATCTCGTCGAAGCGCCCCTTGCGCAGGAACTCCGGTGGCAGATTCTCGATGGAGTTCGCGGTCGCGACGACGAAAACCGGGCGGGTCTTCTCCTGCATCCACGTGAGAAAGGTGCCGAAAACCCGTGCGCTGGTGCCGGTGTCGCCTGCTGATCCGGCACCGGCGAAGCCCTTGTCGATCTCGTCGACCCACAGCACGCACGGCGCGCAAGCCTCGGCGGTCGCCAGGGCGGTGCGCACGTTGTGCTCACTCGCCCCGACCAGGCCGGCGAACATGCGCCCGATATCCATCCGGATCAGTGGAATTCCCCAGGCGGCGGCAACGGCCTTGGCGGTCAACGACTTTCCACAACCGGGGACGCCGGTGATGAGGACGCCCTTCGGTG
Organism: Nocardia sp. FBN12; assembly: GCF_054031145.1. Taxonomy (NCBI): domain Bacteria; kingdom Bacillati; phylum Actinomycetota; class Actinomycetes; order Mycobacteriales; family Nocardiaceae; genus Nocardia; species Nocardia sp. FBN12. The sequence continues at coordinate 7,139,949 of NZ_CM132926.1, forward strand.
CGGGCAGCCCGTAGGCGACGGCTTCGGCCAGCCAGGAATCAGCCCGCTTGCCCAGCCAGGCTTTCAGCACATCGAGCCCACCCACGTCATCGAGCCGCACGTCGGTACCGACCAATTCGAGCAGTCCGGACTTGCGGATCGTCTGCGCCTTCTCGGCGAGCACCACCTCGACATCGGATTCGTCGAGGGTGTTCCCGTTGACCATGGCGAGGGAGAAGGCATTCTCGGCTTCGGCGAGCGTGAGCCCCAGCGCGGCCTTGGTGAGCCGGTCATGACCGGACTTGCCGAGCGCGATGGTGACGGTGTCACTGTTGTGCGAGATCATCGAATCGAGCAGCTCGCGCATCGTCAGTTCATCGGGCAGCGCGAAATCCACTACGGTGACATCTTTTTCGAGTTCGGACGGGATGCGCAACAGGGGCGCGACGATGATCGCGGTCCGGGCGGATTCGCCGGCCCGGAAATCGCGCACCAGATCGCGCAGTGCGCGCACCACGTGCGGGTCCGCCGGGCGGGTGCCGTCGCCGAGGAACGCGTGCAGGTCACTGAGGACGAACACCGAGCGTTCCCGCACCCGTGCCACCCCGCCGAGCATGGCGGCGGGTTCGGTGGTGTTGCGTTCGGGCTGCCCGTCTTCGCGGGAAAGGCCCTGGGTGGCCGACCACTGCCAGACCGCGCGTGGCACGGTCAAACCCGTTGCCGCCGCTGCTATCTCGGCGACAACCCGCTGCTCTTCGAACGTTTCGATGTAGAGCAGCGGGAATCGGGCCTGCAGGAGCGAGACGAGGGATCGGCGGAACTGGTGCACAGCTGCCGATGGTAATGGGGACGACTCACCGTCGGCGGCGATAGATCCGACGTGCCCACAGCAGCAGCCCGAGGACTACGACGGGGCCGCCGATGAGAGTCGCGATGCGGGCACCCTGATGCGCTGGGCGGTCCTGCTCGACTTCCGAGCCGTCGGCGCGTGGTGGCGGCGAGGCCAGGGGAACACTGGGTTGCACTGCCTCACTGCCTGATTCGGGCAGCTTGCCGATTCTGGCGTCGGTGTCGAGGGCGAAACCGTAGTCCAGCAGGCGCGCGGCCTGCTCCCACGGGCGGATCGGGCGCACGTCGGCCTTGAGCAGGGTGACGACCAGGCGGTGTCCATCGCGTTCGGCGGCGGCGACGAAGGTCTGGCGGGCGTCGTCGGTGAAGCCGGTCTTGCCGCCGATCGCGCCCGCGTAGTTGTAGAGCAGCTGGTTGTCGTTGGCGATCGGGAAGCCTGGGTGGTCCTTGTCACCGGGGATCGCGGGGTCGGCGGGGAAGCCGGGGAAGTCGACCTGTTCGGTGTGGATGAGCTCGGCGAACAGCGGGATGCTCATCGCCTCGCGGAACAGCACCGACAGGTCGTAGGCCGAGGTGCTCATGCCTGGCCCGTCGAGGCCGGACGGGGTCGCGGCGCGAGTGTCCATCGCGCGCAACGTCTTCGCCACCTCGTTCATCTTCGCCACGGCCCGCTTGTCGCCGCCGAGCTGAGTGGCGATCGCGTGCGCGGCGTCGTTGCCCGAACACATGATCAGTGCCTGCATGAGCTGGCGGTTGGTATAGCGCCCGCCGGGGCCGATGCCGACCCGGGTGCCGTCGACATCGGCGTCGGCCTGCGTGCCGATCACTACTTCGTCCAGATCCAGGCTGCGCAGCGCGACGATCGCCAGGGCGACCTTGATGGTGCTGGCGGGACGGTAGCGACCGTGCGGATCCTTGGCCGCGAGCACGCGGCCGGTGTCGAGGTCGGAGACCATCCACGAGGTGGCCGAGATCTCGGCGGGGACCGGAGGTGCGCCGTCGGGCAGGACCACGCCGCAGTCGCCCATCCGCTGACCGCCGATGGCGGGCGAGGGGACAGGCAGCGGACTCGGCGTCGGGTCGCCCGGTGCGGGGACCTCCGAAGTGTCGACCGGGGCGGGCGGTTGCGTCTTCTGCGGGCAGTCGTCGGTGTTCGGAGTGGTGAACGGGGGCGTGGTGGTCGTGCTCGGACCACTGGACGGCGGTGCGTCGGTGGCGGGCACCGCGACGGCGGGGGTACCCGCGAGAGCGGCGACGGTAAGGGCGGCGCCGAGACAGCATGCGGCGCGCACGCCGACTTCACGAATCCTCATCACTGGGCAGCCTAACGGGCGCCGTCGCGGCGGGATTCTCGGTCTTTCGCCCTCGCTCGCGGGGGCGCCCAGCGGGGTCGACACGCGGGTCTGTCGTCCCCGCGGGCAACACAGTTGACATGAACACGCAAATGAGAGTTACTATCAAAAAGTAGTAGCTGTCATTTGGAGGAGAAATGCGTACGGAAGATTCCCGCCGCTGGCTCGCGCTCGGTGCGCTCGCCCTGGCGATGCTCACCATCGGACTCGACGTCACCGTGCTCACCGTTGCCATCCCGACGCTCGCGGTCGATCTGGACGCGAATACCGCTGCGCTGCAATGGTTCAGCAGCGCGTACACCCTGGCGCTCGCCGCGCTGATGCTGCCCGCCGGCGCGCTCGGCGACCGGTACGGACGCAAGAAGATCCTGCTCGCCGCGCTCGTGCTGTTCGGTGTGGCCTCGGTGGCCTGCGCGATCGCCGGGTCCGCCGGCCAGCTCATCGCGGCACGGGTGGTGCTCGGCATCGCCGCCGCCGCACTCGTTCCGCTGTCGATGTCGGTGCTGCCGGTGTTGTTCACCGACCCCGCGCAGCGGCAACGCGCGCTGACGATCTGGGTCACCTCGACCGCTATCGGCTTGCCGCTGGGGCCGATCCTCGGCGGCTGGCTACTGCGGCACTTCTGGTGGGGTTCGGTGTTCCTGATCAATGTTCCGCTGGTCGTCATCGGCGCGCTGGCCGTCGCCACCCTGGTCCCGGAATCGCGGAGCGACACCATTTTTCGGGTCGATCTTCTCGGTGCGCTGCTCTCGGCGGTAGGCATGCTCGGGCTGACCTACGGCTTCATCCGGATCGGTGAACGCGGCTGGGACGACCTGGTCGGGTGGCTCGTCGTCGCGGCCGGGGCGGCGACCCTCGCCGTGTTCCTGTGGTGGCAGCGACGTGCCGAGTACCCGCTGATCGACCTGGCGCTGTTCGCCGCGCCCGGCTTCCGGTGGGGCACCGCGATCTCGATCCTGGTCAGCTTCGCGATGTTCGGCATGTTCTTCACCGTCCCGCAGTACTTCCAGGCGGTGCTCGGCGTCGACGCGCTCGGCAGCGGGCTGCGGCTGCTGCCGTTGATCGGTGGCATCGTGCTCGGCAGCAGACTGGTCGACCTGCTGCTGCCCCGGCTCGGCGTGCGGGTGGTGATCACCGCCGGGCTGCTCGTGCTCGCCGGTGGCCTCGGACTCGGCGCGTTCACCACTGTCGAGAGCGGGTACTGGCTGACCGCGCTGTGGACGACGGTGCTCGGCGCCGGTATGGGTCTGGTCATGCCCGCCGCGGTCGGTCTGGCGATGGGTGAACTGAGCACCGAACGTTCGGGCTCGGGTTCGGCACTGCTGCAAGCACTTCGGCAGGCGGGCGGCACCATCGGCGTCGCTGTGCTCGGCACCGTGCTGGTCACCAGGTACCGGGCCGACCTCGGCGCCTTCGACCGGGCGCCGATCTCCGACGGTGTCAACGCGGGCGTGGCCGTCGCGGGCGAGACCGGTGATCCGGCGATGCTGGCGCAGGTGCAGCAGGCCTTCGTCGCGGGCATGGACACCATGCTCGGGCTGTGCGCGGCGGTGTGTCTTGCCGCAGGCCTCGTGGCCGCGCTGTGGCTGCGGCGGCCGACGGCACGGGTTACCGACGTGGATGCGGCAGAATCGATACATGTCGGTTGAGATGTCGCTACGCGAGCGGAAGAAGGAGCGGACCCGCCGAACCATCAGGGTCGAGGCGTTCCGGCTGTTCCGGGAACAGGGCTACACCGAAACGACGGTGGAGCAGATCGCGGCGGCGGCCGAGGTATCCCCGAGCACCTTCTTCCGCTACTTCCCGACCAAGGAACAGCTGGTAGTCGCCGACGACCAGGACGCGGTGATGATCGAGGAACTGGCCACGCTGCCGCGCGGCCTGAATCCGATCACCGCCATCCGCACCGCGACCGCGGCGGTGTTCGGGCGGATGTCGCCCGCCGAGCTCGCCTTCGAGCAGGAACGGCAGGAGCTGCTGTTCCACGTTCCGGAACTACGCTCGGTGATCGGTCTGGAATTTCTGCGCAGTATCGAACTCGCCGCCCAGATGCTGGCCGACTACACGGGCCGGTCCGCCGACGATTTCGATGTGCGGGTGGCCGCGGGCGCGATGATCGGCTCCATGCTCGCCATCGCGCCCGCCACCCCGATGAACGTCACCAATGTCGGTGACGCCCTGTCATTCCTGCAGGCAGGCCTGCCGTTCGACGATCAGGCCTGATCACTCCGGCTTGCTGCGCTGCACGGGGCAGCCGTGCGCCAGCGGGCCCAGCAGCTTGTTGTTGTCGTAGAAGTGCTCCAGCTCCAGGATGCGCAGATCCTCGCTCACCCGGGCGATGGTCACACCGAACATCTCGATGTGCTCGCCGGTGGGCTGGTGGCCCTTGTACTCACCCTCGAACTTGCCCCAGTGCCGCCACCGGAAGCTCACGGCCGGCGGGCCCGACAGCACCTCGAGAACCTCCCAGAAGAACCCGCCGGGGAAGGCGGTGTGGAAGATCTTGTGCGAGGAGTCGAAGGTCTCGTTCTCGGCGTCGTAGAACGGGTTGTCGCCGATCAGGATGTTGTAGCTGCCGATCCGGGCGAACTCCTCGGCGTCCTGCCACACCCCACCGTTGACCCGGCCGCGATACTGATCGGCCACCACCGACAGCCACGTCGCGGGGTCGGCCTTGTGCGAGACCTCCATCTCGAAGACCTTCACCAGGTCCTCGACGATCGCCTCGAGCGAACCGGGCGCGTGCTCGACGCTGCGCTCGCGCGGGATCACCTCGTGGCTCAGTTCATAGTCGGGAACGTTGCCACGCCATTGTTCCGGCGCCGCGGCGGCGATCACGGCTTCCCTGCCCCGCAGCCACAGCGGGGCTTCCGGTTCCGGGTTCTGCTCGGCCTGCGTATCCGTCACGTCCACAGTCATTTTGGTCTACCCGACCCTTTCAAAAAGCTCGAAGAACGGGTCGAAAGTAACAGCAGCGCAGCGAATCTCGCGTGCCAGATCTCACCAAGTGAGAAACTGGAAGGATCGAACTGTGTTCTGTCACAACGTGTTCGGAGATAGCTATGGCACCGGCTGGCTGGGGTGGCCGAGTCTGGCCGGTGTCTCGTCGTCCATGGTCGCGAAGAATTCGCCGAGCACGCCCACGATCTGATCCACCGAATCCGCGCAGAACAGCACCGGCTGGTAATGGGTGATGTCGTAGGCGATCGTGCCCATCTCCGCGACATCGAGCGGACGTAGTCGCGCGTGCCGGAATTCGTCGATCTCGCCGTACGAAGAGAGCAGTCCGGCGCCGTAGCAACGGATTTCGTCGTCCTCGCGGACCACACCGAATTCGAGCGAGAACCAGAAGACGTCGGCGAGGAATTTCAGCGCGCTGTCGGTCTCCAGCCGGCCCACCGCCGCGCCGACCGTCTCGTACAGCGAGGCGAAACGCGGGCTCGCGATCTGGTTGGCGTGGCCGATGATCTCGTGGATCGCATCGGGCTCCGGGGTGTACAGCGGTGCCGAGTGATGGCGGATGTACTGGGTGGAATGGAAGGTGCGATCGGCGAAGGAGCCGAAGAACTCACGCAGCGGAACCAGGCCGGCGGCGGGCACGTACCGGAAGCCGGTGAGGGGGGTGAGCAGCCGCGATACCTCGTCGAGTTGCGGAATGTGATCGTGTGGCAGGGCGAGTTCGCGCGCGGCTTCGCGGACCTCGCGGCAGGCGTAGACCTCGTGCTTGCGGGCCAGCTCCGACGAGGCGATCCGCCACACCTGCTGCTCGTCGTCGGTGTAGTCGATGTGGGGTGCGGGGGCGCCGGGGGAGTAGTCGAGTGCGAGCGCGGCGATGGCATTGCGGCGGGCACGGTAGTCCTCGTCGTGCACGCCGGGGTGGTCGTCGCTCAGATGCACCGTCACGTCGCCGTCACGCTCGCGCGTCACCGGCGAGTAGAGCTGGGCCTCGGTGAACATGACTCCAGGCAAGCACCGCGGTGGCGTCGCGACAACAACCACGCTGCCAACTACGCAAACTGCACAGTTGCAGGGTTGGTCGCCGTCGAATTCCGGCGGTGAACTGTGTTTTCTGTGCGCTTGCTGACCGATGCCACCGGCTGCTGTGCGGACTTGCGAACGCGTGGGTTCGGTAACGACGCGGTGAATTAGCCGACGAGGCCGGTGACCATCACGCAAGATTGCGTTCGTAGATGAGGAGGATGTGTGCGCACCCTGCGAATAGATCTCGATCAGCGCCTGCTGGCCGCGGCCGCCGACATCATGGGCACCGCCGACAGCAACGCCACCGTCAACGAGGCATTGCGCCGCATCGTGGTGCACGAACGCCAATTACGCAATCTGGAACGGTTGATGGCCGATTCGGTATTCAGCACAGATCCGCCTGCCGATCGGGGCAGCGCCTCTGATCCCGATTCGGTATTCAGCACAGAGCCGATGCTCAGCGCGGAGTCCACCTAGCGGGGAGGGGTTCAGGTTCGGGTTGCGTCACCGAGGTGGTGGCCGAGGGGTAGCTCGAACTTGTCGGTCCCCCCTGCGATCATCGGAGTCAGTCACCGATCCGCAGGGGGAACGATGTCGGTACCGATCGCGAGTTTGCCTGTCGCTCAACGTCCGCGTGAGCGTCTGCTCATGCTCGGCCCGCACGCACTCAGCGACGGCGAGCTGCTGGCACTGCTGCTCGGCCAGGGCACCCGCGGTCAGTCCGCACTGGAAGTGGCGGCCCAGTTGATCGGCGACTACGGCGGATTGGCCGAACTCGCCGCCGCTCGCCCTGAGGAACTGGCCGCAAGGGCGGGGATCGGGCCTGCCAAAGCCGCCACGGTCGTCGCCGCCTTCCACCTCGGCACCCGCTCGCGCACCCCCACCGATGCGCTGTCCCAGCTCACCACCCCCGATGACATCGCGGCCGTGGCGTTGCCACTGTTCGCGGGTGCCCGCGTCGAACGCCTTCTCGTCCTCGTCTGTGACACCCAAAATCGGCTACGGCATCGCGCGTTCGTCGCCGAGGGCGCCATCGACCACGTAGCCGTCCCGGTGCGCGAAATCCTCAACACCGTTCTCCGTCACGACGGCCGAGCCTTCGCCGTCGTCCATAACCATCCCTCCGGCGACCCGGCTCCCAGCCCCGACGACCGCCGGGCCAGCACCCTGCTCCACCAAGCCGCCCGCACGGTAGGCCTGCGCTACCTGGACCATATCGTGGTCGCGGGCGAAACCTGGTCCACTGCACCGCCTTTCGCGTGATCGGCGGGTGCTGTGCGGGGTGGGGCGCGATGCGCGCTCAGCCGGCGAAACCGGTGGTGCGAGCCATGTCCGCCAGCATGGCGTCGAACATGATCTCCGGGTCGGCCAGCGGGATCGGGTAGTTTCCGAACACCTCGAGGGTGACGTGGCCGAACAGCCGGGCCCAGATCTGCACCATCAGGTAAGTCACGCCGAGGTCCAGCTTTTCGGCGGGGAACTTCTGCCCCGACTCCGAGAGCATCGCGAGCAGTTCGGTCTGGAAGCCGATCAGGTCCTCGCGCAACGCGGCCGGGATGGTCTCGCCCGGCGGGGTGGCGATCTCGAAGTTCGCCAGCAGCCTGCCCGCGGCAGCCAGGAAGATCCGGCCGAAGGGTTCGTCGAAGCGGCGCATCATCGACGGACCTGAGGTGGGCGAGGCGAACACCAGGGTGAATTCCCTCGGATTCGCCAGCGCCCAGTGCCGGAAACCCCGGCAGATGGCTAGGAACTGCACCGCGCCGTCGTCGGGCAGCGGCTCGATCTCGGTCGAGAGGAACTCGGCCAGATCGACGCAGAACTCCATCCGCATCCGCTCGATCAACTCGTCGCGCGACGAATAGTGCCGGTACAGCGCGGGCGCGGTGACGCCGAGTTCGCGGGCGATCGCCCGCAGGGTGACCGCCTCGGGACCTCGCTCGGCCAGCAGCGCCCGGGTGACCCGCCGGATATCGGCATCGGTCACGACCGGCGCACGGCCACGCGCCTTGCCCGTCAAGCGGCCACCCCTTCGATCTTGGTTCGGTTCAAGCGTATTCGACTTCCCACCGCTTGATGCCGTTGAGCCAACCGCTGCGCAGCCGCACCGGATCGGAGACCTGGCGCAGGTTCGGCATCGCGTCGGCAATGGCATTGAACATCAGGTCGATCTCGAGGCGGGCCAGATTCGCGCCGACGCAGTAGTGCGTTCCGGTGCCGCCGAACCCGACGTGCGGGTTGGGGTCGCGCAGGACGTCGAACCGGAACGGGTCGGCGAAGGCGTCCTCGTCGAAATTGGCCGAGCTGTAGAACAATCCGACCCGCTGGCCCTGCTTGATCTGCTGGCCACCCAGCTCCAGGTCGCGCGTCGCGGTGCGCTGGAACGCGGTCACCGGCGTTGCCCAGCGCACGATCTCGTCCGGCGCGGTGCGCGGGCGCTGCTGCTTGTACAGCTCCCACTGGTCCGGGTTGTCGACGAAGGCCTTCATGCCGTGGGTGATCGAATTGCGGGTGGTCTCGTTGCCCGCCACCGCGAGCAGGATGACGAAGAACGCGAACTCGTCCGAACCGAGGTGCTCGCCGTCGACGTCGGCGTTGACCAGCTGGGTGACGATGTCGGCGGCCGGGCAGCCGCGCCGCTGTTCGGCCATGTTCCAGGCATAGCCCATCACCTCGGCGGTCGCGGTGTGGTGGTTGCCCTCGAACTCCGGATCGTCGTAGGAGATCATCTGATTGGTCCAGTCGAAGATCTTGCGGCGGTCCTCCTGGGGGACTCCGAGCAGTTCGGCGATCGCCTGCAGCGGCAATTCGACGGCCACCTGCTCGACGAAGTCACCGCGACCGGACTTCTTGGCTTCCCACACGATCTTCTCGGCCCGCTCGGTGAGCGCGGCGCGCAGGTTCTCCACCGCGCGCGGGGTGAAGCCCTTCGACACGATGCGGCGAATCTTGGTGTGCTGCGGCGGATCCAGGTTCAGCATCAGCATGTTGCCGAGCATGTCGATCTGCTCGCGCGTGGTCTCCTCGTTGAACCGGATGATCGCCGTGTTCTCGTGCGAGGAGAAGTCCTCCGGATTCTTCGAGATCTCCTTGATGTCGGCCAGCTTGGACACGACCCAGTACCCGCCGTCGTCGAACCCGCTGGCGCGGTCGGGCTGCGCGCACCACCAGACCGGCGCGGTCCGCCGCAATTGCGCGAACTCCTCGATAGGCAATCGGCTGGCGAGTAGATCGGGATCGGTGAAATCGAATCCCGCGGGGATGTTTGTGCTGGTCACGGCTGCCTCCTTCGATCCGGTGCGCGAACGTCACACCGTGATGTGGAACACGTTCAACACGATGAAACCACGTCCGCACCCTTTATGAACAGTGTTTAGTAATACCTGTTCACAAACTGGGCTGATCGACGCCGGTCACCGCGCCGGATGTCGACCGGACTGGCTCCGGATCGACCGATTCGCCGACCGGCGTCGGCTGCGCATGGGCACAATGGCGGCGTGGACCTGCCGTTTCTGCGTGCGAACCCGCACCTGTTGCCGACGTTTCTCGCTCACCAGCGGCTGCGGACGACGCCTGTCGCCGGTGGGTCGATCAGTGTCGCCGAGCGAATCGCGCTCGACGACGGGACGCATCTGTTTCTGAAGACCTGGCCGGGCGGGCTGTCCGCCGCCCCGACCGCCGCGCCCGCGCCCGCTCCACCCGGGCTGTTCGCGGCGGAAGCGCAGGGGCTGCGCTGGCTGGGGGAGGCCGGTGGCGTCGCGGTGCCGGAGTTGTACGCGCAGACCGACGAGCTGCTGCTGATGCAGTGGGTCGACCATGCCGAGCCGACCGCGACCGCCGCCGAACGTTTCGGCGCGGGACTGGCACGCACTCACCGCGCGGGCGCTCCCGCTTTCGGCGGGCAGGAGGACGGCTTCCTCGCGGGCCTACCACTCGACAACACCCCCGGCGACGACTGGCCCACCTGGTACCGCGAGCGCCGAATCCTGCCGTATCTGAGACTCGCCGTAGACGCGGGCGCCCTCGACCCCGCCGACGCCACCTACCTCGAATCGATCCACATCGAAGCCCCCACCGAACCCCCCGCCCGACTACACGGCGACCTCTGGCCCGGCAACATCCTCTGGGGACCGTCCGACACCCCCTGGCTGATCGACCCCGCCGCCCACGGTGGCCACCGCGAAACCGACCTGGCCACCCTGTGTCTGTTCGGCGGCGCGCCACACTTGCCGCGAATCATCGCCGCCTACAACGAAATCCATCCCTTGGCGCCCGACTGGCGGAGCCGGATCCCCCTGCACCAACTCCACCTGTTGCTGGCCCACGCCGTCCTCTTCGGCCGCACCTACCGAACTGCCGTTCTGGAGGCCGCGGCCAACTATCACTAGCTCGTCGCGGAACAGTTCGGCCTCAGCTGTTCTGTTCGGCCGGTTCGGGTCGGTGGCCCTGAGATTTCGGCTGCTGCCATGAGCCGACAAGAGTGGCAGTGAGCCCGCCGATGAGGATCAGCAGACCTGGGTTGAACGTGATGGACGTGGAGGCCGGGTAGTCCAGGCTCGCGAAGGTGATCGTGAATCCGATGCTCAGTGCGACCAGGATGCCAAGGGTTTCGGCGACCGCCAGGCAGGACAGCCACGCTCTCGGTATGTGTCGGCGGTACCCGACGAAACCCGCAACGACCAGCAGTACCGCGCCGAAGACCAGAACCGGCAAGCCGGGGGCGCCGACCTCACGTAGGTCCCACAACGAGTACATTCGCTGGCCTCGTCGGCGATCGATCGCGAAGAGCGGAAACCAGAGCCCGATAAGGGTCGCTATGGACCCGCCGAGCAGCATGCCGCTCGCGGGGGCGACCTTGTTGTTGTAGCCGAATATCGGCATCCACGTCTGCGACACCGGGCAATCCTAGTGAACGGCGAAGGCCGCCTCCGTCATTCGATGAGGGGGCGGCCTTGCTGTGCGCTGATCAGACGGCAGCCGGTTCGCGTCGCCGTGCAACGGGCAGAACATGCGGCGCCGACCGGGTGGCCCACACGGCGAACCCGATGTAGAGCGCCTGCTCCGGGATTCGTTGCCACAGTGGCGAAGCCGGCTCTCCCGCGAAGGGGATGTCGTTGAGCGCGGCGTAGATGTTGGCGGGCAGAAGCAGCAGGAACAGTGGAACGAGAGCCCAGCCCGCGAGCCTGCGGGTGCGGGTGAGGACCAGTCCGACCGCGGCGAGCAGTTCCAGCACCCCGCTGGCCAGGACCATGAACCCGGGGAACGGGACGAACGGCGGAATCATGCCGACCATGTCGGCGTAGTTGGGCATCACGGTGACGCTCGCGGGCATGAAGTGCGCGGTTCCCGTCATCACCAGCATGACGGCCAGCGCGTGGGCCGCGCTGACGGACCACGAGGCGAATCGGGTCACGCCGAGTGCTCCGAGCGTGCGAAAGACAACCAGCGAGCCGATGAGGGTGATCAGGGTGATCATAGTTTCTCCCGGAATGGATACTTACACTATCTACTATGGATAGTAACACTATCCGCCTTGTTGTCATTCCCGCAAGTACCGACGAACGACAAAGGCCGCCCACACCTTTCGGTGCAGACGGCCTCAGGGCTCACCTGGCTAGCCGGAACTTCGAGCATCGGCAACCCATAGCTGCCAGGAGCCGACGACAGCGGCGGCAGGTCCTGCGACCAATACCAGCAGGCCGTAGTGGAAGGTGGCATGGCTCACCGAACTCGAGCTCATCGCGGAGTAGTTCGTGAGCGCTGTGGAGTATCCGATGGATATCGCGAGCAGGATCCCGATCCCCACCGCCACCGCGACACCCGCCAGCCAGCCTCGAACTCCGAGTGCTTCGAGGTGCGCAGGGATGAACGAGCCCATGATCAGGAGAACCGCACCCAGGACGAACAGCGGAAAGCCCGGCGTCCCACTCTGATGCAGGTCCCACATCGAACGGCTGGGGGCAGTCGGCCTCGCGCCGGCGGTAAGGGTGAACAGGGGCAGCCACAGGCCCGCGATGGTCGCGATCGCCCCGCCCAACATGGCCCCGCGGGCACCGGAGCGCTGGTCATCGGCGGAGAACACAGGGATGCGTGAGTCGGACATGTGCCGATCCTAGTGACGTACCAACGACGAAGGCCGCCTTCATCTTTCGATGAGGGCGGCCTCCGAAACCGAGCGGGGAAGATCAGCGGGTGAAGAGCAGGGCCCGCTTGACTTCCTGGATCGCCTTGGTGACCTCGATGCCACGGGGGCACGCGTCGGTGCAGTTGAAGGTGGTGCGGCAGCGCCAGACACCTTCGACGTCGTTGAGGATGTCGAGACGCTCGCGGGCACCTTCGTCACGGCTGTCGAAGATGAAGCGGTGCGCGTTCACGATCGCGGCGGGGCCGAAGTAGCTGCCGTCGGTCCAGTAGACGGGGCACGACGTGGTGCAGCAGGCGCACAGGATGCACTTGGTGGTGTCATCGAAGCGGGCGCGGTCGGCCTGGCTCTGGATCTGTTCGCGGGTGGGCTCGTTACCCGAGGTCATCAGGTAGGGCTTCACCGCGCGGAACGCGTCGAAGAACGGCTCCATGTCGACCACGAGGTCCTTCTCCACGGGCAGGCCGCGGATCGGCTCGACGGTCATGGTGAGGGTCTTGTCGCCCTTGGGCAGCATGTCCTTCATCAGCACCTTGCAGGCCAGCCGGTTCACACCGTTGATCCGCATGGCGTCGGAGCCACACACACCGTGGGCGCAGGAGCGCCGGAAGGTGAGGGTGCCGTCCAGGTAGGACTTGATGTAGATGAGCACGTTGAGGAAGCGGTCGGTCGGCAGGACCGGCACCTGGAAGGTATCCCAGTGCGCGCCCTTGTCGTCCTCGGTGCTGAACCGGGCGATCTTGACGGTGACCATGACCGAGCCCTCGGGGACCGGCGCCGGCTTCTGCTTGGTGGGTTCGATAACAGCAGTCATCAGTACTTACGCTCCATCGGCTCGTAGCGGGTCTGCACCACCGGCTTGAAGTCGAGGCGGATCTCGGAGATGAGCTCCGACCCCTCCTTGTACGCCATGGTGTGCCGCATGAAGTTCACGTCGTCGCGATCCGGGTAGTCCTCGCGGGCGTGACCGCCACGCGATTCCTTGCGGTTGAGCGCGCCGACGACGGTGACCTCGGCCAGCTCGAGCAGGAAGCCCAGCTCGACGGCCTCGAGCAGGTCGCTGTTGTAGCGCTTGCCCTTGTCCTGCACCGTGATCCGGGTGTAGCGCTCCTTGAGTGTGTGGATGTCGGTGAGGACCTTCTTGAGGGTTTCCTCGGTGCGGAACACGCCCGCGTTCGCATCCATGGTGGCCTGCAGCTCGGTGCGGATGTCGGCCACGCGCTCGTTGCCGTGATCGGACAGGATCAGCTCGAGCCAGTCCATCACCATCTGCGACGGGTTCTCCGGCATCTCGACGAACTCGGTGCGGTTGGCGTACTCGGCGGCCGCGATGCCGGCGCGACGGCCGAACACGTTGATGTCGAGCAGCGAGTTGGTGCCGAGACGGTTCGCGCCGTGCACCGAGACACACGCGCACTCACCGGCGGCGTAGAGGCCGGGGACCACGTCGGTGTTGTTGCGCAGCACCTCGCCACGGATGCGGGTGGGGATACCGCCCATCACGTAGTGGCAGGTCGGCATGACCGGCACGAGCTCCGAGACCGGGTCGACGCCCAGGTAGGTGCGCGCGAACTCGGTGATGTCGGGCAGCTTCTCCTCGAGCACGTCGGCGCCGAGGTGGGTCACGTCGATGTAGACGTAGTCCTTGTTCGGGCCCGCGCCACGGCCTTCGGCCACCTCGAGCACCATCGAGCGGGCGACGATGTCACGCGGCGCGAGGTCCTTGATGGTGGGGGCGTAGCGCTCCATGAAGCGCTCGCCGGAAGCGTTGCGCAGGATGCCGCCCTCACCGCGCACAGCCTCGGAGATGAGGATGCCGAGGCCGGCGAGGCCTGTCGGGTGGAACTGGTGGAACTCCATGTCCTCGAGCGGCAGGCCCTTGCGGAACACGATCGCCATGCCGTCACCGGTCAGTGTGTGCGCGTTCGAGGTGGTCTTGTACATGCGGCCCGAGCCGCCGGTGGCGAACACGATCGACTTCGCGTGGAAGATGTGGATCTCGCCGGTCGACAGCTCGTAGGCGACGACGCCGGTGGCGACGGGGCCACGATCGGACTCGGTCATCACCAGGTCGAGCACGTAGAACTCGTTGTAGAACTCGACGTCGTGCTTGACGCAGTTCTGGTAGAGCGTCTGCAGGATCATGTGACCGGTGCGGTCGGCGGCATAACACGCGCGACGCACGGGCGCCTTGCCGTGGTCACGGGTGTGGCCACCGAAACGACGCTGGTCGATCTTGCCCTCGGGCGTGCGGTTGAACGGCAGGCCCATCTTCTCAAGGTCCATGACGGCGTCGATGGCCTCTTTGGCCATGATCTCCGCGGCGTCCTGGTCGACGAGGTAGTCGCCACCCTTGACGGTGTCGAAGGTGTGCCATTCCCAGTTGTCTTCTTCGACGTTGGCCAGCGCGGCGCACATGCCACCCTGGGCCGCGCCGGTGTGGCTACGGGTCGGGTACAGCTTGGTCAGGACCGCGGTGCGAGCACGCGGGCCGGCCTCGATCGCCGCGCGCATGCCCGCGCCACCGGCGCCGACGATGACCACGTCGTAGCGATGCTCCTGAATCGGACGGGATTCACTCATGCGAGGTGGCCTGTTCCTAACCTGTGATGTTGGGGTCGAAGGTGAAGACGACGTACGTGCCGACGGCGACGACTAGGACCATCGAAACCGCGAGAATGGTCTTGAGCCAGAACCGCGTGGAGTCCTTGCGCGAGTAGTCGTCGATGATCACGCGCAGGCCGTTGCCACCGTGCAGCTGAGCCAGCCACAGCATCGACAGATCCCAGAACTGCCAGAACGGGCTGGCCCAGCGACCGGCCACGAACGCGAAGTTCAGCCGGTTCACGCCACCGTCGATCATCAACATGATGAACATGTGGCCGAGTACCAGGATGATCAGGAACAGGCCGGAGATGCGCATGAACAGCCATGCGTACTTCTCGAAGTTGCCGTTCGACTTGCCACGCGGCGAGCGGGGCAGGT
This sequence comes from Nocardia sp. FBN12, assembly GCF_054031145.1. NCBI lineage: Bacteria > Bacillati > Actinomycetota > Actinomycetes > Mycobacteriales > Nocardiaceae > Nocardia > Nocardia sp. FBN12. Next base: position 7,155,234 of record NZ_CM132926.1, read on the forward strand.
CGAGGCTGGCCGGGCGATCGTAGGACTTGGCGAGGACAGGTGCGCTCATATCAGTGCTCCGTCAGCAGGTAGAAGAACTGGCGGCCGACGCCGGCGGCGGAGACCAGAACCCAGATGGCGAGCACAATCCACAGCATCTGCTTCTGGAATCGCGGACCCTGGGACCAGAAGTCGACGAGAATGACCCGGACGCCGTTGAGGGCGTGGAACAGGACGGCGACGACGAGGCCCATCTCCATGAGCGCGACCACAGGGTTCTTGTAGAGCGCGATGGAGTTGTCGTAAGTGTCCGGGTTGACCCGGACCAGTGCCGTGTCCAGCACGTGCACGAAGAGGAAGAAGAACAGCGTGACACCGGTGATCCGGTGCAGCGCCCAGGACCACATGCCGGGGTCGCCGCGGTACAGCGTCTTCCGCTTCGGCTGGGCCGGAGCCGGAGCTTCTATCGTGGTCATAGAGTGCGGTGCCTCCAACGTCGTTGATGGACCCGGTCACAGATCCGACGCCGGCATGCGTGGAGAGGCAAATGCCCAGGTGGCTGCGCTGTATTCTCGAGCGCTGGCCCGCCGCCGGGAACCTGAACCGATCTTCGGTGAACTCTAATCCCCTCTGTTTCTCGGAACTAATTCGGCGTGCCGTGCGTTGCGGGTAAAACTAGCGAGTTAGGTTTGCCTTTCTTGATGCCGGATACTGGTGATTCGGCTCCTGTTTCCCCGTGTTCGGCGGGATCTGCTGGAGGTTCTCGGTGCCCGAAATTGACTGGAATACGTTGCATGACATGGCAATTCGGGCAATGGGGTCGGCGTATGCGCCGTACTCGGGTTTCCCGGTCGGCGCCGCTGCTCTCAGTGCGGATGGCCGAATTGTGAGCGGATGCAATGTGGAAAATGTCTCATATGGGCTAACCCTGTGTGCCGAATGTGTACTCGTCGGTAACTTATTCGCGTCGGGTGGCGGGCGTCTCGTCGCGGTCTCGGTGACCGATTCCCGGGGCCAAATCCTGATGCCGTGTGGGCGCTGCCGTCAGCTGCTGTTCGAACACGGCGGGGGCGAACTCCTGGTGGATCACGCCGACGGCCCGAAGCCACTGTCGGAGCTGCTGCCCTACGCCTTCGGGCCGGATGATCTGGCGGCCGGACAGCAGTAGTCGGACCGCGGTGCCAGACTTGGGCCATGACGGCACTGGATGCGGTTTCGATCATTACTGGTAAGCGTGACGGCGGGGAGCTGTCCGATGCTCAGATCGACTGGGTGGTGGACGCCTTCACCCGGGGGATCGTGGCCGACGAGCAGATGTCGGCCTTGGCCATGGCGATCGTGTGGCGGGGGATGACCCGGCGCGAGACCGCGCGGTGGACGGCGGCGATGATCTCCTCGGGCAGCCGGATGAACTTCACCGACCTGCCTCGCCCGACTGTCGACAAGCATTCGACCGGTGGGGTCGGGGACAAGATCACTCTTCCGCTGGCGCCGCTGGTCGCCGCGTGTGGTGCGGCGGTGCCGCAGTTGTCCGGGCGCGGGCTCGGACATACCGGTGGGACGCTGGACAAGCTCGAGTCGATCCGTGGGTGGCAGGCCGATGTCACGGTGCCGCGGATGCGCGAGATTCTGGCGGATCCGGCGATCGGCGCGGTGATCTGCGCGGCGGGGGCTGATCTGGCGCCCGCTGACAAGCGGCTCTATGCGCTGCGGGATGTGACCGGGACTGTCGAGTCGATTCCGTTGATCGCTAGTTCGATCATGAGTAAGAAGATCGCCGAGGGGACGGCGGCGCTGGTGCTCGATGTGAAGGTGGGGTCGGGGGCTTTTCTGAAGACGCTCGACGGGGCTCGGGAACTCGCTACGGCGATGGTCGAACTCGGGCGGGATGCGGGTGTGAACACGGTCGCGTTGCTGACGGCGATGGATACTCCGCTCGGGCGGACTGCGGGTAATGCGATGGAAGTGGCTGAGTCGGTGGAGGTTCTTGCCGGCGGGGGGCCTGCTGATGTGGTCGAGCTGACTTTGACGCTCGCCCGGGAGATGGTTGCGCAGGCAGGGCTGCACATCGATCCTGCGGATGTGCTCGCGGATGGTCGGGCCATGGATCACTGGCGGGCGATGATTCAGGCGCAGGGTGGGGATCCGGATGCTGCGCTGCCTGTTGCTCGGCATACCGAGATCGTGCGGGCGGAATCGAGTGGGGTGCTGGTTCGGCTCGATGCGATGGGGGTGGGGGTTGCCGCGTGGCGGCTCGGCGCGGGGCGTGCGCGTCAGGGGGAGCAGGTGCAGGCGGGTGCCGGGATCGAAATGCACGCCAAACCGGGTGATTCGGTGGTGGCGGGGCAGCCGTTGTTGACGTTGCATACCGATACGCCGGATGCGTTCGCGGGAGCTTTGGCGGCGCTCACGGACGCGGTAGGCATTGAAACCGGCTCCGAGTGGAAGCCTGGCGAGCTGATTTTGGGGCGCATCGGCTGAGCTGAGGCGGTGGTCCGGGCGAGTGAGGGCTCGCCTGGGTGGTAAGTGATGTCCTGGGTTTGAGTAGTCCCAGGCAGGTTTGGGCTGTGTTTATTGGAGCGCTGGCGCGCTCGAGTCGCGGCCCCGAGGGGCCGCCGGTTAGGCGCCGTTGCTTGCTCCTTCGTCGCCTACGCAACGGCGCCTAACCGGCGACCCGGCCGCGACCGGCCACTTCGTGGCCGCTGCTCCCTAAGTGTGTTGACCATGCAGGTTGGTAACGGCGTGGCGAGCTGACATGGCGAAGACCTCCGAGTGAGATGCGAGCTGTCTAAGGAACGCGTCTCTCAACGGAGGTCTTCAATGACACACCGTAATGCACCCCTGACCGAACTCGGCCGTCTACGACTAGCCCGCTGTGTCATCGACGACGGCTGGCCACTACGACGGGCAGCCGAACGATTCCAAGTCTCACCCACCACCGCCGCCCGCTGGGCCAACCGCTACCGCCACCACGGTGCCGCCGCCATGTCAGATTTGTCGTCGCGCCCCCACCACAGCCCAACCAAAACTCCGACCCGCACCGAACGCCGGATCATCAAAATCCGAGTCCAACGCCGGTGGGGACCAGCACGGATCGCCTACCTACTCGGTTTGCATCCCTCGACAGTGCACCGAGTGTTGACACGCTACAAACTGGCCCGCCTGGCCTGGCTCGACCGCACCACCGGCACCCCGATCCGCCGCTACGAACACGATCACCCCGGCGACCTGGTCCATGTCGATATCAAAAAGCTGGGCAACATCCCCGACGGCGGCGGGGCCCGCGCGGTCGGGCAAAAACTCGGGCGCACCAACCGCACCCGGACCGCGGGCAAAACTCTCGACAGCCGTGGCCACAGCCATCTGGGCTACAGCTACCTCCACAACGCCATCGATGACCATTCCCGCCTCGCCTACACCGAGATCCTGCCCAACGAACGCAAGGAAACCGCTGCCGGGTTCTGGCAACGAGCCCAGAAGTTCTTCTCCACCAACGGGATCACCGTCAAACGAGTCCTGACCGACAACGGTCCCTGCTACCGGTCCCGGCTCTGGGCCCAGACGATGACCGCGGCCTCGATCACCCATAAACGGACCCGCCCTTACCGGCCACAAACCAACGGCAAGGTCGAACGGTTCAACCGCACCCTTGTCGATGAATGGGCCTATGCCCGCGCTTACCGGTCAGAGACCGAACGCCGAGCCGCGTTCACCGAGTGGCTCCATACCTACAATCACCACCGAGCCCACACCGCACTCGGAGGACGTCCGCCAGCTAGCCGCGTCCCTAACCTCTCAGGTCAACACACCTAAGGGTCGCAGGTGGTGGGTGGGAGTGCGGTCATGACGGAATCAGGGTGGACGATGTTCTGCCGGGATCGTCGCTGCCCGCTACCGTCTAAACATGACTGGACCGGCGCCCTTAGACCTTGCTTCGATCCGACGCGCACCGAAGGCATTGCTGCATGATCACCTCGATGGTGGTCTGCGGCCCTCGACGGTGCTAGAGCTGGCTGCTGACTGCGGCTATGACGAATTACCCGCTTCCGATGCCGAGAGTTTGGGGGGGTGGTTTCGTGACGCCGCCGACAGCGGATCGCTCGAGCGGTATCTGGAGACGTTCGCGCATACGGTCGCGGTGATGCAGACCCCGGAGGGGCTGCGCAGGGTGGCGCGGGAGTGTGCGATCGACCTCGCCGATGACGGGGTCGTGTACGCGGAGGTGCGGTTCGCGCCCGAGCAGCATCTCGAGAAGGGCCTCACGCTCGACGAGGTTGTCGAGCACACGCTTGCCGGGTTCCGGGAGGGGGAGACGATCGCGGCTGAGCAGGGCAATGTCATCCGGGTGACGTGTCTGCTCACGGCGATGCGGCATGCGGCGAGGTCGCGCGAGATCGCCGAGCTGACCGTGCGGTTCCGGGATGCCGGGGTGGGTGGGTTCGACATCGCGGGGGCCGAGGCGGGGTTCCCTCCCACTCGGCATCTCGACGCGTTCGAGTATCTGCGAGCCAACCACGCGCACTTCACGATTCACGCGGGTGAGGCGTTCGGGCTGCCGTCGATTCACGAGGCGCTCGCGTTCTGCGGTTGTGATCGGCTCGGCCATGGGGTGCGAATCACCGACGACATCAGCGTTCCGGGCGACATCGCGGACGCGCAGCTCGGGCTGGTCGCGAACTATGTGCGCGATATGCGGGTGCCGCTGGAGCTGTGTCCGTCGTCGAATGTGCAGACCGGCGCGGTGCCCTCGCTGGACAAGCATCCGTTCGACCTGCTCGCCCGCCTGCGCTTCCGGGTCACCGTCAACACCGACAACCGGCTGATGAGCGACACCTCGATGAGCAAGGAGATGTCCAAGCTGGTCGACACCTTCGGCTACGGCTGGAGCGATCTGGAACGCTTCACCATCAACGCCATGAAGTCGGCCTTCATCCCGTTCCCGGACCGGCTGAAGATCATCGACGAAGTGATCAAGCCGGGTTACGCGGTACTTCTCGGGTGAAAACCAGGGGGTGGCACCACGTCGGTGCCACCCCCTGGAACTTCCTATTCGCTGACGAGCCGCGCTTCGAACGCGCGCTGCAGATCGCGGAACTGCTGTGCCTCCGACGCGTACGGCGGGTTCGGGGCCATCCGGTTCGGATCGGGGTTGAGCAGGTACGAGACATACCAGCCGAGCGGATTCGACTGCGCGAGAGCAGTTTCCACGCTGTCGTCATCGGCGTAGTCGGCCGCGTCGCTGAACAGTTCGACCGCGAGATCGAGCTGTTCGATGTCGACCGCTTCCGGTCCCTCGGCCAGATCCTCGACCAGACCGGTGAGCACGTAGACGTTCTCGTCGGTCACCTCGACCTCGAGCGAACCGTCCACCGCCGCGGTCTGCACCTCGGCGAAGGTCGAGACCCGGGCCAGCTCGTGCTCGTGATCGTCGGCCAGGTAGCGGGCCAGTGCGCGCGCGGAGCTGAAGACGGTGATGGTGGTGCCGTTACCGAGGAATATCGGCTCGTCGTCGAGGTAGCAGCGCAGGGTGAACTGCTCGCCGTCGGAGGTGACGATCTTGACGGGGTCGATGCCGACCTCGTCCCAGAAGGACTCCTCTTCGTCCTCGTCGGCGGCAGTGAGGTCGACGTTCTCGAACTCCTCTTCCTCCTCGGCGACATCGTCGGCGTCGACTTCGTTCTCCTCGGCGGCCAGCAACTCCGCCTCGGCGACGGCCACCGCGGCCGCGTCGACCTCGGGCGTGCTCACGACGCTGTCGATCGCATCGAGCACGTCGTCCCAGCCCTTGACGATCGCGGCACCGACCTGGTCCCACAGCTCTTCGCCGTCGCGGCCGACGAACGTGCTCGCCCCGCTGGCCAGCGCGCCGAGCACGGGGTTGTTGCCGAAGAACTTGGTCACCACGTCGAGCTCGCACACCTCGGCGATATTGCGCACCATCGCCAGGGTGTCCTCGAGCTCGCCGACGACATCGACGTCGGGGTCGCCCGCCGCCAGTTCCGGCACGGAGACCAGATCGAAGCTGAAGTTCTCCTCCGGCTCCAGCTCAGCGGCCGAAAGGCCGGCGATGACCGCCCAGGACGGGTGGTCGACGAGGTCGTTGTCGGTGTTGGTGCGGATGAACCCGGCCAGCTCCGCAACGGACTCGAAACCGTAGAGGTCGTCCTCGTGACCGAGGAACGCCTCCCACTCGTCGTCACCGTCGCGCCAGCGCGGTGCCCACAGGGTGACGAGATCGCCATCGGTCAGACCGAGCTCGATCGGGACGATGTCTCCAGAAGCCATGACGCGAAGCCTAGCTAGCTCGAGCGCCGGGCACTATCCGGCCCGGGTGCTAATTGCCCGTCGGGCTGTGCACTCGGTCCGGTGAGCGATTCGTTCAGTGTCGCAATGATGTTGGAACGTGCCTCGCCCGCGGTCTCCGTGGCCTGTTTGCAGGCGGTCAGGATGAGCGCGGCGGCCTCGGTGGGCGCCAGCGCGGTGATGCCTTCGTCCAAGGTCAGACCGACGAGGGCGCCGTCGCTGTTCACCTCGGCGGTGACCAGGCCGTCTTCGGTGGTGAATCTCCCGTTGACCTGCTTCAACCCGTACAGCGCAGCCTCGAGCGCCTCGAGCTTTCCGGTGACACCCGCGACCAGGGCATCCATTTCCGCACTCACAGTGGCCTCATCCAACTCGTCTGACCGGTGTCGGCGTCGTCGATGCGGTCGAGCTCGTCGACCGCCTGACGCCGGGTGGGCAGGTTCATCTTGTCGAGCAGTTCGTCGGGGATCTGCGCCTGCTCGCTGTAGACCTCACGCAGGCGGGCGGCCGCGGCGATGGTCGAGCGCCTGGTCAGGCGCAGGATCTCATCGGCAAGCGCCTGGGCGCCGAACTGGTATTCGCTGCGCTCGAACTTGAGCGCGATCGGCAGACCCATGCTGGTCGCGCGGACCGAGATCGTGCCGGAGCGGTTGGTGCTGACCGCGGACTCCACGTTGGGAACCTCGGGGATCGGCGTGCCGCTCATTCGGTAGGCCTGTAGAAGCCGTAGAACTCCATGCCACTGTTCTCCGTTCGGATGGAACTGATCGAAACCGGATCGCCCGCCTCGACGAGCTGCCCGTTGCCGACGACCATGGCGACGTGGCCGTCCCACACGGCCAGGTCGCCGGGCTGTAGGTCACCGGGGGATACCTGGGGATTACCGATGTGCTGTTCCTGCGCGAGGCGCGGCAGTTCGACCCCGGCCTCGCCGTAGGCGTACTTGGTGAGCCCGCTGCAGTCGATGCCCGATTGCGGGTCGTTGCCGCCCCAGACGTACGGGGTGCCGACCGCGCCGATCGCCGAGCGAACCGCGGTGGCGGCCTTCTCGTTGGGCGCCTCGACCGTGCTGCCGTCGGGCAGGGTGATCTTGACACCGGTGCCGGAACCCGTCGACGAACCGGCGGAGGACCCCGTCGATCCGCCGGTCCCGCCGGAGGTTCCGCCGGTGGAGGTCTTCGAGCCGCTGCTGTTGCTGCCGCCCATCGCCGTCGACATCGCCGACCCCACGGAGCTGAGCACCGTGCTGCCCGCACTCGCCGCGGTCGACAGCAGGCCGGAACTCGACGCCGAGGACGCCAGGTTGGTCGCGCCGGACGCGACACTCGCCAGCGCCGTGCTCGACGGCGCGGGAGTGAGCTCCTGGATGGCGGCGGTCTGGGTGCCCAGTTCGTCCTGCACCCGGCCGACAACCCCCATGCCCTGCCCGATGTGGTCGATCGCCGAGCTCACCACGGCGGTGAGGCCGGCGGGGGTGCCGAGGGTGGGGCTGAGCGCGGACACCTGCGACAGGAACGAGTTGACGATCCCGTCGAGCTCCTTCTGCCCGGTCTGCACATAGGCCGCGGCCTGGTCGACGACGGTCGCCATCTCGGTGCCGTTGTCGGACAGGGTGGCCGAGGAGGTCTGCACGCGCAGCGCCTTGGCGGTGACGGCGTCGACGGCCTGGCCGTCCCACGCGGTGTTGACATTGTTGATGCTGCTGCGGCCCTGCTGATAGATCTGGTCGAGGTTGGTCGAGGTCGAGCGCAAGCCGTCGGACGCGCCGCCGGTGCCGAGCACACCGGTGCCGAAACTCGACAGCAGATCGAGGAGGGGCTGGGCAAGTCCGCTGAGGTCGATCATGCGTCGGTACCGAGATCGCCCGCGATGGCGGTGAGCGGGGCCGCGTTGTTCAGGTCGGTCTCGACCAGCGTGGTCGCGGCGCTGGCGGTGGCAAGGCCCATGCTGCCCATGACCGCCGACAGCTGGGCGATCGACGCCACGTGACCGGCGTGTGCGGCGGAGTAGGCAGCAGTGAAGTCACCGCCGATGAGTCCCATGATCGGGCCGAGCAGGGTGGGGTCCGAGGCAACCGAACCAGCCGCCGCCGTGGCCAGTTCCGTGGCCATCCCCTCGGCAGCCGCGCTGTAGGCGGTGATGCCCTCGGCATCGGCCGACATCCTTTTCGTCATCGAACTTCCCCCAATCCTCGAGTTCCCGGGCAGAGTACGTCACTCATCATCTTGGACGCACCGACTCCGCGTTCGGTTCCCTATTACCGCGAAAATTTCCCCAGCGGTCGTAGGCGCGAAGCGCCAAGCGACCCTATCGTCTTTTCATGCGCACCGACACCGTCGACCATCCGCTTGCCGCGACCCTGCTCAGCACCATGCGCGACGTCCGCACCGACAACGCGACCTTCCGCAATGCTCTGGCCGATCTCACCGGCATCCTCATGTACGAGGCGCTGCGCGACGCGCCGGTGGTGCGCGAGCCGATCGACACGCCGGTCGCGGTCACCGACGGCGTCCGCCTGGCGGCGCCCCCGCTGCTGGTTCCGGTCCTGCGGGCCGGGCTCGGCATGGTCTACGCCGCCGCCGAACTCGTCCCCGAAGCCCGCGTCGGCTTCGTCGGCATCGCCCGCGACGAGCAGACCCACCAGCCGGTGCCCTACCTCGAATCCCTGCCCGCCGACCTGACCGGCCTGCCGGTCTTCGTCCTCGACCCGATGCTGGCCACCGGCGGTTCGATGCGCCACACGATCGAACTCCTCGTCGCCCGCGGCGCCACCGACATCACCGCGATCTGCGTTGTCTCAGCCCCGGAAGGCGTTGCCGCTCTGGCAGATTCGGGCCTGCCGGTTCGGCTGATCACCGCCGCGATCGACGACCGGCTCAACGAGCACGCCTACATCGTCCCCGGCCTAGGCGACGCGGGCGACCGCCAGTTCGGCCCGCGCTGAACTACTCGTCGGCCAGCGCGCGACAGAAGAGAGCGAGCTGAGAGAGTCGCTTCGCGGCAGCCTCTCTCGCGTTCTTCAGGTCGTCGGGGGCGGCCACCGGGGCGAAAACCTCCAGGTAGCACTTGAGTTTGGGTTCGGTGCCCGAGGGGCGGACGACGATGCGGAAGTCGTCGGCGTCGAAGATCAGTGCGTCGGTGCGCAATCTGCCGCGCACCTGCGCCTGGTCGGTGAACTTCACGGGGGTGCCGGCGATGTCGCTGGGTGGGTTCGCGCGCAGGGCGGCGACCAGCACGCTCGCGGCGGCCTGGTCGGGCAGGCGCAGCGAGACCTGCCCACCCGCGTGCAGGCCGAATTCGACGGCGTAGGAGTCGAGCTCGTCCTGCAGCGTCCTGCCCTGAGCCTTCAACAGGGCGACGAGATCGGCGGCGGCCACCCCGGCGGAAATGCCGTCCTTGTCGCGGACCCTCGACGGATCGACGCAGTGGCCGATGGCCTCCTCGTAGGCGTACACCAGCCCCTCGCCCGCCCTGGCCAGCCATTTGAAGCCGGTCAGGGTCTCGGCGTACCGTGCCGAGCGCGCGGCCGCCAGCTTCGACAGCAGACGCGAGGAAACGATGGTTGTGGCGACCAGCGGATCGGTCGGCGAGGTTCGCAGCACGTAATCGGCCAGCAGCACGCCGGTCTCGTCACCGCGCACCATGTGCCAACCATCCGGACCGGGCACGCCGAGCGCGCAGCGATCGGCATCGGGATCGAGCGCGATCGCCACATCGGCACCGATCCGCTCGGCCAGCGCGAGCAGCAGATCGGCCGCGCCAGGCTCCTCCGGATTGGGAAAGGCGACGGTGGGGAAGTCGGGATCGGGTGCGAACTGCTCCTCGACCACGTGCACATCGGTGAACCCGGCCGCGGCCAGCGCGCGCACGGCGAGCTCACCGCCGACCCCGTGCAGCGCGGTGAGCGCGATCCGCACATCCGCCCGCTCGCCGGGCCCACCCAGCAGACCGGGCAACTCCGCCACGCGCGCGAGATACCGGTCGACCAGGTCAGCGCCGGAAACCGGAACAGCTTCCCGCGCAATCGGTTCGACAACCGCCTCGATGCGCTTCTCGATCTCGCTGTCGGCAGGGGCGATCAACTGCGACCCGCCGTCGAGATACACCTTGTAACCGTTGTCAGCGGGCGGATTGTGCGAGGCGGTGATCTGCACCCCCGCAACCGCGCCCAACTCGCGCACCGCGAACGCCACTACCGGAGTGGGTACCGGATCCGGCAGAACTGTCACGGGAAAGCCCGCGGCGGTGAAGATCTCAGCGGTCGCCGTGGCGAACTCCGCCGACCCGTGTCGCGCGTCCCGCCCGACCACAACGGCCCCGCCGCCGAGGCACCGGTCACGCAGCCAGTCGGCGAGCCCGGCCGTGGCCCGCGACACCGTGGTCACGTTCATCCCGTCCGGGCCATCGCGCAACGGTCCACGCAGGCCCGCGGTCCCGAAGCGCAGCATTTACACGCGCTCCAGAATGCCGCGCAGCAGCTTGCCGAGCCGGGGTGCGGCGGCCTGTCCTTCGGCCAGCACTTCCGCGTGCGAAAGGTGTTCGCCGGTAACGCCGGCGGCCATATTGGTGACCAGCGAAATGCCGAGTACCTTCGCGCCGAGCGAACGCGCCTCGATCGCCTCCAGCACCGTCGACATGCCGACCAGATCGGCGCCGATCGTCGACAGCATGCGGATCTCGGCGGGCGTCTCGTACTGCGGACCGGTGAGCCCGGCGTACACGCCCTCGGTCAGGCTCGGATCGATTTCCCTTGTCAGCGCACGCAATTCGGGATCCCAGGCATCGACCAGGTCGACGAACCGCGCACCGACCAGCGGGGTGCGCGCGGTGAGGTTGATGTGGTCGGCGATCAGCACCGGCTCACCCACGGCAAGCCCGGCCCTGAGCCCACCCGCGGCATTGGTGAGGAGCACGATCTCGGCGCCCGCCGCGATCGCCGCGGTCACCGGGTGCACCACCTGCTGGGGTGTGTAGCCCTCGTACAGGTGCTGGCGACCCATGAGCAGCAGCACGTTGTTGTCGTTCACGGTGACCGAATGCACCATGCCGCCATGCCCCTGCGCACTGGGTTTGCCGAAGCCGGGTAGCTCCGTCATGGGAATCGAGGCATGCGGCGCGCCGATCTCGGCTGCTGCCTCCTGCCACCCCGATCCCAGCACCACGGCCACGCGATGACGCGGCACTCCCGTACGTTCGGCGATCGCCACAGCGGCCTGTTCGGCTGTCATGAGCTGAGTTTATTGGAGCGCTGGCGCGCTCGAGGTTCGCGACCCCGCCGGACCCTCCTCTAGGTCGGGTCGTGCGGGGCTGGGAAGGTCCCTACCCGCGAGTAGGGCAGGGTTCAGGCGCGGACTATTCTCCCCTGCATGCCGTATTTGGAGCGCTCTGGTGATGTTTTCGTCCTGTACCTCGGCAACGAGGGTGAGACCGACAACGAGAACCGTTTCTCGCCGGACTGGATCGACGCCTTCCACGCCGCACTCGACAAGGTCGAGGCGTCCGAGGGTGCCGCCGCGCTGGTCACCGTCGCGACCGGCAAGTTCTACAGCAACGGCCTCGACACCGACTACGTCTTCGGCAACCTCGACAAGATCCACGGCTACCTCGACCGGGTGCATTCCCTCTACACCCGCCTGCTGACCTTCCCGATGCCGACGGTCGCCGCGGTCAACGGCCACGCGTTCGGCGCGGGCGCCATGCTGGCCACCTCCCACGATTTCCGCGTGATGCGCGGCGACCGCGGCTTCTGGTCGCTGCCCGAGGTACACCTCGGCATGCCGTTCACGATCGGCATGAACGGCTTGCTGAAGGGTCGACTGAGCAACCAGGTGTGCGGCAAGGCGATGACCACCGGCCACCGTTTCGGTGCCGACGAGGCCATCGCCGCTGGCATCGCCGACGCCAAGGCCGACGCCGACGAGGTGCTGCCCACCGCGATCGCCCGCGCCGCCGCGCTGACCAGCCTGCGCAAGCCGATCACCCCGATCATCAAGGCCGACCTGCACGCCGAGACCCTGGCCGCGCTGGCCACCCCGGTCACCCCGGAGAACCTGCCTTTCGGCAACTGACCTCGCTCGCCGGTGCGCCGCTGTCGGGCACTGATGCAAGACTGGGGGGTATGGCACCCTCGCGCACCGGCGAACTCACAGCCACCGCCTCCGACGCCGCGATCGTGGCTGCCTCGGACGAGCTGATCGGGCTCTCGCACGCGATCCACGCCGAACCCGAGCTGGCCTTCGCCGAGACTCGTAGCGTCGCCAAGGTCCTCGCGCCGCTGGTAGAGCGCGGATTCGCCGTCACGACCGGCGTAGCGGGGCTGTCGACCGCCTTTCGCGCGGTGTATGGCAGTGGCCCGCTCACCGTCGGCATCTGCGCCGAATACGACGCGCTACCCGAGATCGGGCACGCCTGCGGGCACAACATCATCGCCGCGTCCGCCGTCGGCGCGGCCATCGGCCTGGCCGCCGTGGCCGACACGCTCGGCCTGACCGTCGTCGTGCTCGGCACGCCCGCGGAGGAGAGCGGCGGCGGCAAGGTGCTCATGCTGGAAGCGGGCGCCTTCGACGACATCGCGATGGCGATGATGGTCCACCCCGGCCCCGCCGATATCGTCGGCGCCCGCTCGCTGGCGCTGGCCGACCTCGCCATCGTCTTCCACGGCCGCGAGGCGCACGCCAGCGCCGCGCCCGAACTGGGCCGCAACGCGGGCGACGCGGTGACGCTGACCCAGGTTGCCGTCGGCTTGCTACGCCAGCATCTGCGACCCGGCCAGCAGCTGCACGGTATAGTGTCCGACGGCGGTGTAGCCCCCAATATCGTGCCCGGACGCGCGGAGTTGCTGTACTACCTCCGTGCTCCCGATTCCGGCTCACTCGACGACCTGATGCGCCGAGCGAAGGCGTGTTTCGAAGCGGGCGCACTGGCGACCGGCTGCACTCACGACATACGGACGCTCGCGCCCACCTATACCGAGCTCACCCCCGATCCGGTTCTTTCCGCTGCCTACCGCGCGCAGATCACCGGACTGGGACGGGTGCCGATCGCACCCGAGCTCGAGGTGCTGCGGCCGCTCGGGAGCACCGACATGGGCAACGTCACCAACGTCATCCCCGGTATCCATCCGGTGATCGGCATCGATGCCGGTGGCGCGGCGACCCATCAGCCGGAGTTCGCCGCCGCCGCCGTGAACGCCTCGGCGGACCGCGCGGTGCTCGACGGCGCGCTGGCGCTGGCGCGTACCGCTGTCGCGATAGCGGGCGATGAAGTACACAGGGACAGGTTGTTGCAACGGCTGATCGACCGACAGGAGGACATTCGGTGACCATTTCCGGCCATCCGGGCACCGCACGCGCAGGCTCCGAGGCGCTATCGGTGGGCATGGGTACCCACTCGATGGCACGGGAGAACGCAGCGTGTCCGACCACGCCGGACACCGAACCAACGCTGATGTCGGGAACCGAGATCGTCGACGCATGGCTGGCCGAACACACCGGTGACCTGGTGCAATGGCGCAGGCACATCCACGCCAACCCCGAGTTGTCGCGCTCGGAGTTCGCCACCACCGAGTTCGTGTCGGGCTGGCTGACCAAGGCCGGGCTGAGCTGGGAAGTACTGCCGGGCGGCACCGGGCTCCTCTGTGACTTCGGGCCCACCGATCGTCCACGCATCGCCTTGCGCGCCGATATGGACGCGCTGCCGATGCAGGAATTCACCGGCCTGACCTTCGCGTCGAATGTGCCAGGGGTGTCGCATGCCTGCGGGCACGACGCGCACACCACGGTGCTGCTCGGTACCGGGCTCGCGCTCGCCGAGGCGCAGCACACGTTGCCGGTGGGGGTGCGGTTGGTATTCCAGCCCGCCGAGGAAGTGATGCCGGGTGGGGCGCTCGATGTGGTCGCCGCCGGTGGGATGGCCGGGGTGGACCGGATCTTCGCGTTGCACTGCGATCCGCGTCTGGAGGTCGGCAAGGTCGGCGTGCGGACCGGTGCGATCACGTCGGCGGCCGACACCGTCGAGCTGGTACTCGATTCGCCCGGCGGGCATACCTCCCGACCACACCTGACCAGCGATCTGGTCTACGCGATCGGCACTGTCATCACGGGCTTACCCGGACTGCTCAGCCGCCGCGTCGATCCGCGGACCAGCACGGTCATGGTCTGGGGTGCGGTGAGTGCGGGCAAGGCGCCCAACGCGATTCCACAGACGGGCATGCTCACCGGCACGGTCCGCACCGGCGACCACGGCACCTGGCTGCTGCTGGAACCGCTGGTCCGCGAGATCATCGACGGATTGCTCGCGCCGACGGGTGTGCGGTATCAGCTCAACTACAAGCGTGGTGTGCCGCCGGTGGTCAACGATCCGACGTCTGCCTTGATGTTCGAGGACGCGATTCTGGGAATGGGTGAGGACGCGCTCGCCGATACTCCGCAGTCGGGTGGCGGTGAGGACTTCTCCTGGTATCTGGAGGAAGTGCCCGGTGCGATGGCTCGGCTCGGGGTGTGGTCGGGTGTTGGTGAGCAGTTGGATCTGCATCAGCCGACGTTCGATATCGATGAGCGTGCGCTGGCGGTTGGGGTGCGGACGTTGACGAATATTGTGCTGCGGGGGTAGGGACCCGGCCGCGACCGGCCACTTCGTGGCCGCCGCTCCCTATGCGTCGCGGGTGGGGGGCTGGGTTGGGTGGGTTGTGGAAGGCGGGGACAGGCTTTGTTCGCGGTGTGGTTGATAGGTCGGTAGGGCTGCCTGGCCTGGGGTGTGTGCTGTGGGCGGTGCAGCTATGCGCCGGGGCCTACGTTTTTGCTGTTGCGGGTGCGCAAGGCGTGGACGTAGTCCTCTGGGGCGCCTGCTTTTTCGGCGGCGTCGGCGATGACGCCGATGTAGCGGGCCGAGGGGAGGCCGCCTTCGTAGGCGTCGAGGACGTAGAGCCATGCCAGGCGGGACTCGCCCTGGGTGCCGGTGACCCGGATTCGGATCTTCTTGTGGATCCCGAAATCGGAGCCCTCCCAGCGGTCGAGGCTGTCCTCGTCCTCGGGGGAGACGTCGTAGAGCACGACGAACACCCGCGAGCCGGGGTCCTCGACGACCGTGGCCAACGGCCCTTCCCAGCCGATGTCGTCACCGGCGAAGGTCAGGCGCCAACCCTCCAGCCACCCGGTCCCGGACATGGGCGAATGCGGGCAGCGTTCCAGCATCTGCGTCGAGTCCATGTTGGACCCGTAGGCGGCATAGATCGGCACCATGGAACTGTAGCCAATAACCGCGGCGGAATTCCTGTCTCCCACCCAGATCGGCTGACGGTCACACTTGCCGGTGGTGCTGTGCACAACCGCCGACGTTCCTCGGAGCCCTGCGTGGCGACGCTTCCGGGCCGCCGGTCACGCCGGGAACGTGGCACACAACACGCGCGCCGTTGTTCACCGATCCGACCCGGCCGAGTCACATCGCACCTGAAATGATGGGGCGACAGCACGGGCGAGCCCTCACAAGGGGCAGGTCCGATCAGGCGAGCACAAGGAGCGTGACTGGTGGCACGGATTGCGATCATCGGCGGTGGACCGGCCGGATACGAGGCGGCACTGGTAGCCGCCCAGCACGGGGCCACGGTGACCCTGGTCGACGCCGACGGCATCGGTGGCGCCTGTGTGCTGTGGGATTGCGTGCCGTCGAAGACGTTCATCGCCTCGACGGGCCTGCGCACCGACCTGCGCCGCGCGCGCGATCTCGGCATCACCCTCGACGCCGACCAGGCCAAGGTGCATCTGCCCGAGGTGAACGCGCGCGTGAAGGCGCTCGCGCTGGCGCAGTCCTCCGATATCCGCGCCAAGTTGCAGGCCGCGGGCGTGCAACTACTTCCGGGCTACGGCGAACTGGTCGGGCCCGCACCGGGTTTGGCGCATCGCGTGCGCGCGAACCTGGCCGATGGCAGTTCCGAGGAGTTCGAAGCCGAGGTCGTGTTGATCGCGACCGGCGCGAGCCCGCGGGTGCTCCCCGGCGCCGAGCCCGACGGTGAGCGGATCCTGAACTGGCGTCAGCTCTACGACCTGCCGGAACTGCCCGAGACGCTGGTCGTCGTCGGATCCGGTGTCACCGGCGCCGAATTCGTCTCCGCCTACACCGAGATGGGTGTGCGGGTGAAGCTCGTGTCGAGCCGCGACCGGGTGCTGCCCGGCGAGGACGCCGACGCTGCCCTCGTGCTCGAGGAAGCCCTGGCCGAACGCGGCGTCGAATTGGTCAAGCACGCCCGGGCCGACGCCGTGGAGCGCACCGCCGACGGCATCGTGGTGAAGCTGTCCGACGGCCGCACCGTCACCGGCTCGCACGCGCTGATGACCGTCGGCTCCACCCCGAACACCCAGGACCTCGGCCTCGACCGGGTCGGCATCGAACTCGATCGCGGCGGATATCTTCGCGTCGACCGGGTTTCGCGCACGTCGGTGCCCGGCATCTACGCCGCGGGCGACTGCACCGGTCTGCTGCCGCTGGCCTCGGTGGCCGCGATGCAGGGCCGGATCGCGATGTACCACGCGCTCGGCGAGGGTGTGAGCCCGATTCGGTTGAAGACGGTGGCCTCCGCGGTGTTCACCCGCCCGGAGATCGCGACCGTCGGCGTCAGCCAGACCGCCATCGACAACGGTGAGGTCCCCGCGCGCACGGTGATGTTGCCGCTCAACACCAACCCGCGCGCGAAGATGTCGGGGCTGCGGCGCGGCTTCGTCAAGATCTTCTGCCGTCCGGCGACCGGTGTGGTGATCGGCGGTGTGGTGGTCGCGCCGATCGCCTCGGAACTGATCCTGCCGATCGCGCTGGCGGTGCAGAACAACCTGACGGTCACCGACCTGGCGCAGACCTTCTCGGTGTATCCCTCGCTCACCGGTTCGCTCACCGAAGCCGGACGTTTGCTGATGCGCCACGACGACCTGGACTGAGGCCCGCACGCGCCGAATGTGAAACGAATCACAGGGGTTTCGGGTTTCGAATTGTGTTGGTCGCCAACGCTGCTCGTCGATTCGAGGCGGCCGTCACACTGGGTGTTTGCGCAGGCGAAGCCAAGGGAATACGAATCCTGTTGCTGCGTTGCCTGTCCCGCGCTCATGTGGTTGACTCACCGCCGAGGCGTGATCAGATGTGATCACGTGGTGGAGCAGTGGGGGATTCCCTCCGGGAAAGGGATTACGAAAAGTGAAGCATCGTAAGCCGAGTCGGGCGCAGCGAACGATGGCAAGCACGTCGTTGCCTCTGGCCACCGCGGCCGTCGTGGCAACCCTCCTCGCGGCACCGGCCGGCGCGGTCCCCAGCGACCAGCCGACCACGCCCGCTACTCCGGCGCCTGCGCAGCCGGGCCAGCCTTCGGGTGAAGCGGAAGCTCCGGAAACCCCGGAGAGTGTCAAGCCGGGCGAGACCAAGCCGACCCCGGCCCAGCCGGGCGTCACCAGCCCCGCGCCGGGTCAGCCGGAACAGGCCACCCCGGTCAAGCCGACGCCGAGCCAGCCCGGTGTCACCAAGCCGCGTACCGCGCCGCTGCCGGTGCCGGGACAGGCCCAGCCCGCGGTTCAGCCGGAGCGCGCAGGCGTGACGCCTGACCAGCCGGGCACCACCACGCCCGAGACCGGCACCACGCCGAGTCAGCCGGGCACTACGCCGAGCCAGCCGGGCGCCACGCCGGGCCAGCAGCAGACGCAGCCCACCGTGCCGTCCGATCAGGGCACCGGCACCGGCACCGAGGCCGAGTCTCCGGAGACTCTCATCCAGGAGCCGGAGGAGCCGACCTGGCAGGCACCGCGCCTGGCCAACGCGCCGGCCGCACCCGTCGTCGAGATGGAAGGCCCGCACCAGGAAATCGGCGCCACCATCGACGGTGCGGGCATCCTGGCCAACACCCACCACTACAACAACGCCTCGGGCTACGTCGGCACCGTCGGCTACCGGGCGCCGGGTGGCGGTTTCGGTGACGCCGGTGTCTCGGTCGAGTACATCGGCGCGAACGAGGTCAAGGTCACCACCTTCACCGGTGGCGACGGCCGGGCCGACAACACCACGGTGACCGTGCTCGACACCACGCAGGCCAACCTGGCCAAGGCCGCGGTGGAGAACTGGATCAAGGCGCAGCCGGGCGGCACCGCCGCGCTCGATGCGGCCGCGAAGGCTACACTGCCCGTGCCGGGGGAGCTGCTTCAGACGTTGAACGTCGCGGGTGTGAACACCCAGTGGGGTGGCTCGCTCCAGTACTGACACGCAGTACGTCGTGTGGGGCGGTCGCCTTCGACCGCCCCACACGTGTGTCCTGGGGAAAGGATTGGACTTGGGCACCGAGGGCGACGACAACGAACGCGGCGAGCAACGACCTGCCGCGGAATTCGGTCCTCCCGTAAGCGATTTCGGGCCGCCGGTCGATGACGCTGGTTTCGGTGGGCCCGTTCCCGCCACGCCGCCGCCCGCGCCGTCCGGGGTTCCGGAACGGGGTTGGCGCCCGGCCGATGTGCCCGCGCCCGGCCCGTTCGGTCCGCCTGCCGGTGCGCCCGCGCCGGGTCCGTTCGGTGGGCCCGTTGCCGGTCAGCCGCCTGTCGCTCCGCCTCCCGGCGGTCCGTTCGCCGGATCGGTGCCGCCCGGCCCGCCTGCGCGGCCGTCGACTCCGCCCGCGGGCTCCGTGCCTGCCCAGGGTCCGGGTAGCGGTCAAGCGCCGCCTCGGCTGCCCGACGGTCGTCGGTCCGCACCCACCTCGGTCTTCGGTGACGCCGTAGCGACCCCGCCGCCCATCACCCGTCCCGGTACTCCCGCGCCCTTCGGCGGTCCAACGCCGGGTGGTCCGCCCGCTGCCGACCCGACTGTGCGTTTCGGTGCCGAGCCGCCGCGTAGTGAGGGCTCGGTGTTCGGTGATTCCGTGCCGGTGACGTCCGGTCGTGAGCTCACCGAGGTGATCCGTCGCGGTCGCCCCGGGGCGAAAGACCCTGCGTCGCAGGCGAAGTCACCTGAATCCAAGCCCATGTCGGAGCAGGAACGGCCCCCCGAGGGCTCGCGCACCCCGCTTCGCCCCGATCCGCCGCGGCCCGCGGGAGACAAATGGTGGGACGCCCCGGACGACGACGGCGCGATTCCGAAGCCGCCCTCGGAGCCCGGCCTTTCCTGGGCCGACGACCCGATCGCGCGCCGTCTCGCGCCGAAGAACCCCATCGCCCCCGCGCCCGTCGAGAAGGAACCCGACAGCAAGCGGCTGCGCTGGATCATCGGCGGTGTGGCCGCGGCCGTGCTGCTCGTGGTGGCGCTGGTCCTGACGATCGGCCTGGTCAAGCGCGGCGGCGGTGCCGACCCCGGCGTCACGGCCGCGCCCGTCCCGTCGGTCGCGTCGGGCACCGAATGTCAGTCGGTCGCAGAACAATCCGTGACCGTCGGTAACGGTCCCGGCGACACCACCACCGGTGCCAGGGCCATCCTCGGTTTCCAGTACGCCTTCTACACCGACCGCTCCGGCGCGAAGGTGCGCGAATTCGTGGCGCCCGACGCCGAGAACATCTCGCCCGCCGAGACGATCCAGCAGGCGATCGACGGCCAGATCCCCGCGGGTACCACGCACTGCGTGAAAATGCGCGAGACCAGCGTGGGCCGCTACGACGTCGAACTGCGCGAAATGCACCCCGACGGCTCGGCAGTGGTCTACAAGCAGGAGATCATCACCACGAACACCGATGGAAAGTGGCAGGTCAAGTCCATCACTGCCCGATAGATTCTCACAATCTGAGACCATAATTTCACATTCTGGTGGACGATATGCAATCGTAGGATGATTGCTTCCCTTGGCGTCCCCGGAGGTTCCCATGTCGCTGACCATTCCAGCATTGGCGGGCAAGCTCGCCGGCTTGCAGAGCTCGGCGATCAGGGACCTGCTCAAACTCACCGCCCGCGACGACATCATCAGCCTCGCGGGCGGCCTCCCTGACGCCGCCCTGATGCCGCGCGAACGCATCGCCCTCGCCGCCGACACGGCCTTGCGTGAGCCCGCCGTCCTGCAATACACCGAGTCGTCCGGCTGGCCGGCCCTGCGCGAGGTGATCGCGGCCCGCGAATCCGCCAAGATCGGCCGCACGATCCCGGTCGCGGAAGTCTTCATCACCCACGGCTCCCAGCAAGCCCTCTCGCTCCTGGCCGAAGTCCTCCTCGACCCCGGCGCCCTGGTGATCGTCGAAGATCCCGCGTATGTCGGTGCCCTGCAAGTGTTTCGGGCCGCAGGTGCTCGAATCGTCGCCGTCCCCTTGGATTCCGACGGCATGCGTCTCGACGTCCTCGAAGATCTCCTGGCCGCGGGCGAACGCCCCGCGCTCGTCCATACCGTCTCCACCTTCCACAACCCCGGCGGCGTTACCCTCGCCCCGGAGCGTCGCCGCCGTCTGGCGGAACTCGCTGAGGCCCACGGCTTCTGGGTCATCGAAGACGACCCCTACGGCGAACTCTGGTTCGACCAGCCCGCCCCCGCCCCGGTCGCCTCGTACTCACCACAGGTGATCCGTCTCTCCAGCGTCTCCAAAATCCTGTCCCCCGCGTTGCGCGTCGGCTGGATGATCGCCCCCGAAAGAGTCAGCCGCGCAGTCGAACTCCTCAAACAAGGCGCCGACCTCTGTGGCTCGGCCCTCACCCAGCAGATCACCACCGATCTGCTCTCGGACGCTGATTGGCTCGCCGCCCACATAGCTTCGATCCGCACTACTTACGGCAATCGAGCCCGAGCCCTGGTCACCGCGGTCCGCTCCACCTTCGCCGACAGAATCCGCTGCACAGCCCCCACCGGCGGCATGTTCATCTGGGCCGAATTCCTCGACGACACAAACACCTCCGCCCTCCTCCCCACCGCCCTCGAATCCGGCGTCGCCTACGTCCCCGGCGCGGCGTTCGCCGTCTCCGACACCGCCGACAATTCCCTCCGCCTCTGCTTCACCACGTCCGACGAACAGACCTTGACCGAAGCGGTCACCCGCTTGGCGAAGGCGTCGTCAGCCTGAGCAGGGCCGAAGCAGTGCCTCCTGCAGGCAGTTCTTGCAGGACAAACGTACTGCTCAGCGGTGTTCCCCGAATGCGAGCAGTGGGGGGCATCGGCTGATCCGGCCCGGATTGCTGCTGGTCAGAGTTGGTCTTTCGCGACCGCCGAACCCGATGAATGCGAGTTGGCGGCGGGTTCGGTGGCGCTGATGCTGGACGTATGGAATATGCGGAGTATGTGCGGTTTCTGCCTCAGCGGTATCGCGACGAGGTGATGTTCGAACCGGAGTCGAGCTGGTTCGCGTGGCACGGGAATCGGGTTCATGTCGCGCGTGCCGGTGCCGAGGACGCACCCGTGCGGGTGTTGGCGCTGCACGGGGCCGGTGGGCATGCGGGGTTGGTGTGGCCACTGCTCGGTATCGGTGCGGCCGAGGGGGTTTCGGTGATGGCGATGGATCTGCCGTTGTATGGCGACACCGCCGTCGCGGACCCCGGCGCGGTGCGGTATCGCGAATGGGTCGAGATCGTCGGTGATTTCGTGGTGTCCGAGACGGACTCCGATGATCGGCCACTGGTGGTTTTCGGGGCGAGTGTGGGTGGGATGCTCGCCTATGAGGTGGCCGCGCGGACGGGGCGGATCGCGCATGTGGTGGCGACCTGTTTGCCCGACCCCGCCGATCCGGCGATGCGGCGGGCGATGGTGCGCTGGGCACCTGCCGGGGCGGTGCCACCGGTGTTGCTTTCCGGCATCGCCGCGGTCCTCGGCCGGGTGCGGGTGCCGATCCGCTGGCTGGTCGACATGGCGAATATGAGTTCGGACCCGGCGTTGTCGCGGCTGTGTGCCACCGATCCGCGCGGTGGCGGCGTGCGAGTTCCGCTCGGATTTCTCGTGGACTTCCTACGGTTCCGGCACACCCCGCCGGAGGAGTTCGTCGCGGCGCCGGTGACATTGGTCCACCCGGCCGCGGATCGCTGGACGCCACCGGAACTGAGCGTGCGATTCCTCGATCGCATCAGCGCGCCGACCACTGTCACGCTGCTAGATGGCTGCGGGCATTTTCCGGTGGAGGAACCGGGCGTCACGCAGCTCGCCGACGCGCTACGGACGTTGCTGGCCGAGGTCGGTGGTAGTCGGCGGTGACGGGGTGAGGGCCGACACAAGTGCCGTCAGGCTGTCGGCGCTCACGGTGTGGCGGGTGAGGACGCGATGTACCTGTGCGTCTACCGCGTGCACAAGCGTCCGTGCGGTGAGCAAGGGATCCGGTCCGCCACGGTCGCAGCGTCGCAGCTGGTGTTCCACCTCGGCGACGAGGTAGTCCTCGAATGCCCGGACCGCCGCGAGCTCGATCGGCAGGCTCAATGCCACCCGGTGCAGCAGCGCGTGCAGGGCGGGTCGATCGCGGTGCAGGTCGGCGACCACTTCCATAATCGCGCGCATGCTCTCGTCGAACGGCGGCTCCTCGGCACGCAAACGCGCGAACACCTCGCTCAGCCGCTGGCCGCCGTCGAGGAAGTGACGCTCGGCCAATGCGTGCAGCATGGCCTCCTTGTTCGGAAAGTATTGGTACAGCGTGCCGATCGACAAACCCGCTCGTTCCGCGATGCGATTGGTGGTCGCGGTCGCGCCCTCGCGGGAGAACACCTGGGCAGCCGCCTCGAGCAGCGTGTCCACGGTGTTCCGTGAGCGCTGTTGCCGGGGCAGCTTGCGCGGTCGGTTCATACCCAGTTGTAGGTGCGCTCGACGGCTTTGTTCCAGTCGGCGTAGCGGTGGGTGCGTTCCTGTTCTGACATCGCGGGCGTCCAGGTTTCGTCGGCTATCCAGTTGGCCCGGAGGTCTTCGAGGTCGGACCAGTATCCGACGGCCAGGCCGGCGGCGTAGGCGGCGCCGAGGGCGGTGGTTTCGCGGACTACCGGGCGGACTACGGGAACGTCGAGGATGTCGGCCTGGAATTGCATGAGGAGGTTGTTGCCGGTCATGCCGCCGTCGACCTTGAGAGTGGTGAGTTCCAGATCGAGGTGTTGGGCGGTGGCGTCGGCTCGCATGGCGTCGACGACTTCGCGGGTTTGGAAGGCGGTGGATTCCAGTGCGGCCCTTGCCAAGTGGGCCTTGGTGACGAAGCGGGTGAGGCCCGCGATCACGCCGCGGGCATCGGGGCGCCAGCGGGGGGCGAACAGGCCGGAGAAGGCGGGGACGAAGTGAGCGCCGCCGTTGTCCTCGACGGTGCGGGCCAGGGGTTCCACTTCCTCGGCGGAGGTGATGATGCCGAGGTTGTCGCGCAGCCACTGGACCAGGGAGCCGGTGACGGCGATGGAGCCTTCGAGGGCGTAAACCGCTGGGGCGTCGCCGAGTTGGTAGCAGGCGGTGGTGAGCAGGCCGTGCTTGCTGAACACCGGCGTAGTGCCGGTGTTGAGGAGCATGAAATTGCCTGTGCCGTAGGTGTTCTTGGCTTCGCCGGGGGACAGGCACGCCTGGCCGAACGTGGCGGCTTGCTGGTCGCCGAGAATTCCCGCGACGGGGACGCCTTCGAATGGGCCGGAAGCGATATCGGCGTACACCTCTGACGAGCTGCGGATCTGCGGGAGCAGAGACATCGGGATGTCGAAATCGGCACAGATCTCCGAATCCCATCGCAGGGTGCGCAGATCCATCAGCATGGTGCGTGAGGCGTTGGTGACGTCGGTGAGGTGTTCACCGGTCAGCTTCCACAGCACCCAGCTGTCCATGGTGCCGAAACACAGGTCGCCTGCCTCGGCGCGTTCCCTGACGCCGTCGACGTTGTCGAGGATCCAGCGCAACTTCGGACCGGCGAAGTAGGTCGACAGCGGCAGGCCGGTGCGGCCCGCATAGCGTTGCGGCCCTTGATCACCCGCAAGTTCGGTGCACAGCTGGTCGGTGCGCGTGTCCTGCCAGACGATCGCGTTGTACACGGGCTCGCCGGTCGCTCGATCCCACACGACCGTGGTCTCGCGCTGATTGGTGATGCCGACCGCGGCCAGATCCCCGGCCGAACACCGGCTGGTGCCCAGCGCCGCACCGAGCACCGACTCGGTATTGCGCCACACCTCCGCGGGATCGTGCTCCACCCAGCCGGGCTTCGGGAAGATCTGCCGGTGCTCCCGCTGCGCGGTCCCGACGATCCGGCCCTGCCGATCGAAGATGATGCACCGACTCGAAGTCGTGCCCTGATCGATGGCAGCCACATAGCGACGCATTGCTGCAGGTTACCGAAACACGGGCCCGCGTCCGCAACCTTTGTCGTCGGCGACGAATTTCGCTCCCACGCCTCGCCGGGTACGTCCCGAGCGCGGAGCGGGCACTAGGTTTAGCGTGTACGCAGCGGCGCCGGGAACGCGGCGCACGCCCCACTGTCGACTGGGACCGGCCGGAATCGGTCGGCGGCGAGGAGTCGAGATGTCGCAGACACCGGAGTTTCCGTTCCTGCACCCGGGTGAGTTGGTCGCGGGCGGGAAAAGGGACCGGCTCGGGCCTGGTGATCTGGGCCCCGAACATCGGCGGACCGCCTGGGAGCGGCTGGGTAAGGATCAGTTCGATGTCCTGGTCGTCGGCGGCGGTGTGGTCGGCGCGGGCATCGCGCTCGACGCGGCGACCCGCGGGCTTTCGGTCGCGCTCGTCGAGGCCCGCGATCTCGCGTCGGGCACGTCGAGCCGGTCGTCGAAGATGTTCCACGGCGGCCTGCGCTACCTCGAGCAACTCGAATTCGGCCTGGTCAGGGAAGCGCTGAAGGAACGCGAGCTGGCACTGTCGACGCTCGCGCCGCATCTGGTGAAGCCGCTGCGGTTCCTCTACCCGCTGACGCATCGGGTGTGGGAGCGGCCCTACGTTGCGGCGGGCCTGACCCTCTACGACACCATGGGTGGCGCGAAATCCGTGCCAGGACAGCATCATCTGACCAGGCACGGCGCGATGCGGCTGGCACCCGGCCTGCGCCGGGATTCGATGATCGGCGGCGTCACCTACTACGACACCGTGGTCGACGACGCCCGCCACACCATGACCGTCGCCCGCACCGCCGCGCACTACGGCGCCGTCATTCGCACCTCGACGCAGGTCGTCGGATTCCTGCGCGAAGCCGACCGGGTCGTCGGCGTGAAACTGCGCGATACCGAGGACGGGCGCACCGGCGAGGCGCGCGCGAGTGTGGTGATCAACGCGACGGGCGTGTGGACCGATGAGGTGCAGAGTCTGTCGCGTCAGCGCGGCCGATTCCATGTGCGAGCATCCAAAGGGGTGCACATCGTGGTGCCGCGCGATCGGATCATCAGCGATGCCGCGATCATCCTGCGCACGACCACCTCGGTGCTGTTTCTCATCCCGTGGGGCGCGCACTGGATCGTCGGCACCACCGACACCGACTGGAACCTCGACCTCGCCCACCCCGCGGCGACCAAGGCCGATATCGACTACCTGCTCGACCGGGTCAACGAGGTGCTGGTCACCCCGCTCACCCACGCCGATATCGACGGTGTCTACGCGGGCCTGCGTCCACTGCTGGCGGGGGAGAACGACGAGACGTCCAAGCTCTCGCGCGAACACGCGGTGGCCAGGGTCGCGCCCGGACTGGTGAGCATCGCGGGCGGCAAGTACACCACCTACCGGGTGATGGCCGCCGACGCGATGGACGAAGCGGCACAGGATATTCCGGCCCGTGTCTCCCCGTCGATCACCGAGAAGGTGGCGCTGCTCGGCGCCGACGGGTACTTCGCGTTGGTCAATCAGACCGTGCAGCTCGCCGAGCACTACGGCATCCATCCGTACCGGATGACGCACCTGCTCGACCGCTACGGCTCCCTGGTCGACGAGGTGCTCGCCATGGCCGCGGGCAAACCCGAACTGCTGCAACCGATTACCGACGCACCGGCGTACCTGCAGATCGAGGCGGTCTACGCGGCCGCCGCCGAGGGCGCGCTGCACCTCGACGACATCCTGGCCCGGCGCACCCGCATCTCGATCGAATACGCCGATCGCGGCGCGAACAGCGCCGAGCAGATCGCCCACCTGATCGCGCCCGTACTCGGCTGGGACGCCGACGATATCGACCGTGAGGTGTCGACGTACCAGGCGCGCGTGCGGGCCGAAATCGAATCGCAGACCCAACCCGACGACGAGTCGGCCGACGCGTTGCGGGCCGCTGCTCCCGAGCCGCGGCCGCAGCTGCTGGAACCGGTGCCGCAGGAGCGCTGACGCTCAGACCGGGTCGATGCGTGCCTTCAACAGGCAGAATTCATTGCCTTCCGGGTCGGCGAGGACATGCCACGACTCCTGCCCCGTCTGGCCGATATCGGCCGGGCGCGCGCCGAGCTCGAGCAGGCGTTCGAGCTCGGCGTCCTGATCGCGGTCGGTGGGGTTGACGTCGAGATGCAGGCGGGATTTGCCGTGCTCGGGTTCTTCCCTGCTGCTGAGGATGATCGTGGCCTGCGGGCCGCCGAACCCTTCGCGCGGGCCGATCTCCACCGTGCCGTCGTCTTCGCGATCGAGCACGACGAAGTCCAGTACCTCGCACCAGAATTGGGCAAGGGCCTCGGGGTCACGGCAACCGAGCACGAGCTCACTGATCCGACATGCCATCACGAAACCTGCTTTCGACCTGGGGAACCGTCCGGCAGCCCACCTGCGAACCTCGTGGGCCGTCAGCGGTGAAAACGATCCCGAGATCGTATCGGACAACTGGTGCACGGGCGAGGCGATTTCACGGGCGTGGCTGGCAGCGTGGACAGAAGTAGATGCCGCGTTCGCGCTGGGTGATGCGGTCGGCGGGGTCGTCTTCGCCGAGAAGCTGGGAGGCGATGGCGGTGCCGCAGCGAGGGCAGGGGCGCCGTGTCCGGCCGTAGACCATGGGACGCCATGGTGGTTCGTGCGCGGCCTTGCCGAGGACGCGGTGGGATTCGTCGACGAGCGCTGCCAGGTCGGTGATCTCGCCGACGGGGGTGGTGGGGTGGACTCTGCGGAGGAAGCAGATCTCGCTGCGATAGATATTGCCGATGCCCGCCAGATTGCGCTGGTCGAGCAGGGCGAGGCCGATGGCGCGGCGCGGGTATTCGGTGAGCCTGCGCAAGGCCTCGGCCGGATCCCAGTTCGGTCCGAGCAGATCGGGACCGAGGTGGTCGATGACGGTGTGTTCGTCGGCGCGCGGCAGCACCTGCACCTTGCCGAGCGAGAAGCCGACGGCCTCGACCTCGTCGTTGCCGAGCACGAGCCGTGCGGTGACCCGTGGTTTGGTCCAGCGCTGGCCGCAGTGGAACACCCGCCACTCGCCTTCCATTTTCAGGTGGGTGTGGATGCTCAGGCGGTCGGTGCGGATGAACAGGTGCTTGCCGTAGCTGGCGACCTCCTCGATCAGATCACCGACCAGATCGACGGTGGCGTAGCGCGGAACCCGGAAGTCGCTGCGGGTCAAGGTCTTACCGGCCAGCGCCGTGCGCAGGCGTTCGGCGGTGCGGAAGACGGTGTCGCCCTCGGGCATTCGGCTACACCTGCCTGCGCAGCCGCAGACCACTGGGAGTCATCGAGAAACCGGCCTCGACGAGGACATCGACGAAGAGGTTGCCGTGCACGCTTTCGCCGTTGATCTTGTCGATCACCAAGCTGTCGACTCTGCGGTCGCGCACCAGCCCGGCCAGCGCCATCGCCGCCGCCCGGCGCAGGCCGATGTCCTCGGTGAAGCTGAGCAGCGTTTTGCCGCCGCGTTCGGAGTAGAGCACCAGTTCGCCGCCGACCAGCACCACCAACGCGCCGGCTTTGCGCCCCGGCCGATGACCGCCTTCCGCATCGCCCTTCGGCCACGGCAGGGCCGCGCCGTACGGGTTGGCCGGGTCGCAGGCCGCGAGCGCGAGCGCGACACCCGCTCTGGTGCTGTCGCGGTCGGTGTCGAACGAACGCAGCCGGTCGACGGTGTCGGTGGTGGAGAACTGGGCGCCGCCGAGCGTGTCGACGAAATAGCCGCGCCTGCACCGGCCGCGATCCTCGAACTCGGTGAGCACCCGGTACATCAACTGGAAACCGCCTGCTATCCCTTCGTTCTGCACCGAACCGCGAGTCAGCACGCCGTAGCGCTCGATGAGCTGATCGGCGGTGGCGTGGGCGCGCACGGTGTTGTCCTGCACGCGTTCGGGCAGGATCGACCAGCGTCCCGCCAGGGTCGGCGGGCCGGACCGGGTCGGCATCGATGGTCGCGGCAGGTACGCGCGGCCGCGGGGAGCGCGGCGTGGGGTGCGGTGCGCGGTGGTGCTGCGGGCGGTGCCGGACAGCAGCGCGCGCACCGGGGCGAAGGTGTCACCGGAGACGTAGCCGGCCCAGACCAGCTGCCACAGCGCGTCCCCGGCTGCCTTGTCGTCGAGCAGGCCCGCGGTATCGGAGAGCTGGCGGAAGAAGTAGGCGCCGCCGCCGCTCAACGTAATCGGCAATCGGGTGCCACCACCGGCATCGGCGGGTGCGGTGTGTTCTGGGCCGGGTCGTCGGTCAGCAGCGGGAGGTTGTGCCGACGCGGCGTCGAGGTCGACGACCTTGTCGGCGGCCACCTTGCCCCGAGCGGCTTTCGGGCGGGTAGCGGGTGCGTCCGAGTCGGTCGGCGACGTGGAGGCGGTTCGCGCGGGTCCAGGCTCCAGGTTCGCGCCGAGGGCGGCCAGGAGGCCGAGTTGGATGTCGGTCGGTTCGATCTCATCCGCCGGAGGCAGGGTGAACGGAGCCTGGTCGGCCAGGTGCAGGGCGATCCAGCCGTCGCGGGCGGTGATGGCGCCGTGTCCCGACCACACCACCTCGCCGGTCGCCATCAGCTCGTCCAGCATCGCGGGGGAGTAGTCGCGGACTCGGGTGGGCAGGATCAGCGACTCCCAGGCCGAAGCCGGAATCGGGACGCCCGCGAGCTGTTCCACCACGGTGGCCACGCCGTCGACGCCGCGCAGTTCGCCGGAACCGACGTGTTGCCACGCGGGCAGGAAACGGGCGAAGGCCGCGGTGGTGACCGGTTCGACCTCGTGCCGAGCGGCAGCCAGGGATCGGCGGCGCAATCGGCGCAGAACCTGGGCGTCACACCACTCGCCGCCGGCGGTACCTGGCGTGAATTCGCCTTCCACAACGCGCTTCTCGGCAAGCAGACGGTGCAGCGAAGTCGCGGCCACCGCGGTACCCAAGCCGAACCGCTCGGCGACCGCGGCCGTCGTGAACGGTGCGTGCGTGCGCGCGTAGCGGCCGACCAGATCACCGAGCGGATCGGGCACCGGTTCGATGAACGCCGCGGGCACCCCGATCGGCAGTGGCACGCCAAGTGCGTCCCGCAGGCGAGCGGCATCCTCGACTGCCACCCACCAGGTCCGTCCCGCGAACGAAACCTCCAGCGCCCGTCGCGAATCCCGCAACTCCGCGAACCACGCCGTGGCATCGGAATCGGCGAGCGGCACATCGGTGCCGCGAGCGGACTCGCGTCCCTCGTCCGGCGTGCTGTGTGATGGTTCGTCGGGTGGGTGGGCTCCGGTGTCCATCGCTTCGGTGTGGCGAGCCGCGGACGCGGTGCCGGGGCGGGGGACGCAGCGGGCCGCGGCCTCGGCGGGAGTGAGGGGGCCGAGGAGGCGCAGCAGGTCGGCCAGACCTTCGGAGTCGCGGGCTCGGCGTTCGGGGGTGCGGCGCTGGAGTTCTTGTTCGGTCAGGGTGATGACGGCGGGGTCGAGGAGTTCGCGGAGCTCGACGCGGCCAAGGAGTTCGGCGAGCAGGCTGGAATCCAAAGCCAGTGCGGCGGCTCGGCGTTCGGCCAGCGGGCTGTCGCCGTCGTAGAGAAATTGGCCGATGTAGGAGAACAGCAGGGCGCCGGCGAAGGGGGACGGGCTCGCGGTTTCGACTTCGATCAGGCGGATCTCGCGGCGGGCGACCTTGGTGAGCAGGTCGCGCAGGGCGGGCAGGTCGTATACGTCGCGCAGACATTCGCGGACGGTTTCCAGCAGGATCGGAAACTGCGGGAATTTGCGTGCCACGTCCAGCAATTGGGCCGAGCGCTGCCGCTGCTGCCACAGCGGGGCGCGCTTGCCGGGGTCGCGACGGGGCAGCAGCAGTGCCCTGGCGGCGCATTCGCGGAAGCGCGAGGCGAAAAGGGCTGAGCCGCCGACCTGTTCGGTGACGATGTCGTCGATCTCGTCGGGCTCGAAGGCGAACAGTTCGGCGCCGGGTGGCTGGTCGGTGGTGTCGGGTAGACGCACCACGATGCCGTCGTCGGACGCCGTCGGAGCGGCATCGATGCCGAACTGTTCCTGCAGGCGCGCGCCCACCGCCAGCGCCCACGGTGCGTGGACCGGGGTGCCGTAGGGGGAGTGCAGGACCAGCCGCCAGTCGCCGAGTTCGTCACGGAACCGCTCCACGACCAGTGTGCGATCGGTCGGCAATTGACCGGTGGCGCTGCGCTGTTCCTCGAGCAGACTCACCAGATTCGCTGTCGCGTTCTGATCGAGCCCGGCAGTTCGCACCAACTGTTGGAGCCGTGCCGCCGGCTTGCCCTGCTCGACGACCGCGCCCGTCTCGACACCCATGTTCGCCACGATCCGGCTCAGCCCATCGGCGGGAACCTGACCCGCCGTCCGCACGAATTCGCCCAGCGCGGAGCCCAATTCGGCCGGGCGGCCAAGGCCGTCACCATGCCAGAACGGCAACCTGCCAGGCAGCCCGAACGCCGGTGAGACCAGCACCCGGTCGAAGGTGATCTCCTCGATCCGCCAACTGGTCGCACCGAGCGCGAACACATCACCGACGCGCGATTCGTAGACCATCTCCTCATCGAGTTCGCCCACCCGGGAAGCCTTTTCGCCCACCATGAACACCGCGAACATCCCGCGGTCGGGGATCGCGCCACCGGAGGTCACCGCCAGGCGCTGCGCACCGGGACGCCCGGTGATCGTGCCCGCGTCGCGATCCCACACCACGCGGGGACGCAGTTCGGCGAACTCGTCGGACGGATAGCGCCCGGCCAGCAGGTCGAGCACCGATTCGTAGGCCGAGCGAGGCAGATTCGCATAGCTGCCGGTGGAGCGGACGAGATCGAACCAGGCGTCGACGTCGATGGACTCGAGCGCGCAGGCCGCGACCGTCTGCTGGGCGAGGATGTCGAGCGGGTGCGCGGGAATCTGGAGCTTCTCGATCTCCCCCGTGAGCATGCGCTGGGCGGCGACGGTGCAGTGGATGACGTCGGTGCGGTGTTTGGGGAACAGCACGCCACGCGAGATCTCACCCACCTGGTGCCCGGCGCGCCCGACCCGCTGCAGCCCGCTGGCCACCGACGGCGGTGCCTCCACCTGCACCACCAGGTCCACCGCACCCATGTCGATGCCGAGTTCGAGGCTGCTGGTGGCCACCACGCAGCGCAGGCGACCGGTCTTGAGGTCGTCCTCGATGATGGCCCGCTGTTCCTTGCTGACCGACCCGTGATGTGCCCGTGCCAACAGCTGGTCGGCTCCGTGGATCACCTCGGTGGACGGTCCGAGCTGGGCGGGCGGCTTGTGCTCGGTCGCCACCGGTTCGCCGAGCCGGGCGGCGTAGGTCTCGTTGAGTCGCGCCGTCAGCCGCTCGGAGAGCCGCCGGGAGTTGGCGAACACGATCGAGGACCGGTGCTCGAGCACCAGGTCGACGATGGCCTCGTCGACATGCGGCCAGATCGAACCCGGCTGATCGGAATCGCCCCCGGGATCGGTCATATCGGCTACCGGCACCCGCACCGACAGGTCGAAGGTCTTCGGCGCGGGCGGGCGCACAATGGTGATCGGGGCGTGCCCGACCAGAAACCGCCCGACCTCCTCGGGCGGCCGCACGGTTGCCGACAGCCCGATCCGTTGCGCCGGCTTGTCGGTGAGCTGATCCAGCCGGGCCAGCGAGAGCGCCAGATGCGCCCCGCGCTTGGACCCGGCGATGGCGTGCACTTCGTCGACGATCACGGTGTTGACCTGGGCGAGCGTCTCGCGAGCCGCGGAGGTCAGCAGCAAGAACAACGACTCAGGAGTCGTGATGAGAATGTCGGGCGGCGTGCGCAACATGGCCCGTCGCTGGGCTGGTGGCGTGTCACCGGAGCGCACCCCCACCGAGATATCCGGCGGGTCGAGCCCCAATCGTTTCGCCGTCTGCGTCACGCCGACCAGCGGCGCCCGCAGATTGCGCTCCACGTCCACGGCCAGCGCCTTCAAGGGCGAGACGTAGAGCACCGACGTGCCCTGCGGCGCCCCCTGCTCTGGCGGCTCGCGCTGCGCCAGCTGGTCGATCGCCCACAGGAACGCCGACAACGTCTTGCCCGACCCCGTCGGCGCGATCACCAGCGTGTGCTCGCCGGCGGCGATCGCGTCCCACGCGCCGAGCTGGGCCGACGTCGCGCCGGGGAAGGCGCCGTCGAACCACTGGGCAGTAGCGGGGGAGAACCGATCCATAGCACCAAGTGTGCACCGACCCACTGACACCTTCGCCGGCGTCACGCACCCCGACCTGCGTCGACGTGTCGCTGACCGGGCCCGCGTGTAGCCCGGGGTGTGGCGTGGATCGCACTCGTCGCTACCCTCGACTCTCGTGCAAACGGTGCTGAGAGTCGACCTTGTCGGCCATGGCCTTACCGAGGCGGTACGTAAGGCGCGTTTTCCTGTCGATGAACCCCTGGACGAGTCGGGGCGGGCTGCTGTGCGGGCCTGTGCGCCGCTCGACGACGCGCTGGTGCGCACGGGGCCGGAGCGGCGGGCTCGCGAGACCGCGGAGGAATTGGGCCTCGTCGGCGAACAAGACGTGCGATTACGGGATCTCGATGCGGGGTCGTGGCGGGGTAGTGAGATGAGCCAGCTCGCTCAGGGCCAGTTGTTCGCCTGGCTGACCGATCCCGAATTCCGTGGGCACGGTGGCGAATCGGTCACCGAACTGGTCGATCGGGTGCGGTTCTGGTTGGCCGAGATCGCGTCGTCGGGGCGCGACACCGTGGCGGTGACGCATCCGGCTGTGGTGCGGGCGGCGCTGCTCGTGGTGCTCGACGCACCGGCGAAGTCGTTCTGGCGCATGGATGTTCCGCCCGCGAGCGTCACTCGCCTGCACTATCGGGGGAACTGGACGCTGCGACTCGGCAACGCGTAGCGCCCGGCGACAGAGAACGAAGAAGGCCCCGGATTCGAAAATCCGGGGCCTTCTTCGTAGTAGCGGGAACAGGATTTGAACCTGCGACCTCTGGGTTATGAGCCCAGCGAGCTACCGAGCTGCTCCATCCCGCGTTGCAAATACCACTTTACACGGGATGGGGTGGAAGACGAAATCGCCTGGTGGGCGCAGTCGCGCGGTGCGTGATCAGCCGAAATGGATGCCCTGTGCGAGCGGGAGTTCGGTGGAGTAGTTGACCGTGTTGGTGGCGCGGCGCATGTAGGCCTTCCATGAGTCCGAGCCCGATTCGCGACCGCCGCCGGTGTGCTTCTCCCCGCCGAACGCGCCGCCGATCTCCGCGCCCGACGTCCCGATGTTGACATTGGCGATGCCGCAGTCGGAACCGGCGAGGAACCGTTCGGCCTCGCGCTGGTCGAGGGTGAAGATGGACGAGGAAAGTCCCTGGGTCACACCGTTGTTCAGGGCGATGGCCTCGTCGAGTTCGTCGTAGGTCAGCACGTACAGGATCGGCGCGAAGGTTTCCTCGCGCACGAGTTCGGTCTGCGCGGGCATGCGAACGAGGGCCGGTCGCACGTAGTAGGCGTCCGGCCCGAGCAACTCGACCCGCTCACCGCCACAGACGATCTCGCCGCCTTCGGACACCGCCCCGACCAGCGCCTTCTGCATCGCCGCGAAGGCGTGCTCGTTGATCAGCGGCCCGACCAGCACCCCGTCGTCGAGTGGATTCCCCACGGGCAGTTGGCGGTACGCCGCGGCGAGTCGTTCGACCAGCTGATCGGCGATCGAACGATGCACGATCAACCGCCGCAGACTCGTACACCGCTGCCCCGCCGTCCCCGCCGCCGAGAAGACGATGCCGCGCACCGCCAGCTCCAGATCGGCGCTCGACGCCACGATCGCGGCATTGTTGCCACCCAGCTCGAGCAGGCACCGCCCGAACCGCGCGGCCACCCGCGGGGCGACGGTGGCGCCCATCCGCACCGAACCGGTCGCGCTCACCAGGGCGACCCGGGAATCGTCGACCAGTGCTGAGCCGACGGTAGCGTCACCTCGAATCAGCTGGTGTACTTCGGGATCCGCACCGACATCGATCGCCGCGCGCCGCAGCAGCGTATGACACGCCAACGCGGTCAACGGTGTGGTCTCCGAGCTCTTCCACACCACCGTGTCACCGCACACCAGCGCGATCGCCGTATTCCAGGCCCACACCGCGACAGGGAAATTGAACGCCGAGATCACCCCGACCACACCGAGCGGATGCCACGTCTCCATGAGCCGATGGCCGGGCCGCTCCGAAGGCATTGTGGCGCCGTAGAGTTGGCGTGAGAGCCCGATCGCGAATTCGCAGACGTCGATCATCTCCTGGACTTCGCCCAGTGCCTCGGGGCCGATCTTGCCCGCCTCCAGGGTCACCAGCTCGGCCAGCTCGCCCTGATGGGTTACCAGCAACTGGGCCAGCCTGCGCACCAACGCTGCTCGCACGGGTGCGGGGACCGTGCGCCAC
This sequence comes from Nocardia sp. FBN12, assembly GCF_054031145.1. Classification (NCBI taxonomy): domain Bacteria; kingdom Bacillati; phylum Actinomycetota; class Actinomycetes; order Mycobacteriales; family Nocardiaceae; genus Nocardia; species Nocardia sp. FBN12. Next base: position 7,190,099 of record NZ_CM132926.1, read on the forward strand.
GCCTCGAAGGCGGTCGCGGCGCGGCCGATCGCGGCGTCGACGTCGGCGGGAGTGTCGATGGTCAGTGGCAGCAGCACGCCGCCGGCGATCGGTGTGCGCGCGAGCAGCGGGCCGGGTTCCGGCACAGCGGCGCCGAGGCCGTGCAGGAGCGCCCTGGCTCGCAGGGAAAGCTGCTCGGAGAAGTTCACGGTCTGCGTCATCGGTACTCTGCTCACCTTCTGCTGTTTGGTACGACTCACGGAAATGTTCGGGAGAATTCGGTGGGGAACGGAAAGAAGTTTTCCCCGCGCGAGCCCCACGCTGCGTTAGCCTTCGCTGATGGCGGAAACACCGGTTCGACCCCAGCTCGACGATATCGATCGACTATTGATCAAAGAACTGATGGCCGACGGTCGCGCCACCTTGTCGAATCTGGCGGAGAAGGCCAGCCTCTCGGTCTCCGCGGTGCAATCGCGGGTGCGCAGGCTCGAAGCGCGCGGCGTGATCCGTGGGTACGCGGCGCAGGTGGACCCCGAGGCACTCGGGCACTTGTTGTCGGCGTTCGTCGCGATCACTCCTCTCGACCCGTCTCAGCCCGATGACGCGCCCGCATTGTTGCAGCACATCCCCGGCATCGAGGGGTGCCACTCGGTGGCGGGCGAGGAGAGCTACGTGCTGCTCGTGCGGGTGGCCTCGCCCCGGCATCTGGAACATCTGCTGCAGGAGATCAGGGCCACGGCCAACGTGCACACCCGCAGCACGATCATCCTGCAGACATTCTATGACAGGTAGCTATCCTTCGTAATTTGATTCGTCATTCCGTAGAACTTCCGTAAATATTTGCGTATCGTCGGTTTCGTGACCATCGAACTGGAGCGCCCCGGCGCGGCGGTCATCCCCGCCAACCGGGTCAACGAAATCCTGTCCTCGCACATCCTCGCGGACGGCTTCGAGCTGGTGCTCGACCTCCACAAGTCGCACGGCCGCATGCTTGTCGACGAACGTAACGGCACCAGCTATCTCGACATGTTCGGCTTCTTCGCCTCCAACGCGCTCGGGATGAACCATCCCGACCTGGCAGGCGACGAACGTTTCCTCGCCGAACTGACCACCGCCGCACTGAACAAGCCGAGCAATTCCGACATCTACACCGTCGAGATGGCCCGCTTCGTCGATACTTTCGCCCGCGTTCTCGGCGACCCCCACCTACCGCACCTGTTCTTCGTCGACGGTGGCGCGCTCGCGGTGGAGAACGCGCTGAAAGTCGCTTTCGACTGGAAGAGCAGACACAACGAATTGCACGGCCGCGCACCGGAACTCGGTACCAAGGTGCTGCACCTGACCGGCGCCTTCCATGGGCGGAGCGGCTATACGATGTCGCTCACCAATACCGACCCGGTCAAGACCGCGCGTTTCCCGAAATTCGATTGGCCGCGCATCGACACACCGCACACCGGTGCCGGGCCCGATATCGAGGCTCTCGAAGCACACGCGCTGGCCCAGGCCGAACAGGCCTTCGCCGAAAACCCGCACGACATCGCCTGTTTCATCGCCGAACCGATCCAGGGTGAAGGTGGCGACCGCCATCTGCGGCCGCAATTCCTCGCGGCCATGCAGCGGCTCTGCCATGCCAACGACGCGCTCTTCGTTCTCGACGAGGTGCAGACCGGCGTCGGCCTGACCGGAACCACCTGGGCCTACCAGCAATTGGGTGTTGCGCCCGATGTGGTGGCCTTCGGTAAGAAGACTCAAGTCTGCGGGATCATGGCAGGCGGGCGGGTCGACGAGGTGGCCGACAATGTCTTCCATGTGAGTTCGCGACTCAACTCCACCTGGGGCGGCAACCTCACCGACATGGTCAGAAGCCGGCGCGTTCTCGAAGTGCTGGAACGGGATCGGCTGATCGAGGGCGCGGTGCCGCTCGGCGCCTTCCTGCTCGACCGGCTCGGCGAGCTCGCCGCCGCGCATCCGGACATGGTCAGCCAGGCGCGTGGGCGTGGGCTGATGTGCGCGGTGACGCTGGCGACGCCGGAGTTGCGCGATCGGGTGGTGACGCAGCTGCGCGAACGTGAGCATGTGCTGCTGCTCGGTACGGGGGAGCGCGGCGTCCGTTTCCGTCCGCCGCTGACCGTCACCGAGAACGAGCTGCGTCAGGCCGTCGACGCACTCGACGCGGTGCTCACGCGAGAACGCCGGTAACTCACCGGATTCCGGACTGGGCCGACGGCGTGATCGCCGTCGGCCCAGTTCCTTCTTCGCTCGGATGTCCGCGCCGACCTCGGACGGTTCAGCGCAGCGCGACAAATGATCAGGCGGGCACGGGCGTCAATCCGAGTGCGCCGGCGACGAATCGGTGGACCGAGGCCAGACCTGCGGCCAGTGCCTCGTCTTCACCGGGACGGGCCCACCCCGTGACGGTCGCGGTGTCGTCCGCGCCCGGCGTCACGCCGATCTCGGCGACCATCTCGGCCGTCGTCGGAACGCAGACCGCCCAGGAGAAGTGCGACTCGTCCGCCCACTGCGCCGACCGGGTGGCCACATACTCGGGATCGGTGATGCCGCCGGCGGCCAGCGCGGGTCGATCGTCGATCCGCTCGTCGGCGCGAAGGGCGCGCAGATACCAGGACCCTGCGTTGATCTCGATCGGTTCCACGCCTCGCAGCCTATAGGCGGTGGTTCAGGTCGGCCTCCCGGCCTGAACACGGTCACGGTCTTTGTCGCGGCCCGCCCGATTCTGGACTGACCAGAGGGTGCGACGAAGGAGTGCCCGCCGGGAGGGAAGAATCGGGGCCCGAAGGGCCGCGACCCGCGGCGCCAGCCGCCAAGGATCAGTCAGGCCGTGCGGAGGGTCCCGCCGCCGAGCAGCGAGTGCACCGCCGTGCGGCCGATGTCTAGGGCGCGGGTGAGCAGGTCGGTGTCGCGGGCCGCGCTGTCGATGGCGGGCGAACCGGCGGGCGGGTGGACCTGGAGGACCTGATCGCCGAGGCCGTCGAGGTAGCTGTCCTCCATCGCCTGCTGGCCGGGCCGCTTGCTCCACGCCCGGAACGCACCGGGCGCGATGGCCCGCATGTAGCCGCCGCCGACCACCCGATGCAGCAGGGGAGCGGGCGGGCGGAGTTCGTCGGTTCGTCGGGTCCGCAGGACCAAGGCGTGGGTGGTGCCCGCGGCCACGGCGGTGCGGATCGGCACGGTTTCGGTGAGCCCGCCGTCGAAGTAGCTGCCACCCGCGAGGGTGACCGGTGGTCCCGCCAGCAACGGAAGGCCCGCAGAGGCCCGCAGCGCCGTCATGAGGGTCTGTTTATCGGTGATGTAGGGACCGAGGTCCACCGACTCCCCGGTGCGGATATCGGTCGCGATCGGGTGGAAGGTGGTGGGGTTGGCCAGGATCGCGGGGAAGTCCATCGGCTCGATGCCGTCGTACACGCGGTGCACGAGATAGTGCAGATCGAAGACCGGGCGGCCGCGGAAGATGCGGACCGGGTCGACCACGCGGCGCATGATCGCCGGATCGGTCCACGAGCGCATCCCCGTCGCCGCGCGCCCGCACAGCAACCAGGCGCCGTTGATCGCCCCGGCCGACGTGCCGTAGACGGCGTCGAACACCCTCGCCAGGCCCAATTCCTCCAGCGCCTGCACCATGCCGCTGGAGTACACACCGCGGCTGCCGCCCCCCTCGATCACCAGCGCGAGGCGGTTACCGTCGGTGCGATGCCCGGTTTCCCGGCGGCTCTGGATGACCTCGGCCACCGTTGCCGAACCCGGCGTCGAGAGCGGGTCCAGATCGGTGTGCGCAGTACTGGTCACCCGACCCACGATACGACAGAACCCGGCCGCTCGGCCTGCGGAGATGGGTGATCTTCGCCGTTCGTTCAGCTGGCCGTCCCCGCGACTTCCGCCGGTCGCGAGGAGACGGGCTCGGACGCGTCCGAAGGCCGGTGTTTCCCGCGAGAACGACAACGGGCGCCGGTCGGGAAGACCGGCGCCCGTTGGTGAAGAGCTTCTACTTGATCTCCGCCAGGACGGTGCCCTGGGTGATCGCCGCGCCCGCCGCGACAGCGAGCCCGGTGACGACACCGGCCTTGTGCGCGTTGACCGGGTTCTCCATCTTCATGGCCTCGAGCACGACGATCAGGTCGCCCGCCTCGACGGTCTGGCCCTCTTCGACCGCGACCTTCACGACGGTGCCCTGCATGGGCGCGGTCACCGCGTCACCGGAGGCGGCACCGGCACCGGCGCCACCACGCTTGCGCGCCTTCGGCTTCTTGCGGACCACACCGTTGCCCGCCGAACCGGCCGCACCGCCACCGAGGGTGAACTGACCGGGCAGCGACACCTCCACGCGACGGCCACCGACCTCGACGACAACCTTCTGCCGGGGCAGATCGTCGTCGTCATCGTCGGCCGCGCCACCGGCGGTGTACGGCTCGACGGTGTTCTTCCACTCGTTCTCGATCCACTTGGTGTAGACGTCGAAGGTCTGGCCGTCACCGATGAAGGCCGGATCCTCGATGACCGCGCGGTGGAACGGGATCACCGTCGCCAGGCCCTCGACCTCGAACTCGGCCAGCGCGCGACGGGCACGCTGCAGCGCCTGCTCGCGGTTCTCGCCGGTGACGATCAGCTTGGCCAGCATCGAGTCGAACTGACCACCGATGACGCTGCCCTGGACCACACCGGAGTCGACGCGCACACCGGGACCCGAGGGCTCGCGGTAGACGTTCACCGGGCCGGGAGCGGGCAGGAAGCCGCGACCGGCGTCCTCACCGTTGATCCGGAACTCGAACGAGTGGCCACGCGGGGTGGGGTCCTCGGTGATGGTCAGTTCCTCGCCGTTGGCGATGCGGAACTGCTGGCGCACCAGGTCGATGCCCGCGGTCTCCTCGGTGACCGGGTGCTCCACCTGCAGACGGGTGTTCACCTCGAGGAACGACACGGTCTCGCCCTGCACCAGGTACTCCACGGTGCCCGCACCGTAGTAGCCCGCCTCGCGGCAGATGCGCTTGGCCGACTCGTGGATGGCGGCGCGCACCTCGTCGGACAGGAACGGCGCGGGCGCCTCCTCGACGAGCTTCTGGAACCGGCGCTGCAGCGAGCAGTCGCGGGTACCGGCGACGACCACGTTGCCGTGCTGGTCGGCGATGACCTGGGCTTCGACGTGGCGGGCCTTGTCGAGGTACTGCTCGACGAAGCACTCGCCGCGACCGAACGCGGCGGTCGCCTCACGCACCGCGGAGTCGAACAGCTCGGGGATCTCCTCGATGGTGTGGGCGACCTTCATGCCGCGGCCACCGCCACCGAAAGCGGCCTTGATGGCCACCGGGACGCCGTACTCCTTGGCGAACGCGACGACCTCGTCGGCGTTCTTGACCGGGTCCTTGGTGCCCGCGGCCATCGGCGCCTTCGCCTTCTCGGCGATGTGACGCGCGGTGACCTTGTCACCCAGGTCGCGGATGGACTGCGGCGACGGGCCGATCCAGATCAGCCCGGCGTCGATCACGGCCTGGGCGAAGTCGGCGTTCTCGGAGAGGAAACCGTAGCCGGGGTGGATCGCGTCGGCGCCGGACTTGGCCGCGGCGTCGAGGATCTTGTCGAACACGAGGTACGACTCGGCAGAGGTCTGACCGCCGAGGGCGAACGCCTCGTCGGCGAGCTTCACGAAGGGAGCGTCGGCATCGGGCTCGGCGTACACCGCGACGCTGGTGATTCCCGCGTCCTTGGCAGCCCGGATCACGCGAACCGCGATCTCGCCGCGGTTAGCTACGAGTACCTTTGTGATCCGTGCGCTGGCATGGCTGGGCACTGAGCCTCCTGTGTGCAATCTTTGGTCGCGTCGGGGTACGGGTCGCCGGTTAGGCCCCGTGCCCGGTATCGACAACTTTCGTCTCGGGCGAGTGTAGGCAGTGTGCCAACCCTGCTCGAACTCGGCTAGCCCTACTGTCCAGTAGGTCGCAGGTCACACTACGCGGCGCCCGAGGATGTGAACATGTTTCAAATGATCTGATTCGCGACACCGGGCTCGGTGCCGGTGACGATCGGTACGCGCACCGAATTGCCCCATTCGATCCACGAACCGTCGTAATTACGTACCGACCTGCGGCCGAGCAGGAACGTCAGGACGAACCAGGTGTGGCTGGACCGCTCGCCGACCCGGCTGTACACGACCAGATCGTCGGCGGGCAGCGCGCCGTAGACCTCGTCCAGATCGGCGCGCGAGCGGAAACGGCCGTCGTTCGTGGCCGCCTCGGTCCACGGGATGTTCACCGCGGTCGGCACGTGCCCGCCACGCAGGGCGGCGTACTCCTGGTTGAGTGGTTTGTCCTCGAGTTCGCCCGAGTACTCCTGCGCCGAGCGCACGTCGACCAGGGGCTTGCCGAGCCTGCCGAGCACCTCCTCGCGGAACGCGCGCGCGGTCGAGTCGTCGCGGACCACCTCGGGGTAGTCGCTCGGCACCGGATAGGGCTGGTCGAAGGTGGTGTCGCGTTCCTCGGAGATCCAGGCGTCGCGGCCGCCGTCGAGCAGGCGCACGTCCTCGTGGCCGAACAGCGTGAAGATCCACGCGGTGTGCGCGGCCTGGGCATTGCCGCGATCGCCGTAGATCACGATGGTGTCGTCGCGCTCGATACCTTTGGCGCGCATCAGCTCGGTGAAGCGCTTGCCGTCGACATAATCGCGGGTCACCGGGTCGCTCAGGTCGCCGCGCCAATCGATTTTGACCGCGCCCGGGACATGGCCGATGTCGTAGAGCAGGATGTCATCGTTGGACTCGATGATTCGTAAACCACGCACGCCGATGTTTGCGGACAGCCATTCTGTGGTTACCAATCGATGCGGGACTGCGTAGGAACCGAAGGCGGGGTGCGGATCCGGGGCGACAGGCACAGTGTGGTCCTTCACGCGAGTTGGGTGGGTGCGACCACTGTGTGGTCGCAGCCGATGGTAAGTGTGTGGTGGCACATCACGAATCGACACAATGGGCGAATAAAGCGCACGGATGTCCGATAAAGTCTCTGGAGAGGAGGGGTGAGCTATGTCCGATTCTTGGCCGCGACGGCGACTGCTCGCGATCCTACGTGGCGCCACCGAGCCCCTCGATGCCCAGGAACTTGCCCGCATCACCGGACAGCACGTCACCACCGTCCGATTCCACCTCGATGTCCTCACCCGTGAATCGCTGGTTCGCCAGTTCCAGCAGCCGCCACGCGGGCGCGGACGCCCACGCATCGGCTATCGCGCGGTGCAGCGCTCGGTGGGATATCAGGAGCTCGCGCAGGTACTGGCCGACCATCTCGGCCCCGATCCGGTCGCCCGGTCCGCCGCCGCCGTGGCCGCGGGCCGCGCCTGGGGCGCGCGGATGGATATCGGCACGCAGCCGGTGGAAACCCTGGCCGACGCCAGGGACATCACCATGTCGCTGATGTCGGAACTCGGGTTCGCGCCCGAGAAGGACCCGGCCGGCGAGACACCGGAACACGTCCAGATCAACCTCACCGCCTGCCCGCTGCGGGAACTGGCCCGCTCGCACGCCGAGGTGGTGTGCGGTGTGCACATGGGCCTCATGCGGGAGGTGCTCGAACGCAACGGCGCCCGTGGCCGGGTGGACGTGCAGCTGCACCCGTTCATCGAGCCAGAGCTGTGTACGGCCCGGCTCGACCTGACGATGACCGCGCCCGATCGCACCCCGGCCAAGGAGCCGGGCGATCAGCACGTGATCGCGCCGTCAGTCCCGCGGATCCCGCCACAGCTGCGTGACACCGATACCGACGTCTTCGAGCAGTCGGCGCAACAGCGGTAGACCGAGCCCGATCACACTGGACGGGTCGCCGTCGATCCGGTCGACGAACCAGCCGCCCCGGCCGTCCAACGTGAACGCGCCCGCGACCTTGAGTGGTTCGCCGGAGGCGATGTAGGTATCGAGTTCCTCCGGCGTCGGCTTCGCGAAATGCACCGTGGTGCTGCTGCATTCGGCCGAGTCCGCGACGATCTCGCCATCGCGCAGTCGCAGGACGCAGTGTCCGGTGATCAGGTCCGCGCTGCGCCCGGCCATCGTGGCCCAGCGCTCGCGCGCCACCTCCGGGGTGTGCGGTTTACCTTGGAGCTCCCCGTCGACGAGCAGCATCGAATCGCAGCCGACCACGACACAGTCCGCGCTGAGATCGGGAATCGACGCGGCGACGTCGACCGCCTTGGCGCGAGCCAGGGCAACGACGACATCGTGCGACGAGGTGCCCGCGGGCAGCGCCGCCGCGACCGCGTCCTCGTCTACGCCCGAGACCCGCACGACGGGGTCGATGCCCGCGTTGCGCAGGATCCCGAGCCTGCCGACGGAGGCCGACGCGAGAACCAGCCTGGTCACCGCAGCACCAGCTCGTTCACCGCAGCACCCAGCTCGTTCACCTCAGCGCAGATGCGACAGCATCGGGTACACGTACGGCGAGAACGGGTTCGTGCCCCGATGCATGATCGTCGCTGTGCCCCAGGCGTCGGCCGGTCCGTTCGATCCAGCAGCGGGCGCGCTGGCGGCCGCCACGCTCAGGACGGCGACCAGAGCCGCGATGTCCTGATCGGTGGGCGAGCCCTTGAGAATGCGGAACAGCGGCTCGCCCGCGGCGTCGACGGGGGCCTGCGCCACCGCGTCCACTGTCAGTTGAGCCTCTTCGACGAGTGGTTCGACGGCGAGCTCGAGCTCGGCGACTGTCAGCACGTCTTCTTCTGCCACAGTTGTCACAGTGCCAGATCCTTCCTGCACTTACTTCGCTTCACAGCGCGGTTGCCGCGATCATTCCCGGTAGAACCGCGCTGATCAATAGTTGCTTCCCACAATCAGTGTGCGCGGCTCTTCGGGAATATCGCGTTTTCAGAGCGGAATGTTGCCGTGTTTCTTCGGCGGCATGGTCACCATTTTGCGTTCGAGGAGCCTCAGCGCCGACACGATCTGGCCACGGGTGTGCGAGGGCGGGATGACCGCGTCGACGTAGCCACGCTCGGCGGCCACATACGGGTTCACCAGAGTGTCCTCGTACTCGTTCTGCAGCTCGAGGCGCAGTGCGTCGACGTCGTCGCCGTTCTTGGCGGCTTCGAGCAGCTGCTTGCGGTAGACGAAGCCGACGGCGCCCGAGGCACCCATCACGGCGATCTGCGCGGTCGGCCACGCCAGGTTCACATCGGCGCCCATGTGCTTGGAACCCATGACGTCGTAGGCGCCGCCGTAGGCCTTGCGAGTGATGATCGTGATCTTTCCCACAGTGGCTTCGCCGTAGGCGTAGAGCAGCTTCGCGCCACGGCGGATGATGCCGTTGTATTCCTGGCCGGTGCCGGGCAGGAAGCCGGGCACGTCCACCAGGGTGATGATCGGGATGTTGAAGGCGTCGCAGGTGCGCACGAAGCGCGCGGCCTTCTCCGAGGCGTCGATGTCGAGGCAGCCGGCGAACTGGGTCGGCTGGTTGGCGACGATGCCGACGCTGCGCCCGTCCACCCGGCCGAAGCCGCAGATGATGTTCATCGCGCGCTCGGCCTGGACCTCGAGGAACTCGTCGTCGTCGAGCAGACGGCGGATGACCTCGTGCATGTCGTAGGGCTGGTTCGGCGAGTCCGGGATGATCGTGTCGAGCTCGATGTCCTCGTCGGTGAGGGCGTCTTCGATCGCACCGTTGATCGGGTCGGTCGGCGCGTGGCGCGGGGCCTCGGCGCGGTTGTTGCTCGGCAGGTAGCCCAGCAGGTCCTTGACGTAGTCGAGGGCGTCCTGCTCGCCGGAGGCGACGTAGTGGGCCACACCGGACTTCACCATGTGGGTGTGTGCGCCACCGAGGTCCTCCATGGAGACCTCTTCACCGGTGACGGTCTTGATCACGTCGGGGCCGGTGACGAACATCTGGGAGGTCTGATCGACCATCACCACGAAGTCGGTGAGCGCGGGGGAGTACACGTGACCACCGGCGGCGGCACCCATGATCAGCGAGATCTGCGGGATCACGCCGGAGGCCTGCACGTTGCGGTGGAAGATCTCGCCGTAGAGCCCGAGGGAGACGACGCCCTCCTGGATCCGCGCGCCCGCGCCTTCGTTGATGCCGACCAGCGGGCGGCCGGTCTTGATCGCCAGGTCCATCACCTTGACGATCTTCTCGCCGTAGACCTCGCCGAGGGAGCCACCGAACACGGTGACGTCCTGGGAGAAGATGCACACGTCGCGGCCGTCGATGGTGCCGTAGCCGGTGACGACACCGTCACCGAGCGGGCGGTTGTGCTCGAGGCCGAAATTCACGCTGCGGTGCTTGGCCAGGGCATCGAGTTCGACGAAGGAGCCTTCGTCGACGAGGGCGAGGATGCGCTCGCGCGCTGTCATCTTGCCCTTGGCGTGCACCTTGTCGACCGCGGCCTCACCCATCGGGTGTTGCGCTTCTTCCAGCCGATTCCGCAGATCAGCCAGCTTCCCGGCGGTGGTGTGGATATCGGGGGTGCCCGCCGATTCCGATGCGGGCTGCTGCTGGACACTCGTCATGGGTTGCGAGTGTAACGAGTGACACCGTCACGCACTACGGCAGTCTCGCCTACCGGTCAGTAGAGAAACCCCAGCTAGGTATGGTCATGACCCTTCACAGTGAACTCCAGTAACGTGCCGAGAATGAACAGGGCACCCATCGATGTACCGCGTCTGCGCAGCTCGCAGGGACTGTCGTTCTACGACCGGGTCGATGTAGTCGAATCGACCGGATCGACCAACGCCGACTTGGTCGCCCGTGCCGCCGACCCGTCCGTCGACCGCCAGGCTCTGCTCGCCGAGGAACAGGTGAGCGGTCGCGGTCGGCATGCCCGCGCCTGGGTGAGTCCGCCGCGCGCGCAGATCTCGCTGTCGATCCTGGTGCGCCTGCCCGGCATCGACCCCGGCGCGCTCGGCTGGTTGCCGTTACTCACCGGGATCGCCGTGGTCGACGCGCTGCGCGGCGCGGCGGGCGTCGCACCGGATCTGAAGTGGCCGAACGATGTGCTGCTCGACGGCCGCAAGCTCGCGGGCATCCTGGCCGAGGTCGCCGCGACCGGCATCGCGCCCGCGGTGGTGGTCGGTATCGGGATGAACGTCGACCTCGACGAGTCGGAACTGCCTGTCGCCCACGCGACTTCGCTGTCGCTGGCCGGTGCGCGGAGTATCGACCGCACCGCCCTTGTCGCGGCGATCCTGGCCGAATTCGCGCGCCGCTTCACCGCATGGGAGCGGTCGGGCTGGGACAGCGCCGAACTGGCGACCGCCTATCGCGAACGCTGCGCCACCATCGGCGTCGACGTGCGCGCCGAACTTCCCGGCGGCAAGGTGATCACCGGTGTCGCGACCGGCATCGACGACACCGGTCGACTGCTCATCGGCGGCGAAGCGGTGTCCGCGGGCGACGTCTCCCACCTGCGCGGACAATACTGAGGACGGGCCCGAAGCGGGCCCGTCCCCGGCACGGATCAGCGTGCGGCCGCACCCGCGGTCGCACGCTCGGCCACCTCGCGCTCGCGCGCCAGCAGCCGGTCGCGCTGTTCCTCGAACCGCAGCACGTCCTTCTCCAGCTTGTCGATGAACAGCGCGAGCTCGTCGCGGGCCGCCTCGCCTCGCGCACCGAAGTCGTTGCGTTCGAAGACATCCCACTGCTTGAGTACCGGACGCACCACCTCGTCGAGGTGCTGGCGCAGGTCGTAGATGCCGTGCTTGGCCATCAGCACGCCGTTGCGCCGCCAGTTGGGCATGCCCGCGCCCGGCATCTGGAAATTGGTGAGCACCTTGGTGATCGCGGGCATCGCCTGGTCGGGGGCGAGGTCGAGGGCCGCCGCGCAGAGGTTGCGGTAGAAGATCATGTGCAGGTTCTCGTCGGTGGCGACGCGGGCCAGCATCTTGTCGGCGACCGGGTCGTCGCAGACGCGACCGGTGTTGCGGTGGCTCACCCGAGTGGCCAGCTCCTGGAACGTCACATACGCGACGTTCACCAGGAACCCACCCCAGTTCGCCGGTGCGTGCGCGCCCTGGGTCATGTGGACCATCCGCGCTTCTTCCAGCGCCACCGGGTCGACGCCGCGGGTCACCACGAGGTAGTCGCGGATCACGATGCCGTGGCGGTTCTCCTCGGCGGTCCAGCGGCCCACCCAGGTGCCCCACGCGCCGTCGAGGGAGAAGTTCTCGGCGATCTCGCGGTGGTAGGAGGGCAGATTGTCCTCGGTGAGCAGATTGGTGATCATCGCCGCCTTGGCGACATCGGTGAGCCTCGATTGCGAAGGCTCCCAGTCGGTTCCGCCCATCGCGGCGAAATTGCGGCCTTCCTCCCACGGCACGTAGTCGTGCGGATTCCAGTCCTTGGCGATGGAAAGGTGCCGGTTGAGGTTCTGTTCGGCCACAGGTTCGAGGGCCGTGAGGATTTCGAGCTGAGTCAGATCTTCGGTCACGCGTGCCTCCACTGTCGGTGTCGAGCAAGCAGATATGGGCAAAACCTGGCATCTAGCGTGTAATCCACAGTATCGCCTCAGCCGTGGCATCGAGAAATGCGGTGTGTCATCGCGGTACTGTTCGAGCATGGGTTACCCGGAGGATGTCCTCGCGCCCGACGAGCAGCTGATCCTGCACCGCCACCCGCATTGGAAAATGCTGGTCTGGCCCATCGTCTTTCTCATCGCCGCCACCGCGCTCGCCGGATTCCTCGGCGGGCTGGCCTACCGCAACACCACCGGCCACGCGCGCACGGTGCTGCTGATCCTGATCGGTCTGGTCTGGGCCGGGCTGATCGCGTGGCGGGTCGTCGCCCGGGTGATCGCCTGGAAGTCCACGCATTTCATCGTCACCGGGCGACGGGTGCTGGTGCGCCAGGGCGTGCTCACCCACACCGGCATCGACATCCCGCTCAGCCGCATCTCCAGTGTGCAGTTCCGGCACGGTCTCTGGGACCGGGTGCTCGGCACCGGCACGTTGATCATCGGGTCCTCGTCGGAGGAGCCGCTCGAATACGACGACGTGCCCCAGGTGCAGCAGGTCCACTCGCTGCTCTACCACCAGGTGTTCGAGGCGGGTCGTTCCGCCAACGAGCAGCACTGGGGTGGCGGCTACCGGTGAGCTGCCCGTCCTCGCTGATCAGAAACATTTAACCTGTGCACATGACCGCAGTCCTGCTGGCCGAAGACGATGAGGCGATCGCCGCACCCCTGTCGCGCGCACTGGGGCGTGAGGGCTACACCGTCACCGTCGAACGCTTCGGCCCCGCGGTGTTGCGCCGTGCCCTCGAGGGCAATCACGACCTGCTGATCCTCGATCTCGGCTTGCCCGGCATGGACGGGCTGGAGGTGTGCAGGCAGGTGCGCGCGAGCGGCGCCGATCTGGCTGTGTTGATGCTCACCGCCCGGACCGACGAGGTCGACTTCGTGGTCGGTCTCGACGCGGGTGCCGACGACTATGTCGGCAAACCGTTCCGGCTGGCCGAACTCCTCGCCCGCGTGCGAGCGCTGTTGCGGCGCAGCGGTATCGGTGACGACGCGGTGGAAGTCGGCGCGATCCGGCTCGAACCAGCGGCCCGCCGGGTGCTGGTGAACGGGGCCGAGGTGAACCTGGCCAACAAGGAGTACGAGCTGCTCAAGGTTCTCATCGACCGGGCCGGTCAGGTGGTGGCGCGCGAGACCATCCTGCGCGAGGTATGGGGCGACGCCGACCTGCGTGGCTCCAAGACCCTCGACATGCACATGTCCTGGTTGCGTCGCAAGATCGGCGACGAGGGCCCGATGGCGGAGCGCCGGATCGTCACCGTGCGCGGTGTCGGGTTCCGGCTCAATACCGACGGACCCACCTCGCACCGAGGCTGACGGGTGCGCCGCCGCATCCTGCGTTCGATCCTGACCGTGTTGACCATCACCACGGTGGTGCTCGGCGTGCCGCTGATCTACACGGCCTGGCTGTGGGTCGAAGACATCACCCGCAACGATCTGCAGAGCCGCCTCGAACGGATCTCGACCGAGGTGATCGCCCAGGAACGTATCGACGGGACCGTCCACGACGGCCTCGACGTACGAGCCATGAGCGCGCTGGTCCCTGAGGGCGGCAAGCTCACGATCGTCTACCCGACCCCGCAGGACAATGCCGCGCGTACCGATATCGGGGTCGCGGAGGTCGGCGATCCGCTGGTCGAGTCGCTGTCGATGGGTACGTCCGGTTCGCTGCGCCTCGAGGTGCCCGCCGGGCCGATGCACTCCCGGCAGGAGCAGGCGGTGGCCGCGGTGGCGCTGGCCGTGCTCGCCTCGCTCGGTGCGGCGTTCTCGGTCGCGGTGGTGACCGCGCGCCGCGTCGCCGACCCGCTACGCGACGTGGCCGCCAGGGCCGCGCGGCTGGCGATGGGCGACTTCCGGCCCGATCCGCGCCGCCACGGCATCGCCGAACTCGACCGGGTCTCGGACGTGCTCGATTCGGCGACCGTCGAGATCGCGGGCCGACTGCAACGCGAGCACGCGCTGGTAGCCGACGTTTCCCACCAGCTGCGCAGCCGCCTGACCGCCGTTCGCCTGCGCCTCGACGAGTTGTCCACCCATGCCGATCCCGAGGTGGTACACGAGGCAGAGGAGGCGATGGCGCAGGTCGACCGGCTCACCGAGGCCATCGACGACTTGGTCCGCGCCTCCCGCGACGAAGACGCCACCGACCGCGACCCGGTCCCGGTGGTGGCGGAACTGCGCGGCGTCGTCACCGAGTGGACCCACCCGTTCCACGAGGCCGGGCGCGAACTGCTGCTGCTCGGCGACGAATCCCTGCAGGCCCCGATCAGCGGTTCACGGCTGCGTGAGGCCGTCGCGGTGCTGGTCGACAACGCCCTGATGCACGGTGGCGGCACCTGCACGGTCTCGGTGCGCACGGTCCCGACGATGAGCTCGCGCGACCCGCTGATCTGTGTGGAGGTGTCCGACGAGGGCGAGGGTGTGCGCGATGAGCTCGCACCGCACATCTTCGATCGTGGTTTCTCCGCGGGCGGGTCGACCGGTGTCGGTCTCGCGCTTGCCCGCGCGCTGGTCGAGGCCGACGGTGGCAGGCTCGAGCTGCAGCGCCGCCGTCCGGCCCTGTTCGCGGTGTTCCTCGGCTCCAAGCTCAATCGCCCGCAGAACGCGACGCTGACCGAGCCGCGCTGACTTAATTGTCGGTGGACCGGGCTCAGCTGTGGCCGAGGTGCTCTTCCTCGACCAGGTCCTCGAACTCGGCGACGAGCTCGTCGATCTCGTCGGGGAACACCCAGCGCCGCATCGCCCAGAACCGGAACGCCATCTGCAGCAGATTGCCGATGATGAACGCGCTGAAGAAGTCGGCGATGTTCGCGACGGCGAAGCTCACATGCGGTTCGCGCAGATCGAGCACATAGATCGAGATCCACAGCGGGATATTGGCCAGGACCACGCCGATCCCGCTCACCCCGAAGAACAGCAGCGCCTCGTGATGCTTCTCCCGGCCGCCCCGATTCTTGAACGACCATTCCCGGTTGAGGATGTAGGAGGCGATCACCGCCACCACGCCCGAGATGATCTTGGCGGTGAGCGGTTTATCCGCGAGAACCGTCCATTTCAGGAGGTAGTACAGGCCGCTGTCGATCACGAACGTCGTGGCGCCGACGAGGGCGAACTTGATCAGCTCTTTATGCCTGATCGCGATTTCGCGCAGGCGCGGGGGAAGGACGCTGACCACGTCGTCGACGATTGACACGAGTTCTGAGTGTACCGGTCGCAAACATTCGCATTCGACATGACAACATTGCACGACGTGAGTGCACGTTCATTCGATCCGTCAGCCATGCCCACCGTCACGATGGTCGGTGGGGGCCAGCTCGCGCGCATGACGCACCAGGCCGCGGTCGCCCTCGGCCAGCGTCTACGGGTGCTCGCCGAGCGGCCCGACGACCCGGCCGCCCAGGTCACCCCCGACGTGGTGCTCGGCAGCCACGACGACCTGTCCGCGCTGCGCGAAGCCGCCCGCGGTTCGCACGCGCTGACCTTCGACCACGAGCACGTGCCGACCGAGCACCTCGACGTGCTGGTCGCCGAGGGCGTGAACGTTTCCCCGCCGCCACAGGCGCTGATCTTCGCCCAGGACAAGCTGGCGATGCGCAACAAACTCTCCGCGCTCGGTCTGCCGGTGCCCGCGTTCGTCGAGGTCACCGCGCCCGCCGACGCTGTCGCCTTCGGTGACGAGCACGGCTGGCCCTTCGTGCTGAAGGCCGTGCGTGGTGGCTACGACGGTCGCGGGGTGTGGATGCCCGCCGATGCGGCCGAGGCCACCCGGCTGGTCACCGACCAGCTCGCGCGCGGTGTGCAGTTGCTGGCTGAGTCGAAGGTCTCACTGAAGCGTGAGCTGTCGGCGATGGTCGCGCGTTCGCCGTTCGGGCAGGCCGCGACCTGGCCGGTCGTGGAGACGGTCCAGCGCAACGGTCAGTGCGCCGTCGTGATCGCCCCCGCCCAGGACCTGGACGAGGACCTCGGCGCGCGCGCCGAGACCATGGCGCTCGAGCTCGCCGCGGGCCTCGGTGTGGTGGGAGTCATGGCCGTGGAGCTGTTCGAGACCCACGACGGCGAACTCCTGGTGAACGAGCTGGCCATGCGCCCGCACAACTCCGGCCACTGGGGCATGGACGGCGCCCGCACCGGGCAGTTCGAGCAGCACCTGCGCGCGGTCCTCGACTACCCGCTCGGCGACACCAGCCCCCTCGCGCCGGTGACCGTGATGTCGAACATCCTCGGTGCCGCCGTGGCTCCCGAGATGTCGATGGACGAACGCCTGCATCACCTGTTCGCCCGCCTCCCCGAGGCCAAGGTGCACCTCTACGGCAAGGGCGAGCGCCCCGACCGCAAGATCGGCCACATCAACATCCTCGGCGACGACGTCACCGAGGTCCGCGAGCAGGCCGAACGGGCGGCGCACTGGATGTCGCACGCCGTCTGGACCGACGGCTGGGATCCGCACGGCGCGTGAAACTGATTCGACCACACTGCTTTTCGACCATTAAGGAACTCACGTGAGCACCAACGGACCCCAGGTCGGCCTCATCATGGGCAGCGACTCCGACTGGCCGACAATGGAAGCCGCCGCGGAGGCACTCGCCGAATTCGGCATCCGCTTCGAGGTCGGCGTGGTCTCCGCCCACCGCACCCCCCAGCGCATGCTCGACTACGCCCGCGAAGCCGCGGGCCGCGGGATCCAGGTGATCATCGCGGGCGCGGGCGGCGCGGCGCACCTGCCCGGCATGGTCGCCTCGGCCACGCCACTGCCGGTCATCGGCGTCCCCGTGCCGCTGAAGTACCTCGACGGCATGGACTCGCTGCTGTCGATCGTCCAAATGCCCGCAGGCGTCCCGGTAGCCACCGTCTCCATCGGCGGCGCCCGCAACGCGGGCCTGCTGGCCGCCCGCATCCTCGGCGCCTCCGACGAGTCCCTGCGCACCCGCATGGAACAGTTCCAGGCCGGCCTCGAACAGATGGTCCTGGAGAAGGATGAAGCGCTCCGCAACAAACTCCTGGGCTGACCCGATGGGGCGAAACCTCGCCCCATCGACGCGGAATCCGAATTGCCGAATTCCGGGGAATCGCCGCCGCTTTCGTGCTGATGTTCGATCAGACGTACCGTCGCCGCATGGTGACCTCATCGCACGAAGCGATGCATCGGATCTTCCAGCATGATGCGGCGGCGATTGCCCACGCCTTCGCCGTATTGAAGCTGCCATTCTCCAAACCGACTGCGGTAGAGCAAGTTTCGGTAGATCTCACGGAGACGAATCCGGTCGAGCGGCGTGCTGACACGATCTTGGACATCACGACTGTCGACGACAGGTTTCTGATGGTGGTCGAGGCTCATTCCTCTGTCGACGATTCCCGACCGGATTCCTGGTCGTATTACGTGACCTTCCTGCGCAACAAGTACAAGCTGCCCGTCATCCTCGTCGTCATCTGTCATGACCACGTCACCGCGCGGTGGGCGACAGCTCCGATGAAACTGGGGCACGCGTTCTGGACGACGATCACATTGCATCCGTTGGTGCTCGGCCCGAGCAATGTGCCAGCGGTCACCGACCCGGCCGTGGTCGTCCAAGATCTGCCCTTGGCGGCATTGTCGGCCGTCACCCATGCCCGTGAGGCGGAGATCGGTGCGATACTGAGAGCGATCGTTGCGGGCATCCGCCGACTCGGCGGGAACGAGACGACCGAGTTCTACGTCGAGTTGATCGAGCAAGGCATCTCCAATACCGAAGCCGCTGAGACCTGGAGGAAGTACATGGCAGTCGATCTCTCGTTCTTCCGATCGGAATCCGCGCAGAAGCTCCGGGCGCAAGGGCGCGCGCAAGGGCGCGCGGAGCGGTGCGTCGAGGATGTGCTGATGATTCTGCGGCACCGGGGCGTTGTCGTCACCGACGAGGTGGCGGACCGGATCCAGGATTGTGATGACGAAGATCAGTTGGCCGCGTGGCTCCGTCGGTCCCTGGACGTGTCCTCGGTGGCTGAACTGTTCGCCGAATGACAAGCACGCCGCTCGGGTGGTGTCGTTGTACGACGTCGTGTGAGGCACTTGCCGGGCGATGACTACGGTTGACCCCCGTGGCACACGATGATGCGGCGCAGTTTCGGCTCACGGTGGTTGATCAGGCGTTGCGGTTGTTCGCCGAGCGAGGGTACGAGGCGACGACGGTGGACGAGATCGCGGTGGCCGCGGGGATTTCGCGGCGGACGTTCTTTCGCCAGTTCCGGTCGAAAGAGGATGTGATCTTCGCTGATCACGAGTTCCAGCTGGCCTCGGCGCAGGAGTTCCTCGAAGGGGGCGAGGGTGATCCGTGGGATGCGGTGTGCGAGGCCGTGATCGGGGTGTTCGAGCGGTTCACGCAGTGGCGCGATATCGCGGCGCGGCGGTATCAGGTAGTGCGGCGGGTGCCCGCGTTGCGGGAGCGCGAGATCGTGACGGTGTTCCGGTACGAGCGGCTGTTCACCGAGTTCCTGCGCGGACGGTTGCCGGAGGTACCCGATCTCGCGCGGGTGCAGTACACGGCCGCTGTCACCGCCACGCACAACTACCTGCTGCGCCGGATGGTGCGCGGCGAATCGGGAGCGACGGTGGCCGATCTGCGCACCGAGTTGGACATGATCCCGCGTGGCAGGCGGGCTCAGGCCGAGCCCGAGGAGATGGTGCTCGCTGTGTTCCCCCGCGACATGCCGCCACGCAAGGTGGCCGATCTACTCACCGCCCGCCTCGGTAACCTGTGAGCGCCACTCACGCCGATGCGTGAGACGGTGACACTGAGTGCCACCCATATATCCCCATGTAGCGATAGAGTGCCGCGCGTATAATCCTCGGTAGATTGGCACTGCGTGCCGACGCACCACGCGCTGTGAGACCGCGCAGCGATCACGACCACGACCAGGAGTGTGCCCCCGATGGCCGGTAACCCCGATTTCGACCTGTTCAAGCTCGAGGACTTCCACGACGAGCTGCGCGGTGCCATCCGTGGCCTCGCGGAGAAGGAAATCGCTCCGTTCGCCAAGGACGTCGACGGCAACGCCCGCTTCCCGGAGGAGGCGCTCACCGCGCTCAACGCCGCCGGCTTCAACGCCGTGCACGTGCCAGAGGCCTACGGCGGCCAGGGTGCCGACTCGGTCGCCACTTGTATCGTGATCGAGGAAGTGGCCCGGATCTGTGGCTCCTCCTCGCTGATCCCCGCCGTGAACAAGCTCGGCACCATGGGCCTGATCCTCAACGGCTCCGAAGAGCTCAAGACCAAGGTCCTGGCCGACATCGTCAACGGTGAGATGGCCTCCTACGCGCTGTCCGAGCGTGAGGCCGGTTCCGACGCCGCCGCCATGCGCACCCGCGCCAAGGCCGACGGCGACGACTGGGTCCTCAACGGCTCCAAGTGCTGGATCACCAACGGCGGCAAGTCTTCCTGGTACACCGTGATGGCCGTGACCGACGCCGACAAGGGCGCCAACGGCATCTCCTCGTTCATGGTCCACAAAGACGACGAGGGCTTCGTGGTCGGCCCGCTCGAGCACAAGCTGGGCATCAAGGGTTCGCCTACCGCCGAGCTCTACTTCGAGAACTGCCGCATCCCCGGCGACCGCATCGTTGGTGAGCCCGGCACCGGTTTCAAGACCGCCCTGCAGACCCTCGACCACACCCGCCCGACCATCGGCGCGCAGGCCGTCGGCCTGGCCCAGGGTGCGCTCGACGCCGCGATCGCCTACACCAAGGATCGCAAGCAGTTCGGCAAGACCATCGCCAGCTTCCAGAACACCGAGTTCATGCTGGCCGACATGGCCATGAAGATCGAGGCCGCCCGCCTGATGGTCTACACCTCGGCCGCCCGCGCCGAGCGCGGCGAGAAGAACCTCGGCTTCATCTCCGCCGCCGCCAAGTGCTTCGCCTCCGACGTGGCCATGGAGGTCACCACCAACGCCGTCCAGCTCTTCGGCGGCGCGGGCTACACCACCGACTTCCCGGTCGAGCGCATGATGCGCGACGCGAAGATCACCCAGATCTACGAGGGCACCAACCAGATCCAGCGTCTGGTGATGGCCCGCAACATCCTGCGCTGATACCCAGCACGCCAGCGCTTCCGCGGCCCCCCGACGGACCCCCGTCGGGGGGCCGCGTCTGTTTCTGATGCCCACGGCGACGGACACCTGATTCCGGCCGATTCCGCGGCGTTACCTCGATCTCGGCCGCTGACCGGGTAATGGCGACCGAATTGTGGCTGCAGTTAGAACGGATAATGTATCGGGAAATTCAACCGATATCGGAGGGTTATTCATTTGCCGCTCGGCGGCGATTCGTTTCGCGCCTTCCGTGCCATATACCAAGACAGGTGGGATCAACCTGAGCCGGTCGGGGTGCAGGTATGTGGCCGATGTCGATCCTCCTGACTGGATAGTCGCTGTGAGCTGGCCATCAGCCCACTGATCGCAGGAATCGGCAACAGGATGCAGAGCGCTGAAATATTGAGTGTGCGTGACTCCACCGAAATTCGAGTGGCCATGTACTCGCGTGCCCGGTCCCGCCGCGATTCTCTCGCTCGTTATCTAGCGGGGTGAATTATGACCGAGGTAATTTCTGGAACACGTTCGGGAATGAGTTGGCTTCCGCTGTCCAGTTCGGGGGACGGGTCGCGATTCATGCAGGACCTTCTCGACCGGGTCCGCACGTGGGCGCAGGACCATCTCACCCAGCCGCTGGACATGATCGGCCGTGAGGGACCGGTCTGCCCGTATGTCGGCCCATCGATGCACCGGGACCTGACCTGGGTCGGCCGGGTCGCGGGCGCGCAGCCGTGGTCGCCGTATGTTCGATTGGTCCTCTCCGACGCGCTGGAGCTGTTCCCGACCCTGCCGCCGGACACGGGCGGGTCCACGGTGCTGCGCTGTTTGGTGACCGCCCTGCCCGATCTGCACGACTACTCGCTGATCGACGACCTGCACGCCGAGCTCAAGTCGGAGTTCGTCGAACAGGGCCTGATGCTCGGGCAGTTCTATCCGGGGTGCACCGAGCCCGGCCTGTGGAACAAGGACTATCACCCGCTCGACGCGCCGATCCCGATGCTGGTGGTGCGCACGATGATGGCCACCGACTTCCCGTTCCTGCTCTCGCGCCCGGAGTGGATGTCGGCCTACGTCCGGAAGTTCGCGCCCGGCCTGCCCGCGCATGTCCGCAGTGTCGTGGTGGCCAGACTCATCGCGAGCAACGGCGCCGAAGTACCCGCGTACCACGTCGACGAGCCCCAGTTGCCGCAGCCGATCGGTGCCGGAGGGCGACGGCGATGACCCGCGAATTGTCGACCGCGCCGCACACCGAGTCGGCAGCGGTCGAGGAGTTTCCGCTCTCCCCGGCCCAGCTCGGCATGTGGTACGCCCAGCAGCTCGATCCGGCGGTGCCGCTGTACGAGGCGCAATACATCGATATGCGCGGCCCGCTCTATATCGACACCCTCGTCGCGGTGGCACAGCAGACGGGACGGGAGTTCGAATCGGGCCTGTTGCGGCTGGTCGACACCGACGACGGGCCGCACCAGACGGTCGACCGGCGGATCGAACCGACGCTGTCGCGCCTGGACTTCAGCGATGCGGCCGACCCCGAGGGCGAGGCGCTGCGCTGGATGCGTGCCGACGTGGCGGCGCCGACCGATCTGCTCGGTGATCGGCTGTGGGTGTCGGTGTTGATCCGGATCGGACCGCGGCGGGTGCTGTGGTATTCGCGTGCGCACCACCTCGTGATCGACGGGTTCGCCTCCGCGACAGCGCTGTACCGGGTGGCCGAGCTCTACAACGCCGCGCTGGCCGGACGGGATCCGCCGCCCTGCACGGCCGCGAGCCTGCACACCGTGCACGACGCGGAGCTGCGTTATCGCGAGAGCACACGCCACACCGCCGACGCCGACTATTGGGCAGGACGGATCGCGCAGATGCCGCAGCGGTGCAGTCTGGTCGACGCCGCCGCACCCGCGCACGCGCTCGGCCGCCAGCACCGCGCGCAACTGCCGGCCGCGACGAAAGCGCGCCTCGACGCGGCGGCCGCGCGCTTCGGGGCGGGGACGCCGGGGCTGGCGATGGCGGCGCTGGCGGTGTACTACGCGCAGGCGACCGGCACCGAGGACGTCGTATTGAGCTTGCCGGTGTCCGGCCGCACCACCGCGGTGCTGCGCCGGTCCGGCGGCATGCTGGCCAACGTGGTGCCCTTGCGGGTGCGCGTCGGCGCGGACAGCACCGTCGCCGAACTGGTCGACGCGATCCGGGTGGAGGTCTCGGGCGCGCTGCGGCATCAGCAGTACCGGCACGAGGAGATCCGGCACGGGGAGGCCGACGGCGACCCGGCGGGCGGGCGTGGCTTCGTCGGTCCGGTGGTCAACATCATGCTGTTCCCGGCCGAGGTCGACTTCACGGGTGTCGAGACGAGCTTGCACGTGCTGACCTCGGGCCCGATCGAGGACCTGTTCGTCAACTTCTACCAGCATGGCGCGAACAGCCCGATCCACGTCGACTTCACCGCGAACCCCGACCTCTACGACGAGCAGACCCTCGCCCGGCATCATCGGCGATTCCTCGCGCTGCTCGAGGCGATGATCGACGCCGAGCCGGACACCGCGGTGCGTACCCTCGAGTACTTCCTCCCGGATGAACTACCGCTGCGCGCGGGTCTGCGCGGTACCCCCGCACCCGCACCGCGGCTGCTCGCCGACGTACTCGATGCGGGGCTGCGGGCGGCGGGTCACGCGGCGACCGCGGTGGTGTCCGGCGAGCGAGAACTCACCTATGGTGCGCTGGAAAAGGTTTCGGCACGGCTGGCGCGCCGGCTCGTCGCGGCGGGGGCGGGGCCGGAGCGCGCCGTGCTGGTCGCGCTGCCGCGGTCGGTGGAATCGGTGGTGGCGTTCTGGGGCGTCGTCCGCTCGGGTGCGGCCTATGTGCCGGTCGGCGTATCGAATCCGGCGCCTCGCTTGGTGGCGATGGCGGCGGAATGTGGTGCGCTACTCGGCATCACGACAGCGGACCGGCGACCCGAGCTGCCCGATTCGGTGACGTGGATCGTGCTGGACGACCTCGGCGATGACGACGCCGCGGTGCGGCTGCCACGGCCACGGATCGAGAATCCCGCCTACATCGTGTTCACCTCGGGCTCCACCGGCACTCCCAAAGGCGTCGTGGTCACCCACGCGGGGATCGCCACGCTGGCCTCGGCGGTGCGCGATGCCTACGGAGCGGATCGGCAGTCACGCGTATTGCACTGTCTCAACCCGAGTTTCGACGCGTCCCTACTCGAACTGCTGGTCGCCTTCAGTGCGGGCGCGACGCTGGTGATCGCCGAGGCCGTAGCGGGAGCGGACCTGGCCACGGTGATCCGCGAGTCGTCGATCACCCATCTGTGCTCGACGCCCGCCGTGCTCACGACGCTGCGGCCCGGCGCGCTCGACGGCGTGCGCGTGGTGTCCACCGGCGGCGAGGCCTGCCCGCCGGAGGTGGTGGCGTGCTTCGGTTCCGGTCGCGCCCTGGTGAATTCGTACGGCCCGTCGGAAACGACCGTGGCCGCCACGTTCACGGCGCCGCTGGCCTCCGGTCGCTGTGCGGGGATCGGATCGCCCGTACCCGGCGTGACCCTGCATGTCCTGGATCGCCGAATGCGGCCGGTGCCGGTCGGAACTCCCGGTGAGCTCTACATCGCGGGTCCCGGTCTGGCCCGCGGGTACGCGAGCAGGCCCGGTGCCACCGCGCAGCGCATGATCGCCGATCCGTTCGGGGCGCCGGGCAGTCGGCTGTATCGCACCGGCGACCTGGTCCGCTGGCGCGCGGACGAGCAGGCCGGGTCCGGCGAAACCCTGGACCCGTTCGCCCGCAACGGGATTCGTGGCACCGCAGATCCGAACAGCACGGAGGGCGCGGAGGTAGATAAGGCCGCACCGGCGAGTGTCGAGGTGCCGTTCGTTCTGGAGTACTCGGGCCGCAGTGACTTCCAGGTGAAACTGCGCGGTATGCGGGTGGAGCCGGGCGAGGTCGATGCGGTGCTGGCCACCTGTCCCGGTGTGGAATTCGCGGTGACGGTGGTGCGGACGGGGCGAACGGGCCGTGCTGTGCTCGCCTCGTATGTGGTGCCGACGCACGAGGCGGGCACGCTCGACGGCGCCGCGCTTCGGGAGTACTGCCTGCACCGGTTGCCCGGGCACCTGGTGCCGGGCGCCGTCACGGTGCTCGAGGCGCTGCCGCTCACCGGTAACGGCAAGGTCGACCGGCAGGCCTTGCCCGAGCCGGACACCACGCCCACGATGCCGAGCGCGGCCGCGTCGGCGGTCGAACAGCGGCTGTGCGGACTGTTCGCCGAGGTACTCGGCGTGCCGGAGGTCGGCGCCGAGTCCTCGTTCTTCGCGCTCGGCGGCGACTCGATCCTGTCGATCCAGCTGGTGACCAGGGGCCGGGCCGCCGAACTGGTCTTCTCGGCGCGAGACGTGTTCGAGCACCCGACCCCGGCCGGCCTCGCCGCGGTTGTCGAGGCGCCGGGTGAGCGGGCCGTTCTGCGTGAAATACCCGGCGGCGGTGTGGGTTCGATGCCTCGGACGCCGATTGTGGACTGGCTGCTGTCCCAGCCACGCTGGCAGCGATTCGCGCAGACGATAGTGCTGGCACTGCCGGACAGCGTCGACTACACCCGGTTGGTGCGCACGCTCCAAGCGGTCATCGACCACCACGACATGCTCCGTGTCCGCGTTGTCGACGGCACGCGAATCGAGGTCACCCCGCCCGCGACCATCGATGTCACCACGGGTTTCGATCACGTCCTGTGCACCCGGATCGATTCCGCCGCAGCAGGTTCGGCGGTCCCGGCGCGGGTTGGTGACCACGGTGCGGATGCGCGAATCGATTCCGCCGCAGTAGGTTCGGCGGTCGCGGCGCGGGTTGGTGACCACGGTGCGGAGGTGCAAATCGATTCCGCCGCAGCAGATTCAGCGGTCGCGGCGCGGGTTGGTGACCATGGTGCGGATGCGCGGATGGCTTCCGCCGCAGCAGGTTCGGTCGTTGCGGCGGGGGTTGGTGACCACGGACTGCGGATCGATTCCGCCACCATCGGCAGGGCGACAGCGGCGGCGGTGGGCCGGCTCGACCCGGAAGCGGGGGTCGTCCTCGCCGCTACCTGGCTGGACCCAGGTGGTCCCGGCGGACGACTCGTGCTCGCCGTGCATCACCTGGCCGTCGACGCGGTGTCCTGGCGGATCCTGATTGCCGATCTGATGGCCGCGTGGGCGGCGGTATCCGAGGGCACAGTGCCACAGCTCCTCCCTGTGGGCACCTCGATGCGGACCTGGGCGCACGCGCTCGGTGTGGTCGCGGCGGCCCCGGAATGGGCCGAAGAGCTGGACTATTGGTGCGGTGTGCTCGACACGGCGCGGCCGCGGCTTGGTGCGCGCGCACTCGACCCCGCGCGCGATGCCGGTGCGGGCGTCGACCGTATCGAGGTGCGGATTCCCGCCGCGGCGAGCAGCCAGCTCCTGCGGTATCTGCCGATCGCCCTGCGCTGCGGGGTCGAGGAGGCGCTGCTCGCCGCGCTGGTGTCGGCGCTGACCGAGCACCGGGGAACCGCGGCGGCCGACGGCGGTCACCGAGGGCCCACGCTGCTCATGGTGGAGCGGCACGGCCGGGACGAGACCGTGGTCCCCGGCGCTGACCTGTCACGCACCGTCGGCTGGTTCACCAGTCAGTTCCCGATCGCGCTCGACATCGACTCCGCGCCCGATCCGGTGTCCGCGGTCGCCGCGGTGAAGGAACAGTTGCGTGCGGTGCCGCACGGCGGCTTCGGCTTCGGCCTGCTGCGACACCTGGGCGCGGATCCGGTGGCAGCGGTGAGCGATCAGCTGGGCGCCGGTCAGGTGGCAGTGGTGAGCGATCAGCTGGGCGCCGGTCAGGTGGCAGCGGTGAACGAGCAGACGGGCGCGGTGGCGGACGGCGGCGTCGGTCTGTCGCGCCATCGCGGTGGCGCCGACCGGCTGCGTGCCGCGGGCACGCCGCAGGTGGGGTTCAACTATCTCGGCCAGATCGCGGGCACTGACGCGGGTATCCCGTGGCTGCCGGTCGGCGTGGCCGACCAACTGGGTGGGGCGGGCGCTGCAGAGCTGCCCGCATCGGCGGTCATCGCCCTCGACGCGGTCACCATAGACGAGCCCGACGGACCCGTAGTCCGGGCCGTATGGCGGTTCCCGGCCGAAGTCATCGGCCGTGCGGAAGTGGAACGGATTGCCCAGCACTGGGTTTCGATGGTGACCGCGATCGCGGACGCGGTGGGCGAGCCGGGTGCGGGCGGATTGACACCGTCGGATATCGCGATGGTGCCGGTGACCGCGACCCAGCTCGCCGACTGGCAGCACCGCTATCCCGACCTCGCGGACGTCTGGCCGCTGGCACCGTTGCAGCAGGGCTTGCTGTTCCACACCAGGCTCACCGCCGGGCACGCCGACAAGTACGCCGTGCAGACGGTTTTCGAGCTGGCGGGCGAGGTCGATCTCGATCGCCTCGAGACGGCCGCCACCACGCTCGTGCGCAGGCATCCCGCGCTGCGCACCGCCTTCGTGACCACCCCGGACTCGGCGGCCCAGCTGGTACTCGCTGAGGTCGCCGTGCCGTGGCAGGTGCTCGAGGCGAGCCCGGCCGACTGTGCCGCGATCGCCGCGCGCGAACTCGCCCGGCCGTTCGACCCGCAACAGCCGCCGCTGCTGCGCTTCCTGTGTGTGCGCTGCGGACCGCGCGATGTCCGCCTGATCGTCACCAATCATCATCTGGTGCTCGACGGCTGGTCGATGCCGTTGCTGCTCGGCGAGCTCCTCGCGCTGTACGACAGCGCGGACGGCGGGCTCGGCGAGCCGGTGTCGTATCTGCGGTACCTGGAATGGGTCGACCGCCAGGATGCCGCGCTCGCGCGCGTGGCCTGGTCCGAAGCGCTGGCGGAACTGGCCGGACCAACCCTGATCACGGCGGTCCGCCCCCCGCTCGGCCACGACGGCGACCCCGGCGAGCTGCGTCGCGAGGTGCCGCTGGCGCACGACGCTGTCGCCGCGCTCGCCCACTATCGCACCGAACGCGGCATCACCGTGAACACGCTCGTGCAGACCGCGTGGGCGCTGCTGCTGGCCGAGCTGACCGGGCACACCGACGTCGTCTTCGGCACCACCGTGTCCGGTCGTCCACCGGACCTGGCCGGCGCCGAGCGGATCGTCGGCATGCTGGTCAACACCGTCCCGGTGCGGATCGGGCTGGTCCCGGACGAGCCGGTCGGCGAGCTGCTGGCTCGGGTGCAGCGCGAACAGGGCGCCCTTGTCGATCAGAACTTCTTGGGGCTCAACGAGATCCAGGCGCTGGCCGGCGTCGGCCCGTTGTTCGACACCAGCATGGTCTTCGAGTCGTATCCGATGGACGTCGAGGGGCTGCGGGCGGCTTCCGAGCAGGCGAGTCTGCGGATCCGCGACTTCCGCGCCCACGACGGCACCCACTATCCGCTGTGCCTGGCCGCGCAGGCGCGCGACGGATTACAGCTCCACCTGACCTGCTCAGACCGGTTCTTCGACGACGCCGAGGCCACCGCGCTGGCGACTCGGCTGGCCCGGATCGTCGGCCTGCTCGCGGATCCAGTGCTGCCGGTCGCGGCGGTGCGCGGTGTCGACGGGGCCGCGATCGTCCGGGCCAGGCCGCGGCCGATGCGCTTGCTGCCCGAACTGCTCACCGCCGGGGTACGGCCCGGTGCGATCGCTGTCGTAGGGAATCACGCGGAGCTCGGGTACACCGAACTCGACGAGCGGTCGAATCGGTTGGCGCGCACTCTGATCGCGGTGGGCGCGGGACCGGAGGGCGCCGTGTTGATCGCGATGCCGCGCTCGCCGGAATGGTTGCTCGCCGCGTGGGCGATCGCCAAGTCCGGGGCGGCGTTCGTCCCCGTGGATATCGACCACCCCGTCGAGCGTATCGGCGCTGTCGCGCACGATTGCGCTGCCCGACTGGGCATTACACTCGCGGTCCACCGGAAAGCCTTGCCCGACACGGTGTCCTGGATAGTAGTCGACGACGAGCCGGCCGCCACCTGTACCGCGGCCCGCCCCTCGGGACCGGTGATCGACGCCGAACGGGTTCGTCCGGTGCATGCCGGACACCCCGCCTATCTGATCTACACGTCCGGATCGACCGGCGTCCCCAAGGGCGTGATGGTGACCCACGCAGGTCTCAGCGGACTGGTCGACGGCGTCCTCGCGCGCCTGCGCGCCGGTCCTGGCGATCGCCTCCTGTGGTGCATGAATCCCGCCTTCGATGCCTCGATTCTGGTGTGGCTGACCGGTTGTCATGCTGGCGCCACGCTCGTGGTCGCGCCGCCGCGAGCGATGGCGGGCGAAGCGCTCGCCCAGGTCATCGCCGCAGGCGCGGTGACCCACTTGGTCGCACCGCCCGCGGTCCTCACCACACTGCCCACCGTCACCGGGGTGCGCACGATCGTCACCGGTGGCGAAGCCTGCCCGCCCGAGCTGGTCGCGCGGCTGGGTCAGGGGCGGACGATCCTCAACTCGTACGGTCCGGCCGAGTCGACCGTAGCCGTGACGGTCAGCGCCCCGCTGACCGGAGACGCCACGACCGATCTCGGTGCGCCACTACCGGGTTGCGGCCTCGCGGTCCTGGACCGGTGGCTGCGGCCCGTCCCCGTCGGTGCGGTCGGCGAGCTGTATCTGATGGGACCCGGCGTGGCTCGGGGGTATGTGGGCGCGGTCGCGCGCACCGCGGAACGTTTCGTGGCCGACCCGTTCGGCGCGCCCGGCGAACGCATGTACCGCACCGGCGATCTGGTGCGCCGGACGTCGACGAACCGGCTGGGCTACGTGGGGCGCAACGATTCCCAGATCAAGCTGCACGGAATCCGGGTGGAGCCGGGCGAGGTGGACGCGGCGCTGCTCGCGGCGCCCGGCGTCGCGCTGACCGTCACCGTGCCGCGGCGCGGACCGAAGGGCGAGCAGACCCTGGCGTCGTATGTCGCCCCGATCGCCGGCGCCGAGCTGACCCCGACCGCGCTGCGCGAGTTCCTGGTGCGGCGGCTGCCCCGGCACCTGGTGCCCGCGACGGTCACGGTGCTGGACGCCCTGCCGGTCACCGGCAACGGCAAGGTCGACGTGCGCGCGCTGCCCGAACCTCGGTACACCGTCGCGCCCTACGTCGCGCCGGTCGGCACCGAACGGGTGGTGGCGCAGGCCTACGCGGCGGTCCTCGCGCATCCCGACGTCGGCGCCGACGACGACTTCTTCGCGCTCGGCGGCGACTCCCTGTCGGCGACTCGGGTGGCCGCCCGGCTCGGCGCCGAACTGGGCGTCGAGGTGCCCGTGCGGCTGCTGTTCGAAGCGCCGACCGTGCACGGCCTCGCTGCCCGGATCGCCCGCGACACCGTGGGCTCCGCGGGTGCGCTCGGTGGCCCGTGCGCGGGTCCGCGCCCCGAACGGATTCCACTCGCACCCGCCCAGCGGCGCATGTGGTTCGTCAACCGGTACGACCCGTCCTCCGGCGCCTACAACATCCCGGTCGTCCTGCGACTGACGGGACATCTCGACGTCGTCGCGTTGCGGACGGCGCTGATCGATGTGGTCGGCAGGCACGAGGCACTGCGCACGATGTATCCCGATCACGATGGAATCGGCTACCAGGTCGTCGTCGAACCGACGGAGCTCGACCACGACATCGACGTGCTCGATATCGCCCCCGACAATTTGCCGGGAGCCGTACTGTCCTGTATAGCAACGGGTTTCGATGTAGCGACCGCTGTCCCGGTGCGGGTGCGACTGTTCCGGCCCGGTCCCGGGGAACACGTGCTGGCCGTGGTGGTGCACCACATCAGTGCCGACGGCTACTCGATGGGAACGCTGGCGCGCGATGTGATGTCCGCCTACACCGCACGTACCGCCGGTGCCGCACCGCAGTGGCCCGCACCCACCGTGCAGTTCGCGGATTACACACTCTGGCAACGAGATCGGCTGGGCAGTGCCGACGATCCCGATTCGATGTCGGCCCGGCAGCTGACCTACTGGACCGAAACCCTTGCCGGACTGCCGGATCGGCTCGAACTACCGGCCGACCGTCCCCGGCCCGCCGTCGCGTCACTGCGTGCGGGCACCATCGCACGCACGGTGGAGACCGATCTCCGAACCGCGCTGGAACAGCTCGCCGCGCGTCACCACAGCACGCTGTTCATGGTGCTGCACAGCGCGCTCGCGGTGCTGTTCGCCCGGCTCGGCGGCACCGCCGATGTCGCCGTCGGTACTCCGGTTGCCGGGCGTGGCGCCGCCGAACTCGACGACGTGGTCGGGATGTTCGTCAACACCGTGGTGCTGCGCACCGAAGTACCTGCCGCACTGCCTTTCTCGCAGCTCCTCGACCGGGTGCGTGGCACCGATCTGGACGCCTTCGCGCACGCCGAGGTTCCCTTCGAACAACTCGTCGACCTGCTCGAACCCGCACGTTCGGCGGCGCGACATCCGCTGATCCAGGCCATGCTGGTGTTCCAGAACCTCGGCCGCACCGAGATCTCGCTGCCCGGACTCCGCGTCGAGGCGATGGACCTGGACCAGCAGAGCCTGCGATTCGACCTGAGCGTCACGGTCGGCGACGACGCCGCGGGCGGTCTCGCCGTCCGGTTCGGCTATGCCACAGATCTTTTCGACGCGAGCACCGCGGCGAGCTTCGCCGACCGCTGGCTCCGCCTCCTGCGCGCCGTGGTGGCGAATCCCGAGGTGCCGGTGGGCGATATCGACCTGCTCGACGTTCGCGAGCACGCTCAGCTGCCCGGCGACGCATCACCCGCTGTGGCGGCACCGGCCGTCCTCCCCGAAATACTCGCTACCGCCGTCACCGAGAACCCGGACGGCATCGCCATCGTCGACGGGCCGACCCGGCTCACCTACCGCGAGCTCGACCAGCGCTCGAACCGACTGGCCCGCATGCTGATCCAGGCCGGGGCGGGTCCGGAGAAGCTCGTGGTCATCGCCGTCCGCCGCAGCGCCGAGTCGGTCCTCGCGGTCTGGGCGGTAGCCAAAACCGGCGCCGCCTTCGTCCCCGTCGATCCCGCCTACCCTGCCGAACGCATCGCCCAGATCCTCGCCGACTCCGGCGCATCGCTCGGCATCACCACCTCAGACACCGAATCGATCCGCCCGCGTGCCGACGGCTCGGTGGGCTCTGCGCCGCACAGCGATGGCGCGCACCCGGACTTCCGGTCTGTGCGCTGGTTGCTGCTGGATGATCCCGCCGTCACCTCGGACGCGCCCATCGATCCGGGCGAGCGCCACGCGACACCGCGATGCGCGCACCCGGCGTACGTGATCTTCACATCCGGGTCGACCGGCCGCCCCAAGGGTGTGGTCGTCACCCATGCGGGTCTGGCGAACCTGGTTGTCGCACAACGGGAACGGCTGCGCACTACCAGCGAATCGCGGGTGCTGCACGTCGCCTCACCCAGCTTCGACGCCGCCGTACTGGAACTGCTGCTGGCCGCTGGAGCATCGGCGACCCTGGTGGTCGCGGGGCCGACCGCGTTCGGTGGTGTGGAACTCGGCGCGCTGCTGACTCGGGAACGGGTCACCCACATCGCGCTCACCCCCTCGGCGCTGTCATCGGTGGACAAGGTGGCCTACGAACACCTGCGGGCGATCATCACCGGCGGCGAACCGTGCCCGCCGGAACTGGTACAGCGGTGGGCGGCGCCGGATCGCGTGCACTTCAACGACTACGGCCCGACCGAGGCGACGATCTGGGCGACCGGCGCAGGCCCGCTCGTCGCCGGCGCCGAGATCACCATCGGCACACCGGTTCCCGGCCTTGCCGCGCTGGTTCTCGACGAGCGGCTCTATCCCGTTCCCGACGGTGTGGCGGGCGAGCTGTATCTGGCGGGGCAGGCGCTGGCCCGTGGCTATCACGGCCGCACCGATCTCACCACCGCGCGTTTCGTCGCCGACCCGTACGGCGCGCCGGGTGAGCGGATGTATCGCACCGGCGATCTCGTGCGCAGGCGCGTTCATGGCCTCGAGTACCTCGGCCGCTCCGATTTGCAGGTGAAGCTGCGCGGCCTGCGGATCGAACCGGGCGAGATCGAAGCGGCCTGCACCGCCGACCCGACGGTGCACCAGGCCGTGGTCACCGTCCACACCGACGCGGCACTCGGTGAACTGCTCGTCGCCTACCTGGTGCCGGAGTCTTCGGCGCGGTTCGACCTCGATGCAGTGAAAGAAGCGCTGGCGCTGCGTCTTCCGTCGTTCATGGTGCCGACGGCGTTCGTCGTCATCGATGCCTTGCCGCGCACCGGAAACGGCAAACTGGACCGCGGCGCGCTGCCGACCCCCGACATCAGGTCGGGCCGGTTCCGCGCGCCCGTCACCGCCACCGAACGAGCGGTGGCCGACACCTTCGCCGAACTGCTCGGCGTCCCCACGGTCGGGCTGGACGACAACTTCTTCGCCCTCGGCGGCAACTCCCTGATCGCCACCCGGATCGCGGCCCGTCTCGGCGCCGCGCTCGACGTCCGCATTCCCCTGCGCGTGGTCTTCGACTCGCCGACCGTGGCCGAACTCGCCGTCGCGGTGCGCACCGCGGCCACCCCGCCCGGCCCGCGCCCCGGCCCCCGCCACCGCCCCGACCGGGTCCCGCTCTCGGCGGCGCAGCGGCGCATGTGGTTTCTCAACCGGTACGACCCCACCTCGCCCGCCCACAATGTCCCGATCGTGCTGACGATCGAAGGCGACTTCGAGCCGGACGTACTGCGAGCCGCGCTGATGGACGTGGTGGCCCGTCACGAATCGCTGCGCACGGTATATCCGGTGGACGCCGAGGGCGAGCCGTATCAGCAGGTGCGTGCCGTCGGCGATGCGTCGGTGCCGATTCAGCTCGACACCATCGAGCCGGATCAGATCCAGGAACGAGTCGCCGCCGAGATCGGTCATGGCTTCGACCTGACCACCGACCTGCCGGTGCGGCTGCGCCTGCTCCGGATCGAGGACGACCGGTCGGTGCTGGTGGTGACGCTGCACCACATCGCCTCCGACGGATGGTCACTGGCACCGCTGACCCGCGACGTGCTGGTGGCCTACGCGGCCAGGCGGGCGGGCGCCGTGCCGACCTGGACGCCATTGCCGTTGCAATACCCCGACTTCGCGCTGTGGCAGCACGAACTGCTCGGCGCCGAGCGCGATCCCACCAGTGTGTCGCACCAGCAGCTGGAGTACTGGCACACCGTGCTGGATGGGCTGCCCGAGGTATCGGCGCTGCCCAGCGACCATCCGCGCCCGGCGGTGCTCACCCACCGCGCGGGCTTGGTGGAATTCGACATCGACACCACGATCCAGGTGCGGTTGCGTGAGCTGGCCCGCTGGCACGGTGTCAGCGTGTTCATGGTTGCCCACGCGGCACTGGCGGTACTGCTGGCCAGGCTGTCCGACACCACCGATATCGCGATCGGCTCGGTCGTCGCGGGCCGCGGCGACGGCGAACTAGACGACCTCGTCGGCATGTTCGTCAACACGCTGGTGCTGCGCAGCCACCTCGACCCCGAGGCCACTTTCGACACGCTGCTCGCCGCGACGAAGGACGGTGACCTGGACGCGTTCGGCAACGCCGATGTCCCCTTCGAGCGGCTGGTCGAGGTGATGGCACCCGCCCGGTCCACTGCGCACCACCCGCTGTTCCAGGTGCTGCTCGTCTTCCAGAACTTCGATCGGGAGCCGGTGGAACTGCCCGGGCTGCGGATCAGCCCACGCGAGATGCCGCCCGTCGGCGCGAAATTCGATCTCGAATGGATGCTGGCCGAGAACTTCGGTCCCGACGGTGCGCCCGCGGGCATGTCGGCCACGCTCACCTTCGCTCGCGACCTGTTCGAGGCGCCCACCGCGCGGACGCTGGCAGACCGGTTCGTCGACGTGCTCGACGCGCTCACCGCCGACCCGGGCCGGGTGCTCGGCGAGATCGACGTCACCGCACCGCCCGGAACCGTCGTCTATCCGGTGGTACGCGCACCCGAGCGCCGGGCCGACCTGCCCTACCGGCCGCCGGTGACACCTGTCGAGGAGGCCGTCGTCGCCGTGTTCGAGGAGGTTCTCGGTGTCGAACGAGTCGGCTTGGACGACAACTTCTTCGAACTCGGCGGTACCTCCATGATCGCCGTCCGGCTGGTCTCCCAGATCCGTGACCGGCTCGATGTCGCGATGCCGGTGCAGTGGATGTTCGGCGACCCGACGCCCGGCGCGCTCGCCCAGCGCATCGCCGGGGCCGGCGATCAGATCGACCCCGCCCTGCGAACCCTGTTGCCCTTGCGCTCGGGCGGAAGCGGTCCCGCGTTGTTCTGCGTGCACCCGGCGATCGGGGTGGCCTGGTGCTACACCGGTCTGGTCGGTCACCTCGACCCAGGCTTCCCGGTCTACGGTCTGCAGTCGCCCGGGATCGCGGCCGACCAACCCGACCGCCCGCTCCGGGACAGGGTCGCCCGCTACGCCGACGAGATCCAGACGATCCAGCCCGACGGACCGTATCGGCTGCTCGGCTACTCCGCGGGTGGGCCGATCGCGCACGCTGTCGCTGTCGAACTCCAGCGCCGTGGCGCGCGGGTCGACGCCCTGACCATCCTCGACGGTCGCGCGGACGTAGACCCGGCCAGCGCGGCCGAGTTGCCGCCGCCGGAGGTGCTGCTCGCCGAGTTCGGCGGCGTGGACGTGGCGTTGCTCGACGGCGACCGCCCGCAGGCCGAACAGGCCGCTGAACTTCTCCGTGCCGGCGCTGCCGTCGACGCTCCCGATCGAATCGTGCCGCCAGCGTCGCCGGCCGATTCCGCGACGGTGGGCTACACCGCCGCACCGCTGACTGGCGCCGACAACGAGGTCGGCGCCGGTAACCGAGCCCACGGGCTCCTCGGCGCGCTCACCGCGGCGGACCTGCGGCGGCTCTACGCCGACTACCAGCAGATAGTGCGCGAGGCCGCGGCGTACGAACCCGGGATGTTCGACGGCGACCTGCTGTTCTTCAGCAGCACCGGCGCCCGTCCTGGCTACCTGCCCAACGCCGATACCTGGCGGCCCTACGTCCGTGGCGAGATCATCGACCATCAGACCGGCCACGAGCACAACCGGCTCACCGGCCCGGCTGCCCTTGCCGTGATCGGCCCGATTCTGGCCCGGTATCTGCGCGATTAGGCCGACCTTTCGCTCCGGGCGCCGATCAGGCAACCAGGTCGGCGTATTCCCGGTGTTCGGCGATGTATTTTTCGACGTACCAGCAGGTGGGGATGATCTGGAAGCCGTGTTCGCGGGAGTCGTCGAGGCCGTATTTCACGACTTCGGCCGCTACTCCTCTGCCCCGGAATTCGGGGAAGGTCATGGTGTGGTGGAAGTCGCGGACCTTGGTGTCTTCCCGTTCGGCGTAGTCGGCGTAGCCCGCGAGGACGTCGTCGTGGTAGATCTCGTAGCGGGTGTCGGCGACGTTGTGTTCGAGCCTGGTGGTCATGGTTCGGATGCTAGTCGCGCTACAGGACCGCGCCGGGGTTGAGGATGCCTTCGGGGTCGAGGGCGTCTTTGATACGCCGGGTCAGAGCCATGACCTCGGGGCCGACCTGGTTGGGTAGCCAGGCCTTTTTCAGACGGCCGACGCCGTGTTCGCCGGTGATGGTGCCGCCGAGGGCGATGGCCAGGTCCATGATCTCGCCGAAGGCGCGATGGGCGCGGGCGGTGTTGTCGGGATCGGTGGGGTCGTGCACGATCAGCGGGTGGGTGTTGCCGTCGCCCGCGTGCGCGATCACCGACACGAGCACATCGTGACGTTCGCCGATGGCGGTGACGCCGGCGATCAGGTCGCCGAGGCGGGGCAGCGGCACCCCGACGTCTTCGAGCAGCAGCGGCCCGATCTTCTCCACCGCGGGAATCGCGAATCGTCGTGCGGCGGTGAAGGCTTCACCTTCGGTGGCATCGGCGGTGTGAAAAACCTCGGTCGCCCCGGCTTTCTCGCACAGGTCGACCATCAGCTGGGCCTCGTGCCCGGCGAATTCGCCAGGGGCGTCGGAGCGGGCGACGAGCAGCGCGGCGGCGGTGCGGTCCAATCCCATGCGCATCTCGTCCTCGACCGCGTTGATCGCGACGGTGTCCATGAATTCGAGCATGGCGGGGCGCAGCGTCGAGGTGATGGCCAGGATCGCGTCGGTCGCCGCGGTGAGCGAACCGAAACTCGCCACGACGGTCGACTGCGGTGGCTGCGCGGGCAGCAGCCGCAGGGTGAGTTCGGTGATCACCCCGAGCGTGCCCTCGCTCCCGACGAACAGTTTCGTCAGCGACAACCCAGCCGAGTCCTTGAGCCGGGGCCCACCCAGCCGCACCACGGTCCCGTCGGCCAGCACCACTTCCATACCGAGCACATAGTCGGTCGTCACGCCGTACTTCACGCAGCACAGCCCGCCCGCGTTGGTCGCCGCGTTGCCACCGATCGAACAGATCTCGAACGACGAGGGATCGGGCGGATACCAGAGCCCCTCGGCGGCGACGGCCCGCTTCACCTCGGCATTGAGCAACCCCGGTTGCACCACCGCGATCCGGGTGAGCGCGTCGACGCTGATCTCGCGCATCAACTCGGTGCTGAGCACGATCCCGCCGTCCACCGCGGTCGCCCCGCCCGACAACCCCGAACCGGCACCACGCGGCACCACCGCCACCTTGTTCGCCTGTGCCCAGCGCAGCGTGGCGGCCACATCCGCGGTCCCGCGCGCCCGCACCACGGCCATCGGCGTCCCCGCGTCGGGATCACGTGCCCAATCCTGGCGATACCCCGCCAGCAGATCGGGGTCGATGACGACAGCCCCGTCCGACAAGCCGGAAATCAACGAACCGAGGTCAACGCTGCGCTCGTCCACGCACCCACGCTAACCCGCGCACCCGGTCTCTCGCGGGCAGTTCGTCCTGGTCGCCCGAGAAGGGAAATCCACCGCGGCCTGGTGATCATGCGACCAGATGCGCAGTGTTGCCGAACAAGTGAGTTTCCGCATGACTGTGATTTGGCGCGCCCCGTTGGTGTATACGCCGTCCAATGCTTCACAATGCCCATACCGGGTGTGTTCGACGGTGAATTGCCTCGCCGCCCAGCGTGTTTCGAGTTCCGCTCCACGGTGCGCCGCCCGCGTGCCGATCACGCGACGCTGTTGCGCCGCACCGTTTTTCGCAGGGAGGACTGGCGATGATGAAGGAACCGCAGAACCGCGCTGAGCTGGTCGGTGCGCTGTTGGCCGCCGAGTTCGCCGACGCGGGCATCGACACCGATGCGATGCACCGCGTCTACACCGGCGCACACGCCGAATGGTTGCGGGCGCTGGAAGCGACCGGGATGTTCGGTGTCCGCGCGCTGGCCGAGATCGCCGAAGGCTGGGCCGCGGATCCGCGCCTGCTGCGCGATGCGCTCCTCACCGAGTCCGATGAGCTCACCCGTCGCCGCTGCCTCACCACATGGACCACCTACGACACCCGCCCGATCGCCGCGGTCGGTCGCTGACGCTCCGCGTCGCGTCGGCCGCACCCCGGGGCGCTGACGCCCGGCCCGTTTGCCGGTTGCTCACCCTGGCTTCACCTGCCGCTGGCAGGCTGGCGGCGTGGAGCATCAGGCGAGTGTCACCGAGTCGGTGGCCGACCGATTCACCCGTTGGTGCGAGGCGGTCGTCGCGCGGCTGCCGTGGGGGCTCGACCGCTATGTGCCCGCCACCTTCCTCGGCTTCGCGCTGATCAACAGCTTCACCTTCGGTGTCGACCTGCTGTTGCTCACGCTCCTGCGCAGCGGCCTCGGCCTGGCGGTCTGGTTGTCGATCACCCTCGCCTACATCGTCGCGTTCGGGCTGGCCTTCCTGCTCAACCGCACCTTCAATTTCCACTCGCACGCCCCGATGGGCAAGCAGGCCGCGGTCTATGTGGTGGTGGTGCTGGTGAACTATCTGGCGTTCATCCTCGGCGTCGGCTCGGGTCTCGCCGCGCTCGGCGTGCAATATCACGTGGCCAGGCTGCTCGCGGGCGCGTGTGAGGCCGTGTACATGTACAGCGCGATGCGCTGGATCGTGTTCCGCCGCAAACCGGCGCTGACCACTGCCTGATCGGGTCAGCCCCGGAGCACCTCGGTGCGATCGCCGTCGACCAGGACGACGTCGCTGTCGGTGAGCGCCCAGTGCGGGATCTCCTCGGCCACACAGTTGGCCAGCATCGCCGCGGATTCTCCGTCCGGGTCAGTGGGGGAGTCCAGATGAACGACCAGCCGACGACCCACCAAACCCAGTCCGTCCCAGCGTGGTTCGATCCCGGTGGCGGGCAGCACCTCGGCTGGGTCGTCCATGGTTTCCAGCCCGTGCAGATCGGGTCCGAGCAGACACGCACCCGCGCTGTAGCCCGCGTACACCAGCGCATCCGCGCGCAACAAGGCGGTAAGCACGGAATCGGCACCGCTGCGGGCGAATTGGGCCCGCAGGACGAACGTATTGCCGCCACGCACCCAGACCATCGCAAACCCGCGAAGATGCCGTTCCAGCCGGTCCGGCTGCCCGACGTACGCACGCAGATCGAGAACCTCCGGCGAATAACCCTGCTGCTCCAGTGGTTTCACATCACTCATCACGGCCGACGCCCAGGCATCGGGCCACGCGTCACACGCGTTCGGAATCACCGCGACCCGCCCCGGTGCGCCGACGAGCCCGGCGAGCCGATCCGCGAAACCACCGAACCGGTACGAGGCCAGGAACAGTCGCATCAGATGGTGAACGCCAGGTTCCGTACGAGCCGCTCGCCCAGCGCGGTATCACCCTCGACGGCGACCTCGCCGGGGTGCCGGTCCGCGGTGGTGCGCCCGCCGCGCAAGCGAGCGAAGAGTCCGGAGTCCAGCCGGATCACGGTTGTCGGCTCACCGGGAGCCTCGTCGAGCACCGACCCGCGCCCACCGGCCACCGACACGTGTACCTGCCTGGTCACCGGCCCGGTCAGCTCGACGGTGATCAGCGAACCTTCCGGCGCCTTGGCACCTTTCACCACCGCACGGCCGAGCCCGATGGTCAGTTCGGCGAACGCCGCCTCGGCCCGCGCACCCCCTTCGGACACACTGCGCCCGATCCCGTCGGCCAGGTCGAGTTCGTGCATCCAGCAGTCGAACAGCCGCACCCGCATGAACCGCCCGTAGGGCACCTGCCCGACCGGCGAGACGGTCGAGGCCTGCCAGGCTTCGTCGTCCATGGCGGCCAGTGCGGCCCGGCGACGCTCGGTGGTCTCGTCGAACATCGCGAGCAGGCGCTTGCCGGAGAGCGGGCGCAACCGGTCGACCCAGATCTCGTTGAGCACCGCCACTTCGTTGCGCACATGCGGCAACGTGCGCACGTCGGTCTTGGGACGCAACGGGTCATGCGGCGGCGGTGAATCGCCGAGCAGCCACGATTCGGTGCCGACCACGTGCGCGACCACGTCGAACAGGGTCCAGCCGGGCAGCGGAGATGTTCGGCGCCAAGCCTTCTCGTCCAGGTCGGCGACCAGCAGGCCGATGGTTTCCCACTGCTCGGCGAGCAGATCGGTGAGCTGCTCGCGCCCGGGGGTCTCGATCATCCCTGTGCTCCTTCTGCTTCGCTCTGGTCGAGCGCGGACAGGCCCGCGCGGATCGCCGCTGCGGTCGAATTCGGTTCGTGCGGACGACGCAAAAGGAAGCCCTTGGCGAAGGTGAGTCTGTCACCGTGTTTGCGCGGGACCACGTGCAGATGGACGTGACCGACGGTCTGGAAGGCGGCGGTGCCGTCGTTGAGGATGAGATTGGCTCCGTCGCTGGCGAGCCCGCTCACGCGCAGGGCGCGAGCGAGACGGTGCCCGGTACGGAAGATGCGGGCCCCGAGTTCGGGATCGAGATCGTCGAGCTCGGTCGCGTGGACCTTGGGAACGATCAGCGTATGGCCACGGGTGATGGGACGGATGTCGAGGAACGCGCACACCGCGTCGTCGGAGTAGATCACGGTCGCCGGTGCGGCACCCGCCACGATCAGACAGAAGGCGCAGTCGTTCACGGCCTCGACCCTACGGTGTGACCTGGGTCGCGCAACAGCCCGAACCGCGCACCGGCATGATGCGCGTCACGTCTGGCCGAATGTGGGGGTATCCGGCCAGGAGCCGGACGTCGAGGTAAGTAACCGACCCGGATGTGCGGTCTTGTACGCCCCACCTGCGGCGACGAATCTGGGTGCGGGCACCGGCCGGTGCCCGCCGGGTTGTTACAGCTGATCAGGGCCCAGGTGTCCGTTTTGTGGTCGTCAGTCCAGTTCTCCGTTGTGACGGGCATCTCCGCTAGGCTCACCGCGAGCCGAGTACAGTTGCCAGGATTTCAGTCGAACTTACTCACAGGTAACTTCGGCTGCCCCGTTGTTCCCAGGCTCGAAGCCAGCACGAAAAGGAAGTCTGACTAGTGGAGACAACGCAAAACGTGGGCGAGGGTTCGCCGCGCGGAGCGCGTGTCGGAGTCGTTCGCGAGTCCGGCCCGGGTGAGCGGCGGGTCGCATTGGTGCCCAAGATCATCCCCGCCCTGTCCAAGCAGGGTGTCGAGGTGATCGTGGAAGCCGGTGCCGGCCTCGGCGCCCTCATCCCCGACGCTGCCTATGTAGCGGCAGGCGCGACCATCGGTGACCCATGGTCGGCCGAGGTCGTCGTCAAGGTCGCCCCGCCCAGCGATGCCGAGGTGGCCAAGCTGTCCTCCGGGCAGACCATGATCGGTTTCCTGGCCCCGCGCAATGCCGAGAATCAGATCGGCGCGCTGAAGTCGGCCGGTGTGCAGGCTTTCGCCGTCGAGGCGATTCCGCGTATCTCGCGCGCGCAGGTGATGGACGCGCTGTCCTCGCAGGCGAACGTGGCCGGTTACAAGGCCGTGCTGCTCGCCGCGTCGGAGTCGACCCGGTTCTTCCCGATGCTCACCACCGCCGCGGGCACCGTGAAGCCGGCCACCGTACTGGTACTCGGTGTCGGTGTCGCCGGTCTGCAGGCCCTCGCAACGGCCAAGCGCCTCGGTGGGCGGACCACCGGTTACGACGTGCGTCCCGAGGTCGCCGATCAGGTGCGCTCGGTCGGTGCGCAGTGGCTCGACCTGGGTATCGACGCCGCCGGTGAGGGTGGGTACGCCCGCGAACTCACCGACGAGGAGAAAGCCCAGCAGCAGAAGGCCCTCGAAGACGCCATCAAGGGCTTCGACGTCGTGATCACCACCGCGCTGGTGCCGGGTCGCCCCGCACCGCGCCTGGTCACCACGGCCGCTGTCGAGGGCATGAAGCCCGGCAGCGTGATCGTCGACCTGGCCGGGGAGACCGGTGGCAACTGCGAACTCACCGAACCCGGCGAGACCGTCGTCAAGCACGAGGTGACCATCGCCTCGCCGCTGAACCTGCCCGCCACGATGCCCGAGCACGCTTCCGAGCTGTACTCGAAGAACATCTCGGCGCTGCTGGAACTGATGCTGGTCGACGGCAAGCTCGCCCCTGATTTCGATGATCAGGTGCTGGCGGATTCCTGCGTCACCCGTGAGGTGGAAGCCTGATGTACACCGAACTGCTCGCCAATATCGCGATCCTCGTGCTTTCCGGCTTCGTCGGCTTCGCGGTGATCTCCAAGGTCCCCAACACCCTGCACACCCCGCTGATGTCGGGTACCAACGCCATTCACGGCATCGTCGTGCTCGGCGCGCTGGTGACCCTGGGCAATGTGAAAGACCCCTCGCTGCTGGTGCAGGTGATCCTGTTCGTCGCCGTGGTGTTCGGAACATTGAACGTCATCGGTGGTTTCGTGGTCACCGACCGCATGCTCGGCATGTTCAAGGGTAAGAAGAAGGCGGCCGAGTGATGCACGCAGTCGACAACATGACCTACCTGGTCAACGGCCTCTACATCGTGGCCTTCTCCATGTTCATCTACGGCCTGATGGGCCTGACCGGTCCGAAGACCGCGGTCCGTGGTAACCAGATCGCCGCTGTCGGTATGGCTTTGGCCGTCGTCGCCACCTTGATCTCGGTGCGCCACGCCGCCATGCTCAACTGGATTCTCATCGCCGCCGGCCTGATCGTCGGTGTGGCACTGGGTGTTCCGCCCGCCATCCGCACCAAGATGACCGAGATGCCGCAGTTGGTCGCCGCGTTCAACGGTGTCGGTGGTGGCACCGTCGCGTTGATCGCCTGGGCCGAATTCGTCGACAGCGCGGGCTTTTCCGACCTGCACGAAGAACCGACCATCCACATCATCATCGGTTCGCTGTTCGCCGCGGTGATCGGCTCGATCTCCTTCTGGGGCTCGATCATCGCCTTCGCGAAGCTGCAGGAGATCCTGTCCGGCAAGCCGATCGGCATCGGCCGCCTGCAGCAGCCGCTGAACCTGCTGCTGCTCGTCGGCGCGATCGTGTGCGCCGTGGTGATCGGCCTCGGCGCCGACAACGGTGGCGTCTCGCAGCTGTGGATGATCGCGCTGCTCCTGCTCGCCGGTGTGCTCGGCCTGATGGTCGTGCTCCCCATCGGTGGCGCGGACATGCCGGTCGTCATCTCGCTGCTCAACGCCCTGACCGGTCTGTCGGCCGCGGCCGCGGGTCTGGCGCTGAACAACACCGCGATGATCGTCGCGGGCATGATCGTCGGCGCCTCGGGCACCATCCTCACCAACCTGATGGCCAAGGCCATGAACCGCTCCATCCCCGCGATCGTGGCCGGTGGCTTCGGTGGCGGCGGCGCGGTCGCCGGTGCGGGCGACGGTGAGGCCAAGACGGCGAAGGCCACCTCTGCCGCCGACGCCGCGATCCAGATGGCCTACGCCAATCAGGTGATCGTGGTCCCCGGCTACGGCATGGCCGTGGCGCAGGCCCAGCACGCGGTCAAGGAGATGGCGCTGCTGCTCGAGGGCAAGGGCGTCGAGGTCAAGTACGCGATCCACCCGGTCGCCGGTCGCATGCCCGGTCACATGAACGTGCTGCTGGCCGAGGCCGAGGTGTCCTACGACGCGATGAAGGAAATGGACGACATCAACGGTGAGTTCAATCGCACCGATGTGGTCCTGGTCATCGGCGCCAACGACGTCACCAACCCGGCCGCCCGCGACGACAAGTCCAGCCCGATCTACGGCATGCCGGTGCTCAACGTCGACCAGGCCAAGAGCGTCATCGTGCTCAAGCGCTCGATGAACTCCGGCTTCGCCGGTATCGACAACCCGCTGTTCTACGCCGACCACACCTCGATGCTGTTCGGTGATGCGAAGAAGTCCGTCGGTGCGGTCACCGAGGAACTGAAAGCGCTGTAAGACAGCCGAATACAACCGCAAGAGGCTCCGCTGTTCGCGTCGGACAGCGGAGCCTCTTGTCGTTGTGCCGACCCCACGACTCGCAATCAGACGGTCATGTCTGTGGTCGGTGGGTGCGGGTATGCCCCACCTGAGGTGAGCCGACAACGAGAGGAGTTCGATCTCGTGGAGGAGATATTGCGGCCGATCATCGTGCTGCTCGGTACGGTGGCGATCACGGTTTCGGTGGGTTTGCTGGTCGAGCGTCTGCTGCGCTACGCGGCGCGCCGCAGTCCCAGCGTCCACCTGCCGTCGCTGCGGCGACTGCAACTGCCGCTTCA
The DNA here is from genome assembly GCF_054031145.1 of Nocardia sp. FBN12. Lineage (NCBI taxonomy): Bacteria > Bacillati > Actinomycetota > Actinomycetes > Mycobacteriales > Nocardiaceae > Nocardia > Nocardia sp. FBN12. Next base: position 7,234,187 of record NZ_CM132926.1, read on the forward strand.
GGTGCTGCTCGGCACGGTCACCCTGCACGGGGTCTACCCCTATGCTGAGCTCGACCTGCGCCAGGACGCGGTGATCCGGAACTTCCTGGCGACAGCGGCCATCATCGCCGCGGTGTGGTTGGTCATCCGGGCCACCGACGTGGCCGCCGATAGCCTGCTCGGCCGCTACGCCCAACGCGCCAGCGAGATTTCGCGCGTGCGTCAGCTGCGCACCCAGCTCGGACTGGTGCGCCGCATCGTCACCTCGGTACTGGTGGTCACCACCGCCGCGGTGGCCATCCTGTTGCTGTTCCCGAGCCTGCGCACCCTTGGCACTTCGATGCTGGCCTCGGCGGGCGTGATCGGCATCATCGTCGGCGTCGCCGCCCAGTCGACCCTGAGCAACCTCATGGCCGGGTTGCAGATCGCCTTCGGCGACTCGGTCAAGATCGGCGATACCGTTGTGGTGGAAGGGGAGTGGGGTGTCGTCGAGGAGATCACCCTGTCCTTCCTGACCGTGCGGATCTGGGACGACCGCAGGCTCACCATGCCGGTGTCCTATTTCAACAGCAAGCCCTACGAGAACTGGTCGCGCGGCGGCGCGCAGGTCACCGGCACGGTACTGCTGCACCTCGACCACAGCACCCCGGTGCAGGCACTGCGCGAGCATCTGCACGCGTATCTGCGCGACTGCGAGGAATGGGACGGTCGCAACTGGAATCTCCTGGTCACCGACAGCACGCCGACCGACATCGTCGTGCGTGCGACGATGTCGGCCGCCGATGCCGACGACGCGTGGACCCTGCGCTGCGCGGTCCGCGAGGAGCTACTGCACTGGATCGGGCGCCATCACGCCTATGCGCTGCCCAAGATCCCGACGTCGATCACGCACTCCGTCGAAGACGCACGTGCAGGTGATCGCGTCGACGATCAGAGCGCGCGGGCTACGGCGCGCTAGGCCCTGCCGGTCGGTGCGCTCGATCAGGCGGGCCGCAGTCTCACTTGAAGCGCTCGGCCAACAGGTCCAGCGTCGCCATGGCAACCCGATAGTCCGGGCGCTTGCTGTCCGCGGGCAGTTCGTAGACCTGGCCCTGCTGGAAGGACGGGAGCATGGCCAGTGCCGGATCTTGCTTCAGCTGGGCGATATCGCGGCCGTTGTCGACCGAGATCACGAACAGCACCGGAGCGTCGACGACGGTGCTCAGCAGTTCGGGGCTGAAGGTCACCCAGTCGCCTGCCGCGGGCCGGGTCGGGTTGCCCGCCTTCGCTTCGATCTTGTCGTCGATGGTGAAGCCGACGTCGGCGAGCAACGCGCCCAGCGGGGCATTGGGGACGAGCAGGATGGGCTTGCCGTCCGATTGGGACTGCATCACGGCAGTCGCGCCCTGCGGCAGCTTCACAGTCGATTTCACCTTCGCGACTTTGTCGTTGTAGGCGGTGATCATGGTGTCCACCTTGTCGACGCGGTTCACGATGTTGGCCACCGACTTCAACTGGTCCTGCCAGTTGGTGGCATCCGACGGCACTAGCGCGGTGGGCGCGACGGCCGTGAGCTTGTCGTAGTTCTTGATCGTCTGCTGGCCCGGATAGCCCGGTCCGCCGCCGATGATCAGGTCCGGCCGCTGGGCGGCGATGAACTCCAGGTTCAGGTCGTCTCCGGAAGGCACCGTCACGGCGCCCTGTTCCTTGGCGTCCGCGGCCCAGGACGGGGGGAACTCGCCGGGCTTCAGCGTGAGGCCGAGGATGCGCGGGTCCGCGGCTTTCACGTTGGCGTCGAGGTCGAAGAGGTAGCCGGCGAGCGCGCCGTTGAGGACCACGATGCGCTGCGGGTCGGCGGGCACGGTGACGAGGCCCTTGGCGGTTTCCACCTGGCGAGTGCCGGTGCCTGCCGCCTGTTCGGCGGTGGAGCCGCCGCAGCCCGCGGCTGTCGCGGCCACCGCGACGATCAGGAGCGCGACGGCGGCACGCATGCGCGCCGTCATTTGATGAACTGACATGAACGGTGTTCCTGTTCTCTATGGGATTGCCGCCCAACGGGATGCGGCGGCCAGAAGGGCCCTGCCGTCGCGCGCAACGGCAGGGCCCTTGGTCGTTCACGGAAGTGGCTGTGCCACAACCGCGCTCGAATCGAGGATCAGGCAGATCGGCGTTCGGTGGATTCCACCTGCGCGCTGCCGAGCTGATCGATCAGATTGTCGGTGCTGGTGACGGCGCCGCAGCGGCGGGCGACGTAATTCAGCGCCATGATGTGTTCGTCGCGACTGAAGTCGGCGGTGGCGTCGTGGACGAGGAAGGGGCGGACATCGCCCATGAAAGCCTCCGCGGCACTGAGCATGCAGCCCATGTGGGTGTAGACGCCGGTGATGAGAAGCTGATCGCGACCGTAGTAGCCCAGCAGTTCACGCAGGTCGGTGCGCTGGAAGGCGGAGTAGCGCCACTTGGTGACCTGGATGTCGCGTGGATCGGGGGCGATGGCGTTGATCACCTCGGTGTCGGCACCCTCGGACATGCCGGTACCCCAGAAGTCCGCGAGGATGCCGCGCCGGGACGGATGCTGGTCGCCGGGTTGCATCGTGTAGATGACCGGGATGTCGAGCTGGTGGCAGTGGTCGCGCAACTTGGCGATATTGGTGATGAGGGTGCGGGCGGGGTCGCGGTACAGGTCGTAGGCGTCGAGGAAGTACTGCTGCATGTCGTGGATCAGCAGCGCGCTGCGGCCGGGGTCGGCGGTCCAGTCGACCTGGGCGGCGGTGAATTCGTCCGCGCTCGGCATCGGGTACGGCGCGATCGGGGGGATGGGCATGCGGGATCTCCGTTGGCTCTTCGGTGGGGTCGGCGGGGGTCAGCCGACGCTGACGGGCAGGTCGGCGATACCGAGCGGCCCGAGGATGCGCTGGAATTTGCCGGTGGTCTCAGCCAATTCGGCGGCGGGGTCGGAGGCGGCGACGATCCCGCCGCCCGCGTGGGCGAGCAGGGTGGTGCCGTCGGCGGACAGTTCGGCGCAGCGGATGCTCACCATCCACTCACCGTTGCCGTCGGCATCACACCAGCCGACCGCGCCCGCGTAGAAGCCGCGTTCGCCCTCGAGTTCGGCGATGACGCGGGCCGCCGCCGCGGTGGGTGTGCCGCAGATCGCGGGCGTCGGATGCAGGGCTACGGCCAGCTCGAGCGCCGAGGGCCCGGCGAGCGGGACGGTGGCGGTGATCGGGGTGCCGATGTGCCACATGGCCGGAGTGGCCATGAGTTCCGGTGCGGGAGTGTGGACTTCGGCGCACCGGTCGCGAAGTACGGCCGAAACCTGATCGGTGACGAAGCGATGTTCGGCCAGGTCTTTGGTGGAGGCGAGCAGGGTGTCGGCGGCGCTCCGGTCGGCGCTGCTGTCGTCGAGCACGCGGCGAGCCGAACCTGCCAGCGGATGGCTTAGGACCTGGTTTCCGGTGCGGTGCACCAGGATCTCCGGGCTGGAGCCGACGAGGTGTCGACCGGGATATCGGCCACCCGCCGCGGACAGGTCGACCAGGAAGCCGTTCGACATCGGATCCGAGGCGATCATCATGTCGAGAATGTCCAGCGCGCGAACCGGATTCGCGGAGCGAGCACGAACGGCTCTGGCCAGCACCACCTTTCGCAGCGGATGGGCGGGGTCGGCGAGGAGTTCGACGGCGTTGGCGACGCGCTGCCGGTGCTCCTCCGGCGTGGGCAGCGCCGCGTCGAATTCGAACTGCGGGAGCGCACGCGAGCTGGGCTCACGGGGGGATCCCTGCGAGCTGGGCAGGGGAGCCGCCTGCGGATCGAGCACCCGCGCACCTGGCTGGTGCGGCGCCTCGGTGATCGTCACCGAATCCGGCGCCCAGAGTGCGGCCGGGGCACCGGGCGTGAACGGTAGCGCGCCGACGATGTGGCTGATCCGGCCACTGCGCAGCGCGGTGATCGCCTCGTGTGCCGAGCGGAAGACCGTCCCGCCCGCGGTGGCGGACACGGTCCGCCGCGGACGGGACAGCAGGAAAGCGGGGTCTGAGCTGTCGGTACTGATGGTGATCATTCCTCTCGGTCACATGTCGAGCGTTGCGCCACCGTCGACCCGCAGGTCGTGCATGGTGATGTGGCGGGCGTCCTCGGACGCCAGGAAGTGGACTGAGCCCGCGATATCGGCGGGAGTGGCGATGCGCCGCAAGGGGATTCCGAGGCGATAGACACTCGGATCGCCGTCGAGCAGCGCGTTCTCGGCCGCGTCGTCGACGGTGCCGCCGAACATGTCGCGCAGCATCGGGGTATCGGTGGAGCCCGGCGAAACCAGGTTCACCCGCACGCCCAGCGGCGCGACCTGCAGGGCGAGGGAGCGGGTGAACGCGGTCGCGGCGGCCTTGGCGGCGCCGTAGGCGGCCATCCCGACGCGTGGCGTGGCGGCCGCGTTCGAGGAGACGACCACGATCGCCCCGCGACCGGCGGACACCATCTCGGCGGCCGCGCGCTGGGTGACCAGCATCGTGCCGGTGGCATTGACGGTCAGGCAACGCGCCCAGTCCTGGGGGTCGAGCTCCAGCGCGGAGCCACCGACCATTAGTCCGGCCGCGTGCACGACGACATCGGGCGGCCCGTATTCGGTGACGAGACGGTCGAAGGCCGCGCGCACGGAACCGGCATCGCTGACATCGACCTCGACGCCGTGAACAGATTGTGTTGGCGCATAGGCTGTTCCACGCGCCCCGGTCGCGGCGCCCCGAGCGGCCGACGTCGACACGGCATCGGTGTCGCGCGAGAGGCGGCCCCCGGCCGACGCCGCCACTGCCGCGGCGGCCGTGTGTACGGCGGGGTCGCGGTCCCACAGGGAGAGGACCCGGGCTTCACCGGCGAAACGGGCGGCGATCGCGGCGCCGATGCCCCCCGCGGCGCCGGTGACGACAACGATCCGCCCTCTGGACTCACCACTATGCATGAGGTTAGCCTAACCTGATTTCATCGTCGGGTGGTTAGCTTCCCTCACAGCTTCCGGCGAGGAATTCCGAAGACCCGCTGGAAAGAGGTGCTCGACTTGACCGATCCCGTGCTCCCCGGCTTCACACCATGGCCCGCTGAGCTGGCACAACGCTATCGAGAGCAGAACTGTTGGACCGGTGAGACATTCGGCGATGTGCTCACCGCGCGCGCGGTCGCGGCGCCGGACCGGATCGCGGTCCTCGACGACGCGAACAGCTGGACCTACGCCGAACTCGACCACCGTTCGAGCTCGCTCGCGACCGGTTTCGTCCGCCTCGGCATCGCACCCGGCGACCGGGTGCTGGTGCAGCTGCCCAACCGCGCCGAGTTCGTCGAGGTGATCTTCGCGCTGTTCAAACTCGGCGCGCTGCCGGTGTTCTGTCTGCCCGCCCACCGCAAGGCCGAGCTGGTGCCGATCGCGCAGGCCGCCGCGGCGACGGCGATGATCACCTGTGGCACTCATCAGCGATTCGATTACGCGGCGCTGGCCGCCGAGGTGCGCGCCGAGGTCGAGAGTCTGCGCCACCTGCTGCTGATCGACTGCGAGTCGCTGCCCGATGGCGCGCACGGCATCGACGAATATCGGGACACCCCTGCCGAATTGGCGGGTCCGTCGGCCAGCGATGTGGCGTTCCTGCAGCTGTCGGGTGGCAGTACCGGCATCCCGAAGCTCATCGCCCGTACCCACGACGACTACCTCTACAGCGTGCGCCGCAGCGCCGAGATCTGCGCACTCGATCACGCGACCGTCTATCTCGCGACGCTGCCGATCGCGCACAACTTCCCGATGAGCTCGCCCGGCATCCTGGGCGCACTGTGGGCGGGCGGCGCGGTCGCGATGACGCCGGATCCGACTCCGGCGACGGCCTTTCCGCTGATCGAGCGGTTCGGCGTCACCATCACGGGCCTGGTGCCCCCGCTGGCGCGGCTGTGGACCGAGCGTGCCGAGGCGGGCGAGACCCCTGATCTGTCCAGTCTGCGAGTGCTCCAGGTAGGCGGGGCGCGGTGCCAGGACGAGCTCGCCCGCCGGATCGGTCCCGCGCTCGGGGTGACCTTGCAGCAGGTGTTCGGTATGGCCGAGGGCCTGGTCTGCTACACCCGGCTCGACGACCCGATCGACGTGGTGGTCAGCACCCAGGGGCGGCCGATGTCGGAGCACGATCAGCTCGCCGTCGTCGACGACAGCGGAACCGAGGTGGCGCCGGGCGGTACAGGCAACCTGATCACGCAGGGCCCCTACACAATTCGCGGCTACTACAACAACCCCGACGCTGACGCCCGCAGCTTCACCGCCGACGGCTGGTACCGCACCGGCGACATCGTGTCCGTGCGCCCCGACGGCAACCTCGTGGTCGCGGGCCGGGCAGGCGACTGGGTGAACCGGGGCGGCGAGAAGGTGTCGGCCGAGGAGCTCGAGGCGCACCTGCTCGAACATCCCGCGGTCCGCGACGCTGTCATCGTCGGAACACCGGATCCGGTGCTGGGTCAACGTATCTGTGCCTTCGTCCAGCCGATCGATCCCGCGCAGCGACCCACGCTGATCTCGGTGCGCAAGTTCGTCCGCTCGCGCGGCGTCGCGGCGTGGAAGATGCCCGACACGGTCGTGGTTGTCGACGAATTCCCGGAAACCGGCGTCGGCAAGACCAGTCGCAAGGATTTGCGGCAGGCCCTCGCCGACGGTGCGCACGGCAACTGACAGGGCGGCTCGCAGGTTCTCGCTGACGCGGCGCCCGGCATCCGAATGGGTCGGCGGTGGCACACTGTCACCGCCGACCCGCACCCGAACGGCGCGCTCAGGCCAGCAGTTCGATCCACGACCCGAGCACGGGATCACCGGCGAGCGTGGGGAAGTCGATGTCTGCATGTCCGGCCGACCGCCATTTCTCCACGAGCGACATGATGCGTACGGAGTCGAGCCCCGCGTCGAGCAGGTCGGTATCGGTGGCCAGTTCGGATCGGTCGACGCCGAGTGCCGTGGCCACATCGGTGATGACTTGTTCGTCGGTCATCGCTCATTCCTCTCGATCGAAGTCGGCGACGCCGCGCTTCCAGTAGCCGGCGATCAGTGAGTCCTTGGGGCCGATGCCGAGTTCGCCGCGCACGACCTTGCGAATGCCACGCAGGCATCCGGCCTCGCCCGCGACCCACGCGTAAACGCGCTGTCCAGCCGGAACTTCCACGCCGCGCACGGCCTTCTCCAGTGCGTCACCGGTGCCCGGCTCGAGGTCGCCACGGTGCAGCCAGCGCACCTGTATGCCCTCGGGCGCGTCGATCTCGATCTCTTCCTCGGGTCCGGTCACCTCGATGAACGCCCAGCCCTGCGCGGTCCGCCGCAACCGTTCCAGCCAGCGCGCGATGGCGGGCAGTGCGGTGATGTCACCGACGAAGAGGAACTTGTCGTAGGACTCGGGGACGACGACGCCGCCGGGCGGGCCCGCGATGTGGATCTTGGTGCCCGGGGTCGCCGCGCTCGCCCACTCCGAGGCCAAGCCGCCGGGGTGGATCGCGAAATCGATGTCGAGTTCGTTGTCGGCGATGCTGTGGCGGCGCACGGTGTATTCGCGCGACACCGGTCGCGGGTTGCCCCACTCGAGTGATTGACCGTCGCGCGCGGGCAGGCGAAGCACGCCGTCCTCGCACGGAAAGACCAGGCGCACATGTTCATCCGGCACGTAGCTGTGGAAGGACGCGATATCGGGACCGCCGAAGGTGATCCTGAGCAGCCCGGCCCCGACGGCGACCGTGCGGATCACCTCCACTTCCTGCAGTCCGATCGGATACGGGACCTTGGCGCCGTGCTCACTGGCGAGCACTTCGGCGATGCGCGCGGCATAGCCACTGCGATCTGTCACTGCTGTTCCTTTCCGTGCAGCGGCCCGGCGGCGAGTGCCACCACGCCGGTGAGTACCAGGACCGCGACGCCGTAGATCACGAGCGCGGAGCCAGGTGCGAAGAATTGGCCGACGAAACCGGCGACCATCGAGCCGATCGCGGTGCCGGTCACCGACTGCACCATGAGCAGCCCGGCCATCCGGCCGCGCAGTTCCTCAGGCGCCTGCTGTTGCAGCAGGGTGTAGCGCAGCACGATGTTCACCGCCCTGGCCAGGCCGAATCCGGCCAGCCCGAGGAAGACCAGCGCCGCGTGCGACCACAGTCCGGCGGCGATCACCCCCAGTGGCATGAGTGCCAGCGAGATCAGCAGGGCCAAACCGTTGTAGCGGGTGCGGCTCATCCAGCCGCTGGTGAGCGAGCCGATGACAGCACCGGCGCCCGGCGCGGCGTAGAGCAGGCCGAGGGTGCCGGGGCCCGCGCCGAGTTCGACATCGGCGTAGGCGGGCAGCAGCACCAGTGGCCCGCTGACCAGCATGGCGATCATGCCGGTCAGCAAGATGATTCGAATAGTCTTGTGCTGCACGGCGAATCGAATGCCGATCGCCAATTCGCGCAGCGGGTTCTGCAGCTCGCGGGCCGGCGGTGGGGCAGGACCGATCGCGGTGATCAGTCCGACCGTGGCGGCGGTGGCGCCCGCGCACAGGAAGAACGCGACCGACACCCCCGCCTGCGCGACGAGCACACCGGCGATCGCGGGCGTGATCATCGTGCCCACGTCGGTGGTGAGCGCGGTCAAAGCGCCTGCCGCCGCGATCTTGTCGCGCCCGACGAGCATCGGGACCAGTGCCATCAGGGCCGAGCCGCTCACCCCGCCCGCGAGCCCGTCGATGACGGCGGCCAGATAGATCACCGACAGCATCGGATCCGGCAGCACGGCATTGATGCCGAGCATCAGAAAGCCGAAACCTGCTGCACTGCGCGACCATTGGATCACGGTGCGCCGGTCGTAGCGGTCGGCGATCACCCCGCCGGCGAGGCTGCCTGCGAACAGTGCAGCCGCGGTGGTTGTCGCGATGCCGGCGACCTGCAGGGTCGAGCCGGTCAGTTGATAGACCTGCAACGGCAGGGCCACCATGAGCAGCCCGAGCCCGAGCACCGACACCAGCCGCGCCGCGAACGCGCACCGGAACGGACGCGAGGTCCGTAGCGGGCTGATGTCGATGAGCAGGCCGCCGACCGCTGTCACTTGAAGCGTTCCACGAGCAGATCGAGCGTGGTCATGACCGTGCGGTAGTCCGGACGCGAGCTGGTGGCGGGCAGCTCGAAGACCGTGTTCGCCTTGAACGAGGGCAGCGACGCGTACATCGGGTCGGCCCGCAGCTCAGCCAGGCTCCGCCCGCCGTTGAGCGGGATCATGAACAGCACGGGCGCGTCGACGGCGGTGTTCAGCAGCTCCGGGCTGAAGCTGATGAAGTCGGCGCTGCCTTCGCGAGCGGGGTTGCCCGCCTTGGCTTCGAGCTGCTGATCCAGGGTGAACCCGACCTCCGACAGCAGCGTGGGCAGTGCGGCGGTCGGCACGAACGCGGTCGGCTTCTGGCTCTTGAGCGACTGCATGATCACGGTGTTGCCCGCGGGCGCCTTGATGGCGGCCTTGGCCTTGGCCAGCTTGTCCTTGTAGTTGGTGATCAGCTGGTCGACCTTGGACGGCTTGCCGACCACATCGGCGATCACCCGCAGCTGGTCCTGCCAGTAGGTGGTCTCGGTCGGCACCAGCACGGTCGGGGCGATCGCGCTGAGCTGGTCGTAGGCGTTCACCGACTGCTGGGCCGGGTAGCCCTGGCCGCCGCCGATGATCAGGTCGGGGCGCTGGGCGGCGATGAACTCCAGGTTGATGTTCTCGCCGGTCGGCAGGGCCTTCGTGCCCTGCTTCGCCGCGTCCTCGGCCCAGCCGGTCGGGAACTCGCCGGGCTTGCTTGCCACGCCGAGCAGGCGCGGGTCGGCGGCGACGACGGGCGCCTCGAGGTCGTAGAGGTAGCCGGCCAGGGTGCCGTTGAGCACGACGATCCGCTGCGGATCGGCGGGCACGGAGACGGTGCCCTTCGGCGTCTGGACCTCGCGCGGACCGGTGGGTGCGGCGGTGTCGCCCGAGGAGCTACTGCAGCCGGTGAGCGCTGCGATCAGCGCGAGAACCAGCAGGGCGAGGGTGGCGCGGAGCCTGCCCGATGATCGTGTGGTGAACATGGAAGGGGTTGTCCTCATCTTTCTTTTCGAACGGTGAAAAGCGGTGTGCTGCATGCTCAGCCGCTGATCACCGGGTCTGTGTCGAGAAGTGCCGCGATCTCGGCCCAGCCGGCGGGCGACACGATCTCGAAGTGGGAGTAGGGCAGTCGGCGCACCACGAGCCGGGCCTGTGCGGACTGCCAGCCCGCCAGTTGCGCCTCGGTGCGGCCGGGTGTGGTTCCGGTGTCGGCGGCGTAGAGCGCCATCGGGCCGTCGTACGCGGCCGCGGTGGACGCGGAGACGAGGCCGAGCAGGGTGGTCGCGGCTTCGCGTAGCTTCGTCACCAGTTCCGGTGCGTCCTCGGGGATTTCGGGGAGCAGCTGGTCCAGGTCGGCGGGGTCGGCAAGGGCGCGGGACGCCTGTTCGGTGAGATCGGACAGGGCGAACGCGTCGACCAGGCCGATGAAGTCGACCTGTTCGCCCGCCGCGGTCAGTGCGGCGGCCATGGCGTGGGCGATGGTGCCGCCGAGGGAGTAGCCGAGCAGGTGGTAGGGGCCGTGCGGTTGGATTCGGCGGATGGTCGACATGTAGTGCGCGGCCAGGTCGTCGATGGTCTCGGCACGGAAAGTGTTGTCGCTCAGGGTGGGTAGTTGCAGGCCGATGATCGGGCGCTCGGCGCGCAGGAGTGTCGCGAGGGGGCCGAATTGCCAGGCGGTGCCGCCGACCGGGTGAACGCAGAACAGCGGATCCCGCGAACCGGTGGGGCGCAGTTCGAGGACATGGTCGAGTCGGGAGCCCCAGGCATTCTCGAGGTCCGTGCTTTCCGCCGTTCGAGAGCTGTTGTCGCTCTGCGTGATCCGGTCGGCGAGGGCTTGTGGTGTCGGCGCTTCGAACACATCGTCGAGCACGACCGCGAGCCCTGCCCGCCGCAGCCTGCCCATCACCCGCACAGCCGTGAGGGAGTGCCCACCTGCCTCGAAGAAGTCGGCGTCGGCACCGATGTCGGCGGTGGAGAGCACCGCGGCCATTGCCGTGCGGATGGTGCTGACCAGGTCGGTGTCGTGGTTGCGGCCGGTACTGGTCGCGGTGGTGTCGCCGACGGCAATCAGATCGCGGGCGCTCGGCGTATTCCGCGGCCTGTGCCGGGTATCCGCGGGCATTTCGGGCGATGGCCCAGCGTTACTCGGTGCGGCCGTGAGGTTCTCGGCACCGTAGACCGCGTAGGTCGGGACGGGCAGGGCTTTGCGGTCGATCTTCTCGCTCGTCGTGCGGGGGATGTGGTCGAGGACGACGAACGCGGCGGGGACCATGTAGGCGGGCACCCGTGCTTGTAGGCCGGACCGGACGGTGGCGATGTCGATCTCGGTGTCCGCCTTGGCGACCAGGTAGGCGACGAGGCGTTGATCGCCGGGGGTGTCCTCGCGCAGGATCACCGCGGAGTGGGCGACGCCGGGGCAATGCAGCAGGGCCGCTTCGATTTCGCCGAGTTCGATGCGTTGACCGCGCAGCTTCACCTGGCTGTCGGCGCGGCCCACGTAGTCGAGTTCGCCGTGCGGGCCCCAGCTCGCGAGATCGCCGGTGCGGTACATCCGTTCGCCGTTACCCAGCGGGTCGGCGACGAACGAACCCGCGGTTCGGCCCGGACGCGCTAGGTAGCCGCGCGCCAATTGTGTTCCGGTGAGGTACAACTCGCCGATCACCCCGGCCGGAACCGGGTGGAGTTCGGTGTCGAGGACGCGTACGTCGGCACCCGAGGCCGGTAGGCCGATCGGGACATTGCCGCTGTCGGCGTCGGAGGTCTCGTGGTGGGTGATGCAGACCGCGGCTTCGGTGGGCCCGTAGAGGTTGTGCACTCGGGCGCCGGTGAGCGTCCTGATCCGCTGTGCGGTCGGCGGGGGCAGTGGTTCGCCACCGGTGATCACGCAGCGCAGCGCGGTGCAGCCGCTCAGGTCGGCTTCCTCGGCGAGCACGGTGAGCATCGACGATGTCAGCTGCACCATGCCGACCCGCTCGGTCGCCATCAGGTCGGCGAGATAGTGCGGGTCGCGGTCGAGTCGCCCGGAGACCGGTGCGGCGACGACGCGTGCGCCGACCAGCAAGGGCCAGAACAGTTCGAGCAGGGAGGCATCGAAAGTCGCCGCGGTGCGGTACAAGACGGTGTCGCCCGCGCCGAACCGGTGCCGTCGCTGCATCCACTCGAAGGTGTTGACGATCGCCTCGTGCGAGACGCTCACGCCCTTCGGTTCGCCGGTGGAGCCCGAGGTGAACAGCAGGTACGCGGCATTGCGGGGGAGCAGTGGTGCGAGTCGGTCGAGGTCGGTGATCGAGGTATCGGCGAAACCGGACAGCTCCAGTGCTTCGACGTGCGTCACCGGCGCGCGATCGGTCCGGAAGCCGTCGACCGCGGTGGTGAGAACCAGTGCGGCGGCGGATGTTCCGAGGATTCGGTCGGCGCGTTGCGCGGGACTGTGCGGGTCGAGCGGCAGATAGACTCCGCCGGCTCGGCACACAGCGTGCGCGGCGACGATCGAATCGATCCCCCGAGTCATCGCCACCGCGACCACAGTTTCGGGCTGGACACCCTGGTCGACGAGCCATCGCGCGAGCCGATGGACCCGGCCGCCGAATTCACCGAACGTGATCGTCACGCCGTTCGCCGTGACGGCAGGCGCGTCGGCGGCGATCGGTGCTGCTGATGACCAGTCGGCCAGCGTGCTGCCGTGTGTTTCCGACGGCATCGCGGCGGTCATGGTCTGCCCGACGGTGCCGTTGAGATCGGCTGCCAGCGTGGACAATACGGCTGCGAGCCGATCGCTCAGCCGCGCGGCGACCTGACCCGCCACCTCGGCCGGGTCGTGGTGCAGCATCAGCGTGAACTCGGCCCCTGGCAGCGCGGTCACCGTGACCGGGAAGTCCGTCAACCCGTCCACATCGACGTCGAGGACCTGAACCCCACCCGGGTCCGGCTGTAACAGACCGGCTTTCGGGAAGTTCTGGAACACGACCAGCGAATCGAACAACCGCCCGATCCCCACTGCCCGCTCGATGGTGGCCAACCCGAGATATCCCCGAGCCTGGCCGTCGAACGACGTCTGCTGCAGGTCACCGAGTTGCTCGGCCACCGCGCGACCGGCCTCGAGCGAGACCCGCACCGGAACGGTATTGCTGAACAACCCGACCATCCCGCCGACCCCGGCCAGATCGGCGGGCCGCCCGGAAACCACGGTCCCGAACACCACATCGGTGCGCCCGAAGTGATCCGCCAGTACCATCGCCCACGCGCCCTGCAGCACCGTGTTCATGGTCAGCCCGTGCTGCCTGGCGTTCTCGGCCAATGCCGTCGCCACGTCAGCCGTGAGCGGAACCCGCAGTCCGACGGGGCGCTGTCGCGCTACGGCTGCCGGATCGGTGCGCGGCGCGTCGGTGCCGGTCGGTGCGAGCGAAGGGGACGCGGCCGGAGCGGGCGCGGAGGTAGCGGTGTCGGCGAGCAAGGTCGGCGCGCGCAGGCCCGTGAGGTTCTCGGTCCACCAGCGCAGGGTGGCGGTGATGTCGCGGGTGGCCAGCCAGGCGAGGTAGTCACCGAAGTAGGCAGGGGGCGCGAGGGTTTCGCCGGTGTAGCGGGCGAGGGTCTCGCGGACCATCGTCGGCACCGACCAGCCGTCGGCCAGGAGGTGGTGGGCGATGAGGACCAGCCAGTGCGAGGTGTCGGTGAGGCGGATCAGGAGGCCGCGGATCAGTGGCGGGTGGTCGATGTCGAACGGTTCGGCACCGGCTCGCTGTATCGAAAGCCGTGCTTGCGCTTCGGGATCGGTGCTGTCGCGTAGATCCTCGACCTGCCACGAGACGCCCGGTGTCCGCGGAACGATCTGCACCGGCTGGTCGAGCTGTTCGTAGCTGAACGCCGCGCCGAGGTTCGGATGCCGCCGCAGCATGTTCGCGAACGCCGCACCCATCCGCTCCGGATCGACCGCGCCCGCGAGCGTGAACCGCGCCGTCATCGTGTAGACGTCGTCGGCACCGTCACGCAACGCGTGGAACAGCAGTCCCTCTTGCAACGGGGATAGTGGCAGGACATCGGCGACCGGGCCGTAGGTGGCGCTGAACTCGTCGACGTCGGTCTGCGAGAGCGCTGGGATCAGGTGGCCGGGTGCCGCGGGCAGGGACGATGCGACCTGCGTGTTCGACGTGCCTGCCGCCCCGGAGCTGTTGTCGACCGATGCCACCGCCTGGGTTGCCGACTCGGGTGAGCCGTTGCCGGGCTCGGTAGCGCGTGACCTCGGCGCGGAGTTCGACGCCGGTGCCGATATCGATCCGGAACTCGGCGATAGGCCCTGGATGGCGCCGGGGAGAACTCCTTCGGCGGCTGGAATCTCGGCTGCGTCGGCGGCCAGCACCGCGAGGCTGTGGCGGGTCAGTAGCTGCTGGGGGAGGAGGGTCAGGCCCTTGGCGCGCAGGGTGCTGCTGACGGTGATGGCGGTGATGCTGTCGCCACCGACGGCGAAGAAGTCGTCGTCCATGCTGACGTTGTCGAGTCCGAGCGTGGCCGAAATCGCCTTGTGGACAGCATGTTCAGCTGTGGTTGCCGGCGCGCGCCCGGCCTCGCCGGTCGCCGGGTCCGGAAGCGCGGCGCGGTCGAGTTTGCCGTTGACCGTGGTCGGCAGTGCGTCGAGGACGACGAGCCGCGCGGGCACCATGTGCTCGGGAACCAGGTCGGCCAGACGGGTACGGGCGTCCGAGGTATCGAGGGTGCTGGTCGCGGCGACTACGTAGCCGATCAAGGTGGGGCGACCGGCGATCTCACGGATATCGGCTGCCGCGCTACGGATCTCGGGCAGACCTTCGAGCGCCGCCGCGACATCGCCGAGTTCGACTCGGTGGCCACGGATCTTCACCTGGTTGTCGACCCGGCCCAAGTATTCGTAACCGAGCCCGGGGACCCAGCGCGCCCGGTCGCCGGTGCGATACATCCGCGCTCCCGGCGGACCGTACGGATCGGCGACGAAGGACTGTGCGGTAGTGGCGAACCGGCCGAGGTAGCCCCGCGCGATCTGCGGACCGGCGAGATAGAGCTCGCCCACCTGCCCATCGGCGACGATCTGCAATCCGTTGTCCAGCAAGTGAACCCGCGAGCCCGCGACCGGCAACCCGATCCGCGGACCAGCGCCGTCGATCGGCGCGCCGAGCACATCCACCGTCGCCTCGGTCGGTCCGTACAGGTTCACCGCGGCGAACCCACCGCGCTCGATCGCGCCCCACAGCTCCGCCGAGCAGGCGTCGCCGCCGATCACCAGCGTCAGCGGTGCTGTCTCACCGATGCTGTCCGCACTCGCGAGATCCGTCGCCGTCGAGACCTGTTCGACGGCTTCGGGCTTCCGGGCGATGGCGCCCGACTGTGCGGGTGACCGCGATTCGCTGGTCAAGCCGTGTTCCAGCAGGGCCGCGATCAAGGACGGAGTGCCATCGACAACGTCGATGCCGTCCTTGGCGAAGGCGTCGACCAGGGCGGCCGGGTCGCGCCGCGTATCGCTGTCGTACACGTGGATTCGGTGTCCAGCGGTCATCCACAGCAACGGATCGAGCGACGCGTCGAACGCGAAGGACGTGGTGTGCGCGATGGTCAGCTGACGGTCGCCCGCACGGCTCGCGGCGGCGCGGTAGATCCCGGCGTGGTGGGCGGCGACGAGCGCCGCCAGCGAGCCGTGCTGAACGACAACACCTTTCGGCTGCCCGGTCGAACCCGAGGTGTAGATGACATACGCCGCGTGCGCCGGCCGCACTGCGATCCCGCCGGCCGTGAACTGACCGGTGCCGGGGTGGTGTGGGTCGCGGTCGGTGGACGCGTAATCGTCCAGCCTCGCGCGCAAGCCTGCATCGTCGATCGCGACGGCGTCAGCACCGAGCTGGGCCGCCAGCTCGCCCGTACTGAGCACCACAACGGGCGCCGCGTCCGCGATCGTCGCGCGCAGCCGGGCGACCGGATGCTCTGGATCAAGGGGCAGATAGGCACCACCGGCCCGCCACACGGCCAGCAGCGCGACGACGAATTCCACATCGCGGGGCAGCGCGAGACCGACGATCGCATCCGGTCCGACCCCGGCCTCGCACAGGAATCGCGCGAGCCGGTTCACCCGGAGCCGAAGTTCGGTGGCGGTGTACGCCGCCTGCGCCGAACTCAGCACCACGGTGTCGGGTTGCTCGGCGAGCACCCGTTCGAGAATGTCGGGCACCATCGAGACGGGCTGCTCGTCGTCAGACGCCGAATCAAGCAGCCGCATCGCCATGGAACGCGCATCGAGCAGTCGCGTGCGCTCGGCCGGGTCGAGCAGCTCGAGCGCACCGACCGCGATCTTGTCCGAGCCGGTGAAAGACTCGATCACCCGCACCAACCCGGCGACCCGCCCCCGCACCGTGTCCGCGTCATTGGTCCGCGCATCGGATTCGAAGCCGAGCAGCACCGTGCCGTCGGGCAGCGGGGTGACGGTCAGCCCGAGGTCCTCGGGTGGACCGCCCGCCACGTTGCGCAGGACACCACGCGCACCGTCGAAATCGAGCGTGAAGTCGAAAACCTTGAGGTTGATGCCGATTCCGTGCAGGAGTTCGCCCGCGCCGTGACCGTGGAAGTCGCGGGCGAGGTCGTCGCCGCTGTAGCGCTGGTGTGAGCGGGTCTCGCGCAGGGTGTCGGCGATGCGCGGGCCCAGCTCGCCGAGCCGGTCGCCGGAACGCACCGGCACCCGCAGGGGCAGCACGTTCACCGCCATGGCGGGGGTGCGCAGCGCGGCGCGGCCGACCCGGCCCATCAGCAGCATCGAGACCACGACATCGCCGGTGCCGAGCAGACGGTGCAGGAACGCGGCGTAGCAGGCGACGAGTGCGTCAGCCCAGGTGATGCCGTGCCGTTCGGCGCTGTCGCGCAGTGCCGCGAGCAGGTCGGAGGTGAGGATCGCTTCGGCGCGGATCGTCCGCTCGACCGCGCCACCCAGATGGCGACCACGACCGTCGAGATCGGGCCATGGGGTGAGCTGATCGCGCCAGTAGGCGCGGTCGGCCTCGAATTCGGGACCGGCCCGATAGGCCTGTTCCTCGGCGACCAGCTCGGCGATGGTCCCGAAAGTATTTTTCGGCGAAGGCTTTCCGCGTCGGAGGGCGGTGTAGTGGGCGGCGACCCGGCGCGAGAGCAGCGCCGCGCTGTACCCGTCGACGATGAGGTGGTGGTAGAGCTGCACGCACCAGACCACGCAGTCGGAGATCCGGATCAGCGTGTAGTTGTACAGCTGCCGGTCGACCATGCCGCGACACCGCTCGGCAGCTTGCGCACGCTCGAGCGCCACCGCCTCGTAGGCCAGCGCCATCGGTTCCGCCGCCGCGCGCAGATCGACGGTCGGGCGGAGCTGTGCCTCGGTCTGACTGACGAATTGCCGTGGTCCATCGGCGGTTTCGACGAATCGCAGCCGCATGTTCTCGGCCTCGGTGACGGTGCGGCGGATCGCCTCGCTCAGCAGCTCGACATCGATCGGCGCGTCGCCGGTGATCTCCAGTACCTCGCCGACCAGGTAGCGCCCGGACTCGGGATCGAAGCGCTGGGCGTTCCAGATGCCGAGCTGCGGTCCGGTCAGCGGTAACTCGAGACCATCAGTCACGGCAACTCCCTCCCTCGTCACATTCACAAACAGTTAGGTTAGCCTAACTTAACTAATTGTGGAATACCTATCTTCGCCGACGGCGTCACCGCAGGTCTAGCGCACCTTCGCGGCATCCTCGGCGAGCGGAATCACCAGTGGCGTACCGGTTTCCGGGTCGTCGACGATCCGGCACCGCAACGAGAACACCTCGTCCACGAGCTCGGCGGTCACGATGTCGGCCGGCGCACCCGTCGCCACCACCCGCCCGTCACGCATGGCGATCAGGTGGTCGGCGTAGCGGAAGGCGTGGTTGAGGTCGTGCAGTACGGCCACGACTGTCCGCCCGGATTCCCGGTTCAGCGACCGGCACAGGTCCAAAAGCTGGATCTGATAGGCGATGTCGAGGTAGGTCGTCGGCTCGTCGAGCAGGATCAGCGGGGTGTCCTGGGCGAGCACCATCGCGATCCACACCCGCTGGCGCTGACCGCCCGACAGCTCGTCGACCATCCGCGCCGACAACTCGGCGATACCGGTCGCCGCCATCGCCGACGCGACTGCCTCCTCATCGGCCTTCGACCACTGCCGCAGCAGCGTCTGATGCGGATAACGGCCGCGCGCGACGAGATCGGCGACGCGGATGCCGTCCGGCGCGGTCGAGGTCTGCGGCAACAGCCCGATCTGCCTGGCCACCTGCTTGGCCGGGTAGGAGCCGATCGGTTTGCCGTCGAGCAGCACGGTCCCCGACTCGGGGGGGAGCAGGCGGGCGAGTGCGCGCAGCAGTGTGGACTTGCCGCACGCGTTCGGGCCGATGATCACCGTGAACTTGCCGTCGGGGATGTCCACCGACAGCTGGTCGCTGATGGTGGTGCCCTTGTAGCCGAGGCGGACCGCGTCGGCGCGCAGGCGGGAAGTGTTGTTCATCTTGTCGCTTTCCTAGTTCCGTCGCGCCTCGGCGACCAGCAGATACGCCAGATACAGACCACCGATCGAGACGGTGACGAGGCCGACCGGCACGGTGGTCGGCGCGAACGCGTGCTGGGCGATCCAGTCGCAGGTGATCATCAGCGTCGCCCCCATCGCCGCCGACGGCCCGAGCGCGATCGACGGCGTGCGCGCCAGCCTGCGCGCCAGATGCGGTGCGGCGAGCGCGACGAACGCGATCGGACCGGCCACCGCCGTCGCCACCGCGGTGAACGCGACGCTGAGCACGATCAGCCACAGCGTCGCCCGGCTGACATTGAGCCCGAACGCGCGCGCGGTGTCGTCACCGAGTTCGAGGATCTGCAAGCGAGGGGCCGCCGGGATGAGCGCGATCGCGAGCACGCCGAGGATCACCATCGCGGGACCGACCTGCGGCCACGAGAGTCCGTTCAGCGTTCCGGCACCCCAGGCCGCCGCCGACATCGCCGCATCCAGATCAGCGCGCAGGATCAGCCAGGTGTTGACCGAGACCAGCATGGAGCTGACGCCGATGCCGACGATGATCAGCCGGAACCCGGTCACGTTGTGCCGGAAGGCGAGCAGGTGGATGACCACCGCGGCACCGAGCCCGCCGATCACCGCGCCCGTCGCGGTCTGCAGGTGGCCGCCGCCGAGGGTCAGGATCGCGATCAGCGCGCCGGTGTAGGCGCCGGTGTTGAACCCGACGATGTCGGGACTGCCGAGCGGATTCCTGGTCACCGACTGCAGGATGGCACCGCTCACGCCCAGCGCGGCGCCGAGGATCAGGGCGAGCAGAATGCGCGGCAGCCGCCAGTCCCACACCACCAGCCGGTCGAACCGCTCGTCGCCGATCACCAGCGCGCGCAGCACCCGCAGCGGCGGAATCAGGTAGTCGCCGCTGCCGAGCGCGAGGACCGCCGTCGCCAGCGAAATCGTCAGCAGGACAGCGCACACCACGAGGGTGCGCACACCGATCCGGGCGGAGAATCGTGATCCGGGCGGCCGGACCACCAGCATCGTGCGTCCGAAGTCGATCATGCGGCGGCACCTACTCTCGCGCGACGGGCCAGCCAGATCAGCACCGGCGCGCCGAGGAACGCGGTGACCAGGCCGGCGGGTACTTCATCGGGACGAATGACGAGGCGGCCCACGATGTCGGCCGACAGCACCAGAATCGGCGCGAGAATCAGCGAGTAGGCGAAGATCCAGCGCTGATCGGGTCCGATCAGCCACCGGGCCACATGCGGAACCGCGAGGCCGACGAACGCGATCGGGCCCACCGCGGCGGTCGCGGTACCGCACAGCAGCACCACCGCGAGCGCGGTGAACAGGCGGGTGCGACCCACGTGCACACCCAGCGAGTGGGCGAGGTCGTCGCCGAGCGCGACGGCGTTGAGCGAGCGCGCGCACAGCGCCGCGATGATCAGGCCGACCACGATGAACGGGGTCGCGCCGAGCAGGATGTCGAACCCGCGCCCGGTGAGGCCGCCGGAATCCCACTGGCGCATCTCGTCGAAGGCCTTGGGGTGCATCAGGATCAGGCCCCTGGTCAGACCGCCGAGAACCGCGGTGGCGGCGACACCTGCCAGCGTGAGTCGCACCGGATCGGTGCCGGATCGGCCCGCGGTGCCCACTCGGTAGACGACCACCGACACCAGCGCGGCACCGAGAAAACCGAACCAGACATACGAGGTGATCTCGCTCACACCGAATATCGCGACGGCGATGGTGATGGCGAAGGCGGCGCCCGCATTGACGCCCAGCAGCCCTGGATCGGCCAGTGGATTGCGGGTCAGGCCCTGCATCAGGCAGCCCGCGACGCCCAGCGCCAGTCCGACGACCAGGCCGATCAGCGTGCGTGGCACCCGGTATTCGGTGATGGTGACGTGGTCGGGGGTAGTGCTCGCGCCGAAGAGCGCCTGCCAGACATCGCCGATCGCAATAGCTTTCGTGCCGACCAGCAGGCTGAGCGCACAGGCTGCGACCAGCACGAATACGGCAAGAAGCCACCCGCACCAACGCGGATTTCTCATCAGGGTTCTCTCTCACGGCGAAACTGGGTCGTCTTGGAGGTTAGCCTAAGCAAGGTCTTGATAGGTGAGGCTTACCTCGCTATTGTCACATCTCGTTCGGACCGCAGCTTGCGCGCCGCGCATCTCATGATGAGGAAACGAAAGGTTCACCCCCCGTGAAAATCACCAAGTTCGCTCTGCTGGCATCCACCGTCAGCGTTGCCATGGGCATCGCCGCCGGAGCCAGCCACGCAGCACCCGCGGCGGATGAGCCGATCAACTACACCGGCACGGCCACCGAGACCGCGGCGATCATCAGCACCGACGCGGGTTCGATGGTGGTCGAGGACGGCGTGTTCAAGATCAAGGCCGCCAACGGCACCACTGTCGCAGGCACCGAATTGTCCTTCCGGGTAGACGAATTCGAATTCCCGATCGCTGCCGATATCTCGGGCCGCACCGCCACGCTGACCCCGCAGTTCGATCTGGCGCACGCCACCTACAAGCCGGTCGCGCTGCCTTACGAGAACGTGGCTCCGTGGAAGAGCGAGTACGACCGTGAGCAGGCCGCCTGGAGCCGCATGACCGGCACCATCTCCCTCGGCGCCAGCATCGCCACCCTGGTCGGCGGCATCGGTGGCGCGGCCATCGGTTGTGTCGCGGGCGCGGCCAGTGGCGCCGTTGCCGGCGGTATCCTCGGCTTCCTGGTCGGCACGGTCCCCGGCGGCATCGGCGGCTGCCTCGTCGGCGCCACCGCACTCGGTGCGCTCGGCACCATCGCGGGCCAGATCTTCATCACCGCGCCGGTCGCGATCATGGCCGCGCTGCAGTACATCACCACCATCAACTCCCCGATGCCGAACAACCCGGCCCCGGCCCCGGCTGCCAAGTAAGCCGCAAGATCTCGGCTGAACCGGCCGAACCGAGCTCGCGGAGGGGACAACTCAGCGAGAAAAGAATCCCGCCCGAATCAGCATCGGGCGGGATTCGCTGTATCCGGACGTCAGTCGGTTGCCTTCGCGTTCGGCGCGGGGATGTGGCGCAACAGGGTCATGACCAGCACGGCGGCGACCGCGGTCAGCCCGATGCCGACCACCGAATTCACCTGCAGCGCATGGGTATAGGCCTCACGAGCGATCGTGGTCAGCTGCGCGCCGAACGGTTCGGGTAGCGCTGACGCGACGTACAGGGCGCCCGCGAGCGTGTCCTCGGCGGTGTCGGTGATCTCCGCTGGAAGTCCGGCGGGCAGCTGTTCTGCCATCTGCCCGCGGTAGACGGCCGTACCGATGCTGCCGATCACCGCGACGCCGAGCGCGGCCGAGAGTTCCTGTCCCGTTTCGGAGATGGCGGAGGCGGCACCGGCGCGTTCCGGGTCCACCGCGCCGACGATCAGATCGAGGCCGAGCACAAACATCGGGCTCAGACCGAGCGAGAACACCACCATGCCGGTGACGATCAGCGCGAGGTCATCGCTGCCCGAGAGCTGGGTGAAGATCGCGTACCCGGCCATCGCGATCACCAGACCGCCCGCCATCAGGTACGCGGGCCGGATCTTGGGAGCGAGCGCGCTCACCACGCCCGCCGCCACGACCATCGCCACCGCCTGCGGCACGGTCCACAGCCCGGCCTCGAACGCCGAGAGGCCGAGTACCAGTTGCAGATACTGCGAGAGCAACAGGAACAGTCCGCCCATCGCCAGCATGGCGACCATCAACGCGACCAGCGAGCCACTGAATCGGACATTGCCGAACAGATGCAGGTCGATCAGCGGATTGGTCAGTCGCTGTTGACGCAGGACGAACACCGCGCCGAGCACCAGACCGGTCACCAGCACGCTGACCGCCTCGATCGACCAGCCGTCCTTGGCCAGCTCCTTGATCCCGTAGATGACAGCCATCACCGACAGCAGCGACAGCAACGCGCTGAGAATGTCGAGTTTGCCCGGGTTCGGGTCCTTGTATTCGGGCAGCAGGAACGGGCCGGTCGCCAGCAACAGCACCATCGCGGGCACCGCGACGAGGAACACCGAACCCCACCAGAAGTTCTCCAGCATCGCGCCACCGACCAGCGGGCCGATCACCATGCCGACCATGAAACTGGTCATCCACACGCTGATCGCGGCGGTGCGCTGACGGTCGTCGTGGAACATATTGCGGATCAGCGCCAGGGTGGACGGCATCAGCGTCGCGCCCGCGATACCGAGCAGTGCGCGGGTGCCGATCAGCGTGTTCGCGCTGGTGGAGTACGCGGCGATCACCGAGGCGATGCCGAAGGCGAGTGCGCCGATCATCAGGAGTTTGCGTCGGCCGATGCGGTCGCCGAGGGTGCCCATGGTGATGAGGAAGCCGGCGACGAGAAAGCCGTAGATGTCGAGGATCCACAGCAGCTGGGAGCTGCTGGGTTCGAGTGCTTCGCTGATGTGGGGGATCGCCAGGTAGAGCACGCTCATGTCCATCGAGATGAGCAGCGTCGGCAGGGCGAGGACTGCAAGCCCGATCCACTCCTTGAGTCCGGCCGTGGTGGCGGATTCCGGCGGGGACTGGTCGTGCTGAGTGGACGTCACACTACGACCGTACCGACGTGATCGCCTCCGATGCCAGCGAGTTTCCCTGCGGTGCCCGCCATAAGTCATTGGACATTCCGGCCAGGCGACCACGATCATGGGCTCGGTGTCCACACACAATGAACAGCTCAGGCTCGTCGATTCGCCGCGTCAGCCGCAGGATCAGGGTGAGCCGTTTCCGTGGTCGGCAACCATCGACTCCACTTATTCGACCCGCGACGCGATCGACGCGCTGGCCCTCGCCCCGTTCCTGCGTGGCGATCAGCCCTTCGCCCGGCAGGCCCACCTCGACCGGGTGCGCCCCGACGCGGCGCTGCGGCCCGCCGGCTCGCGGATCGTGCGCTCGGTCGCCGATGACGACAGCAGCGCGCTGCTCGCGGCCGGTGACGGCTGGGCACTGCGCGCGGTGCGATGGGCGAGTGGTTCGGCCACGATCGAAGTGACCGCGGTGAGCGACGAACTCGCCGTCGAGGTGCTGGCCGAGGCCACGGATGGGGCTTCGCTGTCACGTGACAGCGAGGCCACCGTCGAGATGGGTTTCTGGCACATGGACGTCCGGCGGCCCGCGCGTCGCCGTCGTCAGATCGCGGCACCCGCGTGGGCGGAGATTCGTGGGAATTACACGGTCTCGGTGGCGGCGGGCATGGAGCGGTTGATGGGGCTCGGTGTCGCCGACATCAAGGGTCGGCTGGTGCTGTTGCACGGTGAGCCCGGGACCGGCAAGACCACTGCGTTGCGGGCACTGGCGCGGTCATGGGCGCCGTGGTGTCAGGTCGATTGTGTCGTCGATCCGGAGGAATTGTTCAGCAATCCCGGCTATCTGATGGAAGTCGCGGCGGGTGCCGACGGTGACGACGAGGACGGCCGCTGGCGATTGCTGGTGCTGGAGGACTGTGACGAGCTGATCCGCGGTGAGGCGAAAGAAGCCGCGGGCCAGAAGCTTTCGCGCCTGCTCAATCTCACCGACGGCATGCTCGGTCAGGGCCGCAATGTGTTGATCGCGATCACCACGAACGAGGATCTCTCCCGGCTGCACCCCGCCGTCGTCCGGCCCGGCCGCTGCCTGGCCCAACTCGAGGTCGGCCGGTTGTCGGCGCGGGAAGCCGACGACTGGCTGGCCCGCCAAGACGGTGAGTCCGTCGCGTCGAGTTTTCCGGACGGGGCGACCCTCGCCGAACTGGTCGCCCACCGCGACGGCGGGATCCAGATCCAATCGACGATCGACCACTCGGCAGACGTCGGCATGTACCTGTAGCGCTCTTGTGTCCGACGGCTGGTCAAGACATACCGACCGGGCGGATGTGCGCCCTGACCAGCTCGGTGAGGTGACGGCCGACGCGGTCGAGCGGCTCGGTGCTGTGCTTGGCGAGCGACATCACCACCGCACCCTCGATCGTGGCGATCACGGTCGTCGCCAAAGAGCTCGCGGTGTCGGCGTCGATGTTCTCCGCGCGTAGCCGGGTCGCCAGTGCCCGTTCCCAGTCGTCGAACGCCTCGCCTGCCGCGTCGGCCGCCGAAGGCGACTCCGAGCGTCCGAGTGCCGCGGCCACGATCGGGCAGCCGGCCAGGAAGTCGCTGGACTCGACGACCTGTTTCCACGCGTCGGCGAACGACGCGATGGTCTGCTCCGGCTCGGTGTCCTTGCTGAAGGTCTCGATCAGCGTCGTCATCGCGCGGCCCGCGACCCGGGTGGCCTCGGTGATCAACTCGGACTTGCCGCCGGGGAAGTTCAGGTAGATCGTCCGGCGGGAGAACCCGCTGTGGGCGAGCAGGTTCGCGACACCGGTCCCGGCCACGCCGTTGCGGCGCACCAGGTCGATCGTGCTCTGGACGAGTCCGTCGCGTGCTGCCATCGACATCCTTTCGGTCGGTCCGATTGTAGTATACCGATCGGTGTACTACCGTCGGGTAGGTACATCGATCGGTGTACTCGACGCTATCCGTGGAGGAGCCGACGATGACAGCCCTGACCGATCCGCTCGCCCTGCCCTGCGGCCAACTGCTGCCCAACCGGTTGATGAAGGCCGCGCTGAGCGAGGGTCTCGGCACCTCCGCCGGCGCGCCGGACGAACGGCTCGAGCGGCTCTACGGCCGGTGGGGCACCGGCGGCTTCGGTCTGGTGGTCACCGGCAACGTGATGGTCGACCACGACCATCTCGGTGAGCCGGGCAATGTCGTCATCGCCGACGAACGTCACCTCGACGACCTGCGCCGCTGGGCGCGCACCGCCAAAAACGGCGGCACCCGGCTCTGGATGCAGATCAATCACCCCGGCAGACAGGCGAATCCGCTCGCGACCCGGTCGCAGCCGGTGGCCCCGTCGGCGGTCGGTCTCGGCCTGCCCGGTATCCCGGCGCCGCGCGCGCTCACCGACGGCGAGATCGTCGACATCGTGCACCGTTTCGCCACCACCGCGCGGATCGCCGAGCGTGCGGGCTTCGACGGCGTGCAGATCCATGGGGCGCACGGGTATCTCGTCTCCCAGTTCCTCTCGCCACTGGCCAATCAGCGCGACGACCGCTGGGGTGGTGACCCGCAGCGGCGGGCGCGTTTCGTGCTGGAGGTGGTGCGCGCGATCAGGGCCGAGGTGTCGACGTCGTTCGCCGTCGCGATCAAGCTCAACTCCGCGGACTTTCAGCGCGGCGGCTTCACCGAGGACGAGTCGCGTGAGGTGGTGCGCCGCCTCGCCGGCGAGCGGCTGGATCTGATCGAGATCAGCGGCGGCAGCTACGAATCGCCCGCGATGATGGGCAGGCCGGTGGCGCGTTCGGCGAGCACCGTCGCGCGCGAGGCGTACTTCCTCGAGTACGCCGAATCGGTCCGGGCGGCCGCCGGGTCGGTGCCGCTGGCTGTCACCGGCGGATTCCGTTCCCGCGTGGCCATGGTCGACGCGGTCGAGTCGGGGGAGTGCGATGTCATCGGCCTCGGCCGGCCGAGCGCGGTGTCACCGAACGCCGCGGGTGACATCCTGCACGAGCGCACCGCGCGGCTGCATTCCCCGCAGATCTCGCTGCGCCTGCCCGCGCGGGTGTCCACACTGTCCAACGTCAAGAGCCTCGAAGGTGCCCTCGACCTGCAGTGGCACACCGATCAGCTGCATCTGCTCGGGGCGGGCGACGAGCCCGACCCCGGCCGTACACCGTGGCTCACGGTGGCGGCCATGCTGAAACATCACGGCGTCGACGCGTTTCGCAGTAGAAGGAGTTCGACAATGACCACCAAGGATCCGATGCGGCGCAAGTTCGAGGTCGAGCGGGCGGTGGGTCGCTATGTCGCGAACCCGGCGGTCCGCGCGCTGAGCCGGATCGGCATCCGCACCTCGTACGCGACCGAGCTGGAGACGATCGGACGCAAGTCCGGGCAGGCCAGGGTGGTGCCGGTCTCGGTCGCGTTCGACGACAGCGGCGCGTGGGTGATCAGCCAGCACGGGACCAGGTCGGGATGGGCCGCCAATATCGGCGCGGAACCGAAAGTGCGGGTCCGCCAAGGGAATCGGTGGCGAACCGGGACCGCCGAGCTGCGTCCGGCCGACGATGTCGTGGCGCGGGCGCGCACCTTCGCGCCCAATCCGGTCTTCGCCGGGCTGGCCGGGGCGGCCTTCCGCGCATTGCAGAGCACGCCGGTCTCGGTCCGGATCACCTTCACCGACTGACGACCTTCGCCGCGGCCGCGCAGGCCAGGGTGAGCGCCAGTGGCACGGTCAGCGCCGCGGTCAGTGGGATCACGGCGGTCAGCCAGCCGATCATCGCGGGGCCCGCGAGCAGGCCGAGGTAGCCGATGGTGAAGACGCGGGACATGTCGGTGGCAGCTGTGGTGCCGCCGAGATTGCCCGCGGTGGAGAAGATCTGGGGGACGCCGCCGGCGAGGCCGAGGCCGCACATCGCCCAGCCGAGGAGAGTGAGCGGCAGCCACGGGGAGGCGATGACCACGGCGAATCCGGTTGCGGCGAGCAAGCTTCCGTAGCGGACCATCGCGACGGGGCCGATGGCCGCGCTGATCCGGTCGGCGATGAATCGGCCGAAGGTCATGGTGGCGGAGAAGGCTCCGAACGCGAGGGCGGCACTCGCCTCGGACGTGTCGAGGTGCTCGCGTACCTGCAGCGCGCTCCAGTCGGCCGCTACGCCCTCCGCGAGCAGGAGTACGAACGCGATGCACCCGAGGGCCAGCACTTTTCGTGTGCGCTGACGATGCTCGCTGCGCTGATCGGCGCGGGGCGCGGCCGAGTCGACGGCGCCTGGTTCTGTCGAGTCGGCCACGCCGTGGTGGTCTCGTCGACCCGTGGTTGCCTTTTGGGGGCCGTCGTTGTCGTAATGCTCTGGATACGAAGGGGATTCGGTTCCCTCGCGGCCCAGCAGGCGTGGCACCAGCAACGCGGTGACACACAGTCCGCCGATGCCGGCGCAGAGCAGCGTCACCTGCGGCGCCAGGCCCGCGTGCTGGGCGGCCGCGCCCACCAGTGAACCGGCGAAGGCGCCCGCCGAGAACATCGCATGGAACGCGGACATGATCGGGCGGTGGTACCCACGTTCCACGTGCACCGCCTGCGTGTTCATCGACACGTCGAGGGCACCCATGCCGAATCCGAAGCAGGCCAAGGCGATAGCCAAGGTGACCGGGCCGGTCGCCAGTCCCGGACCGAGGACGGTCACGGAGATGGCCGATGCGGCCAGGGCGACCAGCGTGCGGCTGCCGAACCGGTCGGCGGCCGGACCCGCGAGCCGCATGCCGACGAGCGCGGCGCCCGACATCAGCAACACGAGCACGCTGAGCGTCGAGGGCGAGACCCCGGTCCGGTCGGTGATCGCCGGAATGTGGACCACCCACATGGCCAGCAGAATCCCGTTCAGCGTGAAAGCCGCGAACACCGCGGCCCTGGTCAGGCGAAGACTGTGGTCGATCGTCGCTGAACTCACTGCTTCGACGGTACCGGGCGGTGCCGGGACCTCGTCGCGGATCGCGGTGTGCCTGGTGGATCGAGATCACCAGGCCCTGGTGGGGGCCTGGTGATCAACTGTCCGGTTGCTGCTTACTGCGGAGTCCAGGCTCCGGTGGCGGCGGTCTCCTTGGCGTACTCGGTGAAATCGCGGGCTTCGCGGCCGAGGGCGCGGCGGACACCGTCGGCGGGCGCGGAATTGCGGCCGTCGAGGATGGTGCCGAAGAGGTAGTCGAGCAGGCTGATCGCGTCATCGGGGACCTGGTACTCACTCAGTGCCGCAACGAATTCCGGCCGGGAGACAGGGATGAAGGCGATCTCGCGACCGGTGGCCGCGGCGATCTCGCCGACCGCGTCGGCGAAGCTCAGGGCGCGCGGCCCGGTGAGCTCGTAGAGCTGACCCGCGTGACGTGAGTCGGTGAGCGCGGCCGCCGCCACCTCGGCGATGTCGTCGACGTGCACGAACGGTTCCGGCACATCGCCGTTGGGCAGTGCCACCGCGCCGGCGAGCACGTCGTCGACGAAGGCGCCTTCGCTGAAGTTGTGAGCGAAGAAGGCGCAGCGCACGATGGTCCAGCTCAGACCCGAATTCTGCACGATCTCTTCACATTCCAGCGCTTCGGGCTCGCCGCGCCCCGACAGCAACACCACCGAGCGCACCCCGGCGGACCGGGCGGCGGCGGTGAACGCGCGGATGACGTCCGGAGCGCCGGGCACGGCGAGGTCGGGCTGGAAGGCGAGGTAGACCGAATCGACACCGGCCAGCGCGGGTGCCCAGGTCTCGCGATCGGTCCAGTCGAAGGGGATCTCGGCGGTCCGCGAGCCGTGGCGCACCGGGTGGCCCGCGGCTTCGAGGAGCGCCGCCACCCGGCTGCCGGTCTTGCCGGTAGCGCCAGTGATGAGGGAAAGCTGCTGGTGAGAAGCGGTGTTTGTCATGAGATAAGTACACCGCCGCGCGGGCCGCGGCAACATCGTCGTGCCGCTCACGAACATGCGTAGTCGTCTATTGTGGATTCAGGGTGTGGCGGTGATCTTTTGCCGGGCGTGGCACGTGGTCTGGCCAAAAGACACGGAGAGGCGGAACAGCACAGTGGATGCGTTAGCCGGTCTGCTCGAAGGTCCACGCGCCCGCGGTGCGTTCCTCATGTGTTCGCTGCTGAACCCGCCGTGGTCGCTGCGCGTGCAGGATGAAGCTCCGCTCACGGTGCTCGCGATGATCCGCGGAAAGGCTTGGGTCAGTACGGATTCGATGCCGCCGCGGCAGCTCGCCGCGGGCGATGTCGCGGTTTTCCGTGGGCCGCAGCCGTATACGGTGGCCGACGATCCGGCGACCGAACCTCAGGTCGTCATTCAGCCGGGGCAGGTCACGACGACTCCCGATGGTGAGATCCTGTGTGAGACACTGAGTCTCGGCGTTCGGCAGTGGGGCACCGATCCCGACGGTGAGACGCTGATGGTCACCGGAACCTACGAATCGGCGGGGGCGGTGAGCCGGCGGTTGCTGCGCGCGCTGCCGCAGGTCGCGGTGCTGCCGCGCGGCGAGCTCGATACCCGGCTGCTCGACCTGCTCGTCGACGAGGCGACCAAGGATCTACCCGCGCAGACCGCCGTCCTGGACCGCCTGCTCGACCTGCTGCTCATCGCCTCGCTGCGCGCCTGGTTCGCCCGCGAGGACGCCCCCGCCTGGTACCACGCCTACAGCGACCCGCTGGTCGGCAAGGCTCTGCGCCTGCTCCAGCACAATCCGGCACACCCATGGACGGTGGTGGCCTTGGCCGAGGCAGTCGGAATGTCGCGGGCCGCGCTGGCCCGCCGGTTCACCGAGCTGGTCGGCGAGCCCCCGATGAGCTTCCTGACCGAATGGCGGCTCTCCCTGGCCGCCGACCTGCTCGCCGAATCGGACGCGACCGTGGAATCCATTGCCCACAAGGTCGGATACGGTAGCGCCTTCGCCCTCAGCACCGCCTTCAAACGGCACTTCGGGGTGAGCCCGCGCGACCATCGGCAGGGGAGCGCGGCATGATGGCCGGATGAGCTATCCCGTCCTATGGCCGATGCCGACCCGGTGGGCCGACAACGACCAGTACGGCCACGTGAACAACGTGACCTACTACTCCTACTTCGACACCGCCGTGAACGCCTGGCTGATGCGCGCCACCGGCACCGACATCACCGCGCTGCCCGCGCTCGGCGTCGTCGCGACGACCTCGTGCAAGTTCCACGGGTCGGTCAGCTTCCCCGATCAGTTGCAGGTGGGGTTGCGGATCGCCCGCCTCGGCAACTCGAGCATCACCTACGATCTGGCGATCTTCCGTGAGGGCGAGGCTGGTCTCGAGCTCGCCGCGACCGGCGAGTTCGTGCACGTCTATGTCGACGCCGACACCCGCAAACCGGTGGCGATCCCCGCGGTGGTGCGCGAGGCGGCCGCGGAGCTCGTCACCGAGTAGCGCTCGGGCCGGGAGCTCAGGAGGCGATTACGCCGACCTCGGGCCACTCGCTGCCGCGACGGGCGCGCAGGATGATCTGGCCCGCGGGCGAGTAGCCCGGTGGTCCGGGGAGGGCGGCGAAGGTGGTTTTGTCGATCACCAGGGACGAGTCCAGTTGTTCCCGGCTCGGTCCCCAGCGGTACTCGACCTCGGTGAGCTCGTCGCGAACCTTCTTGAAATACATCAGTTGTGCCATCGCCGGATCTCCGCGTAGACCTCCGCCGGTCAGCGGATCGTGACCGGCGGCTTGGAGACCATGGTGGCAGGAATCGAGCGATCTCGCCGCTACCTCGCCGAAAATTTCGGGCGCGGTCGGTGCGTGTTCACGCCCGAAGCATGGACTGGAAGCGGCGCATGCCGGAAATCCACCGGTCGTAGTCCGACCCCTTGTTGCGGTACATCTGCAGTACCTCGGGGTGCGGCAGGATCAGGAAATGTTCGGCGGCCATCGCCTCGACCACGGTGTCGGCGACTTCCTCGGGGGAGAGCACCGCGCCCGCGGTCTTCACGGCTTTGATCGCCAGTTCGCCGGCTTCCGGGTTGTCGGGAATGAGCGCGCCGGTGAGCAATTGGGTGTCCACACCCATCGGGCACAGGCAGCTCACGCGAATGCCCTTGTCGCCGTAGGTGACCGAGAGCCATTCGGCGAAGCCGACCGCCGCGTGTTTGGTCACCGAGTAGGGGGCGGAGCCGATTTGGGTGAGCAGGCCCGCCGCGGACGCGGTGGAGACGAAATAGCCGCTGCCGCGCTCCAGCCAGCCGGGGACGAGCAGTTTCGCGGCCCGGACATGGGCCATCACGTTCACGTCGATGGTGGCGGCCCACTGCGCTTCGGTGCTGTCGAGGCCGGGACCGCCGCCGATGCCGGCATTCGCGAAATACAGGTCCACCGGGCCGAATTCGCGTTCGGCGGTCGCGATCAAGTCCGCCACGACCTGCTCGTCGGCCACATCGCCACCGACCGCGACCGCCTTGTCGCCGAGGTCGGCCACGACCTTCGCCGCGCTGTCCGCGTCGAGATCGGCGACGACGACCCGTGCGTCGCCGGCGACGAGACGATAAGCGAGTGCGGCACCGATACCCGCGCCCGCACCGGTGACGATCGCGACCTTGCCTGCTATCTCCATCCCCGCAGCTTATATTTTTGGAGCGCTGGCGCGCTCGAGTTCGCGCCCCCGGCGGTCCCGTCGATCAGGTGCCGTTGCTTGCTCCTTCGTCGCCTACGCAACGGCACCTGATCGACGGGACGGGCGCGAACCGCCGACTTCGTCGGCGATCCCTCCTCGGGGTCGGGATGTGCGGGGCTGGGGATGTGGTGGAGGCCGCGGTTACGGGCGGTACTGGTTGTGTCGGCTTGCGGTCGGTGTGTGCTCGGTCGGCAGGACGAGGCCGGCGCCACGCATTACCCAGTGCTGTGCCGCCGCGATGGGCCGGGGGCGATCGAGATCAGATCGCGGCGGCGGGTTTCGGGGTGGTGGTGGTGGTCGTCGGTGCGTCGTCGGTCGCGCTTGGTTCCGTCGCGGGCGGTTTGACGATCGCGGCGCGGGCCATGGCGCCGAGCGGGGTGTGGTTGAAGGCCAGGTTCAGCAGGAACGCGGTGGCCGCGCCGAGGGTGACGCCGGAGTCGAGCAGGATCTGCGCGGAGGTGGGGAACTTGTCGAACATGTCCTTGGTGAAGACCGGCAGCAGGCCGATACCGATCGCGGTGGCGGCGACGGTCGCGTTGACCCGGTCCGTCAGATCAGCTTTCAGCAGCGTGGTGACGCCGACGACCGCGACCGTCGCGAACAGCACCAGCCCCACACCGCCGACCACCGGCTTCGGAATCACCGCGACCACCTCACCGATGCGTGGCACCAGCCCGAGCACCACCAGGATCGCCCCGCTCACCGCGGTCACATACCGGCTGTAGACCCTGGTCGTGGCGACCGCGCCGACATTCTGATTGAAGATCGTGTCGACGAACGCGGTGAAGACGCCGCCGAGCACGCCCGACAGACCGTCGCCGACCAGACCGCGCGCGAGATCGCCCTTGCCGAGCGGTTTGCCGGTGATCTCGCTGATCGCCAGCATGCTCGCGGTCGACTCGGCGAACACCACGGCCATCACGATGCTCATCGCCACCACCGCGGTCACCGGGAACTGCGGCGACCCGAAGTGGAACGGTTGCGGAATGCCGATCCAGTCGGCGGTGCCGACGCCCGCCGTCGTGATCAGGCCCATCGGCAGCGCGATCACGATGCCCGCGATCAGCGCGATCAGCACACCGAGCTGCGACCACACCCCGCGCCCGATGCAGACGAACGCGACCGCGATCAGCACCACCACGGCAGCCAGTCCGATATTCGACGGCGCGGCGAAACTCGGCGACTTCGGATCGGTCCCGATGATCAGGCCCCCGGCGACCCCGATCAGCGATACCCCCACCACGGTCAGCACGGTCCCGGTGACCAGCGGCGGGAAGAACCGCACCACCCGCGCGAACGGCCACGCCAGCGCGACACCGACCACACCACCGATCAGCATCGACCCGTACACAGCCTCGAGGCCGTACTCCTTGGCGATCAGGATCATCGGGTTGAGCCCGACGAACGTGGCACCACACACGATCGGCAACCGCGCACCGGCCAGCTTGCCCACACCGAGACTCTGTACCAGCGTGATGATGCCCGCGACCAGCAGATCAGCACTGATCAACAGCCCGATCGTGGCCCGGTCCAGCCCCGCGGCCGCACCGAAGACCAACGGCACGGTGATGCAACCGGTGTACATGATCAGGACGTGCTGAACGCCGAACGCCAGTTGCCGCGCGAACGGCAGCCGGGTGTCGACGGGATGTGCCTCACTCATACAACAGGTTGTAGCCCCCGTTTTTTACCGCGAGTGCGCGTTGTGTTTCGTCGGCGTTGCGGGTCGGATATATCGGTCGGAACGCCGCTCAGATGCGGCTGAGCAGCGTCAATGGATCTTCGAGGAAGCCGGCGGTGGTGGCGAGGAAGCGGGCGCCGAGTTCGCCGTCGATCATGCGGTGGTCGAAGCTGAGGCCGAGGGTGGTGACCCAGCGGACGGCCAGCTCGTCGCGGAACACCCAGGGGCGCTTGCGGATCGAGCCGATGCACAGGATGGCCGCCTCGCCCGGATTCACCAGCGGGACACCGGAATCCACGCCGAAGACACCGACGTTGGTGAGGGTGAAGGTGCCACCACGCAGGTCGTTGGGGGTGGCATTGCCGGACCGGGCCGTATCGGCCGCCCAGCTGATCTCGCGGCACAGTTCACGCAGGCTCAGTGACTGCGCCTCCTTGAGATTGGGCACCATCAGCCCACGATCCGAGGCCACCGCGATGCCCAGATTCACATAGTGCTTGGTGACGATCTCCTGATTCTGCTCATCCCAGGAGGTGTTGATGCCCGGATATTCCGCGATCGCCGCCAGTGTCGCTTTGGCGACCAGCGCCAGCGGGGTGAGCGTGAGGCCCTCGAAAGACTTGGTGGTGCGCAGATGGTCGAGCAGTTCCATCGAAGCGGTGCAGTCGACGGTGACGAAGGTGCTGGCCTGCGGAATCGTGCGTGAGCTGGCCTGCATCGCGGCGGCGGTGCGTTTGCGGATGCCCGCGATGGGGGTGCGTTCTTCGCGGGCGGTCGGCTCGATCAGGCCGTCGGCGTCGGTGGCATGGCCGTTCGACGGCGTCGGCGCGATGGCACCGAGGCGGGCGGGGGTGCGTGGCTGCGTCACCGGCACGGCCGAGCGCACGTCTTCGACGGTGACCGCGCCCTCCGGCCCCGAACCCGCGACGAACCACAGATCGATGCCGAGTTCCTTGGCCAACTTACGGGCCGCCGGGGTCGCGGCGGCACGATGCGTGCTCGGTGTGTTCGAAGCCATCGACGGTGTCGATTTCTTTCGCCGCGAGGTGGATTCGGCCTCGGGGCCGTAGCCGACCAGCACATTCGTGCGCGGCTCGGCGGCAGGCGGTGCACTCACCTCGAGATCGTTGCGCACCCGGATCAGCGGCGCGCCGACCGGTACGGTGTCGCCGGGCTGTGCCAGCAATTCGACCACCACCCCCGAGAACGGCGACGGCAGCGCCACCACCGCCTTCGCGGTCTCCACCTCGGCGATGGTCTGGTTCAGTTCCACCGTGTCGCCGACCGCGACGGCCCAGGACACCAGGTCGCCGTCGGCCAGGCCCTCACCCAGGTCGGGCAGGCGGAATTCGAGAACATGACCGTCGTCGCTGGCGGCTGGTTCCGGCACGAGGGCACCTTTCATCACGCGGCTAGACAGCGGTCGACCGCCGCCAGAATGCGGTCGGGGTCGGGCAGGTGGTGCTTTTCGAGCTTAGCCGGGGGGTAGGGGATGTCGTAGCCACCGACGCGCAGCACCGGCGCCTCGAGGTGATAGAAGCAGCGTTCGGTGACCCGGGCGGCGATCTCGGCGCCCAGCCCGGCGAACACGGGCGCCTCGTGCACGATGACCAGCCTGCCGGTCTTTTCCACCGATTCCGCGATCGTGTCGACGTCGATCGGCGAGAGACTGCGCAGGTCGATCACCTCGATCGAATGTCCTTCCTCGGCAGCGATCTTCGCCGCGGTGAGCGCGGTGGCGACGGTGCCGCCGTAGGCGACCACGGTGGCATCGGCGCCGCGGGTGCAGACCCTGGCCTTGTGCAGTGGCAGATCCGGTTCGCCTTCGAAATCTACGTCGGCCTTGTCCCAATAGCGACGTTTCGGTTCGAAGAAGATCACCGGGTCGTCCAGTGCGATGGCCTGGCGAATCATCGAATACGCGTCGGCGGGCGTGCTCGGTGCGACAACGCGAAGGCCCGCGGTGTGCGCGAAATACACCTCCGGTGATTCGGAATGGTGCTCGACCGCGCCGATGCCACCGCCGAACGGAATGCGGATTGTCAACGGGGCCTTCACTTTTCCGCCGGTACGGTTGTGGATCTTGGCGACCTGGGAGACGATCTGGTCGAACGCCGGATACACGAAACCGTCGAACTGGATCTCCACCACCGGTCGGTAGCCACGCAGCGCCATCCCGAAAGCCGTTCCGACGATGCCGGATTCGGCCAGTGGTGTGTCGATGACGCGGTTGTCGCCGAAATCCTTCTGCAGCGTGTCGGTCACGCGGAACACACCACCGAGCCGACCGATGTCCTCGCCGAGCAAGACGACCTTGGTGTCGTCTTCCATCGCGTTGCGCAGGCCGGTGTTGAGGGCGGCGGCGAAGGTGGTGATCATGACTGCGCTCCTTCGGCGAGGTAGGCCGAGAACTGTTGGCGCTCTTCGGTCATCAATGGGTGCTCGGTCGCGTAGACGTTGTCGAACATCCGCTCCGGGTCGGGGTCGGGCATGTCGATCGTCGCGGTGCGTAGGCGGCGGGCGACGTCGTCGGCGGCGTCGGTGACCTGCTGGGTGAACTCGGCGGAGAGATCGCCTTCGCGTTCGAGGAGCAGGCGCACGCGTTCGATGGGGTCACGTTGCGCCCAGTACTCGGTGTCGGCGGCGGTGCGGTAGCGGGTCGGGTCGTCGGCGGTGGTGTGCGGGCCCATCCGGTAGGTCATCGCCTCGATGAAGGAGGGGCCGCCGCCGGTGCGGGCGCGTTCGACGGCCTGGCGGGTGACGGCAAGGACGGCGAGCACATCGTTGCCGTCGACCTGCACGCCCGGAATCCCGTAGCCGTCGGCCCGGCGCACCAGTGGGGTATGACTCTGCACGGCGACCGGTTCGCTGATCGCCCACTGATTGTTCTGGCAGAAGAACACGACTGGCGCGCTCCACGCCGCGGCGAATCCGAGTGCCTCGGCGATATCGCCCTGACTCGTCGCGCCGTCCCCGAAATAGGCGATGGTGGCGATATCGGCGCCGTCGAGGTGGGCGGCGTAGGCGTAGCCGGTGGCGTGCAGGCCCTGGGAGCCGACGACGATATTGGCATTGGTCATCTTGACCTCGTCCGGGTCCCAGCAGTGGTGGGCGACGCCGCGCCACAGGGCGGTGAGCTGCTCGGGCGGGACGCCGCGGCAGTAGGCGACGGCGGTTTCGCGGTAGGAGCCGAAGACGTAGTCATCGGGGTGCAGCGCGTGCGCAGAGCCGACCTGCGCGGCTTCCTGTCCGAGTAGCGGCGGCCACAATCCGAGCTGGCCCTGGCGCTGCAACGCGGTGGCTTCGACGTCGATCCGGCGGGTGATCACCATGTCCCGATAGAGCTGCCGCAATCGCTCGGCATCGACATCGGCGACCAGTGCGCCGTGCTCTTTGTCGAACACCCGACGGCCGTCGGGCTGCACCAGCTGGACCGGGTAGGTCTGCTTCTGCGACATCGTGACCGCCTCCTCGCCACCGGGCCTTGTGGGCCGATGAAGGTACGCCACTCCGCTGAGTGCGATGTGTATCACTCAGCATCCACGATTACGCGGGGTGCGCAAGCGAGGCACGCGCATCTGAGCAGAATGCATGATCTGCGGGGGGTCGACGCTGCCATACTGCGTTGTATGACAAGTCGCGAACCCGACGCTGTGACGCTCGATGCCACCGACGCGCGGCTACTGCGCGAGTTGATCGCCACCCCGCGCGCCACCGGCGTGGAACTCGCGGCGCGCCTCGGCCTGTCGCGCAACACCGTGCAGGCGCGCCTGGCCCGCTGGGACAGCGGTGGCGTACTCGGCAGCTTCGAACGCAGAGTGGAACCTCGCGCCCTCGGCTACCCGCTGGCAGCGTTCGTCGCGGTCGTCGTCGACCAGCACCGACTCGACGCCGTCGTCGAGGACCTGGCCGACGTCCCCGAGGTCACCGAGGTCTGCGGCATGACCGGCGCCACCGACCTCACCGTCCGCATCGTCGCCCGCGACGCCGACGACCTCTACCGCATCGCGGGCCGAATCCTGAAGATCCCCGGCGTCGAACGCACCAACATGGCCCTGGTCATGCGCGAACTCGTCGGTCCGCGCACGGGCCCTCTCCTCGACCGACTGGCCGGCCCGAGCTGAAGTCGCGCCAACGATGAATCCAGTCGGCGGTTCGAGTCGGGTCGGACCGACCGGACTGCGCCAGGCGATAGCGGTGCACCGGGCCGGTGAGACCGCTGACCGCGTACCGAAAGCGGCCGGTCAGGTGCCGGTCGGGAGGAACCGGCGAACGACGAGCCCGGCGACCAGCGCCCAGAAGGCGCCGCCGATGCCGAACAGGGTGGTGCCGGAGGCCGCTACGAGGAAAGTGACGAGGGCTGCCATGCGGTGGGCTGGGTCGCTGAGGGCGCCGGTCAGGGCGGCGGCGAGGGTGGCGAGCAGTGCCAGGCCCGCGACGGTTTCGATGGTGCCCGCCGGGGCCGCGGCGATGAGGGTGACCAGGGCGGCGGAGGCGAGGCCGAGGATGAGGTAGCTCGCGCCAGCGGTGGCTGCGGCGATCCAGCGGCGTTTGGGGTCGGGGCTGGCGGCCGGCGCTGCGGCGAGGGCCGCGCTGATGGCGGCGAGATTGATCGCGTGGCCGCCCGCTGCCGCGCCGAGGATGGTGCCGATGCCGGTGACGAGCATGGCCGGGCGCCAGGGGACCTGGAAGTCGAACGAGCGCATCACCGCGACGCCGGGGATGTTCTGGGAGGCCATGGTGACGATGTAGAGCGGGATCGCGATGCCGATGATGGCCTGCCAATGCCACTGGGGCGCAGTCCATTCCACCGTCGGTACCATGGCGGACAGGTCGAGGTGCCGGTCGTTGACGGCGATGTCGATGCCGGTGCCGACGGCTGCCGTCGCGAAGGCGACGAGCACTGCCCACTTGGGTGCGAACCGTTGCAGCACCAGCCACACCACGATGACCGGCACCACCACGGCGGGTGAGGTGCGCAGTGCCTGCACCGGGGCCAGACACAGCGGCACGAGCACACCGGCCAGCATCGCCTGCGCGATCGGCACGGGGATCGCGGCGACCAGCGAGCCGAGCCGTTGCCACAGCCCGGTGATCACGATCAGCACGCCGGTCACCACGAAGGCCGCGACCGCGCCCGGCCAGCCACCGGCCACCAACCCGGTGCTCGCGAGCAGCGCAGCGCCGGGCGTGGACCAGGCCAGGGTGATCGGTATCCGGTACCGGAAACTCAGCAACAGAATGCCGATGCCCTGCGTGAAGCACAGGATCAGCAACCCCGACGCGGCCTGCGCCGGGCTCGCCCCTACCGCGCGCAAACCACTCAGCACCACCGCGAACGAACTCGTGAAGCCGACCAGTGCGGTGATCGCTCCCGCCCCGAGCGGCTGCGCGATACCCGCCGGTTTCTCGGCGGCATCGGCGGAAGTGGTGGAGACCTGCGACATTGTGCAGATATTGCCCGACCGATCCGAAGCCGTCGCCTGCCAGTCTTGCGAAACTGGACTGATTCGTGCGATCCGCAGGCCAGTCCAGTTGCGCGACCGGCCCGTGAATGTCGCCACTCTCCCGGTCGGCGATGCCTCGCAACACTGCCGGATGATCAGTGGCTGGGCGAGGAGGCGCGTTCCGGTGTCGAGGGGGTGCCCTCGGCCTCGGGGCCGTCCGCCGGTCGCACCGTGCCCCGGCCTGCCACCAGCGCCACGGCCGTCTGGGCCGCCGCAGCGACGCACATCAGCGTGAGCGGCGCCTTCCAGTCCGAACCGACGGTGTGCAGCAGCCCGAAGACCACCGGCCCGACGGCGGCCAGCAGATAGCCGACCGACTGGGCCATCGCCGACAGCGCGCCCGCCGAGGTGGCGTCCTTGGCCCGCATGCTCATGAAGGCCAGCGCGAGCACCAGACAGGCTCCGCCGCCCAGGCCGAGGACCACGCTCCACAGCAGGGCCAAGCCCGGTGCGAAGAACAGTCCGATATAGCCGAGGAGCATGATCGCGGAGCACCCCGTCGCCAGCGCCCGCTGGTCGCGCGCCCACCGCAGCGCACCGGGCACCGCCAGGCTGGTCAGCACCGCGATCGCCTGGAACAGGAACAGCAGCCAGCCCGCCGCCGCGGCGCTGAGGCCGTTGTCCTGGAACACCTGCGGCAGCCAGGTCACGACGACGTAGAAGCCCAGCGACTGCAGCCCCATGAACGCCGTGACCGCCCACGCCAGCCCCGAGTGCCAGGGCAGCCGGTGCCCGCGAACCGCCTGCGGGGAGGTCTGCCCGGTCCGTATCTGGGGCAGCCACACCAGGAAGGCCACCACCGCGATCAGCCCCCACCAGCCAAGGGCGGTGTGCCAGCCGCCAGGGGCGACCTCGCTGATCGGCACCGCAACGCCGGAAGCGATGGCGGCGACACCGCCCATCACGGTGGCGTAGGCGCTGGTCAGCAGACCCACCTTGGTGGGGAAGTCGCGCTTGATGAGACTCGGCAGCAGCACGTTGCCCACGGCGATGCCCGCACCGATCAGTGCGGTTCCCGCGAACAGCCCGACGGCCGTCGGCAGCCAGCGCACCGCGATTCCCACGGTCAGTACCACCAACGCACCCCCGAGGAGCCGTTCGGCTCCCCACCGCGTGGCCATGCGCGGCACCATCGGGGACAGCGCCGCGAACGCCAGCAACGGCAGTGTGTTCAGCAGGCCCGCCGCGCTCGGTGCCAGTCCGAGGTCCGCCTGCACCTGGTCCAGCAACGGCCCGACGCCGGTCAGACTCGCCCGCAGATTGGCCGCCACTACGAGCAGCCCGAACGCCAGCAACGCCTGACCGGAGCGCCGCGTCGACATGTTCTCCATGCCGAACATCATCGAGCGACAGCCGGCGAACAACGAGGCCGTATCTTGGCTAGCCCCCGGAGGGTCACCCTCCGCAAGGTCTTCCCCGCCTGGCCGTCAACTCGCCCGGTACCTTGGCCTCATGGGGACTCCGTTGGGGAATTTCATCCGGGCCAAGCGGGACAGCATCCAGCCGGAATCCCTCGGGCTTCCGGAACGGGGCCGGCGGCGGTCACCCGGTCTGCGCCGGCTGGAGCTCGCCACCGGGGCGGGCATCAGCGTCGAGTATCTGACTCGCATCGAGCAGGGGCGCGACCGCAATCCCTCACCGACGGTCGTCAACTCGCTCGCCGAGGCCCTCGGCCTCGACCCCTCCGAGCGCAACCACCTGCGCTACCTCGCGAAGATCACCGGCGGTGAGTGCGCCGTGCAGATCCGGCCCGTACCGCCGTCCCGGCAGGTACGGCCTTCCGTGCTGCGGACGCTGCGCCTCCTCGAACCCGGTGTCGCCATCGTGACCAATCGGCTGGGCGACATCCTGGCCCGTACCAGTGGCTTCCAGTCGGTCACCAGGGGAACGGGGCTGCTCGACGTCGCCCAGCCGAACCTCAACCGCTATCTGTTCACCGACCCCCGTGCCCGGTCGTTCTTCGTCGACTGGGACGACGTCGCGGACGAGCAGGCCTTCGACCTGTGGCAGGCGCCGTCGCTGGAGAACCTGGAGTGGCTCACCGCCGAGCTCGCCCCCATCGCCGGACCGGAGTTCACCGGCCGCCTGTACAGCCGGGTGATTCCGCGCCGCGGCACGCTCCGGCTCAGCCACCCGGACGGACACCAGCTCCGGCTGGTGCGTGAGACGCTCGAACTGGCCTCGGACACCCAGCAGTTGGTCGTCTTCCTCCCGGCGGACGACCAGACGACCGAAGCCATCGCCGAGCTCCAGCACGAGTCCCACGACCCGCTCAGGTCCTTTTCGTAGCCGCGCTGCCCCGCCGTTCCGCCCTCGGGCCTCGTCCCTTGTGCCTCGAGTACAGTGTCGGCAACGGTTTCGCAGGCGGGGGCTTCGATGGGAGTGGGTTTGGGCGCGGTGTTGATCTCCTCGGCTGTGCTTCGGAAAGAGCTGGCGGACAAGAAGATCCATCTGCTCGATGTGCGGTGGGCGCTCGGTGATCCGAACGGACCGCAGCACTATCTCGACGGGCATATCCCGGGCGCGGTCTTCGTCGACCTGGAGACCGAACTCGCCGCGGCTCCCTCACCCGCGCGTGGCCGCCACCCGCTCCCCGATCCGGGAACCTTCGAGAAGTGCGCGCGCAGTTGGGGATTGAGTGCAGGCGAACCCGTGGTGGTCTACGACGCGACCGGCGGCACGGCGGCCGCGAGGGCGTGGTGGCTGCTGCGCTGGGCAGGTGTGGACGACGTGCGCATCCTCGACGGCGGGCTGCCCGCTTGGCTCGCGGCCGGTGGGGATCTAGCGACCGGCGCCGAACCGGATCCGGTCGGCGGCGACCTGGTGGTGCGACCCGGCGGGCTGCCGGTGATCGACGCCGACGCCACGGCGAAATGGTCTGGTGTGCTGCTCGATGCGCGCGCTGGTGAGCGGTACCGCGGCGAGGTCGAACCGATCGATCCACGCCCCGGACATATCCCTGGTGCCGTCAGCGCGCCGACTGCCGAAAATCTGGATGGCACAGGGCATTTCCGAAGTGTCGATGACCTTCGCGCGCGCTTCGCGGGATTCGGTGCGGGCCCGGTCGCCGTGTACTGCGGATCCGGCGTCACCGCCGCCCACCAGATCGCGGCCCTCGCCGTCGCGGGCATCGACGCCGCGCTCTACCCGGGTTCGTACTCGCAGTGGTCGAACGACCCGAAGCGGGCTGTGGCGACCGGAGAGTAGGCGCTGCTGGGAGTTCGCCAACGACCGCGTCAGTGGTGTGGCGGCACCGGCTCGGACCAGCTGCGGGCACACCCGGGCTCACGGGCACCCGCGGGCGACGTCGTGGAGGGTGGCGTTGTCGGCGGCGGTGATCGGGAGGTCGTAGTCGACGGCGACGGTGAGGTACTTGGCTGCGTAGAAGCAGTGGTTGGCGCGGGCCGGGGGTAGCCAGGCGGCGGGGGTGTCGTCGCCCTTGGCTTGGTTGGTGGCGGCGCCGGTCGCGAGGAGATTCACCGCGAGGTCGTTGGCGAAGCGGCGGCGTTTGTCCGGGGTCCACGA
Source organism: Nocardia sp. FBN12 (assembly GCF_054031145.1). Taxonomy (NCBI): domain Bacteria; kingdom Bacillati; phylum Actinomycetota; class Actinomycetes; order Mycobacteriales; family Nocardiaceae; genus Nocardia; species Nocardia sp. FBN12. The sequence goes on from NZ_CM132926.1 coordinate 7,276,650, forward strand.
AGCGGCGCCCATGTCCCAGGCGGCGGCCAGCGGGTAGACGTGGTCGATCTGGATGCGGCCGCCGTCCGACTTGGTGAAGTCGATGTCGGTTCCCGTGTAGGGGTCGGTGAGGATCCCCGCGACGACCACGCAGCGGCCGCGATGCACTACCTCGCGCAATTGCATCGCCAGGACGTTGTTGCGGGTGTCGCAGCCGTCGTGGCTGCCGGGGGCATCGGAGTCGTCGGTCCAGGCCGGTCCGAACACGCAGGCCTGGCCCGCCTTGCAGCCACGTTCGTAACCGCCGGGGTGGGGTCGCGACGCGATGACACGCACCTTGTCGAGCAGGGCCGTCACCTGCGCGCGCGTCGGACTTCCCGGTGCGGGAGCGACCGGCTCATCCAGCCCGATCACCCCGCACCCGGCAGTCGCGAGCGCCACGACGAGCAACCACGCCAGTTTCCGCATACCTGCAGGTTGTAGCCGCAGGCACCGACAACAATGGCCGCAGGCAGGAACAAGGCCCGCCTGCGCCGGCGCGGCGGCCTATAACCAGGCGCGGGCCAGCAGGTCGTCGGCTTCCAGGTCCGCGGTGCGGGGTGGGAAGCGGGTCGCGGCGATCGAGGAGATGTGGGCGCCGTCGTGGCCGACCAGCCAGGAGCCGCCGCGCTCTTCGCATTCGGCGATCTTGGCGAAGACGGTGAGTAGGAAGGTGATGGATTCCCGCGGGTCGATGGTGTGGGCCAGGCGCTGGGATTCGCCCGGTCGCGACAGATCGAGCCAGACGCCTGCTTGACCGTCCAGGCGCATGCCGAGGATTTTCGTAGTGTCGATGAAGGTGAACTTGCGCCGTTCCCATGGGGTGTTGGGGGTGTAGCTCTGCTCGAGTACCTGGAGCAGAATCGTCATCGTTTCCCTCCGCACGAATTACAAGGGGGTCATCGGCCGAACCGGATCGAGCCGGTTCGCCTGGGTGTGTATGGAGTTGTCGCCGGTGGGTGTTCCGGCCCGTGACCAGGGGTTATTTCAGTATGTTCTCGTTGCGGCGAGAAATCCAGGGGTATGGCGGCCGCGATCGATGTCGGTGCCGCCTGCTTGGATGGGACCCATGCTGCACGGTCTGTGGTCCCCCGAATCGGGCCTACTGCTGTGGCACGACGCGGACCCGGTCGCCGTGGGGTCGGTACTTGGCGACATCTTGGACCGCGCCAGGTTCCGGCATCGCGCCCAGGTGCTTGTCGTCGATGCCGCGGGTCAGCCGGCGACCGCCGAGGTTCGCGCGCACGCGCTCGCGCCACCGACGGCGGCCGTTGTGCTGCGCAGCAGGCTCCCGCGCGAGCACATCTCCGGCGATCTGCGGTTCCTCGCGCACGTCGCGCGCGGTATCGAACGGTGGGTACGGGCCGGCCGGGTCGTGCCGCAGATCGAGCGGGCCGACGGCCAGTGGTGGGTGCGCTGGCGGCTGGTCGGCGGCCAACGTCAACGAGCGTGGCTGGCCGAGCTGGCCGCCGCGATGCCACCGGCGCTGCGGGTCGCCGGTCCGCCCGCCGCCGTGCTCGAGGATCTGTGCAACCACCTCACCGATCCGATCGCTCGCGAATACCTCACCCATCGCACGATGACGCACCCGCTGCTTGCCGCGTTGATCGCCGATACTCCGTTGGACGTCGGCTCCTACCGCCTGTCCGAAACGCTGTCGCAGTGGCGGGAAGGCTATGCCGCCGACGAACCGGAACTCGTGCTTCGCCTGTGTGAACCCGACGGTGAGTTCGGCACCGCCGACGAATCGGTGGCGCTGTGGCGGCTGCAGGTCTGTCTGCGCCCGGTCGACGACGCGCCGAAACCGGTTGTCTTCGAAGATGATCCAGTGCTCGTACGCACGGCGGCGGAGAAGCTCGGCCAAGCGCGTAAGGCCTACCCGCGCCTACGCGACCTGCCCACCGATCCGCGCGGTCTCGACCTGCTGCTACCCACCGAGGTCGTCGCCGATCTGGTGGCCCACGGCGCACATGCCTTGCAGGAAGCCGGAATCCGGCTGCTGCTGCCGCGTGCCTGGAACATCGCCGAACCGAGCATGCGGTTGCGCGTGAGCAGCCCCGCCGCCGCCGAATCCACGGTCGGGCTGAGCGGATTGCTCTCCTACCGTTGGGAATTGGCGCTCGGTGACCTGGTACTCACACCGGCCGAGATGGAACGGCTGATCAGCAGCAAGTCGGATCTGGTCCAGTTGCGCGGCGAGTGGGTGCAGGCCGACCATCGAGCGCTGGCCGCCGCCGCCCGCTACGTCGCCCAGCACGCCGACGACAGCCCGATCACCCTGGCCGACATGATCGGCGAACTCGCCACCGAGCGGGTCGACAACGTCCCGGTCACCGAGGTCACCGCCGACGGGTGGGCGGCCGAATTGTTCGCCAGGGAAGGCGAACCCGAGCCGGTCGCGATACCGGTCGGCCTGAAAGCCCAGCTCCGCCCCTATCAGGAACGCGGCCTGAGCTGGCTGGCCACGATGAGCAGGCTGAACTGCGGCGCGATCCTGGCCGACGACATGGGCTTGGGCAAGACCGTGCAGGTGCTGGCGCTCCTGGCCCACGAACGCGAAGCCGCGGAGGCTGGGGCCGGTGTCGGGCCGACATTGCTGGTGTGTCCGATGTCGGTGGTGGGCAACTGGCAGCGGGAAGCGCAGCGGTTCACGCCGGATCTGCGGGTGCTGGTCCACCATGGCCCGAGCCGGCTGACCGGCGCGGAATTCGCTGCCGCGGTGCGGGATTGCGACCTGGTCGTCACGACCTACGCCCTGCTGGCACGCGACGTCACCCTGCTGAGCGAACAGCAGTGGGAGCGGATCGTGCTCGACGAAGCCCAGCACATCAAGAACGCGGTGACCAGGCAGGCGCGCGCGGCCAGGGCCCTCACTGCTCGACATCGGTTGGCGCTCACCGGAACTCCGGTCGAGAACCGCCTGGAGGAATTGCGCGCCCTGTTCGACTTCGCCATGCCGAAACTGCTCGGCAGCCCGCAATCGTTCCGCGCCAAGTTCGCGGTGCCGATCGAACGCGAACGCGACCAGCAAGCCATCGACAGGCTGCGCTTGATCACCGACCCGTTCGTGCTGCGCAGGCTCAAAACCGATCCGACGGTGATCAGCGACCTGCCGGAGAAGCTGGAGATGACGGTGCGGGCCAACCTCACCGTCGAACAGGCCGCCCTCTATCAGGCCGTCGTCGACGACATGCTGGAGAAGCTCGAAGACGCGAAAGGCATGGCGCGCAAGGGTGCTGTGCTCGGCGCGCTGACCAGGCTCAAACAGGTCTGCAACCACCCCGCGCACTACCTGGGCGACGGCTCGCCGATCCTGCGCCGCGGCGGTCACCGCTCCGGCAAGCTGGCGCTGGTGGAGGACGTGCTCGACGCGGTCCAGGCCGACGGCGAGAAAGCCCTGCTCTTCACCCAGTTCCGCGAATTCGGCGACCTGATCCTGCCCTACCTCACCGAACGCTTCGGCGCCCCGATCCCGTTCCTGCACGGCGGCGTGACCAAGCAGCGCCGCGACGACATGGTGACCAGCTTCCAGGGCGAGAACGGCCCGCCGCTGATGCTGCTCTCACTCAAGGCGGGCGGCACCGGCCTCAACCTCACCGCCGCCAATCACGTGATCCATCTCGATCGCTGGTGGAATCCGGCCGTCGAGAACCAGGCCACCGACCGCGCGTTCCGGATCGGCCAGCAGCGCGCGGTGCAGGTCCGCAAGCTGGTGTGCGTCGACACCATCGAGGAGCGGATCGGCGAAATGATCAACGGGAAAAAGCAATTGGCCGATCTGGCGGTCGGCGCGGGGGAGAACTGGATCACCGAGATGAGCACCGACGAGCTGCGTGAGCTGTTCACCCTCGGTGCCGAGGCGGTGGGTGACTGATGACCGACTTCAGTCAGTTCGGTCCGCGTAAGCCGGTCCGCGGCGGCGCCAAGGCGCGCGGCGGGTTCGGGCGAACCTGGTGGGGCAAGGCGCTGCTCGACGCGGTGGAGAAGGTGGCCGACGCGGGCAGGCTCTCGCGTGGTCGCACCTACGCCAGGGCCGGGCAGGTGGTGAACTACCGGATCGAACGCGGCGCGGTGACCGCGGAGGTGCAGGGCAGCCAGCCGAGCCCGTTCACCTCGGTGCTGTCGATCCGCCCGCTGCGCGACGAAGAGGTCGAACTGCTGCTGGCCGAGATCAGACAGGCGCCCGGCATGCTCGCCGAGATCGCCTCGGGCGCGCTCCCACCCGCGCTCGGGCCGCACCTGCTGCCGACCACCGCCTCGGAACTGGACTTCACCTGCAGCTGTCCGGACATGGGCTGGCCGTGCAAGCACGTCGCCGCGGTCTGCTACTTGCTCGCCGAACGTCTGGACGAACAGCCCAGCGAAATCCTCACCCTGCGCGGCCTCGACCTCGAGACTCTCATCGGCGGCGTCGAGAAGTCCACGCGCACCGCCGATTCCGACGACCCCTACGGTGACGACCTGGCCCTGCCCGAGCTGCCACGGATCGAATTCCACGCCGTCATCGACGACCTCGACGCGATCCCGCTGCGCCGCGCGCTGCGGATGTCCGCCGAGGACGAACCGACCGCGGCAACCGGACTGCGCGAATTACGTTCGCTCTATGCCGAATTCGACAGCTGAGTCTCGCTGGCTGCCGCGGCGGACGATGTGGAAGAACTCGTCGGTCCGGTCGGTGCCGCCCGTCCACCGACACCGGCGCGGGTGCGCGGCGATTCAGGTGGTCGGCTCGATCCGGTAGAACCGGACGGCGTTGCCGCCGAACGCCTTCCGCAGGTCATCGGTGCTCGCCCCCGCGTCGCTCAGCCCGGTGGCCACCGCCTCGACGGCCCCGACGATGCTGGTGATCGGCTTGTCGACCGGAAAGTTCGACCCCCAGATCAGCCGGTCGGCGCCGAACACCGTCAGCGCGTGCGCCAGCAGCGGACCCACCCGCCCGAGCAGTGTCGGCACGGGCGTCGAGGTGCCACGTGGTGGTACCGGATGCCCGAGTACCGGCATCATCAGTCCGCTCACTTTGGCGAGCACGTTCGGTTGCGCGGCCAGATCGGTGACATCGTCGCGCCACCGATCGAACAGCACCTGCCGCTGCCTGGCGGTGTGCCCGGTGTCTTTGCCGACCGGCCCGAAGATCCCCGCGGGCGTGCCGAGATGGTCGAGCACGATCGGCACCTCGGGGAACCGTTCGGCCAGCGCCGTCACATCGGGCAGCTGCCCCGAATACACCCACGCCTCGAACGAGAGCCCACGCTCGGCGAGCTGCCCGAAGCCGTCGACGAACGCCGGGGCCGTGAGCGCGCCGTCGTGCGCGGTGAAGGACTTCACGGCTGGATCGGGGTGGTAGGCGACCATCGCCCGGATACCGTGGAACAGCGGCGACGCGGACTGATGCGCATCGAGCACCGCACCGAAATCGGCCGCGGCGGGGTCGGCCGCGCCGATGATGGTGGCCAAGGTGGGTGTGTCCACGCCGAACGGCAGGCTCGCCACCCACCGCGTCTCGTCGGGCTTCCAGCCCGTCCACTCCGCTTCGATTTCCACCACCGATTCGACCGGCGTGTTTCCCAGGTCCGCGCGATAGTCGGCGGGCAGATAAGGCTGAAGGTAGGCAGTGGGGTCGCCGACGAATTCACGGTCGCGGCGCGGCGCCAGCTTCGCCGCGATATCGACCGGCACTGGCAGATAGCGCATCAGTTTCGCCATCCTGCTGAACTCGCGTGGCGTGGCGTGCGGATCCCACTGGTGAATATGGGCATCGATGATGTCGAAGTCGGTCAGATCCATGCTGTGCGTCCCATCGCCGCCGCCGACAAAGCTCTCGGCGATTGTCACACGCCAGCGGCGGCGAGCGACGGATTACGCTGCTCAAACAGTGCGCCGATATTGCCCACCCACGGCGAAGAAAGTATCGGTGACCTGCTGCAATGTGCAGACGCGCGCCGCGTCCATGAGCACATCGAAAATATTGCCGTCGGTATGCGCCACCTCGGTGAGCCGGGCCAGCGCGCGATGCGATTGTTCGGCGTGCCCGGCCTGGAAACTGTGCAGCCGGTCCAGCTGGGAACGGCGTTCGGTTTCGGTGCCGCGGGCCAATTCCAGCGGGGCGTGCTCGGCACCGTCGTCGCGGCCGCGGAAGGTGTTCACCCCGACGATCGGCAGCGATCCATCGTGTTTGCGCTGCTCGTAGCGCATGGACTCGTCCTGGATGCGGCCACGCTGGTAGCCGGTCTCCATGGCGCCGAGTACTCCGCCGCGTTCGCTGATCCGCTCGAATTCCAGCAGTACGGCCTCCTCGACGAGATCGGTGAGCTCGTCGACGATGAAACTGCCCTGCAGCGGATTCTCGTTGACGGCCAGCCCCCATTCCTTGGCGATGATGAGCTGAATCGCCAGTGCGCGGCGCACCGAATCCTCGGTGGGGGTGGTCACCGCCTCGTCGAAAGCATTGGTGTGCAGGCTGTTGCAATTGTCGTAGACGGCGATCAGCGCCTGCAGGGTGGTGCGAATGTCGTTGAACTGCATTTCCTGTGCGTGCAGCGAGCGCCCAGAGGTCTGCACGTGGTACTTGAGTTTCTGGGCGCGTTCACCCGCGCCGTACCGCTCGCGCATCGCGATCGCCCAGATCCGGCGGGCGACCCGGCCGATCACCGTGTATTCGGGGTCCATGCCATTGGAGAAGAAGAACGACAGATTCGGCGCGAAGTCGTCGATCGCCAGCCCACGCGCGAGATAGGTCTCCACATAGGTGAAGCCGTTGGCGAGGGTGAAGGCGAGCTGGCTGATGGGGTTCGCGCCGGCCTCGGCGATGTGATATCCCGAAATCGACACCGAATAGAAATTGCGGACATCGTTGCGCACGAACCATTCCTGCACATCGGCCATCATGCGCAGACTGAATTCGGTGGAGAACAGGCAGGTGTTCTGGCCCTGGTCTTCCTTGAGGATGTCGGCCTGGACGGTGCCGCGCACGGTCGACAGCGTGTGCGCCCGGATCCCGGCGGCTTCCCCGGCGGTCGGCTCGCGACCTTCGGCATCGCAAAACCGTTGCAGTGCTTGATCTATCGCGGTGTTGAGGAAGAACGCGAGGATCGTCGGCGCCGGGCCGTTGATGGTCATCGAGACCGAGGTGGTCGGCGCCAGCAGGTCGAAACCGTCGAACAGGGTGCGCATGTCCTCGACGGTGGCCACCGAGACCCCCGAGGTGCCCACCTTGCCGTAGATGTCGGGGCGATCGGCCGGATCGTGGCCGTAGAGGGTTACCGAGTCGAACGCGGTGGACAGCCGGGTGGCTTCGGCGTGGGCGCTGAGTACCTTGAAGCGGCGATTGGTGCGGGCCGGGTCACCCTCGCCCGCGAACATTCTGGCCGGGTCCTCGTTGTCCCGTTTGAAGAGGAAAACACCCGCGGTGAACGGGAATCGGCCGGGGAGGTTCTCGGCGCGCAGGAACCGCAGCAGTTCGCCGTCGTCGGTGAATCGGGGCAGGGCGACGCGGGGAATGCTGGTGCCGGACAGTGATTCGCGACGCAGGGGCGTGCGCAGTTCGCGATCGCGAATGCGGACCACTTGTTCCTCGCCACGGTAGCTCTCGGCGACCGTGGGCCATTCGGCCAATGCGGCGGTCGAGGCAGCGGAGAGGGTGGGGCGGGCTCGATCGAGCAGATCGGTGACGGCCGCGTCGTCGGGCAGCTCTTCGTGAACCAGTGCGAGCCGTTGAATACGTTGGGCGGCAGCGACTTCGCGGTGGGTATCGGCGTGGTAGCCGCGCACCGTGTCGGCGATGTCGGCCAGGTACCGAACCCTCGACGGAGGGACCAGCTGTGCGAATCGGGTGGAGATTTTGGTGTCGACGCGGGGCAGTGCACCTGCTTCGAGGGTCAGGCCGTGCTCGGTGAGCAGGCCGGTGAGGTGCTGGTACAGCGCGGTGACGCCATCGTCGTCGAACGTCGCCGCGCTGGTGCCGAAGACCGGCATGTCCCCGGGGCTCGCGCCGAATTCCGCCCGGTTGCGGATCAATTGGCGCGCCACATCGCGGACCGCGTCGGCCGCGCCACGGCGCTCGTACTTGTTGATCGCGACGACGTCGGCGTAGTCGAGCATGTCGATCTTCTCGAGCTGGGAGGCGGCGCCGAACTCCGGCGTCATCACATACAGCGCCACATCCACGTGATCGACGATGCCCGCGTCGCCCTGGCCGATGCCGGGAGTCTCGAGGATGATCAGGTCGTGCCCGGCGGCCCGGCAGGCGGCGATCATGGTGTCGACATCGTCGGGCAGTTCGTGATTGCCCCGGGTGGCCAGCGAACGGAAGTACACGTGATCGCCGTCGAGGGCGTTCATCCGGATGCGATCACCCAGCAGGGCGCCGCCCGCTCGCCTGCGGGTCGGGTCGACCGCGAGGACGGCGATGCGCAGCTTGTCCTGCTGGTCGGTGCGCAGTCGGCGCACCAATTCGTCGGTGAGGGAGGACTTTCCGGAGCCGCCGGTGCCGGTGATGCCGAGAACGGGCACCCGCCGCGTGTTCGCCGCCGCTACGATCGCGGCTCGATCCGTCTCCGTCAGCGCACCCTGCTGCAGGCAGGTGATGGTGCGCGCCAAGGCATTCCGGTCGCCGGTGTAGAGGGCGTCGAGGTCGGGAGCATTGCGCGCGGGGTCCACATCGCACAGCTCGATCAGTTCGTTGATCATCCCGGGCAGACCGAGTCGCTGGCCGTCCTCGGGGGAGAAGATCCGCACGCCGCAGGCCGCGAGCCGCTCGATCTCCTCGGCGACGATCACCCCGCCGCCGCCACCGAAGATCCGCACCTCACCCGCGCCTGCCTCGCGCAGCGCCTCGGCCAGGTATTCGAAGAACTCGATGTGCCCGCCCTGATACGAGCTCACCGCCACGCCCTGCACGTCCTCCTCGATCACCGCGTCGACGATCTCGCGTACCGACCGGTTGTGCCCGAGATGGATCACCTCGGCGCCTTGGGCCTGCAGAATCCGCCGCATGATGTTGATCGCCGCGTCGTGCCCGTCGAACAGGGCCGCCGAGGTCACGAACCGCACCGGATTCGTAGGAACGTGCAGGCTCATGACTGCCTCCGCCATGTGGTAGATCGCCCAATATTAGGACATCAAAGTAATTCTACTGTGAACGTCGTCACCTCGCCGCGAAACGCCCCGTCCGGGTATCGGCGGAATCGTCGCCGCAGGTCGACATACTCGACGGATGGTTCGCGAGCATCGGGTGGCGGTGGCGTTGGAGCGACTGGTGGCGTCCGGGGTGATCAGCGGGGCGCAGCGGACAGCGGTGCTGTGGGCGGTCGACGAGCAGGAGCGGGCCGGGCGCGCGTGCCGGGGCAGGGTAGCCGCCGAGATCGTGGCCTATCTCGGGGCCGGACTGGTGGCGGCGGGCCTCGGGCTGTTCGTCGACAAGGCGTGGGCGCAGGTCGCGCAGTCGGGGCGGGTGGTGTTGCTGGCGGTGGTGGCCGGGTGCGCGATGTGGGGTGCGGTGGTGTTGGCCGATGGGTGTGCCGGGGTGTTCCGCCGGGTGCCGATCGTCTCGGCGGGTCGGGTCAGGTTGGCCGCGGTGCTGGCGGTGCTGGCGGCGGTCGCGGTGACCGCAGCGGTGGCGACGGTGTTCGGCCGGTACGGCGAGGAAGCGTCGGTCGCCGGATTGGTCGTCGCGACGCTCGGATATCTGCTGGTGCCGAGCGTGCTCGGGATGGTCGCCGTGGCGGGGTTCGGGGTCGCGAGCATTCTGGGCGTGACCTCGGCACTGTTCGACGTCCGTTCGCCCTGGCAGGGGATCGCGCTGATGGGGTTCGGCGCGGTGTGGTTCGGGCTGGCGTCGGCCCGGTTGCTCGTGGCCGAATGGGCCGGATACGTCCTCGGTGGGGTGATCGCGGTGGTCGGCGCGCAGTCGGTGACGTTCGGCGAATCGCTGTGGCGGCCCGGGCTGACCGCGCTGATCGGGGTGCTCTGCTTCGTGCTGTACGCGATCCGCCGCGATGCCGTCCTGGTGCTCGGTGGTGCGGCGGGGATCGCGGTCGCGGTGGTGCAGGTGGTGGCCGACCACACCAGCGGGGGTCCGGCCGTCGCGAGCGTGGTGCTGGCGGTCGGCGCGCTGGTACTCACGGTCGGCCTGGTCGTCCTGCTCGCTCGGCAAGGGCCGGGCCGGGCAGGGTGAATCAGCGGATCAGGGTGGTTTCCTGGGCGCGGATCGTGCGGAAGAATCGCGGGCCGACGTCGGCGCCGTCGTGGTTGTAGCTGTCGATGATCTCGGCTAGCTCGTCGGCGAGTCGGCGCAGGTCCTCGGTGGCGATGATGCGGTCGAATTCGTCGGGTTCCCAGCCCCAGGCGGGCGGGATGTCGGTGATGGTGACGACGATCTGGTCGGCGAACGGGGTGGTGACGGCGACGGTGAGTTCGGCGGGGGCCGCGGCGAGGGGGCTGTGCACGGTGACCTCGCCGGGACCGCCCTTGGCGACGAAAGTGCGGGCGAAGGCGATGTCCTCGCGGACCGATTCGACGATCGACGCGGTGCTCGCGTGCCGGCCCGCGCGGTGGTGCCGCGAGCCGTAGACGCGGTCCGCGCCGGCACCGGAAGGGTTGTGGTCCACTGCTTTTCGCAGTAGCCGCTCCAGCATTCGTTCGGCCGTGGCGCGCTCGCCCGCGCCGGTGTTCTCGTGGTCGATCAGTGCGCGCAGGCGGGTGATCCGCACGAAGTGGTCGCTGCCCATGCCCTGATTGTGCCGCAAATCGGGCGCGGTGGAATGCGTCACATCCGGCGTGCCGCAGGTGGACGCCTACTTCGTCGGCTCGCCGCGGACACGCGTCACCGGAGCGAGGCGCGGCTCGGTATGGTCTGCGTCATCCGTAACCGTTGATCGACAAGAGGGTGGCCCGTGACCGATTTCGAGACGATTCTGCTGGAGCGCAAGGGCGGTACCGACGGTAAAGGCGGGGTCGGCTGGATCACCCTGAACCGGCCGAAGGCCCTCAACGCCCTCAATGCCCAGGTCCTCGACGACGTCATCGCCGCGCTCGACGAGCTCGACGGCGACGACTCCATCGGCGCCGTCGTGATCACCGGCTCGGCGAAGGCCTTCGCGGCGGGAGCCGACATCAAGGAGATGGCGCCGAAGTCGTACATGGACATGTTCCTGGCCGACTACTTCGCCCGCTGGGACCGGCTGGCCAACTTCCGCAAGCCCACCGTCGCCGCCGTCTCCGGCTACGCGCTCGGCGGCGGCTGTGAGCTGGCGATGCTGTGCGACATCCTGATCGCCGCCGACACCGCCAAGTTCGGCCAGCCCGAGATCACCCTTGGCGTGATCCCCGGCATCGGCGGCTCGCAGCGGCTCACCCGCGCGATCGGCAAGGCCAAGGCGATGGATCTGATCCTGACCGGCCGGATGATCGGCGCCGAGGAAGCCGAGCGCTCCGGGCTCGTCTCGCGGGTGGTGCCCGCCGACGAACTGCTCGACACCGCGCTGGAGGCCGCGCAGACCATCGCGTCGATGTCGCTGCCGGTCGCGATGATCGCCAAGGAGGCGGTGAACCGCTCGTTCGAGAGCACGCTCGCCGAGGGGCTGCTGTTCGAGCGACGGGTGTTCCATTCGCTGTTCGCGACCGAGGATCAGAAGGAAGGCATGGCCGCCTTCGTCGAGAAGCGTCCGCCGAACTTCACCAACCGCTGATTGTCGTCGCGCTAGTTCGGTTTCCACTGTGGCGCGCCGTCGATGAAGTGCGCGGTACTCGGCGCGGTGCCCTGTTCGGGGGACCGCGCCGGGGAATTGTCGTTGCTGAGCAGGCCGACGACCGTGCCACCGAGGGTGGCCGTCACCGCGACCGCGGCCAGAAGTTTTCGGCGGCCGACGCGTGGTTCCCCGCCGACGACGCTCGCGCCCCGGCGCGGCATCCGTAACCGCGCCGAGGGGCGGCGGGCGCACAGCAGCACCGCGCCGCGCGCCGAAACATATTCCGGCTCAGGGTCGTACACGATCGGCAAGCCGATCAGCTGGGCCAGATCGGCACGCAGATTCGGGTTGCGGGCGCAGCCGCCGAGCAGTGCCATGGCGCCCGGTTCCACCCCGGTCTCTTCGATCAGCAGTCGCACGAACGAGGCCGAATGATGCAGTCCCGCTTCGCATAGCGCGGCCAGATCGCTGCGCGTGAGTACCGTGCGGCCGCCGGTGTCGGCGTCGGTGGCGGTGACAACTCTGGTGCGGCTCAACGATTCTCGGTGTTCGCGGCTGGCGTGTGTGTCGGCGCAGACGCCACTGCGCGCGAGTTGCCAGCGCAGGAGTGCGTCGTAGCCGTTGCCGCTGAGGACGGTGCTGCGTTTGCCCGCGAGGATCGTTTCGGTGCGGCAATCGGCGTGGGTGATGGTCAAGCCGGAACTGCCGAGGTCGTAGAGCATCACCGAGTCGGTGGCGGGCAGCAGGCCGGTGAAACGCAGATAGCGCAACTGGGCCAGCGGTTCGTCGACGATCGCGAAATCGGCCTGGCCCGCGGCAGCCCTGATCGCGTCGGCTTGCAGTTCGCTGCGACAGGTGACGGCGGTGCCGGAGATGTACTCGTCGCGGTCGGCCGCCGCCGCGCGCATGCGATGGATCGCGGTGAGGACCGATTCCTCGATCGAGCCGCCCGCCCGCCGCGGCACCTGGATCCGGTCGATGGGCGGCATGTGCGGCTGATCGGAATGGGTCAGCACGGCACGGGCTCCACCCGCGCCCGCCGATACCCCGAGGATCAGCACCATGGGCTACATCGTGGACCTTTTTGCGCTAGCTGCCAAGGGTATCGGCCGAAGATTCCCCCGTCGATTGCCAGGTCGCGTGGAATGCGAGGTTTTCCGGATCGTCGGTCTCGAAATCGCCCGCGTCGTGCCGGAACTGTGCCAGCAGGCGCAACAGGTCGCGGCCCTGGTCGGCGGGCAGACCGGGCTCGGCGAACACCTCGGCGTTGAGCGCCGCCGTGGCTTCGGCCACGGATTTCCTTCCGGCACTGGTGATTTCGATGAGTGTTGCCCGCCGGTCGCTGGGGTGTGGTACGCGAACCACCAGCCCGGCCGCTTCGAGCCGATCGACGGTGTTGGTCACGCTCGTCGGATGCACCTGTAGCCGCGCACTCGCCTTGGCCATCGGCAGGGCGCCGGTCTTGCTGAAACTGAGCAGCTGCAAGAGCTCGTAGCGAGAGAAGGTCAGCCCGGACGGCTTGAGCGCCTCGTCGACCCGCGCCATCACGATCTGCTGCGCCCGAACCAGCGAGGTCACCAGCGCCATGCCGTCGGCGACCGGCTCCCAGCCATGCGCCACCCACTGCCGGTAGGCCTCGGCGATGGGGTCTTGGGGGAGCGGTCTGGGCCGTGACATGAAAACGATCATTCCACGACCCAGCCGCTTTCCCACAGAGCGAGCGGCGGGAATTGAACCCGCGTAGACGGCTTTGCAGACCGTTGCCTCAACCTCTCAGCCACGCCCGCCTCGCCTTTGATAGTGCCGTGCGTCGGTGTTCGCGGCGAGGGTTCGGATCAGCGTGATCCCAATGATCAGGAGGCGGCGGGTGAATCAAAGTCCGGAGAAATCCCGCGCGACGACGTGATTGCGGTCGTCGAGCGTGCCGAGCAGGTAGTCCGGGGCGGTGCCGAAGTACTGGCCGCGGGTCAGCGAGCTCCAGCGGCGGGCGTCATCGGTGCGGGTCTTGTGGAAATTGATCCGGTAGCCGCCCTCGTAGACGGTCAACAGGCAGTAGCCGCCCGGGTACTCCTTCACCGCGCCGACTTCCAGGAATTCGACCGCGCACGGTAGGTCCGCGCGGGTGCGTCTGGTTCGGTGGGTGTGGCCGCTGTGGTGCAGGAAGACGCCCGGTGCCCGCTGGTAGAGGGTTTGCAGTTCGAGGGCGGCGGTGCGGTCGAGGACGAAGGCGGGGCCGCCGATGTTGGTGAAGCCCGATTCCGCGGTGACGGGGTGGTGGCCGAACACGATGGTCGGGCGGTCCGGGTCGGCGCGCAGGGTTTCGGCGAGGGCGTCGAGTTGCGGGCGGTCCATGGTGCCGCCCGCCGCGTCCGGGGCGCTGGTGTCGAGGCCGAGGATGCGTAGGTCGCCGAGGTGGTGTTCGGTCAGTTGCTGGCGGGGGAGGAAGTGCTCGCCCCAGCAGTCGGTGCAATCCGGGTAACCGGGGTGGGGGCGGTCGTGGTTGCCGCGGGCTACCAGGTAGTCGGTGCCGAGGGTGCCCCAGCTGTCCAGATGCGCACGGATGGAACGGGATTCGTCGGCGGTGGCCTCGTTGGTGAGGTCGCCCGCCAGCAGGAGCAGGGCGGCGTCGTGGGCGCTGACATCGGCGAGCAGCGCATCGAGCATGAACTGTGGATACGGTGGATCGCTCTGGTATCCAGGGGGGAAACCCGCGATCACGATGCCGCTCACTGTTTCGCCGTAGTGCACGTCATTGGCCAGGGCGATGGTGTGCAGCACCCGGCCGGGAGGCGGTGTGAGCGTGGTGAATTCGCCGCGAGCTTCGGGTGCGCCGGGTGTCGAGGTGGTCAGGGTCGGGCCCGGCAGGGCGCGAATTCCGTCGGACAGCGCCAGGAATCGGTAGGGCCGACCCGGCTCGAGGTTGTCGAGTTCGGCGTAGTGGTAGGGGGTTCGGGTGTCGTCGTGGTAGACGGTGACCGGCTCGCGGGGTGAATCTGCCGGGGCCAGGCGCACTTCGGTGTCGGCGGGGACCGGGACCGGCCGACCTGCTCGATCGAGACCGAACGTGGTCCAGGTCAGCACCACGCCACGTTCGGTCACGGTGACGATCTCCAGATCGAGCGCGATCAGCGGATCGAATTGCGCGGCAACAGGACTCGGGAGCAAGGTGGCGAAGGCCGCGCCCGCCGCCGCGGCGAGCACTGTCCGGCGCGACGCTCCGCAGCAGCCCATGTCACCGAGAGTAACGACGGTTCCGGGCGAAACCGGGAGGCGTCACCGGGTGTTCGGTCAGTGTTTGCTGGCCGGCGCCGAGCAGATCTTCCAGGTGCCGTCTTCCTTGGTGAGGTGCTCCTCGGTGCTGGACTCGGTATCGGGCTCCTCGCCCTCCACCGACAGCGTCAGCTGACCGACCACGGTCGCCTTGGCATTGTCACCGGTGATCTCGATGTCTTTGACCTCGTCGATCGTCACCTGCACCGTCGCCCGCTCGAACTGCGCCCGCTGCTCGGTGGTGAGATTGTCGATCTCGGTGCGATCCGCCTGACAGGCCAGCTGCGCGGCCGCGATGAACCCGTCGGAATCGAGCGTGTCGTAGAAATCCCGCACCGCGACATCGATCTGCGACTCGTCCGACGACAACGGCGTACGCCCCTGCAACGTGAGCACCACCCCCGTCACCAGCACGCCGACGATCACCAACGCGACCACCCCCAGCGCGATGAACAACCCGGTCCGCTTCTTCTTCGGCGCGGGCGGCGGCACGAAAACATCGGGCCCATCCGGATACTCGGGCCCCTGCGGCCCACCGCCCCCGGCATGCGGATACCCCGGTGGCCCGCCCGGCATCCCCGGCTCGACCGGCGGCTCTTGTGGATTCGTCATGGCAACGCTCCTGATGTCATCGGGGGCGTCGACCCCCAAAACGTGTGGAACCGTGCGAGATCAAACCTGACTACCGAACAAACGAGGCGAACCATAACCCCCGCGTGCGCTCCGGTCGCATCCGGGGGTTGGCGAAAGAGAAAGCCCCCGACCAGCTGGTCGGGGGCCTTCTTCGTGTGTGCCCTCGGCAGGAATCGAACCTGCGGCCTTCTGCTCCGGAGGCAGACGCTCTATCCCCTGAGCTACGAGGGCGGGATAGATGCCGGTCGCGGTGAGGCGATCGGGCGACGACAGCGTATCGCATGCGGGGCGGTGTGCCAAAAACTGTGCCGGACCGGGGGGATGCGCCGGTCCGGCCGTGGGTCAGCTCAGTGGGAGGGGGGTGGCGCCGCGGGTGGCGAGCATGCTGGTCATCAGCTGGGACTCGCTCTCCTGGGTTTTGGACATGGTGGCCGCCAGGGTGCGGACCGCGGTGGTGTCGGCGTGCTCGGCGGCGTAGTCGAGCATCGGGACACCGCCCTGGTGGTGGCGCAGCATCAGTTGCAGGAACATCGTGTCCAACGTGGGGCCGGTGGACTGGCGCAGCGCGGTCATTTCCTCCTGGCTCGCCATGCCTGGCATCGACTGCATCGGCCCCGACATCGCGGATTCGCCGGTGGCACCGCCGTGGTGGCCCGTGCTGCCGTGGTCGTCGGTCATCCAGCCCATGTAGCCGTCGACATTCTGGTTGGACTCACCCCACAGCTGCAGCCAGGCCTGCATGCGGCCGATCTGGTTCTGCTGGGTGGTCAGGATGTCGTAGGCGAGGCGGCGCACATCGTTGTCGGTCGAGGCGATCAGCGCCACCCCGGCCATGTCGACGGCCTGGGCGTGATGGGCCGTCATGTCCTGGCTGAAACCGATGTCGACCGCACTCGGTTCGGGCTCGGCCTTCTGCTCCAACGGCATCCGCAACAGCACCCCCGCCACCGCGCCGAGCAGCAGCAGACCGATCGCGCCGAGGACGAGCACCGCTCCGGTCGGGCGCCGCGCGCTCGACTCGGACGCGGTCTCGTCGGGTTCGACCGTGCTCACTACTGGCCCGAGGGCAGGCCGCCCGGCACCGGGATGTTCGGCAGGCCGGGGATGCCGGAGCCGGTGCCACCGCCGCCGAGTTCGGTCGCGTCCGGGGTCAGGCCCTTACCGTCCATCGGCACCGCTTCCGGACCGTACGGCGAGGAGTCGAACGGCGGCGGGTTGTTCGCGTCGAAGATCGGGTTCGAGCAGCTCGCGCCGACCTCGGGGTAGGCGTAGGGGTTCTCGCGCAGGGCGGAGATGAACTGCTTGATCCGCGCGTCGTCGGCGGAATCCAGCTTGAGCTGGTGGCCCCACGACTGCAGCGAGATCGCCGAGTCGAGACCCGGGTACGGCGACATCAGCGAGAACTGACGGCCCTTGACGAAGTTCGACAGCGTCTCGACACCGGCCGCGTCGACCTTGTCCGGGTTGTAGGCGATCCACACCGCGCCGTGCTCGAGCGAGTGCACCGCGTTCTCCATCCGGATCGGCTTGGCGTACACGGTGCCCGTGCAGTTCGCCCACGCGCCGTCGTGCGGCCCACCGAAGGCGGGTGCCTTGTCGTAGGCGACGCGCTGCTCGGGGGTCACGTGCAGGCCGGCCGGGTACTCCGCCTTCACGACGCCCTCGATCTTCGTCGACGGGTCCTGGTTCTCCTTGGAGGGCACCCATTCCTTGAGATCGGTCTGGGCCTCGCGGATCGCGGCCTGGTCCATGTACTTGGGCACCAGGCTGTAGGCGAGCAGGCCGATCAGCGCGACGATGGCAACGCCGGCGCCGAGCAGGGCCCATGGGGTGTCACGCTTCTTGCCCGGAAGGTTGCCCTTGCCGGTTTTGCGGGACGGAGACGACTTCCCCGCGGCCTTCACGGCCTTGGCTGATGTGGCGCTGGTCCTACTCGGCATCGCTGCTTGTGCTCTTTCGACGTGTGGATCGGTGGGTTCGTGGCGGGCGGTCGTGGTTGCAAGGGGCCCAGCCAATAGGATAGAGACTCGTGACTCCAGCTGACCTTGCAGATCTCCTTCGTACCACCGCGGCGAAGGTGCTTGTCGAACGCGGACTGGACTCGTCGGTCCTGCCCGAGCAGGTCACAGTGGAGCGTCCGCGCAACCCCGAACACGGCGACTATGCCACGAATGTGGCCATGCAGGTGGCCAAGCGGGTCGGAACCAACCCTCGCGAGCTGGCCGGTTGGCTGGCCGAGGCGCTGTCGGCCACCGCGGGAATCGATGTGGCCGAGATCGCGGGCCCCGGCTTCCTCAACATCCGTCTCGCCGCCTCGGCGCAGGGCGCGATCGTCAGCCAGATCCTGGCCGCGGGGGAGATCTACGGCACCGGCTTCGCGCTGGCGGGGACGAAGATCAACCTCGAATTCGTCTCGGCGAACCCGACCGGTCCGGTGCACCTCGGTGGCACCCGCTGGGCCGCGGTCGGTGACGCGCTCGGTCGCATCCTGGCCGCTCAGGGCGCCGAGGTGACCCGCGAGTACTACTTCAACGACCACGGCGCGCAGATCGACCGCTTCGCGAAGTCGCTGGTCGCGTCCGCGCTGGGCGAGCCGACCCCCGAGGACGGCTACGCGGGCGAGTACATCGCCGAGATCAGCGCGAGCATCGTCGCCGCGCACCCCGACGTGCTCACCCTGCCCGCCGACGAGCGGCACGAGGTGTTCCGCAGCGAGGGCGTGCAGCAGATGTTCGCCCAGATCCGCGCGGATCTGCACGAGTTCGGCACCGACTTCGACGTGTACTTCAACGAGAGCGAACTGTTCGCCTCCGGCGCCGTCGAACGGGCCGTCGAGCAGCTGAAGAACTCCGGCAACCTGTACGAGAAGGACGGTGCGTGGTGGATCGCCAGCACCGAATACGGCGACGACAAGGACCGCGTGGTCCTCAAGAGCGACGGCAACGCCGCCTACATCGCCGGTGACATCGCCTACTTCCAGAACAAGCGTGGCCGCGGCTTCGACCTGGCCATCTACATGCTCGGCGCAGACCACCACGGCTACATCGGCCGGTTGAAGGCCGCCGCGGCCGCGTTCGGTGACAACCCCGACACCGTCGAGGTGCTGATCGGGCAGATGGTGAACCTGGTGCGCGACGGCGTCGCCGTGAAGATGAGCAAGCGCGCGGGCACCGTGGTGACCCTCAACGACCTGGTCGAGCAGATCGGTGTCGACGCCTCGCGCTACTCACTGGTGCGTTCCTCGGTGAACTCGAGCATCGACATCGACCTGGACCTGTGGACCAAGGCGAGCAGCGAGAACCCGGTCTACTACGTCCAGTACGCGCACTCGCGGACCAACAGCATCATCGGCAACGCCGCGAAATACCCCGAATTCGCTTCTGTCGAACCGGATTTCGCGCTGATGACCTCGGGTCGCGAAGGTGATCTCATCCGCACCCTGGGCGACTTCCCGCGCGTCGTCGCGACCGCCGCCGATACCCGCGAACCGCACCGCATCGCCCGCTACCTCGAAGAACTGGCCGGTGTCTACCACCCGTTCCAGTCCGACGACGACATGCGCGTGCTCCCCAAGGGCGACGACGCTGTCACCCCGCTCAATGCCGCCCGGCTCGAACTGGTCAAGGCGACCCGCCAGGTGCTGGCCAACGGCCTCGCCCTGCTCGGCGTGAGCGCACCGGAGCGCATGTGAGCTCCCACATACTTTCCAGGAAGGACGCACAACGATGAGTGGTGCACACCCGGCCGGTCCCCGGCACGCAGAGATCCCGCACGCCCCGAGTCTGGCCGAGCGCCCGACCGAGCCGAGGGAGATGATCGACCTCCCCGCCAACGTGTGGCCGCGCAACGCCTCGCGCGGTGACGACGGTGTGGTCCGGCTGGCGGGCGTGTCCGTCACCGAGCTCGCCGAGCAGTACGGCACGCCGCTGTTCGTGATCGACGAGGACGACTTCCGCTCGCGCTGCCGCGACATGGTCGCCGCGTTCGGGCCGAACGCCCGCGTGCACTACGCGTCCAAGGCGTTCCTGTGTGGCGAGATCGCGCGCTGGATCCGTGACGAGGGTCTTTCGCTCGATGTGTGCTCCGGCGGTGAGCTCGCGGTCGCTTTGCACGCGGGATTCCCGGCCGAGCGAATTGCGTTGCACGGCAACAACAAAGCCGTCGCCGAGCTCGAAGCGGCCGTCGCGGCCGGTGTCGGGCACGTGGTGGTCGACTCGCTCTACGAGATCGAGCGGCTCGAAGCCGTCGCCGGTGCGGCGGGTGTGGTCCAGGACGTGCTGGTCCGCGTGACCGTCGGCGTCGAGGCGCACACTCACGAGTACATCTCCACCGCGCACGAGGACCAGAAGTTCGGCTTCTCGATCGCCGGTGGCAACGCCATGGAAGCCCTGGCGCGCGTCTTCGAGGCCGACAACCTGCGTCTGGTCGGCCTGCACAGCCACATCGGCTCGCAGATCTTCGAACTCGACGGCTTCGAGATCGCCGCGCGCCGCATGCTCGGCCTGCTGCGCGAGGCCATCGACAAGTTCGGGATCGACCGCACCGCGCAGATCTCGACGCTGGATCTCGGTGGTGGCCTCGGTATCTCGTACCTGCCGGCCGACAACCCGCCGCCGCTCGGTGAGTTCGCCGCCAACCTGCGCGCCCTGGTCGCCGCCGAAGCCGCCCGCGCCGGGCTGCCCGAGCCGACCATCGCGGTCGAGCCGGGTCGCGCCATCGCGGGCCCCGGCACCGTGACTCTGTACGAGGTCGGCACCATCAAGGATGTCGAACTCGACGGTGGCGCGCGCCGTCGATACGTCAGCGTGGACGGCGGGATGAGCGACAATATCCGCCCCGCGCTGTACCAGGCCGACTACGATTGCCGTCTGGTCTCGCGCTCGTCGGACGCCCATGCGGTCGTCGCGCGCGTGGTCGGAAAGCATTGCGAGAGTGGCGATATCGTCATTCGTGACACCTGGATGCCCGCCGACGCGGCCCCCGGTGACCTGGTGGCCGTCGCGGCGACCGGTGCGTACTGCTATTCGATGTCGAGCCGCTACAACCTGCTCACCCGGCCCGCCGTGGTCGCGGTGCGTGACGGTGCGTCTCGACTGATTCTGCGCCGGGAAACGGTGGCGGACCTGCTCAGCCTGGAGGTGGAAGAATGAACGGCACCAAAGACGCGGGGCGCCCGCTGGGTGTAGCCGTACTCGGGATGGGCACTGTCGGTACCGAGGTGGTTCGCGTGCTGCGTGAGCACGCCGATGACCTGCGCTCGCGGATCGGCGCGCCGCTCGTGCTGCGCGGTGTCGCGGTGCGCGACCTCAGCAAGGACCGCGGCCTGCCCGCCGAGCTGCTCACCACCGACGCCGAGGCGCTGCTCGCCCGCGAGGATGTCGACCTGGTGGTCGAGGTCATGGGCGGTATCGACCCGGCCCGCAAGCTGATCGGCGAGGCGCTCGCCGCGGGCAAGTCGGTGGTCACCGCCAACAAGGCGCTGCTGGCCGACTACACCGGCGAACTCGCCGCCGCCGCCGAGGGCAGCCGTGCCGACCTCTACTTCGAGGCCGCCGTCGCCGGTGCGATCCCGGTGGTCCGCCCGCTGATCCAATCGCTCTCGGGTGACCGGGTGAACAAGGTCGTCGGCATCGTCAACGGCACCACCAACTTCATCCTCTCCGCGATGGACGAGACCGGCGCCGCCTACGACGACGTGCTCGCCGAAGCCACCGCGCTCGGCTACGCCGAAGCCGACCCCACCGCCGATGTGGAGGGCTACGACGCCGCCGCCAAGGCCGCGATCCTGGCCTCGCTGGCGTTCCACACCCGCGTGACCGCGGCGGATGTCTACCGCGAGGGCATCTCCAAGATCACCGCCGAAGACCTGGAGACCGCGTCGGCCGTCGGCTGCACGGTGAAGCTGCTCGCCATCTGCGAGCGTGTCTCGGCCGGTCCGGGCGAGCCTACGCTGGAACAGGGCGGCAAGGATCGCGTCTCGGTGCGTGTCTACCCGGCGCTCATCCCGCGCAAGCACCCACTCGCCTCGGTCAACGGCGCGTTCAACGCCGTCGTCGTCGAAGCCGACAACGCCGGTCGCCTGATGTTCTACGGGCAGGGTGCCGGTGGCGCCCCCACCGCGTCGGCCGTGCTCGGCGACCTGGTGATGGCCGCCCGCAACAAGTTCTACGGTGGGCGTGCCCCCGGCGAATCGGTTTATGCTGAGCTGCCGATCGCGCCGATCGGCGACACCCCCACCCGCTACCACGTGAACCTGCAGGTGGAGGACCGTCCCGGCGTCCTCGCCGCGGTGGCGGACACCTTCGCCCAGCACGGGGTGAGCATCTCCACCGTGCGTCAGCAGGGCCACGGCGACGGCGCCCGGCTCGTGGTCGTCACCCACCATGCGGTGGAGTCGTCGCTGGCAGATACTGTCGCAGTACTGGCTGAGATGGAATCCGTAACAGCTGTGACCAGCGTTTTGAGATTGGAAGGCACCGAAGAATGACGAACGGCATCGCCCCCCAGACGGGCGTGCACTCGCGCTGGCCCGGTCTGATCGCTGCCTACCGCGACCGCTTGGCCGGTGCGGCCGACTGGGAGCCGGTGACCCTGTTCGAGGGCGGTACCCCGCTGGTCCCCGCGCCGTACCTGTCCGAGCTGACGGGGTGCGAGGTGTACCTCAAGGTCGAGGGTGCCAACCCGACGGGTTCGTTCAAGGACCGCGGCATGACCATGGCGATGACCGACGCGAAGTACCGCGGTCAGCAGGCCGTGCTGTGCGCGTCGACCGGCAACACCTCGGCCTCGGCCGCGGCGTACGCCACCCGCGCGGGCATGGAATGCGCGGTGCTGATCCCGCAGGGCAAGATCGCGATGGGCAAGCTGGCCCAGGCCGTGATGCTCGGCGCCAAGATCATCCAGGTCGAGGGCAACTTCGACGACTGTCTCGAGCTGGCGCGCAAGGTGACCGCGGAGTTCCCGCAGGTCGGCCTCGTGAACTCGGTGAACCCGGCGCGTATCGAAGGCCAGAAGACCGCCTCGTTCGAGATCTGCGACGTCCTCGGCAAGGCACCCGATGTGCACGTGCTGCCGGTCGGTAACGCGGGCAACATCACCGCCTACTGGCGCGGATACCGCGAATACCACGCCGACGGCATCACCAAGGTGCTGCCGCGCATGCTCGGCGTGCAGGCCGCCGGTGCCGCGCCGCTGGTCAACGGCGCACCGGTGAAGGACCCGGAGACCATCGCGACCGCCATCCGGATCGGCGCCCCCGCGTCGTGGAACGGTGCGATGGAGGCCAAGGAGCAGTCCGGTGGCGCCTTCCGCGCGGCCACCGACGATGAAATCCTGGCCGCCTACCGCCTCGTCGCCGCGAGGGAGGGCGTCTTCGTGGAGCCCGCGTCGGCCGCGAGCGTCGCCGGTTTGCTGGCCGCGCGCAAGGAAGGCTGGCTGGATTCGGGCCTGACCGTCGTGTGCACCGTCACCGGCAACGGTCTCAAGGACCCCGACAACGCGCTGGCCGGGATGCCGGAGGTCAAGCCGATCGCCGTGGACCCGATTGCCATCGCCCGTGAACTCGAGCTGGCCTGAGTTGGCCGCACCCGAGCCCACGCTGATGACAGCGACCCTGCCCGCCGGTCTCGAAGTGACCGTGCGTGTTCCCGCCTCCACGGCGAACCTCGGCCCCGGATTCGATTGTCTGGGAATGGCATTGGGCATCTACGACGAAATCGTGGTGCGCACTACCGAATCGGGCCTCGAAATCCGGGTCGAGGGTGAAGGCGCCGACGACGTGCCTTGGGGCCCAACGCATCTGGTGGTCCGCGCGATCGAGCGTGGACTGGAATCGCTGGGTGTGTGGGCCGACGGCCTCGACGTGGTGTGCCGCAACGTGATCCCACACTCGCGCGGGCTCGGCTCCAGCGCGTCGGCCGTGGTCGGTGGGCTCGCCGCCGGTGCCGGGCTGGCCGCGAAGTTCGACCCCGCGCTGCGCATGGACGACGACCGCCTCGTGCAGCTCGCCTCGGAATTCGAGGGCCACCCCGACAATGCCGCGGCCAGCGTGCTCGGCGCAATCGTGGTGTCGTGGACCGAAACCGATGCCACGCCGGCGCGCGACTACCGGGCCGTGCGGCTCACCCCGGCACCCGCGCTGCGCCCGGTGGTGCTGATCCCGCAGGAACGTTCCTCCACGGCGCACACCCGCGGGTTGCTGCCCGAGCAGGTGCCCCACGGTGACGCGGCGTTCAACGTGAGCCGGGCGGCGCTGGCCGTCGTCGCGCTGACCGAACGTCCCGATCTGCTGATGTCGGCCACCGAAGACCGGTTGCACCAGACCCAGCGTGCCCCCGCGCTACCGCTGACAACCCAGTGGATCGCCCGGCTGCGTGCGGCGGGTATCGCGGCGACGGTCTCGGGCGCAGGCCCGACAATTCTCGCCATGACCACCGAAGAATTCCCCGATGACCTGCGCAAACAGGCTGAATCGGACGGTCTGCGCGTGGTCGAGCCGGGCATTGCCGGCGGGGTATCGGTCGACTGACGGCGTGCCTGCCTTGCCGTTGTTCGCAATAGGCAGCTATTCTGGGCAAGTCCGTACATCGTGCGCATCAGACGCCGGTGCATCATCAGGGCAATCGCTCCCCTCACCACTGTCTTCTGGTGGCGAAGGCCTCCGGTCCTCCCGCGGCGGGTAGTACGGCACAGGCGTCGAACATGGACGCATAATCCGAGCTCGGCATATGTTGCCGGGTCTACGGAACGGAACCCTCGAATCAGCACACGGCATTCGAGGGAAGGAAAGGACTTCCGTGACAGAAACGGACCTGCTCGCGACACCCGGGGTGGATTCCAACCCTACGAACTCGGGCAGCCGCGAAAGTGAATCCGGACAGATTTCGAAAATGAGCGAACAAACCGACGTCGCACGATCGGGGCTGACTGGAATGCTGTTGCCGCAGTTGCGCGCACTGGCGGGGGAGCTCGGTATCCGAGGTACCTCCGGAATGCGTAAGGGCGATCTCATCGCCGCTATCAAGGAAAATCAATCCGGGGCGCCCGCCAAGAACGACGCGCCCGCCAAGGGCGACAAGCCCGCCGCCGCGCCTGTCGCGAACGAGGCGCCCGCGAAGAACGAGGCGCCCGTCAAGAACGACGCGCCCGCGAAGGTGGACAAGTCCGCCAAGGCCGAGAAGCAGGCCGCGCCCGCCGAGAAGCAGGCGCCCGCCGAGGTCAAGGCCCCCGAGGCCAAGACCGTCGAGGCACCGGCCGCACCGGCCGCGACCGAGCAGGTCAAGACCGATGCCCCCGCCGACGCAGGCGAGGATGCCGGTCGCGACGGCGGTCAGCGCGGTCGTGGCAGGCAGCGTCGTGGTCGTGACCAGGCCCGTTCCGGTGGCGGCGACAACGCCCCCGCCGAGAACCGCGCGCCCGCCGAGGAGACCAAGCAGGCCGACAAGGCCGAGGGCGGCGACTCCGGCGATCGCCGACGCGATCGCAACGATCGCAACGGTTCCGAGCGCAACGACCGCAACGGCAACGACCGTGGCGAGCGCACCGGTGGCGACCGTAATCAGAACGAGCGCAACCAGAATCAGAGCCAGAACGGCAACAGCGGCGGCAATCGCGGTCCCCGCGACGACCGCGGTGGTGACGACGAGGAAGGCGGCCGCGGTCGCCGGGGTCGTCGATTCCGCGAGCGTCGTCGTGGTCGTGACCGCGATGGTGGTCCCGCCGGCGGTGGCCAGTCCGAGGCTCGCGATTACGACATTCGCGAAGACGACGTCCTCCAGCCGGTCGCGGGCATCCTCGATGTCCTCGACAACTACGCGTTCGTGCGGACCTCCGGCTACCTCGCCGGCCCCAACGACGTGTACGTGTCGATGAACCTGGTGCGCAAGAACGGCCTGCGTCGTGGTGACGCGATCACCGGTGCGGTGCGCGCCCCGCGCGACGGCGAGCAGAACAACCAGCGTCAGAAGTTCGACCCGCTGGTTCGCCTTGACACCGTCAACGGTGGCGAGCTGGAAGCGGCGCGTCGTCGTCCGGACTTCCAGAAGCTCACGCCGCTGTACCCGAACGAGCGGCTGCGCCTGGAAACCACGCAGAACAAGCTCACCACGCGCGTGATCGACCTGATCATGCCGATCGGTAAGGGTCAGCGTGCGCTGATCGTGTCCCCGCCCAAGGCGGGTAAGACCACGATCATGCAGGACATCGCCAACGCGATCGCGATCAACAACCCCGAGTGCTACCTCATGGTTGTCCTGGTCGACGAACGTCCCGAAGAGGTCACCGATATGCAGCGTTCGGTGAAGGGTGAGGTCATCGCCTCCACCTTCGACCGCCCGCCGGGTGACCACACCTCCGTCGCCGAGCTCGCCATCGAGCGTGCCAAGCGTCTGGTGGAAATGGGCAAAGACGTTGTGGTGCTGCTCGATTCGATCACCCGATTGGGTCGTGCGTACAACAACTCCTCGCCTGCCTCCGGTCGTATCCTCTCCGGTGGTGTCGACTCGACCGCGCTGTACCCGCCGAAGCGTTTCCTCGGCGCGGCCCGCAACATCGAGAACGGTGGCTCGCTCACCATCATCGCCACGGCGATGGTGGAGACCGGTTCCACCGGCGACACAGTGATCTTCGAAGAGTTCAAGGGCACCGGCAACGCCGAGCTCAAGCTCGACCGCAAGATCGCCGAGCGGCGCGTGTTCCCCGCGGTGGACATCAACCCGTCGAGCACCCGCCACGACGAGCTGCTGCTCTCGCCCGACGAGATGGCTGTGGTGCACAAGCTGCGGCGCGTGCTGTCGGGTCTGGACTCGCACCAGGCGATCGATCTGCTGATGGATCGGCTGCGCAAGTCGAAGAACAACCTCGAGTTCTTGATGACGGTCTCCAAGACCGCACCGAGCGCTCTCGACGAGTGATCGTCTAGAAACCGGCAAGGGCCTCGCTTCCGCGGGGCCCTTGTTGTTTTTCGGAGGAACAAACGCGTGGTGGGGGGTGTTCAGTAGGGGTGCGGTCTGCTCTGGCATACTGGACAACTGTGTGTCTTGCGAGTTCGCAGACATCCCGCCTAGTCGGTTCCGGTTCACGTACTCCACTCCATGGAGCTACGACCCGGCGACCATTATCGAGAGGACGCCCATGAAGGCAGGAATCCACCCCACGTATGTCGAGACCACCGTTGTGTGTGGTTGCGGCAACACCTTCCAGACTCGCTCCACCAAGGAGTCCGGCCAGATCTCGGTCGAGGTCTGCTCGCAGTGCCACCCGTTCTACACGGGCAAGCAGAAGATCCTCGACACCGGCGGCCGCGTGGCTCGCTTCGAGGCTCGCTACGGCAAGCGCGCAGGTGCCAAGAAGGCCGAAGACGCCTCCTAGTTACCTCATCCGACGCCCGGTACTGCGCTAGCAGGCCGGGCGTTGTTGGTTGGCGGCGCGGGCGCCGCGGGTTCTCGGCCCTGTGGGCCTCGATCTTCCCTCCCTCCGGGCACTCCTTCGTCGCACCCTCCGCTCAGTCCAGATCGAGGCGGCCGAGAAACGGCCTTCGGCCTGAAGACATCCCAGCCGGGACCATTCCCATAGGAGCTCAACGCATGGCCGATCAGACGGCCCCGTCCGCTATCGACGACATCTTGGCCGAGTACGCGGGCTTGGAGATGCAGCTCGCCGATCCGTCGTTGCACAACGACGCGGGTGCGGCGCGACGGGTGGGCAAGCGGTTCGCCGAGCTGGCGCCGGTGATGAGCACCTATCGCAAGCTCGAGGCCGTGCGCGACGATCTCGAGGCCGCCCGTGAGCTGGCCTCCGACGACGCGTCGTTCGCTGCCGAGGTGCCCGGGCTGGAGACGCAGCTGGTCGAGCTCGAGCAGGCGCTCGCCGACCTGCTCGCCCCGCGCGACCCGCACGACGGCGACGACGTGGTCCTCGAGGTGAAGTCCGGCGAAGGCGGCGAGGAATCCGCGCTGTTCGCCGCGGATCTGGCGCGCATGTACATCCGCTACGCCGAGCGGCACGGGTGGAAGGTGGAGACGCTCGATGTCACCTATTCCGACCTGGGCGGGTACAAGGACGCGACGCTGTCGATCAAGAGCAAGGACGCCGCGCGCGACGGGGTGTGGTCGCGATTCAAGTTCGAGGGCGGGGTACACCGGGTGCAGCGCGTGCCGGTGACCGAATCGCAGGGCCGTATTCACACCTCCGCCGCGGGCGTGCTGATCTACCCCGAGCCCGACGAGGTCGAGCAGGTGCAGATCGACGAGACCGAACTGCGCATCGACGTCTACCGGTCCTCCGGCAAGGGCGGCCAGGGTGTCAACACCACCGACTCCGCGGTCCGCATCACCCACCTGCCCTCTGGCATCGTGGTGACCTGCCAGAACGAACGCTCCCAGCTGCAGAACAAGGCGCGTGCCATGCAGGTGCTCGCCGCCCGGCTGCAGGCACTCGCCGAGGAACAGGCCGATCAGGAAGCCGCCGCCGGTCGCGCCAGCCAGATCCGCACGGTCGACCGCTCCGAACGGATCCGCACCTACAACTTCCCCGAGAACCGGATCGCCGACCATCGCATCGGGTTCAAATCACACAACCTCGACGCTGTCCTCGACGGTGACCTCGACCCGCTGCTCGACGCGCTCGGCAAGGCCGACCGCGAGGCGCGAATGGCTGCCGAGTAATTCCGTGACCGAGCGGCTGCGGTTACGACCGCTGATCGTCGAAGCCGCCGCGCGGCTGGCCGAGGCGGGTGTCGGTTCGCCGATGCCCGACGCGGAGAGTCTGGCCGCCCATGTGCTCGGCACCGAGCGCATGCGGCTGGCGTTGATCCCGATGATCGAGCCCGGGATCGCCGACCGGTACCGCGCGCTGATCGAACAGCGAGCCGCGCGAATTCCCTTGCAGCACTTGACCGGAACGGCCGCGATGGGCGAGATCGACCTCGCTGTCGGCCCCGGTGTGTTCGTTCCGCGCCCGGAGACCGAACTGCTGTTCGCGTGGGCGCTGGCCTACCTCGAGACCCTCCCGCACGACCACCCGCCGATCGTCGTCGACCTGTGCACAGGCTCAGGCGCACTGGCGCTGGCCATCGCGCACGCCCGCCCCGACGCCGAGGTCCACGCCGTCGAACTCGATGCGGATGCGCTCACCTGGGCCCGCCGCAACGCCGGCACCCGCATCGCCGAGGGCGATACCCCGATCACCCTGCACGCCGACGACGTCACCGACCAGACCGTGCTCACCCCGCTGACCGGCCGCGTCGACCTGGTCATCGCCAACCCGCCCTACATCCCCGACGCCGCGATCCTCGACCCCGAGGTAGCCGACCACGACCCTCACCGCGCCCTCTTCGGCGGCCCCGACGGCCTCGATGTCATTCGAGCGATGGTCCCCACTATCGCCCGCCTGCTCCGCCCCGCAGGCGCGACCGCCATCGAACACGACGACACCAACGGCGGGGGAGTAGCGGCCTTGCTCACGGCAGCCGAGTTCGTCGACGTGGCCGAACACACCGACCTCGCCGACAAGCCCCGGTTCGTCGTCGCCCGCCGCTCCGGCAATCCCTGACCGCGACCGAATCCGACGGTGGGGCGAGTGGACTGACACAACGCTCACCAACCTCGCGGCCAAGCCTGCATCGTCGCGACCTCCACACCCCGGCAAACTCTGGTCAACCAACATATTGCAGGTAGATACCCATACCTGGGCCGCGTGCGGTCTATCAGCACACTCTGAGCACCGCCAGGCGCGCGTAGTCCCAAAAGTCCCCCGACACTCCGCCCTCATGCTGGGAGTTAGACTCTTGCGCGCACCAACGACCGGAAACTTTTCGCGGAGAGGCGGAGACGCTGTGAGTACCGTCTATGACTGTGCCGAGAGCGACTCGCGTGCCGCGGGGATCACGGCGGCTACCAGCGCTTTGAAGTCCGGTCGACTGGTCGTCATGCCGACGGACACGCTGTACGGCCTCGCCGCCGACGCGTTCGATTCCGCCGCGGTGAGCGATCTGCTGGCCGCCAAGCGCCGTGGACGCGATATGCCGGTGCCGGTCCTCGTCGGTTCGTGGCACACCATCGACGGGCTGGTCTTCTCGGTGCGGCCGCAGGCGCGGGAGCTGATTCGCGCGTTCTGGCCCGGCGCGCTGAGTCTTGTCGTGCAGGCGGCGCCTTCGCTCGCGTGGGATCTCGGTGATACCCGTGGCACGGTGATGCTGCGGATGCCGCTGCATCCGGTAGCGCTGGAATTGTTGCGTGAAGTCGGCCCGCTGGCGGTGTCGAGCGCCAATGTGTCAGGGCAGCCGCCCGCGACCACCGCCGAGCAGGCGCGTGAGCAGCTGGGGTCGCTGGCGAGTGTGTATCTCGACGGCGGTCCGGCCGAGCACGCCGTGGCTTCGACGATCGTCGATCTCACCGCGGATCAGCCGCGGGTGTTGCGGGAGGGTGCTGTGTCGGTGGCCGATATCGCGGAGGTGCTCGGGATGGTGCCGGAAGCCCTGATCAGCTCCGCGCAGCGGTGATCGCACGCCGCTGATGAGCTCAGTCGTTCCCCTGCGCGAGCTACTGCTCGTGCTGCTCGTCTCCGCCACGGTGACCTTCCTGGCCACCGGTGGTGTGCGGGTGCTCGCCATCGCGTTCGGCGCGGTGGCGGTGCCACGTGAGCGTGATGTGCACGTGAAGCCGGTGCCGCGAATGGGTGGTGTCGGCATGTATGTCGGCGTCGTCGCCGCGGTGTTGTTCGCGCACCAATTGCCCGCGCTGCGAAGAGGTTTCGACTACGCCCCGGATATTCCGGCGGTGCTGGTCGCCGCGACGATCATCGTGCTGGTCGGCATCGTCGACGACCGGTGGGGCTTGGACGCCCTCACCAAATTCGTCGGCCAGATCACCGCGGCCGGTGTCATGGCCGTGATGGGCCTGAGCTGGTATGTGATCTACAACCCGTTCAACGACACCACCGTCGTACTCGATGCCCTACAGGGCGGCCTGGTCACCGTCGGTATCACCGTCACCCTCGTGAATGCGATGAACTTCGTCGACGGTTTGGACGGTCTGGCCGCCGGTCTCGGTTTGATCTGCGCGACCGCTGTTTTCGTGTTCTCCATCGGTTTGCTCTATGACCAGGGCGGTTCGGTCGATACCTATCCGCCCGCGTTGCTGGCCGCCGCGCTGGCGGGCGCCTGCCTCGGATTTCTGCCGCATAATTTCTCCCCGGCCAGAATATTTATGGGCGACACCGGCTCGATGATGATCGGTTTGATCTTGGCCGCGGTATCCACCGGCGCCTCCGGCCGAATTCCGCTGCAGGGTTACGGCCCGCGCGACATTGTCGGTTTGCTCTCGCCGCTGTTGCTGGTCGGCGCGGTGATGTTCATTCCGGTGCTCGATCTGTTGCTCGCGATCGTGCGCCGGGTGCGCGCGGGCGTGAGTTTCTCCACACCGGACAAAATGCATCTGCACCACCGATTGCTCCAGATCGGGCATTCGCACCGGCGCGTGGTCCTGTTGATCTATTTGTGGGTCGGCGTACTCGCCTTCGGCGCGGTGGGAACTTCGCTGATGGATAGACGCCTTGTTGTTCTGCTGGTGGCAGGCGGATTGGTGTTCGCGCTGGTAGTGACCGCGATCCCGTCGGTGCGCAGGTCGGAGTCGACGCAGCACTGAGTTCGGCGCGCAAGGTAAAGTTCGGGCCGTGAGCTTTACACCCGAAACCGTGCCAGGCCCTGATGCCCCTCTGCGCGCCGCGCTGCGCTACGGCCTGATCGGCCTCGGCGTGCTCGTCGTCGTCTCGGTGGCGATCGCCGCCGCGGTGGCCGGAATGCCCGGGGTGTGGGGCGCGCTGCTCGGCGCCGCGATCGGTGGTGGGTTCATCCTCACCACGGTCGTCGCGGTGCTGCTGGGCGCGAAGCTGCCGCCGACCATGGCCGGCGCGGTGATGCTGGTCAGCTGGGTCGGCAAGATGCTGGTGGCGCTGCTGGTGATCGTGGTGCTCAACCAATTCGACTTCTACAGCAGGCCCGCGCTGTTCTTTACGGTGGTAGGAGCCCTGCTGATCGTTCTCGGTGCGGAGACGTACGGCGTTGTGAGCCAGAAGGTTCCGTACGTCACGACACGCGCGGGAGACGGCGAAACGGCTTCCGAGCAGGAATAATCCCACCCAGCTACGCACTGTCGTAGATAGCTTGGTAAAGTGTTGGTAAGCAAGCACCCAAGCTAGAGGCTCGGCCCGACAAACTCGGGGCTATGCCTCGAGTTACCAGGGGGGATCATCGAGATCCCACCCGGTGCCGCTATGCTTACTGCCGATCCGGGTGGAATGTGCCCGGTTGAAGCATGTCGACGATGTCGCCGACGCCCGAACAGAAGCCGATACGGGTTACACCGTACGAGCGGCTGTCGAATTTCGAGCCGACCAGAGTCGACCCCATTGATCGTCAATGTCCGATCGAACCGCGGGAATGACAGTCGTACCTGCGGCCCGAACACGGGAGAGAACGCTGAGCGTCATCACTTTGGCGGCGGGCGAGTTTCACGCGCCATCGCTGTCCGACTTCTACCCTCCAGCAGTGCTGTTCGCGGGGACGCCGTTCGAACTCGATCGCCTGATGCTGGTCCGACTGCTGATGACCGCCGTATTGGTGGCCGTCTTCGTGCTGGCTTTCCGCTCGCCGAAGATCGTGCCGCGCGGCCTGCAGAACGTGATGGAAGCCGGTGTGGTTTTCGTCAAGGAGCAGATCGCCGACGAGGTTCTCGGTAAGGAAACCGGCAAGAAGTTCCTCCCGCTGCTCGCGACGATCTTCTTCACGGTTCTGTTCCTGAACTTCTCCGGTGTGATTCCCGGGTTGAACATCTCGTCCAATGCGCGCATCGGCATGCCGCTGGTCCTGGCCGCGATCGTCTATATCGCCTACAACTACGTCGGCATTCGGAAGTACGGGTTCTTCTCCTACATCCGCCACAGCATCGTCGTGCCCGACGTGCCGGTCGCGCTGCACCTGCTGCTGATCCCGATCGAGTTCATCTCGACCTTCATCCTGCGCCCGTTCACGCTCACCGTGCGTTTGTTGGCCAACATGCTGGCCGGCCACATCATGCTGGTGCTGTTCTTCAGCGCGACCTGGTACTTCCTGTTCGACGCCGCCGCGTGGATGAAGGTCTTCTCGCCGTTCTCGCTGCTGGCCGGCATCGGCTTCACGCTCTTCGAGCTGCTGGTGATCTTCCTGCAGGCCTACGTTTTCGCGCTGCTGACCGCCGTGTACATCGGCCAGTCGCAGCACGCTGCCGACCACTGACCTGACCGACCAACGACCGGAAACCTGCTACACACGCCGACCGGCGGGTGAGCAACAGAAAGGGAAAGATTCATGAGCCTCGCTTACCTGGCCCAGGAAGCCGCGACCACCGAGAGCACCTTCAAGGGCTTCGGCGCCATCGGCTACGGTCTGGCCGCGATCGGCCCCGGCATCGGCGTGGGTATCGTCGTCGGTAAGGCCATCGAGGGCATCGCTCGTCAGCCCGAGCTGTCCGGCCAGATCCGTACCACCATGTTCCTCGGTATCGCGTTCACCGAGGCCCTGGCGCTGATCGGCCTCGTCGCCGGCTTCATCTTCTGATTCCGATGCGCGAACTCATCACGCTCGCAGCTGAGGGTGGAGAGGATGTGAATCCTCTCGTTCCCGCAACGTACGACATCGTCTGGTCGATCGTCTGCGTCGTCATCATCGGCGTGCTCTTCTGGAAATACGTGATCCCGCGTGTGACCAAGACACTCGAAGAGCGCACAGACAAGATCGAAGGCGGTATCGCCAGGGCCGAAGCAGCCCAGGCCGAGGCACAGCAGACGCTGGAGCAGTACCAGCAGCAGCTCGCCGACGCCCGGCTCGAGGCCGCGCGCATCCGTGAGGAAGCACGCACCCAGGGTCAGCAGATCCTCGCGCAGATGCGCACGGATGCCCAGGCCGAAAGCGACCGTATCGTCGCCGCCGGTCACTCCCAGCTGGAAGCCCAGCGCCAGCAGATCCTGACGGAGCTGCGTTCCGAGGTCGGCCGTACGGCCGTCGACCTGGCCGAGAAGATCATCGGTCAGTCTGTTTCGGACGAAGCCAAGCAGGCGGCGTCGATCGACAAGTTCCTCAGCGAACTCGACGACACCGACGCCATCGGGGTCGGAAGGTAGCGACGCGAAAGTGAGAAGCATGTACGCAGCGAGCCGCGAGGCCAGTACCCGGTCTCGCGAGGCGCTTCGGGTCGCTCTGACCGGAAGCGAAACTGTTGCGGCCACAACGGGGTCGGAACTGTTCGCCGTTGTCGCCGTGCTGGACGACCAGCGTTCGCTGCGTGTGGCGCTCGCGGACGCCTCGGTGCCGGGTTCGGCGCGCGCTGAACTCAGTGAGCGGGTCTTCGGCGGCAAGGTCAGCGCTGCCACGCAGGCAGTGCTGACCACCGCGGTGGCGCAGGACTGGTCACGCACCCGCGACCTGGTCGACACCCTGGTGCTGCTCGGGCAGGAGGCTCTGCTGGAGTCTGCCGCCGTCGGTGGCCGACAGGACGCGGTGGAGGACGAGCTGTTCCGGCTCGGACGCATCATCGCCGACAACCCGAAGCTGGAGCAGGCACTGTCCGATCAGGGAAAGCCCGCCTCGGCGCGGCGCGAACTGATCGAGCGGCTGCTCAACGGCAAGGTCGAGCCGGTCACCCTGGCGCTGGCCGAGCAGGCGGTCACCCGCCTGCGGACCAACAACATCGGCGTCGCCTTCGACGCCCTGTCCGATCTGGCGGCGGCCCGTCGTGACCAGATCGTCGCCCACGTGAACTCGGCGGTCGAGCTGAACGATCAGCAGAAGGAGAAGCTGTCGGCTTCCCTGCGGCGGATCTACGGCAAGGCGGTCACCGTGCACGTGCAGGTCGACCCGACGCTGCTGAGCGGCGTCGTCGTGCGCGTCGGAGACGACGTGATCGACGGCAGCGCCACCGGCCGACTGGAGAAGCTGCGCCGGGCACTGTCCTGAAAAGGGCGCTCAACGCAGTACTTTTCCGACCCCCGACATTCGAGACCACAGCGAGAGCAGGAACAACATGGCGGAGCTGACGATCTCCTCCGACGAGATCCGTAGCGCGATCGAGAGCTACACCCAGAGCTACACCCCGGAAACCTCCATCGAAGAAGTCGGCGTCGTGACCGATACCGGCGACGGTATCGCCCACGTCAGTGGCCTGCCTTCGGCGATGGCCAACGAGCTGCTCGAGTTCCCCGGCGGGGTTCTCGGCGTCGCGCTGAACCTCGAGGACACCAACATCGGTGCCGTCATTCTCGGCGAGTACGCCTCGCTGGAAGAGGGCCAGCAGGTCCGTCGCACCGGCGACGTGCTCTCCGTTCCCGTGGGTGACAAGTTCCTCGGTCGCGTCGTCAACCCGCTCGGCCAGCCGATCGACGGCCTGGGCGAGATCGAGTCCGACGAGCGCCGCGTGCTGGAGCTGCAGGCCGCGTCCGTGCTGGAGCGTCAGCCGGTCGAAGAGCCGCTGGCCACCGGTATCACCGCGATCGACGCGCTGACGGCCATCGGCCGCGGCCAGCGTCAGCTGATCATCGGCGACCGTAAGACGGGCAAGACTGCCGTCGCGATCGACGCGATCCTGAACCAGAAGGCGAACTGGGAGACCGGCGACGCCGACAAGCAGGTTCGCTGCATCTACGTCGCGATCGGCCAGAAGGGCTCCACCATCGCGGGCGTCAAGACCGCGCTCGAGGAGCACGGCGCGATGGAGTACACCACGATCGTGGCGGCCCCCGCGTCGGATTCCGCCGGCTTCAAGTGGCTGGCTCCGTACACCGGTTCGGCCATCGGCCAGCACTGGATGTACCAGGGCAAGCACGTCCTCATCGTGTTCGACGACCTGACCAAGCAGGCCGAGGCGTACCGCGCCATCTCGCTGCTGCTGCGTCGTCCGCCGGGCCGCGAGGCGTACCCCGGTGACGTCTTCTACCTGCACTCCCGTCTGCTGGAGCGTTGCGC
This sequence comes from Nocardia sp. FBN12, assembly GCF_054031145.1. NCBI lineage: Bacteria > Bacillati > Actinomycetota > Actinomycetes > Mycobacteriales > Nocardiaceae > Nocardia > Nocardia sp. FBN12. The sequence continues at coordinate 7,312,245 of NZ_CM132926.1, forward strand.
GAAGCTGTCCGACGAGATGGGCGCGGGCTCGATGACCGGTCTGCCGATCATCGAGACCAAGGCCAACGACGTCTCGGCGTTCATCCCGACCAACGTCATCTCCATCACCGACGGCCAGGTCTTCCTCGAGTCCGACCTGTTCAACAAGGGCGTCCGACCGGCGATCAACGTCGGTACCTCGGTCTCCCGTGTCGGTGGCGCCGCCCAGACCAAGGCCATGAAGAAGGTCGCCGGTTCGCTGCGTCTGGAAATGGCGCAGTACCGCGAGCTGGAGGCGTTCTCCGCCTTCGCCTCCGACCTCGACGCCGCGTCGCTGGCGCAGCTCGAGCGTGGCGCCCGCTGGGTCGAGCTGCTCAAGCAGGACCAGTACTCCCCGGTCTCGGTCGAGGATCAGGTCGTCTCGATCTTCCTGGTCGACGCCGGTTACTACGAGTCGGTGCCCGTCGAAGACGTGCGTCGCTTCACCGCCGAGCTGCTCGAGTACCTGCACGGCGCGACCCAGAGCTCGTTCGACGCGCTCGAGGGTGGCAAGAAGCCGCTGGCCGGCGAAGCCGCCGACGCGATCAAGGCCGAGACCGACAAGTTCAAGCAGGGCTTCCTCGATTCGAACGGCAATCGCATCGTGAACGAGGCCGCCGCGGGCGAGCTGGACCACGAAGAGGTCGAGTCGCTGTCGGTCACCCGCAAGCACGTCGACAAGTAAGCCGGGTCATGATGTCGGCAATTTCCGATCTGGCGAATGAAGGGAGTGTGAACCGCTAGTGGCAAGTTTGCGCGAATTGCGCTCCCGCATTCGTGGTGTGAATTCGATCAAGAAGATCACCAAGGCTCAGGAACTGATCGCGACCTCGCGAATTTCCAAGGCCCAGGCCAGGGTTGCGGCCGCCAAGCCGTACGCCGAGGAGATCACCAAGGTCCTCGGCGAACTGGCGAGCGCTTCGAAGAACCTGTCGCACCCGCTGCTGACCGAGCGTCCCAACGCTCGTCGGGCCGCTGTCCTGGTGATCACCAGTGACAGCGGTATGTGCGGTGGCTACAACTCGAACGTGCTCAAGCGCGCCGAAGAGCTCATGACCACGCTGCGTGGCGACGGCAAGGAACCCGTTCTGTACGTGATGGGCAGTAAGGGCATCACGTACTACAAGTTCCGCAACCGTCCGTTCCAGGCGTCGTGGTTCGGCTTCTCCCAGCAGCCCAAGTACACCGATGCGTCGGCCGCGTGCCAGCACCTGGTCGAGGCCTTCATGGCCGGCTCCGACGGCGAGGTCTCCTCGCTCGACGGCACCGGAACCATCGAGGGTGTCGACGAGCTGCACATCGTGTACACCAAGTTCGTGTCGATGCTGACCCAGAACCCGGAGGTGCGCCGCCTGGCGCCGATCCAGGTCAGCTACGTCGACGAGAACTACGAGCTCGGCGACGACATCATGTCGGACTCGCCGAACGTGGTGGCCACGGCACAGTACGAGTTCGAGCCGGACGCCGATGTGCTACTCGGGGCGCTGCTGCCCAAGTACATCAACACGCGTATCTACGCATCGTTGCTCGAGGCAGCGGCATCCGAGTCCGCGGCTCGGCGCACCGCAATGAAGGCGGCGACCGATAACGCCAACGAGCTGGCCAATGTGCTCCAGCGCGAGGCGAACTCGGTGCGTCAGGCCCAGATCACGCAGGAAATCAGCGAAATCGTCGGCGGCGTCAACGCGCTGGCGTCGAGCTCGGACCGCGACTAAGAAGCGCAGGAAGAGAACCAATCTAATGACCGCAGCTGTCACTCAGGACAACGCGAAGAAGGCGGGCGAAACCGCTGGACGCGTCGTCCGTGTCATCGGCCCCGTCGTGGACGTCGAGTTCCCGCGTGGCGCCATCCCCGAGCTGTTCAACGCTCTGAACTCCGACATCGAGCTCCCGTCGGTGGCCAAGACCCTCACCCTCGAGGTCGCTCAGCACCTCGGCGACAACATCGTGCGCACCATCTCGATGCAGCCGACCGACGGCCTGGTCCGTGGCGCGACTGTCACCGACACCGGCAAGCCGATCTCGGTGCCCGTCGGCGACATCGTCAAGGGCCACGTGTTCAACGCCCTCGGTGACTGCCTCGACACACCCGGCCTCGGCCGGGACGGCGAGCAGTGGGGCATCCACCGTCAGCCGCCGAGCTTCGACCAGCTCGAGGGCAAGACCGAGATCCTCGAGACCGGCGTCAAGGTCATCGACCTGCTGACCCCGTACGTCAAGGGCGGCAAGATCGGTCTGTTCGGTGGTGCCGGTGTCGGCAAGACCGTGCTGATCCAGGAGATGATCACCCGTATCGCTCGCGAGTTCTCGGGCACCTCGGTGTTCGCGGGCGTCGGTGAGCGTACTCGTGAGGGCACCGACCTCCGTCTGGAAATGGAAGAGATGGGCGTCCTTCCGGACACCGCCCTCGTCTTCGGCCAGATGGACGAGCCGCCGGGCACGCGTATGCGCGTGGCCCTGTCGGCGCTGACCATGGCGGAGTACTTCCGCGATGTCCAGCACCAGGACGTGCTGCTCTTCATCGACAACATCTTCCGTTTCACCCAGGCCGGTTCCGAGGTCTCGACCCTGCTGGGTCGTATGCCTTCGGCCGTGGGTTACCAGCCGACGCTGGCGGACGAGATGGGTCAGCTCCAGGAGCGCATCACCTCGACCAAGGGTCGCTCGATCACCTCGCTGCAGGCGATCTACGTCCCCGCCGACGACTACACCGACCCGGCGCCGGCGACCACCTTCGCCCACCTGGATGCGACGACCGAGCTTTCGCGCCCGATCTCGCAGAAGGGCATCTACCCGGCCGTCGACCCGCTGACCTCGACCTCTCGTATCCTCGAGGCTTCGATCGTCGGCGAGCGCCACTTCCGGGTCGCCAACGAGGTCAAGCGGATCCTGCAGAAGTACAAGGAACTGCAGGACATCATCGCCATCCTCGGCATGGACGAGCTCTCCGAAGAGGACAAGGTCCTCGTCGGTCGCGCCCGTCGCCTGGAGAAGTTCCTCGGTCAGAACTTCATCGTCGCCGAGAAGTTCACCGGCCAGGTCGGCTCGGTCGTTCCGCTGGAACAGACCATCGACGACTTCGACCGTGTCTGCAAGGGCGAGTTCGACCACTACCCGGAGCAGGCGTTCAACTCCTGCGGTGGTCTCGACGACGTCGAGGCAGCCGCGAAGAAGATCCTCGGGAAGTAGTCCACTATGGCGGAGATGACAGTTGATCTCGTAGCTGTCGAGCGCAAGATCTGGTCCGGCCAGGCTTCGTTCGTCAGCGCGCAGACCACCGAGGGTCAGATCGGCATCATGGCAGGCCACGAGCCGCTGCTCGGTCAGCTCGTCGAGGGCGGCACGGTTTCCATCGTGTCGACCGACGGCGAGCGGATCGTCGCCGCGGTGCACGGCGGCTTCTTCTCGGTTACCGCCGACACCGTGCGGGTGCTGGCCGAGTCCGCGGATCTCGCGGGCGAGGTCGACGTCGACGCGGCGCGCAAGGTGCTGAGCGACGCGAGCGCCACCGAGGTGGAGCTGCGTGCGGCCAAGGGCCAGGTGCGTGCGGTCGAAGCGACCGTCACCGACTGACAGCAGTTGTACGGCTCTCTGCCGGCGAGGAACTTCGGTTCCTCGCCGGCAGAGTTGTTTACCGGGCCTTTTCAAGGGGAAAAGCGGTCCGCCCGGTTTGTGCCTGAGCGAGCGTGATTGAATGGGGGAGCAGGGGTGTCTTGGACACCGGCAAGAGCGAAAGGGCGTACGGCATTGCAAACCGGGATGGTTCTCCTGATCATTCTGGTGCTGACGCTCGTGTTCGTAGCCGGAGCCTCGACCTATCGCCTGGTGATGCTGCGTCGAGGGGGCACAGCCGCGCTCCTACGCGCACTGCCCGCGCGCGGCGGCCAAGGCTGGCGGCACGGGCTCATTCGCTACGACGAGGATCGCCTCGTATTCTTCAAACTGACCAGCCTGAAATTCGGTCCCGATTCCACGGTGCATCGGCAAGGCCTCGAAATAGTCGAGCGCCGAGCGCCGCAGGGCGACGAATTCGACATCATGACCGATGACATCGTGGTGGTAGCCGTCACCGATCCGCACAGCAGTTTCGAGCTCGCGCTCGACCGCGGTTCGATGGCGGCTTTTCTGTCCTGGGTGGAGTCGCGACCATCGGATCGCGCCCGCCGTACTCGTGGAGGCCCGTCGTGAGCGTGCACCTGACCCGGATCTACACCCGTACGGGTGACGACGGAACCACCGGCCTCAGCGATTTCTCCCGCGTGGCCAAGAACGATCCACGGCTGATCGCCTACGCCGACTGCGACGAGGCGAACGCGGCCCTCGGTGTCGCCGTTGCCCTCGGTGCGCCCGAACCCGATGTGCTGGCGGTGTTGCGCCAGATCCAGAACGATCTGTTCGACGCGGGCGCCGATCTGTCCACCCCGGTTGTCGCCGAGCCGAAGTACCCGCCGCTGCGCATCACCGAGCCCTATATCGACCGGCTCGAGAAGTGGTGTGACGAGTTCAACGACGGTCTGGCACCGCTGAATTCGTTCATTCTGCCCGGCGGCACGCCGTTGGCTGCGTTGTTGCACACAGCGCGAACCGTGGTGCGCCGAGCCGAGCGATCCGCGTGGGCGGCCGTCGATTCGCACCCCGACGACACCAGCGTGCTGCCCGCGAAATACCTGAATCGACTGTCGGACCTGCTGTTCATCCTCAGCCGGGCGACCAATCCCGCCGGCGATGTGCTGTGGCAGCCCGGCGGCGGCCTCCCACGCTGAAACCGGCTCTCCGGCGCGGAGAATCGGCCGGTTTCCTGTTCTTTCGTGCCAGGGGGGCGTGTCACCGCGCGACGGTCGATAAGCTGACCTCGTGAGCGAACGGTTTCTGGTCTCCGGCGGCAATCGACTCGTCGGCGAGGTCGCGGTCGGCGGCGCGAAGAACAGCGTGCTGAAGCTGATGGCTGCCTCGTTGCTGGCCGAGGGCACGACCACCATCACCAACTGCCCCGACATCCTCGATGTCCCCCTGATGGCGGAGGTGCTGCGCGGCCTCGGCTGCGATGTGACGATCTCCGACGACGTCAGCGGCGACAACTCGGTGGTGACGATCGATACCCCGGCCGAGCCCAAGTACCACGCGGATTTCCCCGCGGTGACCCAGTTCCGCGCCTCGGTGTGTGTGCTCGGTCCGCTGATGGCGCGCTGCAAACGTGCCGTGGTGGCGCTGCCTGGTGGTGACGCGATCGGATCGCGTCCGCTGGATATGCACCAGGCGGGCCTTCGCCTGCTCGGTGCGACCAGCGCGATCGAGCACGGTTGCGTCGTGGCGTCGGCCGAACAGCTGCAGGGCGCGCGGATCCGCCTCGACTTCCCGTCGGTGGGCGCGACCGAGAACATCCTGATGGCCGCGGTCCTGGCCGAGGGGGAGACGGTCATCGACAATGCGGCGCGCGAGCCCGACATCGTCGACCTGTGCACCATGCTCGTGCAAATGGGTGCGCAGATCGACGGTGCCGGTTCCTCCGTGCTCACCGTGCAGGGCGTCAAGAGCCTCTCGCCCACCACCCACCGGGTGATCGGCGACCGCATCGTCGCCGCCACCTGGGGAATCGCCGCGGCGATGACCACCGGCGACGTCCGGGTCACCGGTGTCAACCCGAAGCACCTGGCCCTGGTGCTGGACAAGTTGCGTTCGGCCGGCGCGCGAATCTCCTACGAGCCCAACGGTTTCCGGGTCGTGCAGGCCGAGCGTCCGCGCGCGGTGAACTTCGCGACGCTGCCGTTCCCCGGTTTCCCGACCGACCTGCAGCCGATGGCCATCGGCCTGGCCGCGATCGCGGATGGCACGTCGATGATCACCGAGAACGTCTTCGAAGCACGGTTCCGTTTCGTCGAGGAGATGATCCGGCTCGGCTCCGACGCCCGGACCGATGGTCACCATGCGGTGGTCCGTGGCATCCCGCGGTTGTCGAGTGCGCCGGTCTGGTCGTCCGACATCCGCGCGGGTGCGGGCCTGGTGCTGGCCGGCCTGGTCGCCGATGGCGTCACCGAAGTGCACGACGTCTATCACATCGACCGTGGCTACCCCCGGTTCGTCGAGCAGATGCAGGCGCTCGGGGGACAGGTCGAACGGGTCGATACGCCGAAATAGGGTGCTGACCAGCCGATTTGACTTCGTGTTGGTCGGTGCGTAACTTTATTCGAGTCAGAGCGACACGGACGCCGACTGAGCCACTGGCTCGGACACGAGGTAGGACGTTGAGCGCCTGACTGATCATGTGTTCAGGGTTACCTCTTCGGGACTTGCTTCCGATGAGCCTTCTGAGCTAAAGTACGAACCCTTGCCTCACCGAAACCCCTCCGAGAAGTCGTGGGTAGAAGTGTGTGCGTGTGTTCTTTGAGAACTCAATAGTGTGTCGATGAATGTCAGTGCCAATAATTATTATTGGTGCCAACTTCTCATGTACCCCCCGGTCATGAGAGTTGGACATTGAAAACAACAGCGAATCTTTTTTGCTGGTGTTTGGCTTTGCTAGGTTTTCGGACTCTAGTTAGATAATTTTGATTGCGCCCTTCGGGGTGTTTTCGAGAGTCTTCAACGGAGAGTTTGATCCTGGCTCAGGACGAACGCTGGCGGCGTGCTTAACACATGCAAGTCGAGCGGTAAGGCCCTTCGGGGTACACGAGCGGCGAACGGGTGAGTAACACGTGGGTGATCTGCCCTGTACTTCGGGATAAGCCTGGGAAACTGGGTCTAATACCGGATATGACCACCGATCGCATGGTCGGTGGTGGAAAGATTTATCGGTACAGGATGGGCCCGCGGCCTATCAGCTTGTTGGTGGGGTAACGGCCTACCAAGGCGACGACGGGTAGCCGACCTGAGAGGGTGACCGGCCACACTGGGACTGAGACACGGCCCAGACTCCTACGGGAGGCAGCAGTGGGGAATATTGCACAATGGGCGAAAGCCTGATGCAGCGACGCCGCGTGGGGGATGACGGCCTTCGGGTTGTAAACCCCTTTCGACAGGGACGAAGCGCAAGTGACGGTACCTGTAGAAGAAGCACCGGCCAACTACGTGCCAGCAGCCGCGGTAATACGTAGGGTGCGAGCGTTGTCCGGAATTACTGGGCGTAAAGAGCTTGTAGGCGGTCTGTCGCGTCTTCTGTGAAAACTTGGGGCTCAACCTTAAGCTTGCAGGGGATACGGGCAGACTAGAGTACTTCAGGGGAGACTGGAATTCCTGGTGTAGCGGTGAAATGCGCAGATATCAGGAGGAACACCGGTGGCGAAGGCGGGTCTCTGGGAAGTAACTGACGCTGAGAAGCGAAAGCATGGGTAGCAAACAGGATTAGATACCCTGGTAGTCCATGCCGTAAACGGTGGGTACTAGGTGTGGGTTTCCTTCCACGGGATCCGTGCCGTAGCTAACGCATTAAGTACCCCGCCTGGGGAGTACGGCCGCAAGGCTAAAACTCAAAGGAATTGACGGGGGCCCGCACAAGCGGCGGAGCATGTGGATTAATTCGATGCAACGCGAAGAACCTTACCTGGGTTTGACATACACCGGAAACCTGCAGAGATGTAGGCCCCCTTGTGGTCGGTGTACAGGTGGTGCATGGCTGTCGTCAGCTCGTGTCGTGAGATGTTGGGTTAAGTCCCGCAACGAGCGCAACCCTTATCTTATGTTGCCAGCGCGTAATGGCGGGGACTCGTGAGAGACTGCCGGGGTCAACTCGGAGGAAGGTGGGGACGACGTCAAGTCATCATGCCCCTTATGTCCAGGGCTTCACACATGCTACAATGGCCGGTACAGAGGGCTGCGATACCGCGAGGTGGAGCGAATCCCTTAAAGCCGGTCTCAGTTCGGATCGGGGTCTGCAACTCGACCCCGTGAAGTTGGAGTCGCTAGTAATCGCAGATCAGCAACGCTGCGGTGAATACGTTCCCGGGCCTTGTACACACCGCCCGTCACGTCATGAAAGTCGGTAACACCCGAAGCCGGTGGCCTAACCCTTGTGGAGGGAGCCGTCGAAGGTGGGATCGGCGATTGGGACGAAGTCGTAACAAGGTAGCCGTACCGGAAGGTGCGGCTGGATCACCTCCTTTCTAAGGAGCACTTCTCCAGTGAGCGTCTCGAAGAGTCGAGATCGCTGCTGGCAGAGACAGTTTCGGACCCATTCGTGGTCCGGCTGGAGCTCATGGGTGGAACACTGACAACTTTCATCGCATTCGGTCGAAGCAATGTCTTCGACCGCGATGGGTATACCGACACACTATTGGGTCCTGAAAGAACACGCGAAAGTGTTTTTTCAAGGCAAAACAAACGATCCGCTCGGATCTCCTTCGAAACCGCTGGCAACCTTCGGGTTGGTGAGTAGGTCAGGAAATCAATCCGGTGCGGGTGTGTTGTTTGAGAACTGCACAGTGGACGCGAGCATCTTTGTTAGTAAGTGTTTAAGAGCGTACGGTGGATGCCTTGGCACCAGGAGCCGATGAAGGACGTAGGAGGCTGCGATAAGCCTCGGGGAGCTGTCAACCGAGCTGAGATCCGAGGATTTCCGAATGGGGAAACCCAGCACGAGTGATGTCGTGTTACCCGCATCTGAATATATAGGGTGTGTGGAGGGAACGTGGGGAAGTGAAACATCTCAGTACCCACAGGAAGAGAAAACAACAGTGATTCCGTGAGTAGTGGCGAGCGAAAGCGGATGAGGCTAAACCAATCAGATGTGATAGACGGCAGTCGTTGTCTGGTTGGGGTAGTGGGAACATTCTTCTCGACTCTGCCGAGTCGAGCAACAGTAAGAAACCAAGTGGTTAGTTGAAGTGGTCTGGAACGGCCTGCCATAGACGGTGATAGTCCGGTAAACGAAAACTTCTTGGCTGTTGTGGATGTCTCCCGAGTAGCAGCGGGCCCGTGAAATCTGCTGTGAATCTGCCGGGACCACCCGGTAAGCCTGAATACTCCCTGGTGACCGATAGCGGACTAGTACCGTGAGGGAAAGGTGAAAAGTACCCCGGGAGGGGAGTGAAATAGTACCTGAAACCGTGCGCTTACAATCCGTCAAAGCCCTCCACTTTCGAGTGTGTGGGGTGATGGCGTGCCTTTTGAAGAATGAGCCTGCGAGTCATCGGTGTGTGGCGAGGTTAACCCGTTGAGGGGTAGCCGTAGCGAAAGCGAGTCTGAATAGGGCGAAATTCAGTCGCACATTATGGACCCGAAGCGGAGTGATCTACCCATGGCCAGGGTGAAGCGACGGTAAGACGTCGTGGAGGCCCGAACCCACTTAGGTTGAAAACTGAGGGGATGAGCTGTGGGTAGGGGTGAAAGGCCAATCAAACTCCGTGATAGCTGGTTCTCCCCGAAATGCATTTAGGTGCAGCGTCACGTGTTTCACATCGGAGGTAGAGCTACTGGATGGCCTAGGGGGCCTACAAGCTTACCGAAGTCAGCCAAACTCCGAATGCCGGTGTGTGAGAGCGTGGCAGTGAGACTGCGGGGGATAAGCTTCGTAGTCGAGAGGGAAACAGCCCAGATCGCCGGCTAAGGCCCCTAAGCGTGTACTAAGTGGAAAAGGATGTGGGGTCGCTTAGACAACCAGGAGGTTGGCTTAGAAGCAGCCACCCTTGAAAGAGTGCGTAATAGCTCACTGGTCAAGTGATCCTGCGCCGACAATGTAGCGGGGCTCAAGTACACCGCCGAAGCCGCGGCATTCACACAATAACCCGTCCTGCATTCGTGCAGGGCCAGGTGTGTGGATGGGTAGGGGAGCGTCCTGTGGCCGTGGAAGCAGCAGTGTGAACTAGCTGTGGAGGCCACGGGAGTGAGAATGCAGGCATGAGTAGCGAAAGACGAGTGAGAAACTCGTCCGCCGAATGACCAAGGGTTCCTGGGCCAGGTTAATCCGCCCAGGGTGAGTCGGGACCTAAGGCGAGGCCGACAGGCGTAGTCGATGGACAACGGGTTGATATTCCCGTACCCGTGTATCCGCGCCCAATGCTGAATCAGTTGTGCTAACTGTCCAAATGTTGTCTTATCGAGCCTTCGGGTGAGAGGGATGATTGCTGCACAGGACCCCGGTTGTAGTAGGTAAGCGATGGGGTGACGCAGGAAGGTAGCTGGGCCAGGTGATGGAATACCTGGTGTAAGCGTGTAGGGAGTGTGATAGGCAAATCCGTCACACACATATCCTGAGACGTGATGCGTACCCGTTGAGGGGAATTCAGTGATCCTATGCTGCCGAGAAAAGCCTCTAGCGAGCTGGTACACGGCCCGTACCCCAAACCGACACAGGTGGTCAGGTAGAGAATACTAAGGCGATCGAGAGAACTGTGGTTAAGGAACTCGGCAAAATGCCCCCGTAACTTCGGGAGAAGGGGGACCTGCCCTGGTGACGAGTCTTGCACTCAGAGCTGGGGAAGGTCGCAGAGACCAGAGAGAAGCGACTGTTTACTAAAAACACAGGTCCGTGCGAAGTCGTAAGACGATGTATACGGACTGACGCCTGCCCGGTGCCGGAAGGTTAAGAGGACCGGTTAGCGGACTTTGTCCGCGAAGCTGAGAATTTAAGCCCCGGTAAACGGCGGTGGTAACTATAACCATCCTAAGGTAGCGAAATTCCTTGTCGGGTAAGTTCCGACCTGCACGAATGGCGTAACGACTTCTCTGCTGTCTCAACCACAGACTCGGCGAAATTGCATTACGAGTAAAGATGCTCGTTACGCGCGGCAGGACGAAAAGACCCCGGGACCTTCACTATAGCTTGGTATTGGTGTTCGGTACGGTTTGTGTAGGATAGGTGGGAGACTGTGAAAGCGGCACGCTAGTGTTGTGGGAGTCGTCGTTGAAATACCACTCTGATCGTATTGGACTTCTAACCTCGGACCATGATCTGGTTCAGGGACAGTGCCTGGTGGGTAGTTTAACTGGGGCGGTTGCCTCCCAAAATGTAACGGAGGCGCCCAAAGGTTCCCTCAGCCTGGTTGGCAATCAGGTGTTGAGTGCAAGTGCACAAGGGAGCTTGACTGTGAGACTGACAGGTCGAGCAGGGACGAAAGTCGGGACTAGTGATCCGGCACCGGCAAGTGGAAGCGGTGTCGCTCAACGGATAAAAGGTACCCCGGGGATAACAGGCTGATCTTCCCCAAGAGTCCATATCGACGGGATGGTTTGGCACCTCGATGTCGGCTCGTCGCATCCTGGGGCTGGAGTAGGTCCCAAGGGTTGGGCTGTTCGCCCATTAAAGCGGCACGCGAGCTGGGTTTAGAACGTCGTGAGACAGTTCGGTCTCTATCCGCCGCGCGCGTAAGAAACTTGAGGAAGGCTGTCCCTAGTACGAGAGGACCGGGACGGACGAACCTCTGGTGTGCCAGTTGTTCCGCCAGGAGCACTGCTGGTTGGCTACGTTCGGAAGGGATAACCGCTGAAAGCATCTAAGCGGGAAGCCTGTTCCAAGATGAGGTTTCTCTCCCACTTGATGGGTTAAGGCCCCCTACAGACCATGGGGTTGATAGGCCAGAATTGGAAGCCAGGTAACTGGTGTAGGTGACTGGTACTAATAGGCCGAGGGCTTACTACAAAGGTGTTACGCGTCCACTGTGCGGTTTCTGAAACAACAGACACTGCAGCACACTCACACAGACCTTTTTTGGGGTTGTTGTGTGGGGAGCGCTGTCTAGTTTCATAGAGTTACGGTAGTTATAGCGGTGGGGAAACGCCCGGTCCCATTCCGAACCCGGAAGCTAAGGCCACCTGCGCCGATGGTACTGCACTCGACAGGGTGTGGGAGAGTAGGACACTGCCGGAACATCATTGCGAAAGGCCCTCAACCATTGGTTGGGGGCCTTTTTGCGTTCCCGGAACCGTCGCCTACAGTGCTTGGGTGCGCCTCGTCATTGCTCGTTGCCAGGTCGACTATGTCGGTCGACTGACCGCCCACCTCCCGATGGCTCGACGGCTGTTGCTGATCAAGGCCGACGGGTCGGTGCTCGTGCACTCCGACGGCGGCTCGTACAAGCCGCTGAACTGGATGAGCCCGCCGTGCTGGCTGGTGGAGCAGGACGTGCCCGACGCGATGCCCGCCGAGTTGCCTGCCGGTGTGCGGCCCCTACGCGAGGAGCAGACAGCGGAGCCGGTGACGGCCAAGGCGCTGTGGGTGGTGACCAACAAAGCCGGCGAGGAATTGCGGATCACCATCGAGGAGATCGAGCACGATTCCTCGCATGAGCTCGGCGTCGATCCCGGTCTGGTGAAAGACGGTGTCGAAGCGCATCTGCAGGAGCTGCTCGCCGAGCACGTGACGAAGCTCGGGGAGGGGTACACCCTGGTGCGGCGCGAGTACATGACCGCGATCGGCCCGGTGGACCTGCTGTGCCGCGATGCCGACGGCGCCACGGTGGCGGTGGAGATCAAGCGACGCGGTGACATCGACGGTGTCGAGCAGCTCACCCGCTACCTCGAACTGCTCAACCGTGACCCGCTGCTCGCCCCGGTGGCCGGGGTGTTCGCGGCGCAGCAGATCAAGCCGCAGGCGAAGACGCTGGCCGAGTACCGTGGAATTCGCTGCCTCACGCTCGATTACGACGAGCTACGTGGCACGGAGAGCAACGTTTTCCGCCTGTTCTAGGAGGAGTGGGCATGGCGCGACGTAGACCGCGCAGCGGCCGTTCTACGGGGCCGAGGCCGATCGGTGATGTGTACGGCCGCACCGAGGACGGACCGGGCGACGAAACCTATATCGTGCGAACGGTTCCCGGCGCCCGTGCGGTGAAGACCTATCGGTGTCCCGGTTGCGACCACGAGATCGCGGCCGGTGTCGCCCATATCGTCGCCTGGGCCGCCGAGGGTGGCGAGGACGACCGCAGACACTGGCACCAGGGTTGCTGGAACGGCAGACGCACCCGCGGCATCACCCGCCGCTGGTCCTGACTCCACAGCACCGAAAACCGAAGGCCGCCTCGATGATTCGAGGCGGCCTTCGGTTTCCAGGTGAATGTCGTTACGAGTCCGACAGTCGGTTAGTTGACGTCAGCGCTCTCGCGGTCCTCATCGACGATGTCCTCGTCGGCGACCTCCGGGATGGCCTTGTTCTGGCGCGAGCTCGAGACCGACTTGTTGCCGTTGTTGCTGATCGACTTGCGCTCAGGCGTGCCGTCGAGCAGTTCGCTCTCGCGGTTGACGGCGGCGAGCATGGCGGGCACCGAATCGAGCTGACCGCGGATACCGAGCAGCTGGGCGAGCACCCGGCCGCGCAGCACGCGCATCTCCTCGGCCAGTTCCTTCGCGTGCGCGATCTTGCGCTCGGAGGTCTGGGTGGCGGAGCTGATGAGACGGTTCGACTCATCGGTCGCGTCCTTGATCCGCTGGGCGGCCTCGGCGCGACTGGTGGCCTCGAGCTCCTCCATGGCACGAGTCAGCTTGGTGCGCCGATCGTTCATGGTGGCCTCGAAGTCCTGCTGGGTGGCCTTGCGCTTGGCTTCGGCCTCCTTGCCAAGACGTTCGACATCGGCTTGGGCGGCTTCGATGATCTTGGCCGACTCGGTGCGCGCGTTCGCGAGGGTCTGCTCGAACTCGATCTCGAGCGCCTCGCGCTTCTCCTTGGTCTCCGCGAGCAGCGACTCGTACTTGCCACGCATCTCGGTGGCCTGCTGCTCGGCGATCGACACCATCTCTGCGGCCTCGGCCTGCGCGAGCGCGCGGACCTCGGACGCTTCGTCCGAGGCGAGGCGCAGCATGCGCGAGATGCGGTCGGACATGCCTTCGGCGGTGGTCGGCGGCACGGAAAGCCGGTCGACCTCCTTGCGGAGCTCGTCGATCTCGTCACGTGCATCTTCCAGCTGGCTGGCGAGATTGCGGGCCTGCGCGGCGGCAGCATCCCGGTCGGTGGCGGTGACGCGGAGCTCAGCGTCGAAGCGGTCGAAGTAGTTGCGCACCTCGTCTTGCGCATAACCCTTGCGCACAACGGTGAAGGGCAGTGCAACGAAGCGATTGCGATCGGACTCAGGTGACGACATGGCACACAAAATACAGCCTCGAGCGAGCCAATGGAGACTCGACTGCGAATGTGATCCCGCCGAGATAAACCGACCGTACCGCTGTACTAGTGCGTAACATCGGGGTTCGGCTCGACGAGCTCGACCAGCACACCGCCAGCATCCTTCGGATGGATGAAATTGATGCGGGAATCGGCGGTTCCGTGACGTGGGGCTTCGTACAGCAAACGCACGCCGCGCCCGCGCAGGAAGCCCGAAACCGCCTCGATATCGGTGACCCGGTAGGCCAGCTGCTGCAGTCCGGGGCCGCTGCGGTCGATGAATTTGGCGATGGTCGACTCGGGGGTGAGCGGGGCCAGCAACTGCAGGGCGGTCGCACGGTCGGCGGCGGCGGGGCACGACAGCATCGCCTCGACGACGCCCTGGGCCTCGTTCACCTCGCGGTGGGTCTCGACCATGCCGAGATTGTCGGTGTACCACGCCACGGCGATGTCGAGGTCGGGCACCGCGATGCCCACGTGGTCGATGGCGATGACGTAATCGGCTGGGATGAAGTTCTCGTTGGTCACCCCACGAAGCTAACCTGCGTGCCGCCTGCGCGCTGATACCGGTTACCGTGGAGGTCAACTCCTGAACCCGTGCGGCGATGCCGCCTGCGTCCGGCGAGGTTCGACTCAATGAATGCGAGGCTTTCGTGACCACTTCTGTCATCGTGTCCGGTGCGCGTACCCCGGTCGGTCGGCTGCTCGGCGGTTTGAAGGGCTTCAAGGCCTCGGATCTGGCCGGGGTGGCGATCAAGGCCGCGCTCGAGAAGGGCGGCGTCGCGCCCGAACAGGTCGAGTACGTGATCCTGGGTCAGGTGCTGCAGGCAGGCGGTGGGCAGCTGCCCGCGCGTCAGGCCGCCATCGCCGCGGGCATTCCGATGGACGTGCCGTCGGTCCTGATCAACAAGGTCTGCCTGTCGGGCATCAACGCGATCGCCCTGGCCGATCAGCTGATTCGCGCCGGCGAGCACGAGATCGTGGTCGCCGGTGGCATGGAATCGATGAGCCAGACCCCGCACCTGCTGCCCAAGAGCCGCGAGGGTTTCAAGTACGGCGACACCACCCTCGTCGACCACATGGCCTACGACGGCCTGCACGACGTGATCACCGACCAGGCCATGGGCCTGCTCACCGAGGATCGCAACGACCTGGACAAGGTGAGCCGCGAGGAGCAGGACGCGCTGGCCGCGGCCTCGCACCAGCGCGCCGCCGCCGCGTGGAAGAACGGGCTATTCGACGACGAGGTCGTGCCGGTCGCCGTGCCGCAGCGCAAGGGTGACCCGGTGTACGTGACCGAGGACGAGGGCATTCGCGCCGATACCACCGTCGAGTCGCTGGGCAAGCTGCGGCCGGCGTTCCGCAAGGACGGCACCGTCACCGCGGGCACCGCCTCGCAGATCTCCGACGGCGCGGCCGCGGTGATCGTGATGAGCAAGGCCAAGGCCGAAGAGCTGGGTCTGGAGTGGATCGCCGAGATCGGTGCCTCGGGTCAGGTCGCCGGGCCGGATTCGACCCTGCAGGATCAGCCTGCCAACGCCATCCTCGCCGCGTGCGCGAAGGAGGGCATCACGCCCGCCGATCTGGACCTGATCGAGATCAACGAGGCGTTCGCGGCTGTGGGTGTGTCTTCCACTCGCAAGCTCGGCTACGACCCGGAGAAGGTCAATGTCAACGGTGGCGCGATCGCCATCGGGCACCCGCTCGGCATGTCCGGCGCGCGCATCCTGCTGCACCTGGCGCTGGAGCTGAAGCGTCGCGGTGGTGGGGTGGGTGCTGCCGCGCTGTGTGGCGGTGGCGGTCAGGGTGACGCGCTGATCATTCGGGTTCCGTAGTTCGGTTCTGATCTGGGGTCTAGTAGTCCCAGGCAGGTTTGACGCTGTGTTTATTGGAGCGCTGGCGCGCTCGAGTCGCGGCCCCAAGGGGCCGCCGGTTAGCCACCGGGGCTTGCTCCTTCGTCGCCTACGCCCCGGCGGCTAACCGGCGACCCGGCCGCGACCGGCCACTGCGTGGCCGCCGCTCCCTAGGTGTGTTGACCTGAGAGGTTAGGGACGCGGCTAGCTGGCGGACGTCCTCCGAGTGCGGTGTGGGCTCGGTGGTGATTGTAGGTATGGAGCCACTCGGTGAACGCGGCTCGGCGTTCGGTCTCTGACCGGTAAGCGCGGGCATAGGCCCATTCATCGACAAGGGTGCGGTTGAACCGTTCGACCTTGCCGTTGGTTTGTGGCCGGTAAGGGCGGGTCCGTTTATGGGTGATCGAGGCCGCGGTCATCGTCTGGGCCCAGAGCCGGGACCGGTAGCAGGGACCGTTGTCGGTCAGGACTCGTTTGACGGTGATCCCGTTGGTGGAGAAGAACTTCTGGGCTCGTTGCCAGAACCCGGCAGCGGTTTCCTTGCGTTCGTTGGGCAGGATCTCGGTGTAGGCGAGGCGGGAATGGTCATCGATGGCGTTGTGGAGGTAGCTGTAGCCCAGATGGCTGTGGCCACGGCTGTCGAGAGTTTTGCCCGCGGTCCGGGTGCGGTTGGTGCGCCCGAGTTTTTGCCCGACCGCGCGGGCCCCGCCGCCGTCGGGGATGTTGCCCAGCTTTTTGATATCGACATGGACCAGGTCGCCGGGGTGATCGTGTTCGTAGCGGCGGATCGGGGTGCCGGTGGTGCGGTCGAGCCAGGCCAGGCGGGCCAGTTTGTAGCGTGTCAACACTCGGTGCACTGTCGAGGGATGCAAACCGAGTAGGTAGGCGATCCGTGCTGGTCCCCACCGGCGTTGGACTCGGATTTTGATGATCCGGCGTTCGGTGCGGGTCGGAGTTTTGGTTGGGCTGTGGTGGGGGCGCGACGACAAATCTGACATGGCGGCGGCACCGTGGTGGCGGTAGCGGTTGGCCCAGCGGGCGGCGGTGGTGGGTGAGACTTGGAATCGTTCGGCTGCCCGTCGTAGTGGCCAGCCGTCGTCGATGACACAGCGGGCTAGTCGTAGACGGCCGAGTTCGGTCAGGGGTGCATTACGGTGTGTCATTGAAGACCTCCGTTGAGAGACGCGTTCCTTAGACAGCTCGCATCTCACTCGGAGGTCTTCGCCATGTCAGCTCGCCACGCCGTTACCAACCTGCATGGTCAACACACCTAGGGGTCGCGGGTGGGGGTTGGGAGTGCGGTCATGGCGGCTTCGGGGTCCACTACGCGGTGTCGTAATCGGTCCGGCACAATGGGGGCATGGGTTTCTTCGATTTGCGGTCTACGGCCAGTCGGTTTCGGTTCTTCGCGGTGCTCGAGGCGCTGTCCTGGATCGGTCTGCTGACCGGTATGGCGTTCAAGTACCTGCCCGCGGAGGGCAACGAGATCGGCGTGAAGATCTTCGGGCCGGTGCACGGGGCGATCTTCGTGCTGTTCGTGATCTCGGCGCTGTTGGCCGCGCGGGAGCTGAAGTGGAACTGGTTGACCACGGTGCTGGCGCTGGCGTCGAGCATTCCGCCGCTGTTCACCGTGATCTTCGAGGTCTGGGCGGTGCGCACCGGTCAGCTCGGCGAGCTGAGCGCGGACGCGAGCAAGGGCTCCGCGGCTGCCGCCCCGACGGCTTCGTGACAAACTGGAAAGCGTGACTCGACCCGCTGCCCGCCGTCCTTCGCCCGTCGCCGCTGCCGCCATGTCCGGTGCGGTGGATCTGTCCGCGCTGAAGCAGCCGCCCGCCGCACCCGGCGGCGCCGCTGCTCCGGCCGCGGGGAACCACACGGTCACCGAGGCGGACTTCGAAGCCAAGGTGATCCGGCGCTCGACACAGGTGCCCGTGGTGGTCGCGCTGTTCTCGCAGCGCAGCGCGGGCAGCGTCGAGCTGGTTCGCACGCTGGAACGGTTCAACGCCGAAGACGGCGGTTCCTGGGACCTGGCCGTGATCGAGGCCGAAGCCAATATGAACATCGTCCAGGCGCTGCGCGTGCAGGGCATCCCGACGGTGATCGCGGTGGCGGGCGGGCAGCCGCTGGCCGACTTCGAGGGCGCCCAGCCCGACCCGCAGGTGCGCCAGTGGCTCGACGCGGTCATGGACGCGACCGCGGGCAAGCTCGAGGGTGACCCCGGTGCCGCCCCCGCCGAACCCGAGGTCGAGGACCCGCGCTTCGTCGACGCCGAGGACAAGCTGTCCGAAGGTGACTTCGCCGGCGCCGAAGCGGCCTACGAGGCGATCATCGCCGAGGAGCCCGGCAACGAGGAGGCCAAGGCGGCGCTGCGCCAGCTGCGCTTCCTGACCAGGGCCCAGCAGCTCGACCCGGCGGTGGTCGCCACCGCCGACGCCGACCCGGCGAATCTGGACGCCGCGCTCGACGCCGCCGACATCGAAATGTTCGAACAGCGCCCCGAGGCCGCTTTCGAGCGGATCATCGCCGTCATCAAGCGCACCGCGGGCGACGACCGCACCAAGGCCCGCACCCGCCTGCTCGAACTGTTCGAGCTGTTCGACCCCGCCGAGCCCTTCGTGATCGCCGCCCGGCGCAAGCTCGCCGCCGCCCTGTACTGAAACCGCTTCGTGGCCGTCCCGGCTGAACTGCCGGGGCGGCCTCCGCGTATTTCCTGATAGACCCGCGGCGCCCGTCGCGAGCTGATTCGAGGAGTACGTCATGACTTCACTCGACCACTCGGCGGCGGTGGACCGGGCCGACGTGGAAGCCTTCGCTGGGAAGATGATCGGGGTGCTCGATCAGGCGAGTACCGCGCTGATGCTCAGCATGGGCCACCAGGTCGGCCTGTTCGACACGATGGTCGCCCACCCCGGCGCGACCAGTGCAGAGCTCGCCGAAGCGGCCGGGCTGGACGAGCGGTACGTGCGCGAATGGCTCGGCGCCGTCACCACCGCCGCCATCGTGGACTACGACCCGGCCACCGCGACCTACACCCTGCCGCCCGCGCACGCGGCGAGCCTGACCAGAGCCGCCGGACCGGACAACCTGGCCCGCGTCATGCAGTTCATCGCCCAGCTCGGCGAGGTGGAGCCGAAGATCGTCGAACGGTTCCGCGTGGGTGGCGGCCTGTCGTACCAGGACTACGGACGGTTCCACGCGCTGATGGCGGAGGAGAGCGCGGAGGTGTTCGACGCCGCGTTGGTCGAGGTGATCCTGCCGATGGCGCCCGGCCTGCCCGAGCGACTGCGGACCGGCATCGACGTAGCCGATATCGCCTGCGGCAGTGGACATGCCGTGAACCTGATGGCGCGGGCCTATCCGGCGAGCAGGTTCACCGGATACGACTTCTCCGCGGACGCGGTCGAGGTGGGCGTGGCCGAAGCGGCCGCCATGGGACTGACCAATGTCGAGTTCGCCGTGCGTGATGTCGCGGACCTGCATGTGCCCGAATCCTGTGATCTGATCACCGTTTTCGATGCCATCCACGATCAGGCGCACCCCGCGCTCGTACTCGGCAATATCGCGGAAGCCCTCCGCCCCGGCGGAGTCTTCCTGATGGTGGACATCCACGCCTCGAGCATGCTCGAGGAGAATCTCGACCTACCGCTCGGCCCGTTCCTCTACACCGTGTCGACGATGCACTGCATGTCGGTCTCGCTCGGGCAGGGTGGCGACGGGCTCGGCACGGTCTGGGGCGAGCAGCGCGCGCTGTCGATGCTGGCCGATGCCGGTTTCACCGAGGTGCTGACCCGCCATGTGGACGGCGACCCGCTCAACACCTATTACATCGCGCACAAGAGCTAGGCCGGTGAGCTGAGCCAGAGGGCACTGTTCGGCGCCAGCGTGACTGTCGCCGAACAGGGTTGACCGTGCCACGGGGTGTCGCCGGCGGTGACGGCGCCGAGGTTGCCGATGCCGGAGCCCGCGTACTCGGCGGCATCGGTGTTGAGGATCTCCTGCCAGGAACCGATGCGGGGTAATCCGATTCGGTAGTTCTCGCGGGTGGAGCCGGAGAAGTTGAAGACGGCGGCCACCGCGCTGCCGTCGGTGCCCCAGCGGAGGAAGGCGAAGACGTTGGCCGCGCTGTCGTCGGCTTCGATCCAGGAGTGCCCGCCCGGGGTGGCATCTTGGGTCCACAGCGCGGGGTGGGCGGCGTAGGTACGGTTCAGGTCGGCGACCATCGTTGAAATGCCCTGGTGGAGTGGGTTTTCCAGTTCCTGCCAGTCGAGGCCGCGGTCGTTGTCCCATTCGCGGAACTGGCCGAATTCCTGGCCCATGAACAGCAGTTGCTTGCCGGGGTGGGACCACATGTAGGCGAGCAGGGCGCGCACGCCGCTCGCCTTGGCGAAGTCGTCGCCGGGCATGCGCGTCCACAGGGTGCCTTTGCCGTGCACGACCTCGTCGTGGCTGACCGGCAGCACATAGTTCTCGCTCCACGCGTAGACCAGCGAGAACGTCATCTCGTTGTGATGCCAGGAGCGGTGGATCGGGTCGCGGCCCAGGTAGCCGAGGGTGTCGTGCATCCAGCCCATGTTCCACTTCATGGTGAAACCGAGACCGCCGACATCGGTGCCGCGGGTGACGCCGGGCCAGGTGGTCGACTCCTCGGCGATGGTGACCACGCCGGGGTGGGCGCTGTGCACGGTGTCGTTGAGTTCCTGCAGGAATTCGACCGCTTCCAGATTCTCCCGGCCGCCATAGATATTCGGCTCCCAACCGCCCTCGGGGCGGGAGTAGTCCAGGTACAGCATCGAGGCGACGGCGTCGACACGCAGGCCGTCGATGTGGAATTCGGAGATCCAGAAGGCGGCGTTGGCGACCAGGAAGTTGCGGACCTCGTTGCGCCCGAAGTCGAAAATATAAGTGCCCCAGTCGAGTTGCTCGCCGCGGCGGGGGTCAGGGTGTTCATACAGCGGGGTGCCGTCGAAACGGGCCAGTGCCCATTCGTCGCGGGGGAAGTGCGCGGGGACCCAGTCGAGTAGCACGCCGATACCCGCGTTGTGCAGGTGGTCGACGAAGTAGCGGAAGTCGTCCGGGCTGCCGAATCGCGAGGTCGGGGCGTAGTACGAGGTGACCTGGTAGCCCCATGACCCGCCGAACGGGTGCTCGGCGACGGGCAGCAGTTCGACGTGGGTGAATCCGGTGGACTGGATGTAATCGGCCAGCTGATGGGCCAATTCGCGATAGTCGAGGCCGGGGCGCCAGGAACCGAGGTGGATCTCGTAGGCGCTCATCGGAGAGCGAACCGCGTCGGTTTTCGCGCGGCGGTCGAGCCAGTCGCTGTCGGTCCACACGTGGTCGGCGCGGGTCACCACCGAGGCGGTCGCGGGCGGTACCTCGGTCGAAAAGGCAAGGGGGTCGGCATGATCCATGACCCGGCCGTCGGCGCCGTGGATCCGGTACTTGTAGCGCGTGCCAGGCCCGACGCCCGGCACGAACACCTCCCACACTCCGGAGCTGCCCAGTGCGCGCATCGGGGCGGAGGTGCCGCTCCAGTGGTCGAAATCGCCGAAGACGGTGACGCCGCGGGCATTCGGCGCCCATACCGCGAAGGAGGTACCGTCGACCTCGCCGTCGAGGGTGGTGTAGTGGCGGGGGTGGGCGCCGAGTACCTCCCAGAGGCGGGTGTGGCGGCCCTCGCCGATGAGGTGCAGGTCGAATTCGCCGACAGTGGGCAGGAAGCGGTAGCCGTCGGCGGAGAGCACGGTCTGGCCGCCGGGGTATTCGCTGCGGACACGGTAGTCGTCGATCCGCGGATATGGCAGGACCGCGTCGAAAATGCCGTGGCCCAATGACTTCAGCCGATGTTCGGCCTCGCCGACGAGCACGGTGACGGTGTCGGCGTGTGGGCGCAAGACCCGGACCGCGGTGCCGTCGGCATGGGCGTGCGCGCCGAGGACGGTGTGCGGGTCGGGGTGGGTGCCCGCGGCGAGCAGCAGGAGATCGCGGCGCTTCATCGCAGGGTCTCGCGGTAGGCCAGCGGTGCGCGCGCGGCGGCCGGGACGGCAGGCAGCGCCAGGATGTGCGCGACCGCCCGCGCGGGGTCGAGGCGCACGAAATTGCGCTGGCCCCAGTGGTATTCCTCGCCGCTGACCTCGTCGAAGACCACCGGGTGGTCGTGCCATTCTCGGCCGATCGCGGGGAGATCGAGCGAAATATGGCCCTGCTCAGCGGTGTACGGGTTCAGGTTGACGATGATCAGGACGGCGTCGCCGGTGTCCGGGTCGATCTTGGAGTAGGCGATCAGCGCGTCGTTGTCGACGTGGTGGAAGTGGATGCAGCGCAACTGTTGCAGCGCGGGGTGATTGCGGCGGATCTCGTTGAGGCGGGTGAGCCACGGTTCCAGCGATTCACCGCGTTCCAGGGCGCCGGCGAAATCGCGGGGACGTAGTTCGTACTTCTCCGAATCGAGGTATTCCTCGCTGCCCTCGCGGACCGCCTCGTGTTCGAACAGTTCGAAACCGGAGTAGACACCCCAGGTGGGCGCGAGGGTGGCGGCGAGGGCGGCGCGGATGGCGAACATGCCGGGACCGCCGTGCTGCAGACTTTCGTGCAGGATGTCCGGTGTGTTCACGAACAGATTCGGCCTGGCCTCGTCGGCCTTGGCGGCGATCTCGTGGCCGAACTCGGTGAGTTCCCACTTGTGTACGCGCCAGGTGAAATACGTGTACGACTGGCTGAAGCCGCGGCGCGCCAGGCCGTAGAGCCGGGCGGGGCGGGTGAACGCTTCGGACAGGAAGATCACGTCGGGGTCGGTGCGGCGCAGCTCGGTGATCAGCCACTCCCAGAAGTCGGCGGGCTTGGTGTGTGGATTGTCGACGCGGAAGATGGTGACGCCCAAGGAGATCCAGTGCCGTACCACGCGCAGGATCTCGGCGTAGAGACCGTCGGGGTCGTTGTCGAAGTTGACCGGGTAGATGTCCTGGTACTTCTTCGGTGGGTTCTCGGCGTAGGCGATTGTGCCGTCGGGCAGGGTGGTGAACCATTCCGGGTGGGCGGCGACCCACGGGTGGTCGGGGGCGCATTGCAGGGCCAGGTCGATGGCGACATCGAGGCCGAGAGCCGTTGCCTCGGTCACGAATTCGGTGAAGTCCCGCTCGGTGCCCAGCAGCGGGTTCACGGCATCGTGTCCGCCGTCTGCCGAGCCGATGGCCCAGGGGGAGCCCACGTCGCCGGGCTCGGTGGTGAGAGTGTTGTTGCGGCCCTTGCGGTTTACCGCGCCGACCGGATGGATCGGCGGGAGGTAGACGACGTCGAACCCCATGCCCGCGATGCGGGGGAGTTCCCTGGCCGCCGTGGCGAAGGTGCCGTGGATCGGGTTGCCGTCGGCGTCGCGGCCGCCGGTGGAGCGCGGGAAGAACTCGTACCAGGAGCCGACCAGGGCACGGCGACGTTCGACCAGGACCGAGAACTGGGTGCCGCGGGTGACCATCTCGCGCAACGGAGTGGCACGCAGGATCTCGGCGACCTCCGCGGAGAACGCGGGGGCTACCCGGGCCGGTAGCTGTTCGTCGCCGCGCAAGGCGGTGGCGGCGGCGCGGAGGCGTTCGAACTGTTTCTTCGGGACGGCCTGGGCGGCGCGTTCGAACAGGATGGCGCCGGTCTCGAGGTCGTTGGCGAGGTCGGCGGCGGATTGGCCGACCGACAGCTTCGCCTCGACCGCGCTGCGCCAGGTGGCGAGCGGGTCGCTCCAGCCTTCGATGCGGTAGGTCCACACGCCGGGGAGGTGCGGGGTGAAGACGGCGTTGAAGACGTCGGGCTGGTAGTCCGGCGACATCCGGATGCGGGTGATCCGGGAGGAGCCGGGCGCTCGGACCGCCAGGGTCGCAGCTACCGCGTCGTGGCCCTCGCGCCAGACGACGGCGCGGACGGGGAACACCTCGCCGACTGCGGCTTTGGCCGGGCGGCCGCCGGGGATGGACGGGGCGATGTCATCGATGGCTATCCGGCCGGTCACTCGGCTAACTTACTGCATTTTCGCTGGGTGGGGAGCTTCGGCGGCTGGGGGTGGACGGGGTGTTCAGCGGGTATCCGCGGCCAGGCCGAGGCCGAGGGCTACCAGGATGGCGGCGAGGGTTCGTTCCATCCGCTGACGGATTGTCGCGCGGCGCAGCCATGCGCCCGCCCGGTCCGCCGCCAGGACCACACCGACGCACCAGGCGCCGTCGACGATGACCTGGATGGTGGCGAGGATGAGCAGGGTGGGCAGGACGGAGCCTTCGTCCGGGAGGAACTGCGGCAGGATCGTCATGCCGAAGACGGCGGCCTTCGGGTTGGCGGCGATCGAGATCAGTGAGGCGCGGAAGGCGGCCGCTGGGGTGTTGCCGCCGGGGAGTTTCGCGGTGAGGGCGGCGCCGAAGTCGTCGTGATGGCCGCGGGCGTGGCGCCAGGACTGCACACCCAGCCAGATCAGGACGGCGGCGCCGACGATGTGCATGGTGGTGTTGAGCCAGCGGTTGGCAGCCAGCAGGATCGACAGCCCGGTGCCGCCCGCGAGCGTCCAGCCGAGAATGCCGATCTCGTTGCCGACCACGGCGGCCAGACCGGCGGTTCGCCCGTCGCGTACCGATCGCTGCAGAAACAGCGCCGTGGCTGGTCCAGGAAGCGCGGCCAAGATGATGGCGGCGACCAAGAATTCGGGGAGGACATCGACCCAGTGCGGCATCGGTGCATGGTGGCACGGAGTGCCGGGCTGTGGCGAACGGTTTCGTGGGTCAGGTGGTACGCAGGCCCGCGAGGAGTCGGTCGAGAGCGGCGATGGTGTCGGTCAGCGCGTCGGGGTCGGTGGTGGTTGCCAGCCACAGGGCGGCTTCGTTCATCGCGCCGGACAGCAGCTGGGTCAGTGGGGCGACCGGCTGTGGAGGGAGAACACCGGCGTCGACGAGGGATCGCAGTGCCTCGTGGAGGTGGCGGGCCGAATTGGCCTCGTCCATGGCACGCCATTCGTGCCAGCCGAGGACGGCGGGACCGTCGATCAGCAGGATCCGCTGGACGAGGGGATCGGCGCAGGCGCGCAGGAACGCGGCGCAGCCGGCGGTGAGCTGCGTCCAGGGGTCGGGCTCGGCGTCCGCGGCGGCGGCCACCTGCGCGCCGACCTCCTCCTGTAGCTCAGTGAGTACCGCGCGGAACAGGTCGGCCTTGCTGTCGAAGTGGTGGTAGAGCGCGCCCTTGGTGACTCCGGCCGCCGTCACGATCTCCGACAAGCCAACGGCGGCATAGCCTTTCGCGGCGAACAGCGCCCTGGTCTCGTGCAGCAGGATGCGCCGCGTCTGTTCGCGTTGCCGCGTCCGTGCCGTCGACGTCATCGACCGTCCTCCCATTGACCTACCGGTGGTATGTGAACTATCGTACGATACATACCAACGGTATGTGAAAGGTGAACTCATGAAACTCAGCAGCTACTACCCCGTGCTCGCCACCAGCCGGATCGCGGACTCGCGCGACTTCTACACGACCTGGTTCGGCTTCGAGATCGTCTTCGAGGCGGACTGGTACGTCAGCCTGCGGCGGCCCGGCGCTGCCGGCGAACCGTCCTACGAACTGGCACTGCTCGACCCCACCCACCCCACGATCCCGGCCGGCTTCGGCAAACCGGTCCAGGGCCTGCTGCTCAACTTCGAGGTCGACGACGTCGACGCCGAGTGGGACCGGCTCGTGCGAACCGGCGGCCTGCGCCCCGAACTCGAGCTGCGCACCGAAGACTTCGGCCAACGTCACTTCATCGTCGCCGATCCCGTCGGTGTCCTGATCGACGTGATCACCGAGATCCCGCCGAGTCCCGAGTTCGCCGCCCAGTTCACCTAGACCCCCCGCGCTCGCGCGATCGTTTATTCTTCCGGGGTGAAGGCACTCCGTCGGTTCACTGTCCGTGCTCATCTGCCGGAGCGGCTTGCCGCGCTGGGTGAGTTGTCCACCAACCTGCGGTGGTCGTGGCACGGCCCGACGCAGGATCTGTTCGCCGAGCTCGATCCGGAGCTGTGGCGGACCGTCGGGCAGGACCCGGTGCGGATGCTGGGGGAGGTGCCCGCCGAGCGGCTCGATGAGCTCGCCGCCGATCCCGGGTATATCGCGCGGGTCGACGCGGCCGCCGCGGGCCTGCGGGACTACCTGACTCGGCCGCGCTGGTTCCAGGAGCAGACCGGGACCGATGTCGCGGGGATCGCGTACTTCTCGATGGAGTTCGGTGTCACCGAGGTGCTGCCGAACTACTCCGGCGGGCTCGGGATTCTCGCAGGCGATCACCTCAAGGCGGCCTCGGATCTCGGACTGCCGCTGATCGGCGTCGGGTTGCTGTACCGCTCGGGGTATTTCCGGCAGTCGCTGTCGGCCGACGGCTGGCAGATGGAGCACTACCCGGCGCTCGACCCGCAGGGTCTGCCGCTGCGGCTGCTCACCAGTGACGGTTCGCCGGTGCTCATCCACGTCGGTATGCCCGAAGGCCGGGTGTTGCGGGCCAGGGTATGGATCGCGCAGGTGGGCCGAATCCCATTGCTGCTGCTCGATTCCGATATCGCCGACAACGATCCCGAGCTGCGCGCCGTCACCGACCGGCTCTACGGCGGCGATCAGGATCACCGGATCAAACAGGAGATCCTCGCGGGGATCGGCGGTGTTCGCGCGGTGCGCGCCTACACCCGCGCCACCGGGCTCCCTGATCCCGATGTCTTTCACATGAACGAGGGCCACGCGGGTTTCCTCGGGGTCGAGCGCATGCGTGAATTCATCGCGGGCGGACTGGATTTCGAGACCGCGCTCGCCGCGGTGCGGGCGGGCACCGTCTTCACCACACACACCCCCGTCCCCGCGGGCATCGACCGTTTCCCGATGCCGTTGGTGCGCAGGTACTTCGGTGGCTCGCACGGCGAGTCCGAATCCGCCTTGCTGCCAGGGCTTTCCGTCGACCGGATCCTTTCGTTCGGCCGCGAGGGCGATCCCTCGGTGTTCAATATGGCGCACATGGGTCTGCGAATGGCCCAGCGCGCCAACGGCGTATCGAAACTGCACGGTGAGGTCAGCCGGGAGATGTTCGCGGCGCTGTGGCCGGGATTCGACGCGGCCGAGGTGCCGATCGGCTCGGTCACCAATGGCGTGCACGCCCCGACCTGGGCCGCGCGCGAATGGATCGACAAGGCACGCGAACTCGTCGGCCCGGAACTGGTCGAGGAGGCGCGGGGCTGGGAGAAGCTCAGCGATGTCGACCTCGGACAGCTGTGGTCGACGCGAAACACGTTGCGCGGCGTGCTGATCGACGAAGTGCGGCGCAGGCTGCGCGATTCCTGGCGACAGCGCGGCGCCGCCGACGCCGAACTCGGCTGGATCGACGACGTCTTCGATCCGAACGTGCTCACCATCGGTTTCGCCCGCCGCGTTCCCACCTACAAGCGGCTCACCCTCATGCTGCGCGACCCCGAACGCCTGCGCGCGCTGCTGCTCGACCCCGAACGTCCGGTGCAGCTGGTGGTGGCGGGCAAGAGCCACCCCGCCGACGACGGCGGCAAGGCACTCATCCAGCAGGTGGTGCGGTTCGCCGACGATCCGCAGGTGCGTCATCGCATCGTCTTCCTGCCCGACTACGACATGTCGATGGCCCGCTACCTGTACTGGGGTTGTGATGTGTGGCTGAACAATCCGCTGCGCCCGCTCGAGGCGTGCGGTACCTCGGGGATGAAGTCCGCGCTCAACGGCGGCCTCAACCTGTCCATCCGCGACGGCTGGTGGGACGAGATGTTCGACGGCGAGAACGGCTGGGCCATCCCCACCGCCGACGGCATCCGCGACGAATCCCGCCGCGACGACCTCGAGGCCTCGGCGCTCTACGAACTCGTCGAACGCACTGTCGCGCCGCGCTTCTACGACCGCGACGCCAACGATGTGCCGGTCCGCTGGACCGAGATGGTGCGCCACACCCTGCAAACCACCAGCCCGAAGGTCCTGGCCTCGCGGATGGTGCGCGACTACGCCGAGCAGTACTACGGCCCCGCGGCCGCCGCGTTCGGCCGCGCCGCCGCCGACAAATTCGCGGCCGCCGCGCAGGTCGCGGAGTACCGCAGGCGCGTCGACGCCGCGTGGCCGTCGGTGCGGATCGCGCAGGTGGACAGCTCCGGCCTGCCCGACACCCCGGTGATCGGCGCGGAACTGTCGCTGCACGCGCGCATCGACCTCGGCGGGCTCGCGCCCTCTGACGTGGTGGTGCAGGCGGTACTCGGCCGGGTCTCGCCGACCGACGACCTGTCCGACACCACCACGATGGCAATGCGACACACCGGCACCGACGACGGCAGCGAGCTGTACTCGATCCAGGCGCCGGTGCCGTTGTCCGGCGCGGTCGGCTACACGGTCCGGGTGCTCCCGCACAACGAGCTGCTCGCCTCGGACGCCGAACTGGGCTTGGTGGCGGTCGCGGGCGGGTAACCGTGCCTGGTGACACGGGTGCCGGGTTATTCGATTCAGTGAACATTCCGCTACCGTTCCGGGGCAATCTTTCTTCTTGAATCCCGGACTGGAGAGTCATGGCCAGCGATGTCGCAACCCGCGCCCGAGGGCGCATCGACGGATATTTCGGTATCACGTCGAGTGGGTCCACCTTCAAGCGCGAGGCGATGGCAGGCACGGTCACGTTCCTGGCGATGTCCTATGTGCTCGCGGTGAACCCGTCGATCCTCGGTGACGAGGGCGCCCTCGGCGACAAGGGCATCCCGATGCAGGCGGTGTTCACGGCCACCGCCGTCGCCGCGGTGTTCGGCACGCTCGTCATGGGCATCTGGGCCAAGTACCCGATCGCGCTCGCGCCGGGCATGGGTCTCAACGCGTTCTTCGCCTACACGGTGGTGCTGAGCATGGGCATCCCGTGGCAGGTGGCGCTGTCGGGGACCTTGCTGTCGGGCATCATCTTCTTCATCCTGGCGATCACGAAGGTCCGGGAACGGATTCTCAACGCGATCCCGTTGCAGATGAAGTTCGCGGTGGGCGCTGGTATCGGTCTGTTCGTGGCGTTCCTGGGTTTGAAGAACGCGGGCATTGTCGTCAACAGTGACGCGACGCTGGTCGCCCTCGGCGATTTCACCAAGGGCACCACGCTGCTGGCGCTGTTCGGCCTGGTGCTGACCGTGATCTTCCTGGTGATCGGCTGGCACGGCGCCGTGCTCTACGGCATCGTCGCGACCACGATCCTGGGCATGGTGACCGGTCTGGTCGGCTTGCCGGACGGGATCGCCGAGATGCCGAAGGGGCTGGACCAGACCTTCGGGCAGGCGATCATCCACCTGCCGGACGCGTTCACCGGACAGATGATCGTCGTGGTGCTGACCATGCTGTTCGTCGATTTCTTCGATGCCTCGGGCACACTGATCGGCGTCGCCAACCAGGCCGGTCTGCTGAACAAGGACGGCACGCTGCCCCGCGCGGCCAGTGCGATGGCCGCCGACTCGGTGGGCACGACCGCGGGCGCGATCATCGGTACCTCGACCACCACGGCCTATGTCGAGTCGACGGCGGGTGTGTCGGCGGGTGGCCGAACGGGATTGACGGCGGTGACCACGGCAGGCTGGTTCCTGATCGCGATGTTCTGCTATCCGATCTTCGCGGTGGTCGCGGGATCGGCGGAGATCACCTCGGCCGCGCTGATCGTGGTCGGCATCCTGATGGCGCGTTCGCTGGGGGATATCGACTGGCAGAAGTTCGAGTACTCGGTGCCCGCGTTCATCACCGTCATCATGATGCCGCTGACGTATTCGATCGCCAACGGTCTGGCCATGGGCATGATCTTCTACCCGATCGTGATGGTTGCCAGGGGTCGCATCAAGGAGGTGCACCCGGCCATGTGGGCGCTGATGGTGCTGTTCCTCGCGTACTTCTTCTTCCTGGTCGAGTAGACGTTCCGGCCATAGGTGTGTCTATACTCAGGCTAGCCTAGGCTTGCCTAACTAGAGGAGATCCACCCATGAAGCGTTCGCTTGTTGCCGCGTCGATGGCGTTTGCCACCATCTTCGCGCCGGTCACCGCGGCTGTCGTCGCCACCGCTCCCGCCGCGATCGCCGCCCCGGCCACGCCGTCGGTCGGCGAGCTGTACGGCAAGCTGCAGGCCGCCATGAACGGTTCGGCGTCCGAGCTCGAGTCGGGCAATGCCGGTGGCCTCGCGGTCGTGCGCGACACCGTCAACCGGATCCCCGGCTACAGCTGGGATGTCTCCGGCCCGGTCACCGTGGACGGCGACGTGCTGTCGGCGACGCTGAACAGCCGCCTCGGCGACTACGCCTTCCCGATCCCGGTGACCTGGAAGAACATCGACGGCACCTGGAAGCTGTCGCAGGAATCCGAGCAGACGCTGGTCGGTTACGCCACCATGGCGTGGTGAGCTGACAAGATTTCGAGCAGGGCCGTCCCGATGGGGCGGCCCTTTCGTATTTTCGTGACTGGGATCACAGAATTGCCGGGAACGGCGTGAAATAGTGGCAGTGGACCCAGGGTTGTGACCGAGGAAGGCAATCGGACCGCGGTCCGGTTGCGGGCATGTTTCGAATCGCAGATGAGGACACGATGACCGACACCGCTACCCGCATCACCCCTACCGCCACCACCGCCGACGACACCACCACCGCCGCAGGTATCGGCCTGCTGGTGCTGCGCATCGGCTTCGGTGGCCTGATGGCCGCCTATGGAACCCAGAAACTCTTCGGCTGGTTGAACGGACCCGGCTGGCGCGCGAATGCCGACGGCTTCACCGCCATGGGCTACAACCCCGGCGAAGTCTTCGGCACGCTGGCCGGGCTCGCCGAGCTGGTCGGTGGGCTGCTGCTGGTGTTCGGCCTGTTCACGCCCCTGGCCGCCGCCATCGTGCTCGGGACGATGATCAATGCCATCAACGCGCTGTGGAGCGGTGGGCTCTTCCCCGCCGATCCGTCGGTGATGGGGTTCTCGACGCCGCTGCTGTTCGCGTTGGTCGCCGCCGCGCTGGCGTTCACCGGGCCGGGGCGGTTCTCGCTCGACGCCGGGCGGCCGTGGCAGCGGGAGGGTGTGGTGTGGGGCGGTGGCGCCGTGGTGCTCGCCGTTGTCGCCGCGGTGATCACGCTGATCTTCAAGGCTGTGCTCTGATCTGATCGTTTCCTCGTGCGGGCGGCGCGGTGACCGGGATCCGGTTGCCGCGCCGCCCTTTTCGTTCGGAGCCGCGCTCGTTTCGTCATCGGCCGTATGCCTGTGGTTCCACGGAGTGCGCGCACCTGTCGGTAGCAGCGATTAACCTCGTGGCGGCGCCTGTTGCAGGCGGTGTGCCACGCATTGTCCGCGGATGGAAGAGGAGAGCTGCGATGAAGGCTTACGACCTGGGTTTCGGAGACTCGGCGGACAAACTGGCCGAGACGCCCGACGGTGAACCGCTGGCTCTCGACGCGCCGGTGCGGTCGGGCTGGATCGGCAGCGAGGGCCCGGACATCGACCCCGCGACCTGGCCGCGCGGACCCGTCACCGGCCTGCCGATGATGCACGCGCTCACCCTGCGCCTGCCCACCGATTTCCAGCGCCGTGGGCCCGGATTCCCCGCCATCGCGCTCTTTCAGGGTGAGGGGCAGTTCGCCGGTACCGACGCGGTCGAGGCCGACGCGTCCTCGGACGACCCACTGGCCCGCGACCTGGTGGCCACCCGCCTGCACCCGAAATTGCAGATCATGCACGACGAGATCGGCGGCGCGTTCGCCCTGATCTGGCTCACGGACTCCGAGTTCGCCGGCGGCCCCGTGGCCCCACCCGCCGATGTTCGTCAGCCCGGCTCGCCGACCGCGAGCGACGAAGGCTGCAACGCCTGGGACGACGTCCATCCCACCGTCGGCGTCTGGCTCGCCGAGCGCACCGCCGACCCCAATGTCGGTATCCCGCCGGTCGAATACGAGCCGAACACCAAATACCAGGACCCGCTCACCGAGGATTCCGGCTGGACCACCTGGGCCGAGCCTCTTTTCGGCCGCTCCCACCTCGGCGGTACGGCCTTCCCTGTCCAGGCGCTGCCCGAGGGGCTGACCCCCTATTACCTGGAGATCGAAGAGGTCTCCGGCATGAACTTCGGCGGCGGCAACGCCCAACTCGACTTGGAGTCGGGCGTTTTCGATTGGTCCTGCGGGTAATTCAGTTCATCATCGCCGGGCGGTCGTCGTCGGGGTGCGGGGCGGCGACCTTCCGGCTGTCGGGTGAAAGCTGTTCGGGGGCACGGAGATCGATGATCGGCTCGACCGGCGCGGGCGGTAGCTTGCGCGAACGGACGTGCAGGGCGATGCCTGCCAGAGTGATCAGGTAGATGATCACGTAGATGTTCATCATGACCTGGGGCAGTGGCCACCACGGCGGGAGCAGGAAGGTGCCGACGCTGACCCAGGTGGGGGTGTAGGTGTAGGTCCAGGCGGCGATCGACAGGTAGACGGCGGCCGCGGCGAGCCACCAGGGCGCCCGGGTCTGGGCGCGGTGGATCAAGTAGACGAGCAACGGTACGAACCAGACCCAGTGGTGGCCCCAGGAATACGGGGAGACGGCGCAGGCGGTGAGGCCGCCGAGGGTCACCGAGAGCAAGGGTTCGCCGCGGCGGACCAGGACCGCGGCCAGCCACAGCGCGACCAGCGCGACCGGCACGGCGATCAGCAGCCACAGCCACACCGGCGCGGGACCGTGCGTGAGGTGGGCGATCGCGCCGCGGATGGACTGGTTGGCGGGGTGGACATCCGGGGCGATGCGGCCGGAGTGGAAGAACGTCGACGTCCAGTACTGGTAGGAGTCGCTGGGCAGGATCAGGGCGGTGAGGCCGATCGAAGCGATGAACGTGAGCGCGCCGGTCGCGGCGGCACGCCACTGGCGTTGCGCGAGATACTGGGCGATGAAGTACAGCGGGGTCAGCTTGATGCCCGCGGCGATGCCGACGCCGATGCCGCGCAACTTGCTGTTCTCGGCGCGGGAGAAGTCCCACAGCACCACCAGCATCAGCACCAGATTGATCTGCCCGTAGTAGAGGGTGGTGCGCACCGGTTCAGCGAAGGTGCAGGCCAGCGCGAGCAGTGCGCTGACGGCGGCCAGCTTCGGGGTGGCGCGGTACCCGAGCATCCGAAAGCTCTGCAGCACAACACCGAACAGCACCAGCAGATTGAGCACCAGCCAGGTCGTGGTGACGAAATCCCACGGGACCAGCAGCAACGGCAGGAACACCAGCGCCGAGAACGGGGTGTAGGTGTAGAGCAGGCCGTAGTGCGTCGGCTCGATGTAGAGCGCCCGTTCGTGCAGCACCCGCCAACCGCCGTCGCGGTAGATGTGGACGTCGAGACCACCGACGAGAATGCCGCCGCTGTTCATCCACGGATCCATGGTGGTGAACAGCAGCGTCACGCCTAAGACGGCGGTGACGAGAAGTAGAAGCAGCGTCAGGGTCGTGCGCGGCAGTGCCACGCCTCGCGATCTCTCCGCCACGGTCGTACTACCGGCCGGCCCACATCGTATGCACGACTAAGAACCTACCGCGCCGGGTCGACGGGGCTCGCCGCCGGTTCGACATTGGTAGGAAACCGACATGAACGCAGTCCGGGCGGCCGCGAACGGGCTGAGGGCGGCGGTGCGGGCCGGTCCGACGACGCTGTCGCCGTACGCGAAGGACCGAGGCCCGCTCCGCGCCCGCGCGTCATCAGGCGGCCGGGCGCAGCGTCAACATGGTGTCGGCACCGTGGTGGAACTCATAGCCGGTCTTGTCGAGAGAGGTGGCGATGCCTTTGTCGTGGAGTTCGGTGCGCAGGTGGTCGATGAGGTCGTCCAGCGGCGCGCCGGTGTAGTCGAGCAGGGGGTAGACGCGGGTTTCGGTGCTGGCGACGCGGGCCAATTCGAGCAGGGCGGCCAGATGGAAGTCGGCATCGAGCCGGTCGGCGTAGCTGAACAGCAGGTGCGAGCTCAGGGCCAGATCGAACGCGTCGTCGGGGCAGGGGAGCGAGGGCAGGGCTCCCGCCAGGTAGCGGTGGGGTGCCACACGCACATCGTCGGCGAAGCGGGCGGCGGCGCCGCGGCGGATCGCGGCGTGCTCGGCCGTTGAGCCGTACCAGTCCCAGCAGTAGCGGTCGGCATGGGCGTGGGCCCAGGCCACGGCGCGTTCGGTTTCGGGGGTCGCACGGGCGGCCAGTTCGAGCGGTGGCGTGGCGTAGATGGGATCGATCGCGGTGACCTCGGCACCCAGTGCGCTCGCCTCGGCCGCGAAACTCGCTGCGCCACCTGGACAATCGAGGACACGGCGACCGGAGAGATCATCGTCGGAGAGATGGAACATCGCGCGGTACTCGGCCAAAGATCTTGCGCTGACCAGAAATTCGCCGAGTACCTCGCCATCGGCGTGGTGCATCATCACCACACGTTCTCACGAGTTGCGTTCGCACGCTCGCTGATTAACGAGTGTGGTCACGCGGATTGCGCGACTCGATCTGGCGCGTTCACGCGGTGTCGGTGAGCCGGCGCAGTGCCTTCGCGACCACCTCGGGATCGCTGGTCTCCCAGTACGGGGGCAGCGAAGCCCGCAGGTAGCTGCCGTAACGGGCGGTGGCAAGGCGGGAGTCGAGGATCGCGACCACGCCGCGGTCGTCGACGCTGCGCAGTAGTCGGCCGGTGCCCTGGGCCAGCAGCAGCGCCGCGTGATTGGCGGCCACGGTCATGAAACCGTTACCGCCGCGTGACTCCACGGCGCGCTGCCGGGCGGTGAGAAGCGGATCGTCGGGGCGCGGGAACGGAATGCGGTCCAGGATAACGAGACTCAGCGACGGGCCCGGTACGTCGACGCCCTGCCAGAGGGTGAGGGTGCCGAACAGGGAGGTGGCCGGGTCGTCGGCGAATTTGCGCACCAGCGCGCCCATCGAATCGTCGCCCTGGCACAGCACCGGGGTGTCGAGCCGTTCGCGCAGTGCCTCGGTGGCGGCCTTGGCGGCGCGCATGGAGGAGAACAGGCCGAGCGTGCGGCCGCCGGCGGCGGTGATGAGCTGTTCGATCTCGTCGAGGTAGGCGGGGGAGAGGCCGTCGCGTCCCGGCGCGGGCAGGTGTTTGGCGACGTAGAGGATGCCGGACTTGGCGTGGTCGAACGGGGAACCGACGTCGAGGGCGTTCCAGCGCACCGATTCCAGGTCGGCGGGCGCGGTGGCGCCGTTCGCCATCGCCGGATCGACCTTGCCGCCCGACTGCGAGGGCAGACCCCAGGTGATCGCGAGCCCGTCGAACGAGCCGCCGATCTGCAGGGTGGCCGAGGTGAGCACGACCGTCGCGGTGCCGAACAGCCTGCTGCGCAGGAGGCCGCCGACCGAGAGCGGTGCCATCCGCAGGGTGCGGCGGGCGACGCCGCGCATCTCGTCGGCCGACAGCCAGATCACATCGCGCCGGGCGGCCGGATCGGCTTCCTCGAACGCGGTGAGCGCGCGGACCGCGGCGTCGTGCACGTCGTCGATGGCGGCCACCGCCATCGTGCGGGCGGCGGCGTTGTCTGGGTCGTCCTGGGTTTTGACGGTGCCCTGCGGCGCGATCGCGGTGCGCGCGTTCCAGGCGGCGTCGCGGACCAGCGCCAGCACGGGGGCGACGCCGTCGGGCATGGTGTCCCAGCGGCCGGGCTGGAGGTCTTCGAGTGCCTGGTGGAAGGCTTCCGCGGCGCCCTCGAGCCGGTCGACCTCGCGTTCGTCGATCAGTTTGGTGCAGCGGCGGGCGGCGGCGCTGATCGCGGTCGCGGCCAGTTCGGCGGTGGCAACGCCGGTGACACGGTCGACCAGTTCGTGTGCCTCGTCGATCACCACCACGTCGTGTTCGGGCAGGACCTGGATGCCGCTGATGGCGTCGATGGCCAGCAGGGCGTGATTGGTCACCACCACGTCGGCCTGGGCCGATTCCGCGCGGGCCTTCTCGGCGAAACAGTCCTGGCCGAACTGGCAGCGAGACTTGCCGAGGCATTCGCGCGAGCCGACGCTCACCTGACGCCAGGCGCGGTCGGTGACGCCGGGGGCGAGTTCGTCGCGGTCGCCGGTTTCGGTGTCGGAGGCCCATTCGTTGAGGCGCTGGACTTCGCGGCCGAGGCGGGAGATGGCGAAGGCGTCGAACAGTTCGGCCTCGCCGCCGGTATCTTCCGGAATGACGCTGTTGATCTTGTTCAGGCAGAGATAGTTGTTGCGGCCCTTGAGAATCGCGAACTGAGGTGCCCGGCCGAGTGGTTTGGTGAGCGCCTCGGCGAGGCGCGGGAGATCGCGGTCGACGAGCTGGCGTTGCAGCGCGATCGTCGCGGTGGAGACCACCACGGTGCGCCCAGTCCGGACCGCGTGGCGCAGGCTCGGGATGAGGTAGGCCAGTGACTTGCCGGTGCCGGTGCCCGCCTGGACCGCTAGGTGTTCTTTGGTGTCGATCGCGTGGTCGACTGCGGTGGCCATGGTGGTCTGCCCGGTGCGTTCCTTGCCGCCGAGGGCGTGCACGGCGGTGACGAGCAGGTCGGCTACGGGAGGGAGTTCGGGCACGCTGGCAGCTTATCCGTCGGGTCGGACAGGTTTGGTTGGTGTGGCAGTGCTCTGGGGTTTGAGTAGTCCTAGAGGCGCTGGCTGTGTTTATTGGAGCGCTGGCGCGCTCGAGTCGCGGCCCTGAGGGGCCGCCGGTTAGGCGCCGGTGCTTGCTCCTTCGTCGCCTACGCACCGGCGCCTAACCGGCGACCCGGCCGCGACCGGCCACTTCGTGGCCGTCCCTCCCTAAGGGTCGGGAGTGCGGTGGTTGGGTTGGGTGGGTTGTGGAAGACGGGGACAGGCTTTGTGCACGGTGTGGTTGAAAGTGCGGGTATGTGGAAGGCGGGACAGGCCGCGGTTCGCGGTGTGGTCTGGAGTGCGGGGGTGTGGAAGGCGGGCACAGGCCGGAGTGCGCGGTGTGGTTTGGGGTGCGGGGGTGCGTGGAATACGGGGGCTGGCTGGGGTGGGCGGTGTGGTTGGGAGTGCGGTAGGGGTCGGGTCAGGAATCTTGGACGAAGTCGTCGATGTGGTCGCGGACGTAGTCGAGGACTCGTTGTTCGAAGTCTTCGGGTTCGTTGATGTCGTAGATCTCGTCGGGGTCTTCGGCGCGGTCGCCGATGGGGCGGCGGATCTGGTCGGGGGCGGCCAGGGTTCGGTGTTCGTCTTCCCAGAAGCGGTCGAGGTCGTCGTCGGGGGAGCTGAGGGAGGCGTCGCGGGCGGCGATGATAGCCGCGGCGGCCAGTTGGGGCATGCCTGCTGCCCGCAAACCCCTTGTCGCCCACGGGAGTTCGCTGCGGCGAGCTTTCAGATAGCTCGAGAAGCCCGCGTCGAGGACGCTGGTGTGCAGGCTCGACAGCGCCAGCAGGTGGGAAAAGGCCGGGGGGAGTTTGCCGAAGGCGCCGATGCCGAGGCGCTGGAGGTCGTCGGTGGCGGGGTTCGACCAGAAGACGGTGTCGGCGGCGTCGTGGATGCTGTCGGTCTCGGCGAGTGCCTTCGTCAGGGCGGATCGGGTGTGCGCCGGGAATCGATAGTCCATGGGGCAAGTATTCAGGGGCGCAGGTGGACGCCCGCGTCGCGGAGGGTGGTCAGG
The DNA here is from genome assembly GCF_054031145.1 of Nocardia sp. FBN12. NCBI lineage: Bacteria > Bacillati > Actinomycetota > Actinomycetes > Mycobacteriales > Nocardiaceae > Nocardia > Nocardia sp. FBN12. Next base: position 7,349,730 of record NZ_CM132926.1, read on the forward strand.
GCGGTTTCGGTGGTTTCCGGGGCGACGCCCGCGGTGAGGTCGAGCAGGACGGTGGTGTCGAATCCGGCTTCGGCGGCGTCGAGGGCGGTGGCTCGAACACAGTGGTCGGTGGCGATGCCGACTACGTCCACCGCGTCGATGTCGCGTGCTCGGAGCCAATTCGTGAGCGAGGTGCCGTCCGCGGCCGCGCCCTCGAAACCCGAATAGGCGGCGGTGTATTCACCCTTGGAGAAGGTTTCCTGGATGGGCGAAGTGTCGAGGGCCGGGTGGAAATCGGCGCCGGGGGTGCCTACTCGGCAGTGGGGCGGCCAGGAGTCGACGTAGTCGGGCTCGGTGGAGAAGTGCGGGCCGGGGTCGATGTGCCAGTCCCGGGTGGCGACGACCGCGTCGTACTGCTCGGCTGCGACGAAGTCGGTGATCGCGGCCGCGACCGCCGCGCCGCCGACTACCGCGAGGGAGCCACCCTCGCAGAAGTCGTTCTGCACATCCACGATGATCAGACCGCGTCCCATGTCATCCTCCAGCTCGTTTCGACCGCACCATTCTCCGCCGCGCAGCGCCGAGCGGTCACCCGGTCCGGCGAGGCGGCCGATTCGAGCCGTCGGCACTTCGGCGCACCGCACCGCGCTCAGCCGAGGAACGTTGTCGGCACCGCGGGTTCGCCCGCGGAGAGCTTCAACCCTTCCCACGGCAGGCTGACCAACCCGCGCGCGACCAGCTCACGACTCTGCGCCAGCGTCGCCACACCGTCGACCACCTTGCCCTCGCGAATCAGAGGTACCTGCAGCTCCCGAACCTGAAAACCGTTGGTAGCCGGTACTTCTCCGCCTTCGGGATAGACGATCTCCTCGACGATCGTGCCGGTGGCACGGGCCAATCGCACCGCCTTCTTGGTCCCGCCGCGCGACTGCTTGTGACTGGACCGCTTGGCGACCGGAATGCCGTCGACCTCGACCAGCTTGTAGACCATGCCCGCCGTCGGGGCGCCCGAACCGACGACCACCGATGTGCCGACGCCGTACACGTCGACCGGTTCGGCACGCAGCGCCGCGATCGCGTACTCGTCCAGATCGCCGGAGACCACGATGCGAGTGCCGGTGGCGCCGAGCCCGTCGAGCTGGTCGCGGACCTGCCTGGCCAGCACACCGAGATCGCCGGAGTCGATGCGCACCCCGCCCAGTTCGGGCCCGGCCACCTCGATGGCGGTGGCGACGCCCCTGGTGATGTCGAAGGTGTCGACCAGCAGGGTGGTGCCGATGCCGAGCGCGTCGATCTGGCTGCGGAAGGCCGCGGCCTCGTGTTCGCCGTCGGCGCCGCTGTGCAGCAGGGTGAACGCGTGTGCGCTGGTACCGGCACCGGGCACGCCGAAGCTGCGCACGGACTCGAGATTGGAGGTGGCGTCGAAGCCGGCCAGGTAGGCGGCGCGCGAGCTCGACGGCGCGGCGAGTTCGTGGGTGCGCCGCGATCCCATTTCGATCATCCGCCGACCCGCTGCCGCGCTCACCATGCGCGCGGCCGACGAGGCGATCGCGCTGTCGTGATTGAAGATCGACAGCGCGAGGGTCTCGAGCAGCACACACTCGGCGAAGCTGCCGCGCACGGTCAGGATCGGCGAACCCGGGAAGTACAGCTCACCTTCGGCATAGCCGTCGATATCGCCGGTGAAGCGATATTCGCGCAACCACTCGACGGTGGCGGGCTCGAGGAACTTCGCGACCACGGCGAGCTCGTCGGGACCGAAGCGGAAATGGGCCAGCGCGTCGAGCAGGCGGCCGGTACCCGCGACGACACCGTAACGGCGCCCGTGCGGCAATCGCCGGGCGAACACCTCGAAGGTGCACTGCCGGTGGGCCGAGCCGTCGGCCAGCGCCGCGGCCAGCATGGTCAACTCGTACTGGTCGGTCAGCAGCGCGGTGCTGGCGAACTCGTCACGGATCTGCACACCAGAAACTCTAGTCACCGCGGGTGTTGTTTCCTGGGGGCCTCGTCGTACCCTGGTTTTTATGGCCGTGTGCAATACCGTTCGGGCCGGCGCCGTCACCGACGCTGTGAACGCCGCACTGTCGGCACCGCAGGCGACGCCGGAGACCACGGAATTTACCGAGATCCTGGAGGCCGAGGACAGGCCCTGGGTCACCGTCGTCTGGGACGATCCGGTGAACCTGATGCACTACGTCACCTACATCTTCCAGAAGCTTTTCGGCTACAGCAAAGCCAAGGCGACCGAGTTGATGATGCAGGTGCACAACGAGGGCAAGGCGGTGGTGTCCTCGGGATCGCGCGACAAGATGGAGCAGGACGTGCGCCGGCTGCACGCCGCGGGCCTCTGGGCAACCATGCAGCGCGACTGACAACCTGAGTAACCTGGGCCCTGTGCGTAAGTGGAGCAGGAAGAACTCACTGAGTGGCCTCAAGCTTCGATCCGAAATGGACGAGCACGAGGCCACCGTCCTGCGCTCGCTGATCGGCGCGGTGTCGGGCCTGCTCAGCGGCCGCGCCGCCGACGCCCCCGAAGACGAGCTCGCCGCGCTCACCGGCCTGCGCACCGGCAACTCCGCCCCGCCCGACGACCCGCAACTGCTGCGATTGCTGCCCGATTTCCACCGCGCCGAACCCGGTTCCCCCGATGCCAAGCGCGCCGACCTCAACAGCGCGCTGCGCAGCCTGCACGAGCCCGAGATCATCGACGCGAAACTGGCCGCCGGGCAGGCGGTACTCGACAGTTGCCCGGAGGCGGGCGGCAAGATCGCGCTCACTCCCGAGCAGGCCGACGCGTGGCTGGCAGCGCTCACCGACGTCCGTCTCGCGCTGGGCACACTGCTCGACATCGACGACGACACGCCCGACCATTTCGATCCGGAAGACCCGCGCGCCCCGCATCTGGACGTCTACCACTGGCTCACCTGGATGCAGGATTCGCTGCTTCAGGCGCTGGCTCCCTGACTTGCCGTCGCGAGTCGCGGCCGCCGGTGTGCCGGCCGGATTTCGCTGATCACCTGAAGGACGAAAACGATGCGAAGCAGTCCAGGGGTACGCAACTCGATCACTGATGTCGCCGGTGTGCTGGTCGGCCACCACCAGGTGATCGACGACGAAGTCACGCTCGGCACCGGCGCCGCGACGGGCTGCACGGTCGTGCGCGTTCCCGGCGGCGCGACAGCCTCGGTCGACGTCCGCGGCGGTGGCCCCGGCACCAGGGAAACCGACCTGCTCGACCCCGCCAACACCGTTCGCCAGCTCAACTCCGTGCTCCTCACCGGCGGCAGCGCGTACGGTCTCGCCGCCGCCGACGGCGTGATGCGCTGGTCGGAGGAGAACGGCGAGGGCATTCCGATGGACCCGGCCGATCCGAGCCGTGTGGTGCCGATCGTGCCGGGCGCGGTGATCTTCGATCTGCCGGTCGGTGACTGGGGCATCCGGCCCGACGCCGATTTCGGATATCGCGCGGCCGCGGCGGCGTCGACCGAGTTCGCCAGGGGTACCGCGGGTGCCGGTGTGGGTGCGCGCGCGGGTGCGCTCAAGGGCGGAATCGGTTCGGCGAGTGTCGTTCTCACGGATGGTCCCGGCGCCGGCGTGACCGTCGGTGCGGTGATCGTCGCGAATCCTGTCGGTTCCGTCGTCGATCCGCGCACCGGGTTGCCGTGGGGTGCCGGTACCGACGGACCCGACTTCTTCGGGCTGCGGCCGGGCACCCCTGAGGAGATCGCGGCGCTGGTCGCCCTGCCCGTGAAGAGCATGGTCCTCAACACCACGATCGGTGTGGTGGCGACCGACGCCGCCCTCGATCCGGCGGGTTGCCGACGGATGGCGGCGACCGCGCACGACGGGCTCGCTCGCGCGATCCGGCCCGTGCATTCCCCGCTCGACGGCGACACGATCTTCGCCCTGTCGACCGGGGCAGTAGACGTCGCGCCGATCGAGTTGCCCGCCGCTTTCCCCGCCGACCTGTTGCTGCTCGATCAGTTGTGTACCGCCGCCGCCGTGGTTGTCGAACGTGCCATCGTCGACGCGGTACTCAGCGCCACCTCGATCGCCGCGATCCCCGCCTACCGCGACCTGTTTCCGCGCTGATCGCTGCCGTGCCGCTCAGGCCGCTGACCAGCCGCGCGGCGGTCGCGCACCGCTGCGCGTGGACCGGAGTGTGTGCCCTGCGGAATACCCGAATAGGGTGAGTCGTTGTCGAGGAAGGTGCTCGACAGCACGCAGACAGGTTGTGGAAAGGGTCGATGAAGTGCTGGTGATCAGGGCCGATCTCGTTGACGCGATGGTGGCACACGCCCGCGCCGACCACCCGGACGAGGCCTGCGGCATCATCGCCGGGCCCGAGGGCAGTGACCGGCCCGAACGCTTCGTGGCGATGGTCAACGCCGAACGTTCGCCCACCTTCTACAGCTTCGAGTCGAGCGAGTACCTCCGGGTATGGCGCGCGATGGACGATGCTGACGAAGAGGCCGTTGTCATCTATCACTCCCATACCGCGACCGAGGCTTACCCGAGTCGCACCGATATCTCCTACGCCTCGTGGCCGGACACGCACTACGTGCTGGTGTCCACCCGCGACCCACAGGCCCACGAGCTGCGCAGCTACCGCATCGTCGACGGCGAGGTCACCGAAGAACCGGTGCGCATCGTCGATTCCTACTGAACCTGTCCGCGCTGAACCCGTCCGTGATAAGTCACCACCCTTCAGGAGCTCCCATGCCGGTAACCGTGTCCATTCCGACCATCATGCGTGGCATCACCGGAGGTGAGAAGCGAGTGCAGGGCGAGGGCTCGACGCTGTCCGCGCTCATCGCCGATCTCGACGCGAATCACCCCGGCCTTGCCGAGAAGCTGCTCTCCGACGGCAAGCTCAACCGCTACGTCAACATCTACGTCGACGACGAGGACGTGCGCTTCTCCGGTGGGCTCGAAGCCGAGGTGCCCGCGGGCGCGTCGGTCACCATTCTTCCCGCCGTGGCCGGCGGGGCCTGACTCCCGTGGCTCGCTATGACTCGCTGATCGCGACGCTCGGTAATACGCCGCTCGTCGGATTACAGAACCTGTCGCCGCACTGGGACGGCGACGATCATGTGCGGCTGTGGGCCAAGCTGGAGGACCGCAATCCCACCGGGTCGATCAAGGACCGGCCCGCGCTGCGGATGATCGAACAGGCCGAGGCCGACGGGCTGCTCACGCCCGGGTGCACGATTCTGGAGCCGACCAGCGGCAATACCGGGATCTCGCTGGCCATGGCGGCCAAGCTCAAGGGTTACCGGATCGTGTGTGTGATGCCGGAGAACACGTCGGTGGAGCGTCGGCAATTGCTGACGATGTTCGGCGCCGAGATCATCGATTCGCCCGCGGCGGGTGGGTCCAACCAAGCGGTCGCGATGGCCAAGCAGATCGCGGCGGAGAACCCGGATTGGGTGATGCTGTACCAGTACGGCAATCCGGCGAACGCGCTCGCGCACTACGAGAACACCGGGCCGGAACTGCTGGCCGATCTGCCGGAGATCACGCATTTCGTCGCGGGGCTCGGCACGACCGGCACCCTGATGGGCACCGGCCGGTACCTGCGTGAGAACGTGCCCGATATCGAGATCGTCGCCGCCGAGCCGCGCTACGGCGAGCTGGTGTACGGCCTGCGCAATATCGACGAGGGCTTCATTCCGGAGCTCTACGACGAGAAGGTGCTCACCACCCGGTTCTCGGTGGGCCCGTACGACGCGGTGAAGCGGACTCGTGAGCTGGTCGGCGAGGAGGGCATCTTCGCCGGAATCTCCACCGGGGCGATCCTGCACGCCGCGCTCGGTATCGCCAAGAAGGCGCGCAAGGCCGGGAAACGGGCCGATATCGCGTTCGTGGTCGCCGATGGTGGCTGGAAGTATCTGTCTACCGGGGCATACGACGGCACGCTGGACGAAGCCGAGGAGAAGCTGGACGGGCAACTCTGGGCCTGAGCTGATGTCACCCCACTTCGGTACGCTCTGGTTAACGGGCTGTTCGACGGTCCCTTGCCGGAGTGGAGGCGATGTCGGTGAGCGGTGGGGTGGGTGCCTCGTTCGATCCTGATCGGATCTCGGGGCTGCGTGGCAACGCGAGTTCGGGCACCGGCGCGTCGCGCGGCGGTTCGTGGATTCGGGCCGCGGTCGGGATCCTCGGCTTCGTGGGGGCGCTGTATGTGATCGAGGGCGTCGATATGGTGCTCTCCCATGATTCGCCACCCGGCGCCGCGGGCGAACTCGACGCGGCCGGAATCGAGCCGCGCGAGGTATCCGGACTCGACGGCATTCTGTGGGCGCCCCTGCTGCACGGCGGGTGGGACCATCTGTTCGCCAACACGCTGCCGTTGCTGGTGCTCGGTTTCCTCGTGTTGCTGTCCGGGATCGGGCGGGGTATCGCGGCGACGGCGATCATCTGGGTGATCGCGGGCGTCGGGACCTGGCTCACCGGGTCGACGGGGAGCGTGCACGTCGGAGCGTCGTCGATCGTGTTCGGCTGGCTCACCTACCTGATCTGTCGCGGGTGGTTCGCGCGCAATGTGGGCCAGATCGCGGTGGGGCTGGTGATCCTGGTGTTCTACGGCTCGATGCTGTGGGGTGTGCTGCCGAGCGACCCTCGAATTTCTTGGCAGGGGCATCTTTTCGGGGCGGTGGGTGGAGTGCTCGCGGGCTGGGTACTCTCGTCAGATGAACGTCGACGCCGCCGTGGAGTATCGGTCGGCCGCGCAGTACCAACGCGGTAGCCGGGGATCCGGTCTGGAAAATGGGGGGATCCTGCATTGAGTACCAGCACGTCGTGGCAGCATGGGGGCATGCGCCTTACCGTCCTCGGGTGCTCGGGCAGCGTGTCCGGCCCGGACTCCCCAGCGTCGGGTTACCTGCTGACGGCTCCTGATATGCGGCCGACGGTCATCGACTTCGGTCCCGGGATTTTCGGTGCGCTGCAGAAGCACATGAACCCCGCTGATGTCGATATCTTCCTCACTCATCTGCACGCCGATCACTGCTTGGATCTGCCCGCGCTGCTGGTGTGGCGTCGTTATCACCCGAATCCGCCGACCGGTAAGGCCCTGGTCCGTGGGCCCTCCGATGCGCCGCTGCGGATCGGGAACGCGTCGGCGGAGATCGGTGGCGAGACCGACGACTGGTCCGATGTGATCGACTCGCAGGCGTGGGTCGAGAACACGCCGATTCCGTTCGGGCCCGGGCATACGGTGGAGGCTCGGCGGATGTTCCACCCGCCGGAGTCGTACGGGCTGCGGATCACCGCGGCCGACGGCCGGGTGTTCGTCTACACCGGGGATACCGCGATGTGCGATGCGGTGGTGGAGTTGTCGCAGGGTGCTGATGTGCTGATGGCTGAGGCTTCGTGGACTCATGATCCGGCGAATCGTCCTCCGGGGATTCATCTTTCGGGGACCGAGGCGGGGGAGATCGCTACTCGGGCTGGGGCCAAGGAGTTGTTGCTTACTCATATTCCGCCGTGGACTTCGCGTGAAGATGTGATCGCTGAAGCGAAGGCGGCGTTTTCGGGGCCAGTTCATGCGGTGTCGCCGGGGGAGACCTTCGACCTTTAGGTGGGATCCGTTGTTCGGTGCGACCCGGCCGCGACCGGCCACTTCGTGGCCGCCGCTCCCTAGAGGTCGCGGGTGCGAGGTTGGGAGTGCTGTCATGGCGGACCTGGGGTGAACGGTGTGGCTGGGTGTGATGTGGGGGGTACCGGCTAGTGTGTCGGCTGTGTCTAGACGAGCTGATGGTAGGGCGGATGACGAACTCCGCGACGTGAAGATCACTCGGGGTTTCACCACGCACCCGGCGGGGTCGGTGCTGGTGGAATTCGGGCAGACGCGGGTGATGTGTACCGCGAGCGTCACCGAGGGGGTGCCGCCGTGGCGCCGGGATTCGGGGTTGGGGTGGTTGACCGCGGAGTACGCGATGCTGCCCGCGGCCACGCATACGCGCAGTGGGCGGGAATCGGTGAAGGGCAAGGTCGGGGGGCGCACGCAGGAGATCAGCAGGCTGATCGGGCGGTCGTTGCGGGCCTGCATCGATTTGGCCGCGCTGGGCGAGAACACGATCGCGCTCGACTGCGATGTGCTGCAGGCCGACGGTGGCACGCGCACGGCCGCGATCACCGGCGCGTATGTGGCGCTCTGCGATGCGGTGACCTATCTCGCCGCCGCGGGCAAACTGGCTGACCCGCAGCCGATTTCGTGCATGATCGCCGCGGTCAGTGTGGGTGTGGTCGATGGGCGCGTTCGCCTCGATCTGCCCTACGAGGAAGACTCGCGCGCCGAGGTCGACATGAACGTGGTGGCCACCGACACCGGCACTCTGGTCGAGATCCAGGGCACCGGCGAGGGTGCCACGTTCCCGCGCTCGACCCTGGACAAGATGCTGGACTCGGCCTTCATCGGCGCCGAGCAGCTGTTCGCCATCCAGAAGGAGGCACTGGCACTGCCGTACCCGGGCACCCTGCCCGAGCCGTCGGCGAAGAAGTAGTCATGACTGTTCGCGTGCTGGTGGCCAGCCGAAATGCCAAGAAACTGAAGGAACTTCGCCGGATCCTCGACGAAGCCGGGGTGGCCGGAGTCGAACTGGTGAGCCTGAACGAGGTGCCGCCCTACGAAGAGGCGCCCGAGACCGGCGCCACCTTCGAGGAGAACGCGATCGCGAAAGCGCGCGACGGCGCCGTCGCAACCGGATTACCTTGTGTGGCAGACGATTCCGGCATCGAGGTGGACGCGCTCAACGGTATGCCCGGTGTGCTGTCGGCCCGTTGGGCCGGCACCCACGGTGACGATGCCGCGAACAACACCCTGCTGCTGGCCCAACTCGGCGACGTCCCCGACGACCGTCGCGGCGGCCGCTTCGTCTCCACCTGCGCGCTGGTACTGCCCGACGGCACGACCACGGTGGTGCGCGGTGAATGGCCGGGCACCATCGCCCGGAAAACCCACGGCGACGGCGGTTTCGGCTATGACCCGCTGTTCCTCCCCGATGGCGAGGCAGGCAGCGCCGCCGAACTCACCCCCGCCGAAAAGGACGCGGTCTCGCACCGAGGCCGCGCCCTCACCCAGCTCATCCCCGCTCTGTCCGCCCTGGCCTGAGGTCTCGAACCGAGATCAACAGGCGCTGGTACGGAATCGCGCTCGGTCGTTGCTCGCGCGCGGGCCTGGTGATCGCTCGTCCAGGTAGTTGACCGTGCAACGACAGCGCCGCCGCTCCGGATTTACCGGGCGGCGGCGCTTTTCGTGGAAGTCAGAGGTTGTACTGCTGCTTCACGTCCTTGGCGTTGCGGTGTTCGACGAAGAAGGACAGCAGCGGGATGGTGCCTGCGATGAGGGTGCCGACGGTGCGGCCGATGGGCCAGCGGACCTTCACCGCGAGGTCGGCGGTGACCAGCAGATAGGCGAAGTACACCCAGCCGTGCACGACCGCGATCCAGCTGGGGGTGTCGACACCGAAGCCGTATTTGGCGATCATCTCGATGGTGAGCAGCAGCAGCCACAGGCCGGTGACCCAGGCGAGGACGCGGTAGCGCTGCAGGGCCGGGGCGATCTTCGCGGTGGGCGCGCTGCCCGCGGGGGCGGCGGTTTCAGTGTCCAGCGATGGTGCGGTGGTGTTGTTGTCGGTCACCCGGCATTCCTCTCGGCGGAGTGCAAGCCGGCGGTGCGGACCTGCGCATCGATGTCGTTGGCGTGCAGTTGCGCCAGGTACTGGTTGTAGGCGGCCGTTTCCGGGTCGTCGGACGGGGCGGCCTTCGGCCGTTCGGGCAGGATGCCAGCGGGGATCTCGCGCGGCTCCTCGGCCTTACCCGGACGCGACCGCGCGGGCTCCTCGGCCTCGCGTTCCAGCCGCACGAACCGCACATAGGCGAACACCGCGAACCCGGCGAACAAGGGCCACTGCAGCGCGTACCCGAGATTCTGCCCGGTCCCCGTCGCCGAATCGAACCGCTCCCACTGCCACCAGGCCAACGCCAGACAGCCCAGAGCGGCGACACAGACCAGCGCGATCAGAGCCGGTCGATTGTGCGCCGGGCGAGGAGGTGGAACGGACACGAGCTCCACGGTACCTGCCTACTACAGAGCACGTAGGAGCAGGTCGCGGCCGGAGTGAACCGCGGAGTCAGACGTCACAGCACGATAGTCCGGGTGGCGCGCCGGTCTTTGTCGCCGCGCTCAGTGCTCGCGGGCATGTGCTCATGCCCCGCGATCGATGCGACACACCATCGCCGGTCGATGGTGTTGGTCAGCGCCGACTCGGGAATTCTGTCGACCAGCCCACACCCGGACGCAAGTGGGTCATCGCCCAGGCGCGGGTGGCGGCGGTCGTGGCGGTGCTGGGTTCGGGGATCGGATGGTGCTGATCCGCGTGCATGCGGCCGGGGTGAACCCGACCGATTCCTGGCACCGCGGCACGGGCGGGCTGGTCGGCGAATACGGCCCGCGCTCGCTGCGAACCCTTCGCCCCGGCGGCATCATCGTCTCGCTGGCCTCCCCGGCCGAAGCCGCCCTGGTGGAGGTGGCCCGTCCGCTCGGCCTTCGTGCCGGGTTCATGATCGTCGAGGCCGACGCCGCGGGCATGCGCGCGGTCGCCGACCTGGTCGAAGCGGGTGCGCTACGACCCCACGTGGAGACGGTGCTGCCGCTGGAGCTGGTGAGCAAGGCCCACGAGATCATCGACAATCAGCGCACCCGCGGCAAGATCGTGCTCTCGGTCGCGGAGTGAGGATTGTCAGAGCTTGTAGCTGATCCCGGTCATCCGCTCGGATTCCTCCCACAGCCGACGGAGCAGCTCCGGATCGCGCGAGATCTTGCTCGACGGGCACGCCTCGACCGGTCCCTGCGACTGCATCAGCCGGTTGGGGCCCCAGTACACGGTGGGGTCGGCATCCGGCTCGGTGGCCGCGAAGAGGGTGGAGTGGGCGGCCTTGTGCGGCGGGTGGCCGATGAGCTTGATGAACGGCTTGCTGACCTTGTCGAGGGGAGTCTCGGTGCGGGCGAACAGATCCGTCGCCGAGACTCCGGGGTGCACGGCATAGGACTTCTTCGCCGACCCGGCCTCGGTGAGCCTGCGCTGCAGTTCGCGGCCGAACATCAGATTGGCGAGCTTGGCCTGGGCATAGGCGAGATTGCGCTGGTAGCGACGGTTCTCGTAGTTGAGATCGTCGATCCACAGCTTCGGCGTCTGCTTGTGAGCGATGCTGGCGATCGACACCACCCGGTCACGGACGCGGTCGAGCAGCAGCCCGGTGAGCGCGAAATGGCCGAGGTGGTTGACGCCGAACTGCGTCTCGAACCCGTCGGCGGTGCGCGAGAACGGGATGTTCATCAGGCCCGCGTTGTTGATCAGCACATCGAATTCGCCCTGCTGATCGGCGAATTCGCGCACGGAGGCCAGGTCGGCCAGATCGAGCGCGGCGACCCGCACATCGCCGGGGATGGCGTCGGCGATCGGCTGCGCCTTGCTCGCGTTGCGGCAGGCCATGATCACCGTGGCGCCTTTGCCTGCCAGCACCTTGGTGGTTTCGGCACCGAGGCCGCCGTTGGCCCCGGTGATCACGAACGTGCGCCCGGACTGGTCCGCGATGTCAGTTGGTTTCCATGCCATGCGCCTATCTTACTCCGGAGTAAGATAGGAGGGAAGCTCAGCCCAGCAATCCGGTCAGCGTACGGGCGCAGGCGGGTTTGCGCAGTTTGGTCATGGCTTTCGCCTCGATCTGACGTGCCCGTTCGCGGGAGAAGCCGAGCGCCGAACCCACCTCCTCCAGTGTGCGTCCCTCGCCGCGATCGAGGCCGAAACGCAGTCGGATGACGGCGGACTCGCGTTCGGTGAGAACTTTCAGCGCCTCCTCGACGTATCCGCCGAGCATCTGATCGGCGACCACGTCGGCCGGTGCGGGCGCGGTGTCGGGCAGCAGCGAGCCCAGGTCGGTGTCCTCGCCGATGGGCGCGTGCAGTGATACCGGCTCGGCTTCGTGCCGCAGCACCGCCTCGACCTGGGCGACGGTGAGGTCGGCACCGGCGGCCAGTTCCTCGATGGTGGCCGTGCGCCCGAGCTGATGGGCCAGTTCGCGCCGCACCCGGATCACCCGGTGCAGGACATCGGCCACGTTCGAGGGCAGCCGGATCGTGCGCCCCTGATCGGTGAGCGCGCGACCGATCGACTGCCGGATCCAGTACGTCGCGTACGTGGAGAGCTTGAGCCCGCGCTCGTGGTCGAACTTCTCCACCGCCCGCATCAATCCGAGCGTGCCCTCCTGGATCAGATCGAGCAGCGACATCCCCGTGTTGGTCGGAAAGCGGCGCGCGATGGAGACGACCAGGCGCAGATTCGCCCGCACCATCTGATCTTTCGCGCGCAGGCCGTCGAGTTCGGTGCGGCGCAACAGTTCTCGTTGGGTATCGGTGAGTCCGGGACCGGCCGAGTCGATCTCGGCACGCGCCGCGGCGCCGGCGGCGATCCGCGCGCCGAGGGCGTATTCCTGTTCGGCGGTCAGTAGGGGAGTGCGGCCGATGGCGGTCAGGTAGTCGCGAATGGGGACGGCGGTGACGGTCAAGAGAACTCCCGTTCGATGTGCGGCCAGATGTGTGGGCCGGTGGGGCGAGGGCGCGCCCCACCGGTCGGGGTGACTACTTGCCGGGAATTCGGATCGGGCGGCGCACGGCCGTCGACCGGGTCTGCGCACCGCGAATAGCCGAGCCGGCTCCACGTCGCCGTTGCGCCGGGAAAGGCGCTTCGGTGCGGCGCGCGGCGCGGGACCGGCCGGGCAGGGGGCGGGGTTCCGGCGTGCTCATCATGTCGCGGACCGCGTCGTCGAGTGTGCTTCGCATGGTCGTGAATCGGGCCATATCGGCTGCTCCTTCATGGGTGGAACGGGTGCTGAGGGGCTGGGCGGCGATATCGGTTCCGTGCGGCATGCGCTGTCTCCTTCGATCGTGTCGCTCGCGGCGACGAACACAAACTTAGAACCAACCTAAAAATATGTCAAGAACAATTTTGGGTCGAGTTCAGATATGCTGATGCCATGACGCAACAGGGGCTTCGAGCCAGAAAGAAGCAGCAGACCAGGGAGCAGATCTCCGACCGGGCGACCGAGCTGTTCCTGGCGCGGGGATTCGACCGGGTGACCATCGCCGAGGTGGCGGCAGCCGCTGATGTCGCCAAGATGACCGTCACCAACTACTTCCCCCGGAAGGAAGACCTCGCCCTCGACTTGGGGGAGATCTACATCGACCAGCTCGCCGCGGTCGTGCGGGAACGTGCACCGGGTCAATCGGCGCTCGCCGCGCTGCGCCACGCCTACCTGACGGGGGTAGCGGCGCACAGCCAACTCATCGGCTTCAGCGGAGAGCCGTTCGCGCGAATGATCGCCGACAGCCCCGCGCTGACTGCGCGCGTGCGCGAGTTCCACGACGACCGCCAGGCGGCGTTGGCGACAACACTCGCCGCGGAGACGGGCGCCGAGCCGGGCGATATCAGCGCGCGCGTCGCCGCTGCCCAACTCGCCGGCGTTCAGCGGGTGTTGTTCGACGAGGTCACCCGCCGCACTCTCGACGGTGAATCCAACGACGAGATCGCCGCCGCGGTACTCCGCGATGCCGAGATCGCCTTCGACGCACTCGAGCGGGGACTGGGCACCTACGCCGTGCGCTGAGATTGCTGCCGTGTCACTGGGGCCGGGTCACTGACCGGAAAGCCCATACTGGGCCAATGCCGGATGGTGTTGCTGTGGACAAGCCCGTCGAGCCGATGAGCAAGGCGAAGATCAACATTGTCTTCGCGACCGTGGTGCTCGGCATGCTCATGGCCGCACTCGACCAGACCATCGTGTCGGCGGCACTGCCCTCGATCGTGGCCGATCTCGGCAGCGCGGGGCACATGGCCTGGGTGGTGACCGCGTATCTGCTCGCCGAGGCCGTCGCGACCGTGCTCGCGGGCAAACTCGGTGACCTGTTCGGCCGCAAACTGCTGTTCCAGATCAGCGGCATCATCTTCATCGCGGGCTCGGCGCTGGCCGGTGTCGCGGGCGGCATGGTCATGCTGATCGTGGCGCGCGGGATCCAGGGTGTCGGCGCGGGCGGGTTGATGGTCACCTCGATGGCCTTGATCGCCGACACCATTCCGCTGCGCGAACGCGGCAAATACCAGGGCGCGCTCGGCGCGGTGTTCGGCGTGACCACTGTTGTCGGGCCCACCCTCGGCGGCCTGTTCACCGACCACGCGAGCTGGCGCTGGTGCTTCTACGTGAATGTGCCGATCGCGATCATCATGGTGGTGATGGCGGCGCGGACGCTGCCGCGGCTGCGCGCGGTCACCCGGCCGGTGATCGACTACCTCGGCATCGGCCTGATCGCGCTCGGTGTCTCGTCGCTGATCCTCGGGCTCGAGTTCGGCGGCAACGAATACCCGTGGGGCTCTTGGCAGATCATCGGTCTTTTCGTGCTCGCCGCGGTGCTGATCACCGGGTTCGTGCTGGTCGAGAACCGGGCCAAGGCGCCGATGCTGCCCATGCGGTTGTTCGGCAGCCGGGTGTTCACGGTGTCGTCGGTGCTCAGTTTCATCGTCGGTTTCGCGATGCTCGGTTCGATGACCTACCTGCCCGCCTATCTGCAGTATGTCGACGGCGCGACGGCCACGATCTCCGGCGTGCGAACCCTGCCGCTGGTGGTCGGCCTGTTCATCACCTCGATCTTCTCCGGGCAGGTCGTCGGCAAGACCGGGCAGTACCGGTACTTCCCGATCGTCGGCATGGCGGTGATGGCGATCGGCCTCGCCCTGATGTCGACGATGGGCCGCAGCACCAGTATCTGGCTGGAATCGCTGTACATGCTGATCCTGGGTGCCGGGCTCGGCCTTTCGATGCAGGTGCTCACGATCGTCGTGCAGAACACCGTGCCCTACGCCGATCTGGGCACCGCCACCTCGGGTGTCACCTTCTTCCGCACCCTCGGCAGTGCGTTCGGCACCGCGGTCTTCGGGACGCTGTACAACAACGAGAGCAAGCCCGCGCTGGCAGGCGCGTTGCAGCAGGTGCCCGGCGTCTCGCCCGAGGTGGTGGCGAATCCGAAGCTGCTGCGCGAACTTCCGCTCGAACAGTCGGCACCGATCATCGACGCCTACGCGAATTCGATCGACCACGTGTTCCGCTGGGTCGTTCCGGTGGCGCTGGCCGGTTTCGTCGTCGCCTGGTTACTGCCGCAGGTGCGCCTGCGTGACAGTGCCCGCCACGGCGCGGCCGATGTCGGCGAGGGCTTCTCGGTGCCCGATTCGGATGACCGGGTGGTGCAGCTGGAACGGGCGGTCGCCACGACGGTGCGCAAGGCCAGGGCGGAGAAGCCGCTCATCCCCGAACTCATCGCGGCCTCGGGCAGCACGCTCACGCCGGACAAGGCGTGGGCGCTGGGGCAGGTGTACCTCTATGGCAAGGAGGGCGTACCCGCCACCGTGTACGCCATCGCCTACCGGCACCGGCTGCCCGTGGAGGTGCTCTCGCCGGTCTTCCGTCAGGCTGCCGACGCGGGCCTGCTGCGGGGCGACGGCGGCACGCTCGCGCTGACCGAGGCCGGTAATGCCGAGGTCGACAAGCTGCGGGTCGGCTGGCGCCGCTGGCTCGGCGACCGCCTCGACGACTGGAATTCCGAGGACCCGGCCGATCGCGCACTGCTTGACGAGGCGCTGTCGAAGATCGCGGCCAAACTGCTGGATCAGGGCGCTGATAGCGGTGAGGTATCGAAAGTCTGACTTGCCGCCGATTACTCGTAGACGTATATTCGTAGACGAGTAAGGAGGTAGTCATGGCTACCAAGCGCGCAGTGAACAATCTGCTGGCGCTCGCCGTCCTCTCGGTGATCGTGCAACGCCCGATGCACCGCTACGAGATCGCCGCCACCCTGCGCGCCCACGGCAAAGACCGCGACATGGACATCAAGTGGGGCTCGCTCTACACCGTCGTGCAGAACATGGAGAAGGCCGGCTTCCTCGAGATCATCGGCAGTGAACGTGACGGTGCGCGCCCCGAGCGGGTGATCTACCGGATCACCGACGCGGGCCGCGCCGAGATGGCGGACTGGACCCGCGAACTGCTCGCCGCACCCGAGCCCGAACACCACCGCTTCACCGCGGGCCTGTCGATTCTGGCGGTGTTGCCGCCGGACGAGGTGATCGAGTTGCTCGGCGTGCGCGTCGCGGCGCTGGAGCGGACCATCGCGACGACGAGGGCGGAACTGGCCGCACTGGTCTTGCCCCGGCTGTTCCTTGTCGAAACCGAATACGGCCTGGCGATGCTGGAAGCCGAGGCTCGATGGGCGCGGTCCCTGCGTGACGAACTCGCCGCGGGCACCTTCGAAGGACTCGAGTCCTGGCGGCAGTGGCATGTCGACGGCATGCTCGCCGAACAGATTCCCGCACTCGGTGAGAGGGGGGACAACTAGCTCAGCGCCGAAGACCCCGGACCCGGTGGCGTGCGGCAACACCCCACCGGACCCGAGAAACCGTCCCGAAACCAGGCGCACCCGGCCACGAGGCTGGCTACCACAGGATAGCTGGGTGCCGTCGACATCAGATCTGGAGATCACCCATGTCCACCACCCGTTCCGCATTGATCATCGGCGGCGGCATCGCCGGACCCGTCGCCGCCACCGCCCTGCGCAAGGCAGGCATCGACGCCCACGTCTACGAGGCCTATTCCGGTCCATCCGAGGGCATCGGCTCCGGGCTCGCGCTCGCGCCCAACGGCATCGCCGCGCTCGACATCATCGGCGCCGGTGACGCGGTCCGCGAGATCGCGCTGCCGGTCGCGCAGATGCGGCTGCGCGTCGGCGGTCGCGAACACGTCATGCCGGTGCTGGCCGATCAGCCGCCGCTGCAGGCGGTCGACCGCGGCGAACTGCACCGCGTTCTGCACGATCACGCGGTCGCCGCGGGCGTGCCGTTCAGCTACGACAAGCGGCTGACGCGGGTCGACGAGCATTCCGACGGCGTCACCGCGCACTTCACCGACGGCTCCACCGCCACCGCCGATGTCCTCGTCGGCGCCGACGGAATCCGTTCCACCGTCCGACGTTCGATCGATCCGGCCGCGCCGGGACCCGGCTACACCGGCATGCTCGGTTTCGGTGCCATGGTCGACTGCGACCTCGACCTGCCCGACGACACGATGGTGTTCGCGTTCGGTGCGAAGGCCTACTACCTGTACTGGAAACTCGCCGACGGGCGCGCGATGTGGGGCGCGAATCTGCCGAGCAAGCAATATCTTTCGCTCACCGAAGCGCGTGCCGTCCCGGCGGAGCACTGGCTGAAAGTACTGCGCGAGACCTATGCCCCGGATTCTCCCGGCGCCGAATTCGCCCGTCGCACCACGGCCGCGAATCTCGAGATCGTCGGCGCGCTGCACATCATGCCGCCGGTACCACACTGGTATCGCGATCGCCTGGTGCTGGTGGGTGATTCGGTGCACGCACCGTCGAACAGCTCAGGACAGGGCGCGTCGCTGGCGATCGAGAGTGCCGTGCAGCTGGCGCGCTGCCTGCGCGATATCGCCTCGCCCACCCAGGCTTTCGCCACTTACGAGCGGCTGCGCCGGGCGCGTGTGGAGGGCATCGCCGCCCGCGCGGCGAGGATCAACCACAGCAAGACGCCGGGACCGGTCGCCCGCAAGGTCATGAACGCGATGATGCCGCTCATGGTCAAGACGGTGATGAGCCCGGAGAAGACCATGGGTGCCGAACGCCGCTACCGCATCGACTGGGATGCCCCGGTGCAGGACGAATCGGTCGGTACCGCAAGCTGACCCGGGCGGCTCTCGGTCGCGGGTCAGCGACCGGGAGCCACCCGGCGTGGCAAACCTACGGCCGCCGGTGACCATCCGAAGCGGTGATCGCGGCGGGGCGAGCGCACCACACCCGAGTGAAGACCGTCACGCACAGCACCAGCCACATGAGCCCGATGATCCAGCCCGCGAGCACATCGGTGGTCCAGTGCACGCCGAGGTAGATCCGCGACAGCCCGACGGCGATCGGAAACGCGACCGCAAGCACGGTCGCGGCCACCCGGACCCACTGCCGGGCGAGCTGCGGGATCAGGACGATCGCCACGATCCCGACAACCACCGTCGATCCGAGCGTGTGCCCTGACGGATAGGACAGACTCGGCTCGAAGACCAGCCGCGACGCCTCGGGTGGGCGGTGGCGCCCGACGAGCCGTTTGATCACCCACACCAGCACACCCGCTCCCAGCGACGTGATCGCGACCAGGGCGGCCACCGGCAGATTGCGCCGCAACACGAACCAGCCGACGGTGACCACCGCGAGAATCGTCATCGACAGCGTGGCGCCCAGGTCGGTGATCACCGTGGCGATGTCGGTGAGCGCTTCGCCGCGATGCGCGATCATCCAATCGAGCACGCGGGTATCCATCGTGGTGACGCCGCTGGTGACCTCCCAGGTGAGGGCGGTGATCAGCACCGCCGCGGTCGCGATCAGCGCCACCACGACCGGGGTCCGACGGCAGAACGAGGACCAGGCGAGAACAGGAGGCGAGGGTTGTCGATAGGCAGTCGGCATAGCTACCAGATTGCCAGCTCGCGCCTCAGGCCTCGAAGACGACCGTGTTCCCCGCGACGTCGCGGGTGCCCGCGTCCTTCTTGATCGCCTTCACCAGATCGGCGACGCAGTCCCAGGTGCGCGGCGGCTCGCACTCGATATTGCCGATCGTGTACCAGGTATCGGTGCCGCGATAGCGGACAAGGCCCTTGCCCGCGTCGTCGAGCATGACATCGAGCTCCCCGGACACCGTCCCTTCCTCTTCGGTCATGACGGCGCACTCGGCGGTGATCTCGATGGGCTCGCTTATTTGAACTCTCCTCGGCGTAGGCAGTCATCGACTGCGGTGCGCAACGCGGTGTGCTCGGCGGTATCAACGGTCAGTGCGTATTTTACCTTCACCTTGACGTAGTGCTCCACATAGGCACACCGGAAGTTGCCGGGCGGCAAGTAGTTCGCGGGATCCTGATCGCCCTTGGAACGGTTGGCCGACGGGTCGGCGGCGACCAGGTTCATCGAGTCGTTGGCGATGCGGCGGCGGGTGTCCTCGTCGCGGTCGGCGGCGCCGGATCGCCACGCTTCGGCAAGGGCCACAATGTGTTCGGCGTCGACCTTGGACGGGTCGGTGATGAATTTGTACGGGCCGAGCTGTCCGGTCTTCTTGTCGATGAAGCCGTAGTGGTCCTGCCAGCCGCCGCCGGCCGCCACTTTCAGGTCGCAGGTCTTGGCGTCGAGGGTGACCTTGCCGTTGGCGTCGCGCAGCATCATCACCTCGCGGCTGGTGCATTTCGCGTACTGGGCCAGGTCGCCGGTGAAGCCGTGCTCGGGCTTGTTGGTGTCCCAGTGCGGGAACTTCTCGCGGGTGTAGCCCGTCATCGGGCCTTCCTTGGCGACGACGAGCGTGGCGACCAGATCACCGACTTCCTTGCCGGACACCGTCGCCGCGCCCGCCGAACCCGGCCCCGGCGCGGTCGGACTCACCTTGTCCAGCAACGAGTTCGCGATGGTGACCACCACGGCCAGACACACCGCGGCGGCGAGCGCGAGCAGGGCTCGGCCAAGGGGAGAACCGCTGATCGAAGACCACTTCATGCCCGTACCACCCAGATGCTCCGTCGAAAAATGAACCGGCACAACCTAACGGCCGCACCGGGAGTCGTCAGTGATTGTCCGCTATGAGGTTCCGCACAGCACAGTTCTAACTGGTTGCGGCTCAATAGCGTTCATCTATCGACGGAGATGACCAGCGATGTCGCCGCGCAAACGCGCAGTGACTGAAATCACAATCGGTCAATCGGGCAGCGATCCCGATTCCGGCGGAATCCCGGTGTCGAGGAAGCGGATCAGCCGTGCGATGCGCGCGGCGTGGTCGACGCAACGCTGGAACTGACTGCCGAGCAACGCCATATCGATCGCGGCCTCGGTGCTCACGTCGGCCTCGGTGAGCGCGGTGCGCAATTGCTTGCACAGCGTCTCCATCGCTTCGATGTCGGTGCCGTCGTCGGAGACGAATCGTCCGGTCGCCACCGCCGCGCTCACCCGCGCCACACACTCGGCGGCCAGGGTGCCCATCGACACGAGTTCGGCGATCACCGGCGTGGGCGCGACGACCGCCGGATGGGCCCGATAGACGTACTGCCCAGCGGTTTCCGTGCGCCGGCCGATCCGCGACAGTTCACCGGCGACCTGAATCGCGGTCACCACATGACGCAGGTCGCGCGCGACCGGTGCCTGCAACGCGAGCAGTGCCATGGTGCGCGATTCGCAGGCCGCGAACATCAGCTGTAACTGCTCGTCGAGCGCGAACACCTCGTAGGTGGCGGCGAGGTCGGCGCCGGCCAGCGCCTGGGTGACCCGCTCGGTCGCGTCATGGGCGACGCGCGACATCAGGGTGAGATCGTTGGCCAAAGCGACGAGCTCGAGGGTGAACTGGGTCCGCACGCGCTGAATTGTTCCCCATCGAGGGGGTGCGAGTGAATCCATCGCCGAGATCCGTCCGGCGACGGATCCGGGTGTGCCCGGTCGTAGCTGGAAAGATGGGGGTCATGATTGCCGCGTTGACGACTAAATGGACCATGTACGTGCCCATCCTCGCCGCGCTCGTGCTCGTGCTCAGCTGGGGTCGTTCGGTACCGGGATTGATCGTCGCGCTGGTGAGTATCGCCCTCGTCGGTGCCGTGCTGGCCGCGGTCTATCACGCCGAGGTGGTGGCCCATCGGGTCGGCGAACCCTACGGTTCGCTGGTGCTCGCGGTGGCGGTCACCGTGATCGAGGTGGCGTTGATCGTCACGATGATGATCTCCGGTGGCGACAAGGCTGCCTCACTGGCGCGCGACACTGTATTCGCCGCGGTGATGATCACCTGCAACGGCATCTTCGGATTGGTCCTGCTCGTCGGCGCGCTGCGCAGGCGAGTGGCGGTGTTCAACGCGGAAGGCACCGGTGCGGCGCTGGCCACCGTCGCGACCCTGGCCACCCTGAGTCTGGTGCTGCCGACCTTCACCACCAGCGCGCACGGTCCTGAATTCTCGCCGGCGCAGCTCGCCTTCGCCGCCGTTGCCTCGCTGGCGCTCTACGGGCTGTTCGTGATGGTCCAGACGGTGCGTCACCCCGACGACTTCCTCCCGGTGGAGGACGGCGGCGCGGTCGACGACAGCGACACCCCCGGTCACGCGCCGTCCAACCGGGCCGCGCTGATCAGTCTCGGCATGCTGGTGCTGGCCCTGGTCTGCGTGGTCGGCCTGGCCAAGGTGGTCTCGCCTGCGCTCGAGTCGGCGATTGCCTCGGCCGGATTGCCGCCGTCGGCGGTGGGTGTGGTGATCGCGATGCTGGTGCTGCTGCCCGAGACCATCGCGGCGGTGAACTCGGCGCGCCGCAACCAGGTGCAGATCGGTTTGAACCTGGCGCTCGGTTCGGCGATGGCCAGCATCGGCCTGACCATTCCGGTGATCGCGATCGCGACCATCTGGCTCAGCGGTCCGCTGGTGCTCGGTCTCGGTGCGACGCAGATGGTGCTGCTCGCGCTGACCGTCGTGGTCGGCACGTTGACGATCGTTCCCGGCCGCGCGACCCTGCTGCACAGTGGCGTCCACCTGGCGTTGTTCGCGGCTTTTGTGTTCCTGGCCGCAAGTCCGTAGCTGAGGTGTTGCGGATCACATGGCAGGTAGATCTGTCATGGAAACCGCGGAAAAGCGACGAGGGTCACCCACTGGAAATTTTGTTGTGACGCAGAGTACCGGTTAGCTTGCTGGAGTTGGCACCGACGCCGAAGCCAGAGAGTGCGGTATGAAAATCACCAAGCCCCGTGCTTCACGAGCGGCCCGGAGGCATTCCTGATGTCTACCGATCTGCACTCCGCGAAGCCGGATTCCGCTACCCAGATCGTCCGCAAGAACTTCACCGACACCGTCGTGTCGTCGCTGCGGACCTTCGGGCGTGCGGTCGATCTCGCACAGCAATCGGTGGGCGGCTCGTTCTCCGACATCGCCCGCAGGCAGTTCCAGTGGCGCGAGACCCTCGTGCAGGCCTGGCGCCTGATCACGGTCACCGCCATTCCCGCGATCCTGATGGCCATCCCGTTCGGTGTGATCGTCTCGGTCCAGGTCGGCAACCTGATCCACAGCCTCGGCGCCGACTCCATGCTCGGCGCGACCGGCGGCCTCGGTGTGATCAAGCAGGGCGCGCCGATCGCCACCGGCTTCCTGCTCGGTGGCGCCGGTGCGGCGGCGATCGCGGCCGACCTCGGCGCGCGCACCATCCGCGAGGAGATCGACGCGCTCAACACCATGGGCATCAACCCGGTGCACCGGCTCGTCATCCCGCGCCTGGTCGCCATGCTGATCGTCGCCCCGATGCTCAATGTGCTGATCATCTTCGTCGGCGTGCTGGCCGGTTACGCGGTCGCCGTCGGCGGCCAGGGCGTGACGCCGGGTAGCTACTGGTCGACATTCGGTTCGTTCGCAACCGCCGGTGACGTGTGGGTCTCGCTGCTCAAAGCGCTGATCTTCGGGTTCCTGGTCGTGATCATCTCCTGCCAGCGCGGCCTGGAGGCCAAGGGCGGACCGCGCGGGGTAGCCGACGCGGTGAACGCGGCGGTGGTGCTCTCGGTCGTCTCGATCGCGATCGTGAACCTCCTCGCAAGCCAGATCAGTGCCATGTTCCTGCCGACGAAGTTGGCGTGATGGCTGCCTCCTCGTATATCCCCACCTCACTGCACTGGCTGCGCAAGCCCGCTCGGGTCGGCAAACGCATCGTCACCGCCGGTGAATCGCTCGGCTTCGTCGCGGTGTTCGTCTGGCAGGTGCTGTCCTCGGTGCCGCTGACGCTGCGCCGCTACCGGGACGAGACGCTGCGCGCGGTCACCGATATGACCTGGGGTCGCGGGTCGGTGATCGTCGGCGGCGGCACCGTCCCGATGATGATCGTGCTCGGTCTTGTCATGGGCGCCTCGGTGGGCGTCGAATCGTTCGCCTCGCTCGACATGCTCGGCATGGGCCCGGTCACCGGCGTGATCTCGGCCTACGCGACCACCCGTGAGCTGGCCCCGATCGCGGCGGCCATCGGCTTCGCCGCGCAGGCGGGGTGCCGGATCACCGCCGAGATCGGCGCGATGCGCATCTCCGAGGAGATCGACGCGATCGAGGCGCTCGGCCTGCGTTCGGTGCCCTACGTCGTCACCACCAGGGTGATCGCCGGCGCCATCGCCATCGTGCCGACCTTCCTGATCGCGCTGATCCTGGCGTACGGCGCCTGCCGAGGGTTGCTCACGATGGTCTACGGGCAGTCGGCCGGTGTCTACGACCACTACTTCTTCCAGTTCATCTCCGGCTTCGACATGATCGCCGCGGTGATCAAGGTGGCCGTGTTCGGCACGGTGGTGATCCTGGTGCACGCCTACTTCGGGTTCTTCGCCACCGGTGGTCCCGAGGGAGTCGGCATCGCCTCCGGTCGCGCGGTGCGCGCCAGCTCGGTAGCCATCATCGCCATCGACATGGTGCTCACGATCATGCTCTGGGGCTTCAATTCGGCGATCAGTTTTACGGGGTGAACTAGATGCCTAACTATGGAATGCCCGGCGTCGCGGCTGATCGGCGCACGTCGCGGCTGACCGGCGTGATCATCCTGTCGGTGATCGCGGCCATCGCACTCGCCTACGTCACCTACGCGAATCTGCGCGGCGAAGACGGACTGCGCATCGCCCTGCACACCGAGCATCTCGGTGACGGCATCAGCGCGGGTAGCCAGGTCCGCGTCGACGGCGTGACGGTCGGCGAGGTCGCCGAGGTGACCCCCGGCGAGCGCGGCACCCAGCAGATCGCGCTGCTGCTCGACTCGCGGCGACTGGTCGGCATCGACGACAGCCTCGCGATCGACTACGCCCCGACCAACCTGTTCGGCATCGCCGAGATCGAATTGCGCCGTGGCGCAGGCGGTTCGCCGCTGCGCGAGGGCGCGGTCCTCGACCTCACCGGTGCGAACGGCGACCGGGTCTACGACGCGACGATGAGCGCGATCCTGCGCAGCCTCTCGCAGGTCGGCATGACCGTGACCAGCCCGCAGATGGCGACCGTCATCTCCCAGCTGGCCGCGGACTTCAAGGCCTTCACCCCGCTGGTCCAGGCGCTGATCACGGTCTCCAAGACCCTCGCCGACAACCAGGACGTGCTGCCTTCGGAGCTGTTCGGCAAGCTCGGCCCCGCCTTCGACGGCGGCGGCGAGTTCGCGAGCGCCACCATGAAGGTGATCGACCAGCTCAGCGACATCAGGGTGACCCAGGTCGACAAGGAGCGCTATGACATCGGCGTCGGGGTGATCGGCGGCTCCATCCTGCCCGCCCTGACCACCACCGTGACCACCGCGGGCGGGCACTTGGCCGAGACCACCGACATGCTCGCGCCGATGCTGCTCGCGCTGGCGCAGATGTCACCGAACCCGCGCCAGACCGGTGCCGACCTCACCGCGCTGCTGCAGAACCTGCGCGGCGCCATGCCCGATGGCCCCAACGGTCCTGTCCTCAATCTCGACGTCGAGCTCAGGGGGGTTCCCGGTATCGCGGTGCCGCTGTTCGGAAAGGCCGGTGGGCGATGAAGATTCGCGCAACCGCACTGCGCCTGGGCGTCTTCAGCCTGGTGATGATCGCCATCCTCAGCATGGTGTTCACCCTGATCAAACGCCCGGTCGACGGCGACACCGTCGCCCACGACGCGATGTTCACCGACGCCAACGGTCTCAAGGTCGGCAACGACGTGCGGATGTTCGGCGTGCAGGTGGGCAAGATCGAGAAGATCAGCCTCGAAGGCGACAAGGCCAAGGTCGCGATCACGGTCAAGACCGACACCCCGATCTACGACAACTCCAAGCTGGCCATCCGCTACCAGAACCTCACCGGCCAGCGCTATATCGACCTGCAGCAGGCACCGAACCCGGGCAAGACCATCGCGGCGGGCGCGCGGATCGGCGCGAACATGACGGTCCCGTCCTTCGATGTGACGAGCCTGTTCAGCGGCCTCAAGCCGGTGCTCGCCACGCTGTCGCCGGAAGCGATCAACCAGTTCACCGCGAGCATGCTCGCCGTGATCGAGGGCGACGGCACAGGTCTGGGCCCCGCGCTCACCGCGATCGACCAGCTCGCGAGCTATGCCGATGACCGCCAGCAGGTGATCAGCACGCTGATCCACAACCTGTCCGGGCTGTCCGAGCGCCACGGCGGCAAGGTCGGGCACCTGGTGCCGCTGCTGGCCCGGCTCACCGACATCTTCGAGGCGATGCAGCGCAATATCGGCGGCGTCGCGCAGTTCGCGATGACCGCGCCCTCGGTGCTGGCGCCGGTGGACCGGCTGCTCGCCTCGCTCGGCCTGGTCGAGGGTGGCGGCGCCGATGTCGACGCGATGATCCGCGCGCTGTTCCCGAATCCACAGGAAGCCGTCGAGGTGTTCGGCAAGCTCCCCGGTCTGCTGGCCACGGTCGACGCCTCGCTCGCACGCGGTTTCGCCGACTTCACACCGCACTGCAGCAACGGCGCCGCCGAGGTGCCCGCGCCGCTGCAGGTGCTGATCGCCGGACAGAAGGTCACCGTATGCAACCGCTGAAAATGCTCACCGGGATGTTCGCCGGTGACCGCCCGATCCCCGATGAGGCGGGCAAACGCGCACGGGAACTGCGCATGGGCATCATCGGCCTGAGCCTGGTCGTGCTGTTCATCATCGCCGCCGGCGTGGTCTACGTGGTCCCGCTGGGCAAGGACACCTATACCGCCGAACTCAGCGAAGCGCAGTCGGTGCGCGAGGGTGACGACGTGCGCCTGGCCGGGATCTCGGTCGGCAGCGTCACCTCGCTCGAGCTGAAGCC
The DNA here is from genome assembly GCF_054031145.1 of Nocardia sp. FBN12. Classification (NCBI taxonomy): domain Bacteria; kingdom Bacillati; phylum Actinomycetota; class Actinomycetes; order Mycobacteriales; family Nocardiaceae; genus Nocardia; species Nocardia sp. FBN12. Next base: position 7,375,609 of record NZ_CM132926.1, read on the forward strand.
CGACAAGGTGATCATGCGATTCACCGTGAAAAACGATGTCTTCGTGGGTGATCAGACGTCCCTGGACGTCCGCATGCTCACCGTGGTCGGCGGTCACTACGTGGCGCTCTACCCGGCAGGGTCGAAGCCGCTGGGCGAGAAGGCGATTCCCACGGACCGAATTCGCTTGCCCTACAGCCTGATCGAGACCTTCCAGGACGCGACCGCCCCGCTGGCCGCCGTCGACGGCGACACCGTGCGCAACAACCTGGCCGCCGCGAACTCCGCGATCGCGACCTCGCCGGAGTCGCTGCGCACCACGCTCGACACCGTCGGCAAGTACGTCGAGATGCTCGATCGGCAGCGTGCGCAGGTGTCGAAGTCGATCGCGGTCGTCGACGAGTACATCCTCATGTACGACGGCGCCAAGGCGGACCTGGGCAGGCTGATGGACAACGTCAACATGCTCGAAGACCTGCTGCTGAGCAAGAAGGCCGAAATGGCCGAAGCGGTTCGCCTGCTCACCTCGGTGGTGAATCGTCTCGCGGGACTCGCCCCGACCTGGGACTCCACCCTGAAACCGCAGGTGCAGGCGCTAGCCGACGCGCTGCCGCGGCTGGGGGAGCTCAGCGGCCAGCTCGAGCCCGTCATCGGCACCGTCGGTGCGCTGCAGACCAAGCTGTCGCAGCTGGCGACCCCCGAAGCCGGTGTGGTCGTCGACGAGTCGAGCGCCCGCGTGTGCGTACCGCTGCCCGGGAAGGCGTGCTGATGCTGAAACGACTACTCGGATCACAGGCGTTCATGTCGATCGCCGGTGTCGCGGTGCTCGTGGCGCTGGTGACCGGCGGTTACTTCATCGCCTTCGATCCGCTGAAGAAGACCGAATCCTATTGCGCGCTCATGCCCGACGCGATCGGCCTCTACCCGGGCAACCACGTCACCATGCGCGGCATGGACGTCGGCGAGGTGACCGCGGTGCGTAACGAGGGCGCCAAGGTCCGCGTCGAGTTCGCGGTCGACGCCGAATTCCCGGTCTACTCCGATGCTTCCGCGACCACGGTCGCGTATTCCGTTGCCGCAGACCGCAATTTGGCCGTGCTCACCACCGGCAAGACCGCGCCGCCGCTGGCGGGCGGCTGCATCACCAAAACGCTGACCCCCAAGAGCATCACCGAAACGCTCACGGCGCTGGCGAGCCTGTCCGACGAGCTCTCCGGCGGTACCGCGGGTCAGCCGAGTGCGCTGTCGGACGGCCTGTCGTCGCTGAACCGCGCGACCGAGGGCACCGGCCCGACAGTCAACGAACTCATCCACAAGCTCGGCTCGGCGATGAACAAGCCCGACGCCGACATCGGCCATCTCGCCAGCCTTTTCGACGCCTTCGCCTCGGTATCGAACCGGGTCGCCGCCAATTGGGGTGACCTGCAGACGATGCTGGTCCGGCTGGCCCCGCTGCTCAATATGGCCTCCGACGACCTGCTCGGCCCGGCCACCTCGCTGTTCGACGGTCTCGGCGAGTTGCTGCCGATGCTCAACGATGTCGCCGTCATCCTCGGTGACCCATTGATCGGTGCGCTCGACGACGTGGTCCCGCTGGTGAAGTTGTTGCGCGCCAACGTCGGATCGCTGAGCGAGATCGTGGCGAAGATGCCCGCGCTCGCCTCGGCCTTCCACACCGCGACGAATCCAGAGGGCGGCACCGCCATCACCTACGCGCCGCCGAAGGTCGCGTTGCCGAGCGGCGACGCCGACCAGGTGTGCACCGCGGTGAACGCGGTGCTCCCTGGGCAGTGCGCCGACCCGGCGCAGGGACTGGCCGATGTGAATCTCGTGCAGGTTGTGCTGGGAATGGCAGGTGCTCGATGAACACGCGAAAGATGTTGCGGCACAGTCTGATCGCCCTCGTGGTCGCGGCCGGTCTCGCGGTCGGCGGCTGTGGTTTCGACCCCGCCGAGGTACCGGTGCCCGGCTCCACCGTCAACGGGTCGACCTACCGCGTGCAGATCGAGTTCAGCAGCGCGCTTAACCTGCCCGCGAAGTCGAAGGTGATCGCCAACGGCGCCGAGATCGGCATCGTCGACGGTGTGCGGGTGGTCCAGCCCGCCGACGCGCCCGCGGGCCGCGGCGGTTACGTCATCGTCGAGGCCGACATCCTCGACACCGTGCAGTTGCCCACGAAGTCCATCGCCGAACTGCGCCAGGACACCATCCTCGGCGACATCCACCTCTCGCTCACCACCCCGAAGGACGGCTTCGGCGACCTGCTGCGCGACGGCGGCACGATCCCGATCGAACGCACGAAACCGCCTGTGCAACTGGAAGACACGATGGCCACCATGGCCCTGTTCGTGCAGGGCGGGGCGATCGGTCAGCTGCAGGAGATGCTCGGCCGGATCAACTCGGTGATGCCACAGGATCCGAGGGAAACCGCGCGGATCTCCGCGGTGATGGGCGCCGACGCCGCCGACCTGGCCGCCAATCTCGACCAGGTCGACCTGCTGGTCAACGGATTGAGCCGCAATGCGGCGATCCTGCACGACGACACCGAGGAAGCGCTGACCAGCATCCTCACCCCCGAAGCCGTGGCCTCGCTGACGGGCACCCAGGACTCGATCGCCAAGACGATGAAGATCTTCGACGCGCTCGGCCCGGTCGGTTCCTCGCTCACCTGGCTGGCCCCGATCGCGAGTTCCGGCGACGCCGCCGCGACCGCGTTCCTGCCGCTGGCCACCGGCGGTTCGGCGGACCTGCGCTCCTCGACCAATATGGCGCTGCTCACCGCCCTGTTGCGCGACAAGATCATTCCCTTCGTCGAGAACGGTCCGAAGGTGAACGTCACCGGCGTCGAAGTGTCCGAAGAAGACCAGGTAGCGCAGATCGTCACCGCGCTGCGGATGATCGGAATGGTGCGATGAAGATCGGTGCACTGGCCTCCCTCGGCGGCATCGCCGCCATCACCGTGCTCGGCGCGAGCTACCTGACTTTCGGCGTGGTGCGCGTCGACCCGTTCGCCGACTTCACCTCGGCTTCGCTCGAGATCGCGAATTCCGGTGGCCTCAGCGTCGGTTCGCCGATCCTGCTCACCGGCATCGAGATCGGCGAGGTCACCGGCGTCGACACCTCGGCGAGCGGCCGCGTGCAGGTCGGGTTCCGGTTCGCCGCCGATCACAAGGTGCCGATGAGCAGCGTCGTCACCATCGAACACCTGTCCTCGCTGGGTGAGCCGTACGTGCAGTTCGTGCCGCGCGACGCGGGCGGTCCCTATCTCGCCGACGGGCAGCGACTGTCCGGTGAGAACGTGCGCACCCCGATGTCGATCCCCGAGGTCGCGCGGCTGGTCACCAAGACCGTCGAGCAGCTCGATCCCGCGGTGGTCGGCACCCTGGTCGACACGCTCGGCACGGCGATGGTCGGCACCGAGAACGTGATCCCCGAGCTGGCCAGGGCCGGCGACCTGCTCGCCGCGGCGCTCATGAGTCGCGCGCCGGCGATCGGGGAGCTGCAGAACAACTTCGAGTACGTCTCCGGTGATATCGGCTGGGCCGGGCCCGCCACCTCGTCCGCCGCGCCGGCCTTCATCCGGTTGAGTCAGGTGATCGATCAGTTCGTCGAATCGGTCGGCCGGGCCACCGAGGGCGATCCACAGATGTATGTGCGCGACGGTGGTCTGGTGCCGTTGCTCGAGCAGCTCACCGCCAAGCTGAACGAGCTCGGCCCCGAGCTCTCGGCACTGCTGCCCGGGCTGCGCCCGCTCACCGAATCGGCGACCGCCGCCGCTCCGCAGCTCGATCTGAGCACGCTGATTGCGCAGGCGTTGCACAACACCGACGCCGATGCGGTGAAGGTGCGGGTCGCGATCAAGTAAACATCTGGCAACCATCGGATGTAGGTATCTGCCCTGGCCAGTGGTTGTTCCGCCGAGCGGGGTGGTCTGCGAGCAACCGTGCGGTAGCGTGCTGGACGGGGGAGACCTGATCCGCGGCGAAGGCGGTGCGATGGCAGAGAGCAGCGAGGGTCCCCAAACGCGGGCCGGCAGCAGTACTCGGACGGTCGCGATCGCGGCGGTACTCGCCGCCTTGCTCGCGCTGGTGGTCGCGATCGGGTTGGTGCTGCGCGCCGACCAGGGTGACGACAAGCCGTCGGTGAACCCGATGGGAGCCGACAGCAACGGTCTCCCGGTCGCCGGCTCCGATCAGGAGGCCGCCGAGCAACAGGCCGCGAACTTCGCGCCACCGTGGCCGGCCAGGCGGATCGGCGGGAACTGTTCGGCAGGCGGTATCACCGCCCACTGGCGTGTCCACGACGACGGCAAATGGCAATGCACGGTAACCACCCCCGACGCCCTGCCCCCTGGCCCGGCGCCGCCACCCCCGCCGCCCCCCGGCCCCGAACCCGCTCCCGAACCAGCGCCCGTCGACGCGCCCGCGCCGCCGCCCGCCTTCGAGCCCCCGCCGCCACCGCCGCCACCGGTCTACGAGCCCCCGGCTTACGAGCCGCCGCCCCCACCCGAACCGCCCCCGGTCTTCGAACCCGAACCGGCCCCGGCGCCCCCGCCACCCCCGCCCCCACCTCCTGTCCTGCAACTCCCCTTCCCCCTCCCGCCGATCCTGCTCCCGCCTGCCGCCGCCGTCCGCCCCTGATCGGGCCGTCATCCGAGGCCGTGACCGGCGGCGGGTCGATCCTCGTCGGTCGTCGATGTCGGTGAGACTGGTCAGTTATGGACCAGTTGGTACTGACTCTGGTGATCCTGCTCGCAGCCGTGCTCGCCGAACCACTCGGCGCCCGCATCGGCCTCGCGCCGTCGATCTTGATGACGCTGTTCGGCTGCCTGCTCGCCCTGATCCCGGCGGTGCCGAGCCTGAACATCCCGCCCGAGCTGATCCTGCCGCTGGTCCTGCCCCCACTGCTCTACGCCGCCGCTCGCCGCACCTCGTGGCGGCAGTTCGCGGAGAGCTGGCAGATCATCGCGTTGCGCGCGGTCGGCCTGGTGATCGTCACCGCGATCGCGGTCGCGGCGGTGTTCCACGCCTGGAACCCGGCTACCGCCGTCGCCGCTGCCGTGGTGCTCGGCGCCCTGGTTGCGCCGCCCGACCCGGTGGCGGCCACCTCGATGGCGGGCCGCCTCGGCCTGCCACGCCGACTGATCGTCACCCTGGGCGGCGAAGGCCTGTTCAACGACGTCACCGCGATCGTGATCTACACCGTCGGCATCCAGGTGGTCATGACGGGCCTGTTCAGTCCATGGCACGCGCTCGGCGACTTCGCGATCGCCGCGGTCGTCGGCCTCGGGGTCGGCTTGGTGCTCGGATGGCTCGGCAGCAAGCTCACCAAATACCTCGACACGCCCACCACCCAGGTCGGCCTGAGTCTGCTGCTGCCCTTCGCCGCCTACGGCATCGCCGAACACTGGGAGGGCTCGGCCGTTCTCGCCGTACTGGTCTGCGCGCTGTATCTCACCGACGCGGTGACCGAGATCGGCGACCGGGGGTATCGCGTGGTCGCCGACTCGGTCTGGGACATCGCCGAAATGCTCATCACCGGTTTCGCGTTCGCCCTGATCGGCCTCGAATTGCGCGTGGTCATCGAGACCACCGGACACAACTGGCCCTCGCTGGCGGGGGTCAGCGCCGCGGTGATCGGGGTGGTCGTCGGATTGCGCCTGGTCTGGCTGATGGCCACCTGGGCGATCAGCAGCAAACTGCCCTACACCGACGAACCGTTCACCTGGCGCGAGGTGATCGTCACCTGGTGGGCCGGCATGCGCGGGGTGGCCACCGTGGCACTGGCACTGGCCGTGCCGTTGACCCTCGACACCGGCGCCGACTTCCCGGCCCGCGCGGAAATCCTGTTCATCGCGTTCGCGGTCGTGCTGTTCACCCTGCTCGTGCAGGGCCCGACACTGCCGCTGGTGGTCCGCCTCACCGGGGTACACGCCGACACCCGCCAGGAACGCGCCGTCGAACAAGCACTGTGGACCAGGGTCGTGAATGCCGAACTCGCCGAACTCAAAGCGATCGCCGCGCGCGACAACCTCCCCGAAGACATCTACGAGGATCTCAAGGCGGTGCTGCGCCGCCTGTCCGCCAAGGCCGACCCCGAAGCGGCGGGCGCCGACGCGAAGGCCACCCTCGACAGGGAACGCGAACTCGCCGCGCAGATGCGCGCGGTCCGCGCCGCCGTCACCGAAGCGGGCCGCCGCGAAGCCCAAGCCGCGCGCCGCGAACCCGGCATGCCCCCGGAAGTTGTCGACCGAGTCACCCGCCGCCTCGACCTCGGCCCGACGCACTGAGTTTCACGGCTGCGTTCGAGGTTTTTCGGTCGGCGCATACGCTCAGGTCAGCCGCTCGTCAGCGAGTCGGTGAGGGCGCCGATCGCGTAGGTGATCGCCATCGCCAGGGCGCCGCCGACCACCACGCGCAGCACCGCACGCCCTCGATTGCCGCCACCGAGGCGCGCGCTCACCGAGCCGGTGATCGCGAGGGCGACGAGCACGGCGGCGAACGTGACCGGCACCCGCCATTCGGTGGGCGGCAACACGATTGCCAGCAGCGGCAGTAGGGCGCCGCAGGTGAACGCGATCGCCGAGGAGATCGCGGCCGCCCACGGGTTGGTGAGCGAGCGCGGATCGATGCCGAGTTCGGCCTCGGCATGCGCGGTGAACGCGTCGTGGGCGGTGAGTTCGGCGGCCACCGCGCGCGCGGTGGCCGGGCTGAGACCCTTCTTCTCGTAGATCCCCGCCAACTCGGCCAGTTCGAAATCGGGTTCGTCGGCCAGCTCGCGCCGTTCCTTGGCCAGCAGCGCCTTCTCCGAATCCCGCTGCGTGCTCACCGACACGTATTCCCCCGCGGCCATCGAGATCGCACCCGCGACCAGTCCCGCGATACCGGCGGTGAGGATCGTCTGCGCGTTGTTCGTGGTCGCGGCGACACCGACCACCAGCCCCGCGGTGGACACGATGCCGTCGTTCGCACCGAGCACCCCCGCACGCAGCCAGTTCAACCGATCCGCAAGCCCTTCGGTATGCGGCTCGTGCGGATGCCCCGACCGAGGCGCACCTGCGGCTTCACTCGGACGACTGTTCTCGATAGGCGAGTCCGGCACCCACCCAGCCTAGTGCGGCCGACCGGCAGATCATCGGCGCACGTCGGCCACTCGCTCAGCTCCGTTGGGCCGCCGACGGGTCAGCGGCGGCAGCCAGTCCCGCGCGCAGGGTGTCGGCCAGGCGCACCGCGAGCGCGATCACGGTCAGCGTCGGGTTGACGTGCCCGTTCGTCGGGAACACCGAACTGCCCGCGATGTAGAGGTTGTCTACCCCGTGCACCCGGCAGTGCTGGTCCACGACCCCGTGCCGCGGATCGGCCGACATCCGCGTGGTGCCACTGGGATGCGCCCAGTCGGTGAGCGGTAGGGGATCGGTGCTGTCGGGCAGAGCCGCCGGAACCACCTGCGGTGCGGGCAATCCGAGCCGGGCGAACTCGCCGACGAGCAGCGCTGTCGCCCGCCGCACCGTGCGATCCTCCTGCGCACCGACCTTCCAATCCACCTGCGGCAACGGCATTCCCACCGGATCGGTCCGTCCGGAAAGCCGCACCCGGCTGTCCGCGTTCGGCGTCTGCTCCACCATCGCCCGCACCTCGACACCCGCGAGCCGGTGCGGCAACCCCACACCGTCGACCAGCCGACGTCGCACACCGTTGACCAGAAGTCCGGTGCCGGACAGCATGATTCGCATATCCGCCCATCGAGTTCGCCCGCGCAACAGTCGCTTCACCGAGTCCCACGGGTCGTCGTCGGCGATGACCTCCTGCAACCACAGCGCACAGTTCACCAGCGATTCGCGCCGCTGCAGCGCGGGCGACAACGCCATCCCGTGCAGAAAGGTGTGCCGCCCGCGCGCGCTCTTGACCACGTATTTCCCGAACCGGTCCAGCGCAGCCCCGGCCTGCGCGGGCGGCAGCGTCGCGACGACCCCGCAGCGATGATCCATCAGATACCGCCCGACCTGGTCGTACCGATTCCCGATCCCACCGGCGACGGTGCGCCGCGAGGCCAGCAGCAGCCGTGGCGTGGCGATCCCACCCCCGGCCAGCACGAACATCCGCGCCTCGACGGTGCGCACCCGCCCGCCCGCGCCGGTCACCTCGACCGAATTCACATGCGCGCCGGTGGTATCGGTGTCGATGTGGGTGACCGTCGCGTTCACCAGTACCCGCGCGGTCGGCGCGACGATGTCACGCACGTGCGGACCCCACCGCTTGCAGTCGAACCGGTTGGCCGGATCGCGGCTGATCTGCCAGAAGTAGGGACGCAACGAGCCGGTATCGAGCGCGTCGGGCGGTGCTTGCCGCCCGGCCAGCGGCCAGAACTCGCCCTCGGTGAAGCCGGTGCCGTGCCCGAGCCCGGCATGCGCGGCAGCGCGCTCGGCATACGGACGCAGTGCGCCCGCGTCGATCGGCCACCCGGACCGCGTGACCCAGGGCCGATTCGCGAAGTCGAGGTCGTCGAGCACACCGCAGCGCCCCGCCCAGCTGTGTGAGCTCCCGCCGAGCACCCGGTTACCCGCGATCCGATCTTGCTCCGCGCGCGGAGCGCCGACATTCTCGATCGCGGTGAAAGCTGTTTCATCCGAAGTGATCTCGTGACCACCGCTCTCCAGCACCAGTACCCGCAGCCCGGCGGCCGCGAGTTCGGTGGCCACTGTCAGGCCCGCGGGGCCCGACCCGATGACGCAGATCTGGGTGCGCAACGCGTCGTCACCGACAGTGCGCAGATCCTCCACAAGCATCGGCGTCCTCTCACCAGCGCGGTCCCCGAACCGCTGGTCTCACTCTAAGAGCCGGACCACCGCGTGTCAGTCGGTCTCACAATGCTGGTTGACGAAAGCCCTGATGTATCCGGCGGATTGGCGCACATACATCCACGACCAGAACTCCAGCCCCGAGTCCGAGGGGCTGGCGACCATGGTGATCTCGCCGTCGTAGCACTTCTCCACGATGTACCTGGCACGCGACACGTGCGGCGTGAACGTGACCACGATGATGTGTCGCCATCCGTAAATCTTTGCGCGCCGGACGATTTCGCGCGCTTCACCATCGGTGGTCCACGGATCCGGCACGAAACACGAGACGCGGAAGGCGAATCGGCCGCCGCAGTATTTGTCCATCACCGGATCGTCGGGCCCGGTGGACTGCGAGATCAGTACCTCCGGGGCCAGGCCGCGCTCGGCGAGCTCGATGCCGAGATCGAATCGTTCGTAGGCGGTGCCGCCGAGCACCACGATCACATCAGCGGGCCGCAACGGGTCGACTTGCGGGTGCACGAAGACCGGCCAGCCGGCGAATGCGGCAGCCAGCACGGTGACCAGTGCGCCGACGAGCAACCATCCCGCACGCCGAAAAATCGACACGGCACCGACGATACCCAAATCTCGACGATGGCCACCGGGCCGAGGATCGGCTCTTCTGCCACGGTCGCACGGCAGGCACACTGGAGCCCATGACCGACACCGCCGTTGCCCCTGAACACCTCGACGTCGTCATCGTCGGCGCCGGGTTGTCCGGTATCGGGGCCGCCTACCGGCTGCAGGAAGAGCACCCGCACCGCAGCTACGCCATCCTCGAGGCGCGCGCCGACCTCGGCGGCACCTGGGACCTGTTCCGCTACCCGGGCATCCGCTCGGATTCGGACATGTTCACCCTCGGCTACCCGTTCAAGCCGTGGCGCGCGGCCCGCTCCATCGCCGACGGCGCCGCGATCCTGGATTACATCCACGAGACCGCGCAGGAGAACGGCATCGACCGGCGCATCCGCTTCGGTTCCCGGGTGATCGGCGCGGACTGGTCATCGGCGCAGGCACACTGGCAGCTCACCATCGCCCACGAGGGCCCCGACGGCCCCGAACTGAGCAACCTGACCTGCGGTTTCCTCTACACCTGCGCCGGCTACTACGACTACCAGCAGCCGCACGCCCCCGACTTCCCCGGCCGCGACGACTTCGCGGGCACCGTCGTGCACCCGCAGTTCTGGCCCGCCGACCTCGACACCCGCGACAAGCGGATCGTCGTGATCGGCAGCGGCGCCACCGCCGTCACCCTGGTGCCCAATCTCGCGGCGGACGCCGCGCACGTCACCATGTTGCAGCGCAGCCCGACCTGGATCAGCCCCGTCCCCGGCCGCGACAAGCAGGCCGACAAGCTCCGCAAGCTGCTCCCCGCCGGTCTCGCCCACCGGCTGATCCGAACCAAGAACATCCTGTTCAACATCGGTTTCTACCAGTTCTGCCGCCGCCGCCCCGCCGCCGCACGCAAGCTGCTCACCGACCTCACCACCCGCATCCTCAAAGACGACAAGCTCGTCGCCGAACATTTCACCCCCGACTACGACCCGTGGGACCAGCGCCTGTGCGCCGCCCCCGACGCCGACTTCTTCAAGGCGATGAAAAAGGGCAAGGCCTCGGTGGTCACCGACCACATCGACGCCTTCGTCCCCGAGGGGATCCGCCTGGTCTCGGGGGAGACGCTGCCCGCCGACATCGTGGTCACCGCCACGGGCCTGCGCCTGCTGGCTTTCGGCGGCATCGCGCCCTCGGTCGACGGCACGCCCGTGCCTCTGGCTGATCAGTTCGTCTGGCAGGGCGCCATGCTCACCGGCCTGCCCAACTTCGCCATCTGCGTCGGCTACACCAACGCGTCATGGACGCTGCGCGCCGACCTCACCTCCCGCCTGGTCTGCAAAGTCCTCACCCACCTGGACCGCACCGGTAGCGCCGCAGTCGTCCCCGAACCTAGGGGCGCGCTCGCCGAACGCCCGCTGCTCGACCTGAACGCGGGCTATGTCCAGCGCTCGATCGCCGCGTTCCCCCGCCAGGGCGACCGGCATCCGTGGCGGGTCAGGCAGAACTACCTGCTCGACGCGCTGATCACCCTGCGCACCGACCTCGGCAAGACCCTGCGTCCGGTGCCGCGGCGGGTCAGGGAGTTCACCCGCAACGGGTGAGGCGCGCGGCTCGCCGGGTTCCTACCGTTGTCGTGTGCCGTGGTGGCACATGGCGTTGACCTGACGGAAGGCCCAGCGATGACACACACGAATCAGCACCCGGTGCGCGAAGGAATCGCGGCAGGCACCTCCATCGGCGCCGGCATCCTGCTTGCCGTGGTCGGTGTGCTGCAGATCTTCCAGGGGATCTCCGCGGTCGCCAACGACGATCTCATCGTCGTCGGCCCGGAGTACTCCTACCAGTTCGACCTCACCAGCTGGGGCTGGTGGCACATCGTCCTCGGCGCACTCGCGGTGATCATCGCGATCGGTCTGCTCGCGGGTCAGACCTGGGGCCGGGTGGCGGCGATGGTGATCGCGGCGCTCTCGATCATCGCCAACTTCCTGTGGCTGCCGTACTACCCGTGGTGGTCGATCCTGATCATCGCCGTCGACATCGTGGTGATCTGGGCGGTGGCCACTTGGCGCCCGGATAATTCCTGACCGAATCGACCAGACAGCGCCGCCTCGATCGCCGGGGCGGCGCTGTTCGTTTGCGCTGTGGTCACCGAGTTCAGTGGTCGAGCCCCGACGAGCCTGCATCGCTGTCGCCGAGGGCGTCGACCAGATGGCGTGAGAGCCGTTCGCCCAAGAACGCGAGCTCGGCCTTCTGCGGATCATCGAGTCCGTCCAGCACGAGCTTGCGCACCGCGACGAGATAGTCCGGCGTCGTCGCCACCACCTTGGCCAGCCCGCTCTCGGTGAGCACCGCGTCGATCCCACGCCCGGATACCGCCGCCTCGCGTCGCGCCCACCCCACCCGTTCCAGCTTCGAAACCACGTGGGAGAGCCGGGAAATGGACCCGTGTCCACGTGCCGCGAGCATGCTCAACCGCATCCGGCGCTCCGGCGCGTCATGGAGCAAGGCCATGACCCGGTACTCGAAATGGGTCACTCCGAACTCGCGCTGTAGTCGGGAATCGAGCGCACTCGGCACGCGCATCGAGAGGGTGACCACCGCGCTCCATGCGCGACGCTCGACCGAGTCGAGATCCTCCGGCACCTCGGCCTGCCTTCCACCCGCATGGTAACTATAAAATTGCTGAACGACGGCAAACTGTATCCCGCAGGGTGTGCCCTGTCTACGATTGTCGCGTCATGTCACCAGGTGGACGGCATATTGAAGATCGGCAAAGCGCTGGACGGCTGATCAGTTGCCAATCGATCGCCGGTCGACGCTGGTGATCGATCGCGATGAGCGTCGGGAGCGCGCGCGCCGAACTCTGGGTAGAGTGGGGCTCGTGACCTGGGGAAATGCCGGATTTTCCAGGCGATTTGACTTCGCGTTTGTCGACA